>NZ_CP065972.1 GCF_016127015.1 Corynebacterium tuberculostearicum
GAGGTAGCCGGAGATGTGTACGCCGCCGTCAGCATCTTGGCGGGAGATGCTAAAGCGGCGCTTGCGGGTAGCGGCGTGTGGGTCGGGTTCGCCGGCAGGATTAAGGGCGTGCTTATTTGCCTTGCGAACTGCCTTACGCAGCCACTCGCGCAGGGAATCGAAGGAGCGGCGCTTGGCCTGTTCGAGGGCTTGGTTGCGCAGCTCGCTCGGTCCGGGGATGGCGTATTTGCTGAGGCTACGCAGTTCGTTCTCGATGAGGTTGAGGATGCGCTCGGGGATAGGCTCTTCCTCGAAGAGCTTCTTGCGGCGCTTCTCTTCCTCGCGGCGCTCGCGGTCGGCGCGGCGGCGAGCTTCCTCTTCGGCCTGGGCGCGTGCGGCTTCGTCGGCATCGGGGTCCGCAGGGGGAGCCGGCTCCGGATCGGGGATGGGTGCGAAGAGGTTGCGTCCATTTCGGAGGCGGGCGGCGGCCTCGGCATCGGTAAGGCCTAGGCGTGTGGTCAGGTAGTCCTTGGCCTTGGAAGAACCAACGCGGCGGCCGGCGTCATCCCGCTCCGCGATGAAAGCGAAGGCGGCGTCGATGGCGGACTTATTTCCTAGCGCCCGCTCTAAGTGTTCGAAATGTGGATGAAGGAGCTCGAAAGACAGATCGGAGGGATCTTGCATGAGGCTGCGCAGCTGGGTTAGCCCAGTGGCAACCTGTGCGATGGCGGAGTCTATCTCCGCGTGCTTGGTGGTTTGCATGATCCCTCCCTTCCTGTTCGTTTGCATGTTCTATTTTACCCAGATAAAACACCCCGTCAACAGGAAAGAAGGAATTGGTCAATAGATTAGACATTCCCCAAACAAACGTAGACTGAACCCCGCAAAGCGGGGCCAAAACCACTAATTCGGGAAGGGGGGAAGGGTCTTCTGGTTGAGCCAGGCGTCTACGGTGGCGTCGAAAAGCGCTGCATCAGGAGCGGCGGCGCGGAAGGTATCTAGCAACATGGAAGGCTCCACCACCGAATGTTGGTGCTCGGTGAGGTAGCTGCGGAGGGTGGTAAAGAAGGCGTCGCCAAGCAAGCGGTGGATGGCGTGCACGGTCAAAGCTCCGCGCTTATACACGCGGTCATCGAACATATCGCGCGCACCCGGATCAGAAACGGTGAGGTCCTGTGCCTTGCGTCCCAAGACGTGGTAGTGGGAACGCGCCGCCTCGTGCGCGGTGATCTCGCCCTTGTGCTCGGCCCATAGCCACTCGCTGTAGCAGGCAAAGCCCTCGTTGAGCCAGATATCCTTCCACTCGCCCAGGCCTACGGAATTGCCAAACCATTGGTGGGAAAGTTCGTGCGCGATAAGGCGCTCGAAGGCGTGGTCGCCCTTGATGTGGTTGGAGCCAAAGATGGACAGGCCCTGCGCCTCCAGCGGGATCTCCAGCTCATCTTCCGTGATGACCACCTGATAATCCACAAATGGATACGGGCCATAGAGGGAGGAGAAGAAGTCCACCATTTCCTGCTGCTGGACAAATTCATCCAGCACGCGATCGCGCAACTCAGCCGGCGCCCAAGCGCGCGTGGAAGGTCCCAAGGCGAAGCTGGAAAACTCACCTACCTGGACCGTCGCCAGGTAGGTGGCCATGGGCTCGCGGGTGCGGTAGTGCCAGCGCGTGGTGGAACCGCCCGCCCTGCGGGAGACAAGGTCACCATTAGATACCACGATGAAGGGATCATCGGCCGTAATGATGATGTCATAGAGTGCCTTGGCAGAAGGAGTATCGTCGCAGGGGAACCAGCTCGGCGCGCCATTGGGCTGGCTGGCCACCAGCGAACCGGACTCGGTTTCTTCCCAGCCGATCTCGCCCCAGGTGGTGCGGATTGGCCGCGGGCTGCCGCCATAGCGAATCACCAGCTCAAACTCCGTGCCTGCCGCAATCTCTTCTGCGAAACGCAGGCGCAGCTTCCCGGAGGATTGGCGGAATTTAGCTACCCGTGGCGCACCCTGTGCGGTCACGCGCCGGGCCACCATCGCCTCGCCTAAGTCCAGGGTCAGGGACGCCAAATCTTCATGGGCCCGGATGGCCAAAATAGCCTCGCCGTGGAGCAGGTTGGGCTCCACGCGGTAGGTCAGATCCAGCGTGTAGTGGGAAACCTCGAAACCGAGATTAAAAGCCACGCCGGTATAAGGATCAGTGTGGGCACGCGAAAGGGCGGTAGGAAGCAACTTCATAATGCTGCAAGCCTACCGCCCTTTTAGCCGTGGAAAGAAACGAGCTTATTTATTGAAAGCGCGCTCGAAGACCGGCCAGGAGTCCTTAAGGTCCGCAATCCAGTGCGGCCAGGAGTGGGTGCCGGTATTGCGGAAGTTGTAGGTTGCCGGGATGCCAGCCTGGTCCAGCTTAGCCTTGAAGTTGTGGGTGCAGTAGTTCACACCAGCCTCGATGGCGCCGCCTTCCACCTGCAGCTGAGCGGAGCCCAAAGCAGCGGTGGCAGGGCTGTAGCCCTTAGCCACATTATAGGAGAAGGTATCCTCCTTGCCGGCCAGACCGGAACCGGAAGAGATGTACAGCTCCGTGCCGCGCAGCTTCTCGTGGTTCATCATCGCATCGTTATAGCGGTTGGTGGGGGAGCCGAACGGGCCCCACATCTGCTCCGTGGTCGCACCACCGCGGTTGACGGTGAGCTCAACGGCCTTGTGCTCTACCGGATAAGCGGTAGCCGCACAGCCGGCGTAGGAACCGACGGCGTCGTAGAAGCCCTGGTTGTGCTCCGCCAGCAGCAGGGAGGAGGTTGCGGACATGGACATGCCCGCAATGGCACGGTGGTTATCGGCCTTGATGTGGCCCTCGATGGCGCCCGGCAGTTCCTTGGTAAGGAAGGTTTCCCACTTCTGCGGTCCCTTGAGGTACTTGGAGTTCGGCTCGGATACCCAGTCGGTGTAGTAGGAGAAAGCACCGGCCTGCGGGATGACGACGTTGACGTTCTTGGAGTGGTAGAAATCGACGGCATCGGAAAGCTTCAGCCAGTCCATGTCCTGCTCCGCGCCGCCTGCGCCATTGAGCAGGTAGATGGTCGGGCGGTTCTCGTCCGTCGCGCGAATGACAGCCAGCGGAATCTTGCGGCCGTTCATGGCCGGGGAGGTGGCCTGCAGCTTTTCGACGCGCGGATCGTCCTTGTACTTCTGGTACCAAGTTTGCTGCTCCAGCTCCGGGGTGACCTCCAACGGGGCCAAGGTGGACTGGGCAGCGTTGCCTGCTACCTGCTGCGGGGTGAGCTGTGCGGCCCCCGCCAGCGGGGCGGATGCTAGGCCGGCGCACACGGCGGTGGCGGCCAGGATGGAGCTAAGGCGCTTCATAGTGCTTCTTTCCTGTAGTTAATGAATTCCTGATTATTCGGCAGCGACAGCAGCCTCGGCGGCCGCTGCAGCCTCCGCAGCGTTCGGAGCCGCTGCGCCCTCTGCGTCCTTGCCCTCGACAAAGTCCTTGTCCGGGGACTGGTCAGCGGCGCTCGGGGCGTCCTTAACCTGCGCATCTTCCTCGGCCTGCGGTGCCTCGATGGAAAGCTCATTAGCCTCTACCGCCGGTGCGGCCGGTCGTTCTGCAGCGTCCTTGTTAAAGCCGCGCTCGAATGTTGCCCAGGAGGTGAAGAGGTCATTGCGCCAGCCCGGCCAGGAGTGGGTGCCGGTATTGCGGAAGTTCCAGTCCGCCTTCATGCCCTGGGAGTCCATCTTGGCCTTGAGGTCATGGGTGCAGGAGTTCATCGCGGCCTCGATGACGCCGCCCTCAACGATGAGGGTGGACGAACCCTTAGCGCCCCAGTCATTGGCGCCGCCCAGACCGGAGTTGACCGAAACATAGGTCTCGGACTTGCCCAGGTTATTCGGGTTAGCGTTCACCAAGGCATCGTTGTACACGTTGTACTCGCTGCCCATAGCGCCCCACATCTGGTCGGCCGAGCCACCGCCACGGTTGACGGTCAGCTGGGTGTATAGGCGCGGCAGTGGGCGAGAGGTGGCAGCGCAGCCAGAGAAGGAGCCCACGGCGTTGTAGAAGCCCGGGTTGTGCTCCGCCAGTAGCAGGGAGGAGGTCGCGGACATGGACATGCCGGCAATCGCGCGCTTGCCATTGCCGCCGATGTGCTTCTCCAGTGCGTCCGGCAGCTCCTTGGTGAGGAAGGTTTCCCACTTCTGCGGGCCCTTGAGGTAGCCGCTATTCGGGGAAGATACCCAGTCGGTGTAATAGGAGAAGGCGCCGGCCTGGGGGATGACCACGTTGACGTCCTTGGACGTGTAGAAGTCCACCATGTCCTGCATACCCTCGGTCTCAGGGTCGATGTCGTGGTTGGTGGTGGCGGTCAGCCAGTCCATGCCCTGCTCGGCGCCGCCGGCGCCGTTGAGCAGGTACAGGGTGGGGCGCTTCTTATCAAAATTGCCGTCTGGGGTGATGACCGCCAGCGGAACCTCGCGGCCGCCCATGGCGGCGGAGGTGGCGGTCAGGGCCTTAACGTGGTTGCCGTAGTGCTTGCCCTGGCCGCTCTTGTGGCCGAAGGCGTAGCCCTTCCACTTGTCCTTATCTTTCAGCTCGGCAATATCCACCACGCGGTTTTCACCTTCGGTGGTGATGGCGTAGTTGATGTTTTCCGCATCCGCCGAGTCGGTGAGGTTAACCTCGCGGATGGTGGACGGGGTGGCGTCACCCTGGATCTCGGCCGGCTCGACGGCGGAGGCGATAGGGGCGGAGAGGACTCCTGCCGCGATGGCGATGCCTGCGACGCTGGAGCCGATAGAGCGCAAAGTATGCATATTTTTAGCTTCCTCGAATTAAGAGAATCTTCTCAGTAGGTATCGTTCCGCATAGCGGGAGTGTTAGCAAGACTCTATGCCTTAATAGCCCTTTTAATGTAGCAAAACCTGTGTCGCATGTGGTTTGTGTGTCATAATTCTGAACGCAGCGCGTATGTAACGGTGGCGCTACAATCTCCGCTAGTACTAAACGTGTGAATAATGCGGGCCCATTCACGAGCCCATCCCTCGCTCTAGGCAAGTAAAAACACAGAAAGAAGCATAATGAACATTTTCGATTCCATCCTCGTATCCATCAATGAAGTTCTGGGCCAGTTCCTGCACATGGGTTCCTCCATGTCCTCCGCCGCCGCATTGGCTCTCGGCCTGTTCTAAAACACCGAGCCCATAGCCCTGCACGTCGTCGCGCGCTTGCCGACGCCCCCGTGCAGGGCCTTTGTGCGTTTTACCCCCGAAGCGTGGGGTACTCGGGCACAAGAGTGTGACCCAATGCGCGACATGGAGGGGAAAGTTACGTATCCTAAAGGGCGTGACTAATGAACATTATGACGTAGTAGTACTCGGCGCGGGCCCTGGCGGCTACGTGGCCGCCATCCGTGCAGCTCAGCTTGGTAAGAAAGTTGCCGTAATCGAGAAGCAGTACTGGGGCGGTGTCTGCCTCAACGTAGGCTGCATCCCTTCCAAGGCGCTGCTGAAGAACGCTGAGGTTGCCCACACCTTCAACCACGAGGCCAAGGACTTCGGCATTTCCGGCGATGTCTCCTTCGACTTCGGTGTTGCCCACAAGCGTTCCCGCAAGGTTTCCGCGGGCATCGTCAAGGGTGTCCATTACCTGATGAAGAAGAACAAGATCACCGAGATCAACGGTCTTGGCTCCTTCAAGGACGATAAGACCATCGAAATCACCGATGGTGATGACAAGGGTAAGACCGTCACCTTCGATGACTGCATCATCGCTACCGGCTCCGTGGTCAAGTCTCTGCCGGGCGTAGAGCTCGGCGGCAACATCGTGTCCTACGAGGAGCAGATCCTCAACGATGAGGCCCCGAAGTCCATGGTCATCGTCGGCGCCGGCGCCATCGGCATGGAGTTTGCTTATGTTCTGTCCAACTACGGCGTGGACGTCACCATCGTGGAGTTCATGGATCGCGTCCTACCGAACGAGGACAAGGACGTCTCCAAGGCCATTGCCAAGGAGTACAAGAAGCTCGGCGTCAAGCTGCTGACCGGCTACAAGACCACCTCCGTGAAGGACAACGGCGATAATGTCACCGTTGAGGTGGAGTCCAAGGACGGCTCCAAGCAGGACACTCTCACCGTGGACCGTGCCATGATCTCCATCGGCTTCGCCCCGCGCACCGAGGGCTTCGGCCTGGAGAACACCGGCGTTGAGCTCACCGAGCGCGGCGCTATTGCCATCGATGACACCATGCGTACCAACGTCGACCACATCTACGCCATCGGTGACGTCACCGCGAAGCTGCAGCTCGCCCACGTTGCTGAGGCCCAGGGCGTTGTGGCTGCAGAGACCATCGCCGGCGTGGAGACCCAGCTTTTGGGCGACTACATGAATATGCCGCGCGCTACCTTCTGCAACCCGCAGGTCGCTTCCTTCGGCTACACCGAAGAGGCTGCCAAGGAGAAGTTCGCGGACCGCGACATTAAGGTCGCTACCTTCCCGTTCTCCGCTAACGGCAAGGCTGCTGGCCTCAATGAGACCGCGGGCTTTGTCAAGCTCATCGCGGACGGCGAGTACGGCGAGCTCATCGGTGGCCACATGGTGGGCTCCAACGTTTCCGAGCTGCTGCCAGAGCTGACCCTGGCGCAGCGCTTCGACCTTACCGCTGAGGAAATCGGCCGCAACGTTCACACCCACCCGACCCTCTCTGAGGCCATGAAGGAAGCTGCCGAGGGTATTGGCGGCCACATGATTAACCTCTAAGCAGGGCTGCTTGCCGACGTCCACCTTTTCTCCCACCACCACCGGGAGGCTAGGACCTCGGCACACCACAACGGCAACAGCATCGGCACCGCTGATCCTCCTCCGCCCACACGGGGCAGGAGGATCAGCGGTGCCGATGCTCTTTGTGTGCATAACGCGCGCAACCCTCACTGCTACTCGAAAATTTTTCGAGTAGCTTTCGAGTACTGCTAAACCGCCAGTTCAGCACGTTATTTACTCGAAAAGAGTTCTTTCGAGTAGCTTTCGAGTACTGCCGAGCATTGAATAAGTGTTAAATATTTTCGGTGGCGGACCACGTGGCGCGTGGGTCTTTGGGGGATGTGCCGTGCCAGAAAATTAGGCCGGCTCTCCTGAGCTGCTGTAGGGCGGTGCGAGCAGTAGGAACGCTGAGATCGGTTAGTTCAGAAACTTCTCGAGTCCCTAGGGGTCGGGAATGTAGTTGCAGCGTATGAAGAACTTCCTCGGCGCCCTTAGGGAGACTATCGAGCACAGAAGCGGGAACCCGTTTCTGTGCTGGGAGCGTTAGAATCACCGAGCCCGATGTTTGTTTATAGATGGGATCCGATAGTCCTACGAGCCGCATTTCGCTGTAGATTCTTCTAATTCCTTCGCCGAGTTCTTGGCCGATTTTTTATTCAGCTGCCACACGGGCGATATGCGGATTGCGAGCGAATCGAGCAATTTCTTCTGGCTTAGAAGGGTCTACTAGGCCGGGAAAGCGGCCTGGTGAGGAAATTGTGATCTTATCGGGGAAAATTTCAAAGCGAATATGGTCTCCACTGTTCGAATAAGACCTGTGGATTGCCGCATTTACTAGACCTTCGAGCCATACATCGGGTGGAATTAGAGTCTCGCGTTGAAAATGTAGGCCGGTACCTTTTCTTTCAACTTCGGGCAAGAGTGACATGATGGTCTCTCGAGCCTTTTCTAGTTGTTGTGGAATTGTTCCTTCGAAGCGCTTGCCGAAGGCCAGCTGCTGTTGACGTCCAGGTAGGCGATCAGGTTCTTCAAACTTGAGCACGCGAATATGTGCGTTTGGGAAATATAGCTGTGGTGATTTTCCAAACATGAGGACGGACGCGACAGTGGGGCGGTCGGGCTGGCGGAGAAGGCCCCGCGCCTTAAGCGCATCGATAGGAGTGGAGGAGCCTAGAGAATGTGCATAGCTAGCTACGGATTCGTCATTCAGGTCCACAACGTTGGCTCCGCTGACTTCCGTGGAATCAAAGGTTTGCTCGCCTTTGGTATAGCGCAACTCCAGTATGTCATCGGCTTTGAGCTTCTGTGTTTGGTCCCCAACCCTTAGGTAGCACTCTCCTGCGGTTGTGTAGTGGACGTTCTCTGTTGGGAAGACATGAAACAGATATATTTGCGCTGGCCCTTTGGTTGATGGGGAGTGCGATCCTGGATCTGGAATGTCGACGATTTTGACTTCATACCTGGTAGTGGGATCCGTGAATTCATGGGGAGCTTGACGCAGTTGGTTAGCCTGTTTGGCGGAAGGTAGGCCATCCAAAGTGCGGTCTGTAATCCCGACGGCGATGATCCCACCCTCCGCGTTGGCAAACGCTACTAACGCTTTTGCGAGATCTTTGGGTTGAATTTTAAAAGATTTTCGGTCAAACCATTGATCTTCTGGCTGGCTCAGTAGCTTTTCCCATGATGAGGCATATGGGGACTGGGGGTCGTAGCTCATAAGCGTAACTCTACTCGAAAATTTTTCGAGTAGATTTCGAGTAGGCTTCGAGTAGGCTTCGAGTACTGCCAAACCGGCAGGTCATAACGTTATTTACTCGAAACGAGCTCTTTCGAGTAGCTTTCGAGTAGTTTTCGAGTAGTTTTCGAGTAGGTCGATTGGCGCCCAAGACGCTAATACGGCGCAACTGCGGAGCGGTGGGCATCGACGTTGATGACCTCATTGATGGGCGGAAAGGCGCGTTGCGCGCAGTTCTCGCGCGGGCACGTGCGGCAGCCGGAGCCGATGGGGGTGGCCGAGGAGAGGTCGGTGAGGTCGAGACCTTCGGCGTAGACGGTGCGGTCGGCGTGGCGGGCTTCGCAGCCTAGCCCGATGGCGAAGAGCTTATCGGTATCGCCAAAACGCCCTTGGTGGTGCTGGACGGCGCGTGAAATCCACAGGTAGTTGCGGCCATCGGGCATTTGGGCCAGCTGGCGGGAGATAATGCCGGGCTGGGTGAAGGTCTCGTAGACATTCCACAGCGGGCAGGTGCCGCCATTATTGGAAAAGTGCACGCCGGTGGCGGATTGGCGCTTGGACATGTTTCCTGCGCGGTCGACGCGGACAAAAGTAAAAGGAATGCCGCGCAGGTTATCGCGCTGCAGGGTGGACAGGCGGGAGGCCACGGATTCATAGCCCACGCCGAAGACCTGGCAGAGGTATTCTACGTCGTAGCCGGAGCGCTCGGCTTCGGAATGCATCAGTACATAGGGCATCACGGTGGCGGCGGCGAAGTAGCTAGCCAAGCCGCGCTGTGCGAGGTTGCGTGAAGCATCCGAGGTAAACGGTTCCTCCTTCACTAGGGCGGCGATGTCCTCCCCGGCCTCGAGGAAGCTCAGCTCCGCGGCCATGCGGAAGGCGCGCTGGCCTTCGCTCAGGCGCGACGCGAGCCGGAACTCGCCGGTGTCGCGGTTAAAGCTGTGTAGCGTGCCATCCATCTGGGAAGTGATGTGGATATCTACGTTGTGGCGATCACGCAGGCGCTGCGCGAGGGCGTGTTCGGTGTCGCGGATGCCGAAGTGGGTGACCGAGAGGGCGTCGGCAAGCTGCTCTGCATGGTGGTCCAGGTTGTCCAAGTAGTTTTGGCGAGCGTAGAAGAAGTCGCGCACCTCGTCGTGCGGCATGGATAAGGCCTGGGTGGCCTCGGTGGTGCGGCGGGTATCGGTGGCTAGCGAGAGTTTATCGCGCACATTGCGGTAGCGACGGTGGACATCCACCAGCGTGCGAGCCACGGTGGGGTGGTTATAGACGAGCTCGGAGAGCTCCTGCAGCTCGACAGGGGAGGGGCAGAGCTCCTTGTCCTGGATGACGTCCTGGATCTCGGCAAGAAGGCGGGAGTCATCGTCACGGGAGAAGAAGGTGGCATCGACGCCGAAGACCTCCGTGATGCGCAGGAGCACCGGGACGGTGAGCGGGCGGACGTCGTGCTCGATCTGATTGACGTAGCTGGCAGAGAGCCCCAGCGTCGCAGCAAGGGAAGCCTGACTGAGATCGCGCTCACGGCGAAGCTGGCGAAGGCGGGATCCCACATACGTCTTACTCATGCCGGCAAGGTTACTGGCTGGCCTGCGGGTGTGCACCCTAATCGCAAAGATCTTGCAAAGAATGTTCACCTCCCTGTGGGCTGCATGTGGGTTTCATGCGAAAGTTTGACGCATAAAGGGGTAAGGTGGTCACTCCAGTAACACCGGGTGACCAAGTTCACAAGTGCGGAGGAAATTACGCAACGTCAATATTGCGGAATTCCGAGCAGCCAAGGTAGTGACGTTTTGCCCCGAGGCTTTTAAGGCAACCCTTACCTAAAAGAATTCTGACTTTAACCGTACCGCCGTACCGTTAGGTGAAACACCGCCGGAATTGACTGGTAACCAGCGGTTAAGCCCGGTTAAGGTGAGGACGACAATGGAGGTGTCATGACTTTAAGAAATCCCGACCGTGAGGCAGTAGCTCACGGCCACATTACTAACGAACCAATCCGTCAGAAGCCGGGAGTGCCCTCCTGGGTTCTGAAGCTCATCATGGCCGTCACTGGCCTGCTTTTCGCCCTCTTCGTTGTTGGCCACATGGCCGGCAACCTGAAGTTGTACTTGCCGGCGCACGGCGGCGAAGAGGCGCTGGATGAATACGGCGCATTCCTGCGCTCCATGGGCGAGCCGTTGTTCCCGCATGAGGGCGCATTGTGGATCATTCGCGCCGTCCTGCTGGTTGCCATCATCGCCCATATCTACGGCGCTATCGCTTTGACTACCCGCTCCAAGGCATCCCGCGGCAAGTTCCGCCGCAGCAACCTCATGGGTGGCCTAGATTCCTTCGCCACCAAGACCATGCTGGTCTCCGGCATCGTCTTGTTGCTGTTCATCATCTTCCACCTGCTGGACCTGACCATGGGCGTACAGCCCATCGCCCCAGGTGACTTCGCAGAGGGTGCGGTGAAGGCCAACATGATTGCTACCTTCAGCCGCTGGCCGGTCACCATCGTGTATGTGATCGCCATGTGCTTCCTGTTCCTGCACCTCACCCACGGCATTCGCCTCGCCGCTTCTGACCTGGGTATCACCGGTGCGAAGTGGCGTCAGACCTTCCTGATCCTGGCGTACGTTATCCCGGCCGTTGTCTGCATCGGCAACATCGTTATGCCTTTGTCCGTTGCCCTGGGCTTGGTCAGCTAAAGGAGTTAGAAACCCATGACTAATACTGAACTCAAGCGCGAGCACCCAAATTTCTCGCACCCACAGTCCATTGTTCCGGGCGTCACCGCCGGCAAGATCCTCGAATCTAAAGAGCCGCACGGCGTGCCGATGAAGGATATGTGGTCCCACCAAAAGGACCACATGCAGCTGGTATCCCCGCTGAACCGTCGCAAGTTTGAGGTTCTCGTGGTTGGTACCGGCCTGTCCGCCGGTTCCGCCGCGGCCGCATTGGGCGAGCTGGGCTACAAGGTGAAGGTCTTCACCTTCCATGACTCCCCGCGTCGTGCGCACTCCGTCGCCGCACAGGGTGGTGTTAACTCCTCCCGTGCCAAGAAGGTGGACAATGACTCCACCTACCGCCACACCAAGGACACCGTGAAGGGCGGCGACTACCGCTGCCGCGAGTCCGATTGCTGGCGCTTGGCCAACGAGTCCGTGCGCGTGATTGACCACATGAACGCCATCGGCGCACCATTCGCCCGCGAGTACGGCGGCACCTTGGCTACCCGTTCCTTCGGTGGTGTGCAGGTATCCCGCACCTACTACACCCGTGGCCAAACAGGCCAGCAGCTGCAGCTGTCCACCACTTCTGCGCTTTACCGCCAGATCGGCTTGGGCAATGTGGAGCTTTTCGCTCACCACGACCTGCAGGAAATCATCACCTATAACGATGGCGGTAAGAAGCGTGCGGGCGGCATCGTCACCCGCAACCTGATTAACGGTGAACTCACCGCCTTCACCGGTCACGCCGTCATCCTGGGTACTGGCGGCTACGGCAACGTGTTCCACATGTCCACCCTGGCAAAGAACTCCAATGCCAGCGCCATGATGCGTGCGTATGACAGCGGTGCCTACCTGGCTTCCCCGGCATTCATCCAGTTCCACCCAACGGGTCTTCCGGTCAACTCCGATTGGCAGTCCAAGACCATCCTGATGTCGGAGTCCCTGCGTAACGATGGCCGTATCTGGTCTCCGATTAAGCCGGAAGATGACCGCCCGGCTAATGAGATTCCGGAAGATGAGCGCGACTACTTCTTGGAGCGCCGCTACCCGGCATTCGGCAACCTGGTCCCGCGTGACGTTGCTTCCCGCGCCATCTCCCAGCAGATCAACAAGGGCTTGGGCGTTGGACCGCTGCACAACTCGGTGTACCTGGACTTCCGTGACGCCATCGAGCGCCTGGGCAAGGATAAGATCCGCGAGCGCTACTCTAATCTCATCGAGATGTACGAAGAGGCCATCGGCGAGTCCGCTTATGAGACCCCGATGCGTATCGCTCCGACCTGCCACTTCACCATGGGTGGCCTGTGGACCGACTTTAACGAGATGACCGCTATCGACGGCCTCTTTGCCGCCGGTGAGTGCTCCTGGACATACCACGGTGCAAACCGTCTGGGTGCTAACTCCCTGCTGTCTGCTTCTGTGGATGGCTGGTTCACCCTGCCGTTTACCATCCCGAACTACTTGGCCGATCACCTTGGTGAGGAGAAGCTTGCTGAGGACTCCCAGGAAGCACAGGCTGCAGTGGCACAGGCACAGGAGCGTATTGACCGCCTGATGGGCGTGCGTGGCGAGGACCCGCACGGTCCGGCCTACTACCACCGCCAGCTGGGTGACATCCTGTACCACGGCTGCGGTGTGTCCCGTAACGTGGAAGACCTCAAGGAAGCCATCACCAAGATCCGTAAGCTGCGCGAGGACTTCTGGGCTAACGTCCGCATCCCGGGCGAGGCCAATGACATGAACCAGGTGCTGGAATACGGCCTGCGCGTTGCCGACTACCTGGATCTGGGCGAGCTTATGTGTGTTGACGCTCTGGACCGCGACGAGTCCTGTGGCGCTCACTTCCGCGAGGACCACCTCACCGAGGACGGCGAGGCAGAACGCGACGATGAGAACTGGTGCTTTGTTTCCGCGTGGGAGCCGGGCGCTAATAAGAGCGAATTCATTCGCCACGCCGAGCCGCTGTACTTTGATTCGATCCCGCTGATGACAAGGAACTACAAGTAATGAAACTGACACTTGAGATCTGGCGTCAAGCCGGACCGACCCAAGAAGGCCACTTCGAGACCGTCCAGGTGGATGACGCTTCTGAGCAGATGTCCATCTTGGAGCTGTTGGACCACGTCAACGAGGGCTACATCGAGCGCGGCGAAGAGCCCTTCGCTTTCGCTTCCGACTGCCGTGAGGGCATCTGTGGTACCTGCGGCCTGACCGTCAATGGCCGCCCGCACGGCCCTGGCCAGAACACCCCGGCCTGCCAGCAGCGCCTGTTCAACTTCACCGATGGTGACACGATTAAACTGGAGCCGTTCCGTTCCGCTGCCTACCCGGTCATTAAGGACATGATCGTGGACCGCGCGGCTCTGGATCACGTGATGGAGCAGGGCGGCTACGTCTCCATGGATGCCGGTACCGCTCCGGATGCGGATACCATGCACATCAACCATGAGACCTCCGAGTACTCGCTGGACCACGCTGCCTGCATTGGCTGCGGTGCCTGCGTTGCTGCCTGCCCGAACGGTGCGGCTCACCTGTTTACCGGCGCAAAGCTGGTGCACCTCTCCCTCATGCCGTTGGGCAAGGAAGAGCGTGGCCGCCGTGCCCGCAACATGGTTGATGACTTGGAAGCCAACTTCGGCCACTGCTCCCTCTACGGTGAGTGCGCCGATGTCTGCCCGGCCGGCGTTCCGCTGACCGCGGTATCCGCGGTTACCCGCGAACGTGCACGTGCTGCTTTCCGTGGCAAGGACGACTAAGCTAAGGTTATTCCGTAGGAATACTAGGAACGAGAGAAAGACAGAAAGACTCCGCCATGAGCGATAACACCCACGCAGTCGCTGACTACGCCAGCGAGACCTACCCGGAGTTCTCCGGCAAGATTCAGGACACCTACATTGAAGGCTACGATCCAGTATCCTTCGGTGCTCCTCACTCTTCCCTTCTTCGCACCTCCACCTGGGTGGGCATGGGTCTGATCCTGTCTTGCCTCCCGGCTGCCGGCATCATCATTTGGGGCCTTGGCGTGTGGGATACCCCGCTGGGCACTGCAGGCGAGGGTGACTACACCCTGACCACGATCATCGGCATCATCGCCCTAGTCGTTGTGGCCATCGCCGCAGTAGGCACCGTCCACTACGGCCGCCGCTACTACCGCAAGTACCGCAAGGAAACCGGCCGAGTTAACTAAGGTGCTTGCCTAATCCAGGCAGTGCCTAAGTTTCTGTACTGACTCGACGTCACCCCCGCCTCCATTAGCATGTTCACCGTGCAGGAGACGGGGGTTGCGTGATCTCTCACCATCTAAACGACGCTGACGCTAGCACGTGGTAACGATTCAACAAGTCGCTGGAATGACGGCAACAACCCTGCATGTCCGTGGTGGGCACTAGTGTTATAGAACGAAGCTGAAATACACCTTCACAATCTCAAGGAGAACTCATGACGCACCGCGCGGAGGAAGGCCTCGAAACGGCTACGGTAACGGCATCGTCGGGTGCTGCTCCCGTCCCGCAGGCTGGCAATCAGGAGGCGCGGCGTGCGGACCTGCGCCGGTGGAAGGCGATTGCGCTGTCGTTCCTGATTGGTGCGGCGGTGATCTTTTTGGGGTGTTCGTGGTGGCAGACGTCGGAAAGCGGGGCTCCAGTGTGGGTGGGCTACGTACGTGCAGCGGCGGAGGCCGGCATGGTAGGTGGCTTGGCGGACTGGTTTGCGGTGACCGCGCTATTTCGCCGGCCGATGGGGCTGCCCATCCCGCATACAGCGCTGATCCCGAATAATAAGGACCGCGTGGGCGATGCCTTGAAGGACTTTGTGGAAGAGAACTTCCTGACCGCGGATGCGCTTAGCGCCAAGGTTCGCGAGGCGGAGTTGCCGCTATGGCTGGCGCGCCAAGGCGTAGAGCCGGGCAAGGCGGAGGAAGTCTCCGCGTGGATTGGCGAGCGTGCCGCCAGCGTGGTCGCAGATTTGGATCCCGAAGAGGCAGAGCATTTCATCCGCACCCAAGTCATGGACCGCCTAGCCGAGCCAGAGTGGGGCCCGCCGCTGGGTAGGTTGCTGGAGGGCTATATTGCAGACGGCAAGGCTCGTCCGCTGGAAGACGACCTCATTGAGTGGGCGCACGGCAAGATTCTGAGTATGGAGTCCACCGTGGTCACCGCCATCGACGAGCGCATGCCGGGGTGGGCGCCGCGCTTTGCCCGCGAGATGGTGGGGGAGAAGGTCTATACCGAGCTCGTGGAATTTGCTGATGAGGTGCGCCGCAATGGCAACCACGAGGCTCGCCTGGCCATTCGCCGTAACCTGTCCAAGCTGGCCTCAGATCTGCAGTGGGATGAGGACATGCGCGGGCGCATCGAGGGAATCAAGCAAGAAATGCTTGCCTCCGATCAAGCGCAGCAGGCGCCGGCTGCCATGTGGCGTACGGTATCCACCACGCTCATTGACCAGCTCAATGATCCGGAATCTTTCCTGCGCCAGAAGATTACGGCGAAGGTAAAGGAGTTGGCGCACCGTCTGCTCGAGGACTCCGAATTCTTGGCCCAGGCCAATGCGCTCGTGGATAAGGCCGCGCGCTACGCGGTGGAGAAATTCGCGCCGGAAATTATCGCTATTATCCCGGAGACCATCAAGCGCTGGGATGCGGAGGAAGCCTCCCAAAATATCGAGCTCATGGTGGGCAAGGACCTGCAATTTATTCGTTTGAACGGCACTATCGTCGGTTCCCTGGCAGGATTGGTGATATTCGCGATCAACCACCTTATCTTTGGTGCTTAGGCAAAAGGAGTAATGAGCAATGAGCGATAATAAGAAGATTTTCGATTCCCTGAAAGATGCCGGCAGCGCTGCTTTTGAGGTAGCCAAGGACTTCGGTGACCGCCTGCAAAAAGAACGCACCCAGCACGCTAATGGCGCGCAAGCGAAAAGCCCTTATGGCGCATCCGGCAAGGAGGGCTTGGTGGATAAGGCCACTGCTACCGCGAAGGAGTTCGGTGCCACTGTGAAGAAGGCCGCCGATGGCACCCGTGAGTCCGCTGCTTTCGACGCCGCTAAGGGCAAGTTCACTACCGCTTATAACGAGACCCGCGAGGGCGTGATGGACGCCTATAATTCCGCCCAGGCCCGCCGTGCGGAAAAGAAGAATGCGGCGCGCCCTGGCCAGGATTCGGCTCCTTCGCAGGGCGATAATATTATCGATGGCGAAGTAATCGACACCGACGACCCACAGAATTAATCTGCATGTATTTCCTTTATAATCTTGCCCTGCATCTAGACAGCTACATCTTCCAAATCCTCGCCCTGACCGCCATCGTCGGTGCAGTGCTTGCCGCCGCCACGCGCGAGGATGCCTTCCGCGCCGGCGACCGCCAAGGCAAGTGGGTGTGGGTAGGCTTGCTGGCTGGTTCGGCGGTAGCGATGGCAACCGGCATGACCTTTCTGTCTTGGATCGGCGCGGTCATTACCGGCGTGTACTGGTTTGATGTGCGCCCGCAGCTCAAGGCCATCATCAACGGCGATTACAGCTACTAATGCTTAATCTGCTTGCTGCCCCAGCCGCGATGGTCAAGGACCGCGCTGCCGATAACACCGTCCTCGTCTCCCCGCACCATGTTTCCCTTGCCGCAGGCGTGGGCACGGCCGATATTATCTCCGTCGCCGGCTATCCCACCGGCCGCCACCACACGCTCATCAAGGCCTCTGAGGCGCGCTTGGCCATTCAATCCGGCGCCAGCGAGGTGTGGGTCAGCCTCGATGAGACCGTGACGGATGCCAATGCCGTGCTCTCCGAGCTCATCGCCATCCGCGAGGCCTGCCCCGATCCGGCCCGCTTGGGCCTCATCGTGCCGGGGGCTGTGGGCACAAATGCGGCCGATGCCGCAGCTGCCGCAGTTACGGCTGCACAGCAGGCCGGTTATCAGCGCCTCATTGTGCGCAGTTCTGCCGCCGTGGACAACGAGGAATCCGGTGCCGGGGAAGAGGAGATGAAAAAAGGACCGGCGTTGGCCGCTGCCAAGCTTCCGGTCCTCGAATTTCCCGCCGCTGCGGTTTAGGCGGCTTTCTCCTGCGCGTCCTGCTGCGGCGTGCCATTGCCAGTGGCCCCGCCCTGGCCCGCGGAGTCACCGCCGCCGGCCAGCTTATCCATGTCATTCATCGGAACATCGGTGCCGGTGATGGTGAGCTTGAGCTCGCCATCGAGCACCTCTACGGAATCGACGTTCATGTCAGAACCCACGAATTGATCCGACATGCCGTTCTGCAGCGCGGAGGAGATGGCTTCGGTGGCCTGATCCGGCAGCTCAAGGCCAAAGATAGAGGCCTCGGTAGCGCGGATATCGAGCTTTCCGTCGTGGGCGGTAGGCTCTAGCGAGAGGTTGGCAAGGCCGCCGGCAAACTTCACGTCCAGCACGTGGTCTTGCTCGTTGGCGGTGATCTCCGTGACCACCATATTGCCTATCTTCTCGCTGCCTGCCTGCTCGGAAATGCCCTTCTGGAAGGATGCCAGCAGGTAGTCATCCGGCACGGTGGTAGAAGCGCGTAGCTTGCCGGCTACCGGATTCTCCTGGTCGGTGCTCATATCTTCCACGTGGATCTCGGAGGCAGGTTGGCCCTTGATCTCAGTGCCGTCGATTTGCAGGGTGGACGGCGTGGTCATATCCATTTGGGAAATGGAACCCTTGAACAGCCCTACGAGCAGTGGGCTGCCGCCAAAGCTGACGGAGGGATCTTCTTTGACCTGGATTCCCTCCTGCTCCGCGGCCTCGTTGAATTGCGAGGTCATCTGGTGACCGATGAACCAGCGCAGGCCGAACTCGGCCAAGAGGATGAGCACGAGCAGTGCTACAAGGATGCCAATGATGATTTTCCAGGCGAGTGAACCCGCCGATCTCTTCGAAGCCATGCGTACCAGTGTGGCGCATGAGACGGCGCGGGGCAAAGTCTGCGGGAGCCTTCGGGCACATTGCTAGGCACTTCACAGCTCCCCAGCTGCCATCAGCGCGCCGCGCGTTTAGTCCCGTGGCGCGACAGACTCCCAGTCCACGGTGAGCACATTATCGCGCAGGCGCCGGCGGACGGGGTGGATATTAAAGGGGGCGTCGGCAAGCATGGCGCGTGCCCTACGCCAGCGCACGCGCGGACCGTAAGGCGCCCAGCCGGCAGCCCGATCCCAAGCCTCGTCGGCGGCCTGAAGCAGCTCGTGGATGGGCTCGCCGGGCACATTGCGGTGGATGAGGATTTTGGGCAGGCGCTCGGCAATATCGGAAGGGCGCGCCACATCAAACGGGTCCCACGCCAGGGTGAGCGTCCGCGGACCATGGGCATCGAGCAGTAACCAGGCCGCGCGCCGGCCGAGCTCATCGCAGGTGCCCTCCACAAAGAAGCCGCCCGGGGCAAGGCGGGAGCACACCGTCTGCCAGGCCTCTTCCACCTGGTCCACATCGTATTGGCGCAGCACATTAAACGCGCGCACTAGCTGCGGCCGGTAGCCGGCCAGCTCAAAACCGCCCAGCTCGAAGCGCACGCCATCGCGCGGCGGCAGCACCCGGTCCGGGTGGATTTCCAGTCCGCGCACGTCTACCTGCGGATTCGCCCGGCGCAGCCACTCTGCCCACTCCACGGTGGTCGCATGCGAGGCCCCGTAGCCCACATCGAGCGCCAGCGGGGTATCCACATGTCGCAGCAGCGCGGAAATCTCCGGGTGCGCGAGCATCCACCTATCGCAGCGCCGCAGCCGGTTGTGGTTGGTGGTGCCGCGGGTGATAACGCCAAAAGGCCGACCCGCAGCTGCGCTAGCGCGCAGATTATGTGCGTGGTCGGCCATAAATTTCGGTTCTGTAGAACTTAGGCGTTCTCAGAGATCCACTGTTCGGTCAGCTTGCCCTCGTTATCGAAGAGCTCAGCCAGGGACTCGCCCACCTTCGGCTCGATGGCGGCGCCCATCATCGGAATATTGACGGAGATCTCGTTGACGTAGGACAGCTTGGTCATCTCGCCCTCGCCAGCCAGGGAGATATCGCCCTTGAAATCAACCGGGGTGCCCTTGACATCCGCGGTGTAGTTAACGTCAGCAGCCTCGCCGCTGAGCTCGCCCACGGTAACCACGCGCTTGACCTTCAGGTCCTGGGAGACCATGGCGCGCACTGCCTCTGGCAGCAGGGTGGTCGGCAGAACCTCGAAGAGGGTGGCTACGTTATCGCTGAAGTCGTGCACCTGGCCCGCCTCGGGGGAGAGGTTAGCCACGATGTACTCCCAGTATTCCTTGGTGAGCAGCGCCTTGTGGACCTTTTCGATGGGCTGATTGATGGTTACGGTGTTTTCACTACGGGTTGACATGCCTAACAGACTACCTTGGTAGGCGTGCTTGATAAATCTTTGACGCAACAGCTCACAGAGATCGACGGGGTAGAACTGGACCCCGCCGCCACCTTCGCGGACCTGACTACGCTGCGTGTAGGCGGAAAACCGCAGGCCGCACTGCGCTGCTCGCAGCCAGAGGCCGCCGTCGCCGTGGTGCGTGCCCTTGATCACGCCGAAGTGAAATTCATCGTCGTTGGCGGCGGATCGAACCTCTTGGTGGCCGATGGCGCAGTGGACCTCGTCGCGGTCATCCTCGACTTCGACGAGGTCTCTATGGACACCGAGACCGGAATGGTGCGCGCACAGGCGGGCGCCGTCTGGGATGACGTGGTGGCTCGCTCCGTGCAGCTCGGCCTGGGTGGCATCGAGTGCCTCTCCGGCATCCCCGGCACCGTGGGCGCGGTCCCCGTGCAGAATGTGGGTGCCTATGGCGCGGAGATCTCTGAGGTCCTTACCCGCGTGCGCCTTTATAACCGCCGCACCGATAGCGATGAGTGGGTCCCCGCCTCCGATCTGGAGCTAGCGTATCGCTATTCCAACCTGAAATTCACCGGCCGCGCCGTGGTCCTTGAGGTGGAGCTCCAGCTCGATACCGAGGGCCTGTCCCGCCCGCTGCGCTTTGGCCAGCTCACCCAGAATCCAGGCGAGCGCCGCCCCGTGGCCGAGGTCCGCGAGCAGGTCCTCAAGCTGCGCCGCGGCAAGGGCATGGTGCTCGACCCCACCGACCATGACACCTGGTCCGCTGGCTCTTTCTTTACCAACCCGGTGGTGGACTCCGCTCTTGCCGACGCCGTCCAGGCCAAGGTCCGTGCCTCGCTTGGCGACGCCACCGCAGACTCCATGCCCCGCCACCCCTCTGCAGATACCGGCCGGGAAAAGCTCTCCGCCGCCTGGCTCATTGACCGCGCCGGGTTTGCCAAGGGCTACCCGGGCTCCGGCCGGGCCACGCTCTCGACAAAGCACACGCTGGCGCTGACCAACCGCGGCGAGGCTAAGGCCGCCGATATCGTGGAGCTTGCCCGCACCATCCGTGACGGTGTCCATGAGACCTTCGGTGTGGAACTCGTGCCCGAACCCGTGTGGATCGGCCTCGCCCTCGACGAGTAGCGCGCGACTGCTTTTCGCTCCGGGCTCTAGGGCCTAAAACCTACAAAGCAGCCACGATAGCGCCCTTAACCACGCGGTTTTCGGGTCTATCGTGGCTGTTTTCAGTTCGGCACCTAGCGTGCCGGCGCATCCGCCTAGCTTAGGCGGCCATGACCTGGAGCCACTCATCCTTAGCGCCCAAGAATGCGCGGGCCGCCTCCTGCGCGCCCTCCAAGCTGTGGTGCGCACCCCAGCCGCACTGCTCTTCGTTGGCGGCCGGTACCTCGGTAGCGTTAAGAATATCGTTGAGCGCGCCTTCCACCGCGCGCAGCAGCTCATCTTGCTCCATGCCGTTTGTGATGGCGTAGAAGCCAGTGCGGCAGCCCATCGGGGCGAAACCGATGAGCTTATCGGTGTAATTGCGCATGAAGTTTGCCATCATGTGCTCCACCGAGTGCAGCGCCTTGGTATCCAGGTGGTCCTGGTTCGGTTGGCAGAAGCGCAGGTCATACTTGATGATTTCGACGCCGCCGCCCAATTCCGTGCGATCGGCCACGCGGATATATGGCGCGCTGACTAGGCGGTGGTCGAGTTCGAAGGACTTAACGTTGAGCTTCTTATCATTCTGTTCAGTCATGCCTCTCCAGTGTAATCACAGCTGAGTGTCACTTCCTGAAATAGATTCTTTACCGCATACGCTGGGATAATATGAGCACACTGGACGATTCCGCCGAGGTTCCTGGCGCCGCACGCACCCCTGGGGACTTGCCTTCTGCTGAACAGCCTGGCGGCACTCCGTCGAGCGCCGCGGCTACTCCGGTGAGCGAATCCGTCTACGAGGGCGCGGATAAGATTGTGCCCAGTACCGCGCCCACCGTGGTCAAGATTGAGGGTCATACTGATGAAGTGGACCCCCTGGCCCGCGGTAACCGCTTGCGTAAGGAAAGCTCGGGGCTGGTGGTGCGCCGCGTGTGGGCCGATTTCTTCCATGATGCTTTGATGGATCGTGCGGCCACGATGACGTACTTCACGCTTATGGCCTTTGCCCCTACGGTGCTCGCGGCCTATTCGATAGCCACGCTCATCTTCTCCTCTCGGCGCGCCGAGGTACACGAATTAACTTCGCAGTTCATTGCAGACTACGTGCCCAGTTCGATGACGGAGCAGGCCGAGCACCTCGTGGGCTCCATCATTGGTTCCACAGCCCAGGGTACTTTCGCGCTGGTGGTATCCGTGCTGGTTTCTCTTTTTGCCGCCTCGGCCTACGTGCGTGCCTTCTCCCGCACCGCCAATATCGTTTACGGGCGGGTAGAAGGCCGCGGGATTATCCGCACTTGGGCGCTCATGTGGGGGCTTACCATCATCTTGGTCATCGGCGCGGTCATCGTGCTTTTTGCCAACCTGCTGCGCGATACCATCGTGAGCGGTGTGGTCGAACCGCTGGCTGGCAAGCTGGACATGCAAGGCACCGCGGATTTTTTGGGCGGCATCTTTATGCCAGTGTGGAATTGGCTGCGCTTCCCGCTCACCGTGGTGATCGTGCTGAGCTTGATCGCTATCTTGTATCACTTTTCCCCGAATGTGCGACCGGCACGCTTCCGCTGGATAACCCTCGGCTCCGTAGTGGCGCTTAGCGCCAATGTGGTGGTGTGGGGAGCTTTCGCTCTCTATACCCAGCGATTTGCTGGTGCCAGCGTCTACGGCGCCTTCAGCCTCATTATGGCCGTATTCATGGCCGTGTGGCTATCTAATACGATGCTCATTTTGGGCATCAAAATCGATGCGGAGGTTCTGCGCGCCAAAGAACTGCAATTGGGCCTGCACGCCGCGCGGCATATTCAGGCCCCGCCGCGTTCCGACGCCGCCGCTAAAGCCCAAGCCCGCGCCCAGCACGACCTTGAGGAGCGAGCCGAGCGCATCTACGAACAGGCGGTGCGCCGAGAAGCGCGTGAAGAAGGCTAGCCCTGGTTGAGCAAGGCGAGGAGATCGCGTTGGACATCGCGGCGGCGCAGCTTGCCCAGCTGGTCGGCGGCGAGCGTCTCCATGGCAAAGAAGCGCTGCGGGACCTTATAACGCGCCAACAACCCGCGGCAATGGTCGCGCAAGGCAGACTCGTCGAGTTGCGCGCCGGGGGCAAGCACCACGCAAGCGGCGACATCCTCTGAACCATCGGAGCGAGGAACGCCCACGACTGCGGCCTGGGCAATATCAGGATGGGAGGCTAAGGCCTCCTCAACCTCGCCGGGATAGACATTGAAGCCGCCGGTGATGATGATTTCCTTGATGCGGCCCACCAACCTGATATGGCCATCGGGCTCGCGAACGCCCATGTCTCCGGTGCGGAACCAGCCTTCATGGAAGGCGGCGGCGGTGGCGGGGGCGTCGGCAAGGTAGCCGCTAAAGACTTGCGGGCCGCGGGCGAGGATCTCGCCGGCTTCGCCATCCGGCTGGGTGCGGCTGAGGTCGTGGGGATCGCCGATGCGCAGCTGCGTATCCGGCAGCGGCAAACCGATGGTGCCGGCGCGCCGGGTGTCATCGAGGGGATTGATGGTCAGCACGGGAGAGGTTTCGGTAAGCCCGTAGCCTTCCACCAGCAGGCCGCCGGTGCGTGCCTCCCATGGCTCGATGATGCGCGAGGGGAGCGAGGCCGCGCCCGAGATGGAATAGCGTACCCCGCCAAGATCCGTGGGAGGCTCGGAGTTTGCGGTCGTGGCCGCGTAGTTCATGGCGCGCTCGTAGATGGTGGGCACGCCCGGCATCCAGGTGGGGCGGCGCGTGGCTAGTGCCTTGGTCACCGCGTCGGTGTGTGGGGCGGCAAGCAGGATGATCTCGGCCGCACACCGCACCGCGAGCAACACGCTCATCGTCAGACCATAGGAATGAAACATGGGCAGCGCGGCCAGGAAGCGCTCGTGGCCAGCGCGCAGCGGGGCCTGGGTTTCTAGCTGCAGGCAGTTCGCCGCGAGGTTGCCGTGGGTTAAGACCACGCCCTTGGGGTGGGCAGTGGTTCCGGAGGTGTAGAGGATAAGGGCGGCGTCGGCAAGCGTGGCGGGGTGTGCCTCTACCGGGGCGCCGTTTAGCGGAAGCGGTGCGCTAAGGGAGACGGAGATGGTGGTCTCTACCTGCGCGGAGACGGTGGGGGCGATGTCCTCCCAGGCAATCGCCACGCGGGCGCCATGGTGGGCGAGCAGCGGCGTGAGCTCGTGCGCGGTATAGCGCGGGTTATGCTCCACCACCACCGCGCCCAAGCGCAGGATGGCGAAGAATGCCACCACGTGCTGCGGGCAATTGGGCAGCAGGAGCGCCACGCGGTCGCCGGGCTGCACGCCCATCTCGCGCAGGGCCCCAGCCGCGGCTGCCACCTGGGCATCGAGCTCGCCATAGGTCAGTGTCTGGCCTGCGAAGTAGGTGGCGGGGCGCTGCGGAAACCTCGCGACGGCCGCCGCGAGGAAATCCGTCAAGGTGGCACCGTAATGAATATCTGCCATAGCCGCTAAGTTTAGGCCTTCGTCCCCAGCAGCTCGAGCAGGTCCTTGCGCACCTGGTGGCGGCGAATCTTGCCCAGGTGGTCGCGCGCTAGATCCTCAAAGTGATAGAACGTGCGCGGGACCTTATAACGAGTCAGCCGCTCGCGGCAGAATTCCTTCAGGCCTTCTGGATCGAGCACGGCGCCATCGCGCAGGGTGACGCAGCCGACGACATCCTCCGAGCCATCCTGGCGCGGGCGGCCCACGGCGGCGACATCCACCACGTCGGGGTGCTGGGCAATCGCCTCTTCTACCTCTGCGGGGTAGACGTTGAAGCCGCCGGTGATGATGATTTCTTTGATGCGGCTGACCAGCTTTATATAGCCATCCGGCTCCATGAGCGCCATATCGCCGGTGCGGAACCAGCCATTGTGAAAGGTCTTTTCGGTGGCGGCAGCATTGCCAAAATAGCCCTGGAAAATTTGCGGGCCGCGTGCGAGCATCTCACCCGGTTGGCCGTCGGGCTGGGTTTCATCCAGGTTTTCGGGGTTGGCAATGCGCACTTCCGTATCCGGGAAGGGCACGCCCACATAGCCTGGGCGGTGCTTGCCATTCATGGGGTTGGCGGTGAGGACCGGGGAGGTTTCTGTCATACCGAATCCTTCCACGAGCCGGCCACCGGTTAAGTTTTCCCAGCGCTCCACAATCTCTACGGGCAGCGTGGCGGCGCCGGAGAAGGCATTGCGGATGCCGCTTAGGTCCACGTCCTTTTCTTCCGCTGCGTCCATGATTTTTTGATACAGCGTGGGCACGCCCGGAAGCCAGGTAGGCGTGCGCTTTTTCACGATGTCCAAAATGAGCGGCATTTGTGGGGAGGGGACAAGGATGAGCTCAGCGCCCAAGTAGATGCTGAAGATACACAGCGTGGTCATGCCATAGGCGTGGAAGATGGGCAGTGCCGCGAGGAAGCGCTCTTGTTGCTTGCCCATCTGCGGCACCCAGGCCTTGCCCTGGATGGCGTTGGCAATGAGGTTGCCATGCGAAAGTAGCGCGCCCTTGGGCTTTCCGGTGGTGCCGGAGGTATAGAGAATGAGCGCAATATCGTCCTGGGAGATTTCAGGAACATCGAGGTCCGAGCCATCGCCGCCGATGGCCGAGCCGATGAGGGTGGACCACTCCACGGTATTGGGCGCGGGCCTGGTGAGCTGCTCGCGCTTGGCGGCCAGCGGCGGGATGGGCAGGCGCAGCGCGAGGCGCTTGAGCGGGGGCATGGCCTCGACCATGTTGACGGAGACGATGGTTTCTAGCGGGGTGGTCGAGCGCAGCTTTTCCAGCGTGGAGGCGGTTTTGTCCCAGGAGATAGCCACACGCGCGCCATGGTCATTGAGCAGCCCTTCCAGCTCCGGGGCGGTGTAGAGCGGGTTGTGCTCGACCACGGTGGCACCAAGTAGCTGCACCGCATAGAAGGCTGCGACGTGCTGGGGACAGTTGGGCAGGACGATGGCCACCTTGTCACCCGGGCGAATGCCAAAGGCCTTGAGCCCGGCCGCAGCGGCGCGCACCTGGGCATCAAGCTCCGCGTAGGTTTGCGTGCGGCCGAAGAAGTAGGTGGCGGATTTATTGGCGTTGGCCCGCAGGTTATCGCGGTAGTAGTCGACGATGGTCTTATCGCCGTAGTCCAGCCTGTGTGGGGTCCAGGCGCTGTAGTGTTCGAGCCAGGCTCGGGAGGTGGAAGCGGACACGCGAAAAACCTTTCGTTTGGCTACAAAAACTATTTCTGAGGGGATAGCATATCCCAGACGCGAAGAAGCCCTCTAGTTTTCTTCTAATGTCAGCAAAAAACGTTTGGCTTCCAGACCACCCGCGTAGCCGCCGAGCCCGCCATCGCTGCGCAGTACACGGTGGCACGGCCGCACGATGAGCAGGCGATTGGCGCCGCACGCACTGCCCACGGCCCGCGTCGCGCCGGCGCGGCCGAGTAGCTTAGCGACGTCGCGGTAGGTGACCGTCTCCCCGTAGCCAATTTCCGCCAACTGCGCATGCACCGCGGCGCGGAAGTCGGTCGTCGCAGGCGGGTCGAGGGGAAGCTCGAAGGAGCGGCGCCGGCCAGCGAAGTACTCCGTAAGCTGCGCCTGGGCGGCATCGAGCACGTCTGCACTGGGCTTTCCGACGTCCCCTTCTTCCACACCGCCCATCTCTTTCTGCAGGATGCTGGCTGCGGTGAATTCGACACGGGAAAGCCCCCGCGGGCTCGCCTGCAGGCGCAGGGGTCCGAGGGGGCTATCGATAAGGCGGAACATCTCAGTTCTGTTCGGCCTCGAGGCGGCGGATGAGGTCTGCCTGGACCTCGCGGCGGCGGATCTTGCCCATCTGGTCCTTCGCCAGCTCCTCAAAGTGGTAGAAGGTGCGGGGGACCTTGTAGCGGGTCAGGCGCTCGCGACAGTAGTCCTTGAGGCCCTCCGGGTCGAGGGCTGCGCCATCGGCGAGGTCGAGGCAGGCCACGACATCCTCGGAGCCGTCCTCGCGCGGTCGGCCGACCACGGCGACGTCATCAATGCTTGGGTGCTCGCGCAGGATTTCTTCCACCTCGCCCGGATACACGTTGAAGCCGCCGGTGATGATGATTTCCTTGATGCGGCTGACCAGGCGGATGAAGCCGTCTTCTTCCATGACGCCCATATCGCCGGTGCGGAACCATTCGCCGTGGAAGGCAGCCTCGGTGGCCTCGTCATTGTTGAGGTAGCCCTTGAAGATCTGCGGGCCGCGGGCCAGCACCTCGCCTTCGACGCCGTCCGGCTGGGTCTCGTCCAGATTATCCGGGTTGGCAATGCGCACCTGGGTATCCGGGAACGGAATGCCCACGTAGCCCGGGCGGCGGTCGGTGCTCATGGGGTTGCCCACGATAATCGGCGAGCACTCGGTGAGGCCGTAGCCCTCCACCAAGAGGCCGCCGGTGTAGTTCTCCCATTTGTTGACCGTGTCCGAAGGCAGGGTAGACGCACCGGAGAAGGCCGCGCGCACACCCTTGATGGGGATTTCCTGATCCTCGGCGGCCTT
The DNA here is from genome assembly GCF_016127015.1 of Corynebacterium tuberculostearicum. Classification (GTDB taxonomy): domain Bacteria; phylum Actinomycetota; class Actinomycetes; order Mycobacteriales; family Mycobacteriaceae; genus Corynebacterium; species Corynebacterium marquesiae. The sequence continues at coordinate 27,133 of NZ_CP065972.1, forward strand.
CACGATGCGCTCGTAGAGCGTCGGCACGCCCGGAACCCAGGTCGGGGTGTGCTTCTTCATCAACTGCATAATGAGCGACATATCCGGTTTTGGCAGGAGGACCAGCTCACCGCCGATGAACTGCGCCAAGGTCACGTTCATGGTCAGGCCATAAGCATGGAAGAAGGGGAGGGCGGCCAGCATACGCTCCGGCTTATCGCCCAGGCCGGGAACCCACGCCTTGCCCTGCATTAGGTTGGAAAAGAGGTTGCCGTGCGAGAGCATGGCCCCCTTCGGAGCGCCGGTGGTGCCAGAGGTGTACATGATAAGCGCGATGGTGTCCTTGTCCACGTCCTGCGGCGTGGTGATATCGCTGCCGTCGCCGCCGATGGCGTTGCCCACCAAGGTTTCCCACGGCACGGTATTGGGCGCCGGGGAAGAGAGCTGCTCGCGCTTGGATTTCAGTGGCGGGATGGGCAGGCGCAGGGCGGCGCGCTGCAAGGTAGGCATGGCGTTGATCATGTTGATGGACACGACCGTTTCCAGGTTGGTGGTCGCGCGCAGCTTCTCCAAGGTCGGCGCTGCCTTATCCCAGGCGATGGCGATGCGCGCACCGTGATCCTGGAAGAGACCTTCCAGCTCGTGGGCGGTATACAGCGGGTTATGCAGTACCACCTGGGCACCCAGCTTTAAGATGGCGTAGAACGCCGCGATGTACTGCGGCGAGTTTGGTGCCACGATGGCGACTCGGTCACCGGGGCGCACACCGAAGGCCTTCAAGCCAGCGGCCGCAGCGCGAACCTGACGGTCCAGCTCCGCATACGTTTGGGTGCGCCCGAAGAAGTAGGTGGCCGGTTTATCGGCGTTGACCTCAAGGTTGTTGTCGTAAATATCCAGCAACGTGGTGTCGCCGTACTCGAGGTGGTGCGGTGTCCATTCCGGGTAATACTGGAGCCAAGCCTGTGATTCGTATGCGGACAAAACTTTACCTTTCGGTGGCGTAGGTTTCTGGCAGGGGCCAGTATAGCGCCGGTAGAATTGAGCGCCATGCGCATCGCCATGATCTCTATGCATACCTCGCCGATTGAACAGCCCGGCTCGGGGGACGCCGGCGGCATGAATGTCTACGTCCTCAATAGTGCGCGCCAACTGGCTCGCCGGGGAATCGAGGTGGACGTCTATACCCGCGCCACTCGGCCTAGCCAGGGCGAAATCATTGAGGTTGAGCCCCATCTGCGCGTCATTAATATCGTCGCCGGGCCGTACGAGGGTCTGGATAAAGAGGATCTGCCTACCCAGCTGGCCGCTTTCGCGGGGGGCATGGTGCAATTTGCCAAGTCGCAGGGCAAAAAATATGACCTCATCCACTCCCATTACTGGCTCTCCGGCCAGGTGGGCTGGCTGCTACGGGATCTCTGGGGCATTCCGCTCATCCACACGGCCCATACCCTCGCTGCGGTGAAAAACGCCTCCCGGACCGCGGATGACACCTTGGAGTCCGAGGCCCGCCGCATCTGCGAGCAGCAACTGGTGGATAACGCGGACCTGCTCGTGGTCAATACCGAGCAAGAAGCCCGCGACTTGGCCGAACACTATGATGCCGAGTGCGACATCATTCGCGTAGTCTCACCCGGCGCCGACGTAGAGCTTTTTACCCCTGGCACGGACCGCAATACCGAGCGCTCCCGCCGCGAGTTGGGCATTCCACTGCACACCAAGGTGGTGGCCTTTGTCGGGCGCCTGCAAAAGTTTAAGGGACCAGAGGTCCTCATTCGCGCCACGGCCGAGCTCTTCCGCCGCGAACCAGCGCGCAACCTGCGCGTGGTCATCTGTGGTGGCCCGTCGGGGGCCAATACGGCGCCGGAGGCCTATAGGGAGTTGGCGCGTGAGTTGGGCGTCGATAAGCGCGTGCGCTTTTTGGGTGCCCGCCCGCCAGAGGAGCTGGTGGGGGTCTACCGCGCGGCCGATATCGTAGCGGTGCCTAGCTATAACGAGTCCTTCGGCCTAGTGTCGCTGGAGGCCCAGGCTTCTGGCACGCCGGTGGTAGCCGCGGCCGTCGGCGGGCTGCCCATCGCCGTGGCCGACGAGGAGACCGGCTTGCTGGTGCACTCGCATGACCCGTCCGACTGGGCCGATGCGCTAGCCCGCCTGCTTGACGACGACCCCATGCGCATCGCCATGGGCGAAGCCGCTGTCGCCCACGCCGCGCGCTTTAGCTGGGCCAGCTCCGCCGCCGCGCTCGCAGAAATCTATGACGAGGCCAGCCGCATCGAGGTCCCGGATTGCCATCAACGGCGGGCGATTGGGGATTAAACCCTGACGCCGGTAGTAATTTCGTGGCATGCTGTAGGCATGACTAACGGAAAACTGATTCTTCTTCGCCATGGCCAATCCAAGTGGAACGAGTCCAACCAGTTCACTGGCTGGGTCGATGTAGATCTGACCGAAAAAGGCGAGGCGGAAGCCAAGCGCGGCGGTGAGCTGCTCGCGCAGGAAGGCGTTCTGCCCGATGTCCTCTATACCTCTCTTCTACGCCGTGCTATCCGCACCGCAAATATCGCACTCAATGCCGCCGACCGCCACTGGATCCCAGTGGTGCGCGATTGGCGCCTCAACGAGCGCCACTACGGCGCCCTGCAGGGCCTGAACAAGGCCGAGACCAAGGAAGAATACGGTGAGGAAAAGTTCATGGCATGGCGCCGCTCCTATGACACGCGCCCGCCGGAGCTGGCCGATGACTCCAAGTACTCCCAGACCAATGACCCGCGCTACGCGCACCTGGATAAGGTCCCGCAGACCGAGTGCCTGAAGGACGTCGTCGCCCGCTTTGTGCCGTACTTTGAAGAAGAAATCCTTCCGCGCGCCAAGAAGGGCGAGACTGTGCTCATCGCCGCGCACGGCAACTCCCTGCGCGCACTGGTTAAGCACCTGGACAATATCTCTGATGATGATATTGCCGGCCTGAACATTCCAACCGGCATCCCGCTGGTCTATGAGATCACCGAGGATGGCTCCGTAGTAAACCCAGGTGGCACTTACCTGGATCCGGAAGCCGCCGCTGCCGGTGCCGCCGCCGTTGCTGCGCAGGGCGGTAAGTAAGAAACTGCGCCACAGTCCCCGGGGAGTATTCCCTGGGGACTTTGTGATGGATAGGCTAGACACGTGGAATTGATTCTTTCCTTTGCCGCCGGCGTGGTGGCCTGCGGGCTGGCGCTGCCAGCGATTTCTTGGCTGCGCGGGCGCATTGCGCGCTACCGCCAAGCCACCGATGCCGAGGCCAACCAAGTCACGACGGTCAGCCAGGTGCTGCACTTGGCCGTGCAAGGCTCGCCGACGGCCCTGGCGGTGCTGGACCGCAACCAAGAAATCGTCATGTCCAATCCCGCCGCCCACGAGATGTCCCTGGTGCATGATCGCGCCGTGAACCCGGAGGTGTGGCAGACCGCGCAGGAGGTCTTCGAGGACAAGGAGACCCGCACCGTCGACCTGGCTATTCCCAAGCGCCGCACGGGTCACCGCGTCACCCAGTTCAAGGCGGTCATTAAGCCGCTGACGCTTAACGACGGCCGCTTTGTCATCATCTACGGCACCGATGAGAGCGAAAACGTCCGCATGGAATCCGCCCGCCGCGACTTTGTGGCAAACGTCTCCCACGAGCTCAAGACCCCCGTCGGCGGCATTGCCCTGTTGGCCGAGGCCCTGCTCCAAGACCCCGGCGACCAAGAGACCGTGGAGTACTTTGGCAACAAGGTCTACAAGGAAGCCAACCGCATGGCCGATATGGTCAGCGAGCTTATTTCCTTGTCCAAGCTGCAAGGCGCCGAGGCGCTGCCAGAGATGGAACCGCTAGCCGTCGATGACCTCATCGAGGAAGCGCTCTCGCGCAACCAACTGGCTGCGGAGGCTCGCTCCATCGAGCTCAACCGGGGCGCCTCCGTCGGCGTGCAGGTCAAAGGAGATAGGTCCCTGCTGGTTACCGCACTGTCTAACCTCGTCTCCAACGCGATTAACTATTCGCCGGAGAAGATGCCGGTATCGGTCTCCCAAAAAGTGGTGGATGGCGGGGTCGTGCTCATCCGCGTCACGGACCGCGGAATCGGTATCGCACCGGATGATCAAAAGCGCGTCTTCGAGCGCTTTTTCCGCGTAGACCAAGCCCGGTCGCGGCAGACCGGAGGCACTGGCCTAGGATTAGCAATTGTTAAACACGTGGTGGCCAACCATGGCGGCAACATCAAACTGTGGTCCCGGCCCGGTACGGGTTCTACATTCACCATCGAATTGCCCATCTACAGGGAAGAAAAGCCAGCGCAGGATGCTGGCATGAAGGATAATGAGAAAAGGGATGCCGTCACTGCGGCGGCGCCTGGGCTCCCGCGTGCAGTAGCACGCGTTGCAGCACGTCGAAAGGATAAAGCACAATGACCACCATCCTCATCGTTGAAGATGAAGAGTCGCTGGCAGATCCGCTGGCATTCCTCCTCCGCAAGGAGGGCTTCGAGCCGATCATCGCGCACGATGGCCCCACCGCGCTGGAAAAGTTTGCCGCTAACGACATCGATATCGTCCTTCTAGACCTCATGCTGCCCGGCATGTCCGGCACCGAGGTATGCAAGCAGCTGCGCACCACCTCGTCCGTGCCGGTCATCATGGTGACCGCACGTGATTCCGAGATCGACAAGGTCGTCGGCCTTGAGCTCGGCGCTGATGATTACGTGACCAAGCCTTATTCCTCCCGCGAGCTCATCGCCCGCATCCGCGCGGTCCTGCGCCGCGGCCACGATTCCGGCTCGGGCGCCGATACCGAGGCGGAGGAAGAAGTAGCCGAGCAGATCCTCGAGGGCGGCCGCGTCAAGATGGACGTGGAACGCCACACCGTTACCGTCGCGGGCGAGCCGGTTTCCATGCCCCTCAAGGAATTCGACCTCCTGGAGTACCTGCTGCGCAACGCCGGCCGCGTACTAACCCGCGGCCAGCTCATTGATCGCATCTGGGGCGCCGATTATGTTGGCGACACCAAGACGCTCGATGTCCACGTCAAGCGCCTGCGCTCCAAGATCGAGGAGCAGCCCTCCCGTCCGAAGCACCTGGTTACGGTGCGCGGCCTGGGCTATAAATTCGAGCTCTAGCTCTCCGACCGCTAGTTTTCTGCCTGTAGGCTCCCGGCCTTCACGCTGGCCGGATGCTGCGTGAGCTGGACGCCGTGCTCGGCCGCCGCGGCGCGTGCCTTGCAGTGCGCGGCCAGAATCTCATAGGACTCTCGGCCCATGAGCGCTACCAGCTCGTCCTCGTGCGATTGCCACATCGGCAGCGGGTTGGCGTGGCAGGCGGCATCGGCCGAACAATACCAATCAAAGTCCTCGCCGCCATTGCCCCAACCGCGGCGGTCATACTCGCCGATCTGCGTGCGCAAAATCTCCTGCCCATCCGGGTGCTCTTCATAGTCTTCGTATCGGCGCAGCGGTAGCTGCCAGCACACCTCGGGTTTTACCACCGTGAGCTCCTCGCCGGTATCGACAGCCCACTGGTGCAGCGCGCAGCCCGTTCCCGTAGCCCAGCCGGCGCGGTTGGCAAAAATGCACGCGCCGTCCACGATGGGTGTCTTCAGCGCCGGTTCCGGTTCGCCGTCCTCACCGTCGAGCTCGTCCCACTCTAGCCATGGCTCCAACTCGTCCGTAGCGTCCTGCGCGAGGAACTCATCTACCCCCGCTGGGCGCAGCTGCCAATACTTGGCGGGCATGCGCGAGACGGCGTCGTAAAGCTGGTCGCGGTCCTCCTCATCGGCCATATAGGCGCCATGCACGCAGCAGCCCACGTCGGGCTGGCTCTTATCGATGCCCCGGCATGCCGACGTTCCAAATTGGCAACTGTAGTGCGATTCCACCCATGTTAGGTCGATGGAAAAGACGTGGTGTGGGTCGTTCGGGTTGGTAAATTCGAGCCACTCCCGCGGGAAATCCGGGGCCTCTTCGCGGCCCGCTCTTATCGACGCCGCCGCGGGCGAGCTCGCGGGAAAACCTAGGTATACCGTGTCAGATTTTGGGCGATTCACACCTAACCACGGTAGACCTACTACGCTGTTAGTGTGCGATTAGGTGTATTAGATGTCGGAAGCAATACCGTCCACCTCGTTGCGGTCGATGCCGCGACGGGCGGGCGGCCCACTCCGATGAGTGATTGGAAGACCCCGCTCCGGCTGGTAGAACAGCTGGACAAGAAGGGCAACATCCATGAAAAGGGTGTAAAGAAGCTGGTCAGCGCCGTAGCGGAGGCGAGCGAGCTGGGCGATAAGTTGGGCTGCGCTGAATTTATCGCCTTTGCTACCTCGGCGGTGCGCTCCGCGCATAATTCGGAGGCCGTGCTCGATGAGGTGGAAAAGCAGACCGGCGTACGCCTGCAGATTCTCTCCGGCGTGGAAGAAGCCCAGCTGACCTTCCTCTCCGCACGCCGCTGGTACGGCTGGTCCGCCGGCCGTATTACCAACCTGGACATCGGCGGCGGCTCGCTAGAGCTGTCCACCGGTACTGACGAGCACCCCGACCTTGCCTTCTCCCTCGACCTGGGCGCTGGCCGGTTGACCCATAATTGGTTTGACACCGACCCACCGGAGAAAAAGAAAGTAAGTGCGCTGCGCGATTATATCGATGCGGAGCTCGAAGACGTTGCCCAGCAGATGAAGGCCATGGGCCCCGCTGGCCTTGCCGTGGGTACCTCCAAAACCTTCCGTACGCTGGCGCGCCTGACCGGTTCCGCCCCCTCGTCTGCCGGCCCATACGTCAAGCGCACGTTGACTGCACCGGGTCTGCGCCAGTTGATTTCCTTCATCTCTCGCATGACTGCGGCAGACAGAGCGGACCTAGAAGGTGTAAGTTCTAACCGATCGCACCAAATCGTTGCCGGCGCTCTAGTGGCCGAGGCATCCATGCGAGCCTTGGACATTGAGAAGCTGGAAATCTGCCCGTGGGCGCTGCGTGAGGGCGTCATTTTGCGCCGGACCGACAAGGGATTGGAATAGGAAGAGATCATGGCTGACAAGAAGAAGTTGACCGTGGCAGAGCTGCTGGCTCGCGATAAAAAGGCCCGCGGCGAAAAGGGCGGCAAGGACGACAAGCGTTCGCGCCGCCACCGCCGCAGCCTCGATGAAGGCGGCATTTCCGTTGCCGAGCTAACCGGCAACCTCAAGAAGGTCGAGGCTTCGCCTGCCGAGGCCAAGCACACCTCCGTCTCCATCGACGAGGACGCTCCTGTCATCCGCGCCCCCAAGGCCGCTGACGCGACCGATGCCGACTCCGCAAAGAAGTCCACCGACAAGCCAGCTTCTCAGTCCGCAGCCACGACCGCTGCTCAGCCTGCCGCGCCGAAGGCTGCACCAAAGACCGCCGCAAAGGCAGAACCAAAGGCTGCTCCTAAATCCGCGGACAAGCCCGCAGCCAAGGCTGCCGCCAAGCCAGCGCAGACCGCAAAGCCGGCTGCTGCCGCCGCGGCACAGGAGGCGGCGAAGAAGAATCAGCCTTCTGCGGATGACACCGCGGTAATCCAGCGCGTGGGTAAGGCGAAGGCGGACGACGCCAAGCCTGCCGCCACCAAGCCCGCAGCGGAGAAGTCGGCCGCAGACAAGGCCGGCGCGGACAAGGCCACCGTAGCGAAGGTCGACAAGGGCGCGAAAGCGGCCGGAGCGGGAGCTGCGACAGCTGGTGCTGGAGCGGCCGCTGCGGCAGCGGTGCCGGCGTCGAAGAAGGCGGGCGTCGCTAAGGATGCCGAGGAAACCGGCAACCTGCCCAAGGTCGAGGACGACGAAGAATGGATCGAGGGCGAGCACGAGAAGCTCAATCCAGTATCCATCCTGCTGATGATTGTCGCGGGCATCCTGCTGGCGATTGTCATCTTCAAGGGCTTTGAGATTCTGTGGGATAGCTTCCCGCGCCTGGTCGTCGCCATCCTCGCGCTGTGCGTCACCGCGATTATGGTGGGCGTGACGCACGCCCTGCGCACCGCGCGCGATGGATTCTCCATGTTCCTGGCCGGCTTTACCGGCCTTATCCTGACCTTCGGCCCGCTGCTGTTGGTCATGCTCTAAGCCCCCGCTTGTCGACGCCCCGGTTACCCCACGTGGTAGCCGGGGTTCCGCATTTTTGGCATGGTGGAGACTATGACAAAGATTGCAATTTTAGGCGGCGGACAAATCGGTGAGGCTTTGACCTCGGGACTCGTGGCATCGGGTTTTGCGGGCTCGGATATCACAGTCACCAATCGCACCGAATCCCGCAGCCAGGAACTCAAAGAGACTTATGGCGTCAACGTCACCAGCGATAATGCGGCGGCGGTGGACGGCGCGGACTATATCTTCGCGTGTGTGAAGCCCTACGCCATCCTGGACCTGCTCGAAGGCCTTGAGCCGGCCAAGAATGCCGTGGTCGTGTCCATGGCCGCGGGCCTGACGCTAGAGCAGCTGCAGGGTGCGGCGGGCGAAGGTGTGCCGGTGGTGCGCGTTATGCCTAATACCCCCATGTTGGTGCGTCGCGGCATGTGCACCTGTGCGGCCGGTGAGCACGTGAGCGACGCCCAGATGGACGGCGTGCGCGAGCTGCTCGAGGCCGTGGGCGAGGTGGCGGTCATTCCGGAGAAGAATATCGATGCCGCCACCGCGCTGGCGGGCTCCTCCCCAGCTTATTTCTTCCTCGTGGCAGAAGCGCTTGTCGATGCCGGCGTGCAGCTCGGCCTTCCCCGCGACGTCGCCGAGAAGCTTGCCGCCCAGGCCGCAGCCGGCTCTGGTGAGATGCTGGCTAGCTCCGGCCGCTCGGCCACCCAGCTGCGCGCTGGCGTAACCTCGCCGGGCGGCACCACTGCGGCCGCCGTCCGCGAGCTGGAGGAGTCCGGCCTGCGCGGCGCGTTCTACCGCGCGGCAGAGGCCTGCTCCGATAAGGCCAAAGAGCTCGGCTAGCGCCTCCGTGTGCGACCTCCCCGTGGTGGGGGTGTACCCACCCGGGAGTGCTGGGGCAGGTGTTAAGCAGCGCTTTTAGGGGAAACCCTAATGAATGCTGTGAAAAAATTTGGCACTTGGGTCGCATTAGTCACATGTTTCACGATAGGCTAGGGCAAGCACGTGCGTGAAGTCCTGTGGGAGGGGAAGCCTACAGCGCGTAACGAGCTGAAGGGTTAGATATATATGGCAAATGAAGAAAAGGGAACCTTTCTGACGATCGCGGAGGTCGCCGAGATTATGCGCGTCTCCAAAATGACCGTCTACCGTTTGGTTCACGCAGGCGAAATGCCGGCTGTTCGCGTCGGACGCTCCTTCCGCGTTCACGAGTCTGCCGTCAACGAGTACTTGGAGGCTTCCGTCTACGGAGCCTAGGCTCGCGCCGCACAGACAGCGCCCACCTCTGTTGGCCCTCGAGGTCAGCGGTGGTGGGCGCTGTTGTTTCGCATAGGCCCTTTTTGGTCACGGGCTGGGTGCTGGGTAAGATGGTGTGCATTCGTGTCGGCTCGCTGATGTGGCCCGCGGTCCGTGTGGCCACGGCGGCAAGAGTGCACCTTCGCCGTTTTAGCGCTGACAAGTTTGACAGTACGTACTACACGAAAGTGAGGACTCCATGGGTTCCGTCATTAAGAAGCGCCGCAAGCGCATGTCCAAGAAGAAGCACCGCAAGATGCTGCGCCGCACCCGCGTGCAGCGCCGTAAGCTGGGCAAGTAAACCCCAGCCCGCTTCTTGCCCTCCGCCATTGTGCGGAGGGTTTTTGCATGCTTGCCGAAGCCCCCAGCGCCCTCTACCGCCCTCGCTACCGCCGGTAGTAGCGCCAGCCGCCATAGGAAAAGGCGGCGGTGGCCAGCGCCGGGAGGCCATAGGTGCGGATGGCGCGGCGCACGGAGCGATAGTCGCGCACGAGCCAGCCACGGTCGCCAGCGATATCGCGCAGCTTGCGGTCCGGGTTGATGGCTACGGCGGTGCCAACCATGGACAACATGGGCACGTCGTTGGCGGAATCCGAATACGCGGTGCAGCGCGAGAGGTCGAGGCCTTCGATGGTCGCGAGCGCGGCCACGGCGTGCTTTTTGCCGGGCCCGTGGAGGATATCGCCGACCAGCCGGCCGGTGAACTTGCCGTCTTTGACCTCCGCGACGGTGCCGAGCGCGCCGGTAAACCCGAAGCGCCGAGCGAGCACCTGCGCTAGCTGGACCGGCGTGGCGGTGACCAGCCACACTTGCTGGCCGGCGGCTAGGTGCATCTCCGCCAGCTGTGTGGTGCCGGGGTAGGCGCGGCGGGCCAGCGAGGCGTCTACAATCTCCTCGCATAGCTCCACCAGCTCGTCGACGCTGCGGCCTTTGACAAACTCCAGCGCCTGCGCGCGGCCGACGGCCACGTCCTTGGCATTTTCGCTGCCGGAGACGCGGAACTTGAGCTGCTTCCACGCAATCGGCAGGATTTCAGAAAGCTGGAAGTAGCGCCTGCGCGCCAAGCCAAAGGCGAATTCCACGAGGGAAGAGCCTTGGATGAGGGTGTTGTCGACGTCGAAAAACGCTGCCGCGCCCACATCCACTGGTACGTCTGGGTCTTGGGCGGTGATGCGCTGTGCACCGGCCGCGTCATAGGAGCCGGTGACCGAGTCCACGCCGGAGGCGAAATCCTCCAACTCCAGCCCAAATTCCTCCAGTGCCGCGGCGGCTGCGGCTTCACCGGCGGTGCGCTGTGATTCCTCGTCCAGCGGGGCGAGCGCTTGGGTCTCCAAGAAATTACGCAGGTTACCGCGCGAGGCGGTCCAATTGGCCAAGAATTCGCGGGGGGATTCGGGGAACCCTGGGGGAGTGGTAGCGGACACGAGTGAGACAAACAGCTTTCGCAAACGCGGGGTGGACTAACGTGTCCATAGTAATGGTTTCGACCGTCGCCGTCCTTGTGAGGAGAATATGTCTCAGCATCTCGTCGAGCTCATGGTGCGCACCACCTGCGGTTCTTGCGCGCGCGTGAGGGAGCAAATCACCCCCGTCGTCAAGCGGGCAGGCGCGGAGCTTGCTGTGCGTAACGTGGATGAGGACGCGGAGCTGGCCATGGAGTTCGGTGACCGCGTGCCCGTTGTGGTCATCGACGGCGAAGAGTTTGCCTGCTGGGAAGTAGACAACGAGGAGTTAGCGGCCGAGCTGGCCGGTTGATTCGGGATCCGCGACACCGACGGGTAGTCTTTTGGAGGATTAAAATCAATCAAAGGGTTGAGGAGTGTTGTGCATGAGCGTGCTCGTTGTGGGCATGTCCCACCAGTCGGCGCCGGTGGCGCTGCTGGAAAAGCTGAGCATGGATAGTGCGGTCCAGGATTCCGCCTGCGGGCAACTCGTGGCGGCCGAGCCGCTTTCAGAGGCCATGATTATCTCCACCTGCAACCGCATGGAGGTCTACACCGTCACCAACTCCTTCCACGCTGGCGTGCAGGAAGTCGTGCGCGTGCTCACCCAGGTTTCCGGCGTGGGTGAGCAGGAGCTGCGCAACTACCTCTACGTGCGCTATGCCGACGCCGCGGCCGAGCACCTGATGTCCGTGACCTCCGGCCTGGATTCCATGGTGGTGGGCGAGCAGCAGATCATCGGCCAGGTGCGCAGCGCTTACCAGTCCGCCTCCGAGCAGGGCACGGTCGGCCCGCGCATCCACGCGCTGGCGCAGGCCGCGCTGCGGGCCGGCAAGCGCGTCCACTCCGAGACCGATATCGACGAGGCCGGCGCCTCCATGGTGTCCTTCGCCTTCGACCAGGCCCTGCAGCGCCTCGACGCCGAAGACCTGAGCGGCAAGACCGCGCTGGTCCTTGGCGCGGGCGCCATGGCGTCGCTCGCCGCCACCCACGCCGGCCGTCTGGGTGTCAAAGAGCTGGTGCTGGCCAACCGCACCCGCGAGCGCGCCGAGCGCCTGGCCAGCCACGCCGAGGAAGCCGGGGTTGCCACCCGCGTCGTGGACTTTTCCGAGCGCGCCGCCGCGCTTTCCGACGTCGACCTGGCCATCTCCGCCACCGGCGCCGAGAACTTCACCATCGCGGCCACCGACATTCCTGCCGGCCGCGATCTCATGCTCATTGATCTCTCCCTGCCGCGCGATATCGACGATGCCGCCGCCGCGGCCGAGGGCGTGGATCTGGTCAATATCGAGCGCCTGAGTAAGTCGCTCTCGGCCGCCTCCACCGATCTCGCGGCCGGTACCAGCCCGCACGCGCAGGCCCGTCACATCGTCGACGAAGAACTCGCGGCCTATACCTCAGCCCAGCGCGTGCGCGACGTCGCCCCGGCCGTAAGCGCCCTGCATCGCCGCGCGGCCGATCTCGTCGAGTGCGAGGCCGCGCGCCTGCAACACAAGCACCCCGAGCTCGCGGGTAAGCAACTTGAGGACGTCCAGCGCGCCCTTAAGCGCGTGGCCGATAAACTGCTGCATGAACCGACGGTGAGGGCGAAGAAGCTGGCGGCGTCGGAAAGCAGTGTCAGCAGTGAGAACGCCCTGCAGGAACTCTTTGGCCTGCAGCTGGAAGGCTCCGGCGTGTCCGTGGCCGTCAATGAACTGCCCACCATGACTAAGGAGGCCTAAATGTTTCAGATCGGTACCCGCGGCTCCAAGCTCGCCACCACCCAGGCCGGCCATGTGCGCGATTGGCTTATCGACGCCGGTTTTGACTCCCAACTCCACATCGTCACCACCGCCGGCGACGTCAACATGGCGCCCGTTGAGCGCATCGGCGTCGGCGTATTTACCCAGGCGCTGCGCGAGGCGCTCTATGCCGGTGAGTGCGATATCGCCGTGCACTCGTTTAAGGACCTGCCCACCGCGCCCGATGATCGCTTCCGCCTCGTCGTGCCGCAGCGCCAGGATTCCCGCGAAGCGCTCGTCGCCCGCGATGGCCTGAGCCTGGAGCAGCTGCCGCAGGGTGCGCGCGTGGGCACCTCCGCCCCACGCCGCATCTCCCAGCTCGCCGCCCTCCGCCCGGACCTGGAGATTCGCCCGCTGCGCGGCAATATCGATACCCGCATGTCCAAGGTCACCGACGGCGAGCTCGACGCCGTCCTGCTCGCCTACGCCGGCCTGCTGCGCGGCGGCTATGCGGACCGCGCCACCGAAATCTTTGAGCCTTCCGTCTTCATGCCGGCGCCGGCCCAGGGTGCTCTCGCGATCGAGGCCGTGGCCGGCACTGAGGCTGCCGCGGCCCTAGACGCCATTGTCGATCACCGCGCCTCGGCCGCCGCTGCTGGTGAGCGCGCCGTGCTGGCCCGCCTCGAGGCCGGCTGTACCGCGCCGGTGGCCGCCACCTCGCGCTGGGACGGCGACGAGCTCACCGTGCGCGGCGGCGTCTTCGCGCTCGACGGATCCCGCCAGCTCATCGCCACCGCCTCCGGCTCCGCGGCCGAAGCCGCCGATCTTGGCGCGCGCATCTCGGACGAGCTTTTCGCCGGTGGCGCGGCCGAGCTGCTGGGTAAGTAATTTCGCCTTTAGGCGCTAATAATTTAAGGTGTAGATACCACAGATCATTGTTCCGCAATGATCCGGCCCCCTTTAAGGGCATCCCAGGACGCAAGGCCTGGGATTTTGGCCGTTAAGACCGTGTCACCCACCGCCGGCGCGGGGAACCACACCGCATGCGATCATGTCCGTGCGCGGTGCCGCGCGCCCGATTTTAGAAAAGAACTTTATGAGCAATGCCGCGCCAGACACCCAATTGGGCAAGATCGTCTTTGTGGGCGCTGGTCCAGGTAATCCCGACCTGCTGACCGTGCGCGCCCGCGAGGTTCTGGCAAATAGTGCCATCGCCGTGACCGATCCGCAGGTCATGCAGGGCGTGCGCGATGCCGTCGCCGCCGCGCTGCCCGTTCCGCAAGAGCTTCTCGACGCCGCCGAGGCCGAATACGCCCAAATGTGCGCCGATGCCAAGGCCAAGGGCGCGCGCCGCAAACCGCCGCGCCCCGCGCCGCCAACGGCCGCGGTGCTGTACGAGCCGGCCGCAGATATCGTCGGCCAGCTGCGCGAGTGCTTGGTCGAGGCCGATGGCGAGGACGTCATCCGCCTGGTCACCGGTAACCCGCTGCACCGCGAGTCCATCAAGGCCGAGATTAACGCCGTGGCGTCTGCCGGCCTGGAATTCCAGGTAGTGCCGGGCATGTCCCTGCCGTCTACCGTGCCGTCCTTTGCCGGCATTGCGCTCGGCTCGACCTATACCGAGGCCGACGTAACCGACGGCGCCGATTGGGACGCGCTGGCCAATGCCACCCAGCCCATCGTCCTGCAGGCCACCAAGGAAGACCTGCCGGTCATCTCCGATGAGCTGCAGCAGCGCGGCATGCCGGCCGAGACCGAGGCATTCGTCACCGTCCACGGCACCACCCGCCTGCAGCGCACCTATGAGACCACGCTGGGCACCATGGGCAAGCTGGACGCGGACCTCACCGGCCCGATCGTGGTCACCCTCGGCCGCAGCATCGACGATCGCACCAAGTACTCCTGGTGGGAAAATCGTCCGCTCTATGGCTGGCGCGTGCTCGTCCCGCGCACCAAGGAACAGGCCGGCCCGATGTCCGCGCGCCTAGCCGGCTACGGCGCCATCCCGCAAAACGTGCCCACCATCTCCATCGAGCCGCCGCGCAACCCGGCGCAGATGGACCGCGCCATCAAGGGCATCGTCGAGGGCCGCTACAAGTGGATCGTCTTCACCTCCGTCAACGCCGTGACCGCGGTGTGGGACAAGATTGCTCAGCTCGGCCTCGACGCTCGCGATTTCGCCGGCGTCCACCTCGCGGCCGTGGGTACCAAAACCGCGGCCGCCATCCGCGCCAAGGGCATGGTCCCGGAGCTCCTGCCACACAAGAAGAAGCAGAACGCCGAGGGCCTGCTCGATGTCTTCCCCAACTTCGTAGAAGACATCGACGCCGTCGGCCGCGTCCTGCTCCCGCGCGCCGATATCGCGGCCGACACCCTAGTCGACGGGCTCAAGGCCCTCGACTGGGAGGTCGACGACGTCGTGGCCTACCGCACTGTCCGCGCCGCCCCGCCTTCGGCCGAAATCCGCGACATGATCAAGACCGGCGGCTTCGACGCCGTCGCCTTCACCTCCGGGTCCACCGTGCGCAATCTGGTGGGCATTGCGGGCAAACCGCACCAGCGGACGATCATTGCGTGTATCGGGCCGTCGGCAAGAGCGGCCGCGGAAGAGATGGGCCTGCGCGTCGATGTCGTGCCCGAAGTTGCGGACGTGCCCGCGCTTGTCGACGCCCTCGCAGACCACGTCGCCGCCCTCCGCGCCGCCGGAAACCTGCCCGCGCCGCGCAAGAAGCGCCGCTCGCGCAAGAAGGCTACTAAGGTCGACAAGGCATAAGTTTTAGTCCCGCTCTAAGGAGTACCCAATGAGCACTTTCCCAGCCCGCCGCCCACGCCGCCTGCGCACCACCCCGCAGATGCGCAACCTCGTGGCCGAAACCGAGGTCCGCCCCTCGGACCTGATTCTGCCCATGTTCATCGTGGACGGACTCGACGCCCCGCGCGAGATTCCCTCCATGCCGGGCGTCTACCAGCACACCTTCGATTCCCTGCGCCGCGCGGCCGAGGAGGCGCTGGAGGCCGGCGTTCCGTGCATCGACCTTTTCGGCGTGCCGCTCGATGAGGACAAGGATGACACCGGCTCCGTCGCCTGGGATCCCCAGGGCATTTTGAACCGCGGCATTTCCTGCCTGCACGAGGAATTCGGCGACGACCTCATCGTCATGGCCGATACCTGCCTGGACGAATTCACCTCCCATGGCCACTGCGGCGTGCTGGATGACAAGGGCCGCGTGCTTAACGACGCCTCCGTCAAGCTCTACCAAGACATGGCCCGCTCCCAAGCCCGCGCCGGCGCCCAAATCGTCTCCCCGTCGGGCATGATGGACGGCCAGGTTGCCGCTATCCGCGCCGACCTCGACGAGGCCGGCCACGAGGACGTGGCCATCATGGCATACTCCGCCAAGTACGCCTCTGCCTTCTTCGGCCCGTTCCGCGATGCCGTCGGTTCCTCTCTCGAGGGCGATCGCCGCACCTATCAGCAGGATCCGCGCAACTTCCGCGAATCCCTGCTCGAGGCCGAGCTCGACATCGAAGAAGGCGCGGACTTCGTTATGGTCAAGCCCGGCCTGCCCTACCTGGACGTGCTCTCGGCCGTGGCGGAGACTTCTCCCGTGCCGGTCGCGGTTTACCAGGTCTCCGGCGAGTACGCGATGGTCAAGGCCGCGGCCGCCAACGGGTGGATCGACGGCGAAGCCATCATGCTCGAGTCCCTGACCGCATTCAAGCGCGCCGGCGCCGGCCAGATTCTGACCTACTTCGCTACCGAAGCCGCCCGCCTGCTCAAGTAAAGGACCCCTGTGACTGCTACGCCCCCGTCGCCCGCCCCTGCCCCTCGCGCGCAACGCCCGCCGCGGCAGCAGCAGCGGCCGGAGTCCGTGACGTACATGCTGTGGCTGTGGCTGGGCGCGCTATGCGGCGAGGCCGTGCACCAGGTGCTCAACGTGGTGCTCACGCTGCTCAACCACGACGTACTCATGTCGCAGGCCAAGGAGATGGCGAAGTCCGCACCGGCCGGCGTGGATGAAGCCCAGCTTTCCGACGCCTTTCTCCGCACCGCCGCCTACGGCTCCGTCGCCCTTTCGGCGGCTATTTCGCTTGCGATTATTGTGCTGCTGGCCTTCCTGTTGCGGTCCCTTGCTAACCGCAGCAAGCGGGCCGGCACCTCGCGCCGCGTGTGGTTCGCCTTCTCGCTCTACTTCGGCTTCCGCATCCTGCTGACCTTCATGGTCACCCCGGCCGGCGCGGACGTGCCCGATTGGCTCTTTGCCGCCGATGGCATGGTGCAGATCCTTGTCGGCGTCGCGGCGGTCCTCGGCCTGATTTTCTCCGTGCGGGCCGAGACCTTGGACTACACCGGCGAACTCGAGCAGATGCGCGAGCTGGAAAAGGAACTCGAGCAAGCGCAGCGCGAGAAGAAGCGCGCCGAGGAAGAGCGCAAGCGCTCCAAAGCCGAGCAGCGCGGCAAGCATGACGGCAGCAAGCGCGAGCGTGCCGACCGTGCCAGCCGCACTGACCGGGAGGATAAGCGATGAATAATACCGAGCGGCCCGGGCCCCGCGACTATAACCGCGCGGCCCGAAACACCTCCGCCAACGAGAACCTCGACGCGTGGCCGCGGCCGCTGCGCTGGGCCTATTGGGTGCTCGTCGTCAGCGCCGTGATCATGCTGGTCAGCGGCATGGTGGGCATCTTCGGCTCGGGAGGGCCTCAGGTGGAGCCACAGAATGCGCAGGTCGCCGAGTACCTCCACTCCAATCGCCTGTTTGTCGCGGTGACCAACTCCGTCGGCGCCATCCTGCTTGCGCTCTTCGCGGCGCAGCTGGCCGGCGGGTCCAAGTGGGCGCGCCGCATCATAACCGTGGTCATCGCGTTCGCGCTTTTTACCAATATCGCCGCCCTTGCACTCGGAATTGGCGGGCTCGGGCTGCTGATTATCCCCATCACCTTGATCGTCGCCCTCGCGCTGCTTTTCCAGCCGCAGTCCAACCGCTTCATCAAGGACCGCAGCCTGCGTGGCTAATTAGCCCTCACTCCAACTTTTGATTCATAATTGGGGCATGTCTCGACTCAATCGTGCCCCGCTTATCGACGCCGCCCTCGGCCGCACCCCCTCCCGACCCCCAGTCTGGTTCATGCGCCAGGCCGGCCGCTCGCTGCCCGAGTACCGCGCCGCCCGCGAGGGGATTAGCATGCTTGATTCTTGCTTCATGCCGGAGCTGCTGGCAGAAATTACCCTCCAGCCGGTGCGCCGCCACGACGTCGACGCCGCCATTTTGTTCTCCGATATCGTCGTCCCGCTCAAGGCCGCGGGCGTCAAGGTCGATATTGTGCCGGGCCGTGGGCCGGTGATGGAGCAGGCGGTGCGGAGTAGGGAGGACGTCGGCAAGCTGCCGCTGCTAGAAGCCGACGTCCCCGAGGTCACCGAGGGCATCGCCCGCATCCTGGCCGAGCTCACCGAAACCCAAGCGCTCATCGGCTTCGTTGGCGCGCCGTTCACGCTGGCCAGCTACCTCATTGAGGGCGGGCCATCCAAGAACCACGAGCGCACCAAGGCCCTCATGCACGCCGAACCGGAGACCTGGCACATGCTCATGCGCCGCCTAGTTCCGACCATCACCCGCTTCCTGCAGGTGCAGGTCGATGCCGGCATTGATGCCATGCAGCTTTTCGATTCCTGGGCCGGCTACCTCAATGAGCGCGACTACCGCGAGTTTGTGCTTCCGTACTCGCGGGAAATCCTGGCCGGAGTGGAGATTCCACGCATTCACTTCGGCGTCGGCACCGGCGAGCTGCTGCCGGCCATGTCGGAGGCGGGGTCGGAAGTTATGGGCGTCGATTATCGCGTGCCCATGGACGCCGCGGCCGAGCGCGTAAGCGCCCGCGTGCTGCAGGGCAACATCGACCCGGCCATACTTTTTGCCGGTGATGCCGCCGTGCGCCAGGCCGTGCGCACCATCCGCTGCGAGGTCGACCGAGCCCGCGAGCGCGGCGATATTGACGGCCATATCTGGAACCTCGGCCACGGGGTCTTGCCAACTACCGACGCGGAGGCCATCACCCGCGCCGTATCCATCATCCACGAGGAGGGCTAAATGCGTATTGCGATTATTGGCGCCGGCCTGGCGGGCTTGACGGCCGCTTACGAGCTGCGCGACCACGACGTTGAGGTTTTCGAGGCCGCCGGCCGTATCGGCGGCAAGCTGTACTCCGTGCCGTTTAATGACGGCCCCACCGACATGGGCGCCGAGGCCTTCCTCGCCCGCCGCCGCGACGCCGTGGAGTTCATCGAATCCCTCGGCCTGGGCGACAGCCTGGTTGAGCCCTCCGGTCTGCACTCGCTGGTGTACTCCGGCGAGCTTAAGCCGCTGCCGCGCGGCGGGATGATGGGCATTCCTTCGCACTCGGAGCCGGTCGCACACTTGGTCTCGGCCGAGACTGCGCGTCGCATCGATAACGAGGAGCCTTTCGAGTGGACGGCCGGCAGCGACGTCTCCGTGGGCCGCCTGGTGCGCCAGCAGTTCGGCGACGACCTCGTTGACCACGTCATCTCCGCCCTCCTCGGTGGCGTGTACTCCTGCTCGGCCGATGACCTGGGTGTGCGCGCGACCATCCCAGCGCTGGCCGAGACGCTCGACGCGCTCTCCGAGCGCGGCCCAGTCACACTCTCGGCCGCGGTTCGCTCGTTGGAAGAGGCCCGCGCGGCCAAGCCGAGCAGCGGCGGACCCGTCTTTCAGACCTTCCGCGGCGGCTACGCAGAACTCTACGAGGCGCTGGCCGATAAATCCCGTGCCAAGATCTACCTCGATACCTTCATCTCGGGCATCACTCGCGAGGGCGAGAAATTCCGCTTGGCCGGCGCACCCGGCGATACCGCCCCCTTTGACCGCGTGCTGGTGGCCACCCCGGCCCCGACCGCAGCGCGCCTGCTGCCCAAGGTGTCCCCGCGGGCGGCGGAGCGGTTGAAGAGCGTGAAGCTAGCGGCGTCGGCAGTCGTGGGCCTGAAGTTCGAGTCTGACACGGACCCGGCCGGCAACGCATTGCCGCAGAACTCTGGCATCCTCGTGGCTACGGACCAAGACGACGTGCACGCCAAGGCCTTCACGCTGTCCTCTCGCAAGTGGCCGCACCTGGCCGAGCGCGGCGGTGCCTTGGTGCGCGCCTCCTTCGGCCGCTTTGGCGACGACGCCATCGTCCGCGCCGAGGAAGATGACCTCGTCGACTATGCCCTCGACGATCTTCAGCGCCTCACCGGCTTCGACGGCCGCGCCGCGGGCGTTGCCGAGATTTTCACCCAGCGCTGGTTCGGCGGCCTCCCGCGCTTTGATGCCGGCCACCTGGAAACCGTGGCCGGCGCGCGCGGCGCCCTCGCGGCGACGCCGGGCATCGATGCCACCGGCGCTTGGGCCGGCGGGGTTGGCGTACCCAATGTCATCGCGGATGCCCGCGCTGCCGCGGCCCGCATCGCTCGCTAGCTGCGGGGCTCGCTAGCTGCGGGCATGCCAATGCGGCAGCAGGGCATCCTGCTGCCTGGCGGTTTAGGGGCTAGTGGGCCGGTGGCGGTGCTGGCGCGGTATCTGCCCAGGGCGGCTGCCACACCACGCGGCCTCGGCGCCGAACGAGGCGCCCGCGCACCGGTGGGGCATTAGGGTCATCGTCGTTGACGCCGTTGTGGTACGGGCAACAGGTCGCGAGGTTTGCCATATTGGTATCGCCGCCGTGCCGCCACGCCTGCAAGTGGTGTACCTGGCATTTATCCGCCGGATAGTTGCATTCCGCCCACGGGCATACCGGATTTTCCGCGGCGGCCATGAGCCGCTGCTTCTCGTTGGCCATGCGCTCCGTGCGGTAGAGGTTGACCGCGCCCTCGAAGGGGTGAACGAGGGTGATAAGGCCGCGGTCTGCTAGCGTGCGCGAGACGAGTTCCGCGCCGGTGAGGCGGGCGCCGTTGGTGAGCTGGATGGTGATTTCCTCGCCGTCGCCATCGATGATGCGGTCGAGCTCGTCGAGCGTGATGATCGCGTTGGTCGTAATGGTCGGGCGGGCAGCCGGGGAGGCGCCGGAAGGGGAGAAGAGTTCCGCAACGGAATCGAGGGGAGCATCCTCATCCAGGCTGGATTCCAAATCCGCGATGAGCGAAGAGGGCCCGGTAATCGCGAGGGTCCACGGCGCGTCCTTGCGGCGGCGGATGCGCACGCCGGGGCGCGGAGGGGCCGGGGGATTGAGCTCGCGCAGCTTCTTGCGCGCCAGCTTTTCCATCTCATCGGTATCGGCGGCGGTGCGGCACAGCTCCACGCGCAGGCGCCAGG
This sequence comes from Corynebacterium tuberculostearicum, assembly GCF_016127015.1. Taxonomy (GTDB): domain Bacteria; phylum Actinomycetota; class Actinomycetes; order Mycobacteriales; family Mycobacteriaceae; genus Corynebacterium; species Corynebacterium marquesiae. The sequence goes on from NZ_CP065972.1 coordinate 47,972, forward strand.
CATCGCGCTTGGTCTTAGCGCGGGAAGCGTAGCGCTCGATAACCTCCAGAGTGGGCAGCGGGTGAGCGCGGTCGCGGGCGGCGGCAACCGCCTGGCGTTGCTGGCGGGTAAAGGAGGTGGGGGCAAAGAGGGCGTCGGCAAGCGTGAGCAAAGTGCGGGCCGTCTTATTGGGTGCCCCTGCGGCGCGCAGCTGGTCTTCAGACATGCCGGCGCACCCGGCAACGATATCGATGCCAGGCGCCAGGGCCGCAAGATAAGTCTGAAGAGCTGTCATGCCCCGCAGCCTAAGCCACGGCGTGCAACCCGCGCGAGGGCGAGCGCGCGAACCTGTGGATAACTAGGGCCCAAAGGGCGAATTTCGGCCCGCACGCCCGGAGGGCCTGTGGATAACTAGCCCTTATTGCGGAAGACGAAAATGGAGGAGAAGTCCTGATCCCCGTGGCCCATGGCCTGCATTTCCTCGAAGCGGCCGATGGCGGCGGTCAGGGCGGGCAGCGGCTTGGTGGAGGTCATCTCCATGAGCTTGGCGTCCTTGGCTAGGGCGTCGACGGTGAAATCGCCCGGGTCGGTATTGCGCTCGCCGGTGATAAACGGCGCCTTCATATTGGCGATGAAGGACAGGCCGGTGATATCGAGCATCTGCAGTACCACCTCGGAGTCTAAGCCCTCGGACTCGCCGAGTTGCAGGGCTTCGAGCAGGCCCTCGGCGGTGACGGCGAGCGCGAGGTTCGCCAGCAGCTTTCCGATGGCCGCCGTGGCCGCCGCCTCCACTCCGATGAGCTTGTCTTCGCCCGCCCAGGACTCGGCGAGGGACATGGCTTGCTCGCGGCGGGCGTCGTCAGGCGTGCCCACATAGACGCCGAGCTTGCCCTCGCGGGCCGGGCCGAGCGTGCCGACGACTGGGGCATGGACGTAGGTTTCCACGGCGGCGGCGAATTCGCGGGCATCGTTGGGCGAGACGGTGGTGGTATCGACCCACGTCACGCCCGCGGGGATGAGCTGCGGCTCGATGACGACCTCGCGGACATCGTCAGGCCCGAAGAGAGAGGTAATAATGACCTCGGCGTTCGCTACGGCCTCGGTGGGCGAGGCGGCAAGCTCGGCGCCTTCCTCCACCAGCGGCTGGGCGCGCTCGGCGGTGCGGTTCCATACGGTCAATTCGATGCCGTCTTGCTCGTTGAGCAGACGGCGGCCTAGTTCGGTTCCCATGCGGCCAGTTCCAAGAAATGCAATCCTCATGCTTTCCCAGTGTGCCATCATTGGGTGCAGGCTCGCCGCCTTTCGTGCGGGCCCCGGACGAGGGAGCCGTACCCGGCGACGCGACAAGACGGCCAGGAAGCAGCTATGGCGTGGTTCATCTTGATTTTCTCCGGCGCATTTGAGGCCGTGTGGGCGGCGGCGCTGGATAAGTCCGCAGGTTTTACGCGTTTGTGGCCCTCGCTCATTTTCCTCGTGGCTTGCGCGATTTCCATGGGCGGGCTGGCGTGGGCGATGCGCAGCATCCTGGTAGGCACGGCCTATACGGTGTGGGCGGGCGTTGGCGCGTCGGTGGCGGTTATTTATTCCTTCGCCGCCGGACACGAGGCTGCCACGGCGTGGAAGGTGCTATTCCTCGCCATGATCATCGGCGGCATCGTGGGGCTAAAAGCGGTGAGCTAGAGGCCCGGGATCCGCGGCGCGGGAGGCAGCGGCAACTCCGGTGGGGCGGGCGCAGGCACGGCGGGCACGGCCGGCATATCGGGAACCGCGTCCTCGATGCGCCCGCGCACCTCGTGCGGCGGGATATTCAGGTTCGGCAGGCCGCTTTTATCCCGCGCAGGTGGGTGTGGGGCCGGCGCCGCAGGTTGCGGGCGGGGTGCCGGTGCAGGTGCGGGTGCGGGACGCTGCTGTGGCGCGGGCGCCGGGCCAGGACGCGAACCAGGTCCGGACGCAGGAGCAGGCGCCTTGTCCGACGAGGCGGGCTGCTCGGCCGACGGCGAAGGAGCGGCCGGCTTGTCCTCCCGAGGAAGGTCGCGCGGGGCGAGCGGGCGGGGAGGGGGCTGCCAGGAGGGGGCGTCGGCAAGCGGGGTGGCACCCACCGAGGTAGGCAGCGGCCGCTCGGGCTCGGGCTGGTCGCAGCCGGCGAGGCAGAAAGCGGCCAGGATGGCGACAATGAGAGTGCGCTGCATTGAAAATCCCCCCGAATTGAAAAGTGCAACGCCCCGAAGTCTAGCGGCTGACTGTGAATCGCGCACTCCAACTTTTGTATAGCGCGCGAATCGCTAGAATGTCAGACATGCCTAATACTTCCCAGTCGCAACAGTGGTTTGAGCGTTCCTCCAAGGTGATTCCGGGCGGGGTGAACTCGCCGGTGCGCGCGTTTGGCTCCGTGGGCGGCCAGGCCCGCGTGATTGAGCGCGGTGCGGGCTCGCGCCTGTGGGACGTCGACGGCAACGAGTACGTTGACCTGGTCAGCTCCTATGGCCCGATGATTCACGGCAATGCGCACCCAGAGATTGTGGAGGCCGTGCAGCAGGCCGCTGCGGTCGGCTTGAGCTTTGGCTCGCCCACCGAGGGTGAGGCTTTGCTCGCGGAAGCCATCGTCGCACGCACCGCGGCCGATAAGGTGCGCATGGTCAACTCCGGCACCGAGGCCACCATGTCTGCGGTGCGCCTGGCCCGCGGCTACACCGGCCGCGCCAAGGTGCTGAAGTTCGAGGGTTGCTACCACGGCCATGTGGATGCGCTGTTGGCCTCGGCCGGCTCCGGCGTGGCGACCTTTGCGCTGCCGGATTCCCCGGGTGTTACGGGCGCGACAGCGGCCGATACCATCGTCGTTCCTTATAACGATATCGAGGCCGTGCGCGAGGCATTTGCGCAGCACCCGGGCGAGATTGCCTGCATTATCGCGGAAGCCTCGGCCGGCAACATGGGCACCGTGGCTCCAGAGGAAGGCTTCAACGCCGCGCTTGCCGACGTCGCCCATGAAGACGGCGCCCTCCTCATCCTCGACGAGGTCATGACCGGCTTCCGCACCTCCTATAAGGGCTGGTACGGCGTCGACGGCGTGGCGGCGGACCTGGTGACCTTCGGCAAGGTCGTCTCCGGTGGCCTGCCGGCCGCTGCCTTCGGCGGCCGCGCCGAGGTTATGGACTACCTCGCCCCGGACGGTCCGGTCTACCAGGCCGGCACGCTGTCCGGTAATCCGGTGGCCATGGCCTCCGGCCTGAAGTCTTTGGAGCTGGCCGATGAATCGCTCTACGAGCGCCTGCAGGCCAACGCGGACCGCCTGACCGGCATGATTTCCTCCGCGCTATCGGCCGAAGGCGTAGCGCACCACATCCAGCGGGCGTCGTCGATGTTCTCCATCCGCTTTGCCGAGGGCGAGGGCCGCAACTTTGCCGATATGCAGGCGGCCGAGACCTTCCGCTTCACCCCGTTCTTCCACGCCCTGCTGGATAACGGCATCTACGTCGCGCCAAGCCCATTCGAGACCTGGTTTGTCTCGGATGCACTTACCGACGCCGACTTTGAACTCATCGAAGCCGCCCTCAAGCCCGCCGCCCAGGCTGCGGCCGCCGCGCGTCCCGCACATTAAGTCCCGCACACTAAGGAGAGACATGACACGCACCATCGTTCACCTCGTGCGCCACGGCGAGGTCCACAACCCGGAGAAGATCCTCTACGGTCGCATCCCGGGCTATCACCTGTCCTCGCGCGGGCATTCCATGGCGGCACGCACCGCGGAGTCCTTCCGCGACCATGACGTGGCCTACCTGGCGGCCTCGCCGCTGCAGCGCGCCCAGGAAACCGCGCGGCCGATTGCGCAGGTAACGGGGCTAGACGTGGACGTCGATAAGACGCTCATCGAGTCCGGCAACCGCTTCGAGGGCCTGCGCACAAAAGGCCTGCGTTCCGCGCTGTGGAACCCGCGCCGCTGGCCGCTGCTGGTCAACCCGCTGGAGCCCTCGTGGGGCGAGCCCTATGAGCAGATTGCCGAGCGCATGCTGGGCTCCATCGAACGCGCCCGCACCGCCGCGGCCGGCCACGAGGCGATCTTGGTCAGCCACCAGCTGCCCATCGTGATGGTGCAGCGCACCGTGCTGGGCCAGCGCCTGCCGCACGCGCCGTGGAACCGCGAATGCGACCTGGCCTCGGTCACCTCTTTGCTTTTTGAGGATAACCAGGTCACCGATATCTTCTATTCCGAACCGGCGCAGGAGATTTAATGGCACTACAACGCAGGCGTGCAGTCGGCGCGGTGCTTGCTGCGGTGGCGGTAGCGCTGCCGCTTGCCGGTTGCTCGCAGGACTCCGATAACGCGCAAAACGCGGTCGCGACCGGCGGCAACTTCGAGTTCATCACGCCCGGCGGCGAAAAGGTCATCAACTACGAGGAATCTGAGCGCAAGCCGCTGCGCACCTTCTCTGGCGAGGATGTGCGCGATACGGATAAGACCATTTCCCTGGAGGACTATGAGGGCGAAATCGTCGTGCTCAACTCCTGGGGCCAGTGGTGCGCTCCGTGCCGCGCCGAGGCCGATGACCTGCAAGAGATTCACACTGAGCTGCAAAAACGCGATCTTGGCACCGTGCTGGGCATCAACGTGCGCGACTATAACCCGCAGGTGTCCAATGACTTCCTCGAAGATAACGGTCTGACCTACCCCTCCATCTACGATCCACCATTTAAGACCGCGGCGGCCCTGGGCGGCGTGCCCACCTCTGTGGTCCCGACCACCATCGTCTTGGACAAACAGCACCGCCCGGCTACGGTCTTTTTGCGGTCCATCACCGCTCAAGATGTGATGGACGTAGTGGACAAATTAGAAAAGGAATAAATGGACAACGCAGCGAGCATCGGCAACTCCTTTGCCGAGGCCGCGACCTCCGGCCCACTCATTCTGGGCCTGTTCGCGGCCGCCGTGGCGGGGCTGGTGAGCTTCGCCAGCCCGTGCGTCGTCCCACTGGTGCCCGGCTATATTTCCTACCTGGCCGGCGTGGTGGGCGGCGAGGTTACGTTTGACGGTGAGTTGGGGGTGGGCGTCGGCAAGCGCAGGCAATGGGCCGTGGTACTGGCCGCAGCCTTGTTCATCCTAGGATTTACCGTGGTTTTCCTGCTGGCGACGGTCTCCGTATTCGGCGCGATTTCCGCGCTCCGGCTCAATGAGGAGACGCTCATGCGCATCGGCGGCGGCGTGACCATCCTGATGGGTGTGGTTTTTCTCGGTGCGATCCCAGCGCTGCAGAAGGACACCCGCATGGCACCGAAGCGCTGGACCACCTGGCTGGGCGCGCCGCTGCTGGGCGGGATATTCGCGCTGGGCTGGACGCCGTGCTTGGGCCCAACGCTGGCCGCCATCATTTCCGTATCGGCCGGCACCGAAGGCATGACAGCCGCGCGCGGCGTGCTGCTTATCATTTTTTATTGCCTGGGCTTGGGCCTGCCGTTCCTGCTGGTGGCGCTGGGCTCCGCGCGGGCAATGCGCTCGATTTCGTGGGCCCGCAAGCACTCGCATACCATCCAGATAATCGGCGGCGTGGCCATGATCCTCGTCGGCCTGGCCCTGGTAACCGGCCTGTGGGGCGAGTTTATTAGCCTCATCCGCCAGTGGACCGGCAACTTTGGCGCAACCCTGATTTAGGAGAGACGTGAAATATTTCCGCAAAGCCTGGCATTGGCTGACCAGCATGCGCACGGCACTGGCGCTGCTTTTCTTGCTGGCGCTGGCCGCGATTCCCGGTTCCTTGCTGCCGCAGCGCGACCTCAACGAGCAGAACGTGCAGGACTTCATCGAGTCCAACGGCAACGTGGCGAAGATCTACGACAAGCTGCAGCTTTTCGACGTCTTTTCTTCCGTCTGGTTCCAGGCCATCTTCATTCTCTTGGCCATTTCCCTGGTGGGCTGCATCCTGCCGCGCTCCTGGGATCACTATAAGGCGTGGAAGACCCCGCCAACGCGCGCGCCGAAGTACCTCCACAAGCTGCCGCTGGCGGCCGAGGGGCACTCGGATAAGAGCGAGGAAGAGCTCTCTGCGGAAATCAAAAAGCGCCTGAAGAAGTGGCGCGTGGCCGAGTACGACCCAGAAGAAGACCGCGCCGGCGTGCATACCTTCTCCGCGGAGCGCGGCTACGGCCGCGAGCTGGCAAATCTCATTTTCCACGTGGCGCTGGTGGCCATCTTGGTTACCGTCGCTGCCGGCCGCTTGGTCAACTACGAGGGCCAGGTCATCGTGGTCACCGAGTCCGGCTCGCAGGGCGGTGGCCAGACCCTGGACCAGTCCACGGAGTTCTGCAATACCTCCACGTCCAACTTCGACTCCTTCCGCGCCGGCCCGCTTTTCGACGGCACCGGTCTCCACCCCTTCTGCCTCATCGCCCATGACTTCGCGGCCGAATACCTGCCCAACGGCCAGGCGGAGATGTTTACCTCCAACGTTTCCTACGCGGAGGACGAGGACATCTACAAGGATGACTCCGAGTGGAAGGATTATGAGCTTAAGGTCAACCACCCGCTGCGCCTGGCGCACAACCGCGTCTACTTGCAGGGCCACGGCTACGCGCCGACGGTCACGGTGGAATGGCCCAATGCTGAAAAGCGCACCCAGACCATTCAGTTCCAGCCGAATGACACGACCTTCTTCTTGTCCTCCGGCGCGATGCGCTTCGACCCACCGGCAGGCATGCACCCGGATCTCTATGACCGCCGCCAGAACCAGATCGCCATCCAGGGCCTGTTTGCGCCCACGGCCGAATGGGCCGGCGAGAACGGCAAGCTGCTGCAGTCCGCGTACCCGGGCCTGAAGGATCCCGCCATGGCCATTGATATCTACCGCGGCGATGCCGGCCTGGACACCGGCACCCCGCAGTCCTTCTTCTCGCTGGACCCGAACCTGGTGCAGTCCGGCCAGCTGCAAAAGATTGACCGCGTGAACCTCAACCAGGGCGAGGACGTCACCCTGGACGATGGCACGAAGATCACCTTCGACGGCGCCAGCGAGTTCGCCAATTACCAGGTCTCTTATGATCCTTTCCAGAAGTGGGTGCTGGTCTCCGCGCTGGTAATGCTCATCTCCTTGGTGGGTTCGCTGGTGATTAAGCGCCGCCGCGTCTACATCCGCCTGCGGCCGAATGCGGCCGGCGGCACCGACGTGGAGATGGGCGGGCTTGCCCGCACCGACCGCGCCGGCTGGTCCGAGGAGTTCCACGAGCTGCACCGCGCGCTGCTGGAGCTGCCGGACCCAGACGAGGTCGAAGAAGACGAACTTTATACCGACGATTAGCGCCCCGGCCCGATCCAACAAAAGTTGGATTGGGTCGTTTCGCTGAGTAAGGTAATCAGCACTTATCCCGCACGTGTGAAGGCTAGGAGCATTCATGCAGATCGATCAGAATCTGTCTAATTTCTCGGATATCGCGGTGCAGACCGCCTTTGTGGTGTACTGCGTCGCGCTCTTTTTGTCGCTGTTTTACTACGGCCGCATGCAGGGCATCATCGAGGGCCGCCGCGCCGTGAAGTCCGAGGCCGCGAAGGTCTTGGTGGGGGCGGGCGCTGGGGGCGTCGACAAGCGCAGCTATGCCGGCGAGGTTGCCCAGTCTTCTTCCGGAATCACGGCCGATGAGCTGAAGGAAAAGGAGCGCAAGGCCGATAAGCTCGGCGGCATGACCAGCGCGCTGATGTGGGTGGGCATTGCGCTGCACGCCGCGGCGATTGTGCTGCGCGGCCTGGCCACCGGCCGCTTCCCCTTTGGCAACCTGTACGAGTACGTGCTGATGGTGAGCTTCGGTGTGCTGCTGGTGGGCAATATGGCTATGCAGCGCAAGGAATGGCGCACCGTGTGGCCGTGGCTGCTCACCCCGACCCTCGCGCTGATGTTTTATGGTTCCACCAAGCTCTATGCCGAGTCCGCCCCGGTGGTGCCGGCGCTGCAGTCGCACTGGCTGCCCATCCACGTCACCGTGGTTTCTTTGGGCGCGTCCATCGGTATTATCTCCGGCATTGTCTCGCTGCTGACGCTGTTCCGTATGGCGCAACCGAAGCATGCCGAGCATGGCTTCTTCGGTGCGGTGGCCCGCCCGCTGCCTTCTGCCGCAAAGATTGACCAGCTGGCCTACCGCCTGGCTGTTATCACCCTGCCGACCTTGGGTCTGGGCATCATCCTGGGGGCCATCTGGGCCGAGTCCGCCTGGGGCCGCTTCTGGGGTTGGGACCCGAAGGAGACCGTATCCTTTGCCACCTGGATCCTGTACGCCGCGTACCTGCACGCGCGTGCGACGCCGGCCTTCCGCAAGGCGGCGCCGTGGATCAACGTCATGGCGATGGCGCTGATGGTCTTCAACCTGTTCTTTATCAATATGGTCGTCTCCGGCCTGCATTCCTATGCGGGGCTGAACTAGATGGCGGAGCATAATAGCCCGCGCCATAAGCAGGGCAAGCCGGCCGGCGATAATGCGGTGATTTTGGGCCTTGGCGCCCAATTCGCCGAGCGCCGCCGCGAGTTGGGCATTTTGCAGCAGCAGCTTGCCGACGCCGCCGGTATCTCCCGCTCCACCCTCCACACCATCGAGCACGGTGGTGCGGGCGTGCGGTGGGAAAAGATCACCGCCGTGGCCGAGGCCTTAGGCCTAGAGATGCGCTTCGTGCCGAAGGAATCCTAGTCCTTCTCGCCGTCGGCGTCGCGTTTGCGGCGCTGGCGGCGCTTTTCTTCTTCTGCCTCCTGTGCGCGGCGCTGCTTGAAGCGCTCCTTTTCCAGTTTCTAGAGGAATTCCTCGTCATCATCGGGGCCTTTGATAGCGCGGGGTTGTTCCACCTCGCGCTTTTTCCATGTCGAGGGCCCGAAGGCCTTCCAGACGAGGTAGGCGGCGAGGACAAAGAGTAGGAGGAGGATTATTCGGCCCATGCGTGCGATTCTACCTGCACCGCGTACAATCAACCCCCATGACGCATAACCCTGAGCCACCCAAGCCGGACCCAGAACTGCGCCGCCGTTCGCGCGCGGCGCTGTGGAAGTACGGGCTCGCCCGCGTAGTGCTTTTTATCGCTTTGACCGCGGTGATCGAGATTTTGGCCATCGCCATCGGCTTTGCCATCCCGGTGCTCGTTGCGGCGCTGCTGGCGCTCTTCGTGGCGCTGCCGCTATCGATGCTGATCTTTAAAAAGTGGCGCATCGAGGCCACTCAGACGCTGGCCGAGTACTCCGCCCAGCGCAAGGCCCACAAGCGCTGGGTTCAGGCGGAGCTGGAAGGCCGCGCCGCCCAGGACTAGACGATGATGAGTGCGGCGGCCTCGATAACGGCCCACAGCAGCATCGCGCGGCCGGTCAGGCCGAGCACCGGGATGAGCTCTGGGCCTTGGGTGCCGCGGTTGACGGTGCGGATGGCGCGCAGCGCAAGGGGGAAGTAGACCAAGCCAGCGAGCGCGAGCCAGCTGCCGAAGGCGATGCCAATGGTCAGCAGGAATGGCAGCAGGAGCAGCACCGTAAAGAGCAGGCGCGCCTTCTCGTTGCCGAGGCGCACGGCGAGGGTAATCTTGCCGGTCTCGGCGTCGGAAGGAATATCGCGGATATTATTGACTAAGTTCACCCCGGAGCTCATCGCGCCGATGCCCACGGCCAGCGCGAGGCCCGACCACGACAGGCGGCCAGCTTGCGTGAATTCGGTACCGAGCACGGCGACCAATCCGAAAAAGATAAAGACAGCAACCTCGCCGAGCCCGCGATATCCATACGGGTTCTTGCCGCCGGTATAAAACCACGCGCCCGCGATGCATAGCGCGCCCACTAGGATGAGCCACCACGCGTGCGCTGCAAAGGACAGCGCAATGCCGGCGAGCCCAGCCACGGCGAAGGCGGCGAAGGCCGCGAGTTTCACCTGCTGCGGGCGGGCCAGGCCACCGCCGGTCAGGCGCTGCGGACCGGTGCGGTCGTCGTCGGTGCCGCGGATGCCATCCGAGTAATCGTTGGCGTAATTGACACCGATGATGAGCGCCCACGCCACCACGAGGGCGAGAAGCGCGCGGCCGAAGTGCGCGCCGTCGGCAGCCGCTGCGGCACCAGTACCAGCGATGACTGGGGCGAAGGCATTAGCCCACGTGTGCGGGCGTGCGCCTTGGAGCCAGTCTTTGGCAGTTGCGGGATAGGCAGAAAGTGACATGTCAGTTATTGTGCCACGCCACCGCGGGCATGCTGTGCACAAGGGACGCACACGGCGGATATATAAAAGCCACGGGTATGGCGGAAGCGCGTCGTACGTACCCAAGAAAGGACGGCTGTGGGCCACACCCGTGACAAAAGTTCAATGCGTTGAACTTTCTTAAAGTTATCATGTGAATCGCTCGCGGGGCAAGGCCTTTACTACGATGAATGTCATGCATTTAAGCGATCTCCCTGAACGTACCCAGGACTACCTCAAAGTCCTGTGGGACCTCTCCGAGCACTCCGGCGGCGCGCCCATCGCGCTCAAGGAGCTGGCGGGGCGATTGAACCAAAAGGTGCCCACGGCGTCGGAAGCCGTAAAGCGTCTCGTTGCCCAAGGGCTGGTGGAACATGAGCGCTACGCTGGCGTTTCGCTGACCCCAGAGGGCCAGGCACTGTCCATGGGCATGGTCCGCCGCCATCGTCTCCTCGAGACCTTCTTGGTCAAAGAGCTGGGGTACACCTGGGACGAGGTTCACGAGGATGCCGATCTCCTCGAGCATGCATGCTCCGATCGCTTCATCGATCGACTCGATCAGCACCTGGGCCATCCTCAGCGCGATCCCCACGGCGATCCCATCCCCGACGCGCAGGGCAGCATCGAGGACCTTGGCACGCTCACGCTTGACGACGTCCCCCTTCACACCCCTGTCACCATCGAGCGGGTATGCGACGGAGACACCGAGCTGTTGCGCTACCTCGACAGCCATGGCGTCGGCCTGGGCGTCGAGGTCGTAGTCGATTCCCGCGTTGCGGGCCTGCTCAACCTGCACGCAGGGGACGAGGAGTTCTCTCTTGCGGAAGTCGCGGCCGCCGACGTGACGGTGCGCGCTAACGAAGTCTAATCAGTTCTTAAAGAGCCCTGCGACACCACGACGGTCCACCTTGCCGGGGCCGGTCAGCGGCATCTCAGCAATGCGGATAATCTCGCGCGGAATCTGCCACCGAGGCAGGTCATCGAGCGCTTCGAGGATGTCGGTGCGCGAGGCCCAGCCGGTGTAAGCTGCGGCGATCATCTGGCCAAGACGTGGATCAGGGATGCCCACCACGCATACACTGTCGACGCCCGGTACCTGCAACAAGAGCTGTTCCAGTTGTTCTGGGTGCAACTTCAACCCGCCCGAGTTGATGATGCTGTCCAGACGTCCAGTGACGGTGAGTTGACCGTGGGCGTCGAGCTCCCCGGCGTCGGAAGTTGCGAACCAGCCACCGACGAAGTCGCGCGATTCCACATTGCGGTAGCCCTGCGCAATGGTCGGCCCGCCCAGGAAAATGCGGTTATCTTCCCCGATGCGCACCTCGGTGCCGGGCAGGGGAGTGCCGTTGTAGACGCAACCGCCCGCAGTCTCCGAGGAGCCATAGGTGGTTACCACGGTGATGTCGAGCTTGCGCGCAGATTCCAATAGCTGGGGATGTGGCGCTGCTCCACCTACCAGGATGGAGTTGAAACGGCGCAGTGCTTGGATGCCGTCCAGCGAATCGAGTGCCTTGTGCAGCTGCATCGGTGTGAGCGCGGTGTACATGCGGTCCTCGGTGTGGGCGAGTTCTTCTGCTGCGCGGGCGAACTCGGTGATGTTAAAGCCTTGGGACAGGTCGAGGCACAGTGGCTCCACACCCGCCACCAACGAACGCACGAGCACCTGGATGCCCGCGATGTGGTGGGCGGGCATGGCCAGTAGCCATTGGCCGGGGCCACCCAGGAAAGAATGGGTGGCATCCGCACTCGCCACCAGGTTAAGCGGGCTTAGCTGCGCACCCTTCGGTGTGCCCGTGGAACCCGAGGTGGACACCACCAAAGCAATGTCCTCAGCAATCGATTCGCCCGCGCGCATGTGGTTGCGCAGCAATTCCGTCCGCGTGCGGTCCGCTGCGGGAAGGGGTAAGAGCGTGGTCTGCCCAGCGATGGCCTTCTCGAGGTCATCCAAAATTCCTGCGGGATTGCGGGGATCGACTGGGAGTGGGGCGAGGATATGAGTCACGAATAATCAGGTTACCCGGGCATATCGCTCGTCCCGGGAGGCGGCGCGCCGGGCGTTTAGAGCAAGGCGCGCAGCCCCATGCTGAGCAAATAGAACACACCCGCCAGCACCGCGATGCAGCCGCCCGCCGACAAACTGAGTGCGGCCGCCAGCCAGAGCCCGCCGCATGCCAGCGCAATGCCCGCGATACCGGCACCGAGCATGAGCTGGGTCGGGCGCTTGATCCACGGCTGCAACGCCGCCGCCGGGGCTACCAGCAGCGCCAGGGACAAGATAGTGCCCACTGCGGGAATCACCACCACCATGGTCACGCTGATAAGCGTGAGGGTAAGCAAGTCATAGCGGCCGGGCTTTCCGCCTTGTGCGCGGAAGGACGTCTGGTCGAAGTAGAAGGAGACTAACGTCCGGCGAAATGCCACCAGCACGCCAAGGCTGACCACCACCAGGGCGCCGACAAACCAGACATCCTGCGCATTGACAGTGGTCAGCGAGCCCACGAGAAAGCTATCCACGTGGATAGGTAGCGGTTGGAACCAGCGCAGCAACAAGATGCCCAGGGAAAATCCCAAGGTGAGCGTCACGCCGGCGGCAGCGGTCGAAGAAATGCCCTCGACGGTACTCAACCACCGCATAAGCCAGGCCAAAGGCAGGCAGAACAGTGCCGCCCCCACCATCAAACCCGTGGAGAGATCCAAGCTCAGAAGGTTGGCCACTACTACACCGAGCACCGCGCCGGGGAAGATTCCGTGCGACAGGCTCTCAGCGAAAAAGACGCGCTTGCCCATGACCATCAAGGTTCCAACTAAGCCAGATAAACATCCCACAGCGATGGCCTCAAGGAGGGGCATCCGCAGGATCTCTGGATCAAGATGAGACAGTCCCATTAGCTAAATACCCCCTTCAAGCCCGCTAGCGGCACGGTGGCAACCAGCATCAAGCTGACGATTGCCTGCGGCGAAATCTGGTGCGTGGTTTGGGACAGCATGATGGCAAATCCAACCACCACTGCCAGCGTGGACAAACCCGCAGCCCAGAAGCACATGCTGCGCGGGGATCCTGCGATCAAGCGCGCCGAGAGGCCTGGAATGACAATAAAACCGATAACCAGCAACACACCCACTGCCGAGCTAGCCGCCACCACGATTAGGCCAACCGCGATATTCGCAATGAGCTCATAAGCCGCCACGTTGATGCCCATGGCGCGGGCCGCTGTGGTATCGAAAGCGACGAGAATCTGCATGCGCCAGGTTGTCAGGATGAGTAGTGCCGCAATCACGCAGAGCGTGACGGAGGTTGCCAGCCTGGACTGCGTGACGTCGAGAAGCCGGCCAAACATGAGGGCCTCCAGCTGCCCGGACTTGTCGCCATAGGCCAAACTGATGACCACGCCGATGCCGTACATAAAGGTCAGCACCACGGCCGTTCCGGCTTCCATATCCAGCTTCTGCGCTGACTGGCCCTGCCCAGAACCCAGAGAAGCCAGCACCAGCACCGTCACCGTGGCCACCGCGGCCGCACCCGGCACGATGCCCGGGATGCCGCCCACGATGAGCCCTACCACGATGCCCGGAAAAACCGAGTGCACGAGGGCTTCCACCGTAAATTCCATGCGGCGGAGATTAACGAGGACGCTAATGGCAGCTCCCGCAATCGATAGGCACAGCAGGAAGAGGAAAGCATTGCGCAGGTACGGGGCGAAGAGAATCTGCTCTATCACAGTCGCGCGCCTTGCTCCATATAGGTTTCCACTGCTTCCTCGGTTCCCATGGTGCGGACCTTGCCGTCGATCACAAACGCCGCCCAGTCGCAGGTGTGCTGCGCCAAGATGGGGTCGTGAGTGGAGACGAGCAGGGCGATTCCTGCTTCCTTGAGATCCGCAATGATCTGAATCAGGATTCGGCGACTTTCTTGATCAAGCCCGTTGAAGGGTTCGTCGAGAAGCACCAGCTCCGGGGCCGAAACCAACGCGCGCGCGATGAGCACGCGCTGGCGTTGCCCACCCGAGAGCTGGCCAAACCGCGTCTCGGCGAGGTGCTCCATCCCCACTTGTCGCAGGGCATTGAGTACGCAGTCGCGGTAGCTACGCATGCTCGTGCACCTGTGCCACCAGCTCACTGAGGGCAAAAGGCCCATTTCCACGACCTTGTAAGCCGTGACGGGAAAGCTCAGGTCGGAGTCTTGGTACTGCGGGACGTATCCGAGCGAGGCGTCGATGGTGGCCATGCCGCGCAAGGCAGCCAGGCCAGTGATTGCCTTGAGCAGGGTAGATTTGCCCGCGCCGTTGGAACCTAGGAGCGCCACGGCCTCGCCCGCGCGGATCTCAAGGTCAACGTCGGTGAGGATATCCCGGGCGCCATAGCCGCAGGTGGCATTGTGCAGAGTGACTAATGGGGAAGACATAAAGAGCTACTTTCGCTTGGCGAAGTCGAATTCCTGCAGCGATTCTGGCAACGGTTGCTGCTTGGAGTCCCAGGCGCTGACCAGGGTGTTGATGTTGTGGACGATGGATCCGATGTAGGTCTCGCCCTCACTGCCTGGCACACCTAGCGAGTCGCCGTACAAAGCGTCGTCGGATGTAACCGCCTTGACGCCTGCGGCGCGGGCGATGGCCTCGATGGACTTCGAGTTGTTGGAATTCTCCGCAAAGATGGCCTTGGCGCCGGACTCGCGGACCTTCTTTACCTGCTCATCGATGTGGCTCGAGGTGGCGTCCTGCTGGTGGTTGAAGTCAGACAGTGCGGAGCCGATGAATTTCACGCCATACTCGTTAGAGAAGTAGCCGAAGGCGTCGTGGGAAGAGAAGAGCACGCGGTCTTGCTCAGGAACTGCGGACATGGAATCGCTGGCCCACTTGTCGAGGTCCTCCAACTGGTCGGTGTACTTCTTGCCGGCGGCGGTGAAGGCGTCCTTGGCCTGCGGGGAGGCCTGGGACAACGTGTTGACGATGTTGTCGACCTGAATCTTGGCCTGCTTCGGGGAGGTCCACACGTGCGGGTCGTACTTGAATTCTGGGGCCTCGCCGTCCTCCCCCGGGAAAGGCCACGGGCGCGGGCTCACGTGCTCGATGCCCTCGTCGATGGTGTACTTGCCGTTGCCATCGCCCATACCTTCGCTCTTGACGCCCGAGGTCACGGCCATGACGCCGTGGAAGCCGGAGGAGTCCACGGCTTGGTCGAGGAAGTGCTCGAGGTCGACTCCGTTGACGAACATGTAGTCGGCCTGGGAGAGCGCCTGCATCTGCTGTGGGGTCATCTCGTGCTCGTGGGCGCTGGCGTTGGGGGCGAGCAAACAGGTGAGGTCGAGGGTCACTGGGCCCTCGCCGGAGGTGGTCTCTGCACCTTGGGAGTCGACCTTGTGGAGCTTGACGCCGCCGGCGGCTATCTGGGTGAGGTAGTCGCAGATCTGGGTAGTCGTGGCCACGGCCTTGACGGTGTCGCCGTCCTTCGGCTTTGCAGCGTCGATGGATTCCTTCGAGGCGCTGCAAGCGGCGAGGCTGGCGCCGAGTGCGAGGGCGCAGGTGCCTGCGAGAATGCGCTGTAGGGGCCGGCGTGGGGTGCTGTGATTTGAGTTCATAATGAACTTCCTTTGTATTAGGAGAAGTGAACTCAACAAACACTAGCACCCTTGAACTAGATTGTTCAACGTAATGAACTTAGGTGGTCCTATCTCTTCCTTAAGCTGCCAAAATTTAAAAATGCCTCTCACTTCAATGAGTGAAGTGAGAGGCTAGGAAGCGGTGGCCTTATTTGGCTACTTTTGCCTTTTTGCTGAAGGGGAGCTGATCCAGGGAGCGTATGCCGGGGCCGGCGGCGAGCATCAGGCCCGCGACGGCGACGGTCCATTCGGAGAACTTTTGCCAGCCCTGGGCGATGAGAATTACGCCCAGGGCGACGCGTGCTGCGAGCATGACGAATGAGTTGCAGAGTTTCATGTTCGACACTTTAAGTATTAACTATGGGCATGTCCACAATTGCTTGAGATGTCTCACTCCGGTCCGAGGGCGTCCCACGCCATTTACTCCGCTACATGTATGGATTGCGCGGGGTGTCCTCCTGATCGAAGGGACGCTCCCCGCTGTCCTGCGCATCCTTGATACGCTTGAGCATCCACACTCGCGAGACGATGACGCCCGCCAGTGCAAGTGTGGCCAAGCCGATGGCGAAAATCCACATCGTGCTAACTCCTGGCTAGTAGTAATACGGGAACTGCTCCCACTGCGGGTCGCGCTTTTCGAGGAATGCTTCTTTGCCCTCGACGGCCTCGTCGGTCATGTACGCCAGGCGGGTCGCCTCGCCGGCGAAGACCTGCTGGCCCATGAGGCCGTCATCGGTCAGGTTGAAAGCGAACTTCAGCATGCGCTGGGCTGTTGGGGACTTGCCGTTGATTTCGCGGCCCATCTGGATTGCGGCGTCTTCCAAGTCGGCGTGATCGACAACCTCATTGACCGCGCCCATCTCATACATCCGCTGGGCATCATAGGTGCGACCCAAGAAGAAGATCTCGCGGGCGAATTTCTGGCCCACCATCTTAGCTAGGTAGGCCGAACCATAGCCGGCATCGAAGGAACCCACGTCCGCGTCCGTCTGCTTGAAGCGCGCCTCCTGGCGGGAGGCGACCGTCATATCGCAGACCACGTGCAGCGAGTGTCCGCCGCCGGCCGCCCAACCATTGACCACGGCGATAACCACCTTGGGCATGGTGCGGATAAGGCGTTGGACCTCGAGGATATGTAGGCGGCCGCCCTCCACCTTCTCGCGGGCAGTGTCCACGGTGGATTCATCCGCGGTGGCGTCATCGTGGGCGTGCTCGGTGGCGTAGCGGTATCCGGAGCGGCCGCGAATGCGCTGGTCGCCGCCGGAACAAAACGCCCAGCCGCCGTCCTTTTCGGACGGTCCATTGCCGGTGAGCAAGATCGTGCCCACATCCGGCGTGCGGCGGGCGTGGTCGAGGGCGCGGTAGAGCTCGTCTACGGTATGCGGGCGAAACGCATTGCGCACCTCCGGGCGGTCAAAGGCAATGCGCACGATGCCGTTCTTGCGGCCCTCGCCGTTGAGCCGGTGATAGGTGATATCCGTCAGGTCCTCAAAACCTTCTACGGTATGCCACAATTCCGGCCGGAACGGATTATCGGTGCTGTACTTTCTCTGCTCGCTCATAAAGGCCAGCTTAGTGGCAAAAGAAGAATAGTCCCCATTCCCAACCCTCACCCACACACGCTGCCCAGCAGGCCGGTAATAATCAATACGCGATACTGCGAGGTTGTTGCCCCGCACAATACCCGTGTACGCCATACCAGCGCGGTACTCTATGCCATGGGGAGACTCGAACTCCCCGCCCCTTAAAGCGCTAAAGGGGGCCTGTGTCCCAGGATTTTCCCCTCCAGGGTGGGGGCCTGCTCGCTGCAGGTGTGTGGGCTACCATCGCGCGCTTTGAGCAGCGCGCGATATGACTATCCGTTTTTCAGTTCGGTATTCCAGTTCAGCTGCTGGATGCGGGTATCCAGCTCACGGTACTGCTTAGACAAATCATCGACGCGCTTGCGCAGCTCCGCCACCGGGATGGTAGAGACAAACTTGATCTCGGTGCGGGAATAGCGATCCGAGCGCGTGCCCGCCCGCTGCGCTAGGTCGTGGTAGATGCGGCGCTTGCGCAAGAGGCCGTCGCGAAGCGCGAGGGCTTCCATCAAGTTCCTCTTCTCATCAAAGGCGGTGGCGATATTCGTCGCATTGATGGCCTGCACCAGCTCATCGATGCGCCCGGCCACGCCGTCGAGCTCACGCAGCAGCTCCTGCGGATCCTCATCCGGGGTATCGCCCTCCTGCACGCGGGCCACGGTGAGCAGCCGCTCGTGCAGGCTATTGAGGCGCTCCTGTGCCTGGGCGCGCTCCGCTAATGCCTCAGCTAGCAGCATAATTCCTCCTTTATCGGTATAGGTTCTCAAAATAGCGCAGAGCGGGGGAGAGGTCAATGGCCGGCGGGCGCTACCATGAAGACCATGCATATCGATGACGTTCTCGACCGCGCCCACGTAGTCTCCCTCCCGCTTGCCGTGCGTTTCCGCGGCATCACCACGAGGGAGGCCCTGCTCATCGAGGGCCCGGCCGGCTGGGGCGAGTTCGCGCCCTTCCTAGAGTATGGCCCGGCCGAGTCCGCCGCCTGGCTGCGCGCCGGGCTCGAGGCCGCCTACGAGGGCTTCCCGGAGCCGGTGCGCGATTCCATCGAGGTCAACGCCACCATCCCAGCCGTACCCGCCAGCGAAGTCCCGGCCGTGGTGGAGCGCTACCCCGGCTGCCGCACCTTCAAAATCAAGGTGGCGGAGAAGGGGCACACGCTTGCCGACGACGCCGCTCGCGTCCGCGCCGTCCGCGACGCCGTCACCCAACGCGGCGATATCCCCATCCTTCGCGTGGATGCCAACGGCGGCTGGACCGTCGATGAGGCGGTCGAGGCCGCGCAGATGATGATGCCGCTGGACTATATGGAGCAGCCGTGCGCCACCACCGAGGAGCTCGCCCAGGTCCGCGGCCGCCTTATGCGCGCCGGCCTCTTTGTACGCGTTGCCGCCGATGAATCCATTCGTAAGGTTGCGGACCCTTATCGCGTGGCCGAATTGCAGGCCGCGGATGTCGCCGTGGTCAAGCCCGCCCCGCTTGGCGGCGTGCGCCGCGTCCTCGAGGTGGCCCAGCACCTGCGCCAGCGCCATATGGATATCACGGTGGCCTCCGCGCTGGATACCTCCATTGGCATCAATATGGGCTTGGCGGCCGTCGCCGCCCTCCCGCGCATCTACGACGACGAGGACATCGACGTCACCCCGGCCGCCGCCGGCCTTGCCACCGGCTCCCTTTTTGAAGAGGACGTCACCGCCCCGCGCCCGCTTATCGATGGCCACCTTCCCGCCGATATCCTCGCCCCCGACCCAGACCGCCTCGCCGCACTCGCCGCCCCCGCCGACCGCCGCGACTGGTGGTTCGACCGCCTTCGCGCCTGTTGGCCGCACCTGTCTGACTAGGCCCTAGAGCAAGCTTTGGTGAAACCGCCATGCCGGAGTCACCAACGCCCGCCGCACCTTTTGCGGACTGCTCTTTAGCCCGCGCACGCTGCGCCGATGCGCCACCGTTTCCTGCACCGTCTCCACCACTAGTTTGAGGTGGTAGTCGGTGCACTCATCCGTAAACTTCAGCGGCGCCCATCCGTGCTGCACCGCGTGATTGGTCTTCCACGTCCCGATGAGGAATTCCCGGTGATTATTCTCCGGCGCGTGATAATAAAGCGAGTCCAAGTCCACCACCGTCGTCCCCGCTTCGAAGCCTAAATCCCAGGTATACGGCCCAAGCCGGAAATTTGGCACCGGCTTGAGCCCCACCCGCCGCATCTCGTGGTACATCCGCTGCTCCCATTTCGACGCCGTCCCCACCGGCGCCTGCTCCGCCAACTCGCGCACCGCGTCCCTTTTCTTACTGATCACCAGCTCTAAATCGGCCGCGAACCTCCCCCTTCCGTTGAGCCCGCGATACGCCTGCGCCAGCGCTTCTTTCAGCAGCCACTCGCTGCAGCGCTCGAAGCTCAATGCATCTGCTACCGCCTGTGCCGGCAACGCCATCCTTACACCCTTTATCCGATTCGCCGGCACCGGCCGCGACCTCACCGTATACACCACATCATCCGCTCGAATCCGGCAGTTTTTATCCACCCGGATCACCGCCGGCAGCCGCACCTCGCATAAGCCATAGGCCGCGAGCGCCGCCGTCCCCGAAAACACCGCATCCGGATAAAGTTGCGCCACCGCGGCTACTTTATCTTTCGCGCTCGCCTCTGCAGCGATATAACAGTTGCGCCGCAAGCGCAAAAGTGTTCCCCCACTAATCCTGCTGCGGATTTGATAGTCAGTAAGGCCTAAATCTAGTAATTCATTTCTCGTCCACATGACTCATTGGACTGGAAATCTTCCGGAAAGGTTCCACCTTCCTAGTTTCAACGATTTCGTCCATCTAGAACACCTAAACCGTCGACGGTTTTCGCCATATGGGTGGACGAAATCGTTGAAAGCCGGTGAACCGCTAGAGAGAACCGTTAAAAAACTGCTGTCAGGCTTGAGACTGCCCAACCTGCCACCTGTGAGTACGCTGGAAGGCATGTCTACTATCAAGGTCCGCGATGCTCACCTGCACAATCTGCGCAATGTCGACGTCGATATGCCCCGCGGCAAGCTCGTCGCGGTCACAGGTGTGTCTGGTTCGGGCAAATCTTCGCTGGCGTTCGGTACGATTCACGGCGAAGGCCAACGCCGCTACCTTGAATCGGTAGCACCCTTCGCACGCCGCCTCATTAGCTCGGCCGTCGACCCACAGGTCAGCCAGGTAGAGGGCCTACCGCCGACGGTCGCACTGCAGCAATCGACCTCCGGCGGCGGAGCGCGCTCTACGGTGGGCACGGTGTCCGCGCTCTCCAATAGCGTGCGCCTGCTTTATTCGCGCGCCGGGGATAACCCGGAGGGCCTATACTCCGATTCCTTCTCGCCCAATACCCCGGAGGGAATGTGTCCGCAGTGCCACGGCACGGGCGTGGTTCACGAGCCGACCGAGGACTCCATGGTCCCGGATCCCACCCTCTCTATCGAGGAAGGCGCCATCCAAGCATGGCCCGGCGCCTGGGCCGGCAAGAACTTCCACGACATTTTGATGAACTTGGGCTATGACCTGGATTCGCCCTGGCAAGAGCTGCCGCAAGAAGACCGCGACTGGATCCTCTTCACGGAAGAGCGCCCCGTAGTCACGGTCAAGCCCTTGCGCGGAAAAGATCAGATTCAGCGCAACTATGAGGGCACGTGGCGCTCGGTGGCCAGCTACCTCAATAAGACGCTTGCGGAGACCCAATCGGATACCCTGCGCAAGCGCACCCTGTCCTATATGGAATCGCGCGAGTGCGAGACTTGTGGCGGCCGCCGCCTCAACCCGGCCGCGCTGAAGGTCACCTATGCGGGCATGCCGATTGATGAGCTGGGCGCGCTGCCGCTGGATAGGGTGCATGAGGTGCTCAGCAAGCAGAACCCGGAGGAGAATTCGGCCGAGGATTTGCTCCTGCGGCAGATTCTGCCGGCGTTGACCTCGGCGCTGGAGCTCGGCTTGGCGCACCTCAGCCTGGATCGGCCGACGCAGAGCCTGTCCGGCGGCGAGATGCAGCGCATCCGGTTGGCGGCGCAGCTGCGCTCCGGCCTCTTCGGCGTGGCCTATGTGCTCGACGAGCCCTCGGCCGGCCTGCACCCCGATGAGCGCGACGCGGTCATGGATATGTGTCGCCGTTTCATCGCGGCCGGCAACTCCGTGCTCTTGGTGGAGCATGACATGGATTTGGTCGCGCAAGCGGATTGGCTCGTTGACGTCGGCCCGCTGGCCGGCGAGCGCGGCGGCAACGTGGTCTATTCGGGCCCGGTCGAAGACTATGACGCGGACACCCCTACCGCCAATGCGCTGGCTCACCGCACGCTCACGCTTGCCGACGACCCCCGCACCCCCTCCTCCCACCTCGCCCTCCGCGGCATCAACGCACGCAGCATCGACAACCTGGATGTGGACTTTGGCTTGGGCCAATTCACGGCGGTCGCCGGTGTCTCCGGCTCGGGCAAGTCCACCCTGGTCAGCACGGTGCTCGCCGGCCTACTGCGCCAATCCGCTACGGCCGTTTCCGATGAGGAAGAGACCGAGGAGAAGGGCTGGTCCGCGGAGAGCACGGAGGGCTTTGACCGAGTAAAGCGCGTCGTGCAGATTACCCAGAAGCCCATTGGCCGCACCCCGCGTTCCACGCTGGCAACCTATACCGGGCTTTTCGATAACGTTCGCAAGCTCTTCGCCTCCACCGATGAGGCCAAGCAGCGCAAATGGACGGTCTCGCGCTTTTCCTACAACGTAAAACAAGGCCAGTGCCCCACCTGTGGCGGCGCGGGCAAGATCGAGGTGGAGCTGGTCTTCTTGCCGGGCTCGTACACCACATGTCCAGAATGCGGTGGTGCCCGCTTCAATGACGAGACCTTGGAAGTGACCTGGCAGGGCCGCACCATCGCGGACGTCTTGGAACTGACCGTGGACGAGGCCGCAGAGGTCTTTGCCGAGGAAGAAAAGATTTACCGTGCCATCGCCACGTTGCAGGCCGTCGGCCTGGGCTACCTCCGCTTGGGCCAGGGCGCGCCGGAGCTGTCCGGCGGCGAGGCTCAGCGCATCAAGCTGGCCACGGAGCTGCAGCGCTCCCGCAACTCGCGTCGCGGCCACACGGTCTATCTGCTGGACGAGCCCACCACGGGCCTGCACCCAGCCGATATCGACCTGCTCAATACCGAGCTACACAAGCTGGCGGATGCGGGGCATACGGTAATCGTCGTCGAGCATGATCTTTCGGTCATGGCGAATGCGGACCGCATCATTGAGATGGGCCCGGGCGCTGGCGAAGACGGCGGCCGCATCATCGCGGATGCCACCCCGGCGCAGGTTGCCGCAGAGGATACCGCCACGGGCCGCGCCTTGAGTGCACGCCGAGCGCATTAAGCGGCGAGCCTTAGCTACCCGTTAGCTGTGGGAGACCTCTCTGGGATCTCACAGCAAAATGGGGTAGAGGTAGAGGGTATGACTACTAAAGGCCCTCATGGCGATAATAATGAAACCCGCAGCTGGTCCAGCCCGGCGGATGATGCCACGCGCCAGATTGGCCGCGTGCCCGATAATGCCGCCGGCCCCAGCCGCGACCAAGCGCGCCGCGAGCACCCCAAGCAGTACTTCCCGGGCGAGCAGCAGCCGCAGAATGAGACTCGTCAATTCGATGCGGCCGCCGGCTACCAGCAGGGCTCTGGCTATCAGCAGGGCTACGGTCAGCAGCAAAGCTACGGCCAGAACTATCAGCAGCCGGCCGGGCAGGCATATGGCCAGCAATACGCGCAGCAGCCCGAGTACGAGCCGGTGCCGTCGAACTATGATCCAGACCAGCCGGAAAAGCGCAAGAAGAAGGGCGGCGGCGGTGGCGCCATGGCCGGCGTCTTCGCGGCCATCGCGGTACTTGCAGTGCTGGCTGCGGCGGTCCTGTTTTTCCTGTGGCGCAATGCCGCGGACGAGGCGGATAAGCCGGAGCCCCAGCCGGTGACAGAAACGCTGACCACGGAGGTTCCCACCACCGTGACCCAGACCGAAGAGCCGGATTCGCAGGATGAGAACTCCAATAATTTGCCGAAGCTGCCGGACTTCCAGAATGACCTGCCGTCCGATATCCCGACCGAGCTGCCGCCAGAGGTACAAGATCAGCTGGATAAGGGCAGCGACGTGGACATTGAGGGCCTCCTCAATGACCTCCTGGGCGGCGGCGAGCAGTCGGCCGACCAGCCGGGCGCTCAGAACTAAGCGCCCAGCACCTGCCCGGTAAGGGAAATGGTGCGCGGGCAGGTAAAATCGGGCGGCATGAATGAATCGATGCAGTTGGCTGAGAAGGTAGCCGCCCAACTGGCGCGCCACCTCACGGATGTCGTCCTGTGCCCTGGTTCGCGCAACGCGCCGCTGTCGCTGGCGCTGTTGGCACGTGATGATATCCGTGTACACACCCGCCTGGACGAGCGCGGGGGAGCGTTTACCGCCCTGGGCATGGCGCGGGTGCAGCGCCGCCACGTGGGCGTGGTGATGACCTCGGGAACTGCGGTGGCCAATACTTTGCCGGCCGTGGTGGAGGCACACTATTCCCACACGCCGCTGGCCATCATTAGCGCGGATCGGCCGGAGCGCTTGGTGGGTACGGGGGCGTCGCAGACCATCGAGCAGCAGGGCATCTTCGGCGTCTATGCGGACACCACCCAGGTCACCGGCGCGGACGATATCGCGGCGATGGCCCAGCGCTTCCGCGAGGACCTGCAGGTACACATCAATGTGGCCTTTGATGCCCCGCTTGTCGACGCCACCCTGCCAGACCACACCTCCGGCGACGGCGTGCGCGAGCCAGCACCAGCCTTCGTGGACCACGGGGAAGTGGCCGTGGATTTGAGCAAGAACACCCTAGTCATTACGGGTGACGAGGCCTGGGAGGTAGAAGGCCTCCAAGATGTACCGACCATTGCGGAGCCGAGCGCGCCGGGTCCGTATCATCCGGTGCATCCAGCGGCGGCGCATATCTTCCGCAAGGCGCAGGTCTCTGCGAATGATTATGTGGTCAATACCAAGGTGGAGCAGGTCATCGTCGTGGGGCACCCGACGCTGCACCGTGGGGTGTTAGCGCTGATGAATGATCCGGATATTGAGCTAGTGGTGCTCTCGCGCACCAAGGACTTCACCAACCAGCGCGGCGACGAGGCCCGGCTTGGCACCACCGTCAAGGTCACCGGTGAGCCGAGCCGCGAGTGGATGAAGATCTGCGAAGGCGCAACCGATATGGCTGGACAAGCGGTGCGCGAGACCCTCGAGGATGAGGAACTGGGATTCACTGGGCTCCACGTCGCGGCCGCGGTGGGCGATACGCTCTCCGTCAATGACACCCTGGTGCTCGGCGCTTCGAACCCGGTGCGCGATGCCTCCATGGTGGGCCTGCCTTTCGACGGCGTGGATACGTACTCGCCGCGCGGGGCGGCCGGCATCGACGGCACCATCGCCCAAGCCATCGGCATTTCCTTGGCCACGCAATCGCTGGATCCCACCAACTGGCGCGCCCCGCGAGTTATGGCGCTCATGGGGGATGTCACCTTCTTGCATGACGCTAATAGCCTGCTCATCCCGGAAGACCAGGCGCGACCGGAAAACCTCACCATCGTGGTGGCCAATGACAATGGTGGCGGCATCTTCGAGACCCTGGAACAAGGCGCCGATGCGTTGCGCGAGTCCTTCGAGCCGGCGTTTGGAACGCCGCATGGGGTGGACGTCGGCAAGCTGGCAGAAGCCTACGAGGCAGACTACCGCGAGGTGACCACCCTGCAGGAGCTATTGGATACGCTGGCGGAGCTGAAGGAATACTCGACCGGGATTACCGTCGTGGAAGCCAAGACCACCCGTGCCACGCGCCGGGCGCTCAATGAGAAGCTCACCGCAAAGGTAGGCCAGTAAGTGGCCCCGCCGCAGCATAAGCCGCACGCGGCCGTGGTGCCGCGCTATACGCCCGCGGTCTATCGTCGCCGCCTGCACCAGCTGACACTGGCGCTGTATCTGGCTGCGCTGGTGGGCGTGGTGGGCATGGTCATCGGGCCGGCGCTAAATGACCACGCCATCGCCAGCCACCCTGCGCGCGCTTTGGCCACGGTCAAGGATGTGGGCATGCTGCGCACCACGGTGGATTTCCAAGACAGTGAAGGGATTTACCACACCCCACAGCACGGGCTGCTCTATCCCAGTGGGCTGGGCGAGGGTCAGCAGGTGTGGGTGCAATACGCCCAGGACGACCCAGACCTGGTCAAGGTTGAAGGCCGCGAATGGACGCTGGCCATCATCCCGGCGCTCTCGGTAGGAGTGGTTGCCACGCTCATCGCGGCCGTGCTGTGGAAGCTGATTAGCTTCTTTACCCGCCGCGCGGAGAAATAATTAACCAAGATTTTCCGCTGGCTTCACCATAAACTTAAGAAGATGGGCCATGATGGTGGCATGCGTGTTGCGATCGTGGCTGAATCCTTCCTCCCCAATGTCAATGGTGTGACCAACTCCGTGCTGCGCGTTTTAGAGCACCTGCACGAGACCGGCCAAGAGGCCATCGTCATCGCGCCGGGCGCCCGTGAGGGACAAGAAGAGATTCCGGACTACCTAGGATTTCCCATCTACCGCGTGCCCACCGTGCGCGTGCCGCTGGTGGATTCGCTGCCGGTGGGCGTGCCTACCACGGCGGTCGATGAGGCCTTGCGCGACTTCAAGCCGGATATCATCCACCTGGCCAGCCCCTTCGTACTCGGCGCGGCGGGCGCTTTCTCCGCCCGCCAGCAGCGCGTGCCGGCCGTGGCGTTGTACCAGACCGATGTTGCCGGATTTGCCACCAAGTACCATGCCTCCGCGCTGGCCTATGGCGTGTGGGAGTGGCTGCGCACGATTCATAACTCCTGCCAGATGACGCTGGCACCGTCCTCGCTGACCATCCGGGACTTGGAAAAGCACCACATTAAAAACGTGCGTCACTGGGGTCGTGGCGTGAACGCAGAACTTTTCCACCCCTCCAAGCGCTCTGAGGAGCTGCGCCGCAGCTGGGATCCGAGCGGCACCAAGAATGTGGTGGGATTCGTTGGTCGCCTCGCCGCGGAAAAGGGCGTGCACCGCCTCTCGGCGCTCAACGGGCGCGAGGATATCCAACTGGTCATCGTGGGCGATGGCCCGGAGCGGCCGCTGTTGGAGGCGCAGCTTCCCGGCGCAGTCTTTACCGGTGCCCTTTCTGGCGAAGACCTCGCCGCCGCCTATGCTTCCTTGGACGTCTTTGTCCACGCCGGCGAGTTCGAGACCTTCTGCCAGTCCATCCAGGAGGCGCAGGCTTCCGGCGTACCGACCATCGGGCCGCGGGCAGGTGGCCCGGTAGATCTCATCGATGAGGGCTATAACGGACTGCTGCTGGATGTACAGACCTTTGTGGAAGACCTCCCCAATGCGGTGGATGCGCTGCTCAACCCAGAGATCCATCAGGAGATGCGTGATAATGCCCGCGAGTCCATTTCCTCCAAGACGTGGAAGGCGCTGTGTGAGCAGCTCGTGGGCTATTACGAAGAGGTACTGGAGGATACTCGCCGGGTGCCGCTGACCATTTTGGGCCAGCGTCCGGAGCTGCCGCGATGGGCGGCTCGTGCCCTTGGCGCCCGCGTAGCCTAGACTGATCATTTGTGTCTAAGGCAGATCTGGATAAAAAGCCCTTCGATGTGGCGCGCATGTTTGACGCCGTGGGCGAGAAATACGACCTCACCAATACCGTGCTGTCCTTTGGGCAGGACGCGCACTGGCGCAAGCGCACCCGCGAGCGTTTGAACCTGAAGCCGGGCGAGAAGGTCCTGGACCTTGCAGCGGGTACCGCCGTGTCCACCGTGGAACTTTCCAAGTCTGGTGCGTGGTGCGTGGCGTGTGATTTCTCCCGTGGCATGCTGGCCGCTGGGCGTGAGCGCGACGTGCCCAAGGTGGCTGGCGATGGCATGAAGCTGCCGTTTGCGGATAACACCTTTGACGCCGTGACCATCTCTTATGGCCTGCGCAATATCCACGACTTTGAGCTCGGCCTGCGCGAAATGGCGCGCGTGACCAAGCCGGGCGGGCGCCTTGCGGTGGCGGAGTTTTCCACCCCGGTGGTACCGATTTTTGGCACCGTGTACAAGGAATACTTGATGCGCCTGCTCCCACCGGTAGCGCGCCTGGTCTCTTCTAATCCGGAGGCATATATCTACCTCGCGGAATCCATTCGTGCGTGGCCCGGGCAGGAGGAGCTTGCCGCGGTTATCAATCGCAATGGTTGGGCCGAGGCCGGCTGGCAGAACCTTACCTTTGGCATCGTTGCGCTGCACTCGGCGGTAAAGCCAGCCTAGGCGCTGCTCCGCCCGTGCCTGGGGGAGCGGGGGACTATGCCGCGGTCGAATCCCAGAGGGGCGTATCGCGGCGAAGGGACGAGACCGTGCGGCCGGCGGCGCGCCAGGTGCGTGCGATGAGGTCGCGGTCATCGTCAGTAATGAGGTTGCCCATCAGGCGCGCAGCGGCCGGCATGAGCATGCGGCCGACGGGCCCGCGCAGGGCCAGCGGGCCGGCCAGCGGTAGGAACTGCGGGTAGGTCAACAGGCGCGCGGCCGTGCGGGCCAAGAGGAGGGACTCGCCGTAGTGCTCGCGCAAGACGGCCGGCCAGGCCAGGGTGAAATCCTTCGGGCCGAGCAGGGCTACGGCCAGCGCGGCGGTCTCCAAGCCATAATCGATGCCCTCGCCGTTGAGAGGGTTGATGCAGGCCGCGGCATCACCAATGATCATCCAATTGGCGCCGGCCACGTTAGACACCGCGCCGCCCATGGGCAGTAAGGCAGAGGTAACGTGCTCAATCTCGCCGAGTCCCCACTCGGGACGCTGTTGGGCGGCGTAGAACTCGAGCAGCTTCTTGGTGTTGATCTTGGCGGGGCGCTGCGCGGTTGACAGCGCGCCGAGGCCGATGTTGACCTGGCCTAGCTCGGGGCCGAGCGGGAATATCCAGCCGTAGCCGGGCTGCACCTTGCCTTCTTCGTCCTTGAGCTCAACGTGGGAGTGCATCCAGGGTTCCGTGGCATGGGTGGAGGACGCATAGGAGCGCGCGGCGATGCCATAGACTTCCTCGCGGTGCCAGGTGCGGCCGAGCTTCTTACCAAAGGTGGAGCGCACGCCATCGGCCACGATGACCCACTTGGCATGTACGGTGGCCTCTCCTACGCGGAAGGAGGTCACGCGGTTGCCCTCGAGCACCGGATCGGTGGCGGGGGTGCCGGTGAGGAGGGTGGCGCCGGCGTTCCGGGCGGCGTCGGCAAGCAGGGCATCAAAGCGGTAGCGGGGCAGGGCCGTGCCCACCTGGGAGGGATAGGTCTCCGGCCAAGGCGCGGTAATATCGCCGCCGTAGCCGTGCAGTTTCAGGCCGCGATTGCGATAGGAGGCGTTGACCGCAATGCCGAGATCAGCAAGCTGGTGCATCGCTCGCGGGGTGAGCCCGTCGCCGCAGGTTTTATCGCGGGGAAACGTCGCGGAATCAATAAGGAGGGTGTCATAGCCGGCGCGTGCGGCATGAATCGCGGCGGCGGCTCCGGCCGGCCCAGCGCCAATAATGGCGACCTCGACATAGGTTTGGGAATCGATCTGCTCCGACATGAGGACTATCATTGCATGAGTTCGACCCCTCGAGTGTGTTTAGGGGCGCGGTTTGGACTACGGTAGGTAATCGATTATCTCTGGCTTTTAGTTGCAAGGAACACTATTTAATGACTCACGGTCAATCGCATGCCACGCACGTGGATCTTGGTGATCCGCAGCTCAACGAGCGCATTGGTGCGGGCATGGAAGCAGTAGAAGACAAGCTGCGCAGTGAAATCGACCGCGGCCAGGACTTCTTGAAGGATAAGGTCAGCCACTTGTCTAAGGCCGGTGGCAAGCGCTTTCGCCCAATGATGGCGCTGCTGGCCTCCGAGTATGGTCCGCGTCCGGGCTGCGAAGAGGTTGTTAAGGCGGCCACCGTCGTGGAGATGGTGCACGTCGCCACCCTTTATCATGACGATGTCATGGATGAGGCGGACCGCCGCCGCGGCGTGGAATCCGCCAATTCGCGGTGGAGTAATTCCGTGGCCATCCTCGCCGGCGATGCGCT
Organism: Corynebacterium tuberculostearicum; assembly: GCF_016127015.1. Taxonomy (GTDB): domain Bacteria; phylum Actinomycetota; class Actinomycetes; order Mycobacteriales; family Mycobacteriaceae; genus Corynebacterium; species Corynebacterium marquesiae. Next base: position 77,397 of record NZ_CP065972.1, read on the forward strand.
CTTGGCGCATGCCTCCCGCCTGATGAGTGAACTGGATACCCACACCGTGGCCCACTTTGCCGATACCTTTGAGGAGCTGGTGACCGGCCAGATGCGGGAGACCATCGGCGCGGGTGAGGCCAATGCCGTGGAGCACTACACGGCCGTTATCCGTGAAAAGACCGCGGTGCTCATCGCCTCTGCTGGCTACCTGGGGGCCTACCACTCCGGCGCCTCGGCCGAGCATGCCGCAGCCTTGCACCGCATTGGTGGTGCCATTGGCATGATCTTTCAGATTGTGGACGATGTCATCGACATCTTCTCTGACCCAAAGGAGTCCGGCAAGACTCCAGGCACGGACCTGCGCGAGGGCGTATTTACCCTGCCGGTTCTCTACGCCTTGGAAGAAGAGGGCGAAGTGGGCGACAAGCTGCGTGAGCTGCTTACTGGCCCACTGCATTCCGACGCCGAGGTGAAGCGCGCCATCGAACTCCTGCACCAGTCTGGCGGCCGTCAGAAGGCGCTGGAGGACATCAATGCCTACCTGCGCACGGTGGAGGAGCAGCTCGCCGTGCTACCGGAGAACTCCGCGAGCCAGGCCTTGCGTCAATTGGCGGATTACACGGTGCGCCGCGTGGGCTAGCTGCTTGGCGATGCCCCCTTATTCCCGCCCCATTCGCCCCTACTACGCTGGCGATTTGTAGGTGGGAGGGTGGTTCGTAGTAAAGTACTTACTCGCACCACACAGTGCATGCCAGGTTGCCCGAGCGGCCAAAGGGAGCGGACTGTAAATCCGCCGGCATTGCCTTCAGAAGTTCGAATCTTCTACCTGGCACAGAATGAACCCCGCGAGCAAATGCTTGCGGGGTTTCAAGCGTACCTGCAGCTGTGAGGCGGGATCTACTCGCTGGGCTCCTAGGTGCGGGAGCTTTTAGCCTTGTGCCACACCGCATAAGCACTGGCGAGGAAAACAACTAAGAAAACCCCAGCGATCCCCTGGCTTGAACATATGGCGATGAAAACTAGACTTCAAGTAGTTGAACTTTTGGTATGGAGATGCCTATGCGTAAGACCTTAATCAGCCTCACCGGCCCCGCCTTCGTTGCTGCAGTGGCTTACGTCGACCCCGGCAACGTAGCCGCCAACATCAGCGCCGGCTCCCACTACGGCTACCTCCTGGTGTGGGTACTCGTCGTGGCCAACCTCATGGCCATGTTCATCCAGTACCACTCCGCCAAACTGGGCCTAGTCACCCACCGCTCCCTGCCGAAAATCATGGGCGAGCGTCTCTCCCGCCGCGCGCGCCTAGGCATGTGGGCCCAGGCCGAGCTCATCGCCGCGGCCACCGACCTCGCCGAAGTCATCGGCGGCGCCATTGCCCTGCAACTCCTCTTCAACCTCCCCCTGTTCGCGGGCGCGCTCATCATCGGCGCGGTCTCCATCATTCTCCTCATCTTCCAGAAGAAGAACCAGTGGTTCGAGGGGCTTGTCATCGGCCTGCTCCTGGTCATCTGCATCGGCTTCCTTGCCGGCCTCGCCATCGCCCCGCCCGACCCCGCCGACGTGGCCGGCGGCCTCATCCCCCGCCTAGAGGGCAAGGACAGCATCCTGCTGGCCGCCTCCATGTTGGGCGCCACCGTCATGCCGCACGCCATTTACCTACACTCCTCCCTGACCAAGCAGCGCTACCCCGACCTGGAAATCCCCCACGTGCTGGCCGGCACCCGCGCGGACATCGCCGTGGCGCTGTCCATCGCCGGGCTCGTCAACGTGGGCCTGCTGGTCCTGGCGGGCTCGGCCCTCTACGGCGTGGACGGCACAGAGACCATCTCCGGGGCCCACACGGCGATTGCCAGCCACCTCGGCCCGCTGGCCGGCGTTCTCTTCGCCATCGGCCTGCTGGCCAGCGGCCTCGCCTCGACGTCAGTGGGCGCCTACGCCGGCTCCGAAATCATGGACGGCCTGCTTCACATCAAGGTCCCCCTACTAGTCCGCCGCCTGGTCACGCTCATCCCGGCGCTGGTCATCATCGGCTGCGGGGTCGACCCCACTATGGCACTGGTGGTCAGCCAGGCACTTCTTTCCCTGGGCATCCCCTTCGCCATCATCCCGCTTTTCCGCTATGCCGGCTCCCGGGACGTCATGGGTGAGTTCGCCGCGAAACCCTGGTCTATGGCCGTGGGCTGGACGCTTGCCGCGCTGGTCATCGCACTCAATCTCGCCCTCGTGCTCCTGCCGCTGCTCTAGGCCGCCTACAATCAGCAGCCATGATTGAAGTAGCAGCCGTCGTCATCCGCAACCCACAAGGCCACGTGCTTACCGTGCGCAAGAAGTCCTCCACCAAGTACCAACTGCCCGGCGGCAAGCCCGAGGCGGGCGAGGCGCTTGTCGACGCCGCCCTGCGCGAAGTTGCCGAAGAAGTAGGCCTCACCCTCGACGCCGAGAGCCTCAACAAACTCGGCACCTTCGACGCTCCCGCCGCCAACGAACCGGGCGAGGTCGTCGTCGGCACCATCTTCACCTACACCCGCACCGTCACCGCCGACGAACCCCATGCCGCCGCCGAAATCGGCGACACCGCCTGGGTCAACCCAGCAGCCCCCGACCGCGAGCTTGCACACCTGCTGCGCGACCGCGTCTTCCCCACGCTGGCCTAGCGCCAACTGTCAACACTTCGGCGTCATTGACCTCGAAACCATCAAGAGCTACCCTTTTGAACATGTTCACTGAACACGTTCACTCATCGCGCTCGGCCGCCAAAGCTGGCACCGTCAGCAAGGTCCTAGCCACCGCCTACGAACTCTTCCTCACTCAGGGCTACGCCACCACCAGCATCCGGACTATCGCATCCGAAGCTGGCGTTAGCGTGGGAACCGTCATGGGAGTCGGCGACAAACAAACGCTGCTCATCCGCACCATTGGCCAACACATTTCAGAACTCCACGATGACATCCGGGGACAATCCGATAGCCTTCTCGATGTCCTGAGACCTTTCCTCCAGATGTTTACCGGCCACGAAGAGCTCTCCCGCGCCTTTGGCGCAGCACTCATCCAACAAGGCAATCAAGGCGAAGCGCTCACCGCACTCAAAACGCTCCTGACCGATGAAATCACCCTGCGACTCGGCACCAGGCTCAGCAGCGCCGATGCGGCCGAGTACGCCGACCTGCTGTACAACGTCTACCTCGGCTTACTCATCGGCTGGGCCGCCGGAATCTACGACACCGAGCACCTCACATCCCAAGCCGCCTCATCGATCGAACGCCTCAACACCGCATTCGGAGTAACCCAATGATCCTAGAATCTTCCCCAGCCTGGCCCTCCCTTCTACTAGCAGCCATTCTGCTTGGCGACGCCGCCCTCTCCCTCAAACCAGTCCCCTTCATCGAAGCCTGCCTCAGCGGCGTCAAACTCCCCAAGGACTGGTGGTGGGCGCTCATTGTCATCAAGTGCCTCGCCGCCGTAGGACTCATTGCCGGCCTCTGGTTCCCCGGCGTAGGAATCACAGCCATGATTGGAGTCATCGCCTATTTCTGCGCGGCCGCAGCAGCCCATGTCCGCGCCCACTTCCTCGGTAGCGCATTCTGGATCAACTGCTTAGGCATGCTCGCATTCTCCATCGGAGTACTGATCCTGACGCTCGCACTGAATTAAGACACCAGTCAACCTTTCACGGCTTCCTGAAGGCAGATACATCATTGCACCTCTTGAATGATGACTTGATGCTTTCTACCCTAAAGGTATGCGCACGACGATAAACCTCCCGCCGAAACTCCTTGAAGAAACGAAGATCCAAGCCAAAGCCAACAATGTCACTTTGAGCTCATACGTCGAAGAGGCGGTCCGCGCTGCCCTCAAGAAGGAAGCCCGCATCAGTACCGAAGACACCCCCGTTAACCTGCCCTCCTTCGATTGCGGCGGACCGGCTCTAGTTGATCTCAGCAACAAAGAAGCTGTGTGGGCGGTACTCGATGATCATTCCTGATGTCAACATTCTCGTTTATGCCTTCCACTCCGCTGCACCGCAACATAAACCCGCTCAACAATGGCTAAGTAGTGCTCTAAATCGGCATGAAACAATTGGACTCCTGGATGTTGTGGCAACGGGCTTGAAGTAGAAAAAGCCATTTCCTAGCCTGCGAGAAATATCTGGCAATGAGGTGGAATCCGATCCCGCCAGGGTCTTGGCAACGTATACCGCATTCAAACCGCCAATGAAATAGCCGAGGCAGAGCAATGATGAAATACCAACTGCAATCTTTAGCAAAACTGTTAAGGATGAATGGTGGGGTCCTTTAATCTTTAACTCCTCTCATTTTGGCCTTCAGGACCAGCAAACTACACCTTTCTAAGGCGCTGTGTACAAACAGGCGTGCTCGGTAGCCATACCATCAGGCACAGAAAGTCACTGTAGAGATGAAGGTACGGGGTTAAGCGATAGGATATGGGATATGAAGAAGATCCGAACGATGCTGGACGGGGTAAACGAGATTCACCTATTTCAAAGCCAGCGAGTAGCGCAGGCAGCGCAGCAAGCGCATCTGCGCAATCGGACTCGCAGTTATCGGGCGCACCGGAAAATAAACGTAGCGATTTCCCACCAGTTGGAGGAGCGCTCCCTGGCGTAAATAGGCTTTCTAACCTTGATGACCAAATTGCTGTGTGGGCGCTTCAGGGGCCAACTCCGCATCCACAGATAATCAAACAGCACAATGACATTCAGCCGGGCGCAGGCGATCGGATTATGGAGGACGCTCATGCAGATATTGTCCTCGATAGGAAAGTTACAGCAGAATCTTTCGAGTACGCGATATTTGAATCAAAAGTACGGCTCTTTACAACCGTAGGTGTCATTTTCGGCGCGCTGATCCTTATACCGGCGATACTCGTTCTTTTTGACCCACCGGAATCCATAGTTGGTACTGCGGCGGTGGGCCTGGCGGCAGCAAGCCCTCTAGTCCGCATCCTCATTGGCCCTAAGCAATCTCAGAAGGACCAGTTAGAGAGCGCGGAGCGGGGAGGGGTTTAAATCCCGAAGTAGGCGCGCAGGTCGGCCGCAATAGCATCGAGGCGGTCGGCGTCGGGGGATTCGAGGTAGCACTTCAGCTTCGGCTCGGTGCCGGAAGGGCGCACGATGACGCGGTCATCGTTGTCGGTGAAGAACTTGGAGCCTTGGGCGAACTTCTCCACCTTTGCCACGGGGGAACCGGCCAGTTCCGTGGGCGGGGTGGAAGCGACCTTGTCCATCGCCTGGGCGATGATGCTGAGGTCATCGACGCGGAAGGTCAGCGGCTGGGTATAGAGGGCACCCACGGCGGCGTAGATGCCTTCTAGGCGCTCTAGCAAGGTGGTTCCTGCGGCCTTGCACTCGGCCGCGAGGCTGGCGAGGACTACGGAGGTAGCAATGCCGTCCTTGTCGCGGACAGCGGTGGGGTCGGGGCAGAAACCAATGGCTTCCTCATAACCAAAGGAGAGGTCCGGGGTGCGGGCGATCCACTTGAAACCGGTGAGCGTCTCTTCGTGGCCGAGGCCGTAGTGGGCGGCGATGCGCTCGAGCAGGCGGGAGGAGACGAGCGAGTTGGCGAAGTTGCCTGTCGCACCCTGGCGGGCCAGATAGTCGCCCAAGAGGGCGCCGGTTTCATCGCCGGTGAGCTGGCGCCACGTGCCTGAGGACGTGGGCACAGCGGCGGCGCAGCGATCCGCATCCGGGTCATAAGCGATAAGAATATCGGCGCCGATCTCCTCAGCGTGGCGGATGCCCAAGTCGAGGGCGCCAGGCTCTTCCGGGTTGGGGAAAGAGACGGTGGGGAAATCGGGATCCGGTTGGGCCTGCTCAGGAACCAGCGAGACGCCGAACCCGCAGCGGGTCAGGAGCTTTTCGCCCAAGGCCGCACCGACGCCGTGCATGGCGGTCAGCGCGATGGTGACATCGGTATGAGCGCCCACGAGCTGCGCTGCGCGGTCGAGATACTCGGCGCGGGTATCGACATCCGCGATGTTCTCGGTGGAAAGTGGAATGTCATCGGCATGGGGTGCCGCGGCGATGGCGGCGGCGATTTCGGCATCGGTGGGCGAAACCAGCTGTACGCCTTCTGCCGGGCCGGTGGCGATGCGGCCGCCCAGGTAGACCTTGTAGCCATTATCGGCCGGCGGGTTATGCGAGGCAGTGACCATAATGCCGGCATCCGCCTTGAGCGAGCGGACCGTGAAGGCGGTCAGCGGAGTGGGGTTCTGCGCTGGCAGAACCAAGGCCTTGCCACCGGCCGCGGAGATGACCTGTGCGGCATCGCGCTGGAACTGCGCGGAGCCGTGGCGGGCATCGCAACCAATGGCTACCACTGGGGTGTCCACGTGCTGTTTGAGCCAGGAGATAAGTCCGTAGGTGGTGCGGATGACTACGGCGCGATTCATGCGAGACTCGCCCGGGCCCACGGCGGCGCGCAGGCCTGCGGTGCCGAAGGCGAGGGGACCGGCGAAGGCGGCGGCGAGCTCGTCGTTATTGCTCTCTTCAATCCAGGTCATCACCTGGCGGGCGGTGTCCGGATCGGGGTCGTGCTCGGCCCAGGTGCGGGCGTAGTCATAATCCACGGTGGCGGCCTTTGACATGGCTTAGAGCTCCTCGAGGATCTTGGCGGAGGAAGATAGGCCCAGGCGGGTTGCGCCGGCCTCAATCATGGCCAAGGCATCCTTGGCGGTGCGGATGCCGCCAGAGGCCTTGACTCCTAGCTTGTCGCCTACGGTCTCGCGCATGAGCTTAACGGCGTGCACGGAGGCGCCGCCGGCCGGATGGAAACCAGTGGAGGTCTTGACAAAGTCCGCCTGGGCGGCTGCGGCGGCCTTGCAGGCGAGGACAATGGCGTCGTCGGAAAGCGCGGCAGACTCGATGATGACCTTGAGCACCTTGCCAGGGATGGCATCGCGTACGGCCTGGATTTCGGCCTGCAGGTCCTTGGCGCGGCCCTCGATGGCCAGGGGGATATTGATGACCATGTCCACCTCTTCGGCACCATCAGCAACCGCGCGGGCGGCCTCAGCGGCCTTAATCTCCGGCTTTACGGCACCGGAAGGAAAGCCCACGACGGTGGCGATGTGCAGGGAGTCAGGAACCTCGATGGGCAGGGCGGACGGGGAAACGCAGACGGAGTAGGTGCCCAGCTCGGCCGCCTCATTCACCAAGGCGCGGAATTGTTCTGGGGTGGACTCTGGCTTGAGCAGGGTGTGGTCGATGATGGAAGCAACGTCGGTGCGGGAAGTCATAATTGTTCTCCTTAGCGGGTGAGGCGGGATTCGGAACGGGCCATCTTGAGGTCAGAGACGACGTACAGGGCAATGCCGATGGCGGCGACGGCCGCGAGGATCCACAGCACGGTGTTATAGCTGGTGAGGTCCTGCAACTTTGCGGTATATGCAATGCCCAGCGGGATGGCGATATTGATGGTCAGGTTATAAAAGCCAATGGCGATGCCGGACTTGGCGGCGGTGATATTGCGCAGCGCGGTATTGACCAGCGGGGCGTACATCAGCGCAAAGCCGGAGGCGAAGGCCACGATGGCCAGGATGAGTACGGCAACGTGAAGTTGCACAAAGAGCGCCGCCGCCACCAGCGCGCCGGCAACCAGGGCGAAGGCGGTGTAGATGGTGGCGCGAGAGGACAAAACGGCACCGATCTTGCCGGAGAAAATACCGATGAGGATGGCGCAAATATAGCCCGGGATCATCAGCAGGGAGGCCTTATCGATGTTCATGCCGTGCAGGTCATGTGCGGCAAATGGCAGCAGGAAGATAAAGCCCATCTGGGTGGAGTAGACAAAGAAGACCATGAGGATGGTCCACACGTAGCGGCCGTTAGTAAAGAACTCCGGGGTGACCACTGGGTGCTTGGCGTGACCGATGTGGATGATGAAACCCACGATGCCAAGGACAGCAAAGATGAGCCATGCCCAGTTGAATTCCTGCATAAACATGGTCAGGCCGGTGGCGAAGACGGCGATGAAAAACAGGCCTAAGGCGTCGAGGTGGCCCTCCACGGCCTCATCTTCCGGCACCAGCTTGATAATCGGCGGGATGGCCAGGATGAGGATGAGCGGGATGAGGAACATCGCCGTCCATGAGACATAAGTGGAAATAAAGCCGGAGGTCAGCGCGCCAATGAGCAGGCCGGCCTGGAAGGCGGCGGTGGAAAAGCCGAGGTAGGTCTTTTGATCGGCCTCGCTCAGGTGCTTGGTCACGTAAATGACATACAGCGTTTCCGCAGCGGCAAGGCCGGCGGTTTGGATGAGGCGGCCGGTAAGCACCATGGGCCAGAAGCTGGAAAAGGCGAAGGCCAAAAGCGAGCCCACGGCGATGAGGACAACGCCGGTGAGTATGAGCTTGCGGATGGAGATGGAATCCGCCAGCGCGGCGTAGACCACGGCGCCGATGCCGATGATTACGCCGGCGAGGGAAGCCTGGAGGGAGGCGGTTTTAACGGAGATGTCCAGCGCCTGGGCGATCGGCATGGTCATCGTCTTAAAGCCGTTATCAATAACCAGCGAGAAGACGAAGACAAAGAGCAGGATAGGTACGGCAACCTTGGGGTTTACCGCGGAGCCTGTCCGCTTGTCCTGCGGGGAAGCGGTGGGGTGGGTGGAAGTCACGGGGGAGAGGGTCCTTTTAGTCGAGCGCGTTGAGCGGAAGCGCGAGTTCAATCATGGTGCGGAAGGCGGTCTGGCGCTCTTCCGCGGAGAGGTGGGTATCGTGCACCAGGTTGTCGGAGACGGTGAAAAGTCCCAGCGCGTCGACGCCGGCCTCAGCCGCGGTGGCATAAAGCGCTGCGGATTCCATCTCTACGCCGAGCACACCCATGTGCGCCCAGCGCTCGTTCACGTTCTGGTCAAAGTTGTAGAAGATATCCGAGCTCAAGATATTGCCTACGTGGATGTGGGCCTGCTGCTTTTCGGCCTGATCCACCAAAGCCTTGAGGAGCTTCCACGAGGCGGTGGGGGCGTAGCTGCCCGGCAGGTTGTACTGGCTCAAGAAGTTGGAATCAGTGGAGGCGGACGAAGCAACGATGACATCGTGCAGCTCAATGTCTTCCTGCATGGCGCCAATGGAGCCGACACGGATGAGCTTCTTTACGCCGTAGTTGTGGATGAGCTCCCAGGAGTAGATGCCGATGGAGGGAATGCCCATGCCGGAGCCCATCACGGAGATGGGCTTGCCGTTAAAAGTGCCGGTAAACCCCAGCATATTGCGCACGCCGTTGAACTGGACGGTATCTTCCAGGAAGTTCTCGGCGATGAACTTCGCCCGCAGCGGGTCACCGGGCAGGAGGATGGTTTCCGCAATGGGTGCGCCCTGCGGATTGATGTGTGGGGTGGCAATATCGGTAGCGGACATATCTTCGCTCCTTGGCATGGGGTGGGGGGATTTACAGACCAAGCTTAAACCCTCAGGACCCCGAGTCAATGGCCGTATTTGCGGGTGGTCAACAACTGTGGAGAGCCTCACTGGACTCAGCCACCAGCGTCCGTGCCGAGGTCACTGCCCGCGGTGAGCATTGCCACGCTTGCCGACGCCCCCTTTTCCCCACCTGCCAATCCACGTGCCTCCGCACGGCTGCCGACGCACGGGAGGGGGAGTGGCCGAGCGGCCCGCAGGGGTGATCTGCCATGCCGGTTCTCCAACTGCCTTCAAAAGGCGCGAAAAGGTGTCACAGGAGATAAGCATTTTTACGTTCTGACGTGGCGATTTGTGTAAAACGTTGAAAGCGGGTTAGATTATTGGAGTCCGCAACGGAGAGCACAACGAAATAGCGATGTGTTCAACGCTAGGATGTGCCCCCTTAGCTCAGTCGGCAGAGCGTTTCCATGGTAAGGAAAAGGTCGACAGTTCGATTCTGTCAGGGGGCTCCATTCATGTTTGGAGCAAGGAATTCCTCCAAGGTGAATATGGCGGTGTAGCTCAGTGGTAGAGCAAGCGACTCATAATCGCTGTGTCGCGAGTTCAATTCTCGCCATCGCTACCGGGAAAGAAAGGCGCCCGCAGGGCGCTTTTTTATTACCGCGCTGAAGGCAGTCCAGGCTGTGCCTAGTTTCGGATTGGAACTATGGCTCTGGTAAGGTCTTCAACGCTTGATGCTGAGGCATTGAGGAATAAAAGAATAGGGGCGTGGCGCAATTGGTAGCGCAACGGTCTCCAAAACCGTAGGTTGCAGGTTCGAGTCCTGTCGCCCCTGCATAGTAAACCCCGTCACCTCAGGTGGCGGGGTTTCTTCATGCCCTATTTTCTTCGTGACGCTTAGCCCGCCCACATGTTGTCAAGGCCACGTCCGGCAAATGCCGTGGTCAGCTTTTCATGCTGTGTAAGCTTTGCTAGGGTTGACAAAGTTATGGAGGTGCGCGCTAAGCGCCCTATTAGATTTAGTTCCCAAGGAGGGTTAGCTGTGAGCGATGAGCAGCAGCCGAAGAATTCGGGTGCATCGCGCCCGACCGGTAAGCGTCAGCTCTCTGGTGCGGCTACCACGTCCTCCGCGGACTACGCCGATAAGCACGTCGTCCGCGTCGAGGATAAGAACCACGATGACACCCCAGGTGGTGGCGTAGCCGCCTTCCCAGGCGAGGTCGCATCCGAGATAAAGAAGGTGGTGTGGCCTACCGCTAAGGAGATGCTGCAATACACCCTCATTACCTTTGCGTTCCTTATCGTGCTGACCGTTTTGGTCTGGGGTGTTGACACCCTGGCTGGTCTCGGAGTTGAGCAGGTTCTCTCAGATTAGTAAGATAAACGCATAATCTTTTATCCCGCTGTTTCCGCTTAAAGGAACGGCGGGATACTTTTTGCCCATACGCGGGCGGGTAGGCTGGTCCTACGCAACGCGCCGAGGAATTTTTTGGAGTAAGAATTATGAGCGACGAGAACAACGTCGAAACCGTAGGCACCTCCCTGGAAGAGGCAATGCAGTCCAACGTGCAGGAGCAGGCGGCAGAGCACGCTAGCTCCGTGGAAGAAGCACAACAGGAAGACGCTACCCCAGCCGCTCCGGCAGCGGAGGAAGCTGAAGGAACGGCTGAGTCCACCGAGGCTGCAGGCGAGTCCGCCGACGCAGCGGAACCGGCAGCGACCGAAGCAGAGGCCGAGGGTGCAGCCCCTGAGGCCAGCGAAGACGAGTCCGAGGATGCCGCCTACCGCAAGCGCCTGCGCGCCTTTACCCGCGAACTGAAGAAGCAGCCGGGCCAGTGGTACATCATCCAGTGCTACTCCGGCTACGAAAACAAGGTAAAGACCAACCTGGACATGCGCGCCCAGACCCTCGAGGTAGAAGATTCCATCTTCGAGGTCGTTGTTCCTATTGAGCAGGTCCTGGAAACCAAGGACGGCAAGAAGAAGATTGTGAAGCGCAAGCTGCTGCCGGGTTACGTCCTGGTTCGCGCCGAGCTTAACGACGCCGCATGGTCTGTCATCCGCGAAACCCCAGGCGTGACCTCCTTCGTGGGTAACGAGGGCAACGCCACCCCGGTCAAGACTCGCGACGTGGCTAAGTTCCTCATGCCCAACGAGGCGCCGTCCACCAAGGGCGATGCTGCCCCGAACGAGGCAGAGGGCGAGCAGGTTGTGGCTATGCCGGAGAAGGAAGAGGCCAAGAAGTACGCGCACGACTTCGAGGTGGGCGAGGCAGTGACCATTCTGTCCGGCCCGCTGGCCGCCGTATCCGCCACCATCTCCGAGATCGATCCAGAGACCGGCAAGATGCAGGGTCTGGTGTCCATCTTCGGCCGCGAGACCCCGGTGGAGCTGTCGCCGACCGAGATCGAGCGCATCTCCTAAAAAGTGATTTTGTGCAGGGCGCACGGTGTTCTAAACTGGAACGCCGTGCGCCTTTGGCGTGCGTATAAGAAAACGTTTCATCCTCCGGTGGCCCACTGAAGGTGAGCATCCGGACGGGATCCCGTTATTCATCGTGGCGGACATCCCGGTAACACAGGAAAGAGGTAATTCGATGGCTCCTAAGAAGAAGGTATCCGGCTTCATCAAGCTGCAGATCGAGGCAGGCGCCGCTAACCCGGCACCGCCAGTTGGCCCGGCACTGGGTGCCCACGGCGTCAACATCATGGAGTTCTGCAAGGCTTATAACGCCGCTACCGAGAACCAGCGTGGCAACGTGGTTCCGGTTGAGATCACCGTCTACGAGGACCGTTCCTTCGACTTCAAGCTGAAGACCCCGCCGGCAGCTAAGCTGCTGCTCAAGGCCGCTGGCATCAAGAAGGGCTCCGGCGTCCCACACACCGACAAGGTCGGCTCTGTGTCTTGGGATCAGTGCAAGGAAATCGCAGAGACCAAGTTTGCGGACCTGAACGCACGTGACATCGAGAACGGCGCTCGCATCATCGCCGGTACCGCCCGCTCCATGGGCATCACCGTTGATGGCGCACCGGAGAAGTAAAAACTTTATGTGGTAGGGCCAGCTACGGCCCGCCGAACACCACACCAATCCAGAAAAGGAATTGTTAAATGAGCACCAAGTCTAAGGCTTATAAGGCCGCTGCGGAACTGGTAGATAAGTCCCGCCTGTACCGTCCGATCGAGGCTACCAAGCTGGCCAAGGAGACCTCCTCCAAGAACTTCGACGCCACCGTTGACGTCGTCTTCCGCCTGGGCGTTGACCCGCGCAAGGCTGACCAGCTGGTTCGCGGCACCGTTTCCCTGCCTAACGGCACCGGTAAGGACGTTCGCGTTGCTGTCTTCGCTGAGGGCGAGAAGGCTACCGCCGCTCAGGAAGCTGGCGCTGACATCGTTGGCACCGCTGAACTGATCGAGCAGATCAACGAGGGCAACATCGACTTCGACGTTGCTATCGCTACCCCGGATCAGATGGCCAAGGTTGGCCGCGTTGCTCGCGTCCTGGGCCCGCGTGGTCTGATGCCGAACCCGAAGACCGGCACCGTTACCGCAGACGTTGCTAAGGCAATCTCTGAGGTTAAGGGCGGCAAGATCTCCTTCCGCGTTGATAAGGCTGCTAACCTGCACGCCATCATCGGCAAGGCATCCTTCGATGCTGAGAAGCTGGCTGAGAACTACGGCGCCCTCATGGACGAGATCCAGCGCCTGAAGCCTTCTTCCGCTAAGGGCATCTACATCAAGCGCGCTACCATCTCCACCACCTCCGGCCCGGGCATCCCGGTTGACGGTTCCGTGGTCAAGGATTACACCGCGTAAGCAGTTCTAACGCACTGCGTTCAAATTTAAAGGGCTTCGAGGATTGCCTCGAAGCCCTTTTTCTATGTCTTAGCCCGCCTGCAGCTACACGGCATCAATATCGTCTGGCACCCAATCGCCGCCGTCGTAGTAGACGTTGCGTGCCAAAGGAATTTGGTGCGAAGCAGACTCCAAGATGTGCATAAAATACCCGGCTGTATTCGGAATGGCGAGGGTATCTCCTACAGCAATGCCATCCGGGAAGTCCAGTTCGCGGCGCAGGATAACCTCGTCTTCAATGCAGTAGGCTCCGACTACAAAGCCGGTGCGTGGCTCGCGGGAGATTTCCTTTGCCGGGCCGGCCGTGGGTACCAGGAGGGGGTCGAGCAGGATGTCATCTGCGGCGGTCCGGCATTGGGTGCGATTCATCGCCACGCCGATAAGGGGCAGGCCATCAGAGCGTTCTTTGAGGAAGCTCACCTCGGTAAGGATGACTCCACAGCCGTCGAGGAGGCTGCGGCCGGGCTCTAGATGCAGGGCGATGTCCCGCTCGCGCAGCTCCGTGCCAGCGGTGCCGTAGCCGGGGACATCACCGGAGAGGAGCTGGTCCAGCCACTGACCGCGCGTCGGTTCCTGCCAGAAAGGGTAAGTATTGGAGAGCGGATCCGATTTCCACGTGAACGGTTCACCGGTACCAGCGCGTTGGGAGGCGATACGCTCGAGGTAATTCTCCCACTGCTCGCGGGATTCTAGGTAGCTCATGGGCACGCCGCCGCCGATATCGATGAATTCTGCGGGCTGGCCCAATGCGCGTAGGTGCTCTACCAAGGCAATTGCCTCTGCAAGGGCGGTTCGGCGGTCGGCCTCGCTATAGCCATGCAGGTGCACGTGGACGCCCACAACACGAAGTTCCTGTGGCCACTCGGCTTGCCGCCATGCCGGCAGCCTTTCCCCGAAGCGGGTGGGAGGTAGGGAGTTCGGATCTGGAGCGAGGCGTGGTGCCACGCAGGCGGTGGTGTCTAATGCCCGCGCGATGGCGGCGATGCGGCGGGACTCGGCGCGAGAATCACAAGAGATAGTAACTCCCCGCGAAACCGCGAGGCGGAGCAAGTCGTCGGTTTTGATAGCGGCGCTGAGGATGATGCGCTCTGGAGCAACACCGCGGTCGAGCACTTGGCGGAGCTCGTTCTCGCTGGCTACATCCACCCCGAGCCCGGCATCGCGTGCAGCATCGACAAAACACAGCGCCTTATTGGCCTTGCGTGCGAAAAACACCTGCGTGTCCACGCCGTGGGAAGCGCCCGCATCGAGCAACTCCTGGGCAGTGTGGCGCAGCGGAGCGGGATTCAACACGTTCACCGGAGAACCGTAGCGCGAGGTCAATGCGCTGACGTGCTGCGGGTTTTCGACAAGCTCACGCATCCACCGTTCCCACCGGGCGCGCAAGGGGACGGTGCCGTGGACGGGTAGTGGTTCTACAGGGGTGGTGGTCATGGGTTTCCTACTTTCTCCGCCCAGCGGGGGATGTCATCGTGCACGGAACGGTTAAGGGAGTCATGGCCGGGCAGGGAGAGCTCGTTCATTCGGCCAATTTCCACCACGCCAGGAACGTCGTGGAAGGGGGAGGGGGTGGCTTGGGGAGCAACGGTGGCGTCAATAAGCAGGTCCACGCCGCCCTTTTCCCGCCAGGAATCTATCTGCTCAGGCGTGCCTAGGTAGTCGGTATTCACCACACCGGAGTGGATCAGCTCGAGTAGGCGCCTAGCTGTGACCGGTGGCGGACCAAAAGCCACGCGCTCAAGGGTGCGTGAAAGCTCGCGGAAGCCGGGCATGGGGCCATGCGCCTTGTGCCAATCGACGCACTCTTGGAATACCCCACGAAACGCCGCACCCACGGCCGCGGCCGGGGTGAGCAGACCGGTACCTTCGGCCGCACGGAGGGAAGCCTCGAGCTCAGCGACGGCATCGCCAGTGAAATCCTGGCCATCGATAACGGCGCCGAGTTCTGCAGTTGAGAAGTCACCGAATTCGCCTGCAGCCCCAATGAGGATTTCACGCAGCTCCGCGGCATTGTCGATGTGCGCGCAGGCCTGCCGCCACCGCGGTGACACCTCCGGCAGCGGTGTCTGCGGGGAGGGTTTTACCTCCATGAAGCGCCCGCTGCGGCTAACCGGGTAGATGGTTTCGGCGGTATCGCCATACAGTAGGCACACATCGATGAAGCTTAAGGCGGCACCGCGTACGCCGATTCGCCGTGCGGAGCTCGGGAGATCGGCACCGAAGTAGAGACCGGTGACCGGTACGCAAGAGGCCTCATAGGCCAAGGAACCAGCGTGGAGATGGTCGTGGCCGGTGCAGACTAGAACCTCGTCGAAGGGGGCGCCATCGACCATGAACCTTTCTCCGTCGGCGCTTACCGCGGTCACGCGGTGCGGTAGGTGCCGGATGCGAACGTGGGATGGCGCGCGGCGCACTGCCGCGGACCAGGTATCGGCGAGAAACTGGCCCACCTGAGCCCGCGGTGGGAAGGTATCGGTGGTGTCTTCACCTCGGCGGGTGCGCCAGGCGTTGAAACTATCGTGGGTCGTGGTGACAATGGCGCAGTTGACGTTGAGGCGCCACTGCGGCGGCTGCTGCGGACGGTAGACGGCGCCCGCACCGGCGGGGTAGGGGTCAAAGACGGTGACATCGAGTGGAACGCGGGCGCGCTCGATGAGCTCCTCTACGGCCCAAAGTCCACGCGGTCCACCTCCAATGATGGCAATGCGGCAGGCAGAGCTAGCAGAAGTCACTGCGCCGACCTCTCGATGCGCGCGGCGAGTTCAGCGGGCGAAATGTCGAAGTTTTCGCACACCCAGGAATCGTTATAGATGGTGTCCAGGTAAGGCTGGCCGGCGTCGTGCAGCACGGCAACCACTTCGGCCCCTGCCGGCAGGGAGGGCGCGAGGCGTTGGAAGGCGGCGATGACGGCACCACCGGAAGCGCCAGGCAGTAGGCCCTCGGCTTGGGCGAGCTGTCGGGCGGCAACGATGGCATCGAGGTCCGGAACCCTCTCCACGGAAGAAGGCGAAAACTTGGTGGATAGTTCGGTTACGATTCCGGCGCCATAGCCGGGCAGCATGCGGGTGCCGCGCTCACCACCAAAAAGCACGGAGCCTTCCGCATCAACGCCGATTGTGTGGGTATCGGCGCCCAACTCGGAGAGCTTGCGTACGCAGCCGCCAAGGGTTCCGGTGGTGCTCATGGCCACGAGCAGGTGGCTGGGTGCCTGGCCGAGCTGGTCCAGAATCTCCGCCATGGTGCCTTCCGCGTGGGCGTGGAAGGCGGCTTCATTGGAATACTGGTTGAGGTTGAAAGAATCGGGGATCTCTTCCAAAAGCTCGGCTACGCGGGTGCGGCGGGCGGTGAGCCAATCGCCGGTTTCTGGATCGGGGTGGTCGAGCAATTCCACGTGTGCACCGTAAGCCCGCATGGTAGCTACCGTGGAGGCGTTGACCCGCGGATCCACCACGCAATGGAATTTCATCCCCTGGAGCGGGGCTTGGCGAGCTAGCGCCATGCCCAGGTTGCCGGAGGAAGATTCCACCAGCGTCGAACCCGGGCGGATATCGCCGGCTTCGAGGGCAGCCTGGATAAGCGCTCGGGCGGTCCGGTCTTTTGCAGAACCGCCGAGGTTGAATTGTTCGAGTTTGAGATAGAGGTGGACATCCGGCCGGGGACTAATTGCCTCCACTCGCATGAGTGGGGTATTGCCAATGGGCGGGTGCGCTTGAGAATGAATCCTGGGGCTCATCATTGGCCCCATGGTAGACCTTTACGTCCACCTTTTCTGCAGGCTTAGTCCTTGATCTCCGCATAGGCATCGAGGGCGGCCTGGCGCGATTCCTGCAGGTCCACGATGGGCGGGGCAGACAGCGCGGGTGCCCAGCGGCGCACGTACTCGCCGTCGGGGTCGAAGCGCTTGGCCTGCGTTTCGGGGTTGAAGATGCGAAAGAAGGGCGCGGCGTCATCGCCGCAGCCGGCCACCCACTGCCAATTAAACGGGTTGGAGGCGGCATCGGCGTCCACCAGCGTGTCCCAGAACCATTCCTCGCCCAGGCGCCAGTGGATGCCCAGGTTCTTGGTGAGGAAGGAGCCCACCACCATGCGCACGCGGTTGTGCATATAGCCGGTGGCCCAAAGCTCGCGCATTCCGGCGTCGACAAGCGGAATGCCCGTAGTGCCGGCCTGCCAGTCTTTGAGCCGTGGGTCGTCCCAAGACCAGTCGAAGCGGTCGAATTTCTCCCGCACGTTCTCGGTGGCGAGATTGGGCAGGTGGTAGAGACGGTGCCAGGCAAAGTCGCGCCACAGCAGCTCGGAGTGAAACTTGGCGGCCTCTGGCTCCTCGGCTGCGGCGAACCACACCTCGCGCGGGGAGACCTCGCCAAAGCGCAGGTGGGGCGAGAGTAGGGAGGTGGCATTGAGCGCGGGGATATCGCGCTCCTCGGCGTAGTTGGCTAGGTCCAGCTGGGCTAGTCGCTCGCGCGCGCCGGCCTCGCCGGGCGTCCAGTGCTCGGCCAGCGATGCCGCCCATGCCGGTTCGGTGGGCTTGGGCCAGGAAGATGCACTGCTTGCCGACGCCCCCATCTCCGGCACCCCCTCCGGTTCATCTCCCGCCACCTGGGAAGCGGCGGCCTTGGAGAAGGGAGTAAAGACCTTATAGGGCTGGCCCTGGCCATTGGTGACCTCCCAGGGCTCCACCAAGGTGAAGCCAGGCGAGGACGTCGCGGTGATGCCCTGGGAGGCCAGGGTTTCCTTGACGGTGGCATCGACCTCGCGCAGCGGGCCGTGGTAGCGGCGGGTCCACGTGACGGTGGTGGCTCCCAGTTCGGTGGCGAGGCGGGGGATTTCCTCGCGAGCATCGCCGGCGGCGCGAATGAGTTCTACGCCGTGGTCGGCAAGGTCGCTAGCGAGGGCATAGAGGGAACGTTCGCGCCACCACGTGGTCGCGCCGCCCAGCGGGCGGGTGCCGGGATAGGCAGGTTCGTCGAGGACGACGGCGACCAAGGGGGCGTCGCCAAGTGAGGCGGCCTCGGCTGCGCGGGAAAGGGCCTGGTTATCGTGCAGGCGCAGGTCATCGCGGAACCACATGAGGCAGGTCATGGCGGCCATCCTACGCGGCGGAAACGGCGATTTGGAGAAACCGTGGGTGGGGAGGTAGTGTTTTCCACGAAGTTTGAACGGCCACTTCACGGCCGAGTCAAAGTTCACCGAAGACCGTTGGTCATCCATTTGGATCGAAGGTTCTCCATCCTAGGAGGCGGCCCACGCAGGAGACACTTTGCGATTATTCGCGGCATTCTCTTATGTCGCGCGCCCTGTGCTCTTGCACGGGGCTTTTGTTGTTTCGGGTAACCGAAGCGAGGAAGGCCCCGGCGGAATAATAAAAGAGATGTTTTGGAAGGAGGCGAGAGACAATGGCAAACCCAAAGAACACTGCAGACCTGGCAGAGCTAAAGGAGAAGCTGGCTGGCGCTAACTCTGTTGTATTGACCGAGTACCGCGGCCTGACCGTATCCCAGCTGCAGGAGCTGCGTAACGATCTGGGCTTTGACGTTGAATACTCCGTCGCCAAGAACACCCTTTTCAAGATCGCTGCCAAGGAAGCTGGCATCGAAGGTCTTGATGATTTGCTGACTGGCCCGACCGCAATTGCGTTCATCAAGGGCGAGGCAGTGGATGCTGCGAAGGTCATCACCAAGTTCGCTGATGACAACAAGGCACTCATCATCAAGGGTGGCTACATGGACGGCAACGCACTGTCTGCCGACCAGGTTGAGGCCATCGCCAAGCTGGACAACCGCGAGACCACCCTCGCAAAGCTGGCTGGCGCTATGAAGGGTTCTATGGCGAAGGCAGCCGCTCTCTTCAACGCTCCTGCAACCAAGGCTGTACGCACCGTCGCAGCCCTGCAGGACAAGAAGGAAGCAGAAGCTTAAGTCGTCACAAAAGACGCACAATTACAACACCGTGTGCGCGGCATAAATCACGCGCAGCGCACACACAACACAGAAAGGACTTGCCATCATGGCTAAGCTCACCAAGGACGAGCTCATTGAAGCTTTCAAGGAAATGACCCTCATCGAACTGTCCGAGTTCGTTAAGGAATTTGAAGAGGTATTCGACGTTGAGGCTGCTGCTCCGGTTGCTGCTGTTGCAGCTGGCGCTCCGGCTGAGGGCGGCGCTGCTGCCGCTGAGGAGAAGACCGAGTTCGACGTCGTTCTGACCGACGCTGGCGCTAAGAAGATTGGCGTTATTAAGGCTGTCCGCGAGATCGTCTCCGGCCTGGGCCTGAAGGAAGCTAAGGAAATGGTCGAGGGTGCTCCTAAGGCTATCCTCGAGGGCGCTTCCAAGGACGACGCTGAGGCTGCTAAGGCTAAGCTGGAAGAGGCTGGCGCTTCCGTCGAGCTCAAGTAATTTCACTGAGCTTTACGCTTTCAAACCCCCACTCTTACCGCCGCGCGCGGTGGGAGCTGGGGGTTTCCTCGTTTTATGCTCGCGGGCGCTATGCGGGTAGTACAGCAATGGCCAGTAGTGTCAAAGTGTGACACTATGGCATTGTGGAGTTCAGGAGGGGTAGCTTAGAGCGCTTTCACACAGATGGTAAGGCGCCAAAGTACGTGCCCCCTGAACTGCGAAGGATACTGCGTCGCAAACTCATCATGATTGACCGAGCAGCCTCTCTTGCTGATTTGAGGATTCCACCAGCGAATCACTTAGAGAGGTTGAAAGGGCAGTGGGACGGATTTTATTCCATCCGTGTTAATGCGCAGTGGAGAGTAGTTTTTCGATGGACAGGGAAAGGAGCTGTGGACGTTGACTTCATCGATTATCACAAATGAGGGAGAGGAAGCCTCGGATATCGTCCCCGTTCCACACCCTGGGGAGGTCCTGCGCGAGGAGTTTCTGGAGCCGCTCGGACTTACTCAATACCGCTTAGCCAAGGATATTTTTTGCTCCAAGTCTCAAATTTCCAAGCTGGTGCGTGGGCGCATTGGGATTAGTGCGGAAATGGCGCTCCGTCTTTCCGCCTATTTTGGCAATTCGGCAGAGTTTTGGCTGGGGCTGCAAGAAGAGTTTGATCTCTGGTGCGCGCGGCAGACCACGGATACGAGCAGCATCATCGCTTGGAATGCGCAGACGGCCTAAAACCAATCCGGCGTGGCGGGGCGGCCTGTAGAAACAGGGAATCGCCACTATGGGCTGTAGAATTAGCCCCCATGCTGCCCAAGTCCCGCATTTTTTCCGTCCTGCTCCTAGGCCTCGGCGTCGCGCTCATCGCCGCCGGTATTGTGGCGCCGGCGTTTTTGGATTACTCCCCGCGGCTGCCACTGAACCTGAAAAACAGTACGTGGACACTGCACGATGATTCTGCGGATTCGCAGCAGCTGTCCAAGGACGGCACCACGCCGTATTCGGGCCCCATGACCTACCAAATCAACATGGATATCCAAGAGCCCTCGGACGAGGAGAAGGCCACCGTGCGCATCGGTGAGACCCGCATGCGCGGCGAAGGGGAGGGCCTCAATGACCTGAGCCAGGCCCAGGTATGGACCTATCCCGTGGATCGCCTAAGCGGCGAGGCGGCGGGAGAGGCATCGCTTAGCCATACGCTTGCGACCCCGTCCGACACGGTGACCGTGGACGGATACTGGCTCAAATTCCCAGCAGGCGCAGAGAAGACCAACTACCCGGTCTTTGACCCGACCCTGCGCAAGGCCGTCGATGCAGTCTTTGAAGAAGAAACCACGATGGATGGGCGCACGGTCTACCGCTATCACCAGGAAATCGAACCGACTAACGTGGCGCAGCTTTATGCGGCCGATGGCAATACCACGAGCCTGCCCAAGGAAGGCGGTGGGGAAGAGCAGGGATACCTGACCCACTCCGGTAGCCGTGACTTCTACGTGGATCAGGAGACTGGCCTGGTGGTGGGCATGGATATGGATATCGATGATTACTACGCGGACCGCGAGGGCGTGGGCCGCGAGCGCGCTTTCGTCTTTAATGGTTCCACCTCCGATGAAGATCAACAGGAATTGCTGAAGGAAGCCAAGGAATTCCCGCGCGACCGCGTGGCGGAAATCATCCGCTGGGTGATCATCGGTGGGGGTGCGCTTCTGACGTTGCTGGGAATCATTGGTGCTCTCGGCCTATTTGGCGGTAAGAACAAGCACGCCCGCTCGCGCCATAACCGCGGACGCGTCGGCGGCAATGCGGTGCCGGCGAGCCGGTAAAAGCCCAGCTGGAAAACAAAATCGCCGCTGGGGTTGCGGTGTATTGAGATTTTAGTGGTAGGGTGCTCGGTGGTTGTCGCGCACAGTGGCGCGGCATGGACGCGTTAGCGCCGCGGCGAGCACGAGCTTGCCCCTAGCGCGGTAGCGACACGCCCCAAGAGTGGTGTGTCTTTACATGGCAGGTCTTTTCCTATAAGCTGTTTCGTTGCGCTGGAATCTGGATCTTCGGTGCACATTTAGCCTTTCAGGCCGGTGATGGCAAAACCGACTTGACAAGGTGATTTTGTGCATTCTGAACCCAGACACTCCACAGCAGACCGAATGCTAGAATTACCAGCGGTTTTGCGGCTCGTCGGCCAGGGCGAGCAGGCAATCCGCGTGAGGTGCTGGAAGGACCCATCTTGGCAGTCTCCCGCCAGACCAAGTCAGTGGCCAATATCCCCGGAGCCCCGAAGCGATACTCGTTTGCAAAAATCAGCGAGCCTATCGCCCTGCCGGGTCTCCTTGACGTACAACTTGATTCCTTTGCTTGGCTCGTCGGCGCGCCGGAGTGGCGCGAGCGCGAGCAGGCTGAGCGCGGCGATGACGCCCGCGTGACGAGCGGCCTCGAGGACATCCTCGAAGAGCTCTCGCCGATTGAGGACTACTCGGGCAATATGTCCCTGTCCTTGTCGGAGCCGCGCTTTGAACCGGTGAAGAACACCGTGGATGAGTGCAAGGAAAAGGACATCAACTACTCCGCGCCGCTGTACGTGACCGCAGAGTTTATTAATAACGACACCCAAGAGATTAAGTCGCAGACCGTCTTCATCGGCGATTTCCCGATCATGACGGATATGGGCACGTTCATCGTGAACGGTACCGAGCGTGTCGTCGTGTCTCAGCTAGTGCGCTCCCCGGGCGTCTACTTCGATCGCTCGATCGATAAGTCCACCGAGCGCCCGCTGCACTCCGTGAAGGTTATTCCTTCTCGCGGTGCATGGTTGGAATTCGACGTCGACAAGCGCGACACCGTTGGCGTGCGCATTGACCGCAAGCGTCGCCAGCCGGTAACCGTGCTGCTTAAGGCACTGGGCTGGAGCGAGGAGCAGATCAAGGAGCGCTTCGGCTTCTCCGAGCTCATGATGTCCACCCTGGAGTCTGACGGTGTAGCGAACACCGATGAGGCACTGCTGGAGATTTACCGCAAGCAGCGCCCAGGCGAGCAGCCCACCCGCGAGCTGGCTCAGTCCTTGCTGGATAACTCCTTCTTCCGTGCAAAGCGTTACGACCTGGCTAAGGTCGGCCGCTACAAGGTCAACCGCAAGCTGGGGCTCGGCGGCGACCACGATGGTCTGATGACCCTGACCGAGGAAGACATTGCCGTCACCCTCGAGTACCTGGTCCGCCTGCACGTAGGCGAGCGCGAGATGAAGGCACCGAACGGTGAGATGATCTCCCTGCACACGGATGACATCGACCACTTTGGTAACCGCCGCCTGCGCACCGTGGGTGAGCTCATCCAGAACCAGGTCCGCGTCGGCCTGTCCCGCATGGAGCGCGTTGTGCGCGAGCGCATGACCACCCAGGACGCGGAGTCCATCACCCCGACCTCCCTGATTAACGTGCGCCCGGTCTCTGCTGCTATCCGCGAGTTCTTCGGTACCTCGCAGCTGTCCCAGTTCATGGACCACAACAACTCGCTGTCCGGCCTGACCCACAAGCGCCGCCTGTCCGCGCTGGGCCCAGGCGGCCTGTCTCGTGAGCGCGCCGGCATTGAGGTGCGAGACGTTCACGCTTCTCACTACGGCCGTATGTGCCCGATTGAGACCCCTGAGGGCCCGAACATTGGCCTGATTGGTGCGCTGGCTTCCTACGCCCGCGTGAATGCCTTCGGCTTCATTGAGACCCCGTACCGCAAGGTTGTGGACGGCAAGATCACCGACCAGGTGGAGTACCTCACCGCCGATGAAGAGGACCGCTTCGCTATTGCTCAGGCCGAGGTCGAGCAGGACGCAGAGGGCAACCTCACCGGCGAGCGTATTGAGGTTCGCCTGAAGGACGGCGACATCGGGCTTACCGACGCCGCCGGTGTGGACTACGTTGACGTCTCCCCGCGCCAGATGGTTTCCGTGGGTACCGCCATGATTCCGTTCTTGGAGCACGACGATGCTAACCGTGCCCTGATGGGTGCGAACATGCAGAAGCAGGCAGTGCCGCTGGTACGCTCCGAGGCCCCGCTGGTTGGTACCGGCATGGAGCAGCGCGCTGCGTACGACGCTGGCGACGTTGTTATCACCCCGAAGGCCGGTGTGGTCGAAAACGTCACCGCTGATGTCATCACCATCATGGATGATGAGGGCCAGCGCGATACCTACATCCTGCGTAAGTTCGAGCGCACCAACCAGGGCACCAACTACAACCAGACCCCGCTGGTTTCCATGGGCGAGCGCGTTGAGGCCGGCCAGGTTCTGGCCGATGGCCCGGGTACCCACAATGGTGAGATGTCCCTCGGCCGCAACCTGCTGGTTGCCTTCATGCCGTGGGAAGGCCACAACTACGAGGACGCCATCATCCTCAACCAGCGCATCGTGGAGGAGGACATCCTGACCTCCGTCCACATCGAGGAGCACGAGATCGATGCCCGCGATACCAAGCTGGGCGCCGAGGAAATTACTCGCGAGATTCCGAACGTCTCCGAGGACGTCCTGAGCGACCTGGACGAGCGCGGCATCATCCGCATCGGTGCCGACGTCCGCGCTGGTGACATCCTGGTGGGTAAGGTCACCCCGAAGGGTGAGACCGAGCTGACCCCGGAGGAGCGCCTGCTGCGCGCCATCTTCGGCGAGAAGGCCCGCGAGGTCCGCGATACCTCCATGAAGGTGCCGCACGGTGAGGTAGGCAAGGTCATTGGCGTTGCACGCTTCTCCCGCGACGATGATGACGATCTGGCCCCTGGCGTCAACGAGATGATTCGTGTCTACGTTGCCCAGAAGCGCAAGATTCAGGACGGCGATAAGATGGCCGGCCGCCACGGCAACAAGGGTGTTGTGGGCAAGATTCTGCCGCCAGAGGATATGCCGTTCATGGAAGACGGTACCCCGGTGGACATCCTGCTTAACACCCACGGTGTGCCGCGTCGTATGAACATTGGCCAGGTCCTCGAGGTTCACTTGGGCTGGCTGGCACACGCTGGCTGGAAGGTTGATACCGAGGATCCGAAGAACGCCGAGCTGCTCAAGACCCTGCCGGAAGAGCTCTATGACGTGCCTGCGGATTCCTTGACCGCGACCCCGGTCTTCGACGGTGCTACCAACCACGAGATCGAGCGCCTGCTGGCTTCTTCCCGTCCTAACCGCGACGGCGATGTGCTGGTGGATGAGCATGGCAAGGCCACGCTTTTCGACGGCCGCTCGGGCGAGCCATACAAGTACCCGATCTCTGTCGGCTACATGTACATGCTCAAGCTGCACCACCTGGTCGATGAGAAGATTCACGCCCGTTCCACTGGTCCTTACTCCATGATTACCCAGCAGCCGCTGGGTGGTAAGGCCCAGTTCGGTGGCCAGCGCTTCGGCGAGATGGAGGTGTGGGCAATGCAGGCATACGGCGCTGCCTACACCCTGCAGGAGCTGCTGACCATCAAGTCCGATGACGTCGTCGGCCGCGTGAAGGTCTACGAAGCCATTGTTAAGGGCGACAATATTCCAGATCCGGGCATCCCTGAGTCCTTCAAGGTGTTGCTCAAGGAGCTGCAGTCCCTGTGCCTGAACGTGGAGGTTCTCTCCACCGACGGCACGCCGATGGAGCTGTCTGGCTCTGATGACGATGACATGGATAGCCCATCGCTTGGCATTAACCTGTCCCGCGATGAGGGTTCTTCCGCTGACATCGCCTAGTTAGTTTCTTGGTCCACCGCGGGGAAAATCCCCGCGGCAGGGCATAAACGTTTCATTCATAGAAAGCCATCAATTCCTCGACAACGAGGATGAAAGGGAGACATTACGTGTTTGACGTAAATCTCTTCGACGAGCTCCGCATCGGTCTGGCCACCGCAGACGATATTCGTCGCTGGTCCAAGGGCGAGGTCAAAAAGCCCGAGACCATTAACTACCGCACCCTGAAGCCGGAGAAGGACGGCCTCTTCTGCGAGCGCATCTTCGGCCCCACCCGTGACTGGGAGTGCGCTTGTGGCAAGTACAAGCGCGTCCGCTACAAGGGCATCATCTGTGAGCGCTGTGGCGTTGAGGTGACCAAGTCCAAGGTTCGCCGTGAGCGCATGGGCCACATCGAGCTGGCCGCTCCGGTAACCCACATCTGGTACTTCAAGGGCGTTCCTTCCCGCTTGGGCTACCTGCTGGACCTGGCTCCGAAGGATCTCGAGCGCATCATCTACTTTGCAGCCAACATCATCACCTCCGTGGATGAAGAGGCTCGCCACAACGACCAGTCCACTCTGGAAGCAGAGATGCTTCTGGAGAAGAAGGACGTTGAGGACGATACCGAGTCCGAGATCGCAGAGCGCGCCTCCAAGCTGGAGTCTGACCTGGCTGAGCTGGAAGCAGCCGGCGCCAAGGCAGATGCCCGCAAGAAGGTACAAAACGCTGCCGACAAGGAGATGCAGCACATCCGCGAGCGCGGCGAGCGCGAGATCGCCCGCCTGGATGAAATCTGGAACACCTTCATCAAGCTGGCTCCGAAGCAGATGATCATCGATGAGACCATCTACGAAGAGCTGGTTGACCGCTACGAGGATTACTTCACCGGCGGCATGGGTGCAGAAGCCATCCAGACCCTGGTTCGCAACTTCGACCTTGAGGCTGAGGCCGAGGAGCTGCGCGAGATCATCAACAACGGCAAGGGCCAGAAGAAGATGCGTGCCCTGAAGCGCCTGAAGGTTGTTGCTGCCTTCCTGCGCTCCGGCAACGATCCGGCAGGCATGGTGCTAGACGCCATCCCGGTTATCCCGCCAGAGCTGCGCCCGATGGTCCAGTTGGATGGTGGCCGCTTCGCTACCTCTGACCTGAACGATCTCTACCGCCGCGTAATCAACCGCAATAACCGTTTGAAGCGCATGATCGACCTGGGCGCTCCAGAGATCATCGTGAACAACGAGAAGCGCATGCTGCAGGAATCTGTGGACGCGCTCTTCGATAACGGTCGCCGCGGCCGTCCGGTAACTGGTCCGGGCAACCGTCCGCTCAAGTCCCTGTCTGACTTGCTCAAGGGCAAGCAGGGCCGCTTCCGCCAGAACCTGCTGGGTAAGCGCGTGGACTACTCTGGCCGTTCCGTTATTATCGTTGGTCCGCAGCTGAAGCTGCACGAGTGTGGTCTGCCGAAGCTCATGGCGCTCGAGCTGTTCAAGCCGTTCGTTATGAAGCGCCTGGTAGAAAATGACTACGCCCAGAACATCAAGTCCGCCAAGCGCATGGTTGAGCGCCAGCGCCCAGAGGTGTGGGACGTTTTGGAGCAGGCCATTTCTGAGCACCCAGTGATGCTCAACCGCGCACCTACGCTGCACCGCCTGGGTATTCAGGCCTTCGAGCCGAAGCTGGTTGAGGGTAAGGCTATTCAGCTGCACCCGCTGGCTTGTGAGGCGTTCAACGCCGACTTCGACGGTGACCAGATGGCAGTCCACCTGCCGCTGTCCGCTGAGGCACAGGCTGAGGCCCGCGTCCTGATGCTGGCGTCCAATAACATTTTGTCCCCGGCATCCGGTAAGCCGCTGGCCATGCCACGTCTGGACATGGTTACCGGTCTGTACTACCTGACCATGGACAAGTCCGAGGATGAGATCGGCGGCAACGGCCGCTTCCGCGAGGCAGAGAAGGACAAGCCGGCTACCGGTGTTTTCTCCTCCTACGCTGAGGCCCTCATGGCCTATGACCGCGGTACCGTTGGTCTGCAGGCTCCGATCAAGGTCCGCATCGATCACCTTCGCCCGCCGAAGGAGATCGAGGAAGAGCAGTTCCCGGATGGCTGGACCAAGGGCCAGGCATGGATGGGCTACACCACCATTGGCCGCGTGATGTTCAACGAGCTGCTGCCATGGAACTACCCGTACCTTGAGGGCATCATGGTCCGTAAGGGCGGCGGCTCCGGCAACAAGGTTCTCATCGGTGACGTGGTCAATGACTTGGCCAATAAGTACCCGATGATCACCGTTGCTCAGGTGCTGGACAACATGAAGGATGCCGGCTTCTACTGGGCAACCCGTTCCGGCGTGACCATCACCATGTCTGACGTTCTGGTTCTGCCGAATAAGACCGAGATCCTCGAGTCTTATGAGAAGGAAGCAGAGCGCATCGAGCGCAAGTACTGGGAGCAGGGCGCCCTGACCGAGCGCGAGCGCTACGACCGCCTGGTTGAGCTGTGGAAGGACGCTACCGACACCGTCGGTGAGGCCGTCGAGAACATGTACCCGGACCACAACCCGATTCCGATGATTGTGAAGTCTGGTGCGGCCGGTAACATGCGTCAGATCTGGACGCTGGCCGGTATGAAGGGCATGGTTGTGAACTCGCACGGTGATTACATCACCCGTCCGATTAAGACCTCCTTCCGCGAAGGCCTGTCCGTGCTGGAGTACTTCAACAACTCCCACGGTTCCCGTAAGGGCCTGGCCGATACCGCACTGCGTACCGCTGACTCCGGCTACCTCACCCGTCGTCTGGTGGACGTGGCCCAGGACGTCATCGTCCGCGAAGAGGACTGTGGCACCCGCCAGGGCGTGCGCGTCCCAATCGGCGAGGAATCCGGCGACAAGGTAGTTCTCTCCGAACTATGGGAGACCTCCGCATCCGGCCGCGTTATTGCTACCGACGTCAAGGACGCCAACGGCGAGGTTGTGGCCGAGGCCGGCTCCGACCTCACCGAGGAGCTCACCCAGAAGCTGCTTGATGCTAAGGTCACCGAGGTTAAGGTCCGCTCCGTGCTGACCTGCCAGACCCCGGCCGGCGTGTGTGCCAAGTGCTACGGCAAGTCCATGGCTTCCGGCCAGCTCGTCGATATCGGCGAGGCCGTCGGCATCGTGGCTGCGCAGTCCATTGGTGAGCCGGGTACCCAGCTGACCATGCGTACGTTCCACCAGGGTGGTGTCGGTGGCGATATTACCGGCGGTCTGCCGCGTGTTCAGGAGCTCTTCGAGGCCCGTAACCCGAAGAACCGTGCTCCTATCGCCTCCGTTGACGGCACCGTTTCCCTGTCCGATGAGGGCAACTTCTGGACCCTGACCATCACCCCGGATGACGGCTCTGATGATGTGGTTTATGAGAAGCTTTCCAAGCGTCAGGGCCTGGCTCAGGTTCGTCGCCCGATGGAGTCCAACCCGGATGCCATGATTGAGCGTTCCCTCAAGGACGGCGACCATGTTGAGACTGGTGACCGCCTGATGCGTGGTGCGGCTGACCCGCACGACGTGCTCGAGGTCCTCGGCCGCCGTGGCGTGGAGCAGCACCTCATCAATGAGGTTCAGGCTGTGTACCGTACCCAGGGTGTGGCTATCCACGATAAGCACATCGAGATCATCATCCGCCAGATGCTGCGCCGTGGCACCGTCATCGATGCGGGTACCACGGACTTGCTGCCGGGTAACCTCATCGACCTCTCTGAGGCTAAGCAGCTCAACGCTGCCCAGGTTGCAGAGGGCGGCGAGCCGGCTCAGCTGCGCTCGGAGATCATGGGTATTACCAAGGCTTCCTTGGCTACCGAGTCCTGGCTGTCCGCTGCATCGTTCCAGGAGACCACTCGCGTGCTTACCGACGCCGCTATTAACAAGCGCTCCGATAAGCTCATCGGTCTCAAGGAGAACGTCATCATCGGTAAGCTCATCCCTGCCGGTACCGGTATCTCCCGTTACCGCAATATCTCCGTCAAGCCGACCGAGGCTGCGCGCAACGCTGCATACTCGATTCCGACTTACGGCGATTCCATCTACGGCGATGACGGCTTCGGTGAATTCACCGGCGCCTCCGTTCCATTGGATGAGGACTTCACCTTCTAACCGAGAAGACTCAAGCGCAATATAGAGCGCGACAAACACCCCGCTGTCCTGAACTAATCAGGAGGGCGGGGTGTTGTCTTATGCCCCCGGCCTCGGATCGCCCCAGGGCAGTTGCGCATGGCTGCGCACGTTCGTCGCTGGAAAAGATACGGGCCGGAACTCGTTATGCGCATGAACTACAAAAAGTTAAATTCCCGCAGGTCCTTTTCCCTTCGGGTTTTGTCCCCTGTGTTTAGTTCTGGAGCTGGCTAAAGCCTTCAAAAGTTTCTGGCGTCAACCTCTATGTTAAGATTATGCTGAGAGTGTTAAGCTGTCCCTACGGTTTAGCGATTTCACTGAGCTCGGATTCTCGTGAGGTATTTTCCTTTCCTTAAAACCTATGACGTGAGGATCCAGGGAACCCCGTCGCGGAAGTAAGAGGCTGCGACGGGGTTCATTTTTGCCTGTTATGGGGGAGAGGAGGGGTAGAGAGGGGGCGTCGTCAAGCGCAGCTTTTATGCCCCGCTGTGTGAGATCGGCGGTGACAGGGGAGGATTTGCCGCTTGTGGGGAGGGTGGGGTAGCCGCAGCGGAAACTAATGTCGGGGTGTGCTGCGAAGCTTGCTAGGATGAATGCAGCTTATGGCCAGGGGTTTATGTTCCTTGTGTTATGGCGAAGGAAAATTACACAACTCACGGGTGCTTGTCCGCTCTTTAGAAGGGGAGCGTCGACAGGCTGAGATGCCGCCACACGCGCGGTGAACCGTAGAACCTGATCCGGGTAATGCCGGCGAGAGGGAGGAAATTATGACTACTAATACACGTGTGTCCGCTGCCCCGAAGCGCAGCCTGAACTGGCGCGTGGTCGATATTGTGGTGGCGTCCGTTTTGGGCGTGGCCTGCGGAGTTTTATTCCTGGTATGGAATGCAGTGGGTTATGCCTGGTTTGAAGCCATGGACGCTGTGACCCCGGGCCTGGGAGGCATTGCTACTGGCATTTGGCTTATCGGTGGTGTGCTGGGTGGCCTGATTATTCGCAAGCCGGGTGCGGCCATCTATGTTGAGGTTTTGGCCGCCACCGTGTCGGCGGTGCTGGGCTCCCAGTGGGGCATTAGCACCCTGTACTCGGGCCTGGCGCAGGGCATTGGCGTGGAAATCATCCTGGCGATCTTCCTGTATCGCAAGTTTGGCCTGGGGGTATCCATTCTGGCTGGCATGGCGGCGGGCTGGGGTGCCTTCATCCTGGAGCTATTTACCTCCGGCAACCTGGCTCGCTCCTTTGAGTTCAACCTCATTTACTTGGTTACCTTGAGTATCTCCGGCGCTATCTTGGCTGGTGCGCTGGGCTTCTTCCTGGTGAAGGCGCTGGCCAAGACCGGCGGCTTGGATCGCTTTGCCGCAGGCCGTGAACAGCGCGCTTAGGGCGTGTTGTGTCCGTGTCTGATTGTGCATCATTGGCGGGAAACGCCACCAAGATAACGGCCCGCGGATTCGGTTGGACCCATGCCGGGCGCAGCGAGGCGGCTCTGTCCGATATTGACGTAGTTATCGAGCCAGGGGAACGCGTGCTTTTATGCGGTGACTCCGGATCGGGCAAGTCCACCCTCCTTGCGGCGATGGCCGGGGTGCTGGGCTCCGATGAGGAAGGAACCCGCACGGGTGAGCTTCTCTTGGAGGATTCCAGCGGCCTGGTGGAGGAGCCGGGGCACACCATCCCGGTGGGGCTGGTGCTCCAGGACCCGGATTCGCAGGTGATCTCCGCGCGCGTAGGCGATGACATTGCCTTCGGCTGCGAAAACCTGGCCTATCCGCGCGAGGAAATCTGGCGCCGCGTGACCGCCGCTAAGGAACTGGTTGGCCCATTCGTGGATCTGGATTTTCCCACCGAGCGGCTCTCCGGTGGGCAGAAGCAGCGCTTGGCGCTCGCCGGAGTCATCGCTATGGGTGCGGGCGTAGTGCTTCTCGATGAACCCACGGCCAACCTTGACCCCGCCGGCGCACGCGATGTGGTGCGCGCCGTATCCAGGCTGGTGGAAGAAACCGGCGCGACGCTCGTGGTGGTAGAACACCAGCACGCGGCGTGGGACGGCGTGCTCGACCGCGCAGTGGAGCTGGACCGCGGACGCATCGTGGCCGATACCTCCTTCGCCGAGGTGGCCCAGCGTCGCCAGGTCTCCGGCCTGCCGCAGGCGCGACGCCTCAGTGAGGCCGAGCTTGCCCAGCGCGACGCCGCGCTGTGGAGCACTGACCTCGTCACCCGCTATGGTCCGCCGCGCACGATTGCGCTGCCGGCGGGAGCCTCCACGGTCATTACCGGGCCGAATGGTGCGGGTAAGTCCACCTGGTTGATGACCATGGCTGGGTTGCTGCCGGCAAAATCCGGTGAGATCGGGGTGGCCGATTTCGTGCGTCGCGGGGTCAAGGGGTCGCCGCTGCGCTGGAAATCGCGCGAGCTGGCGGACCGCATTGGCTTTGTCTTCCAGAACCCGGAGCACCAATTCGTCGCCCGCACGGTGGCCGAGGAACTACGGGTTGCGCCCAAGGTAATGCGCGTGGACCCGCCGGAGGAGAGGATCGCGCAGCTGGTGGAATCACTCCGGCTGGAGCATCTCTTGGGGGCCAACCCGTTTACGCTTTCAGGCGGCGAGAAGCGGCGCCTATCGGTGGCTACTGCCTTGGTGACGGCGCCGTCGGTGCTGCTCTTGGATGAGCCCACCTTTGGGCAAGACCCCCAGACCTTTGTGGAGCTGGTGCGCTTGCTGCGGCAATTGGCAGATGATGGCACCACCATCGCCTCTATTACCCATGACCCGCTATTTATCCAGGCCTTGGGGGATCACCGAGTGGAGGTTCACGGTGCCTAATCTTTTGCGCGGGGCTAACCCGCTAAGCCGCATCTTTTTGATGTTTATCTGGGTTACCCCACTATTGGCCTCCATTGACTGGGTCTCGGCTGCGGTGTCGCTGGCGTTGACGCTGACCTTCGCCCCGCTCTGCGGAGTGTCGTGGGTGCGGCTATTTAAGGCCGGTTGGTTCCTGTTTCTCATTGCGCCGATTTCGGGCATTTCCATGCTGTTGTATGGCGAGCCTGGTGGCACGGAGTACTTCAGTTGGTGGCTGGTGCAGGTCACCGAGAATTCCCTTACCCTCGCGATAGCCATTACGCTGCGCGTCTTTGCCGTGGCGCTACCCATGGTGGTCCTAGCCCGTGATATTGATCCGACCGAATTAGGCGATGCTCTCTCGCAGATCCTGAAGCTGCCCTCGCGCTTTGTTATTGGTGCGGTCGCCGGTGTGCGTATGATGACCCTTTTCCAATCCGATTGGCAGTCGCTGGGTATGGCGCGCAGGGCGAGGGGGCTGACGGACGTCGGCAAGCTGCAGCATTTGCTGACCATGTCCTTTGGCCTTCTGGTAATTGCGCTGCGCCGCGGTGGCAAGTTGGCCACGGCAATGGAGGCGCGCGGATTTGGGCGCACCCCGCCTGGAGGAGGGGCAAGGACATGGGCGCGCGAGTCGCGTCTGCATGCCCGTGATGGGTGGATTATGGCCCTAGGTACTGTCTTTGCTTTCGTACCGGTGGTAGTTTCGGTACTCACTGGGGCCTGGAGATTCTTCGGCCTATAGACCGCGAAAGCAGTGATTGAGCGACCATGGACTTTGATAGCCAACAAGAGCGCCTTTTAGAGGACATCGTCACGCTGGCCGCAGCCAGAAAGCGTTCCTTCAAGCCAGTGACCGTGCTTATTGACGGCCCCTCTGGCGCCGGCAAAACCTGGACCTCCGCCGCACTGGCCGAGCGCACCAATTGGCGGGTAGTGCACCTCGATGAGTTTTACCCCGGCTGGCATGGCCTGGATAAGGGCTCGGATATGGTGGCCGAGCAAGTATTGCGCACCATGAACCCCGGCTACTGGCGCTGGGATTGGGAAGCAGGCGCCCCAGGGGACTGGGCCAGCTTGGACGTGCGCGATGACCTCATCGTGGAGGGCGTGGGATCGGTAACTGCCGCCAATATTGCCGCGGCCAAGGAGCGGGGAGCAGTAGTAAGCGTGCTTATCGACGGCCCCCGGGACCAACGCCGTGAACGCGCCATCGCCCGCGAGCCCGCCTACGAGCAGTGGTTTGAAACCTGGGAAGCACAGGAAAAGGACTACCTTGCCACCAAGGCTGCTGAGGCGGACCTGGTCTGGGAATGGTCCTAGCAGGAGGAAGCCGCCGATCGCGTTTTGTATAAAGCGTGGTCGGTTTGCTACTCTAAACTTCAGTTCACTATGCGTGCCATGACGGCGCGCGGTGAAGAGTCTGATCCTTTACAAGGCACCGGCCTTGGAAAGAGTTCTGGACATGCGGCAGCGCCCCGGGAAAGAGCGCCCATTTTTGCATGTTTGGTTCTTTTCCTTGGTAGTGGTGCAATTCGACAGAAAGACTGTTTAATGCCAACTATTCAGCAGCTGGTCCGCAAGGGCCGCCACGATAAGCGTAAAGAGGTTTCCACCGCTGCGCTGAAGGGTTCCCCGCAGCGTCGCGGCGTGTGCACCCGCGTGTACACCACCACTCCTAAGAAGCCGAACTCCGCACTGCGTAAGGTTGCTCGTGTTCGCCTGACCACCGGTATTGAGGTTTCCGCCTACATTCCGGGTGAGGGCCACAACCTGCAGGAGCACTCCATGGTCCTCGTTCGCGGCGGCCGTGTGAAGGACCTTCCTGGTGTTCGTTACAAGATCATCCGCGGCGCTCTGGATACCCAGGGTGTCAAGGACCGTAAGCAGGCACGTTCCCGTTACGGCGCAAAGAAGGGACAGTAATAAACAATGCGTAAGAATGCTGCTCCGAAGCGTCCTGTAGTCAAGGACCCGGTATACAACTCCGAGCAGGTAACCATGCTCGTCAACAAGATCCTCCAGGACGGCAAGAAGTCCACCGCAGAGCGCATCGTTTACGGCGCTCTCGAGGCTTGCCGCGAGAAGACCGGTACCGATCCGGTTGGCACCCTGGAGAAGGCACTGGGCAACATCCGCCCAGACCTCGAGGTTCGCTCCCGCCGTGTCGGTGGCGCTACCTACCAGGTGCCGGTTGAGGTTCGCCCTGACCGTGCAAACACCCTGGCACTGCGCTGGATGGTGACCTTCACCCGCCAGCGTCGCGAGAACTCCATGATCGAGCGTCTCGCAAACGAGATCCTGGATGCCTCCAACGGCCTCGGCGCTTCCGTTAAGCGTCGTGAGGATACTCACAAGATGGCTGAGGCTAACCGCGCCTTCGCCCACTACCGCTGGTAATTTCAGCACTCATTTCAATGGCCCAAGCAACGAGAAGAAAGTTTCGCGCTGGCTGCCGGCAGGTTTTCTCCGGCGGCGACACAAAACTACATATCTCTTGCTTGGGTCATTTTTTGCCCTGATGGGTGTGATTTGAGGGCGGTATGCCCGCCCAGTCCAGCGACATCGTGGAGTGTCCAGTACACTGAAGCGATGGAAGTCTAGGCGCATGCGTGCACCTAGGACGGCCAATAGTGGCAAAATTAAAAGACCTTATCCATGCAGGCGTCATAGCCAGAAACCTGGTCACGGCGTCGACGACTATTAAGTTGGGGTATAAACGTGGCACAAGAAGTGCTTAAGGACCTGAACAAGGTCCGTAACATCGGCATCATGGCCCACATCGATGCTGGTAAGACGACGACCACCGAGCGTATTCTCTTCTACACCGGTATCAACCGTAAGGTGGGCGAGACCCACGACGGTGCGTCCACCACTGACTGGATGGCACAGGAGAAGGAACGCGGCATCACCATTACCTCCGCTGCCGTGACCTGCTTCTGGAACAACAACCAGATCAACATCATCGACACCCCGGGTCACGTTGACTTCACCGTTGAGGTTGAGCGTTCCCTCCGTGTTCTCGATGGTGCCGTCGCCGTCTTCGACGGTAAGGAAGGCGTTGAGCCGCAGTCCGAGCAGGTGTGGCGTCAGGCTGCTAAGTACGACGTCCCGCGTATCTGCTTCGTCAACAAGATGGACAAGCTGGGCGCAGACTTCTACTACACCGTCTCCACCATTGTTGACCGTCTGGGCGCTAAGCCGTTGGTTATGCAGCTGCCTATCGGCGCTGAGGATGACTTCGACGGCGTCGTTGACCTGCTGAACATG
This sequence comes from Corynebacterium tuberculostearicum, assembly GCF_016127015.1. GTDB lineage: Bacteria > Actinomycetota > Actinomycetes > Mycobacteriales > Mycobacteriaceae > Corynebacterium > Corynebacterium marquesiae. The sequence goes on from NZ_CP065972.1 coordinate 112,936, forward strand.
CAGGCTATCACCTGGCGCGGCAAGGTCGAGACCGGTGCTGAGCCGACCTACGAGGAGATCCCTGAGGACCTCAAGGACAAGGCTGCAGAGTACCGCGAGAAGCTGGTTGAGACCGTTGCTGAGTCCGACGAAGAGCTCATGGAGAAGTACTTCGGTGGCGAGGAGCTGACCATTGACGAGCTCAAAGCCGGCATCCGTAAGCTGACCATCAACTCTGAGGTTTACCCGGTTTACTGCGGTACCGCTTACCGCAACAAGGGCGTGCAGCCGCTGCTGGACGCTGTCGTTGACTTCCTGCCTAACCCGCTGGACGTTGGCGAGGTTGTCGGCCACGAGGTCGGCAACGAGGAGAACCAGCTCACCCGTAAGCCTTCCGTGGAGTCTTCCTTCTCCGCACTGTCCTTCAAGATTGCAGCTCACCCGTTCTTCGGCCAGCTGAACTTCATCCGCGTGTACTCCGGCCAGGTCACCCCGGGTACCGAGGTTATGAACTCCACCAAGGGCAAGAAGGAGCGCATCGGTAAGCTCTTCCAGATGCACGCCAACAAGGAGAACCCTGTTGAGCAGGCAGACGCCGGCAACATCTACGCAGTTGTTGGCCTGAAGGAGACCACCACCGGTGACACCCTGTGTGACAAGGATGACCAGATCATCCTGGAGTCCATGGACTTCCCGGATCCGGTTATCAAGGTTTCCATCGAGCCGAAGACCAAGGCCGACCAGGAGAAGCTGGGTAACGCAATTCAGAAGCTTGCTGCTGAGGACCCAACCTTCACCGTTGAACTGGATGAAGAGACCGGCCAGACCGTTATCGGCGGCATGGGCGAGCTCCACCTCGACGTTCTGGTTGACCGCATGAAGCGCGAGTTCAAGGTCGAAGCAAACATCGGTAACCCGCAGGTTGCATACCGTGAGACCATCCGCAAGAAGGTTGAGTCCATGGAATACACCCACAAGAAGCAGACCGGTGGTTCCGGCCAGTTCGCAAAGGTTATCTGCACCATCGAGCCGTACAACCCGGACCCAGAGACCCTGGAAGAGGGCGAGTCCGCAACCTACGCATTCGAGAATGCCGTTACCGGTGGCCGCGTTCCGAAGGAATACATTCCTTCCGTCGACGCTGGTATCCAGGACGCTATGCAGTACGGCTACCTGGCAGGCTTCCCGATGGTCAACATCAAGGCCACCCTGGAAGACGGCGCTTACCACGACGTCGACTCCTCCGAGATGGCCTTCAAGCTGGCCGGCTCCCAGGTCTTCAAGGAAGCAATGGCCAAGGCTAAGCCGGTTCTGCTCGAGCCGATGATGGCCGTTGAGGTTGTTACCCCTGAGGAGTACATGGGTACCGTTAACGGTGACATCTCCTCCCGCCGTGGCCAGGTCTTCGCTATGGAAGACCGCTCCGGTGCGAAGGTCGTTAAGGCTAAGGTGCCGCTGTCCGAGATGTTCGGTTACATCGGTGACCTGCGTTCTTCCACCGCAGGCCGCGCAAACTTCACCATGGTCTTCGATTCCTACGCAGAGGTTCCTTCCTCCGTGGCACAGGAGATCATCGAGGAGCGCACCGGCGGCGCCAACTAAGCGCTAGCCCCGTCTCCTCCGCGGTTTAGTCGGGCTGGTACTCTTCGCCAGTAGATGCCAGACCCGCCGCGGGGCGGGACGACTGGGCCAGGGTAGCGGCGGGCTGAGTTTGCAGCTTAGGCTTCTAAGTTGTGAATTGAGCCGGCCGTTACCCTCCCAGGATCCTTTTAAAAAGATTCTTGTCGAGGGAAATGGCCGCGATTTTTCGCGGGGTTACCTCCTATAACGGCGGTTTGAAAAAACCGCGACATAAATCTAGGATCGTGTAACTGGCACGTAAAGAAAGCGTCATTAGCGCTTTGCCCCACATACTGTGGGTCGGGTGCCAATGACAACTGTCAACCACGTGGCTGCGAAGGTCGTAGCCACCATATAGTCCAGGAGGACATACAGTGGCAAAGGAGAAGTTCGAGCGTACGAAGCCGCATGTGAACATCGGCACCATCGGACACGTCGACCACGGCAAGACCACCACCACCGCAGCGATCACCAAGGTTCTGGCTGACCAGTACCCTGAGGAGAACGAGGCATTCGCGTTCGACATGATCGACAAGGCTCCTGAGGAGAAGGAGCGCGGTATTACCATCAACATCTCCCACGTTGAGTACTCCACCCCGAAGCGCCACTACGCACACGTTGACGCTCCGGGCCACGCCGACTACATCAAGAACATGATTACCGGCGCTGCTCAGATGGACGGCGCTATCCTGGTTGTCGCTGCAACCGATGGCCCGATGCCGCAGACCCGCGAGCACGTTCTGCTCGCTCGCCAGGTTGGCGTTCCTTACATCCTCGTTGCGCTGAACAAGTGCGACATGGTTGATGATGAGGAAATCATCGAGCTTGTTGAGATGGAGATCCGTGAGCTGCTCGCCGAGCAGGACTACGATGAGGAAGCTCCTATCGTTCACATCTCCGCTCTGAAGGCTCTCGAGGGCGATGACAAGTGGGTACAGTCCGTCGTTGACCTGATGGAAGCCTGCGACAACTCCATCCCGGATCCGGAGCGCGCTACCGACCAGCCGTTCCTGATGCCTATCGAGGACATCTTCACCATTACCGGCCGCGGTACCGTTGTTACCGGCCGTGTTGAGCGTGGCCGTCTGGAAGTCAACGAGGACGTTGAGATCATCGGTATCCAGGAGAAGTCCCAGACCACCACCGTTACCGGTATCGAGATGTTCCGCAAGATGATGGACTACACCGAGGCTGGCGACAACTGTGGTCTGCTTCTGCGTGGTACCAAGCGTGAGGACGTTGAGCGTGGCCAGGTTGTTATCAAGCCGGGCGCTTACACCCCGCACTCCAAGTTCGAGGGTTCCGTCTACGTCCTGAAGAAGGAAGAGGGCGGCCGCCACACTCCGTTCATGAACAACTACCGTCCGCAGTTCTACTTCCGTACCACTGACGTTACCGGTGTTGTTCACCTGCCAGAGGGCACCGAGATGGTTATGCCTGGCGACAACGTTGAGATGTCCGTTGAGCTCATCCAGCCGGTCGCTATGGACGAGGGCCTGCGCTTCGCTATCCGCGAGGGCTCCCGCACCGTCGGCGCTGGCCGCGTTACCAAGGTTATCGAGTAATCGATACCCCGTAACCGCTCAGTAGAGCTTTAAAAGAATCCGCTTCACCATTGGTGGGGCGGATTTTTTGATCCATATCTAATGTGCGGCCCAATTGGTGTTCCTGCCTTCTGTTCGATTTTTCTGGGCTGCGATGGGCCCAGTAGCCTTGGACCGGTATAGTCTGTAGGGATATGGATGACCCCACCCGCATCGATCCCACTCTTGAGTCCCTCCGCCGCGCCTGGGAGGGCCAGCCCAACCTCAGCCTTCCCACCTTCTTTGCCATGCTTGCCAATCAAGGCATCGGCTGGGGCGCCACCGACGACGAACTCGTTGCGGAATTGGAGCGCCAAGCGCGCGTTCATCCGCCCCTGCTGCCCCTGGAGGACGGCCGCATCGCGGCGGGGGAATGGCTTGTGCTTGCCGACGCCCCCACCTACCGCATCACCGCCACCCCCAACCACATCATCGTGCGCCGCCCCGACACCCAGCCTGTGGTGTGGGCCTATGAGTCCATTCGTCCCACGGGCCCTAGCCGCCCATTTACCATTCGGGATACCGAGGGCTTTGAACACCGCTTCGGCGTGGTCTCTAGTCTTATGCGGTTAAGCGCTGAGTGCCCAGACCTTAATGGCCTGAAGCGGCAGGATTTGGGTGATTTCGTGTTCATCCTTCGCTTCGCAGCGGCCATCGGTGTGCTCGATCATGGGCTGCACCTATTTGCCAAAGAAAACCGCCGCGTAATTCGCCAGGACTACTCTTGGCAGCGCATAGAAAAATGCCGCCCCGGCGAGGAACTGGAATTGATCCTCGGGGGCGGCGAGTCGGCCCGCCTTGGGACCGTTCAGGAAATCTTGGTGGCGGAGACTCCTAACCCGTTATTCGGATAGGTCCTTCATCGGACCTACCTTGCTGAACTGCAGCTTGTAAATGGTGTCCAAATCGGCGTCGGGAAACGCTGCCCGAAAATCGCGCTCATTGGTTTCAACGGCGCCAGTAAGGCGCTCCACCGGGGTGTCCGGATTTGCCGTCACTGTGTACTGCAGCGTGGGCCGCGCGCGGTCATAGGCCACAAGGCGCTCTACGTGGTCTACTCCCTTGAGTCCATCCAAACCTTGGGCCACGGCGCCGGCGATAGCGTTCATCGACATCGTGATAGAGCCCTTGTCATTGGAAGAAGCGGACTCCACGTTATTAAAGCGGCGGTGGCGCAGGTTGGCCACGACAATCCACAGCCCCAAAATAAGTAGCAGTGCGGAGCCACCGGCCAGCGCCCACACCCACCAGTCATTGTCCGCCAAGCTCTTCCACGTATCGTGATCCACCCACAGGGCTAAGTACTTGGCAAAATCCACGTTGAAGTGGATCAAGATAGGCCACACGCCCAAAGCGATGAGGACTATTCCCAGCAGGCCCAGCAGGATGCGGTCAAAGGTAGCAAGTTTTCTAGACATTGTTATCCAACTCCGGGATCTTCTCTACAGCTACGGTGACCTGCGGCGGGTTCTTGAGGTGAGCCAGGCAGCGCGTTACCGCGGTCTCTACCCGGCCCTGCAGCTCTGCATCCTCGGTATCGCCGTTGACGGTGACCTTGGCAGTCTTGCTATCCGCGGAGGTCTGCGCCGAGGCCACGCCCGGAACACGGCGAGCAGTGGCCGACGAGAGGCGGGCGATATCCACCGGTCGCATCCACATGGACGCGGTATCGGAGGCTAGTTGCATGTGCGTGGTGCGGCGCGTCTTCACTGCCGCGAAGAGGAAAATCAGGCCTACGACAATGGAGGCAACGCCGGCCCAAATCATCCAGGTCTGCAGTTTTTCGGTGGCAATGAGATTAAGTACCGGCTGTACCCAGGACTGGGCATCGGAGCCGGAGCCCACCAGCCACGTCTCGCGCACGCCGACGACGCCCGCGGCGAGCAGTAGGAGCCCAAGGATCACGGCCCAAGTACGCGCCGCCGGAGACGCCTTCGGCTGCTGCCCAAAGTGTTCAGGCATGTGCTGATCAGCCATTATTGCCTCCTTGTGGGCGATACGGGTTAATGGAAATGGCGCGCAAGGGCTCGGGTCGTGGCGCATCGACGTGCAACGGCCGAGGATTTGCCGACGTGACCTCAATGCGCTTGAGCGGTTGTGGCCGCGGGGCCTTTACCGTGCGCGCAGGGGCAGACTTGGGGGCCTCGACGCGGCGAGGAGTCCACTCGTGGCGGATTTCAATCTCGCGCAGCGGCTGTGGCCGAGGAGTTGCTACCTGAACTTTCCGTGCCAGCGGACGAACCTGCCCACTAGGGATCAACCTGGTTGGGCGAGGTGCAGCCACGCTGTGCACGCGAACCGGCTTGGGTTCCCTAATCGGCCGCACCGTGTGGTCGCTTGGGGACGAAATCTCACGCAGCTGGTGGTCTGGGAGGTCAGTGGAAATGTTGCGTACCTTGGTCTCGCGCGGGGTATCCACGGACTGCACTGCGACGCCGGCGGCCGGCGCAGCGATGGTGCGCACCGGTGCCTCCTGCGGTGTGGCAATGCTGCGTACATTCACCGACTCTGCAGTGACCGGCTGCCGTACCGGCGAGGGCGTGATGCGTGGCGCGACGGCAGCAGCGACCTGGCGCTGCTCCACCTCTGTGGCAGTCACTCGATTGCCCGGAACGGAACCGCCGACGGTGACATTGACGCGCGTTGTGGAATAACCGGTGTGTGCCGCGATGGCTTCCGTGATGGCAGCACGAGTATGTTCCGCCACCGTGGTGACCGGCGAAGGCCACACCACGCCAATGGTGGCGTTGACGGCCGCTACCTCGCGCTCCGAGTCCATTTGGACCGAGACCCGTGGAAAACCGCGGCCGCCGATGCCCGCTAGCTTGGCCTCTATAGCCTTGGTGCCGGGCACGCTAGCAATCGCGGCGGTAACGATGCGTTCCATGGTCCGCAGCGAGATACGCGTGTGGCCCTGAGTGGAACTATCTGTCATTAACCTTGGCCTTTCTCCTTACCAATGAGGCCATTCCACACAGAAGTGAGATCGATACGGCCATCAAAGTGTGCTCCCACAATGCCGCCGATTGCGGCAAGGAGTACGGCGAGCAATGTAGGACCCCAGCCTAGGTACAAAAAGAAGGCAAGAATAAGGCCGGAAATGATGCCCAAAGTGGTGTAATTCTTCATATCTATTCCTTCGATGGAGCAGCGGATAAGCCATCTACGGCGTCAGAAAACTCAACGTCAATGCGCTGCAGTTCGGGACAAGCCCCACGGGCGGCGGACCGAATATCTTCTGCCAAGGCATATAGGTCCGGCGCGGCGCTGATATCAACGCGAATGTTGATCTGCAGGTGGCGATCATCGCGCGGGTCGGGCCGCCGCATGCCGACGATGCGTTCGCCCGGTAGGTACAAACTCACCGAACCGCACGAACCGCCGTCGAGCGCGGCGACGCCGCGTACCTTCTGGACTGCCTCTGCAATAGCGCGGGCGTGGCTTACCTCGAGCTCGAAACGTGCTCGGGGCTCAGGCATTGGGCTTAAGCCTGACCCTGGTTCAGAGCAGCCTGGTCTTCGGTCTCGGACTCATCCTTTGGCAGCTTAACGTCGTGAACAACAACGTTGACGCGCTCGACGCTCAGGCCGGTCATGCGCTCAACGGCATTCATGATGTTGCGGCGGATGGCCTCGGCGAGCTCATGGATGGCCACGCCGTACTCAGCGGTGATGGCAATGTCGATGCGAGCGGTGCCGTCCGCTACCTCTACGTCCACACCCTGGCGGACGTCCTCAGAACCACCGAAGGACTCGCGGATATTGCCGATCATGCGGGCTCCGCCGCCACCCAGGGCATCCACGCCGGAAACCTCGCGGGCAGCGATGCCGGCAATCTTGGACACCACGACATCATCGATGGTGGTGGTGCCGTACTGGGTCTCCAGGTTGTTATTGACCTCGCGCTCCTCGGAAGCAGGAACCTGGTTGTCAGCGTTTTGTGCAGGGGTCTTGTTTTCAGACATGGGCGAGTGAACCTTTCTCTATTGGGTGATGTATGAACGCGATATTCAACTATCTAGGCAGGACAAAGAGTCGACAGCCACTGCCTCCGAGCTTAGATGCTTCTCGGCTGAGTGTGGGGTGCGAGGCGACAAAATTTTCCAAAACGTGATTTTTGGCACGGTTTATTACGCGGCTTGAAAAACCGCAGCCCAACATGCTTAAATACAAAGGTTGCTTTAACAGGGCAGCGAGAACCGAGGTTCGGTGATGGCGGCGGACGTCGCCAAGCATCAGTCCCGGGGAGACGCTGAGCTGGTAAAGCGAACATGACACCTTCGTTGTCGCCATGCTTCAGGAAAACCTGAAGCATTGACTGGAAGGTCATCCAATCGGGCTAGGTCCGCGTTAGAGCAGTGACACCCCGAGAAGATGGACCGGAGAAGGGGCATGGCAAATAAACAGCGGCAGTAGACGAATTGGACACTCTCCACGTGTAATGCGTGAAAACCGTCCTCTTCACAATACTTTGACTACGGGTCTTGTACCCCGTCGAGAGCACTGCGTTCTGGCACTTGCCATGTACCGCAACTCTTGGTCGTCATGACAGTCAGACCACTGGCGTTGTGTCAGGCCCCAAGCCCGGACAACGTTATAGAGAAATCGAGAAGCAATTTCCCACCGCTTCACGCCCCGGAAACGCCGGGAATGTGAAAGTGGGGAAGCGAGGAAGAGGATAAGCGTGGCGGGACAAAAAATCCGCATTCGGCTGAAGGCCTATGACCACGAGGCTATCGACGCTTCTGCAAAGAAGATTGTCGAGACCGTTACCCGTACCGGTGCTCGTGTAGTTGGCCCAGTGCCGCTCCCAACCGAGAAGAACGTATACGCAGTTATTCGTTCTCCGCACAAGTACAAGGACTCTCGCGAGCACTTCGAGATGCGCACTCACAAGCGCCTGATCGACATTCTCGACCCAACCCCGAAGACCGTTGATGCTCTTATGCGCATCGATCTTCCGGCAAGCGTCGACGTGAACATCCAGTAAGCGACTTTGGTGGAGAACAAATAATGAGTGAAAACGAGATCAAGGGCATTCTGGGCAAGAAGCTCGGCATGACCCAGGTCTTCGACGAGGACAACCGCGTTGTGCCGGTTACCGTCGTCGAGGCAGGGCCATGCGTTGTCACCCAGATTCGCACCCCCGAAACCGATGGCTACAGCGCCATCCAGATCGCCTTTGGCGAAATCGACCCACGCAAGGCAAACAAGCCGGTTGGTGGTCACTTCAAGAAGGCTGGCGTAACCCCGCGCCGTCACGTTGCGGAAATCCGCATGGACGACACCTCTGCCTACGAGGTTGGCCAAGAGGTCAAGGTTGACATCTTCGAGGGCATCTCCTTCGTTGACGTCACCGGCAAGACCAAGGGCCACGGTTACGCTGGTGGCATGAAGCGCCACGGCTTCGCAGGCCAGGGCGCAGCTCACGGTAACCAGGCCGCTCACCGCCGCGTTGGCGGCATCGGCGGCGCCGCTACCCCGGGCCGCGTCTTCAAGGGTAAGCGCATGGCTGGCCGTATGGGCCAGGACCGCGTGACCACCCAAAACCTGAAGATTCAGAAAATCGATGCCGAGTCCAACCTGCTGCTCATCAAGGGTGCTATCCCGGGTGCGCGCGGCGGCCTCGTCACCGTTAAGACCGCAGTGAAGGGCGGTGCACACGCATGAGCAACCTCAAGCTAGACGTCCACACTTCCGAGGGTAAGACCAACGGCTCTGTAGACCTGCCAGCTGAAATCTTTGACACCGAGGCATCCATTGCTTTGATGCACCAGGTTGTTAACGCTCAGCTTGCTGCTGCACGCCAGGGCACCCACGCAACCAAGACCCGCGGCGACGTCCGCGGTGGTGGTCGCAAGCCTTTCCGTCAGAAGGGCACCGGCCGTGCACGCCAGGGCTCTATCCGCGCACCGCACTACACTGGTGGCGGCACCGTCCATGGCCCACAGCCACGCGACTACGCACAGCGCACCCCTAAGAAGATGATCAAGGCTGCTCTCTTCGGTGCACTGTCCGACCGTGCTCGCAACGAGCGCATCCACGTCATCGAAGAGCTCGTACCGGGCCAGAAGCCGTCCACCAAGTCGGCCAAGGCCTTCCTCGAGTCCCTGACCGAGCGCAAGAACGTGCTGCTGGTCATCGGCCGCGAGGACATCAATGCTCGTCGTAGCGCTAATAACCTGCCTAACGTCCAGATCCTGGACGCTGGCCAGCTCAACACCTACGACGTTCTCTACTCCGATGACGTTGTGTTCTCCGTTGAGGCGCTACACACCTTCATCAACCGCGCAACCGGCGCGGATAAGGAGGAGAACTAATGGCTAAGATTTCTAACCCACGCGATATCATCATCGCCCCGGTTGTATCCGAGAAGTCCTACGGTCTGATGGAGCAGAACGTATACACGTTCTACGTCTCCACGGACTCCAACAAGTCCCAGATTAAAGATGCCGTAGAGCAGATCTTTGACGTAAAGGTCGACTCCGTGAACACCGTGAACCGTGCAGGTAAGCGTAAGCGCACCCGCACCGGTTACGGCCAGCGTAAGTCCACCAAGCGTGCATACGTGACGCTCCGTGAAGGCAGCGACTCCATCGACATCTTCGGCGGCGGCGCTTAAGCGCCACCGGAGAGCCGAAAGGAAAAGGAAGAATTATGGCTATTCGCAAGTACAAGCCGACAACTCCGGGTCGCCGCGCATCCTCCGTTTCTGAGTTTGACGAGATCACTCGTTCTACTCCGGAGAAGTCCCTGCTGCGCCCGCTAAGCAAGACTGGTGGCCGTAACAACTACGGCCGCATCACCACCCGCCACATCGGCGGTGGCCACAAGCGCCGTTACCGTCTGATCGACTTCCGTCGTAACGACAAGGACGGCATTCCGGCAAAGGTCGCTCACATCGAGTACGACCCGAACCGCACCGCAAACATCGCACTGCTTCACTACGTTGATGGCGAGAAGCGCTACATCATCGCCCCTAAGGGTCTGAAGCAGGGCACCATCGTAGAGTCCGGCCCGAACGCAGATATCAAGGTTGGCAACAACCTGCCGCTGCGTAACATCCCGACCGGTTCCACCATCCACGCTGTTGAGCTCAAGCCGGGCGCTGGCGCTAAGCTGGCTCGCTCCGCTGGTGCTTCCATTCAGCTGCTGGGTAAGGAAGGCAAGTACGCAGTTCTGCGTATGCCGTCTTCCGAAATCCGTCGTGTGGACATCCGCTGCCGCGCCACCGTTGGTGAGGTTGGCAATGCCGAGCAGATGAACATCCGCTGGGGCAAGGCCGGCCGCATGCGCTGGAAGGGCGTACGCCCGACCGTCCGCGGTGTCGTTATGAACCCGGTTGACCACCCACACGGTGGTGGTGAGGGTAAGACCTCGGGTGGTCGCCACCCTGTGTCCCCATGGGGCCACAAGGAGGGTCGCACCCGCAACCCGAACCGTTACTCCAACAACATGATCGTGCGCCGTCGTCGCCCGAACAAGAAGCGCTAAGAGGAGGTAAACAATGCCACGCAGCCTTAAGAAGGGCCCGTTCGTCGATGAGCACCTCCTCAACAAGGTGGATGCTCAGAACGATGCAGGCACCAAGCAGGTCATCAAGACCTGGTCTCGCCGCTCGACCATTCTCCCCGATTTCATCGGTCACACCTTCGCCGTCCATGACGGCCGCAAGCATGTGCCGGTCTTCATCGAGGACTCCATGGTCGGCCACAAGCTCGGCGAGTTTGCACCAACCAAGACCTTTAAGGGTCACGTCAAGGATGACAAGAAGGGACGTCGATAAGCGATGAGTGAGACCATCACCTCCGCATCCGCCACGGCCCGCTACGTCCGCGTCACCCCGATGAAGGCACGTCGCGTGCTCGATCTGGTCCGCGGCAAGTCCGTAAGCGAAGCCCTGGCTATCCTGAAGTACGCACCGCAGGGTGCCTCCAAGCCAGTTGCTAAGGTCGTTGCTTCTGCAGCCGCTAACGCTGAGAACAACTTCGGCCTCGACCCACGCACCCTGGTCATCTCCGAGGCTTATGCCAACGAGGGTCCGACCATGCGTCGTTTCCAGCCGCGTGCACAGGGTCGTGCATTCATGATTCGTAAGCGCACCAGCCACATCACCGTGGTGGTCGAAAGCCAGCAGGAAGGGGCCAAGTAATGGGCCAGAAGATCCATCCTCACGGCCTACGTTTGGGCATCACTTCCGACTGGAAGACCCACTGGTTCGCCGATAAGGACTACGCGAACTACGTAGCCGAAGACATCAAGATTCGTAACTACCTCAACAAGGGCCTTGAGCGCGCCGGCATTGCCGACGTCGTTATCGAGCGCACCCGCGACCGCGTCCGCGTCGACATTCACACCGCCCGCCCGGGCATCGTGATTGGCCGCCGCGGTGCTGAGGCTGACCGCATCCGCCGCGAGCTGGAAAAGCTCACCGGCAAGATGGTTGCCCTCAACATCCTCGAGGTCAAGCAGGTAGACGCAAACGCAACCCTGGTTGCTCACTCCATCGCGGAGCAGCTGGTTAACCGTGTCGCATTCCGTCGTGCAATGCGCAAGGCTATCCAGTCCGCTATGCGCCAGCCACAGGTTAAGGGCATCAAGATCCTGCTGTCCGGCCGCCTGGGCGGTGCAGAAATGTCCCGCGTTGAGCGCTACCACGAGGGTCGCGTTCCGCTGCACACTCTTCGCGCCGAAATCGACTACGGCACCGCAGAGGCCCACACCACCTTCGGCCGCATCGGCATCAAGGTGTGGATCTACAAGGGTGACGTCGTCGGTGGCGTACGCGAGTCCGAACTGAACGCTCCGGCACAGGGCCGTGGCCGTGACCGCAATGGTCGCTCCCGCCGCGGTGGCCAGCGCCGCCAGCGTGCACAGCAGAAGCAGGAGGGCTAATCCATGCTGATTCCTAAGCGTGTTAAGTACCGCCGTCAGCACCGCCCGAACCGTCGCGGCGTGTCCAAGGGCGGTAACCGCATCAACTTCGGCGATTACGCAATCCAGGCTCTCGAGCCGGCGTACATCACCAACCGTCAGATTGAGGCCGCACGTATTGCCATCAACCGCCACGTCAAGCGTGGTGGCAAGGTGTGGATCAACATCTTCCCGGACCGTCCGTTGACCCAGAAGCCGCTCGGCGTTCGTATGGGTTCCGGTAAGGGCCCGGTTGAGAAGTGGGTGGCTAACGTTAAGCCGGGCCGCGTACTTTTCGAGATGAGCTATCCGAACGATGCCGTTGCAATTGAGGCTCTGCGCCGCGCTGGCCAGAAGCTTCCTTGCAAGGTCCGTATCATCAAGAAGGAGGACCAGTTCTAATGGCAACCGGTACCCCCGCCCACGAGTTCCGTGAGCTCGACAACGCTGAGCTGCAGTCCCGTCTGAAGGATGCGAAGGAAGAACTGTTCAACCTTCGTTTCCAGAAGGCCACCGGCCAGCTGACCAACAACCGCCGCATCGGCACGGTTAAGCGCGACATTGCCCGCATCTACACCGTTCTGCGCGAGCGCGAGCTGGGCCTGTCCGTTGCTCCGGGAGCTGAGGCTTAATCATGAGTGAGGCTAACGTGACTGATTCCAAGAAGGCACCTACTCCGAAGAAGGAGAAGGTCAAGGGCGCTCCTAAGGTTCGCACCGGCTATGTAGTATCCGACAAGATGACCAAGACCATCGTTGTCGAGCTGGAAGACCGCAAGCAGCACGCCCTGTACGGCAAGATCATGCGCTCTAACAAGAAGGTTAAGGTGCATGATGAGGAAGAAACCGCAGGCATCGGCGATCTCGTACGCATCGCTGAGACCCGCCCGCTGTCCAAGGACAAGCACTTCCGTCTCGTTGAGATCATCGAGAAGGCTAAGTAAAAACTAGCCAGCGCAGCCCCTGCTCCGAATCTTAGGGTTCGGGGTGGGGGCCTTCGCCTTTTTAGGACTTCTTTACGGCCGGGCCCTGCCATAAAACCAGTAAGGTACCCACGTGACGTCGGCGGTATCTAGGCCCCATTCATTCACCGCGAGGCCTCGCACGCTTTTTGCTAGCCTCCCCTCGCCGGAAGCCCATACGTATCCTGGCCCCGGTGCACCGGCATAGTCCGTTCTCAGGGCGGCAACGACAGCCTCCGCCTCCCCGTGCGGTTGGGTATGAATAATCCGCAGGCTGCGTACGCGCGCCTCCCATCTAGCTGCGAGGCCTGGTTCTACCTCGTCGTTGCTGGTAACCACGGCCATAACGTCGGTGGCCCGAAGCATTTCCGGGTTATGATCTTCTTGGTAGGCCAAAATGTGCCGCAGCGCGGGCAGGGCGGATGCGTCGGCGACTAGAAGTTGTGGCTTCTCGGTTGGCCGCCAGAGTTCGTTGCAGGTAAAGAATCCTGCCGTATCGCCGGCTTGTGCGCGGCGAATCCACCGCGAGCCAGGTCCTGAATCACCGTGTGTCACCACGTCGACATCGACTGTGGCCTCCTCTGAGTGGAGCGCGCGGATGGTGTACCAGCGCAGGTCCGGCCGCCTCTCCTCGTCGATCGCGCTCACAGCCGAGCGGAGGTTTATGCCGTCGACGGGGAAGGGTGTAAATTCCTGTTCAGCTCGGGGCATGACGAGTCCAAAGAATTCATCGGGACCGGAGAGGGTGTATGTCCCGAAAGCCTCGGCGTAGAACGTGAGCCGGTGCAAGCGCGGACGGATCCGTTTATTGGCGGTCAAAGTAACGGGGATGAGTTCGTGAGCAGACATTGGGGCCGATTGTAGAGAAGGGGTCATGTGTCTAATAAATTACTATTTTAGTTTAGCCTTGCCTAATCGTCCCTATGCGTTATAGGGTAAGCAAGGCTATTTTCCTCCTTTATTGAAAGGCTTAACCTCATGAAGATTTTCGGCCGTCGCACCATGGGCGCAGTAGCAATGCTTTCCGCCGGAGCCTTAGCTTTAGGCGGTTGCTCGCGTGGTGAGGGCGATGAAACAGCTCAGGCGACCGACGCTGCCAGCGAGCAGCGCGTGGCTAGCCTGGGTCTAGGTGATGCCGACACTCTGCTTGCCTTGGGGATCACTCCCGTAACGGTGGCGCCGTGGGGTGCTGAGGGCGATGGCGACCCTTCTGGTGTCGGCCCCTGGGCAGAGGAACTTTTGGGCGAGGCAAAGCCTGAGGTGATTTATAATACCGCAACCGGATTTACGGCGGATAGCTTTGAGCAGGTCACCGCGGCTGACCCCACCCAGATCATTGCGGTGAACCAGGCGGTGGATGCACGCACGAAGGGATCCCTGGAAGAAATCGCGCCTACCACCGTCAAGCCGAACGGCTATGAAGACTGGCAGGTGCCCTGGGAAAAGCAGGTAGAGACCATCGCGGATGCGGTGGGTAAAAAAGACGAAGGCGATAAGCTTATCGATGACACCGAAAAGGCCTTCGAGGAATTCCGCCACGAGCACGCGGAATTGCAGGATAAGTCTGCGGCCATCGTCATGCCTTATGACGGCAAAATTGGTCTATACACCGAGGAGGATGGGCGTGGACAATTTATCGAGGACCTTGGCATGGAGATCCCCGATGCATTGCAGGGCGATGGAGGCAGCTTCTTCGTCGACATTGCCCCAGAAAACTATGCGAAGCTTAACCAGGTTGATTACCTCTTTGTCCTGGACTACAACGGCTCCTCCGATGCCTTGAAGAAGGATAAGACCTTTCAAGGCCTCGACATTGTCAAGGATGGTCGCGTGCGCTACTTGGATACGGATACCGGCAATGCCATGAGTATGCCGAACCCGGTGACCATCCCCTGGGCAGTAGATAAATTTGAAGAGAAGCTGTAATTGTCAACAACCACGATGGACGGCCAACAAATCCAGTCGGATTCCGTAGCAGATAGTCCTACGACCACCGGCACCCCCGCACCGGTAGTGGCGCGGGCACAGAGTCATAAGATGCTCCTTGTCGCCTTCATCCTCGCCAGCCTGGTGTTGGCGGTGGCGTCTTTGGCGGTGGGATCCCGCTCGATTCCGCCCGGGGAGGTTATCGCTGCCCTGCACGGGGCAGGGGAGCAGGATATCCGCGATATCGTGTGGAACCTGCGCCTGCCGCGCACCTTCTTGGCTTATTTCGCCGGCGCGGCTCTTGCTGTGGCCGGTGTGCTGGCGCAATCGTGGACCAGAAACCCGCTAGCGGATCCAGGATTTATTGGCGTTACCGCAGGCGCGTCCTTCTTCGTTGCCTTAGGCACGGCCATTGGCATTGCTACCTCCACCAGTATGCGGACCGCCCTCGCGCTCGTTGGCGCGGGTATTACTACGCTGCTGGTCTTAGCCGTATCGCGGCGCTTTGAGGATCCCCTAACGCTCATTCTGGTCGGCGCCGGCGTCTCCGCAGCCTTGGGATCGGGCGCGACGATTATCGGTCTATATTCCACGGACGTCCTCGATAGCATGCGGCGGTGGACTATCGGCTCGACCTTTGGCCGCGGCCCAGAAGATGTCGCGATCGCGGGCATAGGGCTCGCTATCGGCGTGACGTGTGCGGCGATGGTCGCTAGACCCCTCGACCTTTTGGCCATGGGGGAGGAGTCCTCCCTCGCTTTGGGTGGGTCCCCCACCACCGCGCGGGTGGGCGCGGCGCTCAGCGTCGTGGTGTTGGCCGGCAGCGCAACGGCAGCAACGGGCCCCATTGCCTTCGTCGGTTTTGCCATTCCCCACATCGTGCGGCGGCTGGTGGGCCCTAGCGTTGCCACCTTGCTTTTGCCCTCCGCGCTCTTGGGCGGTTGTGCCGTGCTTGCCGCTGATATCACCGGCCGCCTCATTGCGGGTAACTCGGAGCTGGAGATGTCGATCGTCCTCGCGATAGTGGGCGCACCTTTCCTCATTTGGGGTGCTCACCGCGGCGTAGGCAGAGCATGGGGGCAATAACGCATGACCGCAATCGGCACTATTTTAAAAGCTCAACAACGCCGCTGGCACGTGCGCGTGCTCGCTTCCACGCTGGCATTCATCCTCATCGCTCTTGGCGCGTACCTAGTGTTACTGGGGCAAGGTCCCATGGCATTGAGTCCGCGGCAGGTCATCGACGTCCTCACCGGAGGCGGCAGCAAGAACCACATCAGGGTGGTGTGGGACTTGCGCCTGCCGGTTGCCATCGCCACCGTCATCGTGGGCGCCGCCCTCGGCCTGGCCGGTTCTTGGACGCAAACCATGGCTCGTAACCCGCTGGCCTCCCCGGATATTTTAGGCGTTACCGGAGGGGCATCGGTGCTGGTGGTCTTGGGCACCGTGCATTCGCGCCCCAGTTTCGCCGAGGGTATCCCGGAGTTTTGGTGGCGGGCATGCTTGGCGATGATCGGCGCTCTCCTCGTTGTCATCCTGCTCGCCGTTCTGGGTGGCATCGGTACGAGCAACCGCATCGTCATCGTCGGTATTGCCTTATCGCTGATGTTTCACGCCATCGTCGCGTATTTGATGCGCAGCGCCCAGATCCTGCGCGCTGCGGAGGCGCAAACGTGGCTCGCAGGATCGACTGGATTCGTGCGCATGGAGGTCATTCTCCCCCTCCTGGTGGCATTAGCACCGTTTCTCGCCATAGGAATCTGGTGCGCGCGGGAGTTGCCGCTGCTTGCCCATGATGATTCCTCCGCAACCACCCTGGGCGTGAATATCTCCCGCCAGCGCGCCCTCCTGCTTATTGCGGCAACCGGTATCAGCGCCGTGGTGGTCTCGGTGGTGGGGCCCATTGGGTTTATCGCGCTGTTGGCGCCGCACCTGGCGCGGATGGTGGCGCGCACCCCCACGCCATCGCCGCTGGCATCGGCAGCCGCGGGTTCCGCATTGCTGACCGTGTGTGCTGTGATCGCCGGTGCTATCCCGGTAAATGCACCGGTGGGTGCGGTTTCCTCGGTCATCGGCGGCTGCGCCTTGGTGATATTGGTGTGGAATGCGGCCGGGCGCAGCTAAACGTTGTGCCGCGGCACAGCAGGGGAACGGATAAGCACGGTGCCAGATGGCGCTAGACAGTCAGACGTGGATGAAGGAAAAGAAATGAAGGATAATCGGCCTGATCAGCCTAAACAGACCACGACCCCGAAGCCTCGGTGCAGCCTCCACGCCACCGGCATTCATGCGGGATATAAGGATGGCGGGGATATCCTTGCCGGCGTTGATCTGCACGCCCGCGCCGGCGAAGTCACCACGCTCATTGGGCCCAATGGCTGCGGCAAGTCCACGCTGCTGAAAACCCTCTCGAAAATCCTGGCCCCGCGGCAGGGCAGCGTCATGGTCGGGGAAGTTGACCTACACGCCATGTCCGCGAAGGATGCCGCGCAGCAGGTGGCGCTGCTGCCACAGCACCCCGTGGCCCCTGATGGGCTGCGGGTGGGTGAGTTGGTCGCGCGCGGGCGTCATCCCTATCAGGGGAGGATGCGCGGCCTTTCCGCTACGGACCGGGCGATCATTGCGCAGGCCTGCGAGGCTACCGAAATTGTAGACTTCCTCGATCGTGATATCGCTTCGCTATCGGGCGGGCAGCGCCAGCGCGTCTGGCTGGCGTTGGCACTGGCACAAGATACGCCCGTGTTGCTTCTCGATGAACCCACGACCTTCCTCGACCCTGCCCATGCCATGCGCATGCTGGAGCTGGCTCGCGCACAGGCGCAGGCGGGAAAGACAGTGGTTGTAGTCCTACACGATCTCATGCTGGCGGGCCACTATTCTGATTCCATGGTGGTGATGAAAGCCGGCGATATCATCGCTCGCGGGGCGCCGAAACAAGCGCTGTCGCCGAAGGTATTGGCGCAGGCCTATGGCATCGAGGCTGAGGCATGGGAAGATCCGCTTGGCGATGCCCCCATTATCGTTCCCCGCCGCGTCGTAGCGGCGCATTAGTGGAGACCTGCCAATAGTGGCTGTGCGCCAGACGCTTTACTTGACCTTTCGTTGTACATCTAGAAACGAAATTGCCACTACAAAAAGATTGAGCACGCTTCCCGCGCCGAGCAAAAAGGTGCCGATTCGATAGGAGCCTGTGCCTACGGCAGCCATATTGCCGTAGATATAGACCCAGATGCCCCAGCCGATGAGCAGAACGAGGCCGGCAAGACCAGAGAGCAGGCGGAGGCTACGAGGGGAAGTGGGGGCGAAGAATTTATAGGCGGCGTCGACAAGCGCGCAAGCTGCAAGCCCCAGACTCAGCCCGCCGGTCAACCAGACAGGGAGTAGGGCGGCGGTACCAAAGACTACGGGCAGGATGAACGCGAGAAAGGCGAGGAGAAAGAGCGCGGCGTGCAGCCACAGGGTGCGCTTGGTATAGGTCATAGCGATGACTCTACTTCCTCGCGCCGCGGTGGGTTGGCGCCCTTCCGGGAGACGGTGATTCCTGCAGCGGCTGCGGCGAAGGAAAGCAGTTCCTTCCACTCTGCAGCGCCCAGTTGGGCGAGCGCGGAGGAGTCGAACCCCCGCTCGTCAATTTGGGTCAGCAATGCGGCCATGATGGTATCGCCGGCGCCGATGGTATCGGTCACGGAAACCTGTGCGGCCGGCACGTTTAGCTTGGTCTCACCTGCCTGCACGCTAAGCCCCTCCCCGCCGCGGGTGACAATTACGACGGGAACCTGGGAGATGAGATCGGGGCCGAGGAAATCCACCTCTTCGTCAGAAAGTTTAAGCAAGGTGACGTGGGGGAGTAGGTTCGCTAGGAACGCGCGGTGCTCTGGGGTGGCGTAGAACGGCCGGATATTCGGATCCAGGGCGACCAACGTGCCTTGGGCGGCAAAATCCTTCAGCAGTTGCGCATAGCGGGAGGCACCAGGTTCAAGGGCGAGGGAGACCGTGCCGAAGCACGCGATATCGGCCGGCACTAAACGTGGTTCGACCAAGCGGTCGGCCGTGCCCTCGATATAGAAGTTATAAGAGGCCGAGCCGTCCTCATGGATGGTGGTCACCGCCAAAGTGGTGGGCTCATCGCCGCGCTGCAGGTGAGTGGTGGTCACGCCCTCGGCCTCGAGGCGGGCAACGAGCTCCTGCCCAAAACCATCGGTGGAAATGCGGGATTGGAATTCCACATCGGCGCCCAGTCGCGCCGCCGCGATGGCCACGTTAAATGGCCCGCCGCCCAACGCCGGCGTGTGGTCGTTCAAGCTGCCAGGGGCCACCGGAACGAGGTCCACGAGGCCTTCACCGCACACATGAATAGTCATATTTTCATAGTATCGGTGATATGAACTACCGTCCCAATTTTCACCTCGCCCCGCCGCAAGGCCGCCTCAATGATCCCAATGGCGTCTTTGTAGATGGCGATACCCTGCACGTGTACTACCAGCACGACCCGGCCTTTCCCAGCAAGCCCAAGCGTACGGGCTGGGGGCATGCGACGGCGAGCGTATCGGCTCCCACGCCGTGGCAGCACCACCCCGATGCCTTGTACCCGGACCTGCCCTATGATAAGGATGGCTGCTACTCGGGCGGGGCGGTGGTCGATGGCACCGACGTCTGGCTGTTTTATACGGGCAATCTGAAAGAGGACGGCCGCCGCATTCCGTCCCAGAATCGCGTGCGGGCCATCGATCCTTCGGGCCCAGAGGGTGGAATCTATCTCCGCGATGAGAATAACCCCCTTATCCCGGACTCCCCGGAGGGCTATACGGGGCACTTCCGCGATCCACAGATCACCCGCGATGGTGATGGCTGGCGGATGGTTATTGGCGCCCAAACCGAAGACGAACGCGGCACCATCGTGATCTACCGCTCCGAAGACCTAGCGCAGTGGGAATTCCAGGGCGAGATTTCCTTCGACGATCCTTCGCAACTACCTGGGGGCTACATGTGGGAGTGTCCCAACCTCCTCACCTTGGGTGATAAGCAGGTGCTTATCTTCTGCCCACAGGCAGAAACGGATCGCTGCGGCTATATCGTGGGCACGCTGGATGGCTTAGACTTCCATATCGAGCGCGGCTTTACCCTCTTGGACCATGGCACCCAGTTCTATGCACCCCAGGCCACCGAGGACGGCATCCTACTGGGATGGATGGGCATGCCCGCACAAGATGACACCCCGACGCACGGCTGGGTACATACCTTGACCTTGCCGCGCCGCATTTGGTTGGAGGATAACTACCTGCACCAGAAGCCGCTGTGGTCCGCCCTGCCGGAGACCCACGGGCGCGAAGGCTTTGGCTCCACCATCGATATCAAGGGTGAAGGCTCCTTTGCTCTTATCGACGCCGCCGGGGACGAAGCCTTCCGCGTCACCCAACGCGACGGCACCATCGCCTTTAATGGTGGCAATCCCATCGATTGCCCGGATGGCGAGATGCGCTTGATTGCCGACGGCTGCGCCGTTGAGGTCTACGCCGGAGGCGGTCGCATTGCTGCCTCTTTCGCAGTCTTCGGTGAGTCCCCCTGGCAGGGGTGGGAGCCGCGCGGCTAGGTATACCCGGAACCGGTGAAGTTGCCAACACTCTGCCCGAATGTGTGGACTTAGGCCCGAATCCCAGCTGTAATGGAAATAAGCAGTCACGTCCGGTACCCGGATGTGATCCGTTACACTGAAGGGCTCTTCTATGGACCACAAGGAAGTAGCCGCCCGCACGCTAAAGGCACTGGGCGGCGAAGACAACATCATCGCACTCGCGCACTGCGCTACGCGCCTGCGCATGGTGCTGCAAGACTCGGACAAGGTGGATACCGCCGCGCTGGATAATGACCCCGACCTCAAGGGCACCTTTGAGGCCGGCGGCATGTTCCAGGTCATCGTCGGCCCCGGCGACGTCAATATCGTCTTCCGGGAAATGACCAGCCTCATTTCCAAGGACGTGGCCGTATCCACTGACCGTCTGAAAGACATCGCTGCCGAATCCGGCAATTGGTTTAGCCGTGCGGTCAAGGTGCTGGCGGATATCTTCGTGCCGCTCATCCCCATCTTGCTTGGTGGCGGTCTGCTCATGGCACTCAACAACGTCTTGACGGCCGAAGGGCTATTCGGCGACCAATCCGTCATCGAGATGTTCCCCGTCTGGGAAGGCTTCGCCGGTCTGGTTAATCTGCTTGCTTCTGCGCCCTTTGCCTTCCTGCCCATCCTCGTCGGCTTTACCGCGACGAAGCGCTTTGGCGGCAATGAATTCCTCGGCGCCGGCATGGCCATGGCGATGGTCATGCCCGATTTGGTCAGCGGCTACAACGTTGCCGAGGCCATCGACAACGGCGAAATGTCCTACTGGAATATCTTCGGATTCGACGTCGCGCAGGCTGGCTACCAGGGCTCCATCCTGCCCATTTTGGTGATTTCGTGGATCCTCGCCACCCTGGAGAAATTCCTGCACAAGCACCTAAAGGGCACGGTTGATTTCATGCTCACCCCGCTGCTCACGCTGCTCATTACCGGCTTCCTTACCTTTATGGGCCTAGGCCCCATCCTGCGCACGGCCGGTGAATGGCTCGGCATGGGCTTGGCCAACCTCTATGACTTTGCCGGTCCAGTCGCCGGCTTCCTCTTCGGCCTCGTTTACTCGCCGATCGTGATTACCGGCCTGCACCAATCCTTCCCGCCGATTGAGACGATGCTGTGGAACGAGGGTGGCTCCTTTATCTTCCCGATTGCCTCTATGGCCAATATTGCCCAAGGCGGCGTCGCACTCGCCGTGTACTTCCTGGCTCGCTCCGAAAAGCTCAAGGGTTTGGCCGGCGCTTCGGGTGTCTCCGCACTCTTTGGTATTACTGAGCCCGCAATCTTCGGCGTTAACCTACGCCTGCGCTGGCCGTTCTATATCGGCATGGCCGCTTCCGCCGTTTCTTCTGCCTTCATCGCCATCTTTGGCGTGCTTGCCGATGCTCTCGGTGCCGCCGGCTTCATCGGCTTCGTCTCTGTCCCCCGCTTTGTCCCTACCTTCCTGTTGTGCGGCGTTATTTCCTTCGTGGTCGCCTTTGTGAGCGCGTACCTCTACGGCCGCGTGCTCATCCGCAAGAATGGCTCCATCGACCCGGATGAGGTCAACCCTCCGGCAGCCGAAGCCCAAGCCGCCGCTGCCACCCCCGCTGCGGTAGCTGCCGACGATGCCTTCACCATCTTCTCCCCACTGGAGGGCACCGCCGTTCCTCTTTCTCAGGTCAGTGACCCCATGTTTGCCGGTGGCAAGTTGGGCCAAGGCGTGGCGATTGAGCCCACCGTGGGGAAACTGGTTGCGCCTGCCGACGGCAAAGTCACCGTCACCTTCCCCTCCCACCACGCCTACGCCATCCGCACCAAGGACCCGGCAGTGGGCAATATCGATATCCTCATGCATATCGGTTTCGATACGGTAAACCTCAAAGGCGAGCACTTCACCTCCCACGTAAACAAGGGCGATGAGGTCAAGCGGGGCGATGTTCTTGCCGAATTCGATATCGACGCCATCAAGGCCGCCGGCCTTCCGGTAACCACCCCGGTGGTGGTCTCCAACTCCAAGAAGACCGGCCCCGTTATTCCTACCGAGGCCTTCCGCCCCGGCGAGCTCATTGGCTCCGGCACCGATATCTTCACCGTGGACCCCAAGCCCGCCGTAGTACCGGTACAGACAGCCTCGCCGGCTTCCGACTCCGCGTCTTAATGCGCCGCATCCTTTAAAAGCCAACGGTGGGCATTCGGGTCCATCACATTAGGTCCATAGTGATCAGGCCGATCTGAGGAAAACTACTCCTCAGATCGGCCTTTTCTACCTCAATTAAGCCTGATCAGATCGGCCTTAACTCGGATGGGCCCTTGACTCTGCGTGACCGCAGTTTTAGTCAGGCATACAAAAAGCTGTGCCGGCCGGACCAAAGTCCGACCGGCACAGCCAGTCTCAATTCAGTTTCCTAATTGGTAGGAAGGCTCTTGCTTAAGCGAAGAACTTGCGGCGTGCGGCGAATGCGCCAGCAGCAACCATCGCAGCTACAGCCAGTGCAGCCAGAGCCTGCGCAACGGAGTTGGAGCCCGTCTCAGCGGACATACCACGTGCGGAGTCTGCGGACTCGCCAGCAGCTGGGGCAGATGGAGCGGAAGGGGCGTCAGCCTGAGCATTGTCGCCCTCAGCGAGCTGACCGCCCTGGGCGATAACTTCGTCCTTGTTAGCGTTCAGCATCTGCTCGGAAGCAGCCTTCTCCTCAGCGGTCGGCTGCTGATTCTTGCGTGCTTCGTCCTTGACGTAGGTCTTGCCATCCTGGGACAGGTACCAGGTGATGCCACCGATGATCAATGCAGCTGGCAGTGCCAACCAAGCCAGCTTCTTCTTGTCGAAGCCTGGCTTCGGATCCTCAGACGGGAACGCCTTTGCGTAAGCGTCACGCATCTCGTCGGTGATCTCTTCGTTTACCAGAGCTGGGTCGTTAACGTAGATAGCCGGATCCTTCAGGCTCTGGTACCACTCGTTGCCCTCTGCGTCCTTCTTGGTGGCTGGGGCAGGGATGCCCTCTTCTTCGGAGCCCTCGGAGTCAGTGCCCTCGGAGTCAGTACCCTCGGCGTCGGCTGCGCCTTCAGTATCGGTCTCGGTTCCAGGGGTCTCAGAATCAGTGTCTTCACTATCCTCGGACTGCTGACGCTCCCAGATAGCGCGAGCCTGATCTTCAGTGAGGGTAGGCGCGGTGTCCTCGCCGGCTGGGTTCTCAAAGCGGTCGCGTGGTGCGTAGCTGCCGTCGGGCTGCTTGTCGTAGGTAATGCCATCGGTTTCGATGGAAGCTGGTAGTGGCATCTGAGCCTGAGCAACAGCTGCGCCGCCAAAGGCGAGCGCGCCGGTCAGAACAGCAGCGGTCAGGGTCTGTGGCAAACGCTTCATGTGTTTCTCCTTCGGGAAATATAGGTACGCGCCAAAAAGCAGATGTCTTTCTTGACGCAAACCACAATAGTCACACCGTTCCCAATTGTCACCCCAAAAACTTAAATTAACTGGACTTTTCATGTGTTGCATGTGTGAGAGTTGTGAAAATTTAGAACATGCGTGCCTGGATATTTGCACCGCAAGGCTTGAACGTGCGAACTAAAGTCCCAGATAGAGCGATTAAATACGACGGGCGAGGAGAATTGACCTATTCGAAACAAGGCTTTATGGGGGTATCCGGGGGTAATGCAGGGAATATTTAGGCGTTAGAGGGGGTGTCGGCAAGCAAAAGACAGTGTTTTGGTAATGGTGCGCGCGTGTGGTTGAATGTGTAGGTTGCAAAAGCTGGTCGGCCCGTAGCGGTGCGTTTCCGAACCGCCGGTCCGAGACCCTTCGGCACAGTCCGTTGTAAAAGCTTGAGCATCGCAAGTTTGTAGACCGCGTGCGGCAAGGACGGAAATCTTACCGCACATCAATCCAGGTCAGGAGACCCATAGTGATTCAGCAAGAATCGCGTCTGCGCGTCGCCGACAACTCTGGTGCACGTGAACTGCTGTGCATCCGCGTTCTCGGCGGCTCTGTCCGACGCTCCGCTGGCATCGGCGACGTCATCGTCGCGACTGTCAAGGACGCTGTCCCAGGTGGCAACGTCAAGGAAGGCGACATTGTAAAGGCAGTTATCGTCCGTGCGAAGAAGGAAACCCGTCGTCCAGACGGCTCCTACATTCGCTTTGACGAGAACGCTGCAGTTGTTCTCAAGGGCGATAGCGAGCCTCGTGGTACCCGTATCTTCGGACCGGTTGCTCGCGAACTTCGTGACAAGCGTTTCATGAAGATCGTTTCTCTCGCACCGGAGGTGATCTAGTCTTATGAAGATCCATAAGGGAGATATGGTGATCGTCATTTCGGGCCCAGATAAGGGCGCGAAGGGCAAGGTCATCGAGGCATACCCAAAGCGTGAAAAGGTCCTCGTAGAGGGCGTTAACCGCATCAAGAAGCACGTCGCAAACTCTGCTGCCGAGCGTGGCGCCGAGTCCGGCGGAATCGTTACCCAGGAAGCTCCGATCCACGTGTCTAACGTTGCGATCGTTGACTCCGAAGGCAACCCGACCCGCGTGGGCTACCGTTTCGACGAGAACGGCAAGAAGGTCCGTATCGCGCGTAGCAACGGGAAGGACATCTAAAAATGAGCGAGAACTACACCCCGCGTCTGAAGACTCGCTACCGCGAGGAAATCCGCAAGACCCTGAATGACGAGTTCAACTACGACAACGTCATGCAGATCCCTGGCGTCACCAAGGTTGTTGTCAACATGGGTGTTGGCGAAGCCGCACGTGACTCCAAGGTCATCAACGGCGCACTCGAGGACCTGACCGCTATTACCGGTCAGAAGCCGCAGCTGCGTCGCGCTAAGAAGTCCATCGCGAACTTCAAGCTCCGCGAGGGCATGCCCATCGGTGCACGCGTTACCCTGCGCGGCGACCGCATGTGGGAGTTCCTGGACCGCCTGCTGACCATCGCGCTGCCACGTATTCGTGACTTCCGCGGTCTGTCTGATCAGCAGTTCGACGGCCACGGCAACTACACCTTCGGCCTGTCCGAGCAGTCCATGTTCTACGAGATTGACATCGACAAGATCGACCGCCCTCGTGGTATGGACATCACCGTCGTTACCACCGCTACTAACGACGACGAGGGCCGCAAGCTCCTGCGCGAGCTCGGCTTCCCGTTCAAGTAAATAGAGCGCTAAGAAATCCCAACTCCCCGGAAGGGGCGTTGGGATTTTCTAGTTTTACCGAGCAGCTTGACTTCAAAGGTGTGCAGGCGCCGGCTTGTGCGGGTGTGGCTTAGGCGCTTTCGGTCTCTGTGTGCGTGGTGCCCTCATACTGCCAGCCGACGACTGCGTTACGCACTGCCGGCTCCAAAGGGTTGGCAGGTTGAATGCAACTGATGGTGAGAAGGCGGCCGGGCATGGGGCCTTCGCCCCAAATAGAGGCGTCGTCAGAAAGCCCCTGTTTATCTGGATCGTGTAAGTCGGTAGCCGTATAGATGAGCCAGTTCTGGCCGGAGTTCTGTGTGCGCACGTAGAGCTTGTCCCCCAGATGAACCTTGTGCTCATTCGCGGAACCATCGTAGAGGTTATTGAAAACGCCTGGCACGCCCGCACCGGTATGGCCGGCAATGACCACGATGTCCTGGGACGTCGTGCCCGGCAGAGAATAAGGGCGGTCTTCGGCAGTATAGGTGCAGGCCTTATTCATGGAGTCCGGATTGATGGCACCGTTGACTACGCGGCAGGAGCCGTCTTGAAAATCGGCATGAACCTCAATAGCTGGGATGAAGAGCTCGACTGCAGGTGAAGGGTCGATGGCAGGTGCCTCTTCTGCAGTGACTTCATTGGTCTCTAGACCCTCTGGTGGGTTGACCACCCGGTTAATCGTGCTGGCGAGTAACACCGTGGCAACGATGCCGATAACCACGCGAAGGATGCCGGAGGACTTCCATACCTTTTTGATCCGCTCCCACAGCGTGGGTTTGCGGCGGTGTCGGGGAAGTGAGGTGTCCTCAATGCGGCGCGGTGGGCGGCGGCGCTGTTGTTGGCGGGTGCGCGTTTCGGTCTGGCGCCATTGGCGATCAGCATCTGTGCGGTCGGATCGCGATGGAACGCTGCGGCGCCCGTTAGCGGGAAGCCGATTCGGCTCCCTCCGCGGCCGGTAGTGGGAATCCATGCGACCTCCGAAGAGAAATACGGGTAATAGGAAAGTTCTAGCTTACAACGCAGTGTTATGCATACCCGGAATTGACGCGGAATCAGGTGGTCAGGATAAGATTAGAAGGATTTAATACTCTTTGATTAATGAGGTAGAAATGTCTCTCAATGATGCCGCCAAGGCGGCGGCCGTCAAGAAGGTCACCTTATTAGATGAATCCTTCGCCCGCTTTGCAGTTCGCGCGACCTTGGCGGGTGTGTACCTGTGTATCGGTACCGCCTTTGCCGGTGTGGTAGGCCAGGCCGTCAACGGCGTTGCGCCGGGAATGGGCTCCGTGGCTTTTGCCCTATTTTTCGGGATAGGCCTGTTCGCCATTCTGCTCTTGGGCGCCGATCTGGCTACCGGCAACATGATGTACATGGTCTATGCCGCTAGCAATAAGCACGTGGCGTGGGGCAAGGCCCTGTACCTGCTGCTCATCACCACCATTTTCAACCTGGTAGGCGCGATCATCTTTGCCGCTATCATGGCGATGTCCGCTAAATTTGCAGACCTTGATCCCTCGCACCTTCTGGTAACGGTTTCTGAAGGCAAGCTCATCAAGTCCCCGCAAGGAATGCTGGTAGAGGCCATTGCCGCGAACTTTGTGGTCAACATGGGCATCGTCGGTGCCATCTTCGCTAAGGATGCGGCTTCGAAGTTCTTTGTCATCATTCCGATCATTGGCGCTTTCGTGGCGTTAGGCCTAGAGCACGTTATCGCGAACTTTTGCCTGTTTAGCATCACGCTCTTCGCTTCCGATCCGGTGCCGGCAGCTCTGACCGCTGGTAACGTGGCTCTCAATTGGATCCTGGTCTGGATCGGCAACTTTATTGGCGGCGGCCTTTTGGTTGGCGGCGTCTACGCGTGGCTCAATCGCGGCCCGGAGGCCTACCGCGACTAAGCGAGTTCACCGGAATACAGATTAAAGCGGTCACCGCGGGCGAAACCGACGAGTGCCATGCCAGTTTCGCGGGCAGTCTCTACCGCTAGGGAGGAGGCGGCGCTGACAGCAACGAGCATGCCGAATCCGGCCATTGCGGCCTTTTGAACGAGTTCGAAGCTGGCGCGCGAGCTCATGACCAAAATGAGGTCGTCCGCGGGCAGGCGGTCTTCTAAAAGGAGGTGGCCGATGACCTTATCTGCGGCATTGTGACGGCCAATATCCTCGCGGATGACTACCGGTTCACCGTCTAGGGTGAAGGCGCCGGCGGCATGGATGCCGCCGGTCTTTTTAAATTGCTTCTGTTCAGCCCGGAGCTTGTCTGGCAGCTTGGCGACGACATGGGGATCCACCGGCACTCGGGGAATCCGGTAGCGGGTCTGTTTGGTCAAGGCCTCGATAGAAGAGGTGCCACATACGCCGCAGGCGGAAGTGGTGGTGGTCAAGCGCAGATCGCTGAGGTCGAGCACATTCTTTTTTGTTAATTCGACGTCGAGCAAATTGTAGGTATTCATGCCATCGACGGTGGCGCCGGCGCAGTAGCGGGCCTCGGCGACGTCGCCAAGCGAGGCAATGTGGCCCTCCGAATGTAAGAAACCGTGCGCCAACTCCACGTCATGGCCGGGAGTGCGCATGGTGGTGGTAATGGTCTGACCGCCTACGCGGATTTCCAAGGGCTCCTCGCCGGCGACCGTATCTGCGCGGGTATCGACCTGCAGGCCATCTCCCAGGCGGACCTTGGTGACGGCAAAGGTGGAGTTCTTGCGGCCGGCCATTACTGCAACACCTGCTTCAGGGCAGTGATATTGCCGCGGGCTTCCTCTACGTCGCTGGAGGCTAGGCCCACGAGGAAGGCAGTAAGTGGGGCCGCGGGGCGGGAGCGATTATGCGCGACGTCTTTGGTGAGGTCCAGGATCTCGCGGGTGAGTGCGGTTGCCTCCTGCGGATCAAGGCCGAGGTGACGGGCGGCTTCTTTGAGCCACTCGTGTGCGGATTGGATGGGGTCCTCGTGTGTTTGGCTCATCACCATCTCCTTATTTACGTTCGTGCTGGTCTCGACTCTAATGAAGGTGCCAGACTATTTGGAAAACCGCAGGTTATGGCGTAGTATGGTACCTCGTGCTTGCGCCGAGGTTTCGGCGTGCCTCAATCATTGCGAATTTTGGCGCGCTGAGCTGCAGAAAGCGCCGAGCCGATGCAAGAACTGAACATCAACTTTGTTGTAGGCCCCTCGCCGTAGATAGCGGACCGTTGTCTGAATCAAAGGGTGGCGAGCGCCTTACGGTATTGAACGTAGGGAGCGTGAGTAGCCCGAAATCACACGGAGAACGCTTTGGTGAGCACGGGAACCGCAACGAGAAAGGTACACGGTCACTCATATGACTATGACTGATCCTATTGCCGACATGCTGTCGCGCGTGCGCAACGCAAGTAATGCGCACCATGACACCGTGTCGATGCCTACCTCCAAGCTGAAGGCAAACATTGCCGACATCTTGAAGCAGGAAGGCTACATCGCTGACTACACCGTCGAGGGTCACACCCTGTCCCTCGAGCTGAAGTACAACAACCGCGAGCGCTCCCTGTCTGGCCTGCGTCGCGTGTCTAAGCCGGGTCTGCGTGTGTACGCAAAGTCCACCGAACTGCCACAGGTCTTGGGCGGCCTGGGCGTGGCTATCATTTCCACGTCCCACGGCGTGCTGACTGACCGTCAGGCTGAGGAGAAGGGCGTAGGCGGAGAAGTTCTCGCCTACGTCTGGTAAAGGGAGGTTTGACACATGTCTCGAGTCGGTCTAGCACCAATCGCCGTACCGAACGGCGTCGAAATCAAGATCAACGGCCAAGACGTTGAGGTGAAGGGCCCTAAGGGCACCCAGAGCGTTAACATTCCAGAGCCTATCGCCATCAACCTGGAAGACGGCGTCCTGTCCGTCTCCCGTCCTGATGACCACCGCAAGCACCGTGCTCTGCACGGTCTGTCCCGCTCCCTGCTGAACAACGCCGTTGTTGGCGTGACCGAGGGCTACACCATCAAGATGGAAATCTTCGGTGTTGGCTACCGTGTTCAGCAGAAGGGTAAGGACCTGGAATTCAGCCTGGGCTACTCCCACCCGATCCTCATCGAGGCTCCGGAGGGAATTACCTTCGCAGTGGACGGCGCAACCAAGCTGTCCATTACCGGTATTGACAAGCAACTAGTCGGACAGATCGCCGCTAATATCCGTCGTCTGCGTAAGGACGATCCTTACAAGGGCAAGGGTATTCGCTACGAGGGCGAGCAGATCCGTCGCAAGGTCGGAAAGACGGGTAAGTAAGCAATGGCAAACACTGAAAACACCAAGCGCACTCCAGTCGGCAAGGACATTTCCTCTCGTCGTCGCGAAGCACGCGCACGCCGTCACTTCCGTATCCGTAAGACTCTGCGTGGCACCCCTGAAGCACCGCGTCTGGTTCTTCACCGCTCCTCCCGTCACATGCACGTGCAGGTCATCGACGACCTGGCAGGCCACACCCTGGTCTCCGCATCCTCCATGGAGGCGGACGTTCGTGCACTCGAGGGCGATAAGAAGGCCAAGGCTGCCAAGGTAGGCGAGTTGGTTGCCGAGCGCGCTAAGGCCGCTGGCATCGAGCACGTCGTATTTGACCGCGCAGGCTACAAGTACCACGGCCGCGTCGCTGCGCTGGCTGACGCCGCACGTGAAGGTGGTCTGAAGTTCTAATGATCATCGTCAACGGAAACATCAACGGAAGGAACGCCTAATGTCGGACCGTGAACAGCGTGACGGCGGACGCTCCGCCGAGAACAACAAGAACAACCGCGGTGGCAACGGCCGCCGCAACGATCGTCGTAACCACCAGGACAACGAGCGCGATAAGTACATCGAGCGCGTTGTGACCATCAACCGCGTCTCCAAGACCGTTAAGGGTGGCCGCAATATGTCCTTCACCGCCCTCGTCGTCGTAGGTGACGGCCAGGGTCAGGTTGGCGTTGGCTACGGCAAGGCCAAGGAAGTCCCAGCCGCAATCCAGAAGGGTGCTGAAGAGGCTCGCAAGAACTTCTTCCGCGTTCCGATGATTGCCGGCACCATCACCCACCCGGTTGAGGGTCGCGACGCAGCTGGCATCGTCATGATGAAGCCTGCCGCACCTGGTACCGGTGTTATCGCTGGTGGTGCTGCTCGTCCAGTGCTCGAATGCGCTGGCGTGCAGGACATCCTGTCGAAGTCCCTGGGCTCCGACAATGCACTCAACGTCGTCCGCGCTACCGTGGACGGCCTCAAGCAGCTGGTCCGCCCTGAAGAGGTTGCCGCACGTCGTGGCAAGTCCATCGAAGAGGTCACCCCGGCCCGTATGCTGCGCAAGCGCGCAGGTCAGGAGGCATAAGCAATGGCTCTGAAGATTACACAGGTAAAGGGCCTGGTGGGCACCAAGCCGAATCACCGCAAGAACATTGAGGCTCTTGGTCTCAAGCGCATCGGTCAGTCCGTAGTTAAGCAGGACACCCCGATCGTTCGCGGTATGGTTCACAAGGTTCGCCACCTGGTCACCGTCGAAGAAGTGGCAGGGGAGTAAACCATGGCTGATATCATCAAGCTGCACGATCTGCGCCCAACCGCAGGAGCAAACAAGCCTAAGACCCGCGTCGGCCGCGGTGAGGCATCCAAGGGTAAGACCGCTGGTCGCGGTACCAAGGGTACCGGTGCTCGTAAGCAGGTTTCCGCTGCTTTCGAGGGTGGCCAGATGCCGATCCACATGCGTCTGCCTAAGCTGAAGGGCTTCAAGAACCCGAACCATGTTGAGTACCAGGTAGTTAACGTTGCTGACCTGGCTGAGAAGTTCGCAGATGGCGGCGACATCACCGTTGCTGACATCGCAGCTGCTGGCTTGGTCCGCGCTAATAAGCCGGTCAAGGTTCTGGGCAACGGCGACATCAACGTTAAGTTGAACGTCACCGCTGACAAGTTCTCCAAGTCTGCTGTTGAGAAGATCGAGGCTGCTGGCGGTTCCGCCAACACCAAGTAATCTCCTCTAGGTAGATTTCATCCCCCTCTCCGCACACGCGGGGCAGGGGGATTTTACAGTTTTGGCAGGGGGTTGTTTATGCGGGCGCTGGCATGAAGTCTGGCGGGATGGCCTATGCCAGCAATTGGCGTTGGAAATGGTTGACAGGAAACCGTTATTAATAAATAAGCTTGCGGATATAGAAATTTATATTCATGAATGTTACAGTCATCCTTAGTTGATAATCATCTAACGTTAAGGAGACTCTTATGTCGTCTATTTCTTCCCTGCTCGCTACTGCAATCGCAGCCATCATGCCGTTCGCTGGTTCCACCGGACCCGTTGATGCCCAAGACCAGCTGTCCCAGCCGGAGCCTGCTGAGACCGCCCAGACCGCACCAGACGAGGCTGGTGAGCAGCCCGCTCAGGACCAGCAGCCGGGTGCGCACGCTGAAAAGGGCCGTATCACCGGTGACAAGGAAGATGTCATCAACGGTGAGGGGGAAGGTGCCGATGAGGTTGATCCTGGCTTCAATGGCGGCAACCTGCAAACCGGCAAGCTGGCCGTGCAGCGCGAGCTGGCCCTAGCTACCCAGGAGGTCGGCCACGAGTTCATGAACATTGAGTTCAAGGATGAGCACTCCGCCCACCTGACCTTCCCGGAGACCTATAATCCGGACAAGGATGAGGCGGCCGTGCAGCGGGTCATGGACGCGTTGAAGATCAACGGATACGACAACATCACCGCTGCATACTAAAGCGCTAACGTCCAGATTTAGGGTACAAGAAAAGGGTGGGACGCTCGTGGGGGAGCGTGCCACCCTTATATGTTTTCCATACCGGTCTAGGGGCCGGGGAGGGGGCTAGGCCTCGTCCACGGTCTTTTCGTATAGGCCGGGGAAGCGGTCATCCGGATCGGTGACTGCCTTAATGGCGGCGGGAAGGCTGCCGCCGTAGAGCTCTTCGAACTTTTCCCGGGAATAAAAGGCCTCGGAGTAGAGGGACTTGTGCCCGCCTAGCTCGTTGACCTTGGATTCGATAACTTTGTTGAAGGCGCCATTATTCGGCGCGGATGGATCGACGTGGTCGCCGTCCACGCCGGACCAGAAGCCGACGTTCACCCAAGTCTGTCCGGGACGAAGGGGGTAGAGGGGCCATGGGTCGCCGGAGTCAGAGGCAATGTCGCCGGTGCCTACGAGCCCGTCCACGCCATCGCGCAGACGGATGGGGCACAGCCACACCGGTTGAATATCGGAGGCGTTAAAGAACCAGTGGAGGAATTCCGGCAGGTTCTCCGGTGTGACCTCAATATCCTGCACCACGCGCTCGGCGCGCGGCTTGCCGTGCGGCTTTTTGATGAAGTTATATTCCAGCTCGTACTTGCGGTCGAGGCGGACCAGCTTCCAGTAGAAAGAGCTGCGGCGAAGCTCGCGCGGCCACACCTTACGCACCTTCGGGTTCTGCGCACCAAAAGCGCGCGAGCACCAGAACCAGTCGGTATCCCAGCGCCAGATGTAATCGCGGATGGTGAGGCGATCGCGGCGGATGCCAGAGGCGTGCTGCAGGCTGCGGTAGTAAATCTTGTCCCGCGTGTAATCGGAGGTTGGACCCTCTTCATCGGTAAAGCGGGCGAAGACAAGGTAGGCCTCGTCCTCGGAGAAGACCACGCCGTCGAGGCCGTGTACCGGCTCGCCGCGGTGGGTGTGGGAAGAGGCGACGTCGGCAAGCACGCGGCTGGCATCCTCCACGGTGTGGAAACGCTCCTCGCGCAGCTCTACATAGGCGGGCACGGGTTCCAGCTCAATCTTGAGGCGCACCGCGTAGCCCAGCGAGCCATAAGAGTTAGGGAAGAGGCGGAAGAGATCCACATTCTCCTCGCGGGAGCAGGTGAGAATCTCGCCGGTGCCGGTGAGGACATCCATCTCCAACACGGATTCGTGCGGGAGACCATTGCGGAAGCTGGTGGATTCCACGCCCATGCCGGTGACCGCACCGCCCAAAGTAATGGTCTTGAGCTGCGGTACAACAAAGGGCATCAGGCCATGAGGAAGGGTGGCATCGACGAGGTCCTCATAGGTGCACATGCCCTGCACATCGGCCGTGCGGGCAACTGGATCGACCTCAATGACGCCGCTAAGGCCGGATACATCGAGGCCTTCCTGCTCCTCGCTGCGGCTACGGAAGAGATTGGAGGACTTCTTGGCGAGGCGCACGCGTTTTTCGGCCGGGACAGCACGGAAGCTCGCCAGCAGCTTGTCGACGCCCTCTTGGTGCGCCGTCCATCCCACCGGCTCAATGGGCATGGCATCCACCGGCCGCGGCTGGGCAGCGGCGAGGCGTTGGCGCAGATTATCAATGAGAGTCATAGCAACCCCTCCTTAAAAGCGGCTATCTTCCCACCAGCGGCGCTCAGGCACACCGGCGCGGGAGCCGGCCTCGCCCAGCTTTACGCCGAGGAAGTGATAAAGGTTGATGATATTTCGCTCAAAGCCCCATTCGGATCCGGCCATATAAATGCCGTACAGGCGGGCGGTTGGCAGGCCCACGGTGGCGCAGGCCTCATCCCAATTGTCCTTCAGGTTCTCGCACCAATCGTGCAGCGTGCGCATGTAATCAAAGCGCAGAGACTCGGTGTGGATGACTTCGAAGCCATTGTCTTGCATCGCCTTGGTGACATTGCCGGAACCGGTGAGCTCGCCGTCCGGGAAGATATAGCGGTCAATGAAGCCGCCCTTGGGAGTCTTGTGGTTATCCGGGTAGGTGATGTTGTGGTTGAGCATCAAGCCGCCGACCTTCAATTTGCCGTGGAGGAACCTGAAGAAGTCGTTGTAGTTCTTCACACCAATGTGCTCGATAATGCCGATGGCGGAGATAGCATCGAAGCCCTCTTCGGTGATATCGCGGTAGTCCGTGAAGCGGACTTCCGCCAAGTCTTGGAGGCCTTCCTCCTCAATCTTGCGCTGGCCCCACTCGGCCTGTTCCTTGGACAAGGTGACGCCGATGGACTTCACGCCGCGGCGCGCCGCGTAGCGCACCATACCGCCCCAGCCGCAGCCCACATCCAAGTGGCGGTCGCCCTCTTTGAGGCGGAGTTTGTCAAAGATGAGGCGGTACTTATTTTCCTGCGCTTCCTCTAGCGTGGCGTCCGGGGAGGGGTAGTAGGCGCAGGTATAGGTCATTGAATCGCCCAAGAAGAGCTCGTAGAAATCATTGCCTACGTCGTAGTGATCAGAAATGACATCGGCATCGCGCTGTTTCGAGTGCTTGGATAGGCCGTCGTGTAGCTTGCGGCGCAGCCATGAAGCGCGCTCCACCTCGGGGACCGGCTGGATCTGGAAGGCGCCCATGGACGCCAGCGAGCGCACCACGCGTGCCAGTGTCTTCGCGTCCGGCTTTTGGAATTTGTCATACATGGCATGCAGCGCGTCAAAAATGCCATAGGGGTGGGCCGGGTGATCGCCATGCACCGTGATGCCGTCCGTGACATATGCACGCGCAAAACCCACATCGCCGGGATGGGTGGCAATAAAAGAGAGGCCCTCAAGGCTATTAATAGTCACCTTGTACTGGGAGTCTTCCGGTCCGGTTGCGGACCCGTCGAAGGCCTCCCAGCGGAAGGGGTTGGGGCTAGGGACAAAAACGTCGATGATCTCAGCAACGGTCATCGGCGTGAATTTCTTGCTCATAAGTACTTCTTTCGAAATATTAGGTTCACACCAATAACGGCCTCGTGGCGCAGGGACCCGCGAGGTCGGAGACTAAAAAGGGAATTGCGCGCTGGCAATGCCCCCATGGTAAACCCCGCATACAAAAGGTGCGAACGAAGAAGCAATCATGGTCACACTATTGGGGCTTAATGTGGCTATGTGGGGTAAGGCTGGTAGGGTAATGGGGTCATAAGTGTTCAACCGTCCCTGAAGGAAACCTGAATTTCCCCTAAGCTTTCTGGCTCAGGGGGTGTGGTTTCCTAGGGGTAGATGAGTTTCCACCTCCGTGTGTGAACGCGAAACCCTCCCTAGATTTCGCGTTCGGCAGCGGTAGGCCAGGAGGATTTTGTAGTGTCCGCCATTGTCCAGGCTTTCAAGGATGCCGACCTACGTAAGAAGATCATCTTCACCATCGT
This sequence comes from Corynebacterium tuberculostearicum, assembly GCF_016127015.1. Classification (GTDB taxonomy): domain Bacteria; phylum Actinomycetota; class Actinomycetes; order Mycobacteriales; family Mycobacteriaceae; genus Corynebacterium; species Corynebacterium marquesiae. The sequence goes on from NZ_CP065972.1 coordinate 148,725, forward strand.
GATGATCATCGCGTACCGCGTCGGTGCACAGATCCCGTCTCCGGGTGTTGACTATGCGTCTATTGCTGGCCGCTTGCGCCAGTTGACCGAGCAGTCCGGAGACCTTTACTCCGTGATCAACCTCTTCTCGGGTGGTGCGCTGCTACAGCTGTCGATCTTCGCCATCGGCATCATGCCGTACATTACGGCGTCGATTATTGTGCAGCTGCTGACCGTGGTCATTCCTCGCTTTGAGGAATTGAAGAAGGAAGGCCAGTCCGGTCAGGCCAAGATGACCCAGTACACCCGCTACCTGACCCTCGCATTGGCGCTGCTGCAATCCTCCGGCATCGTCGCGCTGGCAGACCGCGAGCAGCTGCTGGGCCAGGGCGTACCGGTCTTGGCAGAAGACCGTAACTTCTTCACCCTCATCGTCCTGGTGATCACCATGACCTCCGGTGCCGTACTGGTGATGTGGATGGGCGAGCTTATCACCGAAAAGGGTATCGGTAACGGCATGTCCCTGCTCATCTTCGCTGGCATTGCAACCCGCCTGCCAACCGATGGTGTAAGCATCCTGCAGAACAATGGTGGACTCGTCTTCGCCATGGTGGTAGCCGGCTTGGTCATCCTGGTTGTTGGCATTACCTTCATCGAACAGGGCCAGCGCCGCATTCCGGTCCAGTACGCTAAGCGCATGGTCGGCCGCCGCCAGTACGGTGGTTCCTCTACCTACCTGCCGCTAAAGGTCAACCAGGCCGGAGTTATCCCGGTCATCTTCGCTTCCTCCCTTATCTACATGCCGGTTCTCATTACCCAGATTGTGAACTCTGGCTCCCCCGGTACCCCCGATAACTGGTGGCAGCGCAACGTCATCGCGCACCTGCAGGCACCTTCCTCCTGGCAGTACATCGTGCTGTACTTCGTCCTGACCATCTTCTTCGCTTATTTCTATGTCTCGGTCCAGTACGATCCGGCAGAGCAGGCGGATAATATGAAGAAGTACGGCGGCTTTATCCCAGGTATTCGCCCGGGCCGCCCAACCGCGGAGTACCTTGGTTATGTGATGAACCGTCTGCTGTGCGTGGGCGCCCTGTACTTGGCACTTATCGCCATCCTGCCGAACATCCTCTTGGACCTCGGCGTAGGCAGAGCCTCCGCCAGCGGCACGTCCGCCTTTGGTGGTACGGCCATCCTGATTATGGTCTCCGTCGCCTTGACTACGGTCAAGCAGATCGAGTCCCAGCTACTGCAATCCAACTACGAAGGACTACTTAAGTAATGCGTCTTGTACTTCTAGGACCTCCCGGTGCCGGCAAGGGCACCCAGGCAGCTATCCTCAGCGAGAAGCTGAACGTTCCGCACATCTCCACCGGCGACCTGTTCCGCGCCAATATCGGCGAAGGCACCCCGCTGGGTGTGGAGGCAAAGTCCTACATCGATGCAGGCAAGCTGGTACCTACCGACGTCACCGCCCGCATGGTCGAGGACCGCCTTAACCAAGATGATGCCAAGAATGGCTTTCTGTTGGACGGCTTCCCGCGTACCACCGAGCAGGCAGACATCCTGGAGGAGCTGCTGACTAAGAAGGGCGAGAAGCTCGACGGAGTTCTCAACTTCGAGGTCTCCGAGGATGTTGTGGTTGAGCGGATGATGGCCCGTGGCCGCGCCGACGACAACGAGGAGACCATCCGCACCCGCCTCGGTGTCTACCGTGAGGAAACCTTCCCGCTTATCGAGCACTACGGCGATGCCATCATCTCCATTAAAGCCGAAGGCACCGTGGAGGAAATCAATGCCCGTGCGATGGAAGCACTGGGTAAGTAAGCATGGCTTTTCGACGCCGCAGTAAGCGCATCCCCGCCCGCACCCCGGGTGAGCTAGACGCCATGCAGGCCGCCGGCGAAATTGTTGGCAAGGCACTGCAGGAAGTCCGCGCTGCTGCGGCGTCTGGCGTATCTACTCTCGAGCTGGATGCGGTGGCTGAGCAGACCATTCGCGATGCCGGCGCCTATCCCACCTTCAAGGGGTACGAAGGATTTCCGGGCTCCATCTGTGCTTCCGTTAATGACGTCATCGTGCACGGCATTCCGGATAAGGAAACCATCCTGGCAGAAGGCGACTTGGTGTCCATCGATTGCGGTGCCACGCTCGATGGTTGGGTAGGCGATAGCGCTTGGTCCTTCGCAGTGGGTGAGCTCGATGCTGATGTCGCGGCCCTCAACACGGCCACCGAGTATGTCCTTATGGAGGGCATGCAGGCTATGGTTCCGGGCAATCTGCTTACCGACGTCTCCCATGCCCTCGAGCAAGCCACCCGACGGGCCGAGCAGAAGTTCGGCGTGGATCTATTCATCGTGGATGGCTACGGCGGTCACGGCATTGGCCGCACCATGCACGAGGATCCTTACCTGGCCAATGAGGGGCGGCCGGGCCGTGGCCCGCTGATCCAAGAAGGCTCTGTACTGGCCATTGAACCCATGCTAACTTTGGGCACAGAGGACTCGGCCGTGCTAGAGGATGACTGGACGGTCGTTACCCTCGATGGCTCCTTCGCCGCTCACTGGGAGCATACGGTCGCCGCGACCGCCGATGGGCCCCGTATTCTTACCCGCCGCTACTGACATTTATTCCCCGATATTGCCTGTTGCACTAGGCATATGCCCCTGAAAGGTTTATACTCACAGCCATGTCTAAATTTAGCTTCCGCAAGATCCGTGCCACGGTTGCTGCGCCCGCAGTCGCTGGTGTGATGGCCTTGAGCACCACTATTGCGGCTCCTGCCGCTACCGCCCAGGAGATTCCGAACCTGGATCAGCTCAGCTCCAAGGCAAACTCCGACCTCGCTCAGCTCTCTTCCCAGTCCGGCCTAGACAAGCTCACCACTGAGGCAAAGAAGCAGCTGGATAACTTCTATGGCCAGACCCGCGAGCAGGCCTGGAATACTCGCAACCAGATCCTGGACCAGGCAGAGAAGTTCTCCCCGGAACTGGCACCTAACGTCCAGACCGCTGTGGACGGCGCCGTAGAATTCCTCTTCCCAGGCTTGATTACACAGAAGAATGAGGAAGCACGCAAGGCCCGCGAGGCCGCTGCTCGCGCCAACGCTGAGCGCGTCGCTGCTGAGAAGGCTCGTTCTGAGGCTGCAGCACGCAAGGCGGAAGCGCAGCGCCGCGCTAACCAGTTCGATCGTGGCCCGTGCCCGGCTGACGCCAAGGTTTGCGTTGACCTTGACGGTCGCCGCACTTGGCTACAGGACGGCGGCAAGGTTTCTTATGTCTCCCCGGCCATGTCTGCTGGCATGCGCGGTCAGGAAACCCCGCGCGGCACTTTCCATGTGACCCGCAAGGTGGAACATGAGATTTCCCGCGAGTTCAATAACGCGCCGATGCCGTACTCCATCTACTTCACCAACAACGGTCACGCCTTCCACCTGGATGACCCAGCCGTTGATTCCAATGGCTGCGTCCACCTGCCGCCAGACGCTGCAAAGCGCTACTGGGATAATGTGCAGGTTGGCGATAAGGTCTTTATCTACTAAGGCCCGCGCTTAAGCGAAAGCTTCATCCCCCGAACTGAGCTCCCGAGGAGGAGAATTGGTTCGGGGGATTTTGCTGGCTTAGGGTGAGGGGTGGGCGATTGAGCGGGGCGTCGGAAAGCGCGGCGGTTTGGAAAACGTGTCGCTGCAGCGTAAGCTGTTAAGTCGGTGTATAGCGTCAGCGAGGCTGGCGCGGATACGCCACCGCAGTAGACAACAAACATGCAGGTGACGGCGCACTTGTCCGTCGCCAGAAAAGTAGAGGTTATGGCTAAGGAAGGCGCAATCGAGGTAGAAGGCCGCATTATCGAGCCTTTGCCCAACGCAATGTTCCGTGTCGAGCTCGACAATGGACACAAGGTTCTTGCACACATTTCTGGCAAGATGCGTCAGCACTACATTCGCATCCTCCCAGAGGATCACGTGGTTGTAGAGCTGTCTCCTTATGACCTGACCCGCGGACGCATCGTCTACCGCTACAAGTAAAGACAGTAAGCCTCCTCACCCAAGGGTGAACCCGTAGGTTCATCCTGTCCACCTCAGGCTACGGTGGCCTGAGCCCGCACTGGTAAGCAACCCAAGGATTCCCGGCACGGTCCGGGCGAAGCGTTGCGTGGAGCGGGACGGATGGGGAGAAAACCGCCGTAACAACCCGAAAGGACACGCCATATGGCACGTCTAGCTGGTGTTGACCTCCCCCGCAATAAGCGCATGGAGGTCGCTCTCACCTACATCTACGGCATCGGTCCAACCCGTGCCAAGGAACTGCTAGAAAAGACTGGCATTTCTCCTGACCTGCGCACTGACAACCTGGATGATGACCAGCTGTCGGCGCTCCGTGACGCAATTGAGGCTACCTGGAAGGTTGAGGGTGACCTCCGCCGTCAGGTTCAGGCTGATATCCGCCGCAAGATTGAAATCGGTAGCTACAAGGGTCTGCGCCACCGCCGTGGCCTGCCTGTACGTGGCCAGCGCACCAAGACCAATGCGCGCACTCGTAAGGGTCCGAAGAAGACGATCGCAGGAAAGAAGAAGTAATTCATGCCTCCAAAGACTCGTTCCGGCGCGCGCCGTTCCGGCCGTCGCGTCGTAAAGAAGAATGTGGCCCTCGGCCACGCATACATCAAGTCCACCTTCAATAACACCATCGTCTCGATCACCGATCAGACCGGTGCTGTTATCTCTTGGGCATCCTCCGGCCACGTTGGCTTCAAGGGATCCCGTAAGTCCACTCCGTTCGCCGCTCAGATGGCAGCCGAGAACGCTGCTCGCAAGGCAATGGATCATGGCATGAAGAAGGTTGACGTATTCGTCAAGGGTCCGGGCTCCGGCCGCGAGACCGCCATCCGTTCCCTGCAGGCTGCAGGCCTCGAGGTTTCCTCGATCACGGATGCAACCCCACAGCCGCACAACGGCTGCCGTCCGACCAAGCGTCGCAAGGTTTAAGGGAAAGGAAGAGGTAAGAAAATGGCTCGTTACACTGGCCCCGCTACCCGCGTATCCCGCCGTCTTCGCGTCGACTTGGTCGGCGGCGATATGGCATTTGAGCGCCGCCCGTACCCACCGGGACAGGCTGGCCGCAACCGCATCAAGGAATCTGAGTACCTGCTGCAGCTCCAGGAGAAGCAGAAGGCAAAGTACACCTACGGTGTGCTGGAGCGTCAGTTCCGTCGCTACTACGCAGAGGCTAACCGCCTCCCGGGAAAGACCGGCGATAACCTGGTTATCCTGCTCGAGTCCCGCCTGGACAATGTAGTTTACCGTGCAGGTTTGGCACGCACCCGCCGCCAGGCTCGCCAGCTTGTCTCCCACGGTCACTTCACCGTGAATGGCAAGAACATCAACGTTCCTTCCTACAAGGTCACCCAGTACGACATCATCGATGTCCGTGACCGCTCCAAGAAGATGGAATGGTTCGAAGATGCTCAGGACGCCCTCATCGATGCCAACGTACCGGCATGGCTGCAGGTTGTTCCTGATACCCTGCGCATCCTCGTGCACCAGCTGCCCGAGCGCGCTCAGATCGACATTCCGCTGCAGGAGCAGCTCATCGTCGAGCTTTACTCGAAGTAAACTGTTATACCGCACGGCCTGTAATGGCCTGGCGGATAACCAGGAATCTTCAATCCCGAAGATTTTTACCCCTCTACCGGCGTCAAATAGCGGTCGCCGAAAAGGAGAATTTCAATGCTCATTTCCCAGCGTCCTCAGCTCACCGAGGAATTCATCGACTCGTCTCGTTCCAAGTTCGTCATCGAACCGCTCGAGCCGGGCTTTGGTTACACCCTCGGTAACTCGCTGCGTCGTACCCTGCTGTCCTCCATTCCGGGTGCAGCGGTAACCTCCATCAAGATCGATGGTGTTCTCCACGAGTTCACCACCATCAACGGTGTGAAGGAAGACGTTTCCGAGATCATTTTGAACATCAAGAGCATGGTGCTTTCTTCCGACTCCGATGAGCCGGTTGTTATGTACCTGAGCAAGGAAGGCCCGGGCGATGTCACTGCGGGCGATATCCAGCCGCCGGCTGGCGTGGAGATCCACAACCCGGATCTGCATATCGCTTCCTTGAATGACACCGCCAAGCTGGACATTGAGCTCGTCGTCGAGCGCGGTCGTGGCTATGTCCCAGCCGCTCCTACCTCCGGTGAGATCGGCCGCATCCCGGTCGACCAGATTTATTCCCCGGTCCTCAAGGTCTCCTACAAGGTCGAGGCAACTCGTGTTGAGCAGCGTACCGACTTTGACAAGCTGACCATCGACGTCGAAACCAAGAACTCGATTTCTGCCCGCGATGCCCTGGCCTCCGCCGGCGGCACCCTGGTCGAGCTCTTCGGCCTGGCTCGCGAGCTGAACAACGCTGCCGAAGGCATTGAGATCGGACCCTCCCCGCAGGAGACCGAGTACATCGCTGCCTACGGCATGCCGATCGAGGACCTGAACTTCTCCGTCCGCTCTTATAACTGCCTGAAGCGTCAGGAGATTCACACCGTGGGCGAGCTCGCTGAATGCACCGAGTCCGACCTGCTGGATATCCGCAACTTCGGCCAGAAGTCGATCAATGAGGTAAAGATCAAGCTGGCTAACCTGGGCCTGGCTCTCAAGGACACCCCTGAGGATTTCGACCCAACCCAGCTCGAGGGCTACGACGCAGAAACCGGTGACTTCAAGGATCCGGCTGCTGAGGATTCCGAGTAAAGAACCCCGCTGACTTGCGGCAATGACCTAATTGCCGCGCGCTCAACTTTTACCGCATACGAGGAGTACACAATGCCAACCCCTAAGAAGGGTGCCCGTCTCGGCGGCTCCGCCAAGCAGCAGGCTCACATGCTGAGCAACTTGGCAGCCAGCCTGATCGAGCACGGCGCTATCAAGACCACCGATGCCAAGGCGAAGGTCCTTCGCCCGTACATCGAAAAGATCATCACCAAGGCTAAGTCCGGCACCATCGCTGACCGCCGCGCAGTACTGAAGCTCATCCCGCGCAAGGATGTTGTTTCTTACCTGTTCGACGAGGTTGCGCCGAAGTTTGAGAACCGTGAGGGTGGCTACACCCGCACCATCAAGCTGGACAACCGCACCGGCGACAACGCCCCGATGTCCCAGATCTCCCTCGTTCTCGAGGAGACCGTGACCTCCGAGGCTAACCGCGCTACCCGCGCTGCCGCATCCAAGGCCGCTGAGGCTGAGGAAGCTAAGGCAGACGAGGCTGCTGAGACCGAGGCACCTGCCGAGGAGACCGCAGCTGAGGAGTCCGAGGAGAAGTAATTTCCCTTCGGCCCTAGCGCCTCGCCGCCGTCTTTCCCACCTGTGGGAGGGCGGCGGCTTTGTCATGTCCGCACCCAACTAGGGCTTAGCACACGGACGACCCTGCGCCGGCGGGCAGTAAACACTCCGGTAGCATGAAGTCCACTATGACAGATGCAGCATCGACTTCCCCTGAAGGGCCGGCGGACGGGTTCGTTCGCCTGCGCTTGGACTTGGCTTATGATGGCACGGACTTTCATGGCTGGGCCAAGCAGAAGGGCGGTCTGCGCACGGTGCAGGGGGTACTGGAAGAGAAGCTGGCGATGATTGCGCGCACGGAGGTGCCGCTTACGGTCGCTGGCCGGACGGATGCCGGCGTGCACGCTCGTGGCCAGGTGGCGCACGTGGACGTTCCGACAGATATGCTGGCGCAGCGCTCGGTGGCGGGGGAGCCGGCGAAGTTGGTGCGTCGGTTAGCAAAGCTTCTGCCAGAAGACGTTCGGGTGCACGGGTGCGAGTTCGCACCCGCGGGCTTTGATGCGCGGTTTTCGGCGCTGCGGCGGCACTACGTCTACCGGATTACCACCAACCCGCGCGGCGCGCTGCCGACCCGGGCGCGGGATACGGCCGAGTGGATTAAGCCGGTAGATATTGACGCCATGCAGGACGCTGCTACCGCGCTGGTGGGCCTGCATCATTTTGCGGCCTTTTGTAAACCCAAGCCAAATGCCACGACCATCCGGGAATTGCAGGAATTTTCTTGGCGCGACGTTTCTACGCCCGAAGAACCGGAGCTTTTTGAGGCCCGCGTGAGCGCCGATGCGTTCTGCTGGTCGATGGTGCGCTCGCTGGTAGGGTGTTGCCTGCGCGTGGGGGAGGGGCGGCGCGATGCTGACTTCGCCGAGGCACTGCTGCAGGAGACGAAGCGCTCTTCCAGCATTCCCGTGGCCCCGGCCAAGGGACTCTCGCTCGTCGCCGTTGATTACCCGGCCGCGGATCAACTGGCGGCACGCGCCGAGGTCACCCGCGAAAGGCGCAGCGCCGACTAGCGCCCAAGTGGCAGCGGGTGCTTACCTGGGATAGCCTGTGTGCTGGGTGTACACAGACTTTTCGGGGGAAAATTATGGCACGTCCGTTGCCTACTACCAAGGCCCAGGTATCGGGCCATAAATTCTTACGTCGCCGCGTCGAGCATGGGCTCGTATTAGGCGATATCCGCATGATTCACGATCCATTGGCTAGGCGCCGCAAAGCGCTCCTTTTCGGCGGGGTCGGCGTCGCCTTCCTTGCGGTGGGGTCCGGTATGTTGGCATGGCTGCAGCCGAGTCCGCAGCCGGGTGATGCGCCGATTGTGCGCTCGGAGCAGGGCCAGCTCTTTGTGGATGTCAACGACACCTACCACCCTGTATTCAACCTGGCGTCGGCGCGCATTATCGCCGGACAGGCGGCCGACGCGCAGACGATCGGAAATGAGCACTTGCAAGAAGCGCTACTGGGCTCACCGGTGGGTATCTCGGATGCCCCTGGGTACCTCGCGGCAGCAGGCGAGACTCCCCAGCAGCGTTGGGCAGCGTGTTTAGCTGGCAAGGATGAGGCGCCGACTACAGAAAACCCAACCAGCATCGGCGGGCACCAGGTTGCGTCGCAGGAGGTTATTGTTCTCGCCGAGCCCGAGCAGAAAAGCCTCGGTGAGGAGCGCGCCGCACTGGTGGAATCCGAGGGCACGCAGTGGCTTATCACAGAGGAAGGCCGGGTGGCGTTGCCAGATTCTTCCAGCACCGAAGGGCGCGTCGTGCGCCGGGCGCTGGGCGTGGACGATAGTACCCACACCTGGCCCGTGCCGCCCGAGCTGCTCAATGCTTTTGCGGAGCTGCCGCCGCTGAACTTTCCGGCTAATCCGCCCGAGGTTGTCGATACTGGGCAAAGCCTGTGGGCGCGTACGCCCGAGGGCGTAGCGGAGCTCACGCCTACGCAGGCGGAGATGCTCACAGGCGTGGGTGCCAAGGAGACGACAGCCACGCCGCAGGAGATTGCCGCGCTTGCCGACGCCCCTTTAAACCTCAACCTTCCCTCCACGTCCTTCCGCTTCTTAAGCCCGGACGATGGCTGGATGTGTGCCGGTAACGAGGGCGGCGGGGTAGTGGTACCTGCCCAAGCAGGCACCATCGCCTTGGCAGGTGAGTCGGTGGCCCATCGCTTTGGTGGACTCGACGCCGGTGGCGTAGGCGTAGACAGCGGCCATGGCTATCACGTGGTCTCACCCACGGGGCAGCGGCACGAGGTCAAGGACAAAGAGACTCTGGAAGCCCTAGGCACCGGCGTGGGCGCGCAGGTGCCGTGGGAGATCCTGCGCTTGCTGCCGGAAGGCTCCGCGCTGAACCGTGAGCAGGCGCTGCAGGTTAGTTCTTAGGCCGTAGCCCGCGCCACACGGCCCACGCAGCAAGCGCCAGCGCTAATCCACCTAGCACCCAGGCACTGCGTGTGGGGGCGCGGGAGTCGCCTTCGTCAGTGGGGCGGATGGTCATAGCTCGGGTATCGACGTCCGCGCCTGCTTCCACGTGGGTGAGCACAGTGAGCGGGTCGATGAAGCCATGTCCCGGTTCCGCGGCGTCCTCCAAGCGTTTACGGAGGGCGGCCGGGCTATCGTCGGGAAAGCGCTGTGCCAAGAGGGCAGCGGTGCCGCTGACCACCGGCGCGGCAAAGGAGGTGCCATGGAACTGCGCCGTTCCGTCCGTGCCCTCCTTACCATCGGCCCATCCACCCGCGGGGTTGAGCGCTAGCGGAATGAAACCTTGCGCAGCAAGCTGGGGTCCGTCGGCCGAATTCAGCGAATAGTCAGCGAGTTCGTGTGAATCCGCGAGGGCGCTTACTGAGAGCACCGTGGGCGAATCCGCCGGAAAGACGTGGTCACCCATCTCGCAGCTGCCAGAGGACGCATTGCCCGAAGCAGCGATCACCACGGCGCCGGAGTCTTCCGCATGCGCCAAAGCGCGATCCAATCGGGAAGTATCGACCTGCGCGGCCACATCTGGCGGAACGCAGGAAACAACCGAAATGTTAATGACGCGGGCACTGGCATCGGCAGCGTCATCGATGGCGCGGGCCAAGGTGTCCAGGGAGCCGGTGGTACTGTCCTCGGCTTCCTGGCGGTAGTGCGCGCTGGTCTGGCGCACAGCGTAAATCTCTGCTCGCGGGGCGATACCGATATCGTGTCCGGCGATGACACCGGCCACGACGGTGCCGTGCAGGTCGCAATCGCGATGCGGTTCTGGGTCCTCGGGCGCGACAAGGTCCGCGCCACTGCTGAGATGCCGCAGTTGATCGTGACGGGCCACACCCGTGTCGATAACGGCTACTTTGACGCCTTCCCCGGTAGCAAAGGAATGTAGGCGGGCCCGGTAGTCTAACTGCTCCTGGCTTGGTTGGGGCGAAAGCGGTGAGGAATGCGCGGCGGCGCATTCGCGGTCCGGTTCGCGCGCGGCCGCGTAGGGTGCAGCAGTCAGTCCTGCAGCGAATGCAACTACTAAAGCGGTGGGTAGCACGCGCATTATCCAAGCCCCCTAATGAGTACGAAGACACCGGCTAGGTGCGCGGCCAGCGGCAAACTAGCGGCAATGGCGAGGGATTCTATGCGCTCAAACCACGCGATGGTGGTGGGCTCGAGCCCGGCCACCTTGGGTGCCCACAGCGGGGCGCTCAGCATGGCGATGAGAACCAGGCAGGCAACAAGGATCGGCGCCCAGGCATCGGTAAGGCCGGAATCCGCTACCGTGTGGGTAGCGCACAAGCATGTAGCGAGACAGGCGGTCATCGCCAGCAGCATCAGGGCCCAGCTAGCTATCACACGACCGTGCCGGGCAGCATGCATGACGACGGCACCCGCGGTGGTCACGCAGAGTGCTTGGACGAAGCCCACGCCGGTGCGCTCGGCACCAAAGAGCACCGCAACGTACTCGGAGAGAGAATCGGGTGCGCCGCTAGTCGGCGCCAAGGCCGGACCACTGCCCGTCAGCGAGAGGGCGATAAGGGCCGGAATGAGACAGAGCGACAGCCCAACGCACATTCCCTCATAGGCGCTGCCGGCGCGCCGGGCGCGGATATCGATATCCGGCTGGACGGCATCAGAAACCGCGAGGTCTTGGCCGGCCGTGGGCAACTGCGGGACTTTGAGCCCAGCGGTGGCAACGGTCAGCGCAGGGGCTGCGGCTAGCAGGATAATGCCGGCGATCACTACGCAAGCGGCTGCCGCCGTACCGTGGCTGCCCTGGAGACCCGTCCCTGGTCCGGGCAGCAGGTAGCCCACAGCCGCGACCAACAACAGCACTGAGACGGTGAGTGCCACGGCAGTAGTGCGAACCGTGCTTAACCCGGTGACGTGGCAGGCAAGCAGCACGATGAGGAGGGCGACGCAGGCGGTGAGTGCGGCAAAGGGGGCTTCGCTAAGCGAGGGCGAAATCACCACCCAGCCACACGCCATGCCGGCTACCAGGCTAAGGTGCACCAGTGATAGGGCACGGGTCCACAAGGCGAGCAACAGGGCTCCAGCGGTCAACGCCGCCCACGCAGCTAGGGGAAGGGTGCTAACCCACACTAGGGCGAAGGCGGCAAGCAGCCCTGCCCAAGCCCAGATGGTGGGAAGGGCGGCGGTAGTATCCTCTTCAGCCGCGGCGGCGAGCGATTCCGCCGCATCCCGAATCACCGGTGCAGACCGGCGCTCGCGCGGACTAATAACAAGAATTGAGCCTTCCGTGAGCGCAGTGGCAGCCAATGGGGCGGTGAGATCGATGGCGCGGCCGGAGGCTGTACTGGCGCGCCAGGGTTCAGAAATGGTGGGCGCATCCACCAAGTCAGTGATCTCCGCCAAAAGCTCGCCCACGCTGGAGCTTAGCGGTAGCGCCACGTCTGCCTCCTTGTGGAAGGCGCCGGCATGAATGCGAACGGTAAGGCGCAGATGATGCGCCGTTGCAGTAGTCATGATGTCCCCCGAAACATGTATGGATTGTGGGCGTCCCCCTTGCCCAATGCCACATATTGTGGCTTACTAGTGGCGACGTGTCCACCGCAGCGCGAGGAATCTTGGCAGGGGGCCAAGGGCGCTTGGCGCGTGGCTCGGGGGAGGTTATTTAGGCATGCTTGGGATCGGGGATACCCGCGTCATTGAGCCGTTGACCATGCCACTGCGGGATGCTGCGCCGCCGCTGCCCACCGGCAGCATCGAGGCGGAGGAAGTCCCGGAGGCGGTGCGCCCGCAACCGGTGCCGCTGGTGCGGCTGCTGCTTCCGGTGGTGATGATTGCGGCTATGCTCGGCATGGTCGCCCTCATGGTGTTAGGCGCTGGGGAATCCCGGCAGATTAGCCCGATGGCCTTGATGTTTCCATTGATGATGCTGGCGAGCATGGCCATGATGTTTGGGCCCAATAATAGCGGGCAGGATCCGGATGAAACCCGGCGCACTTACCTGCGCCACATCAAAGCCTTGCGAGAAAAGGCGCTGCGCAATGCCTCGGCGCAGCGTGCACATGAAAGTTATCGCCACCCGGCACCGGTGGAACTCAACACTCTAGTCGGCTCGCGCCGCATGTGGGAGCGTGGCCCGGATGACTCGGACGCCCTCGAGGTACGCGTGGGAACTGGACCAACGACTTTGTGCACTCCCATCAACGTGCCGGATTCGGGCGCCACGGAAGACCTAGACCCGGTGTGTGCGGTGAGCATGCGCCAGACCATTAAGGCGGTGGGCACCGTTCCCGATATGCCGGTGGTTATCCAACTGCAGGCCTTTCGCTTCTTGTCCGTGTCCGGAATGGCGTCGACTCGGGGCGAAGAGCCCGCAGATCCCTCCCGCGATATGGTGCGCGCAATGGTGCTGCAGATGGCGTTGGCGCATGGCCCGGAAACCTGCGGTATCGAGGCCATCGGTGGCCAGTGGGAGTGGCTGAAGTGGCTGCCCCATGCGCGCACACCGGAAAAAGCGCGCTTTCGCATCCTCATAGTCGATGGCGTGCTGACCACGGGAACCGAAGACTTCTTCCACGATGATTCCTATACCACCATCATTGAGGTTGGTGGGGCGCCGTCATCGGCGTTGGGGGTACGCGCCGAGCACGAAGGTCTTAGCCTCGTGGCAGGGGAACAACTGCAGGTGGTCACCGCGGCAGGGGTGGAAGACCTTGGTTCTCCCGACGGAATGAGTGCGGCCGGCGCGACATTGCTTGCGCGCAGTATGGCCTCCTACCGCCGTCCCGATAGCACTTCTGGCCGGCGCGGCAGTGACCTTATGGGTCTTCTGGGCTATCGCGATGTGGAGGAGTTGGCGGCTAGCGGCATGTGGCATGGCCGGGAGGGCTCGGCGCGTCTCATGGTGCCCATCGGCATCGATACGGTGGGCCAGCCCGTCACGGTGGATCTCAAGGAATCTGCCCACGGTGGTATGGGTCCGCACGGCCTGTGCATCGGTGCGACTGGCAGCGGAAAGTCAGAGCTGCTGCGCACCCTTGTCACCGCGTTGGCGGCTACCCATAGTCCGGACGAGCTTAACCTCGTGCTCGTGGATTTCAAGGGCGGCGCGACATTCTTAGGATGCGACCGCCTGCCGCATACTTCCGCGGTGATTACCAACCTGGAGGAGGAATCTACGCTGGTAGAGCGCATGTACGATGCCATCTCCGGCGAGATGAACCGACGACAAGAGCTGCTGCGCACCGCCGGAAACTTTGCCAATGTCAGTGAGTACAACGCTTCTGCCACCGCCGTGCGTGAGCACGGGCCCTTGCCGGCCTTGGTTATCGTCGTCGATGAGTTCTCGGAGCTTTTGGGCCAGCACCCAGACTTCGCGGAACTCTTCGTCGCCGTCGGCCGCTTGGGGCGCAGTCTCCACGTGCACCTGCTTTTGGCCTCCCAAAGGCTCGAAGAAGGCCGCTTGCGGGGGCTAGATTCCCACTTGTCCTACCGAATCGGCTTGAAAACCTTCTCCTCAGCGGAATCCCGTCAAGTATTGGGCGTGACCGATGCGTATCACCTGCCCGGCCAGCCCGGCGCGGGCTACCTCAAATCCGATGCCGAGGCCTTGACCCGCTTCCAAGCTTCCTACGTGTCTGGGCCCCTGCCGCGCCGGGCGCTTGCCGAGGATTCCGGGGACCACCCCGCCCCAACCCGCGGCCGCGTGCAGCTCTTTCATGGCTGGTCCCAGGAAGAGGAAAGTGCTAGCGCTGCGGTGGTTCTCGATGACTCCACCACTGTGCTTACCGAGGTCGTTCGCGCCGCGGCGGAAGAGGCCCACATGCGCGATCAATCGGCGCACCGCATCTGGCTGCCGCCGCTACCGCCGGTCATTGAGCTATCCGCGCTGCCAGGGCTTTCCGGTGTACATGCCGCGGGTGCAGTCTCGCCCGCAGCGGACCAAAGGCAGCTGTGCGCGCCCATCGGTATTATCGATAGGCCGTATTACCAACGCCAGGATGAGCTGATTATTGATTTCACCCAGCACGGCGGACACATGGCACTGTGCGGTGGCCCGCAGTCCGGTAAATCGAGTGCGCTGCGCACGATCGTCTCTGCGCTAGCTCTACGGCATGACCCGCAGACGGCACGCTTCTACGTCATCGATCTTGGCGGCGGTCAGCTAACGTCCCTAGAGCGCCTGCCCCACGTGGCCGGAGTTGCCGGGCGCGAGGAGGGCGAAAAGGTACGGCGCATCGTCGACGAAGTAGCTGGGTTTATCCGCCGCCCAGAACGGTGCGCAACCTTCCTTGTCATTGATGGCTGGCACCACATTGGTACCTCCAACGCCGAGTTTGAAGACATAGCGGAGAAGGTCACCGAGATCGTCGCCGATGGTGCCTCCGCCCACGTGCATGTCATCATTGCCACTTCGCGGTGGACCACGATGCGCCCGGCTATCCGCGACCTCATTGCCAATCGCCTCGAGCTGCGCCTGGGTGAGGCTTTGGATTCGCTCATCGACCGCAAACTACAGCACAAGCTCCCCAGCGCGCCGGGCCGCGGGCTCACCTTGGCGGGTGAGAATATGCTCTTAGCTCGCACCTCCAACCAGGACATCGCCCACATCTGCCGCGTGCATGCTGCGGCTGACCCAGTTCCACAGCTCAAGATGCTGCCCGCCGTGCTTACTCCGTCCGCACTCGCGGCTCAAGGGGGCGTGCCCACCGGCGAGATCGCCTGGGGCATCGGCGGGCGCGACCTCGATACGCTGACCTGGAATCCGTCTCGTGAGCCGCACCTTGTGGCAATCGGGGCGCAGGGCTGTGGCAAGTCCACCTTCCTGGCGCAGATCATGCGCGGCATTAGCGACTTTGCGCGGGAAGACGCCCGGCTCGTCGTTATCGACCAGCGCCGAGCCCACCTGGGAACCTTGGACCAGAACATGGTTGCTGCCTATGCCGCGACGCAGTCGAGTGCGCAAGAGACCATTGTCGATACAGTCCGGACCCTGGAATCTCGCCTGCCTGGCCCGGGCATTACCCCGGCGCAGCTCGCCGCACGAGATTGGTGGCAGGGCCCAGACATTTACCTAGTCATCGATGATGCGGACCTGCTAAGCGATATCGCTCTCTCGCCGCTATTGGAGTTGCTTCCCCATGCTCGCGACATTGGCCTGCACCTTGTTATCGCTCGCAAATCCGGCGGCATCGGCCGTGCCCTCTTTGGTCAATTCTTTTCCGCGGTGCGCGATCTGCAGCCGGCGCTGCTGCTTTTCGACGCCGACCGGGACGAAGGAACCATCTTCGGACTCAAGCCCTGCCACCAACCACCCGGCCGCGGTCAGTGGAGCATCCGCGGTGAAAACCTCGGCGTCGCCCAAGCGGTGTATCTAGAAGGAGAAAAGTAAATGACCACCAATCTCAGCGCGAATGCGCCGACCGACACCCCTATCCCTACTGGTGGGGAGACCACCGCCAGCCCCATTACCGTCACCATCCTGGATGCGGCCACCATCTTTGAAGGGCCTGAAACGGTCTACCGCTATGACCTGCCAGGAACCGGCATTGTGGAAGGCTGGGCCTTAGGCCAAGTCATGGATCAGATATCCAAGATGGCGGGATCGTCCTGGCCCGACGTGGAAGTCTGCGTGGCGGCAGACTCTTCCGGCACGGGAATTGCACAGGAAGCTACCACCATCATTTGCCGGCAATTGGAAGTCACTGGGGTGCGCCTCATCGACCCAGCACCAGCCATCTCCCCGCCAGTAGCCCCAGACCCACTGGCTCCGCGTTCACATTCAGTCAGCGAGGCCTCAGAATCGGCACCGCCCACCGCTGTGATGGAGATGCCTGCCTACGACGAGCCAGTAACCCCACGTTGGACCGACCGCCTGCGCGGTTGGTTCGGGGCCATTGATATCTTTCATGTCGCAATCGCGGTGGTCATCATCGCCGTGGCCGGAGCTTCCTGGTGGGCTATCGGTGCCCAGGGTTCCGGTGATGGCGACGCCGCTTCGGATACAGCGCGCCCGCAACCGCGCGCCGCCGCGCCAAGCCGCGAGAACGCAACGGAGTCCGCGCCGGCCTTGCCACAGCCGGGTACGACGGGTGCGCCGGAATCCGGCAGTGATGAATTGAGTCCAGGTGAAAAGCGCCTAGACGTGGAGGGAATGTCAGTAGTCGTCCCCAGTGGGTTCCACACCAAGGTAGAAAATGGTCTGGTCACCGCCACCGGGGAAGACCCGAACCTACGCATCCTGCTGGCGGCGGATGAGATGTTTAACGTGCCGGCGGATGCCTTGTTTAAAGAAATTCACGCGCAGGTGGACGAAGATCCGGCGCTTCGCGATGCCACCGATGAGGCCGGGCGACTGACCTATACCGAAGACCCCGGGGACGGCTCCTTGGTGGAATGGACCACCTGGGAAGACCGTGGGCACCAGATGTCCGTGGGATGCCATACCCGGCATAACTCCAACGCCGTTCAAAAAGCGGCTTGCCGCATGGCCACAGAAAGCCTAGTCAAAAAATAGTCTCAAAAACTTTCCCCCAGCCGGGAACCGTTTGGCGGAAAGCTCAGTCCAATAAAAGTGAGAAAGCACAGATGCGAAGCACAGCTGCTTTTTCGGGGGAAATACACACAATCTCATCCGCCCTAAGGAGGGGCGCACTCTTATGTCTCAGACTTTCAAGACACAAGCCGATGTCATGATCGCCACCGCCGGCAAAGTCGATAACACCAATGATGAAGTCCAAGGCGAGCTCACCCGCCTGCAGGGCGTCGTCGACTCCGTCCGCGGCAGCTGGGTTGGCCAGGCCCAGGTCTCCTTCGATGACCTGATGCAACGCTACAACACCTCTGCACAGCAGCTGCGCGAGGCCTTGGCCTCAATCTCTGACAATATCCGCAGCAACGCCCACAACTTCGACAACGTGGAAGCCGAAAACACCCAGGCCTTCTCCAACGTGGGCGGCGGCCTCGCTCTCTAAACCGCACCGCACACTTCACTAGTCCGCAGCCTCAAAGCTATAGATTCACAGAAGGGAATCCACCACCACATGTCCGAGATCAAATACGAATTCGGTGCCATTTCTTCCGCCGCAGCCGATATCAACGCTACCTCTGGTCGCATCAACAGCACTCTGGCAGACCTGAAAGCGCGCCTGCAGCCGATGGTGAGCACCTGGGAAGGCGAGTCCGCCGTGGCTTATAACCAAGCACAGGCTAAGTGGGATAAGGCGTCGCAAGAACTCAACACCGTGCTCGCCACCATCTCCAAGACCGTCTCGCAGGGCAATGATGCAATGAGCGACGTCAATCGTCGCGCCGCCGCAAGCTGGGGCTAAATCCACACCCTGTTCGCACGGTTCTACGCTGTCCCCGTCGGGGCTGCGGTGCCACTGACCACACCCGCGTGGCAGGAGGCGGACGCAGCCGCAGCCTCGACCAAGAAGCCAGCGTGAATACTCCTTTTCTAGTTCTTTTCTCTTGCTATCTCTTCCATTCTTTGAAGTCGTACCTTTCTAGTCCGTACCCACGAGCCGGCATCTCCCGTTTAAGCCGCGGAAGGTGCCGGTTTCGGTGTTTTGGTCTTTGGGAAGGTGAGCAAGTAGGGTAGGAAACCTATGTGTTCGCTCGTCGGCAAGCAGCTGGCGAAGCGCTCCCTGCAGGTCTCCACCGGCCGCTGTACGGGAGTGAATGGATGCTTAGCGCTGGCCGGCAGTTCCGAGACAGACTTTCAAGGAGTCAAATTGTCTACTTTCCACCCAAAGAGCGGTGACATCACCCGCGAGTGGTACGTCATCGACGCTACTGATGTGGTGCTGGGCAAGCTCGCTTCCACCGTTGCAGACCTGCTGCGCGGTAAGCACAAGCCACAGTTCGCACCGAACGTTGACGCTGGTGACCACGTCATCATCATCAACGCTGACAAGATCCACGTTTCTTCCAACAAGCGCGGCCGCGAGATGCGCTACCGCCACTCCGGTTACCCGGGCGGCCTGAAGTCCATGACCCTGGGTCAGTCTTTGGACGCCAACCCGGTTCGCGTTATCGAAGAATCCGTTGCCGGCATGATGCCGCACAACAAGCTCTCCCGCGCTTCCATCAAGAAGCTGCACGTCTTCGCAGGCGAAGAGCACCCGTACGCCGGCCAGAAGCCGGAAACCTTCGAGTTTAAGCAGGTGGCACAGTAATGTCTGAGCAGAACATCGACAACAACGTAGCCGACGCTGCTGACATCGCTGCAGCAAGCGCCGCTACCGAAGAGTTCACCAACACCATCGGTGATTCGTTGGCTAGCGCCAACGCGGAGACTGAGGCAGAGGTCGAGGCTGCCGCTCCGGTACACGAGGGCCCGATCCAGACCGTCGGTCGCCGTAAGCGCGCCGTCGCACGTGTTCGCCTCGTTGCTGGCTCCGGCCAGATTGTAGTTAACGGCCGCGAGTTCGGCGAGTACTTCCCGAACAAGCTGCACCAGCAGGACATCCTCACTCCGCTGACCCTGCTGGAGCGCGAGAACCAGTTCGACCTCAAGGTCACCGTTAACGGCGGCGGCCCAACCGGTCAGGCTGGCGCCCTGCGTCTGGCTATCGCTCGTGCACTGAACATCTACAACCCGGCTGACCGCACCGCCCTCAAGAAGGCTGGTCTGCTCACCCGAGATGCTCGTGCAGTTGAGCGTAAGAAGGCCGGTCTGCACAAGGCACGTCGCGCACCGCAGTACTCCAAGCGTTAATCTCGCTCTCACTGCGCGCGCAAGCGCTACGAAAGCCGCTGCTTCCTTTGGGAGGCGGCGGCCTTCGTCGTTTTATGGAGCGCGGAAGGAGGGAATATCGCTCAATCCGTCGATAAACCAAAAGCTTGCTTCCGCCTAAACCGCCCCAACATGCAATCGATGGGCACAGGAGTGCATAATTGACTGCATGACTCGACTTTTTGGAACCGATGGCGTTCGCGGCCTCGCGAACAAGAAGCTGACCCCTATTCTGGCCTTGCAACTAGGCCAGGCCGCTGCGGAGGTATTTACCGCCAAGCGTGAATCCTACGAGCGCCAGCCGCTGGCCATCATTGGTCGCGACCCGCGCGTTTCCGGCGAGATGCTGGATGCGGCGATTGCGTCCGGTCTGGCTTCCCGCGGCGTGGACGTGGTGCGCGTGGGCGTGCTGCCAACCCCAGCAATTGCTTACCTGACGGATGACTATGGTGCGGATTTGGGCGTGATGATTTCCGCCTCCCACAACCCGATGCCAGACAACGGCATCAAGTTCTTCTCCGCAGGTGGCAAGAAGCTGCCGGACGAGGTAGAAGATCAGATTCAGGCAACCATGGAAAACCTCACTGAGGATGGCCCGACCGGCACCAAACTGGGCCGCATCATCTCGGAGGCCCCAGACGGACGCGAGCGCTACCTCAACCACTTGAAGGAAGTAGTCTCCACCGACCTCAGCGGCATCAAGGTGGTCGTAGATACCGCCAATGGTGCGGCCTCCAAGGTTGCTCCGATCGCCTACGAGGCGGCTGGCGCAGAGGTTATTGCTATCCACAACAAGCCGAATGCTTTCAATATCAATGAGGACTGCGGTTCGACGCACATTGAAAAGGCCCAGGAGGCCGTCGTCGAGCATGGCGCCGATCTGGGCCTGGCGCACGATGGCGACGCTGACCGCTGCCTGGCTGTGGATGCCGAGGGCAATGTTGTTGACGGTGACCAGATTATGGCACTGCTGGCCGTAGGCATGAAGGAAGATAATGACCTGCGCTATAACACCCTGGTAGCAACCGTCATGTCTAACCTAGGCCTGAAGCTAGCCATGCAGGAACAAGGCATTGAGGTGCGTCACACCGCAGTAGGCGACCGCTATGTTCTGGAAGAGCTCAACCGCGGCGATTTCTCCTTGGGCGGCGAGCAGTCTGGCCACGTCGTGTTGCCAGATGATTGCACGACTGGCGACGGCACGCTTACTGGCCTGTCCATCATGGCGCGCATGGCCAAGTCTGGGAAGTCCCTAAAGGAATTAGCATCGGTGATGACCGTGCTGCCGCAGGTGCTCATTAACGTGCCGGTTTCTGATAAGGGTGTCATCATGGACGCCCCCGAAGTACAAGAAGCCATTGCCCAGGCCGAGGAAGAACTCGGCGAAACTGGCCGCGTCCTGTTGCGTCCCTCCGGCACTGAGGAGGTTTTCCGCGTCATGGTGGAGGCCGCCGATAAGGAGCAGGCTCGCAAGGTTGCCGGGAGGCTTTCCGCCATCGTTTCCTCGGTCTAGGACAACCGCCGAGGGCGGAAGAATTTTGGCCTCCTAGGGAACCATTTGGCGCAATCCCCAGTCCAATGAAGGTGAGAACTTTTACCGTATATGGATTTGGGGGAATACACCAGTGTCTGAGGTTTTTCTTCGCCCCTCGGAGGCGATGTCCGCACTACGGCAGGTCGTAGCCGATAACGACGAGCAACGCGATGCCCACCGGGCCGAGGTACCGGATTTTCCGGTGTCCGCGGCTGGGCGCAACTTTGGCGGCCACGGTGAGCGCATTCGTGATGTCTTGGCGCGCATCCATGAGCGTGGCGGGCAGAGGTTGGATAATTTATCCGCCACCGCCCACGCCGCCCATGAACAGGTGCGCGCTTTTGCCGATTTTGATGAGTCCTTCGGCAGCTCCTTTGCGCGCGGCGGGGAGGCGAACAAGTGAGTACGCTGACCAAATCCTTGTTGGGGGACTATTCCAACGCGATTTCCCAATTCCAATTCGCATGCTTGGGAAGCTACCCGGGCCCCAGCATGCCGATGAATTTACTGGGGGAGTTAGTCGGTGCGGTCGATGGCATCGCGCCCGAAAACCTGGTGAAAAACACCGTTGCGGCAGTGGGCGGCAATCGCCCGAAGGGAGGCGGTGCTGGACTAGCGGGCTATTTGCAGCAGGATGATTCCGAGGTTGCTCAGGGCGCCATGCGGGAGCACCTGTGCGGCGTGCAGGAAGACTTCGACATTGACCGCCAAGATGCCGCACATCTCACCAGCTCGGCGGAGCAGTGCTCGGGCGCTATTGCCGACGTCGTCGATGTCTCCGACACTGCCCTTACCGAGCTCATCTCTGCGGTCATCCCATTGCTGAATATCTTGTCCATGGTGGCCACCAAGCACCCGCTGGCCCGGTTTATCATCCCGATTCTTTCCACCATCGGCGGGCGCGTTATCGAAGAGACGAATCACAATATCGCTAGCACCTGCCGCGACCGCGATGATGCGATTGAGTCCTGCTATAACGAGTTTGAATCGCGCTGCGAATGCGTCTGTGAGCGCCCGATGCCGGAAGAATGCCCGACGCCGGCTAAACCTGCAGATGGTGCCTGCCCCGCACCGGTAGAACAATGCCCGGACACTCCTATTCCCACTAAGCCGACGCCGAAGGAAGAATGCCCGCCCCCGCCCTCGCAGCCCACCGAGCCGGCCCAAGTGGAGTGCCCACCAGAGCCCACGCCCATGCCGGAGCATTACTCAAAACAAGAATCGAGCCACACCACTTCCGCGCCGCCACAGCCGACGCCTCCATCGCCACCACCAGTTCCACCAAGGGAATGCACCGAACCGGAGCCGGAGCGGACTAGCACACCTAATCCCGAGCCTTCAGCCAAGCCGGAAGTGCACACGGAGACCACTGCAGAACACGGTCTCGGCTGCCATTGCCAAGAGTGCACCGAGCAATCATTTACCGAGCGTCCATCGCAGTTCCAGCGCGAAGTAGAGATCACTAGGCCGGCACAGGCGGAGATCATTCCGCCGCAGGAGCCGCCAGAACAGCCACAGCAAGTAGAAGAACCGTGCCCGGAACCTGAACCTCAGCCAGAGCCGAAAGCTAAACCAGACTTGGATACGGAACCCGCTTCTGAATCGGGCGCAGGCGAGGAAACGCTCTGCCCGGAAAGTACCGCGGAAAGTACCGAAGAATGTGTGGAAACGACCCAAACCAGCTCAGAAGACTGTGGAATTGAATCCTCCTGCAGCGGCAGCCTCGGCATGGTGGGGGCCGGAATCGCTTTGGTAGGCGTGGGACTCATTGTGGAAGGCGCCGCGCAGTGCCTGGAGAACATATCGGAGGCGGATTGCCCAGTGCAGGAACCTGAACCGGACCCCGTTCCTGAGGCGGAGCTTGAGCCAGAACCTGATCCCTGCCCGGAACCTAAACCAGAGCCAGAGCCCAAACCGGAGCCAATTGGTGATGATGACGTCATGACTCCGCCTCCTGAGCTGTCTCAGGTAGAGGAGCCAACGCCGCCACCAGAGAAGGTGGCACACCTCCCGGCGTCCGGTCCAGCGGAGGCACCGCCACCAGCCCCAGTTCCTGAACCAGCACCGGCACCGTCACCACAGCCGGCACCGCAGCAGGAGGCGGCGCCCGCGCCAGAAGAACCAACCATTAAGGCACGAAAGGCAGGTCAGTGGTAATGAATAACGACTTCGCAGAATTTGCGCAGGGCTTTCGGGAAAGGACGGCTAAACGCCTGCTGGAATTTGAAAAAACGCTGGCGAAAGCGCAAGACGAGCTAGAAAAGTCCGCGGATAAAGCCATGCAAGAGGCGCGAAGGGAGAAGGGGCAGGTGGGGCGTCGGCAAGCGGTGGCGGTGCCAAGGCCACGATATGGCGCTGCCCCGGCGCGCTCACGGAACGCGTCGGGGCAAGTGCAATCTGTGCTGCGGCGGGGCTAATACTTAGGCGTCGCGGGTGACACCTGCGCGCTCGGCCAAGTCCTCGCCTACGAGGCCTTCGACCTTCTTCGCGCTGGCCTCTGGATCCGCAAAGGCGTCATAGGTGGAATCGCCATTGAGGGTGGCCAGCAAGAATCCGGTGACCAAACCGCGGGCGATTTCGGTGGGGCCGGATTGGAATGCGGCGGTGCCGATGGCCAGCTTGCGCAGGCGATCTTCGGTAAAGCCAGCGTGGCTGCCCTTGTCGATGGTGCGGAAGCAGACTGGGCCATTCCAGTTATGGGCCAGCTTGGCGGGGTTGCCGGCATTGAAAATATCTTCCTGGCCGGCGCCAATGACCAAGCCCGGGGTAGTAATGCGGCGGGCCGCCTGCACCGCAGACGGCGCGGTGATGGAAGGGTAGATCGCGGCGACGGCGGCGACCTTCTTATTATCCAGGGCGCCAAGCACGGCCGTGCCACCGCCCATGCCGTGGCCAATCATGCCGAGCTTGCCCGGGGAGACCGTAATATTTCCGGCGCCAAGTTTTACCCCGGCGGCAATCTGCAGCGCGGATTCCATATCCGCGGCCAGGTTGCGGTGGTTGGGGAAGGGGCCGGTCTCGGAATCGGGGGCTACCACGACGATGCCCCAGCTGGCTAGGTGGCGCAGGGTGGCGTGGTAATCCTTAATCTTGTGCATCCAGTCATGGCCAAAGGCCACGGCGGGCAGGCTTTGACCCTCCGCGGGGGTATAAACCTTGCCAGTGATTCCGGCATAGTCAAGGTCGCCAACCAAAACTCGGTTGCGACCGCGCTTCGACAACGTTGCTAGATGTTTATTCAAATTCGCAGACACGCATTCCAGGATAGATGAAGATCACCCGCCAGGCGGGAAAGGGTGCGGGTTTATCTGAGAAATGTCTGCGCAGTATCCAGCCGAGCTACGGGTGTGGTGGAAAGGCTTTCCTAAGCCCCTCCTAACTTGCGCGCCTGTGCGCAGGGGAGTGCAATATGTGGGCAACTACATACTCTATTTTTCTGGGAAGGCGGGCTGCGGTACATGACTACCGGCGTCGTTGATATGGAAGAACTTTCTAACCGCTACGGGATGGAGGTAAAAACCGAGGTTATTGACCGCGTGGCGCATGCCTCTGATGCCTCGCACTACCTGTACACCCCC
Organism: Corynebacterium tuberculostearicum; assembly: GCF_016127015.1. Lineage (GTDB taxonomy): Bacteria > Actinomycetota > Actinomycetes > Mycobacteriales > Mycobacteriaceae > Corynebacterium > Corynebacterium marquesiae. The sequence continues at coordinate 173,298 of NZ_CP065972.1, forward strand.
AAGGCAGTCATCGAGGCTCGCTCTGCCGAGCACGTGGCCGCCATCTTCCGTGCGGGCCGACAGCAGAATGTTCCGGTAACCCTGCGCTCCGGCGGCACGTCCCTTGCTGGCCAGGCCTCTGGCGATGGTTATCTGGTGGACGTGCGCAAGCACTTCCGCGGCATCGAGGTATTGGATGAGGGCAAGCGCGTGCGCGTCCAGCCTGGTGCGACGGTGCGCCAGGTTAATGCTCGGTTGGGCCTGCGCAACCGCAAGCTCGGCCCGGATCCGGCGAGTGAGTCTGCCTGCACCATTGGCGGCGTGGTGGCCAATAACTCCTCCGGCATGGCCTGCGGCACTGAGCTCAATACGTATAACACCCTGGAATCGCTGACCTTCGTGCTGCCCACCGGCACCGTGATTAACACCGCCGATCCGGACGCCGACCGGCAGTTCCAAGCGCAGGAGCCGGAGCTGGTGGACACGCTTATCCGCCTGCAGCGCCGCGTGCGCGATAATCAAGAGTCCGTGGATATTATCCGCCGCCACTTCCAGCTGAAAAACACGATGGGCTATGGCCTCAATTCCTTCTTGGACTTTGATAGCCCGGTCAAACTTTTTGAGCACCTGCTTATCGGCTCGGAGGGCACCCTGGCCTTTATTGCGGAAGCGGTTTTCCGCACCGTGCCGATTTCTAAGCTGACCACCACCACGGTGGCGGTATTTGATGACCTCACCGCTGCCACCAAGTCCCTGCCGGCTCTGCTGGATACCGGGGCGGCCACCTTGGAGCTAATGGACTCCGCCTCTATTCGCGTGGGCCAAGGCTTTGACAAGGTTCCGCAGGCCATCACCGGTTTCGATGTGGACAAGCAGGCCGCACTGCTCATCGAATACCATGCGGATGCAGAAGAGGAGTTGCGCGATAAGGAGGGCAAGGGTTCGCAGCTGCTGCGCGAGCTGCCGCTGCAATCGCCAGCCGCCTTCTCGGCCGATGCCGCTTCGCGCAATACCGCATGGAGCTTCCGCAAGGGCCTGTATGCCCAGGTCGCTGAGGCACGCCCCTCCGGTACGACGGCCCTTTTGGAAGACATCGTGGTGCCCGTCGGCGATCTGGCGGATACGTGTTCTTCCCTGCAGGAACTCTTTGCCCGGTATGGCTATGACGATGCCGTTATCTTCGGCCACGCCAAAGACGGCAATATCCACTTCCTGCTCACGGACCGCTTTGAAGGCGATGACGCCATCGGTCGGTATAACGACTTCAACGAGGGCATGGTGGACTTGGTCCTCTCCGCCGAGGGCAACCTCAAGGCCGAGCACGGCACCGGCCGCGCCATGGCGCCGTATGTGCGCCGCCAATACGGCGACGAACTCTATGCGGTCATGCAGGAGCTCAAGCGGGCCTGCGATCCCACCAACACAATGAACCCGGGCGTCATCTTGGATGATGATCCGGATGCGCACATCAAAAACATCAAGCTCAACCCCACCGTGGAAGAGGAAGTGGATCGCTGCGTGGAGTGCGGCTACTGCGAGCCGGTTTGCCCGTCGCGCGATCTCACGCTTACCCCACGCCAACGCATTGTGGTGCGCCGCGCCCGCAAGCGCGCGGAAGAAGCGGGCGATAGCCAGCTTGTAGCCGAGCTGGATCAGGCCTACGAGTACATGGGCATCGAGACCTGCGCTGTGGATTCCATGTGCCGCACCGCCTGCCCAGTAGGCATCGATACCGGCAAGTTCATCAAGCGCCTGCGCCGCGAGGAGGCCCAACCAGCGCAGCAGAAGCTATGGGGCGCGGCCGCCAAGAACTGGCAGGTGGTTAGCCAAGGCGCCGGGCTGGCGCTGACCGGCGCGCACGTGCTTCCCACCGAGCTAGTCAAGAAGGTTACCGACGTGGGCCGCAGCCTCATCGGCACCGATAACCTGCCGCAGTACCAGCCGGAGCTGGGCAAGGGCGGCAAGTCCCGCGGCCGCTTGGCCGGGCGCGTGGGCGACCGCTACGCGCAGACCACCGGCATCTACCTGCCCGCCTGCGTGAACACCATGTTTGGCCCGCAGGGCGGCGGCAAGGGCACTACCGATTCCTTCGTGGCTCTCTTGGAACGCGCCGGGGTAGCGCTGGAGGTTCCGGCGGGCATCGACAAGCTCTGCTGTGGCACCCCATGGGCTTCTAAGGGCATGCAGGCCGGCCACGATGCAATGGAACAGCGCGTGCGCGATGTCGTCATGGAGGCCACCGATGGTGCGCGCCTGCCGGTCATCGTGGACGCTAGCAGCTGCACAGCCGGATTTAAGGACATGCTGGAGTCGGTAGGCATTACCGTCATCGACGCCATTAGCTTTACGGCCGATACCCTCCTGCCACAGCTTGCGGTCAAGAACCCCGCGGCCTCCGTGACCGTGCACCCCACCTGCTCTGCCTTCCAGCTGGGCATGATGGAGGACGTAGAAAAGGTAGCCCGCGCCGCCGCGGCCGAGGTCCACATTCCTACTGACTGGAATTGCTGTGGTTATGCTGGCGACCGCGGCATGCTCCACCCAGAACTTACAGAAGCCGCTACCCGCGCCGAGGCAGCGCAAGTCAAGGAAATCGGGGCGCAGTATCACGCCTCGACCAACCGCACCTGCGAGCTCGGCCTGACCCGTGCTACCGGCGAGGATTACCACCACATTCTGGAGCTTTTGGAGCAGGCGACGCGCTAGTTTTCCCAGCGCACTAGCGGGTGGGGTGTTAGGCCTTACTTGCCGACGCCCCGCCCGCCTAGAGGTTTGCCCCTCGTGCTGTAAAATCAGCAATCATGTGTGGAATTGTTGGATATATTGGTCACGCTGGTGGTGACCGTGATTACTTCGCCCTCGACGTAGTTCTGGAAGGGCTGCGCCGTTTGGAATACCGCGGCTATGACTCCGCTGGCGTAGCAATGTACGCCGACGGGGACATCAGCTGGCGCAAGAAGGCCGGTAAGGTCGCTGCGCTGGATGCTGAGATTGAGGCCCGCCCGTTGCCAGACTCCGTGCTGGGCATTGGCCATACCCGCTGGGCTACCCATGGTGGCCCTACCGATCTGAATGCGCACCCGCACGTGGTCGATGGTGGCAAGCTGGCCGTGGTGCACAACGGCATCATTGAAAACTTTGCCGAGCTTAAGTCCGAGCTTTTGAATAAGGGCTATAACTTCGTTTCTGAGACCGACACTGAAGTTGCCGCTACGTTGCTGGGCGATGTCTTCCACAACGAGGCCGCTGGTGACCTGACCAAGGCCATGCAGCTGACCTGCTCCCGCCTGGAGGGCGCATTCACCCTGCTGGCCATCCACGCCGAGCAGGCCGATCGCATCGTTGCCGCTCGCCGTGACTCGCCGTTGGTTATCGGCCTAGGCGAGGGCGAAAACTTCCTCGGCTCCGATGTATCCGGCTTCATTGACTACACCAAGTCCGCCGTGGAGATGGATAACGACCAGGTCGTGACCATCACCGCCGACGAGGTAGAAATCACCGATTATGAGGGCAACCCTGCACAGGGCAAGCCATTTGAAATCAAGTGGGATGCCGCCGCCGCGGAAAAGGGCGGCTTTGATTCCTTCATGGAAAAGGAAATCCACGATCAGCCCGCCGCTGTGCGCGATACCCTCCTCGGCCGCTTCGATGAACAGGGCCAGCTGGCTCTCGATGATCTGCGCATCGATGAGACCGTTTTGAAGTCCATCGACAAGATCATCGTCATTGCCTGCGGTACCGCCGCTTATGCCGGCCACGTGGCACGCTACGCTATCGAGCACTGGTGCCGCATTCCTACCGAGGTTGAGCTCGCCCACGAGTTCCGCTACCGCGATCCGATTGTGAACGAGAAGACCTTGGTCGTCGCACTTTCCCAGTCCGGCGAGACCATGGATACCTTGATGGCCGTGCGCCACGCCCGCCAGCAGGGCGCCAAGGTCATTGCCATCTGCAATACTCAGGGCTCGTCCATCCCGCGCGAATCCGATGCCGCGCTCTACACCCACGCCGGTCCGGAAATCGCCGTAGCCTCCACCAAGGCCTTCCTGGCGCAGATTACCGCTACCTACCTGCTCGGCCTCTACCTGGCCCAGCTGCGCGGCAACATGTTCGCCGATGAAATCCAGAGCGTTCTTGCTGAGCTGCGTCACATGCCGGACAAGGTCCAAAACGTCATCGACGAAGAGGACCAGGTGGCCAACCTGGCCAACTCCATGAAGGATGCGGAATCCGTGCTCTTCTTGGGCCGCCACGTCGGCTTCCCTGTAGCGCTTGAGGGTGCGCTGAAGCTCAAGGAGATCGCCTACCTGCACGCCGAGGGCTTTGCCGCCGGCGAGCTCAAGCACGGCCCGATTGCGCTGATTGAAGAAGGCCAGCCGGTCTTCGTCATCGTGCCGTCCCCGCGCGGCCGCGACTCCCTGCACTCCAAGGTCGTCTCCAATATCCAGGAGATCCGCGCCCGCGGTGCCATCACCATCGTGATTGCGGAAGAAGGCGATACCGCCGTGGAGGATTACGCTAACCACGTCATCCGCATCCCGAAGGCGCCGACCCTCATGCAGCCGCTGCTGGCCACCGTGCCGCTGCAGATCTTTGCCGCCCATGTAGCAAAGTCCAAGGGTTACGACGTGGACCAGCCACGTAACCTGGCCAAGTCCGTGACCGTGGAGTAATCCACGCCGAACGGTACTAGTTAAGCCCCCTTACTTGCCGCGTTTCTTGCGTGGGAGGGGAAGGGGGCTTTTGCATTTCATTGAAGCTGGGCGGATTCTAGGGGTCGTTGCAACGATGATGGTTAGTTTGGTTTGATGCTACCGGTTTGTGTGAGGGCGTTGGTCATGACTTCGGCTGGGGTGCGCCAGTTGAGTGCTTTGCGTGGTTTGTGGTTGTGAATGTTGGCGATCATCTCTAAGTCCTCGGCGCTGTAGATGGACAGGTCGCTGTTTTTGGGAAGGTTTCTTTTAAGCCTGCCGTTGGTGTTTTCGTTGCTGCCGCGTTCCCATGGCGATCCTGGATGGCAGAAATAGATGGGAATGTCAGTGGCCATGGTAAAGGCTTTATGGCCAGCCATTTCGCTTCCTTGGTCCCAGGTAATTGATGACCAGATAACTTTATCGATTCCTGCAACCGCCTTGTGCAGGGCTGTGAATACCTCTTTGCTGGTATGCCTTCCTGGTAGGTGGCCAAGGACAACAAATCGGCTAACGCGTTCTACTAGCGTGATTACCGCTGATTGGTTGTTTTTACCGAGGATGAGGTCGCCTTCCCAGTGGCCTGGCAAAATACGTTCACTTACCTCATCTGGCCGGTCGTCTATGAGGATCATGTCGTCGACGAAGCGTTGCTGGGCAGGTGTGCTGGAGCGGGTTTGGCGCTTCTTGCGTTTCTTTCTACCGGTCGGCAAGTCCAGGCCAAGGTCTTTGAGTCTTCCTTTGGCCTGCAGGTAAAAGGCATCATAAATCGTTTCGTGACTAATGCGCATGTCCTTATCAGTGGGGTAGTCGATGGGCAGGCGATTAGAAATCTCCTCAGGTGACCATTGTGCCCGCAATTGTGCGCATACATAGTCCCATAGTCTTTCGTTGGCTAGTAGTTTCGGTATTTTCGGCCGTAATCTGCGCGCACAGGCCTTTAACTGGGCTGTTTCCGCACGATACGGGCCTTCAGCACTGTGGTTTCTGCGTACTTCACGCTGAATTGACGATGCACTTCGCCCTAAACGGCGCCCAATCTCACGCAGCGGCACATCTTCGCGGAGAAGGTCGGCGATAATGACGCGTTCTTCGAAGCAGATATAGCGATTGCTGATGCGTTTATACGGATCCACCCCGCTAGGTAAGGCGGGAGGGGCAAGCCTTCCGGATTCGATGACATCATGGCGTTGGCGCAGCGCTTTCATAAGTCTGTTATACGTGCTGGCGTCTTCGCCGACGGGTATGAACTCTCGTTGACCCTGGGATTTGGTGAGTCCTTTTTCAAAATCTAAAGACAGTCGACGATCAATTCCTACTGCCGTGCCAGCATCACCACTAGGCAGGCTCGCCAGCCGAAGGCGCAAGTATTCCACTCTTAACTGCGTCTGGCGGACTTTCCGAGCATACTGACTTAACCGAGGGTGTCAGGAAGTTTGTGTGTGAGGCTCTGATCTAGAAGGAGTTTCACCGATAATGACTACGGTGTCACCGAAGAAAACCATGACCCGGCGAGGGTCAACGAGATCAGCGAGAAGCTGATGGAAAATTCTGAAATCGCCAGCTTGATTAGCGAGCTGTCGAGCTCCGCTGATGATGCAAGCGAGCTGGTCAAAGGCCTGCTGCAAGCATCGATCAACGCTGGTCTTAAGGCGGAGATGGATGCGCACTTGGGCTACGGCCATTGCGACCGCAAAGCGAAATCCCAGGTCGAAACCGCACAGGAGAATAATCACCGTAACGGGTCGTACACCAAGACCGTCAATTCTGGCTACGGCGCAGTTGAGGTGACCGTGCCTAGGGATCGTGCTGGCACGTTTACTCCCCGGATGGTGCCCAAGGGTGCACGTCGGCTCACAGAGCTCGACGACATGATTATCTCGCTCTACGCCGGTGGGATGACCGTGCGCGATATTCAGCACCATCTCGCAACCACGCTTGGGGTGGATATGAGTCCGGATACGATCAGCACCATTACCGATGCGGTCTTGGACGAGGTCATGATCTGGCAAAACCGCCAGCTCGACGAGTTTTACCCGGTGATCTTCCTCGACGCGCTGCGCGTCAAGATCCGTGACGGCCACCGCGTGGTCAACAAGGCTTGCTACATGGCGGTTGGTGTCGATATGGACGGCATCAAGCACATCCTGGGATTGTGGATCGCCGACAATGAAGGCGCCGCATTCTGGGCATCGGTGTGTGCGGATCTGGCTAACCGCGGTGTCCAAGACGTGTTCATTGTGTGCTGCGACGGGCTCAAAGGCTTGCCGGAAGCCGTGGAGGCAACCTGGCCGAATTCCATGGTGCAAACCTGTATCGTGCACCTGATTCGGGCGGCCAACAGGTGGGTGTCGTATCAGGACCGCAAAGGTGTCTCCCGGGCGCTGCGTGAGGTCTACACGGCCGCAAACGAGGACACCGCACGTGCCGCCTTGGATGCGTTCGAAGCCAGTGAACTTGGCCGGAAATACCCGCAGTCGGTCAAAGTCTGGCGCGACGCCTGGGAGCGGTTCGTGCCGTTTCTGCAGTTTCCGCCGGCGGCACGCCGGGTGCTCTACACCACCAATTCAATCGAGTCGCTGAATGCTGAACTGCGTAAAGCTACCCGCAACAGGGGCCAATTCCCGAACGATACCGCGGCGCAGAAAACGCTGTGGCTGATGATCTGCAACATCGAACAAGCGTGCCGCCCAGCGAGCGAAGAAAGCAAAGCGCAACATTGAGTGCAACGGCTATATTGAAGGAGCGAAAGCCACCGGGTGGAAACAAGCCATCAACCAACTAGCCGTGGCTTACCCCAACCGATTCGCGGACTACTTGTAAACCAAGCCCCCGCACACAAACAATCGGACACCCTCACTTAACCGGATATGGCACCCAGCTTCCGTAGCTACGGCATAAGCCGCGGTAAGATGCATCCCACATCTTTTGGCGGCTTGGTGTACTGACAGTCCGCTTCGGACTAGCTCCACAAGCTGGAAAGCCTGGCTGCCGCGGCGATCAACTCGTTTGGCTTTAAACACGACTGGCAATCCAAAGGCATGGCAAAAATTCAAAGCATGCCCGTAATGACAACCAAGCTCACCAGCCGCCGAACGGACACTACGCCCACTGCCAACCAAGGCAACTAAGCCACGACGATCCGACTCAGACAACGAATGAAACGGGCCGACAACCCCAGACACAACAACACCCTCCTAAGGGAAAGTGTTGCAACGACCCTCTGAACTCAAGGCTTGAAACTGTTATGCTATTGGGAGCAATTGTTGTCGGTGAAAGGAGTAGGCAGTGCTCATCCGTCGTGTTTTTGCGTAAAACACTAAAGGAAGAACGGATTTAAGCATGCCTATTTTATTGAACGACCTTTCCCTAGTATGGCCCGATGGCACAACCTGCTTCAGTGGCCTAAACGGTGCCTTTTCTGGCCCTTTAACTGCGCTGATTGGGGATAATGGTGCAGGAAAGACATCTCTGTTAAACGTCATCCTTGGCAAAATCTTGCCTACTGCTGGAACGGTGGAAAAGCCGGAATCGATAGCGTACCTGCCACAAGACCTTGCTTGGAATGAAAATGATGTAGTAGCAGACATCTTCGGTGTCACCCAAGTGCTCACGGCGATTTCCGCAGTCGAAGCCGGTGAGTATGAACCAGAACTCTATGAGTTAATTGGGGAGCAATGGGACGTCGGTGAGCGCATTGCCGCTGCCCTTTCCGCCGCCGGATTGGATATCCCGTTGGACCGCCCTATCAAAAGCCTCTCTGGAGGTGAAGCGGTCCGCGTCGCTTTGGTGGCGGTGTTCTTGTCCGAGCCGGATTTCATTATCCTCGATGAACCGACCAATAACCTCGACGGAACTGCTAAGAAGCATCTGAAAGATATGTTGGTAAATGCCGCGGCGCCGGTGCTAGTGGTAAGCCATGACAAAGACCTGTTGGATGTAGTTTCCGAGGTAGCGGAATTAAGGGATGGGAACCTACGCTTCTTCCAAGGCAACTATTCCGACTACCTAGCCACGATTAATGCAGAACAGGAAGTAGCTCAAAAAGCAGTATCTACCGCCAAGGCGACTTATAAGCAGCAACTCCGCGAACAACAAGCAATGCAAACACGAATTGCGCGTGATGCGCGCCGTGGAAAGAAGTTCGCGGAGTCGAAGCGCAAACCAGGCATGACGATGAAGCTTGATAAGCAGCGATCCGAAAAGACGGCATCACGCAGAGCGCAAATCCATTCAGACGCAGTTGAAGCGGCCCAACGCTCTTTAGCTCGAGCTGCGCGAAACATACGAGATGATGATTCGGTCTATATCGAGCTGCCACAAACTGAGCTGCCGGAAGGGAAGCGGGTTATTTCGATTCCTGGGCTGACGATTGTCGGCCCAGAACGGGTGCGCTTGTCAGGACCAAATGGAAGTGGCAAGACCACGCTCTTAAACCGAATTAACTCCGGTGAGGTGGGCTACGTGATCGGCAACTCGGGGTATTTGCGTCAACGAATTGGATTAGATCCTTCTCTAAGCGTATGGGACGTGGTTACCAACGCGAATCCACGAGAGGATCCGCAGTTCATCCGTGATCAGCTAGCTCAGTTGTTATTTCAATCTGACTCGGTTCATGCGTTGACAGGGACCCTCTCGGGAGGCGAAAGATTTAGGGCGGAATTCGCCAGAGTGCTCTTAGCGGATCCGGCGCCGCAATTGCTAATGCTCGATGAGCCGACTAACAACATCGATATTTCAACTGTTGATTGGTTGGTCTCAGTCTTGAAAAACTATCGGGGCGCATTGCTAGTGGTGAGCCATGATGAAGATTTCTGCTCGCGGATCAAACTTACGAGGCAAGTTTCTATAGAGGACATTGGATGAGCCAACTCCAAGGTGGAGGTATCGCGAGTCAGTGCGCCGCACCCTACCCGAATTCAGCACAAGGGTGAACAGTGGCACAATGGTGGGCATGCTGAAAACCACGATTGATCTCTCCGCTATTGCGCACAACGTCCGCCTCATCAAGGAAAAGGTGGGGCCTGAGGTCAAGCTGATGTGCGTGGTCAAGGCCGATGCCTATGGGCATGGCGCGGCCAAGGTTGTTCCGGTGATGGCGCGCGCCGGCGCGGATTGCTTTGGCGTGGCCACCCTGCGGGAGGCCGTGGACCTGCGCCGCGCGGGCGTGGATGCGCCCATCGTGGCGTGGATTTGGCAGACGGAAGAAATCCTCGAAGAGGCGCTTGCCTGCGGTATTGAGGTGGCGGTTAACTCTCTCGAGCAAGCGCATCAATTGGTCAAGTCCGAAATTCCCGCGGAGATTTACGTCAAGGTGGAAACCGGCATGCACCGCTCCGGTGTGGATGAAGAGGATTGGGCAGAGACCTTTAAGGTGCTGCGCGATGCCCCACACATCAAAGTGCTCGGGCTCATGTCTCACTTTGCGTGTGCCGATGAGCCGGATAATCCGCACAATGATGCCCAAGAGGAGGCGTTTCGCGCGGCCCTGCGGCTCGCGCGCGAGATTGGCCTGGAGTGCCCAGTCAATCACCTGGCCAATTCGCCTGCCGTGCTGACGCGACCTTCCTCCTATTTTGAGCAGGTGCGCGTAGGCGCCGCCTGCTATGGCTTGGAGCCCATCGAAGGGCGCGAGCACGGCCTGCGCCCAGCCATGACCTGGTCCGGGCAGATTTTCAACGTCAAGCCCATTCAACCAGGGGAGGGCACGTGCTATGGATTGACCTGGAAGGCGGATAAGCCGGGATTTTTGGCCACAGTGGACTGTGGTTATGCCGATGGCCTGCCGCGCGGCTATCAGGGCGACCTGCACGTAGGCATTGGTGGGCACCTCTACCCCCAAGTAGGCCGTATCTGCATGGATCAGATTGTGGTGGACTTGGGCGAAAACCCCCATGGCGTGGACACAGGGCAAGAAGCCGTGATCTTTGGCAACGGGGGAGTATCGGCCACGGATCTCGCCGCGGCGGCAGGAACCATTAACTATGAGGTAGTGTGCCTGCCCGATGGCCGCACCGAACGCGAATATATAGGAGAAGACGATGCGCAGTAGCTTTCCGGAATCTGGTAGCCGCGATCTATCCACGGTGAAAGAAACCTACGCATTCGGGGAAGAATTGGGTGCAGCGCTTGAAGCCGGCGATGTAGTGATCTTGGATGGTCCGTTGGGGGCTGGAAAGACGACGCTCACGCAGGGCGTCGCCAAGGGCATGCGGGTTAAAGGTCGCGTTACCTCGCCGACCTTCGTTATCGCCCGCGTGCACCGTTCTACTGTGGGTGGGCCAGACCTTGTGCATGTGGATGCCTACCGCCTGCTCGATGAAGGCGGTGCTAATTCTGGGGATCCGTTAGGGGAGCTTGACGCCCTCGACCTGGACACGGAGCTAGAAGACGCCGTGGTTATTGCCGAATGGGGCGGGGGACTAGTAGAGCAGATTGCGGAGCGCTACCTATTTATCAGCATTGACCGCGAGCCGGCGGACTATGCCGGCGCAGATGAGGATGTTCGCCGCTTCACATGGTCCTGGCAAGGTGCGGCATAGCACAAATCTTAGCCCCAGGGGGATAAAGTGATCATTATCACTGGGTGGTTAACTTGATCCGGGTATAACCACTACGTAAATCTATTACGGTGTTGAATTTTCTCGCCTCAAGTCCTTTGCTATCTCTCTTCGTCATCATGGCGGTGGGTCTAGCGATCGGCAAGATTAAGATCTTCGGCATCTCCCTCGGTGCCGCGGCTGCAATGTTTGTGGCGCTGGGTCTATCTACTGCCAATCCGGATATCCAAATTCCGCCGCTGGTCTATCAATTTGGCCTGGCGATCTTCGTTTATGCCATTGGCCTTAGCTTCGGGCCTTCCTTTGTCCGCGAGTTCAAAACCCGCGGTTGGAAGCTCACCGTCTTTATGCTGGGCATGCTGGTTATTTTGGTCGCGGTCGGCTATGGCCTTATCCGCGCCTTTGACCTGAGCGCGCCAGAAGCTACCGGTATGTTTGCCGGTTCGCTTTCCTCCACGCCGGGTATGGCCGCTGTGGTGGAAATGGTGGGCGATTCCACCCCGGTTGTCGGTTACTCCTTGGCTTATCCGGGCGCGGTGATAGGCGCGATTCTCGTTGCCGCCATTGGCGCTAAGGTGCTCAAGGTCAACCATGAGGAAGATGCCCGCGCAGAGGGCATGATTCCCGCCGAGCTTGTGGCCAAGGGCGTGCGTTTGACCAAGAACTTTAATGACACCGCTGGCCATATCTACCGCGTTACCGGCCAGACTGTCGTTGCTACTCGTATTATTTCTGACGAAGAGCGCCACCGCCTGGCTGTTCCGGAAATGCCGTTGTGCGAGGGCGAGGCTTATCTGCTTAACGGCTCTGAAGAGGCCGTCGATAAGGCTATTGAGATTTTGGGTGAAGAATACCCGGTGGAGCTGACGGAGGAAGCCGGTTTGAAGTACGCCCGTATTACCGTGTCCAACCCGGATATTGCCGGTAAGTCCGTCCGCGAGATCAAGGCTCTTGATCACGGCTTTATCATCGCTCGTGTCCGCAAGGGTGATAATGACATTGTTCCGCACCCGGATACGGTGCTTAACTACTCGGACCGTGTTCGCGTAGTAACCAGCCCGAGCCGCCTGCCGTACGTGCGCAAGTACCTCGGTGACTCTGAGGCCGCTTTGGGCAACGCGGACCTGCTGTCCATGGCCATCGGCCTGTCGCTGGGTATGTTGCTCGGCCTCATTCCGATTCCGATGCCGGGCGGTTCCACCTTGCAGCTGGGCTTTGGTGGCGGCCCCGTGGTTGTCGGTCTGCTGCTGGGCTACCTCAACCGGACAGGTCCGCTTAACTGGCAGATGCCATTTCACACGCGCGAAACCATTTCTAATATGGGACTGACCCTCTTCCTCGCTGGCGTGGGCACCTCGGCCGGCGCCTCTTTCCGCGATGCCCTGACGGATCCATCCTCCCTGACCATCATGGGCGTGGGCCTTATCATTACGCTGGTCTCCGCCATCCTGATCGGCGTCATCGGCATGCTGGTCCTGAAGCTGAAGTGGGACGAGGCCATGGGCTGTGCGGCCGGCATGACCACCAACCCTGCAGTCTTTGCCTATATTCGTGATCAAACCGGCACCGAGCTGGCCGGCCGCGGATGGGCCACGGTCTATCCCACCACAATTATCGGCAAGATCATTGCCTCGCAGGTGCTGCTCCTGCTGTTGCTATAGCGGCAATATGTCGCGTTAATTACTCACCCACAGGGTCGCCCGCCTACACTGGCAGGCACTACCCTGTGGGTTTTGTGTTGCGGTTAACCAGGTAGCATCGATTGCCAGAATTACCGCCGCCCGCCTGAAACTTAAACATCTTTTCAAGGAGCCATACTCACCCCATGACTAAATTCGCTCGCAACCTCACCGCCGCCATCATCGCCATCTTTATCGTTGTCATGATGGTTCTTCTTGCCTCCGCCACCCTGCGCGAGGATGACCACTTGGAGGGAAACCTCGCCTCCACGCTGGACAAGGCACCAAATAACTTGGAGTTTATGACCCTCATGCCCACCGATGTTTATGGTGAGGAATACCCCGCCATCGGTTTCATCTGCCCGGGCATGCGCGAGGACAAGGTCAAGGAAGCACAGATCGACACCGAGAACATCACCTTTGAAGATGGTGCGGTGCCTGAAGGCAAGAGCTACGCAGTAGCTATTTCCCAGAGCGCTAAGCCCTTCATCGAAGAGCTGGATCCGGAAAAGGTCGAGGTGTGCGAGATGATTGACATGCAGGTCAAGGCCATGGAGCAGCAGGGCCAGAGCCTTGATGGCGGCGTGCCCATGATCCAGGGCACCCAGCCGCTGGGCTTCCAGCGCGAGGATGGCACCTGGAAGATGGTCGCCTAATGCGCGTCCTCGCGATCGATACGGCTACCACCGCCCTGGTTACCGGGGTAGTGGATACCGCAACTGGGCAGAGCACCGAGCGCGTGTTGGAGGATACCCGCGCGCATAATGAGCTGCTCATTCCTACCATCACTGAGGTCCTCGCAGAGGCAGGCATGGAGTATTCCGACCTCGAAGCGGTGGTCACCGGCGTGGGCCCGGGTCCATTTACCGGGTTGCGCGTGGGTATGGCGACTGCCTCCGCGCTTGCCGACGCCCTTTCTATCCCCCTCCACGGCATCTGCACGCACGATGCCATCGCGGCCGCCGCCGAGCTACACCTAGATCCTGCCGCCGCGGCCGACGAGGCGACCGCCTTGGTGGCCACCGACGCCCGCCGCAAAGAGATCTACTGGGCCACTTACCGCGCCACCGACTCCGGTGTGCAGCGCATTTCTGGCCCCGCGGTGACGAAACCGGCCGAACTCAAGGTGGAACTTGCCTCCACCGCGCAGGTCATTATTCCTGATCGCCTTGCTGAGCAGCTCCCCGAGAAGCTCGCCGCCCTGCCGCACCGCGCGGCCCATCCAACCGCAGCGGCCCTCGTTGCCACGGCCGACCTAGAGGCAGAACCGGCGCCCGTCGTGCCGCTGTACCTACGCCGCCCAGATGCGGTCCCGCCAAAGCAGCAGCAGCTTTCTGCAGCCATCCCCAAGGTCGAACTGTGAAGCTCCGCGAGCTAACCCCGGCCGATGCACCTCGGTGCGCCGCGCTGGAAGAGGTCCTTTTCCCCGGAGAGACACCCTGGTCCAGCCGGATTTTCCGGGAAGAAATGGCCCAGCCCTTCAACTTCTATTTCGGGGTGGAAGGTGCGATCGAGGAACCGGAACCCTTGGAACTCCTAGGCTATGCGGGCATCGGCATGATGGGGCCGGCCGCGGACCCGGAGTTTGAAATCCACACCATCGGCGTCGATCCCGCCGCGCAGCGCCGCGGCATCGCGCGGATGATGATGGACAATATCTGCCATATCGCGGATCTCAAGGATGCCCCGGTCTTCCTCGAGGTTCGTGTGGGCAACGATCCTGCTATTGGCCTGTATGAGCGCTACGGCTTTGCCAAGCAGGGGATTCGCAAGAACTATTACCAACCCTCCGGGGCGGATGCGCACGTGATGGTGCGCCCGCGCCAGTCCGAGCGCCTAGAAGATAGCCAAGAAGATTAAGGAGCAGTCATGAAGATCATGGGCATCGAGTCCTCCTGCGATGAAACCGGCGTGGGTATCGTCGAGCTGCGCGAGGACGGCCACATGGACATCATCGCAAACGCCGTTGCCTCCTCTATGGAGCAGCATGCGCGCTTCGGTGGCGTCGTCCCGGAGATCGCCTCCCGTGCCCACCTTGAGGCCATGCCGCAGGTGATGCAGGCGGCGCTGGATGAGGCGGGCATCGCTAAGCCAGATGCCATCGCAGCCACCGTAGGGCCCGGCCTGGCCGGTGCTTTGCTGGTGGGTGCCTCGGCCGCCAAGGCCTATGCCGCGGCTTGGGGCGTGCCTTTCTACGGCGTTAACCACCTCGGCGGCCACGTTGCCGTGGCCAACTTGGAAGGCGAAGAGCTGCCGCACTCGGTGGCCCTCTTGGTCTCGGGCGGGCATACGCAGCTGTTGGAGGTTGAGGCCGTCGGCAAGCCCATGCGCGAGCTGGGTTCTACGCTTGACGACGCCGCCGGTGAAGCCTACGACAAAGTCTCCCGCCTCCTCGGCCTGGGCTACCCGGGCGGCCCGGTGATTGATAAGCTCGCCGCCCGCGGCGAAGCCACCATCGATTTCCCGCGCGGCATGTCCCGCGCCGAGGATCTGCGCGGCCCACACCGCCACGACTTTTCCTTCTCCGGACTCAAGACCTCCGTGGCCCGCTACGTGGAGCGCGCCGAAAAGGCAGGGGAGACCATCAGCGTGGAAGATGTCTGCGCCAGCTTCCAAGAAGCCGTGGCCGATGTCCTGACCGCCAAGGCCGTGCGTGCCTGCGAGGACACCGGCGCCCGGGTGCTGCTACTGGGAGGCGGCGTGGCCGCTAATTCTCGACTGCGCGAGTTGGCCGCCGAGCGCTGCGCCGCCGCCGGGGTGGAACTGCGAGTGCCGCGCTTTTCCCTGTGCACCGATAACGGCGTGATGATCGCCGCTATCGGCGCGCAACTCATCCACGAAGGCGCCCAGCCCTCTGGCCTCGGCGTAGGCACCGATACCCAGCTGGACGTGGAAGAGCCGCAGTTAACCTAAAGTTCTTCTCGCTCGCGCTGCAGGCGGGGCAGGGGGCCGGTACTCTAAACAACGTTCATGCCCTCTTGGCTTTCTGAAGGAGCTTTCTCTCATGACCGTCGGTTTCCTTGTCAACCCTGATCTCACCCGCCGCAAGCTCGAGTTCGAGCTGGAGCACGCCAACCAGTTCCTTGGCGGCACCACCGAGGACCGCGTCTCCGTTGTTTTCCAGGAAGACGGCACCACCTACGCCGCGCTCTACAATCCCGAAGCCAAGGCCGAAGGCGCCGAGCCGAACCCGGTAGCCTCCCTGGCGCGCAACGCGGCTGCTACCGGCAATGCCGCCTTCCTGCAGGACCCCATCCGCTCCATCTGCGGTCCCGTCATTTTCGTTGACGCCGAGGGCGAAGACACCACCATCGATGCCGTTATCGAGTCTGTGGAGCAGGGTATTCGCGCAGTGAAGAACTACCGCGAAGATAACCCGGAGGAATACACCCTGTGGCGCGCGGCCGTTATCAACTCCGATAAGAGTCTCTAAACCCCAGCCCCTCACAGGTAGGGTTCAAGCGCTTTTCGCGCGCCCGTAATACGGTGTTCACATTCTTATGGTGTTCTAGGGAGCCGTACCGCTTCTTCTAAGACTCAAAAGGTGAAAACTGTATGCTCCGTTCATCGCGCTTCGTCGCCTCCTTCGCCACCGCCCTCGCCGTGGGTAGTGCCGCCGCCATCGTGCCCGCCGCTCCGGCACTGGCTGCTGATGCGCCCATCTACCGCACCATCCTGCAGCCGGGCGAGGATGAATCACAGGTCATGGTTACCTGGCGCACGAAGTCCAAGGCAGACGAGGTCCTCGAGGTTACCGGCCCAGAAGGCACCAAGACCTTCCGCGCCGACGAGCGCGATTACGGCGCCCTGCTGTACAAGTCCCAGTTCGCCACCGCTACCGACCTGCAGCCGGATACGGAGTACTCTTACCGCGTTGGCTCCGAGGAAGGTGGCTGGTCCGAGCCAGAGACCTTCAACACCGGTTCCAATGGCGATGACTGGTCCTTCCTTACCGTCGCTGATCCACAGATCGGCGTAGATCTCAAGGTGGATGACCAAGCCGAACAGTGGCGCAAGACTATCGGCCACGCGGCTTCCCATGTGCCGAATGCCAGCATGATCTGGTCCCTGGGCGACCAGGTTGAGGGCTGGGGCGCGCAGGTGCCGCAGTACGATGCGTACTTCTCCGCCCCGGAGATTCGCCACATCCCTACCAATACGGTCCCGGGCAACCACGAGACCTATAACCTCACCATGAAGCACCATGATGAGCACTTCTCCAACCCGCACCAGGCGGACGATATCCGCGACCACTACTTCGAGCGCAATAACGTGCTCTTCATCGGTTTGGACTCCAATGCTTCCTCCGACGCCGATATCGCCCGCCACGAGCAGTTCTTGCGCGAGGCCATCGAATCCCGTGGCGCGGATAATGACTGGATCGTCGTTGGCATGCACCACGGCCCATACTCCCAGGGCACCCATTATTTTGATAAGGACGTCACCAACCTGCGCGAGAAGCTCACCTCGGTACTCTCCGAGCTCAACGTCGATGCCGTGCTCTCTGGCCACGACCACATCTACACCCGCAGCCACCTGATGAAGAACAATAAGCCGGTCCTGCCGGAAGAAAAGCCGCAGCGCGGCGATGTTCTCGAGCCCAAGGACGGCGAGGCGCTGTACCTGACCACCACCACCGCAGGTGGCGGCAAGTATTACGACTTCACCGATGTCAATAATAAGAAGCACAAGGGCGCGCGCATGGAGACCATCGATCCGAAGCTTGCTCACGCGTCCACCGCCATGTGGCGCCAGGACTACACCGAGGACTACATGCGCGTGGATGTCTCCGATGACACGCTCACCTTCACCACCTTCAACGAAGCCGATAACACGCTGGTGGATAAGGTTTCGCTCAAGAAGAAGGACCGCGGCGCTGCGCCTGCCGACGACGCCACCGACCCCGCCGATTCCACCGAGCCGGATACCCCAGAGGCGCCCACGGATCCGGAAGGTAGCAGCTCCCTGAGCTCCAGCGATATTTTCGGTGGGCTCAGCTCGCAGAAGTAATTAGCGTCGGCCCACTGGCTAGCGCTCGGTATGGCGCAGCCACGTCAATACGGCCTTGACCCGCCGGTTGGAGTCCTCGGGCCGAAAGCCGAGCTTCATAAACACATTGGAGACATGCTTGCTTACCGCTCCGGCGGTAAGAACAAGCGTGTCTTCAATTTCTTTATTGCTCAATCCTTGGGCCATAAGCCCCAGTACCTCCCGCTCGCGGGCGGTGAGCTGGGCTAAACCAGTACGCCGCGCTGACAGCAGTGCAGTGACCACCTCGGGGTCCACCACGGTGCCGCCGCGCGCGACCTCGTCTAACGTGCGCACGAATTCTTCCACAGCAGAAACACGCTCCTTGAGCAGGTATCCAAAGCCGCCGTGCTCCAAGAGCTGGTCGAGATAGCTTGCCGCTACGTATTGGCTGAGCACCACCACCGGCTGGGTGGGATTGGCCGCTCGCAGGTCATGCACGGCGCGCAGGCCGTCGTCGGTCATGGTCGGTGGCATGCGCACATCGGTGATAATCAGGTCAAAATCTTCCTGCCCGGCAATAGCGCGCAGTTCTTCGGCATCCGTGGCCGCCGTAACGCTATGCCCCAGAGCGCTAAGTAGCTGCTCGAGCCCCGCGCGCAGCAGCGCGGAATCTTCCGCCAGTAGTAGTTTCATTCCGCCTCCTTCAGCGGCAATTCGACCTGCAGCCGGCCACCGCGTTCACCCGCAGTCGCGTCATGAGCCGCGCCAAAGTTTACCGTGCCGCCCAGTGCGGCGGCGCGCTCGCGCAGCCCGGCGAGACCGGTGCCCGTCTCAGCTGGCTCCTTGGCCGTGGGGCCGAGGTCATCTCCGGGGCCGGAGCCGGGGCTGGGGTTAGGTCCGGTGCCATTATCAACGATGCCCAGGCGCAGCGTGTCCCCAAAAGCAACCGTTACCGTTGCCTCGGTGGCCGCGCCATGCTTGGAAGCGTTGGTAAGCGCCTCGGCTACCGCGTGGTAAGCCAGCAGGGCAGTGGTCTCATCCACCGAGCGCTCGATGCCTTCGACGTGTAGTTCGGTCTCCAGCCCGGAGTGGGCGAGGAGTTCGTCGAGGGCGGGGATTAATCCGGCGTCGAAAAGCACCTGCGGGGCAATGCCACGCACCGTCGCCCGCAGGGAGGCCAAGGCCAACGAAGCATTATGCTCCGCATCGGCCAAGGCCGATTGCGCCTCAGGAGGGGCTTGCAATTTTGCCGCAGCCAAATTGAGCTTGAGCGCGGTGAGATACTGCTGTGGGCCATCGTGCAGTTCGCGCTCGATGCGGCGGCGCTCGCCGGAGAAGGCATCGATAAGCGTGGCACGCGAGGCCGCCAACTCCTCGGCAGAGGGGCTCAATGCCAGCCGAGTCAGCGAGGTTGACGCCAAGACCAACAGGCGGTTGAGCCCCACCAATAAAGCCACCAGCAACGAAGCGGTCAGCCAGCAGGTGAAGAAAATGAGCGGCCGGTTGGTGGTAGACCACTCGCCAAAGGAGAATTCGGTCTTTGGCACGAATGGCGCAATTACCAGCACGCCCGCCGTAAACCCCAAGGCAGTCCACGCGGCAAAGCAGGCAGCTGAAAGCAATAGCTGCACAATAAGGTGATAAAACTGCTGCCAATCAAACCATCGGCCCGCACGCCGGGGTGGGATCTCCACGCCCATCCACTGCGCACCCAACCGGCCGACAAATTCCGCGGCGCGTCCCACCAACGGAATCCACGGCAGCATCAGCACCGAAACCACCAACGCCGGGATAAATAGCGCGCCGAGGACGAGGCTCCACGCGCAGGCTTTGAGGGTTCGCATAACCCATGAGCCTAGCCGTCTTAGCCAGGGTGAGGCAGTAGAGCTAGCTCTACCATTTTCCGGGTAGCCCGCCCCATGTCTTTCTTCTGCGCGGCCGAGTGGAATCAAAGGCATGTTAAAAGCAGACAACCTCAGCAAGCGCTACGGCCGCCACACCGTGCTCAATCGCGTCACTGTGTCCATCGCCCCAGGCGAATTCGTCGCCATCATGGGGCCTTCCGGCAGCGGTAAAACCACGCTGCTGAACCTGTTATCCGGGCTAGATAAGCCCACCTCCGGCCGAGTCAACGCGCCGGGGCGCACGCAGCGGGCATTTGTATTCCAGGACTATAACCTCCTGGAATCCCTCAATGCCAAGCGCAATGCCACCTTGACCGCGCGCTTTTCCGGCCGGCGCCCTACACGCGGCCAGGTGGCAGAGGTCTTTGATTCGCTTGGCCTTGCTGGCTTAGAGCGCCGCCTGCCCGTGCAGCTTTCCGGCGGGCAGCAGCAACGCGTGGCCGTCGCCCGGGCACTGCTGGCCCAGGCGCCCTATATATTCGCGGACGAGCCTACGGGCGCGCTTGACGACGCCACCGCATCCACCGTCCTTTCCCACCTGCGCGCCGCCGCCCGCGATGGCGCCAGCGTGGTCATGGTGACTCACTCGCACCTCGCCGCCGAAGCAGCCGACCGGATCATTTCCTTAGAGGAGGTGGCCCATGCTGGTGTGGCTTAAGGACTTACAGTCCAATTGGTTATCGTGGCTGGCCGTGGCGCTGACACTGGTGGTGTCTTCCGCCTCGTGCACCCTGGCGCTGGCCATGCTGGTGGCTTCCTCCGGAACCGAAGGAGACCCCGCCGGCCCGGTGGGTGGCACGGTGCTCGGCATGGCCCTGTGCGTGGTGGTATTGGTGACGCTATCGCAGATGCGCCTTATCATCGCCGAGCGCGAGCCGGTCTACCGCTCCTGGCGCATGGTGGGCATGCCCGGGTGGATGATTATTGCCTTCATTCTGGGACAAGTCGCAGTGGTCAGCGCGGCCGCCGGGCTGCTCGGCGTGCTGCCGGCCCGCCCGCTCCTTGCCCCATGCGTGCGCGCCCTGCGCAGCGATGGCATCCCCATGCCAGACATTGCCATCACCGGCCAGGTCGTTGTCATTGCGGTAGCCGTCTGCACGTCCGCGGCGCTAGTCGGTACGTTGCCTCCGCTGCGCCGGGTATTCCGGCCGCGCGGCGCCGCGCGCCCGGCCTGGCTTCTGGTGAAATTCCTGCTTGCGGCCGCGGCCATTGGCGGCACGGTCTACGGGTGCCTGCACATCGAGGACCCCGGCGACCTCCTTTCGGCCGAGATGGGCCTTGTCATACTCGTCGCGCTCTTTTTGCCCTGGCTTATGCCTGCCCTGGATCAATGGACCCGCGCGGCCGGCATCGCTGGGGCTAATGTGCGCGTGCGCCGGCACTTTTCCACCCCACACATCGTGCCGTGGGTGCTCATCGGCGGCTTTATTGTCGCCGTCGGCTCGGGCCTGCGCTTTGCAAACGACGCAGGCGCCGGCGGCACCTTGTCCTCGTGGCAGGTCTTCGTCGCCCTTTTAGGTCCGGTCTTTGCACCCAGCATCGTAGGCGCTGTGCTCACCTCGCTGCTGATGCGCGGGCGCATCGCCTCCGATATCCGCGGCCTCACCCTGGCTGGCGCCACCCCCTCGGCCTGGGCGCGCGTGCAAGTGGGAGAGGCGGTCTGCCTTACCCTTACTGCGGCCGGCGTGGTCTGGGCGCTGTGCTTGGCGACGCTCCTCCCACTCCACCACCTGCTCACCCCACAGGCTTCCTTCGGTCGAACGCTGGTGGAGGAGCTGTGGTGGTCGGCCTTCGCCGTGATTTTTGGTGCTATGTTTATCGCCCTGGGCGTCGTCAAGCTGGCGCTGGCCGGCTTTGTACGCGCCGGGCAACGAGAGCGCTGAAGGGATCGCTGAGGGCGTAGGAATGTGGGCCGGGTCATTGTTGAGGGTTAGCAGTCACGAGGGTAGAGTGCTAATCAGGTTGTTTGACCCACAGTTGTTCACCCGCGACGACGGCTGTGCTGGACATCCACAACCGGCACGCGCGCGCCATACCGGCGCGCATACGAACACTACGGAGGAAACATCATGGCAAACATTAAGCCTCTCGAGGACCGCGTCCTCGTACAGATCGTAGAAGCTGAAACCACCACTGCTTCCGGCCTGGTTATTCCGGATTCCGCCAAGGAAAAGCCGCAGGAAGCTACCGTCGTTGCCGTAGGCCCAGGCCGCACCAACGACAAGGGTGAGGTCACCCCGGTAGGCGTCAATGAAGGCGATACCGTGGTCTTTTCCAAGTACGGCGGCACCGAGCTGAAGTACAACGGTGAGGAGTACTTGCTGCTGTCCTCCCGTGACCTGCTCGCCGTCATCGAGAAGTAGGCCCACTTATGGCAAAGCTCATTGCATTCGACCAAGAAGCCCGCGAGGGAATCCAGCGCGGCGTCGATACGCTGGCTGATGCCGTCAAGGTCACCCTCGGCCCGCGCGGCCGCAACGTCGTGCTGTCCAAGGCCTTCGGTGGCCCCACCGTCACCAATGACGGCGTGACCATCGCCCGCGATATCGACATCGAGGAGCCCTTCGAAAACCTCGGCGCGCAGCTGGTCAAGTCCGTTGCTGTCAAGACCAATGACACCGCAGGTGACGGCACCACCACCGCTACCTTGCTGGCCCAGGCGCTCATTTTCGAGGGCCTGCGCAACGTCGCGGCCGGAGCCAACCCAGTCGAGCTCAACCGCGGCATCGCAGCGGCGGCCGAAAAGGCCGTCGAGGAGCTCAAGGCCCGCGCCACCGCGGTCAACTCCTCCTCTGAAATCGCCCAGGTAGCCACCGTCTCCTCCCGCGACCCGGAGGTTGGCGAGATGGTTGCCGGCGCCATGGACAAGGTGGGCAAGGACGGTGTGGTCACCGTCGAGGAATCCCAGACCATCGACTCCGCCGTCGACGTCACCGAGGGCATTTCCTTTGACAAGGGCTACCTTTCCCCGTACTTCGCTACGGAGGAAGAGACCTACCACGCCGTGCTGGACGACGCTGCAGTATTGCTCGTCCGCAACAAGATCTCCTCCCTGCCGGACTTCCTGCCGCTGCTGGAGAAGATCGCCGAGACCAATCGCCCGACCCTCATCATCGCGGAAGACGTCGAGGGCGAGCCGCTGCAGGCGCTCGTCGTCAACTCCATCCGCAAGGTGCTCAAGGTCGCTGCCGTTAAGGCTCCGTACTTTGGCGAGCGCCGCAAGGGATTCATGGATGACCTGGCCGTCGTTACCGGTGCCACCGTCATCGACCCAGAGGTGGGCGTCAACCTCAACGAGGCTGGCCTCGACGTGCTCGGTTCTGCCCGCCGCGTGACCATCACCAAGGATGACACCGTCATCGTCGATGGTGGCGGCACCGCTGAGGCAGTAGAGGAACGCCGCGAGCAGATCCGTCGCGAGATCGAGCGCACCGATTCCACCTGGGATAAGGAAAAGCTCGAGGAGCGCCTAGCTAAGCTCTCCGGCGGCGTGGCCGTCATCCGCGTTGGTGCGGCTACCGAGACCGAGGTCAACGAGCGCAAGCTGCGCGTCGAAGACGCCATCAACGCGGCCCGCGCGGCCGTCGAAGAGGGCGTCATCGCCGGCGGCGGCTCCGTGCTGGTCCAGATTTCCAAGGAACTCGAGTCCTTCGCCGAGGGCTTCGAGGGCGAGGCTAAGGTCGGCGTTCTCGCCGTCGCCCGTGCCTTGACCCGCCCGGCCTACTGGATCGCCGAAAACGCGGGCCTCGACGGTGCTGTCGTCGTCTCCCGCGTTGCCGAGATGTCCAACGGTGAAGGCTTCAACGCCAATACCCTCGAGTACGGCAACCTCATCGATAACGGCATTATCGATCCGGTGAAGGTCACCCACTCCGCGGTGGTCAACGCCACCTCCGTGGCCCGCATGGTTCTTACCACCGAGGCCTCCGTGGTGGAAAAGCCACAGGAAGAGCAGCCTGCTGACGCCGGACACGGCCACCAGCACTAAACGGCTACCAACATCACCCGTCCCGCTTCCCGCGTGGCGGGTTTGTTGTACCTAGCTAGGGCCGTGGAATACATCAAGGTCACCGCTGATACCGACCCCAGTCGCAAGGCCTTCGCCAAGGCCAATGGCGTTAAACCCGCACTCTTTTCCGCGCATTCCGAGAGTGCCTGCCCCAAGCCCAGCGGTGCGGGTGTGGTCTACGTGGAACAGGGCGTGATGAGCGGGTGGACTCCGGCCACACCGTCATCTGCATCGATCACAACTTGGCCGTACTCGCGTATGCGGAGCACGCCACTGGCTTGGGCCCTGGCGCCGGTTCAGCCAGTGGCCAGCTGGTCTATGGCAGCTCACCAGCTGACTTGGCACAGTAGCGTGATTCGGTGACGGGGCGCTTTCTTGCCGACGCCCTCGTCTCCCCCTAGTTTCCCGTCCTAAGCGTTGACAGGGGCAGTGGCGCGGCGGCGCTGGCGAAGCTCTACGACGCGTTCGGATTCGCTCATTCCGCCCCAGACGCCGTAGGGCTCGGCGGATTGCAAGGCATGCTCGCGACACAAATCAATGACTGGGCAAGAATTGCAGATGGCTTTGGCGCGATTCTCGCGCTGGGCGCGAGCGCGGCCGCGCTCGCCATCCGGGTGATAAAACACATCTGAGTTTTCTCCGCGGCAGGCGCCTTGTAGCTGCCAATCCCATAAGTCAGCGGTGGGACCGGGAAGCAAATGAGGCTGAGACACGTTACTTAGCTCCTTTGTAAGGGCGAGAATTCTTGTGTGGCTTCCGCAGTGTTACGGGAAGCAACCTCACGTAGTGTTTCGCGCGTGGGTTAACGATGGGTTACCTATTTTTGACTTTTAGGTATTCTTTCCTTGATCGCCCCTCCGGAACCATGGTTTACCAGCGGAAACGGCAAAGGTTAACGGTTTGTGAATTTTCTGCCGCTCGGGTTGCGCACGCGCTGGGGCCGCGCGTTGCCTTTGCATAAACTTCCCCTGTGCCAATATGGTTAGTTACCGGTCGAAAACATCTCAGAGGGTGCATACGTGAGTGATAAAGAACAGGAGCTAGCGGATCTCGTCCCGCATGCCGTCGACGGCAGCCGTCGAGCGCTGCAAAAAGTCCTGCGGATCATTCACCCGCAGGTGCTGCGCTACTGCCGCGCCCGCATCGGTGGCGGCCGTCAACCCACCGCGGAGGATGTAGCCCAAGAGATCTGTCTTGCAGTGGCCACCTCTATTGGCTCCTACGAGGACAAAGGCCGCCCGTTTATGGCCTATGTATACGGCATTGCGTTCAATAAGGTCACCGATGCCCACCGCGCCATGGGGCGCGATAAGTCCACCCCTACCGAAGAAATTCCAGAAGACCCCGCGCGCGACGCCACCCCTGAAGAGTGGGCGCTGGAGACCGACGGTAGTAACAGAATGCGCGCCTTGCTCGATACGTTAAGTGACAAGGCGAAAAACATCGTTATTCTGCGCGTGTTCAACGGTTTGTCGGCAGAAGAGACCGCGGAAATTGTGGGTTCCACCCCAGGCGCGGTTCGTGTCGCACAACACCGAGCACTCGCTCAATTGCGAAAGACCCTCCAAGCCGCCCAGGAAACTGCGCGCTAAGGGCCTAGCGGCCGACTCTTACAGCAGATATCTCTTAACAGAAAGGAAGGGGGAGAGACACCATCATGGCACCGAAGCACCACGGCGATAATGACGGCCTTGCAGACCAGCTCCAGCCCTTGGTCGATGATGATGCATTCCTCACCGAGCTTTCGAAGGGGAACGCCCCTTCCGACCGTCAGGATGACCTGGCGGAGCTGCTGCTGGAGTTAAAGGGGGACGTCGATAAGCAGATGCCTCCAGCCCCGCTGGTAGAAGGCGCCGACGCTGAGCCTGAGGTCATCGACCTAGGCCAGGCCCGCAAGCGCCGCCGCGGCGGCCCGTTCGTACATGGACTCATCGGCGCTGCCGCCGCAACCCTAGTTATCGCTGGTGCTGGTGGTGCGATGCTGCACGCCGGAACCTTTGATAAGGGCGATAAGACCCGCAACGTAGAGCTGGCCGGGACGCTGGAAGAGATGGAATCTCGCGCGGCCGAAGGCGATATTGAAGGCGCTCGCGAACTGATGAAGGACGCCCGCGCCAAGCTGGACGAGGCCGAAGGCAAAGAAGAAAAGGCCATCGCCGCCAACCGCGAGGCGGAACAAAAGCGCTCTGCGCGCCCGAAGCCCACCCCGCACACCGTAACGGAGACCGCCACCGAAACCGTGGCGGAAGAGGCTTCGCAACCGGAACAGCAGCCGGAGCAGGTCACCGTGACCGAAACTCAGTACGCCACCGAAACCGTGGTGGTCACGGAACAAGGGCAGCCAAACCCGCAGCCCAACCCCAACGTTGAGGATGAGCCGACGACCACCATCGAGTTGGGCCAGCAGCAGTAGAAGCTAGCGGCCCTCTAGGCCATCCAAGTAACCCAAGGCGTAGTCCCAAGGCACGTAGCGGGAGGGATCTGGCTCGGCGCCTGGCTCATGCACCGGTGCTAGCTCGCCTTCAAGGGTGGCGCGCATATTGGCGGCCATAATGTCCCACTCATAAAAGTGGTTTTCCTGGCAATCCTCGCACAAGAAGAAGATGCCATCGATGCCGCGCGGGCCGAGGATGGACGCAAATTTCTGCACCAGCGCGAGGTCGTGAATGATGGCGATCCGGTCGTCGTCGGTAAGCGGCATGACCTGCTCGTCCTCCTCCAAGAAGGAGGCGGGGTCATTCGGATCATCGGCGAAAGGATCGCGGGGCATATTGGCGAAGAAGTTCACGCCTGCGAGCCTATTGAACTTACCCTCCCGAGGCAATTTACCCCCTGCCCAAATGGTGTCTTCGGCCGGCAACGCACTACAGTTAGGTTAGCCGCTAAACCTGTTAAGGAGAGACCTCGATGAGCGAGAACCGTATTCATACTGGTGGAGATGACCCGAACAAGGTAGCCCTGCGCGGCCTGACCTTTGATGATGTGCTCCTTTTGCCCGCCGAATCCAATATCGTGCCCTCCGAGGTCGATACTGGCGCGCAATTTACCCGCAATATCCGCCTCGGCGTTCCGCTTGCCTCGGCCGCCATGGATACCGTGACCGAGGCCCGCATGGCCATTGCCATGGCCCGCCAGGGTGGTATCGGCGTGCTGCACCGCAACCTGTCCACCGAGGACCAGGCCGAGCAGGTAGAGATTGTGAAGCGCTCCGAGTCCGGCATGGTCACCGACCCCATCACCGCCCGCCCGGATATGACCATCGGGGAAGTAGACGCGTTGTGCGCCCGCTTCCGCATCTCCGGCCTGCCGGTGGTAGACGAGGATGGCACCCTGGTGGGCATTTGCACCAACCGCGATATGCGCTTCGAACCTGACTTTGACCGCAAGGTCAGCGAGGTCATGACGGCCATGCCTCTCGTCGTTGCGCGCGAGGGCGTATCCAAGAAGGAAGCCCTCGAACTGCTCTCGGCCAATAAGGTGGAAAAGCTGCCCATCGTCGATGCGGATAATAAGCTCACCGGCCTGATTACCGTCAAGGATTTTGTCAAGACCGAGCAGTACCCTAACGCGTCCAAGGACTCGGCCGGCCGACTGTTGGTTGCAGCCGGCATCGGTACCGGCGAAGAGTCCTACCAGCGCGCCGCCGCGCTTGTCGACGCCGGCGTGGACGCCCTCGTCGTCGACTCCGCCCACGCACACAACAACCGCGTGCTGGAGATGGTCTCCCGCGTGCAGAAGGATTTCGGTTCCAAGGTTGATGTCATCGGCGGTAACCTCGCCACCCGCGAGGCCGCCCAGGCAATGATTGATGCCGGCGCCGACGCCATCAAGGTCGGCATCGGCCCGGGCTCCATTTGCACCACCCGCGTCGTCGCCGGCGTGGGCGCACCGCAGATTACGGCCCTGATGGAGGCCGCCGCAGTAGCTGGCCCGGCCGGTGTGCCGGTTATCGGCGATGGTGGCATGCAGTACTCCGGCGACGTCGCCAAGGCTCTGGCGGCCGGCGCCGATACCGTCATGCTGGGTTCCATGTTTGCCGGTACCACCGAAGCCCCCGGCGACATCGTGGTCTACCAGGGCAAGCAGTACAAGCGCTACCGTGGCATGGGCTCCATGGGCGCCATGCAGGGCCGCGGCCTCTCCGGCGAGAAGCGCTCCTACTCCAAGGACCGCTACTTCCAGGCCGATGTGCGTAGCGAGGACAAGCTGGTTCCGGAAGGCGTCGAGGGCCGCGTGCCCTTCCGCGGCGATATCGATGCCATCGTGCACCAGATTATCGGCGGCTTGCGCGCTTCCATGGGCTATACCGGTTCCGCCACCCTGGCCGAGCTAAAGACCAAGCGCTTCGTCCAAATCACCGCCGCGGGCCTGAAGGAATCCCACCCGCACCACCTGCAGCAAATCGCAGAAGCACCAAACTACCGCTAGGAATATCATGCGTGAATACGCCGAAATCGGCATCGGCCGCGAGGCCCGCCGCACCTTCGATCTAGAGCAACTATCCATCGTGCCACAGCGCCGCACCCGTTCCTCCAAGGACGTGGACACCACCTGGCACATCGACGCCTATACCTTCGACATCCCCTTCGTATCCCACCCCACCGATGCGCTCGCCACCCCTGAGTTCATCATCGAGATGGGCAAGCAAGGTGGCCTCGGCGTCATCAATGCCGAGGGCCTGTGGGGCCGCCACAAGGACCTCGAGGGAGCTTTAGCCCGCATTTACTCGCAGCCGGGTGATAACTCCATCATCCAAGAGTTGCACGCTGCACCGCTTGACGACGCCCTCCTTACCGAACGCATCTCCCAAGTCCGCGACTCCGGAGTTACCGTCGCTGTGCGTGTTTCTCCGCAGAATGCGCGAGAGATGGCCCCAAAGGTTATCGCGGCCGGTGCCGAATTGCTATTTATCCAGGGCACCTTGGTGTCGGCGGAGCACGTGGCTACCGGCGGTGAGCCGCTGAACCTCAAGGAGTTCATTGGCTCCCTTGAGGTTCCGGTCATCGCCGGCGGAGTCACCGACTACACCACTGCGCTACACCTGATGCGCACCGGTGCGGCCGGCGTCATCGTTGGCGCAGGCGTGACCACTAACGCCGAGACCGTAGGCATCGACTCGGCCATGGGCACCGCGATTGCCGACGCCGCCGCAGCCCGCCGCGACTACCTCGACGAGACCGGCGGCCGCTACGTACACATCATCGCCGATACTGAGTTTGAAAACTCTGGCAATATTGCCAAGGCCTTTGCCTGCGGCGCTGACGGCGTTGCTCTCGGCCCACTGCTTGCCCAGGCCCGCGAGGCCGGCGGCAAGGGCTGGTACTGGCCTGCCACGGCCGGCCACCCGCGTTTCCCACGCGGTTTCGTTCAGTTCTCCGGGGCCGATACCGACTTGGACGTCGATTTCCTCACCACCGGTACCCCGGCCGAAGCCACAGAAGAGTCGGCCACCCCGTCGCTGGAAACCGTGCTGCATGGCCCCTCCAGCGAGCCTTTCGGCCGCACCAACTTGGTCGGCGCGCTGCGCCGTTCCATGGCCAAGTGTGGCTACACCGACCTGAAGTCCTTCCAGAAGGTCGAACTCGCCGTTCGCTACTAATCCGTGCGAGAGTTTCCGACGCGGCTGTGCCTTCTTGGCGCAGCCGCGTTTCTTTGCCCTATTACTTCCTTCGCCGCTGAACAGATGCCAGGTGGCGAGGTAGGAGAGTGATTAGGAAACCAATTGCCAGCCGCCTTCGCGCCTCCACGTGGTCTTGCCCGCCGTTGGCCGCCATTGCCCTGCGTTGTGGATTGGGCACACGCGTACTCCCGAGGGATTGAGCTCTACAACCTTCTCTTCGCCGCTCGCGCGTAGAACCACCGAATTTTGCGCTACTTCTGGATGCCCCGCGCGCTCTGCCTGCTGCGTGCCGCACAATGGAACCCACTCATCCCACTCGCTTCCAAAGACTTCCGCGGCCGGAAGTGTCACCTGTTGCGGGCCTTGTTCATCCAGCGTAGACGCCACCTCCGCCGTAGTTGGGGTGGCGTCACAACCGCACAACAACAGGCTCGCGGCGAGCACAATAGCCAAGCGCTTCATAAGCTATCAGTTTAGTGGGTTAGACTATGGGGCGTGACTAAGCCAAATACTACCCCGCGCCCCGTCCTCGTTGTGGACTTTGGCGCTCAGTACGCGCAGCTTATTGCCCGCCGCGTGCGCGAGGCCAAGATTTACTCCGAGGTTGTCCCTCACTCCGCGTCTGTGGAGGAAATCAAAGCTAAAGACCCCGCCGCGCTTATTCTGACGGGCGGTCCGTCCTCTGTCTATGCTGACGGCGCCCCGGCTCTGAAGCCGGAGCTGCTTGAGCTCGGCATCCCAGTCTTCGGCATCTGCTATGGCTTCCAGGCCATGAACCATGCGCTTGGTGGCACCGTGTCGTCGACTGGCGAGCGTGAATACGGCCGTACCGATATAAATGTCAAGGGCGGCGTACTTCATGAAGGCCTGGAGGCTACCCACAAGGTGTGGATGTCTCACGGCGATGCCGTATCTGCCGCTCCCGAAGGCTTTGAGGTTACGGCCACGTCGGCCGGTGCTCCGGTTGCAGCAATGGAGTGCCTAGACAAGAAGATGGCCGGCGTGCAGTACCACCCTGAGGTACAGCACTCGCCGCATGGCCAGGAGGTGCTTACCCGCTTCCTTACTGAGGTTGCTGGCCTAGAGCAGAACTGGACGGCCGATAATATCGCCGAGCAGCTCATTGCCGACGTCCGCGCCCAGGTGGGCGAGGAAGGCCGCGCTATTTGCGGCCTGTCCGGCGGTGTGGACTCCGCTGTAGCGGCCGCTCTGGTGCAGCGTGCTATCGGTGATCGTCTTACCTGTGTCTTCGTTGACCACGGCCTGCTGCGTGCTGGCGAGCGTGAGCAGGTAGAAAAGGACTTTGTCGCCTCCACCGGCGCGAAGCTGGTGACTGCCGATGAGCGCGCCGCCTTCCTGGATAAGCTGGCAGGCGTTAGCGACCCAGAAGCCAAGCGCAAGGCTATCGGCGCGGAGTTTATCCGTTCCTTTGAGCGGGCGGTTGCAGGCGTGCTTGACGACGCCCCTGCTGGCTCCACCGTCGACTACCTCGTCCAGGGCACGCTGTACCCAGACGTCGTCGAGTCTGGCGGCGGCGATGGTACGGCGAATATTAAGTCTCACCACAATGTCGGCGGTTTGCCGGATGACGTGGAGTTCGAACTGGTCGAGCCGTTACGCCTCCTGTTTAAGGACGAGGTTCGCGCCGTCGGTCGTGAGCTGGGCTTGCCAGAAGAGATCGTTAGCCGTCAGCCATTCCCCGGCCCAGGCTTGGGTATCCGCATTATCGGTGAGGTGACCGAGGAGCGCTTGGAGACGCTGCGCGAGGCAGACCTCATTGCCCGCACCGAGCTGACCAATGCCGGCCTGGATGACCAGATTTGGCAGTGCCCGGTCGTGCTGCTG
This sequence comes from Corynebacterium tuberculostearicum, assembly GCF_016127015.1. GTDB lineage: Bacteria > Actinomycetota > Actinomycetes > Mycobacteriales > Mycobacteriaceae > Corynebacterium > Corynebacterium marquesiae. The sequence goes on from NZ_CP065972.1 coordinate 204,556, forward strand.
GCCGATGTCCGCTCCGTCGGCGTGCAGGGCGACGGCCGCACCTATGGTCACCCGATTGTGCTGCGCCCGGTGTCCTCGGAGGACGCTATGACCGCGGACTGGACCCGTTTGCCTTACGAGGTGCTGGAGAAGATTTCTACCCGCATCACCAACGAGGTAAAGGACGTCAACCGTGTGGTCTTGGATTGCACCTCCAAGCCACCGGGAACCATCGAGTGGGAGTAAAACGGCAGGCGTAAAAGGCGCTCAGTCTAGTGCTGAGCGCCTTTTCGCTCGTTTTAGCGGCGGCGCTTACTCGTGCGGGATAAACGGTGGGCGCCACACAATGCGCCCGCCCACCCGCTCGAGGCGGCCGCGCCGAGGTGGGGCGTTGGGGTCATCGTCGTTGACGCCATTATGGTAGGCGCAGCACATGACCAGGTTTTTCATATTCGTCTCCCCACCGTTGCTCCACGCTTTAAGGTGGTGGACTTGGGAGAGGTCGGCCGGTTGGTTGCAGCCCGGCCAGGCACAGCGTGGATTTTCTGCAGCGGCCATAATGCGCTGCTTGTCATTGGCCACACGTGCGGTCCGGTACAAGTTGACTGGGCCTTCTTCGGGGTGCACGAGCGTGACGTAGCCGGTTTCTTTATCGCCAGAAAAGCCGACGTCGTTGAGCACACGTCGCAAATATTCTGTGCCGGTTATGGTGGCGCCGTTGGTCAGATCGAGCTCGATATCATCGCCGCGGCCATCGCGGATGCGGATGAATTTGTCCAAGGGCACGATGGCATTAGTGACCACTTCTGCCCGCGCGGCTGCAGCTTGGTCAAAGAATATCTTTTCCACCGCCTCGAGCGATTGCTTTCCGGTCGCGGCCAGCGCGGCGTTGAGATCTGCGATGAAACTAGAGGTTCCGGTGATGGCCAGCGTCCAGTAGTCATTGGGGCGTCGGTAAGTGCGCACGCCTGGGGTTACGGTGTTGTCTTTCATCTCGCGCAGGCGCCGTCGGGCGTGTTTAAGGATGTGGCTCATCGAGCCGGTCATCGCGCAACATTCCGCGCGCAGCTGCCAGGCCTGCTTCTTGCTGGGCGCGCGGTTAACAATGCGCTCTAGGGCGGTAAGCGTGGCAATGGAATGGGTGTTGCGGCGGGCGTCGGCAATAGCGCGGCGCTGCAGGCGCGTAAATTTGGTGCGGCCGAAGTAGCTTTCGCACAAAAGAAGCAGATCGGCGGCGATGGCATCGGGCGCGCCGCGGTCCATAAGCTCGGACCCAGACATGCCCTGGCACCCGGCGATGATGTCCATGCCGGGGCCCAAGGCGGTGAGGTAGGTCTCGAGTGCGTTCATGCCTGCAACGCTACGGCGCGCACCTACACCGGTGCACGGCCGGCGCAACCGCTACAGCGAATTCTGTGGATAACCCGCCCCACCCCGGCACTAGGGCCGGAAAAGCTGTGGATAACCCCGAAAAGTGTCGTATAGATTAGGCAAACGCGAGCCGGCGCGTGCCATCCACGTGGGGGAAGACGAAAAAGCTCAGCCCAAAGACTACTAGCCACACCAGGCCGGCGCCCCAGGCGGGCAGTGCCACGATGGGTGCGAGCATCACCATAAGCCACAGGATCATCAGCGGCACGAGCTGTGCGACGGTGGGAACCAGAGCGACATTGCGCTTGTCGGCATAAGCGCGCATCGCGCGGCGGTAGGGGTGGGCAAAGACGAGAACGAAGGCCGCCACAAGGCATACGAGTGCCCCAACCAGTGCGGCAAAGATATGCGCGCGGCTAGCCAAGAGTGCCACGGCCGCACCGATGAGGATGGACGAGCCCAAGCGCACCCATGGCGGAGTGGGGATGGGGGTGGTGTGCTCGCGCATGGCGCTGTAGGCAGCGTTGAAGTTCATGCCGTTAAGGCTACCATTCGAACATACACTTGCATGTGTCCGGGTGAGGGTTCATACTATTTGGGTGAGTCAAACGAGCGTTCGTCTAGAAAAAGCGGTGGCCGGGCTAAGTAGGTCAGACCGTGTGGCGATGCTGCGTACCCGCATGCGCGCTATGGAGCGTAGTCCGGAAGAAGAGCTGGTAGATACGCTCCCTGGGCTGGCGCGTTTGCTTCCTGCAGGTGGGTTGGCGCGCCGGCAGGTGGTGCACTGCGCGAACTGTCCGGCGCTGGTGGTGGAGCTTATCTGTCACCTCACCGCCCGTGGCGGATATGTGGGAGTGGTGGGGTGGCCGGATTTACTACTCGCACAAGTGGCCGATAAAGGTGATATCGAACGCGTGGTAACCGTGCCGGATCCGGGCCTGGAATCTTGGATGGTGACGGGAGTATTGGCGGAAGGATTGGACCTTGTCATCCACCGTGGGCCGCCCGGCGAGGTGAGCCCCACCAAGGCTCGGCCGGTGCTGGCGAAGGTGCGCGGTGGGCGCGCGGCGGTGCTTACAGTCGGCACCCGGCTGCCGGGCACGGCGGTGGGGATAGGGGCGCGGGTGAGTGCTTACCGGGGCGTCGGCAAGGGCAGTGGGCGCATTCGCGGTGTGGACATGGACGTGGAGGTGACCTCGAAGCAGGGTGCCTCGCGCGGGGTGCTCACGGTGGGTGAGCGCCGCCGGTTGGAGGCCGTATGAGGGTAGCGGCCGTCTGGTTTCCGGATTGGCCCATCCAGGCCGCCGGCGGACAGAGCCCTATGGTTATTGCGCGCAACCACGCGGTGGCGGTGTGCGATAGAGAGGCGCGCCGGGCGGGGGTGCGGCGCGGGATGCGCCTGCGCCAGGCCCAAGCGCTGTGCCCCGAGGCCGCGGTGGTGGAGGCCAATCCGGACCGGGATGGCGCGGCGTTTGCGGAGGTTGCGGCTGGTTTGGACGCGGTGGCGTCCTCGGTGGAGGTGCTACGCCCGGGCCTGGCGATTGTGGATGCGGGCGCGGCGTTGCGCTACCACGGGGAGAAAGCACTAGAGATGCTTGTCGACGCCGCTTCGTACGCCGGCTTCGACTCCACCCTCGGCGTCGCCGACGAGATTGCCACGGCCGTCATCGCGGCCCGGCATCGTGGTGTGGGCGCGGTGGTGCCAGAGGGCGGCTCGCGGGAGTTTTTGGCCACCCAGCCCATAGAGGTACTGGCGGCCGATGAGGCCTTGGGCTTTGAGGCTGGGTTTATCGCACAACTGGATAAGCTGGGTGTGCGGCGCCTGGGTGACTTGGCTGCGCTGCCGTTTAAGCAGGTAGCCACCCGGTTTGGCGAGCCGGGCCGGCGCGCGCACGAGCTGGCCCAGGCCCGTGCGGATAGGCGCGTGGCACCAGAGCTGGCGCGCCCAGACCTGGCCGTAGAAATGGAAGAGCGCATCGAGCGTGTCGACGCGGCGGCCTTCGCGGCCCGCCAACTCGCGGCCCGGCTGCATGCCCGCTTGGAGGAGGCCGGCAAGGTATGCCTGCGGCTGCGCGTGGTGGCGGAGTTTGGCACCGGCGAGGAGCTGGCGCGGGTATGGCGCACGCAGGAAGCGCTGACGGAGCAGGCCACCGCGGACCGCGTGCGCTGGCAGCTCGATGGCTGGCTCACGCGCGCTACTGGTGAGGGCGCGGCCATTCGCCGCCTAGCGCTGGAGCCGGTGGAGGTTGCCGCCCCGTCCGCCACCGGTTTGTGGGGTGGGGAAGGCTCGCAGGAGCAGGTCAAGCGCGTGATCGCCCGCGTGCAATCACAGCTGGGGGTGGATCGTGTGCTGCAGCCGCGGGCAGTGGGCGGCCGTGGGGTGGCCGAGCGCATCGAGTATGTGCCCTATGGTGAGCAGCGCGACGCCCCGCCGGACGGCGAGTGGCCCGGCCGCATTCCCGCGCCCCTGCCCGCGCGGCTGGGCGGTGGGCCGAACCACCCGGCCGCGCGTATTCGGCTTGTCGACGCCGCCGAGCGCCCCGTCTTCGTTACCGCCGAAGCCCTCCTGTCCGGGGTGCCGGTGGCCTTGAGCTGGGGTGCGCGTCGTTTCCGCGTGCTGGGCTGGGCCGGCCCCTGGCCGGTGGATACGCAGTGGTGGACCGATGCCCCACAGCACGTAGCGCGCTTACAGGTGGTGGGCCAAGCGGACCACGAAGAGCATCAGCGGGCCTGGCTGTTGGTATGGTCCGGCGGCCGCTGGCGGGTTGAGGCGACCTATTAATCGCGAATATCGACCACGAGGCGGGTGGGGTTATCGAGCACCTGCACGGAATAAGGCTTGCGGGAGGTCATGCCGATGACAAATTGGCAGCGACCCTCGTAGGTGCCGCCGTTGACCACTTGGGTGACAATTCCCTCCGTGGGGGCATCCACCACGCCGATGCGGGGGTCTTCCTTGCCGGCCTCGAAGGGATAGACCACGCCGTCGATATTGACATTGAGCGCGGTCTCGCCGGAGTAATCAATGGTCTTGCCGGAGCCCTGCTGCGTGGGCGTGTCGGCATAGTCCACGAACCAGCCGGGAGTGCCGCCGCCGTCGAGCTCGAAGACGACGCGCTCAAAACCCTCGTGCCGGCCGATGCGCACGTCGGTCACCGTGAGCTCGGAGGGCGCCTGCGGCCGGAGGGTTTTCATCTCCATATTGGCCTGGCCCAGCGGATTGAGCTGGGAGTTATCCGCGGACGCGGCCATGGTGGTGCGGTCCGTCTCGTGGGCGGCGCAGCCGCTGAGAAAAGCAGCGACGAGAAGCGTTGCGGCGAAACGGACTTTCAACATGTCCCCTAGGTTATATTTTCGGCCGTGAACTGTATAGCTGAGGGGGCACTTCGTGGCCGAATTGTTGCCAAGGGTGTGAGCTGAAAAGCAGAAAGGTTAGGCTTAGGTATATGACCGAGTTCTGTTCAGATATCCAGGTAGAGCCGCTGCCAGGCACGGCGAAGAAGGAATCCGTCTATGTGCTTTTCGAGTGGCCGGGCGGATGGTCGCGAGACGTGCTCGACGGCGATACTTTTGGGCCGGAGCTCACGGCGCAGCTCAAGACCAAGCTGAAGGGCGTGGCGGGGCTGCAGCTTATCCGCCGGCCGGGCCGCGACGGCCGCCAGGTAGGCAAGATGTACCGCTGTTACCTGGTGTGGGCCGAGCAGGGCGTGATGGAACTCGTGCTGCTGACGGGCCCGGAGAAAATCCTCGATCTGGACCTGACCGGGCCTGGCCGCAATGGGGGCGGCGCGTTGGACACGCCGCTGGTGCTGGTGTGTACGCATGCGAAGCGCGATACGTGCTGTGCGGTCAAGGGCCGGCCGCTGGCCGCGGAGCTGGTGGCGGATTACCCAGATATAGTGTGGGAGACCTCGCACACGAAGGGGCACCGGTTCGCGCCGTCGGTCATGCTCATGCCGTGGGGCTATTCCTTTGGCCGTATGAATAAAGAAGCCGCCGCGCAGATGATTGCGGCGGCGGCGAAGGGGAAGTATTTCTACCCGGTAAATCGCGGGCGCGGTATTTTCAGCCCGCGCGGCCAGGTGGCGGAGTTGGCGGTGGCCCGCTCGCTTATCGACGCCGGCGAGGACCTCTCCTATGGCCAGCTCACCGCCACCGACAGCGGCGAGGTCAGCCACGCTGACGGCCGGCGCTGGCGCGTGGCGCTCGAGGAGCGCGAGGTAGAAGGTGTGGTCTCCTCGTGCGGCGATGCGCCGAAGAAAGGCCAGGCCATCGTAGCGACCGGCGTGGAGCCGGTCGCGGGGTAGGCTGCGCTAAGGCGGCGTCGGCAAGCGGGGGCTAGCGGCGCATGACCTTGGAGGAGAGCCAGTTGCCAAAGAACTGGGCGGCCTGCACCAGCACAATGATGATGAGCGTGGCCACGACGGTGACTTCCCACTCGAAGGCGCGGTAGCCGTAGACGATGGCAAAGTCACCCAAGCCGCCGCCGCCGACGTAGCCGGCCATAGCGGACATATCCACAATGGCGATGAACAGGAAGGTGTAGCCCAGAATCAGTGGGCCGAGGGCCTCCGGGACGATAACGGAGGTAATGATCTTCCACGGCGAGGCACCCATGGAGCGGGCGGCCTCGATAACACCGGGATCGATGGACACGAGGTTTTGTTCCACCACGCGGGCTACGGAGAAGGTCGCGGCGATGACCATGACGAAGGTGGCCGGGCCGCGGCCGATGGAACCGCCCATCACCATGACGGTCAGTGGCTGGGCAAAAGCCAGCAAGATAATGAACGGGATGGGGCGGACGAAGTTCACCAGCAGGTTGACTATGAAATAGACAAACCGGTTTTGCAGGATGCCGCCCGTGCGGGTGGTATAGAGCAGCATGCCCAGGCCAAGGCCGAGGATGCCGGAGATGATGAGGGTGGTCGAGACCATGATGAGGGTATCGACGATGGCCTCGGCTAGTGAAGGGCCGAGGCGGTCCCAGTTGGCTTGGGCGAGGTTGGTGACGGTCATCGTGCAATCTCCTCAATCTGGGTGGTGGTAGAAAGCGTGCGGTAGAACTCTTCAATGGCGTTATTATCGCCGCTAAGCCGCACGGTCAGCTTGCCAAAGGAATGCTGCTGCAACGTGGTGATACCGCCGTGGACAACGGCGATGGACACGCCGGCTTCCTTGAGCCGAGCGGCGGCGGTGAAGAAGCCAGATTCCTCGGTCAGGTTGATGGTAAACAGGCGGCCTTCGTGCGCAAGCAGGTCGTCGGTTTCGACGACGTCGGGTTCGTTGCGCAGCGAGGTGGCCACGAACTTGGCGGCCACGGAGGTCTGCGGGTTGGAGAAGACCTCATAGACGCTGCCTTGCTCTACTACGCGGCCGTTTTCCATCACGGCGACCTTATCGGCGATGGAGCGAACGACTTCCATCTCGTGGGTAATAACCACGATGGTGATGCCGAATTCCTTGTTCACCCGGCGCAGCAGGTCGAGGACTTCCTGCGTGGTGGTGGGGTCGAGGGCGGAAGTGGCTTCGTCGGCAAGCAGCAGCGAAGGGTTGGTGGCCAGCGCACGGGCAATGCCAACGCGCTGCTTCTGGCCGCCGGAAAGCTGCTCCGGGTAGCTCTTGCCTTTGTCTCCCAGGCCGACGAAGTCCAGCAGTTCTTGCACGCGCTGGGCGCGCTCCTGCTTGCCGACGCCCTGCAGCTGCAGCGGGTATTCAATATTGCCGGCCGCGGTGCGCGAGCTCATCAGGTTGAACTGCTGGAAGATCATGCCGATATTGCGGCGAATGCCACGCAGTTTCCGCTCGGACATGCCAACGATATTGGTCTCGTCGAGCAGTAGCTCGCCAGAGGATGGGGTGTCCAGGCCGTTGATCATGCGCACGAGGGTGGACTTGCCGGCGCCGGAATAACCAATGATGCCGACGATTTCGCCAGGCTCAATGGTCATGGAGACATGGTCGAGCGCCTTAATTCGCGCTTTTTTCTGCTTAAAGATCTTGGTGATCTCGCGGAACTCAATGCGGGTGCCGCGGTGGGTGGAATCTGCCACGTGTTTGCGTCCTTAGCTAGGAAAGTGCCAAACCCCGCCGGGGTCTCCGGCGGGGTAAAAGCAAGGGTGATTAGTCCAGATCTGCTTCGAGCTTATCCAGGATCTTCTGCAGATCCTCCTGGCTGCGCTCTACCTCGACGGAGGTGCCGGCGGAGTCTTCGTCAACGCCCTCCTGGACGGCGTCGCTGTGCCATAGCTCGGCGAGCTTCTTGATGTCCTCGTTATCGGCGTCTTCCTCGCGGACGGCGAAGACGTTGATGTACGGCTCTGCCTCTTCAGAGTTCGGATCGTCCTGGAAGATAGCGGTGGCTGGGTCGATGCCGGCGCGCTCCAGGAAGGAGTTATTGATAATCGCCGGGGTGCCCTCGCCGTGTGCGGACGTGGTCTGTGCCGCGTCTACCGGGGTGACCTTGACCTTGGACTTCTTCTCATCGATGTCCAGCGGGGTGGGCTCCAGGTTGTCCTTGTCCTTCAGGGTGAGAAGGCCGGCCTGAACCAGCACGTTGATGGCGCGAGCCTGGTTGGTGGAGTCATTCGGGATGGCGACCTCTTCGCCCTCGATGCCGTCGAGGGAGTCGTGGTCCTTCCAGAACAGTGCCAGCGGCACGATCTCGGTAGCCACGATAGGCACCAGGTTGGTGCCGTTACCGTGGTTATACTCCGCCAAGAACTTCAGGTGCTGGAAGTTATTGGTATCCAGCTCGCCTTGGTCCAGAGCCTGGTTCGGGGTGTTGTAATCCGCGAAAGGCTGGATATCGATGTCATAGCCTGCGTTCTTTGCTTCCTGCTCGAACGCTACCCACGCCTTCTTGGCGTCATCGGTGGTGCCGACTGTGATGGTCTTGGAGTCATCGGAGTCGGAAGAGCATGCCACCAGGCTGGTGGCAGCGATGGTTACGGCGGCGGTAGCAGCCACTACGCGACGGATCTGCATGGGGAATCCCCTTCTTGTAGGAGTTGAAATAGTTTGTCTGTTTAGCAACTTAGCAATCAGCGAACCGCTTTGTCTATTGCGGGCATCACGTCCCGCCGGCTTGTCTAGAACAATAATTCGATATTATGCTGTCTGGAGTGGAATTTAATGGCGGAAAGGCGCTGTCCTGGTCGCGGGTAGAGCGTATTCTCTCTGGTCGCGAATCTGCTGCGCCCGTGTCGGTTAATCACCTTCATGGGCCAGCGGATTCTGCTCGGCGCGGTCACTCCGCCGTCCCCTTTGCGGAGCTGCACGCGGTAAGTTCTTATAGCTTTCTCGACGGCGCCGCCGAGCCGGAGCAGCTGGTGACCCGAGCTGTAGAGCTGGGCCTTGAGGGGTTGGCCATCGTGGACCGCGATAGCTTTTATGGCCTGATGAAATTCGCCGAAGCCGCAGCTAAAGCAGGGCTTCCCGCCGTATATGGTGCGGAGCTATCGCTCACGGAGGCCCCGGTGACCGTGCTGGCACGCACCCCGGAGGGCTATCGCCGCCTGTCGCGCCTCATCGCGCGCGCCCGGATGGAGGCTGGCGAGAAAGATAGGGTGGTCTATCCACCGTTAGATGAGGTGGCACGCGAACTGGAAGGGGAGTGCTTCTTTCTGGTGGGGCCGGAAGCGCTAGCAGAAATCGATAACCTGCTCGAAAGAATAAAAATAGACAGCATAGTTCTCGAATATTCGTGCAGCATGTCCCCCGAGGATGCGGATCAGCACCGTTTCCTGGATAAATACAATAACCTCCGGGCCATCGCAACCGCACGGCCCGCGGCGGCTACCCGCGACCAAGCTCGGCTCGCCGCCGCCAAGCGTGCCCTGGCCCGCCGCGAATCCCTTGCGGCCGCCGCGCCGCACGCCCACCCCATGGGTGCTGGCTGGCTGCGATCCGGCGAGCAGATGGCGCAACTCTTGCCGGATCGACCGGAGCTCATCGCCGAAACTGTGGCGCTCACCCGCGAGTGCTCCTTTACCTGGGACGCCCTCGCGCCCAACCTGCCGCATTTTCCGGTGCCGGAGGGGCATACCGAAATGAGCTGGCTGGAGCACGAGGTCTGGCGCCGCGCCAAGGGCCGCTATGCTTCGCGCCCGGCCGAGATCCGGCAGGCAGCAAGGAAACAGATTCGGCATGAACTGGGCGTCATTAAGCAGCTGGGCTTTCCCGGCTACTTCCTGATTGTGTGCGACCTGGTGGATTTTTGCCGCCGCGAGAATATTCTGTGCCAAGGCCGTGGCTCGGCCGCCAACTCCGCGGTGTGCTTTGCGCTGGGCATTACCAACGCCGAGCCCATCTCCGCGCAGCTGCTTTTCGAGCGCTTTCTCTCCCCGGACCGCGATGGTCCGCCCGATATTGATATCGACATCGAGTCCGGCCGCCGCGAGGAAGTCATCCAGTATGTCTACCGCACCCACGGCCGTGATCGCGCCGCGCAGGTGGCCAATGTCATTACCTATCGCCGCAAGGGAGCTACCCGAGATGCCGCCCGCGCGTTGGGCTACCCGCAGGGATCGGCCGATGCGTGGTCGAAAGGTACCTCCGAGCCGCCTGCCGATGTCTCCTTATTGGCCGAGCAATTCCTCGGCCAGCCCCGCCACCTAGGAATCCACTCCGGCGGCATGGTGCTGTGCGATCGGCCTATTGCGGATGTCGTGCCCATGGAATGGGCACGCATGGAAAATCGCTCCGTATTGCAATGGGATAAGGACGATTGCGCGGCCGCCGGCCTGGTGAAATTCGACCTTTTGGGCCTGGGCATGTTGGAGGCGCTACATCACATGATCGACGCCGTGCGCGCCACCACCGGCCGCGAGGTACACCTGTGGGAGCTCGACCTCGCCGAACCGGAAGTCTATGACATGCTCTGCCGCGCCGATGCGGTGGGCGTCTTCCAAGTGGAATCTCGTGCGCAGCTAGCCACGCTGCCGCGCTTGAAGCCGCGCCGCTTCTTTGACCTGGTGGTCGAAGTCGCGCTCATTCGCCCCGGCCCCATCCAGGGCGGGTCCGTGCACCCCTACCTGCGTCGTCGCGATGGCCTAGAGGAGGTCACCTATGACCATCCCGTGCTGGAAAAGTCCCTGGGTAAGACCCTGGGAATCCCGCTCTTCCAGGAGCAGTTGATGCAGATCGCGGTCGACGCCGCCGGGTTCTCCGGTGCTGAGGCCGATGATCTGCGCCGCGCCATGGGCTCGAAGCGCTCCCCGGAAAAGATGGCCGCGCTGCGCAGTCGTTTCTATGCCGGTCTGCGCGAAACCAATGGCATCGAGGGCGAGGTGGCCGATAAGCTCTGGACCAAGATTGTGGCCTTTGCTGCCTATGGCTTCCCGGAGTCGCACTCGCAGTCCTTTGCCTCGCTGGTGTATTTTTCCGCGTGGTTTAAATACCACTACCCGGCGGAATTTTGTGTGGGCCTGCTGCGCGCACAGCCGATGGGTTTCTATTCCCCGCAGTCACTCATCCAGGATGCCCGGCGCCACGGCGTGCGGGTGCTGCCGGTAAGTATTAATGACTCCGGCGCCCAGGCCCGCGCGACGGGACCTGCCGAGATTCGCTTGGGCCTTAACCTCATCAAAGGGCTGGGGGAGTCCGCCGCCGAGCGTGTGGAGGCGGCCGCGCCTTTTGCTAGCGTGTCCGATCTTTCGCGCCGGGCGGACCTCAGCGTGGAGCAGGTGGAGGCGCTGGCCACGGCCGGGGCGTTGGAGTGCCTAGGGCTGGACCGTCGCCAAGCGTTGTGGCAGGCCGGCGTTGCCGCCACCGAGCGCGAGGGCATGCTGCCCGGCACCTCCGCCCTGGCCTCGCCGCACCTGCCCGGCATGTCTGCTTTTGAGCTTATGGCTACCGACGTCGCCGCCACCGGCGTGACCCATAACCAGCAGCCGATGGAGCTGGTGCGTGCCTCGCTTGCCGACGTCCTCCCTGCCTCCCAGCTCCCCCATGTCCCCGATGGCACCCGCGTGCGCATTGCCGGCATTATTACCCACCGCCAGCGCCCGCGTACAGCGTCTGGCCTGACCTTTTTGGGTGTGGAGGATGAAACCGGCCTGATGAATGTGATGGTTTCACCCGGATTGTGGTCGCGGCATAAAGTTCTGGCCCGCACCGCCCGTGCGATGATCATCCGCGGCATCGTGCAAAATGCCACCGGCGCGGTCAGCGTGGTTGCGGATAAGCTCGAGCCGCTGGACTTTGGTGAATTCCTCTCCCGCGGCTCCCGCGACTTCCGCTAGTTGCCGCCGCTGCGCAGCTCGTCCGTGTTGAGCTTATTGGCCAATTCCTTGGCTACCGCAAATGGGATCCACAGCAGCTGGATATAGATGAGCTTGGCAAAGAAGATGGCGATATTAGCTCCGGAGGTTGCCTGCTCCACCGCAACCTGCTCCGCGCCTAAGAAGCGCAGCCCAAATGCGGTGGCGCCGGCGACGAGGAAGAGCACTATGGCCGTGGCCAAGGCAGTTTTAAGGCCTTGGTCGCGGGCGCCGGTATGCAGACGCAGCTCGTACTCATCCATCTCCGTAGCGGGAACGTCGAGGTGTCGAATGGACTGGCGCAGCCACGTCGTACACATGGTCGCCGCAATGCCGGCAATTGGCCATAGCAAGTTAGACAAGCCGAGCGCGAAGAAGTGCAGGGCCGCCGCCACGATGGCTAGGCCGAGAAAAATATCGCCGGCCAGGACAAGGCGCTTGCGGCGAGAAACGGAGGCGGGAATCGTGTTAGCCATTAGGAATTCTTCCTGTAGATTTCAGTGGACATGGGGGAAAATTCCTGGCGGGAAAATATAGCCTCCACGGGGAGATCAAAGACCTCGCAGACGCGGAAGGCTAAGTCCAGGCTGGGGGAGTGGTCGCCGCGTTCAAGTGCACCGACGGTCTGGGGATTGACGTCGATGGCCTCAGCCAACTGCGCGCGCGACATGTCCCGCTCGGCGCGCAGCACACGAACCCGGTTATAAATGGGTGCGGAGGGCTTCTTCTTTGGGGACATAAATCAAAGTATTGCATAAACCCAACACGCTGGCAAGGCTTGTTACTCGACGCCGAAGATATCTCCCGGCTGGCAGTCCAGTGCCGTGCACAGTGCTGCCAGGGTGCTAAAGCGTACGGCCTTGGCGCGATTATTCTTCAGGACGGAGAGGTTAACTGGGGTGATTCCTACTTCTCTAGCGAGCGCCGCGCCGGTAATGTCGCGCTCTTGCATAATCCGGTCGAGGTGGCAGATTACTTGGGGTTCATGTATCTCAGACAAGGCCTTCGACCTCCTCTTCCAGCTTGCATCCGCGCTTGATGGCGGCCGAGAAGAGCTGCAAGGTGCAGACGAAGAGGTAGGGCAGGGCGAGCTCGCCAAGGGACGTTCCGTCCTGGCTGGCCCACCAGTCGATTCCAAGCTGTGAGGAGGCCCAGTTGTTGCCCAGGCCTTCGAGTACGAACCGTCCGATAAACCAGACGAGGATGCCGGCGGTCATTCCGTTCAGGAGGCGGATATTTTTCGTATTAAAAACCTGTCCGCGAAGCATCGGCTTAACCAGGCTATAGGCAAAGAACGCGATAATTAAGATGGCCGCAATCTTGACGGCGAGCGCTGCGGCGAGCATCCAGAATGGCCCGCCGTCGAGGTTGTGTTTGCCTAGGCCTTCCGGAATGGCCGCGCTCAGTGCGGTGGAAAAGTGGCCGGTGGCAAGGTCGCGCAGGTAGGAGGGGCCGAGGATGATGATGGTGAGGAGGGCGAGACCGGCTGCCGCATTAATTTCGCGGCGCTCGGCCTTAGGGGTGGGTTGTGGGGTGGTCATGACAATCCTTTCTGTCGATAATTTATCGACTTTCGATGTTGTCGTAATTCGATAATATCGAGTAACGATAAGTTGCGCAAGGGGTGAACCCGATTGATACTGTCAATATCTATGAGCGAAGAAATGAATCCCGTCTCACAGCGACTGGTGACCTCGCGCTATATCCACCACCTGAGCTGGATGTTTCTGCTCGCCGCGGCCGCCGCTGCGGCGGGGTTTTGGTGGACCCCGTGGTTCTACTGGGCGGCCGGAATTTTCGTCGCCCTTTTCTTCTGGCTGCTCTGGCTCATCCCCGCCCAAGTGCGCAACATGGGCTGGCTCGAAACCGACGACGAGCTACTTATCACCCGCGGCAAGCTCTGGTACACCTTCACCGTCGTGCCCTACGGCCGCATCCAGTTCGTCGACGTGACCTCCGGGCCCATCGACCGCGCCCTAGGCTTGAAAAAGCTGCAGCTCCATACGGCCTCGGCCAGCACGGATGCCACCATCAAAGGCTTGGAAGCCCCGCTTGCCGACGCCCTCCGTACCCGCCTTGCCCACCAAGTCCGCGAACGGATGAGCGGCCTATGAGCGATCAGCTCAGCTTCCGGCGCGTCCACCGCCTCACCCCGCTGCTGCGCCTGTGGTCCGTAATCCTAGCCCTCATCGCGGCCTTCGCCCTCAACGTCAACCTGGCAGCCCTGCGCGATATCTTCGCTTTTATTACCGGCGAACACCGCGGCGAGGCCTTGCGCGATACCGCCCTCGCCCTCGCCGGCTTCATCGCGGTCTGCGCGGTGGTGTGGCTCGTCTCAGGCCTATGGTGGCGCCGCATGGGCTATCGGCTCGGCGCAGAAGAGCTTTCTCTGCGCCGCGGCCTATTATCTGTCCAGCTGCGCACCGCACGCTATGACCGCACGCAGGCCGTTGACGTCGTCGAGCCCGTCATCGCCCGACTCCTTCGCCTCGCAGCCGTGCGCGTGGAAACCGCAGGCGGCCAATCTTCTGTCATCGAAATCGCCTACCTGAAGAAGGCCGACGCCGAGGCCCTACGCGATGACATCCTCGCCCGCGTTCACGGAGCTCCCATCTCCCAAACCGAGACACCGGCCGAGGAATCGGCTGCAGAACTGGCCGAAGAACCGGCCCTCGTGCCCGAAATCCCCATCGCCCGCTCCCTGATTGCGGCCGCGTTGCGTACGTCCACGCTTTTCCTCGTCGGCTTCCTGATCGTCGTCGTGGTCACCCGGCTGCCGCTGTCGACCGCGCTGCCCATTCTCGTCGGCGCGCTTCCCAACGCTTGGAACGTGCTCGATTCTTCCTGGCGCTATACCGCCCGCACCGACGGCGAGGTACTCAATATCACCTACGGCCTGGCTGATCGCCGCCGCCAAAGCATTCGCCTCGACCGCATCCACGCCGTGCAGATAACCCAGCCCTTCCTCTGGCGGCCCTTGGGCTGGTACGAGGTGAGGGTTTCGGTGGCGGGATATGGGGCGTCGGCAAGCGGCAAGGCTTCTGGCTCCACCCGCATCCTGCCGGTGGGCACCCTCGCCCAAGCCCAGCAATTCCTGCCGGCCGACGCCGCACCCACCTACGCCTCGCCGGCCCGCGCCAAATGGGTCTCCCCGCTGGATTACCGCCAGCAAACCGTCGCGCTCACCGGCGACTACGTCATCGTGCGCAACGGCCGGCTCAACCGCCGCGTCAAGGCCATCCACACCTCCCATATCCAGGAGCTAACCTACCGCCGCGGGCCGATTTCCCAAGCGCTCGGCCTAGCCACCGTCGGCCTCGACCTCGTCCAAGGGCCCGTGCGCATGGATGCGCGCAACCTCACGCTTGCCGACGCCGCCGCACTCCTTGCCCGCCTGCGCTCCCGCCAACTGCCGGATTTTAAACCGCCCCGTTAAAGCCCAGCTGGCGCCACGCCTCGAATACGGCCGTCGACGCCGAATTCGACAGGTTCATCGAGCGCCTAGCCGGCACCATCGGAATGCGCACGTGGTCTGTCACGCGCGAATGGTTAATATGCTCCTCCGGCAGGCCGGTCGGCTCCGTGCCAAAGAGTAAGACATCGCCTTCCTGGTATTCGATATCCGTAAACCACTTATCCGTATGCGTGGTAAACGCGAATACGCGCGCGCCCGGCAGCGCATCCATGCAGGCCTGAAAATCCTTGTGAATCTGCACATCGGCCAGATCGTGATAATCCAGCCCGGCGCGCTTTAAGTGCTTATCGTCGAAATTGAAACCCAGCGGCTCAATTAGGTGCAGGCTCGCGCCCGTCACCGCGGCCGTGCGGATGGCGTTGCCTGTATTAGTAGGAATGACCGGGTTATCAAAGACAATGTGCAGCTGGCTCATGCCTTCAGTCTAGGATGGTGGCTATGAGCGCTACCAAACTAGATGGCACACTGTACCGCGACGAGATTTTCGCCGACCTCGCCCAGCGCGTGGCCGCGCTGAAGGACAAGGGGATTACGCCCGGCCTCGCCACCGTCCTGGTCGGCGAGGACCCCGGCTCCCAGTCCTATGTGAAGATGAAGCACCGCGACTGCGAAAAGCTCGGTATCAACTCCATCCGCAAGGACCTGCCGGCCGACATCACGCAGGAAGAGCTCGAGGCCGTCATCGATGAGCTCAACGCCGATGACGCCTGCACCGGCTACATCGTCCAGCTGCCACTGCCCAAGCACCTGGATGAAAACGCCATCCTCGAGCGCATCGACCCCGCCAAGGATGCCGATGGTCTGCACCCGGTCAATCTGGGCAAGCTCGTGCTCAACGAGGAGGCGCCCCTGCCGTGCACCCCGAACGGCTGCCTGCACCTTTTGCGACGCTTCGGCGTTGAGCTCAACGGCGCCAAGACCGTGGTCATCGGCCGCGGCGTTACCGTGGGCCGCCCTATTGGCCTGATGCTTACCCGCCGCAGCGAGAACTCCACCGTCACCCTGTGCCACACCGGAACCAAAGACCTGGCCGCCGAGACCCGCGAGGCCGATATCGTCATCGCCGCCGCCGGCCAGCCCCACATGCTCACCGCGGACATGATTAAGGAAGGCGCCGCGCTTCTCGACGTCGGAGTTTCCCGCGTCGACGGCAAGCTCACCGGCGACATCCACCCAGACTGCTGGGACAAGGCCGGATTCGTCTCGCCGAACCCGGGCGGTGTCGGCCCGCTGACTCGTGCCTTCTTGGTGCGCAATATCGTCGAGCGCGCGGAAAAGTTGGCGTGAATCTAGATAACCCGCACGACGCCGGCCTCGCGCCCTCCTCGCTGCCGCCCGCCGCGCAGTGGGCAGCAATCGGCCTCTTCGTGGCCGGCGTGATTGTCTCCGGTGGCTATGCTGTCTTCGAGTACTGGCGGCGAGCCACATTCCTCCTCGGATTGGCCTTGCTGTGGCTCACCGTGGTCCGACTGACGTGTGATTCCAGTCGCGTCGGCGTGCTAGCCGTGCGCTCGCGCCGCTTCGACGCCTGTTTCACCGGCCTGCTCGGCGCCACGATGGCCTTTCTGGCCTTTTCCGTGGACTCGCTCGGCAGCTAGTTATCCACAGGTTTTTGTAGAGCCATCACCCATCTCGGCCCTAAATGGTGTAGTTCGGGCGGTTATCCACAGGTCACCGCCCGCCTCCGCGCGCCGGCATGCGCGGCCCACTTAGGCTCGGGGCCATGATTTCGAACTACCTGACAGCCGTGAACTCCCCGATGGTGCTCATCGAGGAGTGTGCTGGGCTGTCGGTAGAAGAACTCGTCGATAAGGGCTTTAGCGACCGCGAAGCCGCCGAGTTCGCCCGCCTTGCCGATACCTACTTCGGTCGCACCTCCTTTCGCGCCAAGCAGCGCACCGCCCGCCGCACGACGCTGCCGCTCGATGCGCTAAAAATCATCGAGCACTACGCCCAGAAGATGAAAACCCAGCGTGCGGCCTGGGCGCTGCGCGAAGAACTCTGCGCTCTGCGCGTTGCTACCAGCGAGATTGAAAAGCGCGCCCGCCGCCTTGTGCGCGAGGAGCGCACCACCAAGCGCTCTGAGGGAGTGCGCCTAACCCGCCGCCGCGATGACCTGTGGACGCTGACCATTACCGCCGAGTCCGAACTGGTGGCAGAGATTAATAACCATGTCTCCACCGTCGCCGATGCTCGCCGCGTCTTTTCCCAGGGTGCCGCCGCTTCCACAATCACCACCAACGTGGTCCTCACCCTCAATGAGATGGTCAAGGTCACCCACGGCGAGGACGTGACGCTGCAGCTGACCAATGGCGCGCAGATTTCCGGTGCGGACCTTGCCCGCCGTGCGCTTGCCGACGTCGGCCTTATCACCCTCATCCATCCCGTCACCGGACCCGTAAACCTTTACCAATCGCGGCGCCGGGCTACGTGGAAGCAACGGCAGATGGCGATGGCGGAAAATCCAGTGTGCCCGTGGCCCGACTGCCACACGCCAGCGGATGAATGCCAAGTTCACCACCTCACCCCGTGGCTGCTCGGTGGGGACACCAATTCCGAAAACCTCACCATGGCCTGCAAGTATCACAACGGGGTCAATGATGATGACCCCAATGCGCCGCCGCGCCGCGGCCGGCTCGAGCGCCGCCCCGGCGAAGGTATCGTCTGGCGCCCGCCCTGGGCTACACCGCCCGAAGATCGCTGAGCCGCGTCCCGCCTCTGCTCGCCCCGTCAATCCATAGTCCCAGCGCAGCGTGCCGCACCGCTTATCGCTAGTGCGCGCTGCGCGGCTTTGGCGATCCCAGACTTGGCGGGTTCTTAAATCGTGTACTCAGTCGGATCGCCGGCCGCAGAATCGATGCGCGGGTCCGGTTGGGAAAGGGCGAGAAAGTTTCGCAAGATGCGATCCATCTGGCGTGACTCGGTAAGAAAGGCATCGTGGCCCACTGGGGAGACAACCTTCGCCATCGCCAACAGATTTCCCAGATTGCGCGAGATGTGTTCTTGCTGATGGTACGGATACAAGATATCCGTGTCCACGCCGACGACCATCGTTGGCACCTTGGACGAGCCCAGCGCGCGGTTGAGGCCGCCGCGGCCGCGGCCGATATCGTGGCGGTTGAGCGCCTCGGTGAGGGTGACATAGGAACCGGCATCGAAGCGATCGGCCAGCTTGGTGCCCTGGTAGTCCAGGTAGGAATTGACGGCAAAGCGCTCATTGCGGCGGCGGTAGGGCCCGAGCGGGTTCTCGCCGGTCTGGGCCTGGACACCGAAGCGCTCGTCGATTTCCTGCTCGCCGCGATACGTCAGGTGTGCAATGCGACGCGCGGCCGCGAGCCCCTCGCGTGGGCGCTGCGCGGAGGCGTAGTAGTCGCCGCCATGCCAGAAAGAATCTTGCTCGATGGCCGCGATTTGCGCCGACTGGATGCCAATCTGCCAGGCGGAAGCGCGGGCCGATACGGCAATGACGCAGGCCGCATCAACGGCCTCGGGGTGCATCAGCGTCCACTCCAGCGTGCGCGCGCCGCCCATCGAACCGCCAATGATGGAGTGGACGTGGGTGATGCCGAGCTCGCGGAGCGCGGCGCGCTCGGCCGAGACGAGGTCGCGCACCGAAAGCGCGGGGAAGCGCGAGCCCCAGGCGTGGCCGTCGTCTGGGTGCGGGGAGGCGGGGCCGGTGGAGCCGGCGCAGCCGCCCAGTGCGTTGGTGGCGATAACGCACCACTTCGTCGTATCTAGCGCCTTGCCAGGGCCGACTAGATCGGCCCACCACTCGGCCACATTCGAATCACCGGTCAGGGCGTGTTCAACCACAATGACGTTATTGCGGCCGTGGGGATCGCCGAGGAGGTGGCCGAAGCGGTGGTAGGCAATGTGGGCGTCGGCAAGCGTGGCGCCGGCTTCGGTGTGGAAGTCGCCGATGCTAACTAGCTTCATGCCAGCGCGTTAAAGCCCAGCTCGAGGTCCGCGATGATGTCATCGATGTGCTCGATGCCCACGGACAGACGGATGGTGGACTGGGTGATGCCGGCAGCAGCAAGCGCAGGCTCGTCGGACTGCGAGTGCGTGGTGGTTGCTGGGTGTACGGCCAGGGAGCGGGTGTCACCGATATTAGCGAGGTTGGAGTGGAGCTTGAGGGCGTCGATAAACGCCCAGGCTTCCTCGCGGCCGCCGTCGATGTCGAAGGAAAGCACGGAGCCGGTGTAGGCGTAGCCGAGCTTTTCCTTGGTGGCCTTGTACGGCGAAGAATCCAGGCCGGCGTAGTTGACCTTGGTGACCTTGGCGTGGCCTTCCAAGTACTCGGCAACGGCCTGGGCGTTGGCATTGTGCTTTTCGACACGCAGCCCCACCGTCTCAATTCCATTCAGCGTCAGCCAGGCGTTGAAGGGGGAGATGGCGGCGCCGGTATCGCGTAGCAGGCCGGCGCGGGCCTTGAGTGCAAAGGCTGGGGCGCCGAGATCAGCGTACTTCAGGCCGTGGTAGGCCTCATCTGGAGTGACGAAGTAGGGGAAGACGGGCTCGCCGTTGCGGGTGACGGTCCAGTCGAAGGAGCCGCCGTCGATAATCGCGCCGCCGATGGCCGAGCCATTGCCGGTGTAGAACTTGGTGGTCGAAACCACGACGATGTCCGCGCCGAGGTCCAACGGTCGGGCGAGGGCGGCGGTGGCGATGGTGTTATCCACGATGAGCGGGACTTGGTTATTGTGGGCGACCTCGGCGATGGCCGGGATATCGAGGACATCGGCTACGGGGTTGCCGAAGGTCTCGCCGTAGAAGGCCTTCGTATTCGGCCGGACGGCGTCCTGCCAGGACTGCGGGTCATCCGGGTTCTCGACGAGGGTGACGTCGATGCCTAGGCGCTTGAGCGTGACGGTGAAGAGTGTTGAGGTGCCGCCGTAGAGGCGCGGGGAAGTAACGATGTGGTCGCCGGCCGAGGCGAGGTTCAAAATGGCCGCGGTTTCGGCGGCCTGGCCGGAGGCGAAGGCAACGGCCGCGACGCCGCCCTCGAGGGAGGCGAGGCGCTCTTCCAGCGCGTCCTGGGTGGGGTTGGTCAGGCGGGTGTAGATGGGGCCGGCGTCGGAAAGGTTGAAGCGGTTGGCCGCGTGTTCGGCGTCGTTAAAAACGTAGGAAGTGGTCTGGTAAATCGGCACGTTGCGGGCGTTGTGGTGCCCGTCGAGGTTTTGGCCCGCGTGTACGGAGCGGGTAGCGAAGGACCAGTTGGAATTGGAGTTATCGTATTTCGTCGTCATGCTTGGCAAGACTAGACCAAGCGGTATGTATGGCGAATGGATCTTGGAAAACTCGCTGGCAGAACCGAGAATAAAAATAGACCAAGCGGTCGGTGTGTGCTTGGTCTGGTGGGGTGCCTTGCTTAGCGGTGGCGGTCTTGTTTCTCGAGCTGATCAGCAATGCGGCGGGTGTTAGTGCGAGTTTCGTTGCTATTGCGTACGAGCTTGACCACGATGGCGATGATTCCGGCGAGGATAAGAAACGGAATGAGTATGAGTAGGAATTCAAGCGGGCCGAGGGACATGTATTACCTTTCGTTTATGAACGTTGGCATTACGGTATCACTCGCGTAAGGCGGCCGCGACTGCGGAGAGGCTCGTGCGTAGCTCGGTGTCGCTAAGGTGGCCGAAGCCGAGGACGACGCCGTCTTCAGCATCGGCGCCGCCCCAATAATCGCGCAGTGGGGTGAGTTTGATGCCGTGGGCGGCGGCGCGGGGGACCACGGCTGGATCGCACAGCAGAACCGCGTGGAGACCACCGTGGATGGGCAGGAGCTGGGCGCCATCGACGGAGCCCAGCGTTTCGGCTACCAGGTTGCGGCGGCGTTTATAGGTGCGGCGCATGCGGCCGGTGTGGCGTCGTAAAGCGCCGCTGGCAAGGTAGTGGGCGAGCGCCGCCTGGGGGATGGCGCCGACGGGTTGGCCGAAGACCTCGCGCACGCGGTCAACGGCCGAGCGCAGGCGCGGCGGGACGACGAGGTAGCCGCAGGCAATGGAGGGGGAGATGACCGAGGAGAAGGTGCCCAGCAGCACGGTGTGTTCCGGGGCGAGCGCGGCCAGGGCGGGCAGTGGCTGACCGACGTAGCGCAGTTCGGAATCAAAGTCATCCTCGATGAGGAGGGCGTCGTGTGCGCGGGCCCATTCGACGAGTTCGGCGCGCCGGGCTGCAGGAAGCGAGCCGCCGTAGGGGTATTGGTGGCTGGGGGTGACGATGAGGGCGTCGAGATCGGCCGTGGGGACGGTGACGCCATCGGGGTCGGTGGGGATTTCCACCAACGTATGGCCGAGCGCGCGGGGCACACGGCGCAGGCTGGGGTAGCCGGGGGATTCTGCGCCCACGCGCAGCTGGCGGCCGAGAGCGCGCAGGAGTACGGAGAGGCCGTCGCGGGCGCCGGCCGTGATGAGGATGCAGGCTGGGTCGACGTTAAGCCCGCGCATGTGGCGCAGGTGCGCGGCGACCTCGCGGGGCAGATCGCCGGAGGGGTCGACAGCCGCGGCGCGCCACGCGGCTCTCCATTCAGGGGTGAGGATTCCGGCGGTGTCGGGCAGGCCGGGGGTCAGTGACACCAGCTCGGGCTCAGTGGCCGGTGCGGGGGCCGGCTCCGGCCGTGGGGCACGCGCGTGGGGGAGGCGCGGGTTGATGACGGTGCCCGACCCGACCTCCGCGGTGAGGTAGCCCTCGGCCGTGAGTTGCTCGTAGGCGGTGACCACGCTGCCTCGGGAAACGGCGAGCTGCGAAGCCAAGTGGCGGGTCGAGGGAACGCGCTCGCCGGGCAGGAGGACGCCGGCGGCAACCTGGGTGCGGAGGGCGGCGGCGATTTGCACGGGCAGCGGCCGCGTATCAGAGGGATCGAGGCGAAGAGGCACGAGCCCATCATAAGTGGTCTAATTCAACACGCTGAAAATGGCTCTTGTCTTGTACCACTTGTGTGGGCCACTATGGCACCTATGACTGAACAGGTAAATGAACAAGGACGCGCTACCACGCGCGTGAAGCGAGGACTGGCCGATATGTTGAAGGGCGGCGTCATCATGGACGTCGTCACCCCGGAGCAGGCGCGCATCGCGGAGGACGCGGGCGCATCGGCCGTGATGGCGCTGGAGCGCGTGCCGGCCGATATCCGTGCGCAGGGCGGCGTGGCCCGCATGTCTGACCCGGAGCTTATCGAGGGCATCGTCGAGGCCGTCGACATCCCCGTCATGGCCAAGGCCCGTATCGGCCACTTTGTAGAGGCGCAGATCCTGGGCGAGCTGGGCGTAGACTTCATCGACGAGTCCGAAGTGCTCAGCCCGGCCGATTACGTCAACCACATCAATAAGTGGGACTTCGATGTGCCGTTCGTGTGCGGCGCGACCAACCTGGGCGAGGCCCTGCGCCGCATCACCGAGGGCGCGGCCATGATTCGCTCCAAGGGCGAGGCCGGCACGGGCGATGTCTCCGAGGCCGTGAAGCACCTGCGCACCATTAAGGCCGAGATTGCCCGCCTGCGCCACCTGGATCGCGATGAACTCTACGTCGCAGCCAAGGAGCTGCAGGCGCCGTACGACTTGGTCGCCGAGGTTGCGGAGACCGGCAAGCTCCCAGTCGTGCTCTTCGTTGCCGGTGGTGTGGCCACGCCTGCCGACGCCGCCCTTGTCCGCCAGATGGGCGCCGAAGGCGTCTTCGTTGGCTCCGGCATCTTCAAGTCTGGAAACCCGGCGGCGCGTGCGGAGGCCATCGTCAAGGCGGCGACCCTCTACGACCAGCCGGCCGAACTAGCCAAGCTTTCCCGCGGCCTGGGCGAGGCCATGGTGGGCATCAACGTCAACGACGTTCCTGCACCGCACCGCCTGGCTGAGCGCGGATGGTAGCTACCGTCGGGGTACTGGCGCTGCAAGGCGGCGTCGAGGAGCACCTGCGCATTCTGGACCGGCTCGGTGTGGCTACGCGCCGGGTGCGGGTGCCGCGCGACGTGGACGGGCTCGACGGGCTGGTGATTCCGGGCGGCGAGTCGAGCGTCATCGACAAGCTGGCGCGTAGCTTCGGGCTGGTCGAGCCACTTCGCGATGCCGCGGCTGCAGGCCTGTCGGTGCTCGCGACCTGCGCGGGGCTCATCTACTGCGCCCGCGAGCTCGATAACCCCGCGCCGGGGCAGCAAACCCTGGGGCTGCTGGATGCGACCGTGCGCCGCAATGCCTTCGGTAACCAGCGCTTCTCCGAAGAACGCATCGTGCCAGTCGCGATGGGGGAGGACAAGCTCGACATTGAGGCGAGCTTCATCCGCGCCCCACTGGTTACTCGCGTGGGCGACGGCGTCGAAATCATCGCGACGGTGCCGGGCGAGAACGGCGACGCGGTGGTCGGCGTGCGCCAAGGCCGCGTGACGGCGCTGAGCTTCCACCCAGAAGAAAATGGCGATGCTCGCGTGCACGCCACCTGGCTCGAAAGCTTCTAAGTACGCAGATACACCAAAGCCGCCCCGCAGCGAAGCAATGAACTGCTCCCCATTAGTTGGACTGAGAAATCAGTTGCCAACAACTAGTGGGGAGCATTTTCTTTGAGAGCACGTAGTTCGCTGAGTGAAGTTCAGCGTGAGCAGTTAGTGGAGCTTTTCGAGCAGGGAATGGGTTGCCGAGCCGCTGCTCGTGTTGTCGGTGTCTCGAGAGACGCAACGCGTAGACTTTATCGCCGTTTCCAACTGCGTGGCAGACTATGTCTCGTGGAGAAACCAAACAAGCAGCACTACTCCTTCGAGGCGAAGAAGGAAGTTGTAGAACGTCATCTTGCGGGTGAGTCGATGATGGATCTTGCCCGAGAGTTCAATCTTTCATCCGACCACCTCGTCAAGGACTGGGTGGCTAAGTGGCGCAGAGGCGGCGACGAGGCTCTGCGCCCGAAGCCGAAGGGCAGGCCCAAAGGATCGGCTGCGCCGAAACGCCTCACGGAAGAGGAAAAGCTTCGCCGCCAGGTTGAGCGGCTGGAAGCGGAAAACGCCTACTTAAAAAAATTGCGAGACTTGAGGAACCAGGGACACGCCTGAAAGCCCAGGCAATCGTCATCCTCAAGTCACACCACCGCTTGGACTACCTCCTGGATGCGGCCGGCATGGCACGCTCGACATTCTTCTACCACCAAAAACGACTCACCGCACCGGATAAACATGCCGAGCTCAAACAAGCGATCCGGGACAGTTTTCAGCGCAACAAACACCGCTACGGCTACCGGCGGGTACTGCTCGACCTGCGTAACCAGGGCTGGGTGGTCAACCACAAACTTGTCTACAAGCTCATGCGCGCCATGGGCTTGAAAGCCAAGATCCGCCAGCGCAGGCCCTACATCTCCTACACTGGCACAATCAGCTACATCGCTGAGAACACACTCGAGCGCAACTTCACCCCCGATAGGCTCAACACTGTCTTCGTCAGCGACGTCACCGAGTTCAAAGTCGCTGGCCGCAAGGTGTATCTCTCACCGGTGATGGACCTGTTCGACCGCTCAATCGTCGCCCACACAGTGGCCACATCGCCGTCTACGGCGTTTACCTCGGCTTCGTTGGCGCAGGCGATCAAAGCGTGTGCTCCAGAGCCGGGCTGGATGATCCACACCGATCAAGGATTCCAATACAAGCACTCATCATGGCGCACCCTGATTAGCCAGCACCAGGGAGTCCAATCGATGTCACGCAAAGGCAACTGCTACGACAACGCGGTCATGGAGAACTTCTTCGGCCACCTGAAAACCGAGATGTACCACGGAGAAGCCTTCGACACCGTCGCAGAGTTCAACCAGGCAATCGACGAGTACATCCGGTGGTACAACACCGAACGCATCCAACAACGACTCAAGGGCCTGACCCCGATGCAATATCGAAATCAGACCCTTGAAGCCCTAACCGCCTAGAATTAAACCAGTCCAACTTTCGGGGGCCAGTTCACAATGAACGCTGCGGGGCGGCTTTCGCCTGGGAAGACTTACTTCTTCAGGCCGTCGATGATCTCGTTGAACTGAGCAACTGGACGCATGACGGCAGAGGTCTTCTCGTCATTCGGCCAGTAGTAGCCGCCGAGGTCGGCGGGGTTGCCCTGGGCGTCGACAAGCGCCTGGGCAATCTCGTCTGCTTGGGAGGACAGCTGGGAAGCCACGTCCTTGAACGCAGCGGCGAGGTCGGCATCATCGCTCTGGTTAGCCAGCTCTTCGGCCCAGAAGGTGGCCAGGAAGAAGTGGGAACCGCGGTTGTCGATTTCGCCTGCCTTGCGGGACGGGGACTTGCCCTCATTGAGCAGGCGCTCGGTGGCCTTGTCCAAGGTGGCGGCCAAGACGCCGGCCTTCTCGTTGCCGTTGGTCTGCTTTTCGTGGCGGAAGGACTCTGCCAGGGCTAGGAACTCGCCGAGGGAATCCCAGCGCAGGTGGTTTTCTTCCTCTACCTGCTGGACGTGCTTCGGGGCAGAGCCGCCGGCACCGGTCTCGAAGAGGCCGCCGCCTGCCATGAGCGGAACCACAGACAGCATCTTGGCGGAGGTACCCAGCTCGAGGATGGGGAAGAGGTCCGTGTTGTAGTCACGCAGCACGTTGCCGGTAACAGAGATGGTGTCCTCGCCGCGGCGGATGCGCTCGATGGAGGTTTTGGTAGCGGTGACTGGATCCTCGATGGAGATGTCCAGGCCCTCGGTGTCGTGGTCCTTAAGGTACTTCTCCACCAGGGACTGGATGTTGCGGTCGTGGCCGCGCTCCGGGTCGAGCCAGAAGATGGTCTTCATGCCGGACAGGCGAGCGCGGTTGACGGCGAGCTTGACCCAGTCCTGGATCGGGGCGTCCTTGGTCTGGCAAGCGCGCCAGATATCGCCTTCCTCCACGTCGTGGGAGATGAGGGCCTCGCCCTGGGAGTTGCGAACCTCAACGGTGCCCGCAGCTGGGATCTTGAAGGTCTTGTTGTGGGAGCCGTACTCCTCGGCCTTCTGCGCCATAAGGCCAACGTTCGGCACGGTGCCCATGGTGGTCGGGTCGAAGGCGCCGTTTTCCTTGCAGTCCTCGATAACGGCCTGGTAGACGCCGGCGTAGGAGGAATCCGGGATGACGGCGAGGGTGTCCTGCTCCTCGTCGTTCTTATTCCACATGTGGCCAGAGGTGCGGATCATGGCAGGCATGGAGGCGTCAATAATGACGTCGGAAGGCACGTGCAGGTTGGTGATGCCCTTGTGGGAGTTGACCATGGCGAGGTCGGGGCCGTCGGAAAGCGCGGCGTCGAAAGCAGCCTTGATTTCTTCGCCGTTGTCCAGGTTCTTCAGGCCCTCGTAGATAGCACCCAGGCCGTTCTCGCCGTTGAGGCCGGCAGCCAGCAGCTCCTCGCCGTACTTGTCATAAACATCGGCGAAGAAGGCGCGGACGACGTGGCCGAAGAGGATGGGGTCAGAGACCTTCATCATAGTGGCCTTCAGGTGGGTGGAGAAGAGCACGCCCTCTTCCTTGGCGCGCTTGACCTGCTCGATGAGGAACTCATCCAGGGCCTTGGCGGACATGAAGGTGCCGTCGATGACCTCACCCTTGAGAACCGGCAGCTCCGGCAGCAGGGTCTGCTCGCCATCGGCCGTCTTGAGGACGATGGACAGGGTGTCCTCGTTCTCCAGGATGACGGACTTCTCATTGTGGCGGAAGTCGTTGTCCGCCATGGTGGCAACGTTGGTCTTGGAGTCCTTGGACCACTCGCCCATGCGGTGCGGGTGCTTCTTCACAAAGTTCTTCACGGCCTCCGGTGCGCGGCGGTCGGAGTTGCCCTCACGCAGCACCGGGTTAACAGCGGAGCCCTTGACGGAGTCATAGCGGGCGGCGATGTCCTTTTCTTCCTCAGTGGAAGGGTTATCTGGGTAATCAGGCAGATCGTAGCCCGCAGCCTGCAGCTCGGCGATGGCCTTCTTCAGCTGCACCAGGGAAGCAGAAATATTCGGCAGCTTGATGATATTTGCTTCCGGGGTCTTGGCCATCTTGCCCAGCTCCGCTAGGGCGTCTTCGACCTTCTGCTCCTCGGTCAGGCGCTCTGGGAACTGCGCGGCGATGCGGGCGGCCAGCGAGATATCGCGGGTTTCCACGTCGATGCCAGCGGTGGAAGCGAAGGCCTCCACGATGGGCTTGAGGGAGTAGGTCGCCAGCAGCGGCGCCTCATCGGTACGGGTCCACGTAATCTTTGCCATGATTCTCCTAATCAACGTTGGAAAATTGTTCAAGTGCCCAGATTACCGATTTTGTGGGCGGCATGTGGGCCAGTTTGCTGATAGTGATCCCCCATTTGCCGCCCCTTGAAAAGGGTTGCGTGGCCGCTGTCACCCATGCGCGGGAGGGGTGGAGATATTCACGAGCCCCTGCTGCGGGCATGCTACCGGTGCAGGTGTGGGTGTACCCTCACACCCCATGAAAATCATCGATGAGCTCAGCCCGCGCAGCGCACACGAACACCGCATTCGCCGCCGTCCGCTGCCGTTGCAAACGGAGATTACCGCCCGCCGCCGCACCATCGTCATGGTGGCCATGGCCCTGGGCGCGTTTGCCATCGGCACGACGGAGTTCGTGTCTATGGGCCTGCTGCCGCTTATTGCAGATGATTTTGGCATTTCGGAAGAAAACGCCTCCACGCTCATCACCATCTATGCCATGGGCGTGGTGGTCGGCGCCCCGCTGATTGCGGCTTTTACCGGCAAGCTGCCGCGCCGCCGCCTGATCTTGCTGCTCATCGGCTTCCTCGTGGTGGGTAACCTGCTATCGGTGCTCGCGCCGAATTACGCCATCCTCATGGTCGCGCGCTTTATTGCGGGCATGCCCCACGGCGCTTATTTCTCCGTGGCAAACCTTTCTGCCGCATCCATGGCGCCCCCAGGCGGCCGCGGCAAGGCCATGGCTTATGTGGGCATGGGCCTGGCCATCGCCACGGTTATTGGTGTGCCGGCCGCCCAAGCCCTCGGCTCCGCGCTGGGCTGGCAGGCGGCCTACCTGGTGGTCGTGGCCTTGGGTATTGTCACCGCCATTGCGTTGTTTTTCCTGATGCCGCACATGACGGAGATGAAGCAGACCGATATCCGCACCGAATTTGGTGCGTTCAAAAACAGCCAGGTGTGGTTCACCATCATCATGGGCGTGGTCGGCTTTGGCGGCATGTTCTCCGTCTATACCTATATTTCGTGGACCATGACCGAGGTCGCCGGCATGGACCAGAGCCTCATCTGGGTGGTGCTCATGGCCTATGGCATCGGCATGACCATCGGCAATGCCTTTGGCGGCTGGCTGGCTGACCGCAACCTGGAGTTTGGCATTATCTTTGCCTTGGCCTGCCTCATCGTTATCCTGACGGCCTTCTACTTCCTCTCCGGCCATGCCATCCCCGCTACCTTGTGCTTTGGCTGCGTGGCGTTTATGGGCTCCACCTTGGTTCCTTCGCTGCAGCTGCGCTTGGTGCATGTGGCTGGCGACGCCCAGACTCTGGCCGCAGCCCTGAACCAGTCCGCGCTCAACATCGCGAATGCGGCCGGTGCGACCATTGGCGGCGCCGTCGTGGGTGCCGGCTTGGGCTACTCCGCCCCGGCGCTGGCCGGTGCGGCCCTGGCGGCTGCGGGTTGCCTGGTATGGGCTGCGACGATGTGGGATAAAAAGCGCCTTTCTCGCCGCGCCTAGGCATACCGATATGCTGTTGGCATGACCCTTACCATCGCGAGCGTTAATGTCAATGGAATCCGCGCTGCGTGCAAGCAGCGCAATGAAAATAACCCCGGAATGAACGCCTGGCTGGAGGAGACCCCGGCCGATATCGTGCTCATGCAGGAGGTGCGCGCAACCCCGGAGCAAGCCGAAAAGGCCCTGGCCCCAGCCCTAGAGGCGGGCTGGCACTTAGCTCTTGCCGACGCCGCCGCAAAGGGCCGCGCCGGCGTCGGCATCCTGTCTCGCACCCCGCTTGCCGACGTCGAAGTGGGCTTCGGCTCCTTTACCGACGCCGGCCGCTGGATTGCGGCTACCGCCCGCGATATCCGCGTCGCCTCCCTGTACCTGCCTTCCGGCGATACCGGTTCACCGAAGTTGGATGAAAAGTACCGTTTCTTGGACGAGTTCCAGGAGGTGCTAGCGGAGAATGCGGCGCACACGAATTCTGATGGCAGCCCGGCCGAGATGGTCATCGGCGGCGACTGGAATATCTGCCACCGCGCCCAGGACCTGAAAAATAATAAGGCCAACGAAAAGAAGGCTGGCCACCTGCCGGAGGAGCGCGCCTTCATGGATCACGTCTTTGGCGCGTTCCCGGATGACAAGCCGCAGGAGAAGAAGAACCTGGGGCAGTGGCAGGGCGTGGTCGAGTACGCCGGCGGCGAGCCGTGGTCCCCGGCCGCAGATCCGCAGTGGTTCGACGCCGCCCGCCGCCTGCACCCGGAAGAAGATGGTCCTTATACCTGGTGGACCTACCGCG
Organism: Corynebacterium tuberculostearicum; assembly: GCF_016127015.1. GTDB lineage: Bacteria > Actinomycetota > Actinomycetes > Mycobacteriales > Mycobacteriaceae > Corynebacterium > Corynebacterium marquesiae. Next base: position 234,071 of record NZ_CP065972.1, read on the forward strand.
GCCAGGCGTTTAATAACAATGCCGGGTGGCGCATCGATTACCAGGCGGCCACCCGCCCGATGCTGGAGCGCGCGCAGCGCACCTGGGTGGATAAGGCTCCTACCGTGGAGCAGCGCTGGTCCGACCATTCCCCACTGCTGGTGGAGTACCGCTGATGACGCCACTATTTAGCGTCCTGTATGTAGTTGGTATTACGGCCGAGTCCATGACCGCCGCCTTGTCCGCCGGCCGCCAAAAGCTCGATCTTTTTGGCGTCACCATGATTGCCTCCATGACGGCGCTGGGCGGCGGCACGGTGCGCGATATGATCCTCGATGACCCTCCCTTTACCTGGGTTGAGCACCCCATCTATTTGGTGATCGTCATCGTGGCGGCTGTGGTGACGGTGGGCATGTCTTTCCTCATGCACTACTTCCGCCACCTCTTCCTCATCCTGGACGCGCTGGGGCTTGCGGTCTTTTCGGTGCTCGGCACCCAAATCGCGGTCCACTTGGGCCACGGGTTCATTATTGCCTCGGTCTCCGCGGTGATTTCCGGCGTCTTTGGCGGCGTGCTGCGTGACCTGCTTTCAGACCGCATCCCGTTGGTCTTTTCCGGTGAGTTCTACGCCGCAATCTCGGTGCTCGCCGCGGCGCTATTTATGGCGCTGTACCACAGTGGCTTGGCCGAGGAACCGACCGCGATTATCACCGCCGCAGTGTGCTTTATCGCCCGCTTGGCCGCGATTTACTTCAAGAAGGGATTGCCCGTCTTTGAATATCGCGACGCCGAGCAGCAGATGGACCCGCGACTGCGCTTGTCCGCGCGCATCGTGCGCGATGGCGCCCGCAAGGCCAAGCGCAAGGCGGGTGCGGCCACGCGCTATGCCAGCCCGATCACGCGCCCGCTGACTCGGCCGCTAAGCCGCCCCTTGAGCCGGACGTTTAGGAAAAAGTCTCGAGCGTTTTCTACGGCGGCTGAAGGAACGGACTACAGCGATATGTCGAGCAACCGCATCGCGCGCCGGCCGAAGCGGCAGTCGATTACGCGGCCGAGCGGCCGGCACTCGCCAGGGGCGAGGGGAGTAGACGTGGAGCAGCAGTGGAGCTTTAATAAGGGGGACGTCGGCAAGCGCAAGGCACCCAAACACAAGCAGTAGTGCTACTATGGGTAGGTCAAAAAATTCAGTAATCTGCAACGGAGAAAGTTCATGGCTCGCGCAATTATTTCTTTCGTCCTCGGCGCTGTAATCCTCGGCCTGAGCATCTGGTGGTGGACCGTTGTTGGTCCGTCCTTCGCTTTCCTCGGCCCCATCGTGCTCATGGGCGTGGGCGGCGCGCTGATGGTATCCGGTTGGGCCATCCTGATGGACGTAGTCAGCCCCACCTCCCGCAAGCTCTAAAAACCTTGCGCCGCATCCCTTGCCCAATCGGGCAGGGGATTTTTTCGATCCCTAGAATCCGCCAGGCGGCACCGGGGAAGGATGTGAACCGCGCGGCGAGGCTAGGGGGTAGGATAAGGCACCATGACTGCAGACAATTCCACCGTTTCCCGCGTCCTGTCCGGTATCCAACCCACCGCTGATTCCTATCACCTGGGTAATTACCTGGGAGCGCTCAAGCAGTGGATTGACCTGCAGGACGGCTATGACGCCTTCTACTTCATCCCTGACCTGCACGCGATCACCGTGGAGCAAAATCCGGAGGAGCTGCGCAACCGCACCATCGCGGGTGCCGCACAGCTCATTGCCTTGGGCATTGACCCGGAAAAGTCCACGCTCTTCGTGCAGTCGCACGTGCCCGCCCACGCGGAGCTGACCTGGGTACTGCAGTGCCTCACCGGCTTTGGTGAGGCCTCCCGTATGACCCAGTTCAAGGATAAATCCGCCAAGCAGGGCTCGGATCGCACCTCGGTGGGCCTATTTACTTACCCGATCCTCATGGCTTCCGATATCTTGCTCTACTCGCCGGATTATGTGCCGGTGGGCGAGGACCAGCGCCAGCACCTGGAGCTGACCCGCAATCTGGCCGAGCGTTTCAACAATAAGTACGGCGATACCTTCAAGGTGCCCGAGCCGTTTATCCCAGAGGGCGCGGCCAAGATTTATGACCTGCAGGAGCCGACCTCCAAGATGTCTAAGTCCGGCGCCAACCCGAAGGGCCTGGTCAACCTGCTTGATGCGCCGAAGACCTCGGCCAAGCGCATCAAGTCCGCCGTGACGGATGACTTGGGCTCGGTGGCTTTTGACCGCGACAACCAGCCGGGTGTGTCCAACCTGCTGGTCATCCAGTCTGCGCTCACCGGTGAATCCATCGATTCCTTGGTGGAAAAGTATGCCGGCCAGGGCTACGGCCACCTCAAGGTCGATACCGCAGAGGCGCTGCAGGAATTTACCACTCCGCTCAAGGCGCGCTATGACGAGCTGATGGCGGACCGCGGCGAGCTCGAGCGCATCCTGGCTCAGGGCGCGGAGACGGCGCAAGAGATTGCCCAGCCGCTTGTCGACGCCGTCTATGAAAAGGTCGGCTTCCTTCCCCGCCTGCGCAAGTAGCACGCGGCCGCTTCCCCCGTACCCCACCCCACAAAGGGACAAGTGGGCATCTGCCAGTTACTCTAGGTGAGATAAAAACTGTGCGAGCAAGAAGGGAAGCACGTGCCTACCACCACGCAATCCTCCTCGAAGAAGACGGACCACTACGGCATCGAACGCGCCAATGCCGACGATCCCGGTGCGGTAGATAAGATTCGCTCCAAGTCCGGATTCGTTGACCACCTCATGCGCATGAACGAGCGCTACGGTGCCGAAGGCGGCAACCAGTTTGCCGCCGGCATCACCTATTATTCGGTGCTTTCCATCTTCCCGCTTGCCATGCTGATCGTGGCCACCGTCGCCGCCGTCTTGGCTAACCGCGAGGACCTGCTCAATGATCTGCAGTCCCATATCACCAGTTCTATCGATGGCGATATGGGAGATACGGTCAATGAGATCTTGGATACCGCCATTGACCAACGCGGCGCCATGTTCGGCATCGGTGGTTTGACCACCCTGTGGTCCGGCCTAGGCTGGATGAATAACCTGCGCATCGGCATCTCGGCCATGTGGGGCATCGACGCCAACGAGGGCGGTTCCTTCCTGAAGAAGAAGTTGTCTGACCTGGTGGGCCTCATTGGCCTTATCGTGGCATTCCTCATCGCCTTTGGCGTGACCGCTGCCGGGTCCTCCGGCCTTACCCAGAAGATCTTTGAGCGCGTAGGAATCGAGTCCTTCCCAGGCATGGACTTGGTGATTTTCTTTGTCGGCTTGACAGTGGGCCTTCTGGCCAACTTCATTGTCATGTGGTGGCTGATTATGATTCTGCCGCGCACCAGGGTGCCGAAGAAATCCGGCCTGATCGGCGCGGCCATTGGTGCGGTGGCTTTTGAGCTGCTCAAGCAGCTGTCCACACTCATTATGTCCTCTGCTACCGGCAGCCCTGCCGGCGCGGTCTTCGGCCCAGTCATCGTGCTCATGGTGGTCATGTATCTGATTTGGCGCGTGGTGCTGTACGTCTCCGCGTGGACCGCCACCACCGCCGAGTCCCTGAAGTACGCTCACCCGCCGGTCCCAGAGCCGGCCGTTATTCGCGTCCGCAACGAGGTCAAGGAAGGCGCGCCTGCAGGTGCGACCTTCGGCGTTGGCGCCGCTGTAGGCGCCGCGGCCGTGGGCGCATGGAGCCTGTTGCGCCGTAAATAAAATCTCCTCCTTAGGGGTGAGGACGCCGCTGCCGTTGGGCTTTAAGATGGAGCATTATGAACGCCAATGACATCGCACCGAATCTTTATGAGGAATGGGGACTAGATCGCCGCGATGGCGAGCACGAGCTTCTAGTTTTGCTGGAGTCCAAGGATGTGCTGCTGCAGCAGCAAGGCCACGACATTGAAGATCCGCGGCGCGCGCAGCTGCGCATCGCTGCCAGTGTCTTGGGCTCTGCTGCAAAGCGGGCCGAATACGATAAGGCGTGTGCGGCGGGAGTGCGCCCCACCTGGGGAGACCTCGGGCAGCTGGGCGCGGTAGGGCAGTGGAACCCGCGGACACAGCAGGCCCAGCAGCAAGCTCAGTCCTTCCAGCCCGGTCAGGCGGCAGGGCCAGGGCGCCACGCTCAGCAGGAACCACGATTTGCGCAGACCGCGAGCCCCTATGGGTCGCCGTATGCGCGCAATCCCTTTGCCCCGCAGCACAATCCATTCCCGCCGGCAACGGCGAACGCGGCTGTACCCGCGCCGTTGGTACAACAACCAGCGGCCGAAATTAGCCAGCGCGCCGGTCAAGATGCGCGCATCGGCATGGCCATTTTGGACCTCATCTTCTTTTCGCTCATTAGCGGCAGCTTCGGCGGCGCGCTGCTGTCCGGCGGTGTGGATCAGCTTTCGACGTTCATTGGCGGCGCCATCATCTTGCTGCTCTACACCTTGGGCACTGAGTGTTGGCTCGGCGCCAGCCCGGCCAAGCTGCTCATGGGCTACACGGTGCGCGATGTTGACACCAAAGAGCGGCTCTCCCTCACCCAGTCCGCTAAGCGCCAGTGGTGGCGCCTAGTCAATATCGTGCCGGGCCCCGGTACGTTCGCCAGCTGGGTAGGCGCCGGCGTGCATACCTTCACCATTTCGGAGAAGAATAACCGCCGCGGCTCCCACGATGAGTGGGCTAACGCCGAAGTAGTGAAAAGGCACCCACGCAAATAGCCAGCAACACTACGGCGCCGGCGATAACCCAGCCGAGCCAGCCCTGCACTCCGGCCAAGGAGGAGTTCGCGGATTGCGCCTGGGTATCGGGGGCCGGGGTGGCTGCAGGGGACGCAGGGGAGTCGGCGTCGGAATGGGCGTCGGCAAGCAACTGCCCTACGCCGTCACCAGGGGAAACCTTATAGGCCTCGTGCAGCAGCTTTTGGGCCTGTTCCCACGCGCGCGGGCCGTGCTCCACGGTGGTATCGAGCAGCACGGCTTGCAGACGCCGGCCATGGCGGTCAAGCGCGCCGACGAAGGTATGGTGCGCGTCATCGGTAAAGCCCGTCTTGCCACCAATACCGTCCGGATCATTGAGGAAGAGCCCGTTATCGTTGCCTAATTGGTAACCGTCAAGGTCGCCCCAGCCGGGAAAATCCACAGACTCCGTATCCACAATGCGCGCGAAGGTCAGGTTATGGAAAGCCGCGCGGTAAATGCGGGAAATATCCTCGGCCGAGGTAGACATGCCCGGGGCATCGAGCCCGGAGTAGCTGGCCGCATAAGTGGAATTCGTGCCGATCTCGGCCGCCTTCTCATTGACCTTGCGCAGCGTGGCCTCGTCGCCGCCCAATTCCTGTGCCAGGGCGTGCGCGGCATCGTTGCCAGAGGCCATGAGCAGGCCCTGCAAAAGCTGTTCCACCGTGTACGTGCCGCCTGGGCCGATGCCTACCGCCGAGCCATCAATCTGAGCCGATTCTTCGCCCACCTCGACCTTCTGGTGCAGATCCAGTTCGTCGATAACCACCAGCGCCAGCAGCGCCTTGATGATGGAGGCCGGCCGGTAGCGGCCGTTAGGGTCCTTCATCGCGATGATTTCGCCGGAATCGATATCGGAGACCATCCACGCCGCGGCCACCACATCCTTATCCACCTTGAACCCTTCGGGCAGGGTGGTGCCACAGGCCTCATCGCTCTCCACCGGCGGCAGCGGGGTGGGTGAGGCCTGCCCAGGAGCGAGGCGCTCCGAGGTGGTGGTGGCCTTTTCCGGGCGCTCGGCGTGCGGGCATTTATCGGTATTCGGTGCGGCGGTACGCGTAGTGGTTGGAGCGGTCGGCGTTTCCGCCAGTGCTAGCGGCGGGCCGCTCGCCAGCAGGGCGGCGAGAGAACAAGCGAGAATTCTTTTCATGACATGACACATCTTAGGCCCGTGCCTACGATGGGACGCATGCATGACGCGCCTTTGATTAGCCCTGAAAACAAGGACTCCGCCGCCGACGTGGTGGCCGAGCTTCCTAAGGTCTCCCTCTTTGAGACCATTACCTCCACGGCCGCTACGCCGGAGGAGCTTACCGCGACCATCCGTGAGCGCTACGAGGCCTTGGTCGCAGACGGCGTGGTTTACGCGGAATTGCACCTGGATCCAGCAGCGATTGGCTTAGACGCTGCCACGGTCGTCGAAGCCGCCGCAGCCGCCCGCATTCCTTCCCTTGACGCCCGCATCGTCCTCGCTGGTATTGCTCCCGAGACCGCTGTTTCCGATGACGCCTCAGTGGTGGGTTATAGCCTGCCGCAGGACCAAGCGAGCGCGGCCGCAGATTTCCGCGCGAATTTCCTGCCCACCCAGATCCTGGTAGGAGAGGACTTCACAGAAGTAGAACGTGCCACCCAGGAGGGCGTGAATCGCCTCATCCACCCAATCAATATGATCGATGATTTCACTGCAAATATCGATGGCATCCTGCCGGGCAAGGCCTCTGGATACATCCGCGATCGCCACATCCCACTTGTCTTTACTCCACTTGAGGAAGCCGAAGACCTCAATGACCATCCGCTGCCGCTGCTGCAGCAGCTGGGCTTTACCTGCGCCATTTCCTCGGGTAAGACCACTCTGACAAACCAGTTCCTTGCTCTAAGTGAAACCTTTGGTTATGGCCTCGAGGAGTTTTTCGATCTCACCGTCAAGGCGGTAGAAAATTCCTTTGCTGACCAGGAATCACGGCAGCATCTGCTAGAAACGGTTATCCTGCCAGCATACGAGGAACTATCGGACCCCGAGCTTGCTGGCCCGGACACGGAGGAATCCCTCGCTGATGCGGCAGACGCCGCTGAAGAATAGAAACGATTAAAGGAGAATTACATGCCTTCCGTACTTTTTGTTGTTACCGCCGCTGAGGAATGGACACTGGCCGATGGCACTAAGCGCCCGACCGGTTATTGGGCCGAGGAGCTTATTGCACCGCACCGCGTCTTACAGGGCGCAGGCTGGGATATCCACTTCGCCACCCCCGGAGCAAAGGCTCCTGTGGTAGATGAGTACAGCCTTGAGGTACTGCCCGATAACGTGCGCATGGCGCAGGAAAATTACTTGGCAGAGTTGGGCGTAGCACTAGAGAACCCGATGAACTTGGCTGAGGTCGATGAAGCGGATTATGACCTCATCTTCTACCCGGGAGGCCACGGCCCGATGGAGGATCTTGCCTACGATCAGGATTCTGCAAAGCTTATTCAGGCGCGCATGGATTCCGGCCGCGCGCTCGGCCTCGTTTGCCACGCTCCGGCCGCGCTATTGGCCTTGGATAACGAGAATTGGCCGTTCAAGGGCTACAAGATGACCGCCTTTAGCAATGCAGAGGAAGGCGAGGAGATGGTTGCCGCCGCTAAGTGGGCGCTGGAGACCCGCCTGCGTGAGCTCGGCGCGGATTACCAGGAGACCGATCCGATGTCCCCGAACGTCATCGTGGACCGCAACCTGTACACCGGCCAGAACCCGGCTTCCTCTGAGCCGCTGGCACAGCGGATTCTGCGCGATTTCTAAATGCGCGTTTCACAAGTCCTCAAGGCCGGGGCTGCCCTGACCGGTGTGGTCGGGGTAGCGGGCATGGCGGCGTATGCGCTCAGCCGCCGGCCGTACCTGCGCGAGGTGGCACCGGGGTTGCGCAGCCCGGTTTTATATCTGCCGATGCATGTGCTTCCCGACGCCACCTTTGCCCGCGCCAGCCGCTTCTTTGCCAGCATCGACTTTTCCCGCCCGATGCGGCACGCGGTGGACGTCAGGGAGTTTTCCGCGTCCTTCGCTGGCCATGCTTTTAGCGCTCGCGTGCTTACCCCACGCGACGATGCCCAGGGCGTAGCCGATGCTGGGCCGCGCCCCGTGGTGGTGTGGACGCACGGCGGCGGCCATCTCATTGGTGGTCCGGCCATGTATGACCCGCAAAATGCCCGCATGGCGGCCGAACTCGGTGCCATCGTGGTGGCTCCGCGTTACCACAAATCCACCCAGGAGCCATTCCCCGCGGACCACGATGAGTGCTACGCCGCGCTGCGCTGGGTGCAAGAACACGGCGATAAGCTGGGCGGGGATACCTCGCGCATCGCGGTAGCCGGCGATAGCGCCGGCGGCGGCCTTGCCGCGGGCTTGGTTCAGCGGGCCTTTGATGAGGGCCATCCGGTCTGCGCGCTCGGCTTGGTCTATCCCATGCTGGATCACCGCACCACGGATAAGTCCGGTGCGGTGGGCCAATTCATCTGGACGGCGGGCCCGAACCGCGGCGCGTGGTCCATGTACCTGGGAGATGACCACCTGGATGTTGACCAGCCGCCCTATGCTTCGCCGGCCACGCGCAGTGATCTTTCCGGCCTGCCGCCAACGTGGATCGGAGTAGGCGGCATCGACCTTTTCTGCGATGAATCCGTGGCCTTTGCCCAAGCCCTCGATGCGGCCGGCGTGGATACGACCCTCGACGTGTGGGCCGGTGCCTATCACGGCTTCGACCAGATTAAACCCAAGGCGCCACAATCGCGTGAGCTTATCGACGCCCTCATTGACCACCTTCGCCGCCACCTTTAAAGCCACGTACTCAGGGAGGTCAAGCGATGAACTACAACACGCATGTGTCGTGGGTCGTATTTTTCGCCAGCCTGATTGTTCTCGGCCTGATTCTGGGCGGGGTCTTTGGGATAGGTACCCTGGGTTGCTCCATTATTGGACTCAGTCTGGGGATAGGGTGGCTAATTTTCGATAAATACATGCGCGACCGGAGCCGACGCCAAGAGCAAGAAACACGCGGCGACTAGACGCACAAAGCCGCCCCCCTTCTCCTCCCACCTGCTGTGAGTGGGGAGGAAAGGCGAGGCGGCTGATGCCACGCGCGGCCGCGGCCGTGCGAACCGTGCGGGTTTAGAACTTGGAGAAGCGCTTGATGAGCATGTCTTCCAAGCCCTTCCAGGACTCGGCGTGCTCGTTATATGGCTTGGACGGTACGTAGCCGGCGTGCTCGGTGGAGCCGAGCATGTAGCCCAAGTAGTCCTGCAGGCGCGGGTGAGCCAGCATATAGGAGTTAATGGAATCGTCGCCGGCCCAGTCAGCGGCATCGGCGCATACCTCATAGCAGCGCGCCATCTGATCGGAATCGACGGCCTCCGGGCCCTTTTCGATGTCGCGCACGATGCCGTTGAAGGAGTACTGGTTATCCGGGTGGGCCTGAACTTCTAGCTCGCCGGCATTAGCGGCGGCGACAACCTCTTCCCAGGTGGATACGCGTGCCAGGTCGTGGTCATCGTTGTCCATGATCCAGCGCACCAGGGTCTTCGGGGAATCGAAGGTGAAGATCTCGCCCCACTTGCCCAAGAAGATGGGCTTGCCGTCCAGGTAGGTGCGCAGGGTGTAGACGGACTTGGACTGCGCGGTGATCTTGATGGGATCGATGCCGGCGGCGGCCCACGGGGAGTTATCGTACGGGTCAGCGGCCTCGGCGGCGGCCTTGCGCTTTTCCTCGGCTTCCTTGGCCGCTGCAGCGGAGGCGGCAGCAGCAGAAGAGATGCGATCCTTGGCATCGGAAACCTTGGCCGCATCAAAGTCATCGCTGGAGACCACGCGGACGTGCTCATCCAGGTCCTCGATGACCTTCTTCCAGTTGCCGGCGATGACGTGGCCCACGCCGGACCACTCGCTCATGCCCTGTTCGCCGGAGTAGTGGTCGGCGCCGCGGGAGACGTTGCGCAGGATGGAGTGGGAGGCGAAGAAGATGGTGGTGTGCTCTGCACCGGCGACGTCGGCAAGCGCGGAGGCCATCTCCAGGTTGCGGGCCACCGTGGATACGTTCCGGTGGCTCGGGCGACCAGCCAGCGCCTCCGGCATGCCGATGAGGTCATACTCATCGCGCTCGGCCGGGGTAACGCGGTCCGCATCGCGGCCGGCAAACTGGTCCCACTGCGGGTGGTCCAGCAAATCATGCTTGGTGCCAGACTCCACGAAGCACAGCAGCTCGGCGGGTGAGTTAAAGGCTAGGACTGCCTCGTCATCGCCCAGAAAGGCCTGCCACTCGGAGCCATTTTGGCGCCACTTCGGTGCCCAGAGGGTATAAAAATCGCCCTCGGTCAGCGAGAGCTTTACAGGTACAATTGCGCGGGTGCTCATGGCGTTTTAGTCTACCCAACGCCCTAAGCAGCGCGCGAGAGCGCACCGGCCTTAAGCCGTGGGGCGCCAAAAGCCTTTGAATTGCATGCCCATATTTGTGGTGCGCAGCGGGTTGGTTTGCACCGGATCACCGGCCTCCACGATTTCGCCATTCCCGGAATACATTGCCACGTGCCCATCCCATACCACCAGGTCACCGGGCTGCAATTGATCCGCACTGACCTGCTGACCAACCGCCTGCTGGTCCGCCGTGCGCGGCAAGTCCACTCCGGCCTGCGAATAAGCCCATTGGGTAAGACCCGAGCAATCGAAGCCACCGTTTCCGGTGCCGCCCCACACGTAGGGCTGGCCCACTTGGCTCTTCGCTGCGGCGACCGCGGCCTGCCCAGCGGCCGAACCACCCTCGCCAGAAGGCTCTGGTGCGGGCGGGGGAGAAGGCGCGTCGTGTGCGGCAGCATCGGCGCCGGCTCCAGCGCCAGCCGCGGATTGTTCTGGAAGAGCGGTGGCTTGCTGGGCGCTGGTGGGGCTTGCGGGGGCGTCGGCAAGCGCGGAGTGCACCGGCCGCTGCGCTACCGGCTGCAAGGACTGAGCGGCCGCGCTGAGATCGCCCATCAGGCGCTGCACGCGGGCAGTGGCCATGCCCAGGTGCTGGGAGATAAGCGCCCGAAGCTGAGCCAGAGCGGCGGCACGCGCCGATGGATCCAGCGACAGGAAACCCAGCGCGGTGGGCAGGGCTTGGCGCACCAGCTGCGTGGCGATGCCCACCAGGTCCCGGATGGTGCCCGCTACCAAGGTGCGGGCCTGGCCGAGCGCGGCAGAGATGGTTGCATTATCGAGATCGATACTTTTTGCCGACTCGAGTAGGGGAGCGGGATTGCCGTGGGCGATAGCGGCCAAAGGCTCGGCGGCGGAGAGATCCGGCACGCGGGGAAGCTCAACCTCCGGAAGCTGCGCCGGTTGCATGGTGGCAATCTGCTTGAGCGCGGTATCGAGCATCTACATCGCCGCCCCAAGGTGCTGGCCTAGCGCGGCATCGGTGTCTTCTGCCTCGCGCGACATCTGGAAACCGGAGTGGGCAACCTGCCCCATATCGTTGCGCAGCACGCTCATGCGCGCGCCCACATTATCGAGCGCGGCATGCACCGCCTCATTGAAAGCGGTGAATGCGGAATCTTCAGGCAAAACGGGGTGGGGCGGATTCTCCCCTTGGGACTGGGCGTGCAGGTCGCGGGCGAGGTGGCGGGCATAGTCAGTATCGATCGTGAAAGGTCTCATGACCTATTGGACTGCCCGAGGGCCCATTTGGTTCCCAAAAAGTTTAAAGTGGGGGTCATGGACATCCACGTAGTAGACCACCCGCTTGCCGCCTCCCGCCTTACCCTCATGCGCGATGCGCGCAGCGATAACTCCGCGTTCCGCGCCGCCCTGAAAGACTTGGGCGCCATGCTTGTCTATGAAGCATCCCGCGACCTTGCCGTGGAGAACTTCGACTGCGCCACCCCGGTTTCTACCGCACAGGGCACCCGCCTGCAGGACCCGCCGATTATCGTGCCGATCATCCGCGCCGGGTTGGGCATGGTGGACCCGGCCCTGTCTATGATTCCGGATGCACAGGTCGGCTTCATCGGCATGGCGCGCAACGAAGAGACGCACGAGCCAGTGCCGTACCTGGAGGCACTGCCGGAGGACCTGACCGGCCGCACGGTGTTCGTGGTGGATCCGATGCTGGCCACCGGTGGTTCCCTGCTGCACGCATTGCGCCTGCTTGCCGATCGTGGCGCTACCGATATCACCGCCATCTGCATGGTCTCGGCGCAGCCGGGTGTGGATGCGCTGGCTGAATCCGGTCTGCCGGTGCGCCTTGTCACCGCCGCTATCGATCCTTCGCTCAACGAGGATGCTTATATCGTGCCGGGCTTGGGCGATGCTGGCGACCGCCTCTACGGCCCGCGCAATATCGACCTTTAAGGTAATCTTCTCCCTGGAAAGGCGACCGCACTTTCCAGGGGGAGAATATGAGTTTCATTCATCTAATGTGGTCGAGCTACGGCCACGGATTTTCGCAACAACTGCGGCGGGTGCGAAAGCGGCGGGGGATTTCGCAGCAGGCGCTGGCGGAGATTTCTGGGGTCTCGCGCAGCCAAATTTCCAATCTGGAGCGCAACGAAAATGGCGTGCACGCCATGGCCGATCCGCAGCTGTCTACGGTATATAAGCTGGCCTTGGCCCTAGAAATCCCACCGGCGGTGCTGCTACCGGCCGGCGGGGACGTGGTGGAAGGGCATTTGACCGATTCCGCGGTGGCCGCCGCCGAGGACGTCGCGCCCTTCCCACAAGGCTATGTGGACCGGCGTCGGTTTGCCGCCACGTGGAATGGCGCCCTGAGCTAGAGCACCCCGCATCACCACCTGAGTTACTGAACCGCATGGTCTAGTTGTAGACTTTGCACCCAGACGTATTTCAACGACAGGGAAGGCACGCGGATGATCTCGGAATTCATCAACGAGTGGTTCAATGCCCACCGTGCGGAGGTCATCGCGTGGCGGCGCCATATCCACCGCCACCCGGAAACCGCGAACCACGAGGTGGAAACCACCAACTTCCTGGCCTCCATCCTGCAGGACTATGGCTTGGAGCCACAGCGCTTCCCACAGACCGGCCTCATGGTAGACATCGGCCCCGATACGGAGCTAGGTCGGCTGGCCTTCCGTGCCGATATCGACGCCCTGCCGGTCACCGAGGTCACCGGCCTGGAATATACCTCCGAAGTCCCCGGCAAAATGCATGCCTGCGGCCACGACGTACACACCACCGTGGCGCTCGGTCTGGCTTGCGCATTGGCAGATTTCCAGCGCGTCCACGACCTGCCGCTGGGCATTCGCGTCATCTTCCAGCCGGCCGAAGAGGTATGGGTCGGCGGTGCGACCGATGTCATTGAATGGGGCGCGCTGGAGGGAGTGCATTCCATTTTTGCCATCCACGCCGAACCCAAGCTGCGCGTGGGGCGCATCGGTATTCGCGCCGGGGCGATCACTTCTGCTACCGACGTGGTGGAGCTCAATATCAAGGGCCCAGGCGGGCATACCTCCCGGCCGCACCTGTCGGCCGACGTTGTCTATGCCTTGGGCAAGGTGATTACCGAACTGCCCGCGCTGCTCTCGCGCCGCGTTGACCCGCGTACCGGCACCGTTTTGGTTTTTGGCCAGGTCAATTCCGGCTATGCTCCGAACGCCATTCCAGAGACTGGCAGCCTGACCGGCACCATGCGCACGGCCGATATTGGCATCTGGCGCGATATGCAAAGTCTTTTTACCGAGCTGGTGGAACAGATTCTCGCGCCGGTGGGCGTAGAACACGAGCTGACCTACAACCGGGGTGTTCCGCCGGTGCTTAACGACGACGTCGCCACCGCCCTGCTTGCCTCCGCCGCCCAATCCATCGACCCGCAGGCCGTCGTGCAAGCTCCGCAGTCCTCCGGCGGCGAGGACTTTTCCTGGTACCTAGAAAAGGTCCCCGGTTCCATGGCGCGGCTTGGCTGCTGGTCCGGCGAGGGCGAGCAGCATGACCTGCACATGGGCGATCTCATCGTGGATGAGCGGGCTATTGGCGTGGGCATCAAGCTCTTTGGTGCCGTGGTTGAGCAGTTCATAGGGGAGAATGCGGAGACAGACTAACGCGCTGAAAGGTTCTACACGTTAAACTCGTAGGCGACTTTTAAAGTGGAGCCGATAAAGGAGCAAGTGCGTGTTGAACCAGACCAAGCGAATCGTCATCATCGGCGGCGGCCCGGCAGGCTATGAGGCCGCGTTGGCAGGCGCCAAATATGGTGCAGAAATCACCATTATTGAAGACCAGGGCATGGGTGGTAACAGCGTTATCTTGGACTGCGTTCCATCCAAGTCCTTTATCGCCGGCGCGAATATTAAGACCGACCTGCGCCGCGCCGAGGATATGAAGCTCAATGAAGGCATTGGCCAGGCCCACCTCTCCCTGACCGCTCTGAATAAGCGTGTACAGGACCTGGCAAGCAAGCAGTCCTCCGATATCCGCGCCACGGTGGAATCCCTAGGCGCTCGCGTTATCGATGGCCGCGGCTACTTCCCTGAGGATCAGGAAGCCGATGCCTTTGGCGGCCACAAGGTTACCGCCGTATTTAACGAGGACGGCCACGAGGAAACCATCGACGCTGACCTCGTCTTGGTAGCTACCGGCGCGACCCCACGCATTCTGCCGGGCGCGCAGCCAGACGGCGAGCGCATCCTCACCTGGCAGCAGGTATACAACCTCACCGAGCTTCCCGAGCACCTCATCGTCGTCGGCTCCGGCGTGACCGGCGCCGAGTTCGTCTCCGCCTTCGCTGAGCTGGGCGTGAAGGTCACCATGGTTGCCTCCCGCGACCGCATTTTGCCGCATGACGACGCCGACGCAGCCGACGTCCTCGAGACCGTGCTGAGCGAGCGCGGCGTGGAACTGGAAAAGAATTGCCGCGTGGAAACCGTTAACCGCACCGAGGACGGCAACGTCCTGGTCACCACGCAGGACGGCCGCGAAATCACCGGCTCCCACGTCATCATGTCCATCGGCTCCATCCCGAATACCCAGGACCTCAAGCTGGAGAATGTCGGCGTAGAAACCGCCAAGTCCGGCCACATTCAGGTCGACCGCGTCTCCCGCACCAATATTGCCGGCATCTACGCCGCGGGCGACTGCTCTGACCTCTTCCCGCTGGCTTCCGTTGCCGCAATGCAGGGCCGCGTAGCCATGTACCACGCACTAGGTGAGGGCGTGTCCCCGCTGCGCTTGAAGACCGTGGCCAACGCCGTCTTCACCCGCCCGGAAATCGCCGCCGTCGGTTTCACCCAGGCAGAAATCGAGGCCGGCGAAGTCGCCGCCCGCACCATCACCATGCCGCTCAATACCAACCCGCGCGCCAAGATGCGTTCCCTGCAGCACGGCTTTGTCAAGCTCTTCTGCCGCGCCACCTCCGGCCGCGTTATCGGCGGCGTCATCGTCGCGCCGACCGCCTCCGAGCTCATCCTGCCCATCGCCATGGCCGTGACGAACCAGCTCACCGTGAACCAGCTGGCCGATTCCTTCGCCGTATACCCGTCCCTGTCGGGCACCATCACCGAGGCTGCGCGACGCCTCGTTGCCCACGACGATTTGGAGTAAACCGCACCGTCTCCGCCTCAAGCACAGAGGCAGCGTATGACAAGAATTCCCCCGGCTCCAGAGACTGCAGTCTTCTGAAGGCGGGGGAATTGGTGCATTTATCACCGGGGCAGGTTAAGGCTGTATGCGCCGCGCGAGCAGGTGACTTGCTGCGGTGCAGATCAGGGCAGCTAATCCAGCGAAGAAGAACATTCCGGGCCATGGCGCGCCGATTTCTGCAGCTCCAAATGATTCCACGAGCGTGATGAGAATGCCATCCGCTAGGAATAGACCAATGATGATGCCGGCGATAAGTAGCAGCCGAACAAACAGGGAGCTTTGGTTTGCGCTACTGACCACCACACCGATGAGTGCGCCAACGTATCCGGTAATGAGGTGGCCACAGGCGAAGCTACCGAAGGTTGCCGCGTAGCAAAACGGAAGGCTGGCTTCGACTGTGCCGGGGGTGATTGCCCACGAAGAATTCGCGTACGCACCCGACTGCAGTGCGATGTAGTAAGCGGTCCACGCGATGGCACCAAAAATGAGCGCGGCTAGCCACAGAGTCGCGTGCATGCTGGTAAGCCATTGCCGGGGTCGCATCCCTAGACCGCGCAAGGAACGGTATTCGGTTGCGGCGAAGGCGCAGTAGAGCCCCCACATAAAGACTGCGAATATTCCCCAACCTGTCGGATTGGCACCGAGGGTAGAAGGATCACTGGGGACGGCATACGGGAGAACCCACAGCAACACGACGATGATGCTTATGACGGTGAGCGCCTTGGTGGCGTTGAGATTAAAGGTCTTGAGTGTCTGCATGGCTAGGACTCCTCTTGTGGGGTGCGGGTGGATTCGTGGGCGCGGGAGACAAGGGAATCAATGAGGTGGCCGTCGTCGAGGTAGGAGACGGTGACCTGGGCGGCGGCTGCGGTATCGGCTGGGAACGGGGCCGGGCACCAGGCGTGCACCTTGGAGGTGGAGCCAAGGGAGGAACGGTGGAGGGGGAGGGCGTCGGCAAGCGCGAGTGCTTGCTCGACGTCTTTGGTGCTGCCCGTGAGCACTGGGTAGTGCGGCCGTTGGGATTCCAGGTCGGTGGGCTTATTGACTGTGCCGTCGTGCACGGTAATGACCTGGTCAATTAAACCCACGAGATCTTCCGCCCGGTGCGAAGAGAGCACGAGTAGCCAATCCGGGGTGGCCGCGGCATGGGCGATGATGAGCTCGCGCAGGCGTGTGCGCGTCGGCGCGTCTAGGCCATTGAAAGGCTCATCGAGGAGGGTGACCGGCGTGCGCGCAGCCAGGGCAGTGGCACAGGCAACCAGTTGGCGCTGGCCGGTGCTTAAAGAGCGGTTCTTGCTGCGCTTATCGACGCCCACCTTATCCAACAACTTCTCCGCATACCCCATGTCGAATCCCGCGCGCACATGCTGTGCGGCGTGCAGGTGCTGGGCCACGGTGGAACCGGCGAGCAAGATATCGGCGCCGGTGCGCGCAATCGCCACCTGCGAGCTATCGATGCTGCCTTTGGCGGGCAGGAACCCGGCCACTGTGCGCAGGAGCGTGGTCTTGCCCGCGCCATTGGGTCCGATAAGCCCATACATGCCGGCGGTGAGCTCCAGGTGTGGCACGTGCAGGCGGCGCTTGCAGCTGACATTGTGCATCTTAAGGTGCGTCATGATGGTCTCCTTCGGCTTTAATAAGGTCGGCGATATCGCTGGCGCTTAAGCCCAGCGCGGCTCCTTCCTTGAGAAGCGGAACGATGAAATCTTCCCTAAGGGCTTCTTGGCGTTGGTGGCGGACCTTGTCGCGCGCGCCTTCGCGCACAAACATGCCTAGGCCGCGCCGCTTTTCCAGCAGGCCTTCCTCGAACAGGACGGTTAGTGCCTTTGCGGAGGTAGTGGGGTTGACGGAATGGAAAGCCGAAAGCTCATTGGTACTGGGGGCGCGTTCTCCCTCGGGGAGTTCGCCGGAAATAATCATGTCTCTGATTCCTCCTGCCAGCTGTTGATAAATAGGCCGAGTATCGCTCATGGTGCGGCCTCTCGTGCATGCGACATGTGATTCCTTCCCTGGTGTATGGGTTTACCACCTATGTGGGTAACCATATAGCCGGGGAGGCGTTTGGTCAACAACGGTTTACTTGGGTGCGCAGGTGTCCCCGCTGCATATTTTGTTGAGGTAAAAATTTGCAAGATTTACAGAATAGCTAACCCTGTTATTACTGGTCGGACTGCAGAAACTACCCGTTCAACGGTTTAAGCGCTGGATAGTGTGGCAAACTCCGCTTGAAAATGGGCAGACAAGGAAGGTTTCGATCTCTAAACTGAGATACGGATCACCCAAGAGGAGGTGCTGTATAGCAGTACCTTCCGAGTTGAAAGGAACACAGAAGTGGCTAATCCCGCGCTTCCATCGTTCAGAAAGATTCTGGTAGCCAACCGTGGCGAAATCGCCGTGCGTGCATTCCGCGCTGCCTTTGAGACCGGGGCAAAGACCGTCGCGGTCTATCCTCGCGAAGACCGAAATTCTTTCCACCGCGCCTTCGCGGATGAGGCCGTCCGCATCGGCGCCGAGGGGCAGCCGGTCAAGGCATATCTGGACATTGATGAGATTATCCGTGCCGCCAAGAAGGCCGAAGCGGATGCCATTTACCCCGGCTACGGATTCCTTTCGGAGCGCGCGGATCTTGCTCGTGCGTGTGAGGACAATGGCATTAAGTTCATTGGTCCGACCCCAAGCACGTTGGACCTCACCGGTGATAAGGCTGCTGCAGTTAGTGCGGCAAAGGAAGCCGGGCTGCCGACGTTGCAGGACTCGGAGCCATCGACGGACGTCGATAAGCTGGTGGAATACTCCAAGGACTTTAACTTTCCTGTCTTCGTTAAGGCTGTCGCCGGTGGCGGCGGGCGCGGCATGCGCTTCGTGGAATCTGAGGATCAGCTGCGCGAAAAGGCGGCCGAGGCTTCGCGCGAGGCGGAGGCGGCGTTCGGTGACGGCAGCGTGTACCTAGAGACCGCGGTCATCAAACCACAGCACATCGAGGTGCAGATTCTGGCCGATAGCCAGGGCAATGTGGTGCACCTCTTCGAGCGTGACTGCTCGGTGCAGCGCCGCCACCAGAAGGTGGTCGAGATTGCGCCGGCGCCGTCGCTGGATTCCGAGCTGCGTGACCGCATCTGCCAGGATGCGGTGAAGTTCTGTGAGCACATTAATTACGAAGGCGCGGGCACCGTGGAATTCCTCGTCGATGAGCGCGGCAATCACGTCTTCATCGAGATGAACCCGCGTGTGCAGGTGGAGCACACCGTGACCGAGGAAATTACCGGCGTAGACATCGTCAAGGCCCAGATGAATATCGCGGCCGGCGCATCGCTGGAAGATATTCACCTCGCCCAAGACAAGATTTCCATCACCGGTTCTGCCCTGCAGTGCCGCATCACCACCGAGGACCCGAATAACGGCTTCCGCCCCGATACCGGCACGCTGACCGCGTATCGTTCGCCGGGCGGCGCCGGCGTGCGCCTGGACGGTGCAACTTCCGTGGGCGCAGAGGTTTCGCCCAACTTCGACTCCCTGCTGGTGAAGATGACCTGCCGCGGTGCCACTTTCGAACAGGCTGTGCAGCGCGCCCAGCGTGCGCTCAACGAGTTCACCGTCTCCGGCGTGGCCACCAATATCGGCTTCCTGCGCGCTCTGCTGCGCGAACCGGACTTCACTCAGACCCGCGTGGACACCGGATTCATCAACGCACACCCGCATCTGCTCAAGGCTCCGCCGGCAGTCGACGAGTCTGGTCGCATCCTCGAATACATCGCGGAGACCACCGTTAATAAGCCCAACGGTACGCGCCCGACGGCGCTGCGCCCCTTTGATAAGCTCCCCGAGCTGGACCTTTCCGAGCCGCTCCCGCGCGGCTCCCGCGATGATCTGCTCGAGTTTGGTCCGCAAAAGTGGGCGGAGAAGATCCGCCAGCAGAATGCGCTGATGGTTACAGATACCACCTTCCGCGACGCCCACCAATCCCTGCTGGCTACCCGCGTGCGTAGTACCGCCCTGGTTTCTGCAGCCGAAGCCGTAGCTCGCATGACCCCGAACCTGTTCTCAGTTGAGGCATGGGGTGGTGCGACTTATGACGTCGCCATGCGCTTCCTCCACGAGGACCCATGGGTCCGCCTGGACATGCTGCGCGAGGCTATGCCGAACCAGAACATCCAGATGCTCTTGCGCGGACGCAATACTGTGGGCTATACCCCGTACCCAGACTCGGTCTGCCGCGGCTTTGTCCAGGAAGCAGCCAAGTCCGGCGTGGACGTCTTCCGCATCTTTGATGCTCTTAACGACGTCTCCCAGATGCGCCCCGCCATCGATGCCGTCCTCGAGACCAATACCACCGTTGCTGAGGTGGCCATGGCGTACTCCGGTGACCTTTCGTCGCCGAAGGAGAACCTGTACACGCTGGATTACTACCTCAAGCTGGCCGAGCAGATTGTAGAGTCCGGAGCCCATATCCTTGCCATCAAGGATATGGCCGGTCTGCTCCGCCCTGAGGCCGCTTCCAAGCTGGTTATGGCGCTGCGCAAGGAATTCGACCTGCCGGTGCACGTGCACACGCACGATACCGCGGGCGGCCAGATGGCAACCTACTATGGGGCCGCCTTGTCCGGTGCCGACATCGTCGACGGCGCCTCCGCGCCGTTGGCCGGTACCACCTCGCAGCCGTCGCTGTCCGCCCTTATTGCAGCATTCTCTCAGTCCAAGCGCGATACCGGCATCGACCTGCAGGCCGTATCGGATCTCGAGCCCTACTGGGAGGCTGTGCGTCAGCTCTACGCCCCGTTTGAGAACGGTATCCCTGGCCCGACCGGTCGCGTGTACAAGCACGAGATTCCAGGCGGCCAGCTGTCCAACCTGCGTGCCCAAGCCGATGCCCTTGGCTTGGCGGACCGCTTCGAGGTCATCGAGGACACCTACGCAGCAGTCAATGAGATGCTGGGCCGTCCGACCAAGGTCACCCCATCTTCCAAGGTTGTGGGCGACCTCGCCCTTCACCTTGTTGGTGCAGGCGTAGACCCGAAGGACTTCGCTGCTAACCCGACCAAGTTCGATATTCCGGACTCGGTCAACCAATTCCTCCGCGGTCAGCTCGGTACCCCTCCGGGCGGTTGGCCGGAGCTGCGCGATAAGGTACTCGATGGCCGCGAGGAAACCGGCGCCAAGGTGAGCGAGGTCCCTGCGGAAGAGCAGCCGCATTTGGAATCCGATAACTCGGATGAGCGCCGCGCCAGCCTGAACCGCCTGCTATTCCCCAAGCAGTTCGAGGAATTCAACGAGTTCCGCCGCAAGTACGGCAACACTGAGGCGCTGACGGATACCACCTTCTTCTACGGTCTTACCGAAGGCGAAGAAAAGGTCGTCCACTACTTCCCAGAGGACTCCACCGATCGCGCCGACCTCAAGCAGGTCGTGGTGCGCCTCGACGCCGTGGGTGAGCCGGACGAAAAGGGCATGCGTAACGTGGTTCTCAACGTCAACGGCCAGATCCGTCCGATGAAGGTGCGCGACGAGAACGCCGAATCCACGGTCGCTACCGTAGAAAAGGCCGACCCCTCCAACGAGGGCCACGTCGCCGCACCATTCGCCGGCGTGGTCAACCCCACCGCCAAGCCAGGCGATGAGGTTAAGGCCGGCGACCAAATCGCCGTCATCGAGGCGATGAAGATGGAAGCCTCCATCTCCGCCACCAAGGATGGCGTGGTCGAGCGTGTGGCCATCGGCCAGGCCACCAAGGTGGAAGGCGGCGACCTCATCGCCGTTATCAACTAACTGACTGACGCCAGCGCCCCGCTTCCTTCGCGCAATCCTCTAGGAAGCGGGGTGCTGTGCTGTCTGTAGGCGGCTTTTCGCGAGTTTCGTCCATATAAACCACCAAAACCGTCGACGAAATCGGTGGTTTATATGGACGAAAATCGTGATTCAGCGGGGAGGGCTAAAATTTTCAGCCTAGAAGGAAAGGTAGCGCTATCGAGCCGACCAGAATCAGAAGCGTGATGAGGAGGAATGCCTTGGCCTGCCAGCGGGCGAAGTTGAACGACACGCCTGTGCCGAAGCGCTTATCCACTAGTACCGCCGGATCCTCCGGGTTGTAGTACATCACGCCCCATTTATAGAGATGGTCATTGTCTGGTGATTCTTTGTCTTCATCGGGAAAGCGGATTCCACGCAGTTGCTCAGATAATTGAGATTGTTTGTAGAGAAGAAACGCAACCAGTCCGATGCTGCCACCGATGGTAAGCACCAACATCGTGATAATGGCGGCGCCGTTGAACCGCTGAAATTGCGGTACAGGGCCGGTTACTTGCATGAAAGCTATACCAGCACACACGAGCAGGGTGAGAACTCCCATGACGGTATTCGTGAAGGCGAGGTTGGCTTCATTGCGCAGTCGAGCTTTAATGCTGCGTTCTGAACGTGGGGATACCTCACTATGTGCGATAAAAGAGCAGATGATGGCGAAAAGCAAGAGCATTCCTAAGGCGATGAATGAGGTAGAAAATACGCTGCCGATGTTCTTTTCGCTCCAATTATCCGCCTCCATGGAAGAATTCCAGTGCACTGGAACGGGGTCAGGAATATCGGACCAGTGGGAAGCGACGATGATGGCACCGGCCGCGATGCACAACAGGGAGGCGAGCATTGTTACCCACGGAAAAGTCGGCGTGGGGATGCCTTCGAATTCGGGTGTGCCATTGGCGGTGGTGGAAACACGAGCAGCGATGGTGGTTTCAACCTCGTCGAACCAACCGCCGGCCTTTTTCGCGGCGATGATGCGGCGGCGTTGAGAGATGTAGGCCCACAAGCCGCCGAGCGTCACCAAGAGGGACGGTACGGCGGCGAGGAGTGGCAATTTCCAGGCAAAGAGGGACAGAATTGTTGCCGCGATGCCGAAGCCCCAAGTACGTACCTTGTATCCAGCAAGCGCAGAGGTAACTGCGCTATCGGAAAGGTAGGCCTTTGGCACGCGCACACCGAGCGGTGTGCCGGGCGAGGCAAGGGAGGGGGCTTTGGCCATAATCCAAGTAATTGCGAGAGTTGTGGCGGCCATTAAGAGGGCGAAAATCATGACGATACTTCCAAGTGTTTAAGAGTGGAGCTGAGGTGGGTGTGGAGCTCATCTGGGCTAAAGCCTTGGGCACGGGCGAGCGCAACTACTCGGCCTAATTGCTCAGCTAGTTGTCTTTCTTGAGCCTCGGTGTGAGCGCCGGGTCTGACGATGGAGCCGGAGCGGCCGGCGGTTTCAACGAGGCCGTCAGAAACCAAGAGGTCGTACGCTTTCTTCACGGTGGCCGGGTTGATGCCTATGTCTTTGGCGACGCGGCGGACAGGGTCTAGCTTGTCGCCGTCAGAGAGCTGGCCGCGAGCTATGGCCAGTACTAATTCATCGTGGATTTGTTGGAAGACGGGGACATCTGAATCGGGGTTGAGGTTAATGAACATCTGTCACCTCCAATCTTTATTCTGTATTACTTATAGTAACACAACCTGTGTTATGTGAAGTAATACAGAATAAAGCTCAAAAGAAATCCCCAGGTATGTGCAACTTATTGAAGTGGCGTACCTGGGGAAGCGCAGGGCGACTAAAAGAAGAGGACCACAGCTATGGCCGCAATGCCGTAGCCACCGCGCAGGAAGTAACCGAAGACTTCGGGGGAGAATGAAGCGCCGAAGCCACCGGTGTCGATGATGTTCATGGTGGTCACCCGCGCCGGGCGGGAGCGCTTGAAGGAGGCGTAGGTAAGTCCTAAACAGCACGCGGCGAGTACGAGTACAGGCAGCTTCCACACGGCGGCGATGAAGGCGGTACCGAGAACGGCGGCACCGGCTGTCGCGGTCAGGGGAAGTCCCCAGTCGGGCCAGGCTCCGTCGATGATGCGGCCGAAGGATGCGGCGCGGCCGGTGGCGGCGCCGACGATGGTCCATGCGGCAGCGAATCCGATGAGTGCCAGGCTGCCGAGTTGTGGGGCAAGGCCCAGAGTGAGGCCGATGACAGCTACCGCGCCGAGCGGAATGTACCAGCGGCGGTACAGGCGCCGGAAAAAGAGGCGGCCGGGCGACGCCGTGGCGCGCGAGCTGGGGCGCAGGCGCGCCGACTGGGAGGCGATGGCATCGGCAGAAACCTCAGAATCCAAAAGCCCAAAGGAGGACGAGCCGACGGCACGGGTGCGGCCCGCGCGAAGAAGCGAGGCGAGGTTGAAAGAACGCCAGCCGAGCGCTAGGCGCAGCAAGGGGAGGGCCATCGCCGCATAGAGCGGAAGGTGCAGCGACGTGCACAGGGCTAGGCCGAGGAGGCTCACGCCGGCGAGCTGGGCAATGGACAGCTTATCGACGCCCCGCATACGCCCCCGCGGCCTGTCCACATAGACCCACCGGCTGAGCGAAAGGCTGCGTAGCGGATAGAGCGCTTCAAGAAGAACGATGAGGGCGAGGGAGCCGACCCCAGCGCCGATGGTCGCGGTGGCGGGCAGCGCCGCGGCTGTGCGCTGCGCGAGCGAGGGTAAAACCTCGGCGGCATTCTGCCAAGCGTAAACACTGACGCTCGCGATGAGCGCCGCTATAAAGGCGTAATAGATGGCTGAGGAGGCGTGGGATAGAAGCTTCATGAAATCTCCACCACCTCGTCGCAGGCATCGAAGATGGCCGGGGAGTGGGAGGCCAGCACTGCACAGCGGCCCTCGGCGGCGAGGTGGCGCAGCTCCTCGGCCAGGAAGGCGGTCCAGGTGTGGTCAAGGTGGCGCTCGGGTTCGTCGATAAGCAGGGCCTTGGCCGGCTGATAGAGCTGGGCGGCGAGGTAAACGCGCTGGCGCTGGCCAGAAGAAAGGTCGCTGACCGCGGAGTTCCGGATGGCGTCGTCGATAGCCCAGAGCTCATGGACCTCGGCAAAGTCCACGCCGGAGCGGCGCGAAAGCAGGGTGAAGTGTTCGCCGACGGTGAGGTCGGGCAAGAAGACCGGGTCCGCGACTGCGATGACGGAGCCGGCGGCCTCTGTGCTGCCGGGTGCGGCACCGTCGATGGTAACGGTGCCCTCGAGTGGGGCAATCTCGCCGCTCAAGGTCTGCAGCAGCGTAGATTTACCCGCACCATTGGGGCCCTTCAAGCCGTATACGCGACCGGCGTCGAAGGTGCGATTCAGGCGCCCTAAAGCGGTGGAATGTCCATAAGTTGCATCTATTTTCAGCATCGTAGCTAGGTTAGCAGGAGGGCGGCCGGACCTAGGGGCGTGCTAGAAGCGGCGGAAGAACTTACCGGGGGCGAGCTCTTCAAATCCTGGGAGGGGTTCGGCGGAAGAGATGCCGGGGGCAGTCTGCTCAGCCGCGAGGTCGATGGCGTTGGCAATAAGCAACTCGCGGGCGGCGGGGTCATCGCTGGAGACGATGAGCTCGGGAATGTCTTCGGGGTCGAAGGGGGTAAGCCAGGTGGCGTCGTCAAGCGGGTGCGCCGAGGGATCGCCCAAGAAAGCTGGGCCCTTGTCGGCGGCGGGGTAGTAGCGCAGGAGCGCGGCGCCGCGGGGAGCAACGGTGGGGTCCTCATTGGCGGCCATGGGCAGGGCGATGACCCCGCCGTCCACAATCGGGGACCAGTCCGCAATAGAAGAAGGGAAGAGGCCCGCAAGATAGTCGCGGTCCTCTTCCTTGGCCAAGCGCACGCCGAGGGAAGAATCAGTCATTCTTCCAAGGCTAGCGGGGTAGGCTACTTGATTTCCAGCAGTACGCTGCCCTTGGTGGTAGAAGCGCCTGCTTCCACGGCCAAGCCGGTAACGGTGCCGGCCTTATGCGCCTTGACGGGGTTTTCCATCTTCATGGCCTCGAGCACGAGGAGAACCTCGCCCTCGGTGACCTCTTGGCCTTCTTCGACGTTGACCTTGATGACCGTGCCCTGCATCGGGGAGGTAACGGCATCGCCGGACACTGCGGCCTTGGCGCCAGAGCCCTTGCGCTTCTTCTTTTTGCGCGGGGCACCGTTGGCGCCGAAGGAGGCGGGGAGGGCAACCTCGATGCGGCGGCCATCGATTTCCACGGTGTGCACCTGGGAAGGCTCGGCCTCGGCGGCCTCTGCATCGGTGGAGTCATCGTGGGCGGGCAGCTGGTTATCCCATTCCTCTTCGATCCACTTGGTGTAGACACGGAAATTGCCGTCTTCTGCGGTAAAGGCAGGGTCAGCAACGACAGCCTGGTCAAACGGGATAACGGTGGGCAGGCCCTCCACCGTGTACTCGGACAGGGCGCGGGCGGAGCGACGCAGCGCGGTCTCGCGGTCTGGGCCCCAGACGATGAGCTTGGCCAGCATGGAATCGAATTGGCCGCCAATAACGGAGCCCTGGACGACGCCGGAATCAACGCGCACGCCCGGACCTGCTGGCTCGGAGTACTTCACGATGGTGCCAGGGGCTGGCATGAAGTTTGCCGCGGCATCCTCGCCGTTGATGCGGAACTCGAAGGCGTGGCCACGCGGGGTGGGGTCTTCCTTCAACGAGAGCTCGTGGCCCTCAGCAATACGGAACTGCTCGCGTACGAGATCGAGGCCGGTAGTTTCCTCGGACACTGGGTGCTCCACCTGCAGGCGGGTATTGACCTCTAGGAAGGAAATGAGGCCATCGGCGCCTACCAGGTATTCCACGGTGCCGGCGCCGTAGTAGCCGGCCTCGCGGCAGATGCGCTTGGCGGATTCGTGGATGGAGGCGCGCTGCTCATCGGTGAGGAAAGGAGCTGGGGCTTCTTCGACCAGCTTTTGGAAGCGGCGCTGCAGGGAGCAATCGCGCGTGCCGACGACCACTACGTTGCCATGCTTATCTGCTAGTACCTGGGCCTCGACGTGGCGCGCCCGATCCAGGTAGCGCTCTACGAAGCACTCGCCGCGACCAAAGGCGGAGGTTGCCTCACGGGTAGCGGAATCAAAAAGCTCCGGGATTTCCTCTGCGGAGTACGCCACCTTCATGCCGCGGCCGCCGCCGCCGAAGGCAGCCTTGATGGCCACAGGCAGGCCATATTCCATGGCGAAGGACTGCACCTCATCGGCGCCGGCTACCGGATCCTTGGTACCTGGGGCCATAGGTGCCTCGGCGCGCTCGGCGATGTGCCGCGCGGTGACCTTATCGCCCAAATCACGGATGGACTCGGGGGAGGGGCCAATCCAGGTCAGGCCGGCGTCGATGACGGCCTGGGCAAAGTCGGCGTTTTCAGACAAGAAGCCATAGCCGGGGTGGATGGCATCGGCGCCGGACTTTTCTGCGGCGTCCAGAATCTTGTCAAAGACGAGGTAAGACTCGGCAGAAGTGGTGCCGCCGAGGGCAAAGGCTTCGTCGGCAAGCGAGGCAAAAGGTGCCTGGGCGTCTGGCTCGGCGTAGACGGCGACGGAGGCAATGCCAGCGTCGCGGGCCGCGCGGATCACGCGAACGGCGATCTCACCGCGGTTCGCCACGAGAACCTTAGAGATCTTTTTGGTTTCTACTGCCACGGCAGCAACCTCCTGAACACATTAGGTTGAATACGCAATCTATTCTTGCACACAAAAGCATGAGTTAATTTTCACGCACGCGAGTGGGGATGTTTTTGAACAAAAATAAACCCACATCCCTGCCGGATATGGGTTTATGTGGCGAAACCGAAAAGTTAACGCTCAATCGGCATTTTCACCATATTGCCCCACTCAGACCACGAACCATCGTAGACCTGCGTCTTTGTGAATCCCAAAAGATGCGTCAACACAAACCAGGTGTGCGCGGCCTGCGCACCTACGTGGGAGTAGAGGATCGTTGCAGATTCAGGCTCCAACATTCCGTAATTAACCTTGAGCTCCTCGGCCGAGCGGAAGCAGGAGTTGGGATAGTTGGAACGGTCCCATTCGAGGTTGATGGCGCCTGGGATGTGGCCATGGCGCATGGTGGTGCCGTAGGCGGAATCGCCATTGGGATCGTGCTCGGTGGCCTCGCCCGCAAACTCCTCTGGGGAGCGGGTATCCACGAGCGCTCCTTCGGACTCGCGCACCTGGTCTACGAAGGCACGCAGGACGGAATCATCGCGGCTTACCTCGGGGTATTCGGATTCGGGGAAGTCCGGCACCATGAAGGAAGTATCGCGTTCCTCGGCCATCCAGGCATTGCGGCCACCATCGAGCAGGCGAACATCCTTGTGGCCAAAGAGGGTAAATACCCACAGGGCGTAGGCGGCCCACCAGTTGGACTTATCGCCATAAAGGACAATCGTATCGTCGGCATTAATGCCCTTGTCCCGCATCAAGGCAGTGAACTCTTTGCCATCGATGAAATCGCGAGTAAGTGGGCTCAGTAGCTCCGTGCGGAAGTTGATGCGGGTGGCGGTGGGGATATGGCCAATGTCATAGAGGAGTGAGTCTTCATCGACCTCGATGACGCGCAGGCCCTTGATGCCTAGGCGTGCGGACAGCCACGGTGCAGACACGAGGCGCTCGGGGTGTGCGTATTCCTGAAATGGGGGATAGGGATCAACGTCAGCCACTGTCCGCCTGCCTTTCCTATAAGGGTTAGTAATTTGCTCCCACCACTTTAACCCGAATTTTCCCGTGGTGATCACTCGGGGATTATTCCTGTGGTGTGCGATACAGGGCTCGGCCGGGGAAATAGGGGCGCCGGCCGGCGGGGTTAGACAGAGGGGGCAGTTGGCCGGGCGGGGGAGGAAAAGCTGGGATAAACTACGGATATGGTGCGACAACGTGCTATGAACACCACCTAAGAAGGGAATTGCTAGTGCACAATGCAATCGTTGTATTTGAGGTAGAGGGCGGCTCCGATAAAGGCGCAGATGGTCACCGTAAGGACACCATGCCGATCGTCGACGCGATCAAGGAACAAGGCTGGAATGCGGAGGTTATCTACTTCCACCCAGACAAGGCGGAGGAAATCTACGCCCAGGTTTCTGAAAACTTTGATGCGTATATCTCTCGTGTGAACCCAGGCAATATCCCCGGCGGCGAGAAGGGCTACTTCGAATTGCTCACCAAGCTGGCAGACGCCGGCCTGGTAGGCATGTCCACTCCGGCAGACATGATGGCCTACGGCGCCAAAGATGCACTGGTCAAGCTCAATGACACCCCGCTGGTGCCGGACGATACTGCCGCGTACTACGAGGTAGAAGAGCTGCATAATACTTTCCCCACCTCGCTGTCTTATGGTGAGCGGGTGCTCAAGCAAAACCGCGGTTCCACCGGTGAGGGCATCTGGCGCGTGCGCCTCGCGGACCAGGAGCTTGCCCAGTCCGTAGAACCGGGCACCGCGCTCCCGCTCGACACCGCCCTGAAGTGCACCGAGGCAGTAGACAATCAGACCCACGACTACAAGCTGGGCGCCTTCATGGACTTCTGTGACCAGTACATTGAGGGCGATAACGGCATGCTGGTGGACATGCGTTTTATGCCGCGCATTGTGGAGGGCGAAATCCGCATTCTCCTCGTGGGCGATGAGCCGGTATTCATCGTGCACAAGAAGCCAGCAGAAGGCGGCGACAACTTCTCTGCCACGCTCTTCTCCGGCGCAAAGTACACCTACGATAAGCCGGAGTCTTGGCCGGAGTTGCTCGAGATGTTCGAGAAGGCTCGCCCCGTTATCGCAGAAAAGCTCGGCGATACCAAGGACGTTCCGCTGATTTGGACCGCGGATTTCATGCTTGACGATGCCCCGGATGGCACCGACACCTATGTCCTCGGCGAGATCAACTGTTCCTGTGTTGGCTTCACTTCCGAGCTAGACATGGGCATCCAAGAAAAGGTTGCCGCCGAGGCGATTCGTCGCGTTCAGGACGCGAACGCCTAGCGCACGCTGTATTCTGCCAAGTGGCCCCACGGGTGACCGTGGGGCATTTTCCTACCATCCCCTAAAGCATTTTCTAAGGACCAGATTATGGCTGATAATGATTTCAACTCCGACGGGTTTCCGAAGGATTTTTCTCCGCGCGATTTTTCCGAGACCCCGCGTCACCACGCCGAGGACGCTGCGAAGAGCACCGAAGGCACCGGTGCCTCCGAGGTGAATGAGACCAAGGAATTTGGCTCTACTGATGCCAAGGAGACGAAGTCTTTCGGCCACACCGAGAAGCCTGGTAAGTCTGGAAATTCGAGTGCTCTTTCCTCCCCGAAGCCGAGCGCGGAGGGCACCTCCTCTGACTTCTGGGCCTCCTCGAACTCCTCCACCCCAAGCGAGGGCGCTGCCTCCCGTGCGCATAATCCATTTACGGATTCGGCATCGTCGGACGCTGCTGCGAACGGCAACCAATTCGGCTCCGCCCAGTCCGCTAACGATCAGCCGGTTTTCGGCGGCTACACCCAACAGCAGGGCACGAGCCAGGGATTCGGACAGTTCCCCCAAGCAGGCGATGCTCCTGCCGATTCCGGCCAGACTCTCGGTGATAAGAAGAGCCAGATGAGTGACGCCCTCAAGGGCTTGGGCAAGAAAGACGGCCTATTGGGCGGACTCTTTGAGTTCGAGTTCAAGCACTTCCTGACACTTACCCACGTGAAGGAAATCTACAAGGTTGCCATGATTCTTGGTGGCATCATGTGGATCCTCCACCTCCTCGGTGCCTTCTTATTCGCCACCGGCATGGGCATTTATGGCATTCAGGAAGATTCCGCGTCCGCCATCTTCGGAAGCATCTTTGCCTTCATCTTCCTGGCGGTACTGAGCACTGTCATCTACTACGCAATCATGGTTGCCATCAGGCTATTCCTGGAAGCGATGGTGGCTAACGTGTGCATTGCGCAAAACACCGGCGACATCTTGGACAAGATGGACTAGCACTGTCATGAGCTGCTTGCGCAATTAAGCGAGCAACGACATGCGCCCCAGCGGAATCTGAACTGCTCCCCATTAGTTGGACTGAGAAATCAGTTGCCAACAACTAGTGGGGAGCATTTTCTTTGAGAGCACGTAGTTCGCTGAGTGAAGTTCAGCGTGAGCAGTTAGTGGAGCTTTTCGAGCAGGGAATGGGTTGCCGAGCCGCTGCTCGTGTTGTCGGTGTCTCGAGAGACGCAACGCGTAGACTTTATCGCCGTTTCCAACTGCGTGGCAGACTATGTCTCGTGGAGAAACCAAACAAGCAGCACTACTCCTTCGAGGCGAAGAAGGAAGTTGTAGAACGTCATCTTGCGGGTGAGTCGATGATGGATCTTGCCCGAGAGTTCAATCTTTCATCCGACCACCTCGTCAAGGACTGGGTGGCTAAGTGGCGCAGAGGCGGCGACGAGGCTCTGCGCCCGAAGCCGAAGGGCAGGCCCAAAGGATCGGCTGCGCCGAAACGCCTCACGGAAGAGGAAAAGCTTCGCCGCCAGGTTGAGCGGCTGGAAGCGGAAAACGCCTACTTAAAAAAATTGCGAGACTTGAGGAACCAGGGACACGCCTGAAAGCCCAGGCAATCGTCATCCTCAAGTCACACCACCGCTTGGACTACCTCCTGGATGCGGCCGGCATGGCACGCTCGACATTCTTCTACCACCAAAAACGACTCACCGCACCGGATAAACATGCCGAGCTCAAACAAGCGATCCGGGACAGTTTTCAGCGCAACAAACACCGCTACGGCTACCGGCGGGTACTGCTCGACCTGCGTAACCAGGGCTGGGTGGTCAACCACAAACTTGTCTACAAGCTCATGCGCGCCATGGGCTTGAAAGCCAAGATCCGCCAGCGCAGGCCCTACATCTCCTACACTGGCACAATCAGCTACATCGCTGAGAACACACTCGAGCGCAACTTCACCCCCGATAGGCTCAACACTGTCTTCGTCAGCGACGTCACCGAGTTCAAAGTCGCTGGCCGCAAGGTGTATCTCTCACCGGTGATGGACCTGTTCGACCGCTCAATCGTCGCCCACACAGTGGCCACATCGCCGTCTACGGCGTTTACCTCGGCTTCGTTGGCGCAGGCGATCAAAGCGTGTGCTCCAGAGCCGGGCTGGATGATCCACACCGATCAAGGATTCCAATACAAGCACTCATCATGGCGCACCCTGATTAGCCAGCACCAGGGAGTCCAATCGATGTCACGCAAAGGCAACTGCTACGACAACGCGGTCATGGAGAACTTCTTCGGCCACCTGAAAACCGAGATGTACCACGGAGAAGCCTTCGACACCGTCGCAGAGTTCAACCAGGCAATCGACGAGTACATCCGGTGGTACAACACCGAACGCATCCAACAACGACTCAAGGGCCTGACCCCGATGCAATATCGAAATCAGACCCTTGAAGCCCTAACCGCCTAGAATTAAACCAGTCCAACTTTCGGGGGCCAGTTCAATCCCGCTGGGGCGCATTGTATTGCCGGCATAGGCGGTTAAGTGCCGGCCTAAAAGTTAGTCGTAGGTGCCAAGCTGATAGCTGGGAAGGTCAACCCACATCTTGTTGAATTCCGCGACTTCGCCGGATACCGGTTCGAGGGAATCGCCCTGTGCCCGCAAGCGCACGGTGTGGTGGGCGGTAATGCCCTCTGCGGTGGTGCGGCTGCGCTCTCCCCACGTGAAATCGACCTCGTTGTCTGAGACCGGGGTGATGCTCTCTACCTTGTGGAAGATGGACATGTCCTTGGCCGGAGCGCCATTGATGTAGAAAGCTATGCCATCAGCAATAGAGGCGCCGGTGCCCGCCGGACCGTTCAAATCGCCCATTGAGCCGCGGAAGATGATCCAGCTAATCGTGGCGCACGGGTCATAGGAGTTGTCGATATCGGCGATCCAGTAATTGAAATCGCTGCCGTCATCGGCGGGCATGCGCCCGGGGGCCGTGCCAGAGGCGTAGACCTTGCGTGGGTCGTTGGGCAGCTCCGTGCACTCGCTGTCCTTGCCCTTCTCCTGCTGCTGCGTGGTTTCCTCCTCGTCCCCGTCGGTGGACTCAGATGGGGAGGGTGCTGCTGCGGAATCCGCATTCTCCCCGCTGGAGGACTCGTCCTCGGCAGGTGCTTGGCTGGAAAAGACCGGCGCTGGGGAGGAAGAAGAATCCTCCTGAGCACCGCAGGCGCTCAGCGCGAGCGGCACGGCAGCGGTGAGCAATACGGCGGCGGAGAAGCGGCGTAGGCAGCGCGGTGTCACGGCAGGCATGCGGGAACTCCAGGATTAGTCGAGGAGGGTGGCGACGGACTCTGGGTCGGCGTCGGAAAGCATCTGGCGAATGCGGTCATACTCGTCGTCCTCGCCGATGGCCTTGGCGGCGTGGCCGAGTGCGGCGATGGCGCGAAGGACACCCTGGTTCGGCTCATGGGAGAAGGGGACAGGGCCCCAACCCTTCCAACCATTGCCACGCAGGCGGTCGAGGCTGCGGTGGTAGCCCGTGCGCGCGTAGGCGTAGGCGGTGATGAAAGCGGACGGCTCAGAGCCCTCCTGCTGGTTGAGTTCCTGCTCCGCTAGGAGCGCCCACAGCAGCGGGGAATCGGGGTGGGCAACGATGCCGGCGGCGAGATCCGAGGTGGACTCTGCGCCGGGATCGGCCGGCAGCTCAATGGGTTTCGGGGCAAGCATGTCTTTCATTTCCATGCCACCCCACTGTAGCGACGCCGGCGCGCTGCTACCAGAAATCGGAGACGTTCAGATCAAAGGCATAGAGCGCGCGGCGCACCACTGGCAGCGATAGCCCGATAACGGAGGAAGGATCGCCTTCGATGCGGTCAATGAACCAGCCGCCCATTGCTTCCAAGGTGAAGGCACCGGCGCAGTGGAGAGGCTCGCCGGAGTGGGCATATGCTGCGATATCGGCCTCGCTGGCCTGGGCAAAGTGCACCGTGGTGGTGGATGTTTCCACATGGCGCTTATCGCCAAAGATGAGGCAGTGGCCGGTAAGCAGCTCGGCTGTGCGGCCGGCTTGCTGGTGCCAGCGCTCGATGGTGGCTTCCTCGGTATGGGGCTTGCCTTGTAGCTCGCCGTCGAGCAGCAGCATGGAATCGCCGCCGATGACGGGCTCGGTGGGGTAGCGCTCGGCCACCTTTTCGGCCTTGGCGGTGGCTAAGGCCGCCACGATATCGGCCGGTGGGTGGCCCGCGAGCGAGGCTTCGAGGGAGCGCTCGTCTATATCGGCCGGCTCTAAAACGGGCTCCACGCCCGCGACGCGCAGGATAGACGCGCGCGAGGGTGATTGGGAGGCAAGGATAAGCCGCATTAGAAGTACCGCACGGTATGGAAGGCGGAGGGGTTGTAGACGCGCTGCGCGCCAAAGCGCTCGAAGCGCTCGGCTGGGTTGCCCCATTCATTGCGCTCGCCGGTAGCGCCCGAGTGCTTTGCACTCATCTGCGCTAAGACTGTGCGCAGGGCCGCGAGTTCGTCCTCGGTGGGATTGCCCTTGACTACCTTGATTTCAGGTGCAGACATGTGCCCTCCTAAACGGTTCCGTGCTTCTTCGGTACCTGGGCTACGGCCTTGCGCTCTAGCAGGCGCAGGCCCTCTACCAGGTAGTGGCGGGTTGCCGTTGGCTCGATGACATTATCGGCCAGCCCGCGCTCTGCTGCGGCGTAGGGGTGCAAGAAGAGCTCGTCCATCTCCTCTTCCTTGTCCTCCGAGCCATAGATGGCCAGGGAAGCTTGGGAGGCCTGGGTGACGGCAATTTCCGCGGTGGGCCATGCGTAGACCAGGTCCGCGCCGAGGTCTTTGGCGCCCATAAATACGTAGGCCGGGCCAATGGCCTTGCGGGTGATCACAGTGAGCTTGCCGACGCTCGCTTCAGCCTGCGCATAGGCAAACTTCGACGCCCTGCGCAGCAGGCCGGCCCTTTCCTCTTCCGGGGTAGGCACAAAGCCCGGGGAGTCCACGAATTCCACAATGGGGGTATTGAAGGCATCGCAGGTACGCACGAAGCGCGCGGCCTTTTCTGCCGCGGCGGAGTCCAAGGCGCCGGCCAGTGCCAGCGGTTGGTTGGCAACGATGCCGACGGCGCGGCCATCGATGTAGGCAAAGCCGGTAAGGATGTTTTGTGCTGCCTCGGCAGAAAGCTCGAAGAAGGAGCCTTCATCGACGACAGCCTTGATGACATCGCTCATGTCATAGGCCTGCGCGGCGGTATCCGGGATGATGCTATTGAGATCAAAGTCCGCGACGCTACCGGCCTCCACGCGCGGCGCTTCAGCGCGGTTATTGGCGGGTAGGTAAGCCACAACGTCGCGCACGAGGGACAGAGCCTGCTTGTCATCGCTGGCCACCAAGTGGGCAGTGCCGGATTCCGCGTGGGCTGCGGCGCCGCCAAAGGTCTCTGGCTCCGCGCCGGCCACGTGGCTGGCGGCCTGGTGGAGGGCGGTGCCCTGGGTGACTACGAGGACATCGGCAAACGTCGGCGCGAACGCCGCAATGCCGCTGGTATTGCCCGCGACAACGGAAATCTGCGGGATGAGGCCCGAAGCCTGGGAGACACGCGCCATGAGGCGGGCGTATCCGGCCATGGTGACGATGCCTTCTTGTACACGCGGGCCGGTGGATTCATAGATGCCGATGATGGGCACGCCGGTCTTGATGGCGAGGTCATATATCTTGGTGAGCTTTTCGGCATAAACCTCACCCATCGTGCCGTCGAAGATTTCGCCGTCCTGGCTAAAGACGCAGACGCGGCGGCCGTCGATAGTGCCGTAGCCGGTGACCACGCCATCGGTATAGGGGCGGTCATGCTCGCGACCGAAGTCGGTAGAGCGGTGGCGGGCTAGCGCGTCCGTTTCCACGAAGGAGCCCTCATCGAGCAGCTGCGTCACGCGGGTGCGGGCGGCCGGCTCGCCTTCTCCCAGCGGCGCGCGGGACTCGGCGAGCTTGGCGTCCAGGTCCTCGATCTTGCCGGCGGTGGTTTTCAGGTCAGTCATAGGCCCCCACACTACTAGGGCACCCCGGTCAATGCGGAATGGAACGCTGGGGGGACGCGGAGTGGAAAACGATTGTGTGGTAAATGCCGCTACAGTGTGGGCAGTGCATGGAACCTGGGAATTTCTTGGGTGGTATTAGGATGAAGGGCCCTAATCTGGGGGTGGTGTCTCCTGTAAACATTTAACGGTGCTGGGCAGGTGAGCGCCCATTATTGCACCTCAAGGTAGGTAAAAACATTAGAAAGATTTTCATTCAACTATTGATGTGAGCCCTGTAAGCCCTTATGATTGCCTGAGTCTTCATGAATGTTTCCCCTGATTTTTAACGATCTATTAAGGACGGTCTTCTGGTGATTAAAAAGGGACTGCGTTTGCTCGCACCGCTCGCCGTAGCGGCTCTCTTCACGCCAGTGGCACACGCGGGAGATGTTCCCCCGATGCCGCAGGCATATCCCATTTCCAACCTCTACAAGAGCTGCAGTGCCGCCGGCGATAATGCAGAGCGCGAATGGCGCTTTGCAGAAACCGGCCGCCGCTACATGAGCGACGGCACCCTGCAGTTTAAAAACACCACCAACCAAGAAGTGCCCTACACCGCCGAGGTAGAAACTGGTACCAATCACGAGATTGAAGCCAATTCCAAGGCCAAGCTGCCTTCCGGTTGGGACACCACCGCTAAGTCCGATATTGGTCTGAAGATGACCAACGGCTGGCGCGATAAAGAAACCTTCGGCCCTGTGAAGCTGAAGCCAGGTGAGTCCTTCCGCGTCGAATACGGCGTCATTGAAAAGGACTTCATCTCCATGTTCGTAGGCTGCAACGATGACCGCTTGGAAAACATCCCAGGCGCTAATGTCATCCGCGGTAAGGGCCCGGCCGAGCGCTACGCCTTCGCCTACATCATCAAGGCGGACGGCTCCGTGTCCGATCTGGCCATGGAAATTCCATCCCGTTCCCCGGGTGCAAACTCCAAGCCGATCGAGGGCAACTACACCTCCGTATCCGGCCCGAGCCTAGAGAAGATCGCCGATCCGAAGAAGGACGAGATCATGCAGCCTTCTGCAGATCTGCAGCGCGATCCCTCCTGGCCTAAGGAAGGCGATAAGTGTGAAGCCGGCGATACCTCCTGGTACCCGCTGGACATCACCGCGGTAAAGCCGACCTACCGCAAGGCTGGTTACTCCACGGACTTCCTCAACTGGTCCAAGGGTGACTACGAGTTTGCACCGGTAACTGACTTCGTCGTTGGCGCCGAGCACGCCCCGTACACCAACTGGCAGGGCAACCGCGGCGATATTCCGAAGGGCTGGCTGGAGTCCGTCGGTGCCGTAAAGCGCGCCTACATGCCGGTCGGCACTGAGCTTAAGCACGTCGACCTCAAGCCAGGCGAGCGTGTGCGTGTGGAGTATGGCACCACCATGACCCGCATTAACTACCGCGAGATTCACTGCGGCAAGAGCGGAAACTACGACCTCACCTCTAACTACAAGCAGACCTCCGCCCCGAGCGGCTTCTGGGCCGAGGCCAAGATCACTGATAAGGACGGCAATACCCGCACCGAGGACGTCACTCCGGACGAATTCCGCGACCTGCCGGTTCCTACCCAGACCATCTACTAAACACCACCCTCATCTACGCAAGGAGAAAATTCCATGTTCAAGTCCAAGATTGCTTCTACCACCGCGGCTCTTGCCGTTGCTTCCGGCCTCATCTTCGCTCCGGCCGCTAACGCCCTGCCGCAGCGTGACCTCGGCCCGGCTAACCCGACCACCATCGGTGAGCGTTGCTCCAACCCGGGCGACACCGGCCAGACCGTTGACATCAAGCGCACCTACTTCGATGGCTCTGCCGGTTCCTGGACCGTGTCCAACTACAACGATGAGCCGTTGCCGGTAACCCGTTCCATCACCGAGACCAAGACCAAGACCTGGAATGTGTCCGCAGGTATTGACTTCAAGCTGATGGATCTCATCAACTTCACCTTCTCCTCCAGCTACACCGATAGCCAGTCCTACGAGGTAGGCGAGCAGGTTGGTCCGTACAACATTGCTCCGGGCAAGACCGCCGTCCTGCGCGCAGGCTGGGTTGTCTCTGACTTCGAGGGCCAGAAGACTGTGTGCGGCTCCGACCACAAGTGGCAGGCCAACGGCGGCACCTTCACCGCCACCCTGCCGAAGGAGCGCCACATCGAGGTTTCCACCCGCGATAACAACGATTGGGGCTAAACGTGAGCAAGACGTCCATCGCTAGCGCCCTTGCGGCGCTAAGCCTGGTGGCCGCTCCTGTTGCCCACGCCGCTGATTTCGGTGGGGACTTTGAGCTGCCCCAGCGCTGGAACGACGACTACAAGCCGGGCACGCATTGCTCGACGCCAGGTGAAAACGGCACCTACGTCACCGCAAAGCGCCGCTGGTTTAAGCAGACCGATGCCACCAGCGTGGCTAACCGCAACGCCGAGGAAGTACCGGTCAAGCACACTGTTACCCAGGCTCGCACGCAGACCATCGAGGTCTCCGGATCCGTTGAGGGCACCGGCGAGCTGGCCAAGGTGCTGACCAAAACCTATGGCTTCAATTACGTCAGCGAGCAGCACTGGAAGCTAAACCAGGTGGTTGGCCCGTACACCCTGCCTGCGAACTCACAGGGCAAGCTGGTGTGGGGCTTTACCATGCTCGACACTGACGGTCAGGACGTGCGCTGCAACTCCGACCAGCAGTGGGAAGCCCAGGGCAAGCCGTATTCGGCTTCTGTGCCAGAAGCGCGCTACTCCGAGCTGCGCCTCGAAGATGCACCCGTGTGGAACTAAGCCACCATCACAATTAAGCGCCCTCTCGGTCCATATTGACCGAGAGGGCGCTTTTCTCTGTGGGTTGCGCAGTGCGTCGGTAGGAGAGGGGCTGCAGCTGCGCGCTAAGGCTTAGGCCGGCAGCCAGGCGTAGCCGTACGGCCCGAGCTCTACTGGGCCGAGATCGATGGAGCGATCGCTGAAGTTGTGCAAGCACAGCAGATCGCCGCGCTGGTAGCCAAGGACGGCTTCCTCGCCCGTCTCTACTGGTTCGCACGGAGCGGTGCCGAGATCCGGATGGGCATGGCGCTCGGCAATCATGGAGCGGACGGTGTTGAGCAACGAGGTGGCGTCATCAAGCTGGGCGGCCACGGAGGTACCTCCCACAACCGGAAGGCGGGAAGGTGCTTTGGTGCTGAAACCAGAGTGCTCGGAATCGTCCCACTGCATCGGGGTGCGCACCGCATAGCGGTCCGGGAGCGTGGTGTCATCGAGCATGCCAATCTCATCGCCGTAGTAGATAAACGGTGCGCCCGGCAGGGTCATCAGCAGCGAGAACATGAGCTCCACCTTGCGGCGATCGCCGTTCATCAGCGGCATCAGCCGGCGGGCAATGCCCACATGGGCGCGCATTTCATCATCGGGGAGGAAGGCTTCATACATCAGCTTGCGCACATCATCGTCCACCATCTCCAGGGTGAGCTCATCGTGGTTGCGCAGGAAGGTACCCCATTGGCAGCCATCCGGCAGGGCGGGCAGTTCGTCAAGGATGGAGTAGACCGGGGTGGCGTCGGCAAGCGCCAATGCTTGGTACAACCGCGGCATAACCGGGAAGTTGAAGACCATGTGGAAGCGCTCGCCCTTGCCATAGAACTGCATGGTCTCGGCCGGAGGCTGGTTGGCCTCCGCGATGAGCACCGCATCCGGATAGTGGGTGTCCATGAAGGAGCGAATCTTCTCCACAAACTCGATGGTCTCCGGCAGGGACTCGCCGCCTACACCATCGCGTTCAAAGAGGTAAGCAATGGCATCAAGGCGCAGGCCGTCCAATCCTTTGTCCATCCAGAAGGACAAGATCTTGAACACTTCCTCCTGCACGGCTGGGTTATCGTAGTTCAAATCCGGCTGGTGGGAGTAGAAGCGGTGGAAGTAGTACTGGCCGCGCTTGTCATCCCAGGTCCAGTTGGATGTTTCCACGTCGGTGAAAATGACGCGGATTTCGGGGTAGCGCTCCGGGTCATCGCCCCAAACATAGAAATCGCCATAGGGGCCGGTGGGATCCGTGCGGGAGGCCTGGAACCACGGGTGGTCGGAGCTGGTGTGATTGAGCGCCAAATCCGTCATAATGCGCATGCCGCGGCGGTGCAGCTGCGCAATGAGCTCTTCAAAGTCCTCCATCGTGCCGTAATCCGGATGGATGGAGTAGTAGTCCGCGATATCGTAGCCATCATCGCGCAAGGGGCTGGCATAAAACGGCGAGAGCCACAGGCAGTCCACGCCGAGCCACTGCAGGTAATCCAGCTTGTCGATGACCCCGCGCAGCGTGCCTACCTCCTTATCCCCATCGGCCTTGAAGGAGCCGACCAGGGCCTGGTAGAAGACGGCATTGTGGTACCAGCTCATGAAAGGTCCTTTCTTTTTGCCCGCCAGGTCAGGTAGGTAAGGAGGCACAGAGCGCCGGCTAGGAGGCCGGGCCATAGGGCGGGGGAGTCATGGAAGAGATTGAGTACAGCTTGGATAACCGCGAGGAGGCTAAAGAAGCCGAGGAAGCCTAAGGCGGTATCCCACAGCATGGCCCGGCGCATTAGGCCTTGACACCGCCTGCGGTGAGACCGGCGACGATGCGGTGCTGGAAGATGAGCACCATGATGACCAATGGGATGGTCACCAGCGCGCCGGCGGCCATGGTGGCGGCATAGGGGTACTCGAAGGCGGACGGGCCGGAAAAGCGTGCAATGGCTACGGTTACCGGCTCGGTATCGGTGGTGGAAAGCTGCTTGGCCAGCATGAACTCATTCCAGGTGGTGATAAAGGCGATGATCGCGGTGGTAAATAGCGCCGGCGCCGCAAGCGGCAGAAGCACTAGGCGGAAGGCCTGGGAGCGCGAGGCGCCATCCACCCGGGCTGCTTCTTCTAGTTCCCAGGGCAGCTGGCGGAAGAAGCTCAGCAGTGTATAAACCGTCAGCGGAAGCGCGAAGGAAATATTGGGGATGATCATCGCGCGGTAAGTACCAATCCATTCCAGGTTGCCAAAGAGCTGGAAGAGCGGGGTGACCAAAGCAATGGCCGGGAACATGGAGGCGGCCAGGATAATGCCGGTCACGATTCCCTTCCCCGGGAAGTCATAACGGGAAAGTGCATAGGCGGTAAAGACGCCGATGAGCACGGCCACAGCGGTGGTAACCAGGGAGATAAGCAGCGAATTTCCAAGCGCGGCTAGGAAGTCATTTCCCTTATCGGTAGCCAGGGCATCGCGGAAATTATCCAGCGTGACGTGGGTGGGCCACGGGGTGGTATCGAAGGTGAAACGCTGATCCCGCAGCGCCGTCACCAGCATCCAGTAAAAGGGCGCTAGGCCCCAGAACATGATGAAGACGATGCCGGCGTAGTGTCCGAATTTACGCATTATTTAGCTGCCTTCCTGCCGGAGACATCCGCACCAAGGAAGCGGATGAGGATAAAGGCGACGACGAAGATGAGAAGGAAAATAAGGGTGGAGAGCGCGGAGGCGGAGTTGAAGTTACCCTGGCGCATATCTTCTACCACCAGCTGCGAGATGGTCGCGGTGGGGGAGTTGGAGGAACTAGAAATCATGATGACCGGTAGGTCATACATGCGCAGCGCATCCAGGGTACGGAAGAGTACGGCCACCATGAGCGCCGGGCGCACCAGCGGGAGCGTGATGCGGAAGAAGGTCTGAATACGGTTGGCGCCGTCCACGCGGGCGGCATCGTAAACGTCCTTGGGAATCATCTGCAGGCCGGCCAGGATGAGCAGCGCCATGAATGGTGCTGTTTTCCATACGTCCGCGATGATGACAGCCAGGCGAGCGTAGAACGGGTCCGTGGTCCAAGCAATGTCCGCACCAAGCAGCGAGTTGATGATGCCCTCCGGGGCGAACATGAACTGCCACAGCTTGGCCGTGACGGCCGTAGGAATGGCCCAGGGGATAAGCACCGCAGCGCGCACCAGGCCGCGGCCGCGGTACTCACCATTCATAATGAGCGCCATCAGCATGCCCAGGATGGTCTCCAGCAGCACGGTAACGATGGTGAAAAAGAGCGTAATCTTTACCGCCGGCCAAAAGTCCGTGGCGATAACGCCCGGCGGGCAGGTAGAAATCTGACCAGTGCCGGAAACGCACCGGTTATTAATCCAGTACAGGTAATTTTCCAGCCCGGCAAAGCCGCCTTCCTCAAAAAGCCCCGTTTGCGGGTTGAGCTGCCTATTGCCTTGGAAGGACAGGACAATGGCGCGGATGATGGGGTAGCCGATGATGACGGCGAGCACGATGAGCGCCGGAGCAATCAGCCCGGCCACGCGCCCATAATTCTTACGCTGGGGCTTCGGCGCTCTTGCCGACGCCCCCTTCGGCGCCCCCTTGGACGCAGTCGGCGAAGCTATAGCCACGCTGGACCGCCTTTCTGTTCAAGAAATGCTAAGTATTGGCTAGATTCTATCCCCATTAGGGGAGTGAAAACCACAAAGGGTGAGGCGGCGGGGTGTCCGCCTACCTCACCCGGATTGGGCGTTTAGCCCTGGGAAGCCGATTCGATGGCCGCCTTCATATCGGCGGTGGCATCATCCACCGACTTGCCATCCGTCAATGCAGCGTAGGCATTGTCTTGGATGGCCTTAGAAATTGCCGAGTAGAACGGGGAAACTGGGCGCGGTGCCGCGTTCTCCAGAGATTCCTTGAGTGCCGGCAGGTACGGGAATTCCTGCTGCAGCTGCGGGTCATCGTAGATGGAAGCCAAGACCGGCGGGAAGGACTGCTCCGCAAAGGACTTCTGGTTGTCCTCATTGATGATGAACTTCATGAAGTCGAGCGCGGTGCCCTTATTCTTGGAGTTGATGTTGATGCCGTTGTTATAGCCGCCCAGCGTGGACACGCCTACGCCGTCCTTGCCTAGCGGGGCCTGAACCTCGACGTCGACGCCGGCATCCACCGCGTTGGAGTACATATATGGCCAGTTCATGGCGAAGGCGGTCTTGCCCTCAGTAAAGGCCATATTGGTTTCTTCCTCGGTGGCGGCGGTGGAGTCCTTGGAAATGGTCTCCTCCTTGTAGGCATCCACCATGGCCTGCAGGCCGTCCTTGGCTTCCTTGGAATCAACGGTGACGTTTCCGTCCTTATCTAAGACGGAGCCGCCCCAGCCTTCCATAAAGTCAGCGGTGTTGAGCGCTAGGCCCTCGTACTGCTTGAACTGGGTGGTCAGGCAGTCCTTGCCCTTGTCCAGTGCCTCACACGCGGACTTAAGATCCGCAAACTTCTCTGGTGCCTTATCTGCGAGCTCGGTATTGCGGAAAAGCAGCTGTCCGTTGGTGTTTTGCGGCAGGGCGTAGAGTACATCGTTATAGGTGGCAGACTCCACGGTGGCCGGCAAAAGATCATCCGTATTGGTTTCAAAGTCGCCATTGAGCGGCTGGAGCCACTGATTGGCGGCGAACTCCGCGGTCCACACCACGTCCAGCGCCATGACATCGTAGTCATCGCTGCCTGCCTGCAGGGACTGCACCAGGGTTTCGCGCTGGGCGTCGGCCTCGCCGGCCAGCTCCTTGAGGGTGACCTTCTCGTCCGGGTGCTGTTCGTTCCACTTCTCGATGATGGGGGTCACCTTGTCCGTGTCATTTTTGCCCATGGCAAAGGTGATGGGGCCGCGCGCATCCGCGCCGCCCTCGGAGGAACCGCCCGCAGCG
This sequence comes from Corynebacterium tuberculostearicum, assembly GCF_016127015.1. Classification (GTDB taxonomy): domain Bacteria; phylum Actinomycetota; class Actinomycetes; order Mycobacteriales; family Mycobacteriaceae; genus Corynebacterium; species Corynebacterium marquesiae. The sequence goes on from NZ_CP065972.1 coordinate 276,869, forward strand.
GAATCGGAGGAGGAAGAAGAACAGCCGGCCAGTGCCAAAACTGCGGTTGTCGCAACGGTGGTGCGAAGCAGGAATTTCTTCATGGAATTCACCTTTCGGAAAACTTTCGGTTCTTTAAACCTAAAATACGGAAACCAAAAGGTGGATAATTTTGGCCTATTTAACTCTAAATGGGGGTAGTAAAGGGGCGGCGGGAGATTGGACTACGTACCTGCGGCGCATTAGCCCAGCGCCCTTCGCGGGCCTAGTCCTGCGCGATGCGGCGGCCCGTTTCTGGATCGAAGCGGTGCGCCTCGCGTGGATTGAAAGTCAGTACGACCTCCTCGCCGCGCTGCGGTGGGGTGCCTTCGGCTCGGGCGACTAGGCGATTCTCGCCCACAGTGACGTAGACATAGGACTCGGCGCCCAGCTCTTCCACAATGTCCACCACGCCCTGGAAACCCACCGGGCCCTTGTTGATAAACATCTTTTCTGGGCGCACACCTACGCGGCCACCGTTGTAGTCAAAGATATTCATGGCTGGCGAGCCGATGAAACCGGCGACGAATTCGTTCGCGGGGGCGTCGTAAAGCTCGCGCGGTGGAGCTACCTGCTGCAGCTCGCCGTCCTTGAGTACCGCCACGCGGTCGCCCATGGTCATAGCTTCCACCTGGTCGTGGGTGACATACACGGTCGTCGTGCCCAGGCGCTGCTGGAGGCTGGCCAACTCCGCGCGGGTCTGTACGCGCAACTTGGCATCCAGGTTGGACAGCGGCTCGTCCATAAGGAAGGCCTTCGGCTCGCGCACAATAGCGCGGCCCATGGCCACTCGCTGACGCTGGCCGCCCGAAAGATCTTTCGGCTTGCGCTTGAGGTACTCGGTCAAGCCGAGCGTTTCCGCCGCCTGGTGTACCTTGGCCTTGATCTCGGACTTGGGGAGCTTCGCGAGCTTCAATGCAAAGCCCATGTTTTCCTCCACCGTCAGGTGCGGATAGAGGGCGTAGTTCTGGAAGACCATGGCAATATCGCGATCGCCTGGTTCCAGGTTGGTCACATCCTTGCCATCGATGGTGATGCGGCCGCTGGATGTAGGTTCCAGACCCGCCAAGGCGCGCAGCGTGGTGGACTTGCCGCAACCCGAAGGGCCAACGAGTACCAGAAATTCGCCGTCCGCGATATCGAGGTCCAAGTCCTTTACCGTGGGCGCGCTCGCACCGGGGTAGGTGATGTTGACCTTTTCAAAAGTGACCTTTGCCATGCGCAACACACTAGCACCATTGGTGGCCGGTATCCTTGAAGCTTATGACTGCACTTGATTTGGAACGCATTCGCACCGCGCTGGCGGACGATTTCACCACCATCGATTTCGTGGAAAAGACCGGCTCCACCAATACCGATTTGATGCAGGCCACCAACGTTGCGGATGGCACCGTGTTACTTGCCGACGAACAACTTTCCGGCAAGGGCCGCCTCGGCCGCACTTGGACCGCGCCAGCCGGCTCCCAGGTAATCTTCTCCGTGCTCTTGCTGCCGGAATCCCTCGAGCACTTGGGCACCTTGCCGCTGGCCGCGGGACTTGCGGTGACCGATTCGATCGAGGGCACCGTGCTCAAATGGCCAAATGACGTGCACATCGACGGCAATAAACTGTGCGGCATCCTCGCCGAGGCCGGTCCCGTGGGCCAAGCCTTCAAGGCCGCGCCGAAGACCGAGCTCACCAAGGTGGAGGTAGGCAAGGCTGAGGTTAATAAGGCTGAGGTTAATAAGGCTGAGGTTAATAAAGCTGAAGTCAACAAAGCAGAGGTCAATAAGGCCGTAGGTAGTGCCGCACCTTCTGCGCGCGTCGTCGTAGGCATGGGCATCAATGTCACCCTGACTCGTGAGGACCTACCTATTGAAAAGGCCACCTCGCTCGAGCTCGAAGGCCGTGATACTGACCGCACCGAGCTGGCCATTACCGTGTTGAAGAACCTGCGCCGCCGCATCGCGCAGTGGGAGAACCAAGATCCGCAGCTCCTGCGCGATTACCGTGCGGTCTGCTCCTCGCTTGGCCAAGAGGTGCGCTTGGAGACCCCGTCTGGCGATGTCACCGGTCACGTCGATGAAATCGGCGAGGACGGCCGCATCATGGTCGCCGGCGAGTACTACTCCGCGGGTGATGTCACGCACCTGCGTCCGCAGCAGTAAACCACTACAGTAGACACGCAAGGTAGCATCCATAGCTATGGGACTAATGAAGATGGGCCAAGGTGAGGTCAAGCGCGCGGATGTCTCCGCGCCGTTTCGCGCGCTGATTTTCCCCTTCCTCGAGCTCATCCTCATCACCGGCCTGCTGTGGATTGCCATCGGCTGGTGCGATGTCCAAGCGGTAGATCCGATGCTGCGCAATGGCCTCGTCGCGGTGTGGGCGCTGCTGGGAATCTGGCGCTTTGTCATTCCCCTTTATAAGGCTCGCCGCAAGCGCTTCATCGTGACTAATAGGCGCGTCATCGCACGCGAGGGCCGCAATATCGATTCGATTCCGCTGCAGGATATCCGCGGCGCCCGCAAGCGCCGGGGCGGGGTGTCCCTAGCGATTCACGGCTGGGACCGGGCGATGTATTTTCCCAATGTGGCCAAGCCCAAGCGCGTGGCAGAGATTATCAATGATCGCCCTTGGTTTTAACCTCGGTGGTGTGCAGCTGGCTATCCAGATCCTCGGGGGAGAGGTTGGCGCGGCTGAATTCCTGTGTCAGCGGCAGGCGCAGTTCTAGGTCGGAGGCGGGGCAGAGCTCAATCGTTGCCTTATCCACTACGTAGCCCAGCACGTGGCCGCCGGAGGTGCGGGCGGCGTCGATAAAGTGCACGTGGCAGCCCGGTACCGAGATTCCCTTTTCATACACGGGGGTGCGGAAGCCGCCGATGATGCCCTCGACGTCCTTAAAATGCAGCTCCTTGTCGCCGCCAACGGCTTCAGACATCGGCGGGTAAGGCTTTTCTTGCTTGACCACCGTGCGGGTGGTCACCTCCTTGAACGTGCCCGCGATGCGCACCGCGTACATGTAGTTAGCGGAGGGCTCGAGCTTATCGATAAACTCGGAAAGTTGATCGCGGCGCAGGCCCGCGGGGGCGTCGGCAGTAATGCGCGGGACAAAGTTCGTGGCCACCGCGTAGGGCGTGCGCTGATCCAAGTCCGCAATCTGCGCGGAGCCATCCCCACGCAGTTGGTAGCAGGTGCCGTCCAAGATGATCATCTCCCCGTCCAAGCCATCAAAGGTGCCGAGGCCGAAATTGCCCTTACCTAGCAGTTCCGAAATGGTCATTTCGCCGTCATAAATGCCGTCCAGTAAAGCGGTCATGAGTGAGTTTTGGAAGATGGTATGGCGAGTGAACATAGTATCCAAGCTAGTATTGGGGGACGTGAGTGACTTAAAGCCTATTGTAACTGTTTGTGGCGACGGCCAGCTGGCCCGCATGATGCAGCCGGCCGCCGCGGAACTCGATATTCACCTGCGGATTCTGGCTAGCAAGCCGGATTCCTCCGCCGCGCAGGTCACCCCGGACGTGGTGCTGGGGGATTACACCTCCTTGGAGGAGCTGCGCGGCGTGGCAGAGGGCGCGGATGCCATTACCTTCGAGCATGAGCATGTGCCCAACGAGCACTCCGCCGTGCTTATCGACGCCGGATTTAACGTCCAGCCCCAGCCCACCGCTCTTATCTACGCGCAGGATAAGCTCAAGATGCGCGAAAAGCTCGCCGCGCTTGGCGCTCCCGTGCCGCGCTTTGCCGCCATTGACTCGGTGGCCGATGCCCGCGCCTTCTTCGACGCCGTCGATGGCCGCGTATGCCTCAAGGCACGCCGCGGTGGATACGACGGCAAGGGCGTATGGTTCCCCACCGCCGATAATTGCTTTGAGCTGGTCTCCGAGTTACTCGAGGCCGGTACCCCGCTGATGGCAGAGGAAAAGGTAGAACTTACCCGCGAGCTTTCCCTCCTCGTTGCCCGTCGCCCTTCCGGCGAGGCTAAGGTATGGCCGATTACCCAGTCCCGCCAGGAAAACGGTATTTGTGCCGAGGCTATCGCTCCCGCCCCCGGCCTCGCACCGGAACTTGCCCAGCGCGCTTCCGAGTTGGGTCTCACCATCGCCGAGTCCCTCGGCGTGACCGGCGTGCTGGCCGTCGAACTTTTTGCCTTCGATGGCCCCGCGGGCGAGGATATTTCCGTCAACGAACTGGCCATGCGCCCGCATAACACCGGCCACTGGACCCAGGATGGCTGTGTCACCTCGCAGTTTGAGCAGCACTTGCGCGCCGTGCTCGACCTCCCCTTGGGCGCAGTCGACACGCTTGCCCCCGTCACCGTCATGGCCAATGTCTTGGGCGCTGACGAAGATCCTGCTATGCCTATGCCGGAGCGCGTCAGGGAAGTCATGGAGCGCTATCCGCAGGCCAAGATTCACCTCTATGGCAAGGATCACCGCCCTGGCCGCAAGATTGGCCACGTCAACGTCACTGGTGAAGATACCGACGAGACCCTGACCATTGCCCGCCAGGCCGCATACTTCCTCGTGCACGCCGAATGGGCTTAAATTCCTGTCTGTAGAAAGGACATTATGCAACCGCATGTAGGCATCATCATGGGCTCCGATTCCGATTGGCCCACCGTTGAACCCGCCGCTCAGGTCCTCGCGGACTTCGGCATCCCCTTCGAGGTCGGCGTGGTCAGCGCCCACCGCACCCCGGACAAGATGCTGGCCTATGCAAAGGAAGCCCATACCCGCGGGTTGAAGGCGATTATCGCCTGCGCCGGCGGTGCCGCGCACCTGCCTGGCATGGTCGCCGCGGCCACGCCGCTGCCGGTCATCGGCATCCCCCGCGCACTGAAGGAGCTCGATGGCCTCGACTCCCTCCTATCCATCGTGCAGATGCCTAGTGGCGTGCCGGTTGCCACCGTCTCCATCGGCGGTGCAAAAAACGCCGGCCTGCTTGCTGCGCGCATTCTCGGGGCAGGTGACCCCGCCACCCAAGACAAGATGGTGGACTACCAAAAGCGCATGGCCGAAGAGGTCGAGCAGAAGGATAAGAACCTGCGCGATAAGCTGCTGGGAGAGTAGCTCTCCGGTCTAAAGCCGAACAAAACAAGCGCGTTTTAGCCATAGCCATGTAGTTTTTCGGCAAAACGTGCTTGTTCTGTCTCCTAAGCTCTAGTGAAGTTCTCGTCGCCCCTTGCCAACATGCAAAACAAGCACGATTAGGCAAAATTCGAGGAGGAAAAGGGTAAAACGTGCTTGCTTTGCATCGCTGTAGCCTGCGGCGTGAGGAAGCGTGCTTTAAGATTTCGGGCAGGGGGATAATGCTCAAAGGGGGGGAAGCATGGAAGAAGTACTGGTTTCAGGCCTAAGCAGGGGAGAACTGCAAACTCATGTAGCGAATGGAAAGATAATCCGAATCGGCCGCGGGATCTATACGTGGCGGGAACCGACTGCCATGGAGGTAGCTCGCATCCTACACAAGCGCTGGCCTGGAATCATGCTCGCAGGAAGCTCTGCGGTGCAGCTGTACTCCAAGAAGGAGATGACCTTTCCTCTGAAATTTGCCTACAGGCATGTCGTGAGTGGTTCGCAGTGGTTTGAAGTCGAGAGAACTCGGCAGAAAACGAGATTTACGTTTGAAGGTATCCCTGTGCAAAATCCCCTGCTAGCGGCGGCTGCGGTGGATGACGATCAAGCAGTAACAATGCTTGAAACGCGATATCAAAACAGGCGCGGTAAGCAAGCCTTAGAAAAAGACCTCGGATGTATCGCGCGGGTACCTGCTCGGGTTCGGGAATTAGTGAACAAATCTGCGGTAGGTGCAGATAGTGAAGCAGAAAGGAAAGTAGTCCGCGCGCTTCAGCGTCGTGGGAAGAAGGTTCAGGTGAACCACCAGATAGGTCCCTATCTATGGGACATCGTTGTAGGGAAGGTCGCCGTTGAAATCGATGGCTATGACTTCCATAAGGCGGAAGATTTGGGGACCTTCGTTAAAGACCGCTGGAAGGGAAATGATGCGGCGCTAAGAGGGTATACCGTTCTTCGCTATTCAGGAAGCTGCGTTAAGCATCACTTGGTGGATGTGGTTCAGCAGATTACTGAGGCTCATGAGGGGCGAACGAATTTCGGCTCTCATGCTCACGAATCCGTGTGGCGTTGGCATTGGCTTTTAGCCGGGTATGAAGCCGAGCCAATTTACGGCTAGTGCCCTTCGATTTCTTTCGTGACCTGCTCAAAAGAGAAGCGTTCGCCGGTATCGGCGGCGCGGGCTTGGCGGAGAGCTTCAGCATCTGCAGCGGATTCGAGGCGGTCAAGGAAAGCTAGTTCCTGAGGCGAAATGATAACTGCGGCTTCCTTACCGTTGCGGGTGACAACGGTGCGGGTGCCTGCGTAGTGGGCTTGGTCGATGACCTGGCCTAGGCGGGTGCGGAGTTCGGAAAGTGGCAAAGACAATGTAAAGCTCCTAAAACATCAAAGTACTACTAGTACTAAGTTAGCAAAGAGTACAATTTTTTAAGAGGTCATGGGATACAACATCACGTTTACGCGGCAGGCCAAGCGGGAGTTACAAAAAATTCATCAGGGAAACCGAAAGCAATATCAACGGATTAAGCGTGCGATCGGTGGACTGGCCCAAGACCCATATCCACCGGGATCTATCGCTTTGTCCGGCAGGAGTGGCCGAAGAATAAGGGTGGGAAATTACCGCGTGCTGTACTCCGTAGAGGAGCAAGAAGTGCTGGTGGAAGTGTTTACAGTAGGGGCACGCGGAAACGTCTATAAGCGCTAGAAGGGCACGCCGGAGCGCAAGATGACATTGGCAAACGGCGTGGTGGAACCGGTACGCACGACGAAGGAGGCGCGGGCGACCTCGCGCTTGAGGTCATCGTGGGAGACCTCGGTAAGCGGTACCGCGGGAAGCAGGGAGCGCACCTCGGGCGGGGTGGTATCGGCGATGGTCCCGGCTTCGACCACGACCTCCTCAAGGAGGGTGGCCAGGGTATCGGCAAAAGTGGGGATGCCGAAGGTCAGCGTGAGGTCGATGACAGGCACTTCGCGGGGGATAGGCAGGCCGCAATCGGCGATAACGAAGGTATCGGTGTGCCCGAGGCGGGCGACGGCGCTGGTGAGCGCGGGATTGAGCAGGCCGGATTTACGCATCAGTGACCTCCGGCAGGACGGATTCGGTGGTGGGGTAGGACGGCTGTGCGCCGTTGCCGGTGGCGGCGAAGGCACCGACGCGGGCAGCGAAGGTGGCGGCATCGACAAGCGAGGCACCGGTGAGGAGCTGGGCGCAGAAGGCACCCGCGAAGGCATCGCCGGCGCCTGTGGTATCCACGGCGGTCACGCGCGGGGTGGGGATATCCGTGCCGCCCTCCGGGGTGGCCACGTAGGCGCCGTGGGCGCCAAGGGTGAGAACGACAGAGCGGAAACCGGCCTCTACCAGGCGGTGGGCGAGCTCGCGCGGGGCGCCCTCTGCAGGTAGACCGAGTTGGTCCAGGATGAGCCCTGCTTCGTGTTCATTGGCCAGCAAAGGATCGGCTTGCAGGAGCGAGTCGCGGTCGACCTCGACCACGGGCGCGAGGTTAACCACCACTCGGCCCTGGGCCGCCTGGACCGCGGCCTGGAAACCGGAGGCGGGGATTTCGCCTTGGAGGAGGACTACGTCGGCATCGGCGATGGTGGAGGCGCGGGAGGTGACAAAGGGGGCGTCGACAAGCGCATTGGCACCGGGGAAGATGACGATGGTGTTCTCGCCATCGGCCGAGACGGTAATGACGGCCAGGCCGGTGTTGGTATCGGCCTGCTCCACGGCGCCCAGATCGATGCCGGAGGTGCGCATGTAGTGCATGGCGGGCTCGGCATAGGGATCGGAGCCGACCGCGCCCACGAAGGCCACGGTAGCGCCCAGCTGCGCGGCCGCGACTGCCTGGTTAGCGCCCTTGCCCCCGGCCAAGATATCGCCGCCGGAGCCCAGCAGGGTCTCGCCGGGCTGTGGGTGGCGCTCGGCGTGCACGATGAGATCGGCATTGATGGAACCGACGACGGTTAGCTTGCTCATTGGAAATCCTCCACATTGTCGCGGGTGACGGTGATGACCTCGACGGGGACGCTCTTCTCCGCCGCGCCACCGTGCAGGAGCGCTGCGGCTTGTTCGATGGCGCGGGCACCGAGCTCTGCGGGCTGCTGGGCGATGGTAGCATCCAGCTTGCCATCTTTGACCGCTTTGAGGCCATCGAAGGTGCCATCAAAAGCCACCACCTTGACCTCAGATCCGGCGCGCGAACCCAAAGCTTCGACCGCGCCGAGCGCCATTTCATCGTTCTCTGCAAAGATGGCCTTGATATCCGGGTTGGCCTGCAGCAGGTTGGTGGCGACGTTGAGGCCTTCGGTGCGGTCGAAATTCGCCGATTGCTTGCCGACGACCCGAATGTCCCCGTACTTCGCAATCTGCTCTTCAAAGCCCTTACCGCGCTCGCGTGAGGCGGAGGTACCAGCGGTGCCCTGCAGGATGAGGATATCGCCCTTTTCCCCGATGGCCTCAGCGAGCTTATCCGCAGCCTGCGCGCCACCGGCGACGTTATCGGAGGCCACCATGGAATCCAGCTCTACGCCGTTGACATCGCGATCCACGCCGATGACGGGCACGCCGTCATTTTTGATGCCGCGAACCGCTGGGGCAACGGCATCGGAATCGGTGGGGTTGACCACGACGACCTTGGCGCCCATGGAGGTGGCATTGCCCAGCTGGTTGACCTGCTGGGCGGGGTCATCGGAAGCATCTTGGATGTCTAGCGGAACGCCGAGCTCCTTGGCCTTATCTTGTGCGCCGTGACGCAGCTCGACGAAGAAGGGGTTGGTCTGCGTCGAGAGCGCTAGGGTGATGCGGTTGCGGTCTTCTTCCGAGCGATTGCAGGAGGCAAGGCCCAGCGCGAGGGCCGGTACGAGGAGGGTAGCGATGAGCTTCTTCATAGCGGGTGCTCCTTAGTTGGCCGTCTTATTGCGGATGACGTCGAAGCCGACGGCCAGCGCGATGACCAGGCCGATGACGATCTGCTGCCAGAAGGAGGAGACGTTGAGCAGGTTCAAGCCATTGCGGATGACCGCTAGCAAGATCGCGCCGACCAGCGTGCCGGTGGCCTTGCCTTGGCCACCGGAGAGCGAGGCGCCGCCGATGACGACGGCCGCGATGGCATCGAGTTCATAGCCGGTGCCGGCCTGTGGCTGTGCGGATTCGAGGCGGCCGGCCATGACCATGCCGGCCCAGGCGGCGAAGAAACCGGAGAGTGCGAAGACGGCGATCTGAATGCGTTTGACCGGCAGGCCCGAGAGGCGGGCGGCCTCCAGGTTGCCACCGATGGCGTACATGGAACGGCCGAGCACCGTGCGCTCCAGGATGAACCAGCAGATGAGCCCGGCGATGACCATCATGATGATGGGCACGGGGAAACCGGCGATATCGCCACCAAAGGCATTGACGGACGGGGCGGTTTCAATCGGCGAGCCCTGGGAGATGACCAGGGTGAGGCCGCGGGCGATGGACATCATGGCCAGCGTCGCGATGAAGGAGGGGATCTTGCCCCACGCGGTGGCCATTCCGCAGATGGCGCCGGCCAGCGCACCCACGATCAGGCCGAGAAGCAGGGTGAGCCAGCCAGGCAGTCCAGCGGTGGAGAACATATAGGCAGAGACCATGGCGCCGAGCGCGGCGACCGAGCCCACCGAGAGGTCGATGCCGGCGGTGACGATGACAAAGGTCATGCCGAAGGCCAAGATGGCTACCGTGGCGGCCTGGATGCCGATATTGAGCAGGTTCGCCACGGTAAGGAAGTACGGCGTAGCGATAAACAGCGCGATGCACAGGGCAATGAGGCCGACGAGCGCGCCATTATTCATCGCCCAGTTAACTACTCGATTCTTGGTCATGCTTCATCCTTGGGGTTAGTGCCGGCAGGCGCGGCAGCAGAGGCAGAGGTAGAAGAGGTCACATTGGACACTGCGAAGGCCATGACCTCGTCTTGGGTGGAGTCCTTAGGTAGCTGGCCGGCGAGTTGCCCGCCGGACATGACGAGGATGCGGTCGGACATGCCGAGCACCTCAGGCAAATCGGAGGAGGCCATGAGAACGGCGCCCCCGGCAGCGGTGACCTCATTGATGATGTTGTAAATCTCCACCTTGGCGCCAACGTCGACGCCGCGGGTGGGCTCATCGAGGAGGAGGACCTTGGAGCCGGCCAGTACCCAGCGGCCAAAGACCGCCTTTTGTTGGTTGCCGCCGGATAGGTTCCGGATGGGCTGGGAGAGATCGGCCATGCGGATGCGCAGCTTCTCCGCTACGTCACCGGCGCGGCGGCGTTGGCCGCTGCGGTCTGCCAGCCCTGCCTTAGCGGTGGGGTAGAGGGTGGCGAATCCGAGGTTATCGCCCACGGAGGCATCTAGGACTAGCGCTTGGGATTTGCGGTCTTCGGGGATATGGCCCACGCCGGCACGGATGGCGGCGCGAATATCGCCGCTGCGCAGCTGGGTGCCGCCGACGCGGATGGTGCCGGAATCGTACGGGTCAGCGCCCGCGATGGCGCGAATGAGTTCGGTGCGACCGGCGCCCACGAGCCCGGCGAGGCCGACGACTTCGCCGGCATGGACGGTGAAAGTGACGTCGTGAAAGGCGCCGTCGGCAGTCAGCTCGGAGACCTCCAGTAGGGCCTCGCCGCGCTCGGGAGGAACCTCGCGCGGGTACTGGTTTTCAATCTCGCGGCCGACCATGAGGCGCACCAGTTCGTCTTCGTCCGTATCGGCCGGGACCTCGGCGATGAAGGAGCCATCGCGCAGCACGCTGATGGTCTCTGCAATGCGCGCTAGCTCCTCCAGGTGGTGGCTGATAAAGACCATGGCCACGCCCTTGGCCTTGAGTTCCTCGAGCACGGCAAAGAGTGCATCAACTTCCTTGCCGGTGAGCGCGGCAGTGGGCTCATCCAGGATGAGGATGCGCGCGTTCATGGACAGGGCTTTGGCGATTTCCACGAGCTGCTGCTTGGCCACGCCCAGCTCACCCACCGGCATGTCTAGGTCCACGTCCAAGCCGATAAGGTGCAGTGCCGCTTGGGCTTGTGCCTTGAGGTGTTTGCGATTGACCAACCCAAAGCGGCGTGGGGTGCGCCCGAGCATGATGTTCTCGGCCACGGACATGGTGGGCACAAGGTTGCGCTCTTGGTGGATGGTGGCGATTCCCAGCGCCTCTGAGGACTTGGTATCTGGGATTTTCACCTCTGTGCCATCTACCAGGATGCGGCCGGAATCTGGTTCGTGAACGCCGGCGATCATCTTGATGAGGGTGGACTTGCCGGCGCCGTTTTCACCCAGCAAGGCCTGGACCTGGCCGCGGCGGACGGTGAGGTCTACACCCTTAATGACCTCCACCGGGCCAAAGGATTTGGTGACATTGTCCAGGCGCAAAACGCAGTCACTCATGGCGTGGCTCCATCGAGTTGGTGGGCGGTGGACATGCGCGGGATGTAGCGGGTTTCTAGCACCTCGCCTTCCGGTTGGTGCTTTTCATTGATGGCCGCGATGAGCTTGGCCGTGGCGGTCTCGCCCATTCTGGCCACACCTTGGTCCACCACCGAGATAGGGGAAGGTTGGAAGCGCAGGTAGATGAAGTCATCGAAGCCGACGAGCGCGATTTCTTCTCCGATGCGCTTGCCCGCATTATGGCAGGCCTCCAGCGCGCCGGCCGTCATCATGGAATCGCCGGCAATGAGCGCGGTGACGCCTTCTTGCAGGAGTGCGAGGGCTCCTTTATAGCCCTCGCGGTGGCGGTAGCTGCCGTGGTGGATATGGGTAGGCATGCCGCGGGTGGCGGTCTTGAAGGCTTGGAGGCGCTGGCGGCCGGTGGAGGTTTCCTGCGGCCCGGAAAGGTAGCCGATGTGCGTGTGCCCCTTCTCTTTGAGCTGTTCCACGGCTTGTTTTATGCCCGTGTGGGGGTCCGATAACACTGCTGGAATCTGGCCCAGGGTGCGGTCAATGAGCACGAGCGGGCGGTAAGCGCGCGCCTGCTCCAGCGCTTCTTCGGCGCCTTCGAGCGGTACCGCGATAATGCCGTCTACCTGGCGTTCCATCAGGGCATCGAGGGACTTGACTAGCCGCTGCGGATCCTCGCCGCAACTGGTAATCATCGTGGCGAGTCCCTGCTTATCGGCGGCCTCTTCAATGGCTGCGGCCATTGCGGCGAAGTAGGCATTATCTAGGCTGGGGATGACCAAGCCGATGGCGTTAGATCGGGAGCTGCGCAATGCTCGGGCTTGGGCATTGGGCCTATAGTTGAGCTTGATGGCCGTGTCCTTGACGCGTTGGCGCGTGGGCTCCGAGATGGCTGGGTTCCCCGAGAGCGAACGGGACGCGGTGGAAATGGATACTCCAGCAGCAGCGGCCACGTCCTTGAGGGTGGTTCCGGCCATGCTGTCCTCCTTGGTTTAGGCGTGTGGGCCGACTTCTGGCCCTCCTGGGTGCAATCGATTGCATATTTGAGTTAAAGGTACGGCTATTTCCGTCTTTCTGTCAAGGGTGGGCGAGTCTATGCTGGTATCCATGTCTGACCCGCTCCTTGTTTTGGGCTCCCGCGTAACTCACGGCTACCCCGGCGCCATGCTGCGCTCGCGCCTAGACAAGGCGTTGGCGCTCTATAGCGGTCAGCAGATTATTGTCTCCGGCCGTGGTGAGGCGGGGCCCATGGCTACCTACCTCATCGAACGCGGTGTGCCGGCCGAGCGCGTAGTGGTGGAACCGGAAGCCACGAGCACCAATGAAAATCTAGAAAATGCCCATCGCTTGGCTCCGGATGCCGTGTTGCAGGTAGTGACCAATGATTTTCATGTCCTGCGCACCGCGTTGTGGGCCTGGCACCTCGGCATTGCCGTGCGCCTGCATCCCGCGCGCACCCCGTGGCGGTTGATGCCGCGCAATTACCTGCGCGAAGTCCTGGCCACTCCTCACTCCGCGGCGCGCATAGTGTGGCGGCGGATGCGGGGGTAGCGCTCCTGCCTCGGTGTGGCGGCTCGCGGCCCATAGGTGCCTCCAGCCCCGAAAGAGGTTAACAAGCGGTTAACTCTACTGCGGTGAGCAGCTGAAATAGAAGGTATTCGCGGGTAGTTATGCAAACGATTGACCTGTGCTTTGCCGTACTCCTAGGCTAAGTCCAACGAAAGTTATAGCCAGAAAGGTCTTTGTTATGACCAGTGGAGGAGCGGCTGGCCCTGACGCTGACTACCCCAGCGTCGCACTTGCCCACGGCGATTATGCGGCCGAGATTGGTCTATTCGGCGGTGCACTCAAGGCGCTGACCTATCGCGGCGCGCCCTTGGTAGAAAGCTACGAGGGCAAGCCGCCGCTGATGGCCGGAGTGGTGCTGGCGCCGTGGCCAAATCGCACCGAAGATGGCTGGTTTGAATGGCAGGGGACAGCCCACCAGTTAGGCATCACAGAGCCGGAGCGCAATAACGCCATCCATGGATTCGCGGTGGATTGGTGGCGCATCAAGGAACGCTCGGACAACCGGGCGGCCCTTGCCTTTGATATTGAGCCGCGCCAGGGCTGGCCGTGGGCGATTCAGCTAGAGGCTACCTACGCCCTCGATGAGCAAGGGTTGCATCACCGGCTGACCGCACGCACCACGGAGCCCGGCGAGGTTCCCTTCGCCTATGGGCTGCACCTCTACCTCTCCCCACAGGGAGCTGAGGCGGAGGAAGCGGTGCTCAGTGTGGACGTCGGCAAGCGCTACTTGCTAGGCGCCCGCAACCTGCCTACGGGAAAGACGGAGCAGGTGCGCATTGTTAATCAGCCCATCGCCGAGGTGGACTGGGACGATTGCTTCCACGGCGAAGGCCCACTGACGGCCGTGTATTCGGCCGGCGGAAAGGGTGTGCGCCTGGAGATGGGCGAAGGCCTGAACTGGGTGCAGATGTTTACCCCGGCCGATTTCCCGCGGGCGGGCGGCCCCGGCAAGGCATTGGCCGTGGAGCCCATGAGCGCGCCGCCAAATGCGCTGCGCAGCGGGGAAGACCTCGTGCGCCTGAGCGCTCAGAACCCGCAGAGATTCACGCTGCGCCTTGCAGCAGAGAACCAATAACTAGAAAGGTCAGCCATGGAGACTGCTGAATCCGTATTGAGGCTCGATGCCTCCTGGGTGGACTACTTCTTGGTAGCCATCTACTTCCTCTTCGTACTAGGCATCGGCTGGGCCGCCAAGGCCCGAGTGTCTAGCTCCATCGACTTCTTCCTCTCCGGCCGCGGATTGCCCGCCTGGGTGACCGGACTGGCTTTCGTCTCGGCCAACCTGGGCGCGGTGGAAATCATCGGTATGTCCGCCAATGGCGTGGAGTACGGCTTCCAAACAATGCACTACTTCTGGATCGGCGCCATCCCGGCAATGGTCTTTTTGGGCATTGTGATGATGCCGTTCTACTACGGCTCCAAGGTGCGCTCGGTGCCGGAGTTCATGCGCAAGCGCTTTGGCAATGCCGCGCACCTGGTCAATGCGATTTCCTTCGCTGTGGCCCAGCTGCTTATTGCCGGCGTGAACCTGTACTTGCTGGCCACCATCGTGGAGGCCCTGCTGGGCTGGCAGATGTGGGTATCGCTGCTCGTGGCCGGTCTCATCGTGCTGTCCTATATCACCCTGGGTGGCCTTTCGGCCGCCATTTATAACGAGGTCCTCCAGTTCTTCGTCATCGTCGCTGCACTCGCCCCGCTGACCATCATTGGTTTGAACCGCGTTGGCGGTTGGAATGGGCTGAAGGATGCGGTGGCCCAGGATTCGCACTTCCACACGTGGCCGGGCACGGACATCTCCGGCTTTGAGAACCCAGTGTGGTCCGTCATCGGCATCGTGCTGGGCCTCGGCTTCGTGCTTTCCTTCGGTTACTGGACCACCAACTTCGTGGAAGTTCAGCGTGCCATGGCCTCCGATTCCATTTCGGCCGCCCGCAAGACCCCGATCATCGGCGCCTTCCCCAAGATGTTTGTGCCCTTCCTCGTGGTCATTCCGGGCATGGTCGCCTCCGTTTCCGTGGCCGATTTGATGGAGGAGCGCGCGGAGCCCAACGACGCCATCCTGCTGCTCATGCGCGACCTATTGCCCAATGGCCTGCTGGGCGTGGCGATCGCCGGCCTGCTGGCTTCCTTCATGGCCGGCATGGCCGCGAATATCTCGGCCTTTAATACCGTCATCTCCTATGACATCTGGCAGACCTACGTGGTCAAGGACCGCGAGGATGACTACTACCTGAAGTTCGGCCGCATCGCCACGATTATCGCCACCGCTATTGCCATCTTTACCGCACTGCTCGCGCAAAACTTTGGCAATATCATGGACTACCTGCAAACCCTGTTTGGCTTCTTCAATGCGCCGCTGTTTGCCACCTTCATTCTGGGCATGTTCTGGAAGCGCATGACCCCACACGCCGGTTGGTCCGGTCTTGTGGCCGGTACCGCTTCCGCCATTGCCTTCTGGTACGTCGCGTCCTTCACTGACCTCATCAACCTGCCGGGCCAAGGCACGGCCTTCGTGGCGGCCGGTGTGGCCTTCGTGGTGGATATCCTGGTATCCATCGTGGTCACCCTATTCACCCAGCCCAAGCCGGATAGCGAGCTGGTTGGCTTCGTCTCTTCCGTGACCCCCAAGGACCACTTTGAGGACTACACCGAAAAGTCCTTGCCGTGGTACCAGCAGACCGTCCCGCTGGGCATCATTTGCCTGGTGATGGCCGTAGCCCTCAACGTTATCTTCGCCTAAGGAGCCCAACATGTCTGAGAAAAAGCGCGCGGGCGCATTCGACCTGCGCAACGTCATCGCCGCACTCCTCGGCCTCTACGGCCTGATTTTGCTCGGCTGCTATTTCTTCCTTGACCCAGGCATCAACCCGGATACCGGGCAGGCGAAGAACGCCAGCGATAACCTATGGGCAAGCCTTGCTTTGCTGGCCGTGGCCGCCGCCTTTGTGCTGTGGGCACGCCTGAAGCCCATCACCATCCCAGGAGAAAACTAATGGTTGAGATTACCTCTGCCACGCTTGCCGACGGCCGCGAGATCCTCTACTTCGACGACCAGCCCCACCCCGACCGCGTGCTTGTCGACGCCCGCGACATCCCCACCGTCGCCCCCGCTTCCGAAATGCGCCGGGATCCCCTAACGGGGGATTGGGTGGCCTTTGCCGCCCACCGCATGAACCGCACCTTCTTGCCACCGGCCAACGAGAACCCGCTGGCGCCCACGCGCGAAGGCCAGCTGCCCACGGAGATCCCCAGCCCCAGCTATGACGTGGTGGTCTTTGAAAACCGCTTCCCGTCCTTTGCCACCACCGCAGACATCGAGCGCTCGGAGGACGATAACCTGCTCGGCATGGTGCCGCGCCTTCCTGCCCGCGCCCGCTGCGAGGTGGTCTGCTTTACCGAGGACCCAGCCCTATCCTTCAAGGACCTGCCGGAATCGCGCATCCGCACCGTCATCGAGGCCTGGGCTCACCGCACCGCCGCGCTATCCCAGATTGACGGCGTGCAGCAGGTATTCCCCTTTGAAAACCGCGGCGAGGAAATCGGCGTGACCCTCCAACACCCGCACGGCCAGATCTACTCCTATCCGTTCCTCTCGCCGCGCCTGCGCTCCATTGTGGATTCCGCCCGCGCCTATGACGGCGATCTCTTCCAGGATCTCCTCGATCGCGAGCGCGCCGCCGGCACCCGCATCATCGCCGAGACCGAGCACTTCACGGTCTTCGTTCCCGCCGCCGCCAAATGGCCGCTCGAAGCTATGGTCCTGCCCAACGAGGAAGTACCCGATTTCGCCGCGCTTACCGACGCCCAACGCGCCGACCTCGCGCCCCTCCTCAAAAAGCTCTACTCCGCGGTGGACCGCTTCTTCGATGGCGTGGACAAGACCCCGTATATCGCCGGCTGGACCCAGGCGCCGGTGGACCCAGACCTGCGCCCCGGCATCCGCATGCACCTGCAGCTCTTTTCGCTCATGCGCTCGCCCGGCCGCATGAAGTACCTCGCCGGTTCCGAGTCCTCGCAGGCCGTGTGGATCAATGACACCACCCCGGAGCGCATCGCCGCCCGCTTTAAGGAGATCTGGGATGCTTAACTGGATTGACACCCGCAGCGATGCGGAGCTTGTCGCCGCAGCCCGCGACCTCTTCGCCGCTGCCTTCTCGGACGCGTCCGAGCCCGCCGGCGTGTGGGCTGCTCCCGGCCGCGTCAACCTCATCGGCGAGCACATCGATTACGCCGGCGGCGCCTCCATCCCCTTTGCGCTGGAACAAAACACCGCCGTCGCCGTCGCGCCCCGCACCGATGGCCTTCTCCGGATAGCCTCCGAATACGACGGCAGCGTTGCCCAGGCCAGCCTCCCACTCGCCGAAGTCCGCCCCGGCCACCCTTCCGACTGGTCCGGTTACGTTGCCGGCACCGTCTGGGCCGCCACTGCCGCGGACGTCCTGACCTGCACCGGCCTCGATATTGCCATCGTCTCCGATGTCCCCGTCGGCTCTGGCCTGTCCAGCTCCGCCGCCCTCGAATGCTCCGTGGCAGTGGCCGCCTACGAGCTCTGCCACGGCAACGCCCCCGATGACGCCGCCCGCGCGCAGCTGGTCCAGGCTTGCATCCGCGCCGAAAACGAGGTGGTTGGCGCCTCTACCGGCGGCTTAGACCAAAACGCCAGCCTCTTCGGTCAGCGCGGCAAGGCCCTCTTCCTGGACTTTTCCACCGGTGCCGTCGAGCGCGTGCCCTTCAATATCGAGGCCCAAAACATGGTGCTGCTCATCGCGGACACCAATGCGCCGCACACGCTTTCCGACGGTCAATATGCCTCCCGCCGCGGCATCATCGACGCCGTCCAGGCTGCCGCCGGCCGCTCCATCCGCGACATCCCGGATGCCGTCGCCCTCGCCGCGACCGTCAACCCCCAGGAGGCTGAACTCTACCGCCGCCGCGTGCGACACGTGGTGGACGAAACCGACCGCACCCTGGCCGCCGCCACCGCGCTCAACTCGTTCGACCCGGCAGAGTTCCGCCGCCTCATGCGCGAAAGCCACATTTCCCTGCGCGACCTGTACGAAGTCACCACTCCGGAACTCGACTCCGCTTTCACCGCGGCCGGCGAACTCGGCGCCCGCATGACTGGTGGCGGCTTTGGCGGCGCCGTCATCGCGCTCATCCCGCGCTCCGACGTAGAGTCCACCGCCCAAGCCATTAACGACGCCGCAGCATCCCGCGGCTTCCCAGAACCCACCTTCTTGGTGGCCCGCCCGGGAGACGGCGCCCGCCGCCTGGCTTAAGCTCCGGCTCCGGGCTCGGCTCGGTCGCGACCCTCCCAGCGCGCCTCTCGTCGTTAGGTCCATACTGATCAGGCTGATCTGAAGACCGGGCCGCCTCAGATCAGCCTTAACTCCCTCAATTCGGCCTGATCAGATCGGCCCTTAGCCCGCCCCGAAGCCCTAAGCGTTCGGGTCACAACGCCGAGAGAGCTTTCTGAATCCCCTCGCGCAGCGTCTCGCGAGACTGCTTCATTGGATGCGCAATCGCGCGCAACCCCATGTACGCAATCTGGTCGGCCGCCCGATTCAGCGGATCGCCCGCATGCCCGAGCACACGGCGTATGTCGACCTCACATTGGCCTTGGATATCGCCCCAAGCTTGCTGGAATCGCGACCGCGCACCCGAAGACACCCCTCGCCACGTGCGCCCCGGCCGCGATGCTTTAGAGCCGCGCTTATGCACAATTTGCTCGACCGCCTCCAAAGCGGCTACGGAATCGGACTCAATAACCGCCTTGCGCGCACCCACCTTGAGCAGGTATTTCAGTGCGAGCGTCAGTGCTTCGAGCTCGAGCTCATCCGTGCTCGCCTTGGTTTCTCGAGTTCGTAACCGGTAGTCGCCGTTTCCCGCAACGAAGCACATCGACCCCTTGAATACGGTATCCGAGGAAGCATCGGTGGCTATGCGAACCACGCCGCCCTCGGGCCACGAGGAGGCGCGCGAGAAGTTCGGCCACCAGTGTGCTTTCGGCGTCTCTACCTGTGCCGCTTGCTTCTTTTTCGGTGCCTCACCCATCTTGCGTGCTTTTCGTGCGGTGATGCCGGCTTGTTTTCGGCGCACAGAGCTTGCGCTTTTCGAAGCCCTATTTTCTCCCGCAAAGCTTCCCGTCACCGTGAAACCGTCTGCCGTGAGTGCCGCTCGCAACGCATTCTGTCTGCGACCAGTGACAATCCACACCCGCCCGTCGAGTCCCTTGAGTGCTCGTTTGACCTCGCGTACGGCGATATCGACGATATCGCCCTTCTTCGTCTGGCCGCGGCGCACAAAACGCGTCTGCTTAGTATTGACTGCGATGACCCAGCCTTCGATGGTGCCGTTGGGGGCGGAATCCCAACGCTCGTCCCAGAGCGCGACCGCAACGTGGATTGGTGCCGAGACCATATCCGAGGTGATCTTGCGGGTGCCGTAGGTGCGCGATTGCGTACCGGTTAGTTCTGAGAGCTCGATGGGTTCCATTATCTCTAGTAAAGCACGGTTAACAGCGCTGCTGAATTATCCCCCACACCGCCGCTTTGAACTACTTCCCCTTAGGTCGAATGTGATCGAGCTGATCTGAGCACAACCCGCCCTCAATTCAGCCTCAACGCCCTCAATTCGGCCCGATCACCTTGGACCTAAAGTTCCGACCCCCACTCGAGCTCCTCGGAAGTTCACCTTCCTGAGCCTCATGACGCGTGCCCCGCCCCGCCAGCCGCGAAGATGAAACCATGATTACAGATCACTTCATCAACCTTCGTTACGCCGGAGCCGAAAGTCCGCACCATTTAGCCCTCCAGTGCGGGGAGCTCACCCAGATAGCGCCCTGGGTCGCCGTTCCCACGGCCACCTGGAGGCAATGGGTGCGCCATAAACAACAATTCGCCAAAGTAGTCGCTGCCGGGTGGAGCACTCACCGCGCCGTCCTCATCAGCAAATCGGCCGCGCGGCTGTGGGGAATATGGGTAATTTCTAGGGAAGGGGAGGAGGTGGAGTTAGCGGTGCCTTCGGGAAGCGTTCCCCCTCGCAGGCTCACCGCGAAAGGATACCGGTACCGCCGGGTAAACTCCCTCCAGGAATCCACGGTGTCGATAGCTGGTGTGCGCGCCACGAATCCCGCCCGCACCTACCTCGAAATCGCCCGGCTACACGGCTTCCCAGATGGCCTGGTAGCTACCGATTCTGCGCTCAGACAACACGACGTCACCACCTATGACTTGCGCGAAGAACTGGCAAAAATGCGGCGCACTAGGGGACAAGCAGCTATGCGTAAGGTTATCGAGCACGCGTATGGCGGATCGGAATCGCCCTATGAGTCCTATCTGCGAGCCCTCATTATCGAGCGTTTCCCGCAGGTGAAAATTGAGCCGCAGAAGCCGTTGCTCGGGAAATATCGGGCGGATCTCTGTCTCGATGGCTGGCTGGTACTTGAGGTCGATGGCGATGCCAAATATGACGGTACCTATGGCGAGACACCCGCCCACGTGGTCAAGCAGCAGATAAAGAGGCAGCGAGCGCTAGAAAACCGTGGATACGTGGTGCTGCGCTTTGGCTCCAGCGAGGTGAAAGCGGCGGACGAGGCATTGCGGATAATCTCTAGCCACCTGGGAAAACGCGGCGGGAAAGTTGCCTAGATCACCCCCGCGCCACCCCGTAGTACATAAAAGTTGTTGAACAAAAGGCATAGCAACCTTTAAGATGATGCGCATCACAAACTAATGCGACCTGCATCACGAAAGGTGAAATCTAGTGAGTGCTGAGACATCACACGCCACTCCGGCGCAGGCGGGGGACAAGACCCCGCCCAAAGGCCTCGGCGCCATGGCTGGTGCCATGTTCCTTATGGCCACCTCCGCCATCGGTCCGGGATTTTTGACCCAGACCTCGGTCTTTACCGTGCAGATGGGCGCTTCCTTCGCGTTTGCGATTGTGCTGTCCATCCTCGTTGACATCGCTATCCAGCTCAATGTGTGGCGAGTTCTCTGCGTGACCGGCATGCGCGCCAATACTTTGGGCAATACCGTGCTCCCTGGCCTGGGCTGGGTGCTTGCCATATTCGTGTTCATCGGCGGCGCGGTCTTTAATATCGGCAATATCGCCGGTTCTGGCCTAGGCATTAACGCGATGCTGGGCATCGATTCGCGCATCGGCGGCGTCATTGCCGCGGCCATCGCGATCTTCATCTTCCTCTCCAAAAAGGCGGGTATGGCCCTCGACCGCCTCGTAGCGGTCCTGGGGGCGGTCATGATCTTGCTTATGCTCTACGTTGCGGTGGTCAGCCAGCCACCGGTGGGCGAGGCGCTAAAGAATACCGTCGCACCGGGCGAGATCGACTTCTTCGTCATTACCACCATCATTGGTGGCACCGTGGGTGGTTATATCACCTTTGCCGGCGCGCACCGCCTCATCGATTCTGGCCACACCGGCGTGGAAAACGTCAAGAACATTACCTATACCTCGGTAAGCGGCATCGTGGTCACCGGCATCATGCGTATGCTCCTTTTCTTGGCGGTTCTCGGTGTGGTCGCCACCGGCGTGGCGCTTTCGGACGACAACACCGCGGCCGATGCCTTCTACAATGCCGCCGGCGAGTTTGGCCTGCGTGCCTTCGGCGTGGTCCTCTTCGCGGCCGGTTTGTCCTCGGTTATCGGCGCCGCCTATACCTCGGTATCCTTCGTGACCTCCCAGGGCACCTCGACGCGCACCCGCAATATCCTCACCATTATCTTCATTGCGGTGTGCACGGTAGTCTTCGTAGCCATCAACTCCGCCCCACAGAAGTTGCTCATCTTCGCCGGCGCCATCAATGGCCTGATCCTGCCCATCGGTTTCGCCCTCGTGATGTGGGTGGCCTGGCGCCGCCGCGACCTCCTACAGGGCTATAAATATCCCAAGTGGTTGCTGGTTATCGGCGCCCTGGCGTGGGTACTCACCATCTTCATCGGCTTCAAGGCCTTCTCCGGCATCACCGAGCTGTGGGCATAATGCAGACCCCAGAGCAAGTGCGTGAGTATGCGCGCAGCCATGACATGGTCACCACCTCCGGGCATGCCCGCGGTTTCATGCAGGCTAACCTGCTGGCCGTGCCGCAGGAATACGCCTTTGACTTCTTGCTCTTTGCCCAGCGCAATCCCAAGCCATGCCCGATTGTGGGCGTGCTGGAAGCCGGTCAGTACACCTCCGAGCTGCTGCCGGGTGGGGACATCCGCACCGATATTCCGGCCTACCGTGTCTTTGAAAATGGCGAGCATACAGCCACGCTTGCCGACGCCACCCCGTACTACACCCCAGACATGGTCAGCTTCCTCATCGGTTGCTCTTTTACCTTTGAGACTGCGCTGCAGGATAACGGCATTGAGGTCGCGCACATTGCCCAGCAGCGCAACGTGCCGATGTTTAAAACCACGATTCCCACCACCCCGGCCGGTGTCTTTTCCGGGCCTATGGTGGTCTCCATGCGCCCGATTCTGGCCGCGCAGGTCTCCGATGCCGTGCGGATTACCTCCCGTTACCCATCAGTTCACGGCGCCCCGGTTCATGTGGGTGACCCGGCGGCCATTGGCATTGAGGACTTGAACCGCCCGGACTTTGGTGATCCGGGCGAAGTGCCGGAGGACTGCCTGCCGGTCTTTTGGGCCTGTGGTGTGACCCCGCAGGCCATCGTGATGGAATCTAAGCCGCGCTTAGCTATTACGCACGCACCGGGCCAGATGCTCGTGACCAACGCCCGCGATCAAGATTTTCTCATTCCTTAATCGTCCAGCACGGCGAGGATCTTCTCGCAGGTATTCATGAGGCTGTCATGCGAAAGCGTGGCGGCCTCTTGGCGTTTTCCATCTGCGATAAGCGTGGCCAAGGTGATATTTCCTTGAATATGGTCCGCATGAAGCTGCGGGTACCGCGGGATTGCTAGCAAGAAAGTGAGCCGCATGCGGGCGAGCAGATTATCCATCTGCTCATTAAGGGTGGGCGAGCCCAGCGAGGCTACCAATTTCCGGTGAAATTGCTGGTTGATGGAGGAGACTTCGTTATGCTCGCCGTGCGCGGCGTAATCAAAGGCGGAGGAGGTTAGGGCGACAAGCGAGGGGGCATCAGCAAACTTGCCCCAGCGCACCGCCGCGGGCTCGATGGCCGCGCGGGCAGCGAAGAGGTCGCGGATATAGTCTGCATCGGGCGTCGCAAGGAATACGCCTCGGTTGGGGATGCGCTCGACGATGCGCTCCGCGGCAAGCCTGGTGAAAGACTCGCGGAGGGTATTGCGCGAGCAGTGAAAGCGCTCGGCCGCCTTGACCTCGCTGAGCTGCTCGCCCGGCTGAAACTCGCCGGCGGAGATGGCCTCGCGCAACTCGGAGGCGACAGACTGGGAAAGCATGACCACAACTGTACTAAAAAGTTATGCACCTCACATTGAAGATGGGGTGCATAACGATGGCGCGAGCGCTAATCGATGGTCGCGATGACCTTGGAGGAATCCAGACGGTCACCTTCTGCGGCCAGGAGCTTGATGGTACCGCCGCGCGGAGCCTTGATGGCCGATTCCATCTTCATGGCCTCGACGGTGGCAATGGCATCGCCCTCGGCCACGGTATCGCCGTCCGCAACGTTCCAGGCCACGAGGTTGGCCTCGAACGGGGAGGTGACCGCATTGTCATCGGTGGACTGCGCGCCGGCCGAAGACGGCGCGGTGGAGGCAGAACCACCAGCTGAGGCGGCACCCGGCGCGGCGAGGAAGTCCACGGGGACGCCGACGTTGACCAGCTTGCCGTCGATTTCTACGGCCACAGTGCGGCGCTGGGTGTAAATGGCCTCGACCTTTTCCACTTGGTTGGCGGCAGACGGGCGGTAGTTGTGATCCACCCAGTCAGTAAATACGCCAATCTCGGAGGCGCCGGCGGCAGCGGCATCGTCTGCTGGGGCGGCGGTGCCGATGAGTGCAGGCTCATCCATCATGTCGCGGTGGAACGGCAGCACGGTGCGCACGCCGGTGACGGTGAACTCACGCAGGGCAAAGCGGGCGCGGGCCAAGGCGATCTCGCGGGTTGGGCCCCACACCACCAGCTTGGCAATCAGGGAATCATAGTACGGCGGGATGATAGAGCCAGAGCGTACCGCGGAATCTACGCGGATGCCCGGGCCGGTGGGCGGCTCGAAGGAAACGATCGTGCCGGGGCACGGGGCGAAGCCATTAAGGATGTCCTCGGCATTGATACGGAACTCAAAAGCGTGACCCTGGGACTGCGGATCCTCATTGAAGGACAGTGGCTCGCCGGCCGCGATGCGGAATTGCTCGGCGATGATATCGGTGCCGGTGACTACCTCGGTGACAGGGTGCTCGACCTGAACGCGGGTATTGACCTCGAGGAAGGAAATGGTGCCGTCCTCGGAAACGATGTACTCCACGGTGCCGGCGCCGGTGTAGCCCACCTTGGAACAAATGGAGCGGGCGCCTTCGATGATGCCGTTGCGTTGGGCGTCGGAAAGCGCGGGCGCCGGAGCCTCCTCAATGAGCTTTTGGAAGCGGCGCTGGGTGGAGCAATCGCGGGTGCCGAGCACGCGCACATTGCCGTGCGTATCGGCCAATACTTGGGCCTCGACATGGCGCGGGTGGGTGAGAAACTTCTCCACGTAGCACTCGGCGCGGCCGAAAGCCTCCATGGCCTCGCGGCCGGCAGAATTGAATGCACCCTCAATCTCTTCCATATTGTCCACGACCTTCAAGCCGCGTCCGCCACCGCCGTAAGCGGCCTTGATGGCAATGGGTAGACCGTGTTCTTCGGCGAAGGCGCGGGCCTCCTGCCAGTCATCGATGGGATCGGAGGTACCCGGCGCTAGCGGCGCGCCCACCTCCTCGGCCACGCGGCGCGCAGCGATCTTGTCACCGAGCAACTCGATGGACTCCGGGGAAGGGCCAATCCAGATCATGCCGGCCTCGGTAACCGTGCGGGCAAAGTCGGCGTTTTCGGACAAGAAGCCGTAGCCCGGGTGGATGGCATCGGCACCGGCGCGCACCGCGATATCGAGCAGCGCGGGCACGTTCATGTAGGTATCGGCCGCGGTATTGCCCGGCAGCGCATAAGCTTCATCCGCTACTTGGGTATGCAAGGCACCAGCGTCTGCTTCGGAATAAATGGCGATGGACTTAATGCCCAGGTCGCGGGCGACGCGGGCGATACGCACGGCAATCTCGCCGCGGTTAGCAATGAGGACGGTTTTAATCTGCATTCTGTTCTCCAGTGTTCAAGGCTTGGGGTGCTACGAGTTCAAAGTTCACGCGCGCGCCGGGTGGCAGCTGCGCGGCAATATCAATATCTTCTTCCAAGACGGTGGCGATTACCGGGTAGCCGCCGGTCACGGCATGATCGCGCAGGAAGACCACCGGCTTGCCATTAGGTGGGATTTGGATGGAGCCGGCGACCATGCCCTCGGAGGGGAGCTCGCCGTCTTTAACGCGTTCAATCGTCTCCTCTCCATCGAGGCGCAGGCCCACGCGGTTGGAATCCGAAGTGACGGTCCACTCGGTGTCCAGGAAGGCGGAGACATTATCGCCAAACCAGTCATCGCGCGGTCCGAGCACGCAGCGCAAGGTGGCGCGGGTTTTGCCATCGGAGCTTTCACGCACGCGCAGCGGGTTAGCCAGCTGGGCGTCGGTCATGCCGGTAGAGCGCGGCAGCACGCCGATGACATCGCCGGTGGTGACCGGGTCCGGGCCAAGGCCAGAAAGGACGTCAGTGGCCGCGGAGCCAAGCTCGGATTCAGCAATAATGCCGCCGCGGATGGCCACGTAATTGCGCATGCCTACCGTTGCAGGATCCACCGTGACGGTGTGCCCAGCCGTGA
The DNA here is from genome assembly GCF_016127015.1 of Corynebacterium tuberculostearicum. GTDB lineage: Bacteria > Actinomycetota > Actinomycetes > Mycobacteriales > Mycobacteriaceae > Corynebacterium > Corynebacterium marquesiae. Next base: position 302,758 of record NZ_CP065972.1, read on the forward strand.
CCAGCACGGGGCGAGCAAGGTGGACCGGCATCTCGCCGAGGCGCACACGCGCGGTCGCGCCGGTAACGCAAATGACGGTATCGGTGAGCGCATGGAGCTTAATGCCGCCGATATTCTCCAGCACTGTTGCCCCGCGCGGATTGCCCACGGCCACATTGGCGGTCGCGGCGGCGGCGCGGTCGGCAGCACCGGAGGGGGTCACGCCGAGATCGCCCACACCGGGGCGGCCCAGGTCTTGGTAGAGGGTGAGTAGGCCGGCATCGATAACCTCCATGCGCGGCAAGCGGGCAGGGGCGCGCTTCGAGCGGGCAGAGTGATCGACTAGCTCCGGCAGCCTATCCACGCTGCGATAGCGCACGCGGTCTCCCGGCTGTACCAGCGCAGGCGGGTTGGCATTGGAATCCCACATCGGCGTATTGGTGGTGCCCAGCAGCTGCCAGCCGCCCGGGGAAACGCGCGGGTACACCGCGGAAAACTCGCCCGCGATACCTACGGCGCCGGCCGGCACCGCGGTACGGGGATTGGACCGCCGGGGCACCGCGCGCGCCTGGGAGGGGTCCGACGGCGCGCAGTAGGTAAAGCCTGGAGCAAAGCCACCGAATGCCGCGGTCCACTCGGTAGAGGTATGCCAGTTAATGAGCGCTTCGCGCGAAAGACCCAGCAGGTCTGCGGCCTCGTCCACATCCTCGCCGTCATAGAGCACATCGATTTCTACCGTGCGTGCCTCCGCAGCCGTCGCGGTAGCAGGGGAGAAGTCCTGCAGGAATTCCGCCGCATCGCGCGCCGAATCGGGTGCTTCAAAGGTCAGTAGCAAGGTGGTGGCGGCCGCGATGCAGTCCACCTGATTCTTCAATGGCTTGGCAGAAAGCGCTGCGTGCCAGTCCATGACTTGGTTTAATCCGTCCAGGTCAATGAGCAACGCGCGCGTGCCCACAAAGTTGATGTGCATTAGATAAAGCTCCGAATCTCGATGCCTTCTGCGCGCAGGCGCTCCACCACGCCGCGCAGCAGCTTCACCGCGCCGGGCGAATCGCCGTGGGTGCATACGGATTGTGCATCTACCTCTAACTTCGTGCCATCCACGGCCGTAATCGACCCGGTCTGCGCCACCTCCAGTACTCGCTGTACCACCTCGTCGGCGCTACCCAGTACTGCATTGGCTTCCTTGCGCGAGACCAGCGTGCCATCGGGGTTGTAGTTGCGGTCCGCAAAGGCCTCACGGATGACGTTAAGCCCGCTGCGCTTGGCGACGTCCACCGCGACTCCCCCTGGCAGCACCATCACCGGCAACTCTCCAAAGGCCTTAATGCCCTTGATGACGCCCTCTGCCTGTGCCTTGTCCTTCACAATTGTGTTGTACATCGCACCGTGCGGCTTCACATAGGAAACCTTGGTGCCATTGGCGCGGGCCAAAGCGTCGAGCGCGCCAATTTGGTAGGTCACCTCATCGGCGAGTTCGTTCGGGTTGTAATCAATGAAGCGGCGACCGAAACCTGCGGCGTCGTTATAACCCACGTGTGCGCCTACGGCTACGCCTGCTCCTGCAGCCGCCTTGAGCGTGCCGGCAATCGAGTGTGGGTCGCCCGCGTGGAACCCGGTGGCCACGTTTGCGGAGGACACCATCTCCAGCATCGCCGCGTCGTCCGCGACCGGATTGCCCGCGGTCGTCTCTCCCAAGTCCGCGTTCAAATCAATATGGAGCGAGGACATTCAACACCGTCCTTTAAGATTGTTGAACAATTCGAATGCCTTTTAGTGTAACCCTCGCCACTGTCATTTGTGAAGACGGTTACTTTTCATTTACCCGCGTGCGCACCCCCACCTAGGCATGAGAAAACCGCCCCGCCCCGGGTAAGATGAACTGGCCCCCGAAAGTTGGACTGGTTTAATTCTAGGCGGTTAGGGCTTCAAGGGTCTGATTTCGATATTGCATCGGGGTCAGGCCCTTGAGTCGTTGTTGGATGCGTTCGGTGTTGTACCACCGGATGTACTCGTCGATTGCCTGGTTGAACTCTGCGACGGTGTCGAAGGCTTCTCCGTGGTACATCTCGGTTTTCAGGTGGCCGAAGAAGTTCTCCATGACCGCGTTGTCGTAGCAGTTGCCTTTGCGTGACATCGATTGGACTCCCTGGTGCTGGCTAATCAGGGTGCGCCATGATGAGTGCTTGTATTGGAATCCTTGATCGGTGTGGATCATCCAGCCCGGCTCTGGAGCACACGCTTTGATCGCCTGCGCCAACGAAGCCGAGGTAAACGCCGTAGACGGCGATGTGGCCACTGTGTGGGCGACGATTGAGCGGTCGAACAGGTCCATCACCGGTGAGAGATACACCTTGCGGCCAGCGACTTTGAACTCGGTGACGTCGCTGACGAAGACAGTGTTGAGCCTATCGGGGGTGAAGTTGCGCTCGAGTGTGTTCTCAGCGATGTAGCTGATTGTGCCAGTGTAGGAGATGTAGGGCCTGCGCTGGCGGATCTTGGCTTTCAAGCCCATGGCGCGCATGAGCTTGTAGACAAGTTTGTGGTTGACCACCCAGCCCTGGTTACGCAGGTCGAGCAGTACCCGCCGGTAGCCGTAGCGGTGTTTGTTGCGCTGAAAACTGTCCCGGATCGCTTGTTTGAGCTCGGCATGTTTATCCGGTGCGGTGAGTCGTTTTTGGTGGTAGAAGAATGTCGAGCGTGCCATGCCGGCCGCATCCAGGAGGTAGTCCAAGCGGTGGTGTGACTTGAGGATGACGATTGCCTGGGCTTTCAGGCGTGTCCCTGGTTCCTCAAGTCTCGCAATTTTTTTAAGTAGGCGTTTTCCGCTTCCAGCCGCTCAACCTGGCGGCGAAGCTTTTCCTCTTCCGTGAGGCGTTTCGGCGCAGCCGATCCTTTGGGCCTGCCCTTCGGCTTCGGGCGCAGAGCCTCGTCGCCGCCTCTGCGCCACTTAGCCACCCAGTCCTTGACGAGGTGGTCGGATGAAAGATTGAACTCTCGGGCAAGATCCATCATCGACTCACCCGCAAGATGACGTTCTACAACTTCCTTCTTCGCCTCGAAGGAGTAGTGCTGCTTGTTTGGTTTCTCCACGAGACATAGTCTGCCACGCAGTTGGAAACGGCGATAAAGTCTACGCGTTGCGTCTCTCGAGACACCGACAACACGAGCAGCGGCTCGGCAACCCATTCCCTGCTCGAAAAGCTCCACTAACTGCTCACGCTGAACTTCACTCAGCGAACTACGTGCTCTCAAAGAAAATGCTCCCCACTAGTTGTTGGCAACTGATTTCTCAGTCCAACTAATGGGGAGCAGTTCAAGAGGCCCGGGAGGGGGCGGCGTGGCCCGCTAGAGCCCAAGAGCCCGAAGGCCCTAGCTTGTGAAAACTTTAGCGGCCGTAGTTCTGGACAGCGTAGAGCTTTCCTTCAGAGTTGATGGCAACGCCAACGCCGATGGTCTTGGCGCGTGGGTCGAGCATGATCTTGCGGTGACCCGGGGATTCGTACCAAAGCTTGACCAGGAGGGCATCGGAGTAGTCGCTCCACGCCTGCAGTACGTTCTCGCCGCCGGCCGGGATGTTGGAAGGGTAGTAGTTCCAGTGCTGCGGGCGGTGGCTGAGCTTATCGGCGCGAACCAGCTGGTTGGCCCAATCCTGAGCCAGCGCATTGAGTGCACCGTTGGCGCGAACCGGGCGCAGGCCGTGTGCCTGGCGGTAGGCGTTGGTGTGGTTGATGATGTTCTGGACCCGGTTGGAAGCTGGGGCAACTGGCTTCGCAGCGGCAGCTGGGGCGACGGGCTGGCTGGCGGACGGTACCGGAAGCTTTACACCACCGAAGCTACTCAAGGAGCTGGAGGCCTCTGCTGGAGCTGCGCCAACGCTGAGAGCGACGGCTGCTGCAAGTGCAGGAGCGAAGAACTTCTTGACGGAGAAGTGAATTTTGGGGGTAGACATGAGCGGCACCTTTCTGCTGGGACCTAGCGGAAATCAAGAGGGCGGGAATCTCGGAGTGTTAACCGCTAACCTCCGTTCCCCTTCACCTAAAAGTTAATCAATTCCGCTCGGGTAAAATCCAGCTGACCAGCAAATATTAGGATTCATGAAGTTGATGTCGCGTAAAACTAATTGCCTCTTAGTTATTTCTCGATTTGAGCTAGGAAACCCCTAAATTCCCTCAGCGATGCCGCTCAGTTCCCCGCCCCCACGGGGGTAGATTTCAACCAATATCTCAGGTTCCCAGGGAAATGAGATTGTTTTAAGGTATGTGGCCCTTGTTTTAAGTTCGTTGCTGGCAAAACCGGTGCGATTCTTGGCAAACCCTATAAGGAACCTTGTGGTTTTCTGTCCGCCTAAGGAACGTAAGAGAGCGCCATGACGGGGCCTAGTCTCGCTTGTACCTGCCGCGCTACCGCTGCCCCTCCCGCGACACCGCCCCATCCGCCCCATTCCTGCGGGGTGTGGGCATAAGAAAAGCGCCCAGCGGGACAATTGCTGAGCGCTTTCAGGTACAAGACAATTTAGGCCGGGGTGGTTGCGGCCGCCTTGTCAGTCGATGGTGCAGGGGAGAGCACCTTTGAAATGATGTCGGCGGCTTCCTTGCGCGTCTTCGCACCGTGGAGCTGGGCTCGGAAGTCCTCTTTCATGATGCTGCGGGCTAGCTTGGAGAGCAGCTTGAGGTGCTGCTTTCCGGCGTTATCCGGAACGGCAATAAGGAAGGCCAAGGTGGTCGGGTCCTCACCCGCGGCCCACGTGACGCCGTGGGGCAGGCGCGCGAAGGCGAGAGTTGGTACCTTCACCCCCGCAGATCGAGCGTGCGGAATGGCCACTCCGTGGCCCACTCCAGTGGAACGGGTGGATTCGCGCTTCAACGCGGCGCTGGCGACCGCTTCCGCATCAGACATACGCGATGAGGTGAGCTTCACCATGGAGCGAATGACCTCTTCGCTGGAAGAACCCAGGTCTTTATCGAGGCTAATCGTATCGACAGCAACAAGCGGCTTATCCTTGAGCTGCGTCAATCCCACTAGCAGGAGAATAAGGCCAGCACAGACAGCGATGCCGGCAAGCATGGCGATAAAGAAACCAACGACGTTATCTACCGCGCCGAGCACCGCGACGATCGGGCCGCCGTGCATGACGTGGTCTTGTACACCAAATAGACCGGCGAGCGCACCAGCTACGGCGCCACCGGCAACGTTGGCAGGGATAACCTGTAGCGGGCGTGCGGCCGCGAGCGGGATGGCGCCCTCAGTAATGCCGAAGAATCCCATGAACAATGCGGCGATGCCTGCATCATTTTCAGCCTTGGTAAACCACCGGCGGCGCAGGAGCGTAGCTACACCAACGGCGAGAGGCGGTACGGCAATCGCGCATGCTGCCATGCCCATGGGTGCCGCATTGCCGGCCGCGATCATGCCGCCGCCAAAGAGGAAGGCTGTTTTATTAAAGGGACCACCCATATCGAAGGCGATCATGGCGCCCAAGATAAGACCCAGCACGATGACGGAGGAGCCCTGCATGCCAGCGAGATAGTCGGTCATTGCCTCGAACGCGGCCGAAACTGGTGCGCCAATGAGCAAGATGAAGATGAGCCCCACGATCAGCGTGGTGAAAATCGGGATGACGATGATGGGCCAAATCGGTGCAATGAACTTGTGTACCGGAATCTTCTTAATGGCAAGAGCCACATAACCGGACAAAATACCGGTGACAATGCCGCCCAAGAAACCGGCGCCCGCCTCAGAACCGTAAAGCGAGCCGGTGGTGGCGATGAGGCCAGTAATAAGGCCAGGGGCAAGGCCCGGCCGGTCCGCGATGCCCACCGCAATATAGCCAGAGAGCACCGGTACCATCAGCGAAAACGCCAGTGCGCCAAGCTCATTAACGGTGTTCCAGAAGCTATCTTCCGGGATCGCCATGCCCTCAGGCGTTGGCGTACCACCGATAGAGAGGGCGACCGCGATGAGCAGACCACCGGTTACCACGAATGGGATCATGTGCGAGACGCCGTTCATCAGCGCCTTATACATGGTTTGACCAACGCTGTTTTTACGCGGTGCCTCTTCTTCCGTTTGCTCGGAAGTGCACTCCCAGCGCGAGGCGCTCAAGGACCTGCTGAGCAGTTCCTTCGGGTGTTTGATGGCCTCGTCCACACCGGTGGCCTCGAGGCGTTTGCCATGGAAGCGGTCTTTGGAAATTACAGTATCGGCACCGATGACAATGGCATCAGCGTCTTCGATGTCTTGCTTGCTAAAGGTTCCTTCGACGCCGATGGAACCGTGAGTTTCAATCTTGATGCGGTAGCCCAATTCTTGGGCTGCGGCCTCGAGGTTTTCGGCCGCCATGTAGGTATGTGCGATGCCCGTCGGACACGCCGTGATGGCGAGGATGAGGGGCGATGACTCTGAAGTGCTCATGACTCTCATTAAACGGCAAACGTTTGCGCTGGCACAAGAGGGAGTGGTCTCCCTTATGGCCTGTAGGCTGGAAGCACCCAACTACAGAAAGGGAACGCTCGCCTGTGAGTAAAGCATCGCCGGATAATATCTTGCTCTACCTGCCGGAAAAGCAGGAGGATCAGGTACGCGAGATCTTTGCGGGGCTTGCTGAGCGCGGCTTTCCTATCCAGCAGCAACGCCCGCACATCACGATCACTTTCTCCCCGGAAATGCGGCCTGAGGTTGTGGACTTGGCCGCGCAGCTGCTGCCGCCTATTATTCCGGCAGATTTCCGGCGGGTAGGAAACGTCATTTTCGGCACCAAGCGCAAGCAGACGGTGGCTTGGCTCCTTGAAACGACCGATGAGCTAGAAATTGCCGCGCGAAAAATCAGTGCCGCTAATCCGGATGGGCGCGGGCCGCGGTGGACCCCGCATTTGACCATGGGGTTGCGCCTGCCGCGTGAGGAGGTTCCTGGCTATATCCAAGCAATGGATGAGCTCACCTCATCGCATTTCAAGGAGCTTAGCGCTGTCGAGGCCGCCTATTGGCGGCCGCGCACGCAGGAAAAGACAGTGCTGGCCGAGGCCTAGAGCAGGGCCTGCAGAGCGCGGGCAACGCGCAGCACGGTCAGGTCCTCGCCCGGCTTGCCGACGACCTGCACCGCATCACCCACACCTTCTTCCTCTTCGCTGCGCAGCGGCACCGTAATTGCCGGCCATCGGAGCACATTGAAAGGCTCGGTCCAGCGCCGCAGGCTCGCGGCCGATTCCGCAGTATTTTCCGCGGTGATATCGGACCACTTGAGGGGGCCGGAATCGAGGGTAGGGGTGAGAATAATGGGGGCGTCGCCAAGCAGGGCAAGAGCCTTTTCGCGCAGTTCTTTCACGCCCTGTGCAGCCGCGTCATAATCTTCCTGGCTGATATTTTCTCCGCCCAGTACTCGCTGCAAAATGACATCCTGGTACCTTTCGCGCTGGTCCAGCAACGGCCGGTGGACATCATAGACCTCTTTCAAGCGCATCGGCTCGTAGAGCTCGGCCGTGGCGGCGATGGTGTCTTCCAAGTCCACTCCCTCGGTGATCTCAAAGTCCGAGTGCTCTAGCGCCGCCAAGAGATCTGCGAAGCGCTCTCCCTTGGCCTTAAGGGCCGTGACATCAACAGCAGAAACGTCTTGCGCTGCGGCCGGTTCCTCATCCGCAGTGGCGATAAAAGCCTGCTCAATCAGGTCAATTGAGCTGGCAAAGAATCCAACGCAGTCAAAGCTCGGGGCGAAGGGAAAGACGCCTTCTACCGGAATGAGACCGAAGGTGGGTTTGAAACCCAGCACGCCCTGGCATGCGGCAGGCACACGCACCGAGCCGGCGCTATCGGAACCCACCGTAAGCTGCAGCGCGCCGCAAGCTACAAGTGCCGCCGAACCGGAACTCGATCCACCGCCGCACACTTCGGGATCCCGCGGATTGATAACTCGTCCATACGCGGAGGCATCGCCCAAAATGCCATAGGAAAACTCCTGCAGGTTCGCCTTCGCCACCGGCAGCGCACCCTTCGCCGTCAAGCGCTGCACCACTGGCGCATCCTTGACCGGTGTGCGGCCAACATTGACCTTGGTGCCGCAGGTAGTAGCCACACACGCCACATCCACGATGTCCTTGAACGCCACCGGTTGTCCCATGAGCGTGGGCGATTCATCCACCGCGTCCTCATCAAACGGGATGATGGTGATCACCGCGTTAAAATCCTGCTGGGCTCGGTGCAGGCGATCAGAAACTGTAGGCATAACGGAAACTAAGTCCTTTCAACGTCGGCGTCCTTTGCTGCTGACGATGTAGTAGAAGGATGCAGATGTTACTACCGTACATCAGGGGAACGTTCTAACAGCAAAGGCTGGAAGTGCGTGGGTTATGTTCCAAACAGTAACGATGACCCGATACCTTATCCCCTTTACAGTGGGCTAGAAGTACGCTTTCCGACGAACACGGCGGTTTCCATCGATTGCAACACAAACCACTGTGCAACGCCAAGGAATTGAGCCACGCTCCCCACTATGGAGCGCAGGATTCATCAACTACATTTATAGCCATGACTTCCGCCACCTCCGAGCCGGCAAAGCTCCAGCCCAGCTCCTATATTCCGTTGATGTTCGCACTGCTTACGGCAGTGTTTGCTTTCCAGCTCAATGCGTCGATGCTCTCGCCCGCCTTGGCGACGATGGAGGATGAGCTGAGCGCCACCACCGCACAGATTGGCCTAACACAGACTGCCTTCTTTACGGCCGCGGCATTGTTCTCGCTCTTTCTTCCACGCTGGGGTGACCTCATCGGACGCAGGAAGGTCCTCGTCGGCATGATGGGCGTTGCTGCGCTGGGCTGCGTGGTTTCAGCCATAGCGCCGAACGTCGCCGTGCTGCTTATCGGCCGCATCATCCAAGGCGTGGCAGGACCTACGGTTCCGCTGTGCCTGATTATGCTGCGCCAGCAAGTGCTCAATGAACAGCAGTATGCCTTGCTGCTGGGAATTGTCACTTCCGTCAATGGTGGCATCGCTGGCGTGGATGCCCTGGCCGGCGGCTGGTTGGCAGGAAACTTTGGCTACCGCTCGGTCTTTTGGACCATGGCAGTACTGTGTGTCATTGCAGTGGTAGCGGTGCAGGTATTTACCAAGGAATCCACGGCCACCGAAACCCCGCGCATGGACTGGGCGGGCGTTCTACCTCTGGCAGTAGCGCTGGGTTGCGTTCTCACCGCATTCAACGAGGCCGGCAAGCTTGCCGAGGCCAATTGGTTCCTCGTCATCATCCTCATCCTCGTTGGCGCCGCCGGCTTCTGGGCTTTCTGGAATGTGGAGAAGAAGGTCGCCGATCCGCTCGTTCCGGTGGCTTACCTGAAGCAGCGCCGCACGTGGGCACTGCTTTCTACCACTCTGCTCACTATGACCGGTGTCTTCGCCGTGATGAACGGTCTTATCCCGAACCTCGGCCAGGATGCAGACGCCGGCGCCGGAATTTCTGCCAGCACCATTTCCTGGGTCACGCTTACCCCATACGCTCTTGCGGGCTTGGTTTTCGGCCCGATTGCCGGCTGGATGGCCTCCAAGCTGGGCTACAAATACGTCCTGCAAACCGGCCTCATTGGCACCGTCGTAGGCCTGATTATTGCCATTTTCGTGGTGGGCGTTCCGAACGCGTGGACCCTGCTTTTCGTCTCCATCTTCTTGGGCGTGACCTACGCCGGCATTGCCAATATCATGCTCAATGGCTTAGGAATTGTGCTCTCGCCGGCCGATAACCAGGGCTATCTTCCCGGCATGAACGCCGGTGCCTTCAACCTAGGCGCGGGCTTGTCCTTTGCAGTGCTGTTCGCGGTTTCCGGGTCTTTCGAGCATGGCTACCGCGCGGGCATGATCGCCGGCGTCATTATCCTGCTTGCGGCCCTGGCCTTGTCCTTCCTCATTCCGCGCCCGGAGTCCATCGATGACACCGTGGCGGCCGTCAACGCCCGAAAGTAGGCTCGTGGCATGACGCGAAAAATCATTCTGGACTGCGATCCCGGCCACGATGATGCGGTGGCCCTGCTCCTAGCCATGGGCAACCCCAACATCGAGCTGCTGGGCATTACCACCGTGGGCGGCAACCAGACTTTGGACAAGGTCTCCCACAATGCCCTGGTGGTTAAGGAAATTGCTGGTCACCCTGAGATTCCGGTTTATGCCGGCTGCGATCGCCCACTCGTGCGCCCCGTTGAGGTCGCCGAGGCGATCCACGGCTCCACCGGCATGGACGTGGAAGGCGTCCAACTTCCGGACCCAAGCACCGCGCTTGCCGACGCCCACGCCATCGACTTCATCATCGACACCATCATGTCCCACGAGCCCGGCACCATCATCCTGGTGCCCACCGGCCCGCTTACCAATATCGCGATGGCAGCGCGCAAGGAGCCGCGCATCGTCGAGCGCGTTAAGGAAGTAGTCCTCATGGGTGGTGGCTACCACGAGGGCAATTGGTCCCCAGTCGCCGAATTCAATATCAAGATCGATCCCGAGGCCGCGCACATCGTCTTCGAAGAGCCTTGGCCCGTCACCATGGTGGGCCTCGATCTCACCCACCAGGCGCTTGCCACCCCGGAGGTCGAAGCCGAAATCAAGGCTCTGGGTACCCCAGTCTCAGAATTCGTCGTCGGTCTTTTCGGCTTCTTCCGCAAGGCCTACCAGGCCAACCAGGGCTTTGATAACCCACCCGTCCATGACCCGTGCACCATCGCTTACCTCATCGATCCGGACATCGTCCAGACCCGCAAGGCCCCCGTTCACGTCGAGCTCGCCGGCGCCCTTACCACCGGCATGACCGTCACCGACCTGCGCGAGCCTGCCGACGCCTCCTGCCACACCCAAGTCGCCACCACCCTCGACCACGCCGGTTTCTGGCGCCTAGTTATCGACGCCCTCGAAAACCTCGGCTAGGTCACCTTCGGCCCCGCGAGCCATCCAACTTTCAGCCACGTTATAGCCCTTGAACCATCAGTTTGAGGCAATAACGTGGCTGTTTTACATCTTGAGAAAAATATTGGCCTCGGCACTAGATGCGGTTGTTTAACCTGAGTTCGAGGGCTCTGCCTAAACTTGAAAGGAACACAATCAACGCAAGGAGCCACCATGGACCAGAACACTTTCCGCCACATCGTAGTGATGGGAGTATCCGGATCGGGCAAGACAACGGTGGGGGAGGCGCTGTCGCCGTTGGTAGGTCTGGAGTATCGCGATGGCGATGATATGCATCCGCAGGCCAATATCGACAAGATGGCTGCAGGTACACCGCTCAATGATGCGGACCGGGAACCGTGGTTGAAGCAGATTGGTCAGTGGCTGGCGGATAGGCCAGAAGGCGCGATGGTGGGCTGCAGTGCGCTGAAGCGCAAGTACCGGGATTTGATTCGCGAGTACTGCCCAGCCGTGGTGTTCGTTCACGTACACGGCGACTTTGATGTGCTGCATGAGCGGATGCAGCACCGGCCGGGGCACTTTATGCCGGCGTCGCTCTTGCAGTCGCAGTTCGATACCTTGGAGCCGCTGGAAGAAGACGAAACTGGCCGCGTCTTTGATGTGACTCGGCCAGTCGAGGAGATTGCCCAAAAGGCTGCTGCTTGGATTAAGACTGGGGCCTAAAAGGGCGCTGCTACTGCGTAGAGCACCAAGACTAGGGCAAAGCCGATGACGGAAATCAGAATTTGGTTGACCGTCCAGGTCTTCAGTGTGGTGACCGTATCCATGCCCATCAGGCGGCCGACGAGCCAGAAGCCGGAGTCGTTGACGTGAGAGCCGAAGACGGAACCGGCGGCGGTAGCCACGACGATTAGGGCGAGTTGGAGCTCGTTGAAGCCGCCGGCTTCCACGGCGGGAACCATGAGGGCGGCAGCGGTGGTGAGCGCAACGGTTGCCGAGCCTTGGGCTAGGCGCAGGGCCACGGCGATGAGGTAGCAAGCCAGGATGACGGGGATGCCAAGGCCGGAGAGGGAATCAGCCAGCGCATCACCAATGCCGGAGGTGCGCAGCACGCCACCGAACATGCCGCCGGCACCGGTGATGAGCACGACCGAGCAAATGGGCCCGAGCGAGGAATCGACGAGCTTTTCCAGCGCAGTCTTTTCTACGCCGCGGCGCAGGCCCAGGACCACGAGTGCAATGAGCACAGTGATGAGCAGCGCGATCGGGGTCTGGCCCAGCATGACAAAGAACCGCACCCACGCGGCGTTGGCGTCAATGGTGCCATAGGACGCCAAAGCGTTGAGTCCGGTGTTGAAGAAGATGAGCACCATCGGGATGAGCAAGAGGGAAATCACCGTTGGGGCAGAGGCCGGCTTGAGGGGTTGCTCTTCTTCCGAAAGCACCGGGCCGGCGATGGCATCAGTAACCTTCAGCGGGAATTTCTTGCCGGAAAACAGACCGAAGCGGTAACCGGAAATATACCAGGTAGGCAGTGCAAGCAGCAGGCCAACGAGGAGGACGAGGCCGAGGTCAGCGCCATAGAATTCGCTGGCTGCAACGGGGCCAGGATGAGGCGGCAGGTATACGTGCATGACGGAAAACGCGCCGGCGGCGGGCAATCCAAAGGCAAGGACGGGGCCGTCTAGGCGGCGCGCTACGGCGAAGATAACCGGCAGCATCACGATCAGGCCGGCATCGAAGAAGATGGGAAAGCCCATAATCAGCGAAGCCAGGCCGAGTGCAAGGGGTGCTTTGGATTCGCCGAAGCGGTGGACCATGGCGTCGGCAAGCGATTTGGCGCCACCGGAGGCTTCCACCAACCGTCCGATCATGGCGCCCAAACCTACGAGCAGTGCCACCGACCCCAGGGTTGAGCTAAAGCTTTCTGTCATGGTGGGCACGATTCCTTCGAGCGGAATGCCCGCAGCCAGCGCCGTGAGAGCCGAGACCACCAGCAGTGTGAGAAAAGCGTGAAGCTTGAAATAGATGACCAGCACCAAAATTACGGCGATGGCGGCCACCGCAATGCCCAGCAGCGGGCCGGTGGATAGTGTAGGTTCCCACGTTTCCATAGAGAGTTCCTTTTCCTTTGCAAAACTTTGAATAATGGAAACGTTAGCAGTGGTCCTGTGTGCTGCCTAAAGCAATCGGCTAAATGCGACCTACCCAACACGGAGCCTTGATTTCTAGTGGTCGTGGAAACACCTGACATGGGTTAGGTGATTGTGTGGAGTCGAAATGGGTTCCGGATTCTGCTGTTGTGGCGCGGTTTGCGTCGTTGGTTCGGGCTGGTAGTTCAATACGGGCGGCTGCTGGGGTGGTTGGTTTAGCGCGGTCGGTGGCTTATCGGCTTGCTGGTGAGTTGGACTTGCCGCGCAAGCGCCGCAGGACTACTAGCTCGGATGACTGTGAGGAAATAGCTCGCCTGTGGCTGGAAGGTGTGGCACCGATGGATATTGCGCGCCAGCTTTCTATAGGCTCTTCTCCGGTGTACCGCATCGGTATTGAGCTTGGTTTGTGGAAGCGCAATCCGCATGGCCGAAAAGCTGCGGCCACAACTGACCGGTGTAGTTATCTGCAATTGCGCGCGAATGCTTTAGGCCGCAAAGATGCCGCTTTAGCCTGTGGCATTCATCCGCGTAATGCTGCTGATATAGACAAAGGTGTCATTAAGCTTTCCACTGGGCGTGTGCCTTTTGTCCCAGCTGGCCCAGATGTGGCGCTGTATAACAGGCTTATGCAGGTAATTGAGTACGTTGATGGTCGCCAAGCAGTTCCAGTCCAGGTTATTCCGCAACAGCGTATCGATAGGCGTATTTCTTCGCGCTACTTATCGGTAGAAGAACGCGAGCTCATCTTTGACCTTGACCGGCAAGGCAAAGGTGTACGTGAGATAGCTCGGCGTCTTCAGCGCTCTGCTGGCACTATCAGCAAGGAGCTTAAACGCAACCGGGATGAATTTGGGGTGTATCTTCCCACGCATGCGCACCGTAAATCGGTGTTGCGTAGGTTTAGACCGAAAAAGCGCAAGATTGATGCCAATCCACGTTTGCGCACCGTGGTCTGGGCGATGGTGAAAGAGAGGTACTCGCCGGAGCAGATTTCTGGGAGGTTGCGCAGCTGCTACCCCGGTGATGAGACTATGTACGTGTGTCCTGAAACTATTTATCAGTCTTTGTATTTCCAGGCTAAAGGTGAGTTGAAAAAGGAAGTCGCTGCTGCACTGCGTCGCGGTCACGCCCAACGTCGACCTCGTGGCACGCGCAGTGCCCGCAGGCGGTTTGTTGACCCTATGGTGATGATTTCCGACCGGCCAGCAGAAGTAGACGACCGAGCAGTACCAGGTCATTGGGAAGGCGACCTCATTTTAGGCGCGGGTAATAAGTCTGCAATTGGCACGCTAGTAGAGCGAGAGAGTGTCCGATTCTTTGTGTGCGGGGGCTTGGTTTACAAGTAGTCCGCGAATCGGTTGGGGTAAGCCACGGCTAGTTGGTTGATGGCTTGTTTCCACCCGGTGGCTTTCGCTCCTTCAATATAGCCGTTGCACTCAACGTCGCGCTTTGCTTTCTTCGCTCGCTGCGCAGCGCGCTTGTCTTCGATGTTGCAGATCATCAGCCAAAGCGTCTTCAGCGCTGCGGTATCGTTCGGGAACTGGCCCCGGTTACGGGTAGCTTTACGCAGTTCAGCATTCAGCGACTCGATCGAATTGGTGGTGTAGAGCACCCGGCGTGCCGCCGGCGGAAACTGTAGAAACGGCACGAACCGCTCCCAAGCGTCGCGCCAGACTTTGACCGACTGCGGGTATTTCCGGCCCAGTTCACTGGCTTCGAACGCATCCAAGGCGGCACGTGCGGTGTCCTCGTTTGCGGCCGTGTAGACCTCACGCAGCGCCCGGGAGACACCTTTGCGGTCCTGATACGACACCCACCTGTTGGCCGCCCGAATCAGGTGCACGATACAGGTCTGCACCATGGAATTCGGCCAGGTTGCCTCCACGGCTTCCGGCAGGCCTTTGAGCCCGTCGCAGCACACGATGAACACGTCTTGGACACCGCGGTTGGCCAGATCCGCACACACCGATGCCCAGAATGCGGCGCCTTCATTGTCGGCGATCCACAATCCCAGGATGTGCTTGATGCCGTCCATATCGACACCAACCGCCATGTAGCAAGCCTTGTTGACCACGCGGTGGCCGTCACGGATCTTGACGCGCAGCGCGTCGAGGAAGATCACCGGGTAAAACTCGTCGAGCTGGCGGTTTTGCCAGATCATGACCTCGTCCAAGACCGCATCGGTAATGGTGCTGATCGTATCCGGACTCATATCCACCCCAAGCGTGGTTGCGAGATGGTGCTGAATATCGCGCACGGTCATCCCACCGGCGTAGAGCGAGATAATCATGTCGTCGAGCTCTGTGAGCCTGCGTGCACCCTTGGGCACCATCCGGGGAGTAAACGTGCCAGCACGATCCCTAGGCACGGTCACCTCAACTGCGCCGTAGCCAGAATTGACGGTCTTGGTGTACGACCCGTTACGGTGATTATTCTCCTGTGCGGTTTCGACCTGGGATTTCGCTTTGCGGTCGCAATGGCCGTAGCCCAAGTGCGCATCCATCTCCGCCTTAAGGCCAGCGTTGATCGATGCCTGTAGCAGGCCTTTGACCAGCTCGCTTGCATCATCAGCGGAGCTCGACAACTCGCTAATCAAGCTGGCGATTTCAGAATTTTCCATCAGCTTCTCGCTGATCTCGTTGACCCTCGCCGGGTCATGGTTCTTCTTCGGTGACACCGTAGTCATTATCGGTGAAACTCCTTCTAGATCAGAGCCTCACACACAAACTTCCTGACACCCTCTAGAGCGAACCACGCGCTATGTCATCTTGCTGCATTTACCTAATGGGCATAGTGCTACCGAAGTAAATAAAGCACTTACTAAAGCGATTGCTACCTTGCCAGATCATCTCAAAGGATCACTTACCTGGGATCAGGGAAGTGAAATGGCCTGCCATAAGGCCTTTTCTGTAGCTACAAAGTGTCCCGTGTTCTTCTGCGATCCTGGTTCGCCGTGGCAGCGAGGCACCAATGAAAACACCAATGGACTACTAAGGCAGTACTTCCCTAAAGGAACAGACCTAAGCGTCCATAGTGCAGCGGACCTAGAATTCGTCGCCATGCAACTCAACCGCCGCCCCCGCAAAACCCTGGGCTTTCAAACACCAGCCGAGAAAATGGCCGCACTGATAAACTCAACCGAAACATAAGAAGTGTTTCCACGACCACTAGAATCCGCCAGCCGGGTGAAGACAGAAAAATCCCCTAGGCGCCGTACTGGGCCTAGGGGAAAGCAGGCGTCAGGCGATTTAGTCGAACTGACCCTGGATGATAGCCGCCGCATCCAGCGGGGTCACGTGGTAGGAGATGGGATTCTGGTTAGCGCCGGCCATGAGCGCGCCGGCGCAGGAGTGGCCCGCGCCCATCATATGGCCCAGCTCGTGGGCGATGGTGCCCTGGACTGCCTCTGGGTACTGGGCATTAGGAATCTTGATAAAGACCATCTTGTGATCTGGGTAGGCGGCGCCTTGGACGTAGCCATTTGGGTCGGGCTTGAAGATGATGGCGATGGTGTCATCATTAGCTTCAGAAGGTTTAACTTCCTTCAGGGAAGCCTTGCCCTTGAGGGCCTTGTTCCACTCGGCAACCGCGGCATCCAGCTGCTTGCGGTACGGGAAGTTTTCGACCACCTTGTACTCCAAAACGCCATCTTTGAAGTACGGCTTTACGGAGTCTTCATCGTGGAGGATGGAAGGATCCGGAACCGGCTTGCCATCGTTGGCCAGCTTGGTGATGGTCTTGCAGGTGCCCGGGGAGATGAGGGAGCGAACTGGGTCGCTCTTGGCGCTGGCGGCCGGTGCGGCGACGGTACCGAGGATTGCGGTTGCAGCCAGAGTGACGGCAGAAAGCTTCTTGAAAGAATACATAGGCAGTGAGTTACCTTTCGGTTGATTTTAAGGTTCGCTGAGTGCGATATTCCCAGCAATAACCGTGGTAAATGGCATTGTGCGGGTTTCTTATGCGTGCGAGCATATATCAGTTTCTTATTGTCTGCAAAGGGAAAAATAAGAATCTAAGGTGTCAACTGCCTATTTTCTGCTTCTAGTTCAGGCGTTCGCCAGTAGTGGTGCTAAATAGATGCACTCGGTCCGGATCGGGGGAAACGTAGAAAGTATCGCCCACCGCATAGCGGCCGCGGGCATCGACCAAAATGCCGGTCTGGCCACCCATCCGGGTCGAGGACTTGAGCACGCCGTCGGCGGAGCTGTTGCCGGCGGCGTCGTCAAGCTCGCCATAGACATAGGTCTGGTTGCCCAGCTCCTCGACGTGCGCGACGGTGAACTTTGCCCCGCCATTGCCGGTATCGCTTAGCTGCCAGTCTTCCGGGCGGATGCCCACCGTGACGGTCTCCACGCCCTCAAAGTTGTAGTTGGCCAGATTGATGCGGGTAGAGCCGATGGTGAGCTCAGAGGAGTTATGGGTGAGGTCGTAGATATTCATCGCCGGGGAGCCAATGAATCCGGCGACAAAAACGTTCTGTGGGCGGTCATAAATGGTACGGGTGGTATCCACCTGCTGTAGGACGCCGGCGTTGAGAACGGCGACGCGGTCACCCATGGTCATTGCCTCAGTTTGATCGTGGGTGACATATACGGTGGTGGTACCAAGGCGGCGCTGCAGGTTGGAGATCTGCGCGCGGGTGGAAACGCGCAGCTTGGCATCCAGGTTGGACAGCGGCTCGTCCATGCAGAATACGGCCGGTTCGCGGACGATGGCGCGGCCCATGGCCACGCGCTGGCGCTGGCCACCGGAAAGGTTAGCCGGCTTGCGGTCAAGAAGGTCTTCCATCTGCAGGATCTTCGCGGCCTCGTGCACGCGGGATTTAATCTCGTTCTTCGGGACCTTGCGGTTTTCCAGCGCGAAGGACATATTCTGCGCCACGGACATATTGGGGTAGAGGGCATAGTTCTGAAAGACCATGGCCACGTCGCGGTCCGATGGGCTGACCCCGGTGACGTCCTTACCACCGATGCGGATGGAGCCGCGGTCGGTGGGCTCGAGACCTGCCAGCATGCGCAGGCTGGTGGACTTGCCGCAGCCGGATGGGCCAACGAGGACCAAGAATTCGCCATCGGCAATATCCAGGTTGAGGCGGTCAACGGCGGGGCGTTCCGCGTCCTTAGAGTAGATGCGGCTTGCGCCATCGAAGGTGACAGTAGCCATGGTTACCTTTCAGAATCTAGTGGGGAAGGGGTGGCTGCGAGAGCCTACTTATTGATGACGGTCTTGACCTGGTTGTCATAGATAGACTGCAGGGTCTTTTGTAGATCGGTCAGCACCTTGGTGACGTCATCGCGGTTGGTGACGATCTTTTCAAAGGCGCCGCCGATTTCCTGGTCCGCGCCGGGCAGGAAGACGCGGGCATTGTCCTGCGGTCGGGTCTCTGGCAGCTGTTTGATAGCGGTTTCGAAGTTCGGGTTGTCCTTCATGAACTTCTTTTGGTCCTCGTTGTCCACCGCGGTGGAGCGCACCGGCATGTAGCCCACGTTCTGGGACCAGTAGCAGGTGTTTTCCTCATTGGTGATGAAGTCAATGAGCTTGATAGCAGCCAGCTGGCGGTTCTTGCTGATGCCAGCTGGGATAGCCAGGCCGGCACCACCGGTGGGGCAGGCGCCTTCGCCAGTCGGGTTAGGCAAGAAGGCGGTGCCGAGCTCGAACTTGGCGGTATCGGTCAGACCCGCCAGGTCACCGGTGGACAGGACGGTGGCGGCGGCGCGGCCGGTGCCGAACTCCATGGCCATGTCATTGCCCACGTAGGAGTAACCGTTCTTCTCATCGGTGATGTCCTTGAGCCATTCGACGGCCTTGATGGTCTTGTCATCGGTGAACTTCAGATCCCACTCATCGGAGTAAGCGCCGCCCTTGGACCACAGCGGGCCCTGGAAGATCCAGCCCAGGTAGTCCACGGCATCGCCCCAGCCAAAAGGCTTCATCTTGGAATCAGCCTCAGCCAGCTTCTTGGACCACTCATCCATCTCATCCCAGGACTTCGGGCCGCGGTCTGGCAGACCGGCCTTCTTCCACGCGTCCTTGTTGTAGTAGAACAACGGCGTGGAACGAGCGAAAGGAAGCGCAAAGTGGCCGCCGTCGTAGTTGTAGTCCTCATAAAGGGGCTGCACGTAGGTAGACAGGTCGATGCCCGCTTCCTTAGCAAGGTCATCCACGTTGGCGATCTGGCCATTGATGGCAAAGTTGTACCACCAGACGTCAGACAGCACCACGATGTCCGGCAGGTCCTGGCCGGTGAGCGCAGCGTTGAACTTCTGTGCTGCTTCTTCGTAGTTCTTGCCGGCATCAACGAGGTTGACCTTGATGTCCGGGTTCTCCTTTTCAAAGCGGGAGATGATCTCCTTCTCAATGTCCTTGGACGTGCCCGGGTGGTTGGACCACCAGGTCAGCTCGGTGACTTCACCGTCGCCGCCCTTGTCGTTGCCGCCTTGTGGATTGGTGGACGAGGTGCCGGCACAAGCTGCGAGTGCGGTGGCAGAAGCGGCTGTGGAAGCTAGGGCGAGGAATTTGCGGCGTAGCATGTAGTTCTCCTTAAAAGGGTGGTTAAGGGGTGGAAAGTAAAGCAAGAGGAAACGGCGAGCGTGGGTGGGGAAGAAGCCTTCTAACCCTTCACGGCGCCAGTGGTGAGGCCTTGAATCATGTACTTTTGCAAGGCTAGGAAGATGATGACCATAGGAATGATGGTGAGAATGGTGGCGGCCATTACCGGCCCCCAATTGGTCACGCCATCGTTGTTTTGCAGCATGGTCAAACCCACCTGCAGCGGGGCAACGTCCTCCGTATCCGCCATGAGGAAGGGCCACAGGTAGGTATTCCATTCATTGACCATGGTGATGACGGAAAATGCGGTCAGCGTGGGCCATGAGACCGGTAGTAACACCTTGGTGAGCAGGCGGATAGGGCCGGCGCCGTCCATGCGGGCGGCTTCCACCAGCTCATAGGGCAGGGACAAAAAGTGGTTGCGCATCAAGAAGGTACCGAAGGCCACGCCGGCCAGCGGCACGATGATGCCCACGAAGGTATTGCGCCAGCCCAAGGAATTGACCAGGGCGTAGTTGGAAATGACGGTGATTTCGCTGGGCACCATGAGCGAGGAAATGACCAGCAGGAATACCAGGTGGCGGCCCGGGAAGCGCAGAATGGCCAGCGCATAGGCGGAGATGACTCCCAACACGATCTTGATGATGGACAGCACTGCGGTAATAAGCACCGAGTTGCGCAGGTAGGTCCAGAAAGGCACGCGGGTGGTGGCATCGGAGTAATTCTCAGTCTCCCATACCGGCGGAAGCCAATTGACCGGGTTGGTATAAATATCGCCCTTGGCCTTAAACGAGGTCATGAGGATCCAAAACAGCGGCAGGCCAATGAGCAGCAAGACCGCCAGGATGCCCAGGTAGCCGCCGATGAGTTTGGCGCGGCGGGCGGTGGGGGATTCATCCGTGACCATGTGAAGGGTAGAAGTAGCCATGTTGGGTTAACCTCGCTTATCCATGATGCGGACCTGGATCAGGGTGATGATGAGCAGGATGAGGAACAAGATCGTGGCGGCAGTCGCACCGTAGCCGGCGCGGAAGTTGACGAAGGTCTCGTTGTAGATCTGGAAGACCAGCGTCTGCGTGCCATTGCCCTGCGGGCCGCCACGGGTCATGACGTTGATGATGTCGAAGACCTGCACGGAGTTGAGCAGCACCGTAATGGATAGGAAGAAGGTGGTATTGCGCAGCTGCGGCATGGTCACGCGCCAGAACTTGCGCCAGCGTCCGGTGCCGTCGATAGCGGCAGCTTCATCTAATTCCTTATCCAAGCCCTGTAGTGCTGCCAAATAGATGACAAAGGTATAGCCCAGGTTCTTCCACACAAAGGTAAAGGTCACCATGAACATGGCCCAGCCCGGTACTGCGTAGAAGTTGGGGGAGTCCACACCGAACCAGCCCAGTATTTCCTGGATGAGGCCAAAGTTGGGGTCGAAGACGAATTGGAAGGCAATGCCAATGGCCGCGCCGGAGATGGCATAGGGGGCAAAGACCACCGAGCGCGCAAAGTTGCGGCCCTTAATGTTTTGGTTCAGCAGCAAGGCCAGCGCTAGGCCGATGACCATGGAGCCAATCACTGCGAAGAAGGTAAAGACCAGGGTGTTGAGCACGATGGTCTTCGTGTCATCGCGGCTAAACCACTCCACATAGTTATCCAAGCCCACGAAGGTGGAGGTGGGGCTAGAGATATTCCAATTGAAAAAGGAGAGGCGGATATTGTCCAGCAGCGGCCGGTAGGTAAAGACGGCCAGCAAGATAAGGTTCGGCGCTAAGAGCGCCGCGGCCAGTAACCATTCCTTGTGGCGGTTGCGCTTGGCTTTGCGGACAAGCGCCGCGGAATCACCGGAGTTTTCCGCGCGTGCGGGAGATGCGGTTGTAGTGCCGGCGCCACCGGCACCGAGAGAGTCTTCCTGAAAAGTCACTCGGTCAATCTAGGGCGGGCAGGTGACACCCAGCTACACAGAAAACAAACATCTGATGAATAATAAGAAGCCGATGAGTTAAAGGTGGACACGTCATCAAAGATTCTATAAAGCCGCAGCGCAACTACCTATGATGCTGGTCGCTCCACTGCCCAACTATGTCTGCCGTTACAAAGATGCCCCGCTTGCCGACGCCCACCTTCCTCCCGCCCCACTACACTGGCCCCCACAATCCACCACGTGCCCACCAGGAGGAAGCAATGTCTGTCCGTGCCGTTTGCAGCAACTATGACTCCGTCAAAGCCTGGCAGGAGCCGCTCTATAAGGATCTGCACCAGCACCCGGAGCTATCCATGCAGGAAGAGCGCACGCTGGGCATTATCAAGGACAAACTTGCCGAGCTTGGCTTTCGCCACATCGAAGTAGGCGGCGGCGTAGTCGGTGTCTTAGAAAACGGTGCCGGGCCAACCGTCATGCTGCGCGCGGACTTCGACGGCCTACCGGTTAAGGAGGACACCGGCCTGGATTATGCCTCCATCGATACCGCCGTTGACCAGGAAGGAAACGCGGTCCCCGTCATGCACGCCTGCGGCCATGACTCCCACGTGGCCAGCCTGCTGGGCATGGGCGCGCTCATGGCGCAGGTCACCGACCAGTGGTCCGGCACCCTACAGCTAATTTTCCAACCGGGCGAGGCGATCGCCGCCGGTGCCCAGTCCATGGTGGATGACGGACTTGTGGACAAGGTCGCCACGCCGGACGTAGTACTTGGCCAACACGTCTTTGCCAGCAACTTTCCCGCCGGTACGGTGGCGCTGGCCTCCGGCCCATTAATGTCCACCGCGGTCAGCATGGACGTCAAGGTTTATGGTCAGGGTTCGCACGGCTCCATGCCGCACCTCAGCGTCGATCCCGTGGTACTGGCCAGCTCCATTGTCATGCGTTTACAGGCGGTCATCTCCCGCGAACTCAACCCCTCCGAATTCGGCGTGCTGACCGTGCGTGCCATCAATGCTGGCTCGAAAGCAAATATCATCCCCTTCGAGGCCAACCTGAAGATCAATGTGCGCGCCTATAGCGAGCAGGTGCGCGATAAAATCACTGGCGCCATCGAGCGCATCGTCACTGCCGAGTGCCAGGCCGCTGGCAGCCCGCAGCCCGCCGAGTTCAGCTACCACGATTCCTACCCGCTTACCAGCAACGATAAGGACACCACGGAGCGCCTTCAGGAAGCCTTTACTGCCTACTTTGGCCCCGACCGTGTTCTCGACGCTGAGCCCTTCACCGCCTCGGAGGATTTTTCCACCATTGCCCGCGCCTTCGGCGTTCCCTACTGCTTCTGGGTATTTTCAGGCCGAGAAGAAGAAAAGGATGTCCCTAACCACAGCCCGCACTTCGCCCCGCTGCTCCAGCCCACTCTGCGCACCGGCACCGAAGCCCTTACCGCTGCTGCGTTGAGCTACCTAGGAAACAACTAACCGACATGCAACATTCGGCCGCACAGCTCCAATGGGGTGTGTGGCCATTCCTTTTGGCATGCGCGCTGTATGCGGCGGCGGGGTGGGGGAGTAGTCCGCAGGATCCATAACCGCGAATCTGGGCCCTGCATCGCTTTCCGACGCCCACTTCTTCCTTCACGCCCCAACCTGCAGACCCCTAAAACAGCTCCAGCGCCCGAGCCTCGCTTGGGGCCACAGGGCGCTGGAACTGGTTCTCTCTATCTCTCTTGCGTTCTCTCGAACACGTAAATTCAAGGTAACGCGCTAGGCTGCCATAGGTCTGAAATTTGTCTGTGAATATAGTGGCAACCATTTGGGGAGGGTAAAAATAGCTCAACCAGGTTACGGGTATAAAAGGTGGAGGCCTTTGGATTGCTGAACATGATTCACAAGAGGCTTCTTTTGCGTAAGATTCTAGGAATGCTACAAGCGTGCTATCGGGTTGGGGTGGGCGAGTCTTTAATTGTGCGCCGAGAGCAATGTCAGAGGAGGAGATATGGCACAACAATTTGATCCAGAGATGCATCGGCAAATGGGTGTCGAGGCGGACGTTGTATTGCGGGTGGGAATGCTCCTAATGGGTGCCGGCACCTCTGGTTATCGCGTACTTAGAGGGATGAAACGGAGTGCGCGAGCTTTGGGCTTTGACCATCTAGATGCCACAGTGGGTCTGACGCAGATTACCTGTACGTTTCACCGCGGCGAATACTTCCGGACGGTCATTGCTCGGCAACATTCGCCTGCAGTTGATGCCTCTCGGATCGAAGCCTTGGAAGATTTAACCCACAACCGCCTCTACGCAGGGATCACTGCTCAGGAGTTAGCGGCGATGCTGGATACTATTGAGCATAATGTCAAAAAGCGCTGGGGCGGTCTAATCCTTTCTTTCGCTGCCGCGATCGCATGTGCGGCGTTTGCGTATCTTAATTTTTTCCCGCTGGAAGCAGTGGGGTTGGTTGCTTTGGCGGCGTTTGCGGGCCAGTTTGTTCGTTATACAGTTCTCCACCGTCACGTTCATCAAATTGGAGGAGTGATTGCTGGTGGAGCGACGGCAAGCATAGTTTTCTTCTTGTTGACGGAATTTTTCGGGGCCATAGGCTTGGTGGAACCCAGTGAACTGTCCTCGGGTTTTGTGGCGGCCGTTTTATTCCTGATTCCCGGGTTTCCGCTCTTCTCTGCTTTGATCGACATTGCCCGCTTTGATCTTGATGCGGGTATTGTCAGGTTGGGGTATGCCTTCACCGTTATATTTACGGCCGCCTTCACGGTCTCAATGGTTAGCTGGCTGACTAAACTTAGCCCTGACCCACCTGCGCCTGCACAGGATATGCAATGGTTTCTGTTGGCGCCGTTGGCAAGTTTTCTGGGCATTGCTGGGTTTGCTTTTCTTTTTAACTCTTCGCGCCGCATGGTCTTAGTAGCGGCGTGTGTTGGAACCGTGGCAAATGAGCTTCGTTTGATTCTAATTCACGCGGGAACAACCATTTTCTTTGCAGCCTTTGTGGGGGGATTGCTTATCGGGTTGCTGGGGGCAGTAGCTTCTAAAAGGGCGCGTCTTCCTCGTATTACAACCACCGTTCCGGCCGCGGTGATTATGATCCCAGGGGTGACGATGTTCCGGGCAGTGTTTTATTTGAACGATGGTCAGATGGATCAAGCATTGGCCAATGTAGCAACTGGAATGATGGTAGTTGGATCTATTGGTGCCGGTTTGGTCTTTTCTCGCCTGCTTACTGATAAGGATTGGGCGCTGGGCCGTCTCATTGATTTTGATAAAAAGCTTCCGCAAAGGCCTTCTTCCGCGTGATGCTTAGATTCTTGTTAGAGAGGCCTGTTGTCCTGTGGAAACTACCAAGGGTCCTCTCTGTCTCTCATATGCGCTCTCTCAAACGCGCGAAATCAGTATGGGGCACTGGGCCGTAGCGCCCATGAGGTCTAGCTGTTGGGTTGCTGTTAGTGGCTGGGAATGGGGTGGGGAGGGCGTCGGAAAGCGGGGCAGGGGTGAAGCTGTGCAACATTGGCAAATGAAAGTGACGTAGGACATAGTTCGTTTCTGTAGGCTGGAAGATATGCGCATAGTCTGGCTGCGCCGTTTCACATGCTTGTATAGCTACAGAATCGAGGTGAGGAGCATGTCTCCTCTCACAGCCCAACCCCCAGCCAAGAACGCCGAGCAGGCGCAGGTGGAAGATACAGAAGAAACTAAACGCCAAGATCGCTCGGCCATTAAGGCGGCGTTTATCGGCACGTTTATTGAGTGGTTCGATTATGCGGCCTATATCTATATGTCGGCGATTATCTCCCGCGTGTTCTTTCCGGAGATGGAAGGCCGCCGCGCGCTGATTATGACGTTTGCGCTCTTCGCGCTGTCGTTCCTGGTGCGGCCGTTGGGAGGCATTGTATGGGGTCACTTCGGTGATAAATACGGGCGCATCCACACGCTGACGGTGTCTATTGTGATGATGTCGGTGGCTACCGCGTGCATCGGTTTCCTGCCGGGGTATGGCACCATTGGCTTTGCCGCCTCCATCTTGCTTTTGCTGTGCCGCATGGTGCAGGGCTTTTCCGCGGCCGGTGAGTATGCGGGCGCCGCCACGCACCTGGCTGAGATTGCCCCGGCCGGTAAGCGTGGCATCTATTCGGCGGTGGTGCCGTCTGCGACGGCCTCGGGCTTGCTCTTAGGCTCGCTCATTGCGGCACTGTTGACTGGAGTCCTCGATGATGCCGCCCTGGATTCCTGGGGTTGGCGCGTACCATTCCTCATTGCGCTGCCTTTGGGGCTGTATGGCCTGTGGATTCGCCGCAACACGGAAGAGTCCTCCCACTTTGAGGACCAAGATGAGCCAGAGGAGTCCCCGTTGCGTGAGGTCCTCAAGTATCCCAAGGCCCTGGCGATTGCCTTTGCGGGCGCGGTGCTCAACGCCATTGGCTTCTACGTCATTTTGACCTACCTGCCCACTTACCTGTCGGAGGAGTTGGGCATGGCCGCGACGCCGGCGTTTATCGCGTCCTCGGTGGCGTCCGCATTCTATGTGGGCTTTGCCTTGCTTACCGGCATGCTTTCGGATCGTCTTGGTCGCCGCACGACGATGCTGTGCGCGGCTGCGTTCATGGGTGTGTCCATCATTCCGGCCTTTATGCTTCTCGATGGCGCCGGGCTCCTGCTTGTCATTATCATCCAGGTGTGCTTGGGCGGCGTGCTGGCGCTTAACGACGGCGTCCTGCCCTCCTTCCTTTCCGAACAATTCCCCACGCACGTGCGCCTGTCCGGCTTCGCACTGACGTTTAATACGGCCAATGCTGTCTTTGGCGGTACCGCTCCCATGATTGCCACCTGGCTTATTGATGTCACAGGCCTGCAGCTTGCTCCTGCCTTCTATTTGGTGGCTGCGGCGCTGGTGACCGGAACTGCGGTGCTATTCGCTTCGAAACACAATAAGCTGCACCAGTAGCGCTTCGGCACAAGGTAAAACGCCTGCGGCCCTCGGAACCAAAAGGAACCGAGGGCCGCAGGCGTCTCTCTCTACAAGGTGTTTCCATGTATCGGCTTAAGCCGCCCTCTGGAAACTGAGGGGTTCTCTCTATCTCTCTCGTATGCGCTCTCTCAAACGCATGATTTAAGTATGGGGCATGGGGCTGCTACCACAATGGATTGTGCCTGATAAGTCCCTGCTAGTTGCTGAAAGTTTACTGCTAGCCCATCTGCGGCTTAATAGTCATAACTTTCGGCAGTGTTTGCATCTGCGCCAATGCGTTGCAGGTGTGTGCGGCGCTTTAAGCGGATAGCCGGGCGGGCTGCCATGCCGAGGCTGCCCAGAAGGTAGAAGACGGTAGCGACCATCGACAAGCCGGCAAGTGTTAGCACCGAGCCGAGGATAAAAACCACGGAGATAGCGATGTCATTGGCGATGGAAAACGTCTCGTATTTGTTTTTAAGTTTGATTTCGTTATTCTGCCCGAGCTTGATTTTCAGGTCGGGATCCTTTTCCTGTTCTGACATGATGTCTCCCACCCTGCCAGAGAGGAAAAGGCCTTGTCGAACCATGTTTTTGTGGGATTATTGGAACATTCCCCAGATGGTGGCGAAGAGCACAATAAGTCCCATGATCGCCACGAAGAAGTTGGTCTTTTTACCGCGGAAGCGGGCTAGTGCCTCCACACGGTAGATGACCCAAATAGGCAGCAGGTAGGTCATGAAGGCGAAGAAGACGCCGCCTACGACAGAAATCATGTCCAGGATCGAGGGGTTGAAAATTCCTACTAGAGACGTGGTGATGAAGATGAAGAGGTAGGTCCACAGGTCAAGCGTGCGCGCAGACATCTTCTTTGTGGCTTTCGGGGCGGCCAGGTTGAAGAGGTACTGGGTACCCTCGATGGTGCCAAGGGCGTGGCCGAAATAGGACGAAGCCACTGCGCAAATAACCACGATGGGCGCCATGTAGGCCATAAATGGGGTGCCGGTTTCGTTGGCGAAGTAGGAAAGTACCGGCAGGTTCTTGTCATTAGCTTCCTGCATGCCGTCCGCGCCCATGGCCAGGGCGCAGGACCAGACAAAGAACATGGTGAAGATAGTCAGCAAGATGGCGGAGTTGCGGATAACCTTATCGGACTGTGCGTGGTGGTCCGCGCCGTATTCCTTTTCCATGCCCAGCGAGAACTGGGAGATCGCAGCAACGAAGGAGAAGGAGAAAACCAATACGGGAAGGATAAGGATGATGGCCTTGCTCACGCCGCCAGCGGTGTGATCGCCGGCCTCCATGAAGGAACCGAGGTCCCATTGCGGAATGAGGTAGAGTGATACCACTGCGAGCGCCACGATGAGCGGGTAGACCACGAACTGGGCAATCTTCAGCATGATGGCGTTGCCAAAGGCCAGCGCGAGTGTCATGAGGCCCACGCACAGCGGCGCCAGGATGTAGCGGGAGATTTCCGGGCCACCCAGCTGGTTGACGATGAAGCTATCGACCGTATTCGTAATCGATACGCCGTAAATGAGCACCACCGGGAAGATGGTGAACCAGTAGATGATAGCCAAGATGATGCCATTGCCGCGGCCAAAGAAGTGGGTAAGTACCGCGAGGACGTCCTCGCCATGCAGCGGCGAGTAGCTAATGATCCAGGAAAACGCGCGGTGGGCTAAGTAGGTCATCGGGAAGATGAGCAGGGTGGCTACCAGTAGCGGGATGAAGCCGAAGCTGCCGGCAGAAATCGGCAAGAAGAGGATACCTGCGCCCACGGCAGTGCCGAAGAGTGTGATTGTCCACTGGCTATTGACGGCCTTGTTAGTGGTCACCTGGCTGCTGTTGGGGGTGTCTGCGCCGCCGGTAGTGGGTGAACTGGCCGGTGAAGCAGGCGCATTCGCAGTCGTGTGAGACATAAAATTCATCCTTCAGTACTTGTGAATGAGCTAACATAAACAATCTATCTGAAGGTTTTGTCGAACGAAAGCAAATTTGTGATCTAAGTTAAATAAATGTGAAAGGCCGCCGCACCGAGGGTGGCGCGATGGTCTTTGGGAATCTTGCTAAAGCCTGGCAGCTAGTCCGCGATCAGGTTTTCTTCCTGCAAGAAATCCAGCGCCACGGTGGTGTAGTCCTCGCCATCGACGTCGACGCGGGCATTGAGTTCCTGCATCTTTTCGTCGGTAAGCAACTGCGAAAGGGGAGCGAAGAGCTCTTCAATCTCTGGGTGCTCGTCCAAGATCTCGGTGCGGACAACCGGGGCCAGGTTGTATTTGGGGAAGAACAGATCAGGATCCGTCAGCACCTGAAGGTCTAGCGCTTTGATGCGGCCGTCGGTGGCAAAGACGGAGCCGAAGGTGCACTCGCCTTTGTCCAAGGCGGCATAGACTGCACCGGAGTCCATTTCCTTAATACGGCTGCGCGGAGGCTCTTCCACCCCATAGCTCTTGAGCATGGGAAGGAGG
Source organism: Corynebacterium tuberculostearicum (assembly GCF_016127015.1). Taxonomy (GTDB): domain Bacteria; phylum Actinomycetota; class Actinomycetes; order Mycobacteriales; family Mycobacteriaceae; genus Corynebacterium; species Corynebacterium marquesiae. Next base: position 331,654 of record NZ_CP065972.1, read on the forward strand.
CCATCATTGCGAGCGAGGAACTCCGCATCGGTGCAGAAAGTCTGCTTCTCCGGCGGAAGTTTCTTGATATCCGCCAACGATTTCACCCCGTATTCTTGGTGCGTCTTCTCGCTCGTTGCCAGGGCGTAGGTATTGTTCATGGGGGCTGGTGGCAGCCAGGACAGACCATTGACCTTATCGGCCTTTTCTACGGCCGCGTATTGCTCCTGCGAGCCAGGAACGGGATCATCATGGCCAAGATAAGTAATCCAAGCGGTACCGGTGTACTCAAACATCGTGTCCATATCGCCCACCTGGAGAGCCTGGCGGGCCGAGGTGGATCCCGGAATATTGGTGAGATCCTTGACGTTCGCGCCCGCAGACTGCAGTAAGATAGCGCCGATCTTTCCCAAAATGATCTGCTCAGTGAAGTTCTTCGAGCCGATGGAAATGTTCTCGCCCTCCAGATCAATGCCGGCAAGGTCGCCTTGCAGCTCGCCCCGCGGAATGAGGCCACCTGCAGTACCAAGGCCGCAGCCAGCCAGAAAAAGTGTGCTTACTGCGCTGAGAGTTGCCATGAGGCGTTTCATTTGATCATTCCCTTCGGCGTAAAAGCGATTTCCAGTACTCGGCCCACCCATTCCACGGCCAGCGCCAAGGCGGCGATAAGGACCGCGCCGGAGACAAGAATCGGCGTGCGATACAGGTTGATTCCAGAGGTAATCAGACCACCGAGTCCACCGGCATCGATAAACGTGGCAAACGCACCCGCCCCCACCAAGAGCACCAGGGAAGTACGAACACCGGTCATAATGACCGGCAGCGCTAGCGGAAGCTCTACCTTGGCGAGCACCTGCATGGGCGACATGCTTAGCCCGTGGGCTGCTTCAATGAGTTGCTTGTCGACGCCCCTTAAACCCGCAATGACATTGGCCAGCACCGGCAAGAAGGCATAAAACCACAATCCGAGGATGGCGACTGGGGTACCGAAGCCGAGCCAAATGGCTAGGAGAACGATGACGCCCACCACGGGAGCTGCTTGACCAATATTGGCGATGCCGGTGACCACTGGGGCAAGAAACTGCGTGGACTGCCTCGTGAGCACAATCCCCAAAGGGATCGCGGTAGCAATAACCAAGAGCGCAGAAATGACCACGAGCACGAGGTGCTCCCAGGTCAAAGTGGCGACCGAATTGAGTTCCAAGGTGCGCGCCTCAATCTCATCTAGGTCCGCGGTGGCGTGCCAGATGAGCCATCCGGCAATCGCCGCGACAACCAGAATGGGAATGCCGACAATGAGGAGGCGGTTTTCTCCGCTGAGGCGTTTAAGCTTCTCCACGGGTACCTCCCTCGCTACGAGGGGACTGGCCCTCGGAGTTTATTTGGCGAATGTAGTCGTTGACCGTGTCATAAAGGAGTACGCCCTCGAATGTGCCGCGGCGGGTCACCATGGCACCACCGTGGGAGGAGGCAAGCATAGCCGACATGGCGTCGCTAAGCGTAGAGCGCGCCTCCACCACAGAAGACAGCTCGATTGTTGGCTCCGGAATGACGTCAAAGCGGCTGAGCTGGCGCTTGGTAATCCATTCGCGTGGGTGATCGTGCTCGTCCAGGATGACGACGGTGCTTTCTCCTGCCGCGCTCAAGCGCTCGAGGACGTCCGCCGCCTTCTCTCCAATGCGCCCGATAGGAGGCGACCACAATGCAAGCTCATCCGCGCGCCGCAGGTTCAGCTGCTTGAGGGCAGAGCCTGAACCAATGAAGTCTTCCACAAAGTCATTCGCCGGCGCGGCAAGAATATTCTCCGGCGTATCGTACTGGCTAATCTGCGCGCCGGGTTCGAAGATGAGGATGCGGTGGCCCAGCTTAATCGCTTCATCGATATCGTGCGTCACGCACACGATGGTCTTTTTTAGCTCCGACTGGATATTTACCAGCTCATCTTGCAGGTGCGTGCGCGTAATCGGGTCTACCGCGCCGAAGGGCTCGTCCATCAGCACCACCGGGGGATCGGCCGCGAGGCCGCGGGCTACGCCTACGCGCTGCTGCTGACCACCCGAAAGTTCACGGGGAAAGCGATCGCGATAAATCGACGGATCCAGTCCGACCATGTCCAAAAGCTCATCGGTACGCCGTGAAATCTTGTCGTTATTCCACTTCTTGAGTTTTGGTACCAGTGCAATATTGTCCGCGACGGACATATGGGGGATGAGACCGCCGCCTTGGATGACGTATCCGATATCTCGCCGCAGCTGGGTGGGATTTTTCTTGGTTACGTCTTCGCCATTAATCCGGATCTCGCCACCAGTGGGCTCGACAAGGCGGTTGATCATCTTGAGAGACGTGGTCTTACCGCATCCAGAAGGGCCCACAAATGCCACGAGTTCTCCGGCGGGGATGCGGAAAGACAGATCCTTTACCGCAGGAGACTTCTGCCCTGGGTAAGACTTGGTGACGTGGTCAAAGACGATTTCGGCACCGCTGGTCTGGCTCGTGGAAACCGGGCGGGAGTGCTGTTCTTGTGTCATGCGGAAATGCCTTTCGGAGTGGTTAGCTTCTGGATGCCGGCAAGAATCGCATCCACGATGAGTGCGATAACGACGACGCCGAGCGTGCCGACAAGCGTGTAGTTCAGGGCGTTAGTGCCGCCAATCTGGCTTAGGCCCGAATAGATATACCCGCCCAAGCCTGGGCCTAGTGCGTAGGCCGCGATGGCGGCCACACCCATAGACATCTGGGTAGCAACCCGAATGCCCGTCATGATGATGGGCCATGCCAGTGGCAGGCGAATGCGAAATAGAATCGCCGCTGAGCTCATGCCTTGCCCGCGGGCAGATTCAATAACTGCGGGATCAACCGTGTGTAGGCCGACGATGGCGTTGCGCAAAATTGGCAACACTGCGTAAAAGACCACGAGAACAACGGATGGCACTGTGCCGATTCCAAAGAGCGGAATGGCGAGTCCGAGGAGGGCGAGGGAGGGAAGCGTGAGGCCAATGGAGGATAGTGCATTAGCTAGGGCGGCACCGCGGGGGCGCTGTGCCACAAATATCGCGATGACGAGAGCGATTATCAGTGCTAGGACAACGGATTGAATGACCAAGCTGGTGTGCTGATAGCTGCGGAACAGGATGTCTTGCCAGCGCGCAGCAATAAATTCTGTCATTTCATCACCTTAAAAGAAGAAGGAGAGAGGGGTGCATGGATGAAATAGGCTCTATAAAACTCCCTTCGAGCTGTAATGACGTACCGAATTAGGATACAAATTCGCGGGTGGGCCGGCCAGTGGACGCAAAAAAGCCGCCGCACCATCAGTGGTGCAGCGGCCTTCTGGATGAGACTGGCTAGGAAACTATGTTCCTAGGGCAGAAGCGGGGTGTTCTTAGAACAGACCCTCAGCCTTCTTGCCGGTGTCCTTCAGGGTGTGTTCGCGGGAGTCAACGTTCTGGTCGTTGTGCTTGGAGTCATCACCCTTGATGCGGGAAGTCTGGGTTACCTCGATGTTGTTGATGAGGCGGCCTTCCTTGGTCTTGCCATCGCCGAAGTCCAGGTTCGCGATGCGTGCCTCTTCGCCAGCGTTAATCGGGTTAGCCAGGGTTACCTCGAAGGAGCGGGTGGAGGTCTTCTCGTTGAAGCCCAGGTCACGGATGTGAGCGCCGTTGGAGGAACGCGGGGTGATGAGGCGGTCAACGCCCTTCGGTCCCTTAGCGGTCTTCACGTCCACGCGGAACTGGGTAGCTGGGAACTCGCCGTAGTAACGCTCGGAGCCAACGTTCTTAGCGCGCAGGGCAACGGTGCCTGCGAAGCCAGCGTGCTTAGCGCCGGAAACGGTCAGGTAAGGCTCGAGGTCGAGCTTGTGCTTGGAGTCCTTCTTGTCCTCCTTGGCGTCAACCTCTTCCTGCTTCTTCTTGTCAGCAGCCTCTTCGTTCTTGCCCTCTGCTTCAGAGACCTTCTCGGTTGCTTCCTTGGCGTTGCCCTCGGACTCCTTGACTACCTCTGCGTCAGCCTCGAGGTTCTTGTCCTCTTCAACGACCTTCGGGTCATTGACGTCGGTGGTGTTCTGAGCGTCCTTGTTGGGAGCGTAGGAGTCAGACAGCTTGTCGTACAGCTTGACGCGAACCTCGTTCTTTACCGGCTGCATTGCGTTCCAGGCAGTCGGGGTGGACCAGGTGCCGTTTGGCTTGCAGTACTGCTGGGTACCAGTCATGTTCAGCACGCGGAAGCCGTAGGTGGCTTCACCGGTGTGGTTTGGCGGAACGTCGTAAGGTCCGATGGACTGGCCAGCATCCCAAGACAGGGAGTAGGAAGCGCTAGCACCAATCTTGGTAGCGATCTCGTGAGAGATGCCGAAGGAGCCTTCAGCGCCCTTCTTGGAGCCCTTGCCGCCCAGGTTCATGGACGTGGTCTCGGTGCGGTCACCGTTGACAGAAAGGGAGATGGACTGAGACTTGGACAGATCCTGCTGCAGCGGGATGTCCTTCTTGGTCTGGTTGGTGGTGGAGATGGTGCCGGCCGGCAGGAAGCGGTCGGAGACCTTGTAGACCACGGTGCGGTGGTCCTCCCACGGGTTACATACCGGGCGAGGGTTCAGGATATTCGCCTTCATGTGGTCGGAACCGTGGGTGGTGTGGATGATTGGCAGGTCCGGGTTCAGGGCCGGGGTCTCCGGGTAGGACTCAGTCTGGGTAGCTGCGCCAGCCAGCGGTGCCGCGAATGCGGTGCCGGCGACGATGAGGCCGGCGGTCAGGCCGATCATGCGACGACGAATCGACATATAGAACTTCTCCTAGGTAGGTAGAAAATGAATGAACTTATGAATGAAATCCAGCAACTCTCGATGTTGCGCTAAGAAAACGCTAAAACAGGCTCAGAATTAATTCATCTCTTAGATGTCTATATATTTGCCACGCCGGTGGGTGGGTATTTTTATATAGGCCAAGCTGTTTATTGGTGTTTGCTCCCGCTAAGCGGCTGATAGTGCGTGAAAAAATATTGATGAATGATTGTCTATACAATAGAGAATCGACACGGAGGGGTTCGGCCCCTATCTGGGGGTGTTTGGGTGGCCTCTGGGAGGGGTTTAGGGACCTGACGAAAAGTTGTGGACATGTCACAATATGCGTCGTACGCTGCATTTAAGCGGGTAGGGAAGGGTTATAAAATGCTTTGTCATGAATGTTACGTGACATAAGTTATAGGCGTTTACATGGCAGAGGTTGGCACGTTTCGCAACTAGAACCTGCCGGGGCTTTCCGCTGAGGGGTAGGGCCCGGGGTTAGAATAGGGCCGATTCGACAATCAGCATGAGGGCCGCAGCGATGGCCACGGTGATGACGATACGGTTGAGAAGATGCCTATCTATAAATCGGTTGAGGTAGTTGGCGGCAATGAGCCCAATGACGACTAAGGGGAAATAGGCCGCCGCGGTGGTGACCTGGGTGCCGCTGATCTGCCCATTAAACGTCAGAATTATAAGAGAAATTAAGGTTCCGAGGACAAAGGTGCCCGCTAAGGTGCCGCGTGTGCGGTTGGGGGCAAAGCGCTTCATGATCAGCGCCATGGGCGGGCCGCCGATGGAGGTCGAGGTGCCCAGGATGCCGGAGACTACGCCAGCGATGAGCGTATTGACGGTGGTGGGGCGAGGGCTCCATCCCAAGCTGGATAGCGTCATAGCAAAAAGTACGGCACAACCGATAAAGATGGACAGCCCATCAGGAGAGAGGCTGGCAATTGCCCAAGCGCCCACTAGGGAACCGGGAATGCGGGCGAGGGAAGAGATGCCGACGACGCGCCAGGACGTCTCGCGGTAGGTGCGCGCGAGCGTATAACTGGAAATGCACAGCGCGAGCAGCAGAATGAGCGTGGGCACGAGCTCAGGACGAATGAGCGCGATTATGGGCGTGGCAATGGTGCCTAAGCCAAAACCGATGGTGCCTTGAGTAATGGTGCCAGCGAGGATGAGGACGCCGATGAAGATAGAGGACCATGCGTCTACAGAGATTCCCAGAAACATAACGAGGGCTAAGTGTATCTGGGCCCAGTCTGCATTCTGAAACTATTAGAGGCGGGCGGTGGCCTTTTCATTGGCGGCGATTTCCTCCAAGCGTTCGGCCGGGCACATGCCGGCAACGATGACCGCGGAACCGCCAGCGGCTAGGGGCTCGAGCACGGCACGGGAGAAAGACTCATTATCGGACCAGCCGGTAGAAAGCAGGCGCTCGGCGGTAGCGGGGGCATCGACAAGCCGGGGCAGTGGTTGGGTTTCGCCGAAGTACTGATCGCCGTAGAAGCGCACGGTGGGTCCAAAATCGATGGCGCCGGTGGGCAGCTCCCCGCCGGACTCGACGACGCCGCGGCCAAAGGGGTCCTCGCTAATGAGCACGATGTCGGCCTGGGGCTGGCGCTCGTGGGCGGCCGCGTAGCGGGAGGGGGAGGTAAAGACGACGTCGGCAAGCGGGGCAGATTCGCCAAAGGTATAGGAAGGGCCAGACGCAAGGGCACCCAAGGCTACAACGGCCGCCTGCCACGAGGAAGGAAGATCGATAGCGATGGTGGAATCCGCCTCTAGGTCGAGCTCTTCTTCCAACATATTGGCAATCTTGGCCACCCAATTGTCGAGCGTTTGCGCGGAAAAATCCATGCGCGCGCCGGTCGCCTCGTTGTATACGGTAAGCCGCGGGGAGGCAGCGTCGGCACGCAAAAGATGGGCGAGTAGTTCCATACCCGCCCATCGTAGGGGAGAAGTGCTAGTTCACGCAGCGCGGGCCGTCGCCACCAGCGTCAATCTCCGGGGAGACCTTAGCGGTACCGAAGTCATCGCCCGGGGTGCCTACCGGCTGGCTGGACTTATCCGCCTCCGGCTCCTGGTCGCTAGCTTCCTTATCGGAAGGTCCCTGGTAATCATCGGTAGCAACCACGATGAGGGTGTCATCGTCGAGTTGCGGATTCTCTGCCACCGGCAACCCACCCAGCTTCTTGGCCAAGGCCTTAGCATCCTCGCTTGTCGGATCGGCGGCGACGACCTGTGACTCGCTGTAGATGCCCGGCTGCGCATTCGCGGAGCGCTCCACCGTGTAGCCCTTGCCTTCCAGCCAAGAGCCGATGCCTGATGCCAAGCCATCAATATTGCCGGCGTTGAGGACGTGAATATTGATATTCGGATCGACGTCCTTATCCTTCTCCGCCTTTTCTTGCTTGTCCTTATCTTCAGCCTTGGACTCATCGGTGGCTTCATCGTGGGTCTTGGCCAGGTCTTCCATGAAGCGGTGGACCTCGGCGGCATCGATGGTGACGATGGATTCGCCATAATCGCCCTGGCCGTCGATGGAGGTTACCGGGATAGTGGTGAAGGTGACATTGCCGCCGGCAAGGCCGGCCAGCTGGGTGACAAAGCCCATGATGTCCCAGCCATCATCAATGACCACGGAGCGCTCTACCGCCTTGGCAATCTTGGACAGCTTGGAAGGATTGGCCAGGGTGTCATTGTCCAGGATCTTATTGACTAGGGAAGCCATGAAGGCCTGCTGGCGCACGATACGGTCGAGGTCGCCGCGCGGGAGGTTATAGCGCTGGCGCACGAAAGCCAGGGCCTTGGCGCCGTCGAGGGTCTGCTTGCCCTTGCTGAACTTAGCACCAGACATGTCATCATCAACATCATCGTTGAGGCAGACATCCACGCCATCGACGGCGTCGGTAAGCAGGGTAAAGCCCAACAGGCCCACCTCCGCGTAATGATCGATGGAAACACCAGTCAAGGTGCGCACCATGGCCAGCAATCCTTCGCGGCCGGCTTCGACGCCCTGCTTTTCGATGTCCTTATCCGAGTGCGGCTTCTTTTTACCCTTAGCCTCCGCCTCGGCATTTTCCTGCTCGAGCTCTTCCACTTTGGCGTTCTTATGGGAGGCGAAGACAGCATTCATCTTCATATTGCCGTAGTCCGGATCCTTGACATAGGTATCGCGCGGAATGGATACGGCGGTAGCGCGGGAACCGTCCTCCGGAACGCGGATGAGCATCATGGTGTCGGTATTTTCCTCACCATCGGCCACGCCGGCGTGCAGGTCCGCCAATTCCTTCTCAGAGAGGGGATCGCCTTTGGCGTCGGTACGCGAATCCTTGCCCACCAGCAAGATATCCACTGCGCCATCGAGCGAGTTACCCGACAAGCCCTGGCCGTCCAGGGACAAGTCCGTGGCCGAAGACATGCCATTATCCAGCCGGCCCACGGTGGCATAACCCACGCCAGATACCACCAGGATCAAGGCAGACAGGAGTGCCACGATCGCCTTGATGGCCGTGGAACCTTTTTGCTTTACCGCACTAGCGGCAGAGGGCGCCGGCTGGATGGTGCGCGCCCGGCGAGTGTTCTCAGAAGTCACAAGTGGAGGCTTTCTAGATTGGTGGGGATCTGGAGACAGTTTAGGGCAGAACGGGCAAAAATTAGTGATCCGTGTCCGATTTCGCGTGTTCGGGTAGTGTCCCTGCCCCGTGCGAGGAGCGCCAGTGACTAAGCTCGGGGCCATTGTGACTACACCAAATCAATCCCCGCTGGCCGTGATCACCGTGACCTATAGTCCCGGTGAATACCTCGGTAGTTTTTTGGACTCCCTGCCGGGCGCCTGCGCTCGCGGCACCAAGGTCGTGCTTGCGGATAATGGCTCCACCGACGGCGTGCCAGAGGCCGCTGCCCGCGAGCGCGCTGAGGTGGACTTTCTCGATACCGGCGGAAATATCGGCTACGGCGCTGGCATGAATGCGGGTGCCCGCTTCGCCCGCGAGCGCGGTGGCGTGGATGAGGAATTTTTCCTTATCTCGAATCCCGATGTCACCTTTACTCCGGGATCTATTGACCGGCTCATCGAGTGCGCTCGCCAGTGGCCGGATGCTGCGGCCGTGGGCCCGCGCATCGTGGAACCGGATGGCAGCAATTATCCCTCGGCCCGCGCCGTGCCCACCGTGGCTACCGGCATTGGGCACGCACTCTTTTCTTCGATCTGGCCCTCCAATCCATGGTCGCGCGCCTACCGCGATGAAGCCGATATGACTGCCCAGCGCCCGGCCGGATGGTTATCCGGTTCCTGCCTTCTTGTGCGCTGGGAGGCCTTCGAAACCATCGGCGGGTTTGATGAGCGTTATTTCATGTACCTCGAAGACGTGGATCTAGGAGATCGCTTCACGCGCGCCGGCTACCAGAACATCTTCTGCCCGGAGGCCGTCATCAGCCACGCTAAGGGGCATTCCACCCAAGCGCACGCCGGCGCGATGCTGCGCGCCCACCACAACTCCGCCTATCGCTTTCAGGCCGACCGCCACCCCGCATGGTGGCAGGCCCCACTGCGCGGCGCGTTGTGGCTGGGGCTGCGAGTCCGCGGGCTTATTGCCTCGGCCTCGGCACGTTCTTAAGGCTCGGTGCGCGTGCCGTTGACCTGGATTGCGCGCCATACGCTCTACACTGTCCCTCAGAAAATCACAGAATAAAACTGTCCGCATACATAAGGAAGACTATGACTGAAGCAGCCACCACCCACGGTGCCAGCACGGATGCAGTGATTCTCGTCGGCGGCCGCGGCACCCGCCTGCGCCCACTAACCATCGGTACGCCGAAGCCGATGCTGCCGACAGCAAACTACCCGTTCCTGCAGCACCTGCTCGCCCGCATCAAGGCCGCCGGCATTGAGCACGTCGTCATGTCTACCTCCTATAAGGCCGAGGTCTTTGAGGAGTACTTCGGTGATGGCTCCGATCTGGGCTTGGAGATCGAGTACGTGGTGGAAGAGACCGCGCTCGGCACCGGCGGCGGCATCCGCAACGTCTACGACAAGCTGCGCAATGACACGGTCATGGTCTTCAATGGCGACGTGCTCTCCGGCATGGATCTGGAAGGGATCCTCACCACGCACCATGACAAGGACGCCGATGTCACCATGCATCTGCTCAACGTGGCTGACCCGCGTGCGTTTGGTTGCGTGCCGACCGACTCTAACGGCCGAGTCACCGCGTTCCTAGAAAAGACCGAGGATCCGCCAACCAACCAGATCAACGCCGGTTGCTATGTATTCAAGCGTTCCGTCATCGAGTCCATTCCGGCCAACCGCGTTGTTTCCGTGGAACGCGAAACCTTCCCAGGGCTCTTGGCTGAAGGCCGCTTGGTTGTCGGTCACGTAGACAACTCCTACTGGCGCGACATGGGTCGCCCGGATGACTTCACCCGTGGTTCCTCTGACCTGGTGCGCGGCATCGCGCCGTCCCCGCTGATTGAGGGTAAGACCGGCGAGTCCCTGGTGGATCCCTCCGCCGGTATCGCCGGTGGTGTGCTGTTGCTGTCCGGTACCGCCGTGGGCCGTGGCTCCGAGGTGGGCGCGGGTTCCCGCCTAGAGGGCACCGTTGTCTTCGACGGCGTGCGCATTGAACCAGGCGCCATCATCCACAACTCGATCATTGCCTCCGGCGCCCACATTGGTGCCAACGCGGTCATTGAGAACTGCGTCATTGGTGAAGGCGCCCACATCGGCGCACGCTGCGAGCTTCTCGACGGCATGCGTGTTTTCCCCGGCGTTTCCATTCCTGATGCCGGCGTGCGTTTTAGCTCCGATGCTTAACGCTTTTGTAGTGGTCTGGGCACTGCACTAGGTCCAGCTGACATAGGCCGAACTGAGGACAATGGAGCCTCGGTTCGGCCTCTCTTTTTATGGGGCCACCGAGCCCGCCTGTTCGCACCGGCCGACATGATGCGAACTCTGCACAGATCTGAAGTGCATGGATCCCTTCTTTGCGGGGTTGTGCGCGCGACACGCCGAGATTTTCTGAAAATTGTTGACAGAAAAACAGGGTACCACTACATGTAGTACCCCCTGCCTACACCCCCACGGGGGATCAGTTGTTACAGATGTGACGGATGGGGATCGTGTGCTGCGTTTTTGCCGGAAAGCGCGAAGAAGCCGCCAATTCGGGTTGACGATATTTAGTGATCCGGTGTGAAATTACATCAGTGAAAGAAACAGCGGCCGGCGCCGTTACTTCCACACCATCCCGGCGGGGCTACCCAAGGAGAATGTGGTGTACAGTCGGTCGCACTGATGAGAATTACCCAACCTCGGAGAAAGGAAAAGGCGTGGACAAAATGGCTAATAACAACGCCATTCTCCGTGGCGGTGCTGCTGCAGAGATGTCGCTCGATGAACTCTTCGGTGCCGTCGAGCAGGAGTGGCAGGACCAGGCGCTGTGCGCGCAGACTGACCCTGAAGCGTTCTTCCCTGAAAAGGGAGGCTCTACCCGTGAGGCCAAGCGTATCTGCCAGGCCTGCGCGGTGCGCGATGAATGCTTGGAGTACGCGTTGGAGCACGATGAGCGCTTCGGTATTTGGGGCGGGCTATCGGACCGTGAGCGCCGCCGCCTCAAACGTGAGATTGGATAATTAAGGTGTCCAGTAAGGCCCCTGGCTAGCACGCTATGTGCGGCCAGGGGCTTTTCTGCTGCGCCGCGAAACTTACCGGGGGCTACCAGCTATAGCGCGGATCCACTTCTTCGGGGTCCAAGTTGAGGTAGTTGGCCACCAGCGCAGTAATAACGGTGCCCAGGAGCTCGGAGCGCTCGGACGGGGTAGAAGCACGTTGCTCGATGGGCATGCGGAAAATGACCAAGCGCGCGCGGGTGGGCTGGCCCTCGGAATCTACGCCGGCGGGAACCACGCGGCCGAGGGGAACTGGACCATCGGCGATGATCTCATCCGGTAGCACGGTCATATCGGGAGAAAGCCGCATGCGCGGGATGGTGTCTACAGCCAAGTCGAGGCCTCGCAATTGTGGCGCGAAGGCGTTTTGGATGGGGGCATAGGCCTCCAATACGGCCATGTCGAAGTGCTCGCGCGCGCTGCGGTAGCGCGGGGCCTGCTGGGGGAGGAGAGGTCCGCACATGCCGTGGCCGTGGCGGTCGCGGGCGGGGCGGATATGTGGGCGAGCGGCGGTCATGACCTTGATTCTAAGGTGCTGGCGGGCTGGATTTAGCGGAGCCACGCCGGGGCGAAGACTATCTAAATCTCAACTAAGGGTTTAGACTTATGCGCTGTGACTATTTCTCGCCATTGCTCCCGCCCAGGCTGCGGCCGCCCCGCCGTGGCGACATTGACCTACGCTTACGCGGACCAGACGGCCGTCGTTGGACCGCTGGCAGAAGAGGAAAACCCACACAGCTGGGATCTGTGCGCCACCCACCGCGACCGCATCTCCGCCCCAGTGGGTTGGGAGCTGGTGCGTGTGGACCGCATCGAGCTGGATGAGGAAGATGATCTGATGGCCCTGGCAGAGGCAGTCAAGGAAGACGGCCGCGTGACCACCGGCTTGGTGGATGACCGCAGCGCCGGCTCCGGTGCAGACCCTATTGACTATTCCGCGACCTTTGATGGAGCGGACCCTGCCAATTCGAATCACCCGGTCTTTCGCACCCGCCGCGTGGCTTATGCCAAAAAGGCGCGCCGCGCGCACCTTTCGGTCGTGCCCGATGAAACGACGCCCGCGGAACCGGAACAGGACTGACACGGACCCTGTGGTGCGGTAGTTTCCTAGCGGGCGGGAGTACTATTGCAGGTTATGCGAACTCGTGAGCATCTTGATGCAGTAATTAAGGCCTATGACGTCCGTGGCGTGGTGGGCGAAGATATCGATGAGAACTTCGTGCGCGATACGGGCGCCGCGTTTGCCGCCATCCTGCGGGAAGAAGGCGAAAATACCGTAGCAGTCGGCCACGATATGCGCCCGTCCTCGCCGTCTTTGGCGCGCGCTTTTGCTGAGGGTGTGACCTCGCAGGGCCTCAACGTGACCTTGCTGGGGCTAACCTCTACCGACGAGCTCTACTACGCCGCCGGTTCCTTGAAGTGTGCGGGTGCTATGTTTACCGCCTCTCATAACCCGGCCAAGTACAACGGCATTAAGCTCTGCCGCGCCGGCGCGGTACCGGTGGGCCAGGAGACCGGCTTGGAGCAGATTAAGCAGATGCTTATCGACGGCACCCCGGAGTTCACCGGCACCGAGGGCGCAATTGCCGAGCAGGAGATTCTTGCCGGTTACGCCGACTTCCTGCGCAAGCTGGTGCCGCTGGAGGAGTCCAAGCCGCTCGTCGTAGCTGTCGATGCCGCCAACGGTATGGGTGGCCACACCGTGCCGGCCGTCTTCAAGGGCTTGCCTTTCGACGTCCGCGATTTGTACTTCGAGCTCGATGGCACTTTCCCGAACCACGAGGCGAACCCGTTGGATCCAAAGAACCTCGTAGACCTGCAGAAGTTCACCGTGGATCAGAAGGCCGATATTGGCTTGGCCTTCGACGGTGATGCGGACCGCTGCTTCGTGGTGGATGAAAAGGGCCAGCCGGTTTCTCCGTCTGCCATCTGTGCACTGGTGGCGGAGCGCTACCTAGAGAAGTTCCCCGGCGCTACCATTATCCACAACCTGATTACCTCCAAGACCGTGCCGGAGCTCATTAAGGAAAAGGGCGGCACCCCGGTGCGCACCCGCGTGGGCCACTCCTTCATCAAGGCGCAGATGGCCGAGCATCAGGCCGCCTTCGGTGGCGAGCACTCCGCGCACTACTACTTCCAGGAATTCTGGAACGCCGATTCCGGCATGCTTGCGGCGATGCACGTGCTGGCCGCTCTGGGCCAGTCCGATAAGCCGCTGAGCGAGCTCATGGCGGAGTACTCCCGCTACGAGGCCTCCGGCGAGATCAACTCCACCGTGGAGGACCAGAAGGCCGCTACCCAGGCAGTACTGGATGAGCTGGCGGATAAGATTGAGTCCGTCGATGAGCTCGATGGAGTGACCGTCGAGCTCGAGGGAACCGAGGCATGGTTCAACGTGCGCGCGTCCAATACGGAGCCGCTGCTGCGCCTCAATGTAGAGGCAAAGACCGCCGACGAGGTGCAGTCCATCGTCGACGAGGTCCTTGCCATCATTCGCCGCTAAACTTCGGCGCGCGAGTGGGAGACCATGTCCTCCCACTCCACAAACTTCTTACGCTCGCGGCCCTCGCGCTCGCCTAGGGCGCGCTCGGCCGCGTCCAAGCGCTGCCAATCCTGCCACGTCAGATAATCGATACCGCGCTCGGCAAAGACTTCGGTGATGTCCGCAGCGCTGGAGGGGGAGGGGAGGGCGCCAGAGGCGGCGTCGGCAAGCAGCATGCCAATCGTTTCCGTGGCATCGGACTTGGTATTGCCAATCAAACCCACCGGGCCACGCTTAATCCACCCGGTGGTGTAGAGGCCAGGCACTACCGCGCCGGACTCATCAATGACATGGCCACCGTCATTATTGATGACGTTCTTCTCTTGGTTAAAGGGCACGCCATCGACCGCATCGGAGCGGTAGCCGGTGGCGAAGTAGACTGCCTGCACCGGCCATTCGGTGAATTTGCCGGTGCCGTGCACGCTGCCATCGCCGTTGAGCGCGGTGCGCTCGGTCTTGATGCCGCTGACCTTGCCGTCCTTGCCCAAGATCTCTACCGGCTGCTCAAAGAGGTGGATCTGCAGGGTGTGTGGCGCCTCCTTGGGATCGCGGATGGCGTATTGCTCAAGGACTTGGCATACCAAGTCGGTGGACTTGCTTTCCTGACGCGCGGCCAGCGAGGCTTCGTCATAGTCAATGTCTTCCGGCGAGACCACAACGTTAATGGACTCGGAATGGTCCAGCTCCTTGAGCTCCTGCGGGGTGAATTTGGCCTGCGCCGGGCCGCGGCGGCCGAAGACGCGCACGGTCTCAGCCTGGTTCTTGGCCAGGGACTCGTAGACATTATCGGGGATCTCGGTGACCTTGAGCTCATCGCCGGTCTTGGCCAAGATGCGGGAGACGTCCAAGCCCACATTGCCCACGCCAATGACTGCCACCTCCTTGGCGGAGAGATCCCAGTCGCGCTCAAAGCGCGGGTTGCCATCGTAGAAGCCCACGAACTCGCCGGCGCCATGCACGCCGTCCAAGTTCGCGCCAGGGATATCGCGGTGACGGTCGCCCACGGCGCCAGTGGCAAAGACCACGGCATCGTAGTGTTGCTGTAGCTCGTCGACGGTGATGTCACGGCCGATGTGCACGTTGGTCAACAGGCGAATCTGCTCGGTGTCGAGCACGCGGTGCAGGGACTTGATAATGCCCTTAATACGCGGATGGTCCGGCGCCACGCCGTAGCGGATGAGACCGAAGGGCGCGGGCATCTGCTCGATGAGGTCAATCTGTACCTCGCCGCCGGTCTTTTTCACCAGGATATCGGAGGCGTAAATGCCGGCCGGGCCTGCGCCGATGACGGCTACCTTCAAGGGCTGATTCATACTGCGTGAATGCCTTTCTCTTAATCGCGGGGAACTAGACCGCTAGGTTCATTTTTGTGGTTTATCTTTCTGGCAATTGAACCGTTTAGTCTAGGTTGCGGCAAGGAGTTGAATTAGATTCTAAAAAATGTCTCCCTTTTGGCCAGTTCAGGGCGATTTTTCGCTTGAAAATAAAAAAGACCGCTTTGTCTACTCAATTTAGACGGGTAGGTTGTCTTTCAATACTTTGGAAAGGCAGGTTGAGATCTACACCATGACCACCGCGACTAGTACCAAGCGCACGCCCCGCGCCAAGAAGCCCGAAGGCCAATGGAAGATTGACGGCACCGAGCCCCTCAATAACGATGAGGTAATTAAGCAGGAAGACGGTGGGCTTTCTGCCAAGCAGCGCGTCATCGATATCTATTCCAAGCAGGGATTTTCCTCTATCCCAGCTGATGACTTAGCCCCTCGCTTCAAGTGGTTGGGCCTTTATACTCAGCGCAACCAGAACTTGGGCGGCGAGATGACCTCCAAGCTGTCTAACGCGGAACTGCAAGACGAGTACTTCATGATGCGCGTGCGCTTCGACGGCGGACGTGCCGATCCTGCCAAGCTGCGCGCCGTCGGTGAGATCTCGCGCGATTATGCCCGCTCCACGGCGGACTTTACTGACCGCCAGAATATCCAGCTGCACTGGATTCAAATCGAGGATGTGCCCACCATTTGGGACAAGCTCGAGTCGGTAGGTTTGAGCACGTTAATGGGCTGCGGCGACGTGCCGCGCGTCATTTTGGGCTCTCCGGTTGCCGGCGTGGCCGAGGACGAAATTATCGATGCCACCCCAGCCATCGAAGAAATCAAGAATAACTACCTGCCGCGCGAGGAATTCCATAACCTACCGCGCAAATTCAAGACCGCTATTTCCGGCAACGCTCGCCAAGACGTTACCCACGAGATTCAAGACGTTGCCTTCGTGGGCGTGAACCACCCAGAGTACGGTCCGGGATTCGATTGCTTCGTTGGCGGCGGCCTGTCCACCAACCCGATGCTCTCGCAGTCCCTCGGCGCGTGGGTTCCCTTAGAGCGCGTGCCAGAGGTATGGGCCGGTGTGGTCGGCATCTTCCGTGACTACGGCTTCCGCCGCAATCGCAACCGTGCCCGCCTGAAGTTCTTGGTAGCCAAGTGGGGCATCGAAAAGTTCCGCCAAGTGCTGGAGGAGGAATACCTGGACAAGCGGCTGTTGGATGGAATCCCACTGGAGGTCGAGCCTGGTTCCCGCGATCACCTTGGCGTGCACCGCCAGAAAGACGGCAAGTTCTACGTCGGCGTAAAACCCACCGTGGGCCACGCCACCGGTGAGCAGCTCATCGCCATTGCGGACGTGGCCGAAAAGTTCGGCATCAGCCGCATCCGCACCACTCCGATGAAGGAATTGCTCTTCCTCGATGTGGAGGAAGAAGACATTCCGGCGCTCTCCCGCGCGCTCGATGAAACCGGCCTGTACTCCCAGCCATCGGAGTTCCGCCGCGGCATCATTTCCTGCACCGGCCTGGAATTTTGCAAGCTTGCGCACGTGACCACGAAGGCCCGCGCCATCGAGTTGGTCGACATCCTGGAAGACACCTTGGGCGATTTGGACGTGCCGATTTCCATCGCGCTCAACGGCTGCCCCAACGCCTGTGCGCGTTCGCAGGTATCGGACATCGGCTTGAAGGGCCAGATCGTCACCGATTCCGAGGGCAACCGTGTCGAGGGCTTCCAGGTCCACCTGGGCGGCGCCCTTGGCCTGTCCCCGGATTGGGGCCGCAAGCTGCGCGGCCACAAGGTCGTCGCCGATGAGGTGCCCGAGTACGTCATTCGCTTGGTCAATAAATACAAAGAGCAGTGCGAGGAAGGCGAGCAATTCCGCCACTGGGTCTTGCGCGCCAAGGAGGAGGACTTGCAGTGAATTTTCGCCGCCAGCCCAACCCCAACCGCAACCATCCCAGCTTCTGCCCTTATTGCGCCGGCACCGACCTCTTCCCGGATGAGGAAGATGACTTTGCCTGGAAGTGCCAGGAATGCCTGCGGATTTTCTCCGTGCGCTTTCACGGCCAAGACGACGCCCCGGTAGCTCCCGCACCGGCTGTGTCTTCCAATGAGGCCCTAAAGCGCTCGCTTGCCCGGCGCGGCCACTCCACGGCACCGCAGGCATAAGGATGCGCCCCATGCCCGCACTTATTACCCTGTCTCACGGTTCGCGGCACCCAGGCGCCGCAGCCGGCATTGAGCGCCTGACCCAGGCCGCGGGTCTGCGCCCAGCCCGCGCGGCGCACCTGGAATTCAACGAGCCCGACCTCACCACGGCCGCGCTCGAGCTCGCCCAGCTAGGGGAGACCGAGGCCGTTGTAGTTCCGCTGCTTTTTACCCAGGGCTACCACCAGCGCGTGGACGTTCCGCGCGCGCTTGCCGACGCCTCCAAAACCTCTCACCTTTCCCTCCACCTCGCCCCTGGGCTCGGCACCGGCGAGGACCTCGCCCGCGTGCTCGCCTCCCGTACCCGGCCTGGCGATGCCCATGTGGTCATCTATTCCGTTGGTTCCTCCGATTCCGCGGCGAATGATGCCATCCGTGAGCTCGCCCACCACACCTTCGCGCTCACCGGCGTGCCCATCTCGGTGGAGTTTGCCACCCGCGGTGGCCGCGAAGGGATTGAGTCCCTGTGCCGCGAGCATAAAGACCCCGCCCGTGTACGCGTGATCCCGCTCTTCGTGACCGAAGGCCTGCTCCTAGACCGGTTGGCGGGCGTACCCGCGACCGTCGACCGTCCGCTAGGCACCGACCTCGCAGGCCTCGTCGCAGATCGCTTTCACCACGCCCGCGGCGTCGCACAGGAGGTGTTCGCGCCATGTTAACCCTCATCCTCATCGCGCTCGCCGGTGCGGCCGCAAACCTCGTGGACGGTGGCATCGGCATGGGCTTCGGCGTCACCTCTACCACGATGTTGTTGCTGGCGGGCCTCGGTCCCGCGCAGGCCTCGGCCGTCGTCCATACCGCCGAGCTAGGCACCACGGCCATCTCCGGATTGAGCCACGCGCGCTTCGGCAACGTGGATTGGAAAACCGTGGTCCGTCTCGGCGTGCCGGGCGGGATCGCCGCCTTTTTGGGCGCTACGTTGCTGTCGAATATCTCCACCGCGGCGGCCGCGCCGGTGACCGCACTCATCTTGGTCGGCATCGGCGCCAACCTCATTTGGCGTTTCTCCCAACCACGCCGCCGTGGCTCCGCCTATAAGCGCACCCACTCCACGCCGTTTCTCGCCGGCCTTGGCCTTGTGGGCGGATTCGTCGATTCCACCGGTGGCGGCGGCTGGGGCCCAGTGTCGACTTCAACGCTCATGGCCATCGGCCGCGAGCAGCCGCGCCGCATTGTGGGTACGGTCAATGCCGCTGAGTTCCTAGTGACCTTTGGCGCTACCGCAGGCTTTATCGTCGGGCTCTGGCACGATATCGTCGCCAACTTAGCCGCAGTCATCGCCCTGCTCATCGGTGGCGCCATCACCGCGCCCATCGCCGCGTGGCTTATCTCCCGCATCAACCCCGTCTTGCTCGGCGGACTCGTCGGCACGGCCATCGTGGGCCTCAATATCAGCAAGGTCATTGGTGGCGCCGAGACGTACTTCGGCTGGGCAGTGCCTTCAGCAATCACCCCGGCGGTCGTCGCCGTCGTGGTCGCGGCTGGTGTGGCCGCCACCATCCGTGGCGCGCTGCGCACCAGGCGTGCACGTGCGGCGGAATTGGAAGCCGAAAACGCCGAGGAAGCCGCCCATGCTGATTTCCATGCGCCTGATTATCCGGAGCGCGTCGCCGCCCACCGCGTCCACGGTTCGCGCCGGTCCGGCGTCGCCATCGTGCAGGACAAGGCGCCTGAAAGCCCCGCCGCGGACCGGACGTAGTGCTTTCACCGCGACCTTTGGCCACAATAAAGGGCGAATGGTGGCCCCGCCGAGGGAGAACACGGCCAAAAGTTGGCTTGCGGGCGCTGAAAACCCGCTTCCTACTGGCCGCTAGAGCCCGGCCACCTCGCCGATGACGTAGACCGCCGGCGCGGAGATCTCGTGCTCGGCCATCGTTTGCGCCAGAGTGCCCAAGGTGCAACGGTAGGCGCGCTCGGTAGAAAGCGTGCCTTCTTGGATGACGGCGCAGGGAGTAGAGGGGGAGAGGGAGGCGTCGATTAGCGCACTGGCAATCGCCGGGGCATTTTTCACACCCATGATGACCGCGAGCGTGGCGCCAGAGCGGGCGAGCGCTGCCCAGTCCACCAAGGACTTCTCATGGCCGGGCGGCAGGTGGCCGGAAACCACAGTGAATCCGTGGACGATGCCGCGCTGAGTTACCGGGATGCCCACGGCCGCGGGAACGGAAATGGCGGAGGTCACGCCCGGAATGACTGTGGCGGGAATAGACGCTTCCGCTAGCGCTTGCACTTCTTCAAAACCGCGCCCAAAGACGAAGGAATCGCCCCCCTTAAGGCGGGCCACCTTGCGGCCAGCACGGGCGTGCTCGATAAGCAGCTCGTTGATCTTTTCCTGCGAGATTGACTTCTTATAGGGGAGCTTAGAGACGTCAATAAGCTCTTTGGAAGAAATATCACACAGCTTATCGAGCTGCGCCGTAGGTCCCAGGTGATCGGCAAGAATAACCTCTGCTTCCTGCAGGGCGCGCATGCCGCGCACGGTAATGAGGTCCCACGCGCCGGGGCCGCCACCAATCAGGGTTACGGGATGAATCTGTGCGGAAGTCATAGGACTCCATCTTAGTGGGCGCCCGACTATGCTTGGGCCACATGGATACCGGTAATTATGATGCCGAAACCGTGCGCTTTTTTGATGTCGCGCACGAAGGCGCCCAAATCCGCCTTGTGGCCGGAGAAGTGGAGCGCTGGGGCGAGGCGCTCAGTGGTCTCAATCCCCGCTCGCTGGTCATTATCCCCACCGATGCGATTGCCCGCCAAGCCGCCCACCTAGGCGTCGGCCTAGCCGAGCCGCTGCGAATCCCGATTGTGGTGACCGAATCGCTCCCGCGTTACGTGGGGGCGCTGGACGTGGTGGTGGTCGTCGGCGAGCCCGACGAGTGCGACTGGGCGTCGCGCGCCCTCATTACTGCCAGCCAGCGCGGGGCCACCACCGTGCTCATCGGGCCGGCCAAGGGCCCGCTGGTCGAGGACTGCCCGGAGGATACGCTCGTCGCCCCTTGCCTGCCGACGGCCGAGGGTAGCTCGCCCGCGCGCAGCATTGCCGCCCTGCATGCGCTGTGCTGCCTGCTCTATCAGGGCCCGATCGCGGTGAAGGAAACCCTCGAGGACCTCGCTGCGGCCGTGGACCGCGAGCTTGCACAGCTTTCTCCCGAGCGCGATGCCACCACCAATCCGGGCCGCCAATTGCGCGAGTTTATTGACGGCGCCCGCATCATCCATTCCTGTGTGCTCGACCCGTACTCTTATTCTGAGCGTCGCGAGCACGTGCAGCTCGATGCCCTCGTGGCCCGCATGGCCGCGACCATCTGGGCCGTACACGGCCTGCCGAGTGCTTATGTGGACCCATCCGAATTGCGCCGCGCGCTCGATCGGGATTCTGATAGTTCCCCGGCCAATGATCTCTTTTATGACCCCTTCATTGATGGCGATGGTGCCGAGGGTGCTTTGGTACCCTTGAAGGTGGTTTTCTGGGGGCAGGAAGAGGCGAACCTGCCCAACTCGCTTGCAGTCCGCAGCATTGACCCGGACCCGGGCCTGGGGCACCTTGCCCGCTCACTGCAGCTTATTACGCGGAGTTTTGCCGCGACCGCCTACGAGATTTCTAAAGGATAGAAACACATGCAGCTGTTGCACAGCGCCACCCGCAACTATTCCTGGGGCTCGCGTTCCCTTATCCCGCACCTGCAGGGCCAGCCCGATGCCGATAAGCCCGTCGCAGAGCTGTGGTTCGGCGCCCACCCCGGCGACCCTTCCACGGTGGATGGCCGCCTGCTCAATGAGGTCATTGCAGAGGATCCGGCAGGGCAGCTAGGCAGCCGCGTATCTGCCGAGTACGGCGAGCGCCTGCCCTTCCTCCTCAAGGTGCTTGCGGCCGAGGAGCCGCTGTCCTTGCAGGCGCACCCGTCAAAGGCGCAGGCAGAAGAGGGCTTTGCCCGCGAAAACGCCGCCGGCATCGAGCTCACCGCGTCTAATCGCAATTACAAGGACGATAATCACAAGCCCGAGCTCATTGTCGCGCTCACGGATTTCTATGCCATGGCCGGCTTCCGCCCCTTGGCGCGCACCCGCGAGCTTTTTGCCGCCCTTGAGTGCCCTGAGCTGGACCACTACGTTGCCATGCTTGACGACGACCCCTCGGCAACCACCGAGTCCGCCAACCTGCGCGTCCTTTTCACCACGTGGATTACCATTCCCTCTGCCAAGCGCAAGGAGCTCATTTCCGCCATTGTTGCCGCCGGCGAGCGCCTGATAGCTGCGGACCCGGCCGATTGGAAGTCCCGCGTTATGTCCACGGTGCTGGATCTCAACCAGCGCTACCCAGGCGATATCGGTGTGCTGGGCGCATTGCTGCTCAACCACATCGAGCTCTCACCCGGCGAGGCCGTCTACCTAGATGCCGGTCAGCTTCACGCCTATGTCTCTGGCCTCGGCGTGGAGATCATGGCAAACTCCGATAACGTGTTGCGCGGTGGCCTGACGCCTAAGTTCGTGGATGTTCCAGAGCTGGTCAAGGTCTTGACTTACGCCGCTGCCGACGAGCCGCGAGTGCAACAACAAGATAAGTCCGCCCAAGACAATGTCCACGATGCCGCCGCATGGTCGTACCCGGTACCCATCGAGGAATTCCTGCTGGACCGCGTGGAGCTCACCGGTTCGTCTTCTATGGATCTTGATTACGACGGCCCGACCATCGCCCTGTGTACCGCAGGTTCCGCAACCTTTACCGATGCTGCGGGCAAGACCCTCACCGCGACCCCAGGCCAGGCAGTCTGGCTGCCAGCCTCCGAGGGCCTCGTTACCGCTACTGCGGAATCCGACGCCGCGGACCTCTTCGTCGCCCGCGCCTAGTCCGCGTTTAGCCCACGCGAGCACGCTTCGCCGCCGCCCTTCGGTTTCAAGCGAAGCGTGCTTTTCAGTCTTCATTACGGCCGCATTTCGGCCGGTTCCTTCAATTTTCAAGTGCACATTGTGGCTGCGTCGTAATGACCGCATTCCTGCGTATACAAAACAAGCACGTTTCCTCGATTTTCTGCCTTCAGAATCGAGGAAACGTGCTTGTTTTGTTCGTCTACGCCGAGAACCGGCTCCGAATTAGCGCGAAGGCGTCGCTTCGCTCGGAGCCTGCTGGGCTGTGGCCGGCGCCTGCTTGGTTGGCACCAGGTCGGTTGGCTCTTGGTCCTGATCGGCGGAAGGTCGCTCTGCAGCGGCATGGCCGGAGAGCTGTTCTTGCTCCGCCTTCTCGGCCTCGTGTTGCTCCGTGCCGGCTGGTTCTTGGACTGGGGCGTCGGAATCCTTGCCCGAGTTATCTTGCACGCCAGGCGCCTCAGGTGAGGGCTGTGGGGTAGACGGGGCAGTGGTGGTCGGCGGGGTGGTGCCGCCCTGGTTGTTCTGCGGCACGCCCGTAGACTGCGAGCCGTTCTGGTTGCTCGGGTAATCGGGTGTCAGACGCTGATTGCCCTGGCCGGTACCTTGACCACGTTGGGTGGTGTTATTGCCTTGCGGAGAGGTGCCCTGCGGGGAGATATTCTCCGGACGGTATACCTTGGTGGGCTGGGTTGCTGCCTGTGGGCGCATGACCGCATTAGGGGCGAGAAACGGATCGTTGTTGTGAGGCTGCTGGTGCTTGGCATCACCGGACGAGGCGGTGGAACTCGTAGCATGCGTGGAGTGCTGCTTTGAAGGGGAACGGTCCGTGGAAGAAGTGGTGGTCTCCTCGGCTGCGGTGTGGGTCGGGGAGACGGAGGTGGTCGCGGACTGATCCGCGGCATTGGAATAGTTGGCGCTCGGCGAGCTCATACGCCAGACGGCGACTCCGACGACGGCCGCGGCGATCAGTCCGGCCACAATGAACACGTAGACGCGGCGCGAATCTGGCTTCATCGTGGCTGTCCTTTCTATGAGGCGGGCCGTTACAGCCCAAGGGGGGAGGGCGATACAGCGCTCCGGTAACAAGTTGGTAACGAGACTATCATGTTTGGGAAACATTGCGACGGCGTCGCAATTCTGTGATAAGTAAACAAAAAGGCAGTTCGCGGGCGTAGAAGGTCATGCAAACCTTTTCATCGTCTGCTTTCTTTCGCCAAGAAAGCGTGTATAAATGGCGCTGAAAGCACCGAAGGAGTCAAAAAGTGAGTACTTGGGACGAAAATATTTTCAGCACGGACCTCAACGTCGATTTCTTGGACGAGATGGCAAACCTCGATGAAGAAGGGGTAATTCGCGCCGTCGAGGATGCCTGCGAGGTCGCACACAGCAAACCAGAACTCAGCGAAGAAGAGGAACAGAATGCTCAAGCGGCGGCCACCATTGCTGCCATTTGGGCTGGTGCGCCCTTTAGCGCGGGCGAAGTTGTCGAAGACTACCCCTATATTAGGGAACTGGTGGGCTCTGGCAGCGAGACCTTGACCGAAAATGCCCTCGAGGTGCTCGAAAATGTTGAGGAAGAATATGACCTCGAGCCTTTCATTGAGGCCCTGTCCTAAGCCGAACCTGCTGCCCGCGGCAGCGGTCGCGAGACAGCGACCCCGCGGAGGAAATAACAGAAGGGAAGATAGCCCACACCTATGCTGATCAGCATTGAAGGAATCGACGGTGCCGGTAAAAATACGTTGGTCTCCGCACTCAAGGAGTCGTTGGACCGGCCCGTAGAGGTTATTGCCTTTCCGCGCTATGCAGATTCGATTCACGCGCAGCTAGCGCAGAAGGCACTCTATGGAAAGATGGGCGACCTCACGGATTCGGCTTATGCCATGGCGACGCTATTCGCGTTGGATCGCTATGGCGTTAAGGACCAGCTGCAGCGCGCCAAGGAATCCGACACTGTGGTGCTCCTAGATCGTTACGTGGCCTCCAATGCGGCGTATTCGGCGGCGCGGCTCGAAGACGATGCGGTGATGGAGTGGGTGCACGATCTGGAATTTGGCACCCTCAGCCTGCCGCAGGCGGACCTGCAGGTGTATTTGGATACGGCGGTAGAGGTGGCGTCGGAAAGAGCGCAGGCACGAGCCCAAGCGGACGCCAGCCGGGAACGCGACCGCTACGAACGCGATGGCGGGTTGCAAGAACGCACCGCCGCGGCCTACCGGCGCCTAGCGGATGCGGGCTGGGGTGGACGCTGGATCGCTACCGCCGATGCGGATACTATTATTTCAGCGATAAAAGACCTTGTAGGAGAATAAAACGTGGCGCCCAAGATTTTGGTTGTCGATGACGATCCGGCTATCTCAGAGATGCTGACCATAGTGCTCGAGTCCGAGGGACTCAAGCCCATTCCGGTCATGGACGGCAATGACGCCGTGCCTGCCTTTGAGCAGCACGAGCCGGACCTCATCCTGTTGGACCTCATGCTTCCGGGCATGAACGGCGTAGATATTTGCCGTGCCATCCGCCGTGAATCCTCCGTGCCCATCGTTATGCTGACCGCCAAGACCGATACGGTTGATGTGGTACTCGGCCTTGAATCCGGCGCGGATGATTACATCACCAAACCATTCAAGCCCAAGGAACTCATCGCCCGGATCCGTGCGCGCCTTCGTCGCACCGATTCTGCGGAATCTGAAATCCTGGAGGTTGCGGACCTTGTCATTGATGTGCCGGAACATACCGTTCGCCGCACCGATGGCACCGAGCTGAACCTGACCCCGCTGGAGTTTGACCTGCTGCTGGAGATGGCGCGCCGCCCCGGCCAGGTACACACGCGTGAATCGCTGTTGGAATCCGTGTGGGGCTATCGCAATGCTTCTGATACCCGCTTGGTAAACGTGCACGTCCAGCGCCTGCGTGCCAAGATCGAGCACGATCCGGAAGACCCGCAGATTGTGCTGACCGTGCGCGGCGTGGGGTATAAGACCGGCAAGGCCGGCGCCGGGGAGTAAGGACCATCGGCATCATTGAGCGTCTAAGGCGCATTCGAGACGCCTTCATTACAACGTGGCGCACCTCTTTGCAGGCGCGCGTCATTGGCATGATCTTGGTCGCCTCCTCGGTGGTCATGATCATCTTGGCCTACGCGTTGGTGTCCGTGCTTACCCAACGCCTAGTCAGCCAGAAAGAAGACGTGGCCCAACAGGAGCTGGAGCGCGCCCGCACGGCTGTGGAACAGCAAATCGATGCCACCAGTTCTGCTAACTCCGTCCAGGTACGCATCAACTCTGCGCGTGCTGCGTTAGGCCAGCTCTCCGCCCAGCAGGGCGATACCCAGACGGTCTATGAGCCAGTCATCGTGGTGGAAAACCAGGATGGCTCTGTTACCACTTCGCCCGAGGATTTCCCGGTGCCGGATCAGTTGCGGGAGATGGTGGATCAAGGCCAGATTGCGCAGCAGTATTTCCCGGCGCCGCGCGAAAATGGTGATTACTACAACGCCTTGCTGGTAGGCACGCCGACCGATACCGATATTCCCCATACGCAGGTCTACCTGGCGTTGTCCATGGAATCGGAAGAATCCACCATGGCGTTGATGCGCGGTCTGCTCTCGGCGGCCGGCGTAGTGGTCGTGGTGTTGCTGGTGGGCATTGCCTGGCTAGCCACTCAGCAGGTAATTACGCCGATTCGCTCGGCCTCGCGCATTGCGCAGCGCTTGGCGGCGGGTCATTTGAAGGAGCGCATGGCCGTCGATAGCGATGATGAGATGGGTCGCTTGGCCGCGTCCTTCAATAACATGGCCGATAAGCTTTCCTCCCAAATTGCACAGCTGGAGGAGTACGGCGATTTGCAGCGCCAGTTTACTTCTGACGTCTCCCATGAGCTGCGCACCCCATTGACCACCGTGCGCATGGCCGCGGACATGATTGAGGCGGAGAGCGATAGCCTGCCGTACGGCGCCCAGCGCGCTTCCCGCTTGATGTCGAGCGAACTCGACCGCTTCGAGGAATTGCTCGCGGACTTGCTGGAGATTTCTCGCCACGATGCTGGTGTGGCGGATTTGTCTACGGCAGCCATTGATCTGCGCTCGTGTGTGGAGGCGGCCTACGGGCAGGTGGAGCATTTGGCCCGCGAGCTCGACGTGGAGGTCCAGCTCAACCTGCCGGACGAGCGCATCGGAGTCGAGGCCGATTCCCGCCGCCTTGAGCGCATCTTGCGCAACCTACTGGCCAATGCCATTGACCACTCGGAGGGCAATCCAGTGGCGGTAGACGTCGCAGCCACGGACACTGCGGTGGGCGTTACCGTTACGGACCATGGCGTGGGCTTAAAACCTGGCCAGGAAGAGCTGGTATTCAACCGCTTCTGGCGTGCGGATTCTTCCCGCAAACGCCATTCTGGCGGCACCGGTTTGGGCTTGGCTATCGCCCGCGAGGATGCCGTCCTGCACGGCGGCACGCTAGATGCCACCGGCTACGAGGGATTTGGTTCTCGCTTCCGCCTCATTATTCCACGTACCCCGAATACCGAGGTGGGCGAGGCTCCCATCGCTGTGGAGATTCCCGGCGCACCCGTCACCAGCACTGCGGATGGTAGTGAGCTGCCAGAATCGCGACCAGAACCCGATGCTGAAGCTACAGAAGCACAGGACACTGGCGCCGACGCGCCGGATGCCGGGCCCGCCTCTGCAACGCCGGCCATTTCATCCGGCATGAGCTCACCGCACGTCGAGAAGAGTGACAGGGGCACCGATGGCGAGGCAGAGGGCGATGGCATCCTCTGGCCTTCGGAACGTGAGTTTAACCGCGGCGCGGCCGCCCCGGACAGGCGTGCCTATAAGGCCCCGGACTTTGAGGGCAGGAGGAAATAAGCGTGTTGAGAGCGAACTATCGCAAGACCGCAGTTGTTGGCACCGCAGCGGCCGTGCTTTTTGTCAGCGGTTGTTCCACCCTGCCGAATAACACCGGTCCGCAAGTAGTCGGTACCTACCAGCAGCAACCGGAAGGCCCGGAAGAAGTCATTGCACCGCAACCCGGCGATGACCCGGACTTGACGTTGCGCGATTTCTACCAGGCTTCCGCCGTGCCGGGAAACGACCATGAGGTCGCGCGCGGCTTTCTGACGGATAACGCCCGGGAAGCCTGGGACGCCAGCGGCGATGTGATGGTGGTCGATAGCTTGGACATCGTTACCGCGCCCGCTAGTAAGCAAAGCTCGAGGGATAATGAGCGCGCCTTCACGGTGCGCGGCACCATCATCGGCCGCCTGAAATCCGGCGGTGCGTACGTGCCGGAAAATGAGGGCTACGAGGCCGTCATCTACATGAAGAAGCAAGACGATAGATGGCGCGTCGATGGCTTGCCGGCCGGAGTAGTAATGGAGCGCAATGAAATGCGCAATCACTACACCCCACAATCGCTGTACTTCTTTAAGCAGAGCAACGATGTGCTGGTTCCAGACCGCCGCTGGCTGTACAAGGGCGGCGAACAATCGGAGTCGACGCTCCTTACGCTGTTGATGGAGGGACCTTCAGCTAGCATTGCTCCCGCTACCCGCCGGGCAGCGGGGGAGAATGTCACCTTCGCCGGCTATGATCGCGAACAGGGCTACCAATTCGAGGGCCTTGCTGACCTAGACGCCCAAGATCGCACGCTCTTTGCAGCCCAGCTAGTGTGGACGCTCACGGAAGCCGGCCATACCGGCCCCTTTAAGGTCAAAGCCGATGGCGGTGACTTGGTGGAGGGCATGGATAGCCTCAGCGTGGATGACTTCGCGGACTATAACCCGGAGGAAAGCAGCACCTCTTTGTCTAAGCTCTACGCCCTCAATGAGGGCAATCTGCTCGAGGTAGACGATGGTGTGGCCGAGCACGTGAAATCCACGCTGGGCAGCAGCGGTGACGTGCAATCCGTAGATGTTGCCGATAGTGGGCTCGTTGCGGCAGTGCGCCGCAAATCCAATAATGACTTCTCGCTGCAGATAGGCGAGCTTGACGGCCAACTGCAGGATTCGGTGGAGGGCCCCACACTGGCACGGCCGACCTTCGAGTACAACGGGCAAGCCGCCTGGACCGTGGTCGATGGCGATCGCATCGTGCGCGTGGTGCGTTCCAAGACTACAGGCCGCATCTCCGAATCCGAGGTGGATGCCCGCAGCATCGACGATATTGAGGGCGAAATCTCCGTTATCCGCTTGTCCCATAGCGGTGCGCGCGTGGCCATGATTATTGATGGCCACGTGTACATCGCGGCTGTTGCTCAATCCAGCAGTGGTGATAAGCGCATCGTCAATGCCCGCGAGGTAGGCCCCGAAGTATCCGGCTCGGCTCTTTCACTGGACTGGAATGCGGATGGCTCGCTTATCGTTGGCACTTCCTCGAGTCAGTCGCCCGTATGGCGCATCGAGCAGGATGGTTCCTCGGCCTCGACCATGCCTACCGGCAATATCACCGCCCCCGTGGTGGCCGTGGCAACCTCGCCCACCAAGCTCTTTATTACTGATTCGCACGCCATGTTTGAGCTTCCTTCCACCGTCATGGACGAAACCAACTGGCGCGAGGTCTCCGGCCTGCAGGGTCGGCGTTCTTCCCCTATCGTTTCTAATTAGCCGCCAGAGGGCCTGCGCGGTTGGGGAGAGGCAATTATGGGCTTGGGGGAGCTTATTTTTCCGCGTGCCTGCGCTGGGTGCGGCGCGCCGGGCGAGGTTTTGTGCCCACAGTGCCGCGATCACTTGCGGCAGCGGCCCTATATGGTGGCGCGACCCCGGCCGCTGGGCGCGCCCATCTATGCTCTCGGCCCCTATTCCGATATTCGCCGCCGCATCATTATTGGCATGAAGGAGCGAGGAAATCAGCCGGTTCGCGAGTATGTGGGCGCCGTCTTCGCGGCCGGGCTGGCCCATCTGAGCGCCCGCGGCGATATCCCGCGCGAGTTCACCCTCGTGCCCGCACCTACTCGGCCGCGTTCGGCGCGGGCACGCGGGGGCGATCCGGTGGCCGCTGTGTGTCACGCCGCGGCGCAGCACCAGCGCGTGGGCGTGTGCGCGGCGCTTACTATGGGCCAGTCCACTGCGGACCAGTCCGAGCTCAATGCCCAGGATAGGTGGGAAAACCTGCAGGGCCGAGTCCGCGTGCGCGCCCCAATTGCGCAGGTCCCTGCATTGCTTGCCGACGACGTCATTACCACCGGCGCCACCCTCGCCGCGAGCATCGCCGCCCTGCAGGCCGCGGGTGTAGAAGTCTGCGGAGGATTGGTCTTTGCGGATGCCTAGATAGGGCCGGTACCTACCCTCGAGGTGGGGGAGCGGACTGAAAATCCACCCTCTCAGGTCATAACCAGTGCTATCATGAGGAGTATCACAGAGAGGTAGTTACTGTGATTGATTCTAGTCCCACTACTCAAGGGAGGCATCTCAATGTCCCAGCCAAACAAAGCTCAGGTAACGATTACGGGCCGCAACGTCGAGGTCCCCGAACACTTCCAAGAGCGAGTTAATGACAAGCTGGCCAAAATTGAACGCCTTGACCCCACCCTGACCTTCTTCCATGTGGAGCTACAGCACGAACCTAACCCGCGCCGTGACTCCGAAGCGGAGCGCATTCAGATTACCGCTACCGGTAAGGGGCACATTGCCCGCGCCGAAGCCAAGGAAGATTCCTTCTACGCAGCGCTTGAAACCGCCTTGGGCAAGATGGAGCGCTCCCTGCGCAAGGTGAAGGTTCGCCGCGAAAACGTCAAGAGCGGTCACCGCGCGCAGAAGGGCACCGGCGAGATTGCCGCTGAGATGGTGGCCCAAGCCGAGGCTGAGCGCGCCAAGGAAGAGCGTTACGTCGACCCCTATGCTGAGACAGTGGAGGACGTTCGCCCAGGCCAGATCGTGCGTACCAAGGAGCACCCGGCTACCCCGATGAGCGTGGATGATGCCTTGAGCGAGATGGAGCTGGTGGGCCACGACTTCTTCCTCTTTATTAATGAGGAGAACAATAAGCCGTCCGTGGTCTATCGCCGCCACGCCTACGACTACGGCATTATCTCCCTATCGGAAGATGCTGAAGCTTAAAGAAGCTTCTACTTCTCTTAGTTATTGACCCTGCTGCGTCTATGCAGCAGGGTCGAATTTGTGGTTAGGGGAGGGGGTGCCGGCAAGCAGATTCCGGGGGTATACAGGCTGAACGGAGGCTGTGCGCTTGCCCTAGGTGCTAGGCGGGAGATGCTTTGTGAAAGCGAGTGAGTACAATAGCGACGAGTTAACTTTATTGTCGCGACTAGAAGGACTAACTAACCGTGTTTGGACTTTCCAAGCTGCTGCGCGCGGGCGAGGGCCGTACGGTCAAGCGCCTGGGCAAAATGGCAGACGATGTAATTGCCCTTGAGGATAAGTACGCGGAGCTTTCGGACGACGAGCTTAAGGCAAAGACCGGCGAGTTTAAGACTCGCCTGCGAGACGGCGAGGAGATGAACGACATCTTGCTCGAGGCTTTTGCCACCGTCCGTGAGGCTGCCTGGCGCGTCCTCGATCAGAAGCACTACCGCGTGCAGATCATGGGCGGTGCGGCCCTGCACTTCGGCAACGTCGCCGAGATGCGCACCGGTGAGGGCAAGACCCTGACCTCGCTGCTACCGGCCTACCTCAACGCCCTTGATGGCAAGGGCGTTCACATCGTGACCGTTAACGATTACTTGGCAAAGCGCGACGCCGAGATGATGGGCCGTGTCCACCGCTGGCTTGGCCTGTCCGTGGGCGTCATCCTGTCCGAGATGCGCCCGCCAGAGCGTAAGGCTGCCTACGATTGCGACATTACCTACGGCACCAATAATGAGCTGGGCTTTGACTACCTGCGCGATAACATGGTCCGCTCCCTTAATGATGTGGTCCAGCGCGGCCACAACTTCTGCATCGTGGACGAGGTTGACTCGATCCTTATCGATGAAGCCCGTACCCCGCTCATCATCTCCGGCCCGGTTGACGGTTCCTCTCAGTTCTACAGCGTCTTTGCCCAGCTAGCACCGCGCATGCGCGAAGGCATCCACTACGAGGTGGACCACAAGAAGCGCACCATCGGCGTGCTGGAGGAGGGCGTGGAATACGTCGAGGATCAGCTCGGCATCGATAACCTCTACGCCCCCGAGCACTCCCAGCTGGTGTCCTACCTGAACAACGCCCTGAAGGCCAAGGAGCTTTTCACCCGCGACAAGGACTACATCGTTCGCAATGGCGAAGTCATGATCGTGGACGGCTTCACCGGCCGCGTGCTGGCCGGACGCCGCTACAACGAGGGCATGCACCAGGCCATTGAGGCCAAGGAGCAGGTGGAGATCAAAAACGAGAACCAGACCCTGGCTACCGTTACCCTGCAGAACTACTTCCGCCTGTACGAGAAGATCTCCGGCATGACCGGTACGGCAGAAACCGAGGCTGCCGAGCTGCACTCCATCTATGGCCTAGATGTGGTGCCGATTCCTACCAATAAGCCGAATCAGCGTGCCGATCACTCCGACCGCATCTACAAGACGCAGGAAGCTAAGTTCGCCGCTGTAGTGGACGATATTGCCGAGCACGTCGAGTCCGGCCAGCCGGTTCTGGTCGGTACTACCTCCGTGGAGCGCTCCGAGTACCTGTCCCAGCTGTTGTCTAAGCGCGGCATTAAGCACAACGTGCTCAACGCTAAGCACCACGAGGAAGAGGGCCAGATCATCGCCCGTGCGGGCCGCCCCGGCACCGTCACCGTGGCTACCAATATGGCCGGCCGTGGTACCGATATCGTGCTCGGTGGCAACCCCGAGGTCATCCTCGATGAGAAGCTGCGCGAGCGCGGCCTCGATCCATTCGAGGATGAAGAGAAGTACCAGGAGGCCTGGGAAGCAGAAATCGACTCCGAGAGGGAGCGCTCCAAGAAGCTGGGTGACCAGGTGCGCGAGGCCGGCGGCCTCTACGTCCTAGGTACCGAGCGTCACGAGTCCCGCCGCATTGATAACCAGCTGCGTGGTCGTACTGGCCGCCAGGGTGACCCGGGTGAGACCCGCTTCTACCTGTCCATGCGCGATGAGTTGATGGTGCGCTTCGTGGGTCAGTCCATGGAGAACATGATGAACCGCCTCAATGTGCCGGACGATGTCCCCATCGAAGCCAAGATGGTCTCGAACTCCATTAAGGGCGCCCAGGCGCAGGTGGAGAACCAGAACTTTGAGATGCGTAAAAACGTCCTTAAGTACGACGAGGTGCTCAACGAGCAGCGCAAGGTGGTTTACGCTACCCGTCACGACATCCTCGATGCCGGCGATATTCAAGACAATATCCGCGGCATGATTGATGACACCGTGTCCGCTTATGTCGCCGGCGCTACCTCCACCGGCTACGTGGAGGACTGGGATCTGGACGCGCTATGGAATGCGTTGGATTCCCTCTACGGCCCCACCATTTCACATGAGGAGCTGGTGGAAGGCTCCGAGTATGGTTCCCCGGGTGAGCTTTCTGCTGAGCAGCTTCGCGACGCCTTGGTACAGGACGCCAATAATGAGTACGACAAGCTCGAAGAGTCTGTGACCGCCATTGGCGGCGAGCAGCAGATGCGCAATACCGAGCGCATGGTCATCCTGCCGATCATTGACCAGAAGTGGCGCGAGCACCTCTATGAGATGGACTACCTCAAGGAGGGCATCGGCCTGCGCGCGATGGCGCAGCGCGACCCGCTGGTGGAGTACCAGAAGGAGGGCGGTGAGATGTTCAACGCCATGAACGATGGCGTGAAGGAAGAGACCGTCCGCCAGCTGTTTATGCTGCGCAAGCAGTTCAAGCAGCAGGAAGAGGAGCAGGCCGGCGAATCCGCTGCTACCGCTTCCGGCAACGGTGAGGGCACCGTAGAGGCATAGGCCTCGGCGTCTTTCCTTCAACCACGCCCCAACCCCGCCCCGCCCCCGCTTGTGATAGTGGGAGCGGGGCAGGTTTCTTTTCAGGAAAAAATGAGTAGAATATAAGAAATCTGTTCATTCTGCTTATTTCCTGTGAGGAGCTCCACTGACGATGCGCCGCCGCTCTTTGCGTCTCGGTATTACGACGCTCCTGTCTGCCACCTTGCTCGGTGGCGCCACGCCGGCCGTGGCCTATGAGATGCAGCGTGAGTCTGCCACCTCGTTGCGCATCATTTTGGATTCGGGCGAAAAAATTGAGCAGAATAACGCAGCCGCGGCCATCCTGGCCATTGCTACCCAGCGCAAGGAAGCATTGGTGGCCGATGGAATTTTGTCTCAGGATAAGGCGGACGCCGCCTTCGAGTACTACTTTGGCAAAGCCCGGCTCAATACAGCTCGCACCGATGGCAATATTTATTCCACGCCGCTGGATTTCCCGTGGGAGCCAGAGGGACGGCCGCAATCCCTAGACGGCAAGCAGTACACCGAAGCGGCCGTACTGGATTACCTCGACAGGCTGGGCGCCAACTATGCCCAGGCGGCAATTCGCGCCGAGCTGGGTGAATTCACCAAGGATGTGCCGCAGGCCCCCGCCGGCAACGCGGCGACCTCTCCGCGTACCCAGCTGCCGACCATCGGGGATACTGGCTCCGCCTTCCCAGATGAGTTTCCGGCCTATGCGGCGGCGCTGCACGATATTGTCACCATTACCAAGCAGGTCAATGCGCCCTTGGAGCAGGCCGCCGCGTCGCACCATGCTGTGGGAACCGTGCGCACGGATGCGACGGCGAACGAGCCTTCCGGTCTATCCGCCTTTGAAGGCGGCCTTCTGGCCACCGGTTTAGCGGCGCTGGCCAGCGCCGCCGGATTCGGATGGTCCGCACTCGACTGGTCCGAGATCCTTTCTCACCTAGGCCAGTTCTTTTCCTAGGCGCCTAGCCCTGCCCGCAGGGCTAG
The DNA here is from genome assembly GCF_016127015.1 of Corynebacterium tuberculostearicum. Lineage (GTDB taxonomy): Bacteria > Actinomycetota > Actinomycetes > Mycobacteriales > Mycobacteriaceae > Corynebacterium > Corynebacterium marquesiae. Next base: position 365,881 of record NZ_CP065972.1, read on the forward strand.
AGCAAGCGGAATGACGTTAAACCGGTGCGGCTCGCCGAGCCCGTAAATGCATGCTGCTGTTGGCCTATGTAGGCGGAGCCAAAGTACTCGCCATTGGGCCGCGCGTGCAGGCTGGTCAATTGCAGTTTGTCCGTGGCGTAGGGGCTTGTGCGCCGGCGGCGGACCCACGAGCCAATGTGCAAGCGGATGGCATCCGAATAGCGTGCGGAATTGAGATGGGCTAGCGGGCGATAGCCGGCGGCTACCTCGAGCGCGAAGACTACCCAGCCTTGGATGCGGTGTTGGGCGGCGACTTCCGCGGACGTCGGCAAGCGGCCATAGCGCACGCGGTGGGGCGCAATGAAGAGTTTGAGGTGCGAGTAGCCGGGGATGGGCTCGTACATGGTGGGGAAGTAATGCTCCTGCATAAGGGCAGGAGACGGACGCGTGATAATTGTCTCATGCGAGCCCCAAGCCCGCCATTTCTGAGGGTTTCCTGAAAGGGGTGGGCGCGAATGCGCGCGCGGTTCGCTATACTCTCGGGGAGTTAAAGAGAATCGTAACCAAAGGATTTAAGTACATGCGTGGTCTAATCGTTGACTATGTCGGCGTCCTTGATGGCACCGAAGAAGACAACCGCCGCTGGAAGGCGTTGCTGGCCGCCGCCAAGGCAAATGGCGCAGCAACCGCCATCCTGTCCAATGACCCAGGCGGACCAGGCGCGGAGCATATTCGCGAATGGGAGTACCGCGGCAACGTCGACGCAGTCGTTCTTTCCGGCGAGGTGGGAGCGGAAAAGCCCGAGACCGCTGCATTCCAGGCGGCCGCGGATGCCCTAGAGCTGCCACTCAATGACTGTGTCATGGTTGATGATTCCATCCTCAACGTTCGCGCGGCCGTTGAGGCAGGCATGGTCGGCTTCTTGTACACCAGCTTCGACCGCGTGTCCGTAGAAATTCAGGCAGTCTTCGATATTGAAGGTGAGTTTTAGTGGCTAAAGCCCGCGTTTATATCCCTGCTACCTACGCCATGCTAGCGGAGCTAGAAGAAACCGGCTCCCTGACCGCGCGCTCCGGCTGGGGCTTTATGGTGACCCCTGCGCTACAGGAGTTCTATACCGAGGGCGATGAAGAAGAAATTGCTTACTCGGCCTTCCTTGAGGCATCTATGGCCTCCATGCGCCTCTTGGCCATCGGCGATGAAGAGAAGTTCCCGCACCGCCGCGTGGTCATCTCCATAGACCTGGAAGATTCTGTCCTCACCCCGCGCCCGGATATGGGCGAGCCGGTGGTAGAGCTCAAGCCCGCGCGGTTCAGCAAAGACGATTTAGCGGCCATCCACGTGGATATTGCGGAATCCGAAGAAACCACCGCAAAGGCCATCAAGGCTATCGATACCGCAGACCTTGGCGATGAGGACGCGGAGCTGGCCGTGGGCGATGCACTGGATAAGTTCATGGCCTTTTATCATCCCACCGAGCTGCCGTTCCTGGTAGAACTGCTCTAAATACTCAAGGAGACAATATGACTCAGCGCTTCAAGAACCTCGCTGCGGCCACCGTTACCGCCGGCGCAGCCCTCATTGCCGCGCCGGCAGCCCTGGCAGATACCACCCCAGCTGCGGATGCGGCTGCCGACGCCGTGCCCACCACCCCGTGGCTGGCGCTGCTAGAGACCTCGTCCCAGGGCACCTGGGGCCAGATCCTCGACATATTCTTCGGCATCGTGGATGGCATTTTGGGTGTTATGGCCGATACCGGCTTCCACCTCTAATTTTCCCACTCCACGTTGGTGCGCAGGGCCTCGAGTAGGCCGCGCACCGCGTCGCGCCGCCGCGCACTGGCGGTATCAGGGGAGATAAGTGCAGGGTCATCGAGGCCGCATTCTGGATCCGCAGGCGGGCCCATATGCGTACAACCGCGGGGGCAGTCCTCGATGGCTGCGGCAAGGTCTTCAAAGACGCCAAGCACGTCATCGGCATCCACGTGTGCGAGGCCAAAGGAACGAATGCCTGGGGTATCGATAATCCAGCCGCCGGTGAATGCATCCTCGGCGGGGAGGGGGAGCGCCACCGATTGGGTGGAGGTATGCCTGCCTTTGCCGACGCCCGATACTTCCCCTGTCTCCCTATCCGCATCCGGTACCAGTCGGTTGACCAGGGTGGATTTACCCACGCCGGAATGTCCGATGAGCGCGGTAACGTGGCCGTCGATGTGGTGGCGCACCGCTTCAAGTCCGTCTTCGACGCCGGCTTCCACCACCGTGACATTAAGATCGGCGAACTCGGCCGCAAAGGGGGCAGGATCCGTGAGATCGGTTTTGGTCAGGCACAGGATGGGGTGGATATTGCCCACAAACGCAGCGATGAGGGCGCGCTCGACAAACCCAGAGCGCGGCGGCGGATCGGCCACCGCGGTGACGATGAGCATCTGGTCCGCATTCGCCACCACGATGCGCTCATAAGGGTCGGTGTCATCGGCCGTGCGCCGGAGGACAGAGGTGCGCTCTTCGAGTTTCACTATGCGCGCTAGGGTGTCCTTCTTACCGGAAGTATCGCCTACGACACCAACGCGGTCGCCCACCTCGATGGCGGTGCGGCCCAGCTCACGGGCGCGCATGGCGGTTACTCGCGGGCCGTCGTCTAGTGCTACGCCCCAGCGCCCACGGTCCTTGGTTATGACCATGCCGAACTTGGCATTTTTGTGCTTGGGGCGGTCTTTAGTGCGCGGCCGTGAGCCCTTGCCGGGGCGCACGCGCACATCGGATTCATCGAAAGAACCGAAACGCCTAGCCATTGCTCTCCTGTTGCTCGGGGTCCACCATCGTCTCCCACATGCGGTCGAAGCCAGGCAGGGTCTTCGCGGTGGTGGCAATGTCTTCTACCTCTACGCCCGGTACCCGCAGGCCGATAATCGCGCCCGCGGTGGCCATGCGGTGATCCGCGTAGCACGGCCACTCTCCGCCATGGAGAGGGGCGGGGTCGATGTGCAGGCCGTCGGCAAGCTCGGTGACCTTGCCGCCGAGGGCGTTGATATTATCCGCCAGCGCCTTTAAACGGTCGGTCTCGTGGCCGCGCAGGTGGGCAATGCCGGTAAGGGTAGAGGGGGTGTCCGCCAGGGCGCACAACGCCGCGACGGTGGGGGTGAGCTCGCCAATTTCGCCCATGTTGCGCTCGATGCCCTGCAGCGCGCCGTCTTTGGCGCCCTTGGCAGTGACAAAGCCCGGCTCTTGGGTGACAATGGCACCCATATCCACCAAGATATGGCGAATGGCGTCGCCCGGCTGGGTGGTATTGGCAGGCCAGCGCTTAATGGTCACCCGGCCGCCGGTGACGGCAGCGGCGGCAAGGAACGGCGTGGCATTGGATAGATCCGGCTCGATGGTCCACTCTCGGCCTGCGATCGGACCGGGGTGCACGGTCCAGGTATTCTCGCCGGAGTCTACGCGCACGCCCGCTTGTCGCAGCATGCCCACGGTCATTTCTACGTGCGGCATGGAGGGCAGGGGAGCGCCTTTGTGGGTGACGGTAATGCCCTGTGCAAAGCGCGCACCGGCCAGCAAAAGTCCGGAGACGAACTGCGATGACCCAGAGGCATCAATGGTAACCTCGCCGCCTTCCGGCACTCCGTGCGAGCACACGCTAAAAGGCAGGCTATCGCCGTCCACCTCGACGCCGAGCTGGCGCAGTGCATCCAGGGTGGTGGACATGGGGCGGGCGTAGGCCTGCTCGTCGCCGTCGACAAGCACGGCGCCGTCCGCCAGGGCCGCAACCGGCGGGATAAAGCGCATGACCGTGCCAGCCAGGCCGCAGTCCACCGTGGCACCCTTAAGCGGGCCTGGGGTGACGTGGATATCCTCGCCATCGTGCTCAAAGCGCACGCCCATAGATTCCAGGGCCTTTTCCATCAGCTGCGAATCGCGCGAGACGAGCGGCGCGCGCAGGGTAGAAGGGCCATCGGCCAACGCCGCCAGAATGAAAGCGCGGTTGGTAATAGACTTCGAGCCCGGCACGTGCTGGGCCCACGTAATGGGGCCTGCCGCTTGCGGGGCGGACCATGGTTGAGACATATCGTCCATAATAGAGGGCATGTGCGGAAGATTCGTTCTTTTTACCGAGTCCCTTCTTGATGAGGTGGGAGCGCTGCCCGGAGTTACTGAAGTCCGTGCTCCGCAAGGCACCCCGGGCCCGCGCTACAATATCGCGCCCACCCAGCCGGTGGCGATGGTGCGCGTGCGCGAAAGCCTCGCCCAAGTCGATCCTGCGCGGTGGGCACTTCTGCCGCACTGGAAGAAGGATCTGGACGGCCCGCCGCTGTTTAACGCCCGGGCGGAAACGGTGGCCACCAAACCCTCCTTCCGGCATGCCTTTAAAGAGCAGCGCTGCCTTATCCCCATGAACGGCTACTACGAATGGCACCAGGAAGAAGGCGGCAAGCAGCCCTATTTCGTCCGCGCGGAAGAGGGCCTGTTGTGGGCGGCAGGCCTGTGGGACACCGGCCTAGACCGCCTGTCTGCCACGATTGTCACCACTGCAGCTACGGAAGAAATGGAGTGGCTGCACCACCGTCTGCCCCGCTTCTTGGCGGCCGAAGAAATGCGTACCTGGCTGGAGGGTAGCCCCGAAGAAGCCGCTGAGCTGCTCTTGCCGACGCCCCTGCGTGGCTTCCACACCCACCCCGCCGACAAGGCTGTGGGCAGCGTATCCAACGATTATCCGGAGCTACTCGGCGAGTAGATCGGCAAAGCTGGCAGAGCACAGCTCTGCGAGGTCCTCCGCATTGAGCTCGATATCTAGCCCGCGGCGCCCGCCGGAAATAAAGACGGTATCGAAAAGCACGGCGGTTTCCTCAATGACCGTGGGCAGTGGGTTCTTCTGGCCCAGCGGGGAAATGCCGCCGGGAATATATCCGGATGACTTGGACGCGTCATGCGGATCCGCCATGGCGGCCTTAGAAACGCCGTGGGCGGCCGCGGCCTTCTTAAGGCTCAGGTGGTAGGTGGTAGGGATTACGCACACCGCCAACTTCCGCTTGGGCCCCTTGCCTGCCGTTAAATCGATGACCAAGGTTTTGAGCACGCGTTCCGGCTCTACCTCGAGGGCCCCGCGGCGTGATCGCCGAAGTGATCCTTGCCCGCCTCAAAGGTGTACACATGGTGGTCTACGCTGGCGTCTTCCACGACTTTGAGCGCTGGGGTGGCTGCATGCGGGGACTTTTTGGACATGGCTGGGATTCTAGCGCTACGCGTTAGGATAGAAATTGTGGCTAAAGAAACAATCAGCGAAAAGGAGCTGCAGCGCCGCTTCGAAGCGGAAGCGCTGCCCCTGCTAGACCAGCTCTACGGCGGTGCCCTGCGCATGACGCGCAACCCGCAAGATGCTGAGGACCTCGTGCAGGAGACCTACCTCAAGGCCTATAAGTCCTTTCATTCCTTCAAGCAAGGTACAAACCTTAAGGCTTGGCTGTATCGCATCATGACCAATAACTACATCAACTCCTACCGCAAGGCGAAGCGCCGGCCCACGGAGTCTTCGGCCGATGACCTGAGCGATTTTCAGCTCTATACCACCGCGGGACACGATTCCACTGGCCTGGAATCCGCCGAGGTAGCTGCGCTTAAGGACATGCCAAATGCCACCATTTCAGAGGCCATGAATGACCTGCCCGATGACTACCGGATGGTGGTGTACTACGCGGATGTAGAGGGCTTGGCGTATAAAGAAATTGCAGAAATTATGGATACTCCACTGGGCACGGTGATGTCCCGGTTGCACCGGGGAAGAAAATTGCTCCGGAAAGCGTTGAAAGACGTGGCACGAGAACAAGGCATTGGATTAGAACACCCAGACATGGAGGAGAAGTAATGGACCGCGCAACGGAACACAACTGTGGTGCGTGTAGCTCCCCAGAGGTACAGGCCCTCCTGTGCGAGCTTCTCGATGAATCGACCACCTATGCCCGCGCACTCGCTATCCGCGAGCACATCGCCCAGTGCGATTTCTGTCAGCAGCGCCTCGAGAGCGAGGAGATTATCCGCTCCCTAGTGCGCAACTGTTGTAATGGCCAGGCTAAGGCGCCGCAGGCGCTGCGCCGCCGCATTTCGATAGAGATCACCCGCATCGACACGGCGTGGTAGGCACTGTTGCTCACCCGCTGTGGTGGGGCCTGGTCTCATGATCTTTCAACTTTTTGTTTGAGTCCATACTGATCGGGCCGAATTGAGGGCGGAAGGGCCGAATTGAGACCCCAATGTGTTCAATTCGGCCCGATCACATTGGACTTAAGGCACGGAGAGGTCAAGCGGGGAGTTAGGAGACGACATCGATTTGCGTCTGGCATAGCAAAAGCCCGGTTCTACGGTCGAAGTGACCGAGGGAACCGGGCTTTGAGTAATGCTGTGCGTTATGCGCCAGGACGCTTGCCGTGATTAGCGGACTTCTTGCGGCGATCCTTGCGCTTGCGACCACGCTTGCTCATTGCGCACTCCTTCGTTGAGGGTATCTGAACTTTATTCAACTGTAGCGGCTAAGGGCGCCGAAACGAAAATTGAGGGCCGTTTATTAAGCGGAAACGCGAGCGCGGCCACGGCCGCGGTTGCGGCGACGCTTGAGGGCGCGACGCTCCTCTTCAGACAGGCCGCCCCAGACGCCGGCGTCCAGGCCGGATTCCAGCGCCCACTTCAGGCAGGAAGAGGCAACAGGGCAGCGGTTGCAGACCAGCTTGGCCTTAGCGATTTGGGTAAGTGCAGGACCAGAATTGCCTACTGGGAAGAACAGCTCGGGGTCTTCGTCGCGGCAAACAGCTTCGTGGCGCCAATCCATGATTGATATCTCCTAACAAAAATTCGACAGCAGTAAGCACAAGCGCTTTTCACGAAAATGAAAAGCAACCAATGCCAGGGTGGGTGGTTGTGTGAACTGGTCTGCGTGCAGTGGGGCCCGGTCTCGAGGTCGGGCCAGCGTCGCCGCCGCCAATGGTTCACATTGTGGTTACTTGAAGTTTCCTTCAAGTTAAGAAGAGGTTTACGTCCTCTTTCTTTTTGCTACCCCAGAATCATGACATGTTTACTCAGACTCCGCTAGGGGTAGAGGCAAAATTGTGGTCAACCTCACGTGAATGAAACTAGTGTGGGGGTCATTTAGCGCGACGTATGAGTTGAAAGAACCCTGTGAGAAACTCGCTGAACTGGAGTATTGTCCAAAAATCCTTGAGTGTGGTGACTGAAGAAGCGTCAAATCTGCCCGGCTAACTCCTGCCCCCGCGAAACCTGAGTGGCGCACAAGGAAATGGCGTTGACCGGTGAGTAGACTGTGGCTTTGTGTCTAAGCAGAAGAAAAAGCAGGTAAACAAAAAGCAAAGTGTGACCTCGGCGCAGCCGGCGCGTGAGGCGAAGACCCAGCAGGGCGCGCCACAGCCGGTCCTTGTGGCCGCAGCGCTCGCCGTGGTTCAGTCCATCGCCGTCATCTGCTTCGGTATCTTCCTGATTGTGCGCGAGGTGACCGGCGCAGAAAATGGTTCCATGGTGTCGGACTCGGGCTCCGGAAGCTTTGTGGGGCTAGGCACCGCACTATTTATCTTTATTGTCTTTGGTTTTGTCATCGTCGGCGCTTGGGCCATGGTCAAAGGAAAGCGCTGGGGTAGGGGAGCCATTATCCTGGTCGAGCTCATCTTGGCAGCGAGCTCCTTCCAGATGTTTAGCGGTGGATCGCCGTTACTTGGTGCGGTCACTTTGGTAAGCGCCGCAGTAGTCATCTTCCTGCTGATGTTCGTCCGCGCTTCTACGGAGTGGGCGGCAGCAAACTTCTAAATTCGCTGCCACGCGCACAAGGGCCGCGCCTCGGAAAACCGGAAGGCGCGGCCCTTTGCGTGTTGCAGGGATATTAATCGGCGCTTAGGCCCACGACCTGATCGCCGCGGGTTTCCACGATGGTGTCTCCCGCCAAGGTGAGGTAGACGGGGCCGTGGTAGCTGCCGCGATCAACCGGGATGGTTCGCAGGGTTTTGCCGGTGGACCAATCCATGACAGCAATGCCTGCTTGGGTAGGTACCAACATGTGCTTGGCGACGGCGATGGGGGTGCCGATGGCATCGTCCACCACGTGATCCACTGCGAGGTCGCTCGGTTTAAAAAGGTAGAGGCGGGAGCCATCAAACCACGTCATATGGTGCGGCAGGTCCGCGGTTGCCGGGGCGAACGGGGAGGCGCCCGCGTCTATGTCTGGAGAGGGCTCTGCCGAAGTAGAGTCCAGCTTTTCTCCCTTATTGTCATAGGACTCGATTGTGGAGTGCGGGCCTGGGCGGTAGATAGCGGCGGCCTTTTGCCCCACGGCGATAAGGCGGGCGCCGTCGGTGGCTATGTCCACATCGGCGGCGATATCGGGCTCACGGGAATCATCAGGGGTGGTGTCCTGGAAGCGCAGCCAGGTGGTACCCGGCTTATCGGGGCAGGACTCGGTCAGTGCCAAATTCTCGGTACGGGTGAGGGCGGAGCTAATGGTGCAGTCCTCATGCGGTTGCTTGTCCGGCTCCTGTTTTGCCTCCACGTCACCGTATTCCACGGTGCGCACCAAATCGGAGCGCCACAGATCAATGCGGTCGGTAGAGACCGTTCCTACCCGGTCATTAGAGGAAACGGGTACTACCTCTTCCGAGTTGACGGCGCTGCGGGTGCTGTCATACTCGCCAGTTGCGGCATTAATCGCCACGGTATCCCCGCAGCCCACGCCGGTTTTATAGGACGCCACGATTTTGCCCCACGCAGTAGACAGCGAGCACAGATCCGCGTCCGTGCGCTCATAAGTCCAAGCCTCGGAGCCGTCCGGGTTGGTGGCGGTGAGCGTGTGATCGGCGTGCGTGATGGTCAGGCCGTGTGCCGAAACCGCCCGGTATTGGCCGGGTACTGGTTCGTTGGGGAGGCTGAAGGACTCGTGGAGGGCCTCGGGGACGTCGGCAAGCGCGGGTGCATCCTTATCCCCAGGAACGGCCGCTTGGCTGAGATGCGCTTGATTAATATTGGCGGTAATAGCCGCCCCGCCGACCGCGATGGCGCAGACCACGACAATAATGCCGGTAGCCTTCCAATCGGCGGGGGTCGAGCGCAAAATGGGAGCTTTAGTCATCGGCGGCCTCCTCGCCTGCGCCGGGAGCTGCCGCGGCGCGCGGTGGTACGGGTGGGGGATTTCTCGCGGACAGGCACCTGGCCCACGACCTTGGTCTCAGGGCCGACAGTTTCCTCTACATCCGCGGGGATGTCTAGAGCCTGGGCCAGCTCCGGGGACGTGGAGAACCACTGCGGCGGATTCGGCTCACCCAAATCCAGCTCATCATTAATTACCTGCCATTTGCCCAGCTCATCATAGCCCACCATGGTGATAGCGGTGCCCGTATGGCCGGCGCGCCCCGTGCGGCCAATGCGATGGACAAAGGTCATCGGATCATCTGGAACCTGATAGTTGATGACGTGGGTGACATCATCAACGTCGATGCCGCGGGCGGCAATATCGGTGGCGACCAAGATATCCACCTGGCCGGTGCGGAAGGCTTGGAGCGACTTCTCGCGCGACTTTTGCCCCAGATCGCCGTGGACCGCGCCCACGTGGAAGCCGCGTCGGGCAAGGTCATCGGCCAACTGGGCGGCCGCGCGCTTGGTGCGAGCGAAGATGATGGTGCGCCCGCGGCCGGAGGCCTGCAGGGCGTGGGCAACGACGGCAACCTTATCCATGCGGTGGGCTTGGAAGGTGACCTTGCGAGTGGAGGAATGGGTGAAATCCTGCTCGCCGGATTCGGCGCGGATATGGATGGGTTTTTCCATAAACCGGCGGGCGAGCGTCAAAATTGCGCCCGGCATCGTGGCAGAAAAGAGCATGGTTTGGTGGGCATTGCCATCGAGTGCCTTGAGGATAGCCTCCACCGAGGGCAAAAAGCCCAGATCCAGCATCTCGTCGGCCTCATCGAGCACCAAGATAGCCACGCGATCTAGCTGCAGTTCGCCGCGTTCGTGGAGATCGATCAATCGGCCAGGCGTGCCAATGATGACATCTACGCCCTTGTTGAGCTTTTTGATCTGTTCCTCGTAGGGACGGCCGCCGTAAATGGAGGCTAAGCGCACGGGCAGGTGGGCGGCAGCCACCTGTAAGTCCTCGGTGACCTGCTGGGCAAGCTCGCGGGTAGGGACCACCACGAGGGCGCGCGGGGTGCCATCGAGCTCGTCGATATCGGCGTCATCAAAGACGCGGTCCAAAAGCGGCACGCCAAAGCCATAGGTCTTGCCCATGCCAGTGCGCGCTTGGCCAATCAAGTCCTGGCCAGATAGCGCGATGGGCAGGGTTAATTCCTGGATTGCAAAAGTACGCGTGATGCCACGAGTGGCGAGACCATCGCAGATTTCGGCCGCAACGCCGAGTTCCGCGAAGCTCGGTGGCTGGGATTTTATGTCAGACACACCTTGATAGTAGCCGGGATGGTTATAGTGGGGCCATTGACAATAAAACTCTAGTTAGAGGAGGAATCTTCATGGATATCAAGTTTGGCTTCGCGGATACCGCTCGCGAGCTGGTCATTAGCGCTGCAGGTGACCAAGCCGAGCTGACGCAGAAGATCAACAGTGCCCTGGCGGATAACTCCACCCTGGAATTGGAAGATGACAAGGGCCGCAAGTACCTCGTGCGCACTGACCGCGTGGTCTACGTCGAGGTCGGCATTGCAAAGAAGCACGCCGTGGGATTCGCCGGCGCCTAAGGCGAGCGCATAGGGCTGCTGATTCAGCTTTTTTAAATACAAACGGGTAACCTAAGGCCCCATGGAAAAAAGGGAGAATCGCCACGCTCACCGGAGCCAGGGCCATGCGCCGGACCACCCCAATGCGGTGGTCCGGTTTGCGCGTCAATATGGCTGGTGGCGCGTGGTGGCTATCCCCCTCATGATCGCGTTGACCATTTGGTTCATCGTCGATATCGCCACCGCCTCTTCCTCTGAAGAAAAGGCGGAAGCCACTAGCGAAGCTGCCCCAACGAGTACGGAGAAGATGGGCCCTGATCCTGCCAATGCTGCAGCGGTCAAGCGGGAAATCAGCGAGATGCCGCCCGGTGGCTCCTATACCAAGCAGGGCAAGGGCACCTTCCACGAGGTAGGCGAGCCTGGCGCCGTTACCGGTAAGGGCGGCGAGCAAAAGGTGCGCTATTCCATCGAGGTAGAAGATGGCCTTAACACCGCACCGTATGGAGGCGATGAGTCTTTTGCCGCCATGGTGGAGGCCACCTTGTCTGACCCGCGCGGCTGGACCGCGCATAAGGACTTTGAGTTCGAGCACGTGGCCGCTGATGCGGAACCAGATACCCGCATCCAGCTGACTTCGCTCGGCACCGCCGCAGAACGCTGTGGCGAGAAGATTGAAACGGAAACCTCCTGCCACACCACCATTACGGGCGAGTCCACCACCATTATCAACGAGGCCCGCTGGGTGCGCGGCGCCACGCCTTTTGAAGGCGATTTGGGCAATTATCGCCAGTACGTCATCAACCATGAGTTGGGTCATGCCATTGGCTATGCGGCCCACCAGCCGTGTGGCGGCCAGGGCAAGCTAGCGCCGATCATGATGCAGCAGACCTTGGACCTTAACAACAAAGAATTGCACGATCGCAAGCCCAGCGAGGTCTATCCTGATGAGGATGTGACCTGCTCACCAAACCCGTGGCCTTATCCGAATCCGGATAATAAGGATCCCCACCAACCCGAATAGGAGTTAAGGATGCCGCTTCCCCCAGAGCATGTTTTAAGCGCCTTCCACGCGGAAACCGGTGCCACTGGTACCCGCCGCGTGCAGGGCGATCAATTGGGCCCGGTGTGGGATAACGGCATCAAGGTGGGCGACGTGGTCTATTCCCAGGCCGGTCCGTTTGCCGCCTGGTCCGCTAAGGTGCGCGAGCGCCTCAGCGTGCAGGGGGCCCGCGTTTCCCGGCCGGTACTGTCTAGCGATGGTCGGCACACGGCCGCAGGGTGGAAGGCTACCCAGTTTATTCCGGGCCAAGTACGCGGGCGAATTGATGAAACCGCACAGATGGCGTTGCGCCTCGACGCGGCTATAGCCGAGGTACCCCTTCCCAACGGGCAGCGTAGCGATGCCTTCGCTCGCGCAGAGCGCGCCGCCTGGGAGGAAACGGGCGAGGCTTATCGCCCAGCCCTGCTTGCCGACGTCCCCCTTATCCCCGCCCACACCGCTCTTCTCACCACTACGGTTTACCACGGCTCCAACCCGCCGGGCATTGTGGACATTGTGCCGAGCGAGTCCCCGCGCCCAGCCGGCTGGACGGCCGCTTTGGTTATTGTGGATGGGCTCATTGGCCAAGCAGTCGATGATGGGATCTGTCAGCGCTTTAGTCATGTACCCGGTATGCCGGAATTGCTGTTGCGCGCTGTGTCGTATCGCCGTCATGTCAATGACCTGCACTCCGCGTCGCGTTCAAACACGCGTTCGCACATTGAGCGGGTGGAGCAGCATCTGGTGTCGCGGGCATCTGCCATACTGGAGCGGTGAGTTACGACCCCCATTCCACCGCGCGTGCGGGAGTGGTCCTTCCACCGTCCCCGCAGGTGCGCCTCGTTCCCCGTACCCAGTCCGCCACGACCCGCAGTTGGCCTGTTGACCTGCCAGAATCCGGTACCTGGAAGGTAACCGGTGCCGCCGGCACCGGTGTGTCCAGCTTCCTTATCGATACCGTCATTCATGCCTTGGATAAAGCCCGGCAGACCGGCGCGGATCCCTCCGGCATCCTGGTTATCGCTCCCTCGAAGGAATCCGGCGCCCGGCTGCGCCGCGAGCTCTCTGAGCGGCTCGAGGATTACGCCGCACAGACCTCCATGGTGCGTTCCGTACACTCTCTAGCATTCGCGTTGCTGCGCACAGCAGCCGAGGAGGAGCTCCGACTTATTACCGGTGCGGAGCAGGACGCCGTCATCCGCGAGCTGCTCACTGGCCAAGCAGAAGACGGGCATGGCTCGTGGCCCGCGGAGATGCGGCCCGCACTGGAATATGTGGGCTTCGCCCGGCAGCTGCGCGATTTCCTTTTGCGCTCCATTGAACGCGGCCTGGGCCCGGGCGACCTAGAGCGCCTCGGTGCCGAGCACGGCCGCCCCATGTGGTCCGCGGCGGGTGAATTCCTGCGCGAGTACGAACGGGTGCAGCTCCTTTCCCGCGCCCATTCCTATTCCGCTGCGGAATTGGTTACCGCGGTTCTTCAGCGCCCCCAGCTACTGCGCGAGCACCCCTTCCACACCATCATTGTCGATGATGCGCAATTGCTTGACCCCACTGCGGGCAAGCTCATTCGCGAAATGGCCCCGCAGGCGGATCTCGTGGTGGTAGGCGGTGATGCCGATCAATCCGTCTTTGCCTTCCGTGGTGCTAGCTCGCGTTTCCTGCGGGACTTCCCAGCTGAACACGACATCGAGCTCACCGAGCCTCACCGCACACCCTCACCGGCGTGCATCTCCATTGTGGATTCGGACGGCAGGTTGCGTGACGTCGTAGCCAATACCGTGCGGCGCCGTCACTTAGAAGACGGCGTCCCCTGGCGCGATATCGCCGTCATCGTTCGTTCAACCGGTGATATTGGGCAGATGCGCCGCACTCTTTTGGCCGCCGGCGTGCCCGTGCACATTAGCCCTACCGACGTCGTCTTAGCCGAACAGCGTTTGGTTTCCGCCGTGCTGCTCGCCCTGCGTGCCTTGGAGAAAGACCTATCAAACTCGGAGTTGGAAGAATTACTCACCGGCCCCGTGGGTGGCGCCGATCCCGTCACCCTGCGCCGCCTTATCCGCGGTCTGCGCCGCTGGGATTCCACCACCCGGGGCATCGATAGCCTTCGCGGTCTTCTCTATGGCGAGCTTCCAGATTTTAATGGGCAACTTACTGAGCGCGAATACTCCATTCTGGAGCGTGTACGCGCGGTTCTAAGCGCCGGCCGGGACGCACTCGCCTCCGGGGCCTCGGTGGAGGAGGTCCTCTGGGCTGTGTGGAGCGCAACCGAGCTCGATAACCGCCTGCAGGCTTCGGCGCTGCGCGGTGGTGCGACCGGCTCGCAGGCCGACCGCGACTTGGATGCAATGATGGCGCTTTTTGACGCCGCAGGTGACTACGTCGAGCGCCGCCCTGATTCCTCGCTGCGTGCCTTCCTGACGCATATCACCGAACAGGAACTTCCCACCGGTGTGCGTGACCGCCGCACCGCTATTCCGCAGGCAGTAGAGATCCTGACTGCACACGGCGCCGTGGGCCGCGAATGGGATACCGTCATCGTGGCCGGCGCGCAGGAAGGAAGCTGGCCTTCGCTAGGGGAGACCGGCTCCATCTTTGGTCAAGAAGATCTCATCGATCTCCTCGACCACGATATTGATCCCGATACCCCCGTCAGCCACGTTGCCTCCCGTTTGGCAGAGGAGCGTCGACTCTTCCATGTCGCTACCACGCGTCACCGACAGCGCCTGCTCATTGCCGCTGTGGAAAACCCGGAAGGTGATACGGTCTCTGAGCCTTCGCGCTTCATTAGCGAATTCGCTGGCCGTGGTGCGGACGTGCCTGGCCAGGCTGGGCGTCGGCAAGCAAAGCGGGCGCTGCGTCGCACCCAGCTCCCGCGCGAACTGGGCCTCGATGTGCCCGAACCCGCACCCGTGACATTGCGCGACGGGCTCGAGGTGGATCCCCTCGATGTGGCGGTGCTGTCCGTGCCGGCCTTTGTCGCACAATTGCGCCGCGTAGTTACCAATCCGGAATCCGGTGAGGTTGAGCGCAAACAAGCAGCGCGCCAACTCGCTCGGCTAGCGGCAGCCGATATCCCTGGCGCCCACCCGGAGCAGTGGTGGTCTGCGCGCTCCGTTGCAGCTGAACTGCCGCTGCATACCAGCGACAGTTTGTCACCCTCCCGGGTGGAAGCATTACTCAACTGCCCGCTCAAGGCCGTGCTAGGAAATGTGACCGAGGACCCAAGCACCGAGGAGCACCTGCTCCGCGGTACTTTGGCGCACGCCTTCTTTGAAGCCATTGGCCGCGGGATGGATGCGGAAAAGGCCAAGCTATTGGTGATGGAGGCTTTCGAGCGCATTCAGGACGTACCGCAGTGGCAATTGCGTTTTAAGCTCGATGAGTTTTCCACCCTGTTGGACCGCGCCCGGGAATGGGCGCGCCAATCCGAGGTCAATCAAGAGCTTGCCGGTGTGGAAATCCCCGTAGGCGTACGCGTCAGCGAGGAGGTGCGCATCGGCGGCTATATGGACCGTCTGCTTCGCGATGGAGAGGGAAATTACTTGGTGGTGGACCTCAAGACGGGTAGAAGCACGCCAGCTAAGAAAGAGGGCGAGGACCATGTGCAGCTGATGACCTATCAGCTCGCGCTTGCCCATGGCGCATTTGACGGCCACCAGGTTCACGACGGCGAAGGCATGCCGCGCCAGGGCGGTGTGCTGGTGTATCCGGGTGCGACCACCAAAAAGATTGGTGAGATTTGGCAAAGCGATAAATCGCCGGAGGCCCTGGAAGAATTCGCCGCACTTCTACCCCCGCTGGTCGAAGAGATGCGCGGCCCGCGCATCACAGCGCGCACCAATAAAGACTGCGATAAGTGCCCAATTCGCTCCATCTGCCCCGTGCAGGAAGAAGGAAGGATGACTACCGATGCCTAAGAGCAATTTTTCCCCACAGCAGATCGCTGCAGCCTTGGGCAAGGACTTTCCGCCTACCGAGGAACAAACCCATGTCATCGAAGGCCCCTTTAGCCCCAAACTCGTGGTTGCCGGCGCTGGTGCCGGAAAGACAGAAACCATGGCCTCGCGCGTGGTATATCTGGTGGCCAATGGCTATGTGCGCCCGGAGCAGGTTCTCGGCCTGACCTTCACCCGTAAGGCCGCGCAACAGCTGGAGCAGCGCATCCGGCGGCAGCTGATTAAATTGCGCGATTCCGGCCTCATCCCGCCAGGCGGCGAGGTGGCAGAAGCGCTAGAAAACATCGCGCCGAAGGTAGCCACCTATGACTCCTACGCGGGAGAACTCGTCCGTGAATACGGGCTCTTGGTTCCGGTAGAGCCCACCGCACGCATCATCACCGAGGCCGAGCGCTATTCCTTGGCCTACGATGTGGTGCGCAATTACACCGGCCAGCTGGAGGATGATCGCGCCCTAGCCACGATTACCGAGACCCTGCTGAAATTCAGCCAAGACATCGATAATGGGCTCAAGGACACGAGTCACATCGCCGAGCATGCTCGCGATTTTCGAGCGGACATCGATAACCTCGATAAATCTCAAAAAAATGGCCCCGAATACTCAAAGACGCTGCTGGGCTATATCCAAACACAGGAGCGCCGCGTGCAGTACGTGCCGCTGCTGGAGGCCCTGAAAAAGGAACAATCCGAGCGACAAGTCATCACCTTCGGCGAGCAAATGGCCGTCGCTGCCCGCGTAGCGCGCGATCATCCTGTGGTGGGCAAGCAACAATCCCAGCGCTATAAGGTCGTCATGCTAGACGAGTACCAAGACACCTCCTATGCCCAGCGCGTGCTTCTACGAAGCCTGTTCGGAGGGGAGCAAAAGGATCTTTCTGTGACGGCCGTGGGTGATCCAATGCAGGCCATCTACGGGTGGCGTGGTGCGACCTCTGAAAACCTCACTGCCTTCGTGGAGGACTTCCCGGTCGCGCCGGGCACACCCGCTCCGAAGGACCAGTTGACCACCTCTTGGCGCAACCCCTCTGGTGCGCTGGACTTGGCTAACTCAGTGGCGGAGGGCGTATTCGAAGGCGTTGAACGTCCCGTGGACGAGCTGTCTGCCGCCCCGCATAAGGGCGAAGGCGACATCCAGTTGGCGTACTTCGACAGCGAAGTTCGCGAGCGTGAATTCGTTGCCGAGTACCTGAAAGAGCAGTGGGAAAAGCGCGAGGGAGATACCTTCAGCGCGGCTGTTTTGGTGCGTAAAAATAGGCACTCCGCCCCCATCGCTGCGGCGCTAGACAAAGCGGGCGTACCCAATGAGATCATTGGTCTCGGTGGCCTGCTGTGGCAGCCAGAAATCCAGGACCTCGTAGCTATTGCCACCATGCTCGTGCGCCCAGAAGACTTGCCTGCGGCAGTGCGGGTGCTGGCAGGGCCCATCTGTGGCCTGGGAATTAGTGATATTCAAGCGCTTGCTTCCCGCCAACGAAACCTGGCCGGCGCGAGGGAGGAGCGCTTGCGCTGGGAGCCGGGGATGGACCCGGAAGACTACCTGCGTGCGCAGTTGGAAGATGTCACCGCTGAGGAGCCGGATCAGCGCGTCGGCCTTGCCGACGCCTTGGCCGATCTAGGTGAGAGAGACCGCTATACTCCGCAAGGCCTCGCCCGTATGGAAGAGGTTTCTGCCAAACTGCGACACCTGCGCACCTATTCTCTGTCCAAACCGCTGGTGGATATCTTCGCCGATATTGAAGCATTGTTTAATATCCGCACCGAAGTCCTTGCGCGTGGAAGCGCAGGGGGCGCGACACATCTGGATAAATTTGCCGATATCGTCGCGGGCTTCCACGGTGATTCTTTGTATGCGCTCTTGGATTACTTTGCGTTAGCGCTCGAAAAGGAAGATGGCCTAGACCTTGGCGAGGTTCCCGCGGCCACTGACCGCGTGCAGATTATGACCGCGCACAAGGCCAAGGGCTTGGAATGGGAACACGTCTGCGTGGTGCATGCGGATTCGTCTAGCTATAGCGCACAAGCAGAGACCTTCCTGTCCAGGATCGATAAGGTCCCGGGAGACGATGACTATATTGAGGTCCCGGAGGATGCCCAAAAGCGCTCGCATTTCCAAAACGCGTGCGAGGAGTTTAAGAAAGCAGATAGCGCCATCAAGGCGGAAGAATCGGCGCGCCTTTTTTATGTGGCGCTGACGCGTACCGAATCTACCCTGACCGTTACCGGCTCGGGCACCAATAACGCCAATGGAAAGAACAAGAAGGTTCCCTATGAATACCTAGAGCGCCTGAAAGAGCAATTCCCGCAGTACGTGGTGGAGTGGTCCGTCCCCGACGAGCCTTCCGAGGATGATTTTGGGGAGAGCGCACAATTCCCAGCGCTTGAGGCTAGCCCAGAGGCAGTCGCCGGTGCGGACCTAGTCCTTGCAGCAATGGAGGAACTCCCAGATATGAGCCGGGGTGAAACCTTTGAGTTATGGGAGCAGGAAGCTGGCGCTCTCATTGAGGAGTACAAGGCCCTGCAACAGCCGGTGGTAGACGTTGAGCTACCCAGCGAGCTGACCGCCTCCGACATGGTTGCGCTGCGGGCAGACCCGCTTCAGTTTGCCCGCAGGCAGCGCCGCCCCGTGCCGTTTAAGCCGAATTCCTATGCCAAGCGCGGTACCGCCTTCCACGCGTGGCTGGAGGACCGCTTCGGCAGCCCGGCGCTACTGGGCGAGGAAGAACTTCCGGGAATCGATGAACCGGAAGACTTCGATTTAGAAGAGCTCAAGCAGGCCTTCCTGAACTCCGAGTGGGCCGAGCGTCAACCGGAGCACGTGGAGGCGCCCTTTGAAATCACTATTGGTGAGTCCGTGGTGCGCGGGCGCATGGATGCGGTATTCCGCTTGGAGGATGGCACCTGGATGGTGGTGGACTGGAAGACCGGCCGCCCACCCCAGGGAGAAGCCATGGATGCTGCCAAGATACAGCTAGCGGTGTATGCAGAGGCCTGGCGCCGCATCCACGGCGGGGAAAAGATTCGTGCAGCGTTCTATTATGTGCACGATGGCTATACCTTTGAGCCTGCCCGCCTGCCGCGTGGGGAAGAGCTGAAGAAACTCCTTGAATCGTCAGTAGAGCACCACAAGGGCTAAGGTATGTGGGCGGTTGCGTAAGCGCGCAATCTCTTGAGTAACCATTCGAGACCAGAAAAGAAGGCTGGACTAGTGGCCAAAAAACGTGCGCAGGCAATGAAGTCACGCTTTAGAAGTCGCTTCTTGCCGCAGGTCGAGCTGTCCTCGCAGCCGGATCACGCGCTCATTGATGTCATTACGGTGCCGAGGGATGAAAATTCCAGCCCGTGGCGTCAGCTGGGCAAGCGTGTGCTGTGGGCTTTTGGCATCGTTGTCTTCGTGACCATCGTGGTCTATGCGGACGGCGGTGGGTATAGCGAGGACATGTCGTTATTGGACTCCGCCTACTATGCGGCGGTGTCCCTGACCACCGTGGGTTACGGCGATATCGTGCCCGTGTCCCCGCAGGCCAGGTTCATTAACTTAGTGCTTATTACCCCTGCCCGCCTGATCTTCCTTGTTTTATTGGTCGGCGCGACCTTGTCCGTGTTGACGGATAAGGCCCGCCGTACTTTCCAAATCCAGAACTGGAGAAAGCAATTGCGTAACCACACCGTCGTTATCGGTTATGGCACCAAGGGCGCCGGAGCCGTGGCCGCGCTGCTGGCCGATGATGTTCCGTCCTCCCAGATCGTGGTCATCGATACCAACCGTGCGTCCCTCGCTCACGCCGAGCACCACGGATTGGTCACCATCTTTGGTTCCGGCACCAAGCAGGACGTGCTAAAGATCGCTGGGGTAGAGCACGCCAGCTCCATTGTCGTTACCCCATCCACGGACGATACCGCGGTACTGTGCTGCCTCTCCGTGCGAGAGCTTGCGCCCAAGGCCAAGATCGTGGCGTCGGTGCGCGAGTCCGAAAACCGTCACCTGTTGCTCCAATCCGGTGCGGATTCCGTGGTCACCTCCGCTGAGACGGCCGGTCGACTGCTAGGCCTGGCCACCGTCACCCCGACGGTGGTGGAGATGATGGAAGACCTGCTTTCACCCAACGAGGGTTTCTCCGTAGCCGAGCGCGCCGTGCGCGAATTCGAGGTGGGCTCCAACCCACGCCACCTGGCAGATATCGTGCTGGCTGTCCTGCGCAATAACGAGCTGCACCGCGTGGATACCGCGGATGCCTCCGCGCTGAAGCCGGGCGATCGCCTGCTCTACATCAAGCATGAGATGGAACAGCCCATCGAGGTCATGGACGATGATGATGAGGATTAAATGTTCCTCCCAGTAACCCCTCACGGCCAGGTTCCGGTTACGGCAGCGGGGGAACCGGTGCTGGTGGAGAAGGTTCCCGGGGGCGTCGGCAAGCACGCAGTAGTGGACCTAGGTACCCTGCAGGCGTGCGCGTATCCGGAAGACGGTGCTAGCGAGCTGGGCCGGCTGGAAAGCGCGACGTTCTTTGCGGACCGGCCAGTGATTTTGCAAGCGATTGCGCTGATCCGCAACCGGCGCGAGCAGCGCTTTGATCCGCGCACCGGTCACAAGCTGGACTACCCAGCACCGGGAATCGTTGGGCGTGATCCTTTGGACGAGCGCCGGATGGTCTTCCCGCGCCTAGATCCTGCCGTCATCGGGCTTATTCGCCTCAGCGGCACCGACCGGATTTTGCTGGCGCGCAATCGCCGCCGCACTAGCTTTTTCTCCCTGATCGCCGGATACGTTGAGCCGGGCGAGACCGCAGAGGCCGCTTTTGCGCGCGAGGCCCTAGAAGAAACCGGGCGCAGGGTGGATGATATTCGCTATTGGGGCTCGCAGGCGTGGCCACCGAGTGGCTCCCTTATGCTGGGCTTTTGTGCGCGCACGGCTGATGTCCACCCCACCTGCCATACTGATGGGGAATTGGAAGAAATCCGGTGGGTGGAGCGCGCCGAGCTCCTTGAGTTAAAGCTTCCACGTCCGGGTTCAATTGCACACACGATGATTATGGAGTGGTATCACGGTGACTAAGCCGGATTTGTCCCTGCTGGATGAAGATCAGCTGCGCGCGGCCACGGCGCCGCGCGGGCCCGTGTGCATCTTGGCCGGCGCGGGTACGGGCAAGACCCGCACTATTACCTATCGCATTGCCAACTTGGTGGACCAGGGTTTTGTGAGCCCGCAGCGCGTGCTTGCGGTGACCTTCACGGCGCGAGCGGCCGGAGAAATGCGCGACCGCCTGCGCACCATGGGCGTGGCCGGCGTGCAGGCGCAGACCTTCCACGCGGCGGCGCGACGCCAGTTGAAGTATTTCTGGCCGCAGGTAGCAGGAGATCTTCCGTGGCAGCTGCTGGATAATAAATTCCCACTGGTTGCCCGCGCGGTGCGCTCGGTGGGGCTGGATAATTCCAAGGACATGATTCGAGACGTCCTGGCGGAAATCGAGTGGGCTAAGTCCGCGCTGGTCAGCGCCGAAGATTATGAGTCCGTGATCGCCAATACGTACCGCAGTGCACCGGCCGATCCGGCCAAGGTGGCAGAGGCCTTCCGCCGCTACGAGCAGTCCAAGGCCACGCCGGACATGATGCACTTGGACTTCGATGACCTCCTCATGCACATCGCAGGTGCCATCGAGAATGTGCCGGCGATTGCGGAGACCTTCCGCGAGCAGTACCGCACCTTTGTCGTCGATGAGTACCAGGATGTTACCCCGCTGCAGCAGCGGGTGCTCAACGCTTGGTTGGGCGAGCGCGATGACCTTACCGTGGTGGGCGATGCTAACCAGACCATCTATTCCTTCAACGGCGCCTCCCCGGACTACCTGCTCAATTTCTCACGCACGTACCCGGATGGCACCGTGGTCAAGCTGCAGCGCGACTACCGCTCTACGCCGCAGGTAACTGACCTGGCCAACCGGGTCATCGGCAAGGCCACCGGCCGCGCAGCTGGCACGCGCTTGGAGCTGCAAGGCATGCGCGAGCCCGGTCCCGAGCCCACCTTCAAGGCCTATGAGTCCGAAGAGATTGAGGCCCAGGAGGTGGCCGGCCAGGTCCTCACGCTGCTGGATCAGGGCGTGCCGGCCTCCGAGATTGCCATCCTTTACCGCATCAATGCCCAGTCGGAGCAGTTTGAGCAGGCGCTTGCCGACGCCGGAGTGGTCTACCAAGTCCGCGGCGGCGAGGGCTTTTTCCGCCGCCCGGAAATCCTGGAGGCGATCCGCGTGCTCATCGCCGCGACCCGCCGCGAGGACCTGCCGGATGACCCAGTGGCGATTGCCCGCGCCGCGTTTGTCGAGCTAGGCTTGAGCTCCACCGAACCGCAGGGCGCCCAGGCCCGCGAGCGCTGGCAGTCCCTCAACGCACTGGTTGGGCTCATTGAAAAGATTGTGGAATCCACTCCTGGCATCGATCTCAACGGGGTGCTGGGGGAGTTGCGCCGGCGCTCCACCGATAAGCAGGCCCCAGCCATGGAAGGCGTGACGCTGGCTACCGTGCACGCCGCCAAGGGCTTGGAATGGGACGCGGTATTCCTCGTAGGGTTAACGGAAAAGCTTATGCCCATCAACCATGCCATCAAGGCTGGCGACGAACAGGTAGAAGAGGAGCGCCGCCTTTTCTACGTGGGTATTACCCGCGCCCGTGAGCACCTCGCACTGTCATGGGCGCTGGCGAAGACTACCGGCTCGCGGGCTTCGCGCGAGCGCACGCGCTTCCTCGATGGCATCGTTCCGGCGGCCGAAGATGCCTCCGGCGGTGGGTCTCGCTCACGCCGCCCGAAGCGCTGCCGCGTGTGCTCTGGTCCGCTGGGAACACCGGCGGAAAAGGTCATAGGCCGCCATGAAGATTGTGAAGGCGGCGGCGATGAAGAGGTCTTTGCCGCCTTACGCTCGTGGCGGTCCCAGATTGCGCGCCAGGAAAAGGTTCCGGCCTATGTCATCTTTTCCGATGCTACCCTGCAAGCGATTTCGGAGGAATTGCCCTCCGATGAGGCAGAGATGTTGTCCATTTCTGGCGTAGGCCCTAGCAAGCTGGAGCGCTACGGCGCCCAGGTACTAGAGGTTATTCGTTCGGTTCGCAGTTAGCCAGGTTGGTCTTGCCGCCGAAGCACACCGGGCAGCGTGGATGCGCAATGACGGTGCGCTGTTGATGGTGTCCGTAGACATCGACCTCCCACTGCTGTCCGGGGCGCGGCTTTGTGGTCGGTGCGCCTGGCGGCAGCGGCCGCCCCATCAGTCGTCTTATAGTCACCTGCGTGTGCGCCGAGACCGCATCGAGCACCACGGCTTCCGGAGTGCGGCGCACGCGGGTGAGCTGGGTGCTGATGATATTCCACAGTGGGTCCATATCCACGCGGGCCAAATGCGCACACAATGGGCACGGTCCTTGGCCCCGCAGCCGTACAGGCCCGATGACGCCACGATTGTCCAGCAAAGACACCGGAATCCACGTAGTGTCTGTGCCCGCGAGCGCATTCGCACAATCCAGTGGGCAGTGCAGCTGGTCCACAGCGAGTACTGGATACATGCCGTCGAGGTCGTGGATATAGGAAAAAACATTGTCTTCCTCCAATGGGATGCGGACCTGGAAGCCATCCGCCTCAAGGCGCGCGCGGAGCCTCTCCGCCAAGGCGGATCCTCCCATGAGGACTATGGTGTCTGCCTTGGCATCGGCCTCGTTGTGTGGCCAGAGGATGCCGTAGTCCAGCGCGTCTTCAATGAGGCTCAGCGCCGCCGCCTTCTCAAGCCCTGCAGCACGCAGTCGTTCAGATAGGTCCTCCGGGGACACTGGTTCGCGAGCGGTGTTGAAAGCCGTCGCGACGGTGAGCGCGCTTCCAGTTTCCGCAACCCCAACGCGGGTGGCATCCATGCCAAATTGGATCACCGTTTCCTCGCGGCACAACACTGCGCTGCCTGGCGCCAAGACCACTTGGGTGGCAGAAATCCCCACGCTTTTAACCCCTTCCCCCGAAGTATGTGGTCTCCATTGCACCACAGGTACAATCACCTGTCATGTCGAGCACGCAGCCCATCGCACCGCAGCCCCCAGAGGTTAAAGTCATTCGCTCTGCCAAGCGGAAGAAAACCGTGCAGGCGCGCATGGTATCCGGGGTGCTCGAGGTACGCATTCCCGCGTGGATGTCCGCGCGGGATGAGCGCGATGCCGTCGCAGACATGTTGGCGCGGGTGGAGAAGAAACAGGGCAGTGGCCGCCGCACGGACGCCCAGCTCGAAGAACATGCGCGGCGGCTCAACGCGGCGTATTTAGATGGCCGTGCAACCATCGGCTCTATTCGGTGGGTGAGCAACCAAAATACGCGGTGGGGTAGCTGTACTACCTCCACCGCGGATATTCGGCTCAATGACCGGCTGCAACACGTGCCGGATTATGTGCTGGATTCGGTGATCATTCACGAGCTCACCCACACCTTCATCCCGCGTCATGGGCGGGATTTTTGGCAGTGGGCGGACAGGGCGCCCCACGCTGAGCGGGCGAAGGGCTATCTTGAGGCCTATCAGCGCTGGGGCTGCTAGTTCTCCTCGTCCTCGTTGCCCTTGTCCTTCTTCTCGTCTTCGCCTTCCGGCTTCTCGGACTCCTCGGACTCGTCGCCTTGCGCGGCAGAGGAATCCTCGCCGTTTTTGAGCATTTCCTCCAACTTGGCAAACTCTTCTTCAAAGCCCTCATCCGGGCCTTCGTCCAGCAGGGAGTCGATGAAGGCGGCCGGGTTATCGAGGTGCTCCGCAGTGGGCAAGAAGTCCGGGTGATCCCAAGCCTTATCGCGCTTTTCCGCGCCTACGGCCACGGTGGCGCGGCGCCATAGCTCTGCGGCCTCAGAGACCTTAGGGGCATTGAGCTCGATGCCAACCACCTTGCTGAAGGCATTCTCGGCG
The DNA here is from genome assembly GCF_016127015.1 of Corynebacterium tuberculostearicum. Classification (GTDB taxonomy): domain Bacteria; phylum Actinomycetota; class Actinomycetes; order Mycobacteriales; family Mycobacteriaceae; genus Corynebacterium; species Corynebacterium marquesiae. The sequence goes on from NZ_CP065972.1 coordinate 390,481, forward strand.
GAACCACCGGTGCTGCGGCGGTGTGCCCATGCCTGGGTCAGCTTCGAGGTCGACGGGATGCGCTCGCCCAGTGCCTCAGTAACGACGTGCTCGGCCCAGCCTTCTACCAAGGCCAATAGGGTTTCGAGGCGAGATGCGGCCGCAGTGTTCTTGGACGTGATGCGCGGGGAGAGGTCCATGCCCTGCAGCTTGCTCATTGCGTCCTGGATTGCCTGTGGATCGCCGGACTCGAGGTTGAGTTCGCGGGTGACTTCCTCCAGGTGGGAGGTATCAATAACCAGGCCGATGGCATATTCCTCCACGGAGGAGACGATGCGCTCTACCAACCAAGGCACGTGCTTAAACAGTCGCTGGCGGGCAGCCTCGCGGGCGGCAATATAAACCAGCACTTCCTGGCCAGGAACATTAAGCTCGCGGGCGACCTTCTGGATGGTCTGTGGCAACAGTGCCACGGTATTGGCTGGGGCGATGGGCAGGCCGAAATCGGAACCGGTCAGCGCCTGGGAGGCCAAATCGCCCAAGGCGTGGCCGAGCTGCATGCCAAAATTCATGCCAGACATCTGGTTCATCATCTTGGTCATGGGGCCCATCATCTCGCGCGCTTGTTCCGGCATGGAATCCAGCTGAGCATCATTCATGTGCTCGGCCACCGGGGTGACCATGCGCTGCCACGCCGGCATGGTCTCTTCCAACCACTGCTTGGAATCCCAGGCCTTGGCCGTGCCGGAGGCGGTGGGCAAATAGGTGGCGTCATCAAGCCAGAGCTCAGCCAAGCGGACGGATTCCTCCACTGCCTTGGTATCGTCCGCGCTTACCGCCTTGGACTGCGAGATTTGCTGCAGGGCGATGCGCTTAGCCATGTCGTAATTGACCGGGCCGGAGTTTTCCGGCGAGTTCATGGAAGAGCCCATGCCGGATAGCATCTGACCGAACTGGTTCAGCATGTCACCGAGGCCGCCACCATTAGCGCCGCCGAATGCGCCGAACGGGTTCTGGTCACGACGTCCGTCATTATCGTCGTCATCGTTATTGGGGAAAGAAAAACCGAATCCGTTGCTCATGCGTCCTAATCTACCGGCACCATCCGGCTACTTTCCATGATCCCCGCTACGCTGACAGCGAACACTACGGCAAAGGTTGTAGGGTATTGATCCGTGAATTCTCCTGCTAGCCGTCGCGTCCGCACCATCGCCTGGGGTTCCATCCCCGTCGTCCTCACCGGTGCGTTGGTATCGCTTGACCATATCCCCGGCACCGATGTGTCTTTGACCGTGCCTTATGCCGCTGAGGGGCCCGGTCCCACGGTGGACACGTTGGGGGAGGTCGACGGCACCCAGGTCGTTGATGTTCAGGCACCGAAAACCTATGACACGGATGGCCACCTCAATATGACCACGGTCTCCGTGCGCACCAATATGACCCTGGCGCAGGCGCTGGGCCGCTGGATGATGACTGATGACACGATCGTGCCCATCGATACCGTCATCCCGCAGAACATGAGCGATAAGGAGGTAGAAGAGTCCAATAAGCAGGCCTTTACCCAGTCCGAGTCTGCCGCAACCGTCGCCGCAATGGATTACCTCCACCTGCCGGTGAAGATCACCATCGCGGAAGTTTTGGATGAGGGCGCGGCGCAGGGCACGCTGAAAGAGGACGATGTCATAACCGCAGTTGACGGCAAGAAGGTCTCGGAGCCAGGAGAGGTCCAAGACGTCATCAAGCAGAAAAGCCCTGGCGATAAGGCCACGCTGACCGTCCAGCGTGGCGGCAAGAAGCAAGAAGAAGAAATAGAGCTAGGGGAAAACCCTCAGCAGAAGGGGCAGGCAATGCTGGGCATCGCCATGCTCTCGGTCCCGCAAGACGATATTAAGGTCAAATACAACCTGCAGGATATTGGCGGTCCCTCCGCCGGCATGATGTTTACCCTGGCGGTCATCGATAAGCTCAACGAGGAAGACCTCACCGGCGGCAAGTTCGTGGCCGGTACGGGCACAATTCAGGAAGATGGCAAAGTGGGCCCCATTGGCGGCATCCAACATAAAATCGCCGCGGCGCACGAGGCGGGCGCGGAGCTCTTCCTCGCACCGAAGGATAATTGCTCCGAGGCCGCCGCGAGCGACCACGGCGATATGCCCATCGCGGAAGTTTCCACCTTGGATGAGGCAGTGTCCACGATGAAGGACTTCGCGGACGGCAAGGATATTAAAACCTGCCAGTAGTCGGCCTACTTAGCTAGGCCAAGCTCCTTGATCTTCTCTTCCGGGTCTTCCTGGTCGGAGGAGATCATCTGTTGCATGACCATGCCTTCTTTATTGTCCACTACGGTAATGACCGCGGTGGTTCCCAAGGTGGACCAGCCTACGACGCGGTCGCCGTCATCCTCAATGACCTGCGAGCTGCGCAGCTCGGTAAGCACCTGCGTGGTTTGCTTCGCCTTGGAGTGCGAGCGGAAGAACTGGAACTGGCCTACCTCTGGCCCAGAGCAGTTATAGGAATCGTCCCCGCCCGTGGAATCGCAGCGGTCAAAGAGGGCGAAAAGCTCCTTGGGCGCTACCGGAGCAAAGATGTCATAGGCCTTGGCCACAGACTTTTCCAACTTTTCGGTTCCGGGCTCCTTGCTTGCCGACGCCTCCGAGCTTTCCGCCGCGCTCGATTCAGCGCTGGACTCAACGGTGGAGGAGCTAGAAGCGGTGCTGGTTTCCTCAGCGGTATCCGCCGCAGCGGCGGTGGTCTCGGTGCCGGCGGTGGTGGTCTCCACGGGGGCGTCGGCAGGCGCGGCATCGTCCGAGGAACAAGCGGCAGTGCTCACGCCTACACCCAGCAGAAGCGCTGCTGCGGTGGCGCGGGTGGCGGTCAGGCGAGTGAGAGTAGTGCGTCGCACGGTAGGAAAATGCTCCTTAGTCGCAGGCGAGAATTGTCACTTCAGTCTAATCTAGCTCATCCGGGTCTTGGTTCAGCCCATAGCGCAGGGCCGCAATGACCCCCGGAGCTACCTGTGGGCCACCGCGCAACTGGATGTCATCTTCTGCGAACGGTCCGGCCGCTTCCAGCTCCTCCTCGGTGGGACGCAGCTGCAGCAAGGTGGTTTCGATGCCTTCCTCTCGCAGTGCCCCGGAATAAAGGCGCGCCGGGCGAGGGGAGGGGTCCTCGCTAGAGGTATCGCGGAACTTAATTTCTTGGGCCAAGATGACGCCGGCAACCTCCCGGGGCCAAGCCAAACGGGAGACATAATCGGCCAGCTGCTCAGAACCGGGCTCAATGTTTTCGGGCACATTATCTTGCACGATGAGGGTAAGCGGCGCCGCGTCCTCTTCATCGAGCGCGGCAAGCTGATCGGCTACCAAGTGGGTGGGAACCAGCGCGAAGATGGTGGGCCGAGCGTCCCAGCCTTCCGCGTGGACGAATTCCACGGCTTCGGTCATCGCGCGGTTTAAAGCTGGCTGTGATAATTCGGGGGAACTCATGAACATCCTTATTCGTTATCTGTGTATTGCTTCCTTAAGCTGGAAGAAGTCTACAGGTTTTAAATTCGCACTAGTTGATTGGAGCTGGCGTTGTCCTTAGGGTCATCCACACCAGCCGCCCCGTTGAAGCGGCCCCCGCGGGTCGCGACAATCATTGCGGCCATCATTGCCGTCCTTTTGTTCTTCGGCCCCATGCTCGTGGGCGTGTACACGGATTGGAGGTGGTTTGGTGCGATTGAATACCGGAACGTCTTCACCACCGCGATTATTGCGCGAATAGTCCTCTTTATCATCTTTGGCCTTATTGCCGCCGCAGTGGTGTGGGCCGCTGGCTACTTTGCCTGGCGCGGGCGCCCGGATTCGCTCGACCTTGGGGACCTGAACTCGCCGGTGTATCAATACCGCAAGTCCATTGAGAAGTCCATGGGCGTCTTTTTCAAGGTCATCCCCGCCATCGTGGGCGTCATCGCCGGTTTCATCGGTCAGGCCAATTGGCGCACGGTGTTGCTCTTCCTCAACGGCCAGGAATTCGGCGAACAAGACGCCCAGTTCCACCACGACCTAGGTTTTTATGCCTTCACGTTGCCAGTTCTGAAGATGGTGGTGAGCACCCTATCCATCCTGTTGATTCTGGCCTTCCTCATCGCGCTTTTCGGCCACTACGTGCTGGGCGGCATCCGGATTGGCAATAAGGCCGCCGGTGTGCGCGGATCCATTTCCCACCCAGCCCGCCTGCAGCTGGCGGTAACCGCCGGCCTGTGGATGGTAGCCCAGGTCATTGGCTACTGGTTGGAGCGCTATGAGCTGCTTAATACCCAGCACGACCTCTTCACCGGTGGTTCCTATACCGATATCCACGCCTACTTGCCGGCGAAGATCATATTGATGATCATTGGCGTCTTTGTGGCCGTGGCCCTGTTTATGGCCGTTGTCATCAAGGATCTGCGCATCCCTGGCCTAGCCGTGGTGCTGATGCTGCTGTCCTCGCTGGTTATTGGCCAGGCATGGCCGCTGTTGATGGAACGCTTCTCCGTACAGCCCAACCGTCAAGCCAAGGAAGAAGAATCCATCGCCCGCAATATCGAGGCAACCCGCTATGCCTATGGGCTCACGGATGATCACGTCACCTATGAAGATAACTGGGGCGGGGATGAAGTCTCCGATGACAAGGTCGCCTCCGATAACGCCACCATCAATAATCTCCGCCTGCTGGATCCGGAGATCCTTTCTCCTACCTTTACCCAGATGCAGCAGCTGAAGAACTTCTACGGCTTCCCAGAGACGCTGTCGATGGACCGCTATGAGATCGACGGGAAGAAACGCGACTTCGTCGTCGCCGCCCGCGAGCTAGACCCGAACGAGCTGCGGGAGAATCAGTCGGACTGGATTAACCGCCACACCGTCTACACTCACGGCAATGGCTTCGTGGCAGCGCAGGCCAATAAGGTTGATGAGGTGGCCCGCGATGCCGGTTCTGCCCGCGGTGGTTTCCCCATCTTCACGGTTTCTGACCTGCAGACCCAGGCCGGCGAGGCCGAAGGTGAAGGCGAGACTCAGGATGCAGAGAAGTCCCTTGGCATTAAGGTAGACCAGCCGCGCATCTACTACGGCCCGGTCATTGCCGGCGCGGCCGACGGCATGGATTATGCGATTACCGGCAAGACTGGCGATAACCCGGTCGAGTATGACACCGATAGCTCCACCTACACTTATGACGGCAAGGGTGGCGTTGGCATCGGCAATATCTTTGACCGCACCATGTACGCCGCCAAATACCGCGAGCTGAACTTCCTGCTCTCGGATCGCGTCGGCAGCGAGTCCAAGCTGCTGTATGACCGAGACCCGCGCGAGCGCGTGGAAAAGGTTGCTCCGTGGTTGACCACCGATTCTGCTACCTACCCGGCCGTGGTTGATGGCCGCCTGAAGTGGATTGTGGATGGCTATACCACTCTGGAATCCTTGCCTTACTCCCAGCGTGCCTCGCTTTCCGACGCCACCCAGGACACCCTCAACCCTGATGGCACCACCCAGCGCTTGGTCAATGACAAGGTCGGTTATATCCGCAACTCAGTCAAGGCCACCGTCGATGCCTATGACGGCACTGTGGACCTGTACGAGTTCGACAAGAATGACCCGGTGCTGAAGGCCTGGCAGGGCGTCTTCCCGGACGTCGTTAAGCCTGAGGCAGAGATCTCCGACGAGTTGCGCGAGCACTTCCGCTACCCGGAGGATATGTTCAAGGTGCAGCGTGACCTGTTGGCCCGCTACCACGTGGATGACCCGAATGTCTTCTTCAATAACGATGCTTTCTGGTCCGTGCCGAATGACCCCACCGCGGAGGAATCCCGCCAGCTCAATCAGCCGCCGTACTACGTGATGGCCGCTGACCCGGAGACCGGCAAGCCGACCTTCCAGCTGACCACGTCTTACCGTGGCCTCAACCGCGAGTTCCTGTCTGCGCACATGGCCGTTTCCTCCGACCCGGAGAACTACGGCGATATCACCGTGCGCGTGCTGCCCACCAATACGCAGACCCAGGGCCCGAAGCAGGCCCAGGATGCGATGATGTCCTCCGACCAGGTCGCCCGCGACCGTACCCTGTGGGAGGGCACTAACGACCTGCACAATGGCAACCTGCTAGCCCTGCCAGTAGGTGGCGGCGAAATCCTGTACCTCGAGCCGATCTACTCGCAGCGCAAGGACCAGGCCTCTGCCTTCCCGAAGCTGTTGCGCGTGCTCGTGTCCTATAAGGGCCGCGTAGGCTACGCTCCGACTATTGGTGATGCGCTTGAACAAGTTGGAATCGATGCCAAGGCTGCCCAAAACATTGAGGAAGTCGAGGGCGATTCCGAGGACAAGGATGGCGCCAAGGACGACAAGAATAAGAAGGATGCCAAGGAGGACAAGCCTTCGGCCCCGGCCTCTGCGCCTTCCTCTTCCGACCAGGCCGGCGCCATCGATGACATCAACAAGGCTTTGAAGGGCCTTGAGGATGCACGCGATGGTTCCTTCGAGGAATACGGACGCGCCTTGGATGAGCTCGACAAAGCAGTCGAGTCCTACCAGTCGACGGAGAAGTAGTTCCGGCTTATAATCGCGATGGATTAGGCGCCTGCCCAGCGGATTTGGGTAGGTGCCTTTCTCTATGTATAGTTACATGAGTCGCCAGGACAGAGCGAATACACTTTGTGTTAACGCACTGTTAAAGCGCAGATGATGGAAGTCATCTCGACGCGGGGTGGAGCAGCTCGGTAGCTCGCTGGGCTCATAACCCAGAGGTCGTAGGTTCGAATCCTGCCCCCGCTACCAACTTCCAGGCCCTCATCGGTTCGCCGGTGAGGGTCATTTTTTATTTTTGCTTACTGGGCGGATTCTAGCGGACGTGCGGCAACATGGTCCGTATCGGGAACGTGGCAATCAGACCCTAGACAGCAAACCCTCACCTGAGTAAGGTAAGGCTATGCAAAAGAAAGACTTCATGAATGTGCGTGCAGTTATCGCACTCGTAGCCACCCTAGCCCTAGGCGCAGGCCTTGTTGCGTGTTCTTCTGATTCTTCTTCTAAGGAAGGAAACGGAGAAAAGAAGATCGAGCGAGTTGTGGCGCTTGATTGGCGCTACGAGGAAATTCTCAAGGCCCTCGATGTGGACCCAGTGGGAACCGTGGAAATCGGTAAGTCGGAGGCACCGACCACTTTGAAAGAGCAGCTGGGGCAGGCAACCTCTGTGGGCCAAGCCAAGCAGCCGAACCTAGAAGTTATCCAGTCTTTGGAACCAGATCTGATTTTGGCTAGCCCTACCCGTCAAGCCGATATCATGCCGCAGCTGGAAGAGATTGCGCAGACCGAATCCTACCCAGATGAGACTTACTTGGACGTGCTGGACTCGATGGATGAGATCGCGGCCAAGCTAGGTAAAGAGGAAAAGGCCAAAGAAGTCCGTCAGCGCATCGAGGACAAGATTGCTCGTACCAAGGACGCGGTAAAGCCGGGCAGCCGTGCTGTTGTGGCTGGGTGGTCCAGTGAGATGCTCTATACCTGGGTCAACCCTTCCTTCCCCCAGTCGCTACTGAGCGAGGTGGGCTATGATTATGCTTTCGAAGGTGAGAAGTCATCCATCGAATCTAAGACTGATGTAGCGGAACTGACCGGCGATAAGCTCCCTGGTATGAAGGCTGACCGAGTCTTTATGTACAAGGACGTCGATGCGTTTAAAAAGACGCCCTATGCCAAGGGCAGCGGCGACATCGTAGAGGTGGACCAAGATATCTGGTCGCGCGCCCGCGGGCCGCTTTCCGCCGAGCATATGCTCGATGACATGATCGCCGCTGAAAAGTAGTGGCACCTCGAACTAAAGCCAGCGTCTGCTTGGTCCTTGCAACCGCTGCCGCTGCCTTTGTGTGGTGGTGGCGGCTCCGCCATGTTCAGGTGCCAGTTGATACCCCGTGGTTAGAAGAAGAGCTGCATAGCGTGGCTTTTGACCGTCTCCTTGCTACCACGGTGGTCGGTATTGCACTAGGTGTAGGTGGGTTATTGCTGCGCACGGCAACCGCGAATCCGCTCGCCGATCCGTCCATCACTGGTGTGAACTCCGGTGCGGCACTCGGTGCAGTCGCAACCGCAATGTTTTTAGGAAGCGAAACCTCGAGCGTTGACCAGCTGCCCGGTGCGCTGCTGGGTGCGGGGATTGCTGTGGGGGTGACGGTGGGCGTCGGCAAGAGCGGTGCGATCCAGCGCATGGTACTCGTTGGCGTTGCCGTTTCCGCACTGTGTAGCGCCTTGACCTCCATTTTCTTGGTGATAGATGAAGCTCAGCTGGCTACGGTGATGTCGTGGCTTTCTGGCCGGCTTGCCGGTGTGCGCTTGGACGATATTGTGCCGGCGCTGATTGCCGTGCTGGTCGTGGTTCCCTTGACCTTAGTCGGTGCAAAAACGCTGGACTTGCTCGTAGCAGGCGATGCCATGGCCGGTGCTGTCGGCGCGAAGCCGGAGCGCATTCGGTTGGCTGCCATTGTGGCGGCGGTAGTGCTTATTGCTCCGGCCGTAGCTGCAACTGGGCCGATTGGCTTCTTAGGGTTGATGGCCGCGGCCGTAGCGTGGCGGGTGTGCGGCCCGCACCACCGCATGGGGCTGTGCGTGGCTGGAATTGTTGGAGCAGCGGTGCTTTTGGTGGCTGATTCGGTTGGCCAGGGAATCTGGGCACCGGCCGAGACCCCAGTGGGCATCGTGACTTCTTTGGCTGGCATGCCATTAGTGTTGTGGTCCGTCCATGCGCTGGGGAGGAGGAAGCATGCGGCATAAGAGATTTGTTGGGGTGCTAGTAGGTCTCATCCTGGCGTTGGCGTTGAGCGCAATCATCGGCATGAGCGTCGGTGCGGTGATGAAACCGCCGGGCGAGGTGATCACCGCCTTCGTTACCGGAGAGCCGCTCATCTGGAAGTACCGCGCGCCGCGGATCTTGGTGGGAATCTGCGCCGGTATTGCCATGGCCGTTTCTGGCTGTCTATTGCAGTCCGCGCTACGCAATCCTTTGGCCGCACCAGATACGGTGGGTATTACCTCCGGCGGCGGACTCGCGGCCGTTGCGGTACTCATGGGATCAGGCGCCCTGCCGGCCCACCTGCTGACTTTCATAGCCTTTATTGGAGCGTTGGCTGGAACTGGGCTGGTTCTTCTCCTCGCCGGGCGCGGGGCAAGCGATCCGGTGCGCCTGCCCCTTACCGGGGTGGCGGTATCTTTTGGGCTGGGCGCCATCACCGAATTGCTCCTGGTGCGGTCTGCCCCAGAGGCAGGAGCGGCCATGACATGGTTGAAAGGTTCGCTTTACGCCCGCTCGCTTGGCGATGCCACCATTGTCGCCCCCTTTATCCTTCTCGCCCTAACCGCCGCGATGGTGGTGGCAAAACACCTGGATATGCTCGCGCTGGATGATTCCACCATGGCCGGCATCGGCGTGAGCACCAAGATATGGCGACTAATAGCAGTAGCCTTAGCCGTCATCCTCGGCGCAGCGGGAGTCGCCGCCGCCGGGGTCTTGGGCTTCGCCGGACTCATCGTCCCCCATGCTGCTCGCTTGGTTGTTGGCGCGAACCTGCGCTGGCAAATACCCGTGGCAGCCCTAGGCGGCGCGGTCCTTGTGACCGCATGCGATACGCTCGGTCGCTGGGCTTTCGCCCCCACGGAAATCCCCGTTGGCGCGCTCATCGCGCTGATCGGTGCACCGTATTTCATTTTCCTATTGACTCGACTGACCCGAGTGCGAAACGGAGGCTAGACATGACACTGACGTGCAGCGGATTAACCGTGGGCTACGGTGGACCCGATGTGGTCAAGGACGTAAATCTTCATTTATCCAGAGGTCAAGTAACCGCTCTGATCGGGCCGAATGGCTGTGGCAAATCGACGCTTCTCAAGACATTGGGCCGCCAACTTACGCCCAGCGCAGGCGCGGTGCACCTCGCGGACCAAAATATCAGCAAGTATTCCTCGCGTGCCTTTGCCCGTGAAGTTTCTTTTCTGCCACAACATCCCGTGGCTCCGGAAGGGGTATTAGTGCGTGACGTCATCGGTTACGGCCGATATCCCTATACAGGGGCGCTAGCGACGATGCGGGCCGGAGATCATGCAGCGGTTGAGCGTGCTGCCTCGCGTGCTGGGGTGAGCGAGCTTCTCGACGCCCCCGCGGCAGATCTTTCCGGTGGTCAGCGCCAGCGCGTCTTCCTCGCTATGACTTTGGCCCAAGAAACGCCAATTACCTTGCTTGACGAGCCGACTACTTACCTCGATCCCGCGCACCAATTGTCCATTTTGGATCTGATTCGAGATCTCAATGGCACCGGGGTCACAGTGGTCATGGTGGTCCACGATATGGTCCATGCCGCGCGTTACGCCGATAGAATCGTAGCCATGCGTGAGGGACGCATTGTGGCCGAAGGGGCCACCGAGGAGGTGATGACTGCTGAACTCGTACGCGAAACCTTCCATGTTGAGTGTTTAGAGATGACTGATCCCTCCACCGGTCGACGCTTTCCCATACCCATTTCCGTGCACGCTCCTGAATTTTCTGGAACCCTAGAAGGAAGAAGATAAATCTATTTAAAGGAGTACGTAGCAATGGCAAACGAACTAGGCCACGAGGTCGACTTGGACCGCAACGAATACAAGTACCTAGCATCTAAAGACACCGCGTCTTCGGCAGCTAAATCTGACAAGTCCTCGCAGTCCGCTGCAGCTGCAGCTGGTGCCGCAGGTGCAGCCGGCCTGTCCAAGCCGGTCGGAAAGCCGTCTGCGGACGGAGATGAGTCCACCGCAAGCAAGTATGAACCGCAGAACCACGTTGTCGCTGGAGCGGAGGAAGAACATGTGGCTAAAGCTGCCGAGCAGCCGGACCTGCAGGAGAAGCTGGACGAGGATAACTCTGACTACGCCCCGAGCCAGCACATCGTAGGTGGCGCGAAGGAAGAACACATTGGTTCCGCCCCGCAGCAGCCGGACCTGCAGGAGAAGCTGGATGAAGGTAACTCTGACTACGCGCCCAGCCAGCACATCGTAGGCGAAGCAAACGAAGAGCGTGTTGCTACTGCGCCGAACCAGGACAACGTCAACGGTCAGCAGTCCTCTGAGCGCCTGGATCAGCTAAAGGACAAGGCATCCGAGGCTGGTAGCGCCGTCGGCGATGCGTTCCAGCGCGCTAAGGGCTTCGTGGAAGACAAGGCTCACGAGTACCAAGAGGAGTCCACGAAGAAGGGTGGCTTCTTTGACCGCGTCAAGGGCGCTGTGCGCGATGCACGCGAGTCCATCGAGGACAAGCGCAAGAACTAACCAGCGTTGATACTAAGCCGCTTTCCCAGGGGTCGGGGAGGCGGCTTTTGTCATATGCGCAATTCTGCTAATCGTCCAAAGCGTGGAGGTAGAGCCGGCTAATCAGGAGGCGCCGCGGCACGTCTACCACGGGGCGCAGGAAGGGGAGGAAGGGCTCTGAGGCGGCGTCGATAAGCAGCAGTGTGCGGCCATCGCGCAGGCGCTCCAGAGCGAAGGTCTCCTCGCCGCGCTCGAGGTGTCCAGGAAGGGTGCCGTAGGTGAACCCGCAGCGGCCGTCCTCGTGGAATACATCGACCACGCGGCAGCGAAAATCCCATGGGCCAAGGCCCATGGTGACCTCCGCGCCGAGCTCCACCACCTCATGGGTGGGGCGCACGCGGAAAAGGCCGCTGCGTTGTATTGACCAGCGGAAAAGCCGGTATGCGGCGGTATCAAAATCAGCGTCGATGACTCGTGACATGTGCAGCTGCGGAAAGCCAGAAGTATCGGAATAAGACAGCGGTGTGACCATGCGCCCGATGATAGGGGAGGGGTGACCACCCCCGAATTCTGGCAGAAATATAACGGCTTGGACACAGTCACAGGAGTTTGCTGCTTCCACAATTTTTTCGTGCCAGTATCGAGCTTGCACGATGTTGACAACTGAAAGTAGGTACCTTGATGCTTCGCATTCCGCACCTTAAGAAAGTCCTGGTGGGCTCGGCTTTCGCTGGTGCGTTTTTCCTGGGATCCCCGGCCGCAGGCGCCCAGGAATTGCCCCAACCGGATTTCGATTCCGCAGGGATTATTGACCAGGTCCGAGATGGCCTGGCTGAGGTAGGCATCCAAACCCCGCAGGTGGATAAGAACGTCACCGACGCCGTAGATTCCTCTGTGCGCAACGCGCAGCAAGCCGTGCAGCACACGGCCCAGCAGGCGCAGTACGCGGAGCCGATGACCAACCCGAATCCCATCGGCCTAGCGGAGCAGGCCACCCAGCCGGAGTTTAAACCGAAGGGCACCAATCCGAACTACAAGTGGAAAAATGATGGATTTTCCAAGGTAGCTGCGGGCAAGCCACAGGCTGATTACGTGCTGCACCGCGTGCCGGGCTCCTTCTTTGATGCGCCACGCATTCCAGAAGAATCCGTTGCAGCCATGAATGAGGGAGAGTCGCTCTATGGCCCTGGCACCCCGGTTTATGTCAATGAGAACATGATGTGCACCCTGACCGTAGCGGGCAACGATAATGCAGGCCGCAAGGTGGGGCTCACCGCCGCGCACTGCGGCAACGTGGGGGATTCGGTCACCTCCGCCGATTCAGAGCAGATTGGCCCGACGGGCACCGTGGTATCCAAGAATGAGGACTTGGATTACGCCGTCATCGAGTTCGGCTCTAAGGCCAAGGTCTCCCGCTCCTACAATGGCGTGACCGTCAATGAGTTGGGCGGCGGCGTTAAGCCGGGGCAGCAGGTGTGCAAGCAGGGCGTTGCCACCGGCAAGACCTGCGGCATTACCTATCAGCAGGCAAAGAAGATTCAGGTCAACCAAGTCTGCGCCATGATGGGCGATTCCGGTGCACCGTTGTTGGTCAACGGCCGCCTCGTCGGTTCGATTACCGGCGGTTTCCTGCCGGTGAATTTCCCGTGCCGCACCCCGCTGCAGGGGCCGGTCCATAACCCAACCGCCGCAAACACCATGGATGCGGTCCTAGAGGATATGGACCGTCGCGGTGGCGTAGGTGCTGGTTTTACATTGCCTGAGGACTAGCCTCGTCCCAACTTTTCGCCCGCTCCCGTTGCTACTGGGAGCGGGCACTTTTATGTCTCTGTCTAGTGTCGATAATCACAACTAATCATCGCTTGTGTGAAAAGCTTGTGCGGACTAAGGTTAGCCTTATCTAGTAGCTACTTAGGTGTGGCTAACATCACCGGCGTGAGCCGGGCCGAGAGAACCGAGGTGACCGCGCGATGTGGCAGCTGTCCTTATTGTCCCGCACCCGTACCCAGCAGACCTGCGAAAGGTCCGAATGTATGCGTGCCGATCAAGCCCCAGTGGACGCATTGGTAGAGCTACCTGAATGCTGCCTGCGGCATGCGATTGAGTCGCAGCCGGCGTTGGCGCTGCGTATGCGTGAACTGGGATTCCGGCCAGGAGTGCGCGTGCAGATCGGGCGCAAGGTGGCCGGCGGGGCGCGCCTGGTCACCCTGGGTACCGCCCGGTACGCGGTGGATGCGGCTACGCTCAGCCAGCTCGAAGTTATCCCGGTGGCAGCATAATGGCACGCAAAACCGCAGCGCCAAGCTGCCACTCCACCTCCTCCATGCGTATCGCCGCGGAGGGAACGCCTGTCCTCGCCTTGGTCGGGGCTCCAAATTCCGGCAAATCTACTTTGTTCAACGCGTTGACCGGAGCGAAGGTCCAGACCGGCAACTGGCCGGGTACCTCCGTAGAAGTCAGTCGTGGTTTGTGGAATGCGCAGCCAGAGGCGTTCGACATCATCGATCTGCCCGGTGCTTATTCCTTGGATCCAATGAGTCCGGACGAGGAATTCACCCGCGATATGCTCGTTGAGTGCCCACCGTGTGAGCGCCCAGATGTGGTTGTGGTGTTGGTGGATGCCACTGCGCCAGCGCGCGGGCTTAACCTCGCATTCCAGATCGCGGAGTACCCGTATCGGGTAGTGATTGGGGTGACCAAGGAGGACGTCGCCAAGCAACAGGGCATAAGCATCGATACCTCCGCGCTATCGCGCGCCGTGGGCATGCCGGTGGTCAGCGTCAATGGTCGCCGCCGAGAAAACCTAGATGCGCTGGAGGGTGCCGTTGCAAAAGCAATGCAGACGGAGCCACAGACTATCCGGCCCAACGCAGATTTGGATCAACGCTTTGCGGATCTAGACGCCGCGGAAAAGACTGCCGTTTCCAGGACGGACGTCGGCGAACCGCTTAGCCAGCGCGTGGACCGCGTGGTGCTGCACCCCGTGCTCGGCCCGATTCTATTTCTGGCAGTGATGTGGGCCGTCTTCTTTATTACCACTACGGTGGCGGGGCCGCTGCAGGACGGCCTGGAGGCGTTCATTACAGGCCCCGTCTCCGCTGCCGCGCGCAGCCTCCTCCCAGACCACTGGTTGGTCTCGGGATTGCTGGTAGATGGCCTTATCGGTGGTGTGGGCATGGTGCTGACCTTTGGCCCGCTGCTGGCCCTGATGTTCCTGTGTCTAGCCGTGCTGGAGGATTCCGGTTATATGGCGCGCGCGGCGGTGGTCACTGACCGAGTTATGCGCGCCATTGGCCTACCGGGCAAGGCCTTTATCCCCATCGTGGTGGGCTATGGCTGCAATGTCCCGGCGATTTCGGCGACGCGCGTGCTTGGCGACGTCCGCCATCGCATCCTCACCTGCCTCCTTATTCCTTTCACTTCCTGTTCGGCCCGTCTCATCGTGTTCATGATGCTGGCGCAGGTGTTTTTCCCCGCTCATGCTGGTTCCGCGGTATTCGCCATGTACGTGCTGTCTATCGCGCTGGTGGTGTTGGTAGGCCTCGCCTTGCGCCGCACGGTGTGGCGCGCCATGCCGGCCGAAGCCCTAGTTATCGATCTTCCGGCCTATCAGCTGCCCGCCTTTGGCCTCACTGTGTCGGTGATGTGGGTGCGCCTGAAAGGCTTCTTGCATACCGCCGGCGGCATCATCGTAGCCACCGTGGTGGTCATCTGGTTGCTCATGTCCATCCCGGTCACCGGTGGGCACTCTTTCAACGAGGGTGCGGTACCGCCGGAGGATTCCGCCTATGGTGCGGTCTCAAAGGTGATGTCCCCGGTCTTTGCCCCGGCTGGCTTTGATTCTTGGTCTCTGACAGGCCCGTTGGTCACCGGATTCGTGGCCAAGGAGACTCTCATTTCTACCTGGGCGCAAACCTATGCGGTAGAAGACGTCACTGATGATGCCCCAGAAGAGCAAGCAGAATCCCCACTAGCCAGCCATATTCGCGCCGACTTCGACGCGGCCTCTGGCGAGCATGGGCTCGCGGCGGTATGGGCGTACATGGTATTCCTGCTGGCCTATACCCCGTGCGTGGCCACGGTAGCCGCGCAGCGGCGGGAAATAGGCTGGAAGTGGACGCTTATCGGTTTCGCCCTTCAGCTCGCCACCGCCTGGATCCTCGCGGTGGGAGTATTCCAGGTCCTCAAGGTCTTCCTATGAGCCCCACGGAGAAGGTCAAGGAGGCTATTAAACAGGGAAAATCCCACCCGGTCGAGATTGCAAAAGCTACTGGGTTAGGGCAGAGTACCGTGGAAATTATCCTCGCCCATCTCGAGCGCAGTGCGGAGCTGGTGCGCGAATCGCTCACCTCGTGCCCCACGGGTGGCTGCGGCAGTTGCGCGCAGGCGGGTGGGTGTTCCGGAGCGGCGGCGAAGCGCCGCGGTCCGGTGTTACTTCAGCTGCGGAGACATTCCTAGCCTTGCAGCGCGGCTAGGGCGTGCTTGTGGAGCAGGCCGTTGGAAGCGACGCCGGACCCACCGTGCGGGCCGGGGTTTCCGTCCAGATCCGTGAAAGTGCCGCCGGCTTCGGTCACGATGAGGGAGGGCGCGGCGAGGTCCCACAAGGACACCTCGGGTTCGGCGGCGATGTCTACCGCGCCTTCGGCCACGAGGCAGTAGGACCAGAAATCACCATAGCCGCGCAGGCGCCAGGTCTTGTCCGTGAGTGCGAGGAACTGATCGCGCAGGCCGCGTTCGGCCCATCCGGTTAGCGAGCTCATGGCCAGCGAAGAATCGGCGAGCTTTTCCACGTGGGATACGCCCAAGCGCTTCGGCTCGCCGCCGAAAACGCGGAAGGCGCCAGCGCCCTTGGCGGCGTACCAACGGCGGCGCAGGGCGGGTGCGGAAACCACCGAGACTACAGGTTCGCCATCTTCCAAAAGGGAGATGAGCGTGGCCCATACGGGGACGCCACGCACGAAGTTCTTGGTGCCGTCGATGGGATCTATGACCCACTGGCGGCCCTTATAGCAGGCCTCGCCACCGTATTCCTCACCCAGCACTTCATCGCGCGGGCGGGAGCGCTTGAGGGATTCGCGGATTTGCTTCTCACAGGTGAGGTCCGCATCCGATACGGGGGACATATCTGGCTTTTCCTTGACGGAAAGGTCCGAGGCCTCGAAACGATGCATGGTCACTACATCGGCATGGCCCGCCAGCTCGAGCGCGAGGCCCAAGTCTTCTTTAAACTTACCCACGGAGCCAATCCTCCATCTGATCCACTACCTGTTTATTGCCAGCCAAGCACCATTCGACGCCGCCGGCTTCTACCTTGCGGGCAGCACCACCGGCTGCCTCCACGAGGGCTTTGCCGGGGAACCAATCCCAATCCGCTACCGAATGCTGCATCCATGCGCCCCATGTGCCATCGGCCACGGAGGACAGGTCAACAGAACCGGCACCGAGCATACGGACTGTAGCAAAGTTTTCCGCCACCCGCTGCCATGCCCCGCGGATATCCTCATCCGCCAGCGAAGTTGGGTGCAGATACGTGGATAGTGAAATCTGCTCGGCCGGCTTCTCCTGCAGGCGAGCTACTTCCTTGCCGTCGAGGGAAGTGGGGTAGTCCCGGCCACCGAACCAGGTGTACCCCATGGCGGGGCGGTGAACGGCGCCGAGGGTGATCCCCGTGGCGTCGGTAAGCGCCAAAGCAGAGCACCAATAATCGGAACCGGAAGAGAAATTGTAAGTGCCATCAACTGGGTCGATGACCCAGGTGCGCCCGGACTGGGACTCGCGGGCCGCACCCTCTTCGCCGAGGATGCCGTCTTCCGGGCGCACGGCTTCGAGCACGCCCGCGACGAAGCGTTCGGCCGCCCTGTCCGCATCCGTAACAACGTCCGAGATAGAAGTCTTGTGCTCTACGTCGACGCCCATCTCGCGCAGGCGCCAGGCCAGGCGCCCGGCGTTATAGACAAGGGCCTGCGCCAGGTGCGCATCCCCGTCATCCGCGTGCGCGACAATGAAGGTCTTGATGACCGCGTCGATCATCTCCTGCAAGCTCGGCTTTTGATCCATGCCCACCATTGTCACCCTAAACGCGGCCGATGGCTAATTATGCCGGCCGGGTGGGTAGGATTGGGGCCTATGCGTCCCGAAGTAATAGCACGGCTCAAGCAATTGGAAACCACCCTGACCACCATCGAGAAGGTCATGGACCCGGAGGCTTTGGCTGCCCGCATTCGGGAATTAGAGGCCCAGGCCGGCGACCCGTCCTTGTGGGACGACCCCGCCCACGCGCAACAGGTCACCTCCGAGCTTTCCGCAGCGCAGGCTAAGGTCCGCAAGCTGGAATCGCTGCGCGGGCGCCTGGAGGACATGCCCGTGATGTACGAACTCGCGGAAGAAGAGGGGGATACCTCCCTGGCGGATGATGAGCTCGATTCCCTGGAATCTGCTATCGAATCGCTGGAGGTCACCACCATGCTTTCTGGTGAGTATGACCCGCGCGAGGCGGTTATCAATATCCGCTCCGGCGCCGGCGGTGTGGACGCGGCCGACTGGGCCGAGATGCTCATGCGCATGTATACGCGCTGGGCGGAAAAACACGGTCACAAGGTGGATGTCTATGACATCTCCTATGCGGAAGAAGCAGGCATCAAGTCTGCGACCTTTGTGGTTCACGGTGAATACATGTACGGCCAGCTCTCTGTGGAGCAGGGTGCACACCGCCTAGTGCGCATCTCGCCCTTTGATAACCAGGGTCGGCGCCAGACCTCCTTCGCCGAGGTAGAAGTCCTGCCGGTGGTGGAGCAGACCGACCACATCGATATCCCGGATAATGATGTGCGCGTCGATGTCTATCGGTCTTCTGGTCCGGGCGGCCAGTCCGTCAATACCACCGACTCTGCGGTGCGCCTGACCCACATTCCCACCGGCATTGTGGTGACGTGCCAGAACGAAAAGTCGCAGATTCAAAATAAGGCCTCGGCCATGCGCGTGCTGCAGGCGAAGCTGCTGGAGCGTAAGCGCCAGGAGGAACAAGCTGAGCTCGATGCGTTGGGTGCCGGTGGCAACGCCTCCTGGGGCAATCAGATGCGCTCCTATGTGCTGCACCCGTATCAGATGGTCAAAGACCTGCGCACCAATTTTGAGGTGGGCGATCCCTCCAAGGTGCTCGATGGCGATATAGATGGCTTCCTGGAATCCGGTATCCGTTGGCGCATGCAGCAACAAGAAGACCAAGCTTAGGTCCATACTGATCGGGCTGAATTGAACGCGAAAAGGCCGAACTGAGGGGAGAAGATCCTCAGTTCGGCCTGATCTCTATGGACCTAACCCACGTAGTCCATCGGTGCGCCCGGTCCCAGCGGGATGCCGATGAGATACCAAATGACAAAGAAGACGAACCAACCCACGATCATGCAGAGAGAATAGGGAAGCGCCAGGGACATCAAAGTGCCCACACCCGCGTGCTTGTAGTAGCGCTGCAAGAAGGTCAGCGCCAAGGCGAAGTAGGGCGACATTGGGGTGATGATATTCGTTGGGGAGTCACCGATACGGAAGAGCATCTGGGAAACCTCAGGTGAGACGCCCACATACATCATCATCGGCACGATGACCGGGGCCATCAGCGCCCACTGGGCGGAACCGGAGGTGATGAAGAGGTTAAGCAGTGCGACCATGGCCACCAGTGCCGCAAACATGACTAGCGGCGGCAATGACCAGTGTTGGAGCAGTTCGGAACCCTTGATGGCGGTCCATACGCCCAAGTTCGACCATTCGAACCAGGCGAGGAACTGTGCCACCGCGAAGAAGAGGACCAGCATGGGGACAAGGGTCTCGATGCCCTTGGCCATAAACTCCGGTACATCAGCAAAAGACTTCACGGTGCCTGCCGCCAAGCCGTAGACGATGCCGCATACCAAGAAAGCCAGGGCAATCGGCACCGCGATGGCACTAATGAGTGGCGACTCCATGAAGCTATCCCCTTGGCTTGCCAGCGGGGAGCCAGGGATAAATAGGAGTGCAAAGAAGGCGGCAAGGAAGAGCACGAGTGCGATGCCGGAAGCAATCAAACCGCGCTGTTCGTTGGGCTTGATGCGCATCGCTTCTTCATCATCGGTGAAGTCGTACTCCTCATCCTCCTCTGCATTCGCGCCGGCCCCACCGGCGGCCTTAGAAAAAGACACCTCTTCATAATTAATGTGGTCGTGGTCCACCAGCTCGCGGGCCTTTTTGACCATGAGGAATTCCGTGACCGCGGTAATGATGAGCGAGAGCACGATGGCGGATGGGATGACAAAGAAGATATTGGCCAGCGGGCTGACTTCATATTCTGGGTCCACAAACTGTGCGGCCGGGGTAGAAATACCCGCCAGCAGGAGGTCGGTGATATTGAGAATCAGCGAGGCATTAAAGCCGGCAGACGACGCCGCAAAGGCCACCATCGCGCCCACGATGGGGGAGCGGCCCACGGCGTGGAAGGCCATTGCGCCCAGCGGAATCAGAATGACGTAGATGGCGTCGGAGGCTACGGAGCCGGTCACGCCGGCCAGCGCCACAACGAAGGTCAGCATTTTCGCGCTGACCTTGGTCACCATCGCGCGCACCAACGCGGAAAGCAGGCCAGACTGCTCCGCTACGGCCACGCCGAGCATCACGGCAAGGATGACGCCGAGCGGCGGGAAGCTGGTGAAGTTTTCCACTGCATCAGTAACCATGCGCGAGATATTCTCGGTGGTCAGCAGGGATTCTACTTCGATGATTTCGCCGGTCTTGGGGTCCTCTGCGGTCATGCCAATGAGGTGTCCTAGCCAAGAAGTCACAGCGACGATGGCTGCGAGGATAACGAAGAGCCAGAACGGATCCGGCAATTTATTGCCAATCTTTTCTACAGTGCCCAGGAAGCCGCTTGCAGAACGTGGTTTTTCTTTGGTTTCGGTTTCGGCCATAGTATCGGCACTTTCTGTCGATTGGGTCGGAACAAATTAGTGTCTTAGACCACATTACTTAAATATAGTTCACAGCGCGGTGTCAACTTTGGTTGCTACAGTGATTCGTGTGATTAGATTCGACAACGTAACTAAGGCCTACTCCGCCGAGTCTCGCCCAGCGCTCGATGGGGTGTCCTTCGAGATTGCGGATGGTGAATTCGCTTTCCTCATCGGACCCTCCGGCTCCGGTAAGTCCACCTTCTTGGAGCTGATGGTGCGCTATAACAATGTCAGCAAGGGCGATATTTACTTCGACGATTTCCACGTCAATGAGCTTTCCGGCAAGCAAATCAACGCGCTACGCCAGTCCATTGGTTACGTCTTCCAGGATTTCCGCCTGCTCCCAAAGCTGACGGTGTATCAAAACGTGGCCTTTGCGCTGGAGGTGATTGGCAAGAGCAAGTACCGGATCTCTACCTCGGTCCCGCAGGTTTTGGACCTGGTCGGCCTAGAGGATCGCCGCGATGCGTATCCCCACGAGCTTTCCGGTGGCGAGCAGCAGCGCGTGGCTATTGCGCGCGCCGTGGTCAATCGGCCGAAGCTGCTGCTTGCCGACGAACCCACGGGCAACCTCGATCCCTCCACCGCCGACGAGATCATGGACCTGCTGCTGGGCATCAACCGCCGTGGCACCACCGTGGTCATGTCCACCCACAATGCCCGCGCCGTCAATAAGGCGCGCCAGCGTGTCTTGGAGCTGCGCAATGGAGTCCTCGTGCGCGACGAGCACGAGGCGATGTACGAGGGGGAAGCATGAAGCTAGGGTTTATTTTCCGCGAGGCTACCAAGGGTCTTGGCCGCAACCTGACCATGACCATCGCCATGATTATCACCACCGCCATTGCGGTGGGGCTCGTTGTCGCAGGCATTATGGTGACCAACCTGACCAAGGACACCAAGGATATCTATCTCGACCGCGTCGAGGTCATGGTCCAGCTCAATGAGGACATTTCCGCCGGGGACCCAGACTGTACGAGTCCGGCTTGCGCGGATATCAAGGATCAGTTGGAGGCGGATGATTCCGTCGAGTCCGTGGAATACCGCAACCGCGCGGAATCCTATGAGAGGTTCAAGGAGCTTTTCCAAGACACCGATCCCGTCATGGTGGAACAAACCTCGCCCGACGCACTGCCGGCTGCATTCCACGTGCGGCTTGCGGACCCAGAAGACGCCTCCGCCATCGATGCGATTCGGGATAACCCGGCGGTAGAGGATGTCGTCGACCAGCAGCAAGAAGTGCGCGATGCCGCAAGCAACCTCGATTCCATCCGCAATGCCACCTTCATCCTGGCCATCGTGATGTCCGTGGCTGCCATCTTCTTGGTGGCCAATATGGTGCAGATCGCCGCGTTCCACCGGACCCGCGAAACGGAAATCATGCGCATGGTGGGCGCGAGCCGGTGGATGACGCAGGCGCCGTTCGTGGTGGAAGCAGTGCTGGCCTCGCTCATCGGCGTGGTGTTGGGTGGTGCCGGTATCTTCCTAGGAAAATCCCAAGTGGTGGACCCATCCCTGCAGGGACTATATGAATCCCAGCTGCTTGCACCTATGAAGTCCGGCGACCTTTGGATTGCCCTCCCGCTCGTCGGCCTATTATCCCTGGTGGTTACCGCCGTCACGGCCCATATCACCCTGCGGTCCTATGTGCGTAAATAGATCGTTTGCCGGGTCGGCTAAAAGGGCACTACACTGCCATAATTATGGCTAAGAAGGGCAAGAAGAATAAGAAGGCGGCCTCCGGCGAAGCAACGCTCGCTACCAACCGCCGGGCCCGGCACGACTACAAGATCCTCGAGGAATACGAGTGTGGCATCGTCCTGCTCGGTACCGAGATCAAGTCCTTGCGGGAGGGAAAAATCTCGCTCAATGATGCCTTCGCCACCATCGACGATGGCGAGGTGTACCTGCGCAACCTGCACATTCCGGAATATTCCATGGGCTCGTGGACGAACCACAGCCCGCGGCGCACCCGCAAGCTTTTGCTGCACCGCCGCGAAATCGACAAGCTCTACGGGCAGGTGCGCAACGGCAATAAGACCTTGGTTCCGCTCAAGGTCTACCTTAAAAACGGATACGCCAAGCTCTCGCTGGCGTTGGCGCAAGGTAAACAAGACTACGATAAACGTGAGGATATTAAGCGCCGCGACCAAGACCGTGAAATCTCTCGCGAACTCGGCCGCCGCGTGAAGGGAATTAATGTTTAAGACTGCGAAAGTACATGACGTTGCCAAGGGCGAGGACACTATCCAGGGCACCGGAGTACTGGTAGACCGGATGTGGCCCCGGGGCGTTGCCAAGAGCGACCTGGCTTACGACGAGTGGTTCAAGGACGTCGCGCCGAGCCCCGAGCTGCGCAAGTGGTGGAATCACGACGAGGATCGCTTCGACGAGTTTGCCCGCCGCTACAAGGCTGAGCTCGATGACAACGATTCCGACGAGCTTACCCAACTGCTCGCGCTTTCCGACGCCACCCTCCTCTTCGCCGCATCCAGCCGCGAGATCAACCACGCAGTCGTTCTCAAAGAGTGGCTAGAAGAGCACTTGAGGAAATAAAAGCGAGTGGGGTAGTGTTGAACGAACCGTAGGGAAGATGCACTATCCCGTCCCTACAGCATGGGGTTGATTTGGTTTCGACTTCGTGCACTGCGCCAGGGGAAGCGTGCCGGTGCAGGCTAACGACCACCGTATAAGCGTCGTAGCAACCAATAAACGCAGAGAAGAACTCTCAGCGTGACTACGCCCTCGCTGCCTAATTACAGCGACGCGTGTCTGTCAGCCTAGGTTTCGTTCCTGACCTAGATCCTGGCATCGACTAAGGAACTAGCCGGCTGGTCGGGTCATCAGGACCAGTCGGGACTCTTACTGGTGACTGGGCCCATCATCCGGACGTGTTCGCCCGATCCGGAGGGCCGAGCAGAGATTCTGTGCGAACTGCGCACGGAGAAGCCCTGGCAAGGTGACGAAGGACCCGGGTTCAATTCCCGGCAGCTCCACCGGTAGGCCCCCGAGAAATCGGGGGTCTTTTTCCATGCAATGGCTTTTCGATCTGCGAATCTCCTCCTGTGGCATTGAGGCAAGGCAATCTCGTAGTGGGCTTGGGGCCTCCTATATCGCTTGGTCCGCCCACCGAATCCTGACTTCCGGCGCGGAAATGTTGGCATGTAGTGCGGCAAAGCGCCACAAAACCGACCTGTGCTGGGGATTTGTCATTGTTGGTGGGGTTGGACTACATTAATCCAAGTCGCCGCGAGGTAGCCGGTTGGTTACTTTCAAGCGAATTTTGTACTGACTTGGTTCGATGATTTGACTTGGTTCATTTGGTTGGGTAAGTTTGTACGAGCCGCCAACGAGAGGTTAACGGGAAGTTAATTTTCTTAAGGTGTGTGGATGATGTTTGAGAACTCAATAGTGTGCCAATGTACTTTTTATTTTTTGTGTGCATGGTTGTGTGTTGATTGGTTTGTCTGCCAGCAGGCCTAGGTGGTTTGTTGGTTGGTGTGTGCCGGTTGGGTATGTGGAATACGTACCTTTTTGAATGCTGTTTGGTGTTTCGGCTGCATTGAGATGGATTGGTTGGCATGTGATTGTGTTCAACTTTGTGGTTTCCTCTTTTTTGACCCCGTCGGGTTGAGGGGACTTACTATTTTTTCTTTGTAGTAATTTTTTGGACGCCAGCACGGGCTGCATTGTTGTGTGGTTTGTGGTGGTTTGTTCTTTTGTTGGGTTTCGGGCTTTTCACGGCCTGTTTCGGATTTTTTCTGAAATTTTTTTGTGGAGAGTTTGATCCTGGCTCAGGACGAACGCTGGCGGCGTGCTTAACACATGCAAGTCGAACGGAAAGGCCCTGCTTGCAGGGTACTCGAGTGGCGAACGGGTGAGTAACACGTGGGTGATCTGCCCTGCACTTCGGGATAAGCCTGGGAAACTGGGTCTAATACCGGATAGGAGCCATTTTTAGTGTGATGGTTGGAAAGTTTTTTCGGTGTAGGATGAGCTCGCGGCCTATCAGCTTGTTGGTGGGGTAATGGCCTACCAAGGCGGCGACGGGTAGCCGGCCTGAGAGGGTGGACGGCCACATTGGGACTGAGATACGGCCCAGACTCCTACGGGAGGCAGCAGTGGGGAATATTGCACAATGGGCGCAAGCCTGATGCAGCGACGCCGCGTGGGGGATGACGGCCTTCGGGTTGTAAACTCCTTTCGCTAGGGACGAAGCTTTTTGTGACGGTACCTAGATAAGAAGCACCGGCTAACTACGTGCCAGCAGCCGCGGTAATACGTAGGGTGCGAGCGTTGTCCGGAATTACTGGGCGTAAAGGGCTCGTAGGTGGTTTGTCGCGTCGTCTGTGAAATTCCGGGGCTTAACTCCGGGCGTGCAGGCGATACGGGCATAACTTGAGTACTGTAGGGGTAACTGGAATTCCTGGTGTAGCGGTGAAATGCGCAGATATCAGGAGGAACACCGATGGCGAAGGCAGGTTACTGGGCAGTTACTGACGCTGAGGAGCGAAAGCATGGGTAGCGAACAGGATTAGATACCCTGGTAGTCCATGCCGTAAACGGTGGGCGCTAGGTGTGAGGGTCTTTTCACGACTTTCGTGCCGTAGCTAACGCATTAAGCGCCCCGCCTGGGGAGTACGGCCGCAAGGCTAAAACTCAAAGGAATTGACGGGGGCCCGCACAAGCGGCGGAGCATGTGGATTAATTCGATGCAACGCGAAGAACCTTACCTGGGCTTGACATACACTGGATCGCTGCAGAGATGTAGTTTCCCTTTGTGGCTGGTGTACAGGTGGTGCATGGTTGTCGTCAGCTCGTGTCGTGAGATGTTGGGTTAAGTCCCGCAACGAGCGCAACCCTTGTCTTATGTTGCCAGCATTTGGTTGGGGACTCATGAGAGACTGCCGGGGTCAACTCGGAGGAAGGTGGGGATGACGTCAAATCATCATGCCCCTTATGTCCAGGGCTTCACACATGCTACAATGGTCGGTACAACGCGCAGCGACACTGTGAGGTGGAGCGAATCGCTGAAAGCCGGCCTTAGTTCGGATTGGGGTCTGCAACTCGACCCCATGAAGTCGGAGTCGCTAGTAATCGCAGATCAGCAATGCTGCGGTGAATACGTTCCCGGGCCTTGTACACACCGCCCGTCACGTCATGAAAGTTGGTAACACCCGAAGCCGGTGGCCCAAACTTGTTAGGGAGCCGTCGAAGGTGGGATCGGCGATTGGGACGAAGTCGTAACAAGGTACCCGTACCGGAAGGTGCGGGTGGATCACCTCCTTTCTAAGGAGCTTTTATTATTCGGGTGCAGTTGCACCCTTGGTTGGTTGAGTATGCGAGTGTCATGCTGCCGACCTTTTGTGAAAATTGTCCGGGTGAAACACACGCTTAAGAGACAAAATCCAAGTGTTTGAATGGCGCTTTGTGACACACGGTGTCTGTGCACAGTAGTAAAAGTAAATTGTTTGTATGTTGGTGCATTGTTGGGTGTCTGGGGCATTATTCCCCTTTTTTGTGTGCCTGACCATTATTCTTGTTGACACTGTGTGTGTTGGCTGGGTGTGGTTGGGGTGTTGTGTGAGAACTGTATAGTGGACGCGAGCATTAAACACATCAGATGGATTGCATTTGTGTGGTTTGTTTGTGTGTGTTTGTGTGATTTCTTTTTTCTTTAGTCAATTTTTTGTCAAGTTCACTTGTGTGGCCACTGCGTGCATTTTTTGTGTGTGGTGGTTTGTGTGTTCGTTATTAAGGGCGCATGGTGGATGCCTTGGCATGCTGAGCCGATGAAGGACGTGAAAGGCTGCGTTAAGCCTCGGGGAGTTGTCAATTAAGCGTTGATCCGAGGATGTCCGAATGGGGAAACCTGGCCCTGGTTATGTGGGGTTACCCTTCAGTGAATTCATAGCTGTTGTGGGGGTTTACGCGGGGAAGTGAAACATCTCAGTACCCGTAGGAGGAGAAAATAATAATGATTCTGCTAGTAGTGGCGAACGAACGTGGATGAGGCTAAACCGTGTGCATGTGATACCTGGTAGGGGTTGTGTGTGCGGTGTTGTGGGCCCCAACGTGCGGTGACTGCCATCATCGTGCTTGTGTGTTGTTGTTAGGTGAAGTGGTTTGGAATTACCTGCCGGAGAAGGTGAGAGTCCTGTAGTTGAAGACAATGGCATGCGGGTTGTTGGGTTGCCCGAGTAGCAGCGGGCTCGTGGAATCTGTTGTGAATCTGCCGGGACCACCCGGTAAGCCTAAATACTCAGTGTGACCGATAGTGTATTAGTACCGTGAGGGAATGGTGAAAAGTACCCCGGGAGGGGAGTGAAATAGTTCCTGAAACCATGTGCTTACAATCCGTCAGAGCACCTTTGTGTGTGTGATGGCGTGCCTTTTGAAGAATGAGCCTGCGAGTCAGCGGCATGTCGCGAGGTTAACCCGTGTGGGGTAGCCGTAGGGAAACCGAATCCTAATGGGGTGTCAAGTGGCATGTCCTGGACCCGAAGCGGGGTGATCTACCCATGGCCAGTGTGAAGCAGCTGTAAGAGGTTGTGGAGGCGCGAACCCACGTAGGTTGAAAACTGCGGGGATGAGCTGTGGGTAGGGGTGAAAGGCCAATCAAACTCCGTGATAGCTGGTTCTCCCCGAAATGCATTTAGGTGCAGCGTCGTATTATAGCTTGGTGGAGGTAGAGCGACTGGTTGGTTGAGCGGGACTACAATCTTAGCAATGTCAGCCAAACTCCGAATGCCACTAATTGTGTTGTACGGCAGTGAGACTGTGGGGGATAAGCTTCATAGTCGAGAGGGAAACAGCCCAGATCGCCGGTTAAGGCCCCTAAGGGTGTACTAAGTGGAAAAGGATGTGGGATCGCGAAGACAGCCAGGAGGTTGGCTTAGAAGCAGCCATCCTTGAAAGAGTGCGTAATAGCTCACTGGTCGAGTGGTTCTGCGCCGACAATTTAGTGGGGCTCAAGTACACCGCCGAAGCCGCGGCAAACAATTTTTGTTTGGGTAGGGGAGCGTCGTGCATGGGTGGAAGCGTTACCGTAAGGAGGCGTGGACTGTGTGCGAGTGAGAATGCAGGCATGAGTAACGAATTGATAGGTGAGAATCCTATCCGCCGGATGACTAAGGGTTCCTGGGTCAAGTTCGTCTTCCCAGGGTGAGTCGGGACCTAAGGCGAGGCCGACAGGCGTAGTCGATGGATAACCAGTTGATATTCTGGTACCCGTACATGCGCGCCCATGATGAAGCACTGATACTAACCACCGCGGATGCACTACCGGTACTCTTTGAGTGTTGGTGGTGTTGATGTCGTGGGGCCTGATGTGTGGTTCAAGTGATGGGGTGACGCAGTGAGGTAGCCACGCCACTTAGTGGATTGGTGGTGTAAGCGTGCAGATCGTGTGGTAGGTAAATCCGCTACACATTGTGGTTGAGACGTGATGCGTAGACCCTAAGCGGGTTGATGGTGGTGATCCTGTACTGTCGAGAAAAGCCTCTAGCGATGTGTGTGTATGGCCCGTACCCTAAACCGACACAGGTAGTCAGGTTGAAAATACTAAGGCGTTCGGGTGAACTGTGGTTAAGGAATTCGGCAAAATGCCCCCGTAACTTCGGGAGAAGGGGGGCCTCACGGCGTGAGCACTCTTTGCGGTGTTAAGCGTTGTGGGGTCGCAGAGAATAGAGGGAAGCGACTGTTTATCAAAAACACAGGTCCATGCGAAGACGTGAAGTTGATGTATATGGACTGACGCCTGCCCGGTGCTGGAAGGTTAAGAGGACCGGTTAGTCAACTTTGTTGGCGAAGCTGAGAATTTAAGCCCCAGTAAACGGCGGTGGTAACTATAACCATCCTAAGGTAGCGAAATTCCTTGTCGGGTAAGTTCCGACCTGCACGAATGGCGTAACGACTTCTCTGCTGTCTCAACCACAGGCCCGGTGAAATTGCACTACGAGTAAAGATGCTCGTTACGCGCGGCAGGACGAAAAGACCCCGGGACCTTCACTATAGCTTGGTATTGGTGTTTGGTTCGGTTTGTGTAGGATAGGTGGGAGACTTAGAAGCTATCACGCTAGTGGTGGTGGAGTCGTTGTTGAAATACCACTCTGATCGGATTGAGCATCTAACCTTGGCCCATGATCTGGGTTGGGGACAGTGCCTGGTGGGTAGTTTAACTGGGGCGGTTGCCTCCCAAAATGTAACGGAGGCGCCCAAAGGTTCCCTCAGCCTGGTTGGCAATCAGGTGGTGAGTGTAAGTGCACAAGGGAGCTTGACTGTGAGACAGACATGTCGAGCAGGGACGAAAGTCGGGACTAGTGATCCGGCACCTACTTGTGGATGTGGTGTCGCTCAACGGATAAAAGGTACCCCGGGGATAACAGGCTGATCTTCCCCAAGAGTCCATATCGACGGGATGGTTTGGCACCTCGATGTCGGCTCGTCGCATCCTGGGGCTGGAGTAGGTCCCAAGGGTTGGGCTGTTCGCCCATTAAAGCGGCACGCGAGCTGGGTTCAGAACGTCGTGAGACAGTTCGGTCTCTATCCGCCGCGCGCGTTGAAACTTGAAGAAAGCTGTCCCTAGTACGAGAGGACCGGGACGGACGTACCTCTAGTGTGCCAGTTATCCCGCCAGGGGTATCGCTGGTTGGCTACGTACGGAAGGGATAACCGCTGAAAGCATCTAAGCGGGAAGCCTGTTTTAAGATGAGGTTTCGTTAAGGTCCCCTAAAGACGATAGGGTAGATAGGCCAGACCTGGAAGCACTGTAAGGTGTGAAGGCTACTGGTACTAATTGACCACAACAAACACCAACACACTGGTATAACAACAAAAAGAGAGAGTAAAGAAACATAGTCACTGTCGTGACCGCGTCCACTATGCAGTATCTGACACAACACCCGAAAGCACACCTAAGGGTTGGAATGCTTCGTATGTTTGTCGGTGGTCAATAGCTGCAGGGAAACGCCCGGTCCCATTCCGAACCCGGAAGCTAAGCCTGCACACGCTGATGGTACTGCAACCGGGAGGTTGTGGGAGAGTAAGTCACCGCCGACACCAAACAACAACAAACAACAAAATACAGAAACAAGAAGGGAAGGAGACGGCCAACCCACCGTCTCCTTCTCTTTTTACGTTTTGCTAGTCTCCTCACCATGGCCCAAAAGCAAATTTCTTATGTGGCGGACCAGGTTGAGCAAGGAATTCTTGGACTCGAAGGCGTCGATAAGCTCCTGGCTTATTTGGATAGCTTGCATCCGGATGATTTGGTCGGCGTGGATTTTCTCGTTGACCGCATGTTTGATGAGGAGCGTAACCAGATATGGGAGCTCACGGAAACGCTGAAGGAGTTTCACGCGGATTTGAAGGAAAGCCTGAAGTAGTGCAGACGCTTGTCGAAGCAACCAACACCCTTGTAAACCCCTCAGGTTTGAATCTGACTGACCCCGACGATTCACGGGCGTACGCCGACCAGGTGTGGCAGGCGGGTGTGCTTTTGAATTTGGCAATTGATGAGCCTCAACACCTGCGCAGCGAAGGCGTCAAGTCAATAGAGCCTTGCGACGTCTTCCCGGTCGCGCAACGGGCGCTAGAAGAGGTTCTGCTACAGTTGCCGCTGGTTAATGATCCAGTTGGGTCCGTGATCTGGTGCGCGGGGCGCTTGGCCCAGGAACTACCTCAGGCCGCCCAATTGGCCCAGGTTGACGGTCTGCGCTTGGCCGAGTGGCTTTTGGGCGTTCTCGAGTCGCCGTATGCGGAGCAGGTTTATATCGACCCCGTACAGTACGCGGAGGCTTTAGGACCTGAAGGCCTCAAAGAGCTGCGCGAGCGTGCGCAGGGTGAGTATGTCGGTCGTCGGTTAGCGGTGCTTTCCGGTTCTGTCGAGGAGGTAGTTCGTACCCACACGGACGGATACGAGCAGCTCATTAGTGGGCTTTCGGAGATCGGCCGGTTCGACCTTGCTTACACGTACTCGGAAGAAGCGATGCGAATCCTCCCCGCTGAGGAAACGTTCAACATTGCTGGTGGTTGGGCCGCGATTACCGACGTCCACTTTCCTCACCGCAGCCCTTACGTCAATGAGCGAGTTTTCGACGCGTTTCCACGGCTTTCGACAGTGAAAGGTCTTTTTGGGGCGGTGGGGGATAGCGCAGTGGAGCACATCGAGGCTCGGCTGCGTGATAAGCCCTGGGATCTTGCAATGTTTCAGTATCAGTGCCTACGCGATCCGAAACGAGCATGGGCGACAGCCTCGGACGCCGGGCTCCAACGCAATGTGGCAGAACTACTTCTTCCGCACCTGCGGGTCGAAACCATTCCCGTTCTTATGCAGCTTATCGAGGAGAAGCTGGAAACAGAAGATGCCTTTGGTCGCGACCAAGCGTATGGGTTGCTCGGGAAAGTTCAGAAAGTAGCTGACCCGGCTTCATTTGAGGACTTCTTAGGTCGCCTACAGCGAAAGTTTGCTGACTGCCCTGAAATTCGCAACCAGCTTGCCGACGCTGCCCAACCCTAAACCTTTGCTTTTACCCCCGGTGCTGGTTGTGGTGCGACTCTGGGGATCCCTGCTGTTTTAGGGCACACTATTCGAACGTAAACACCCCCACCGGGGCCACATGTCCACCACCCGGGTTACTATAAAGGCGCACGTTAGAAAATACATACGAACCCTGTTCTTCTCTGCTGGAGTGCCTCGTCCATGACTGCCACACTAAGCCCGCCCGAACCAGATACCACCCTCAACTACCCAAACACCCTCCTTATAGGTGACCACCCCGCAAACGCACACGACACAGATGCCGACCAAGACGTTCCTGAAGCGTTCTACACCACCAACGCACCCGGCAACCACATCGGCAAAGCCGGCACCTACACACGCAAAACCACCTGGTTCCTCTACCGCGCCATCCTCCCCCAACTAGACGACGACGTCGACTTAAGCCTGACCAGCCTCGCCAAAGACCTCGGCATCTCCTACCACAAACTCCTAGGCTTCCTCCGCGCCCACTTCCGCATGCGCCAACTACCCCTCGTCACCCAAGTACAAGGACAGCACTGGATACTCGACCTGACCAAGCTACGCATCATCGACCGCGAACTCAACAGGCTTGAAGACAACCCCGAGCATCTGGAAGCCATCGACGCCGCACTTGCAGACTTCCTCACCCCCACCACACCCAACCAAACAGTCCCCACCGACGCAGATCTGCGCCGCTTTATCCGCAGCTTCATCGACACCCACCTGCGCCCCGAAGACAAAGAACAACAACCCCACCCACGACTGCGCATCAACTACAACCCGGATAACACCACCATGGGGTTGCCCGCAAATCGTGGACACGTAGTGGAGCTACCTAGTGGTTAGGCAGCTATTTCTTTTCTGCTGATAATTGAGCCGGCGTGGTTCTCGAAGTCGACGGGGCTGACCATCCCGAGTGCAGAGTGCCGGCGCCGGCGGTTGTAGACGACTTCAATCCAGTAGGCAACAGCCTTACGCGCGGCATCACGGGTCGCCCAGCGCTTACGGTCATAGAATTCGGTCTTTAACGTCGACCAGAACGACTCGGCCATCGCGTTATCGAAGCACACGCCCGTACGCCCCACAGACTGGGCAATGCCCAGGCTGCGGCAAACCTTCCAGAGCTTCTCACTGGTAAATTGCGTCCCGCGGTCAGCGTGAAACACCAGCCCATCAGGAACATCACCGCGCAGCGTATGCGCCATCCGCAGGGCCCGTTCGACCAGGTATGTATCTTGCACACTATCCATAGCCCAGCCCAGTACCCTGCGGGAATGACCATCGCGGACCGCGCACAAGTACAACCAGCCTTCACCGGTGCGCAGGTAGGTAATATCTGACATCCATACTCGGTTGAGCCCACCAGTATCAAACATGCGCTTGACCAGGTCGGGAAGAGTTGACTTACGCTTGGCTTGGATTGTAGTCACTGGGACAAAGGCACGCGGTGAAATCCCTTCAATGCCCAAAATGCGCATCCGCTTAGCCACAGTCTTGCGATTCAAGGTGATCTGGTAGCGCTTGGTAAGTTCTGCGGTGATCCGCGGAGCACCATAAACCTCATCGGAGTCTTTCCAAATCTGATGAATCTTACGGTCAACGCCATCGTAAAATGCAACACGATCATCTTCGCCAGATAGCCGTTTCTGCTGCGCATGGGCCCATTTGTAATATCCAGACCGAGATACTTTTAATAGTCGTGCCATGCGCTTGATGCTGTAGTTCGCCTTCTCTCGCTGCATTAATTCGAACTTTTCTGCTCGCGTTGCTTTGCGGCGAAGAAGGCTGTCGCTTTTGACAAAAACTCATTATCCATCTTGGCCTCAGCCAGCTCACGGCGCAGACGAGCATTCTCAGCACGAAGATCAGACTCACTCATCCCATCTGATGCTCCTCGGCGTTCACGCTCGAGTTTGACCCACCGGCCTAAAAGCCCGGCGGAAACACCGATCTCCTTAGCCACATGAGCGATCGGGCGCTGCGACTCGATTACCAGGTTCGCGGCTTCACGCCGGTACTCCGGCGTGTACTTCTTGCGCTGTTGACTCACAATGAACATCCTCTCTTACGGACACAAGATCCGTACAAATAGGGTGTCCACTAAACGAGGGTAACCTCAACCACACTATCGCTAACCTGCGATAGTGCGACCGCCACCATCATCGCCCGCCACATCGACGCCTACACCAACCAGACCGCAACCACCGCAGCACAAGCACTCATCGACCTCATCCTCGAAGACACCCACACCAGTGTTGCCATCAACACGTTTACCACCAACCCCGATACCAACCTGGTCTTTCACCCTGGTGCCGGATGGATAAACCTCAACCACGCACCCACAGACAACACCTTCATCCGTAGGCTTAACGCCGACGAGACAGACTTCTACACCCCCACCACTGACATCCGCGCATACACCCAAGGCAGAGACGCCACCTGTCGCTGGCCTGGCTGCACCGTCCCCGCCACTAGGTGCCAACTCGACCACCGCATCGAATACCACCTTGGCGGGCCTACCAGCCCAGATAATTTAGTAAACCTCTGCCAACACCACCACAACATCAAAACCGACCGCAGAATCCACTACATCCTCGACCCCATCACCGGAACCATCGCCTGGCTCCACCACGACGGCACCTACCAACTAGACCACCCCACCGGCCCACTAGCCACACACCACACCCACTGGAACCACACCTGGGCCCAATACCTCGCACTACAACAACAAAGAACAAAAAGGAAGGCCGCTAAAGGGTAGGGGACGCCGTTAAAATGGGTTGATAGCGTAACGAGGAGGCTGAACTGATGAGCTCACTGCCTGACATCATCCTGCCTTCTTTTCGGAGAAGGACCCGATCCTTTCTTGATGAGGACCGGGCAGCTAGACGCGCACTGAAAATGCAAGATGGAATTGGCATGCTTGATTTTGCCGTGGAGGACCCTTCGGAGGATCCAGCTGAAGTTTTTTCGGTTGTGCAAGAAGCGCTGGAGATTGCAGTAGGGGTGATTGCCAACGCGGATGACTCACTTGGCATGCTAAGTGAGGTTGTTGAAGAGCTCATCGAGCTCCATGCCAAGAGCGCACAGCGAGCGAAGCCCGCGCCAATGGAGCTGGCGGATTGGTTCATCGCTTTCCATGAGAACAACGAGGTTGATTATTTCGTGCTTGACCCTGTTGCTTATTCAACGGTCCTGGGAGAAGACGGACTGGTTCGGGTGCGAGCCTGGGCGGAAAACGCAGATATTATCCGCCGCAAGTATATGGAGAAGCGCTTTGCGGTTTTAGATCAGGATGTCGACGCAATCATCCGTACGCACTTGGCCGAAGGTAGCTACGCAGTTTATTTCGAAGAGACAGCTAAAGCCTTAGAAGAAATCGGTAAGCATGAGGCCGCGTGGGAGTACGCGAAGCGTGGAACCGAATCCGATCCGGATTGGCAGGCGCGGTCTTGCGGGAAATTTTGGGTGGAATTAGCGAGGGATCATTTCCCCGAAAGGGAGGAAGAGGTCGCCGCGATAGTTCTCAACAAGTGGCCGGACCCGCTCCTAGAAGTACTGCTTTATCCAGAAAGGTTTGTGGAGCCCTAGAGAACGAGGAGGTCGAACTTCGTGGCCTTCACGTCGGAAAGGCGCTTGCGGGCGCGTTCGAGGCGCTGCCACTGATCTTGGGGGATGGCTTTGCGGGCGATGGTGACGGTTTCGGCGTCAGGGGTGCCCCAGGCGATGGGCATAGGGGTGATTTGCTGCCAGTGGTTGTTGTCTGCGCGGCCGGAAACAGCGGCGACGGGAACTTTGGTGCCTACGGTGCGCTGAGTGCCGGGAATGGCGGTCACGGTGCGCAGGCAAGCGGCCCAGCGGGGAGACAGGGATGGATCCACGTTGGTGTTGACTAGGGCCAGCAGGACCATGTCGCGTTCCTTGACCTCAGCGATGACAGCCGGAGCGAGGGGATAGGAGTCATAGAGTTGCTGGGCGGTGCCAACTTTACGGGCGGCGGCAAAGCCGACGATGGCCACCATGATTCCGAAAAGGATCATGCCGAGGCCGATGGTAATGCCCCAGGAAAATCCCCACCAGATGGCCGCGCCGCCGATGATGAGCAGGATGCCCAGCACGAGGCCGGAGACGCGAAGGCGGTTGGAATCGCGCAAGAGCTCGTTATTGGCCTTGGCAAAGGACTCGTCTACGTCGAACTTGAAGATTTTCATTGTTCTAAGTCTAGTGCGTCGATAAGCCGGTAGGCATATCCCTGCTCGGCGAGGAAACGCTGGCGGTGCACGGCGTAGTCCGCGTCGAGGCTATCGCGGGTGACCAGCGAGTAAAAGAGAGCCTCTTCTTCCTTCGGGCGGAGTAGTCGGCCGAGGCGTTGAGCCTCTTCTTGGCGGGAGCCGAAGGTGCCGGAGACCTGGATGGCCAGGGCAGCCTCGGGAAGATCGATGGAGAAATTGGCCACTTTGGACACGACGAGTACAGGGAGCGTGCCGTCCCGGAATTGTTGGAAGAGGCGCTCGCGCTTGGCGGTGGAGGTGGAGCCGTCGATAACGGGGGCGTCGAGATGCGCACCGAGTTCTTTGAGCTGGTCGACGTAACCGCCGATGATGAGCGCCTGCTGTGGGTGGCGGGCGAGGATTGTGTCCACGGCCCGCAATTTGGCGGCTGCCTGGGCGGCGATGCGGTAGCGGTCGCGAGGTTGGGCGGTGGCGTACAGCATGCGTTCTTCGGCGTCCATATCCACGCGGACCTCGATGCATTCGGCGGTGGCGATATAGCCGGCCATTTCGAGTTCTTTCCACGGGGCGTCGTAGCGCTTGGGTCCGATGAGGGAGAAGACGTCACCCTCGCGGCCGTCCTCGCGCACGAGGGTGGCGGTAAGCCCTAGCCGACGCCGCGATTGCAGGTCCGAGGTCATGCGGAACACTGGGGCGGGAAGGAGGTGGACCTCGTCGTAGATGATGAGGCCCCAGTCGCGGGAATCAAAGAGCTCGAGGGCG
Source organism: Corynebacterium tuberculostearicum (assembly GCF_016127015.1). GTDB lineage: Bacteria > Actinomycetota > Actinomycetes > Mycobacteriales > Mycobacteriaceae > Corynebacterium > Corynebacterium marquesiae. The sequence goes on from NZ_CP065972.1 coordinate 426,230, forward strand.
CGGTATTCACCCTTGGTTTTGCGGGTGACTACCTGGTAGGTGGCGATGGTGATGGGCTTGATTTCCTTCTTTTCGCCGGAGTATTCGCCTATTTCGTTTTCGGTCAGGGTGGTGCGGCGCAGGAGCTCGTCGCGCCATTGGCGGCCGGCGACGGTATTGGTGACCAGGATGAGCGTGGTGGATTCGGCCTTGGCCATCGCAGCCGCTCCGACGATGGTTTTGCCGGCGCCGCACGGCAGTACGACGACGCCGGAGCCGCCGGACCAGAAGGCCTCGGTGGCGTACTGCTGGTAGTCACGCAGCTGCCAGCCGTCGTGATTGAGGGCGATGGGATGGGACTCGCCATCGACGTAGCCGGCGAGATCCTCGGCCGGCCAGCCGGCCTTGAGGAGGGCTTGTTTAAGGCGGCCGCGCTCGGAGGGCGGGACGGCGATGGAGTTCTCGTCGATGCGAGCGCCGAGGAGTTTTCCGGTAGCGCCGCGGGTAAGTTCTTCGAGGATGGGCGGCTCATCAGACTCGAGGATGAGGCCGTGGGCCGGGTGGGCGTGGAGGCGGACGCGGCCGTAGCGGGACATGGTTTCGGCGACGTCGACAAGCAGGGCTTGGGGGACTGGAAAGCGGGAGTAGTTTTCCAGGACGTCGACGACCTGCTCGGCGTCGTGCCCGGCCGCGCGGGCATTCCACAACGCGAGCGGGGTGATGCGGTAGGTGTGCACGTGCTCGGGGGCGCGCTCGAGCTCCGCAAAGGGAGCGAGCGCGGCGCGGGCCTCGGCGGCCTGGGCGTGATCCACCTCGAGCAGGACGGTTTTATCCGACTGCACAATTAATGGTCCATTCATGGCTCCAGCGTAACGGAGGTGATCCGGTGCAAGGGAAACCGGATGGTAGAGCCATCGGCCGCGCGAGCGTCGATTTGCCCGCCTGCCACGGTCAGCGGGGTGACGGTGCGTTTCTTTTCGTTGCCGTTCTTGTCCGCATAGCCGATGGTGATCGGCCGGGCAGTGCGCGCGGCGGCGTGGAGTATATCGAGGCTGGGCGTGGAAGGCGCGGCGTCGTCGCGCAGGGAGCGCATCGCCTTCGTAATGTCCGGGGAAGCGGTGGCTCGGCGGGCGGTGGGGGTTGGCAAGGTAGCCGGTTCGGGCGCGACGTTAAGGCTGGCGCCGCTTTCGTCCTCAGCAGCGGGAGAGAGACCGTGCTCGCGTAGTCGTTCCAGTAGGTCGTGCACCGGCAATTGGGACACCGCGACGGTGGGCGCGAGCAGGCGCAAGGGCGCTGCCTTGAGCGCAATCTGGAGGAGCGCTGGGTCCTCGCTGCGCAGGTAGGACAGCGCCGGGCCGGAGCGCAGGGTGCCATGGCGCTTGGCGACGTCCCCGATGTGGAACTCCAGCGTCTGCGGCACCTCCCCGTGGGCGGCGAAAAAGGTCTGGATTTCCTCCCCAGTCATGCCGCGATCCAGGCCGCGGCGCAGGGAAGCATCCGAGATGCGATAGACGCTGGCCAGGCCGGGGGACTCGAGGTCGGCGACTGCTTCGAGCCGCTGGTGGGTCTCCGGATCGAGCGGGCCGGGAACCAGTACCGTCATATCCGCTTGGATGAGGAAGTAATCGACCGTGGATGGGGTCAGGCGGGCGGCGGCGTCGGGGGCGTCGATAAGCACGCTAGTGGGCCGCTCCAAGGCAGTTGCGCCGATCCACTCGGCTTCCGCGCGTAGTTCGGCGATGGTCTCGTCCGAAGTGTGCGTAGCAAAGAGCGGGAAGTGGAAGCGTAGGGATTCTTCGAAAGTGGGTTTCGCGCCGCGCAGGTAGACCTGCAAGACCTTTTGTCTGAATTCCGGCAGCCGGTCATTGGTGTGCGCTAGCGTGCGGCCTTCCTTTGTCCATGGGGAGGAAGTCCACGCCTCGAGCAGGACCTGCCACTTTTCTGCGAGGTTTGCATCGAGCCAAGCCTGGGTGAGCTCCGTTGGCGCGAGGAAGTTGCCCTCAAAGTTTTTCGGTTCGCCGCGGCTGAGCAGGCGGGCGGTCATGCCGAGCTCAATGAGGCGACGCAGCTCTCCTTCATCGATGGTGAGGTTTTTGCTCAGGTTGGTGAGCTGGCGAACGCCGACGGTCTTGTCCTTGAGCAGTTCTATCGGCCGTGCGCCTAGGGCGTCAATGACGCGCTGCATGCCGCGCACGGCGGAAAGCCCGGCCGCAGTACCGGCATCATCGGCCTTGGAATCAGGGGCAGGGGATTCGGTGATTCCCTCCACCGGGATCGGTGCGGTGGGCTTGCCGTTGAGCGCAAGGTGCACGGCGCGCGGCAGGCGGACGGTGGTGGCGTCCACGCGCTGGAGCAGCTGCTTGGCGATGAGCCGCGGAATCGGCCGGCCGGGATCCGCATCGATGGCCGCATCTCGCGTGGTGCCGAGGCCATTCGAGCGCGATAAGGTCTCGAGGACCTTCCGTTCTTCGTCCGGCAGCTCGGCGATGTCCTCCGGGCTGACCTGGACCTGGTCGAGGAGGGACCAGCCCGTGGGAAGGGCAGGCATGACCTCGGGCGGGATGAGGATGTTGCCGTAGGCCAAGCCGCGCTCCTTGAGCTGGCGGGTGATATCCGGATTAAGGTCTTCTACTTCTTCGAGTTCCCCTCCGCGGCGCGCGATGTCTTCGATTTCCGCAAGCTGCCGTGCAGTGCAGTTCATGAGCGCCCGCGCGATAGACGTGCGTAATAGCAGGCGGGTAGCCAGCGCGGCGATGCTCGGGGGTAGCGGATTGAGCACATCCGGCCGGTTGCGGAGGATGGTGGCGAGCTCTTCTTCCTCAAGGGAAGCGAGCCACGTGCGGAAATGCGGGAGGTGGGAAGACTGAGTCATGATGTCACCCCAGTTTAGTTATCGTTTGAGTTACGTTTTTGCGCAAGGTTTGAAATAATAAGGGCTATGTCGAATGAGAAGAAGGGTCACGTTTCCCCGGCTTGGCCGAAGAACGAAAATCGCGAGCACGCAATCACCGAAATCTCTGCGCCTTTTGCTGGTGCATCCAGCCCCTACGGCGATGATCTGATCTTGCCGATGCCGGCAGAGAAGCTGAACTACGTTCACCCTTATACTCGCATCAATCGCTAGAGTATTTCCCCGCCTTGGTGCGGGGATTTTTCTTTCATACAAAAAGGGCCCCTTGCTACTGCAAAGGGCCCTTTATCGCTATGTCTTAGCGGGTGATGTTCTCAATCATCTGCGCAATCGGGTCGATGACGTTGCGGTTGGCAGAGTAGAAGTTGTTGAAGTCGTGGCGGTTAGCCTTGTACAGCTCGGTGAACTGCGGGGGCAGAGCCAGGCCGTAGGAGTTAGCGGCATTCTTGATGGTGTTGTACAGAGCATCAACGGCCAGCTCGTCGGACTTCTGAGCGGCAGCCTGCTTGACCGGAGCCGGTGCCTGGGCCGGAGCCTTAGGGGCAGCGGACGGGGCGGTGCGCTGGGTCGGAGCGGAGTTCAGGCCAAGGGAAGCGGAGCAAGCCGGCCATGCGCCCCAGCCCTGGGAGGCAAGCACGCGCTCGGCGACGACAATCTGCTGCTCGCGGGTAGCCTGGTCAGCGGTAGCAGCGAACTGGCCGCCACCATTGGCCTGCCAGGTCTGCGGGTTGAACTGCAGGCCGCCATGGTAGCCGTTGCCGGTGTTGATGTGCCAGTTGCCGCCGGACTCGCACTGTGCCAGACGGTCCCAGTCGGAATCTGGGGCAGCGGATGCGGTCGGTGCCATGATGGCAGCGGCGGCGCCGAAGGCGACGGTGCCGGCGGTGAACTTAGCGGCCATACGGTTCTTAGCGGAGTGGCGTCCCATGTAGTTAGTCCTCTCTGTGTGCCCGCATTAAGTGCAAAGAATATGTACCAAAAAGAAAGGGCGGGCGAGGGCAACTTTCTTAACGGCTCTTAAGTGTCTGGGGGACAGCGTAGCGGTTTATAACGAAAGTGTCACGTTATGGGCACTAAATGGGAAAGAAAAGGGGCAAATGTGGTGGGTGAGGGGTCGTTTCCGCAGGTGAGCAATAATGTGTGATCTATGTCATGTAACGCGGGTGTGTCGCGGTAGAGTGCGCGACTTCTGTTGTTTTGACCAGGCGGCTAAAATAAAGATTTTCCCCTAGAGAAGAGGTGGGTACCTATGCCTATTGGCAAAGTGAAGTGGTATGACGCCGAGAAAGGTTTCGGTTTCGTCAGCAACCCGGGCGATGAAGACGTCTATGTTGGCCGCAACGTGCTGCCCAAGGGAGTAGAGGAACTGTTCCCCGGCCAGCGCATCGACTTCGATTTCGCGGCCGGGCGCCGCGGTCCGCAGGCGCTGCGGGTCAAGGTATTGGATAAGCCGCGTCGCCGCACGCCGGCCCGCAAGCCGGAAGAGCTCGGCAGCATGGTCTCTGACGTGATGACCTTGCTGGAGTCGCAGATTCAGCCGGTGCTTAATTCCGGCCGCTACCCGGAGCGCAAGACTGGGCGCCAGGTAGCAGAAATCCTCCGCGCAATCGCGAAGGATTTGGATAGCTAATCAGAAGCCTTCGTGGATTCCTCCGCGGAGGCTTCTCGTTCTTTATCGGTCATCGTGGTAAGTGACCACACGGTGGTCAAGGGGGTTTCGTCACCGTTGTCGTCGGTGCCAATCATCATGGAGGAAATCTCCACCACCTTGAGGCGGGGGCGCTTGCCGGTGGAGGCCTTGATGGGTTCTACCGAGCCTGGGATCGATACCTCGGTGGTCTCGTTCGCGCCGTGTGCGGTTTCATCGTTGGCGGCGGGGTCATCGTAGATGGAAAGAATCTTCCACTCGTGGTCGGAGATTTCTTCGGGAATATCGAGCTTGAGGGTGTCATCATCCCCAACGGTGAGGTTCGGGACCTCGCCTTCCGGACATTCGGTGCCGGGCTCGCATGCAATGTACGGGGCGACGTCGATGGAATTATCGCCCACGGAGGCGGTGACCTTGATGTCGCGGGGATCAGGACCCGGGCGCTGGTTCCACCAATTTTGGAAGATCACTACGGCGGCGACGATGACCGCCACGACCACGATGAGGGCCAAGATCTGCAGCAGCGACTTTTTCCTTGCTTCCTTACGGGTTGCCATGGGCCTTTACCTTACTCGAACGCGGAAGAGTTCTTCCCACCGCTTGCCGGTAAGCCAGAACTCATCGCCTGTGATGTGTGCGATGCCGTTGAGGACATCATCGGGGTCGGTATAGCGGGACTTATCAATCGCGTCGGTAGCGATGACGGCGGTTACTCGGCCGGTGGATGGATCGATGCGGTAGATATTGTCATCCATCCACACATTGGCGTAGACGGCATCGCCCACGCACTCGAGTTCATTGATGTCTTCGAGGGGCTTTCCCTCTAGGGTGACGTCGGTTGTGGAGCGCTCCGCGAAGGTCTCTGGGTCCATATGCCGCAGGGTCGCGGAGCCATCGGACATGAGGAGATCCTCGCCGGTATTGCACAGGCCCCAGCCCTCGCCCGAGTAGGTGGCGGTATCTACCTGGCGCAGGTCGTGATCGTATTTCAGGGCTTGGCCGGACTTCCAGGTCAGCTGCCAGATGGAATCGCCGGCTTGGGTAATGCCCTCGCCAAAGTAGCGGTTATCCAGGCGCGTTTCGGCCAAGGTTTCGCCGGTTTCGGGGGAGAAGCGCTCTAAACGGGATTCTCCCCATTGGCCAGTGCCTAGAAGCAAGTTGCCGTCCGGATCCGTTTCGAGGCCCTGCGTAAAGGAATTGGGCGGCAGGGAAGCGGTGCCGAGAACCTCGACGGAGAGGTGCTCTACTTCGGGTTCTGCTGGTGTAGAGGAACAGGCGACGAGCGTGCAGGGAAGGAGAATGCAGGCGGCGCGGGAAAGAAACGACATGCACCATATGTACCACCGGGTGCGCTCCATAATGAATAATGAGGGGCGTGAGTAAGCGAAAAGCAAATCCGTTGATCGATTCTCGCGCCGTGCGCATCGCGCGCGAGGCGTTGGATGAGGTGGGGGAAGGGGGCGTCGGCAAGCATATCGGCGTCGCCGGGATGGGCCGAAACGTTGCTACCCACCGATTCGAAGCAGAGATGCCTGGCTACCCCGGCTGGGAATGGCAGGCGGTGCTCGCCTGCGCGGAGGGATCGCGCTACGTCACCGTCAATGAGGTGGCGTTGGTGCCGGGCGGGGAGGCCCTGCAGCCGCCGGAATGGGTGCCCTATGAGGACCGCGTGCGGCCCGGCGACCTTGGACCCGGAGACCTGATGCCACCGGCCGTGGATGATTCCCGCCTGGACGGGGATAACCTATCCACGTCCGGCTTGGAAGACGCCAAGAAGCGTTGGCGCACCGAGTTCGGCCCAAATACGGATATGGCGGCCAAGGCGCGACTGCAATGCCGCACCTGTGCGTTCTATGTGCAGCTGATGGAGAACTACGGCGTCTGCGCCAATGAGTACTCGGCGGACGGCCGGGTGGTGCACTCGCGTTATGGCTGCGGTGCGCATTCGCAGACGCGCGTGCGGGAAGAAAAGACCCCGGAAGTGGCCTTCGATGATGAAAAGCCCATCTTCCAGGATTTTGAAATCGAGGATTAAGGCAGCACACTTATGGCGTAAGACTCGCTGTACGTGAAAGGCGCAGGCGTTGAAAGCCACTCTCGATCGCTACTTCCATATCTCTGAACGTGGTTCCTCCATTGGAACCGAGCTACGCGCGGGAACGGTCTCGTTCTTCGCCATGGCCTATATCATCCTCTTGAACCCGCTCATCCTCGGTACTACCGAGGACGCGGAGGGCTACGCGCTGGGCGTGCCACAGGTCGCCGCCGCCACCGCGCTGGTCGCCGGCGTCATGTCCATCCTCTTTGGCGCCATTGCCAAGTACCCCTTTGCCATGGCCGCAGGCTTGGGCATGAATACCTTCGTGGGCGTGAGCATGGTCGCCACGAGCGGGCTGACCTGGCAAGAATCCATGGGCCTGGTGGTCATCGAGGGCATCATCATCGTCCTGCTGGCCATCTCCGGTTTCCGCACCGCCGTCTTTGATGCCATCCCGCAGTCCATGAAGGCGGCGATGGGCGTGGGCATCGGCATGTTCATCGCCATGATCGGCCTCGTGGACGGTGGCTTTGTCACCCGCGTGCCGGATGCCGCGCACACCACCGTGCCGGTGAGCCTGGGTATTAATGGATCGATTTCCACTTGGCCGGCGCTGGTCTTTGTCATTGGCCTTATTATTTGTTCCTTTATGGTCATCCGGAACGTGCCGGGCGGGCTCTTCATCGCCATCGTCCTTACCACCGTCATCGCGTTCATCGTGCAGGCGTTTACCGGCTCTGAGGATTGGGGCATGGCCGCGCCCGTGAAACCGGAGGCGCTCGGCGGCATTCCGGATCTGTCCATCGTGGGCGATGTGAACCTGGTGGGCGCCTTTACCAAGATCGGCGTCATCTCCACGGTGCTGCTGATTTTTACGCTCTTGCTGACCAACTTCTTTGATGCGATGGGCACCATGACCGGCCTGGGCAAGCAAGGCAAGCTTGTTGACGCCGATGGCAATCTCCCCGACATGAAGAAGGCCCTCGTCGTCGAGGGCTTCGGCGCCGTGGCCGGCGGCCTGGGCTCTGCTTCTTCCAATACCGTCTTCGCGGATTCCTCCGCCGGCATTGCCGATGGCGCCCGCACCGGCCTGGCCAACCTCATGACCGGTGTGCTGTTCCTCGCCGCGATGTTTTTGACGCCGCTGTATGAAATCGTGCCCATTGAGGCCGCCTCCCCGGTACTCGTCATCGTCGGCGTGATGATGGCCGCGCAGCTGACCGAGATCCGCTGGACCAAGATGGAGATCGCCATCCCCGCCTTCCTCACCATTGTGACCATGCCGTTTACCTATTCCATTGCCAACGGCATCGGCGTGGGCTTCATCTCCTTCGCGCTTATGTCCACCTTTGCCGGCAAGGCCAAGGACGTGCACTGGATCATGTGGCTCTTGGCTGGCCTCTTCGTGATTTTCTTTGGCATGGATCCGATTTCCAATGCCATCGGCTAGCCTAAGGGCATGCTGATTACTGACCCCGCAGACCCTTGCCTGGACGATATTCGGAACCTCAACAAATCCGATAAGTCCGGCGAGGGTCTCGTCATTGCAGAGGGCCCGCTGGTAGTCTCCCGGCTGGCCGAATCCCGGTTCCCCATGCGCTGCCTCGTGGGCTTTCCCAAGAAGGTGGAGGCCTATATTTCTGAGTATGGCGAGCCGGAATGCCCCATCTACGAGGTCTCCCGCGAGACCCTAGCGGAGGTGGCCGGCTTCGATATGCACCGCGGGCTGGTCGCCGCCGCGGACCGCGCCTCTGAGCCGGAGGTGAGCGAGATCGTGGAATCTGCCCGGACCATCGCCGTGCTCGAGGGCGTGGGTGATCACGAGAATATTGGCGCCATCTTCCGCCACGCTGCCGGTATGGGCGTAGACGCGGTACTGCTGGGCTCCGGTGCGGCGGATCCGCTCTACCGGCGCTCGGTGCGCGTGTCCATGGGGCACGTGCTGCGCTTGCCCTTTGCTCATTTAGAGGGCGGGTTTACTACCTGGCAGCGTTCCTTGCAGGCGCTTGCCGACGCCTCCTTTACCCTCATTTCCTTAACCCCCAACCCCCAGGCGGTGCACTTGGCCGAGGCCATGCATGGCCTGGATAAGGTGGCGATGCTCGTCGGCGCGGAGGGCCCCGGCCTTACCGAACACGCAATGAAGGCCACCGATATACGCGCACGCATACCGATGGCCCCTGGCACCGATTCTCTTAATGTGGCGACCGCCGCCGCCATTTCCTTTTATGAGCGCCAGCGCTCCTTGAGCGACTTAAACGTCTGAGCGCTCCAATTGCCAATGAGCGAGCCCAAGTGCTTGGCGGTGGAGATGATTTCCTCGCCGGTGGATTCCGGCTCGGCGTTATGATCTTCGTAGTCGTCATAGTCGTTCAGGCCCAGCTTATTGGCCGACTGCGCGGCTAGTTCCCCCACGGTTTGCTTGGGCTTCGGCGGGTCGATCTTCGGCTCTGGGCGGCCATCGACGGCGTACCCCACGACGTCCAGGTCCGGGCCATCATGGCCCACCTCGATGCCGAGCCAGTGTTCCTGGGCTGCCTGCATGATGCCCTGCGGCTCAAAGGGGAGGGAAATCCCGCCGATCGGCTCGTATTTTTCTCCTGCCCAGTAGGGGGCCTCGAAGGGCTCGGGCAGACCGGTGTCCTCGTAGAGGTGCTCGCGCGTGGCGCATAGGCAGCGCTTGAGCTCGCCGCCCTCCCACAGGGCGAAGCCGGCGTAGCCTTCTTTTTCGTTGCTGGCCAGCGCGATGACGCGCTGGGCGGGCACCGCATTAAGGAGCGTTTCTGGCAGCTGGGAAAGGAGAACAGAATCCCCCTCGCAGACCGTTTGCACCACGGTGATGCCGGGGTAGCCGCCGATGTAGTACTCGTTCGGATCCGTCTGCGCGGAGCGGTTAAGTGGGAATTGCCCAATCGGCGTGACCGGAAAGGTGGGGTCCAGCTGGGCGAGGAACTTCCGCCCAAAGCCGCGATCCGCCTTGGGCTCGGTTTTCAACACCTCTTCCGCATTGGGTTGAGAGATGTACCAGAGAGTGAGTACTGCGTGAGAGATGTCCACGATTAGTCCCTAGGGCGCTTGGTATTGGAACGAACGCCGAGCAGCACGTCCTCCCAATGCGGGGTGACGGCCTTGCGGCGGCGCTTGGCGGGCTTTTCTTCCGGCGAGGGGTTTTGCAGGAACTCCTCTTCCTCCGGCTCTTCCGGAGGGGTGGTCGGCGCGGTGAGGTCGGTGACGTTGCTCGGCTGGTCGCCATCGATAGCTTCGTCATAGCGGCCGCTGCCCAGCGAGGTCAGCGAGCGCACCGGCTGCACGAAATCCGGGTCCGTCAGGTCCGCGGCCACCGAGTTACGCGCTTCCACCGTGGCAGGCGAGGACATGGACTGCTTGAAGTACCACTCGGCTTCGTTCTCGGACAGGCCGGCCTTCCACGTCACGCGCACGATCCAGGCCTCGCCCTGGTGGCGGTAGGCATCCCAGGTGGACTCGGAGAGCGAGTGTCCACGGGCGGCAAAGGCGGTGGCCAGAACCTCCCACAGAGTGAGCTTGGCCGGTCCGTCCTCGCGGACCGGGTGGGCTTGCTTGGCAATCTCCGCGATGCGGTTGCGCTCCAGCATGACCGGGTAGGCGAAGGGCTCGATGCGAGATTCGGTCACGCCCATTTCTTCCGCCAGCTCCGCCGCGGAGGCGCCGGCGCGAATGCGGTTTTGGATCTCCGCCGGGCGGATCTTTGTTTCTTCCACCGGTTCCGGTTTGGTGGGCTTGGCCAGGCTGATGGCCGGAGCCGCCGGTTCCTCTTCGGGGGTTTCCTCCTGCTCGCCCCGCAGGGCCTCGCGCAGCTCATCGGTGATGGAGAGGAAAAACTCTTCGCCGTCTTCGGTGCGCAGCACCAAAGAGGTTTCGGTCGACTCGCTGTCAACTGGGAACAGCTCGCGCATAATAGGGCGCTCCTTTTGCCTATCGACGGCGGACATATCTGTGATGCATTCAACTATAACGTGAAAATGCCCCGCGGCCTGCGAGGCGGCGGGGCATGTTGGGGGTGAGGTGTTAATTCGCATCCAAGACGTAGTCGATGCACTGGGTCAGCTTGACGATATCGGCCGGATCAATAGCCGGGAACATGCCGATGCGCAGTTGGTTACGGCCCAGCTTGCGGTACGGCTCCACGTCCAGGATGCCGTTGGCGCGCAGGGTGGCGGCGAGCGCTGCGGCATCGACGGACTCGGCGAAGTCGATGGTGCCCACCACGAGAGAGCGGGACGCAGGCTCTGCGACGAAGGGAGTGGTCTCCGGGCGGGATTCGGCCCAGCTATACAGCGTAGTGGAGGACTCCGTAGTGCGCTCAACCATGCCGTCCAGTCCGCCGTTGGCATTCATCCACTGGACCTGGTTGTCCAGCATGAGCAGGGTGGCGATTGCCGGGGTGTTATAGGTCTGGTTCTTGCGCGAGTTTTCTACCGCGGTCTGCAGGTTGAGGAAGTTGGGGATATAGCGCTCGGAGGCGTTGATTTTCTCAATCCGCTCCAGTGCGGCGGGGGACATGGCGGCGAGCCACAGGCCGCCGTCGGAAGCAAAGCACTTTTGCGGCGAGAAATAGTAGACATCCGTATCGGAGGTGTGCACGGGCAGACCACCCGCGCCGGAAGTGGCGTCCACGACCACCAGCTGTTGATCATTGCGGGGGTGTGGGCGGGTGACTTCTGCCATCGCGCCGGTGGAGGTTTCATTGTGTGCCCAAGCGACGACGTCCGCCTCCGCGGAGAGTTCGCGCGGGTCGGGTGCGGTGCCCACGGGGGACTCCACGATGGAGGGGGCATCGAGCCAGGGTGCACCCGCAGCGGCCTTGGCAAATTTAGTGGAAAACTCACCAAAGGTGAGGTGGGCGGAGTGGCGCTCGATGAGTCCGAAGGTGGCAGCATCCCAGAAGGCGGTGGCGCCGCCTAGGGAAAGGACAATCTCATAGCCCTCTGGCAGGGAGAAGAGATCGCTCAAGCCTTCTCGCACCGAACCTACGAGGTTCTTTACTGCCGGCTGGCGGTGGGAGGTGCCCATGACTGCGGGGTCAATGGCCGCAAGCTGGTCGGGGCGAATCTTGGAGGGGCCGCAGCCAAAGCGGCCGTCGGCAGGCAGGAGGTCGGTGGGCAGCGTAAGTTCTGGAGTGCTCATGCGTGCAAGTGTAGAACAGTTCCGGTCGAACGGCAGTTATTTTTAGGTGACCGAAACTTGTAGGCGGCGTCACAAAGTTTGCTAAAGTGTGAAGAGGTATCTAGCTAACTTCTTTAAGTTAGTGCTTAATAATGACTCTTCACATAGAGAAAGGAACTTCCGTGGCTTCTGAAGATAACAAGGTAGTGCTCCAGTACCCAGGCGGCGAGTACGAAATGGACATCAAGCAGTCCACCGAGGGCGACTCCGGCTTTGACATTTCCAAGCTCCGTAACGAGACCGGACTCGTTACTTTCGACCCTGGTTATACCTCCACCGGTTCCACCGAGTCCAAGATCACCTTCATTAACGGTGAAGAGGGCATCCTGCGCCACCGCGGTTACGATATCGCGGACCTGGCGGAAAACGCTTCCTTTAACGAGGTTTCCTATCTGCTGATCAAGGGTCATCTCCCTAACGAGGAGGAGCTCAGCCACTTTAACCGCGAAATCCGCCATCACACCCTGTTGGATGAGGACTTCAAGGCCGCGTTCAATATCTTCCCGCGCAACGCGCACCCAATGGCCGTGCTGGCTTCCTCCCTCAACATTCTTTCCGCGTACTACCAGGATCAGCTCGACCCGCTGGACCCAGAGCAGCTGGATAAGGCCACCGTCCGCCTGCTGGCTAAGGTTCCAATGCTGGCTGCGTATGCTTACCGCGCTTCCCAGGGCAAGCCTTATATGTATCCGGATAATAGCCTGAACGCCCGCGAGAACTTCCTGCGTATGATGTTCGGCTACCCCACCGAGGAGTACGAGGTTGACCCGGTTGTAGCTAAGGCCCTGGATAAGCTGCTTATCCTCCACGCTGACCACGAGCAGAACTGCTCCACCTCCACCGTGCGCATGATTGGTTCCGCGCAGGCCAATATGTTCGTCTCCATCGCCGGCGGTATCAACGCCCTGTCCGGTCCGCTGCACGGCGGCGCAAACCAGGCCGTTCTGGAGATGCTGGAAGATATCCAGAACAACCACGATGGTGACGCTACCGACTTCATGAACCGCGTGAAGAATAAGGAAAAGGGCGTTCGCCTCATGGGCTTTGGCCACCGCGTGTACAAGAACTACGACCCACGCGCGGCCATTGTGAAGGACACCGCCCACGAGATCATCGAGCACTTGGGCGGCGACCCAATGCTGGATCTGGCCATGAAGCTGGAAGATATTGCGCTGAATGATGACTACTTCGTCTCCCGCAAGCTCTACCCGAACGTGGACTTCTATACCGGCCTGATCTACCGCGCCATGGGCTTCCCGACGGACTTCTTCACCGTCCTCTTCGCTATCGGCCGCCTGCCGGGCTGGATTGCACAGTACCGCGAGCAGCTGGAGATCAACACCAAGATCAACCGTCCGCGCCAGATTTACACCGGCGAGTCCCTGCGTAAGGTCACCCCGCGTAGCGAGCGTTAAAGCGCTCCGCGGTTAGCCTAATTAAGCCGAATCGGGTGGTAGCACCTATAATAGGTGCAGCTCGGTTCGGTTTTTAATGCGACCGCACGAACAAACTAGATTTCCCAAGGAGAATAATCCCCATGGATAAGCCTGTTATTGAAGCCCAGTCTGGCCCAGCGCCGACCGACCTTGTTGTAGAAGACATCGTCGTCGGCGACGGTGCTGAGGCGCAGCCTGGTGCCGTAGTGGAAGTCCACTACGTCGGCGCTGAATACGAGACCAACCAAGAATTCGATTCCTCGTGGGACCGTGGCCAGTCCATCGAGTTCCCGCTGACCGGTCTCATCGCCGGCTGGCAAGAGGGCATTCCGGGGATGAAGGTGGGCGGTCGCCGCAAGCTCATCATCCCGCCGGAAAAGGCCTACGGTCCCGCCGGTGGTGCGCACCCGCTGTCCGGCCGCACTTTGGTCTTTATTATTGACCTCATCCGCGCCGACTAAAAGCGCTCAGCCCCAGGGTTCGCCCTGGGGTGTCGTCGTTTTCGGCGCGGCTGAAAAAACTGCGGCACAATGGAGGGCATGACTGTGCCAACCGTAACTTTCAATGATGACCGCGAAATGCCCCAGCTGGGCTTGGGTACGTACAAGCTATATGACGAGGAGTGCATCCGCGTCATCCGCGAGGCCATCGATTTGGGCTACCGCCACTTCGATACCGCCACGCTCTACAAGAACGAAGAGGCGGTAGGCACCGCCCTGAAGCAGGCTATGGATGCCGGCGATGTCACTCGCGATGAGCTCTTTATTACCTCCAAGGTGTGGCACTCCCACCAGGGTGAGCACAAGGTGGAAGAAGCATTCCAGCAGTCGCTAAAGGATCTGCAGCTGGACTACCTCGACCTGTACCTCATTCACTGGCCGTGGCCGCAGGGTGGCCTGTACAACGAGACCTTTGAGGCTATCGCCCGCCTGCAGGGTATGGGTCAGATTGCGTCCATCGGTGTGGCCAATTTCTACGAGGACGTGCTCAAGGATCTCATTTCCACCACCGGCATTTCTCCGGTGCTCAACCAGGTGGAGATCCACCCGGGCTTTACCCAGTCCAGCCTGCGCGCCTTCCATCACGATAATGACATCGTCACCGAGGCATGGGCCCCGCTGGCACGTGGCGTTGTGCTCAACAACCCCGCAATCGAGCAGGCTGCTGCTGACCACGAGGCCACCGAGGGACAGGTAGTACTGTCGTACCTCATGTCCAAGGACATCTCCGTCATTCCGAAGTCCGCGCGCACCGAGCGCTTGAAGGAAAACTTGGCCGCCACCGAGCTGGAGCTCACGGCGGAGGAAGTATCCGCCATTGACGCCCTGGAGGGCCAGGAGGGCTTTGGCCGCATGTTCAATGACCCACGCGAATTCCCAGGCAACGAAGAGTAACGTCAACCGCAGATGAAGCCCCCTCACGGGGGCTTTTTCTTTTGCCAAGCGGCTGTTAACAATCTTTACAGGGGGTAGAAAATTCTTCCCGCGGGGGTAGTTTGCTAAAGATGTTATTCCAGTTCAGTGAAGCCTATGGGGTTGAAAGGGTGGGGGAGTGGAAGGTTTTCTTGGCAGAGTTTACAACCTTGCAGAAAATGTTCTGTAACTTACAGGGCAACGCTGATAGTGAGCAGTGACACACTATCTCGTGTGACCTAAGTTCCTCTCACCCAAGGAGACGATGCTCTATGAGTGACGTAGCTGCAACTCCTGTCTCGCGCCGCGAACCCACCGGTAGCGAGTTCATCGCGATGCGCGACTCCGCCCAGTTCGGCGAGCTGCGCCGCACCTACCGGAGTTTTACCTTCCCTATGACCGTGGCCTTCTTCGTGTGGTATGTGGTCTACGTTCTTGCCGCAGTGTTCGCCCCTGACTTCATGGCAACCGAGCTTGGCGGCGGCTGGAACATCGGCCTAGTCTTCGGCCTTGCCCAGTTCCTGACCACCTTCATCATCACGTGGATTTACGTGAAGTACGCCAATAAGAATATCGAGCCGAAGTCGGCCGCCATCCGTGAAGAACTGGAGGGCAACTAATGACTACCACCACCCTTGCCGCCGAGTCTTCCGCCGGCAACCCCATCCTGAATATTTCCATCTTCGCCATCTTCCTCATCGTCACCATGGCGGTGGTGCTGCGCGCCGGCAAAACCACAAAGGAAGCCTCGGACTTCTACACCGGTGGCGGCAGCTTCTCCGGACGCCAGAACGGCCTAGCCATCTCCGGTGACTACCTCTCCGCCGCATCCTTCCTAGGCATCGTCGGCGCGGTGGCGCTCAACGGTTATGACGGCTTCTTGTACTCGGTGGGCTTCTTCGTTGCCTGGCTGGTCGCACTCATGCTCGTCGCCGAGCCCATGCGAAACGTCGGCCGCTTTACCATGGCGGACGTCCTCTCCTTCCGTCTGAAGCAAAAACCCGTGCGCGTGGCGGCGTCCATCGCCACCCTCTTCGTCACGCTCTTCTACCTCATCGCGCAGATGGCCGGCGCTGGCTCCTTGGTTGCGGTGCTGCTGGATATTCATGACTTCAAGTGGCAGGCCCTCGTCGTGGGCATCGTGGGCGTGCTCATGATTGTCTACGTCCTAGTCGGCGGCATGAAGGGCACCACTTACGTGCAGATGATTAAGGCCGTGCTTCTGGTCGCCGGCGTGGTCATCATGTGTTTCTTGGTCTTCATTGCCCTGCGCGGCGGCTTTAGCACCCTGTTTAATAACGCCATCGACATGCACGCCGCTTCCGAGCAGATTAAAGAGAAGGGCTACGAGGCCAAGGACATCATGGCTCCGGGCCTGAAGTACGGCGCCACCACCGCCACCAAGCTGGACTTTATTTCCTTGGGCATTTCCCTGGTGCTCGGCGTGGGCGGCCTGCCGCACGTGCTGATGCGCTTTTACACCGTGCCCACCGCTACCGAGGCGCGCCGCTCCGTTACCTGGGCGATCGTTATTATTGGTGCGTTCTACCTCATGACCTTGGTGCTGGGCTATGGCGCAGCTGCACTGGTCGGTCCGGACCGCATTCTCGACGCCCCGGGCGGCGCCAATGCCGCAGCGCCACTACTCGCGCTCGAGATCGGCGGCTCTATCTTCATGGCGATTATTTCCGCCGTGGCCTTCGCTACCGTGCTCGCCGTGGTTGCTGGCCTGGCCATTACCGTCTCTGCATCCATTGCGCACGATATCTACCACGCGGTTATCCGCAACGGCGAGTCCACCGAGGCTGAGCAGGTCCGCGTCTCCCAGGCCACCGTGGTGGTCCTTGGCATCGTCTCCATCATCTTGGGCATCCTGGCCATGACCCAGAACGTGGCCTTCCTGGTCTCCCTGGCGTTTGCGGTGGCGGCCTCCGCCAACCTGCCGACCATCCTCTACTCCCTGTACTGGCGCCGTTTCAACACCGCGGGCGCGGTGGCCTCCATGTATACCGGCGTGGTGTCCTGCCTGGTGCTCATCTTCTTCTCCCCGGCAGTCTCCGGTTCTGAGAGCTCCATGTTCCCAGGTGCGGACTGGGCTATCTTCCCGCTTTCGTCGCCGGGCTTGGTCTCCATTCCACTGTCCTTCTTCGTCGGCTGGCTGGTGTCCATCATGACCAAACCGGATAACTTTGAGGAGCTTTCTGCAGAGATGGAAGTGCGCTCCCTTACCGGCGTGGGCGTGGAGGCACCCGTTCAGCATTAATTGCTTGAAAAGTGCATACACGCGGTAATGTGGATGGACGTGCTTAGAACGTCTTTGACCCGCAAGGCGGCATCAGTAAAGGCTGGTGCCGCCTTGGCCGTATGTATGCTCGCCTTGACCGCCACCGCGTGCAGCAACAACGAGCGTGAAAGCGACGCGCTTGCCGACGCCCCCTCGGAAGCAACAGACACCAACCGCGACGTCCCACCGGAAACCAATGAGTTCCTCGAGGGCGATGAGGGTCATTCAATTACCTACATCCGCCTGCACGATGGCATGCATATGGGCTCTGCCTCGGAGCACGAGGCCCGCCCGGCGCTAAGCCTTATCAAGCTCTATATCGCCACCTACGTAATGGAAAAGGGCGAGTACGAGGACAAATACGAGGCACTGGATATGATCGCTAGCTCCTCTGATAAGTCCGCCGAAAACCTCTTTGATAAATACCCGGATTCCATCGACACGATTGCGGATGAATTCAATCTCGAATCCACCAAGGCCGGCGAGCAGTGGGGCTACTCGCAAACCTCCACGTATGACGTCGCCAGCTTCATCTCGCAGCTCATCGACCGCGATGAAACCCACCCGGTGCTCGTAGCCATGGCGCATGCTGATCCCATCTCGGAAGATGGCTACCGCCAGGATTATGGCACCGCCAAGCTCTCCAACGTGGTGGGCAGCAAGTGGGGCTGGTCCAATGACAAGTCCATTAATTCCTCGGTCTCCTTTGGTGAGAACTTCGTCGCCGCCGCCTCCATTACCGGCTCCTCCGATGACCTCACCGACTACGTCAAGGACGAGGTGACCGGCAAGAATCTGGGCAAGGCCACCGAGCGCTTCCTCAAGTACAAAGACGGCGAGGACGTCCCACCGATCGAGACTTCCACCTCGGAGACTTCTACTACCTCCTCCAGTAAGAAGGACAAGGACGAGAAAACCGGCAAGGGCAAGAAGGAAAAGTCCTCGTCCAAGGAGCCCACGAGCGAATCCACCACGTCCAAAAAGAAGGACAAAGGCAGCTCCGATAAGAAGTCCACAGATAAAAAGAAAAGCTCAGAGAAAACCTCCGAGCCTTCCAAGAAGTAGTACTACCGCGCCTTAGAGACCGTTTCTGCGACGATCTTCGCTAGCTGACGAATCTGATCGTTGCTCAGCGTCTTGCCATTAAAGGTCACGCCATTGGCGGTGACCTGGGGCAGTTCCGGTAGCTCCGGGTGCTTGCTCTGTAGCTGTGAGCTCAGCTGATTGACTAGGTCGGACGAGCCATTGCTTGGGGCCTTGGTCTGCGGCTGCGGCTTTGGCTGTGGTTTCTTGGTGGTCGGCTTCTTTGCCGGTGCAGGTGCCGCGGACTTGCCAGGCGTCCACTGTCCCCAGTCTTCGGCATAGACCTCATTGACGTCAACGATGACGCCGCCGATGGTCTGTTGCTTGCCGTGCGGCAGCTGGTGGATAGTAGTGCGCGGGTGAATCTTGCCATTAGAACCCCAGTCGTGCATCCAGAAGTACTTGCCGATGCCATCCTGGATCGCCCACTCAATAGTGTTGTAGTTGCCGTAGACACCTGTTTGGTAGCCAGCCAGCTCCAGCGTCTTGGAGAATGCCTGCAGGTATGGGCGGATTTGGCGGGTGTACTGCTCGCGGGTGGGGTTATCGTCGATCGCGATGTAGATCGGGCGGTTGGTGGGGCCGCCTGCCTTCTTGTGCAGTGCAATCGCCTTCGGTGCGTGTACTGCCGCACCTGCTGCGCCTTGCTTCCAATCGGCAGTTTCCGCACGGCCGAATTGGTATACCGACGCAGTGGGCAGGCCTGCTGCCGCATTGGCCTTCGTTTCCTTGAGGGTCACCGGTTTGCCGGTCATCCACGCAGCGCCGGGGCGCTTGTCGGAGACATACCGGATTGCACCCATATGGCCGGCATTCTTAATTGCCTGCGGGGAAGGTACGCCGGCGGAGAAATCAATGATGGTGCCGCGCACCGGTCCGAGTGCCGCTGCATTCGGAGCAGCAGAACCGATGGCGCCTGCGGTCAGCGCGAGAGCGCCGACCTTAAAGAGGCCGCGACGGGAGAAAGATGGTGACATGTTGAGCTCCTGCAGTAATCACATTTGTCACAGTAGTTAACAATTGCACCATAGCAGGGGGTCTGGGGTCATCCCCGGAGCGAAACCGCATGTCGCGCTTCTATTTCGAGAAACTATTTCGAGTCGTTCCTAAACGTCACTTGAGTGGGATTCTCAACCGTGCGCGATACCGTGCAGTCCTTCTCGTGGGAGATGCGGATCAGATTGTCCACCAGCTTGCGCGCTTGGTTGCCTTCCGGCGTATCTGGGAACGATAGATCGAAGCCCACTCGCACCTCCGATAGACGCGATGCACCATCTTCGTTTACGCGGTCACCTTCCACATGCACATCAAAAGATTCCGGCTCCGTGCGTCGGGATGTCACCACATCCACGTCCACCGCCGAACACCCCGCGACGGCAGCTAGCAAAAGCTCAACAGGGGAGAGGAGTCCCTCGCCACTGCCAAACTCAATGCTGGCTCCGGCGGAATTGGTAGCTCGGTATACGGCGGTATCGAGGCGGGTGAGATCTACGGCGTATTGCTTCGTTACTTCAGACATGAGGCCAGTTTAAGGCGACGGAGCAGGTCGGTTTGAGTGGGCAAGAGACACGCTGATCGAAACTTTCGCGTGTCTAGTAGTGATTCAGCAGGCCCGCGTATTGTGAGTTCCATGAAGGTCATTGCTATTTATGCGACGGAAACCATGTCTGATTGGGAGTATGCCTACCTCACAACTCAAGTAGCTGAAGCTGAGGCTCAAGTGCCGGATCGTTTCAAGGTTTTGTTTGTTGGCGAATCTCTAGAAGCCGTCCGCTCCAAGGGTGGAATCGAGGTAGTTCCAGGTCTGACCTTGCAGGACATCCAGAATCGGACTGATATTGCGGCGTTCGTGGTGCCAGGGGCAGATACATACTTTAACGGTCACGAACAGTTGCTGGAAACGATCAGGGTCTTAAATGAGAATGGAGTGCTCTTGGCGGCAATCTGTGGTGGAACTTTGGCCTTTGCTCGTGCCGGGGTGCTTGACCACTGCAAACACACTTCAAACGCGCAAGACTTCCTTGCCTCAGTGAACTACACCAATATCGATGGCTATAAAGAAGAAGATGTAGTTTTTGATGGTGGAGTGATTACAGCTTCAGGCTTGGCTCCGGTGCCATTTACTGCGGCGGTATTGCGCGCGGCGGGCGTTTACCCAGATGATGTCGTGGATGCTTGGCTTCAATTGCATGAGCAAAGAACGGAAGCGGCCTTCGTTGAACATATGAACAAGGTTCAGGCGTGGGTCTGTTCAAACTAGCTGGAGTTACCCGAAATTGCTTCAACGATTCGGGTCTTTGCTGAAACAAAGGTGCCTGACATTCAGCGCTTGTATTTCCCGGGGCAGGACTATGAATATTGATCTGCCGGATCTCATAGTCAACCAACTGGTTGATTGCAGTTTCAACCAGACCTGTGATTCAAAACGATGACGAATGTAGGAGGATAAGTCCTTAGAGTATTTTATTCATCGTTACTCCGGCCGTGACAGCGGCTGGGAAGGAGAATGACCATGAAAGCTTTGTATTGGGCATCCATTTTCTACCTCGTATTGGGCTTGGGCGCGGGCGTGTTCTACCGCGAATTCACGCGGGCCAATGATTTCCCCGAGGGCGAGTTCACCCAGTTGAGCGTAGCGCATACTCACTTGCTAGCGCTCGGTTTCATGATGAGCCTTATCTTCTTGGTATTGGAGAAGGTCATTGGTCTGTCGCGCAACCGCGGTCAGTTCAATGCGTTCTTCTGGCTCTACAACGTCGGCGTGGTCGTCACTGTTGGGGTCATGATCTGGCACGGATGCCTGACCGTACTGGGGGAGGAGTCCTCTGCAATGATCTCTGGCATCGCTGGTCTGGGACACATCCTCATCACGGTAGGCCTAATCGCATTCATCGCAGCGCTTGGTAATGCCATCGGTGAGTCCCAAGAAGCTAAGTCCCAGGCAGCAGGTGAATAACAATGAGCGAGACTGTCTCAAAGCGCCACAACTTCGGCTCTGCGAGATGGGAGCTCACCGAAACAAATGACCCCATGGTCCCTAAATAGTATTGTTAAGGGAACTGCTCGGTCACAAGGAAAGTGCTGGTAGTTGAGGCGTAAATGGACTTTCCTGGTCGGCTTGGCGTGTTTGTCATCGCAGATTAGATTAGAATGGACTTTTCATCATCTATAAAGAGGGCTTGCCCATCTCTCAAAAGTAGCAGGTTCCATTCTCGGCCGTAGGTCTCGACAGTCTTACTAATGACCTCTATCGAATAGGGCCCAGTGGTTCCTTGTGCATGAGGAACAATGACATGAGGAGTGAAGTTTAGCCCTGTATATTCGGTGAGCTGCGGTGCCGTTTTGGAATCGTCCATGATTGATGCCGGCTCAATTGATGGGCCGGCAACAACTGCTCCTGCAGAACTTCCAGCGTAAAATTTGCCCTGCTTTACTGCTTCAGTCAGTGCACGGTCGGCACCCGTTTTCTTCAGTACGTCAAGTAGGCGGAATACGTCGCCGCTCGCGACATAGATGCAGTTGGCTGATGCAATTTCATTTTGAATATCGCTTGGGTTTGATTGCGATAGGGTGAGAGGGACTAAGGTCTCTGTTGCCTCTCCAATTGCCTTCAGTTCTGCCTGTGCAAATGGTGCCTTGCGCATCTCTGAAGCGGCATCATCGATATATAGCACTCGCCCCGAAATGTAGTCGCCGATGTCCGGGTGCAGGAATGAAGCGAGAAGAAGTTTCATGGGCCTAGATTACGAAATTCTTGCCACTCCAGCCATTCGGAAAGCAAGAATCCCGCGACACCAACCGAAACGATGTCTCGAAATTTGGCAATGGGGGAGATTTACTTAGCTTCTGCACCTCTCATACCCGGCCGGCTCTACACTCCACTTGGTCAAGTCCTGGGTAGTGGTGTATCTGTTTTCGAATCTGGGGTTAGTTTCATGGCGGTGGTTTAGGGGCCATCTCGGGGATAAGGGGTGAGGGTATTCACGCGGCGATCTCCTGGTTGTTGTCGCGGTCCTCGTCGATGACCCCAGCGGCGATGATCTCTTTGGTCTGTGCCAGGCTGGTCAGTGACATATAACGCTTCTGTTGGATCCAGTCATCGTGCTGTTCGGCCAACACCGCCCCAACAAGGCGCACAACAGCGTCTCGGTTTGGGAAGATTCCTACGACATCGGTACGCCGGCGGATCTCCCTATTGAGCCGTTCAGTGGGGTTATTCGACCAGATTTTGGTCCACACCGCTCTCGGCGCAGCGGTAAACGCCAACAGCTCGTCGAGACACTCCTCGAGGTAGGTGGCAACGTGAGGGAATTTCTGCTGGCAGAATTCAATAACCTCACGAGCTTGGGCCCACACACTAGCGGCATCGGGTTGCTGAAAGATTGTGTGAAACATCGCTGACAGAGTCGGCCATTGGGTTTTGGGAACCTGGGCCGAGAGGTTCTTCGCGAAGTGCGTTCGACACCGCTGCCAACTAGCCTGCGGCAGGCAGTCACCCACGGCTGCTTGAATACCAAGATGGGCATCACTAGTAACGAGGAATACCCCGGTCAGGCCACGGGCGATGAGGTCCCGAAAGAACCCGGTCCACGACGCGGTAGATTCCGCGGTGGCAACCTGCATGCCCAAAAGCTCTCGGTAGCCGTCAGCGTTGACACCTGTGGCCAGCAACACGCTGGTCTTTACGACACGTCCTCCTTCCCGCACCTTCATTGTCAGCGCGTCGCAGGAGACAAAGTGGTAGGGGCCTTGGTCAAGCCGGCGGGTGCGGAAGTCATCGACCATGTCATCGAGTTCTTTGGCCATCTGGCTGACCTGAGACTTCGACAAGTTGTTGATCCCAAGGGTGGCCACCAGGTCGTTCATCCTGCGAGTGGAGACTCCTTTCAGGTAACAGGTGGCGATGACTGTGGTCAAGGCACGCTCGGTGCGGCTGCGGCGCTCTAGCAGCCAGTCAGGGAAAAATGCGCCGGTGCGTAGCTTCGGGATTGCCACATCAATGCTGCCGACTCGGGTATCAAGTTGGCGATGACGGTAGCCATTACGTGTGTTGGTGCGCTCGGCTGACACGGTGGCGTAATCAGCCCCGCAGACGGTGTCTGCTTGGGCGGAAAGAATCTGGTTGATGAAGTCAGTGAGCATTTGGCGCATCAAATCTGGGGACGCTTGAGTCAGCAGCTCTTCGAGATACGCGGTCGGATCGATATGATGAGGGTCAGCGGCCATCGCAGGGTACTTCCTTTCGAGGATAGGTAAGAGTTGATTCGAAAGGTACCCGCGATGGTCGCCTTCATGCACACCGGCACAAGACTTACCGCGGGCTACAGATACACCACGTTAGGGGACGCAACCCTCCACTTTCCTTGAGTTCGGATACCTGCAAGTCAGTCCGTCGACGGAAGGTTTGCTCCTTGTCCGTGCAGGGCGAGTAGTGAAGGGTGAGAGTCGGTTGCCTATCGTGGGAAATGCACGGATTGCGCGGATGAGTGGTGGGGAGGTTGTGAGCGGGTAAGGGGGACCTGCAGAAATGCAATGCGAGAAAGGGACTACTTTCCCTCGTCTGGTGCTTTACTTTCTGTGGAACTACCTTCCACATGCCTTGGAATGAATTCTCACAGATCAGGATGCTCACAAGTCACGCCTCAGGAATAATGGGCGTGCGGGTAACCTCCGGCGCAGCGAGGCGTGTATGTCGACGGATGTTTTGTGCTAAAAGAATGAGACGCTGTGCGTGGGTGGGGAAAATGCCTGTTGACGTAGGTAGTTACTAATTTTCGGGTGCAACACAGAAACTAGCTATCCATTATGTCCGGGGTGTGAAGTAGGGTGTGAAGTATGAAAAGAGTGAAGTTCCGTCCTTTTACCAAGGATGATAAGAAGAGTGTCCGATTGGAAAAAGCGCCTCTTGAGCTTTTGATGGTGCAGATGCGATGGCCAACACACAACGCGCTCGTGCATGATTTTGAGCAGCACGTGAGTCGACTTGCTCAGCATTTAGATGATTACCCCCTTTCAGAGCCAGCACGTGATATTAGCGTCAACCTAACTTCAGACGGAGTGCGTGCCTCGGAAGGGGAGAAGGTTTATCACTATTACTCGGTGGACAACATCTGGGATCTCCACGTCACTTCACACAGCGTGACTCTCAGTTTCGACCCTCGCTATAAGGGGTACGGGTTTTCCGACGTGTATGAGCGATTTCTGAAGCTACTTGAAGCGGTAAAAGATTCATTTGGTGTATTACAAGCCAACCGTCTAGGAGTTCGTTATATCAACCGCATTACGGATGAAAAAGTAATTGGAGATATTTCGAACGCGTTCAAGCCTCAAGTCATTGGATACCAGGACTTGCTGCTTCAGGACGAAATAGAATTAGTGACAACTATGAATCAAGCTGTCTTTCAGGTGGAAGATATTAGTCTGAATGTGCGGACCGGCGTAGTACCTCCGTATCAGACTCCTGACCGTGCTCTTAAGCCTGTTGATACTCGTTCCTGGGTGCTGGACCTCCAAGCGGTGAGCACTCAAAATTTGAGTACTCAGGGCACTGACATTCAAAACGCAGTTAACCGTCTTTCTGACACATGTTATGACTTTTTCAAGTACGTGTTACTTGACGAAGGTGAAGAAAAGTTTGGAGGTAAGTAATGTCCGCTTCGTGCCTTGAACGCCCTTCTATCATTCCGTGGGGGTCGCAGATCACGACAATTGGAGTAGCGATTGCGGTTGCTACACCATTAACAACCATGCCTCCGCGCGAACCTGGAGTGTGGGAGACCCCACTGGAGTCTCCTCCATGGGCCCATGACGTTCAGGTGGGAACTCCTCGCCGCGGTGCTGAGTCATCCAACGAACTAATGCTCGCTTCGACAGCTAGCGAGATGATCCGCTATATCCAAACGTATGCGGGCTTTAATAATAAGGAACTTGGGGACATTTTTGGTGTCTCACGCCGTTCGATTCAAAATTGGGCTACAGGTAGCGCCGTCTCTGAAACTAACACCGCGAAGATCGACATGTTCTACACCAAGATGATGTCGCTGAAAGCTCTCACACCAAAGGAGTCAAGGGCTGCACTCTTGTCAAGTGCTAGTGGGGAAAGCTTTGTACAGGCATTTAAGCAGGCGACCCGTCGGGGAGAAAAAATGCTCGTGCCAACTCCGATCGAAGGGCGCTTTGTTTAGCAATGTCCAGTTCACATGAGTCCCTTTTCTCGGTTCTCAAGCAGGGCGATTTAGTGTCGTGCACAATACACGGGCAACCAATCCTTAAACCAAAAGAGTGCTTGTTCGCCGTTGTCTCACAAACATGCGACCTACGCAGTACCAAGCGTGAATTTGTTACGCTTGCGCCTGTTTTGTCCATTGATAAACGAGACTGGAGCACCATAAAAAAGGGGCGGCGCCCGCTCATGGTCCCTGTAGGTGAGCCCCGACAGCAAGCTGCGGACATGGAGCGGCTGATTACCGTGGATAGAAAGACTCTAGCGGAGGCCAAGTTGATCGGTCATTCAGTTGATTTTGAGAGCGGAATCGAGGCCGCAGCACTGGCTAGTTTGCTTGGACGAGTATTCACAAAGCCTGCCCTTCCAGATGAAGTCAACGAGGTATTCCGGAAGTATTCGACGAAAATTGCAGATCGATACCACAAGAAGAACCCTGTCGCTAAAGCACTCGATTTCTTGGAGGATATTCGGCTGGAGTGCGTAGACTGGGCATCTCCAGGGAGGGAAATTACAGTTCATTATCTGTTGCTTGCCGACCGCTTGGGCAGCAGTGACCTTATCGACGACTCGTGGAATGCAGGGGATGATCCAGAAATTGCTCGAGAGTTTCAGATGCCTTCAGAACACGTGACCTTAGAAAAAGTAGCGGATAGGCTCTGCGAGGCAATGGACAACGGTGCAACTCTAGAGGCTAAATATCACTTCTGGGAACTATTCGTTGCGAAATTGCATAAAGAATATATCGAGCCGTCACTTAACGAGCAGGTCGTGTTTGTAGAACCGGTCGTTGATTCGGCTGATGACTTTTCATATACGCTTCTGTCAAGTTCTGTTAGCCTTGACCTCACAGCGCTCTCGGATACAAGTGAGCTTCACAGTAAATAATTTTAATGGAACAATAAGAGGGCGCAAGGGTGGGTACGGGTGACTAACCTAGCGCTACCTCAGCCCTTCCTTTCGTATCTTATACAACACACCCCGGACCTGCCACGCATCTGCTACCGGGAATCACGGAGACCGCACAGCGGCCTACACTCATAATCCCGGCTATTGACGGCCTGATGAGTGAAGTATCGAAGCTAACATTTTCCCCAGCTTCGATTGCATTGCGATGTGCTTATCGCGCTCGGTGTTACTTGGAGTTCAGGTGACACCTCTCATAAACCTGTCTCGCCGATACCGTGGAACTCTCGCCGCACTGTCTCAATGTTCACGGCTGGCCGACGCTGCTCAAACCCTTAGAGAGACCAGGCG
Source organism: Corynebacterium tuberculostearicum (assembly GCF_016127015.1). Classification (GTDB taxonomy): domain Bacteria; phylum Actinomycetota; class Actinomycetes; order Mycobacteriales; family Mycobacteriaceae; genus Corynebacterium; species Corynebacterium marquesiae. Next base: position 452,705 of record NZ_CP065972.1, read on the forward strand.
CCGGCAGCCGTGCCAATGGCAGCGTCTGGCACAAAGGATCGCAACAGACTGACTATCCACGTCACGCGCATGAGCCTGACAACCGGACATGAGGTTACCCTCGTTTAGTGGACACCCTATTTGTACGGATCTTGTGTCCGTAAGAGAGGATGTTCATTGTGAGTCAACAGCGCAAGAAGTACACGCCGGAGTACCGGCGTGAAGCCGCGAACCTGGTAATCGAGTCGCAGCGCCCGATCGCTCATGTGGCTAAGGAGATCGGTGTTTCCGCCGGGCTTTTAGGCCGGTGGGTCAAACTCGAGCGTGAACGCCGAGGAGCATCAGATGGGATGAGTGAGTCTGATCTTCGTGCTGAGAATGCTCGTCTGCGCCGTGAGCTGGCTGAGGCCAAGATGGATAATGAGTTTTTGTCAAAAGCGACAGCCTTCTTCGCCGCAAAGCAACGCGAGCAGAAAAGTTCGAATTAATGCAGCGAGAGAAGGCGAACTACAGCATCAAGCGCATGGCACGACTATTAAAAGTATCTCGGTCTGGATATTACAAATGGGCCCATGCGCAGCAGAAACGGCTATCTGGCGAAGATGATCGTGTTGCATTTTACGATGGCGTTGACCGTAAGATTCATCAGATTTGGAAAGACTCCGATGAGGTTTATGGTGCTCCGCGGATCACCGCAGAACTTACCAAGCGCTACCAGATCACCTTGAATCGCAAGACTGTGGCTAAGCGGATGCGCATTTTGGGCATTGAAGGGATTTCACCGCGTGCCTTTGTCCCAGTGACTACAATCCAAGCCAAGCGTAAGTCAACTCTTCCCGACCTGGTCAAGCGCATGTTTGATACTGGTGGGCTCAACCGAGTATGGATGTCAGATATTACCTACCTGCGCACCGGTGAAGGCTGGTTGTACTTGTGCGCGGTCCGCGATGGTCATTCCCGCAGGGTACTGGGCTGGGCTATGGATAGTGTGCAAGATACATACCTGGTCGAACGGGCCCTGCGGATGGCGCATACGCTGCGCGGTGATGTTCCTGATGGGCTGGTGTTTCACGCTGACCGCGGGACGCAATTTACCAGTGAGAAGCTCTGGAAGGTTTGCCGCAGCCTGGGCATTGCCCAGTCTGTGGGGCGTACGGGCGTGTGCTTCGATAACGCGATGGCCGAGTCGTTCTGGTCGACGTTAAAGACCGAATTCTATGACCGTAAGCGCTGGGCGACCCGTGATGCCGCGCGTAAGGCTGTTGCCTACTGGATTGAAGTCGTCTACAACCGCCGGCGCCGGCACTCTGCACTCGGGATGGTCAGCCCCGTCGACTTCGAGAACCACGCCGGCTCAATTATCAGCAGAAAAGAAATAGCTGCCTAACCACTAGGTAGCTCCACTACGTGTCCACGATTTGCGGGCAACCCCAGACATAGCTGGTCTCTGTCGTAATCGCGCAAACTTTTGAGGCACACATCGTCGGGTTGACGTGACTTCACCCGTGGGCGCAAAACGAACGGGCCTGGCCCCCGGAAAGTAGACACGTCGGGGGTTAGCTATGCTGCTTGGGTCAGTGTAGCTGATGTGAGTGCTTCGAAGGTATCGGGGGCTTGAAGGTTGCACCAGGAGTGCCGTCTGCGCGTGTTGTAGCGCATGCACCATCGAAAGACTTCTTGGCGGCAGGTAATGGGATTGCGAAAGACTTTCCGATCTCGCAGGACTTCCCGCTTTAAGGTGGCGTTAAATGACTCTGCCAAGGCATTATCTGCACTCGTTCCTACTGCTCCCATGGATTGGCGCACACCAAGCTGGGCGCAGTGGTCTTGAAAAGCCTGTGAGGTGTACACACTGCCATGATCAGAATGGAAAATTACCCCTTTAAGGCTTCCACGGACTTTCCTTGCATGAGTCAAAGCTTCGATAACCAGCGATACCCGCATGTGATCGGCTAGTGCATGGCCGACGAGTTTGCGCGAGTAGACGTCGATGACCGTGGCAAGGTACATGTTCTTGCCGCCCTTACACGGCAGGTAGGTGATATCACCTACGTAGACGTGGTTCGGCCTGTCAGCGGTGAATCTGCGGCCTACTAGATCTGGCATGACTCGATGACCAGGCTTACGCCTAGTAGTGACACATCGACGGCGCTTGGTAAAGCCTTTTAGCCCCATGGATTTCATAATGCGTGCGACCTTCTTGTGATTTATCGGAGGAAAGTCCGTATCGGCTTTAAGACTTGCAGCGATGCGTTTAGCACCATAAAGCCCGTGCTCATCATCGAAGATGGTCTTGATTCGTGCACCAATAAGAGCATCGGAACACATCTTTAACCTGCGTTTTTCGCGGGTTTGCACCCATTTGTAGAACGAGGAGCGATTGAGCTTTAACACGTGGCACATCCGCTTAACCGAGTATTCGGTTCGGTGGTCATAGACAAACTGGAAGCGGATTACCAGCGTGTCTCTTCGGCAAAATATTTCGCGGCCTTGCGCAGGATGTCGCGTTCTTCACGCAGCTTTGCGTTTTCGTTTTCTAGCTGGCGGATTCGCTCAGAATCATTCGCTGCTTGGGCTTTATCCTGCACTGCTTTTATGCGGGCACGTTTGCCGGTGCCGTACTTCTTGATCCAAGAATGCAGCGAGGCTCGGTTGATACCGAGCTCTGCTGAAGCCGCGTGAAGTGAGAGGTCCTCATTGTTTTCGTAGAGGGCCACAGCATCACGTTTGAACTGTTCGGAGTACCTAGGCATGGTGGTAGATTACCTTTCTTCCCAACCCAACCGGGCTGAATATCAGGTGTCTACCTAACAGGGGCCAGGTCCGAAACCGAGGGCGACAAACTTGGAACGCTCAGCGGTTGCGAACACAGTAGTCGAGTTAGGCTAGTCATAATTCGATTCGATTTCACGCTCGGTGTACGGCTGCGTCGAATTAGATCGTGGATACGTACTGTATTGAACCGCACCCTCCCATCACGGGCAACCCGAGGTTTACGTTTGCCACTCTTCTCCTTTCCTGGCACTTGTTGAGTGTAGCCAATGCGCACGCGAAACCGCATCCTCCAGAAGCCCTGCTTAACCCCTCCAAATGCCCTCCACCAAAGGTGGAAAGCAGCGCGCTCTAGAGCCCGCAATTCTCCCCTCCCTCTAAGGCAGAAGTTGAACCCTCCAGACAGCCGAAACAAGTCGGCCGATGAGAACTCTGATTCAGGCCGCAAAACTCCCAAGATAACCAGTCTTGGCCTATTCTGGTTGGTCTCTCCTATTTTCACCCGTCTCGGTTGACAAGATTTTCTCTCTAGACCCGCCCCAAGACCCCTTTAACAGCCTTTTCGAGACGTCATCCGAAAGCTCCCCAGGTTGCCCTTTAACAGATCCTCCAAACGCTCCTCCGAAATCTCCCTGAAGTGCCCTCCCCGGTATCACTCCAGCTCGCCTTTGCAAAAGTTCCAAAACCTATAATTTAGGTATGGTTCCACCTGCTCGTCACTACGGGCACCCGCGGGTAAACACGTTTTGCGCAGGCAGTGTTTGTTCGTTGCATACATGTAAGCTACTTAGGATACGTCAGCCCCGAAGGAGTGAACATGACGAGCGTAGCGCGGCAGCCGTATAGTGCCGACAATGAGGATGAGTCCGTTGAGGTGTTGATCAAGTCCAAAAAGCGAGTCAGAGCCCACGGTGAAGTTTTCACCCCCGGGCACATGGTCAACCAGATGCTAGACCTGGTCCAGGCAGAGCTTGAGACGGAACCAGACTTCGTCGATAAGACCTTCCTTGAACCGTCCGCCGGCGATGGCAACTTCCTTATCGCTATCCTGAACCGCAAGCTCGAAGCGATCACCGTTCACTATCCAAAGAGCAACCACGCCGACGAATCACTGTTCGCGCTCGCATCGATCTATGGCATCGAACTTCTCGCTGACAATCACCAAGCTGCACAGGCAGGCATGCTCGACGCATTCGTCAGCTTCCACGAAGAGCACGGGGTCCCATGCACACCAAGCACTGACTTGTATTCCGCCGCCGACTTCCTTATCAAAACCAACATCGTTCACGGCAACACACTCACTGGCCTGACCGATGCGGGAGACCCCATTATCTTCTCCTGGTGGCACCGTGTGCCTGAAGAAGAGGCAACGGTACAGCGTGAAGACTTTGCCCTCTCGACTCTGCGCGCTGAGTCCCAAGGGGCCATCGACTTCAACATCTATACAACTTACAAACCGTGCCGGATTGACCGCGTCCACCAGGAAGGTAAGGGACAATGACTAACCCACAGCTTGATACCTACCGTGTAATTCAGCCAGTGGTGTACTCCTGGAGCACACCGGATGTTCCTAAGTACCAAGGCTGGGAAAAGATTGGCTATACCGCCCAGCAAACTGCCGAGCAACGTATCGCCCAACAGGCGTCGCAGCTCTCCATTCGCCAAAAGATGAACTGGCAGCGCCGCGCCTTGTTCACCTCCGTGACAGGTGGCCACTTCACCGATCATGACTTCCATGAATACCTTCGGCAACAAGGCGTCGAACGAGAAATAAAGCCGAAGCGTACCGAGTGGCATAACTTCGATTCCACACCAAAGACCTCGTTGCAGCTTTTCAACGACTTTGCTGGACAAGACTTCCAGGCCGCGCACGCCGAAGTTACGGAGGACTACACACTACGTCCTGAACAACACGCAGCTGTGGAGCAAGCACTCAATGCCTTTGCTAACGGTCACGATGAAGTTCTTTGGAATGCCAAGCCACGATTCGGCAAAACCCTAACCACCTACGATCTCATGCGTCGCCTCGGTGTCTCCCGTGCGTTGATCGTGACCAATCGTCCAGCAATTGCGAACTCCTGGTACGACGATTTCACCCGATTCATAGGCCACCAAACCAACTACAGGTTTGTGTCAGAATCGGCATCCTTGGCATCGCGCAGCCCAATGACGCGCAAACAGTACATTGACCTCGTCCTTGCCAGCCCCGAAGATGACATCCCTGTCATAGAGTTTCTTTCGCTTCAGGATCTCAAGGGATCACAGTTTTTTGGCGGCCCGTACAACAAGCTCAAGCACATCGCAGATCTTCAGTGGGATATCCTTGTCATTGACGAGGCACACGAAGGCGTTGACACGACGAAAGCCGATATTGCCTTCGACCAAATCACCTGCAAATGCACACTGCACCTCTCAGGCACACCGTTTCGAGCACTCGCTGCGGGTAAGTTCACTCAAGACCAAATCTTCAACTGGACCTACGCAGACGAACGTGAAGCGCTCAGCTCATGGGGTGACGGCACGGAAGAAAACCCGTATGCTTGTTTGCCGAAACTGAACATGTACACCTACCAGGTGTCCCGCATGATCAGTGACAAACTCTCCATGGGCATGGCCGTGGCAGAAGACGAAGCGAACATTGATTACGCCTTCGATCTGGGTGCATTCTTTGCGACCAAGGACAACGGATTCTTTGAGCACGAGGCCGAAGTCATCAAGTTCCTTGACACACTCACCACTAACGAGAAATACCCGTTCTCCACATCTGAATTGCGCAACGAGATTCGACATTCCTTCTGGCTGCTTGACCGTGTCGCGTCTGCTAAGGCTCTTGAGCGGCTACTGAAAAAGCATGACGCGTTCAAGGATTACACGATCGTTCTCGCTGCGGGCGATGGACGTTCGGCGGATGAGGACTTCGCAGTAGTAGGCAAGTCCCTTGACCGTGTACGCTCCGCGATAGCCAAAGCTGAAGAAAACGGTGGTCGCACTATCACCCTGTCCGTTGGCCAGCTCACCACGGGTGTCACCATCCCCGAGTGGACAGCCGTGATCATGCTGTCTAATCTCACCTCGCCAGCGCAGTACATGCAAGCAGCATTCCGCGCGCAGAACCCGTGCACTTTCGAGCGCGGAGGCGAAGTTCTGCAAAAGCAAAATGCGTACATCTTTGATTTCGCTCCCGAGCGCACTCTGACGATTTACGACGCGTTTGCAAACAACCTGCAGCCTAACCCTTCTGGATCTACGGAAACCCGCCAAGAAAACATCCGCACTCTGCTCAATTTCTTCCCGGTCATCGGTGAAGATTCCGAAGGGCGGATGGTTGAACTCGATTCGGGCCAGGTGCTTACCTTCCCGCAAGTGTTCAAGGCTCGCGAAGTTGTGCGCCGAGGATTCCTCTCCAATCTGTTGTTCGAAAATGTCGCTGGCATTTTCCGTTTCTCTGAGCACTACACCGAGATTCTCGACAAGCTGCCTAAAGCCAAGGCCGGCAAGCTTAAAAGTAGTGAGAAGCTCGAGATGCCCGAACCTATGCCTGTAGTCGACAGTGGAGGCAATGCTCAAGTCGACACCGAGACTGTAGTTAATCCCAAGGTTGAAGGGCTTGGCAAGCCAGTCTGGAAGACTGAAGACGTCGCTCCAATTGTTGACACCCCAAAGAGGCAAATGGCTCGGAAGGTCGCAAGTGCAGTCGCTGAGAAACTCCGCCCGACGCGCGAGAAGCTCAAAGAAGAATATGATCTCTCAGCCAAGCAGGTTCAACGTGACGAGAAGGCTACGGAAGCCAAGGTGACAGCCGCAGTGGAGCGCACTGTGACAGAGTACGAGATTACCAAGAAACACATCGAGGTCGAGTTGGCGGAAGCAGCGACCGAAACTGAAGCACAAGCCCTTCAGGAGCGCGCAGCGAAGCTTGATGAATCCTTCCAGTCCGACATCCTTCATGCAATCTCGGCCATTACTGATGAGGTCCCTAGAGAGGTCGTCACTCGTGAAGAGACCAAGAAGGAGCAAACTCGAGCCGACGGTGCGATGGATGATGCGCGAGCTCATCTGCGCGGCTTCGCAAGGACTATTCCGATGTTTCTCATGGCATACGGTACCCGTGACATGACGCTCGCGAATTTCGACGATCACACTCCCGATGATGTCTTCGAGGAAAGTACGGGTATCACCGAGGAGGAGTTCCGAATCCTGCGTGACGGTCAAGAGGTCACCGAGGAAAACGGTGATGTCGTTCGAATCCCAGGATTATTTGATGAGGCGGTCTTCAATCAGTCGATCCAAGAGTTCCTTGACAAGAAGGAGGAACTTTCTGACTATTTCGACAACAGTCTGACCGAGGACATCTTTGCCTACATTCCACAACAGAAGACCTCGCTAGTCTTCACTCCGCAAAAAGTCGTAGCCTTGATGGTGGACGAGTTGGAGAAGGAAAACCCTGGGATTTTTAATGATCCATCCAAAACGTTCGCGGATCTATTCTCTACGGCCGGCCTCTTCTTGATGGAACTCGTGCGCCGCTTGGACAAGGGGCTTGCTGCACAGATCCCAGATCAGAATGAGCGACTGAAGCACATTCTGACGAACCAAATTTTTGAGATGAGTCACAACGAGATTCTGCACCAAATAACGATTGAAGCGGTCTCGGGTGGTGTCGAGGAGCGGAAGCGTTGGATGGAAGACTCGGGGCACTACAACGTTGGAAATGTAGCGGAAATGACCCCAGAAGAACGACAGACCGTTGTCAATGATTTGCTAAGCAGGAGTAACTGAAATGACCAAGAAGTTTGACGTAGTCATCGGCAACCCGCCGTATAACTCTGACAGTCAGGGTGACGCAACGAACCAAATGCCGATCTATCACCTGTTCATGCAGGCTGGATACGAGATGGCAGACAAGGTTGTGCTCATTACTCCAGCGCGATTTCTTTTCAATGCGGGATACACTCCGAAAGCGTGGAACCGTGAGATGCTCGCTGACCCTCACTTGAGCGTTCCGTTTTACGTAGATAACAGCGATGCGCTCTTTCCAGGTACGGACATCAAGGGCGGCGTCGCCGTGACTTATCGTGACGCACACCGTCAAGGTGAACCGATTGGGGTATTTTCCAAGCATTCCGAGCTAGATTCCGTCGTTTCCAAGGTCGATTCGATCGCGACATCGTCTCTTCAGGAAGCTGGTATCTCCAACGACCGTGTGTATCGTTATACCGATAAGATGCACGAAGAAAATCCACAGCTTAAGGCGCTCATGTCTAAGGGAAATCAATACAAGCTTGATTCCCGTGCTTTCACTCGCTTGGCGGGTGTATTCCACGAACATATGCCAACTGGTACCAAGACGTATGTTCGCGTCCTAGGGCTTGATGCTCAGAAAAAGCGAGCCTTTCGTTGGATCAATAAGGACTATCTGGACGGCCCGGACGCTTTAGCTAATTACAAGGTCGCTCTGCCCAAGGCTAACGGCTCTGGCGCCTTTGGAGAAGTTCTCTCGGCACCGGTTGTTCTCGGTCCGGGAGATGGTGTGACAGGAACATTCATTACGATTGGCTCTTTCGCGACCGAGGCCGAAGCTAAGGCGTGTAGCGCCTATATCTCGACAAAGTTTTCAAGGGCACTGCTCGGTGTTCTCAAAGTGACCCAGGATAACTTGGCGCGTGTGTGGAAGCATGTTCCTAATCAGGACTTCTCCGGCAATTCAGATATTGACTGGTCAAAGTCTATTTCGGATATTAACCAACAGCTCTACGCGAAGTATAAGCTCGTCCAGGATGAGATCGACTTCATCGAGACGAACGTGAAGCCAATGGACTAAATCCACCGCACACTAGGGACTTTGAAATCTCGGTATCTTCAAGAAAGGCGCCGGGCTTTCTATGCCCAAGTTGCGTTTTGTGATTTTCTGTGCTGGTGGGAGGGACAAAGATTCGAGTGTATCGACGCATGTCCGGTTAGGAATCTGACAACTTTCCTTTGCAGCTTAGACAGGCACCATCTTTGCTCGGGCAACGTCATCATCATGAGTTTCCATCACACGGTGGAACTGTCCCTCTTGGTAGTCTAGGGAGGTCGGGGCCACAACGTCACGTCCGATACCGCTTTCATTCCTGCCATCGTCAAGGCATTTGGCCAGTATCCCATTCAAGAAATCCTCAATCGGCGGATGTCCAACACCTGTGGGCATCCCAAATTCACGCACGGTCGGATATGGCGAAGCCTACTCACGCCTCCGCTTACATAACGTGGCCGCGCAACGACGAACCTGCATGTGGACCTGGTTGCTTCTCATAACTCCGCTTGGCCAGTAGGGGTACAACTCACGCGGGGACGGGTGCGGGCGGCAATCATCGTAACCGCCGGATCGAACATTAGTGCTAATGTCCCCCTTTTTTTCTTTCAAATGTCGTAGGGTCCCAGTTTTCTCTTTTCTGATCAGTCATTCTAATGACCCGTGACGTGTTTTAGGAGGTCACTCCAGGAAGTTCCGTCATCCTTATGCGGGTGTCTTTGATGGAGGTGAGACGGAACCAATGTTTGGGTATGTGTTTACCTCTGATGGCGCCGCGTCGCAAGTCAGTATCCTTTTAGTCAAGCCTGTCGGCTTAGGGCACTCAATGCCGCCGAGAAAGGCATACGCGAATCCAAGGTTGCTGATCTCATCAATCAGTTCCCATGTGGAGACGGTCGGGGCTCTCTCAAGGGTGGATAACCACCGAAGGTATCTGTTGAGAACATCCCTATCCTTTTGGTGATGCTTTCAATGGAAGGCAAGCCCTTCCAATTCCAGCAGGCTGCCATCATGGTTCTCGACCGCGCTGAAAATAATGTGCTTTGTCGCCTCGGTTTCCCGTCACACGAAGAAATTTCCACGTACTCGTCCCACGATTGGGAGGCGCTGAATAAGATGCTCTGGACTGCTTGGAAGCGTGTGAACAAGCCTATGGATCCGTATGACAACATCAACATGCATAAGCGCCTGACGAAGTCCATCTGGGGTAAGAAGGTCGAGATGTGTAACTCGGAACGAATCGCAAAGCGTATACAGCGTCTCAACCAGTTCAACAACCGCATTATTTTGGCTTCTCTCACGCTCAAGCCCGAGGATTACCAAGATGTTTGGCAAGGTGATATCGCCGTAGACCACACTCCTATGCCTGCAGCTCGTAACGGTAACTCGTTCAAGAGCCCCGTGTCTCTTCTGAGCTTGATACAGGTTGTTATGCCCGCAAAAGTGATCACAAGGGCGGCGAGGGTGTCAAGACGGCTGGCACCCAGTAGTGGACGTATGAAGTAACCCTGGCAACCCAGACCTTCCCCGAGCATCCAGATGCTGTTCCAAGACTGATTGTTGGCATGAGACTGAATAAGCCCGGACACAGCGCGGCTGAAAATACGATGGCATCTCTGGAACGATTCATTGCTAATCTGGTCACCCAAGAAATTCTTCATGGGCGACCGTGCGTACCAGCAAAACATTCAGGCGAAAAGCGTGCTATCCCTCTTCGTCAGCCTGGCTACAAAACTAAAATCTCGAGACACCATAGGAACGATGTCTCGAGACTTCACACGGTGCCCCAGAGTGTGTCTGAGTTCATGACATGGTGCCCCAGAGTGGATTCGAACCACCGACACCGGCTTTAGGAGAGCCGTGCTCTATCCCCTGAGCTACTGGGGCGGGGTTGCGTGTGCAACGTGGCTAATCATAGCAGTGGGGCAGGGGCGCCCCGAAATGGCTGGGGTGTGGGTTAGCTTTCGGCCAATTCCTTCTGCTTATTGCGCACGGAGGAGGCTGGTGGGTTGGTCTCGTGGGTGCCATCGGAGTAGAGGACGGTGGGGATGATGCGGTTGCCGTCGTTGACGGATTCGATCCAGGCGTTGATGTCTTCGGCGTTGTCACCCTCGACGTCGACAAGCGCGTAGGGGGTTTCGGTGCGGTCCAGGTTCTTGATGAGCTTGGCGCAGAAGGGGCACCAGTCGGCGTAGAAAATGGTGACGTCGGAGTTGGTTTCTGGGGTAGTAACAGACATTAGGCTGCATCCTTTCGGTCGTAGGTTAAAAAGCGGTACTTGATGGGGAGATCGCTGGCCTCTTTGTCCGGCAGTGCCAGGTGGCCCTTGGCGGAGGTTAGCCAATCGGTGCTGTGGGCGAGGCCGAACTCCTCGGGGATTTCAGGGGCATAGATGGACTTTTCGCCGTAGGTGCTACCGATATTAACGCCCATGAGGGTGACCTCAATGCGGTCCACTTGGTCCAAGGTGGCGGTGTAGATTTGGCCGCCGCCGATAACCCAGGCGTCGGAAAGCGAGGGCATTTCGGTGAGGACTTGGGCGCCGGCGGACCACTGGCCGGGCGCGCGGGAGGAGAGCACGTAGTTCTCGCGGCCGGGAAGGGGGCGGAACTTGGGGTTGAGGGACTCCCAGGTTTTCCGTCCCATGATGACCGGCGCGCCCATGGTCACGTCCTTAAAGTGCTTGAGATCCTCCGGCACGTGCCAGGGCATTTGCTCGCCATCGCCAATGATGCCGTCCAGGGACTGTGCCCAGATTGCGCCCAACATTAAACGGACACCTGCGCCTTGATGGTGGGGTGGGGATCGTAGCCCTCAATCTCAAAATCGGTGAAGTCATAGGAGAACATGTCTTCCGCCTTGTGGAGGTTGAGCTGCGGGTATGGGCGGGGTTCGCGAGAAAGCTGCTCTTTGACCTGCTCCACGTGGTCGTTATAGATATGGCAATCGCCGCCGGTCCAGATGAGCTCGCCCACCTTGAGGCCGGCCTGCTGGGCAAACATGTGGGTCAGCGCCGCGTAGGAGGCGATATTAAAGGGAACGCCCAAAAACATATCGGCCGAGCGCTGATAGACCTGCATAGACAAGGTGCCATCGGCCACGTAGAGCTGGAAGAGCAGGTGGCAGGGCATCAGAGCCATCCTGTCTAGCTCCGCGACGTTCCACGCAGAGACCAGGTTGCGGCGGGAATCCGGGTTGTTCTTCAGAGTGTCGAGCGTCTGCTGGATCTGATCGATGTGCTGCCCGTCTGGGGTGGGCCAGGAGCGCCACTGCACGCCGTAGACCGGGCCCAGCTCGCCGTTCTCATCCGCCCATTCGTTCCAGATGCGGACCTTATTGTCCTGCAGGAACTTAATATTGGACTCGCCTTTGAGGAACCACAAAAGCTCGCCCAACACCGCATGGAAGTAAACCTTCTTGGTGGTCAGCAGCGGGAAGGACTCGGCCAGGTTATAGCGCAGCTGCGCACCAAAAATGGAGCGCGTGCCGGTGCCGGTGCGATCGCCTTTGGGCGTGCCGGTCTCTAGGACCTTCTTCAGCAGATCCTCGTACGGGGTCTCAATCATGCGCACTAGTTTAGAATCCGCCGTGCTCCTCGGCAAAGGCCTGGGCATGCTCCAGGATTTCATCCTTCAGCTCGGGGCGGCAGATGAGGATATCCGGGATGAACGTGTCCTCATTATTGAAGCGGATTTCGGAGCCATCGAGGCGGCAGCAGTGCAGGCCGGCCGCCTGGGCGACGCCCACCGGAGCGGCCTGATCCCACTCGTACTGACCGCCGGCGTGGATATAGCCGTCATAATCGCCGAGCAGCACGTGCATGGCCTTCGCACCCGCAGAGCCGACGCCCACGATTTCATAGCCCATTTTCTCCGCAATATAGTCGGCTACCTTGGGCGGGCGATTGCGGGAGACAACGAACTTCTTGGACAGCGGGCCGGTGACCGCCCGGACGTCCGAGGACTTAAAAGTAACGCCGAGATCCGGCAGGCCTACCGCCGCGTGGATGGGGATGCCGTTTTCTACTAGGGCGATGTGTACGGCCCAGTCCTGGCGGCCGGTGGCAAATTCTTTGGTGCCGTCGAGCGGGTCCACGATCCATACGCGGTCCTTCTTTAAACGGGCTAGGTCATCGGCGGCTTCCTCAGAGAGCATGCCGTCCTGGGGACGGTGCTGCGCGAGGACGCGGGAGATCCATTCTTGGGCGGCTTCATCGCCGGCGTCGCCAAGCGAAAGGCCCCGTAGCAGGCCCCCGTTGCGCACGCCTTTCAGGATCTCACCGCAGCCCTGGGCGAGGGAATTGGTCAGGCGGGAATCAGAAATCTCGACGGTCATGGTGCCTACATTACAACGCGGACTAGAGTGTGGGCATGCCAGAAAACATCCTCGACCGCTTCCGGCCCCAAGTAGCGCAGTGGTTTCAGGATGTATTTGCTGCTCCTACCACCGTGCAAGCGCAGGCCTGGGAGAAGATTTCCCGCGGTGAGCACGCCCTTGTAGTAGCTCCTACCGGTTCCGGTAAGACGCTCGCTGCGTTCTTGTGGGCGCTGAATAATTTGGTCGAGCGCGAGGGCCAGCTGGCGTTGCCGGTGGGCTCTGGGACTGCTGGATCCGCCGCCGGGGTGAAGGTGCTGTATATCTCGCCGCTCAAGGCGCTGGGCGTGGACGTGGAAAACAACCTGCGCGCCCCGCTGACCGGCATCGCACGCACCGCAGAGAACCTAGGGCTGGAGGTGCCGGATATATCGGTAGGCGTTCGCTCGGGCGATACGCCTTCCGCGGAGCGTGCGCGGCAGGTGCGCAAGCCGCCGGATATCTTGATTACCACCCCGGAGTCCGCCTATTTGATGCTGACTTCCAAGGCAGCGGGGATTTTAAAGACGGTGGATACCGTCATTATCGATGAGATCCATGCCCTGGCCGGTACCAAGCGCGGCGTGCACCTGGCGCTGACCTTGGAGCGCCTGCAGCAGGTGGCAGGAGACTTCCAGCGCATCGGGCTTTCCGCCACCGTGCGGCCGCTGTCTGCGGTATCGAATTTCTTAGGTGGCAACCGCCCAGTAGAAATTGTGGCGCCAGCCGCGGAGAAGAAGTGGCAGCTGGACGTGCACGTGCCCGTGGAGGATATGTCCGATCTCCCCACACCGGAGCAAGGCTCCACCATCGGGGAGATGACGGTGGATGATGCGATTGGCATCAGCTCTCCTTCCGTGGATGAGTCCGCGCTGCCCACGGCCAAGTCCATCTGGCCGTTTATTGAGGATGACCTCTATGCGGAAATCATGGCGCATCGCTCCACACTGGTATTTGTCAACTCCCGCCGCACGGCCGAGCGGCTGACTAGCCGGCTCAATGAGCTCTATGCGGCCGAGCACGATCCGGAATCGCTCTCGCCGGCGACTCGGCGCGACCCGGCCCAGCTGATGAAGCAGATCGACGTTGCCGGCAAGGCCCCGGCAGTCATCGCCCGCGCCCACCATGGCTCGGTGTCCAAGGACGAGCGCGCGATGACCGAGACCATGCTGAAGGAGGGCACGCTCAAGGCCGTGGTGGCCACGAGCTCGCTGGAGCTGGGCATCGATATGGGTGCCGTGGAGCTGGTGGTGCAGGTGGAATCGCCGCCCTCCGTGGCCTCCGGCCTGCAGCGCGTGGGCCGCGCCGGGCACTTTGTGGGCGCGGTCTCGCACGGCTCCTTTTATCCCAAGCACCGCGCGGATCTGGTGCAGTCCACGCTGACGGTATCGCGCATGCGCGCCGGGCTCATTGAGGAAATGCATACCCCGCGCAACCCGCTGGACGTGCTGGCGCAGCAGACGGTGGCGGCCGTGGCCGCGGCCGGCGAGGACGGGCTCGATGCCGATGAGTGGTACGAGATGGTCCGCCGAGCCTGGCCCTACCGCGATCTGGCTCGGGAAGTCTATGACTCCGTGCTGGACCTGGTCAGCGGTGTGTATCCGTCCACAGACTTTGCCGAACTCAAGCCCCGCGTGGTCTATGACCGCGTGACGGGAGTGATGACCGCGCGGCCTGGCGCCCAGCGCGTAGCCGTGACCAGCGGTGGGACGATTCCGGATAGGGGCATGTTTGGCGTATTCCTCTACACCGGTTCGGGCGAGGGCTCCGGTGGTGCTCCGCGCCGGGTGGGCGAGCTGGATGAGGAGATGGTTTATGAGTCCCGGGTGGGCGATGTTTTTACCTTGGGCGCTACCAGTTGGCGTATCGAGGACATCACTCGCGACCAGGTGTTGGTCACGCCCGCACCGGGGCATACCGGGCGCCTGCCGTTTTGGAATGGCGATGGCGCGGGCCGCCCCTATGAGTTGGGCAAGGCGTTGGGCGAGTATCGACGCGAGGTCTTTTCCTCGCCGGATATCATTGCGGACGCCGATGATAATGCGCGCTCCAATATCGTGGCCTATCTGCAGGAACAGAACGAGGCCACCGGTGTCATCCCCGATGAAAAGACATTGGTACTTGAGCGCTTCCGCGATGAGCTAGGTGACTGGCGCGTAGTGCTGCATACCCCGTTTGGCCGGCCGGTCAACTCCGCGTGGGCGTTGGCGGTGGGGGCCAGGGTAGGCGAGCGCACCGGCATGGATCCGCAGGCAGTAGCTGGCGATGACGGCATCGTGCTGCGCCTACCGGAAGCCGAATCCGAGCCCGATGGATCCATCTTTGCCTTCGATGCCGATGAGATCGCCGATATCGTGGCCGAGCAAGTGGGCAATTCTGCGCTCTTTGCCTCCCGCTTCCGCGAGTGCGCGGCCCGCGCGCTGCTTTTGCCCAGGCGCAATCCCGGCAAGCGCGCGCCGCTGTGGCAGCAGCGCCAGCGTGCCGAGCAGCTTTTGGACGTCGCCCGCAAGTACCCGTCCTTTCCCATCATCTTGGAGACGGTGCGCGAGTGTGTGCAGGACGTCTACGACGTTCCTGCGCTTACGGAAGTCATGCGGGAGCTGGGGCACCGCCGCATCCGCATCGCGGAGGTCACCACCGAGCAGCCTTCACCCTTTGCCTCTTCGCTGCTGTTTAACTACACCGGCGCATTCATGTACGAGGGCGATTCCCCGTTGGCGGAAAAGCGCGCGGCCGCTCTGGCCCTCGACCCAGCGCTTTTAGCCAAGCTGCTCGGCACGGTAGAGCTGCGCGAGCTGCTCGATCCAGAAATTATCGCCGAGGTCCACGCCCAGCTCCAGCGCACCTTGCCCTCGCGCCGGGCCCGGACTACCGAAGAGGTAGCGGATCTGCTGCGCGTGCTCGGGCCGATTCCCATAGACGAGCTGGGCGAGCACGCCGACGTGCCGCTATCCGCCCTAGACCAGTTGGGCACGCGGATTATGCGCGTGCGGATTGGCGGGCGTGAGCACCTAGCCCAGGCCCCGGATGCACCCCTGCTTCGCGACGCCCTGGGTATCCCCATTCCTCCCGGCATCCCTGCCCAAGTGGCCACTATTTCCGATGCCTTGCCGCAGCTGGTCTCGCGCTGGGCGCGCACCCGCGGTCCGTTTGTGCTGCGCGATCTCACCGCGGCCTTCGACATATCCGTCTCCGCCGCGCACACCGTCCTCGGCGCGCTCGATGGGGTAGTGGAAGGCCGTTACCGGCAGGGAGTGGAGGAGCAGGAGTACTGCGCCGCCGCGGTGCTCAAGACCATTCGCTCGCGCTCGCTCGCCGCCGCGCGGGCTGCTACCGAGCCGGTCTCGGGCGCTACCTTCGCCCGTTTCTTGCCGGAGTGGCATAGCATCGCACCGGCTGGAAAGCGCCCGGCCCTGCGCGGTGCCGATGGCGTCTTTTCCGTCATCGAGCAGCTCGCCGGGGTGCGCCTGCCCGCCTCCGCGTGGGAATCGCTCATCCTGCCCGCCCGGGTGGGCGATTATTCACCCACCATGCTCGATGAGCTCACTTCCAATGGCGAGGTGCTCATTGTGGGTGCTGGCAAGGCCGGTGCGGCCGACCCCTGGATCATGCTGTTGCCCTCAGACTATGCTGCTCAACTCGCTCCGGAAACGGATGCCGAGGGCGTCAGCATGGTTCAGCGCTCCATCCTCGATGTCCTCGGCCGCGGCGGTGGCTTCCTCTTTGCCGATATTGCCGCCGAGGCCCCCGGTACCACCGAGGAGACCCGCGAGGCCCTCTGGGGGTTAGTAGAGATGGGCCTGGTAAGCCCCGATTCTTTCGCGCCTATTCGCACCCGACTGTCTTCCGGCGGTTCGCGCTCGGGCCGCACCGCGCATCGCTCGAAGCGGCGGCCCACCCGCTCCCGCCTGCGCATGGGGCGCACCTCCTTCGCCCAGGCGCAGAATGCCGCGGGCGCGGGGACCCCGCCCGATGTCATGGGCCGGTGGTCGCTCGCGGTACCAGCCTCTACCGATGCCACCTCCCGGTCCGTCGCCCACGGCGAGGCCTGGCTCGATCGCTACGGCGTGCTCACCCGCGGCTCCGTCGTGGCCGAAGACGTGCTCGGTGGTTTCGCACTGGCCTATAAGGTGCTCTCCGGTTTTGAGGAATCCGGCAAGGCCATGCGCGGCTACGTCATCGATGGGCTCGGCGCCGCACAATTTTCCACGCCCGCCATCATCGACCGCCTGCGCGGCCTGGCCGATTCCCCGGACGTGACCGGCTGGCCCTCTGGAACCATCGAGCCCGAGACCTTCGTCCTCGCCGCCTGCGACCCGGCCAACCCATACGGTGCGGCCCTGCCCTGGCCGCAGCGCGACGACGCCGACGGCAAAGCCACCGGCGGGCCCACCCGTTCGGCCGGTGCGCTGGTAGTGCTTATCGACGGCCTACCCATCGCCCACCTCACCCGCGGCGGCAAAACCCTCACCACCTTTATCGAATCGCTGCCCGATGGCATCGACCCCGCCGAGGTATATCCCCGCTTGGTTTCCGCGCTCACGGACATGGTGGCGAGGGGAGCGTTGTCCCCGCTGGTCGTCGAAAAGTGCAATGGCAGCCCCATCCATAAAACCGATGCGGCGGCCCACCTGCGCGACGCCGGCGCCGGGATTACGCCTAAGGGCGTGCGCATCTCCGCCCGCGCCGCCGCTCCGCGCACCCCGCGGGCAGGCCGCCGGGCGACCGAGGCCATCGAAGAGCTCAGCTTTGATGATCCGCCGCCCGCTCCGCGCAATAATGGTGGTTTCCGCCCGCGCGGCGGGTACCGGCGCTAAAGATCCACAGGAGGTGTTATGCCCGAAGGCGATTCCGTTCTGCAGCTATCCAACCGCCTGCAGTTCATGACCGGCCGCGAGGTCACCGGCTGCTCCGTGCGCGTGCCACGCTATGCCACTGTCCACCTCGACGGCATGGTGTGCGAGCGCGTCTGGCCCTACGGCAAGCACCTCTTCATGCAATTCGACCAGACCATCGTGCACACCCACCTCAAAATGGAAGGCACTTGGGCCATCCACTACGCAGGCGATCGCTGGCGCAAGCCTGGGCATACCGCCCGCATCGTGCTGCAGCTGGCCAACTCCCCGCGCGATATCGAGGTCGTTGGCCACCAGCTGGGCTTCGTGGATATCTATCCTGCTGACCACTACCACCAGCGCATCGCTCACCTCGGTCCAGATATCCTCGACCCCGATTGGGACCGCGAGGAGGCCCTGCGTCGGCTCAACTCCCGCCCCCAGCGCGCCATCGGAGCGGCGCTGCTAGACCAAAAGGTCGTCGCGGGGATCGGCAATGAATACCGTGCCGAGGCGTGTTTCCTTGCGGGGGTGCACCCGGCCACACCGGTGGCCGAGGTCGATACCGCTCGCATCCTCGATATCTCTCGGCGCATTATGTGGGCCAACCGCACCTCCCCAGTGCGCGTAACCACCGGCGTGCGCCGCGCCGGAGAGACCACCTATGTCTTCGGCCGCAATCGCAAGCGTTGTCGCCGCTGCGGCACGTTCATCACCAAGGGCGCGCTCGGCGGTGTGGACCAGGGCGGCGACGAAGGCGAACTCGAGCGCATCATCTGGTGGTGCCCGCATTGCCAGCCGCTTCACCCCGCGCAGTAAGACGACCGCGCTAGTGTGGGAGACATGCGTACCTTTCTTAACATCATTTGGTTCATCACTGGCGGGTTCCTCCTAGCCCTGGCCTACTTCATCTTTGGCATTATCGCCTGCATCTTCATCGTCACCATTCCAGCGGGCGTGGCGTCGTTCCGCATGGCTAATTTCGCCCTGTGGCCGTTCGGTCGCTCGGTGGTGCAGCCAGTGAAGGGAAGCGGCTCCATGTCCACCTTCTCCAATGTCGTCTGGTTCGTAGTCGCCGGCCTGTGGCTGGCCATTGGCCACGTCACCACCGCGGCGGCACAGGTAGTGACCATCGTGGGCATCCCAGCCGCGCTGGCCAACCTTAAGATGATCCCGGTGACCTGCTTTCCGTTCGGCCGCAAGATTGTGGACTCTGATCACATCCCATTCGGCTGGGAGCCGATGGTCAAGCTCTAAACCGCATTCCGCTGACAAAACAAGCACGTTCTGCTTAATGTTCCTTTGATTTGGGGCAGAACGTGCTTGTTTTACATCGCCGTGGGGCAAGCTCGGCCATAAAGCAGCCGCGTTATCCGCCCCCCGCCGAGTGGGTGGGAGGGCATAACGCGGCTCAAAGTGGGCCTTTAGCGGTTGGAGCGGTACCAACCGATGAGCTCATCGGTGGACTGGTCACCGGAGTCGGCGGCGGCAGCGCCGGAGACTGCCGGGGCCAGGTCATTGGCCTGCTGCTTGCCCAGCTCCACGCCCCATTGGTCGAAGGAGTTAATATCCCAGATAACGCCCTGGGTGAACACAATGTGCTCGTAGAGCGCGATGAGCGCGCCGAGGGTCTGCGGGGTGAGTTCCTCGGCCAGGATGGTGGTGGTCGGGCGGTTGCCCGGCATGACCTTGTGCGGCACGACGGCCTCGTCTACGCCTTCGGCCGCGATTTCCTCTGCGGTCTTGCCAAAGGCCAGCACCTTGGTCTGGGCAAAGAAGTTGCCCATGAGTAGATCATGCATAGAACCAGAGCCATCGGCGGTAGGGAAGTCCTGCTTCGGGCGGGCAAACCCGATGAAGTCCGCCGGGATGAGGCGGGTGCCTTGGTGCATGAGTTGGAAGAAGGCGTGCTGGCCATTGGTGCCCGGCTCGCCCCAGTAGATTTCCCCGGTGGACGGGGCGGTAACCGCGGTGCCATCGCGGCGCACGGACTTGCCGTTGGACTCCATGGTCAACTGCTGCAGGTAGGCCGGGAAACGGCCGAGGTCCTGGGAATAGGGGAGCACGGCGTGGGTCTGGGCGCCGAAGAAGTTGGTGTACCAGACGCCCAAGAGGCCCATGAGTGCCGGGACATTTTCTTCCAGTGGGGTGGTGCGGAAGTGCTCGTCCATGGTGTGGAAGCCCTCGAGGAAGCGCATGAAGTCCATCGGGCCAATGGTGCACATGAGGGACAAGCCGATGGCGCAATCCACGGAGTAGCGGCCGCCGACCCAATTCCAGAACGGGAACATGTTCTCGGTATCGATGCCGAACTCGGCTACCTTTTCCGCGTTGGTAGATACAGCGACAAAGTGCTTGGCCACGGCGGATTCATCGCCATCGAATTGCTCGATGAGCCAGCGGCGCGCGGCGTGCGCATTGGTTAGCGTCTCCTGGGTGGTAAAGGTCTTGGAGGCGATGATGAATAGGGTAGATTCTGCGTCCAGACCAGCGAGCGTGGCGGCCATATCGGCCGGGTCAACGTTGGAGACGAACTCGGCGGAGATGCCGGCGACCTCATAGGAGCGCAGTGCCTTGGCCGCCATAGCTGGTCCGAGGTCAGAGCCACCGATGCCGATATTGACTACCTTTTTGATGGTGTGGCCGGTATGCCCGAGCCACGAGCCGGAGCGCAGCGCGGTGGCGAAATCGCGCATGCGGCCCAAGACCTCGTGGACATCGGCGGCGACGTCCTGGCCGTCAACGCTCAAGTCATCTTCGGCAGGGATGCGCAGTGCGGTGTGCAGCACGGCGCGGTCCTCGGTGTTATTGATGTGTTCGCCGGCGAACATGGCGTCGCGGCGGGCCTCAAGGTCAGCGGCCTTGGCTACCTCAACCAGCTGCTTGACGATGTCCCCGTCGATCAGGTTCTTCGACAGATCGACGTGCAGCCCGGCGGCGTCGAAGGTGAAGTTGCGGGCGCGGTCTGCATCGGCGGCAAAAAGCTCGCGGAGGTTGAGGTCCTTCTTCTCCTCATAAACCTTCGCGAGCTCGCTCCACTGGGCAGATGCGGTGATATCCATGGTGGTAGGCCTTTCTGGCAACTAGCGCATTGGCAACATGTACCCCTCCCACCGTAGTCCAGAAAGCACTACCGCGTCGGGCCGTCTTAGAGGATGAGCGCGCCTGCCCAGCCGGCGATAAGCAGCGGAATATTGAAGTGGATGAAGGTGGGAATGACCGAGTCGCGGATGTGGTCGTGCTGGCCATCCGCGCCCAAGCCCGCGGTAGGGCCGAGGGTGGAATCGGAGGCGGGAGAGCCGGCGTCGCCAAGCGCGCCCGCGGTGCCAATAAGCGCCACGGTGGCCGCGGGGCTAAAGCCCAACGACATGCACAGCGGCACATAGATAACGGAGATGATGGGTAAGGTGGAAAAGGAAGAGCCGATGCCCATGGTGACCACCAGGCCCACCACCAGCATCGCGCCGGCGGAAAGGACCTTATTGGTGCCAAAGAGGTTGGCGGTGGCATCCACCAGCGGGCCGACCTCATTGGTCGCCGTCATGACCGAGGCGAACCCCTGGGCGGTGATCATGATGAAGCCGATGAGCGCCATCATCTTCATGCCATTGGTAAAGACATCGTCCGCGTGCTTCCAATCCACCGCGCCGGTAAGCAGCAAAATTCCCAAGCCGGTCAGCGCGCCGACCATGAGGCCATCGGATTCGAAGTCGAGCGCCTGCATGACAATCTGCACCACAAAGGTGGCAATGATGGCCACGACGGAAACCCACACCTTATAAGCAGAGGGGGCCTCTTGGTGCTCCTCAGCCGCGATGGGCAGGTTTTCATAGTCGCGCGGTTTGCGGTAGCTAATGAAGATGGCGATGAGTAGGCCGGCGAGCATACCGAGCGCCGGCACGCCCATAACCTGCATGATATTGATATCGGAGGTATCAAGCCCCGCCTGCTGGATATTAAAGAGCAGGATGTCATTTAGGTAGATGGAGCCAAAGCCCACCGGAATGAACATGTAGGTGGTGATAAGGCCGAAGGTCAGGCAGGTGGTAATGAGCCGGCGGTCCAGGCGCAGCTTATTCATCACTGTAAGTAGCGGCGGGATGATGAGCGGAATGAAGGCGATGTGGACCGGGATGAGGTTCTGGCTCATCACGGACATGGCGATGAGCCCGAGGATGAGCATCCACTTGGTGGCCAGGGCGGTCTTGGGGTCTGCTTCGCCGCTGCCGCCGAGCTTGCGGATGAGGAAATTAGCCAGGACCTGTGGCAGCCCGGCCGAGGCTACACCCATGGCAAAAGCGCCCAAGAGGGCATAGCTTAGGGCAATCTTGGCGCCGCCGCCCAAGCCGTCTTGGAAGGCGACCATGGTGGCATCGAGGCCCATGCCCGACAGGAGCCCGCCGACGATGGCTCCTAGGAAGAGCGCTACCACCACATGCACGCGCAGGAGGGCGAGCACGAGCATGACTATGACGGCGACGAGAACTGCATTCATGCTAATTCAGGGTACTGCATAGTATCGGCTGGGTCGTAATTATTCGGCTAACCCAGGCGGCCGCGGCCCATCCGCAGTAGCGCCGAGGCGATGGTGGGGCCTTCTTCCCCAAGTTCATCGCGGAACTGATTCAAAATGGCGATCTCGCGCGTGTGAACCAGGCGGGTGCCGCCGGAGCTCATGCGGGTGCGGCCAATAGCCTGAGAGACTTCCGTTCGGCGCTTGGCGGCATCCAAGATGATGCGGTCCATGCGGTTGATTTCTTCGCGATACTGCTGGATCTCCGCATCAGATAGGGGATCATCCGTACCCGAAGGCGTGCGGATGTCCAGGCCGTTATCGACGATGTCCTTGTTATCTTCTGCGGTCATAAGACCATATTGTGCCACCCGCCCGCGCAAAAGGAAATAGCAGCTTGCACGGCGGATACGGGGCGTGTCCGGTGGGGCTAGTAGGTTGGAAGGCACTATGAACGAAAACTCTCCTTTTAGCCCTTCCCCGTCCACCGGCGGCGCACCCGCACCAAGCCCCTTTGGCGGCTTCGGTGCACCGCGCGCAGCGAGCCCGCAGCCTGATTCTCCCGATGCCTTGACCGAGGGCCTCAACCCACAGCAGCTTGAGGCCGTTACCCACTCGGGCAGCCCGCTGCTCATCGTGGCCGGCGCTGGTTCTGGCAAGACTGCCGTGCTTACCCGCCGCATTGCCTATCTCATGCGCCATCGCGGGGTAAATCCGTGGGAGATCCTCGCCATTACCTTTACTAATAAGGCCGCCGCGGAAATGAAGGAGCGCGTGGGCGGGCTGGTCGGCCCCGTGGCAGAGCGCATGTGGGTGTCTACCTTCCACTCCATCTGCGTGCGCATCTTGCGCCAAAATGCGCAGCTGGTGCCGGGGCTTAATACCAACTTCACCATTTATGATGGCGATGATGCCCGCCGGCTTTTATCCATGATTGCTAAGGACATGCAGCTGGATCTAAAGAAGTACACCCCGCGGGTTCTGGCTAATCAGATTTCTAATCACAAAAATGAGCTCATCGGGCCCGAATCCGCACTGGAAAAGGCGCAGCAGACCAAGAACCCATTTGAAACCACCGTGGCCCAGGTCTATGCCGAATACCAGCGCCGCCTGCGCGCGGCCAATGCCGTGGACTTTGATGATCTCATCGGTGAGGTGGTGCGGATTTTCACCCAGCACCAGCAGGTGGTGGAGTTCTATCGCCGGCGCTTCAAGCACGTGCTTATCGACGAGTACCAGGACACCAACCACGCCCAATACGCCCTAGTTGCCGCGCTCGTGGGCAGGGGAGAGCTCGGCCCCGATGCCCCCGAGTTGTGCGTAGTGGGCGATTCCGATCAGTCCATTTATGCCTTTCGCGGGGCCACCATCCGCAATATTCAGGAATTCGAGCGCGACTACCCCCAGGCGCACACGATCTTGCTGGAACAAAATTATCGCTCTACGCAGACCATTCTCAACGCGGCCAATGCCGTGATCGCCAAGAATGAGAATCGCCGCGAGAAGAACCTGTGGACCGCCCACGGTGAGGGCGAGCAGATCGTAGGCTATGTTGCTGATAATGAGCACGATGAGGCGCGGTTCATCGCCTCTGAAATCGATTCCTTGGCGGATAAGGGCCGCAGCTATTCCGATATCGCGGTCATGTACCGCACCAATAACGCCTCCCGTGCGCTGGAAGATATCTTCATTCGCTCCGGAATTCCGTACAAGGTGGTGGGTGGCACGCGCTTTTATGAGCGGCGCGAAATCCGCGACATGGTGGCCTACCTGCGCATCTTGGATAATCCGGACGATACGGTAAGTCTGCGCCGCATCATCAACGTGCCCAAGCGCGCCATTGGTGACAAGGCGCAGGGGCATATCGCCCTCCATGCGGAAAACCACGGCATTAGCTTTGGCAAGGCGCTTGCCGATGTCCCCCGGGGCGACGTCCCTGGCCTTGGCACCCGGGCCATTAACGCAGTAACCAAATTCAACGACATGATGGAGGGTATCCGCAATCAGATCCCGTCCATGCGCGATGAGGTTACCGGCCAACCGGATTTGGGCGAGCTGCTTTCCGCCATTTTGGATGCCACAGGATACAAGGCGGAATTGGAAAAATCGAATGACCCGCAGGACGGTGCGCGCCTAGATAACTTGAATGAGTTGGTATCGGTG
The DNA here is from genome assembly GCF_016127015.1 of Corynebacterium tuberculostearicum. GTDB lineage: Bacteria > Actinomycetota > Actinomycetes > Mycobacteriales > Mycobacteriaceae > Corynebacterium > Corynebacterium marquesiae. The sequence continues at coordinate 477,114 of NZ_CP065972.1, forward strand.
GCGCGCGAATTTACCTCGGAGGCGGCCAACCAGCTTGCTGCCTCCGGTGCGGATGCAGTGGACCCCTCCGAGCTAGTAGAGGAGGGCGAAGCTGCGCCCGGTTCGCTGCAGGCATTCTTGGAAAAGGTGTCGCTGGTGGCCGATGCTGACCAGATCCCAGATTCCGAGACTGGTGTGGTCACCATGATGACTCTGCACACCGCCAAGGGTCTTGAGTTCCCCGTAGTCTTTTTGACCGGCTGGGAGGATGGCCAATTCCCGCATATGCGCTCACTGGGTGACCCGAAGGAGCTGAGCGAGGAGCGCCGCCTCGCCTATGTGGGCATTACCCGCGCTCGCGAGCAGCTGTATCTTACCCGCGCCATATTGCGCTCGGCGTGGGGCAATCCGGTGACTAATCCCGCCAGCCGCTTCCTCGGCGAGGTCCCAGACGACCTCATCAACTGGCGGCGCGAAGACTCCGATAGTTCCTTAACCGGCGCGTGGGGCGAGGACGATTACCAATATGGTCGTTCCTACGGCCGCGATTGGTCCGGGTGGGGCAGAGGCGGGTCCCGCGGTGGCCAGCGCGCTGCGTCTTCCCCATCGCAGCGCACCAGCAAGCCAGCGGCGACCTCGATGCCTAAGAACAATAACCTCAACCTTGCCGTGGGTGACCGCGTCAATCACGCTAAATACGGGCTCGGAACCGTCATCGAAACGTCCGGCTCCGGTAAGCGCGCCACGGTCACCGTGGATTTTGGTTCTTCCGGTAAGGTCCGGCTGATGCTCATCGGCGGGGTGCCGATGGAAAAGCTCTAGACCGTAATGCCGCGCTCGTTGAACCAGGAGACTGGGTCAACGGGTGCTCCTCCACCTGGGTGAATCTCAAAGTGGAGGTGCGGGCCAGTGGAGTGGCCCTCGTTACCAATGCCGGCGATCTCTTGACCCGCGGTCACGCGCTCGCCCACATTTACCTTGAGCTGGTCTGCCGGCATGTGACCGTAGACGGAGATGGTGCCGTCATCGTGCTGGATGCGGATCCAATTGCCAAAGCCCTGTGCCGGGCCGGAGTTGATGACGGTGCCGTCCATGACCGCCAGAATCGGGGTGCCCACCGGGTTAGCTACGTCGATGCCGTTGTGCATCGTGCCCCAGCGCTGGCCGAAGCCAGAAGTAAGCGTGCCGGAGGTAGGAAAGACCACGGTATTGCCCGCGGAGTCCTTGCCGCGCTTCGTGGTGAGTCCGGAGTGATTTCCCTGCGGAGCGAATGCTTCCTTCAGTCCCGGTACAGAACCAGGATCCAAGACGATATTTACTCCGCCGGATTCGTTTCCATCTACCTGCGGGGTAGCCTCGCCGCTGAGCAGGCCAACCGAGGTGGTGGCGAGGCCAACAAGGGCGTCGACCACTCCGGCGTTATCTACATTGGTAGCGGTGGGCTCGGAAGAGCCGTCTGATACGTCCACGCTAGCCACTGGCTCTGCAGCAAAAGCGGTGGTGCCGGTAGCAAGTACGGTGCCAAGCGTAACGATGCTCAGCGCCACGTTCTTGCGTGCGCGGTTCATACGCTTCATAGTTAAAGTCCTTTTCATGGCTGTGCATGGTCTCGGGACGCCCGCCCCCTGGAGGGGCGGGGTCTTGCAACTGCCAACCGCGACACGCCGAAAGCTGAAATGCTTGCGTTCGAAATCGCTCGTGGCAACGAGTTAAAAGTTAGCCCGCCCGAACAGCCCGCGCAATCTTAAAAAACGCTGGTAGAGACGGGAATAATTCGAAATTATTCGAACATGCCAGCTTGTTACGCGTGTTGCGAATGTGATTGGAGTGGCGTCTGTAAAGTGTTGGTTTAGGGTCTGGGGGTAGATTTTGGGGGTGGGTGTGCCGCTCTGGAAATGGCGTGTTGCGTTCAAGCCCGGTGATTAGCGTACATGTGTATTTACCCGCGACAAGGCTGCGTACTGGACTTGGCTGTGCGGCGCAATTTGTGTCTAGGGTCCGGTGGTGGAGCGCTTGTCTTGACGGGGCTTGCCTTTTGTCGGAGGCGCAATGGGAAGGCTGGGACGCATTTGAGTCGTCTTGGGGAGGGTTGGCTGCAGCCTCGGTGGTCGGGAGCCGGCGCTGGTGTCTTTAGGGCAATTGTGGACATGAAAAAGCGCCGCAGGAAAGCCACTGCGGCGCTTAACAAGAAGGTGTTGGGGTGGGGGCCTTAGAGGTCGATGCCTCGCTCAGCCAGCCAAGGCTGCGGATCGATTGCCTCGCCACCGTTCGGGTGAACTTCGAAGTGGAGGTGGGAGCCGGTGGAAAAGCCCATCGAGCCCATGCCGGCGATCTTCTGGCCGGCATGCACGTGCTCGCCAACGGCCACGTCAAGAGTTTGCATGTGACCATAAACGGTCATGGTGCCGTCGTCGTGCATGATGCGGATCCACTGGCCAAAGCCGGAAGCTGGACCGGAGTCGATGACCGTACCATCCATGACGGCAAGGATTGGGGTGCCGGGAGAGTTGGCGATGTCGACGCCCTTGTGGAAGGTGCCCCAGCGCATAGCGAATGGAGATGTGAATGCGCCTTCGGCAGGGCGAGCTACGGACGGAGCGCGAGCAGCCTCGTCGGCAGCGGCGCGCTCTTCAGAGGCCTGAATGGCCTTGTTGAGCTGATCGGTCAGATCGGCGACTGGCTTAGCCTCAGCAACGTTGAGGATCTGCGGGGTGGTATCAACCGGAGCCGCAGCAGCATCCTCAACTTGGGTGGAGTCAGAGGCGAGCTCGAAGTCAACGGACTGCGTCTTGGTGGTGGCCGCGTCATCGGACTGAATGTTTGCGGCGGCTGCGCCACCAACGCCGGCCGTGGAAACTGCACCTGCCGCAACCGTCATTACGGCAATGCGGCCCTTCGCGGTCTGCGAGGTGACAATCTTGCGATGGCGGCCGGCGCCACGCTGAACTTTGCTTCGCATTAGGTCTTCTTTCGTCATTTTCACAATCTGCGCAGAACGGGTGTTACATCTCTTCCGAGTTAGTTACGAGATTGTGACCTTCTTGTTACCAACGAGATGTAACAGTAGCGTCTCGAAAAGATAACAGCAACCCAAATTAAGAAACTTTCAGGCCCTCCTCGGGGAAATTGTCCACGAGCAGGCAACATGTGGCACGCGGAATATCATTAGTGCGATAAAGATCCCACGCGAGCTCCGCGTGCGTCACGCAAAACTAGTAGCCTTTGCCTTCAATAGTGTTACAGCCAGAGTTAAGGGTGTGAAACCAGGGTAGATTTTATACTCCTTATATATTTGTATAGCCCAGGTACAGGGGTTGCCGCCGGTGATTTTGCGAGCGCCTCGTCGCGTCACCCCGATTTCACTTCCGGAAGGTGGCAAAGTGGACGCCGATGAACAAAAACACCAGCCCCCAATCTCGGTCAACGCCCCGCCCGCGTAGCCAGGCGCGGGGCCGTACGGTGCGCGCGGAGCGCACCCCACGCGCGCCTCATCCCAGTGGGTCACGCCAGTCCTCTGGATCGGCGCAGCGCGTCGCTCGCAAGGCCGGCTCCAAGGCCAAGGCGCGCCGTACGCCCGCGCCGTTGACCAAAGCCGGGCGCATTCGCCGCATGCTCATTACGGCGGCAGTGCCCAACGTGGTTATTGTCCTTATCATTATGGCCATCGCGCTTGGCGGTCTCATGCTCACCGGCTCTCCCATGGCGTGGTGGTACACCATCGTGGCGGAGACCTGGATGGTCTTTAACCTCGCCCCAGTCTCTGCGGCTGATGTGCATATTTCCTTCCTGCCCGCCTTGCCAGCGCTTATCCTTGCCGCGGTGGTGGCGGTTCGGGTGCGCAGCGCGGTAAAACACAAGGTTAGCGTCAAGGACTTGCTTACTCTTTTGGCCTGCGTGCTTGGCGTGCCGGTGGTATTTACCATCATCGCGTGGCTGATGCTGTGGGATGCGGGCAAGGTCTATGACGTTTCCCCGCCAAACCTGGCGCAGGCGTTGCTGCGCGTTATTGTTCTGCACCTGGCCGCCATGGCGGCCGGCATGGGGTGGCGCTTGTGGCGGGCGTTGGCCAAGCGTTATGGAGTGCCGCGCCCGCTTGTCGACGCCACCCAGATCGCCCTTCGCTACCTCGCCTACCTGGCCATTGGCGCAGCCGCAGTCTTCGCGGTGGTATTCCTGGTCAACATCTCCCGCCAGGGCGAGATGATGAATGACTATCCTACGATCTCCGGCTTAGGCATTGCCGGACTCGTGCTGCTGAGCGTGCTTTATATTCCCAATGCCATCGTGAGCACCGCGGCGGTATTGGTGGGCTCGGAGTTTTCCGTAGGCGAAGGATCGGTGAGCCTCTTTAGCGCCCACCTCGTACCGCTGCCACCGCTGCCGATTACCGGCGGCATTCCAGCATCCGCGCCCAGCTGGGCGGTGGCGCTATTGATCGTCCCCCTCGGCGCCGCAATCTACTCGTTGTACAAGAAGCGTCCGAGCTTTCAGGACGTACTAGTAGCTACGGTGGCCTCCGCAGTAATCACGCTGGTTGCCTGCTACCTTGTCAGCGGTGACCTCGGCTACTACGGTTCGACCGGCCCGCAGCTGTGGACTGCCGCAGGCCTCACCGCCCTGTGGATGGCCGTCGTTGGCTGCGCCGTTGCCGCTGGCTTCGCCTTCGTGGCCTGGCGTGCGGCCCGCACAGCACCTGGTGTGGCCCCCACCGATGAATACGCCGACGAACCCGCTGCCGCTGCCGACGAGGCTCCCACCGAACCGGAGCGAGAGCCCATCACCGATCCGGAAATCGTTGACGCCGAGGTAGTCGAGGACGAGCCCGAAGATACTGCACTTGACGCGGCCGCAGAGGAACCGGAAGAAGAGCAGAAAGAAGAGGACACTCCAGCCGAAGAAACAGCAGAGCAGCAGGATGAGGCTGAGGAGGGCAATGAAAGGGGCGTCGCCAAGCCGCTGAGCCAACAGTTCAAGGACCAAATGGGGGAGAGTGAGCAGGACTCTGCGGGCGAAGATTCCCCCGAGGAGGGGGAGAGGGGCTAGGCTATAGCGCGTGACTTCACCGATGCCTCCGCGCTATACCGCTGACCCTGAACGCCTCCGAGTGGTGGTGCTCGTTTCTGGAACGGGTTCCTTGCTACAAGCCATCGTGGATGCCCAGGCCGGGCACTACCAGGTAGTCAAGGTGGTGGCGGATAAGGAATGCCACGGTATTGCGCGCGCACAGGACCACGGTATTGATACCGAGGTTGTGGCGCTGGGTGCGGATCGCGCCGAATGGAATCAACGTCTGGTTGACGCAGTAGATGCTGCGCAGCCAGACGTTGTTGTTTCTGCGGGCTTTATGAAGATCCTAGGCCAGGAATTCTTGGACCGCTTCGAAGGCCGCACTATCAATACCCACCCGGCGCTACTGCCTGCCTTCAAGGGAGCGCACGCGGTGCGCGACGCCCTAGATTATGGCGTGAAGATCACTGGCTCTACCGTCCACTTTGTGGACGCGGGCGTGGATACCGGCTCCATCATCGCGCAGCGCCCCGTTGTCATTGACGCGGACGATGACGAGTCCACCCTCCATGAACGCATTAAACAAGTAGAGCGCGATCTCATCGTGGAGGTGCTGCGTGCAGCTAACGTCCACGACGAGAAACTAACTATTCAACTCGCAGACTAAGACTTTTCGAAAGGCTTAATCCTCCTCATGAGCGAAGACCGCAAGCAGGTAAAGCGCGCCCTTATCAGCGTGTACGACAAGACCGGGCTGGAGGATCTAGCCCGCGCCCTCGATAAGGCAGGTGTGGAAATTGTCTCCACCGGCTCCACCGCGAAGAAGATCGCGGACCTAGGCATCGAGGTCACTCCGGTAGAAGAGCTCACCGGCTTCCCGGAGTGCTTGGAAGGCCGCGTCAAGACGCTACATCCGCGCGTGCACGCCGGAATCCTGGCCGATACCCGCAAGGACGACCACCTCAACCAGCTCTCCGAGCTCGAGGTAGAGCCTTTCCAGCTCGTCGTGGTCAACCTGTATCCCTTCCGCGAGACCGTGGCCTCGGGCGCAGACTTTGATGGCTGCGTGGAACAGATTGATATCGGCGGCCCATCCATGGTGCGTGCGGCCGCCAAGAACCACCCGTCCGTCGCCGTTGTGGTAGACCCTTCCCGCTACGGTGAGGCAGTGGAGGCCGTGAACAACGGTGGCTTTACCCTGGAGCAGCGCCGCGGCTTGGCGCGCGACGCCTTCCTGCACACCGCGGAGTATGATGCGGCCGTCTCCGCGTGGTTCGTGGATCAGCTCAGCGAGGAGGGGCAAACCACCCCGCTGCGCTACGGCGAGAACTCTCACCAGGCGGCCACCGTTACCCGCATCGGTTCCAAGGGCCTTGCCAATGCCACTCAGTTCAATGGCAAGGAGATGAGCTACAACAACTACCAGGATGCGGATGCCGCTTGGCGCGCCGCGTGGGACCACGAGCGCCCCTGCGTTGCGATTATCAAGCACACCAACCCATGCGGCATTGCCGTGTCCGAGGAGTCCATCGCCGCCGCCCACCGCGCGGCGCACGCGTGCGACCCAATGTCCGCCTTCGGCGGCGTGATTGCCGTCAACCGCGAGGTCACCGTAGAGATGGCCGAGCAGGTGAGGGAGATCTTCACCGAAGTCATCGTCGCGCCTTCCTATGCGGACGGCGCCATCGAGGTCCTCAAGGCCAAGAAGAATCTGCGCGTGCTGCAGGCAGAGCACGAAGACCAGCACGAGGAGCGCAAGTACATCTCCGGCGGCGTGCTCACCCAAGAGCCAGATACCTACCAGGCCGAGGGCGATAACCCCGCCAACTGGACCCTGGCTGCGGGCGAGGCCCTCAACGAGTCCGACTTGGCTGAGCTCGAGTTCGCATGGCGCGCCGTGCGTGCGGTGAAGTCCAATGCCATCTTGCTGGCCAAGGACAATGCCACCGTGGGCGTGGGCATGGGCCAGGTCAACCGCGTTGACTCTGCCAAGCTGGCCGTCGAGCGCGCCAACACCCTGGCCGATGGCGTCAACCGCACCGAGGGCTCCTTCGCCGCTTCCGATGCCTTCTTCCCGTTCGCCGATGGCTTGCAGGTGCTTCTCGACGCCGGCGTTAAGGCCGTTGTCCAGCCCGGCGGCTCCATTCGCGACGAAGAAGTCATCGCGGCGGCGAAAGAAGCCGGCGTTACTTTGTACCTGACTGGTACCCGCCACTTCGCGCACTAGCCTAAGCTCAATGCCATGACATTCCCTATCCGCCGGGCCTGGGGCCCGGCAGCCGCCCTTATCGCCTGCGCGCTCACCCTGAGCGCCTGCGGCGATGAGGATGCGGCGGATAATTCCCCTACTTTCGTCAACACCGAAGCACGTGGCACGGCAGATCCCCTCTACGGAAAAGAGATCACGTCCGCACCACCGGCTGCCTCGTCTGCGCCTTCCTCCTCCACGGAGCCACCGGCCGCGGCCCCTTCCGGTGATGTCCAAGCCGTGCTTGACCACATCGTGGCCGAACACGGCGATGTGGGCATCGCCGTCTCCGATGGCACGACCGCCGTTGAAGCGGGGCGCACCGCTCCCGAGACCGCGTGGTCAACCTCCAAGGTGCCGGTGCTGATCGCGGCGAATCGCACGGGTGCGGCCGATAGCCAGCTAGTGTCCTCTGCAATCACCTACTCCGATAACGCGGCTGCCAAGGCCGCGTGGGCAGCTTTAGGGGAGGGGACCGCAGCCGCGCAGGCCACACAAAGTGTCATCGCGGAGGCGGGCGATACCGCCACCCAAGTCCAATCCCAGGTCACCCGGCCGGAATTTACGGCTTTTGGCCAAACCATGTGGGGCGTGGGAAACCAAGCAAAGTTCATGGCCGGGGTGCGCTGCGTTGAAGGTGCCCAGCCGATTATCGACGCCATGGGTGTCGCCGATCCCGCCCAAGCCTACGGCCTGCGCACCCTGCCGGGCGCCTTGATGAAGGGTGGCTGGGGCCCGAGCCTCGCCGGCGCCTACGATGTGCGGCAGATGGGCATCGTGCAGCTTGGTGGGCATGACGTCGCCGTGGCACTGATTGCCTCCTCCCCTGATGGTCAGTACGCCTCCACTCAAAAGGTACTTACCTCCATGGCCGAAGCCCTAGCGCAGGCCGAAACCCAGTGGCCCAGCCCTGCCTGTTAAGGCTGTCAGTAGAAAGGAAAACTCATGACTTCTCGCTTAAGCCTCCGCCCGCTTATCGCCGCAGGCTTCGTCCCGCTCGTGGCCGCCAGCCTCGCGCTGAGCGGTTGCAGTAACTCCACGGATGAATCCGCTCCCAGCTTCAAAGGTGAGGGCAGTGGAATGACCACGGTCAATAACTCCGACAAAGAAGAGGAGACCGCCGAGGAAACTACGGCCGCGCAAGAGACCGTAACCAAGGAATCCCCTGAGGAACCGCCGGTAGTCACGGTCACGCAGACGGAAAAGCAGGAGGCCCCGTCTTCCACCAGTGGGGGTCAGAAGACTGGTGTGGGAAACTACATTTCTAATTTCAATGAGTACGGATGGCTCGATGGCGGCTACGCCAACTGTCAGCGCTTTGAGCGGGCACTGTTTGCTGGGTATGGTCCCGACGGCAGGGTCATCATTTGCGAGACCGGAGGCGGCTACAAGTTCTATCGCTCGTCGATGTTTGACGGCCAGTTTGAAACGGGTGACGTTACCCAAGACGGCAACAACTACTACGTCAATGCGGATCCGTCGATCATCGTGGTGACGCCGAGTGGCGTGAGCGTGCGCGAGGGCGGTGGATTGGCCGCCACGGGCGAGTTCACGGAGTCGTGGCAGCGCTAACGAGAGGAGGAAGGACGGGCTAGCGCGACTTCTTCTTGCGGTCGGCCGCTGCGGCGGCGGCCGCAGAGATGGAGTCATTGCGGTTCTTCAGCAGCTCCAAGGTAGTTTCTTCGGCATTGTCGGGGACGGAGGCGCCAAGGACGGCCAAGGCGGCGTCGGCAAGCATGGCGGCAGTCTCCGGAACCGACTGGGAAGCGTCAAACGGAGGGGTGCCGTTATTGGGGCGCATTTCAATAACGGACAGCGCAATGTGGAAGGGAAGCTCCACGCGGGGGTCATCCTCGCCCACAAGGGCGGCGGCGGTGGAGCGGAAATGATTCTGCAGGCGGTCGCGCGACTCGTGATACTCGGAGAACTCCGAAGAATTAGCCACCGGCAGCTGATACAGGCGGCCTACGTTCCAGCCACTGGTAAGCAGCAGTCGCGATTCTGCGGCAACTAAAGACCACAAGCGCTGAGCTGGGTCGGCGTCGGTGCCCGCCAATTCATCGGCCAATTCCAGGGAGGGCTCAATGGTGGAATTGAGCAGCGTCAGGAAAATCTCCGTCTTGGATGGGAAGTGGTAGTACAGCGACGCCTGACGGATGCCTACCGCGTCTGCAATCTGGTGCGTGGACGTGGTAGCAAAACCCTGGGTAGTGAAAAGTTCGGAGGAGGCGTCCAAGATCTCCTCACGGGCGCTATTGCCTCTGCGCCGCGGGCTGTGTTTACGCGGCCTACCGACATTGCCTGCCATGCGGTGGGACGCCTCCTTTCACAAAAGGGAAATCGCTTTTAATAGTCAACTGTACAATCTTATGCCCGATGAGGTGCAGCTTCCGAATCCGCACCGTAGAGACTATTTATATTCTTCTGCCCGCCGGGAAATGGATTCAAACGCAGCCGAGACAATGCGGCACGCCGAACCATAAGCGGTGCGATCCAGCGGCGGAAGATCGCGCAGCGTGGCCGGACGATCGCTAACGCCCTCATACCAACGGCGCAACTCTAACGCATAACCGGTGCGCCACGCGAGGTCCAAAGACTCTGCGTCCGCGGTTGTAAGCAGATCGCGTTCCACGCCAATCGCCAGGCGGTCAACGGTCGGGCGCGGTCCAGGTGCCGCCCAGCGTGCGATAGCTGCAATGGGGGAGAGCAGCGTGGCCTTAATATCGACCGCTGCATCGCGGTCCGGCAGGCCATCGACCATCTTTAGGGCAGGCGGGCGCTGGCCCAAGGCTTCTTCTAGCAGTGCTTGTTCCCCGCCGTTTCCAAGGGGCAGGCCGGCGTCGACGCGCGCGGCGATGGAATCGGTGGCTGCGTGAGCTTGGAGACCGACATCGGCGAAGACCTCTTGCAGATCGGCATCGTCGCCCATCCACACCACGGGTATGGAGGGCAGCTGGTCGCCACGGGCGGCCGCGCCGCTAAGACAGACTGGGGAGTTGACCCCCGGGGAGCGAACAATATCCGTAATCAGCCGGGAATACCAGTTGGCCAATTCAATCTCATTGTCCTGGTGGGCGACCGCGTTGCGCAAGATATCTTGGGCCTCTGCGAGCAGTCCGCGGGCCGTAGCGCGGGACTGGCAGTGCGGGGCGAGCTCGGAAAGATCGAGTAGGGATTGGTGCAGGGCCATTGCTCACTGCCTTTCACTAGTGCGGGGCCGGTGCTTCCCCGCCGGCTGCGGGGTGCACGAATGTTTTCAATCTAACACTTCGGTTCTGTGATCTGGGCATGTGGGCCGCGCAGAAGGGATAGGAGGGCTAAAACGACTTTCGCCGCCTGCCCTCGGGGAGGGAGGCGGCGAAAGCTTATGGTTCTTTTACCGTGTCACACTTGCCAGCGGCAAAAGTGCGCTGTTGATACCCAGCTACTGTTTAGCGGGTGGTGAACGGCAGGAGAGCCATTTCGCGTGCGTTCTTGACTGCGGTAGCAACCTGACGCTGCTGCTGCGGGGTCAAACCGGTGACGCGACGGGAACGGATCTTGTGACGATCCGAGATGAACAGACGCAGAGTCTTGGTGTCCTTGTAGTCCACCTTCTCGATGCCCTCAGCCTTCAAAGGGTTCTTCTTTGGGCGACGGCTCTGCTCCATACGGAACTTCTTTTGGTTGTTGCGCTTATTAGCCATTGTGCAATTACCCCTTTACCAGCTGGACTTACGAACGCCCGGCAGCTCACCACGGTGAGCCATGCCGCGCATACGGACACGGGACAGGCCGAACTTGCGGAGGTAACCGCGTGGGCGGCCATCGGCAGCGTCACGGTTACGTACGCGGGCTGGGGAAGCGTCACGAGGCTGGCGGTTCAGCTCGAACTGAGCCTCCAGGCGCTCCTCATCCGGGGTGTTCGGGTTCTTGATGATCTTCTTGAGCTCAGCGCGACGCTCCGCATAGCGGGCGACGATTTCCTTGCGCTGCTCGTTCTTAGCGATCTTGGACTTCTTAGCCATTGATTATCGCTCCTCGCGGAATTCGACGTGCTTGCGGGCAATGGGATCGAACTTCTTCAAGGTGATGCGATCCGGGTTGTTGCGCTTGTTCTTACGGGTCACGTAGGTGTAACCGGTGCCCGCAGTGGACTTAAGCTTGATGATTGGGCGGATATCGTTACGTGCCATACTTAAATCTTCTCCCCACGTGCGCGAATCTTAGCCACAACGGACTCGATGCCATCGCGGTCGATGATCTTCATGCCCTTCGTGGAAACGTTCAGGGTGATGGTACGGCCCTCAGAGGGCAGGTAGTAGCGACGACGCTGCACGTTGGGGTTCCAACGGCGCGAAGTGCGGCGGTGCGAGTGCGAGACCTGCTTGCCGAATTCCGGCTTGCGGCCCGTTACCTGGCAAATAGCCGACATGGGTCTTCTTTCTCCTAGCCGCCCACATCATGGCTATAGACAATGAAGCGCCGACTGCCGTGTGAGGGTGGCAGTGCTCAAAAGTGAGGTGTGAGCGGGTGCGGCGCCATCGTCAAACACCAGTAGACGGGGCGTAAAACGTATATTTTGACAACAGCAAGGGAAAATCTTACAGCCTCGGGCGCGAATTACCTAATCGCTGCCTCGCTGCGGCACCTAGGCCGTTTGCCGTGCTGGGGTGGTGTTTGCCTGTGCGGTGCCGCCAAGCGTGATGCAAGAAACGTGAGTGAAATGAGTGGTCGCCGCTGGTTGGGAATTTCGTATATGGGTTAGTTGACTGTAGGATAATTCAGGTTGTTGACCCGTGCCACGCGGCGCGCGGTTAACAGAGTGAAATTTGTACGTCCCAACTCGGGCACGATCCTCACCAAGCGTGTGGAACCGACCCGTAGTCCAACCCTGAGGGAATATATATGAAGAAAGATATTCACCCGGATTACCACCCGGTAGTCTTCCGTGATGCTGGTACCGGTCACTCCTTTTTGACCAAGTCCACCGCTTCCTCCGACCGCACCGTTGAGTGGGAAGACGGCAACGAGTACCCACTGATCGTCGTTGACGTTACCGCTGAGTCCCACCCGTTCTGGACTGGTGCACAGCGCGTTATGGATACCGCCGGCCGCGTCGAGCGCTTCAACCAGCGCTTCGGTGGCATGGCACGCCGCAAGAAGAAGAACGCGTAAGGAGGAGAGTAGAAAATGGCAACTCCTAAGTTTAAGAAGTCCCGTGCGAACACCCACGCACGCCGTTCCCAGTGGAAGGCTGACAACGTAGCCCTCCAGGAAGTCACCATCGACGGCCAGACCGTCCGCATCCCGCGCCGCCTGGTTAAGGCTGCCAAGCTGGGCCTGGTTGACGTAGAGCAGTTCTAAGCTCGCTCTTTAATCTCCCCGTCCGCTCTCTTTAGAGGGCTGGGCGGGGATTTTTTAGCTTTAGAAGCCTCCTATAAGCATGTTTTAACTGTATTTGGGGGGCTATGGGGGGTAAATATTTCTCTTAACTTCATGAAGTTGACTGCCATCAGTAATAATTAGGACTATGAAAATCCTTGTGGTGGATGATGAACAAGCCGTCCGTGAATCGCTACGCCGTTCCCTACGCTTTAACGGCTACGAAGTGCTGACCGCTAACGACGGCTTGGAAGCCGTGGAGACGGTGCGCGCTGAGAATCCCGAATTAGTGATTCTGGACGTCATGATGCCCAACATGGATGGACTAGAGGTATGCCGCACCCTGCGCAGTGAGGGTTGGGACCGTCCAATTCTCGTTCTGACCGCGCGCGATGGCGTCTCGGATCGCGTGGCTGGCCTCGATGCCGGAGCGGATGATTACCTGCCAAAGCCGTTCGCATTGGAAGAGCTCTTGGCCCGCGTGCGCTCCTTGGTACGGCGTGCCTCTGCAGATTCCATCGCCGCTGAAGCTCCGGTGGAAAGCAAGCTTAGCTTCGAAGACCTTGAACTTGATGCCGATACCCGCGAAGTAAGCCGCGGTGGCCGGGCCATTTCCTTGACGCGTACCGAGTTTGCGCTGCTGCAATTGCTGATGGAAAATCCCCGCAAGGTTCTCTCGCGCAGCAAGATCCTGGAAGAAGTATGGGGATACGATTTCCCTACCTCCGGCAATGCTCTCGAGGTCTATATCGGCTACCTGCGTAAGAAGACGGAGGGCGAGAGCGATGCTCGCCTTATCCACACCGTCCGTGGTGTGGGCTATGTTTTGAGGGAGTCTAATTCGTGATTTTAAGGAAGCCCGCTTCCCCCGCGGTGGCTTCCGGGAAGGTACAGTCCACCCCTCTTACCGAGTTCTCCGATCGTCAGGGGAGTTGGGCTTCACGGACGCCACTGCGGTGGCGCCTTGCTACTGTTACCGGCCTTGTGGTGGCCGTAGCCGTTGCCTTGATGACGTTGGCAACGTATTGGGTAGTTTCTATGTCCCTTACTGCCTCCGTCGATGACCGCTTGGAGGCCGAGGCCGATGTCTTGTTGCGGCAAAGCCAAGACCCGCGGTTCATGGATAACGTGGACCAGGAAATCAAGGATTTTAAGGCCTATAACCCTGGCACCCGTGTAGCCCTATCACCGCCCTCCATGAGCTTTTCCTACGGCGACACCATTCCTATGGGCGGGGACTTCCACCGGACGGAGGATTACACGGAAACTTCCGTGCGTACCGTCGGCGGCGAGCGGGTGTTGGCCAAGCGTCATGATCTCGGCTCTACCGTGGTCGTCGCTCAGTCTCTCGCACCTACGCAAGGGCTCATAGCCATCTTGGGCACGGTGCTTCTGATTATCGTTGGCCTTGGCATCTTGCTCGCCATTTTTGCAGGCCTCATCGTGTCCAAAACCGGTATGCAACCCATCGCCCGGCTGAAGCGAGCGGTGGATTACGTGACGCAGACCAACGACCTGCGTCCTATTGAGGTCTCCAATAACGACGAGATGGCGCAGTTGACCACCTCCTTTAACCAGATGCTGGAGGCACTGCAGGAATCCCGTTCGCAGAAGGCTCAGTTCGTCGCCGATGCTGGACACGAGTTGAAGACCCCGCTGACCTCTATGCGTACCAATATTGAGCTTTTGATGATGCTCAATCGCGCCGGTGGTGGCTTTGGCATGAGCGATGAGAACCGCAAAGACCTCGAAGATGACGTCATGTCCCAGATGAATGAGCTCTCCACCTTGATTGGGGACCTCGTTGATTTGGCGCGCGAGGACGGCAATGAGCGCGAAGCGGAACCGGTTGACCTTTGTGAAGTCATGATGGCTTCGCTGGAGCGTGCGCGCCGCCGCCGTCCCGATGTGGAGTTCTTGGTGCGCTTTATCCCGTGGGAGCTGGACGGCGACCCCTTCGCATTGGGCCGTGCAACGCTTAACCTCATGGACAATGCGGCTAAGTGGTCGCCGGCAACTGGCACGGTGCGCGTATCCATGGAGCAGCTATCCTCCCACGAGGTGCGCCTGCGCTTCGATGACTCTGGGCCTGGCATTGCACCGGAGGAGCGGGAGAAGGTCTTTGAACGCTTCTACCGTTCGGCGGAAGCGCGTTCCATGCCGGGCTCGGGCTTGGGCTTGGCCATTGTGAAATCGGTAATTGAACGCCACAATGGCACGACCAAGATCCGCGAGTCTAATGATGGTGGCACCCGCGTGGAAGTCATCTTGCCGGGCAAGCCTGTGCCGGGTGAGATTTTCGTGGACGGTTTGGCAGACCCGCATGAGGGGCTGCCGGGTGGTAAGGAAGACCCGAGCGACCGAGGTGAAATCTTTGCGCAGCGTTGGTTTAATCAGGGCTAGCGTACAAGCGTTTATACTGGTGAGGTAATACAGCATCCTTCCAGGAATTCCTAGTAGGTTGGCAGATCAATATCAGTCTTGACCAAGCGAAGTGAGGCATAGTTTTCTCATGAACATGAGGAATGACGATTACCGCGGCTTTGATGGAAACTCCCCAGAGGGAGAACCCCAGGAAGGCCCGGGTAGGGCCGAGCCGGTTCAGGGTGGTCCGAACTTTGGAGAAACCGGACAGCCCGACGCAGGCGCCGGTAGTGCTGGCCCCTACAGTGACAGCACTGGTCTTTACAACGGCGCTGGTGCGCAGGAACATGAGACCGGTTCCTATTCGCAAGGCTGGAATCAGCCGCGCGGCGGTGCAGAAGGCGATGGCCCACGAACGCTAGGTTCGCTGGGGCCCTATCCGAATGGCCCACAGGCCCAAAGCTTTAGCGGTCAGGGGCAGGAAGGTCCGATGGTCACTCCGCTGCCTCCGCAGCCGGAGCAAAAGAAGAAAATCGGCTTGGGCGCCGCCACCGCATTGGCGGCCGTCGCTGCCATCGCCGCAGGCTCGATTGCCGGCGCTGTGGTTGGCATGAGTTCTGGGGGAGGCAATAACGATACCTCCGCGGTCAATGAAGCCCTCAAGGCTGAGCCGGCAAACAATAGCACCGGTAAGGAACCGGAACAGGGTTCTGTGGAAGAAGTAGCCTCCAAGGTTTTGCCGGCGGTGGTTTCTATCCAGACGATGACTCGTACGGGTGGGGCTGAAGGCTCCGGCTCTGTCATCTCCCCAGATGGTTATGTATTGACTAACCACCACGTGGTTGCCGGTGCTGAGCACGGTGGCATGATGCAGGTGACCATGAATGACGGCAGCAAGCATGAAGCTGACGTGGTGGCCTCGGATGCGAATACGGATGTGGCCATCGTGAAGATCAAGGACGTCAAGGACCTGCCCTTCTTGCAGTTCGGCGACTCCGATTCCGTCGCTGTGGGCCAAGAGGTAGTGGCCGTGGGTTCACCTTTGGGACTGAATGCTACCGTGACCTCCGGCATCGTATCGGCGAAGAACCGTCCCGTTCGCGCTTCCCAAGAGGGTGGCGAGTCCTCACTGATTGACGCCATTCAGACCGATGCCGCAGTAAACCCTGGCAACTCGGGCGGCCCCTTGGTGGATCGAGACGGCAATATCGTCGGCATGAACTCCATGATTGCTTCGCTGTCTAATAGTTCCTCCGGCGAGGGCGGCTCCATTGGCCTGGGCTTTGCAATTCCATCCAATTTTGCCAAGCGCATGGCAGATGAGCTCATTAATGACGGCAAAGTTTCCCACCCGACCCTTGGCGTGAAGGTGCTAGCGCGCGACGACGGCAATGGTGCCCGCATCGCCGGGGTGGAGCCGGGTGGCCCAGCAGATAAGGCGGGCCTAAAGGATGGCGACATTGTAACCCGCGTCAACGATCGTCTGATCGAAAACGCCGATGCGCTCATCGCGGCGGCGCGATCGCAAGACTTTGGCGCGACGGTGACCTTGGAGGTAACCCGCGAAGACTCGGATGAATCTCGTCAGGTAGAGGTAACCCTCTCAGGCGAGTAAATTACTGTGCAAGACCTCATTAGGTGCTAAATGCGCCGTACCTCACCCCGCCACAAGGCCGCAATGCCTTAACTTAAGGAGAAAAATGCCAGATTCGCAGCACGATGTGACCGACTCCGCGCAGCCCGACGGCGCGACCAGGCGCGATTCCTTGATGGATGTTGCCGAACCCGATGATGCCTTCCTGCTGGCAAGCGAACAGGAGGTTAGCCTTGCTGCCCCGCGCCGTGGGCTTATTGTGATTGTCACTGACCATCCTGGTGAGCAATCCGATAGCACTTCTCAGCTGGTAAGTGAGTTGCTCGCGGAGGCCAATTTCCGTGTTGATGGCGCCATCGTGGTCCGTTCCAAGAAATCCAAGATCCGCCAGGCCATTGAGACCGCCGTGGTCGGTGGCGTGGACGTGGTCCTCACCGTGGGCGGTACGGGTGTAGGCCCGCGCGATAAGACTCCAGAGGCTACCCGGTCTGTCATCGACAAGATGGTTCCGGGCGTGGCACAGGCGCTGCGTTCTTCTGGCCAAGCCTGCGGCGCGGTGGATGCCTGTACGTCTCGCGGTCTATCGGGTGTTTCTGGCTCTACCGTAGTGGTCAACCTTGCCTCGTCGCGCGCTGCCGTCCGCGATGGCATGGCTACCTTGGCGCCCCTGGTACACCACCTCATTGACCAGCTGCAGCAATCTAGCGTCCAGTAAGCGCAGGGCATTTTTCATGACGTCGCGGAGAAATCGCCGGCGAGTATTTCGCCAATCTGCTGCTGCCGACTATGACCGTAGTGCTGATAAGCCCGGCGCACCCGCTGCCCACGGTGCCGATGAAGAGAGAATCGTTACCGTCGATGACGAGGATTCGGCGGCGGCAGAGGGGGAGTCCGGCCAGCGCGATGAACAGTTTTACCGAGAGAATCAGCCCCCACACTACGGCGGCTAGTGCCTAAATCAGGATGCAGGTCTGCAGCCACAGAGGTATCTAAAAAGCCCGCGGTTTCGCTTCCGGAGAAATGAAACCGCGGGCTCTGCGTTGTATATGCAGCGCAGGGAACTAGGCCTGGTGGCGGCCGCCGCCGGTAGAACCGTCAATGCCAGTATCCGGGATGTCCTTATCGGAGACATTCTGGGCCTCGAGCAGGTCGCGGATTTCCGCGAGCAGTTCCTCGGAGGTTGGTGCCGGAGCCTCAGGGTCGACACCGTGGCGGCGCTTAGCGGCCTCGGTGAGCTTGTTGATCGGCATGACGATGAGGAAGTAAACCACCGCGGCGATGATGAGGAAGTTAATCGCTGCAGTGATTACTGCGCCGAAGTCAACAAACGTGTTCTCATTGTCGGTGATCTGGAAGCCCAATCCTTTCACCTCAGCGGAGCCAAGAGAATTGATAATCGGCTGGATGATGGAATCCGTCACGGACTTGACGATTGCGGTGAAGGCAGAACCAATGATGACGGCGGTGGCAAGTTCGATGACGTTGCCGCGCATAATGAAGTCTTTAAAACCCTTGAGCATGGTGAAATGCACGAACCTTTCTGGGAATAACTAAAGTTTGGTGTGGACCATGGGCATCGTGAAACCTTAATGTAGGCGGTAACCAACCACAACTGTGGTGGCTGAAAAGGCCTAGTGCTGTTGTGGGTGAGCGCGATCACCAACTATGACCACCGTGAGCGGCTGGCTTAATGACGCCGCGGCAACATCATTGGCATGGTCATGGGGCAGCGCGAGCAAAACCGTAGAGGAAGAGGCCTCGCCTTCGGCGCTAGAGGTCGACACCACGCGCCCGCCGGTGGCGATAACGCGCGCGGTGGGCGTTGTGGGCGCCTCGCCCTCTCCAGCAGGGGAGGGCGCGGCGTCGACGGCGGTCACCACGTCCACGGTATCGCCATGGTGTAGGTGGGGGATGATGTCTGGCTCGGCGAGCTTGACCGGGATCATTCGCGCGGCCGCGGCTTCCGAGCCGCCGACCAAGCTGGAGACGAGGTCTTCTCCCAAAAGGCGCGCATCGGTAATCACCTCGCCCCTGCCGGCTGCGGCGGTAATCACGCGACCAGTAAGTTCTTCTGGCTTTGCCGCTACCGCGGAATCGGGGATGGAAGAAGAAGGAAGGCGGGCCAAGTCGACGTCGGAAAGCGCCAGCTCCGCCCCCGCAGGCAGGTCGCGGCTAAAGACGGGAACGCGCGGTAGTTCCTTAGCCGCAGACAAAGCCGAAGCCAGCGCGGCAATAAGAAGGGCCACCGCAATGGCGCGGCGCACTACAACGCCGCGGCGGTGGCCAGGGGTACGAAGGGTGGAAACGAGGCGGGGCATACGCGAAGTGGGCATACTCTTTTAGACTGCCCGAAACCGCGCATGGTTCCCGCACTCTAAAAACTAGAAGCGGGTGATGCCCTCTGCGGTGACGGCGGCATCAACCTTGCGGTCATGGTCTTCGGTAGGCAGCTCGTCTAGGAATTCGGAGGGGTAGACCATGGCGAAAACCGGCGGCTTGCCGTGGGGAAGCGGCTCTAGCGCGCGGTCATAGTAGCCGCCGCCCTTGCCCATGCGGTTGCCCTTGGCATCTACTGCCATGGCGGGGGCGAGCACCAGATCGCACTCGGCCAGCACGCTGCTATCAAAGCTTGGGCCCTGGGGCTCATTCAAACCCAATGGGCTGGTGTGCATGGCTTCCTTCCCGCGGTATTCGGCAAAGGTCAGCGTGCCATTCTCGCCGGAAATTGGCAGGAGGACGCGGGAAACATGGGCCTTGAGCCACGGCACAAAGTCCGCACCACCGGGCTCAGAGCCCAAAGGCCAGTAGGCGGCCACGGTCATGGACTCGGTGAGCTCGGATTCGAGATGCTTACGCACGCCAGCGGTAAAGGCATCGTGGTCCTCGGAGGAAAGTTCGCGGCGGGCCTGGACCAAGCGGGCCCGCAGCTCGTTTTTGGCGGTAATGGAAGAGGTCATAAATAAATCATAACCCCGCGGCGTAGCGGTGCACGGGAAAATAATGTGGCGTTGTACGCTATTGTGCATGGCTATAGAACGCGAAGATTCCGCCCGCGGAATCACCACGGTTGTAGTTCCAGCGGCAGGTATGGGCACCCGATTTTTGCCCGCCACCAAAACGGTTCCCAAGGAACTACTGCCCGTTGTTGATACTCCCGGCATCGAACTCATCGCAGAGGAGGCAGCTTCTGTAGGTGCGCGCCGCCTAGCGGTGATTACCGCGCCCGATAAGCAAGAAGTCATGCGCCACTTCGAGGCTTTTCCCGAGCTGGTAGAGACCCTTGAATCCCGCGGCAAGGACGAGCAGGTGGCCAAGGTTAAGCGCGCCAACCAGATCATTCACCCCGTTGCGGTGGAGCAGGAAAAGCCGCTGGGCTTGGGCCACGCGGTGGGCCTTGCCGAAGAGGTCCTTGGGGAAGACGAGGATTCCTTCGCCGTCATGCTCCCCGATGACATTGTGCTGCCCGCCACCGTCATGGCCGATATGGCGCGTGTGCGCGCGGCATTGGGTGGCAGCGTGCTATGCGCTTTCGAGGTCCCGCGCGAGCAGACCTACAACTACGGCGTCTTCGACGTGGAAGATACCGATGCCCCTGGCGTGAAGAAGGTCGTGGGCATGGTGGAAAAGCCGGCAGTAGAGGATGCCCCTTCTAACCTCGTGGCCACCGGCCGCTACCTTTTGGACCGCAAGATCTTTGATGCCCTGCGCCGCATTAAGCCGGGCAAGGGCGGCGAGCTGCAGCTAACTGACGCCATCGAGCTCCTCATTGAGGAGGGCGAGCCCGTCCACGTGGTAGTCCACCAAGGAAAGCGCCATGATTTGGGCAATCCCGGCGGCTATATCCCCGCCAACGTGGACTTTGGCCTGCGCGATGAAAAGTACGGCCCCACGCTGTATAAAGCGATTAAGCACATTATCGCCGAGTATGAGGACGAACACGGCCTAGCCTAGGGATTTTCCTAGTGGCTAAGGATGTGGAAGCGAAGAAAGGGCGGGCATAGACCTTATGCGTTCAGTTGATGACCAGTTGGCGCTGGTAACGGATGCGGCGACGACGCCGGAGCCGGTGCGCATCGGTATTTCCAACGCGCTGGGTTTGATGTGCGCCGAGCAGGTACAAGCTAACCAGCCACTACCAGGCTTCCCGCAAGCGGCCATCGATGGCTACGCGGTGCGCGCCGTGGATATTGGCGGCGAGCGGGGTCTGCGGGTGCGCCGCCACAAGGACCAGGAAGAACAGTCCACTGAGAGCGAAGAGGATGCGGATTCCCCGCAGCCGGAGGTAGAGCGTTCCTTGCCCGTGGTGGGTGAGGTTCCTGCTGGCTCCAAGCAGCCGCTGCGCCTGCAACCTAAGCAAGCGGTGCGCGTATATACGGGTGCGCCTTTGCCCACGCTTGCCGACGCCGTCCTTCCCCTCGAGTGGACCGACCGCGGCCGCAAGCGTGTTACCGCCCACCGCCCGGTGCGCTCTGGTGACTTTGTGCGCCGGGTAGGCGACGATATCCAGCCTGGCGACGTCGCTGTATCCTCCGGCACCGTCTTGGGCCCAGCTCAGATTGGCCTTCTAGCTGCGGTGGGCCGCTCAAAGGTGCTGGTGTATCCGCGGCCGCGTATTACCATCATTTCCTTTGGCCGCGAGTTGGTTGACTTGGATCAAGAACCAGCGCTGGGCCAGGTTTTTGACGTGAACTCTTATTCCTTAGCTGCCGCGGCCCGTGAAGCCGGGGCGGAGGTGCACCGCGTAGGCATTGCCGAGGGCGAGCCGCGCCGCATCCGCGAAGCGTTGGAAAAGCACATTGCCCGCAGCGAGGTGCTGGTAATCTCCGGCGCAGTGGGCGGCGCTGGTGCCGAGGCTATCCGCGAGATCCTCGACGACCTTGGTGATGTCGATACCTCCCGCGTGGCCATGCATCCCGGCTCCGTTCAGGGCTTTGGACTGGTGGGCGAGGAGCGCATTCCTACCTTCTTGCTGCCGTCCAATCCGGTGTCCGCGCTTGTGGTCTTTGAGGTGTATATCCGCCCGCTCATCCGCTTGGCGCTGGGCAAGCGCAATGCGCACCGTCGCGTGGTGCGTGCCCGCGCGTTGAACCACATCGATTCCCGCCCCGGCCGGCGCGGCTTCATCCGTGCTCGCCTGATGCGCGATGCTGAAACCGCGGACTACTTGGTGGAAGGCCTCGGCGGTGCCGCAGGTGCCCCAGCCCACCTCTTGGCCGGCCTCTCAGAGGCCAACGCCATGATTCGCGTGCCGGAAGAGGTCACGGAAATCCGCCCGGGCGATGTGGTTGATGTGTTGTTTTTGACCCAGCGCAGCTAATGCTCGATCCTTTCGGCAACGCGGCGGATAGGTTCCGCCATCCTGCTACCGGCCCCACCGATGCCATGCATCCGGGGTGGCCGGAATCTACTCCTATAGTCCAGCTTCCTTCCTCTTCTGTCTTTCCCTCGGGGGCGCGGATGCGTTTGCGCCCCCTGCTGCGTTCCGACGGCCATGAGTGGCGGCGTCAGCGCATCGACGATGAAAGCTTCCTCCGTCCGGTTGAGCCGACCCAAGCCGCACCGTGGGCGGCGGCGCATAGCCAGCAGGCGTGGTGGAATCATCTGATGTACCTGCGCACCGCCGCGCGTGAGGCGCTGGTGATCCCGCTTGTCATTGAGGTGGAGGGGAGATTCGCGGGGCAGGTGACCCTGGGAAATATTCAGCATGGAAGCATTCGCGATTGCTGGATTGGCTACTGGGTCTATTCCGCGGTTCACGGCGCCGGGGTGGCTACGGCCGCCACCGCTTTGGGCGTGGACCACGCCTTTGGGCGAGTGGGTTTGCACCGCGTGACCGCCACCTATCTGGAGCACAACCCGGCCTCAGGTCGCGTCTTGGCCGCCAACGGGTTCCGGCATGAAGGGTATTTACGGCGCAATCTGCATATCGACGGCGCGTGGCAGGACCACCACTACGTGGCGTTGGTGAAAGAAGACTTTGCCTCTACGGCGGTGGAGCGCCTGCGCCAAGCTGGACGGTTGGCGTGAAATAGCTTCCCAAGCGCTGGGATTTCCACCTCAATTTTCACATAAGTCACAACATTGTAATTTGTGCGAATTTGGGGTGCTACGGTGCGGTTTCACCGTTTAAGGTGGAGTAATCATCTGTATTCAAGGGGAAGGTCCTATTCGTGTCGACAGCTGTGCCGATTATCGCGATCATCGTGGTGTGGCTCTTCGTGCTCGCACCGTGGCTATTGGGTAGGAATAACCGCCCAATGAGCCATACCGGTGAGGCCTTTGAAGATACCCGGGTCCTCTTCGAAGGAGATTCCGGCAAGGTCGCCGGCCGGCGTCGTCCGCGCCTGCGCGCCGGCGACGTCCACCGTCGTGACGATGAGGACGAGGCGGACTACGAAGTCGTCGAGGCCGCAGACGCTGCCGACAGTGAATCCGATGCCGAGGCCACCAAGCCCTCGTCGCGCTCCGTAACTATTGCCGGTGCCGCACGCCGTGCCAAGTCTCAGCCCTTCGGTAGCGGTAGCCGTGCGTTTACTGCAGCGTCCGCCTCCACCGCTGGCGAAGAATTCACGCAACAGGCAGAAACTATCGACGGCGAATTGGTGGAAGAAGCGATTGCAGAAGAAGACGAGACTGCAGTCGACCCCCAGGCAGCTGCGATTCCTGCCTCCCAGCAGATTGATGCGGACAAGGAAGCTAATACCGCAGAGGCGGACGATGTCGATGACGTGCTCCTGGAGGACGAGGACGACGCCGCGGACGAGTCCACTGAGGACAAAGCCTCCGATGTTGCCGCCGCCGAGGCTGAGGTCTTTAGCGCCCCGGCAGTCTTCAGCGTGGCGAACGATGCCTATGCCTACGACGAAACCTATACCTCGCCGGTAGACCTCATGTATCCGGGAGCCGTTGATAAGGCCGAGGTCAATGAGGATGATTCCGTAGATGCTGCCAGCGCGGACGAGGCAGACGAGGCCGAAGGCTCCGAGAACCTAGCAGCGGCCACGGAAGCAGACGAAGCCGGCTTGGATACCGACCTGTCTGAGGACGAGGTCGAATTTGCCCAGCGTCGTTTGGGCCGCGGTGGCTGGGATCCGGTAGCGGAAAAGGAAAAGTCTGCAACGCGCTACCAGCGACGTCAGCGCACCCTGCTGGGGCTGGCCGTGGCTGTGGTGCTCACGGCGGCCCTCGGCATCGTAGTTGGTGGCTGGACTTGGTGGTTGGCTGCGGTCGCCGGCGTGCTTACCGTGGCCTACTTGATCGCCCTTCGCTCTCAGGTCCGCCAGGAACAGGCACTGATGCGCCGCCGTGTACGCCACCTGCGCCGCGCCCGTTTGGGCGTGCGCAACGCCGAGGATGAAGAGCTGAAGATTCCGCGCAATCTGCGCCGCCCAGGCGCCGTGGTCGTGGAAATCGACGATGAGAGTCCGGACTTCGTGCATCTTCCGCTGAGCTATAGCGATGGTGAGGACGGCGACTTTGACGGCCCGCACGTCGGGCCGGATGGCTACGGTCGCCGCGATGACCTAGCAGCCCGCCGCGCTGGATAAGCGCGCAAGGCGGACTAGCTAGCAGCGCCGTGAAGCTCGTCAGCGCTCGCTGTCTGCGAGTTCGCGAGCGCGTTGTATTCCTGCGCTAAGCCATAATGCGGCACGCCGCTCTCCAGCCATACCCCGGAGGTACCGCGGCGATGGGAGCCGATAAGGTGCGTGTCAATCATGCCGATGGCCTCCATGAGGGCGAAACAGGTAACCGGTCCAACGAAGCGAAAGCCCTTCTTCTTAAGCTCGCGGGACATGAGCTTGGACTCGTAGCTCTTTTTCGGAATATCTTCCATCACTGTGGGGTAGAGGTTCTCCGGAGGTTGGTAGGCCCAAATGAACTCTGCCAGCCCGCCTTCCTCGCGCAGAGCGATGGTCGCCTTGGCGTTATTAATCGCGGCGCGGATTTTGGTTTCGTTGCGGATAATGGAGGCGTCGCCAAGCAAACGCTCCACGTCTGCCTCGCCGAATTGGGCGACCTTGTCCGGATCGAAGTTACAAAAGGCCGCGCGAAACGCCTCGCGCTTCTTGAGCACCACAGCCCAGGACAGGCCGGACTGGAAAGACTCGAGGCTCAAGCGCTCGTAGAGTCCAGCTTCATCGAAAATGGGCAGGCCCCATTCGGTGTCGTAATACTCCTTCAGCATTGGCGAGGACATCGCCCAAGGCGGGCGGCCCAGGCCATCATCGTCATAGACCAAGGTGGTGCGCTCTTCGGACTGCGTAGTTGGTTCGCTCATGGTGTTCTCCTTTTATCTTTTGTGCGTGGTTCCCATTGAAACAGCCCGCGCGGCCGTGGTCTTTTCCTTCCCCCGCCAAAGGGCGAATTTCCCAGGAGTATAGGTGTAGTCCATTGCCTTCGCATCGGGCGAGGGGTTCAGGGTAATCTGTTCAGCATGAATAGACCTGCCGTACGCGATGCCGCACTGCTTATTTTTCGAGCGGTCCTCGGATTAATCTTTATCGCACACGGCGTGGACAAGATGTTTATGACCGGCATGGATGAAACCGTGGGGCAATTTTCCGCCCTAGGGGTGCCACAGCCACAGCTTTCCGGCTATATCGCCGCCATAGGAGAGATGGCCGGCGGTGCATTCCTCGTCGTTGGTCTGCTCACCACCTTTGTCGCCGGGGCACTCGCATTGCTTATGGGGTGTGCCCTGTATTTCGTGCACCTGGGCCATGGGCTTTTTGCTGCCGACGGCGGAATCGAATACCCACTGGTATTGCTGTTATCCCTGCTGATGATCGTAATTTTTGGCTCCGGTAGAGCCAGCATGGATGGGGTGCTCAGCAATGTTGACGCATAGCCAGGTTCAGGCGGCAATCTCCGCGCACATGGATGGAGAGCACTCCGATCTGCCCCAGGACGTTATTGATACTCACCTGGAAAGCTGCGCCGAATGCCGCGCTTTCCGCGATAAGGCGGCCGCGCTATCGCGTTCATTGAGCTTTGTGGAGCCCGTGGATTCCGGCATGGCTCCGCCCACGGATCTTTCTGATGTCATCTTGGCCGGCGTGGAGCCGGAATGGCGACGTACCTCGAGCGCGCGCCAAGCTAACCTGACGGTCGCGCGCGCCGCCATGGTTCTTATGGGGGCCATCTTTGCAATCTGGGCAGTGGTGCTCATCGTGCACGCCTCCGGGCTCGTACCGTTGGGTGCGGAAGGAAGAGTTCTAGATCCCACTGCGGATCCGGAGCGAGCCAACCTGCTGATGGAGGGCGCGGCAGTGCGCTTTGGCATGGCCTGTGGTCTTTTCTTCAGCGCCTGGCGCCCCGCGGCGGTCACCGGACTGCTTCCGGTATCGGCCACGATGTTTGCCTTCCTCTTCGGCTTTGGCATGCGCGATATAGCGCTGGGTACCGTAACCATTGAGCAGGTGTATTTCCTTATCGCCACTGCGCTTGCGACTCTTAGCCTGGCGTGGGCCTGGGCGGCGGAAAAGGGCTACCTGGTGCGCGCGTGGTGGAAGTCCCTCAACGCGCAGCCGCAATAAACTCCGCTCTGGCCAGGTTAGGTCCAGCTCGGCAGCCACATCATGGAGTGGTACCAGGAATCTGGAATCTTGTAGCCGTACAAAATGGGGGAGAAGTAGAAGAACATTGCCACTACCAGGGCTAGGTAGAACACGGCGGCGATGGTACCCCAACGTACGGGGCCGCCGGCCAAGTTCTTCAGCCATCCCCACCGCACAGGCCTGCCATGCCCGATGAGCTGGCCTAAAGCTAACGCAATAAGCACGATGACAAAGGGGATAAAAGCCGTGGCGTAGAAGAAGTACATTTGGCGGTCAAAGGCCGCGAGCCAGGGCAAGAAGCCTGCCGCAAAGCCCACCAAGGGGATAAGGAAAGCGCGGTTGCGGCGAATAATGAGCGACCACAGGCCCCACAATACGGCCGGGATGACCAGCCACCAGATGGCTGGGGTGCCAAAGAGGTAGAGCATCTTGCGACATTCGTTACTGCCATCACCGCACTGCAGGTCGGTGGAGGAGTAGTACAAGATGGGGCGGGCGGCCACGAGCCAAGCCCAGGGCTTGGAATCCCACGGGTGATGGTGGCCGCCGGAAGAGGTTAGGCTGGCATGGAATTCCAAGACAGAGGAGTGATAGTAGAACCAGCCGGCCAAGGAATCAGGCAGGTTCAGCAGCCACGATCCATCCTCGATGGTGCCATCCACCTTGGCATGGCGGTACACGGCGGTTTCGGAGGCAAACCAAGCCCGCCAGGTCCAGGCGTAGAGCAGTACCGGCACGAGCACGAGGGAGGCCAAGGCAGCAGGGGTATCGCGCACCAGGGTGCCGAGGATATAGCGGCGTACCCCATAGCGCTTGCGCAAGGCAAGGTCGCTAAAGACGGACATCAGACCAAAGAACATGATGAAGTACAGGCCGGACCACTTCACGCCCAGGGAAAGACCAAGGCAGACACCTGCGAGGAGGCGCCACCAGCGGAATCCAAAGCGCGGGCCAAAGGCGGAAGAGCCCATCCCGCCCTTCAAAAACGCGTTGTGGAGGCGCTCACGCATCTGATTATGATCGCGGGCGAGCGCCCAGGCGGCGGCTACAACGAAAAAGACTTGGAAGATATCCAGCATGCCGAACTTGGAGGAGACCAAGAGCACGCCATCAAATACGGCGATGAGGCCAGCTAGGGTTGCCACCTGCCAGGATAAAGAGACTCGGCGGGCCAGGGACATCGTCAAGAGCACGGTGGCTGCACCGAAGAGGGCCGTCATAAAACGCCAGCCCAGAGGGGAATAACCAAAGATCCATTCGGCAAGTGCCACGATCTGCTTGCCCAGCGGTGGGTGAACCACCAGCCCGTAGCCGGGGTTGGTTTCAATGCCGCCGATAAAAAGGTTATCCCAGCTTCGCACCATGTCCCAGGCTTGGGGAACATAGTGCTTTTCATCAAAGACGGGCGTGCCCTTGGAAACGGGCGCAGTAAGTCCGACAAAACGGGTAATGAGCGCAAGGACGCCGACGACGCTAGTGCTTATCCAGTCAGCTTTGCCCCACTGATAGGCGCGGGGTGCTGGCGGGGCCACGGTGTCGTGCGTGGTGCGCGATGGGGCAGCGGTAGCAATAGTCACTTGGTTGAGTCTAGGCGACAACGTAGCGCGACCGCGCATTAGAGAGTATGGAATGCTAGAGGTATGTCTGTTTTAGGTCTGGATCCACTACCGCGCGGGGTAATTCTCGCCGCCACGCCGCTGGGAAACGTAGGAGATGCCTCCGCGCGTTTAATGCATGCCTTGCAGCATGCGGACGTCATCGCGGCCGAAGATACGCGGCGCGTGCGTAATCTGGCCCAGGCCTTAGGGATCCAGATTTCCGGGCGGGTGGTGTCCAATTTTGATCACAATGAAAAGGACCGAGCCCAGCAGCTTATCGACGCCGCCGCGTCAGGCACCGTCCTCGTCGTCACCGATGCCGGCATGCCGATTATTTCTGATCCAGGCCTGTCCCTTGTGGCCGCGGCGGCCGAGCGCGATATTCCTGTGACCTGTTTTCCCGGCCCGTCCGCAGTGCCGACGGCCCTGGCGCTTTCGGGCCTGGGCGTGGGGCACTTCCTTTTCGACGCCTTTCCTCCTCGCAAGCCCGGTCCCCGCAAGGCCTGGCTGGAATCACTGCGCAACGAAAAGCGAGCCATTGTATTCTTCGAATCTCCTCACCGCGTGGCCGAAACCCTGGCCGAAGCAGCGGAAATTCTCGGCGCCGACCGCCCGGCCGCGGTGTGCAGGGAACTGACCAAGACCTATGAGGAAATCCGCCGCGGGAATTTGGGCGAGCTTGCCGAGTGGGCAGTAGACGGCGCTCGGGGAGAGATCACCGTGGTGATCGAGGGCGGTACGGCCGCTGCCGCTACCGCCGCGGACTTGGTGCCCAAGGCGCTCGAGCTAGCGGAGGCGGGGATGCGGCTGAAGGACGCGTGCAAGCAGGTAGCCAAAGGTACTGAGGTTTCCAACCGCGAGCTTTACGACGCCGCCTTGGACGCACGCAAGTCCTAGCCTCACCGGTCGTTTCGATTACGTCACACCCCGCATCGTTCCTAGACGGTTTCACTAACGGGGTCTTTGTAATTGAATTGTTATAGAGCTCGGGCGTGTGGGCGCCTTAAAGCGCTATTTACATGGGGAAATAAAGCGTAAAAACCTTTCAAATTATCGTGGAAAATCCCTGGGAAATGGCGTTGAGCAGCGGAGTTTCTACGTGCTTCGTTTGATAATTGAGTAGTTCCGCACCACTGTATAGCTCATGACAAACTCGGAAAATATGGGCACAGGCGTGCCAGAAGAAGGAAAGGAACCGGTCGGCGCTCAGGCGCAGCCGGCCTCAGCTTCTTCGAGCGGGCAGCCTATTGAGAATTATCAGACTGTAGACGAACAGCTGGACGCACAATCTGCCACCGGCCAGCTTCAGGATATGATTCACTCCGATGGCTTCCACCCGGAGAGCTATGACGATCCTGAGGTGGAAATCGCGGCCGATCGTGACAATATGCCAATCGATTGGTCCATCGTGGGCATCGCCGGCGTGCTGATTGCCGCGATCGTTGTGTGGGGCCTGGCCGCCCCGGATAACTTTGCCAACTTCTCCTCTTCGGCCCTGACCTGGGTCGTGGACAACTTCGGTTGGGCCTATATCCTCTTCGGCACCGTCTTCGTGGTGTTTGTTGTCTTTATTGCCGCCTCCAAGTTTGGCTCCATCAAGTTGGGCCACATTAATGAGGAGCCGGAGTTTTCCACACCATCGTGGATTGCCATGATGTTCGCCGCCGGCATGGGCATTGGCCTGATGTTCTACGGCGCTTCCGAGCCGCTGGCTAACTACCGTGACGGCACCCCGGGCGAGGGCACTGGCAACGTTGGATCGTCCATGGCCTATGCCATGTTCCACTGGACGCTGCACCCCTGGGCGGTTTATGCCATCGTTGGCTTGGCCATCGCGTACTCTACCTTCCGCATTGGCCGCAAGCAGCTATTGAGTCAGGCCTTCGTGCCGCTCATTGGCGAGCGTAACGCCAATGGTGCGGTGGGCAAGTTCATCGATATCCTGTCCATCTTCGCCACCGTCTTCGGTACCGCCTGCTCCCTGGGCCTGGGTGCCCTGCAGATTCAGGCCGGCCTGAAGGCATCCGGAATCATCGATAACCCCACCAATTCCGTGGTTATCGGCATCGTGCTGGTTCTTACCCTCGCATTCATCCTGTCTGCGATGTCCGGCGTGGGCAAGGGTATTCAGTACATTTCCAATGCGAATATGGTCCTCGCTGCAGTGCTGGCGATCTTCGTGTTCATCTTGGGGCCGACCATTACCATCCTCAACCAGATTCCTGGCTCCATTGGTAACTACCTCAACTACTTCACCGAGATGATCGGCCGTACGGCTGAGTCCGAAAACGGCACCGCTGGTGAGTGGCTGTCCGGCTACACCATCTTCTACTGGGCATGGTGGGTTTCCTGGTCCCCGTTCGTGGGCATGTTCCTGGCACGTATCTCCCGTGGCCGTTCCGTTCGTGAGTTCTGCCTCGGCGTCCTGCTTATTCCAGCCGGCGTATCCACCCTGTGGTTCGCTATCTTCGGCGGCACCGCTATCCACATGGAGCAAAACGGCGAATCCATTACCGGCGAGTCTGCTGAGGAAGAGCTGTTTAATCTGCTGCAGTCCATGCCTGGCGGCTTCGTTGCAGGCATCGTTGCGGCGGTTCTTCTGGCTACCTTCTTCGTCACCTCTGCGGACTCCGCGTCCACGGTGATGGGCTCCATGTCCCAAAATGGTGCTTCTACCGCTAAGCCGTGGCTATCCGCGGCATGGGGCGCACTGACTGCCTTGGTAGGCCTGACCCTGCTCTTGGCTAATGAGGACGCGCTGTCTAACCTGCAGAACGTCACCATCGTTGCTGCACTGCCGTTCCTGTTCATTCTCGTAGGCCTGATGTTCGCCATCTACAAGGCTCTGAGCGAGGATATTATTTACCTCGAGTACCGCGAGGCACAGCAGTTCCAGCGCAAGATGGCCCGCGAGCGCCGCTTGCACCGCGAGTACCAGCGCACGCAGGTACTTAAGAAGCGCCGCAACGAGCGTCTCAAGCACCCGATGAAGCGCAAGTAATTCGCGCCCTTCACGGTTTACTTTCATAGCGCCCATCGTTTCCTCAGCAGTGGGGAAGCGGTGGGTGCTTTGTCCTGAAAAAGCGGTTCACCTGCGGAGTAAATGTCTGCCCTAATCGTGTGGGCAGGAGCCGGCTTCGATACAGTAGAACCCATGACTGAGTCTGTAGTAGTAAATGTTGCCTGGCCCTATGCCAACGGCCCGCGCCACATCGGTCATGTGGCCGGCTTTGGTGTTCCTTCTGACGTCTTTGCACGTTTTCAGCGAATGCGTGGCCGCAACGTACTCATGGTCTCCGGTACGGACGAGCACGGCACTCCGCTATTGGTTCAAGCGGACAAAGAAGGCGTGTCCGTTCGCGAGCTCGCAGACCGCTACAACCGCCAGATCGTCACTGACCTAGCCGACCTCGGCCTGTCCTACGATCTTTTTACCCGTACCACCACTCGTAACCACTACTCCGTGGTACAGGAACTCTTCAAGGGCCTGTATGCCAACGGCTACATGCTCAAAGAGACCACCCAGGGTGCTATTTCGCCGTCTACCGGACGCACCCTGCCGGACCGCTATATTGAGGGCACTTGCCCCATCTGCGGCGCGGATGGCGCCCGCGGTGACCAGTGCGATGAGTGTGGCAACCAGCTTGACCCGGTGGACCTGATCAACCCCGTATCCAAGATCAACGGCGAGACCCCAAAGTTCATTGAAACCGAGCACTTCCTGCTGGATCTGCCCTCCATCAAGGAGGAGCTGCAAAAGTGGCTTTCCACCCGTGAGGACTGGCGCCCGAACGTCTTGAAGTTCTCCCTGAACCTGCTGGAGGATATGCGCCCGCGCACCATGACGCGCGATATTGACTGGGGCATTCCGATCCCCGTTGAGGGCTGGCAGGACAATAACGCTAAGAAGCTCTACGTGTGGTTCGATGCGGTCATCGGTTACCTGTCTTCCTCTATCGAGTGGGCATACCGCACCGGTCAGCCGGAGGCGTGGAAAGACTTCTGGCAGCACCCGGAGTCCCGCCACTATTACTTCCAAGGCAAGGACAACATCACCTTCCACTCCCAGATCTGGCCGGCCGAGCTTTTGGGCTATGCCGGCAAGGGCAACAAGGGCGGTGAACTCCACCAGTACGGCGAGTTGAACCTGCCTACGGAGATTGTCTCCTCTGAGTACTTGACCATGTCTGGTTCCAAGTTCTCCTCGTCCAAGGGCGTTGTCATCTATGTCAAGGATTTCTTGGCGGAGTTTGGCCCAGATGCCCTGCGCTACTTCATTGCCGTGGCCGGTCCGGAAAACAATGACACGGACTTCACCTGGGATGAGTTCGTGCGCCGTATCAATAATGAGCTGGCCAATGGCTGGGGCAACCTGGTCAACCGCACTGTTTCTATGGCGTTTAAGAACTTCGGTGAGGTTCCAGCACCAGCAGCGCTGGAAGAAAAGGATAAGGAGATCTTGCAGCTGGCGGAAGAGACCTTCGAGACCGCCGGTGCTTTGTTGGAGCAGTCCAAGTTCAAGCAGGCGATTACCGCTATCATGCACGTCGTCGGCGAAGCCAACGCTTATATTGCAGACCAAGAGCCATGGAAGTTGGCCAAGGATGAGGCCCAGCGCGAGCGCCTAGCTACCGTGCTGTGGACTGCTCTCCAGGTGGTTTCTGACTGCAATGTCATGCTCACGCCGTACCTGCCGTTTACCGCGCAGAAGGTCCATGAAACCTTGGGCCGTAGCGGCGAGTGGGCAGCCCAGCCAGAGGTCCACGATGTCAAGGATGATATCCCCGTAGAGCTCGTTGGTGCTGGCTTGCCGCCAGAGGGCCACGAGTATCCGGTTATCATGGGCGACTACACCCAGCAGCAGGCAAAGTGGGAGCGCATCCAGGTAGAACCGGGCACCGCCTTGGCCAAGCCGAAGCCGCTCATTTCTAAGCTTGATCCAGAGTTGGGCGAGACCGGCCCAGAGTGGGCGCCTGTTAACAAGTAGTAGCCCATAAAACGGCCGCGTTATGGTTCCCTTTTCGGCGGAGAAAAGGGCATAACGCGGCCGTTTCTGTATTCCGGACTAGAAAGAAAGAGTACGAAATACCCGAATCCTTGCCGGGAAGGGTGGTTGCAGGTTTAGCGCTCGAAATCGCGCTGGAGGTGCACCAAGCCGAGGCGGACGCCATCTTTGGTATGGATATTCGGCATGCGGCCGGTCTCGGTGAAGCCGAACTTCTTGTGCAGGGCGATAGAACCCTCGTTGGTATCGACGATATAAGTGATCATCGTCTGTACGTAGGCGTCGTCGGCGGCGACGTCCATAAGGGCGTCGAGAAGCTCGGAGCCCACTCCCTTGCCCTGAGCGGAGGGCGCAATGTAGACGGAATCTTCCACGGTGCCGTAATAGATGGCGGGGGTGACGAACTGGAAGTAGGCTGCCCAGCCAATGATTTCATCATCGTGCACGGCTACAAAGACTGGGGAGCCGGCCTTAAACATCTCCTTGAGCCACTCTTCGCGGTCAGACACATCTTCTTGCCACGTGACCAGGTTAGCGGCGGGTTTCGCTGCGGAGCCGGCGTTGTAGATAGCGGTGAGTGCGGGGGCGTCGGCAAGCTCAGCAGGACGGATATGCATAGAAATTCCTTTACACCAGAAGTTGTAGGTGGGTGAGGCTCAACCAGTGATCGAACTTGTAGCAAACCTCTTTAAGAGTACCCACGTTTTCAAACCCGAACTTTTCATGCAACTTCAGTGATGCCGCATTGGTGGAAACGATGAGCGCGAGCAGGGAATGGACCCTTTCATCGGCGCGGGCCGCATCTACCAAGGCGGCAAGTAACGCAGTGCCCACGCCCTGGCCCTGAGCGGCGGGGGAGAGATAGATGGTCGTCTCATAGCAGCCGGTCCACACCTGCGGATCGCGGTAAGGATGGTAGAGAGCCCACCCCAGGTAGGCGCCGGAATCGGACTCCGCGATGAGGCACGGGCAGCCCTCTTCCCAGATGTGGCGCAGGTAGGCTTCGCGCTCTGCGATGCTAGCCGGGGTCGTGCGGAAAATGACGTCGGTGTGCTCGATGGCCCAGTTGAGGGTCTCGGTCATGGCGGGTACATCCGCAAGGCCAGCGGGTCTGATCAACATGGCAGCCAATATTACAATTGCCTACATGGCTAAAAAGAAGCGACGTCCCACTCCCGTTCCAGCACCGGGCCTAAGCGGCCTCATCGATGCGCATACGCATCTGTTTTCTCACAAGGACACCGATGAGGTGCTGGTCAATCGCGCGCGTACCGCCGGTATTAGCCGCATGGTGACGGTGGGCGATGACCGCCGTGAATCGGCAGCGGCGCTGGCTACTGCACATTCCTTTCCGGATGTTTATGCCGCCTGTGCCATTCACCCAGTGCGCGCCAACGAGTTGGATGCACCCACCAAGGTGGCATTGGAGGAAATGGTGGCGGATCCGCGCTGCGTAGCGGTGGGAGAGACCGGCCTTGATACCTACTGGGTGCAGCACGAGCCGGAGACCACCGCGACCATGGCCCAACAGGAGGAATCTCTGCGGTGGCATATTGACCTCGCGGTGCGCCATGGCAAGACTTTGATGATTCACAACCGCGAGGCGGATGCGGACTTAATGCGCATTCTTGCCGACGCCCCCTCACCCGACACCGTTATGCTGCACTGCTTTTCCTCGCCGCTGAAGGTAGCCGAGGAAGCCTTGGAGCGCGGCTACGTATTGTCCTTTGCCGGTAACGTCACCTTCAAGCGCAACGCCGAGCTGCGGCAGGCGGCGGCGAAGGCGCCGGCTGGCCAGCTTCTGGTGGAAACCGATGCGCCATATATGACGCCAGAGCCCTACCGGGGCCAGCGCAATGAACCGGCTCTTATTGGGCACACATATGAATGTATCGCTCGCGTTCGCCACCAGACGGTGCAGGCGCTAGCGGCGGAGGTAAACGACACTTTTGATCGCGTCTACGGCCTGCGCTAACGCCTAGGTGACGGTTTTCACAAAAATAAAACCCGCTGGTCAGAGGTGGCGGGGGTGCTTGGTGTGACGGTTGTGTGCCCAGTGAGGCGTGTGGTGGATTAGTCCTCGACTTTGTAGTGCTGTTATCGTATCGTTATTAATCGTTCGTTTAGGTTCTAAGGTCGTGCAGCGCCACCCTCGGTGCGGCAGCAGCGGATCTGAGCAAGGGAATTGCCTGCGTGGACTTCTTTGCTGACCTAAACTCTTGTAATTGTTGAAACCTGCACTACCGGAGATTCATTCAGCATGTCACCTCATCAGATCAAGCGCCTCAATAACTCCCGCTCGCTGCCACTGCGTCTGGCAACGGGTGGCGTATTGGGCACCCTGGCCGTCGGCGGCGTGGTAGCCGTTGCGGCACAAAAGGACGTCACCGTGGACATCAACGGCGACAAGGTGGAGTTGGCTACCTTTGCCAAGGATGTCGACGGCGCGCTGGAGGCAGCCGGCGTGCAGGTGAGTGAGGAAGACATCGTCTCCCCGGCCCCGTCCGAATCCGTGGGTGATGGCGATGAGATTTCCGTGCGCACCGCCAAGCCGGTGGCCGTGACCATCGACGGTGTGCAGCAGCAGCTGTCCACCACCGACCTCACCGTTTCTGACCTGCTGGGTAGCCTCAACGGCGTGGTCAAGGGTGCTTCTGTGAAGTCTGGCGATGCCGACGTGGACGAGGACGCCCAGCTGGAAGAGGGCATGGACCTTGAGGTTGTGTCCCCGAAGATCGTCAAGATTAATGATGGCGGCAAGGTAACCTACACCAAGATTGCCGCTAAGACCGTCGAGGATGTTCTCAAGGCCCGCAATATCGACGTTGATGACGATGACCGCGTCTTCCCGTCCAAGGAGACCAAGGTTACCGAAGGCATGTCCATCAAGGTGGACCAGGTTTCTACCACCGTTTATGACTCGGAAGAAGAGTTTGACGCCGAGCCCAACTTTGTCGATGACCCGGAGCTGGAAGAGGGCACCGAAGAGGTCCGCGAGGAAGGCGTTAAGGGCAAGCGTGTTATTACCCACAAGCTGGTAATGAAGGACGGCGCTAAGGAATCCAATGACGTCATCAAGGAAAAGGTGACCGTCGAGCCTAAGGCTGCCACCATTGCCCGCGGCACCAAGAAGTCCGAGGAGGAAAAGCCGGAGAAGGGTGGCAACTCCGGTGCTGCTGCTCCGGCGGTGGCAGATGGCTCCGTCTGGGATTCCATTGCACAGTGTGAGGCCACCGGTAACTGGGCTATTAATACCGGCAACGGCTTCTCCGGTGGTCTGCAGTTCACCCCATCCACTTGGGCAGCATTCGGCGGTACTGAGTACGCACCGGAGGCATGGCAGGCTTCCCGTGAGCAGCAGATTGCCGTGGCAGAAAAGGTGCAGGCAGCGCAGGGCTGGGGCGCATGGCCGGCATGTACTTCCAAGCTGGGCCTGCGTTAAACCGCAGCGCTTCTTGGCCGCACGCCCACTGTGGTGTGCGGCCTTTTTGTCTCTTCTACTAAGTTAGAAGGCATGACTAATTCCACCGGCGCCGCGCTTTTGGGTCCTGTAGAGATCCGCGCCCTCGCGGAGAAGCTCGACATCGTGCCCACGAAGAAGCTGGGGCAGAACTTTCTGCATGACCCGAATACCATCCGGCGCATCGTCGCCGCGGCGGAGCTGGATCCCACAGATCGCGTCCTCGAGGTAGGCCCCGGCTTGGGATCGCTGACCCTTGGCTTGGTTGAGGCCGTGGGGGAGGTCACCGCGGTGGAAATCGATTCCCGTTTGGCCGCCCAGCTGCCCGATACCGTGGACGAGCGTGCCTCTGAGTATGCACACCGCCTGCGCGTGGTGGAAAAGGACGCGTTGCGCGTGACGGGTTCTGACGTCACAGAGCCGACTGCCCTCGTGGCCAACCTGCCGTATAACGTCGCTGTACCGGTCCTGCTGCACTTGCTGGAGACATTTCCCTCCATTCGCCGCGTGCTGGTGATGGTCCAGCTAGAGGTGGCGGACCGTCTCGCGGCCCAGCCGGGCAGCAAGGTTTATGGCGTACCCTCGGTCAAGGCGGGCTTTTATGGCAAGGTCTCCAAGGCTGGCACGATTGGCAAGAACGTCTTTTGGCCCGCGCCCAATATTGAGTCTGGGCTGGTGCGCATCGACGTCTTTGACGATGCTCCTTGGCCGGTCACCGATGAGTCGCGGGCTAAGGTCTGGCCGGTTATCGACGCCGCCTTTGCCCAACGCCGCAAGACCCTGCGCGCGGCATTGTCCGGCCACTTTGGTTCGGGTGCCGCCGCCGAGGAAGCCCTGCGAGCGGCGGATATCGATCCGAAGCAGCGCGGTGAAAAGCTCGCCGTGGAGGACTTCGTACGATTGGCAGGAATCTAAATGAGTGCACCACTAGATAGCGATCCATTCGTCTATACCGCGCGCGCTCATTCCAAGGTCAATATCCACCTCGGCGTGGAGGAACCGCGCGAGGATGGGTTCCATGAGCTCGCCAGCGTCTTTCAGTCTCTGGAGCTGCATGACACCGTGACACTCACGGACTTGGGTAATCCCGAGGTGGATAAGCCGCGCATTCAAGGATTAAAGGTCACGGGCCCTCATGCACAGGGGGTGCCGGAGGACTACACAAATTTGGCGTGGACCGCGGTTAACCGCATCATGCAGTACCTATACACCACTCATGGACCGAAGGCGCTGCCAGAGGTGGCGCTAGAAATTCACAAAGCCATCCCTACCGCCGGAGGTATGGCGGGCGGCTCTGCTGATGCGGCCGCCGCGCTGCGCTTAGCCGAGCGCTGCTATGGCGGCTACTACAACATCGACTCGGTGGGTGAGCCGATCTTGGACGCGCTAGGCGCGGCGCTGGGCTCGGATGTTCCCTTTACCCTGTTGGGCGGCACCGCGCTCGGTACGGGGCGCGGCGAGCAGCTTACCCCGATGATGGCGCGCGGTACCTACCACTGGGCGCTCATCGCTTCGGACCGCGGGCTATCTACCCCGCAGGTCTTTCACAAGCTGGATGAAATGCGAGAAAAGGGTCGCGGCGGCGCGCCGCACATGGATACTGCGGCAGTATCGCAGGCGCTTATCTCGGGCGACCCGCACCGGGTGGCACAGCACTTGCACAATGACCTGCAGCCGGCGGCGCTTTCCCTGCGCCCGGACCTGCGCAAGACACTGGAGGCGGGTGTGGCCGCTGGGGCGCTTGCGGGCATCGTCTCCGGCAGCGGTCCGACCTGTGCCTTCCTCTGTGCTGGGGCAGAAGAAGCTAGGGAAGTGGTCTCCCAAGTGACGGTGGAAATTCCCGGCACCAAGGGTGTGGCTACCCATGGTCCCGCTAGTGGCGCCGTGGTGCTGTAGCTAGAGCACCGTCATCTCGGTGGGCTCGATGTCGAGGTCGAAGCGGTTAACTTCCTTTTCTTGGAGGAGGTCGATGACCACGAGCTGCTTCTTCTGGGCGTCGGTAATAAAGGCGTAGCCATCGGCAGCTTGCAGGATGGGGCCCGGCTGCTGCCACTCCTTATTTTCTTTCCACCTGGAAATGGCATCGATCTGCGAAGTGATTTCGCCGGAATCTGGGTCGATGATGTTGAGCTTGCCGTCGGTGGTGAGCACCAGCGCCTCGCCCAGCGGGCCGCGGGCCAGAGAGCGGAACCAGTAGGAAGCATCGAGATCAACCTTCTTGGCGGAAAAGTCTTTGGTATCCACCAGGGCCACGGAGGTGGGGCGTTCGAGCTCTGCATCCTTGTCGGTCTTATTATCGGCCAGAATGACATCGGATTCCTCCGAACCGGCAGCATTGCCGGAGCGCTGGTATCCGCCTGCTCCGGCATAGGCGGAGGCGTCCACCTTGTGGAACTTTGTGCCATCGAAGACTACAGGGCCGTCCTCGCAACCGAAGAAAATATTGCCGTTTCCAGCGGTGGCCTCGCCGTGCACGCCAGGGCACTTGGTGGTTTCAGTAAGGACCTTGCCCTCCTTATCCAGATGCTGGATGGTGTGGCGCTCGTCCTCGGTTCCCTTGGTGATAACTACCGAGCCATCCTTCAGTGGTACGGCCACGCCGTGGTGTGCAGCCCCCGTATCTACGGTATTGACCGGCTGGGCATCATCTTTGCCAATGTCTTCGGTCTTGTAAATCCGTGCTACGCCATCGCCATCTGAAAACAGTGCGGTAAAGCCGTCGTGGTGGACCACGTGGCCGACGTGCGGGGCCTTGATAGGGGCGTCGCCAAGCGAGGGCCCTGCGGTGTAGTAGTGGTTGTGATCGCCGTGGCCCTTGGTAATGCGGCCTGTGTCGTAGGTGAGGAAGCTATCGCCCTTAGTGACCATGACGTGGCGATTATCGCCGGCATCGTTGAGACGAAGGAAGGCATTCATCTTGTCCTCGCCGATTACTTTGCCCGTTTTGGCGTCATAAGCGCTCAAGCCGTCTGCATGGGAGATAACGATACGGGTGGGCAGCTGGGCTACCTCGGTCTGTCCCTCTTCGGCTTCGAAGCCTTCGTGTGAGTGCCCGGCGTGGTCATGGCCGTGCTCGTGGTCATGCTCATGGTTGTGTTCGTGGGCGTGGTCCTCCTCGCTGTGCGCGTGGTCGTGGGAGTGCAGGGAATCCTTTTCCTCTTCGGTGGGGGCGGAACAGGAGGCGATGGCTACTGCCGTGGCAGAGAGCACCGCGCAGAGGGAAAGTGTGTAACGCTTCATACATAGGCACACTATTGGACGTGAAAATCAATCGCAATAGTCTGAAGAAATGCGGGGGTAGGTGCAGGGAGGTATTAAGATGGACACTCGTTATGGCAAACCTGATTAACCTCGAGCAAGTCAGCAAAACTTATGGATTAAAAACCCTCCTAGACGGGGTATCCCTAGGTGTGCAAAGCGGCGACCGCATTGGCATCGTCGGCGTTAATGGTGGTGGCAAAACCACCCTGCTGGAGGTGCTCACCGGCATCGAGCCGCCCGACGCCGGCCGCGTATCCCATACCTCTGATTTGCGCATGGCTGTGGTCACCCAACGCTTTGACCTGCCCGATGAGCTCACCATCGCCCAAGTGATTATTGAGCCCCTGGAATTGGAAACCTATGAGTGGGCCTCCAATGCCAAGGTGCGCGATGTCTTGGGCGGGCTGGGCATTGTAGATCTTGGGCTAGATACTCCGGTGGGCTCGCTCTCCGGAGGCGAGCGCCGCCGCGTGAACCTGGCCGCCGCGCTGGTGCAGGATTTGGACCTAGTGGTACTCGATGAGCCGACCAACCACCTCGACGTGGAAGGCGTGCAGTGGCTCGCGGACCACCTGCTCAAGCGCAATCTAGCCGTGGTCGTGGTTACTCACGATCGCTGGTTCCTCGATACCGTAGCCACGTGGACCTGGGAGGTGCACGATGGCGTGGTCGATACCTACGAGGGTGGCTACAACGACTGGACCTTTGCCCGCGCCGAGCGCGCCCGCCAAGCCGATGCCATGGAACAGCGCCGCAAGAACCTCGCCCGCAAGGAGCTGGCCTGGTTGCGCCGCGGCGCACCGGCGCGTACCTCTAAGCCGCGCTACCGCATCGAGGCCGCCGAGGCGTTGATCTCTGACGTGCCGGAGCCGCGCAATAAGGTTGAGCTCATGGCCTTTTCCAAGCAGCGCCAAGGCCGCGTAGTTATCGAGTTAGAGGATGCCACCGTGCAGTCCCCGGACGGCCGCACCCTGGTGGATCACCTCACCTGGCGCCTAGCCCCCGGCGAGCGCATCGGCTTGGTGGGCGTTAATGGCTCCGGCAAAACCACCCTGCTTCGCACCCTGGCCGGCGAGTACGAGCTGGCGGCCGGCAAACGCATCGAGGGCCAAACCGTGCGCCTCGGTTGGCTGCGCCAGGAACTCGATGACCTAGATCCGCAGCGCCGGCTTATCGACGCCGTCGAGGACGTCGCCACCTACGTCCAACTCGGCAAAAAGGAGCTTTCCGCCTCCCAGCTGGCCGAGCGCCTGGGCTTTTCCGCCAAGCGTCAGCGCACTCCGGTAGGCGACCTCTCTGGTGGCGAGCGCCGCCGCTTGCAGCTGACCCGCGTACTGATGGCCGAGCCCAATGTGTTGCTGCTGGACGAGCCCACCAACGATCTCGATATCGATACCCTGCAGGAACTGGAGTCCCTCTTGGACTCCTGGCCAGGCACCCTGGTGGTCATTTCGCACGATCGCTACCTCATTGAGCGCATCGCGGATAACACCTACGCGCTCTTTGGCGATGGCAAGCTTACCAACCTTCCCGGTGGCATCGACGAGTACCTGCGCAAGCGCGCCGCACTTGAGGCCCAGCAGAGCTCCGGCGTGCTCAACCTGGGAGAAAAGAAGGCAGACAATGCTGCACCGAAATCCGAAAAGAAGCTCTCGTCCCAGCAAGAGCGCGAAATCACCAAGAAGATGAACGCCCTCGAGCGCAAGATGCACAAGCTAGAACAGGCGGCCGCGCAGATTAATGAGAAGATGGCCACCGCCGCGGAAAAGGTTGATACCCAGGCCTTGACCGAATTGGACGGAGAACTAAAGGAAAACCGCAGCGCCTACGAAGAACTGGAGATGGAATGGCTGGAGTTGGGGGAGAAGCTCGAGGGGTAGAAGCCCGCATCGCTGATATCGTCAGCCACCTCGACCTGTGGGGCATTATCGGCGCCGCAGCACTATTTACCCTGGGGCTTACCCCATCCATCCTGCCGCGCGATTGGCTCTACCAAGGACTCGTCTCCGGCATCGCCGCAGGGCTCGGTTATGCGCTGGGCATCGCCCTCAAGCTCGTGTGGTACCGACTGGTGGTGCGCTATGTGGCGCCCCGGCATTCCTGGCTTGATGCCACCACGTGGCCAGCTCGGCGCTACCGCCTCGTTTCCCGCATTGCCACCGCCGCTTTTGTGGTGTGGATGATAGGCTTTGCGGTCTTTGCCGTGCGGTGGCAACGCCAACTCGCAGACACCCTGTCCGCACCGGCACCCACCATTGCCAGCTATGTGCTGGTGGTTCCGTTGGCACTTGCGGTATTTACCGCCTTCCTTTTCATCCTGCGCGTGCTGCGCTTTTGTGTGCGTTGGCTTTCCAGCCACTTTCCCCAGCGGTTCCGCGCCGCTTACCGCGTTGTGGGCGCGGTAATCATCGTGGCCCTAGTGGGCACGTATACCGTGGAAAACCTCATTCCCGGCGCCATTGTGGGCGTGGGGGAGAGGATCTTTACCGCCCAAAATGCCGAACCCGATCCCGCAGCGCAGCGTCCCACGTTTGTTGAGCGCAGTGGCTCCCCAGACTCCCGCGTGGACTGGAATGGGGTGGGATTGCAGGGCTCGCGTTTCCTCTCCTCCGGTGCGCACCGCGCGGAATTGGAAGAGGTTACCGGAAAGCCCGCTAAAGAACCCATTCGCGCCTATGCCGGCCTAGGCAATCGCGCCTCCAATGAGGAGCGAGCGCAGCTGCTTATCGCGGAACTCGAGCGCACCCACGCCCAAGACCGCAAGGCGCTGCTTCTCATTATGACCACCGGAACGGGGTGGGTGTCGTCCTATTCCGCCCAAGCCTTCGAGCTGCTCTACGGCGGCGACACCGCCATCGCGGCCGCTCAATACTCTGCCATGCCCTCAGCCCTGCATTTCCTGTCCGGCGGCGGCCAAGTAGAACGCGCCGGGGAGGAGTTCATCAACCCTATCGTGGACTGGTGGAACGAGCTGCCGGAGGATAAGCGACCAAAGCTCTACCTCTACGGTGAATCCTTGGGCACCACGGGCATTGAAGCGGCCTTTTCCGGAGTGCGCGATATCGCCAATTCCGTCGACGGCATCCTATTGACGGGGCCGCCGCACTTTAATCGCTTGCGCACCCAGTTTGTGGAGCGCCGCGACCCTGGCTCCTCTGAGATAACTCCCGAATACGCCGGCGGCCTCGTCGTGCGCTTTGCCAATGATGACGCGCAGGTGCGCCAATGGGGCACGGTGCCAGAAGAGGAGTGGGGACGCACCCGCATGCTCTATATCCAACACCCCTCGGACCCAGTGGCCTGGTGGTCACCACAGATGGCCTTTAAAGAGCCCGATTGGATGCGCGAGCGAACACCGTATTCTGCCGAGCGCGTGATGCAGTGGATGCCCATCATCTCCTCCCTCCAAGTAGCCGCCGATTTGCCCGGCGCAAAGGACGTACCCGATGGGCACGGTCATAACTACGGGGCATCGGTGCTCGACGGCTTCGCCGCCATCGCTGGTCCAGACGTGGCGGGAGGCATTGACCCCGATGCGCTGCAGCGCGAATTTGCCGCGCTCGACGTCGGCATATACTAAGTGCGCTTTAGCCAAACAAGGCTGCGATGGCCAGCATCGCAGGAAGCGACAGGAAGGTAGTGAGAAAGACCGTATCCCGGGCCACGGTTTCTCCCACCTCATAGGTAGCGGCATAGTTATACACATTCTGTGCCGTAGGCAAGGCAGCCAAAATCAATGCCGCATATAGCTCCGCGCCGTCTAGGCCCAGTGCTGCGCCCACGGCCAGCGCGACAGCGGGCATGCCCACCAACTTCAATACCGTCGCGGTTAGGGTGGGCAGACGGTCCTCCTCCAATAGCCCGTCGCCCTTTAACGAGGCACCAAAGCTCATCAGGATCATAGGAATAGAGGCACCACCCAATATCTCCAGCGGCTTCATCACCACATCCGGTACCTGCCACTGCGCCGCGGAGACAATAAATCCCGCCACCGCAGCTAACACCACCGGTGCGGTAATCCCTGCGAGTACGGAGCCCCATATCGAACGCAGGCTCGTACCCTGCGCATTGAGCCCTGCAATAATAAACGGGGAGAGCACCGCCATCTGGAGAACCAATGCCGGGATGACGAAGGTGGCATCACCAATGACATAGGTGGCAATGGGCAAGCCAATATTGACCGAGTTGTAGTAGCTCGCCGCAGCGGCACCCGCCATGGTTTCGGCGCCGCTGCGTGGAAAAAGTAGCCGGCTGCACAGCCAATACAACAGCATGGTGGCGACGGACGCAGCGGCAATGACGGCCACCACTGGGGACGCAAACGCGGAGGTATCGGATGTAGCCACGCTGGAAAAGATGAGTGCCGGCGTGGCCGCCCAGAAGGCTGTGCGATTGAATTGCAAGCGCGCCTCGCCCTTGCCAATAACACCCCTGTGGGCCAGCACAAACCCGACGCCGATGACTACGAAAATAATCGCAAACCCGGTCAATACGTCCAGCAACAGTCAAGAACCTTTCGCAGTACTCCAAAAATGCGCGGTGAGGATATTGTCCCACCATCCGGATTTCCTCAAGAACACAGGGACCATAACAAAGTTGTATCGAATCACCTGCGCAGCCTGGAAACTCCTTCCAGACTGCCGGCCACTTATGGCACGGTGGAGGGCATGAAGCTTTCTCACCGTGCAACCGTAGCCGCCCTGTCCACCGCTCTTGTCATTACTGCTACTTCCAACGTGGCCTCTGCGCAGCCGGCCTTGCCGCCGCAGATTCAGCAGGCTTCTTCGAAGGTTCAGCAGCTTTCTTCTGATCCTTTCGCCGCTGTGCAGGATTTCCGCCTCACCTTGCCACCGCAGGCCTATGAGCTGGCCGAGAAGTACGATATCTCGCTGCCAGAATTCCTGGCCAAGCCGGCGGGCCACGCGCCCAAGGTCGCTGGTGAGTTGGGGGCCGCCACCACCGCCCACCTCGAGAAGGCTGGGCACCGCAAGGACACTCACGCCACCGCCATCGCCCAGGAATGGGCCAACCAGGGGGCCGCCGGCAAGCTCGACTACAAGGGCGGGGTAGCCCACGGCCTGAACCACAAGGATGAAGGACAGGGTTCTGTTCAC
Organism: Corynebacterium tuberculostearicum; assembly: GCF_016127015.1. Taxonomy (GTDB): domain Bacteria; phylum Actinomycetota; class Actinomycetes; order Mycobacteriales; family Mycobacteriaceae; genus Corynebacterium; species Corynebacterium marquesiae. Next base: position 521,665 of record NZ_CP065972.1, read on the forward strand.
CGCCTCACCGAGCAGCAGGCACAAGACCGCCTGAACTGGTTCAACCGCGATGTTCCAGTCAATGCTGGTTCCCCACACGGCTTTGGCGTAGCAACTGCTTATGACGGAACCTACATCTACGTTGCGGAGTTCTTCCTTAACTAAACCGCATTCCACTAGCCCCGATTTCACCGCATTCGTGGTCTCCAACTGTGACGATGAAGAAGCTGCACGGTGCCGGTAGAATCGGGGCATGATTTTGATCAACGTACAGTTCCACGTCAAGCCCGAATACGCAGAGACCTTCCTCGATGAAATCAATTGGTACACCGAGGCCTGCAATGCAGAGCCGGGCTGCATCGACTTCAAGTGGTTCCGCGATCCAGAAGATCGCCAGCGCTTCTTGCTGCTGGAGTCTTACGCAGACGGTAAGGACGTAGAGCACGTCCAGAGCGAGCACTTCCAGCGCTCCTGCGAGGAATTCCCGAAGTACCTCGTGGAAACCCCAGACATCATTAATGTTCACATCGAAGGCCGCACCGGTTGGGACAAGATGGGCGAATTCTCCGTCGATTAATCCCAACGAATAAAGCTCGCCCTCTACCGCGATGTAGAGGGCGAGCTTTTTCTATGCTTAGGTGCACCAGCGCCCTTCGCGCTCACAGCGGATGCTGCTGCTAGCGGAGCACACCTTCCGGTGAGCGCGAAGGGGCGGGAGGGGAGGGAGCTAGCCGCTTTCCGACGCCCCGCCCCGCGCCAGCCTGTGCTTTACTGCGGCGCGCACTGAGAGGACACAGTCTTGTCGCCAGTTGAATACTGCTTTAGAGCATCGTAGAAGGCATCCGAGTACTCGCCGGTGTGTTCCGGCATCGGATGGACGCCATCGGAGTAGAGGATCTCCGGGTTGCTCTGTGCATGTCCGCACCAGTCAGCAATATATACGTTGTCGTATTCCTTGGCTGCGTCGAGGACATCCTGTTGGGATTGGGCCATCCATTCGCGGTCACCATAGGGAACAGCCATGACAACGGTGTGGTCTTCGCCGATGATATCTAGCGCTTCCTTGATCTGGTCCGGGAAGGCAGGACCGTTAGTGCCAAACCCGAGGAAGACGGTATCGCGCAGCTGGCCGGAATCCTTGAGCTGCTGCAGAACCTGAATTCCCGCAGTGTAGTGGCGGGATACATCTGCATCGACGTAAATCTGCGGGAAGAGTTGCTTGAGGGCGCCGCTAGAAGCCAGCATCACTGAGTCGCCGACAGCGGTGATGTCTTTGCCCTGCGGCATCGGGCGGGTCTTCTTATCCTTCGCGGCAGCCTTATTGTCGTTGTCCTCAGCAGGCGGCTGTGGGGCAGCATCATTCGGCTGCGCCGGGGCATTGTTGCTGCTCTGGTTCTGCTGCTGGAGCTGCTCTAGCTGCTGCTCCAACTCGGTCTTATCGCTGGAATTAACAACGCCGTAGACTACGCCGGCTACAGAGGCAATGACCAGGAATGGGACTACCGGCCACATGGTCTTGCCAAAGCCATCGCGCAATTCGCTAAACCCTGGACGGGAGGACCAGTAGGTCTTCCACGTCTTCTTATAGCCGCCGCGGCGGAAGGGATTCTCAATGAACTGATAGGAAATCTCGGACAGAAGCAGCGAAATCGGCACGGCTACAAGGCCTAGGATCCACGATTTATCGGAGTTCTGGTTGCCCTCGAAAAGCGCCTTGAGCATCATGATGACCGGCCAGTGCCAGAGATACAGCGAGAAGGATCGCTGGCCAAACCAGCGCATGACCTTGGTCCTAAAGAGCGGGGTCATCGGGCCGTATTCGCGAACCACGCCCCACACCATCAGGACACCAAGCACGCTAGTGAGGAAGAGCCCACCCCGGTAGGTGATCTCCGCGTCATCCGGCATGAGGAATAGCTGGGCACCGTAGCCGATGAGCGCCAAAGTGCCAATGATTCCGGCGATGCGCGATTCGGCTTTGCCTGCCGCTGCCCACGAGTCCGCCTGTGGGTCGGACTTGGTGGAGGTCATTAGCAAAGACAGCACGGCGCCAGTGAGCAGGCCAAAAGCATGGGTATCAGTGCCGTAGTAGACGCGCGTCGGGTCTTCACCCGGCACGTAAATGAGTGCCATGGCCACGGCGGAACCGATAGCTAAGACTGTGGCTACGAGGATGGGAAGCCGGCGCGGCTTGCGGCGAGAAATCAGGAAAACGCCAGTGATAAGAAGTGGCCAGATGACATAGAACTGCTCCTCCACAGCCAACGACCAATAGTGGGCAAAGACCTGAATCTCATTGTCCGCAAAGTAGGACTGGGAGGTGGCGATCTGCGTCCAGTTATTGACAAAGAATAGGGTGCCTAAGAACTGCTGGCGCAAGCCGACCGCTAGGTCCCCGCCTATCCATGCCACCAAAGCGGTACACATGACTAGGACGGATACTGCGGCTGGGAGGATGCGCCGGAATCGACGCACCCAGAAGTCCTTCAAACTGATTGTGCCGGAGGTACGGAATTCGCGCACCAGCAACGAGGTGATGAGGAATCCGGAGAGGACGAAGAAGAGGTCAACGCCCAAGTAACCACCGGGAAGAAGGGAAGGGAAGAAGTGGTACAACACTACGGCAATAACTGCGAGTCCGCGCAGTCCATCCAGCCCCTTGACCTGGCGCAGGCGGGCGTGGCGCTTCTTTTTAACGACCATGCTCTCAGGCGGCGTAGCCAGTGCTTCAGGATCCTTGGCCTGCTTTTGTAGCGGATACTTAGATTTAGTATCTACCTGCGTGGCCGAGGCCTGCTGTGATGCTGGCTTCTGCGCAGCTTGTTGTGACTGGCGCGGTGCCGCCTTTGCCTGTGGCTTTTCAAGCGCTGGATGTTGCTTCTTCGACGGCTGTGCCTTCTCTCGCTTTTTCTCAGCGGCGGCAGCGGCCGTACCCACTCCAGCTGCTGCAGCGCCTGTCACAGCGGACTTGTCGGCCTTTGCAGGCGCCATCTTCGGAGCGGCTTGAGGTTCGGCTTTCTTCGGCTGGGGCGAATCAAGCTGTTGCTTTGCCTTGGGCTTTTGGGCAGCTCGCGACGGCTTTTGCTGAGCTGGGGTAGGAGTGCCCACCTGCTGCGATTTGCGAGCCAATCCGCGACTGATATCGGAGGGCTTAACCTGCGGGCGGCGCTTGGTTACCTTCTTGGCGTTGTCTTGAGGCGTCGTCTCCTTTGCCTTCGGCTGCGGCTGTTGCTTTTTCGCCTGTTGCGTGGGCAGGTTGCCCTTAGAGGGTGCGCCTTGCTGCGATTTCGGCTGGACTACCTTGTTTCCTTTGTGGGCAGTCTGGTTTTGCGCCGCCCCAGCTTTCTGCTGAGAAGGATCAGATGCAGTCTTTGGCGCAGCTACCTTCGGCTTGGGGGTAGCGGTGCCCTTTTTTGGCGCTGGAGCGCTAGGGGCCGAGGCCGGTGGAGCAGCCTTTTGCTTTGCGGCGCCGGGAGTACGCGCTGATCCTTGGCCCTTGGACGGTTGCGAGGGCTTCGACGGCTGCGCACTCTTCATCGGCGTTGGTTGCGGCTGTGGTTGCTGTTTTGCCGAGTTTGCCGGGACCTGCTTGGGGGAGCGTGGCTTCTGCGTTGGCTGCTGGTCCGTGGCTGGCTTGGAATTAGCCGGCTGGGATTTCTGCGGCTTTGCCGGTTGCGGGGAAGCCTTCTTCGCGCTGGAAGAAGAGGATGGCTTGGGTGCCTGCTTCGGTTTCTGGGCGCTGGGGCGAGCCTGCTGTGCGGGCTTTACCGCGCCTTTCTGAGAAGGTTGGGTGACAGGCTTCGCGGCCGGCTTCGTGGAAGTACTGCGGGCAGAAGGGGTCTTTGGGGAGTTCTTAGAGGGGGTGGTGCTGAAGCTTGCGCCGCGGCGAGGTCGTTGAACCGGTTCGTGCGCTTTGCGCTGTGGCTTCTTGTCCTGAGCGGGCGAGTCTTGTTGCTTTTTAACAGCTGCTTTGGGGGAGGATTCTGCCTCGGTTTCTTGTGCCGTGGATGGCTTGGCAGCAGATTTTTGGGCTGCAGGCGATGGCGAGGTGGACTTAGGCTGCTGCGGTTTTGCGGAAGTGGCCTTGCTTGCCTGTGGTTTTTCGGTGCTGGGGCGAGTGGTGTCCTTAGCCGCGGGCTTGGCGGCAGGCTTTGCATCTTTCGGTTTCGCAGCAGCAGACTTGGATTCGGAAGCCTGTGCAGGCTTCGTCGGAGTGGGCTTGCGCGCGGGTGCCTGCTTAGCCTGGTTCTTAGACTCGCCGTCCTTAGCGGTACGGTCCTGGGGCTTGCCCTTCGGCTCGGTGGATTGTGCACCCGTGGTGGATTCGGTGTTGGCCGATTTCTGGGGCGCAGAATCCTTTTTATTAGGGGTTTGGGGCGCACTGGTAGAGCCAGCTTTGGGCTGTACTGGCTGATAGACCGGTGTGCGTGGTTCGTTCGAACGCCCAGGTTTCTTCTTCCCCAGCAGTGAGCGCAAAATTTGCTTCACAAAAACTCCCAAAGCACTACGTATATTTTCTAAGCGGACTATTTTAGCCTGCGCACCAGCACTTCTTCCCATGCGGGGGCGTAACGGTGCGGCGCGCGGGGCGGAGGCGAAAATTCGAGTCTAAGACTCTTCGCTGTCAAAAAGCTGACGCAGAACTGTCATGACCCCATATTCGGTATTGGGTGGGGCAATGTGATCGGCGATTTCCTTCAACTTTGGGTGCGCATTTTCCATTGCGATCGCGGTGCCTGCCTCGCGGAGGAGCTCGTAGTCATTGAGGAAATCACCGAAAGCGGCGGTACGAGGTATGGGAACCGAGAGGAGCTCGGCCATGGTCTGTAGCGCTACGCCCTTGTTGACGCCAGCGGACATGACATCGAGCCATACGGCGCCAGAGATGGCGATATTGTGTTCCGGTACAGCCGCAAGAAGGGGCTGGTGTAGGTGCTCTTCGCTGCCGTCGGCGCAGTAAGCGGCGATTTTGATGATGTCCGCATCCAGTAGCGCATCGAGGTCATCTACCCATTCCACTGACCTGTAGTACTTGGCAATCTCAGCGCGGGCCTGCTCGTCGGCGTCCTGGTGTACATAGGCGGTATCCGGCGTGCACAGCACTACGGTATGCGGGGTTTCGACAGACTGGAGTGCGGCCATGGCGGTACGCACGGCTGTGCCGGGCAGGGTAGTGGCGCTGATGACGCGATTATCATGAACAACCACGGAGCCATTTTCTGCGATAAAGGTGTCCTCGTGCGGAAACATCTCTTGCAGGGTGGCGAGCTGGCGGCCCGAGGCGGGTACAAGGGTCACGCCGAGCTGGTGGGCACGGGTGCTGATCGCGGCGAAATCTGGTGGAAGCTGCCCGTTGCCGTCCAGTAGGGTGCCGTCCATATCCAGGGCGATGAGCTGTGGGAGCAAAATTCCGAACCTATCTGTGAATTGGCTGATGGTGGATAGGTGTATGCGTTCTGTGTCACACTAGGGGCTATGACTAATACTGCACCTATCGTTTCCTCAATCCGTAACCATACCGGAGTCATTGAGCTCAACCGCCCCAAGGCTCTCAATTCTCTCACCCCGGAAATGATCCACCTCATTGCGGAGTCGCTGGCGCAGTGGCGCGACAACGATGAGGTGGAACAGGTGCTGTTTACCTCGACTAGCCCCAAGGCATATTGCGCCGGCGGCGACGTTCGCTACGCCCGCGAAGGGGTCAAGGAGGGCAAGGTGGATGAGGTCGATGCCTTCTTCGCCACCGAATACACGTTGAACGGTGATATCGCGGAATATCCCAAGCCCATCGTGGCGCTCATCGATGGCATCGCTATGGGAGGTGGCCTAGGTATCTCCGCCCATGGATCCTATCGAGTAGTTACGGATAAGACCTTTGCTTCTATGCCAGAGATGAATATCGGCTACGTCACCGACGTAGGCATGGCCTATGCTGCCCAGCGCGCGGTGGGAACGCGTGGGAAGGCCTCGGCCGAGTTGGCGAAGTTCTGGGGGATTACCGGCTACCGCATGCATGCTGCAGATCTCCTGTGGAGCGGGCTGGCCACCCACTATGTGGCGGACGGCGAGGTCTTTGCTAACGCGGTTATCGAGAATGGACTAGCCACGGCGCTGTCCCAGCACGCCACCGCACCTAGCGGCGAGGTTCCCCTGGCCGAGTTTATCGACGCCATCGAGGACGCCTTTGCCCACAACACCTGGCAAGACATTTCCGCGGCCTTGGAACAGTACCCAGAACTGAAAAAACTGGTAGAAAAGCTGACCGCGCAGGCGTGCCCTACCTCCATCGTGGCGGCCATGGAGCTATTTCGCGCCGAGCAGGAGTGCAGCAGCATCCGCGAAGCGCTAGATATGGAGACCAACCTGGGTGCTTATATGTACCGCCGTGGGGACTTTGCCGAGGGCGTGCGAGCGGTCTTGGTGGATAAAACCAACGATGCGGCATTTGAGCCTGCCGCGCTTGCCGACGTCGACGTGGGCGCCCTCCGCAGCGCCTTACACCTCCACCCCGCGAAATGATCCATAGGCGGCGCGGGCGCGATCGGCGTTGATCCATGAGGGAGGGGGCACCGACAGCGTCGCTTCGGGGGCTGCCGGAGTCGGCTCCGGGAGGTGTAGCTGTGGGGCGTCGAGCAGGACGAGGCCCACGCGGGCGTCGGCAAGCGTAGTGCCCGCCAGCGTCCAGATCCCCAAAATGGGCAAAGCTAGGTGCGGCAGCTGGTGTCCACGCGCCAGCGGAAGGGGAAGGTGCGGGCGCACCAATTCGGGCACGGCCTCGTCTATGCCAAAGCGCGCTAGGTTACCCGCCAACCGCGCCGCGGCGGTGTCCTTGAGCTTCGGATCCGCCCAGGCCCACGTGAATTCTTCGTCCGAAATGGTCGCGATAAGCACCGCATTGGCCGTCATCTGCCCGCCGCTGTAGGACACCGTGGCAGTGGCCTTATCCACATCGAGTTCTACCGTGGCATCTGGGAAGTTGCCTTGGAAAAACATCTGGCTTTCGGTGCTTAAGTAAAAGGCGTCTTCCAAGACGCGCGCGGCCGCCAAGCCCGGGGTGATGCTGGAAATCTTGTGCACCCCGGGGCTTGACTGCTCAAAACGCACCGTGGTGCCATCAGAAAAATGCAGGTAGGACTCTTCCGCGGTGGACTCCATGTCTAGGTAGCGGGCAAGTGCGAGGGCCGGCCCCTTCTCGTCCGCTTCCGCGCTGCTGTGTTGGAGACCGCGCAGCAAGGTCTGGCGAAAGTCCAGGTAGGGATGGAAATCTACCGCAACGATGGCCACGTGCTTGCCCTGCTGGGCGCGCAGCACCGGCATGTTGCCTACGATAAGGGAGGCATAAGCAACCATTCGGTCGACGTCTGCGGTGTCCGGGCCCGACTGTGGAAGGTCACCATAGTGCGCGGTAGCAGCGGTAGTCCAGTGCCAGGTGCCTGCGGCGATGACGGCGAGACGCACGCCACGGAAATCAGAAACGTGCCGCGCGGAACTTATCCTCGCCTCCACTAGCTGATCGGTGACAAAGTTGCCTTTATCGTCAGTGGAGGGGCCGAGGAAATTAAATTCCACGTCGGTCGCCTCCCCGATGCGGTCTTGAAATGCGGCATTAACGCCCGCTTGAATGAAGCGGGCGCTTTGCGCGGTGCTCGATATAGGGGCTTTCTTATCCATAACTATTGCCGAGCATACGGATTAAAGCGCCCATTAGGCTAGCTAGTCGATGGCGCGCACGGTGGCAAAGGCTGTGCGAACTATCCCATGCTTTGTGTGAGCGTCCAGTGATGCTCCGGCCTGGGAGCGGCGGTGGATTTCTTTCATGCTCATCGCACTGGCACCCGCACACGCTTGGAGAATGACCGCGATCTCAAAGCGCGACTTATCCGGGACGCGTTGGTGGAAAGCTTCCAAAACTTGGTCAGCTACGACTTGGAATTGTTGGCGCTTTTTCGAGGTATGGCTCAAGTTTTCTAAAGCCTCGCCAATGGTGAAAAGAGAGGTAAAAGAATGTAGCTCTTTGCCCTCGTTTTCGGTGGCATCGAGCGTTACCTGTTCGAGGAATTCAGAAATGGATGAATTAGGAAAGACAGTGGGTACTTCCTTGGAAAACTTGGCAAGCACATCGGTGCTAAAGGACAGTAGCGCATCTGCCACGGAGGATAAGTAGTTGTGAAAGGTGCGCGGGGAGACCCCGACGGCCGTGGTGATGCCGGAGATCGTGGCGGCTTCGGCGCCACCGTCGAGGACGAGGCGCGCTGCCGCATCGGCCATGGCCTAACGCGTAGCCCGCTTCTTTTCTTCGCGCAGACTAGCCACGGTGGGTCTCGCCTACCTTCTCTCGTTGTGCGCGCAGGAGTTCCTCGCGCTCAGAGTGCAAGGCCTCCCCTTCGATGTCCATGTTTGGCGTGATCTTATCCAACCAGCGCGGGAACCACCATGCCTTCTTATCCAGTACAAACATGGTAGCGGGGATGATCATCATGCGGACCACGAAGGCATCGATAAGCACGCCCGCAGCCAAGGCAAAGCCCATGGTCTTGATGAATGGCTCGTCCATCAAGATGAAGGCGGCAAAGACAGAAATCATAATAAGGGCCGCCGCCGTGACCACGCGGGCGCCGTGCTTAAAGCCATTGGAGGTAGCGTTGCCAGCCGTCTTGCCATTGACAAAGCCCTCGCGCATGCGGGTGACCAAGAAGACCTGGTAGTCCATAGCCAGGCCGAAGGTCAGGCCGATGAGCATGATGGGCAGGAAGGAAAGCAGCGGCTGTGGGTCATCGACGATGCCGAACATGCCTTCTTGCCAAATGGCTACGGTGATGCCGAAGGTTGCGGCCATCGACAAAGCGAAGCCGGCTGCGGCGATGAGCGGTACCCAGATGGAGCGGAAGACCAGCATCAAGACGATGAAGGCCAGTCCCAGCACGATGGCTACGTATGGGATGAGCACGTTATTGAGGCGCTCAGAAATGTCATCGAAGATCGGGGTGATACCGGTAATGCCGTAGGAACCGCCGGTCTTTTCAAACTCACCCTGGTAATCGCGCAGGTGGTTAAGGGTTTCCGTGGTCTCTTCGTCGGTCGCGCCGGTGGTGGGCGTAATCATGATCTGCGCAGCATCACCGTTGTCAGTGGTCTGCACGATCTGGGCGTTTTCCACGCCGTCATTGCCGTTGATCTCCTGCAGGAGGTCTTGGAAGGCCGGCATGCGGTCCTGCTCGGGAACGTCGGCCACATCAACGAAGGCGATCATCGGGGCATTGCGGCCAGGACCAAAGGCGTCTGCCGTGATTTCATAAGCCTCACGCTGCGGGGTGCCGGGCTTTGCGGTGCCATCGGTAGGCATGGCCAGGCGCAGCTGGGCAAATGGTACGGCCAGGATGCCCAGCAAGACGACGCCCGCGATAAGGTGCAGCCACGGCTGGGCACGCACGCGGCGTACCCAGCGCAGGCCCATGGTGGGCTTTTCGTCCTCTGGGTCTGGAACCTTGGGGCCAGGCACACGGCCGGCGAAGATCTTGGTACCCAAAAGTCCCAGCAGGGCGGGAATGAAGGTATTAGCAACCAATACGGCGATGATCACTGTTGCCGCGGCAGCGATGGCCATGGTGCCCAGGAACGGGATGCCGATAATGGTCAGCGCGGCCAAGGCGATGACCACGGTGGTGCCGGCGAAGACAACCGAACCGCCCGCGGTGCCCAGCGCCATGCCCATGGCGTGGGCACGGGTGGCCTTATCCATCTTCTTGAGCTCTTGGGCCAGTTCCTTTGGCGAAAGATCGTTGAGACCAGAGGAGGTGATGAGCTCGTTGCGGAAGCGGTTGACAATAAACAGTGCGTAATCGATACCGACGGCCAGGCCAATCATGGAAGCCAACGTCGGGGTCATATCGGAGACGGTATCCGTAAAGACCGTGGATACCTGTACGCCGAGGATGCCGATGCCCACGCCGATGATGGCGGAAATTAGCGGCATGCCAGCGGCTACGAAGGAACCGAAGGTAATCAGCAGCACGATTGCGGCGACGATGAGACCGATCATCTCGGCGCTGCCACCCATCTCTTGGCCCGCGGAGCTAAAGGCGTTGCCCTGGTACTTCACGGTGAGCTCGCCCTCGTCGTACTTGTTGAGGACGTCCGTGACCTTGGTCATGTCCTCTTCTGGGATGTCCATGACTTCGTTGGCGTTGAAGGTAATAGTGACGGTACCGGTAGTTTTGTCCTCGCTGAGCGGGGAGAGCTGCTGCAGGTTCTTTTGAATCTGCTCCTCCGGCATATGCTGGGCCTTCATCTTTTCGCCCATTTGCTTTTCCATGCCGGCTGCAGCCATCACCGGGCTGACCAGTTTGTCCTGAGCCTTGAGCGCGCCAGTGTCTTTGAGCTCGCTAAGGAGGTCATCTACCTTGCCGGCTACCTGTTTATCGGTGAGGTCTTTGCCCTCCGGTGCTTGTATGACCACCGTGCCTTCGGGTGCACTCATGGCATCGGTATCTTGGCCGAAGCGCTCCATCATTTTGTCTTGGGTGATCGTGGAATCCATCTCCGGCATGGAGAAATTAGGGTTCGGGGACTTGGCAAAGCCGGCGGTAAGTCCCGCCATGGCCACCAAGACCATGAGCCAAAAGGCGAGGAATGGCCACACCTTGCGGTAGGACCAGCTGCCTAGCCGGTAGAGGAATTTAGACATAAAAAATGTGCTTTCTTGTGCAGTATGCGTGCAATGCTCTGCGCGCGGGTGACAGTGAATATGGAATCCGCGGGGAAAAATCTGCACCCCGTGCGAAACATTGCATAGTGTACGCAAAATTGCGGAATGTGTGCAAAGATCTGTGCGGTGGACCGCAGGAAGCTGGTCGTGACATATGCGGTTTGTGCCCTTGGACGTATCGGCGATGGCGGTATGGGGCGGTAGACTGTGCGGCATGCTCCACGCCGTTAGTTTTGCCCTCTTGGATTCCGTCAATGCGCTACTCATTGGCATCCTCGTGGCCATTGGCATCATTTTGCCCCGCGGTAAGTATCGGCGCATTGCTGTATTGGTGGTAATAGGAGATTGGGTCGGGGTGCTCGTCGCAGCGGCCGTGGTGATGTTTTTGTTGCTAGGAGTCAAAGACCAAATTGAGGCCATTTTGAGCTCACCCATTGCTGGCTGGGTACTTGTCGCAGTCGGCATCGCGGTGGGGTTCGGTGCGTGGCGCTCTCAAGGCCAGCCCAATGCCTTAGTCAATCGGCTGCTAGAGCCGCTGCGCACGCCATCACCGATTACCGCACTCATCGGCTTCGTAATGGGTGTGGTGCAATCGCTGACCTCGGTGCCGTTTTATTACGGGCTTATGCACTTGGCTACCGAAGATATTGCTCCGGCCGCTCAGTACGGCGGCTTGGTGTGGTACGCCAGCCTTGCCCTGTCCCTGCCCACTGTCTGTGGCCTTTTTATTGCGGTGGTGCGCGCCCATCCCAAATCGGCCGCCGGCCGTCTTTTTGCCGCGGCGCGCGCCAATAGCACCCAGGTGGCGCTCTTTGGCGGCTACCTCGTGGCGGTCTTCCTCATCCTCATGGGCGTGCTTTCCCTTTAATCAAAGGTGACCTCATCCAGGCTCAAAGCCGAATCGGATTGGCTGCGCGCGCAGTCCACGTAGCGGGCAGCATGCGGAATGAAGGCTTGCGATTCCTCTGGGCTGAGCTCGCGGCGCACCTTGGCTGGCACGCCGGCGGCAAGGCTCCGCGGCGCAATGGTGGTTCCTTCCAGTACCACAGCGCCTGCCGCGATGAGCGAGCCGGTTCCAATAGTGCAGCGCGAGAGCAGCGAAGAGGACATACCCACCAGGGAACCGGCCTCCACATGCGCGGCATGGACCATCGCCATGTGTCCCACCGTGACATCATCTTCTAGTACGCACGGCGTGTCCTCTTCTACGTGGAAGACGCAATTGTCCTGAATATTGCACCTAGCACCAATGCGAATCGCGCCCACGTCGCCGCGCAGAACACTGCCATAAAACACGGAGGAATCCGGGCCGATTTCTACATCGCCAATGATGGTGGCAGTGGGTGCAATCCACGCACTGCGGTGAATACGCGGCTTCTTTCCAGCATAAGGCACAAGCAGCATGGCAGTCCTTTCAGGAAACTATTCCACCACCACGGCTAGGGCGGGGGAAAGCTCGTAGTCGCCGGGGTAGGGGAGGTTGTCTACGAGGGCGTCGGCAAGCGCGGGCGTTAGCGGAATGACCCAGCCGTGCCGGGGATCTTTGATGGGCAAGGCTTCCTTTTTTAAGGCGGGAAAATGCACCGTCGTGGTGGGGGAAACCAGCGTAGCTGACTCGTGGGCGCGGGCTACCTCGCGCAGTACCTCGGCACCGGGCTGGTCAGTCACGACGATGATAAGCGGCCCGGCGGTGTGGATTTCTAGCCGGTCAATGTGGGCGGTGAGCGCCGCGGAGTCTGGGCGGGCCAGGTGCGGGGACTGCGCGCCGGTCAGCCGGGCAAGTGCATCTTTTAATCCCATGGGAGCCCAGTCTAGTGAGCGCTCACGGTGATGGTGCGGCAGCGCTCCAAGTCGAAGTACGCACGCTGCCCGGTGGCGGCAACGCGCTCGCGGGCCACAGACTCATCGTGGGTTACGGCCGTGGCGAGGAAGACGAGTGGACCATCGGGCTGGCGCCATGTGCCGAGATACCGCGCGCCGTGTTCCTTGGCTAAGGCCAAGGCTTTGCTCACCGCGGCTGGGGTAGGCTCCGTCACCCGCAGGAGCACCTTCCCGGTGGGGTTATAGGCGAACCCGGTGCGGGGCTGCTGGCCGGTTTCGATATCGAAGGTGCCTTCTTCGTCCGCGAGCAATTGCCGGAAAATACGCTTCATTGGGCCCAGCGTAGTATGGGGCACCATGATTGACGCCAGTAACACCGCACTCGTTATTGAAGGCGGCGGCATGCGCAATTCCTATACGGCCGCCTGTATGGTCAAACTCATCGAAGAGGGCGTTGACTTTGGCTGGGTAGGCGGTGTCTCTGCTGGGGCATCGCACACCGTTAATTACTTGTCGCGCGATGCCCGCCGCGCCGAAGAGTCTTTTACGGACTTTGCTAAAAACCCTAGCTTCGGTGGCGTGGGTTCGCTGGTGCGTGGCACCGGGTATTTCAATGCCGAGTACATCTATGAGCGCGCAGCAGACAGGGATTTGCCCTTTGATTGGCAGTCCTACTGCGAGCATCCGGCCGATATGGTGCTTGCTGCAGCGCGCGCCGACACCGGCGAGTCTGTTTACTGGACTCGCCAGGACATCCACACCCCAGAAGATCTCTTCGCGCGCGTGCGCGCTTCCTCCACGCTGCCGCTGATTATGCCGATGCGTTTTATCGACGGCGCGCCGTACGTGGACGGTGCTTTGGGCTCTTCCGGTGGCATTACTATTGCGCAAGCAGAAGAGGACGGATACGAGAAGTTTCTGTTTATTGGTACTAAGCCGCGCGGGTATGTGCGCCCGGAGGTCGCGCGCCCAGCCTTCGTCCGCCGCATCTTCCGCAGGTACCCCGCTATTGCCGACGCCCTTATAGCCCGCCCCGCCCTCTATAACGCAGCCAAAGATCGGCTTTTGGAGTTGGAGCGCCAAGGAAAGGCGTATTTATTTTTCCCGGAAGATATGCAGGTGGCCTCCACCGAACGCAACGTACACAAGCTGCGGGCGAACTATCAGGCAGGGAAAGCCCAGACCTACACGGAGTGGCCACGGTGGAAGGAATTCCTCCTCGATTAGTTCACTATGAGCGTTAGCTGTGAGATGTGCCGCTGCTGGAGGTGGGTGGCCCCTGACGAAAAGGGTCTAAGCAGTAGTGATGCCGATTGCAGGCTTTGAGGAAAGTGCTTTTCACGTGGCACTTTGATGGAAAATGCCTAAACTATTCCAGCGTGTTAGCAATTTTTGATGGAAATATATGGCTGAGCATCTTTTTCATAGTGCTGCTCGGCACGCTATTTGGCATGATCCCCTTCGGTCCGCTGCGCTTTGGCGCGGCAGGCACGCTGTTTGTGGGCTTGGCCTTCGGCTCGTTTATTGACCTAGATAAAGACATCTTAAGCTCCCTGCAAGAGCTGGGCTTGGGACTCTTTATTTATATGCAAGGCCTGTCCGCCGGTGAGCGCTTCTTCAAGGGCTTTTCCAAGCAGATGAAGCACATGCTCACGGCGACCATTGCGATTGTGGTGGCCGCGGGCGCAGCCATCCTCTTTGGTGGCATGCTGGGGCTGGATACCTTGGCTTCCGTTGGTGTATTTGCCGGCGCCACGACCTCGACGCCGTCGCTGGCAGTTGCCCAGCAACAAACCGGTGAAGAGCTACCCGCCGTGGGCTACTCGCTGGGCTATCCCGTGGGTGTGGCGGTGGCCATTTTAGTCGTGGCATTCCTGCTCAAGCAGAATTGGCCCGCCAAGCACGATAAGGACAATTCTGCCTCCAAGATCTTCCGCTCCCGCACCATTCGCGTTACCAAAGACGTGAACTACGATGATTTGGAAGAACAGTTCAAGGATCACTTTGTTATCGCTACCATTCGCCGCGGTAATAAGGTCCGGGTTGCCGGCGATCGCCCCGAATTGCACAAGGGCGATATCCTGCGCGTGATGGTCACCAAGGCCAAGGCCCGCGAACTCACCCAGATGTTGGGCAAGCGCCAGCCGCAAACTCCGTTCGTGGATAAGCGCCTGGTCATCGAAACCGTGGCTATTTCTAACCAAGATATTGCCGGCCGCACCGTTGAGGAGCTCAACCTGTTCTCCCGCTATGGCGGTCGTATCGTGCGCGTGCAGCGCGGCGATGAGGAATTCTTGGCCAATAATGAAACTCACCTGGCTTCCGGCGATATCCTCGAGCTCATCGTGAAGTTTGACCGCTTGGGCGATATCCAGGATTACTTCGGCGACTCCATTAAGTCCTACTCCGAGCTGAACTGGGTGGCCTTGGGTGGTGGCCTCTTCTTGGGTTACCTGCTGGGCCAGGTCGTGGTACCGATGCCAGGTGGTGCTTCTTTCGAGCTGGGCTTCGCGCTCGGCCCGCTGATTACCGGTCTTATCCTCGGTGCGCTGCACCGCACCCGCCGCATTCCATGGCAGGTTCCGGCTTCCATTAATACCGCCTTCCAGCAGTGGGGCCTCGTCATCTTCTTGGCGTCTGTGGGCCTCTCATCCGGCGAGGCATTCTTGTCCACCGCCTTCTCCTGGATGGGTCTGAAGTGCATGATCCTCGCCGCCATTGTCACCGTGGTGGTTTCGGTCCTATTCGCTGTAGCGAATCGCTTCATGGGTCAGTCCGAAACGCGTACCTCTGGCGGACTTTCTGGCATCTTTGCTCAGCCGGCCGTGGTCAATTACGCCACGGGGCTGAGCTCCGACTCGCGCATCATGACCGGTTATGCGGCCACCATTGTGGTGGGGCAGGTGGTCAAGATTGCCGTTGTCCCTGTGATGTTGATGGTTTAACACGCAACGGAAAAGGCCGCTTCCCAGAACGGGAAGCGGCCTTTTTCTCTGCTATGTGGACCTGTGTGGTTTCTAATCCGCCACGAGGGTTTCCATAGTGAGCTCTGGGTGTTCCTTCTCAATGAAGGCGAGCTTCCACTTATCGCCAAAGAGCGCGATGAGCTCGCCATCTTGGCGGGTAAAGATTTCCACGCCACGCTGACGGCCGAGCTCTGGGGCGGATTCGGCATCGGTGCGGCGAGCCACGGAATAGGGAATAGGCTCGGTGACGGTTTCCACGTTGTATTCGAACTCCATGCGGGCCTGCATGACCTCGAACTGCATGGGGCCGACCGCCGCCATGACCGGGGAAGCATCGCCACGCGCCTCGTTCTTGAGAATCTGGACCACGCCCTCGGCCGCCAGCTGCTCCAGTCCCTTACGGAAGGCCTTGTACTTGCCCAGCGACTTCGCGCGCAGAATGCGGAAGGCCTCCGGCGCGAACTGCGGCATGGGCTTGAATTGCACCTTCTTGCCGGAATAGATGGTGTCACCAGGGGCAAGCGAGCCGGCGTTGACCAAGCCTACGATATCGCCCGGATAGGCGGTGTCCACAGTATCGCGCGTGCGACCAAAGACAGTCAGGGCGTACTTGGTGGAAAAGCTGCGGCCGGACTGGGCGTGGTTGACCTGCATGCCGCGCTCGAATTCACCGGATACCACGCGCATAAAGGCCAGATTATCGCGGTGCTTTTGGTCCATACCTGCCTGGACCTTAAAGACGACGCCAGAGAAGTCATCGCTGACCTCGCGGACTTCATCAATGGCGCTGGTGGCAGCCTCAACTGCCTTCGGATCGGAGTCGCGCGAGCGCGGAGCCGGGGCAATGGCGCACAGGGTGTCCAAAATCTGGTGCACACCAAAGTTCAGCATCGCAGAAGCGAAGATGAGTGGGGAGGTCACGCACTGTTCAAAAAGCTCCTGATCGTGCAGGGCACCATCGGCGGCAAGCAGCTCGGCTTCCTCGACTGCGGTCTCCCACACCTCTTCTTCCTTCTCCCCGGCGGCATCCGGAGCAAAGTGTTCCTCCGGGGCGATGGTAGAACCACCGGCGGTGCGGATGAAGTGGATATACTCATCGGCCTCGCCATCATCGTTGATATGCGCCAGGCCGCGGAAGTCACCGGCAATGCCTACCGGCCAGTACAGCGGGGTGGGCTGCAGTTGGATTTCGTTGACGATTTCGTCGACAAGCTCTAGGGGCTCGCGGCCCACGCGGTCCCACTTATTGATGACGGTAATGATAGGCAGGCCGCGGGCCTTGCACACGCGGAAGAGTTTGAGGGTCTGAGGCTCGAGGCCCTTGGCGGCGTCGATAAGCATGACTGCCGCATCCACCGCGGTGAGCACGCGGTAGGTATCCTCCGAGAAGTCCGCGTGGCCCGGGGTATCGACCAGATTGATCATGTAGGGCTCGCCCTCGTGGCCCTCCGGTGCATATTCGAACTGCAGCGCCGAGGAAGCCACGGAAATGCCGCGGTCCTTTTCCATATCCATCCAGTCAGACACGGTGGACTTGCGGTTGCCCTTGCCGTGGACCGCGCCGGCTTCATTAATAACGTGTGCATGCAGCGCCAGCGCCTCCGTCAGCGTGGACTTACCAGCATCCGGGTGGGCGATAACGGCGAACGTGCGGCGGCGCGAGGCCTCAGAAACGACAGAACTCATGCGGCATAGTCTAGTGGTTTCGCGCTACCACTCCACATTGAGGCGGCGCCCCAAATCATCAAAGACGCGGCGAGCTACCGACAGCTTCTTCGCAATGGGGCGCTGGAGGCCAGGTTTGCGCTTGTCGTTGTAGTATTCGCCCGATTCAAAGTGGATTCCCTCGGTGCCGGTCAAATAGTAGGCGAGGTTATCGCCGCCGTCGGCAGGCGTGCCAAAGGTCTTGCCAATCAGCCCGGAATACATCTTGGACATTAGGCCAGTAGAAGACTTGGAAAAGTCCGTGGCAAGCACGCCGGGGTGGAAGGAGACCGCATTAAGCCCGTGGGCATCGATATAACGGGTGAGCAGGATATCGCCCAACTTGGCGTTGCCGTAGGCGCGCTCGGGGCTGAAGTGCTCCAGCGTGGTGGGATCGCTGAGGTCGAATTTAGACATAAGGAAATTGGCTAGGGAAGCCGTTTGGACCACGTTCGCGTTATCCGCGCGCAGTTTATCCCGTAGCAGTGAGGTCAATAGAAAAGGCGCGACCACGTTGACCTGCCAGGTGCGCTCAAATCCATCGGCGGTGGTGGACGGGCCATCAAAAATGCCGCCGGCATTATTGCCCAGGGCGTGGATGTGCTCTAAGCCTTCCAAATCCTGTGCCAAGCGGCGTACCTGGCCCAGGGATTCGAAGTCCGCTAGGAAATACCGGCCTTCGACTTCCTCGGCCACCGCGCGGGTCTTTTCCGGATTGCGGCCGATGATAACCAGGTTGTCTTGCGGCCGGGTGTGGTGCAACTGACGAGCTGCCGCGGCCCCCAATCCGCCGGATGCGCCGGTAATCACAATGGTCTTGGCAGTGCTATGTGGCGAAGTCATAACACCAATGCTAACCGTCCACCGAGGGGTAGTGCCGGCCAGCAGTTTCCCTGCGCCGAAAGCAGGTCTATACTTCCGCTGGTGAAACGTTTGCTTTCCATACGGCAGTGGGGCCCGGCGCAGTTGACCGCGGCTGGCTTCCTTGTGCTGATTCTGGTGGGAACGGTTTTGCTCATGCTGCCGTTTGCCGAGGCCGGCACCGCCCGCGCTTCCTTCCTGTCTGCCTTGTTTACTGCTACGTCTGCGGTCTCGCTTACCGGCCTCATCGTGGTGGATACCGGTAGTTTTTGGAGCCCGGCCGGCCAGGTCATCATCTTGGCGCTGATCCAACTGGGCGGCCTGGGCATCATGTCGCTCGCTTCGCTATCTGGCCTGATTTTTACCGGCCGGATTAGCTTTAAGGCGCGCAAAACCGGCGCTTATGAGGGGCGCCCTATCGCCCCTGGTGGTATCCGCAAGACGCTGATTTTTACTTTCGCATTTACCGCGGTGGCTGAGACCATCATCGCCGTCATTGTGGCTGCGCGCTTGATGATTGGCTATGGGCATTCCTTTCCGCGCGCAGTATGGGAGGGCATCTTCCATGCGGTTTCTGCGTTTAACAATGCGGGGTTTAGCACCAATAGCGATAACCTGGTGCCCTTTGTTTCTGATGCCTGGATTTTGCTGCCCTTGGCCGCCGCCTTGATTGGTGGCGGTTTAGGTTTTCCGGTGTGGGCGGAGTTGGCGCGGTTGGTACGCCGCGATCGCCATGTGGTCCACCGCATTTCCATTACCGCCCGCATGACCCTAACGGCCACAATGGTGCTCCTGCTCGCCGGTGGCGTCTTCTTCGCGTGCATGGAGTGGACCGGGGTTTTGTCCTCGATGTCGCTGGGGGATAAGTTGCTCAACTCTTTCTTTGCCGGCGCTTCTCCGCGCACGGCAGGGTTTAATGCCATCGATTATGGCCAGGCACATCCCATTACGCTGATGGGCACCGATATTTTGATGTTCATCGGTGGTGGCTCGGCCGGTACCGCCGGCGGTATTAAAGTCACCACCGCTTGCGTGCTGTTGGCAGCCATGGCAGCAGAATTTACGGGCCGGGAAACCACCACCATTGGGCACCGTAGCCTTCCGCGGTCGGTGACCCGCCAGGCGCTGGCGCTGAGCTTTGCCGGGGTCATGGTGGTCACGCTGGGCGTGGCGGCGCTGCGCTTTTTCGATCCAGAATTCAGTGGTGACCAAGTTTCTTTCGAAGTGCTCTCCGCATTCGCTACGGTGGGCTTGTCCACCGGAATTACCGCAAGCTTGTCTGCGCCCTCGCAGATTGTGCTATGCCTCATCATGTACTTGGGTCGCATTGGCCCAACCACCTTGGTAGCAGCGCTGGCGGCGAAATCCGTTAGCCGGCGCTATAGCTTCCCCGAAGAAAGGCCGTTCCTTGGCTAATATTCTCAAGGCGTTGGGACGCTCCCGCGCCGGCATCGATATTCCACCCGTCGTCGTTATTGGGTTAGGCCGATTTGGTTCTTCGCTTGCTCATGAGCTGATGGCCAATGGCGTTGAGGTCCTCGGCATCGATTCCAGCGAAAAGCGCGTGCGCGAAGAAGCTCCCTACCTCACGGAGAGCATTGCGACCGATACCACCGACCCAGAGGCCTTGCGCCAGCTGGGCGTGGAGGAGGTCGAGCGCGTCATCGTCGCCATCGGCTCCCATTTGGAAGATTCCATCCTCACCGCATCCAATCTGGTGGAGTTGGGGGTCAAAGACATCTGG
The DNA here is from genome assembly GCF_016127015.1 of Corynebacterium tuberculostearicum. Taxonomy (GTDB): domain Bacteria; phylum Actinomycetota; class Actinomycetes; order Mycobacteriales; family Mycobacteriaceae; genus Corynebacterium; species Corynebacterium marquesiae. Next base: position 541,445 of record NZ_CP065972.1, read on the forward strand.
GCCAAGGCTGATTCGGAGGCACACGCGCGTATTCTCAGCCAGATTGGTACCCACCATGTCATCCGGCCAGAGCGTGATACTGGCCGCCGCGTGGCTTACCTGTTGGGCGGGCGTTTCCGTGATTTTGCGGAGATTGCCACTGATTATGGCGTGACCCAGATGGCCGTTCCTAGTTCATTGGTGGGCCGGCCGCTCGACCTTTCTGCCATCTGGCGCACGCACCGCGTGCAATTGGTCTCTGTGCGCCGCGCGGAAGGGGAGTGGGCCCCGCTTGCCGACGCCACCGAGCTCACCCCCACCGATTTCATCGTCGCCGCCGGCAGCCCCCAGGCCCTAGAAAAATTTTCCCAGTGCTAGCGCGAGTGGATCTGGTTCTGGGCTTTGCCTAACCCGTCTGTCACGATGAGGCGGGCGGCCTCGGCCGCGGTGGCGATGGCGTCATCAAAGCCGGCGCCCGCATCCACGGGGCCCAATACGTAATCCGGAATGGACGATCCCTTGGGTGGTCGGGCAATACCAATGCGCACACGCAGATAGTCGCGGGTGCCCAAGCGCTCCGTGAGCGACTTGAGTCCGTTGTGCCCATTTTCATTTCCGCCCTGCTTGATCCGGATCCTATTGGCCGGAAGGTCCAGCTCATCGTGGAGAACAATGATGTGATCTGGGGCGATTCCTAGCTGCTGTGCCAGCGGCGCTACTGGATCGCCAGAAAGATTCATAAAGGTTCCTGAACGCACGGCAAGTACTTTCTGCCCCGCCCAGCTAAGTGGCGCGACCTGCACATCCATCCCACGTACCGGCTCAAGCACGTCTCCGTCTGCGGCTAATAGATCATCGATGGCCATATAGCCCACATTGTGGCGGGTAGCGGCATACTTTGCGCCGGGATTGCCCAAGCCCACAATAAGCCACTCCGCCTCTAGCTCGTCCGGATTGAGGCCTGGTGTGGGTTTATTCTTCGAGCCAAAGAACCGCGCGAAAAAATCTCCTAAAGCTGCCACTGCACTAGCTTCCTCTCTCGGTAGGGTGGGGTGGTATGAGTCAGGTTATAAGCTCTCTTTCCCGTAGCGTAATCCCCGCGCCCATGGCCGGCGGTCCCACCACCCCGGAACTAGTGCGCGCCGCCCATGCCGCCGGCTCTTTTGGCACCTTAGGTGTGGGCTCTGCGAGCATAGACACTGCCCGCACACAGATTGACCAGTGTGCCGGCATTCCGTTTGGAGTAAACCTCTTTTGCCCACAACAGCCGCTTTCTGGGGCGCAACGTACCGCCGCCCGCGAGCTGGCGCAGGCAGAAAACCAGCCATTGCCCGATCCCGATTACTCCTTTGGCTTTGCAGAGAAGCTGGCTCTAGCGCTGCGCGGTGGCGCCCGCGTGGTGTGGTCCATGTTTGGAACCTTCACACCCGAACAGATAGAGCGAATCCACGCCGCGGGCGCAGAGGCTTGGACCACCGTCACCACTTCTGCGGAGGCAACCGCGGCCGCACGTCGGGGCGTCGATGTGCTCTGCGTCCAAGGCCCGGCCGCCGGCGGCCATCGCGGAACCTGGGACTTAGCCGCGACTCCCGATTCCCGGGACTTGGAAGAGCTAGTGTCCGACGTGCATACCGCAGCCCCTGATCTTCCTCTCATCGCTGCTGGCGGCCTGCGCACTGCAGACGATATAGCCACCGCTATGTCCTGGCACGGCGTCGGCGCATGTTCCTGCGGTTCCGCATTTTTGCTCACCGAAGAGGCGGGAACGAGTGACTACAACCGGCAGCTACTGCGCCGTGGTGGGCAGACCGTGTCTACCCGTGCTTTCTCGGGCCGCTTTGCCCGTGGACTAGAAACTCAGTACACCCGCAGTCATCCCAACCTTTCACCGGTTTATCCGCTCTTGAATCCTGTGCTTAAGGAACGCCGTGCGCAGCACGATGATGCCGTAGCATATTGTCTCGTAGGAACCGAAGTGGAGAAAATAAACGGGGGTACTGTGGTCAACATCCTGAACGAACTATGCCAAAACCCACAGTAGTAGGCGCTAATATTTATGTTTGAAGATTTAATGCCACCCCCGTGACAGAAAAGGAATGAATTACGTGACTGCGAACGCACATGTTGGCCATGATGATTGGAACGAGCGCCTCGAGCTGGCGCAGCAGATGATTCCGCTCATTCACCAGCTGCACCGCAACAATAACGTTGTCACCACCATCTTCGGCCGCCCACTGGTGGGCCAGACCGATATCGACATCATCAAGTCTCACCGCTATGGCCGCCGCATCGCGCAGCGCCACCTGTCCACGGCGGAGACCCTGCCTATCCTGGTGGAATTGGCAGACATGAACCTGGGCGCCGCAAGCGTCGACCTCGGCCGCTTGGTCCTCGGGTGGGAGGAGTCCAACGAGGAAAACCTCCGCATGTACTTGGAAGGCGAGCTGTGCGAGATCGTCGGTGCTGGCGTTGACTTAGAGACCACCGACGTCGTCCTCTACGGCTTCGGCCGCATCGGCCGCCTGTTGGCCCGCCTGCTCGTCGCCCGCGAGGCAGCATATGGTGGCGTTCGCCTGCGCGGCATCGTCCTGCGCAAGAAGGGCGACGGTGACATCCTCAAGCGCGCTTCCTTGCTGCGCCGCGATTCCGTCCACGGTGCTTTCAACGGCACCATCTCCGTGGATGAGGAAAACGAGGTCATTTGGGCCAATGGCACCAAGATCCAGATGATTTACGCAAACGATCCGTCCGAGATTGACTACACTTCTTATGGCATCAACAACGCCATCTTGGTAGATAACACCGGCGCATGGCGCGACCGCGAGGGCCTGTCTCAGCACCTTAAGGCCAAGGGCATCTCCCGCGTGCTGCTGACAGCGCCGGGCAAGGGCGATATCAAGAACATCGTCTACGGCATCAATAACGACAACATCGCCGATGAGGATCAGATTCTCTCCGCTGCATCCTGCACCACCAACGGCATTACCCCGGTTCTCAAGGTCATCAATGACCGCTACGGTGTAACCCACGGCCACGTGGAGACCGCGCACTCATTCACCAATGACCAGAACCTCATCGATAACTACCACAAGGGCGATCGCCGCGGCCGCGCCGCAGGCCTGAACATGGTGCTTACCGCTACCGGCGCAGCCAAGGCTGTGGCTAAGGCCCTGCCGGAATTTGAGGGCAAGCTCACCGGCAATGCCATTCGCGTTCCTACCCCGGACGTGTCCATGGCCGTGCTCAACCTCGAGCTGTCGAAGGAAGTAGAGCGCGATGAGGTCAACGACTTCCTGCGCAATGTTTCTTTGCACTCCGACCTGCGCCAGCAGATTTCCTACATTGCCTCCCCAGAGGTTGTTTCCTCTGACTTCATCGGCAATACCCACGCCGGCATTGTCGACGGCGTTGCTACCATCGCCTCCGGCAAGCACCTGGTGCTGTACGTGTGGTACGACAACGAGTATGGCTACTCCAACCAGGTAGTACGCATCGTAGAAGAGCTGGCACACACCCGCCCGGTTGTTCTGCCGAAGCGCGTATCTCCTTCTGAGCTTTAAGCTCACCTAGCTCTGGCCCGCGGTTTCCGCGGGCTTTTGCCGTTTTCTCCCGGCTCCAACCACCCCACCCCGAAAAGCAGCCACGCTATCGGCCTGGAAGCACGCCAATGGACTCGAAACATGGCCGCTTGATGCGGTTAGTCCATTGGTTGCAGTGCCTTTGTCCGCAGCAGCTGTTTCGCGGTCCATGAACCAACAGCGGCGATGAGCAATGTTAAGAATGCCGCGACAACGTAGCGTGCAGGAGTGTCGGCATTTATCGGCCACGCCGAAAAGGCAATTAGCCACAGGTAAGTCTTGGCGAGGACATCACCGCCGAGAGTTACGGAAATAATAGAGCCCATGATGGTGAGGGCGAGTGCACTTATAATCCCGAAGCGCACCACGATGCACAGGGAAATCACCGCAATACTGAAACCCACACCTACGGCCAGCGGCAGTCGTCCCAATACAGCAGGAGCAGAAGAACCGGCGCTGATTGAAGCGAGCGATGCAGCCGTGCACACGAATACTACTGCCCCAAAGATCCAGATGAGAAGGGCGTTAGGGCTATGACGTGATTCGCTGTAGCTTAGCGGCCACGCCGCCGCTAGCAGTGGCCACACTATGCAAGGGAGGACTCCCGCGCCCACAGGCAGTAGCGCAAAGACGAAGAAGCCGTGGACATAATCGGCAGGGTAGGTGAGGGCAATGACGGCTAAAGCCACGATGCTCAGTACTAGACACCCAATGAGCAAGGGGCTCGACGCCGCACGGTGCAGCCCGATCAGCGCGCCAGGTAGCTTGGAGCGAGCGGCAGCTCTCGGTGTAGCAGTTGGGGTCCACACCTCACCAGTGGTGATTGCGGCCGTATCTTCAGCGGTACCGCCCTGGCGCAGACGCAACCTAAGAGGTCGTATGCGGCGAGGAGTAAAGATTGCCGCGCACGTACCTACAGCCGCTAGAACCAGACATAGTACCGCGGCGGGCAGTGGACCTTCTTGCAGTAGCGGATCACCTGGATCGAGAGGAACAGAGTTCTGATGAATCCGCAGGGCAGGAAGCAATAACCTCATCGGCCACGCAGGTGGGAACGCCCACCACGCGTTGCCCTCGACAGTGCTCGGTAAAATTCCAATTTCTTGCCAGGCAATGCTTCCAGCTAAGGCGGCGACGAGGCCGCAGCGGCGCGCGCACCCTGCAGCGATCCCGGCGATCCCTATAGCCCCTAGGAAGGAATAGAGCCCAGCCACCACTAATAGCTGATGGTTGGCTCGGCCCTGAAGAGCCACGATTGCCCAAGAAAGACCGAAATTGAGGACATGAAAGATCGCCAAGCTAGAAAGGACGGCAAGATAGCGCGAGGCCTGTTCATAGTGGGCGTTGATCCGGCGCCACAGGGTACCGCCGCCGCGCGTACGGACTTCTCGGCGCTCGGGAATGGCGGCAAAAAGCGCAATGAGAGGTGCATACATGCCCGTGATGAACATGGACTGCCATCCCAAAACGCCGGTGGCGTCTTGTGTGGGAGAAGCCAGCGCGGAAAACAACGCTGTCATCACCACTAATGGTACGGCCAGTAGAGGGAGCCATTGCAGCGCGCTCCCGCGGCTGCGAAGGACCTCGGCGGAAAGGTAGCGATTAAACATGAGCCTCACCATCCGGGGAGGTCAGGCGGAAAAATTCGGGTTCCAGCTGACCGCTGGGAGCCAAGTTCTTAAGCGAACCGGAATAGCGGATGGTGCCCTGGGAGAGGATGGTGATGTCCTGGGCTAAGTGGACAATCTCACCGAGCTGGTGGGAGCTGACGATTACGGTATGACCGGCGTCAGCCAGCTTCTGCAGGAGCTCACGAAGCTCTACGATGCCCTGCGGATCAAGGCCATTTTGTGGTTCATCGAGAACGAGGATTTCGGGATCGCCAAGCAGTGCTTGGGCTAGGGCGAGCCGTGCCTTCATGCCAGTAGAAAATGACTTAGCCTTTTTCTTCCCAGCCCCGTTGAGGCCCACGATGGCAAGCGCTCGCTCTATCTCGGATTCTGGTAGACCGAGCAAGCGCGTATGGACGCGAAGATTGGCTGCTGCAGAAAGGTGCCCATAAAAAGCTGGACCGTTGACGGAAGCCCCCACGTGGTCGAGAACCCCGCGTGACCAGGGCGCACCAGCCACGCGAATAGTCCCGGAATCGGCGGTAAACAGGCCTAGAAAGATGGAAAAGAGCGTAGATTTGCCGGCACCGTTTCGCCCTAAAAGAGCATGGACGCGACCAGGGGTGATGCGAAAATCTACGTCCCGCAAGACTGTGTGGGGGCCAAAAGACTTCGAGACGTGCTCAAAAGAGATGTCATAGTTCATACTGTGAAGTCTCGCGTGCCGGGGCGCGAAAATCTTCCGCCTACAAGACGGACTTCGCAGTGAATATCTCCTACTGCAGTAGGAGACTAGGCAATTCCAGCGCGCTGGGCGAACAGCACCAGCGCTACGCGGTCGCGCGCCGCAAGCTTAGACATGAGCGAAGAGACGTGCGTCTTTACCGTCGTTTCCGCAATGACCATCTCGGCGGCGATCTCGGAATTTGTAGCACCGCGTGCGATGAGCGAAAGAACTTCCATCTCGCGCCGGGTTACCAGGCTAAGCCCTTGGCGCTCCTGCGCGCTCAACTGGCCGCGGGTAAGGGCGGTGCGATAGGCCTCCAAAACTGGTCCGGTGACCTGAGAGGCCAGCACCGATTCGCCCTTGGCGACGTCCCGGACTGCCCCCGCTAACACCTCCGGATCCGCATCTTTGAGGAGGAACCCATGCGCGCCAGCGGCGATAGATTGAGCCACCAATTCTTCTTCATTAAACGTGGTGAGCATGATGATTCGGCATTCGGGGATGCGGGAAAGGATCGCTTGGGCCGCAGCGATGCCGTCCATGCCGGGCATTCGGATATCCAGGATGGCTACGTCAGTGCGGTGGCTCAACGCTGCGGTGACGGCTTCGGAGCCGGTATTGGCGGTGGTCACGACCTCAATATCATCCTGAGCGTTAAGGATGGTAGACAATGCGGCAACTAGCATCGCTTGGTCATCGGCGAGTAGGACACGAATCTTAGACACGGTTTTCCTTCTGCAAGGGTAGTTCGGCGCGCAGGATGAACTTTGTTGCATCACCCGAGCGCTCTAGTCTTCCACCCAACGCGTGGGCGCGCTCTTCGACGCCAATGAGACCAACTCCGCTGCCAGTAACTTCGCTGGGAGTCGGGGAGGGATTGGTAGAGGTTAGGGTGATCCGGGCGGCGTCGGCAAGCGCGAGCTCTACTTCGACGTGCGTGCCGGGGCCTTGGTGGCGCAGAGCATTGGTCAGGCCTTCAGAAATGATACGTACCAAGGCCAATTGCGTAAGTGCAGGCGCCTCATAGGTCACCGGTAAGTGCGCTGCAATCTTTAAGCCCGCCGCGCGGAAACCATCGATAATGCCCTCGATGTGCTCAAGCTGCTCTGTCGGCTTGAGCGCGGAAGGACCGGTGCTCCGCAGTGCCGTGACAATGCCGCGAACCTCTTCCAATGCAGAATCCGCGCCCTCACGAATAGTGGCAAGAGCATCCTGGGCAGCCTCACTATCTACACGCCCGGCAATGATCCCGGCATTCGCCTGAACTTTGATCAAAGTAAGAGAATGAGCGAGTACATCGTGCAATTCCCTAGCAATGAGCAGGCGCTCTTCTTCTTGGGCTTGGTGGAAACGCTCCTGGGCCAGCCGCTCCTGCTGGCGCGCCAAGTCAAAGTAGCGCGCGGCTATGAAATAGGTGCTGCCCAAAACTGCCCAGTGCACCACCAGCATGGCCAGGAAGCGGCGGTCTAGCTGGTAGTGCAGCAGGAAAGACTCCGGATCAATGCGCCACATGACGGGCGAGATGAAGGAGCCCAGAATCGTCAGCGCCAGCACCGTGCGGGGAATGGCGCGGCGCCCCACGTAGCGGGAGGTCGCATACACCGCCATGGGTGCAGTCAGGGCCCAAGGGGTAAGCCCTAGATTGGTGGGCAGCTGGCTCATCCAAGCCATGGCCCATGCCGCGAGCAGCACAATGAAGCCCGTAGCGCTGAGCACGGGACGGCTCCGCCAGATCCACATAAATGGCAGGAATAGCAACGATAGACCTGCCTGAATAATCTCAATTATGCTGGGATTCTTCGCGGCAGAAATCACATAAAACAGCGCAATGAGCACCGCCACCGCGGTGAGGACTTTATCCCCTAAGCGCGCTCGCGCGACGGTGTCAGTGCTCATAAAGGAAGATAGTAATACAGCCCTTGCTGCTACTTCTTCTTATCCTTCTTCTTGCCCTTCTTGGACGTCTTCTTCGCCGTCTTCTGCTCGGACTTGCGCTCTAGCTTGGCAGCGACGTCCGGCACATAGCGGAACTCTTCGCGGGCAGGGCGTTCATAGGTTTCGCCATCGGAATCTGGGCGCTGCGGGATCTCCGGCATCTCGCGCTCGATTTTCTCGTATGGAATGGTGCTCAGCAGGTGCGAGATGACGTTGATACGCGAGCGCTTCTTGTCTTCTGATTCCACGGTGTACCACGGTGCGGTTGGGGTATCGGTGTGGATGAACATCGCATCCTTGGCACGGGAGTAGTCCTCCCAACGGGTGATGGACTGCAGATCCATAGGGGAGAGCTTCCAACGGCGCAGCGGATCGTTGCGGCGGGATTCAAAGCGCTTAATCTGCTCCTCATCAGATACAGAGAACCAGTACTTGCGCAGCATGATGCCGTCTTCTACCAGCATCTGCTCAAAGGTGGGTGCTTGGTGTAGGAAGCGGACGTATTCCTGATCGGTGCAAAAGCCCATGACGCGCTCGACACCGGCGCGGTTGTACCAGGAGCGGTCAAAGATGACGATTTCGCCCTTGGTAGGCAGCTTTTCCACGTAGCGCTGGAAGTACCACTGGCCCTGTTCGCGCGAGTTCGGTGCAGGCAGTGCCTCGACGCGGCAGGTGCGTGGGTTGAGGTACTGGGTGATGCGCTTAATCGCGGAGCCCTTGCCGGCGGCGTCGCGGCCCTCCATGATGATGACTACGCGGGCGCCGGTTTCAACGACCCACTGCTGCATGTCCACGAGCTCCGCTTGGAGGCGTTCGAGCTCCTTTTCGTAGGCCTTCTTGTTGAGTTTCTTAGGGGCTTTACTGCTTTTTGTGCTCATTAATCCAGCTTAACCGGCACAAGCGGCTGGGATGAAAACGCTACCGCCCACTTTGGAGTGAGAACCTGGGCACAGCTTAGGGACAAGTACAGCCGGGGCCGCAGCCGGGCTCTCCATAGCGGGTGGTATTAGAAATATGTCCCAAGCCTTCGATGGAGATGGTGACGTTCTGGCCGTCCTCGATAAATTGTTGCGGGATGCGGGCAAAACCCACGCCCTCCGGTGTTCCGGTAACGATGACGTCGCCTGGATTGAGTGGGTAGAGCTGCGAGCAGAACTCTATGAGCTCAGCTACGGAAAAGATGAGGTCATCGGTATTATCGCGCTGCCTTTCCTCACCACCTACGGTAGTGGTGAGGACAGCTCCGGACCCCGGTGACCACTCATCCGCGGTGGTAAGCCAAGGGCCGAAGCCGGCTGTGCGATAAAACGATTTGCCGGCATGGAACTGGCTAGTTTGGCGCTGGAAGTCACGCAGCGTGTAGTCATTCATGATGGCGTAGCCGGCCACATAATTCAGTGCCTCGTCGCAGGTGACACGGTGGGCGCGCTCGCCGATGATGACCGCCAATTCTCCCTCATAATCCAGCTTCCGTGTGCCATATTCGGGAATGAAGACATCATCATAGGGGCCGGTGAGGGCATCGGCGAACTTGATGAACAAGGTGGGATGTTCGGGGAATTCGCGTCCCATCTCGCGAATGTGCTTGGCGTAATTGAGCCCAACACAGATGACTTTGCCGGGAGTTGGTACGACAGCCTCCAGGTCGGCGTGGTCGAAGACCACGGGCTCGCCGGAAAGCTGGGCGGCCTTGCGCCAATCTTCACTGCGCAGCAGCTGGCCGACATCTTCATAATCCAATTCAACACCCACGTTATCGCCGTCGATGCGGATAGCGGAAGTTCCAAAGCCAGTGCGTAGGGTAGCCAATTTCATGGCGACTATCCTACGCGCAAGATTTCCTCGACTGCGTCGGCGCAAAGGATGGGGATTTCTGCCTTTTCCTGCTTTGCCCAAGGCTTGAGCACAAACGACGCAGGGTCCATGCGCCCCGGTGGGCGCCCGATTCCTATTGAAAGGCGTTGGTAGTCTTTGGTGCCCAGGGACTTTGTGGTTGAACGCAACCCATTGTGGCCATGGTCGCCGCCGCCTTTGCGGAGCTTAATGGTGCCGAAATCGAGTTCTAGCTCATCGTGGATAACGATGATGTCAGCGGCGGAGAGATGAAAGTATAGGGCCAAAGCCTTGATCGGCCCGCCGGAGAGGTTCATATAGGACCGTGGCTTTGCGCAGATAATTTTGCGGCCGCCAGCTATGCCCTCAGCGACTTCGGTATTGGTCTTTTTGTGTACCGAAAAGCTGCTCATGAGCTCTCCTGCGAGTTCATCTGCCACATCGAAGCCGATATTGTGCCGGGTGCCTGCGTACTTGGGGCCGGGGTTGCCAAGGCCTACTACGAGAAGTGGAGTCACGCGCTCAATTGTCTCATAGGCAGAGAGAAAAACGGCAAGGCCGCCGCGAGAAGCGAATCTCACGGCGGCCTATGCGTGTGAAGGGGAGGGGATTACTCCTTGGAGTCGGAGGACTCTTCGCCCTCGTCGACGGACTCGGCGCCAGCGTCAGCGCCGCCTTCCTCAGCAGCCTCGGCTGCTTCCTCGAGCTCCTCATCAACCTCAGGCAGGGAGATGGAGACGATAACGGTGTCTTCCTCTGCTACCAGGGTGGTGCCTTCCGGCATAGTGACGTCGGCAGCGGTGATAACTGCACCGTCCTCGAGGCCCTCGATGGAAACCTCGATCTCCTCCGGAATGTTCAGTACGTCTGCCTCAACCAGCAGTACGTCAGCATCCTGGATGTGCATGGTGCCTGGGGCCGGCTCGCCGGTCAGGGTAACCGGAACCTCAACCTCAACCTTCTCGCCGCGCTTAATAGCCAGCAGGTCAACGTGGTCGATGTCGAAGGTCAGGACGTTCTGGTCAACGTGCTTAACCATGGTCAGGTACTGCTCGCCGTCAATCTCCAGCTCCAGAACGGCGTTGACGCCGTTGTTGCGGACGAGGGACTGGATGTCCAGCAGCGGAACTGCGAAGTGGACCGGCTCCTGGTGGGAACCGTAGATGACGCCTGGAACCTTCCACTCGCGACGCAGGCGGCGTGCGACACCCTTGCCAAATTCGGTACGTGCTTCAGCCTTAATTACTGGGCGCTGTGCCATGCTTCGTTCTCCTTAGTTAAAGTAGTGCGGCGCGGCCAACGCGATAAAAACGACGAAAGCCTGCCGATGGACGTCTTGGACGAGTCATCGCAGGCGTATATAAAAAGCAACATGCTCTAACTTCAATCGCGTCGATAACGGCTTCCTCATCCTGAGGTCGCCCTCGCCGAGACTGAGTTAGATTAGCACGTGTGCCGGTAACAAATCAAAAGCCGCCGAAGTAAATTCTCGGCGGCTAGTGATAGTAGAACATGTTTAGGCGCGGTCGAAAAGGGTGGTCACGGAACCATTCTCAAAGATCTCGTGGATGGTCTGTGCCAAAAGCGGTGCGATGGACAGCACCGTGAGGTTGGACCAGCCTTCGGTGGACTGCGGCAGGGTATCGGTGGTGATAACCTCTTCCGCGCCGCACTCGGAGAGGCGCTCGCGGGCAGGGTCAGAGAAGACGCCGTGGGTGCAGGCGATGATGACCTTCTTGGCGCCCGCATCCTTGAGTACGCGTACGGCGCCGGCGATGGTGCCACCGGTGTCAATCATGTCGTCGAGAAGCACGCAGTCTTTGCCCTCTACATCGCCGACCACGCGGTTGGACACCGTCTTATTGGCCTCGGTATTGGAGCGGGTCTTGTGCACGAAGGCTAGCGGGGCATCACCCAAGTCGTGGGCCCACTTTTCCGCGACCTTCACGCGGCCGGCATCCGGGGAGACCACGGTGATGTTATCGGTGGCGTACTTGGACTTGATGTAATCGGTCAAGATGGGCTGAGCGTGCATGTGATCGACCGGGCCATCGAAGAAGCCCTGGATCTGATCGGTGTGCAGGTCCACGGACACGATGCGGTCCGCACCAGCAGCCTGCAGAAGGTCTGCCACTAGGCGGGCGGAAATTGGCTCGCGGCCCAGGTGCTTCTTATCCTGGCGTGCATATGGATAGAAGGGCAGGATGGCGGTGATGCGCTTAGCGGAGCCGCGCTTGAGAGCATCGATCATGATGAGCTGCTCCATTAGCCACTTGTTGAGCGGCTGGGTGTGAGACTGCATTACGAAGCAGTCGGCGCCGCGCACGGACTCTTCAAAGCGAATGAAGATTTCGCCGTTAGCGAAGTCGCGGGCGGTGGTAGGAACCAGATCGGTCTTGAGCTCCTTAGCCACAGCCTCCGCCAACTCTGGGTGTGCACGCCCAGAGAAGAGCTTCATGTTCTTGCTGCTACCAGTTACCTTGCCAGTCATGGGAGAATATGCCCCTTACTTTTCGTTGTCCTGCGCACGGGCTGCGGCATCAGCCGCGGGAGTACCCGGACGCTTCTTTTGAACCCAGCCCTCGATGTTGCGCTGTTTGCCACCGGAGACTGCGAGTGCTCCCGCAGGAACATCGTCTTTAATAACTGTACCCGCACCGGAGTATGCGCCATCACCGACATTGACCGGAGCGATAAACATTGTGTCAGAACCGGTGCGCACGTGGCTGCCGATGGTGGTGTGGTGCTTGTTCACGCCGTCGTAGTTCACAAAGACGGAGGAGGCGCCGATATTGGACTGCTCGCCCACGGTGGCATCGCCGATATAGGTCAGGTGCGGAACCTTGGAGCCGCGGCCAATCTGGGCGTTCTTTGCCTCTACGAAGCCGCCGAGCTTTCCGTCCTCGCCCACCACGGTCTTCGGGCGGATATAGGTAAACGGGCCGACCTTAGCGTTGGTACCAATGACGGAATCGCTGCCATGGGTGCGCACGACAGAAGCGCCCTCGCCCACCTGCATATTGGTCAAGGTGGTGTCGGGGCCGATCTCGGCGTTATCGGCGATGCTGGTAGCGCCCCACAACTGCGTGCCGGGGTGGATAATGACATCGGAACCCACGGTGACGTTGACCCCAATCCAGGTGGTTTCCGGATCCACGATGGTGGCCCCTCCGCGCATCGCTTTTTCTACCATGCGGCGGTTGAGCTCACGGCCGGCAGCGGCAAGCTGCACGCGGTCATTGACGCCCGCGAGTTCGGCCGGATCTGCTGCTACGTGCGCGCCGACGCCGTGCCCAGCGGTACGGGCAATCTCAAGCACATCGGTGATATACAGCTCGCCTTGGGCGTTATTGGAGTCGAGCTTCTGGAGGGCATCGGCAAGCACGCGCCCATCAAAGGCGAAAACGCCGGAATTGACCTCATTGACCCGGCGCTGTTCTTCGGTGGCATCCTTTTGCTCCACGATGGCAGACACGCTGCCATCCTCAGCGCGAATGATGCGGCCGTAACCGGTCGGGTCATCGAGGCGCATCGAGAGCACAGTGACCGCGTTGCCCTGCTCGGTGTGGGTGGCGCGCAGGCCCTCGATGGTTTCTGGGGTAAGCAGCGGGACGTCGCCGTTGGTGACAATGACGGTTCCCTCGAAGTCCGGAATCGGCTCCAAGCCGCAGGCCACGGCATGACCGGTGCCCAGCTGCTCCTCTTGCACCGCCTGCAGTACCTCGCAGTCCAGCTCTTGGGCGATGGCATCCACGGCGGGGGCGACCTGATCGCGCTGGTGGCCCACCACCGTCACGATGCGCTCCGGGTTGATCCCGGCCGCAGCATGCAGAGCGTGGCCGAGCAAGGTGCGACCGCCAATCTCATGCAAGGTCTTCTGCTTGGTGGACTTCATGCGGGTGCCGGCGCCAGCCGCAAGGACGACGACAGCACACGAGGTTGTTGCTACCACGGGTTATTGAACTCCTGGGGGTCGAGTCTGATTCTTATCCGGACTACATCCTATAGCCCAAGTGCGATTTATGTGTGAGAAACCTCTTTCAGGCCGCGGGCGCGCCACACCCCGAGGAAACCAATGAGGGCAAGGAAGAGCAGCGCTGCCTCAGGTCCGGCCAGTGCCACCACGGAGGAAATGCCACCGACGATGAGGAGGATAATGCCCATCATCGTATTGGCCGCACCCACATACTGCGTGCGCTTATCGCCGCCGGCCATATCCACCACGTAGGTCTTTCGCGCCACGCGAATGGCCGTGTGCGCTAGGTTCACGGCGAAGAAGCCAATCGGCATGACCCAGGCATTGACCGCATCCGGTGCCCAGTGCGAGCTGGCGACCAAAAGCACCAGCACGACGGAAGCCACGGCCGCGCCCACGGCCATGGTGTTCTTAGAAGACTTATCCGAATACACCCCGGAGATACGCCCGCCCACCAGGGAGGCTAGGCCGGAAGCAAGCACGAATCCGTAGAGCCCGGCAAGGTTGCTGCTGAGCAGCACAATAAAAGAGGTAGATAGCGCCGAAACGAGCAGCAGCGCGCGGACGATGACGAAGTTGCGAAATTGGCCGTCGCTAATAAAAAGCTGCCAGGTATCTTGCCACCAGCGCTTATCGATGCCCCCTTCGGTTTCCTCTGGCACCGGCTCATCCACGCCCGAAAAGACCCACGCGGCAATGGCCCACGTGGCCGCACCAATGGCGAGGACCGTGCCCATCATGGGAATGCTGAGCTCGCCCAAAAAGTAGAGGATAATGCCGGTCAGCAACGTAGCGCCGCCACCGAGGGCTGCCGCGCTACCGGTCACCCGGCCGCGCGCACCCTTAGAAATGGTGCGCGCCTGCACGTCCTTGCCCGCAATCGAGCACAGCGCGCGGAAGAGGGAAAGCGCCGCCAAGGCCACCAGCACCACCACACCCAATACCGCCCCGCGGGTAAAAAATGCCGCGAGCGCGATGACCGCGGCGGATACCGCTTGTCCCAGCGAACCGATAATCCATAGGCGTTTGCGGGCCCTATGCGTAGTCACCCACGGGGTCAGCGCCGCCTGCGGCAGCATCGAACCGGATTCGCGGATAGGGGTGAGCAGGCCGGTAAAGAACGCAGGCACTCCGGCTGCACTAAAGAGCGCGGGCAGCACCGTCTTGGCAGCAACAATCTGATCGCCCAAGTTTTGCAGGCCATTGGACCAGATGAAATACCGGGCATTGGATTTAGACATGAGAAATGCGATCTTTCAGAGGAACGAGTTGGTTAAATTAAAGCCATGCTGACACGCCGGAGAGTAAAACGCGGCCGCAGTCACGCCGAAATTCTACCCGCGCGGCAGGAGGTCTAAGAATCATGCACGATGTCGATCCCCTCATCAATTCGCTCTACCAAGCTTTCGATCTTCTCGGCGTAGTTTTGAACGGCATCATTGGCGGCACCCTTGCCCGCCGCCGCGAATTCGACATTGTGGGCTTCGTGTTCCTCGCCCTCTTTTCAGGGCTAGCCGGCGGCATGATCCGTGACATGCTCATCGGGGATGGAGCAGCCGCAGCGATCTCAGACCCGTGGTACCTCGGCCTTGCTTGCTGCGGTGCACTCATTGCATTTCTTATCGATCTCAAGGGCAAGGCGTGGGAGCTATTCCGCGAACACGGCGATGCCATCATCCTCGGCGTGTGGTCCACCACCGGCTGTGTCAAGGCGCTCACCCACGGCATGCCACTTATTCCCTGTGTCTTCCTTGGCGTGCTCACCGCAGTGGGCGGCGGAATGGTCCGCGATATTGCCTCCGGGGAAATCCCGTCCATCTTTGGCGGCAGCCCCCTGTATGCCGTGCCCTCTATCCTCACCGGCATCGTCATGGTTACCTTTGCCGATTACGGACAGTTTGCACTCGGCATGGTGGTCGCGCCGATCGTCGGCAGTGGCATGGCGATTTTGTCCTATTGGCGTGGCTGGGTCCTGCCCCGCGCCGGTGTAGCCCCCGTTAACTACACCGCCGCCCAAGTGGCGGCGATTGCGAAGAAAGCCGAGCTCAAAGGTTTTCGCCGCGGTAGGAAGAAAAACTAAAAAGCTTCCCCACCAGGACTCGAACCTAGAATGACGGTACCAAAAACCGTAGTGTTGCCGATTACACCATGGGGAAACACAGCAAAAGCTGTAGGCATAGCCTACCTGACGCCCCCGGGTAAATCACAAATTGCGGGGCAAAGGATAGGGTAGAGGGCATGGCTCGACAAAGGATGACCGGCCGGGAACGCCGCGAACAACTCATTTCCATCGGACGCGCCGCATTCGCGGAACTGGGTTTTGAAGGAACCACCGTCGAAGAGATCGCGGCACGCGCCGGGGTATCCAAACCCGTGGTCTATGAGCACTTCGGGGGCAAGGAAGGCCTCTACGCGGTGGTCGTGGACCGCGAGATGCTAGCACTGGAAAAGGTTATTACTGATTCCTTGGAGACCGGAAGCTGGCGCGAGCGCATCGAGCAGGCCGTCATGGCCATTTTGACCTATGTCGAGGAAGAAACTGATGGCTTTCTCATCCTGGTGCGCGATGCCAAGCCCGGCGACGAACGCAGCTTTTCCACGCTGTTGAATTCCGCGGTGGGACAGGTTTCCTATATCCTGCGAGAAGCATTCGAGCACCGTGGCATCGACCCAGATTTGGCGGATATTTACGGCCAAGCGTTGGTGGGGATGGTATCGACTACCGCGCAATGGTGGCTGGATGAGCGCAACCCGGACAAGGAAGTCGTCGCCACGCACATTGTCAATCTATGTTGGAATGGTTTGTCCGGTATGGAAGTAAAGCCCAAGCTAGGAGGCAAATAGATGGCGACCCCAATGCTGGCCGGCCTGCTCAAGGTAGCGGCCTCAGATCCTAAGCTCAAGGGCATGATTTCTCATGTGGGCGAAGACCTCCACATCACAGGCTTGGATCAGTCCCGGCCGTGGGCCTTGGGCACCTTGGCCCATCATGCCCCAGTGCTCGTGGTAACCGCTACGAGTCGCGAGGCCGAGGATCTCACGGCGGAGCTTACGGCGATGCTGGGGGAGAAGGTGGCCATGTTCCCCGCCTGGGAGACTCTGCCGCACGAGCGCCTGAGCCCCGGCGTAGACATCATCGGCCGCCGCGCTGAAGTTCTGCATAATCTCGATAGCCTGCAGGTCATCGTCACGGCTGCCCGCGGCCTGTCTCAGCCCATCCTGCAGGAGGTGGAGGGCCGCGCTCCCGTCCACCTCGAAGAAGATCATGAATATGACTTTGATGCGGTAGTCCGCGAGCTCGAGTTCCGCGCCTATAAGCACGTAGACATGGTGGCTAAGCGTGGCGAGTACGCTACGCGCGGCGGCATCATCGATATTTTCCCTACGACACTGGATTATCCGGTCCGCGTGGAGTTTTGGGGCGATGAGATTACCGATATCCGCCAATTCTCCGTGGCTGACCAGCGCACCATTCCGGAAATCGAGGTGGGCCGCGTAGACATTTTCCCTGCCCGGGAGCTGCCTATTACGGACGCCATTGCCAAGCGTGCGGCCGATCTCGCCGTCAAGCACCCCGGCAATCCCGCCTTGGTGGAGCTATTGACCAAAGTAAGCGAGCACATCCCGGCCGAAGGTATGGAGGCGCTCCTGCCCGCGCTTTCTGACGCCCCCATGATCACCCTCCCCGAAATCCTGCGCCCCACCACCCACGTGGTGATGGTCGGTCCGGAAAAGATTCGCCGCCGCGTGGCAGATCTAGAAAAGACCGATGCGGAATTCCTCGCCGCCGGCTGGGAGGCCGCAGCCATGGGCGCCGATGGCCCGCTGGCTACCGAAGGACTCGATACCGAGGCTTCCAGCTACCGCTCCTATGAGTCGCTCGAGGTCTCCATTAGCGAGTCCGGCCTGCCTTTGTGGACTTTCTCCCCACCGGGAATGCTCGCCGCGCCGGAAGAGGAGACCCTCCCGCTCGAATTCGAACCAGGGCCCACCCCGCGCGGAAATATCGATGAAATCGACGCCATGATGGCCCAGCTTCTCGCGCACACCAACGCCGGTGGCCGGGCAGCCTTCATCGCGCCGGCGCAAGGTGCCATCAAACGCATGGTGGATCGCTTTGCAGAAAAGGGCATCCGCACCAAGGTGGCTACCCCCGGCTGGGAGCCCACCGCCGGCGAAGTCACCCTCTACCAAGCACTAAGCCACGCCGGCCTGGTATTTCCCAAGGTGAAAAAGCCCAAGGACGCCGAGGCCCTCCCACTGGTCGTTGTAACCGAGACGGATCTGACCGGTAACCGCGTAGGCGATATCGCCGAAGCGAAGCGCCGGCCCGCCAAGCGCCGCAACAAGGTTGACCCGCTCGCCCTCAAGCAGGGCGATTTTGTGGTGCACGAGACCCACGGCATCGGCAAGTTCCTCAAGATGGCCGAGCGCACCATCCAGTCCGGCGATGAAACCAGCCGCCGCGAATACATCGTGCTCGAGTACGCGCCCTCCAAGCGTGGTCAGCCCGCCGATCAGCTCTGGGTTCCCATGGACTCGCTGGATCTGCTCAGCAAGTACACCGGTGGCGAATCGCCTCACCTGTCCAAGATGGGCGGTTCCGACTGGAAGAACACCAAGAAGAAGGCACGCGCCGCCGTGCGCGAAATCGCCGGCGAGCTGGTCGAGCTCTACGCCAAGCGCCAGGCCGCGCCGGGGCACCAATTCTCCCCGGATAATCCGTGGCAGGCGGAGATGGAGGATAATTTCCCTTTCGTCGAAACCGAAGATCAGATGCTGGCTATCGAGGCCGTCAAGCAGGACATGGAATCCACGGTGCCGATGGACCGCGTCGTCGTCGGCGATGTGGGCTACGGCAAAACCGAGGTGGCCATCCGCGCTGCCTTTAAGGCCGTGCAAGACGGCATGCAGGTGGCCGTCCTCGTGCCCACCACGCTGCTGGCGCAGCAGCACTTTGATACCTTCAGCGAGCGCATGACCGGCTTCCCCGTCAAGATAGAGGTGCTTTCGCGCTTTACCTCAAAGAAGGAAGCAAAGGACATCTTTAAGGGGCTGGCCGATGGCAGCGTCGATATCGTAGTCGGCACCCACCGCCTCCTCCAGACCGGCGTGCACTGGAAGAACCTCGGCCTCATCGTCGTGGACGAGGAGCAGCGCTTCGGCGTGGAGCACAAGGAACACATTAAGGCGCTAAAGGCCAGCGTGGATGTGCTCACCATGTCCGCAACACCTATCCCGCGCACCTTAGAGATGTCTATGGCTGGCATCCGCGAGATGTCCACCATCCTGACCCCACCGGAAGACCGCCACCCGGTGCTGACCTACGTCGGCGCTTACGAGGACAAGCAGGTAGCCGCGGCCATCCGCCGCGAGTTGCTGCGCGATGGTCAAACCTTTTTCATCCACAACAAAGTCTCTGATATCGAAAAGAAGGCCCGCGAGCTGCGTGACCTGGTACCGGAAGCCCGCGTCGTCGTCGCGCACGGCCAGATGAACGAAGAGGTGCTCGAGCAGACCGTCCAGGGCTTCTGGGACCGCGAGTATGACGTTTTGGTATGTACCACCATCGTGGAGACCGGCTTGGATATCGCCAATGCGAATACCCTCATTGTGGAAAACGCCCACCATATGGGCTTGTCCCAGCTGCACCAGCTGCGCGGGCGAGTAGGTCGTTCCCGCGAGCGCGGCTATGCCTACTTCTTGTACCCCAAGGGCGCTACGCTCACGGAAACCTCCTATGACCGCCTAGCCACCATCGCCCAAAATAATGACCTTGGTGCGGGCATGGCCGTAGCCATGAAGGACTTGGAGATGCGCGGTGCCGGCAACGTCCTTGGCGCCCAACAGTCCGGCCACATTGCCGGTGTGGGCTTCGATCTCTACGTGCGCCTCGTTGGCGAGGCAGTAGAAACTTTCAAATCCCTCGCCCGCGGCGAGGCTCCCACCGTTACCGATGAAGGCCCGAAGGAAATCCGCATTGATCTCCCCGTGGATGCGCATATCCCGGAAGCCTATATCGATTCCGAGCGCCTGCGCCTGGAGGTCTACCGCAAGCTTGCGGCCTCGCAAAACAATGATGATCTCAAGGCCGTCATCGAGGAAATGGAAGATCGCTTCGGCCCATTGCCGCAAGAGGTGCTGCGCCTACTCTCCGTTGCTCGCCTGCGCCACCAGGCGCGCCGTGCCGGTATTTCCGATATCACTGTGCAGGGCACTCGCATCAAGTTCCACCCCGTCGAGCTGCCGGATTCCAAGCAGGTGCGTCTCAAGCGCCTATATCCGGGCTCTAGCTTCCGCGCGGCCGCGAAGGCCATCAACGTGCCGTTCCCCAAGGCGGGGCGCAATGTCACCTCGCCCAAGTTGCGCGACGAGGAGCTCATCCAGTGGGCCGCGGACTTTTTGAGCGCGCTTTTTGATGTCCAACCCATCAACGTGTCTGGTGAGGAAGCCGGCGCCGGGTCGGTCATCAGCGTAGGCGAGTAGCTGATGGGATAACTCCCCGTTGGCGAGTAGCCGATCGGCGGTTAGGAGAAGTCCAAGCCGATATCCAGCACGCGCACCGAGTGGGTGAGGGCGCCGACGGCGATATAGTCCACGCCCGAGGTGCCGTACTCACCGGCGTTCTCCAGCTGCAATCCGCCGGAGACCTCCAGCGCCGTGGTTGGGCTTAGGGCTTGGCGGCAGTGGACGGCGGTGTGGACATCGGCAAGCGCGAAGTTATCCAACAGCACCATATCCGGGTGCAGCGGGAGCACCTCGTCGAGCTGATCTAAGGTATCGACCTCGACCTCGCAGGCAATGTCAGGGGCATGCTCGCGTACGCGGCGCAGGGCCGTTGCCACGCTGCCACCTACGGCGAGCACATGATTGTCCTTAATCATGGCGGCGTGGCCCAAGCCCATGCGGTGGTTCGCCCCGCCGCCGGCGCGCACGGCGTATTTCTGCAGCGTGCGCAGGCCAGGTAGGGTCTTGCGGGTATCGCGCACCTGGGCTTGCTTAACGCTATCCGGGGTCCCTGTGTCCGCCGCTGCTGCTGCGATGGCATCGACCCAACGCCGGGTCTGCGTAGCGATGCCGCTTACGTGCGAGACCATATTGAGCATGGTGCGCTCAGCGGCCAGCACGAGGAGGGTAGGCGCCTGCACCGTGGCGATGACCTGGCCTGGGGCAACGCGGTCGCCGTCGGTGGAGTGGAGGGTGATGGTAGGGGCTGGGGCATCGGCAAGCGCGGAGCCCGCAGTATCCACGCCCCACTGGGCTAAGTGCTGGGCGGTGGCCCCAAGGACCTCTTCGATAAGGCCCAAGCCTGCGATGGTGCCGGCCTCGCGCGCGGTGAACTCCGCCGTGCAGCGGGCCTCACCCGGCACCGTGGCAAGCGAGGTGTAATCCGGCCCATAAGCGAAATCCTCATCCAAGGCCGTGGCGATAAGAGCGGAGCAATCAGGCAGGCGCAGGGATTCCATTTACTCGCCCCCGCCGCCGGGGTTGCCGATGGAAATCATGGCCTCGAGGGACTTGCGCGCCGCATTCGCGATGTCTTCTGGAACCGTAACCTCATCGGTCTCTTCCATCAGGCAGTGCTCCAGGGCCTGTGGGGTAATCATCTTCATGTACTTGCACTCGGCGTGATCGTTGACGGCCTGGAAATCGACGTCCGGCGCGGCCTGGCGCAGCTGGTGCAACATGCCGGTCTCGGTGGCGACGAGCACCTTGTTTTGGGGCTGCTTCTGGGACTGGGTGATCATTTGCCCGGTTGAGAGCATGTGCACGCGCTCTTGTGGCACCAAGCCCTCGTTGGCCAGGTACAACGCGGAATTGGAGCACCCGCATTCCGGGTGGATATACAGGTCCGCGTCTGGGTTATCTTGGGTCTGTTGGGTCAGCTGCTGGGAACTGATGCCCGCGTGCACGTGGCACTCACCGGCCCAGATGTATATATTTTCCCGGCCGGTCTCGCGCTTCACGTAGGCGCCCAAGAACTGGTCTGGGCAAAAGAGGATCTCTTTATCCGTCGGCAGCGAGTTGACCACGTCGACGGCATTAGAGGATGTACAGCAGACATCGGTCAGCGCCTTGACCTCTGCGGTGGTATTGACGTAGCTGACCACAAGGGCGTCGGGGTGCTCAGCCTTCCAGGCGCGCAGCTCATCGGCGGTAATGGAATCCGCCAGGGAACACCCAGCGCGCTCATCGGGGATGAGGACCTTCTTATTCGGCGAAAGAATCTTGGCGGATTCCGCCATGAAGTGCACACCGCAAAAGACGATGATATCTGCATCGGTTTCCGCCGCCTTGCGGGACAGCGCCAAGGAATCGCCGGTGTGGTGGGCAACGTCCTGGATCTCCGGGATCTGGTAATTATGTGCCAGGATCACCGCATTGCGCTGCTCCGCCAACTCTTTAATCCGCTCTGCCCAAGCGTTGCCTGCCGCGAGGTCCGAACCAGCGGGAGTGGCAGATGGCATGACGCTAACATTGGTTTGAGTCACAAGTGCTCCAAAAAGTGATAGTCACAGGAATTAGTGGGGTGTTATAATCGTACTAAACTGTCTGTGTTCAAGACCACTTGTGATGGCGGGGCAGGTGATTAGAGCTCCAGCGATCCTTGGGTGAGGCCGACCGCGGCGATGGTGGCGGCCACCAGCACCACGATGACGATTGACCACTCAAATCCATTAAAAAGCTTCTCGCGGCGCGATAGGCGGGTGAGCACGTACGGGATAATTCCCGGCACGACGGCGAGGGCACCGAAGAGAATATAAACCGGGTCGGCGGCATAAATGAGCCACAGCGAGTACACGAAGGCCACCAGCGCGATGCCAAAGTGGCGCCGGTTTTCGCGTTTGGGAATATCCGGCCCAGAGAGATCGAACCGCGTTCCGGCGTGCGGGTGGGTCACACCCTTGCCCCGTATCGCTAGCAGCAGCAGATACAGCGAAGAGAAGATATAGGGCAGGAGGTACATGATGGTGGCGAGCTGCACCATCGCGGCATAAGAAGCCTCGTTGACGTAGAAGACGATGATGAACAGCTGGATGGCCATCGTGGAAATCAGCTGTGCTACCCACGGGGCGCCGGCCACATTGATGGTGCCAATGCGGCGAGGAATGAGGCCGTCGATGGCCATCATGACGATGGGCTCAGCGCACAGCATTTGCCAGGAAACGTAGGCGCCGAGGACCGAGAGGCACAGGCCGATGGAAATCAGCGCGCCGCCCCAGGGGCCGACGACCTCTGTGAGCACCGAGGCCATGGAATTATCTGGCAGTGCGGCCAGTTCTTCCTTGGTCATCACGCCAAAGCTCAACGTGGAAACGGAGACCAAGAGCGCCAGCACGGAGAAGAAGCCAATGACGGTGGCGCGACCAACATCGGTGCGCTTAGAAGCCTGCTTGGAATAAACGGAGGCGCCCTCCACGCCGATGAAGACCCACACAGTAAAGAGCATAATTCCTTGAACCTGCTCGAAAACACTGGCCTCGGAGGCACGCCCCCAGAAGTCCAAGGTGAATTTATCCCAGCTGAACCCGAGGAAAGCAATGAGCACTACGAAGGCCAAGATGGGCACGATCTTGGCAATCGTGGTGATGAGGTTCATGAACGCGGCCTGCTTAATACCGCGAGCGAGCACCGCGAAAATGCCCCAGGATAGGAGGGAGACGGCGATGGCGGAGGACCAGTAATGGTCGGCGTCGAAAAGCGGC
Source organism: Corynebacterium tuberculostearicum (assembly GCF_016127015.1). GTDB lineage: Bacteria > Actinomycetota > Actinomycetes > Mycobacteriales > Mycobacteriaceae > Corynebacterium > Corynebacterium marquesiae. The sequence continues at coordinate 564,790 of NZ_CP065972.1, forward strand.
AGGTAATGGCCCAAAGTATTGAAAAAGAGGGTGGCATACCCCACCTGCGCCATAACGGAGCCCAGCCAGTAGCCCCAGCCGGAGGTAAAGCCAATAAAATCGCCGAGGCCGGCGCGCACATAGGAATAGACGCCAGAATCAAGGTGCGGCTTTCGGCGGGCCAGAATTTGAAAAACAAACGCCACAGAGAGCATGCCGACGCCCGCGACCAGCCAGCCGATGAGCATCGCGCCTGGGCCGGCAACGGAGGCAATGTTTTGCGGCAGCGAGAAAATGCCCGCGCCCACGGTGGAACCGATAATCAGCGCGACGAGGGTCCACAACGTCACGGAGTGGGATTTATTCTGGCTGGAGGTCATTGGCCTAAAATACCTTGAATAGCCCCATAATGGGAACTCGGGCTAGACTTTGTGCACATGACTGTGCTGTTGCTCGATGAACGCTGGCCCACCATGATCCCCATGCAGGCGCACGGGAAGCTGCGTGGCCCTGTCCACTTCACGGGTGAGGTACCCGTGTCTGTACGGTGGAATTTCTCCGATCTGCTGGTAGGCGAGGACGCCACCGGAACCTTGGTCAGCACCGACGAACACGATCCGGAAACTCGCGCCCGCCTCGCTAGCGGCGAGTCCGTCATTCGCGCCGAATCCCTTGCGGATCCCATCATGCAGGCGCGCCAGACCATGGCCACGGCGCGGCGCATTGGGGAGTGGGAGCGCGAGCAAACCCATACCTCGCTCTTGCCCTATCTTGAGGAGGAGTCTGCCGAATTCGCCGCGGCCGTGCGCAACCGCGAACCGGAAAGCGAGATGCTCAAAGAGTTGGGCGATATCTTCCTCCAAGTACTCTTCCATGCGGAAATCTCCACCTTTTCGCTTGATGATGTGGCCCAGAGTTTCCTCACCAAAATGCGCGCCCGCGCCCCATACCTCTTTGATGGCACCACGGAGATTGTCGACGTTGACACGCAAGAGAGGCTATGGCGCGAAGGTAAGGGAATGTAGGATGGCTTCTCATGAAGAGGCTCCTGCAGATATTCGGGGGCTGCGGGGTGGCCGTAGCCGTGATCATCGCGTTGGTGGCATGGCTGTTGACGGGGCACGGCACTTCCCAGAAGCCCGTACCGGAGAACATTCCGCCCGTTGAAGGCAAAGAGGTCGCGCGTATTGACGTCAATGCTCCCGGCCGCACTGCGGATAAGCTTACCTACTGGGCCTCTGACTTAGCTGAGCAGACGGGCATCCCGCCGGCCGCACTGCGCGCTTATGGCAACGCCGAACTCATCGCTCAGCAAAAATGGCCGAATTGCCATCTGCGGTGGAATACCCTTGCCGGCCTAGGCTACGTGGAGACCCGCCACGGCACCTACAACGGCAATTGGTTTAAGCCCTCCAAGCTTGACGACGCCGGCTACCCCCAACCACCCATCAACGGCATCGCCCTCGATGGCCTGAACAATACGGCGCACACTCCAGATACCGATAATGGCGATATCGATGGGGATTCCGAATATGACCGCGCCGTCGGCCCGATGCAATTTATCCCGACCACATGGAAATCGGTGGGCGCCGATGCTAACGGCGATGGGAAGGCAGATCCCAATCAAATTGACGACGCCGCAGTCGGCGCCGCCGGACTTTTATGCTTTGGTGATAGAGATCTCTCTAACCCAGAACAGTGGGAGGAAGCAGTTCTAAATTACAACCAGTCCAGCGAGTATTTGCATAAAGTTGCACACGCCGCCAATGCCTATTCGGTTCCGCAAAGTGCCAAGTAGCGTCACACAGCAAAGTTTTCTGCAACAATTGACTACGTAGCTGGGCTGGCTGGTCCAGAGCGAACTTATTTATGAGGAGTGAAAAACAGCATGGCTGATATCATCCACACTTTCGCCCGCGAAATTCTTGATTCCCGTGGCAACCCAACCGTCGAGGCCGAGGTCTTCCTTGACGACGGCGCCCGCGGTGTTGCCGGCGTTCCTTCCGGTGCTTCTACCGGTGTGCACGAGGCTCACGAGCTGCGCGACGGTGGCGAGCGCTACCAGGGTAAGGGCGTTCTAAAGGCCGTTGAGAACATCAACGAGAAGATTGCCGACGAAATTGCTGGCTTCGAAGCCGACGATCAGCGCCTCATTGACCAGGCACTGATTAAGCTGGACGGTACTGATAACAAGTCCGAGCTCGGCGCTAACGCTATCTTGGGCGTTTCCATCGCCGCAGCCAAGGCCGCCGCAGAGTCCGCTGCACTGCCTCTGTACCGCTACATTGGCGGCCCGAATGCACACGTACTGCCAGTGCCAATGATGAACATCCTCAACGGCGGCGCACACGCTGACTCCGGCGTAGACGTCCAGGAATTCATGATCGCTCCGATTGGTGCGGAGTCTTTCGCCGAGGCTCTTCGCATGGGCGCCGAGGTCTACCACGCACTGAAGGCAGTGCTGAAGGACAAGGGCTTGTCCACTGGTCTGGGCGACGAGGGTGGCTTTGCACCGTCCGTTGACTCCACCAAGGCTGCTCTCGACGTCATCGTGGACGCCATCAAGAAGGCCGGCTTCGAGCCCGGCAAGGACGTAGCCCTGGCACTCGACGTTGCTTCCTCTGAGTTCTTCAAGGACGGCAAGTATCACTTCGAGGGTGGCGAGCACACCGCTGAAGAAATGTGCAAGGTTTACGAGGGCCTCATTGACGAGTACCCGATCGTCTCCATCGAGGACCCACTGCAGGAAGACGACTGGGATGGCTACACCACCCTGACTGCCGCTATTGGTGAGAAGGTACAGATCGTCGGCGATGATTTCTTCGTCACCAACCCTGCTCGCCTGCAGGAAGGCATTGAGAAGAAGGCCGCTAACGCTCTGCTGGTAAAGGTCAACCAGATCGGCACCCTGACCGAGACCTTCGACGCAGTCGAGCTGGCTCACCGCAATGGCTACCGCACCATGATGTCCCACCGCTCTGGCGAGACCGAGGACACCACCATTGCAGACTTGGCTGTTGCTCTGAACTGTGGCCAGATTAAGACCGGTGCACCGGCTCGTTCCGAGCGCGTAGCTAAGTACAACCAGCTTCTGCGCATCGAGCAGGAGCTTGGCGACGGCGCAGTCTACGCCGGCCGCTCCGCTTTCCCGCGCTTCAAGGCTTAATCGCCTCCTTTCGTAGCGCCCTTGCATTGCCGCGGGGGCGCTTTCGCATGTCTAGGTATTGTTGCCAGGTTTGCTTCCAATTTACGGTCCGCGGCGCCAAAGGCCCTTGGGCACGGTCAATTTCGAAAGTGCCGTCCGAAAAGAGCCAAGCGACGTCCCCAGTGATGGGATCCATGATGTAGCGGGCCCTACCATCGGTCTTCACATTGTGGTGGTGCTGACAAAGGGTGACAAGATTATCGATACTCGTCGGCCCGCCGTCGGCATACTCCACCCGATGATCAAGCTGGCAGTAATGCGCCGGCATGGAACACCCCGGCCAACGGCACGTGGCATCGCGACCATGGACCCATGTCCTGATTTGCTCGGTGGGGACGTAGGAGGATGTTTCTTTTGGGCACAACTCGCGAGTCATCGAGTAAGTGCTCAAGCGTTCGGTAAGAACGCACCATCCTGCCGACGGGATATATACCCGAGAAGCATCCTCACCCGCTGTATAGGTATTGATAACTACTTTTGTCTGGGTGCGATTAAAGATCAGCGCCTCCAAAGCCTCTGGCTTTGTGATGTTCTTCTTTCGCGCTGCTTTATCGATGTGCCGTGAAATAGCACTGGCGGTTGCTTTATCCGTTTTCAGGGTGATGGTGGCTTGGCCTTTGGAATAAGAAATGGAAACAGAGTGCTCGATTTCCTTCTCAATATCTGGTTTGAGAATGCCATCGATGTAATCGCGCAAGAATCTACGGATTTCAGATTCCGTGGGGACATGCTGAGCAGGTTCCTTCGGGGTGAGGAAGTCTGCAAGGGCGGCATCGACTAGTTGGATGCCCTCGGCGTCGTCGCCAAGCGGGGCAAGCTCGGCATCAATGACGTGCAGCCGCGGGAGGTCAAGAATCCAATGTTCGGTCTGTACTGCCGTGGTTAACGGCAACTCACGCATGCGCAGGTGAGAGCGCAATGCGGATAAAACGCGCCAGTAGCTCAAGCCGACCCGCTTAGCTAAAGCAGCGGTAGTGCATTCGACATCGTCTTCTAATCGCGGAAGTACGGATTGGTAGAGCTGCCAGGATTGAATGCGTTGGAGCATGCCCAAAACGCACACCGTATCGTCGAGGTTATTGGTAGAAAAATAAGCTTTCTTTGGTGGTGCGTCGCTGGCTGTCACGGAAAGTTCCCCCTCTGGAATAAATCGCACACCCAATCGAATTTCTGCCCTCAGTATAAGCCGCCTTGCTGGCTTGCGCAAGGCTTGAAGCGAAAAATTGTGCGAAATTTAGGAGGGGTCTAGTAGCTGAAAATTTTGTCAGCCACTGCCTCGAGTTCCTTATCATCATATTTGTCACCGCAGGTGGCGAGGGAACCCACTCCAGCCATGTACATGGTAAATAGCTTGTCAGGGAGGGGAGAGGCCGCTGACATTTCAAGCTTTTCGTAGACGGGAGCGTATTTCCTGTCAAACTCTTCTAAATCGGGAACGAGCTCCTCAAATCCGCTGTCGCCATGGGCTAGCAAATACTTAGCATCGTCTAGAATCTGATCATTCTCGCAGGCAACAGCTCCAGCCTTCTTCAGGGTCGTGGCGTTGACCTCGTAGCTGGTGGGGCCGTCATCGGTATCGGAAGCGCCCGCGCCGAACACGTCCAGGTAAAAGTCCGGGATCGTGCCGTGTTCTTTTATGTGGTAAATGAAGCCGCTTTTGGTATTGAGGTCGTGGTTTCTGCTGGTGGTAGTGGTAGGAGCTTCGCTGCTGGTAGTGCTTTTGCTAGTGGGGGACTCCGCTTCGGTGGCGACTTCTTCTTTGTGGTCGCTCGAGCTGCACCCAGCAAGTAGGGCGCCTACGGCGGCTAGGAGGAGGAGACGCTTGAGTGGCATTACTATTCCTTAGGCAGGGAATATGGTTCGAAGCTCTAGCTGGAATGGATCGTCTCAGCGACCTTTTCCAGTTCCTCATCGCTGAATTCATCACCGCAAGACATCACGGCGCCGAGTGAGGTCATCGCTGCAGCCATGATTTTGTCAGAGTCCGGTGCGTCATCAGGGATGTCTAGCGCTTCAAAAACATCACGATATTTGTCATCAGAGCCGTCGACCGATGACATAACTGCTTCCCCCAAATTTGTCGGTGTTTCCTCGGAAATATTCCTTCGAGATATCGAGCAATTCATCATTCTTGCAGGCAGCTTCGCCGGCCTTCTTGACAGAGTCTGCGTTGGTTTCAAAGCTTTCGGGCTGATCGTCTCCCTCGAGCTGGTCAGCATCATGGTTGATGTAATCATCCGGCAGGATCTTATACTCCTTGAGGTAGTCGGCCATGCCGTCTTTAGCGTTTAGGTCGTAGCCGTCACCGTAGACGGGGTATTCGCCGTCTTGGGCGGAGGGGTTGCAGCTGGCGAGGAATAAGGTTGCGGTGAGAACGGGCAGGAGGCGTTTGAGGGACATGAAAGTTCCTCCCTGGGCGGGAGAATTTCTTTTAGTGTATCCAAATTGCGCGTGCCACGTCCCTGTTACAGAAGTGACGGCGCTAGGATTAGAGGCCTATGGCACGCGAAAAGAAGACGCAGCGAAACCGGAGCCGTACTAGGGTTCCGGTAGCCTCGCGTGCTGCGGATATCCGTAAAGCTCAGCGTGCACAGCTGAAGCAGAAACAGAAGCCGGACCGGATGAGTATTGCCGGAGTAGGCGTAATCGTAGCTATAGTGCTCGTTGTTTTGTTTGCTATCGCCATTCCGCTGCGCAATTACTACCACGGCCGATCCGAAATTGCTCGCCTCAATGAGTCAATCGCCGCCAAGCAGGATGAGAAAGCTGCCTTGCTGGAGAAGATTGATAAATATAAGTCCGATGAGTACATCAAGCAGGAGGCGCGGCGCCGATTCGGGGTTGTCGATGAGGGTGAGACCGCCTACCGCATCATTGACCCGCAGATTAAGCCGGATGACCAGCTGACTACAGATGGTCAGAAGGAAGAAGATTCCCGCGAATGGTACGAAGTTCTGTGGGATTCTGTAGCCGAGCCGCCTGAGGAAGAAGCTCCGTCCGAGCAGGTAAATCATCTTCCGATTGAGCCGGCGCCGGAAGAGAATCCAGATGTGCGATAATTGTCCGCATGACCGTCACTGATGCAGATATCGCTGTAGTAACTGAGCAATTGGGCCGCACTCCACGCGGGGTCCTAGAGGTTTCTTATCGCACGCCGGATGGGCAGCCCGCGGTAATTAAGACGGCGCCCAAGCTTGCCGACGGCACCCCATTCCCCACCCTCTACTACCTCACCGACCCACGGCTTACGGCAGAAGCCTCACGCTTGGAGGTGGCTCACGTTATGAAGTGGATGGAAGCCCGCTTGGGTGAGGACGAGGAATTGGCTGCCGACTATCAGCGTGCCCACGAATACTTTTTGGCCAAGCGCAATGACATCGAAGACCTTGGCACCGATTTCTCCGGTGGCGGCATGCCCGATCGGGTGAAGTGTCTGCATGTGCTCATCGCGTACGCGCTTGCTGAAGGCCCACAGCATTTCCGTTTGGGAACTGAGGCGGTGGCCATGGCCGCCGACCACGGCAAGCTTCGAGGCTCTGCTATCCCGCAGGATTGGCCCAGCGTAGAGGATCTGGGGATTGACTTGGCCCAGTTCGATTTCTCTAACGCGGAATAGGAGGGCTGCTATGACTCGCGTTGCTGCGATTGATTGCGGTACCAATTCGATTCGCTTGCTCATCTCTGAAATTCAGGATGACGGCAAGGTCCGCGATATTACCCGCACCATGGAAATCATCCGCTTGGGAGAGGGAGTCGATGCCACTGGCGAAATCGCCCCTGCGGCTCTAGACCGCGCCCGCGTGGCCTTGGAAGGCTACGTACGCCAGATGAAGTTTGAGAAGGTCACCCGCGTGCGGATGGTTGCTACCTCCGCTACCCGCGATGCCAAGAATCAGCAGGAATTCTTCGACATGACTGCTGAGTTGCTCGGCCAAATTCAGCCTGGCGCACAGGCCGAGGTCGTCTCGGGTGAGGAAGAGGCTCTGTTGTCCTTTAATGGCGCCGTAGCCGATGTGGAGCCAGACCGCGGGCCATTCTGTGTCATCGATCTGGGCGGCGGTTCGACCGAGTTCGTCGTAGGCACGGCCGATGGCGATATCTTGGGCACCCACTCTGCCCGCATGGGGTGCGTCAGACTAACCGAGCGCATTATGCGTACCGATCCGCCTACCGAGTCGGAGATTGAGATCGCTTCCGAGTACGTCGGCGAGCGCACGGCAGAAGTGGAGAAGATAGTACCTATTTCTAAGGCCCGTACCATCGTCGGCTGCGCAGGCACCTTCACCACTCTTTCCGCATTAGCTCAGGGCCTTGAGCGCTACGACGCCGATGCCATTCACGGGTCTGAGCTCCGTTTCGATGCCCTGCGCGTACTTTTGCAGCAGCTTATTGGCCTGCCTTCCGACGTCCGCGCCCTCAACCCCGTCATTCACCCCGGCCGTGCCGACGTCATTGGCGGTGGGGCGGTAGCCGTCGAAGGCATCATGCAGCTTATCGAGCGAAATTGCGATGCGCGCAGCTTTTTCATCAGTGAAAAGGACATTCTCGACGGCATTATCGCTGGTCTGGCTGCGGAGGGTACCCCTCGTTAACTCCCGTAGGGTGGGGTGGCCTAAAATATTCCTTGCCCTTGCCCCCATAGCCCAATCGGCAGAGGCAGTCGACTTAAAATCGATTCAGTGTGGGTTCGAGTCCCACTGGGGGCACCATGTGAAGTCTCGAGACATCGTTCCTACGGTGTCTCGAGACTTTTCTCGTCAACAGGTCTCCACAGACTTTATGCGGAAGTTACCCACAAAACTTCTAGCTAAATGGAAAGAATGTGGAACTTTATGGGGTGGTGTCTCGTTGAATGGGGTGAGATAGCTAATTTGCACCTCTCTTAGAAAGGACAACCGTGCGTTCAAGCAATCCGGTAATGAGTTCTCTGACCGAAAATAGTAGCCGTCAAAACTCTGGTTATGAGGACGTATCTACTCGTCCCATGACCGTGGATGACGTAGTGACCAAGACGGGCATTACCCTCGGCGTTATCATCGTCGCCGCAGCCATCAACTTCGCCTTGGGAATGCTAGTAAGCCCGGGTATTGCCATGGCCTTGACTCTGGTCGGTGGTATCGGTGGCTTCATTACCGTGCTCGTTGCCTCTTTTGGCAAGAAGTGGGGTTCTGCTGCAGTCACCCTGATTTATGCCGTATTTGAAGGCCTATTTGTCGGTGGCTTCTCCTTGATGTTCTCCAACGTCAACTTCCAGGGCGAGGGCGGCATGGCCATCATTGGCCAAGCGATTGTCGGCACGATTGGTGTATTCATCGGCATGCTGATTGTGTACAAGACTGGCGCAGTGAAGGTGACTCCGAAGTTCACCAAGATCCTTTTCGGCCTGATTGCCGGCGTTGCTGTCATGGCTCTTGTTAACTTCTTGGGCGCGATTTTCTTTGACTTCAACCCACTGCGTGATGGTGGCCCGATTGCCATCATCTTCTCGCTTGTCTGCATCGTTCTCGGCGCCCTGTCCTTCCTGACCGACTTTGATCAGGCTGACCGCATGATCCGCGCTGGTGCTCCTGCTAAGAACGCTTGGGGCGTAGCTCTTGGCCTCGCTGTGACTCTGGTCTGGCTCTACACTGAGATCCTCCGTCTGCTGAGCTATTTCCAGCGAGACTAACTGACTCTTTTGCATTGGCCCGCACTTCGGTGCGGGCCTTTTTGTTGCCAAAAATCGCTTACAAACGTGTAATTTCTGGGGTAATTCTGGGGGATAAAGTGCGGGTTTAGCCTTCATTTGGTCTACAAAACCACTCCCCGGGGTGGTACAGCTAATGAGCAGGAAATTTCGCCCTTTAGACGTTATGGATGTGACATATGGGGCAAATAATTTTGTTAAATTGCCGTTAACCTTTGCGGTTGCATAGAAAATTCTTGGGGCCTCATGCATGCTGTGTACCGGAACGGGAAATACGAAGTGAAAAGTTCTCTGTTTCACTTTTCCTGTTCCTCTCGTCAGGAAGTGAGTGCGCGAAGGATTGTTGTGAAGCGTCAGGTCACCGTAGCAACGTTGATGGTCAGCAGCACCGTTATGCTGAGTAGCTGCGTTGCGGACATCGGTACGAGGAGCGCGTCAGAGGAACCCACCAAGGTGGACGAGGCTGGCGGCATTAGTTCGGCCGACGGTGCAGGGGGAACCAACGGGGACCCGGGGGATGATGCGGACGACAATCAGGGGGAATCGGCGCACACTAATGGCGGGGAGAATGCGGACGGCGCCGGCCAACCGGGGGAGGCCGGCGCCACGGGGTCGGGAGACACTTCCGGCGTCCTACCGCCACTGGGGGAATTCGATCCGGCAGACCCGAGCTTCGAGCTTTTTGATCCGTGTACGGAGATTCCCAAAGGAACCTTGCAAAAAATCGGGGCCGGAGAACTGGAAGGAGACACTATTCGAGAAACTGGCTTATCCCTTTGTACATTTACTCTTGAGGGAAGCGATGAGTTTTCGGGAATCATTGGATTTTCGAGTTCGAAAAGAACTCCTACGCCTAACCAATTGTTAGAACTCGAAAATTCTCAATCTGAAGTTGAAACGAGTCCCGTCGAATTCGTCGAGGATGAGCTATTTGAGGACATGTTCTGCACGGCTGGTGTTCAAACAAGACGAGGCTACGTAACTGTAAGTCATTCTGGCAGGAGCTTTGATAGTAATTTCCAAGAGAAATGTTTCGAAGCCGAGAAAATATTACTTCAACTATCTTAGTTATTAAATCGGGGGAAAGAGTGAAAGTCCGTACGGAAAGTATTTTATCTGCAGCGTTAAAAACCTCGACAATGCGACGAGAAATGGATTCATTGGCAGCCCAAACAAGATCTCCATTGAATGCCGGCTTTTCATCGGTAGTAGGAATTGACCATGTGGGTTCAGTGCACCAGAGAGTGCTTGAAACTGATCCCGGCTCGGCTAGCAACTCTATAAGAGCATTTACTGAACAACTCGAGTGGTTGGACGACAGTCTAGGACGGGAAGCCCGAGGGTTTCAGGCGCAGGAGGACGCGAATAGTCGGGGAATGGAGATCGCGGATGCGGGTGGGGAAATTGGCATTGAGTCGATGCCGATTATGAACCAGCCGGAGCCGGGGTACAGCCCATTTGGGTTTTCCATGCCGGTGGTGAATGTCGGTACGGACATTGTGAAGCTGGCTACGGACCTAATGTCGACGCAGATCTGGAATGTGTCGGAGGCAAATGCACGGTGGAGCTCGTTGGCGTCGGAAGTCGACGATATCGTTAGCGGGCTACAGGAAGCAGCCGGGTCTTTGGAAGGTGAGAACGACAGTGAGGCAACGTCGAGGGCGGCGGCAAAGATTAGGGAAGTGGCGGCGTCGGGAAGCCACTTTGTAGCAAATGCCAAGGTCATGGGGGAGAAGCTGACCGGATTCCACGCCAAGTTGATGGGCATGCAGCCGACTGCGATGGCCATGGCGATGGAAGTGATGGCCATTCCAGAACCGGTGGAGCGCGAGATTGCGGAAAAGGCCGCATTGGCCGCGTTGCAACCTGACCTGCAGCGCTTCGCGGTAGAGGCAATGCCGTACCAGCACGCTTTGATGGAACAATCGCCGGCGTCGGGAGGCGGCGGCGTTGAGGCCGGCCTCGCCGGAGTTGACGGTGATGGGCAGCGCTACACCACCGATGCTGTGGTATGGCCAAAGAAGATTGCGGAAGCGATAGCGCGAGGAGATTTGGGGCCGGGGAACTTCGACGTCGTCAATGGCAATGTGGACGGGCTAGAAGCAGTGGGGATGAGCCCACAGGAAATTACTGATTTTCACCAGCAGATGCATACTAGCGGCAGGAATGCGCTGGAAAAGCTGGGCCTAGGAGACCACGTAGCCATCGGCGGCAATGACGTGTCCACCCAAGGTGCATCCATGCCGGGCGTAACTGCGCCGAACGGAGCGATGGGGCAGGTTCCTAGTGGCACGGCGCATCCGGTTGCCGCAGGAGCAAACGCTGGCGCGCTTAATAACAGTGGTGCGATGGCGCCGACAGCTACAGCGCAATCCGCTACTTCTGGGATGGCGCCGATGATGGCAGCTGGAAGGCCTGCGGATGCGGGCCGTGGCGTACTCGGCGGTCAGTCGCTACGAGGCGGAATTGGATCCGCTGCAGGAAGTGTAAGTGGCGGCGCCGATATTGCGCGTGCCGGAAAAGGGGCGCAGTCGGGCCTGCACCTTGGACGCGGAGCCGGAGCGCCCTACGCCGGTGTCGGTTCAGGCGTGCGCGCTGGCCATAGCAATGCACTCGGCGGCGGTTCGGGCATGCGCGCTGGTCTTGGCAGCGGTGCAGGAAACGGTGCTGGTGCGGGCATGCGGCCCAGCGTGGGTGGCGGCCTAGTTTCCGGAACGGGCGGCAGTGAAAGTGCCGCGGCAGCACGCGGTGGCAATGCAGGCCGCTCAACCGGAGGGGCACGAGCCTATGGTCCAATGATGGGGATGCGCGGAGGCAAAGACAGTGAGAAAAAGCGCGTAAAGTCCGTCACCACGCAGGTGGAACGGGATCCAAATAAGCGCGACCTCCTAGGAGAGCCGCCTGCTGTCGTACCCGGTGTCATCGGGGATTGGGTGCGGGAAGTGGACCCAGAAAAATAGCATGAAAAAAGGGCCGAGGAAATCACTCGGCCCTTCAAGCCCTTATTACTGCTGTGGCAGTTCGGTGGCGGTACCGTTCAAGTGCGGCTGTGCCGGCTCCTCTGGAACACCGGACTCGACTACAGGTGCTTCCTCTTCAACAACGGTCTCGGGTGCGGAAGAGCTGGTCTCAGCATCCTTCTGCATCGGGGCCTCACCGGTGAAGGTGGAGGCATTTTCTACCTTGGAATCAGAATCCTGCTGGTTCGGTGGGTGGCAAGCAGCGAGGGAGAGGCCAGCGGTGAAGACCAGGCCAGCGGCGGCGAAACGGGAGAACTTCTTCATGGGGATGTGCTCTTTCTCCAGAGTAGTAAGTGGTTAAAAGTTTAGGACTCGCGTGGAGCAGCGGCCTTAGCAGAATCATACGGCGCTGCGGATTCGATGGTGACTGAAATGGTCTTGCCATTCGGAGCGGTGTACTCGCGGGTCTCGCCCTCTTGTGCGCCAAGGATGGCAGCGCCCAGCGGGGACTGCTCGGAATAGGTTTCTAGGTCCTTGTTATCGGAAGCAGCGGCGCGGGTACCGATGAGGAAGGTCTCCTTATCGTCCTTGTCACCGTTGTAGTAAACGTGAACTACGGAACCGGTGTGGGCGACGCCCTCCTGAACAGCACCGCGCTCGGTGGTGGCATTCGCAAGAACCTCAGAAATCTGCTTAATGCGGGCCTCTTCCTGGTCCTGCATCTCACGTGCGGCGTCGTAACCGGCGTTTTCTTTGAGGTCGCCTTCCTCACGGCGCTCGTTGATTTCAGCCGCGACTACTGGGCGGTGGTCGATGAGCTCCTGCAGCTCGGCCTCGAGCTTCGCCTTGGTTTCCGGGGTGATGTACTGCTTTTGCTGCTCAGCCATTCTGCAACCTTCCGTAGATAGGAATTGTGGTCAAAGCCCCTGTTAATCCCTGGGGCTGTAGGTAAAAGTGGAACCGGGCATATACCCAGTTCTAGGCGCTACAAATCCTAGCACACGCGGCTAGCGGCTTTCCGCGTAGTCAGGACTATCCATATCCAAGTATTCGGGGATGTTGCCGGAACAACCATAGGCCCCGCCGGCTACGGCACGAGCGTTGGTCGGGACGTCGACAGCGATGCGCTGGGTTTCGTTTCCGCCCGCGGGAACAGGGAATTCGCGGCGGCCTACTTCGGACTTGGAGTAGTCAAAGGCCTGGACAATGCAATAAGCATCTTCATCGGTGTGATTGCGGGTGACATCGACCCAAACGCGGGTGGAATCATCGCTCAAAACCTCCTGGGTCACGATGGACACCTGTGCGTTCACGCGTTCCTTTTCTTGGAAGTACCGGAATCCGAAGAAAATAAGCGCGATAAAAATGGCGACAAAGATGAGCACCAGCGCCTTATTAGTCCAGCTACCAGAGTTCTTTTCAGAGGAGCCGCGGGAGCCGTAGCGGGCGACTGAGCGAGAGTTTCCGGCGGAAGTCATAGCTTCCACTCTAGCCGAGGACCACTGTTTTCCAATTATCTACTAGGATAATCATCTGTTCAAAGAACCTAGATTAATAAGGGGATGGATTTTCAGTGAGCGATTTTCGCCTACTAGCTATCCACGCGCACCCAGACGATGAATCATCGAAGGGTGCTGCAACCACCGCGCGCTATGCCGCAGAAGGCTATGAGGTTTTGGTGCTGACCTGTACCGGCGGCGAGCGCGGCGATGTGATTAACCCCGCCATGGATCGCCCGGGAATCAAGGAAAAGATGGGCGAGGTGCGCCGGGAAGAAATGGCTAACGCTGCGCGGGCGCTGGGCGTACAACACCGCTGGCTGGGCCACGTTGATTCCGGATTGCCCGACCCGGTTGAAGGCAAGACTATGGAGGAATTGCTTCCGGAGGGCTGCTTTGCGTTGCTGGGCGATGACACCGTAGCGCAGGAATACGTCCAGGTTATCCGCGAATTTCGTCCACACGTCATTGTTACCTATGACGAAAATGGTGGCTACCCGCACCCAGACCACCTGATGGTGCACCGAGCTTCTATGATCGCGTGGGAGAAGGCGGGCGATGCCGAGTATCACCCTGAGCTGGGTAAGCCGTGGGAGCCGCTGAAGCTTTACTACTCGCACGGTTTCGTCTACCAGCGCATGAAGATGTTCCATGATCTGCTGTTAGAAGAGGGGAATACCAGTCCTTATGGGCCGATGCTGGCGCGCTGGGACACCACTTTTGGCGATATCATGGCGCGTGTAACCACCCAGGTGGAATGCGCGGATTACTTTAGCAATCGCGAGGAGGCCTTGCGGGCGCACGCTACGCAGATCGATCCGGCGGGTGCCTTCTTGGCGACGTCGGTGGAGGTACAGCAGCGCCTTTGGCCCACCGAGGAGTTCGAGCTGGCGAAGACCCGCGTTTCTACCTCCCTGCCAGAAAATGACCTCTTCGCCGGCATCGAAGAGGAAGAAGAGGAGGCTTAAGATATGAGCATGTATGGTTCTTTCGTGCTTGCCGCACATGACGTATTTGTACTCGCCCAAGGAACCGAGGGCGCCGAAGGCGGCCCAATGGGCCCTGAGTTTGGCAAAGCTTCCCCCATTGGCCTGCTGATCCTGGCGCTTATGGGCGTTGCGGTACTGTTTGCAGGCTGGAATTTCCATCGCCGGTACTCACGCTTTCGCCGCCGCATGATGTTTGCGGAGGACCACGGAATCGATCCGTTCGATGAGGAAGCCGTGGATAAGGCGATGAAGGAAGCCGGCATTTACGATAACCGCAAGAAGTCCATTTTCTAGGCGGATAGACTAATGAGCGTGAGTTCTCTCAAGCAGCTGGCTTACCCAGCTTATGAAGCCCGTCTGGCGCGCCTGATCAAGGGCAAGCCGCAGCCTAAGCACATCGCCATCATGGCCGATGGCAATCGTCGGTGGGCGCGTGAGGCTGGGTTTACCGATATCAGCCATGGTCACCGCCAAGGCGCAAAGAAAATCGGAGAGATGATCTCGTGGTGCCGCGATACCGATATCGAAGTGGTCACCATTTATTTGCTGTCCACGGAGAACCTGAAGCGCAGCGAGCAGGAAGTAGAGCTGCTCTTTGACATCATCTCGGACGTGGTCACGCACCTATCGCATAGCGACGTCGGCTGTCAGGTGCGCCTTGTTGGCCACCTCGATCTGCTCCCGGACGAAATTCGCCAGCGCATGGTGACGGCGGCGGCGGAAACCGAGGACAATACCGGGGTCATCGTCAATGTGGCGGTGGGCTATGGCGGGCGCCAAGAAATTGTGGACGCAGTGCAGAACTTGGTGCGCGCGGAAGCAGAGAAGGGAACTACCGCAGCGGAGATGGCGGACCGCGTTACCGCAGAGTCCATTGGGGAGCACCTGTACACCAAGGGACTACCGGACCCAGACTTGGTTATCCGCACCTCTGGTGAACAACGCCTGTCGGGCTTCCTCCTGTGGCAGGCCGCGTACTCCGAGATCTGGTTCACGGATACTTACTGGCCAGCATTCCGCAAGGTGGACTTCCTCCGCGCCTTGCGGGATTACTCCCAACGTTCGCGCCGCTTTGGTAAGTAGGCGCTAGAGCTTGCGCATCCGCACCTGTTCTACCAGGTGATGCGAGCCCTTTTTCAGCACGAGGGAGGCTCGCACACGGGTGGGTAGGATATTTTCCACCAAGTTCGGCAGGTTAATGGACTGCCAAATTTCGCGGGCCTGGTCGCGGGCCTCCTCATCGTTCATGTCTGCAAAGGCAGAGAAGTGGGCGTTGGGCTCGCGAAAAGCGGTGTGGCGCAGAGTAAGGAAGCGGTCGATATACCACTGCTCGATATCGTCGGTGCGGGCATCAACATATACCGAGAAATCAAAGAGGTCCGCCACGGTCAACGTGGGGCTCGTTTGTAGTACATTGAGCCCTTCCAGAATAAGGATGTCGGGCTGGTGAACTTCTTGATATTCCCCGTCCACAATGTCATAGGAGATATGGGAATAAAGCGGCGCCTTGACCAGAGGCTTTCCTGATTTTACGTCCGTGACAAAGCGAAGGAGTGCACGCCGGTCGTAGGATTCTGGAAATCCCTTGCGCTGCATGAGGCCGCGTTTCTTGAGGGTTTCGGTGGGGAAGAGGAAGCCGTCGGTTGTCACGAGCGCCACCTTGGGGTGGGACTCCCAGCGTTGCAAGAGCACCTGAAGGAGGCGGGCGGTGGTGGATTTTCCCACTGCCACGGAGCCGGCCACACCGATGACAAAGGGAACGTGCGTCGGAGGGTTGCCTAAGAAAGATTCGGTAGCCGTGGTGAGCTGCTGGCGTGCCATGACCTGCATATGGATGAGGCGGGAGAGGGGGAGGTAGACATCAGCTACCTCGTCCAAGTCGATGCGGTCTCCTAGGCCGCGAAGCTTTTCCACCTCGGTTTCCGTGAGTACCTGGGGCATGGATTTACGCAGTTCACGCCAGGTCTCGCGGTCAAAATCTAGGTAGGGACTCGAATCCAATGTGCGCGCCATGGCTCCATTGTTGCACTTGCATAATCTGTGGGTAAAAGTATGCCCCCTTAGGGTGCATGGCACGATAAGATATGCAGCAGCCCATACCGCATGATTTTGAGAAGGGGACCACACCTTTATGGCTTCTTTTACCTCTGACCTCCGCGACCTCGATCCGGACGTATTCGGCGCAATTCAGGGAGAGATTTCCCGCCAGCGCGAAACCCTGGAAATGATCGCCTCTGAGAACTTTGTGCCTCGCGCCGTGCTCCAGGCACAGGGCTCCGTGCTCACTAACAAGTACGCCGAGGGCTACCCGGGTCGCCGCTACTACGGCGGCTGCGAGCATGTCGACGTCGTTGAGGACCTAGCCCGCAACCGCGCTAAGGAACTCTTTGGTGCGGAATTCGCCAATGTTCAGCCGCACTCCGGCGCGCAGGCGAACGCCGCGGTTCTTTCCACCATCGCTGAGCCGGGCGACAAGATTTTGGGCCTGTCCCTGGCTCACGGCGGCCACCTTACCCACGGCATGAAGCTGAACTTCTCCGGCAAGCTTTATGATGTCGCAGCCTATGAGGTGGATCCAGAGACCATGCGCGTGGACATGGATAAGCTGCGCGAGCAGGCGCTGAAGGAAAAGCCGAAGGTCATTATCGGCGGCTGGTCTGCCTACCCGCGCACCATGGATTTCGCGGCCTTCCGTGAAATCGCTGATGAGGTCGGCGCTTACCTGTGGGTAGATATGGCCCACTTTGCTGGTCTTGTGGCGGCGGGCCTGCACCCGAGCCCAGTTCCTCACGCGGATATCGTGTCCACCACCGTGCATAAGACCCTGGGTGGCCCGCGCTCCGGCATGATTTTGGCCAAGCAGGATTACGCCAAGAAGATCAATTCTAACGTCTTCCCGGGCCAGCAGGGCGGACCGCTGATGCACGTGGTCGCAGCCAAGGCTATCGCCATGAAGATTGCCGCTACAGAGGAATTCAAGGAGCGCCAAGAACGCACCTTGGAGGGGGCTCGTATTCTGGCAGAGCGCCTTACCGCCGAAGATGCCAAGGCAGCTGGCGTGGACGTACTGACCGGCGGCACCGATGTGCACTTGGTCTTGGCGGATCTGCGCAATTCCGAATTGGATGGACAGCAGGCAGAGGATCTGCTGCACGAGGTAGGGATTACCGTCAACCGCAATGCCGTACCGAATGACCCGCGTCCGCCGATGGTCACCTCCGGCCTGCGCATTGGTACTTCTGCGCTGGCAACCCGCGGTCTCGATGCCGAGGCCTTCACCGAGGTTGCAGATATTATCGGTACCGCCTTGGTACAGGGCAAGAATGCCGATGTGGAGGCCCTGCGCGCTCGTGTGGACAAGATTGCCGAGCACTACCCGCTGTATGAGGGCCTCGAGGACTGGAAGCTGGTCTAGTCCTTCACCTCATGGCCACGGGCCTGCGCCATGGTGGCGCGGGCCTGCTGGAGCCATTCCGGCTGCTCTTGGAGGAGCTGATTGATTTCCGCCGTGGTCAGCGGCTTATCCATATCGTTCTTCTTGAGCGCGGTAACCGAGATGCCTAGCTTATGGGCAACCTCAGGGCGGGGATGAGGCCCTTCGCGGCGCAAGGTTTGTAGCCACTCGGGCGGGTTATGCTGCAATTCGCGCAGCTCTTCGTGGCTAATGGCACTATTTTGAAACTCGTCCGGCGCGGCGGGTAGGTAGATGCCTAGCTTCTTCGCCGCGGTTTGGGCACGCATAGCGGTGCCGGATGGTTGCTTTCGTTCTTCAGTCACGCTTTTACCGTAGCACTTTCAGTAGACTGTCCTCTATGCTGCGCTTAGCTTTTGCCACCGGTACAGAGCCTGGAAAGTGGTTTCGCCGATTCGAAGAAAATACTGCTCATGGTGGCTTGTACACCGTTGATGCGGACGATGCGCTCGCCCCGCTGGTAGCCGGCGAGGTGGACCTAGCCCTCGCACGCCTGCCGGATGCGCGGGTGGACGACACTTTTCATGTGGTGCGACTATATCAGGAGACCCCTGGCATCGCCGTTCCCAAAGACTCGGTCTATGCGGAGGTAGGCGAGGAGCTTACGCTTGCCGACGTCGCCGATGAACACCTTAACTACCGCCTCGCCGACTCCGGGCTTGTCGATGTCCCCGCCGTCCGCGACGCCCTGCAGGTAGTGGCGGCCAATGTAGGCATCGCGATTGCGCCGCGGCCCCTGCTGAAGGTCTTGAGCAAAAAGCAGGTGGTGCCGTTGAGCCTCAAGGACGAGTCCGTGCCGGTAACGGAGATTGCATTGGTGTGGCGCAAGGAGGATGACGGGGAAGCAATTCAGGACTTCGTGGGCGTCGCCAAGGGCCGCACCGCGCGGTCTTCGCGGCAGGAGAAGCCGAAGCGCAGCGCCAGGGAGAAGGCGAAGGCGAAGCAGGCGCGGAGAAACGTTAACAATTCGTTACAAAAGAAAAAGAAGGCCTCTAAGCAGCGCAAACGTAGGTAGTCCTTTACTGTTTGCTGTCCGCTTCCTGTCCGTGCGGGTGGCGTTAGCTGGGTAGTGCCATTACGGTGGGCGTCGTTCGTCATTAAGGACGATTAAACAAAAATTTAGAATTAACTTACTTTCTCGTTGAAAGGATGATGCAGAAATGCAGAAGATGACCCGTCGTATCGCAGGTGGCTTCGCAGCCGCAACCCTGTCCGTTGCTCTCGTAGCTTGCTCCGATGCTGAGGATGCAGCTGACGACGCCAAGGACACTGCCGGCTCCGTAGCCGCAGACGCTACCGACGCTGCTGGCTCCGCTGCTGCTGAGGCTACTTCCAATGATGACGCGGACGACAATGATGACGCCGACGACAAGGACGGCGCTACCAAGTCCATCGCTACCGCTAACGGTGACGTAGACGTTCCGGCTGATTTCGCTTCCGCTATTGAAGAGAAGAAGGCTGAGTGGGGCGACGTAAAGAGCATCGAGCAGGGTGACGATGATGAGTTCCTCGCTAACTTCGATAACGGCAACCTGCTGACCTTCGACGACGATGAGGGCGCTCAGCCTATCGTCGGCAAGATTGCTGAAACCTGGAAGGAGCAGGGCGGCCTGGACTCTGAGGTAGGCCTGCCTAAGGCTGCTGAGGAAAAGGCTGCTCAGGGCAAGGGCTGGACCCAGCAGTTCGACGATGGCGTAATCTCCTGGATCCAGGACGAGAGCGGCAAGTTCACCTCTTCCGTAGAGAAGTAAAAAGCTCCTTTAGAGCTCCTCCCTCTGCAGCATGTGCTGCGGAGGGATTTTTCGTTTTCTTAATGTTCATCTTGCACCCATGTAATTTCAACCTTCGGTGCCTACTTTGGGTGGCAACCCCGGGGATTCGGGGTGATTCGGAAGAAGTCTGATCTACCGCACACTAAGGGAGAACCCTGCCATCATGTCTCGTCCCTCTGTACTTTCTACTCCGCTTGCCGCTACTGCTAACACCGTCGCTACCAAGACCTATGTAGTGGATACTTCGGTCTTGCTGTCTGACCCTTGGGCCCTGCGCAAATTTGCAGAACACGATGTGGTCCTTCCCGTTGTAGTTATTTCTGAACTAGAAGGAAAACGTCATCATCCGGAGCTTGGCTGGTTCGCCCGCCAAGCTCTTCGCTTTTTGGAGGAGCTGCGCGCTACCTATGAGGCCTTAGACCAGCCGGTTCCCGTCAACGTGGATGGCGGCACCCTGCGCGTGGAATTGAACCATCAAGACCAATCCTTGCTGCCTACCGCGTTCCGCGGGCCAGAAGGCGACCACCGCATCTTGGCGTGCGCTCTCAACCTTGCGCACGAAGGGAAGGACACCGTGCTGGTCACGAAGGACGTGCCGCTGCGCGTGAAGGCCGGTGCAGTTGGCGTGCAAGCGGATGAGTATCACGCCCAGGACGTAGTCTTGACCGGCTATACCGGAATGGCGACGGTGCAAACCAGCTCGGATGTCATCGATGCCCTCTATCGTGATGGGGAAGTCATGCTAGACGGCGTCGAAACTGACAAGGGTACCGCCGTGGAGGATCTGCCGGTGCACTGCGGCTTGACCTTGGCGGCGGGTGCGCAATCCGCGCTGGGTCGCATGAGTGCTGATGGCGTGGTCGAGCTTGTACGTGGTGATATCAATGCCTTTGGCCTTCAGGGACGCTCCGCGGAGCAGCGTATCGCTTTGGATTTGCTGATGGACCCAAACGTAGGAATTGTCTCTATCGGTGGCCGCGCCGGCACCGGCAAGTCGGCACTTGCGTTGTGCGCCGGTTTGGAGGCGGTGCTCGAGCGCGGGGAGCACCGGCGCATTGTGGTCTTTCGCCCGATGTATGCGGTTGGCGGGCAGTCGCTGGGATACTTACCGGGCACTGAATCGGACAAGATGAACCCGTGGGCGCAGGCGGTCTATGACACCTTGGAGGGCTTGGTGTCTGACAACGTCATGGAAGAGGTGCACGAGCGCGGCCTCATCGAGGTCTTGCCCCTGACGCATATTCGCGGTCGTTCGCTGCATGATGCTTTTGTCATCGTGGATGAGGCGCAGTCCTTGGAGCGAAACGTCTTGCTTACTGTGCTTTCTCGGTTGGGGAAGGGCTCGCGAGTAGTTCTTACTCACGATGTGGCGCAGCGCGATAACCTTCGTGTGGGCCGGCACGACGGAGTCCAAGCAGTGATTGAAAAGCTCAAGGGACATGAGCTTTTTGCGCATATTACGCTGCAGCGTTCTGAGCGCTCTGCCATTGCGGAGCTCGTCACTGACCTGTTGGAAGGCGGCAACTAGTTCGATTTCGTTCGCGTTTGGCGATCTTTATGTGTACAGCGTGGCGAAGCTGGGCCTAGCCCAGTAATAATGTTGTATATGAGCGAGAACGCTAAGCAGACGTCTTCGGACGACAAGAAGAAAGATTTCCGCATCCGCCCCTTTACCGCGGCGGACTACCCGCAGATGCGAGAGATCTATGAACAGGGGCTCAATACTGGGCACGCTACCTATGAGACCCGATCCCTGACCTTTGAAGAATTTAAAGCTGGCAAGATCATGCCTTCGGTGCATGTGGCCGTTGAAGCAGATGATGATTCTAAGGTCTTGGGGTGGGTTTCCGCGGCACCGGTATCTACCCGCACCGTCTTCCACGGAGTAGTGGAGGACTCCATCTACCTAGGAGCCGAGGCACAAGGACGCGGCATTGGCGGCGCACTTCTAGACCGCCTGATCGAGGTGTGCCAGGACCTGCACAAGTGGGCCATCCACTCATGGATTTTCCCTGAAAATGCAGGTTCTGCGGGGCTGCACAAGTCGCGTGGCTTCGTGAAAGTCGGCACCTACTCGCATATGGCGAAGATGACCTACGGCGAGCTTGCGGGCCAGTGGCGCGATACCGACGTATATGAGCTGCTTTTGCCCAAGCCGGAGGAAAAGAAGCGGTAGCTTCCCCAGCGCGTACAAGCCCCTGCTCGAACCACACTCGTGGTAACGATGGCAGGGGCTTTTTGCTGAGGCCTTAGAATGAGGGAAACGCTACACTGCAGGAACGTCCCAGGTGCCAAACCAACGCTGAGCTTGTGAGCGCATTTCCTCGCTCAAGCGGCTAAAGCGCGAGATCAGGGTACCGTGCGCGCGGGCTAGGGAAACTAGATAGTCCCTTGTGCTCCACACCTCGATGGGACCGGCTTGAATATCCAACGCCGCCTGAAGGCCGCCGAGGGGGCATAGCCGAGGGCGGATTCTATGGGGGCGTCGGCAAGCGGGAGTGCATCGCGCAGGGCATGCAGCTCTCGGCATGTAGCCTGTACTTCAGCAGGGGGAAAGAACCATTAGTCAATCGTTTCCTTCAGTCGCTCCTCGCGCAGCGGCAGGAGGAGGACGAGGGCGACGATAACCAGCGGAACCATCAGGGCGATGACCGGGGTCAGGCCGTCATTATAGGAGTTGAGGATTGCTTCCTCGATGGGCTGAGGGAAGGAGGCAACCAAATCCGGGGTGAGGCTATTGGCACCGCCGTCAGCATCGCCGAACTTCTCTGCATAGGCGGCACCCTCCGGACCCATCTTCTGAAAAGCCTCCGGCATGCGGGTAGCCATCTCATCCTTCATATTGTGGATGAACATGGAGCCGACCAGGGACGCACCCAGTGCGGAACCGATCTGGCGGAAGAAGTTATTCGCCGCGGTAGCCGTACCCACCTGGGACAGGGGGAAGGAGTTTTGGACGATGAGCACGAGGACCTGGATAACCATGCCCAAGCCGATGCCGAAGACCAGGAACTCGCAGCCCAGCTGCTTCAGGGAAGTTTCCACGGTTAGGTGAGACATCCAGAACAATGCACCAGCAGTAATTGCCAGGCCGATGATGGGGTAGACCTTGTAGTGACCGGTCCGGGCGATGATAAAGCCTACGCCAGTGGAGGTACCGATAAGGCCCACCATCATCGGGATCATCATGAGACCCGCCTTGGTTGGGGTCAGGGTGTGCACCATCTGCAGATAGGTTGGCATGTAGCCCAGAACGCCGAACATTGCCAGGCCAAGTACCACGCCGGAGAGGGTGGTCAGGGCCATGTTGCGGTTCTTGAACAGGCGGACCGGGATGAGAGGTTCTTTAGCGCGCAGCTCCACCAGGATGGTGATGATGGCGCCAATGATGGTGATGGCACCCAAAGTGAGGATCATGGAAGAGCCCCACTCGTACTCGGTGCCACCCCAGGTGGTCATGAGGATAAGGGAAGCGGTAGTAATCGCGATGAAGGTGGCGCCGAGCCAGTCAAAGCGCTTCATATCGGCATCACCCACGCGCAGGTGCAGCACTAGGGTGCACACGATAATGGCGAGGATACCCAGCGGGATGTTCATCCACATTCCCCAGCGCCAGCCTGGGCCGTCGGTGAACCAGCCGCCGAGGACGGGGCCGAGAACCGAAGACAGGCCAAAGACGCCGCCCATGATGCCCATGAACTTGCCGCGCTCACGGGAGGAGGTCACCTCGGCGATGATGGACTGGGAGGAAATCATCATAAAACCTGCGCCAAAGCCCTGTACAGCGCGGGCGATGATCAGCAGCGCCATGGAGTTAGCAAAGCCACCGAGGGTGGAGCCCACGACGAAGATGGCGATACCGCCGATGTAGAGCCACTTGCGGCCCAGCATGTCACCCAGCTTGCCGGAGATAGGCATGGCGATGGTCATGGTGACAAGGAAGGCGGAGATGACCCAGCTCATGTGGTCGACGCCGCCGAGCTCACCAACGATGGTGGGGAGAGCGGAAGAGAAGATCATTTGGCCCAAGGAGCTCATCAGCATGGTGAGCATCAGGGCCGAGAAAATAAGCCCGAGGTTATCGGCGCGGGTTTTGCCCTGGGAAGGGGCCTCAGCAGCCGTATCTACCATCGCATTCCTTTCATAAAGTCTGTTATTAGCGTGAGGGAAGTATCGAGACGCGCGCCGAGGTCTAGGCTGCAATCTGCATCCGGGGATGCCATCGCCAACCACAGTGCCTCACGGACGAGGCCGGCGATGAGCATCGCCTCGGTGCTGGACGAGCAGCTGTCGAGGACGCGAAGCTCCGGTTCTTTGTTAAGGCGCTCTTCAACGAGATCGATGAGCTCAATGGATTTTGCTCGCTTCCGGCTGATTGCCGCTGCAGCTGCATCTGGATCATTGGAGATGCGCTTGCGGCGATCCCGGATGGTCGGGTTGATGTGGTGGCCTTCCATATGCTGTCTGACCAGCTGGAGGACGAGTTCTACCATGCTGGTCGTTGGCTCATTGAGGAAGAACTCCCGCATCTCTTCCGTAAACTCGGTGCTTGGAGCGCCCAAAACGGCGGATTCCTTGGAATCGAAGTAATTGAAGAAGGTGCGCCGAGAAATACCGGCTACTTCGCAGATCCGCTCAATGGTGACCGCGCTGAAGGATTGTTCATCCACCAGTTTTGTGGCGGCATCCTCTATGCGCAGGCGCGTCTCGAGGCGTTTCTGCTCGCGTAGTGATAGTTCTTCTTGCACGCCATGCAACTTTACACTCGGTGCAAACTTGCACCAAGTGCAAAAGTGGTGATTTTAGAGGTGCGTTTCCTCTAATGTGTGCTATGCCATAGCGCTTGCCGACGCCCCCTTACCCCCAGACATGCAAAACCCCGCCCGAGTCCTGCCCGGGCGGGGAAGCGGTGCGGCGATTACTTAGAAGTTATCGCGGTCGCGGTTAGTCATGCTCAACACGTTGAGGCGCTTATCCAGCTCCTCCTCGGTGAGGTTTTCGCCGTCGACGAAGCCCAGGTCAATAACGGCCTGGCGGACGGTGATCTTCTCGTGCAGGGCGTGCTTTGCCGCCTTGGCTGCGTTCTCGTAGCCGATGGCAGAGTTGAGCGGGGTCACGATGGAGGTGGACGACTCCGCAAAGTGCTTCATGCGCTCCTCGTTGGCCTCGATGTGATCGATGCACTTATCGGCGAAGACGCGGGAAGCATTAGCAAGCAGGCGAGCGGACTCGAGTACGTTGCGCGCCATCATCGGGATGAAGACGTTGAGCTCAAAGTGGCCCTGGGCGCCGCCGAAGGCTACGGCTGCGTCGTTGCCTACCACCTGGCCGGCCACCATGGTGACAGCCTCTGGGATAACCGGGTTGACCTTACCCGGCATGATGGAGGAACCCGGTTGCAGGTCCTTCAGGTGAATCTCGGCCAGGCCAGTCAGCGGGCCGGAACCCATCATGCGCAAGTCATTGGCAATCTTATTGAGGGATACAGCAATCGAGCGCATGGCGCCGGAGAACTCCACCAAGCCATCGCGGGCAGCCTGTGCCTCGAAGTGGTTTTCTGCTTCCTTCAGTTCCTTCACGCCGGTGAGCTTCTTCAGCTCCTCGGTGACCTTGGCGCCGAAGTCAGCGGAGGTATTCAGGCCGGTACCAGTGGCGGTGCCGCCGATGGCCAGCTCGCCCAAGCGCGGCAGGGTGGCCTCGATGCGTTCGATGCCCAGCTCGATCTGGCGGGCGTAGCCGCCGAATTCCTGGCCCAGGGTAACCGGGGTGGCATCCATCAGGTGGGTGCGGCCGGCCTTGACTACGTCGGCGAATTCCTTGGCCTTCTTGGTCAAGGATTCGTGGAGGACCTTCAGGCCCGGGATGAGGTCATTAACGGCAGCTTCCGTAGCAGCCACGTGCGTAGCGGTGGGGAAGGTGTCATTGGAAGACTGGCCCATGTTTACGTGGTCATTCGGGTGAATTTCCACGCCATTGTTATGCGCCAAGGAGGCGATGACCTCATTGGTGTTCATATTGGATGAGGTGCCGGAACCGGTCTGGAAAACGTCGATAGGGAAGGCATCGTTATGCTTGCCCTCGGCGATTTCGGTAGCGGCGGCAATAATGGCATCGGCCTTATCTGCATCCAGCTTGCCGGAATCCTTATTTACCTGGGCACAGGCTGCCTTGAGCAGGCCAAGAGCGCGAATCTGCGCCTTTTCCAGGCCACGGCCGGAAATAGGGAAGTTGTCCACTGCGCGCTGGGTCTGTGCACGCCACAGGGCATCTGCGGGAACCTTTACTTCGCCCATTGTGTCATGTTCAATGCGGTATTCAGTCATGTGAAGATCACCTCAGTTAATTGGGGAGTGTGTGCTATCCAGTATGGCGGAGAACTACCAGGAGGGCCGCCTTCGGGGGTGAACCCTAGTTTTTGGTCGGGGTGGTGTAATCCACTACGGAATACTCCTGCAGCTTAGATAGCTTATGGATGGAGTCGATGTAGCGGATGGTGCCGGACTTGGAACGCATAACCAGGGAGCGGGTAGTAGCGCCGGAATTGCGGTAGGAAACACCGCGCAGCATGTCACCATTGGTCACGCCGGTGGCAGCGAAGTAGCAGTTTTCGGAGGAGACCAGATCAGTAGTGGTAAGGACGCGGTCCAAATCATGGCCGGCTGCACGGGCCTTTTCTGCTTCCTCTTCATCCTTCGGCCACAGCTTGCCCTGGATTTCGCCGCCCATGCAGCGCATAGCGCAGGCGGTGATGATGCCTTCTGGAGTGCCGCCGATGCCCATCATCATGTCGATGGAGTTCGAATCCTGGCAGGTGGCGATGGCGCCGGCTACGTCGCCATCCATGATGAGGCGTACCTTGGCGCCAGCGGCGCGAATTTCAGAGATGAGCTGCTCATGGCGTGGACGGTCAAGGACCACCACGGTCAGATCGGCGGGGCGAATATTCTTCGCTTTGGCCACGGAGTTGATGTTCCACTCCACGGACTCGTTGATGTCGATAGCGCCGACTGCTTCTGGGCCAACAGCAATCTTTTCCATGTAGAAGACTGCGGAAGGGTCATACATGGTTCCGCGCTCTGCGGCCGCGATGACGGAGATAGCGTTGGGGCGGCCTTCTGCCATCAAACGGGTACCGTCGACTGGGTCTACGGCGATATCCATGGCGGCACCCTCGCCGGTGCCTACCTCTTCGCCGTTAAAGAGCATGGGGGCCTCATCCTTTTCGCCCTCACCAATGACAACGACGCCGTTCATCGCTACGGAATTGATGAGCTTGCGCATGGCGTCGACCGCCGCGCCATCGCCCTCATTCTTCTGGCCGCGGCCTACCCAACGGCCGGAAGCGAGTGCTGCTGCCTCGGTGACACGAACCAGTTCCATCGCCAGGTTGCGGTCAGGAAGATAAGACGTATTTTCGGACATGTGTAGTGGTTGCCTTCCATAGTTTTCTCATCGAGGGGTGTTCCCCTTGATGCTCTACCTTTCCATTCTCGCACTTTTTTGCTCTAATGGGTTCGATTTTGCGCCCCATTTGTGGGGGATTGACAGATCTTTTTTGGGAAAAGGGGCCGTGTGGCTTTTTGAAAGCAGGCCGTGCGATACTAAGGCGCGTGGCTGCAGAAGAAAGACCAAAGATTTTTGAAGGCGCGAAGGACATCTCCCTGTCCCTCGCCGTCGTGGTGATTATGATGCTGCTCGCCGTGGGAGCGACCGGCCTGTGTTCAATTAACTCCGAAACCCAGCAGGGAGCGGTGCAGGAAGTGGATGAACAAACCTTCCTAGACACCCAAGCCCGCGCAGGGGTCGGTGCAATTCGCAATCCCGAAATGCCAGAGGGTTGGGAGGCCAATGCTGCCCGCCGCGTAGATATGGGCGGCGAGAACGCCACCGTGGTCAGTTGGGTGACCGCTGACCAAGGGTTTGTGGAGTCTACGCAAACGCAGGTCGCGGCCGATAAGGCAGGCGAGACGTACGACGCCAACTACCGCGGCATTGAATCCGCCCGCGAGGTCAAGGGGCACCAAGTGCGGGTGCTAGAAAGCGACGATGATTCCGTGCGCCGCCTGTGGGTTACGGATTTGGGCGATGCCCGCCTCATCATTTCCGGCGCTGCGGACGACAGTGACTTTGAGGCTGCTACCGCTGCGTTTATCGACGCCGCACCTATAGCCGAAAAATAACCTCGCCCAAGCCTTCTTCCGCGGCGGTGGCGCTAAGACCGTCGCCGGCCTGGGCAATAACCTCCGCCAAAGCCTCCGCATCCAGGCCGCTGAGGCGTGTCTTTCCGGCAAAGACATCGATGCGTTCACGCTGCGAGCGCTGCGGGTAAATAGCAATCTCGCGTACTTTGTCGTCCGTAAAGCGCAGCACCACGGATCGGGAGAAGTAGCTCACCTCATTATCGTCGCGGGTGTGTGCAGGACCGAAGAATTCTTCTACGAAATCTCGGGAATCGCCCGCCATGATGGAACCGGCGGCCGCGGATTTCGACACAAAATCCACGCGCTCGCCTGGATAACCATAGATCTGCACTACTCGTCTCCTTCAGCGTCTGCGTCCTCGGCTTTATCGAGCGCGTCTTCCACACGCTTCGCCGCGCCGTCGAGGTGCGCCTCGCACGCACGGGCAAGGGCCTCGCCGCGCTCCCAATACTTTAGCGACTCATCCAAGCCCATCTGCCCAAGCTCGAGAATCTTCACGGTCTCAATAAGCTCATCGCGGGCTTGCTCATAGCTCAATTCTTCTACTGGGGTAAAAGCATCCTGGCCTGGCTGGCCGGTACCAATGGTGTCATCGGACATGATTTTCTCCTCGGTTGGTGATTAATCGGCGGCCTGGGAGGCCATAGAAACTGCGGTAATAGAGCCATCGCCCACTCGAATGCGCAGTTGAGCGCCAGGCGGGGATTGCTTATAAGAGGTGACAACCTCGGGCCCGGAACCGTCCTTGGGTACTACCTGGACAATGGAGTATCCGCGGGCGAGAGTCGCCGACGGTCCCAACGCCGATACGCGGGCGCGCAGCGATTCCACGTGGCGCGTTTCCCGCTCCACCATGACTTCAATTTCTCGCCGCATGGTAGCGCGGGTTCGCTCCACCTCCTCGCGGCGCGCACGGATAGGGGTCATCGGGTCTGCCATGACAGGCCGGGAACGAATATTGTCGAGGCCGCGACGTTCCCTTTCCACCCAGCCGCGCAGCGCGGCCGCCATGCGAGAGCGAGCCTCTGCGACGATGGCGCGTTCCTCGGCCACAGAGGGCACGACGCGTTTTGCGGCGTCGGTAGGCGTGGCGGTGCGCAGGTCGGCGACGTTATCGAGCACTGGGCTATCGGGCTCGTGGCCAATGGCAGAGACTACCGGGGTGCCGGCCGCTGCCACTGCGCGCTGCAGTGCTTCTTCCGAGAAGGGCAGCAGATCTTCCACGGAGCCGCCGCCACGGGCGATGATGATGACGTCCACCTCAGGATCCGCATCAAGCTGCTGGAGCGCATCAATAACCTCAGGTACGGTATTCGCACCCTGAACCGCGGTATTGAGGACGCGGAATTGCACCGCCGGCCAGCGGTCATGGGCTACCGCCATCACATCCCGCTCTGCAGCAGAACCACGGCCGGTAATCAGCCCAATTTTGTGCGGCAGGTAGGGGAGAGGTCGCTTGCGTGCGGGATCGAAAAGGCCTTCAGCAGCTAGCTGTTGGCGCAGCTTTTCAATGCGAGCAAGCAGATCGCCAATGCCCACATGACGAATTTCGGTGGTCCACAGTGAAAAGGATCCGCGTCCAGCGTAAAAGGCGGGCTTACCGTGGACAATGACGCGGTCGCCGTCTTTCAGCGGTGCTGACAATGACTGCAACATCGATGATGGGCAAGTCAATTGCACGGACTTTTCCTGCTGCACGTCACGCAGAGTGAGGTAGGACAGCTTCCAGGTGGGCTTGAAGTTAATTTGGGTCAACTGACCCTCTACCCACAGGTAACCCAGGCGCTCGATCCAGCCCTTGACTTGGTCATTGACCTTGCCAACGGGCCAGGGAGTATCCGGAGTATTTGCCGGTTGATTCACACAGCCTCCCTTTCTTCAGTCTGCCGTGTTCTTCCGTCTAGTTTAGGGGCCAGCGCGGTCTATTGCCCCGCTCGGGGTAGCCAGAAAGGTGACGTTAGGCCCCACTATTGTTTTGCGTAGTGTTTCGATACTCTGGGAGCCATGACTGATGGTAAAAATGTTCTCCTCGCGGCCCCGCGCGGATACTGCGCAGGCGTGGACCGCGCGGTCGAGACCGTAGAAAAGGCGCTGGAAAAGTACGGCGCGCCCATTTATGTGCGCAAACAAATCGTGCACAACCGTTACGTCGTAGAATCTCTGGCAGACCGCGGCGTCATCTTCGTCGACGAGGCCTCTGAGGCACCAGAAGGCGCCCACCTAGTCTTCTCCGCCCACGGTATTTCGCCTGCCGTGCGCGCAGAAGCAACGCAGCGCAAGCAGCTTACTTTGGACGCCACCTGCCCATTGGTTACCAAGGTGCACAAGGAAGCCCAGCGCTTCCAGCGCGATGGCTACCACATCCTCTTGGTTGGCCACGAAGGCCACGAAGAAGTAGAAGGCACCGCCGGCGAGGCACCTGAGGTCACCCACCTCGTGGATGGCATCGGGGACGTCGCCAAGCTGCCAGAGTTCCTGCAGGATGAGAAGCTTATCTGGCTGTCCCAGACCACGCTATCGGTGGATGAGACCATCACCATCGTCAATAAGCTGCGCGAGCGCTTCCCGCACTTGGAGAACCCGCCTTCAGACGATATTTGCTACGCCACCCAAAACCGCCAAGAATCCGTCAAGGCCATCGCCCCACAGTGCGACCTGATGATTGTGGTGGGCTCTAAGAACTCTTCTAACTCGGTGCGCTTGGTTGAGGTGGCGCTTGAGGCAGGCGCCAAGACTTCCCACCTCGTGGATTTTGCCAAGGAAATCGACGAATCTTGGTTGGAAGGCGTCCAGACGGTCGGCGTAACCTGCGGTGCTTCGGTACCTGAGTTGCTGGTACGCGAAGTGCTGGAGTTCCTGGACGAGCGCGGTTATAGCGACGTAGAACAGGTAACGACCTCTACCGAGACGATTACCTTCGCCCTACCGCGCGACCTGCGCCCAGCACGCACCTAAGT
The DNA here is from genome assembly GCF_016127015.1 of Corynebacterium tuberculostearicum. Taxonomy (GTDB): domain Bacteria; phylum Actinomycetota; class Actinomycetes; order Mycobacteriales; family Mycobacteriaceae; genus Corynebacterium; species Corynebacterium marquesiae. Next base: position 595,510 of record NZ_CP065972.1, read on the forward strand.
AGCGTTTGCCTATACGGCAGTTAAAACGGAAGAAAGGCCCAGAAACGGGCCTTTCTTTTTGCTTTAGTCCTCGTCGTAGAGGTTATCGTCCCAACCTTGCTTGGGCTGTTCCTTCTGCTGCTGAGATGCCGGAACGGAATCGCCAGCGCGCCGGGCTGGATCCGGGCGCAGTGGATTGTCGCGTTCCTCTTGTTGCATTCGGCGGCGCTCTTCACGGTCGCGACCACGTAGGCGATCCTTGGGCGCGGGGCGTGACTTCTTCAGCGTGTGCGAGGCGCGGGCACGCTGCGGAGCGGCTTGAGACTGCTTGGAGTTCTTTGCCGGTTTATCGCGAGCCATCAAATCTGCAACCGATAGGCGTTCCTCGCGGTTGCGTCGGTCTTGTTCGGCGTTGGTACGGCGGGAAGCGGTTTCCATTTCGGCGGTGCGCTTGGCCGTCTTGCGGAAGCGCGCCCAGCGCAGCCAGGCGATGAGTGCCGCGCCCACCAAGGCAATAAGGAGCCACAGGAACTTCTGGACAAGGGGGAAAGCGGCGGTGACGATCGCCGTCTTGGAAAACGCCGATGCGCCCTCTGGCAAGTTGGCCTTGGTGATAAAGAAACCGGCCACGACCACCGTTATGGCATACACAATGGGGATAGAAGCCACGGTGAGGAAAAGACCCCGCTCTTCTACGATGAGCGCCACCAGCAGTGAGCCGATGACAAGGAACGCGAGGTAAGCCCACCCGATGGAACCCATCAGAATGGAAATAAACGCGCCGGTGAGCAAGAGTGCCGCGAGCAGCCCAAGGCCCTTGCCCAGCGCGATGCTGGGGAGACCGGAGCTTTGGGCGGCGGAGGACTTTCTTTGCTTGGCTTGTGACACGTCGGAAGATCCTACCGGTTGCCGCCGGCCTATGGCTATTTCCACGCACGAAAGCGGCGGATTTATAGTGCCGAATTTCCGCGTGGCCACGTATCAATTGGCAAGGGCTCCCGCGGGGTGCGATCCGTGCGGCCCGGGATATCCATCTCATGCAATTTGCGGGCGGTGACGCCCACGCGGGAATCGAGCGAGGAAAGCGTGGCGTTATAAGCTTCGACTGCCTTTTCCAGGTTATGGCCCACCTTTCCGTAGTGATCAGAAAGCGTATTCAGGCGCGTATACAGTTCGCGCCCCAAGCGCTGGACCTCCTTTGCCTTGGCGGAAATATCTTCCTGGTGCCACCCCATGGCCACCGTGCGCAAGAGCGCAAAAAGCGAGCTGGGGGTGGCGATCACTACATTGCGTTCAAAGGCGTACTCGATAAGTTCTGGGTCCACCGATAATGCAGCATCAAGGAAGGGGTCTGCGGGAACGAAGAGGATGACAAACTCGGGCGTTGGTTGAAAGGCCTCAATATAGTCCTTCTGCGATAGTGCTTGGACGTGGCCGCGCATTAAATGCGCGTGGCGGCGGAGGAAGCCGGCGTGCTCTTCCGGGGCATCGGTTTCTAGGGCGTCAAGGTAAGAGGTAAAAGGAACCTTGGCATCGACGATGATGTGGCGGCCACCGGCCAAATTGATGAGCATGTCAGGGCGGACGACGCGCCCGCCCAATGGGGCGGAGACCTGGCAATCAAAGTCCACGTGTTTGGTCATACCGCCGAGCTCAACCACGCGCTCCAATTGCACCTCGCCCCAACGGCCACGCACATTGGGTGAGCGCAAAGCGGTCACTAGTTTGTCGGTGCGTTCGGTCAGGCGGGAGGAGGTGCGGGTCACCGCCTGCACCTGGCTGGAGAGGGAGGCGAGCAGCGCGGTGCGATCTTCCTCAATTTCTTGGAGCTGAAATCCCAAGCGGTCCATGGCCTTTTCTAGCGGTTGGAGTTCGGCTTGGCGGCGCTGCGAGTCTTGCAGCGCGCGGTGCTCGGCGCTCGGCGCGGAGCGAGTAGCGGAGTAAGAATGGGCCAGCCAGCCCATTACCGCGCCGAGGATGAGGCCGATAAAAAGTAGCAGCACGGGCAAAGTGGAAGTCATGGCTTCCAGCATGGCACGCGCTGCCGACACGACCCACTATTTTTTCGAATCTCCGTTCAAAAGGCCTTCGAAGGCGTCGCGGGCGCGGCGCAGGTTTGCGCGCATGCCGGGCTTGTCATGCTCCTTGGGGGTGGACTCCATGTTGAGGGCGGCGTCGAGGGAAGTGGAATCGCCGTCCGCGGAGACGTCGGCAAACGCGCCTTCTGGGGCTGCATAGTCCGGCATCTTGAGCCATGCCTCGCGCTTATAACGCCCTTGGTCTTCGGTGTAGCGGCCGATGAGATAACCAGCCACGGTAGAAAAGTCCAGATCCGCGGCGGTCTTTTCGCCCGACTGCAGCTTCATCATGTCTTGGCCGTAGCGATAGGCCACCGCAAACATAGCGGCCGCCGGAACCGCGAGGAAGCCACCTATCAGGCCAAAGAGAGCTGAGCCTACCGTTACGGAAACCAGGACGATGACCGGGTGCAGGTCCATGGCCTTGGACTGCAGCCAAGGCGAGAGGACATTGCCCTCCAACTGCTGGACTAGCAAAACCAAGCCAAGGACGAGCAAGGCCTTGGTTATGCCGAGGGAGACCAACGCGATGGTGACGGAGAGGGCGCCGGCCACGATCGCGCCGACGAACGGGATGAAACCGGCGATAAAGGTGATGATCGCCAAAGCCATAGCCAAGGGGACGCCGATAAGGGCGAGGCCGATGCCGATAAAGACGGCGTCGACAAGCGAGACAACCGCCTGCGCGCGAATGAAGCCGCCCAGCGTATTCCAGGCGCGAGTAAGTAGCTCAGTGAGGTGCCAGCCGGCGCGCTTGCCCGTGGCATCGCGCAGCCAGGGGAGGAACTTAGCGCCATCCTTCAGGAAGAAGAAGGTCAGCACTAACACGATGAAGAGCGTGACCAAGATGGAGGTGGCGGTGCCGATGCCGGTGAAGACCGATCCGGCGATGGCACCGGCGCGCTGCTGCAGCCAGGACGCCGCCTCGTCGATGTAGCTACTCATGTCATCGCTATCGAGGTTAAGCGGTGGGCCCTGGGCCCAGAGCTGCAGGCTTTGGATGCCGGAGACCGTCTGCAAATACAGTGACCGGGATTGCTGCATGAAATCTGGGGCAACAAACGCAATGAGGCCGCCAACAGCCGTGAAAGAAACCAAAATGGTTACTGCGGCCGCCAACGCGGCGGGAAGGCCAATATTGCGCAGCTTTTTAGCCACCGGTGCCAGAACGGTGCAGATAATAAGGGCCAAAAGAACTGGCAAAAGGCCCTGCCAGAAGTTACCCAGCAAACGGTAGAGGGCGTAGAGAAATACGCAGATGATGAGCAGCCGAACGGCCCATAGGGATGCGGACTTAACCACCTCGCCGGCGATGACGGAGCGGTCTACCTGATCGCCTGGTGGATGTGGGGATACATCCTCCAGTTTGCTGGTGTCGAAGCTTTCATCAAACTTATCGCCCAGGCCCGCTTGGGGGTCATCGGGCAGCGGTTGGTTATCAGAAGTCACCCCACCATCTTGCCTTAAAAGAAGGCGGGTGCGTTAGGATTGGCCCCGTGAGTCTTACACTAGGAATTGTCGGCCTGCCCAATGTGGGCAAGTCCACTTTGTTTAATGCCCTGACCCGATCCGAGATCCTGGCGGCGAACTACCCGTTTGCCACCATCGAGCCCAATGTGGGCCTGGTGGAGCTGCCGGATTCCCGCCTGACCCAACTGGCGGAGATGTTTAACTCTGAGCGCATTCTCCCCGCCACCGTGTCCTTCGTGGACATCGCCGGCATCGTCTCCGGCGCTTCGCAGGGTGAAGGCATGGGCAACGCGTTCCTAGCCAATATTCGCGAGGCAGACGCCATTTGCCAGGTAGTGCGCGCCTTTTCTGATGACAATGTCATTCACGTCGATGGCAAGGTGGACCCGCGCAATGATATCTCCGTTATTAATACCGAGCTCATTCTCGCGGATCTCCAGACCATCGAAAAGGCCTTGCCGCGCCTGGAAAAGGATGCGCGCAAGAATAAGGACTTGGCTGCCGAGGTAGAAGCAACCAAGAAGGCCCAGGAGATTCTGGAAGATGACCGCACCCTCTTCGCCGCAGCGAAGGAGGGCGAGATTGACCTCTCCCTCGTGCGCGATCTGCACCTGATGACGGCTAAGCCCTTCCTCTATGTCTTTAACTCGGACGAGGCCGTGCTTACCGACGACGCTAAGAAGGAAGAACTTCGCCAGCTCGTCGCCCCGGCCGAGGCCGTATTCCTCGATGCGCAGACGGAAACCGAGCTGCTCGAGCTGGAAGAAGACGAAGCCCGCGAACTGCTCGAGGCCGTAGGCCAAGATGAGCCCGGCCTAGCCACCCTGGCCAAGGCAGGCTTTGCCACTTTGGGCCTGCAGACCTACCTCACCGCCGGGGAGAAGGAAGCCCGTGCGTGGACCATTAAACAGGGCTCTGCCGCACCGCAGGCAGCTGGAGTCATCCACACCGACTTTGAGAAGAAGTTCATTAAGGCCGAGATCGTTTCCTTCGATGACCTGGTAGACGCCGGCTCCATGGCTGAGGCTCGTGCGCATGGCAAGGTCCGCCAAGAGGGCAAGGACTACATCATGCAGGACGGCGATGTGTGCGACTTTAAGATTGGTGGCTGATTCCACGCCGGTCTGAGCTAGGTTTTGGCGGTGGGCGAGGGGCTTGTCCGCAGAAGCGAAAAGAAGGTAGCGAAGACGAAACTTCCGCGTTACTGTGGGCGGCGCACCCGAACAAAGGAGGTTGCAACATGGCTGAACTAGATAACAAGACCATTGCCATCATCGCTACCGATGGCTTCGAAGACTCTGAGCTGACCTCCCCGTTGGAGGCCGTGAAGAACGCCGGCGCTACCGTGCGTGTCCTCGCTCCAAAGGCCGGCACCATTACCGGCAAAAACGGCACGGAGATTTCCGTAGACGCCACTACCGGCGACTCCACTGGCGAGTCTTTCGACGGCATTATTCTGCCTGGCGGTACCGATAACGCCGACCTCATCCGCTTGGATAAGGCCGCGGTGGAAATCGTGGGCAACCACATGAGCAAGTATCTGCCGCTCGGCGCCATCTGCCACGGTGCTTGGATCCTGGCTGATGCTGAAGTCCTCAAGGGCCGCGCCCTGACGTCCTTCCCGTCCCTGCAGACCGACCTGCGCAATGCAGGTGCCACCTGGGTAGATGAGGAAGTTCACTGCGACCAGGGCTTGGTCTCCTCCCGCACTCCAGATGACCTGCCAGCCTTTAACGCCAAGCTGGTAGAAGAGTTTGCAGAGGGCCAGCACTAAAGCTTCACGAATTTAAGCCACGGGAGTTTCCCGTGGCTTTTTTCGATCTTGCGTCGGTGTCACATGCCCTATAAAGTTAGGATTTCCAGAAGGGGAGTAGTTCCCTCGGTTAATTCCGAGATGACTGGTCGACATACTGGCGTTTAGCCCGGCCAGCCAGCGCCCGCAGTGCCCGCGGCCGTGAACGAGACCTTCGGTCCGCAACCGAACCGAAGGGAGAAGTGACTATGTCCTCCATAGGCTCAGAGCAGCGCATTCTTGAGCGCTTCATGCAGCTATCCATCGCCGCCGCTGTGGCTACCATCATCCTCAAGGCCTTGGCCGCGTGGTTTACCGGCTCGGTGGGCTTCCTCTCTGATGCCTTCGAATCCCTCGTGAATCTCGTCGCGGCCGTCGCCGGCTTTTATGCCCTCCGGATTGCCTCTAAGCCGGCCGACGATAACCACCAGTTTGGCCACGGCAAAGCCGAGTATGTCTCCGCCTTGGTAGAGGGCGCAATGATTTTTATTGCGGCCGGCATGATCGTGTACACGGCGATCCAACGCTTCTTTGTTCCGCAGCCGATTGAAGAGCCGGGCTGGGGCTTGGCGTTGTCAACGCTTTCGTCCGTGCTCAACGGCGCGGTGGGTATCGCGCTCATCCATGCAGGTAAGCGCTACCGTTCCGCCACCTTGGAGGCGGATGGGCACCATTTGCTTACCGACGTCTGGACTTCCGTCGGCGTCCTTGTCGGCATCGCCGCCGTATTCCTTACTGGCTGGTGGTGGCTGGATCCTGTAGTGGCGCTCGCAGTGGGCATCAATATCTTATGGACGGGCTATAGCCTCCTGCGCGATTCGGTGAGTAGCCTGCTTTCTGAGGCGCTTCCCGACGACGAGCGTCAGAACATTAGGCAGCTCCTAGCTCGGCTGGAGCAGGAACACTCGGTAAACTTCACGGATCGTCGCACCGTGGCCTCTGGCCGCCAGCGGTTGGTGTACCTGACCATGGAGGTGCCAGGGGAGTGGAGCGTCATGCACTCTCACGAGGTTGCAGACGCAGTGGAAATTGCCCTCGACGAGCTTTACCCAGGCTGCAGTGCGTTCATTCATGTGGAACCAGCCGGCCTGGAAAATCGACGCCCGTACCTATTCCGCTAAGGCTTAATCTTCTCAGCTTTCTGCCGACAGCTGAAGTAAATGCGCACTAGACCAATATGTGTGTAAGCCTGTTCGGGTGTACGGGCCTGTATACCGCCTGTGGATATTGGGAGAAAAAGTACACCCTCGTTAAAGAACTCTGTGGGGTAGCTGTCACCGCATTTCGGGGGTGTGGAGAACAGTGGACGATTTGGAGATCGTGAAGGGGTGCGGCTAGGGCGCTGCGGGCGAGAGAATCGGCATCCGGTTTTCGCAGTTCGGGTGCTTATGGTGCAGATTTTCCAATGTTATAGAACTGTTACCAACCGTTCTGAGCTGCATGAAGCTTGGCTTTGGTGAACAAACTCGAGAAAAATCTCCGCTAGCGGTCGAAAAATTTTGATTTCTCCGTATGGTGGTTGTTACAGCAATCAATTGGAGATTTTCACCCCCACACTCCACGTGGCGGGGTTAGAAAATGTCCTTTTGTTTGGTTGAAGATAGCTATACCAATAGCAGAAAGGATTTACTGACAATGGGTAAGAACATTAAGGACCTCTTTAACGCAACCGCATACGACAAGAACGGCGAGAAGCTGGGCGACGTTAACGAGGTTTTCGTTGATGACCAGTCCGGCCAGCCTACCTTCGTTGAGGTTAACCACGGCCTGTTCGGCATGAACTCCAGCCTGGTTCCGCTGCGTGGACACGACTTCTCCGGCGATGACCTGAAGCTGGGCTTCTCCAAGGACCGTATCAAGGATGCTCCGGACTTCGACTCTGATAAGCCGCTGACCCCTGAGGCACAGTCCGATATCTTCAAGCACTACGGTCTGGATAACGCACGCGACGTTACCGACTACAAGGATTCCAACCTTGACTCCAAGCGCGACGTTCAGGCTGGCGCTGACAAGGATCACAACCTGACCGCAGGTGCTGGCGCTGCTGGTGCTGGCGCTGCTGGTGCAGGCGTTGCTGGTGCACATGCTGACGAGAAGAAGGCAGACACCCACACCACCGACGCTGCTGCTACCGAGCGCAAGGCTGGCGTAGCTGATGACGCTGCAGCTGCACGCACCAACAACGATGGCGAGCTCATCCGTTCCGAGGAGCAGCTCAACGTCAACAAGGAGCGCGTGGCTACCGGTGAGGCTCGCCTGCGCAAGTACGTTGTGACTGACACCGAGAGCGTCGAGGTTCCGGTCGAGCGCGAAGAGGTTCGCGTCGAGCGCACTCCGATCAACGCTGAGGATGCCAAGAACTACAACGGCGCTATCTCCGGTGACTCCGAGGAAGCTTCCGTCACCCTGCACGAGGAGCGCGTAAACGTGAACAAGGAAACCGTTCCGGTTGAGAAGATCAACCTGAAGAAGGACACCGTTCGCGACACCGAGACTCACACTGAGGAGCTGCGCAAGGAGCAGATCGACACCGATGGTGTTGACGGCCTCAAGAAGTAAAAGCGCATAGCTAAACGCCCGCAAGGATTACCTTGCGGGCGTTTCTTTTGCCTTTTAGGAGACTGGTTTAAGCCTTGACTCCGATGGTCTCGGCCGAGTCAGAATCCATAATGTGCTTGACGCCGTTCTCGGCAGCATCCCAGGTTGCCTTGTCCTGGATGCCGGCGCGCTTAGCCACGATGGTGGCGCACAGCACCTGTCCGGTGACGTTGAGTGCGGTACGGCCCATGTCAATGATTGGCTCGATGGCAAGCAGGAGACCAACACCGGCCAGTGGCAGGCCGAGCGTAGAAAGCGTCAGGGTGAGCATTACCGTTGCGCCGGTGGTGCCTGCGGTAGCGGCGGAACCGATAACGGACACGAAGATGATGAGCAGGTACTGGGTGAAGTCAAGGTCGATGCCATAGAACTGGGAGACGAAGATGGCAGCGATGGCTGGGTATACGGAAGCGCAGCCATCCATCTTGGTAGTTGCGCCCAGCGGAATAGCAAAGGAAGCGTACTCGGATGGAACGCCCATAGCCTTTTCACTGAATCGCTCGGTAGCTGGCATGACGCCCATCGAAGAACGGGTGACAAAGCCCAGGGAGGTCACGGGCCACACGCGCTTGAAGAAGCCGATGACCGGGATCTTGTTGTATTTCAGTACTGCCGGGTAGACCACGGCAAATACCAGGCCCATGCCGACGTACATGGCCAAGACGAACTTGCCCAGCGAGCCCAGTGCATCCCAGCCGTAGGTAGCTACGGCCTTACCGATGAGGGCCGCGGTGCCAATCGGGGCAAGGCGGATAATCCACCACAGGATGACCTGAATGACCTTCAGAAAGGACTCGGTAAAGCGCAGGAAAGGCTCAGCAGACTTGCCGGTCTTGACGGCGGCGATACCAATGGCCAGCGAGATAACGAGGAGCTGGAGGGCACCAAAGCTGAGGGATACTTCGCCGTCGGAAAGCGAGGCGGTAAGGCCCATGAAGTTCTGGGGCAGAAGCTGCTCAAAGAACGCGGTCCACGAGCCGACGTGGGAAGGGTCTTGCGCGGTGGCAGCATCGATGCTCGTGCCGATGCCCGGCTTCATCACGACGGCGACGATGATGCCCGTCAAGACGGAGAAGAATGCGGTGATGGCAAACCATACAAGCGTGGAAATTGCCAGGGACGCGGCGTTGGCAACCTTGCGCAGATTAGCGACGGAGGTAACAACAGCGGCGAAGATCAGTGGCGGGATCATCACCTTGAGCAGCTGGACGTAGGCGCTGCCGACGCCCGTGAGCAGGGTGGTTAACCAGCCCGGGTTATCTGGGTCGGTATCCATGCCGGAGGCAATGAAGCCCAGGATAAGGCCGATGATGAGGCCCGCGATGACCTGAGCACCGAATCCCGTGGCCCAGCCGGGAAGCTTGGAGTGCGAAGATTCTTGTTGGGACATAAAGATTCCTTTGAAAATAAAAATGGACAGATCGGACTATTTTCCAGATACTGTCCTGTTCAACTTCAACATCGCTCAGCTTATTCCTTCTACGTCTGTAGGTACAAAGTGCGAGTGCTTTGCCGTGGCCGCAACCTCACCTTTCGCGCTCACGGAAAGGTGGATTTGCGCTGGCTTTATGGTGCTGGTGAGCGCGAAGGGAGGGGAGCTTGAGCTGCCACGCGTGTCCCATTGCTAACTTTAAGTAGCTACTCTCTTTATCTTTCTCAGGAGGAACATTCATGGGCTGGGTTAAACCTCTCGTTGGCATTTTCGCAGTTGGCGCAGTGGCTTCCGTTGCTTTAGGCGGCGGTGACGAAGATACTGTGGTGATCAATCGAGTGACCGATGGCGACACCATTGACGTCGACATAGACGGCGAAAATACCCGCGTTCGGCTACTTAATATTGATACGCCGGAAATCGGCCATAACGGCGAACCGAGTGAGTGCCTCGCGGAGGAAGCGAAGCAGTACTTGGAAGGACGGCTGCCAAAGGGGACGGAGGTTCGGTTGGAATATGACTCCGAGCGGACTAACAAGTATGGCCGCACTCTTGCCGGTGTCTTTATTGACGATGACTTCATTAACGCGGATATCGCGGCCGAAGGGCTGGCCACGGCGGTTGTATTTGGCGGAAATGACAAGTTTTACGACGAAGTGCACAATGCCGAACGCGGCCCTAAAGAGGCCGGCGAAGGGATCTTTGGGGTCTCGGATGAGTGCAAGGTTTCCAGCGATAAGGGCATGGCCGAGGCGCTTAGCGGCGCTGAAGCTGCGGCGGCAGCATTTGCAGCTTTCGGGGAAGCTGATATTGCAGGGTACGAGGATGTACTGGACAAGTCAGCAGCTGCGAAGGCCGGATTAGCGGTTCTGACTCGCCACAAGGATGATCGAAGCACCTTCCAGAAAGCAGCGTATCCGGATGCTCCCAAGGAGATTGCCGCGAAGAAGGAACGCGACCTTGAGGGGAAGGAGAAACAAACCCGCGAAGAGCTCGAGAAATTGGAGGAGAAAGAGCGGGAGGAAGAGAAGCGTGAGAAGGAGCGCCAGGAAGAAGAACGCCGCCGTGCAGAGCAGCGGCAAAAAGAGATTCGCCAGCAGGAGCACGACGCGCCGGAAGTAGAGGTAGCGGAGCAGCCAACGCATGACGAGGTGGCTGACTATAAAGCCCCCGAGCAGCAGCCCGCACCTCAGCCGACGCCGGTCGTCGATAACTACACTGGGTGCCGAGCTTATGGCGGGAACTATGCCATGACGTCAGTAGATAAGAATGGACGTTCATACGCGAAGATCGACTGCACTACCAAGCAACAAATCGGTTAGGTGCCCTCGTCCTTCGCGCTCACGGGCAGGCTCCCGAGTGCTTGGACCACCATTCCCGGTGAGCGTGAGGGGAGGGGGAGAATCTGGCGTACATCCTTGCCGCTCACCAAGACTAGGGGGAAGCGCCATTCAGATGCTGCCGGCGAGCGCGAAGGGTGGGAGGGCCCGGGGATCTGGAATACTGGCAGCATGAAAATCCTCGTAACCGCATTCGACGCCTTCGGCGGAGAGAGCATAAACCCCACGGAACGAGCTCTTCAGCAACTACCGGATCGCATTGGAGACGCGGAGCTCATCAAGCTGGTGATCCCGACGAAGTTCGGGGAATCGCTGCGTCGGGCGATTGAGGCCGCGGAGGTCTCGGCGGTCGATGTAATTGTATGTTTGGGCCAGGCCGGTGGGCGGGCGCATATCACCCCAGAACGGGTCGCGATTAACGTTATGGATGCCGATATTCCTGATAATGCGGGTTATCAGCCGGTCGATGTACCGGTTGTGGAAGGCGGCCCGGCGGCATATTTCTCTACGCTGCCGGTAAAGGAAATGGTTGCGGCAATGGAGGATATTCCGGCGCGGTTGTCGAATACGGCCGGGACTTTTGTGTGTAACCAGCTGCTCTATGGTCTCTTGCATCACTTCGCAGGGGCAAAGGTGCGCGCAGGATTTGTCCACGTCCCGTTCATTACAGAGCAGGAGAAAACGGATAAGCCCATGATGGAGCTGGCGGACATCGTTGAGGGGATTAAGTGGGCACTCTGGGCGGTGCAAGCTAGTTAGGGTAGCCTTTGTGGCTTTTTTAACCGGTGAAATATAGATTAAAGGACATGTCTCGCTTTAGCCCTCTCAACTGGCCGGTTGTGCGCCAGCTGCGCAGTGGCGATCCCTTCGGAAGGGACGTCAATACGCAGTCTCAAAAGAGTAAAGATAAGCATGGGCGCACCGTGGAAGCGGACCGCGTAGTGCAGTCGGTGTGCCCGTACTGCGCGGTTGGTTGCTCGCAGCGCGTATATGTTAAAGATGACCGCGTCATTCAGGTGGAGGGCGATCCGGATTCGCCCATTTCTCGTGGACGCCTGTGCCCGAAGGGATCTGCGTCGGAGCAGTTGATTAACTCCGCTACGCGCCTTACCAAGATTAAGTATCGTGCGCCGTACTCGACGGAGTGGCAGGATCTTGATGAAGATACCGCGATGGAGATGATTGCGGATCGTTTCTTGGAAGCCCGCCGGAACGGTTGGCAGGATGTGGACGATGAAGGTCGTACGCTCAACCGCACGATGGGCATTGCCGGTTTGGGCGGTGCGACCTTGGATAATGAGGAAAATTACCTCATCAAGAAGCTATTTACCGCCGCTGGTGCGATTCAGCTCGAGAACCAGGCGCGCATATGACACTCCGCCACTGTTCCTAGTCTAGGAACTTCGTTTGGCCGCGGCGGCGCAACCCAACCGCTGCAGGATATGGCGAATGCGGACTGCATCGTCATTGAGGGTTCTAATATGGCCGAGTGCCACCCCGTGGGGTTCCAGTGGGTGGTGGAAGCCAAGAAGCGTGGCGCCCGCATCATTCACGTGGATCCGCGGTATACGCGCACGTCTGCCTTTGCGAATCGCCACATTGGCATTCGCGGCGGTACGGACGTGGTGCTTTTGGGCGCAGTCATTAACTACCTGCTGGACAACGACCTGTATTTCCATGACTACGTGGTGGCGTATACCAATGCGCCGATGATCATTTCGGAGGACTACCAGGACACCGAAGATCTGGACGGTCTGTTCTCTGGTTATGACCCAGAGACCGGTAAGTACGTCACGGATTCGTGGCAATACGTGCAGAAGCCGGAGGGTGCGTCGTGGAATGTGGAACGCGATGAGACGCTAGAGCATCCGAATTCGGTCTTCCAGATTCTCAAGCGGCACTACGCGCGCTATACGCCTAAGGTAGTGGAAGAGACCTGCGGTATTGCGCAGGAGGACTTCTATTACCTAGCGGAGTCGATCGCGCGGAATTCCACGCCGGATCGCACCACCTGCTTTGCTTATGCGTTGGGCTTTACCCAGCACACTCTGGGTGCGCAGTTTATTCGTACCGCGGCCATCTTGCAGCTGCTCACCGGCAATGTGGGTCGCCCAGGTTCGGGCATTATGGCGCTGCGCGGCCACGCCTCAATTCAGGGTTCTACCGATATCCCGACGTTATTCCATTCGTTGCCGGGGTATTTGCCCATGCCGAGCGTCGACAAGCAAAGCTGGCCAGAGTTCGTTGATGGAATTCGTAATGAGTCGCAGAAGGGCTTTTGGCAGATCGGTGAGAACTATGCGGTCTCGCTGATGAAGTCCTACTGGGGCGATGCAGCCACCAAGGACAACGGATGGGGCTATGACCTCATGCCGCGCATTTCTGGTGCGCATTCCACCTATGAAACGCTCATGGCCATGCTGGATAAGCAGGTGGAAGGCTACTTTGTCTTTGGTCAGAACCCGGCCGTGGCGCAGTCCAACGGCGGTATGCAGCGCCGCGGCTTGGCGGCGCTGAAGTGGCTGGTCGTACGCGATTTCCAGGAGATTGAGACCGCCTCCTTCTGGAAGGATTCGCCGGAGATTAAAAACGGCGAGCTTAAGACCGAAGACATCGGCACTGAGGTCTTCTTGATGCCGGCGGCCACCCACGTGGAAAAGGCGGGAACCTTTACCCAGACGCAGCGCATGCTGCAATGGCGTTTCCAGGCAGCACCGCCGCCAGGCGATGCGAAAAGTGACCTGTGGTTCTTCTACCAACTAGGCAAGAAGATCAAGGAGCGCCTGCGCGATTCCACGGATCCGCGAGATATTCCTCTGCAGAAAGTCACGTGGGACTATGTGGAAACCGAGGAAGGTGAGCCGAATTCTGAGGATATCCTCAAGGAGATCAACGGCTACTACCTAGAGGGCCCGAAGAAGGGCGAGCTTTTGCCTGCCTTCGTGGAGATGAAGAACGATGGCAGTACCTCCGGTGGTTGCTGGATCTACACCGGCGTGTTTAAGGACGGCATTAATCATTCCGCGCGCAAGGTTCCGGGTTCGGAGCAAAACGAGGTAGCTCCCGAGTGGGGTTGGGTATGGCCGGCCAACCGCCGCCTGCTCTACAACCGTGCTTCGGCGAAGCCGGACGGCACTCCGTGGTCGGAGCGCAAGAAGTATGTGTGGTGGGACGCCGACCAGGGTAAATGGGTTGGCGATGACGTGCCGGACTTCCCGGCTACCAAGTCCCCGGACTACAAGGCTCCGGTCGACGCCGTGGGTGCGGACGCCCTCGACGGCACCGATGCCTTCATCATGCAGGCGGATGGCCGCGGTTGGCTGTTTGCGCCGTCGGGGCTTTCCGACGGCCCATTGCCCACCCACTATGAGCCGCACGAGTCTCCGGTGCACAATGTGCTGTACAAACAGCAGCAATCGCCGACGCGCCTGACCATTAAGCGCCCAGACAACTTGTCGCGCCCAGAGCCAGGCGAGCCGGGCTCGGAGGTGTTCCCGTTCGTCTTTTCCACCTATCGCCTCACCGAGATGTATACCTCGGGTGCGATGTCGCGCCGTCTGCCGTACCTGGCGGAGTTGCAGCCGGGCCTTTTCTGCGAGGTTGATAAGGCCTTGGCAGAAAAGCGCGGCTTGGAAAACGGCGAATGGGCCACCATCGTCTCGCCGCGCGGCGTGATTGAGGCACAGGTCTTGGTCACTGATCGCATGCAGATGATGAAGATCAATGGTGAGGAGTTCCACCAGATCGGATTGCCGTATCACTATGGCGAGTCCGATTCCACGGCAGTTGCAGGCGATGGCGCCAATGATCTGCTGGGCCTTACGTTGGAGCCGAACGTATTCATCCAGAATTCCAAGATCGGCGCCTGCGATATCCAGCCGGGGCGTCGCCCGCGCGGCGAGGCCCGTGTGGAGATGCTCAAGGAGTATCAGAAGCGCGCGCACCTGAACCTGGATTCCGGCAATGATCTGCTCACCGTGGATGATTCCTTCACCTATAACCCAGAGCCGCAGCAGCCCGCGGACGCGGATGAGCACGGCGAGAAGGGCGAGGAAAGCGAAGAAGGTAAGTAAATGACAAATCTTCTGACCGAAAACGCGAACCGGCACGGCTACGACAAGTACCGCCGCATGGCCTTTTTCACCGACACTTCCGTGTGTATCGGGTGTAAGGCCTGCGAGGTGGCGTGCAAGGAGTGGAACCGCAACCCGGTAGAAGGCTACGACGTCACGGGTGATTCCTATGACAACACCGGTGCACTGGGTGCAAATACCTGGCGGCACGTGGCCTTTGTGGAGCAAAACAATGACCGCATCGAGCAAGCCCGCGAGGAGGGAAAGAATCTCATTTCCCTGGGTATGCCTTCGGTAGGGGCGCAGGACCCAGAGGTTGATACCACCCCGCCGGATACGGATACGTTTCGGTGGCTCATGTCCTCGGACGTGTGTAAGCACTGCACGCATGCGGGCTGCTTGGACGTGTGTCCTACCGGCGCGCTGTTCCGCACCGAATTTGGCACTGTGGTGGTCCAGGATGATGTGTGCAATGGCTGCGGCACTTGCGTGGCCGGCTGCCCGTTTGGCGTCATCGAGCGCCGTGATGACGGCGGTGTGGCGCTGAAGTATGACAAGACGGCCACGATGGACTACGTGGATAATTCCCATGCCGGCGTGAACGTGTTGAAAAAGCTTAAGCAGCTTGCCCCACAAGGGCCGGACCATACACCAGGCGAGTCAATGCCGATTAAGAACTTGGGCGTCGCCCAAAAGTGCACCATGTGCTACGACCGCCTGAAGCAGGGCGAACAGCCAGCATGTTCTAAGACCTGTCCTACTGATTCCATTCAGTTCGGCCCGTACGAGGAGATGGTGGCCGCAGCCAAGGAACGCGTGCGCGTATTGCACGAGCAAGGGCTTACCGAGGCCCGCCTTTACGGTGCCAACCAGGACGATGGCGTGGGCGGAACCGGCTCCATCTTCTTGCTGTTGGATTCACCTGAGGTCTACGGTTTGCCGCCGGATCCGCGCGTGCCGACGGCCGATTTGCCGCAGATGTATAAGACCGCAGCCAAGGCTATCGGCGGCATGGCGTTGGCCGTGGCTGGTTCCTTCCTGATTGGGGGACGTAAATGAGCAACTTTGATGAATACCGTCCACCGCAGCCGGAGCGCCGCAATCGCTACCGGAAGTTCGACGGTACGAAGCCGAAGAAGAAGCGGAAGCGTCCAGGCGCGGGCGCGCAGGACGGCTCCAAAGAGGAGCGCATGGCGCAGGACTTCGAGTTCTCGTCTTACTATGGCCGACCTGTGGTGAAGGCTCCGCCGTGGGAATGGCCCATCGGCGCCTACTTCTTCTTGGGTGGCGTGAGCGGTGGCTCGGGGCTCTTGGCTGCTGGTGCACAGGCCGCGGGCAATGCGCCGCTGCAGCGCACCACCCGGATCTCTGCCTTTGGCGCGGCGGCCGTGGGATCGGTCTTTTTGATTCTGGATTTGGGTCGCCCGGAGCGCGCCCTGAACATGTTCCGTGTCTTCAAGGTGACCTCGCCAATGTCCATGGGCTCGTGGATTTTGTCGGGCTTTGCCAGCGCGGCCGCGCTGCCTGCCGCCGCGGAAGTGGATGCGGCGACTGGCCACAAGCTGCCGCTGCCGAAGTTTGTGCGTACGGCGCTGAAGCAATCGGCCGGGCCGGCGGGCGCGGTCGCCGGCGTGCTTGGCGGCCCGCTCGCGGGCTATACCGCGGTATTGCTGTCCAATACCTCGAACCCGGTGTGGAATGACATGAAAAAGCACCTGCCGTATGTCTTCGTTTCCTCGGCGGGCGCGGCGTCGTCAGGCCTGGCTATGGTGACCACTCCGGTCGAGCACGCGGGACCGGCCCGCGTGTTGGGTATGGCCGCGGCAGCCAGCGATCTGGTGGCGACCAAGGTGCTGGAGGAAGGCATGGAGCCGGAGCCGCGCGAGGCGCTGCACGAGGGCAGGCCGGGCGCGTTGATGAAGGCCTCGGAATACTTCATCGCGGCTGGCGGTGTCGGTAGTGCAGTGGCTGCGGTGACGAAGTCGCGGGCAGTCTCGGTGGCTGCGGGGCTATCGCTCTTGGCAGGCTCGGCGTGCACGCGCTTTGGCGTGCTCAATGCCGGGCTGGAAGCGGTGAAGAACCCGGATACCACCATCGGGCCGCAAAAGCGCCGCGCGGAGAAGCGCCGGCGCGAGCAGGGCCTCGACCACGATGTGGTGAGCCCGGACTAGTCCAGGTCCTGCAGGGCGGGGGCGAGCTCCGAGCCGATGTCTTCCATGCGTTGTTGCTCGGCTGCGGAGTCGTGGCCATCACGGTGGAGGTAGTAGTTCAGCGCCACATCGCCCACGGTGGTCACGCACGTGGTGGACACTGACTCTTCGACCGGCCAGGCGGAGCAATAAAAGCGCCTGTCAGCGGCGGTGAACTCGAAGGGGGAGTACTCATTGGCGGGGCGCTGCTGGTCGGCGTTTTGGGCATCGAGGTCGTCGTGCAGCAGCTCTAAGTAGCGCTGCGCCGCCTCATCGGGGTCATCGGGGCAGACGGGTGAGCCTTCGGCCTCATACTTCGTCCCCAGCAGGCTGACCTGCTCCTTATCCTGTGCACGGTAGAGCACTGAGAAGGAATGTTCATCCTTGTCGGTGGAGTGTGGGTCGAGCTTCGACTTGCCGAGCGAATCTGGCAGGGCCTCGCGCACCGCGGCGGGATCGACCGGGGAGCATCCGCTTGGCGATGCCCCCTCGGACGAGCACCCCACCAGCCCTGCTGTGGCAAGGGCGGTGGAGGCGAGGGCGAGGAAAGCGGGGAGGCGTCGGCGCATTTTAAGCCTTAATGAACGCATCGCCGGTGCGCTCGGTGGTGTGGCCGATGATGGGGTAGCCAGGAACCTCGCCGATGAGGAGGAGGCCGCCGGAAGTTTGGGCGTCGGCAAGCAGCACTAGCTCTTCCTCGCTCAAAGAGGAATCGAGGTGTGGGCGCACCCAGTCGAGATTGCGGCGAGAGCCGCCGGGGATGAAGCCCTCCGCCAGCGCCTCCTTTGCGCCTTCGACGGTGGGCACGGCGGAAAAGTCGAGCTCCGCGGCGATGCCGGAGGCCCGGCACATCTTGTACAGGTGGCCGAGCAACCCGAAGCCGGTGACGTCCGTGGCGGCACGCACGCCCGCCTCCACCGCGGTGCGGGCGGCCTCACGGTTCAAGGTGGTCATGGAATCGACCGCGGCCTGGGAGACCTCGCCGGTGGCCTTGTGCTTGTTGTTGAGGATGCCTACGCCAATGGGCTTGGTTAGGGTGATGGGCAGGCCAGGTTCGGCGGCGTCATTGCGCATGAGCTTGTCGGGGGCGACGATACCGGTGGCGGCCATGCCATAGAGCGGTTCGGGCGCGGTGATGGAGTGCCCACCTGTGACGGAGATGCCGGCCTCGGTGGCTATATCCATGCCGCCGCGCAGGACCTCACGCAGCACATCCAGGCCCAGCTTTTCATTGGGCCAGCCCACCAGGTTAATGGCGGTAACCGGGGTGCCACCCATGGCATAGACATCAGACAGCGCATTGGCGGCAGCCACTCGCCCCCAATCGTAGGGGTCATTGAGCATGGGGGTGAAAAAATCCGCGGTGGAGATGACTGCCAGGCCATCTTGAATCTTCACGGCCGCGGCGTCGTCGCCATCGTCCAAGCCGACCAGCACGTTGGGGTCGGCCTTGCCTATCAGGCCCTCGACGGCAGACTCAAGTTGGCCAGCGGGAATCTTGCAGGCACAACCGCCGCCTGCGGCGAAAGAGGTGAGTTTAATATCTTCGGTCATAGCGCCATTTTACTCATCCCGAGGAACTATTTGGCTGCACAGCAAGGTAGGGGACCTGTGTGTGGCGATAGGACATAGGGCGCCGAGGTTTCCACCTCGGAGCGGCATGGTGGATGTATTGCGTGACAGGTGTGCCGGCACCGGGGAATGCCCGTGTAAGGTGATCACACGGAGGCGTACGTGTCCTGGTGGGCGCCCCGGTCTTCAAAACCGGTGAGGCCGAGCATCTCGGTCTGGCAGGTTCGATTCCTGTCCGTCTCCGCCACCCGCGCGCAAGGAGGAATGCCACAGTGCCCACGCCCACGCCTGCTGCCAGCCCGGATCCCCGCAGGAATATTCCCCGCATGGACGAGCTGCTCCAGCTGCCGGAAGTAGAATCCGCGCGCCAGCGCCTAGCCGAGCACGCCATCCGCGCGATTATCCAGGGCGTAGTCACCCAAGCGCGCCGCGGCCAGCTGCCGGTCAGCGATATACCCGCAGAAATTGCGCAGCGCCTGGAACAAAAGACAGCGCATTCCTTGCAGCCGGTCATTAACGCCACCGGCGTCATCATTCATACGAACCTAGGGCGTGCCCCGCTTCCCAGCGCCGCGGTAGAGGCCCTCCAAGCCGCCGCTTCCTATACCGATGTGGAAATGGACCTGGACTCGGGCAAGCGATCAAAAAATCGCGGGGCCGGCGCCACGGCCGCGCTGCTCGCGGCCTGCCCCGGTGCAGAAGATGCCTTAGTGGTCAATAACGGCGCCAGCGCCTTGTTGCTTGCCACCGCTGCGCTCGCTCCCGGCAAAGAGGTCATCATCTCGCGCGGCGAGCTCATTGAGATTGGAGCGGGCTTTCGCCTGCCGGAACTCATCGAGTCCACGACCACGCGCCTTAAAGAAATTGGGGCGACTAACCGCACACACCTGGCCGATTATGAACGCGCGCTAGGCGATAACACCGGCGCCATCTTGAAGGTGCACCCTTCCAATTTCCGCATCGAGGGCTTTACCGCCGCAGTCGGGGTAGAGGAACTGCACCGCCTAGCGGTGGAGCACGATACGCGACTCATCGTGGACTTGGGCTCCGGCCTGCTCACCCATGACCCGGCGCTGCCAGAAGAACCAGATATCCAGGCCCAGCTGCGCGCCGGGGCCGATATCGTCATTGCCTCTGGCGATAAGCTGCTCGGCGGTCCGCAGGCAGGAATCTTGCTCGGCACCAAGGACGCGATTGCCGCGGTGAAGAAGCACCCGCTGGCGCGTGCGGTGCGCATAGATAAGCTGCGCCTCAACGCGCTGGAGGCGGCCATTTCGACGCCCTCGAATGCGGTGCAGGATGCCCTCCACCTTGATCCCCAGACCCACCGCGAGCGCACGGAAGCCATCGCACAGGCAGTCGGGGCAGAAGTGGTACCTCACGATGGCCGCGTGGGCGGTGGCGGGGCGCCCGAGTACCCGCTGCCCGGCTTCGCGGTAAGCCTGCCCGAGCCCTATGCGGACGCGCTGCGCCGCCAGGACCCGCCCGTAGTAGGCCGCGTGCATCAGGGCCGCTGCTTGGTGGATATTCGCTGCGTTCCTGCCGACCACGACGCCGCGGTTATTTCCGCTATTAAGGCGGTGGGCTAGGTGTACGTCGTCGCTACTGCCGGTCATGTGGACCACGGCAAGTCCACCCTGGTGCGGGCTCTTACGGAGATGGACCCGGACCGGTGGGAGGAAGAAAAGCGCCGCGGCCTTACCATTGATCTGGGGTTTGCCTGGACCACGCTGCCTTCTGGCGCGGATGTGGCTTTCGTAGATGTGCCCGGCCATGAAAAATTCCTAGGCAATATGCTCGCTGGCGTGGGCCCGGCCCCGGTCGTCCTCTTTGTTGTGGCGGCCGATGAGGGCTGGCAGGCCCAGTCCACCGACCACCGCGATGCTCTGCGCGCGCTGGGAGTAGAGCACGGCATTATTGCGCTAACTCGCAGCGACCGCGCCACCGTGGACCGCACCGCAGAAATCCGAACGCAGCTGGCCGGCACCCCGCTTGCCGACGCCCCCATTATCCCCGTATCCGCCCCTACCGGCGACGGCATTGCGGCGCTGCGGCGGGCGCTCGATGAGGTCCTTGCCACTGTGCCCGCTCCCGATGCGCAGGCACCCGTGCGCCTGTGGGTGGACCGCGCCTTTAGCGTGAAGGGCGCGGGCACCGTGGTTACCGGAACGCTTGCCGCGGGCACCCTGCGCGTGGGCGATAGCGTTAAGGTGGCCACGGCTGGTGGGGAAAGGGCCGTGGAGATTCGTGGCCTGCATAGTGAAAATCGCGCGCAGGATGCACTCGGCCCCGTCACTCGTGCAGCCGTCAACCTGCGTGGGGCGGATGCCGCCGATATCCACCGCGGCGACGTGCTGCTTACCCCGGGGGCATGGCGCCTGGTGGACCACCTCGATGTCCGCCGCACCTTTGGCGCGGATCTCGATGGGCTGCCCGATAACCTCGTCGTGCACACCGGTACCGCCGGGGTGGAGGCCCACCTGCGTCCCTTGTCTGCCGATTTCGCGCGCATCAGCCTGGCACACCCGCTGCCGCTGCGGCTCCTTGATCGTTTCGTAGTGCGCAGTCCTGGCGGCCGGCACGTCATCGCTGGGGTAGAGGCAGTAGATTTGCGACCGCCGGAGCTTAATCGGCGCGGTGCCGCCCGCCGCCGCGCAGAAGAGCTCAGTGGCCAAGAGTCATTTAGGGATCCTGCCTGCTATCTGCGTCGCGTCGGTTTTGCCCGTGTGGAGGACCTTGATCGCGATGGTTTTGCAACTACAGCGCCGTCGCAAGGCATTATCGCCTTCCGCGACTGGTGGATTACGGCCTCCCAGGTAACTCGGTGGAAGCACGCGCTTACCGACGCCCTGCATGCCCACACCGCCGCACATCCCCTAGCGCCGGGAATGCCCCGCAAAGCAGCCATGGACGCCCTTGGCCTGCAAGAAGAAGGCTTGCTGGGCCTAGCCATCGCCGCTGCGAAGGCGGAAAGCAGTGAGGGAGTGTTGCGCCTTCCCGGGCAGCGGGCGGACCTTGGCCCGGCGGAGCGCGGGGTCGCTGCCATCGAGGAAAGGCTTAAGGTAGAACCCTTTGCGGCCCCCGAAGTAGATGACCTAACGGAGCTGGGCCTGGGCCCAAAGGAACTTGCCGCCGCCGAGCGCGCCGGGCGCCTCCTGCGCCTCAAGCAGGGAATCGTGCTCTTGCCCTCGGCACCGGAGGAAGCGCGCCGGCGCCTTAGCGAACTGGAGCAGCCCTTTACGCTTTCGGCAGCCCGTAAAGCGCTGGGCACCACGCGACGGGTAGCCATCCCGCTGCTGGAATACCTCGACGCCCAGCGGATTACTCGCCGCGGCGACGGGGGCCAACGCACATTGCGCTAGCGTGGCCTCTGTGGTTGAGCATCGCACCTATTTGCGGTGATTGCCCCCGCGGTGGTGGGACGTGTCGCGCGCTACGCGCCGGGCCCGCACGCGCGCGGATTCGGAGGAAAAGCGGCCCGGTTCTTCGGCTACCGGGAGCGCACGCCAGCTGAAACTCTGCTCTCCTGGGATCGAGGAGACCAACTCCGCCAGCTTGGCGCTGGCCTGCGGTTGATGTGCTTGCTCATTGTGCTGCTGAGCTGGCGCATCTGGCTTAGCGGGTGCAGGCGGCTGGGCCTGTGGCCCTTTCGGGCGGCGCGAACCGGTGGGCAGCGCCGTCACGGCGGCCTCGCAGGAGAGCGTGTGCTCCCAGACCTCGGTCTGAGCCGGCGTGGTTGCGCGCGCAGCGGCGGGAATCGCAGGTTGTGGCGCGGGCACGCGCAGCGGTGGAACAGCTGGGGAGAAGAGTTCTGCGGTGGTGGCCTCATCGGCGGGGAGATCGACGGCAAGCATGCCGTGGCTCGCGTAGGCGCGGGCAGAAAGCCCCGCCCCAGAACCGTTTGCCGCAGCGAATGCGGCGCGCAGTCCAGGGAGCGCGGCACTGTCGCTGAGGGGACCGAGAACCGTATCGTCGCAGGTCGCCACCGCGGTGCCGGCAAGGTCGTCCAGTGTGACGAAAAATTGCTGCGTGCCCATCTGCTCAAGCTGGGCGGGCGATAGGTCGCCGGCGGCGGCATCGATCAGCACGCCTCGTCCGCCGGAGAGCAGCGCGGTTCCTTGCGGTTGGTCATTGACCGGCACCATCCACGGCCACAGGCCCAGTGACACGGCAACCTCGACCTGGCCGTCAACTACCTCCACGGTGGCGATCGTCTGCGGCTGTGCAGAGGAGGCCTTCAATCGCTCCAAGGCGGGATACTCCGCCGCCTCGACCTCGTCCAGAAACCCTAAGAAGCCGAAGTCCGAGCGAACGCGCCAGCCGTTGGTGTAGGTATCGGGTTCTAGGGAGACGTCGACAAGCGCAGCGTGCTTCGCCACGCCGGGGATACTCAATGCGGTGCCCAGCACTGGGTGATCGAGGACCGCAACATGCTCCACGCCGAAGTAACTAGTCGCGAGCGGGTATAGCGCCATAGAAAGTCACTCCCAAGGTTAAAGGCCGGTAAACAATGCGTAGCTCATTTTACGCATATGAGGGATAGGGCTGGCGCCAGCTTTATATCCTGCGAGTTTCTATTAATGTGTAGACAGCTCTCTTAAAGTGAAACCCGGAAAACAAAATAGGAGTAGAACCATCTCTTCTTCACCGTCTTCCTCATCCCGTCCTGTGCGTGGGGTGAATAATTCGGAGGAAAGCAAAAAGCGCACCCGCAACGCCAAGCGCATCTTAAAGGACATTATGTACCCGCATAATATCCACCCCGCGCTGGTGCCGGGCGTTTCCATTGAAGACCAGAAGGTCAAGTATGGAGTAGACAAGCCGATCCTCTTTGTGGTCGGCGGACTGGTCGTCGCCTTCGTAATCTGGGGTGTGATTGCGCCCGAGCAGGTCTTCGATGCTTCTTCGGCAGCGCTCGATTGGGTGATGCGCAACTTGGGCTGGATCTTTACCGCCCTGGCGACGTTCCTGATGTTTTTGCTCATCATCTTGGCCTTTTCAAAGTACGGCAAAATCCCTCTCGGACTAGATGGGGAGAAGCCGGAATTTTCCACGGTGAGCTGGGCAGCGATGCTCTTTGGCGCCGGCATTGGCATCGGCATTATCTTCTTCGGCCCCTTCGAGCCACTGAGCTACTACCTTTCGCCGCGCCCTGGTGCCTATGAGGCTGCGAGCGATGAAGCGGTGCTGGGCGCCATGGCGCAGGCAGCCATGCACTGGGGCTTTAACGCCTGGGCAATTTACGCCATCGTGGGCCTGTGCGTGGCCTACGTGTCCTTCCGCCGCGGCCGCGTGCCGCTGATGAGCTCCATCCTGATGCCGCTCTTTGGCAATCGCTCCTCTGATTCCCTGCCCGCGCGCATCATCGATGGCCTGGCCATTATTGCCACTCTCTTCGGCACCGCCGCCACGCTGGGCATCGGTGCGCTGCAGATCGGCCGCGGCGTGGAATTGGTTAGCGGCTGGTCTACCACCGGCAATGCCGCGGCGCTGGTAATCATCGTGGTACTGTCCATCGGAACGATTTTCTCGGCCGTCTCCGGCGTGGCCAAGGGCATTCGGTGGCTCTCTAATATCAACCTGGTGCTGGCCATGGCGCTGGCCCTGTTCTTTTTCGTTGTGGGACCGACCGCCTTCTTGGCCAATATGCTGCCGGCCGTGGTGATTGAATATCTTGATGAAATGCCGCAGATGCTCTCTGCCAATATGGGGGAGGGCGAAGACATGGTGGCCTTCCTGTCCTCTTGGACCACCTTCTACTGGGCCTGGTGGGTATCCTGGTCGCCATTCGTGGGCGTCTTCGTAGCCAAGATTTCGCGCGGGCGAACCATCCGCCAGTTCGTGCTCGGTGTGTTGCTTATTCCCTCGGCCATCATTGTTGCCGCTTTTACCATCCTGGGCGGTACCACCATTTGGCTGCAGCGCCGCGATGGCGATATCGCCCCAGATGGCACTATTGATTCCATGCCGGCGGCAGAAGACATCTTTTTCAAGGTCTTGGACCACTTCCCGGGAGCGGAGTGGATGGCGCCCATCGTCATCATCATGCTGGTGGTCTTCTTCATTACCACGGCTGACTCCGCATCCATTGTGAACTCGCAGCTCACCCAGCGCGGCAACCCCAAGCCCAACCCGGCAGTAACGGTCTTTTGGGTGGTATGTATGGCTGGCATTGCCGTGGTCATTTTGCTTGCCGGTGGCCGTAATGCGCTGCAGGGCCTGCAGAACCTTATTACGGTGACGGCTTTGCCTTTCGCGGTCATCATCGTGCTCATGTGCATCGCGTTGGTGCGCGAGCTGCGCCATGATCCTGCCTCCATCCGTCATTTCTACGAGGACGAAGCGGTCTCTAATGCGATCGTGCGGGGCGTGCGCGATTATGGCGATAACTTTGCCCTGTCTATCGAGCCGACAGACGGCGACTACGCAACGGGCGCGCACTTTAACTCCACTGCAGCAGAGGTGACCGATTGGTACGCGCGCACGGACGAAGAGGGCCGCGCCGTGGGCTATGACTACGAGGCAGGCGAGTATGTGGACAACGACCCATCTATCAAGAATGGCGAGTTCATCTCTCCGGTACCGGAAGATAAGGAAGATAATTAATACTTGACAATCATTGGCAGGTAGGGTGCCAGCTATGACTTTTAGTACCTTTGCCTTTGCCTTCGCCTTGGTGCTGCTGTCGGGCCTATCGACCTCGATTGGCGGCGCTTTGGCGGTGGGAAGGCGCGAGCCGGGGCCGGCTTTTATGGCCGCTGCACTGGGGCTTTCAGCCGGCGTGATGCTGTATGTCTCCTTTATGGAGATCCTGCCGGAAGGCATTGCGCAGCTTTCCGACGCCCTCGGCGAGGAAACCACCGGCACCTGGGCCGCCGTCGGGGCGTTCTTTGCTGGCATCGCCGTCATCGCCATCATTGACCGGCTCGTGCCGGAGGAGATTAACCCCCATGAGCCGGCCACCACGGCCGAAGAAACCCGCCGCAAGAAGCTAATGAAAACCGGCGTATTTACCGCCTGCGCGCTGGGCCTGCACAATTTCCCCGAGGGGTTTGCCACCTTCCTATCCGGCCTGGAATCTAAGGAAGTTGCGGTGCCGGTGGCGGTGGCCATCGCCATTCACAATATCCCGGAAGGCATTGCGGTGGCTGTTCCGCTGCGCGAGGCCACTGGCTCCCGCAAGAAGGCCTTTTGGTGGGCCACCTTGTCTGGCCTGGCCGAGCCGCTCGGCGCGCTCATCGGCTTCGGCCTTCTCTTGCCGGTTATTGGGCCGGCGACGATGGGCATTAGCTTCGCCGCCATCGCCGGCATTATGGTCTTCATCTCGCTGGATGAGCTATTGCCCACCGCTGAGGAGACCGGCGAGCACCATCACGCTATCTACGGCTTGATTGCCGGCATGGCCGTGATGGCGGTTTCGCTGATGCTATTTATGTAACCGGCTATGCAGCCGGGCTACGGCGTTTTAAGCCTCCGCCGGCTGGGCGGAGGTGGCCGAGGTCTTGCCAAAGGAGGCCTTGACCGCCATCACGATGGTGGCAACCACTACGCCAAGCACCAGGCCGCAGACCATGGACATGCCGGTATCGGCCAGCCACGCCAGGGCGCCATTGGAGATCTTGTCGGTCACGGACGCAATGAACTCGTGGGGCTGATCCATGCCGAATTCGTGCAGGCCCTTGACTACGATGTGGCCGCCTACCCACAGCATGGCGGCGGTACCGATGACGCCGATGATATCGAGAACGATCGGCATGCCCTTAACCAAGGCGTTGCCCACCGTGGACTTGCCATTGTGGCGCTTATTAAGGGCCATGCCAATATCGTCCATCTTGACCAAGAGGCCAACGGCGCCGTAGACACCCAGGGTCAGCAAGATGCCGACGAAAATGAGGGCTGCCAGGCGCATCCAGAATGGCTGGTCGATGACCTCGTTTAAGGAGATAACCATGATCTCAGATGACAAGATGAGGTCAGTGGTAATCGCGGACTTGACCAAGCTATCTTCGGCGTCTGCGCCCTTTTCTTGGACTGATTCAGTTTCCTTCTCTCGGTGGGGAAGAAGGTGATGCAGGATTTTTTCCGCGCCTTCAAAGCATAGATAGGTACCGCCACACATCAAGATGGGCGTGAGCGCCCACGGCGCGATCCAAGAGAGGATCATGGCGATGGGCAAGATGATTACGAGCTTATTGATGAGCGAGCCCTTGGTAATGCGCCAGATCATCGGCAACTCGCGCTGGGGCTTAATTCCCTCCACGTATTGTGGGGTTACGGCAGCATCATCGACTACCACACCTGCGGCCTTCACGGAGGTCTTGCCCGCAAGGGCGGCCACATCGTCAACGCTAGAGGCAGCGGAGCGGGCGATCAGGGCGACGTCGTCAAGCAGGGCAAAAAGGCCACCGGCCATAAATTATCCTTCTGGGGTTAGGGTGATGTTATCGGACCACGTTAAGTGTATCCCCTGATGCGCCAACCAAGCCATCGCATCATCACCGCTGCGAGTAATGCCCTCGACCGCGGTAAGTGTAGTGTCGATCGCTTTCTCTGCGTCCTCCGCAGAAATCAAGCCGGCGGAGGTCGCAGCAGAGAGCTCATCAATATCGAGCACGGAAATGGGCTCGCTGCGGGTGGCAACAAGATCCACATAAAGATCGCGGGTGGTCCACACCGCGCCATCGCGCTGGACTTCGGCCACATCAATATAAAAGTCTTGGTGGACGTCTACACCGGGGCGGAAATGGAAGATATTCGCACGCAGGTTGAGATCGGGCAGCAGCCACGATTCCAAGTACCCGAAGCGCGGATGATCGGCCCCGCGCGCCATGTAGAGGCCGAAATCCGTCTCGGTGTATGTGTCGACCTCTCGCCGGAACCCCTTGGGGTCGATATTGGTGTACTCGGCGGTATTAAAGGTCTCGCGCTTGACCGGATGGAGATCCACCGGCATCTACTTCACCTCAAGGAAGGCGGCGGTCGGGGCAAAATTGCAGCGGGTTTCTTGGGTGTTCACGCCGCCAGAAAGCAGCGCGATGACGGTGCCCTTGCCGGTCTGGGCGGTGCCGGACAAGGTGGTAGGTCCGTCCTGATTGATGCCATTGTTATTTAGTGGGGTGATGCCGCTGCGCAGGGTGTCAAGGTTGAACCACTGCACGTTCATCCCGCCTTGTTCGCGTGCGGCCGGTGGGGTGCCGAGGGCGGTGAAGAGGAAGACGGTTTCGCCGGACTTTGCGCCCGGTGCCGGCATTTCGGTGGGGCCAGGAACGGCGATGGCCGAGCCCATGGCATCGCTAGTGCCGCCAATGCACTGTGCGGAGACTGTGGGCCAGTAGAACTGGCGGAAGTTCGGGTTATTGCCCTCCGGCATGGCTACGCCGCCCTTGCCATCGCCGCCGCCGGCGAAGAACGCGAGGCCCGAGAGGATAGCGTTGCGAACATCCTCGGGAATCCAAGGTTGTGCCGCAAAAGCGCGGATGCGGTCCTGGGTTTCCTGATTGGGGCGGCCGAGCTCGTCCAGCGGGCTATGGGAGGATGCCTGCTGCACTAAGGAAGAAAGATCCGGTGCGGATGCCTGCGCAGGGGCGACGAGCGGAGAAGCGAGGCCGATGAGCGCGGCCGTGGCAGCGGCGATATAACCGGTACGGCCGGACAGGCGCCAGGTGGTGCGGGCGTAGCTCACGTTATCAATTCCTTGGGTGCGGTCTCGGAAAGGGGCGTCAAACCCCAGTTGTCACATCTGTAACAATATTACCTACAGTAACGATAGTGATGGCAAGGGCGGTGTCAAGTACTTTGGCAATCTATAAGAATTTTCGCTCTCCCTATACGGTGCGTTACGGGGTAAAGCCAACCCCAATGCTGCACTTGGCCCTTTAAGGGGGTATCGTGGGAGCTCGTTCAAGATCAATTTCGCGCGCGCAAGCGCTGTAGATCCTCCGAAGGAGAACCCCACTAGTGAGTAATACCGAGTTCCGTAATGTTGCCATCGTCGCGCACGTTGACCATGGCAAGACCACCCTGGTCAACGGCATGCTGGAGCAGTCCGGCGCCTTTGGTGACCACGGTGAACACACGGACCGCGTCATGGACTCCAATGATCAGGAGCGCGAGCGCGGCATTACCATTCTGGCCAAGAACACGGCGATTCACCGCAAGGGTCTGGGCAAGGACGGCCAGGACCTGATTATTAACGTCATCGACACCCCAGGCCACGCCGACTTCGGTGGCGAGGTCGAGCGCGGTATTTCCATGGTGGATGGCGTCGTCTTGCTCGTCGATGCCTCCGAGGGTCCGCTGCCGCAGACCCGCTTCGTGCTCACCAAGGCACTGGAAGCCAAGCTGCCGGTTATCATCTGCGTGAACAAGACTGACCGCCCGGATGCCCGCATCGACGAGGTTGTCTCCGAATCCCAAGACCTCCTGCTGGAAATCGCCGCCGGCCTGGAGGATGAGGAAGCTGCAGCCGCCGCCGAGGAGCTGC
This sequence comes from Corynebacterium tuberculostearicum, assembly GCF_016127015.1. Lineage (GTDB taxonomy): Bacteria > Actinomycetota > Actinomycetes > Mycobacteriales > Mycobacteriaceae > Corynebacterium > Corynebacterium marquesiae. The sequence continues at coordinate 624,516 of NZ_CP065972.1, forward strand.
TGGATCTGCCGGTTCTCTACGCTTCCGGCCGCGCCGGCGTTGCCTCCACCGAGAACCCAGGCGATGGCAACGTCCCTGCGGGCGAGGATCTGCAGCCGCTTTTCGACGTCATCTATAACGTCCTCCCAGAGCCTTCCGCTACCGTCGACGCCCCACTGCAGGCACACGTGACCAACCTGGACGCCTCCGACTTCCTAGGCCGTATCGCGCTGCTGCGTATCTACGCCGGCCGCATTAAGAAGGGCCAGCAGGTGGCCTGGATCCACTACGACGAGGATGGCAACCAGCACACCAAGACCGTGAAGGTCGCCGAGCTGCTGCGTACCGTCGGCTTCGAGCGTCAGCCGGCCGAGGAAGCCATCGCCGGTGACATCGTGGCTATCTCCGGCATTTCTGACGTCATGATTGGTGACACCATCGCCGATCCGGAGCACCCTGAGGCTTTGCCACGCATCACCGTAGACGAGCCGGCCATCTCCATGACCATTGGCGTAAACACCTCCCCGATGGCAGGCCAGGGCGGCGGCGATAAGCTCACCGCACGTATGGTCAAGGCCCGCTTGGAGCAAGAGCTCATCGGCAACGTTTCCCTGCGCGTGCTGCCCACCGAGCGCCCCGACGCTTGGGAGGTCCAGGGCCGTGGCGAGATGGCGCTGTCCGTGCTTATTGAGTCCATGCGCCGCGAAGGCTTCGAGCTGACGGTTGGTAAGCCGCAGGTTGTGACCAAGGAGATCGACGGCAAGACCTACGAGCCATACGAGATCCTCACCATTGACTCCCCGTCCGAGCACCAGGGTGCTATCACCCAGCTGCTGGCCGCCCGCAAGGGCCAGATGCAGGCCATGGACGTGCGCGAGGGCGACTGGGTACGTATGGTCTTCCGCGTTCCTGCCCGCGGCCTCATCGGCTTCCGCACCCAGTTCATGACCGAGACCCGCGGTGCCGGTATCGCTAACTCCATCTCTGACGGCCTGGATGTCTGGGCCGGTGAGATCAAGTCCCGCCCGACCGGTTCCCTGGTGGCTGACCGCACCGGCCAGATCACCCAGTACGCGCTGATGCAGCTGGCTGACCGCGGCAACTTCTTCGTCGAGCCGGGCGCCGAGGCTTATGAGGGCATGGTCGTTGGTGCCAATAACCGTGATGAGGATATTGACATCAATATCACCAAGGAAAAGAAGCTGACCAATATGCGCTCCGCTACTGCGGATGCCACGGTCACCCTGGCCAAGGCACACACCCTCTCTTTGGAAGAAGCACTGGAATTCTGTGGCAACGACGAGTGCGTCGAGGTCGCCCCGGACGTCCTGCGCGTGCGCAAGGTAGAGCTTTCCGCTACCGACCGCAAGCGTGCCGCCGCCCGCGCCAAGCAGATGAATAAGTAAAAAGCCGCACCCTAGGTGGTGGTGATTGCCGCTGACGTGGCCACCATCGCCGCAACCGCTGCCGCCTCCTCAACTACGGCCTTGACCGCAGAGGAGGCGGTTTTGTCATACTCGACCTCTTTTTTGATTTCCTGAATGCGTGCCCGCATCTCCCGGCGCTTCATTCCCTCCGCATCGTTTTTCAGCAGGGTATAGGCACCGCTGACCTCGCGGAGAATATCGAGAATAATGACGTCATTGACCGTGGCTGGGCGCTGCGCCTCTAGGACTGCAACCAACCGCTCGCGCAGTTCCTTTTCTAGCTCCAGGTCCGTCATGATGTAGCGGTCGCCGCTTATCTGCCACCACTTGGCCTTTTCCACATCGAGCAGTCCATTCGCGTGGAAATCCAAAGCGATGATTTCCCGCGGGGTAAACCACGAAGCCTCCAAGAGGCTCTGCATGCTGGTGGCCTTGTGCTGCTGCAGCTCCTCCCAAGCCCAAGCCAACACGGGGTGCTCCGGGCGCTGTGGAGTAGTCTCCACCCTTTTCTTCTCACCGAGCTCTACGTGCTCGCCCAGCAGCAGGTCCGCGAGTACGGTGGCGCGTAGCGCGGCCTCATTATTGGACACCCAGTCTTCCTTCTTGCCGTTGTCTTTGGTCAGTAGAAGGAACATTTCTTGACAGATGAGCATTGGGGCCTCCTCAAAAGTAGCGGTCTATTGGCCGAGTCTAGCGCCATTAATCTTCGTTTCGGCGGGGTAGAGGGACTAAAGTAGTCCGCGATGAAAAAGAATCCGGCTTCACCAAGGCGCGCGGCGTCGGCAATCGCTGCGGTACTCAGCACCGCCAGCCTTGCCTTCCTCAGCGCCTGCGCGGCCAACCCCGGCCCACCACCGGTGGTGGAGGATAATGCCTCCGCGCTGCAAGAAGATCAGACTACCACCACGGCTACCCCGGAAGAAGAGCAGCCGGAGGATGCCGACTCCGCCAAGCGCCCCACCATCTCGGTGGGCGTGGACCCCCTTCGCGCGGGATTGAACCCGCACCTAGTGGCCAATAACTCCGAGCTGGTCGACCAGATTGCAGAACTGGTGCTGCCCTCGGCGTTCCACCACGGGCAAAGGGACGCCGATATCCTCGAATCCGCCTCTGAGGTCACCGCTCCAAAGGGCGTGGCGCAACGGGTGCGTTACGTCATTGCCTCGCCCGCACAATGGTCCGATGGCACACCCATTTCCGGTGCGGACTTTAGCTACCTGTGGAAGCAGATGACCACTACCGCCGGTGTGCGCGATCCCGCCGGCTACCACGCCATATCGGCCGTCAATACCTCCGATGGCGGCCGCGTAGTCACCGTGGACTTTTCCCAGAAGGTGAAAGATTGGCACCTGCTTTTCCATAATTTGCTGCCTTCCCACCTGCTGCAGGACGATAACTTTGGCTCTGCCTTAGCCGATAAGATTCCAGCATCGGCCGGGCGCTTCCTCGTCGATAGCGTGGATCGCGGCCGCGGAGTCATTACCTTGAACCGGAACGACCGCTTCTGGGGCGCTAATCCGGCGCAGGTGGACGTCATTCAGCTGCGCGAAGTGCGCGATAGCACCCAGGCGCTCAATATGCTGCGCTCCGGGCAGATTGGTTTCGCGGACTTTACCCCGGATCAAACCTCCCAGGAGGCACTGGGCCTTTTAGGGCATGTTTCCGATAAAGCCCTGACCCGCCCGCGCCAACTGCGCCTGCACATGTCTACCGCGGATGGAGCACTAGAAGAAAGGGCAGCACGCCGCGGATTGGCCTCGCTGATTGACACGGACCAGGTCGCGCGTTTGGCCACCGGCCGCGCTTCCAACCTTGAGCCGGGGAATAACCCTATAAGTAAGGACGCGGATCTCACTGCGCTGCGCACCCGCGCTAGTAAAGAGCCGATTCGCTTTGCGGTAGACCCCACCAGCCCCACGGCCTTGGCCGCAGCCACTACGCTCTACGACATCCTCGAAGCCCACGGGATCGCTGCCGAGGTGGTCTCCGAGCGCTTGACCACGATCACCTCCAAGCTCTTGCCAGAAGGCGAGGTGGATGCCGTGGTGACCTGGGAGGATATCTCCCTGAACTCGGTGGCCGCGGCAAATATCTTCAGCTGTGCTGACAAGCAGCCGCTCGCCGGCGATCTGTCCGGAATCTGCCCGGAGAACGCGGATGAGATTCGCGAGGAGATTTTGTCCGGCGCCATGAGCCCGAAGGAAGCGCTCGCACGCATTCGCGACGTGAACTCTAAGGAGGCCCTTTACGTGCCTTTGGTGGATGAGACGCGTATCCACGCGCTCGGGGAGGGTATTGTAGGCCCCGGCCAAAGCATTGATGATTGGGACGAGGGGCTTATCACCGCGCCCCGCTGGAGGATAGATGAAGACTAAGGACTTAACCGGCTACCGCGTGGTGGCAGTGCACGCCCACCCGGATGATGAAACCCTCTTTATGGGTGGCACCCTGGCAACTCTAGCTGCACGTGGCGCTGAGGTTACCGTCATCACGCTCACTTTGGGCGAGGACGGCGAGGTCATTGGTGAGCCTTACCAGGGTCTGGCCGATCATGATCAGCTCGGTGGTTTCCGCGCCCGCGAATTGGCCAATGCCCTCGATGCCCTAGGCGTCAAGGGAGTTCAATTGGGCGGTTTCGGGCATTTCCGCGACTCCGGTATGGCGGGCTCTCCCTCGCACGAAAACCCGCGTGCACTGGTCAATCGCATCGAGGAGGCGGCCGAATTTCTCAGCGACGAGCTCGAAGCCATCCAACCCCACGCCATCTTGACCTACGGGCCCGATGGCGGCTACGGGCACCCCGACCACATTGCGGTGCATAAGGCGGTGATGAAGGCGGCGTCGCCAAGCACGCGCATTTGGTACGGAATTTTTGAACGCGCCGCTAACTATGCCGGCCTAGACACCCTCGATGCGCCGGCCGGGTGGACCAAGCCCAGCCAGGAGTACCTGGACAATTTCACCAACGAGGGCGCGGATGTCACCGTCGCTCTTTCCGACGCCGCCCTTGACGCCAAGCGCAGCGCCATGCGCGCCCACGCCTCCCAAATCTGGGTGGCCGATGGCTCCACCACCCGCACCAACCCCGAGGCCGCCGTGGCCGCGCTCCATGAACCCGAGCACGTGCCTGGGGCCTATGGTCTATCCAACCTGCTGGTCATGCCCCTGCTGCGCGCCGAGTACTTCCAGCTGGGCCAGGGCGAGCCGGCCGATGACCTGCTGGGCGGCCTGTAATGCGCACGGATTATAGCCGCGGCGAGCAGGTCACCGGCCTAGTGTGGCTGGCCATCGGCGCCTTACTCTCGGTCTTCCTCGAGGTCATCTACCTCACTGCGCGCATTCCGCTATCTAACGGCGCGAGCGTGGCCTTTCCCATCACCATCCTGCTTGCGTGGTGGTTTAACTCCGTGCTCACCCGCACCGCCCGGCTATGGAGCCCCGCACCGATGGTCGGCGCCATCCCGCTCATCGTCTGGTGCCTGGGCTTTTTTGCCTTCATGCTCCTCGTACCGATGACAGGAGACATGCTCTTGGCCAATAATATTCTCAGCCTGCTCCTGCTTTTGGCCGGGATAGGCGGGGGCGTTTGGCCATTTTTCAAGCAGAAGTGACATACTGTTAAACATCCCAAATCCGTGACATCAGGAAGTTTCAAGGAATCTCCATGACTTATACGATCGCACAGCCTTGCGTTGACATACTGGACCGCAGCTGCGTTGAGGAATGCCCTGTTGACTGCATCTACGAGGGCAAGCGCATGCTCTACATCCACCCGGATGAGTGCGTGGACTGCGGCGCCTGCGAGCCGGCTTGCCCGGTTGAGGCCATCTTCTACGAGGATGACGTTCCCGATGAGTGGCTGGACTACATCGACGCCAACGCCGCCTTCTTCGATGACCTGGGCTCCCCGGGCGGCGCGGCGGCCCTCGGCCCGCAGGACTTTGACGTCCCGATGATTGCAGCGCTTCCGCCACAGAATCAGGAGTAAGACATGGCACGCACACCGCTAGGAAAGACGCTTCCAGACTTCCCCTGGGATTCGCTGGCCGGCGCCAAGAAGAAGGCCCAGGCCCACCCGGGTGGAATCGTTGACCTCTCGGTGGGCAACCCCGTTGACCCTGTATCCCCAGGCGTGCAGCTTGCGTTGACCGCAGCCGCGCAGGACCCTGGTTACCCGCAGACCGCCGGCACCCCGGAGCTGCGCGAGGCCATCGCCGCCGCGCTCACTCGCCGCTATAACATGCAGGTTGACCGTGTCCTGCCGGTGGTCGGCACCAAGGAGGCCATCGCTTGGCTGCCTACGCTTCTGGGCATGCGCGGCGAGACCGTCGCCTTCCCCTCGGTGGCCTATCCCACCTACGAGGTGGGCGCCCTGCTCGCCGGCGCCACGCCGCTGCGCGCGGATTCCGATTTCCAGGATGCCTCCCTGGTCTTTTTGAATTCGCCGTCCAATCCCACCGGCCGCGTCCTTGGCGTGGAAGAACTGCGCCGCATCGTGGCGTGGGCGCGGGAGACCGGCGCCATCATCGCCTCCGATGAGTGCTATATGAGCTTGGGATGGCATGACGATAACCCGCCGGTATCCATCCTCGATCCGCGCGTGACCGATGGCGATAACACCGGGCTCATCGCCATGCATTCGCTGTCCAAGACCGCGAATATGGCCTCTTACCGCGCCGGCTTCTTCGCGGGCGATAATGACCTCATTGCTGAGCTGCTCCAGCTGCGCAAGCACGCCGGCCTCATCGTTCCAGGTCCCATCCAGGCTGCCATGGTCGCCGCGCTAAACGACGACGACACCGAAGCAGTCCAGCGCAACCGCTACGCTTCCCGCCGTGCGGTGCTCATGCACGCGCTTGTCGACGCCGGCTTTACCATCGACCACTCTGATGCCGGCATGTACCTGTGGGCCACCCGGGGCGAGAATTGCCGCGAGACCATCGACTGGCTTGCCGAGCGGGGCATCCTCGCGGCCCCGGGTGACTTTTACGGCCCAGCCGGCGAGAAGCACGTGCGCATTGGCCTCAATGGCACCGATGAGCGCATCGATGCCGCCGTGGACCGCCTCGCCGGTGCCTAATTCCGGTAGGCCTCCCGCCCGCGCGGGCATTTCGCCGCGCAAAACGGTCCTGCGCGGCCGCGTGCCCGAGGAGGGGGAGTACTTCGCCGCCCGTGCCGGCGACTCTCCCTTTTCGCCCGGCACCGCGCTGTCGCCCGGCGCCGCACTCCCGCATCCCGTGCCCGCCTGGTACCACCCTGCGGTGCCGCCGGAGCGCCCGATTCCTTTCGACTACTCCGTGGTCCACGCCGACCGCGACCTCATCGTGGCCGATAAGCCACACTTCCTGCCCACGACCACCAACGGCCGCCTCCAGCGCGAAACGCTGCAAACCCGCCTGCGCGTAGATTTTGGCGAAGACGGCATCGTACCTCTGCACCGCCTGGATCGCCTGACCGCTGGCCTCGTCATCTGCTCCCGCAATCCCGAAACCCGCGCCGCCTACCAGCGCATCTTCCTGGAGGGGAGTGCGGTGAAGAGGTATCGGGGCGTCGTCAAGCGGCCGCTTTATGTGGACCGGGAAATTGCCCTGCGTATGCGCAAGCCCCGCGGCTCGCGCCAAGTGCTCGTCGTCCCTGACGGCACGCCCACCTCCACGTTTGTGCGCGCCGCCGGCCGGGAGGTGACCATGTGGCCGCGGACCGGCCATACCCACCAACTGCGAGTGCTGCTCAATTACCTCGGCCACCCGCTGCTCGGCGATGATACCTATCCCACCCCGCGTGAGCTTAACCTCTATGACTTCCGAACCCCGCTCGCCCTGCTCCACGAGGCTATAACTTTTATAGATCCTCTATCACATTCCGAGAGTCAATTTTTCAGTTCCCAGGCCTTAAGAACTACAATCGAGTAGTTATTTAATCACTGGCTAGAAAGGCGGCCCATGGCAGACCTCAGCGTCGCGCGCTTTGTGTCCAATTTTGGGCAGTTTCTCAAATTCGGCATCGTTGGCGGTTCGGGAACCCTAGTGAACTTGGTTGCCTCAGTCATCGCCAAAAAATGCGGCTGGGCGTTCTTCGAAGCGATGCCCAATGACCCGCTGGTCAACCTCTTCGGAACCCAATTTCACCTGCGCTGGTTCATGCTGTATTCCACTATCGCTTTCTTGGTCGCGAATACGTGGAACTACCAACTCAACCGCATGTGGACTTTCAAATCCGTAACTAAGGTTTCCTGGCTGCGCGGCTTCTTCCCGTTCCTACTTACCGGACTCGGGGCATTCCTCGTTTCCATTGCTATCCAGCACTTTTTAATGAATCCCACCTCTCCGCTGCATCTGCCGGCCGATATTCTGGATGATTCCAGCGGCCTGCGCACTATGTATTACTGGGCAAATGCGATTTCTATCATCGTGGCGATGCCTATCAACTTCGTTATTAACAAGTTGTGGACCTTCCGCTCCAAGCCTAAGCCCCCGCAGGTTGTCGACCACGCAGAGCCCGCCTAGCGCTGCTGCCTACGCGGTCGCGGCGCTCCATGGCCCGAGCCCCGCCGCCCTTCGCGCTCACCCGCGTGAGGCGGCGGGGATATTTTTGGCAGTCGGTGAGCGGCAAGGGAGGCGTCGGCAAGCAAAGCGCCCTTCCCGCTCACTGGAAGAAGCGGTGGGGCAGAAATCTGGTTCCCGGTGAGCGCGAAGGGAAAGACTTAGCCCTTGACGCTCACCGGGAAGACAAAACGAGTAATCCCGCCCTCTGCGGTGAGCGCGAAGGGTGGGTGAAGGGGGAGCGGGAGCGGGACTAGTCTTCGAGCTCGGCATCCAGGCGAGCCTGGTCGCGGCGGTGCTGGCGGCGACGGATGAAGGGGGTGAGGATAAGCACGGCGATGGCGCCGACGGCAGTGCCGAGGAGGTAAGAGGCGGGGTTGTGGCCGTCGGCAGGCGCGTAGGCGTTATAGGCAATGCCGACGAACATGGCGATGAGCGGGATGAAGTAGACGGCCATTGCGGTCCAATTTCGGCCCACCGGTGGGGTGGCGACGCGTTGACGCATCCACGCGGTGCCGATCGTGTTGCCCAGGATGGACGGTACGAGCGCGAGGAAGCACAGCATGCTCATTCGGCCGGGGAGGACCCAGGCGAGGATTGCGGCGACGACGAGCTCGAGGAATGGGATGAGAGTGATGGCAATTGCGCTGGCTTTGTAGAGCGTCTCGCGTTCGAATTCATCGCGAGTGGCGCGTTCAATTTCAGTTTGGGTGTAGTTGGCGATGGCGTTAATCATGTTGTTCGGCTCCAAAGATTTCTTCGACGGATTTACCTAGTTCGTGGCAAATGTCCAGCGCGAGGTGCACGGAAGGGGAGTAATTGCCCCGTTCGATATTGGCAATGGTCTGGCGGGAGACGCCGGCTTTTTCAGCGAGTTCGGCTTGTGATAATTCGAGCCAGCGGCGCCACTTGCGGACCATGTTGGGATGGTCGGCCATCTGGTCTCCTTTACTGTATGTCATTCTTGCATGTCCAAGTGTAAAGAATAATTGTCAATTCGGCAAGGGTTGTACGCATAGGTGCCATGTCCAGTAGGGCTGAGTTGCTGAGTACGGAAGCTCAGGGTTGCGCCCTTTTAGCACGTCAAGAGTGGCTTTGATAAGCAGGATGGCTTCGCTGAGGTGGTAGTTGATGTCGTCGGCAGTAAAGCGTAAGACCGTATACCCGTGGGCGACGGCCGCGTTTTGTTTGGAGCGGTCAGCTTGAAAGGCCACGCTGTGTTTGTGGTATTCCCAGCCATCGACCTCCACCAGGAGCCTTCCAATCCTGAGATCAAAGCGGTACCCAGCAATGAGAGCATTGTGTTCTGGGAAAATTCCTTCAGTGCGCAGCTTTCTGCCTAAAGTGCGCTCCGGTGAGCTATCCGCTCCAATCGCAGCGTGCCGAATCGTCTCCTTTAGAGAATTCGGGACGCGTCGCATTCGCCGACGGTCCGTTTCTAGACGGCCGGGTCCGTGCTTTCCCCGGTAATGTTCTTCCAAAAGAGGCCTGCACGCACGCGAAATCCTACGCGCGGCCCACAAGGGTTGCACCACCGGAAGGCCGTTGACCTTGTGCCTGGCTTGAAGTCGCGAGTGTGAAACGCGAAAATTCTTGCCCTTCAAGGTGCGCGGTCCCTCCGCTTCCAGAGGAAAAGTCAGCTGCCGGCCGAGGTAAATCTCCTGCGCCGTCTTTCCCGTGAAATGGATGCGGCTGAGCCCGTGCGCCAGCGCTCGCGCCACCGCCCAGGGCGTCCATTCATCGGTATAAATCCCCCGATGCACGCGAAAGAGTTTCCCCTCGCGTACCTTGCGACGAATCGCATCCTTGCTCAAACCTTGCCCGCGTAGTTCCGCGGTAGTCCATTCCCCCATGGGGCTTAACCTAAGCGGTCGTGTTGGGTTGAAGCTATGCGCGTCGCGGCATCCTGTGGATAACCCGGGGCTCGGGGGCAATCTTCCGCTGCGTGGTCTGGACGGCTGTGGATAACTGCCCTTCGCGCTCACCGGCGGCCCCGGGCGGTCCCGATTTGTGGTCCCCGTGAGCGCGGCGGGAGGGCCGTGGGCAGAGCTCGCCCTTGGCGCTCACCAGGGCGGATTCTAGTGGTCGTGGAAACACTTCTTATGTTTCGGTTGAGTTTATCAGTGCGGCCATTTTCTCGGCTGGTGTTTGAAAGCCCAGGGTTTTGCGGGGGCGGCGGTTGAGTTGCATGGCGACGAATTCTAGGTCCGCTGCACTATGGACGCTTAGGTCTGTTCCTTTAGGGAAGTACTGCCTTAGTAGTCCATTGGTGTTTTCATTGGTGCCTCGCTGCCACGGCGAACCAGGATCGCAGAAGAACACGGGACACTTTGTAGCTACAGAAAAGGCCTTATGGCAGGCCATTTCACTTCCCTGATCCCAGGTAAGTGATCCTTTGAGATGATCTGGCAAGGTAGCAATCGCTTTAGTAAGTGCTTTATTTACTTCGGTAGCACTATGCCCATTAGGTAAATGCAGCAAGATGACATAGCGCGTGGTTCGCTCTACTAGCGTGCCAATTGCAGACTTATTACCCGCGCCTAAAATGAGGTCGCCTTCCCAATGACCTGGTACTGCTCGGTCGTCTACTTCTGCTGGCCGGTCGGAAATCATCACCATAGGGTCAACAAACCGCCTGCGGGCACTGCGCGTGCCACGAGGTCGACGTTGGGCGTGACCGCGACGCAGTGCAGCAGCGACTTCCTTTTTCAACTCACCTTTAGCCTGGAAATACAAAGACTGATAAATAGTTTCAGGACACACGTACATAGTCTCATCACCGGGGTAGCAGCTGCGCAACCTCCCAGAAATCTGCTCCGGCGAGTACCTCTCTTTCACCATCGCCCAGACCACGGTGCGCAAACGTGGATTGGCATCAATCTTGCGCTTTTTCGGTCTAAACCTACGCAACACCGATTTACGGTGCGCATGCGTGGGAAGATACACCCCAAATTCATCCCGGTTGCGTTTAAGCTCCTTGCTGATAGTGCCAGCAGAGCGCTGAAGACGCCGAGCTATCTCACGTACACCTTTGCCTTGCCGGTCAAGGTCAAAGATGAGCTCGCGTTCTTCTACCGATAAGTAGCGCGAAGAAATACGCCTATCGATACGCTGTTGCGGAATAACCTGGACTGGAACTGCTTGGCGACCATCAACGTACTCAATTACCTGCATAAGCCTGTTATACAGCGCCACATCTGGGCCAGCTGGGACAAAAGGCACACGCCCAGTGGAAAGCTTAATGACACCTTTGTCTATATCAGCAGCATTACGCGGATGAATGCCACAGGCTAAAGCGGCATCTTTGCGGCCTAAAGCATTCGCGCGCAATTGCAGATAACTACACCGGTCAGTTGTGGCCGCAGCTTTTCGGCCATGCGGATTGCGCTTCCACAAACCAAGCTCAATACCGATGCGGTACACCGGAGAAGAGCCTATAGAAAGCTGGCGCGCAATATCCATCGGTGCCACACCTTCCAGCCACAGGCGAGCTATTTCCTCACAGTCATCCGAGCTAGTAGTCCTGCGGCGCTTGCGCGGCAAGTCCAACTCACCAGCAAGCCGATAAGCCACCGACCGCGCTAAACCAACCACCCCAGCAGCCGCCCGTATTGAACTACCAGCCCGAACCAACGACGCAAACCGCGCCACAACAGCAGAATCCGGAACCCATTTCGACTCCACACAATCACCTAACCCATGTCAGGTGTTTCCACGACCACTAGAAATCAAGCAGGTGATGAAAAAGAGAGACCCCGCCTCGTGCCGGTGAGCGCGAAGGGCGGGGAGTGGCCAAAGGCGGGGGTGTGCAAGGGCGGGGCGTGGCCGAGGGTGGAGGGAAGGGGCGAGGTGAGCCCCCTGGGGTAGGGGGCTAGGTGAGAGGCAGCGTCGAGGTCGGGTTGATGCCGCGAACCTTGGAATTGATGACGCCGGCGAGAGCGAGCACCGCGAACATGGCCGCGGCGGAGAGGAGTTGGGTGCGGGCGGTGGCGTCGGTAAGCATGAGCACCGCGATGGCCGCAAAGACGGCGAGGGCGAACCAAGTGAGGTAGGGGAAGGCCCACATGCGGATGGGCAGCGGGTGGAGGGCCTCGAGCTGGCGGCGCAGGCGCAGCTGGCTGACAGCGATGAAGACCCAGACGATGAGCAGGGAGGCGCCGGCGGCGTTGAGCATGAAGGTAAGAAGCCAACCGGTATCGGCGTAGTTGAGCACGACCATGACGGCCGAGAGGAGGACGGACAGGCCGATGGCGGTGGTGGGAACGCCGTCCTTATTGGTGGTGGTGAAGATGCGCGGGGCCTCGCCGCGGGAGGCTAGGGAGTGCATCATGCGGGAGGAGGCGTAGATCTGCGAGTTGAAGGCGGAGAGTAGCGCGAGCACGATGACGACTTCCATGATACCGGCCGCGCCCGGGATGCCGGCACGTTCGAGAACCATGGTGAAGGGCGATTCCGCGGCCGTGGAGGCACCGCCCAGGATGGAATAGGGCAGGAGGAACGTGATGACGAGGACGGAGCCCAAGTAGAACACAGAAATGCGCAGGATGGTCGAGCGCACGGCATTGACCAGGGACTTCTCTGGGTCCTCGGATTCGGCAGAAGCGATGGCGACCACCTCGATGCCGCCGAAGGCGAAGGCTACTGCGAGCAGGCCGGCCGCGACGCCGCCGAGGCCATTGGGCATGAAGCCGTCCTCTAGAAAGACGGAGGTGCCGATGAAGGAATGGCCGGGCAGGAGGCCTAGGATGAGCAGCGCGCCGATAATGAGAAAGGCCACGATTACGATGACCTTGATGAGGGCGAACCAATACTCGAATTCGCCGAAGCTGCGCACGCGCAGCAGATTGATGATGCCGAAGAGGACCACGCAGACGGCGGCGGGGATCCACGGCGAGACGTTGAACCAAGAGCCAATGAAGCCGGCCGCGCCGGTGATTTCGGCGCCAAGGACGGCGACGGTGGCTAGCCAATAAATCCAGCCCTGGGTAAAGCCCGCCCAGCGGCCGATGCCGTGTTCGGCGTATTCGGAAAAGGAGCCGGAGGCGGGGATAACGGTGCCCATCTCGCCCAGCATCTGCATCACCAAAATGGCCAGAAAGCCAGCGATGACGTAGGCGAGGAGCACGGCGGGGCCGGCGGCGGAAATGCCGACGCCGGTGCCCAAGAAAAGTCCGGCACCGATGGTGGAGCCTAGCCCCATCATCGTCAGGTGGCGGACCTTCAGACCAGAACCGAGGGTGGAGGAGTTATCAGTCACCCCTCCATCTTATTTTGCCCGATTGGTCTATAGGAATCGGGGGTATTAATTCTTGTGCAGCTCGTCGTTAAGCGCGACGGCCTCGGACTTCCACTCCACGGCCTCAACCGCACCGGAGACGGAGTTGCGGCGCAGCAGCATGCCGGAGGCGCCGGAGAGCTGGGAGCCCTTGACGTTCTCGCCATTGCCGACGCCGAGTGCTTCCGCGACCTTGCCAAAGACGGTTACCTTGGTGCCGGCGGTGACGTAGAGGCCGGCTTCGACCACGGCGTCGTCGCCAAGCGAAATGCCGATGCCGGAGTTGGCGCCGAGGAGGCAGCGCTCGCCGATGGAGATGATCTCCTTGCCGCCGCCGGATAGGGTGCCCATGATGGACGCGCCGCCGCCGATATCGGAGCCATCGCCCACGACGACGCCTGCGGAGATGCGGCCCTCCACCATGGAGGCGCCCAAAGTGCCGGCGTTGAAGTTGACGAAGCCCTCGTGCATGACGGTGGTGCCCTCAGCCAAGTGGGCGCCTAGGCGTACGCGGTCTGCGTCACCAATGCGGACGCCGGAAGGAACAACGTAGTCCACCATGCGCGGGAACTTATCCACGGAGTAAACAACGACCGGGCCACGGGAAGCTAGGCGGCCGCGCACCATCTGGAAATCGGACACGGCGCACGGACCGTAGTTGGTCCAGACCACGTTATTGAGGTGGCCGAAGATACCATCCATATTCAGGCCGTGTGGCTTGACCGCGCGGTGGGACAGGAGGTGCAGGCGCAGGTAAGCATCGTAGGTATCGACGGGGGCGTCATCCAGATCCTTGATGGAGGTCTCAACGGCAACGCGGGCCACGCCGCGCTCCTCGTCCGGGCCTGCCAGCGCGGAGAACTGCTGGGGGACCTCCTCCAAGCGCTTGGTTTCGGTGGTCTCTACGTTCTTATCGGTGTAGACGGCCGGGAACCATACGTCCAAGACGGTGCCGTCATGGGTAATGGTTGCTAGGCCGCGTGCGGATGCAGAAGTCATGCCCGCTAGCTTAGCAACTATTTCTGCGCCCCCGCGCGCTGGCCGGTGGGAAGCACAAAGGACAAGATGACGAGCACCGCAGCCAGGATGAGAACCGAGATGACCTGGTTGCGCGCGGCCGGATCAAAGAGCATCAGCAGGGTTAGCCCGCCCAGGGCGGCGGCCGTGATCCAGGGCAGCCAGGGGAAGCCGGGCACGTGGATTTCCGTCAGCTCGCCGTTCTTGCGCAGCACGGGGTGCAGCTTAATAAAGGAAGCCACGATGAATGACCAGATGACCAGCAGGCACCCGCCGACGGCGTTGAAGAGGAATGCCAGGAGTCCCGGCGGGTTCCAGAACTGTAGACCCACCGAAGCGAAGGCGAAGACCATGGACAAGATGACTGCGTTGATGGGGGAACCGGCGCGATTTTGTTTGAGGAAAAATCCCGGGGCGCAGTGGTCCTTGGCCATATCAAAGACCAGGCGGGAGGTGGCGTAAATCTGCGCGTTGAAGGCAGACAGCAGGGCGAGGGCGATAATGGCCTCCATGAAGCCTGCCGCGAAGGGAATCTTGGCGGCCGCGAGCACTAGGGTGAAGGGGGAATCGGCCGCGACATCGGCGTCCTGGATGGAGCTAAACGGCAGTGCCATGGTGATCACCACGATAGAGCCGATGTAAAAAATCATGATGCGCACGATGATGGCGCGCACCGCGGTGGCGACGTTATGCGCCGGATCCTCGGACTCGGCCGCCGCGATGGTCACCAGCTCGATGCCGCCGAAGGCAAAGGCGACGGCCAGCAATCCGGCGGCGAAGCCAGGCATGCCATTGGGCAGGAAGTTATCGGTGAAATTGGTACCGGCCAAGGAGACATCCATGCCCGGCAGGATGCCCAGCGCCATGAGTGCGCCGATGACGAGGAAGGCGACGATGACTCCGACCTTGATGATGGCGAACCAGAACTCGAACTCACCAAAACCGCCCACGGCCGCGAAGTTGACCACCGCGAAGAAGGCCACGGCAATAAGCGCCGGAATCCACGGGGCAATATCGAACCAGTTGGAAATGATGGCGGCCGCGCCGGTGATTTCGGCACCCATGACCATGATCAGCATGAACCAGTAAATCCACCCCATGGTAAAGCGCGCCCAGTGACCGAAGGCCTGGCCGGCGTAGGTGGAAAATGACCCCAAAGAGGGGCGGGCGGCGGCCATTTCACCAAGCATCCACATCACTAGTGCGATGAGCGCGCCGGCTACGGCATAGGAGATGAGGACGGAGGTGCCGGAAATCTGGATGCCGAGGCCCACGCCGAGGAAGAGGCCTGCGCCCACGGCGGAGCCAAGGCCCATCATCGTGAGATGACGGGATTTCAATTGAGTGGCTTCGGCCATTGTTATCACCTTAGGGAGGACGAATTATTTGCAGTGAAGTGAACTTTACACAATGCGGTGAGCTGCGCGGAGCGCTAGCATGGCGCTTTGTGACTTTAGATCTATATGCAGACCCCATCGAACTAACCAAGGCGCTCGTGGATATTCCGAGCCCCTCCCACCATGAGGAGGCCATCGCAGACGCCATCGAAGAAGCGCTGCGCGGATTGGACGTCGAGGTTGCCCGCTACGGCAATACCGTGTGCGCCCGGACGAATCGCGGGCTCGATTCCCGCGTAGTACTCGCCGGCCACATTGATACCGTTCCGTTGGCAGAAAATGTACCGCATCACATGGAAACCTCTGAAGACGGGGTAGAGATTATGTGGGGCTGCGGCACCGTGGATATGAAGTCTGGCATGGCCGTCTACCTCAATGCCTTTGCCCAGCTGCACGAAGCGGATGAGCTAAAGCATGACCTCACCGTCATCGCTTATGAGGGCGAAGAAGTAGCCACTGAATTTAATGGCCTGGGCCACCTGCAAAAGGACCACCCGGAGTGGCTCGAGGGCGATTTCGCGCTGCTGGGCGAGCCCTCCGGCGCCATGGTGGAGGCCGGTTGCCAGGGCTCCATCCGCCTGCGCGTTACCGCCCACGGCACCCGCGCACACTCGGCCCGCGCCTGGCTCGGTTCCAACGCAGCGCACAAGCTCGCGCCCATCATGAGCCGTATCGCCGGCTATGAGTCCCGCGATGTCACCATCGATGGCTGCACCTACCGCGAGGGCCTCAACATCGTCCACCTCGAGTCCGGCGTGGCCACCAATACGCTGCCGGATGAGGCGTGGATGTTTGTAAACTTCCGCTTCGCGCCGGACCGCACGAGCGACGAGGCGCTGGAGTATATGAAGTCCATCATCGGTGAGGAAGAAGACGTCACCATCGAGATCGACGACATCGCACCGGCCGCCCAGCCCGGTTTGGGCCAGCCAGCGGCCAAGGCTCTTATCGACGCCGTCGGGGGCAACGTCCGCGCCAAGTACGGCTGGACCGACGTCGCCCGCTTCTCCGAAATGGGCACCCCGGCAGTAAACTTCGGCGCTGGTGACCCTGGGTTTGCGCATAAGAAGGACGAACAGGTCCCCACCGCGCAGATCACCGAAGTATCCACCGCCCTCCTGAACTACCTGAAGGGATAGACCATGACCCCTGAGCAGATGCGTACCCTGCGCGGCCCGATGTTGCTGCGTACCGAAGGCGAGCAGGCCTCCACCTTTGATCAGCGGCTCTTGGAGTCCGGCGCGGACCATGAGTGGCAGCATGCTGATCCGTGGCGCGTCCTGCGCATCCAAGGCGAGTTCGTCGCCGGCTTCGATGCGCTTTCCAAGCTGCCGAAGGCCGTCACCGTCTTCGGCTCCGCGCGCACCACGCCCGAGGATGCGAGCTACCAGCTGGGCGTCGAGGTCGGCCGCAAGCTGGCCGAGCACTCCTATGCCGTCATCACCGGCGGCGGCCCCGGCATCATGGAGGCGGCCAACCGCGGCGCCCATGAGGCCGGCGGGCTCTCCGTGGGCTTGGGCATCGAGCTTCCCCACGAGCAGGGGCTTAACGAGTATGTGGATCTGGGCCTGAATTTCCGCTACTTCTTTGCTCGCAAGACGATGTTCTTGAAGTACTCGCAGGCCTTCATTTGCCTACCTGGTGGCATGGGCACGATGGATGAGTTCTTCGAGGTCATGTGCATGGTGCAGACCGGCAAGGTGACCAATTACCCCATCGTGCTCATGGGTACCGAGTACTGGTCCGGCCTGCTGGAATGGATGGACAACACGCTCGCGGCCAGTGGCTATATCAACGAGGGTGACCGGGAGCTTTTCCTGCTTACCGACGACCCCGATGAGGCCCTCTCCCACATCATCCAGCGCCACCAAGTCATGAGCGATAAGCGCATCAGGGAGCCGCGTTGAGCCTCGCGCGTGTGATGGCGATTGTCAATCGCACCCCGGATTCCTTCTATGACAAGGGCGCAACCTTTGACCTTGACCCAGCGCTGCGCCGCTGCGATGAGGTGATTGCGGCCGGTGCGTCAATCGTCGATATTGGTGGCGTGAAGGCTGGCCCCGGCAAGGCCGTGGACGCGGCGGAGGAAATCGACCGCGTGGTGCCGATCATCGAGAAGGTGCACGAGCGCCACCCGGATGTGCTCATCTCCGTCGATACCTGGCGCAGCGAGGTGGCAGAGGCCGCCATCGCCGCCGGCGCCGGCCTGGTCAATGATACCTGGGCCGGTTGGGATCCCGAGCTCATCGAGGTCGCCGGCCACCACCGTGTGGGCTACGTGTGTTCGCACACCGGCGGCATCACCCCGCGCACCAGGCCGCATCGCGTCCATTTCGACGACGTGGTGGCCGATGTCATCGCGGAAACCACCCAATTGGCCGAGCGCGCCGCCTCCCTCGGCTGCCCGGAGGAACTGACCTTCATCGATCCGACGCATGACTTTGGCAAGAACACCTTTCACGGGCTCGAGCTCCTGCGGCGTATCGACGAGGTCGTGGCCACCGGCTGGCCGGTACTCATGGCGCTATCCAATAAGGACTTCGTGGGCGAGACGCTCGACCGCGGGGTAGGCGAGCGCGTGGCCGGCACCCTGGCCGCCACCGCGTGGTCCGCCGCCCGCGGCGTGGCCGCCTTTCGCGTGCACGAGGTGGCCGAGACCGCCGATGTCATCCGCATGACCGCCGCCATCCAAGGCGAGGCGGCCCCGCTAGCAACCACGCGAGGCCTTGCATGAGCGTCTCCGTAATCATTCCAGCGCTCAACGAGGAGGGCACCGTCGCAGACGTCGTGCGCGCCTGCCTGGCCGATGAACCGCTCGAGGTGCTCGTCATCGACGCCGACTCCACCGACGCCACCGCCTCCCGCGCTGCCGCTGCCGGAGCGGAGGTGCGCAATTGGCGCGATATCCTCCCAGAGAAACCGCGACCCGGTAAGGGCGAATCCCTCTGGCGCGGGGTTGCCGCGGCGAAGGGAGATATCGTCGTCTTTGTCGACGCCGACCTCGAATCCGCCGCGCCCGGCATGGTCTCGGCCTTGGCCGCGCCCTTCGCCGACCCCGCGGTGGAGATGGTCAAAGCCCGCTACCGCCGCAGCCTCAACGGCCAGCCCACCGGCGGCGGCCGCGTGACTGAACTGACTGCCAAGCCGCTCATCAAGCAGTTCTTTCCCGATCTCGCCCACATCGATCAGCCCCTCGGAGGCGAATACGCCCTGCGCCGCGCCACCGCCCTAGAACTGCCCTTCGTGGAGGGGTATGGGGTGGAAGCGGGGCTAATGGTGGACGTCGGCAAGCGGGGCACAGTAGCACAGGTGGACCTAGGCACGCGGGTACACCGCAACCGGCCGCTGCACGAGCTGGCGCCGATGGCCGAGGTAGTCGCGCGCACGCTGCTCGCCCGCGCCGGGGTCCTCACGCCCGTTGCTCAACGCCCGCCGCTAAAAGGTAAGGTTTAAGCCATGCTGTCTTGGATTATGCTCCTCCTCGTCCTGATCGCCCTGACCGTCATCGGCACCTGGGTTTGGGGCTCCATTTTTGGCCGCGGCGAGGTCATGTACCCGCTCGACGAGCCGCAGAAGGTGCGGGAAAATAACCGCGCTGCCCTCCGCGAAGGCCGCCTTGACCAGGTAAAATTTGAGGTTGTTCCCCGTGGATACCGCCAGGATCAGGTGGACGATCTTCTCGCGCAACTGGAGGAACAACTATCTTCCGCGCAGAAAAGGTCTAAGCTGGAAGGAAAAGAAGTTAACTAAAGGAGACTCACTATGGCAGCAATGAAGCCGCGCACCACGGGCGGAGAAATGGAAGCAGTAGAGGAGTCCCGCAAAATTGTGATGCGCATCCCCTCGGATGGTGGCGGACGCATCGTCATCGAGCTGAGCAAGGACGAAGCCGCCGAGCTCGGTTCTCTGTTGACCGAGGTTTCTAGCTAGTCTAAGTACATGCTTTCTCATATCGTCGACATCTTGGCCGATCCCAACGATGGCACCGCGCTTTCTGGTGCCGATGATTTCTCTCGACTCGTCTCGGAATCCGGCCACTCTTTTGATGTGGCCAAGCAGGGCTATGTCACCCTTGCCGCCGGCGCCGGGCTCAAGCACAAGGGCGATGACATGGATATGGTCAACGCCCGTGAGGCCTATCTGGCCATGGGCCACTTCGCGCCCTTCGTTGAGACGGTAACCGGGGCCGTCCAAGACGCACTGGATTCCGCCTCCTTGGCTGAGTCCAAGCCCGCCTCCCTCCTCGAGGTGGGCGCCGGCACCGGCTACTACCTGGCTCATACTCTGGACTCCATCGCGGAGGCCCGCGGCGTCGGCCTCGACATTTCCCCGCACGCCGCGAAACACTTGGCCAAGTGCCACCCGCGCGTCGGCGCCGTCGTGGCCGATGTATGGGAGCGCCTGCCCATCCGGGATGAGTCCGTCGACGCAATCTCCGTAGTCTTCGCCCCGCGCAATCCCGCCGAATTCCAACGCGTGCTCGCCCCGGGCGGCCAGGTCATCGTCTTGACGCCCGGCGCTGGACACCTGGATGAGCTGCGCGAGCCGCTCGGCATCCTCGGCGTGGAAGAAGGCAAGGTCGAGCGCATGTATGAGCAGGCCGAGGGCTTCCTCGAGCAGGTGGCCGACCCGGTCGATATCTCGTTCCCCATTGAGCTTGATAAGGCCTCCGTCGCCGCTCAGGTGGGCATGAGCCCGTCCGCGCGCCACATCAGCGCCGGCGAACTCGCCGAGCGCATGGCCGCGCTGCCCCCGACGCTCACGGTCACCGCCCGCGCCCGCTTGGATCGCCTCCGCGCCGTCTAGCTCCCGGCCGGCCACAGCCACCTCCACCGCCCTTCGCGCTCACCGGCAGCGCGAAGGGCGGTTCTTTCGTCTCCCCAGTGAGCGCGAGGGGAGGTTTCCCCCTTGCCGCTCACCGGCACACGCTTTCCGACGCCCCAGCTTCTCCCCGTGAGCGCGAAGGACGCGTGTGAGGGAACGCGGGGCGGCGCCACCCAGCTATGTGGACTGAAAACGAAATCTCCGCCCTTGCCGCTCACCAGGAGAGGCGGAACCGCGCTGGGCGGCCGCGCCGGTGAGCGCGAAGGGCGGGGAGGGACGGGGTCGGGTGAGGCGGCGCTGAGAGCCAGGAGGATTAAAGCTTGGAGCCGGAGCGCTGCCAGTCCTGCTCGATGACGGCATCGCCGGAGGTCTCGACTCGCAGGCCCGAGCAGCCGCCTTCGAAGTAGACGCGAGAGGCCATGGCGATGAGACCGCCGTCGACGAATACCTCAACGGTGGAGCCGTCTTGAATGATGGTGAGGGTATCGGAGTCGCCCTCGGCAAGCGTGGCCGTGGCGGGCTCGGAATCGGCGAAACAGTGGTCGAAGGCCTTGTTCATGGAGCGATCGAGGCTGATGTTATCGCCGGAGTGGCAGATGGTGGCGGCGGGGTCACCGGCGCCGTCGAGAAGCGTGACCGTTACGCAGGAACCGGAAGGGACCTCCATGACGCCGGTCCAGGAACGGGCGTAATCGGAGAGCTTGACGGCATCGGGCAGGCCGCGGGCGGGTGCTTGGTAGAGGACGCCGCCCTCGAGGGTGACCCGGCGAGGCAGGGAGAGGGCATTGGCCCAGCCTTCGGCCTCCCAGGAGGCGTGTGCGGTGGCATCATCGCCGCGGCCGTTGCCGTTGAGGAGACCGACGATGACGGCGCGCTCGTAGCGCTGCTCCGGGGTGAGCGTGCCGGTGGTGGTGTTGGTACTGCGTGGGCGGGAGAAATCGTGGCCGAAGTCTACGCGGCGGAAGCCGGAGACCACGGTAAAGGTGGTGCCCTCCAGTCGGCCGACGAGGTAGCCGGAGACGTCGCGGCCGCCGCGCTCTAGGGTGACGAAGAGGACGTCGTAGATATTGCCGTCAACCTCATCGCGCAGTCGGACTAGGCGCGGGGAGACGACCGGCGGAATGGGCGAGGTAGCGGGGACCTCTCCCTCTAGGAAGCCAGGGTCGCCGTCGAACTTGAGGCTGCCGCGCAGGCGCCAAGACACGCCATCGGTGGATTCGAGGATGACGGGAACCGGGGCGTCGGAGTGGCCGGTGAGCGCGAGCATGAGCCAGCCGTCGTGGCCGTTATCGCGGTCCTCGGAGGCCCAATCGGGCACCACGCAGGGGGAGCGGAAGTGATCGAAGTTGCGGGTATTGCCTACGACCTCGCCAAAACGGACGACATTGGGGTCGAGGGCCTGGGGGTCATCGGAGACCTCGCAGATCTCGTCCACGTCAGCGTAGCGGGCGAGGTGAACGGCGATTCCGGCGGCGGTCACGGAGGTGAAGTAGAGATGGATATCTTCCGGGCCTTGGGCTACGGATCCTGCGCGCAGGGAGAGCTCGCCGCCGACGGGGGCTAGGACATCGTCGCAGTCCAACCAGTCAAAGGGAGACTCTTCGGAGTAGGTGTGTCCCCAGCGGGCAGGGGAGTCTGCGGTGGGGCGGTACTGGTAGAACAGGTGCCAGGTATCGCCGTCGCGCAGGATACCAGCGGGGGCGTCGAGGACGCCGTCTTCAGGAACAAAATGCAGTTCAGGGCGGTGAGTTGTCACGGCTATCCTTCCTTAAATCAAGCTGCGGTAGATATCGACGGTCTGGGCGGCAATGGTAGCCCAAGAGAAATCGCGAATGGCGCGTTCGCGGCCGGCGCGGCCAAATTCCGCGGCGCCCTCTTTATCGGCGGCGACGTCATTGACGGCGGCAGCGAGGTCGGCTTCGAAGGCAGCGGTATCGGCGGCGTCGTAAGGCACCAGTACGCCGGTCTCGCCATCGACCACAACCTCCGGAATACCGCCTACGTTGGAGGCAACAACGGCCGTGCCGCAGGCCATAGCTTCTAGGTTGACGATGCCGAGCGGCTCGTAGATAGACGGGCAGACAAACACATCCGCGCCGGAGTAAATCTGCTGGACCTCGTTGCGCGGGAGCATATCCTTGACCCAGAAAATGCCATCGCGCTGGGCCCGCAACTCGTCTACCAGTGCCTCGGTCTCCGCCGCGATTTCGGGCGTATCGGGCGCGCCGGCGCACAGCACCAGCTGGATATCCGGGTCGAACTTCCGCACTGCCTGCAGCAGGTGCTTCACGCCTTTTTGCCGGGTAATGCGGCCAACGAAGGCGGCGATGGGGCGTTGCTTATCGACGCCCAGCTTGTCCAACACATCTCCCTCTCGCGGTTGCCACAGCTCGGTGTCGATGCCGTTGAGGACAACGTGGACCTTGGAGGCGTCGATGCGCGGGTAGGCATCCAGGATGGAGTCCTTCATGCCAGCAGAGACAGCGATGACGGCGTCGGCATATTCCATGGCGTTCTTCTCGGACCACGAGGAGACGTCGTAGCCGCCGCCGAGCTGCTCACGCTTCCATGGGCGGTGTGGCTCCAGGGAGTGAGCGGTGACCACGTGCGGAATATCGTATAGCTGGGCGGAGAGGTGGCCGGCAAGGCCCGTGTACCACGTGTGCGAATGGGCGATGTCGATATCGGAGGCGGCATCGGCCATGCGAAGCCCGGTAGACAAGGTCTTGAGCGCTCCATTGGCACCCTCGAGTGCGGGGTCCACGCCGTGCACAAAAACGTCCTTTTCTTCGCGCGGGGAGCCCATGCAGTGCACGGAGACATCGATGATATCGCGCATAAAACGGGTGAGTTCAGCTACGTGAACTCCGGCTCCGCCGTAGATTTCCGGCGGGTATTCTTTGGAAAAGATTCCGGCTCTCATGTCCACCCAGAATACGTATCTCTGGTGCCGCGTGCAGAAATACGGGATGGGGGTAGAAAAGTGCATATATCTGCTGCGAAATGTGGGATTTGCAGATAGGTTTGAAAACGTGAGAAGCCTGCCAAATGTCCTAGCCATTGTCCTTGCCGGCGGCGAGGGAAAGCGCCTTTTTCCCCTGACCGAAGACCGCGCCAAACCCGCCGTGCCTTTTGGCGGATCCTACCGCCTCATTGACTTTGTCCTGTCCAACTTGGTCAACGCCGGTTACCTAAAGATTGCGGTGTTGACCCAGTACAAGTCCCACTCCTTGGACCGCCACATTTCCCAGGCGTGGAATTTGGCGGGGCCGACGCCGCAATACATTGCTTCGGTGCCTGCCCAGCAGCGCCGCGGTAAGCGTTGGTACAACGGCTCGGCGGATGCCATTGTGCAGTCGCTCAACCTCATCTATGACGAAAAACCGGACTACGTCATTGTCTTCGGCGCGGACCACGTCTACCGCATGGATCCGGCGCAGATGGTAGAAGAACACATCGCCTCGGGACTGGATTGTTCGGTGGCCGGCATTCGTGTGCCGCGCGCGGAGGCAACGGCCTTTGGTTGCATCCAAGCCGATGGCATGGGAACCATCACGGAGTTCGTGGAAAAGCCTGCGGACCCACCGGCCACTCCGGATGACCCGAATATGAGCTATGCCTCGATGGGAAACTATGTCTTTACGGCGCAGGCGCTTATTGACGCCCTCTTGGAGGACGAAAAGAACGAGGACTCCGCCCACGATATGGGCGGCGATATTATTCCGTACTTTGTGAAGCGTGGGCAGGCGCATGTCTATGACTTCATGGCCAATGAGGTGCCGGGATCTACCGAACGCGATCACGGCTACTGGCGCGACGTGGGCACCATCGATTCCTTCTATGAAGCGCACATGGACATGATTTCGGTGCACCCGATCTTCAACCTCTATAACCGGAATTGGCCGATTCACTCCACGGATGATTCCAATTTCCCGCCGGCGAAGTTCGTGCAAAATGGCATCGCGCAGTCCTCGATGGTGGCGCCGGGCTGCATCGTCTCCGGCGGCACGGTGCGCAATTCCGTGCTGGCGTCTGACGTCCACGTGGCCGATGGCGCCACGGTCGAAGGATCGGTCATCCTGCCAGGGGTGCGCATCGGCCGTGGTGCGGTGGTGCGCCGCGCGATTCTCGATAAGAACGTCGTCGTCAGCGATGGCGCAATTATCGGCGTGGACCGCGAGCGCGATGAGGAGCGCTTCAAGGTTTCTGACGGCGGCGTGGTCGTCGTCGGCAAAAACCAGAAGGTTTAGAGCTTCGTTACGAGGGTGAGCCCGGACCCCAGCGGCAAGCGGGTGACGTTCGCGCCCTCGAGCTCGCGCAGGTACTCGTCTGCTTCGCGAGCGGCGGCGGTGTCGCGGTCGGTCCGGGAGGCGTCGGCAAGCGTGCCATCGAGCAAAGAACTAGCCAAGACCAGGGTGCCGCCCTGGTGCAGCAGTGGCCACGCGGCCTTGATGATGGCGGGGAGCTCGAGCGCGGCGACGTCGGCGTAGATGACCTGGTAGGCATCATTAGCCAGCCGGCCCATGACCTCGAGTGGGCGAGACGGCAGGAAGCGGCCACGTGAAGGTGCATAGCCCGCCTCGCGGAAGGCGGTCTTGGCGCTGCGCTGGTGCTCCGCCTCGGGGTCAATGCAGGTCAAGATGCCATTATCGGGCATGCCAGCAAGCAGGTAGAGGCCCACCACATTGGCGGCCGGGGTGATCGCCACGGATTGGGGGCGTTCGGTGGAACCGGCGGAGGCGGCCGTTAGCGTGGTGAGCAGCTGGCCCGTTGATTCATCTGGAACCGGCAGACCGTACTCATCGGCGTGGTCGCGCGCGCCACGCAGGGCCGCGGAGGGCTCGCTGGTGGTCTCGATATAAGAACGCAGTGCTTCATATGCGGTAGTAGTCACGTAATAGACCTTAGGGAAAAGTGTCCCCAAATGTGGCAAAAACGCGCCTAGCCAGCGAGGTTGTGGTGGGTGGGGATAATGTGACGGACTCACAGGAAATTATCAGCACTGTGGCTGGAGTTTCACTTTGAAGTGTAGAAAAATGACATGCATGACAACAACGAAGCGCGATGCCGAATCCCTTCAGCCCGCCACCCCTGAGGCGGAGTTGACCGGTACCGCGGCGTTCGATGCCGGCGAAGCCGACATGCCAGCCTGGGGTGACCTCGTGGCCGAACACGCCGATGGCGTCTACCGCTTGGCGTATCGCCTCTCCGGCAACCAGCACGATGCAGAGGACCTGACCCAGGAAACCTTCATGCGTGTCTTCCGTTCCCTGGATAAATACCAGGCCGGTACGTTTGAAGGCTGGTTGCACCGCATTACCACCAACCTCTTCTTGGACATGGTTCGCCATCGCTCCAAGATCCGCATGGAGGCCCTGCCGGAGGATTATGAGCGCGTGCCCGGAACGGATATGACCCCGGAGCAGGCCTATACCGTGGCCAACCTGGACCCGGCGCTGCAATCCGCGCTCGATGGCTTGGCTCCCGATTTCCGCGTGGCCGTGGTGCTGTGTGATGTCGTAGGTATGAGCTATGACGAGATTGCGGAGACCTTGGGCGTCAAGATGGGTACGGTGCGCTCCCGCATCCACCGTGGCCGCTCGCAGCTGCGTGCGGCACTTGAAAAAGAAGCGCAAACCAATGCGGAAACCCGCATGCTGTTGCGCACGCGTTAAACCACCGCGCGCTAAACTTTAAAGAAACTGCATAGTCCCCGCTACCGGCGGGGACTTTCCGTGTCACTGAAGGCCAAGCAACTACTGGAGGAGGGCGTTGATGGACTCGCTGCGGGGACGTCGAACCTTGTCCACGCTGAGCGTGCGCGGCGGATTCGATGCCGCCCAGGCCAAGGCCCGCGATAAGGCGAAGGCTAAGGCGCGGCGCAGCGATACCATCGGGCACCTTGGCCCGGAGGCTGTCGTTGCCTTCGTGGACGGGGAGATGGAGCCAAAATTCATGCATCGCGTGCGCATTCACTTGGTGCACTGCGCCGAGTGCCGGGCGGATGTTCACCAGCAGCGCCATGCCTCAGAGTGGGTTCGCCACTGCGCGGATTCCGCTAAAGTCAAGGCGTCGCAATCCTTGCTGGCAAAGCTCGCGGGCATTGCCACCGAAGGGGTGACGCCCGGGCCGGATGCGGCAACGCCTGCGCACCGGCCGCAGCAGGATTTCTTGGACAAGGTGGAAATGGTGGTTCGCGCAATCAAGCACAATCAGCGCGGCTAAGAGTGAGGGACTAGTATTTAACCGTGTTTTCTTCCATTGGTTGGCCCGAGATTTTCGTCATCGTGGTTTTGGGCATCATCGTCATTGGCCCGGAGCGCATGCCCGAGGTGATTAAGGATGTGCGCGCGGCCATTTACGCGGCCCGCAAGGCCATCAATAACGCCAAGGCGGAGCTCAACGGCGAGATGGGCTCGATTACCTCGGAATTCGATGATATCCGCGGCCCGCTCACCCAAGCTGCCCAGTGGACGCGCCTCGGCCCGAAAGGGGCAATTACCAAGGCGCTTTTCGATGGCGACGATTCCGCCTGGGACGATTTCAACCCCAAGAAAATGGCAGAAAACGTCAAGACCGCTACCGCTCCACAGGAGCCGGAGGAGCAGCCGCAGCCTCAACCGCAGCAGCAGCGCCCGAGCTTCGACTACTCCCAGATCTACGCTGAGCAGCCGCAGCCAGAGTCCCGGCCGCAGCAACGCACCGAAACCCCCAAGCCGACGGAGCAGCCCGCACCCGAGAAAAAGCCGCCACGAGGTGGGGAAGAATCCACCGGCGGCGGCATATGGGGCGATGTGACCTAAGGCATTAGTTCACCCCCAAGTTGAGGTTTTTACCCACCAGTGAATCGGAGCGGATGGCCAGCTTATCGGCCACCGCCTGGATCTGCTGGGCGGCGGGGGACTCGGGGGAATCGAGGACAATCGGCGTGCCGGCATCGCCACCGCTGCGCAAGGTGGGATCCAGTGGCACGGAAGCCAGCAGCGGCACCTCATGGCCCAAGATGACGCCTAGGCGATCGGCCACAATCTGTCCGCCGCCGGTGCCAAAGACATCCATGGTGGAGCCATCCGGCATCACCATGGCACCCATGTTTTCAATTACGCCGGCCACGCGCTGGCGGGTCTGCTGGGAGATGGAACCAGCGCGCTCTGCCACCTCGGCGGCCGCGGCCTGCGGGGTAGTGACAATGAGTAGCTCTGCATTGGGAATGAGCTGGGCTACGGACAGGGCGACGTCGCCAGTGCCCGGTGGCAGATCCAAAAGCAGGACGTCGAGGTCGCCCCAAAAAACGTCGGCCAGGAATTGCTGTAGCGCGCGGTGGAGCATGGGCCCGCGCCAGACCACCGGGGCATTGCCCTCCACAAACTGTCCGATGGAAATGTGCTTAATGCCATGGGAAATCGGCGGCAGCAGCATTTCATCATCGAGCACGGTCGGTCCGTCAGTGCAGCCCAAGAGGTTAGGAACGGAGTGGCCGTAAATATCGGCGTCCACAATGCCAACCTTGAGGCCCTTCTGGACCAGCGCTGCGGCCAGGTTTACGGTCATGGAGGATTTGCCTACTCCGCCCTTTCCGGAGGCTACCGCGAAAACGCGAGTGGTGGAATCCGGCTTTGCAAACGGGATTTCGGGCTCGGCTTGGCCGCCGCGGAGCTTCTTCTTGAGCTCGCGACGCTGTTCATCGCTCATGGCTTCCATCGTCACCGTGACGTTTCCAACGCCCTCAATATCCTCTACCGCAGCGCGGGTATTGGACTCAATGGTGGACTTCATGGGGCAGCCGGCGATGGTGAGGTAAATTTCCACGGCCACGTCATTACCGGTGACGGTAACGGACTTCACCATGTTGAGTTCAGTGATGGGGCGGCCAATTTCTGGGTCTTCGACGCGGGAGAGTGCCTCGCGTACGGCGGATTCAGTAATAACGCTAGACATAACCCTTGCCATCTTAGTCACGCCGCAACAGGAGGTAAACACACCCTCGGTGTAGAATCAGCTAGACGCTCACGCGCCGCCAACCAAAAGGAGAAGAGTATCGCCATGCGCAGCTTTGCCCGCCCCACTCGTGTCATTGCCGGTGTGGTGCTGTCCGCAACGCTGCTTTCCGGCTGTTCCTCCCAGCTCGATACCAACCCCTTTGCTAAGAACCCCCAGAGCGAGCCCATCGGCATTGTGGTCGATGCCAATAAGACCGACCAGCTGGTCCTCGCAGAGATCTACCGTCAGGAGCTGATGGGGCAGGGCCGCGAGGCGTCCATTGTGAAGGGAGACATCTTCCACGACACCAAGGGTGGGCGTTCCATGAACCCGGGTGGCAATTTCTATGTGGGTTGCACCGGCGCGTTCCTCAATATCCTCAACCCCGGTGAGGCGCGGGCTATTTCGAAGGACTACAAGAAGGCACAGAAAGCCTCTGAGCCCGGCGGCGAGGATTACTTGGCCCGTACCCACATTGCGCTCATGTCGAGCTTGCCCACGGATACCTCCACGGTTGAGCCTTCCGGTGCCAGTGGCTGCGAGGGTTCCGATCCCGAATTGCCAGAGAATTTCGTGGTGCTCTTTCAAGACGATCTCTTCGACCGCGAAGAGCGCCAGGCTGTGGCCTCGCTGACCAAGTTCATAACCCAAAAAGACCTCTCTGACATGGCCGAAGAGGTAGAAAACGACGACACCAGCGCGGAGAAGGTCGTGCGTTCCTGGATGAATTCCTCCGGCGGCGACATCGCCCATGAAGAGGGCGACTCCGATTCTTCCGGCGGATCGAATCTCACTGGTTCTTAATATTTGATCGTTGGCAACTCGGAGCTGCTGACGGTGGGTAAACCGGCAGGCCAACACCTCCACGGGAGTTGACCCCGCAAACTCAATTGTGACTCGATGTGGAGCAATTCTGAGCTTGTGAATACCGACGCGAATGCCTTTGCATTGCTGCCGGGTTTGAGCGACAAGCATCCGCGATACGATTGGACATATCGAGTAAGGCGCTAATTCTTAACCCGCTCCCTTGGCGCTCATGGGAAAGCTCCCGCCAAGACAATAGTGTTGCGCTGGTGAGCGCGAAGGAATCGGAGATGAGAAAAACATGAGAGAGCAAGAACGCCGAAGGAGTGCTCCGGTAGAAGCAAGAACAGAAGCTTTACTAATGCTGGTGTCGGCATGAATAAACCCCAGTGAGGAGGTCCTCACTGGGGTTTAAACGGGGTAGAGGCGACTAGATGTCGAAGGCCTCTTCCAGCAGGTTCTTCTGCTCAATCTGGTGCACCTTAGCGTTACCGGTGGCAGTCGAGGACTGTGCGCGGCGGGAAACGCGAACCAACTCCGGCATATCCGGAATCAGGGTGCGCAGGTGCTCGTTGTAGAACGGCCATGGGCCCTGGTTGGCCGGCTCGTCCTGAACGAAGCGGACCTGGGTGGCGTTCGGGTAAGCCTCGAATGCCTCGCGCAGGCGGTTGAACGGAATCGGGTGGAGCATCTCCACGCGGACAATGGCGATGTCATCGCGGCCATCGGCCTCGCGCTTCTTCTCCAGATCCCAGTACAGCTTGCCGGAGACCAGCATGATGGTCTTGACCTTGTCGGTATCGCCGACCTTCTTGCCGTTGACATCAACGAAGTTCGGATCGTTGATAACGGACTGGAAGCGCTTGACCTCGGTGAAGTCTTCCACGGCGGAGGTAGCTGCCTTGTTGCGCAGCATGGACTTCGGGGTGAAGACGACCAGCGGACGCTTCATCTCACCGAGTGCCTGGCGGCGCAGGAGGTGGAAGTGGTTAGCCGGGGTGGAAGGCTGAGCCACGGTCATGGAGCCCTCAGCGCACAGCTGCAGGTAGCGCTCGATGCGGGCGGAGGAGTGGTCCGGGCCCTGGCCTTCGTAGCCGTGTGGCAGGAGGAGCACCAGGCTGGACAGCTGGCCCCACTTGGCCTCACCGGAGGAGATGTACTCGTCGATGATGGTCTGGGCGCCGTTGGCGAAGTCACCGAACTGTGCCTCCCATGCCACGAGGGCGTCTGGGTTGCCCACGGTGTAGCCGTACTCGAAGCCCATGCCGGCGAACTCGGTCAGCGCGGAGTTATAAACCATGAACTTGCCGCCGTTGCCCTTGGAGGTGGCGATGGCGTGCATCGGGTTGTACTCGTTGCCGTTGCGCGGGTCGAAGGTGACGGCGTGGCGCTGGGTGAAGGTACCGCGACGGGAATCCTCACCAGCCAGGCGGACAACCTTGCCCTCGCCGGCCAGGGAACCGAAGGCGATGAGCTCGCCCCAGCCCCAGTCGATGCCGCCCTCACGGGAGGACTTCTCGCGCTCCTTGGCTACCTTGCCCACGCGCTTGTGGTACTCAAAGTCCTCTGGTGGGTTGCCATAAGCGGCACCCAGCTCGGCGAGCTCCTCGGCGGTAATGGAGGTATCCAGGCCGCGGGTGAGCTCCTGGGAGGAGGTGATGCCGGTCTGCTCCTTCGGGCGAGCCTTGCCGGCTTCCTTGTGCTCAGCAAAGACGGATTCCATCTGGTCGTGGAAGTCGCGAGCGGCTGCCTCGGCATCCTCAGCGGAAAGGTCACCACGGCCGATGAGGTCGTTGGTGTAGTGCTCGCGCACTGCCTTGTGCTCGTCGATGACGGAGTAGAGCTCCGGCTGGGTCATGGACGGGTCATCGGCCTCGTTGTGACCGCGCAGGCGGTAGACCATGAGGTCAATGAAGACGTCCTTGCCAAACTGGCGGCGGTACTCGGCTGCCATCTGGCCTACCCAGACAACTGCCTCTGGGTCATCGCCGTTGACGTGGAAGACTGGGCAGTCGAAGCCCTTGGCCAGGTCGGTGGCGTAGTGGGTGGAACGGCCGGAGTCCGGGGTGGTGGTGAAGCCCACCTGGTTGTTGACCACGATGTGGACGGTGCCGCCGTTGGTGTAACCGCGCAGCTGGGACAGGTTGATGGTCTCCTGAACAATGCCCAGGCCGGTGAAGGAGGCATCGCCATGGAGCATGACCGGAACAACGGTGTGGCCCTCTGGGCCCTTGTCCAAGATGTCCTGCTTAGCGCGGGCGATGCCCTCCATGACCGGATCCACGGCCTCAAGGTGGGATGGGTTGGCGGCGAGGGTGACCTTGATTTCGCCATCGCCAAACATCTGCAGGTGGTGGCCCTCGGAGCCCAGGTGGTACTTCACGTCACCGGAGCCGCCGAGCTGGCCGCCCTTGTAGTTGCCGTCGAACTCGCCGAAGATATCGGCCAGTGGCTTGCCCACGATATTGAACAGGACGTTGAGGCGGCCGCGGTGCGGCATGCCGATGACGACCTCGTCCAGATCCTGGCCGGCGGCGGTATCGATGATGGAATCCAGCAGCGGGATGAGGGTCTCGGCGCCCTCGAGGGAGAAGCGCTTCTGGCCCACGTACTTGGTCTGCAGGAAGTTCTCGAATGCTTCTGCGGCATTGACCTTTTGGAGGATGTACTTCTGCTCCGCGTTGGTCGGCTTCGGCATGCCTGCCTCCAGGCGGTCCTGCAGCCAGCCGCGCTCATCGCGGTCCAGGATGTGGGTGTATTCGGAGCCGACCTTCAGGGTGTAGGCGGCGCGCAGGCGGGACAGCACCTCGCGCAGGGTCATCTGCTCCTTGCCACCAAAGCCACCGACGTTGAAGGTGCGGTCCAGATCCCAAATGGTCAGGCCGTGGGTCGCGATGTCGAGGTCGCGGTGGTCCGGGTTAGGCAGGCCCGGCTGTACCCAGCCCAGCGGGTTGGTATCGGCCAGCAGGTGGCCGCGGGAGCGGTAAGACTCGATGAGCTGCATGACGCGGGTGTTCTTGTCCACGCCGGAGTTCGGCACGTCCTGTGCCCAACGGAACGGCTCATAAGGCACGCCCATGGAGGAGAAGAGGTCGTCCCAAAAGGCGCCGTCGACAAGCAGCTGGCCAATGGTGCGCAAGAACTCGCCGGACTCTGCACCCTGGATGACGCGGTGGTCATAGGTGGAGGTCAGGGTAACCAGGCGGCCGACGCCCAGGTCTGCCAAGCGGTCCGCGGAAGCGCCAGCGAACTCGGCCGGGTAATCCATAGAGCCCACGCCGATGATGGAGCCGGCGCCCTTAGTCAGGCGGGCGATGGAGTGGCGGGTGCCGATGCCGCCTGGGTTGGTGAGGTTAATGGTCACACCAGAGAAGTCATCCATGGTGAGCTTGTTCTTGCGAGAACGGGTAACGATGTCCTCGTAGGCCTCAACAAACTCGGAGAAGGACTTGGTCTCGCACTCCTTGATGGCGGCGACGACCAACGCGCGGGAGCCATCCTTCTGCGGCAGGTCAATGGCCAGACCCAGGTTAATGTGCTCCGGCTGGATGACATAAGGCTTGCCATCCTTTTCCTCGTAGCGCACGTTCATGTCAGGGTGCAGCTGTACGGCCTTAACCATGGCGTAGCCGATGATGTGGGTAAAGGAGATCTTGCCACCGCGAGTGCGCTTGAGGTGGTCATTGATCATGGAGCGGTTTTCCCACATGAGCTTGACCGGCATATCGCGCACGGTGGTAGCGGTAGGAATCTCCAGGGATTCCTCCATGTTCTTCGCAATGGCCTTGAACATGCCCTTGAGCTGGTGCTCCTCGCCGCCCTTGTAGTCTTCGATGCGGTCGAGCGGGGACTCGGACTTCTTCACGGACTGCTTGGCCTTAGCGGACTTTTCCTGCGCCTTGGCCACGGACTTATCCACGTTGGTCTCGCGGGCCTCCTGCTTGCGGGCGGTAGTCGTACCCTCAGTCTTCTTCGCGGCAGGCTTAGACGGCTTCTTCGGGGCTTCCTTGGCAGGTGCCTCAGACTTGGGCGCGCCGTTTGCTTCGAAGTAGTCGCGCCACTCCTTATCTACGGAGCTAGGGTCCTTGGAGTACTGCTGGAACTGCTCGTCTATCAGCCACGCATTGGGGCCGAAGATATTCGATGTGCTCACGGCAGGTATTCGCCTCATTTCTCTGCTTTAAAATGGTCGTTTATTCGACTTTAGTGCGGCCTTTGCACGAGCGCATGCGTCACTCGCCAAAGAGTCTGCCTACATGATACGGGTCATACCCCTAAACTCACTATGTTAGGGGTATCAATTGCCCCACTTATCGGTTCCCGGCTACCCCTAGGCTTGGGTGAGGGGAGAAAGCTGCTCGCTGGCGTGCTCGATGACCTGCTTGGCCAGCTTGCGGTTGGCGGTAGTGCCGAGCACGGCGCCGATGCCCATGGGCATGAGCTTGCTGATCCACGCCCACTCCAGGCGCTTGGTGATCTGCTTGGTAAAAAGCTTGGTCAGGCGGCCGTTGATTCCAGACAGCGTCGGGCCGGAGAAACGGGACAGGCTAGCGGCCGAGCGCATGCCCGCCACGCTATTGAGATCACCCACAAAGGTATCCACCAAAGCGGAGCCCTTCGAACCGGTCAGCACCAAAAGTACAAGGGCGCGGCGGCGCTCGGGGGACTTGATGTCATCGCCATGCAGGTAGGCCGAAGCCAAGATGTACCACGCGGTCGCCTCCAAAAAGACCACGGATTCGCCGGCGATGGTAGCTGCGCCGGTTACCAAGCCAACACCTGGGATGGCAGCGGAAGCGCCCGCGGCCGCACCCGTGCCGGAGGTGATATTGAGGAAGTGTTTGTCAATGAGCTCCTGCAGCTGCTGCGGGCTCGCGTCCTTATTGCGCTTCTTCAGGTTCTCGACGTACTTGATGATGACACCGGACTGCACGGCCACTGCGCGGTCCAGGGAATTGAGCAGGGCAGAGGTAAAGCGGTTGGTATCTTCCGGATCGATGTCATAGGTATCGACGGTGTCGACCTCGGTGGAGTTGTCCTTTTTGTCTTTAGTAAAGAAACCCATGTGTCCTTCTCTTTCGCTAAAACTTATCTGCGCCCAGCATAGTAAAGGCTCTATTAATGCGCCGCCGCGCCGTAATGAGATCGCCGAGGGCGTGCAAGCGACCTAAGCTAGTGGGTATGGTTACGCCGCACGAGAACAACCGCGACTCCGAGGGTTTCCCTCTGGAGGAGTCTTCCGCGGCGGCGCGCCTTAAAGCGAAACAAGCGCACGAACGCGCCCGCCGCGCGCACGAAGAGGCCCAAAACGCCCTGGCAGATGAGCTCACCGTGCGCACTACCTCCGGGTGGGTGCGCGGCGTTATAGAGGAAGACCTGCGCACCGATCGCCCCATTAGCGCCGGGCCGGTGCTTACCTGGCGCGGTATCCCGTTTGGTGATACCACCGCCGGGGACAACCGCTTCCGCGCGCCGCAGCCCGCACCGGCCTGGGAGGGTGTGCGCGATTGCAGCCAGTTCGGCCCACCGGCCCCGCAGCCCACGTATTCCTGGACCGATCGCATTATCGGCTCCGAGGACTGCCTGCACCTCGACATCGTGCGCCCGCGCACTGAAGAGAAGCTTCCCGTGGTGGTCTACCTGCACGGCGGCAGCTTCATTATGGGCTCGTCCCACATGCTCATGCTCCGCGGTTTTGAGCTGGCCACCCGCATGGACGTGGTCTACGTATCCATTAACTTCCGCCTCAATTCCCTGGGCCACTTGGATCTGCGCAGCCTGGGCGGGGACTGCAGCGCTAACCCGGCGGTGGCCGATCAGATCCTGGCGCTGCAGTGGGTGCGCGACAATATCGCGGCCTTTGGCGGTGATCCTGATTCCGTCACCCTCATGGGCGAATCGGCCGGCGGCGCGGCGGTGCTCACCCTCATGACGAGCCCGGCCGCGGAGGGCCTCTTCCACCGCGCCATTGCCCAGTCCCCGCCGATTGCCATGATCCATTCCCGCGCCCAGTCCACCTTGTGGGCGCGCGAGCTGGTCCACCGCATGGCCTTGCCCCGGCGTACCTCGGTGGAGGACCTGCGCCAGGAAAACTTTGCCGATCTGGTGCGTTCGGGCCAATCCATGATGTGGCGGGCCGGCGAGCTCATTCACCTCAATTCCTGCTACGCGCCCACGGTGGATGATGAGCTCATTCCGGAACACCCCATCGCCGCCTTCGAAAACGGGCATCAGCACCAGGTTCCGCTGCTCATCGGCACGAACTCGGACGAGGCTAGCTTTGGCAAATTCCTCTTCCAGCGCCAAAGCTCCCGCGAGCGCGCCGCCTTGCGCCTCCTGGCTTCCTTCGATCCCCAGCACGCCCCCGAGGTCGTCGCTGCCTATGACGGCGCGGTGGCCCGGGAGGACTTTGCGCACCTGCTTGCCGACGCCCTCTTTTGGGCACCCTCCACCCGCATCGCCGCCGCCCATGCAAAAGTGGCACCGACGTGGATGTATCGCTTCGACTTCGCCTCTGCCGTGCTCAAATGGCTCGGCCTCGGCGCCATGCATTCGATGGAGCTCGGCAATGTCTTCGGTGACCCCTATTCCTCGCGCGCGTCTTTCCTTACCAATTGGGGCTCGCGCGCGGAGATGGAGGAACTTACCGCCACCATGCAGCAACACTGGTCCGCCTTTATCCACGGCGGCCGCCCGGAGATGAGTTGGCCACGCTACGGGTCCACTCAGCGCGCCACCATGATCTTCGATGCCGAGGCCTATATTGAGCACGCGCCCCACGAGCTCAAGCGGCAAGCCTGGGAGGGATACCACATGTTGGAGTGGGGAAGTGGGCGCCCGGAGCTGGTGAGATCTTTGGGCTTCCAACCATCCGGGTGGGAATAACGGTAGACTCCACAGTGACCGCGGGCGGCGGCTTGCCTACCGTGGGAACCTCTGCTTCCGAAGGATGGATTTTAAACCACCATGAGCTTTTTCGAAGATATTGCTTCTGCATTGGATGCCGAGGGCATCGAGTCCCGCGTCAACGATGACGTCATGTTCGTTCCAATCACCTCTGATCTGGAAATCCAATTTATTGAAATCGATCCGCTTCTCCCCGCCGCGAACGTCTACATTGCCGCGGCGGATGTTGATGAAGACGATGAGGAATTCGAGGCAGTCCTTGTCTCCGTCGCCTTCTCTGTAGACGATGCCGTGGAGGCGGTCTCCCGCCACATCGCCACCGACCAGGTGGTCACCGTCCTGCGTGACCTGCTGGAGGGCACCGATGAGCGCATCGCGGAACTAGAATTTGCCCAAGATGAGCTCAACCCGCACCTCGTCGTGGCTGAAGTGGCCAACGACTCGGAGCTGCGCGTGCTCGTGGAAACCATCGACGGCGTCCCGTCCGCCATCGTGCGCTTCCTTGCCTTCGACTTCGACGAAGACGATCTCGATGACATGGAGGATGAGGCAGTCGCCCTCGCCTGGGAAGTGGACGAAGAGGATGAGGACCTCGACGAGGCTGACCGCCTCGCCCTCTTTGATAACGCCGAGTTCGATGACGTTCCCATCGTGGAGGTTCCCGCCGAGGCCC
Organism: Corynebacterium tuberculostearicum; assembly: GCF_016127015.1. Classification (GTDB taxonomy): domain Bacteria; phylum Actinomycetota; class Actinomycetes; order Mycobacteriales; family Mycobacteriaceae; genus Corynebacterium; species Corynebacterium marquesiae. Next base: position 661,340 of record NZ_CP065972.1, read on the forward strand.
TTGAGCTTGGCACCTACACCGACTTCGATCGCCTCTTTGATGTCCTAGGCCTCGTCTCCGAGCAGGCCCTGGACTGGGAAGCACAGCTCGTCTCCTTCGATGACGAAGACTACGAAGAGCCTGACGTCTACGATATCTTCGGCGAAGACGACGAGGACGAAGACGAGGACTACCTGGACGGCGACGATGCCGACTTGGACGACGAATCCGACGCCCCCGAAGCTGACGAAAAGTAGTCCCGGCCTTCCCCATTTTAGAGGCCCTTTTGTGTTGCTACTTTCGCGCGCCGCCAATTAGGCTTTAGGACAATCCCAGCGTGCAGCTGGAAATCCGCCCTAAACCTAGCCTTGTGAGGAGGAGAAGACCATGGCGATGACCCGCGATACCACGTGGCGCTACGTCTTTGTTGTAGTAGCCGTGGCACTCTCGCTTGCCGCGTGGTTATGCACCGTCTTTGGGGTGTACTCCACGGTAAATATGACTTTCGAGTCCTACCTGACCGCCAGCGTCTGGGTCCTCCTCCTAGCGGCCGCGGTGCTGCTATATACCTCGCAGCATGGGCTGGTGCCTAACTGCATCCTCCTGTATCCGATCTTCGGCGCCTCCATCAACCTGCTGTTGGGCTCGTTGACGGTGCGCACGCAGGTGCCGATGTTCTTCGATGCTGTCGGCACCGCCATCGTCGCCATCATCGCCGGTCCCGTGCTCGGCATGGCCACGGGGCTTACCACCACCGTATTGGGCGGAGCGTACTTTGCCTATAATCTCGCCTTTGCGCCCGTAGGTATCTTTATCGGTGCCGCAGTAGGCCTGCTGGCTCGCCGCGGGGTATTCAACAAGCTGTCCTGGATCATTTTCTCCGGCCTCGGAATAGGCATCGGCTCCGGCGTGATGAGCGTGTACGTACTCATCTTTTCCTTCAGTGGTCACCCACGCAAGGGGCCACAAAACCTCACCAAGTTCTACGAGATGATCGTCCAAGACGAGCGCCTGGCCATCATCTTGCAGGGCCTTACCTCGGACATTCTGGATAAGGTCTTTACCGTCCTCATCGCCTGCTTGGTCCTGCGCTTTATGCCAAAGGCAATCGCCCGCCACTATACGGTGACCTTCAACCACGAGGTGATGAAGAAGGTGCTCCACGCGCCTGACCCGCATGCAGACTCAGACGCATCTGCGCAGTCAACACAACAGCGAGCGACCGCCTAGGCGGCTTGGCTGAAGCCGGCGAAGAGCGACTCGGGGGAGTGGACCGGCTGATAGGAGCTATCCACGAGCCACACATAAGTGGCATTCGGGCCACGGGAGACCTCGTGGACTGCACCCACCATCTCTGCCGGCACGAGCGTGCGTATCCAGCCCTCGGCCACAGCTGGATCTACCGGCTGACCAAAGTTCTCGGTAATGCGGATGGTAATCAGATACGCCGGAATGCGGTCTTGCCCAAAGCCACGCACGCGGGCCTTCACGCGCGCACCCACGCGGTGGCGGGTAATGCTCATGCAATACTCTCCGCCCGGTCCACCGGCGGGCGTCGGCAGTTGCTTTATCGGTGGGCGCCAGGTGGGAGTAGGGCGCGCCAGGGAGCGCGGGTGGTGCATGATGGCGGCGATGGAATTGATGGTGTCATATTCGTGGTAGAGCAAGTCCGCCGCAATCTCGGAGGCGGACTGGGGCAGGTTTATTGCGGTGGGCTGGGGAAACTTCTTTTGTACGTTGTGCATGGCCATCACACTAGAACCCAACGCGGACACAACCCCACCAAAAACAAACATATGTTCGAATATAAGTCGCAAATGGCTTTCCCTGACGCCAAGGATTAGAGTTGCAGCCGATATGATGAATACACGCAGTGGGGAAGTAGAACACGAGGAAGCGCCCAAGATTCCGCGCGAAATCTGGGTCATGGTCACGGCCGCCTTTATTATCGCTTTGGGCTATGGCCTTATCGCCCCGCTGCTTCCGCAGTTCGTGGTGAGCTTCGATGTCTCCATGGCTGCCGCGGGCCTAGTGGTCTCCATCTTCGCCGCCTCGCGCCTTATCTTCGCGCCCATGTCCGGATCGCTTGTGGATCGCGTCGGCTCGCGCCGCGTCTATCTTATCGGGCTCATGACCGTCGCGGTGACCACGGGTCTAGTCTCCATTGCACAAAGCTACTGGCACATCGTGGCCCTGCGCGCCCTGGCCGGGATTGGCTCGACCATGTTCACCGTCTCCGCCATGGGTCTTATCGTGCGCATGTCTCCGCCGACAATTCGCGGCAAGTGCTCTGCCACCTACGCCACGGCCTTCCTGCTCGGTAACGTCGCCGGCCCGGTTCTTGGTGCCAGCCTGTCCTTCCTGGGTTTCCGCTGGCCATTTTTCATCTACGGCGTGGGCGTGGCACTGGCCGCGTTCGTCGTCTGGTGGCAAATGCCTCGCGTCAACCACAAGCAGGCCAGCCAGGATAAGCTGCCGCCCATGCGCCTGCAGGAGGCCTGGGGCGATACCGCCTACCGCGCGGTGCTGACCTCCAACTTTGCCCATAGCTGGATCAACATGGGAGTGCGCGTATCCGTCCTGCCGCTTTTTGCCGCCTCCATCTTCCACAATGGCGCGGCCGCCTCCGGCCTGGCGCTCGCAGTCTTTGCAGCCGGCAACGCCATCGTGTTGCAGTTCTCCGGCAAGTGGTCCGATATCCACGGCCGCAAACCACTTATCCTCATCGGCCTCGTCGGCTCCGCCACCTTCATGGTGCTCATGGGCATGGCCACCAGCGTGTGGTTCCTCTTGCTCGTCTCCGCCTTCGCCGGCGCCTCTTCCGGGCTTATCAACCCCTCCCAGCAGGCCGCGGTGGGCGACATCGTGGGCAATGACCGCTCCGGCGGCAAGGTGCTATCCACCTTCCAGATGGCCGGAGACTTCGGCCAAATCCTAGGCCCCATGCTCATTGGCCTGCTTGCCGACGCCTCCGGCTTCCCCCTCGCCTTCACCGTCTGCGGAGCCATCGCCTTCATCGGCATCATCGCCTGGGCATTCGGCCGCGACCCGCATGCCGGGGCGGGGAACAAGCCGAAGCGAGTTCCGCAGGAGAAGTAGGTACTAATTCTCGGCTAGAGAATTTCACCCAATTGGGAAACGCAAAGATAAACGAAGGCAACGGAGATTACCGCCATCAAGGTGTTGACGATCCAACCGTTTCTCCATTGCTTTGGGGTGTGTTTGGTATTCAGCAGGACCAAAAGCGTAAGGCCTAAGAACGGCATAAACAATGCGCCCAGGACGCCGTAGGCGATGATGAGTCCGGTTGGCTTTCCAAGGAGCAAAAGCAGCATTGGTGGGAAAGTTAGCCAGATGAGGTAAGCGCGGTAGTACTTTCCACCAGTACTGGTCCGGGGATCGCCTTGCGGGATCTTTTTGAGGTGACCTATGTAGTCGGCAAACATCAGGGATACACCGTTCCAAACACCAAGGCAGGAAGAGAACGCGGCGGAGAAGAACCCGACGATGAACAACTTAGACATGAACGTTCCGTAGCGGTCCTCGAGAACGTCTGCCATATCAACGAGACCCTGGTCATTATCAGAGACCGCGACATTGGCGCTGTAGAGGAGTTCAGCGCCCAGCGCGAGTGTGGCTAAGACAAAAATACCGGTAACTGCGTATGCCACTGCATTGTCCATGCGCATAACTTGCATCCATTTTGGTGTGTACCATTCCTTTTCTCTCAGCCAGTAGCCGTAAGCGGCAAGCGTGATTGTGCCGCCCACTCCGCCAGCGATGGACAACACATAGACGAAGGAGCCATCTGGAATCTGTGGTACCAAACCACCGATGACTTCGGGAAGGTTCGGAGCTGTAATGGCGGCGATGCCCACCACGGTGACAAACATGATTCCGACTAAGATGGCTGATAGCTTCTCGAAAAGCTGATATCGCCCAAGCCAAGTTAGAGTGAAGCAGGATATTCCAGCAATAATTGCCCACATTTCGAGACTGGTACCTGGGAAAAGGGCGCTAAGAGCGAGGCCAGCGCCGGACATCGATGCAGCGCCGTAGACGAGACCCCAAATAACGATATATGGGGCAAAATACCAGGAGGTCCACCGTCCCAACTCGCGCCAGCCATGGAACATAGTGTTTCCGGTAGCAAGGCTATACCGACCGACACCTTCGACCAGTACAATCTTCATAATTGTGCCGATGATGACCGCCCAAAGGAGCGCGTAGCCATAGCGCTGGCCAGCGATCATGGTGGCCACTAGGTCGGCCGCACCAACGCCTGTCGCTGCGGCAACTAGTCCTGGACCGACTAAGGTCCATTTCACTCTAGCTCGGTTGGCAGTGTCTACGTTGTGTCTGCTGCCTGCAGGCCGTGCAGAACTCGATTCGCTGGTGTGACTCATGGCACCCTCTCGATTGATTGTGTTTCTAATCACTATAGGGAGGGTGGTGCTTTTCTATCAGGAAAACGAGGATTTCAATTTTTCGATCGGCCGTCTAGGCCACCGTTCTTCCCGCAGCGTAGAGAGCCTTGGGCATTGCTCGCTGGAGCTTCCATTCGAATTGGATCGGCTTTTCTCCATGATGTGACACATAATCCACAGCGCCTAAATAGGTATAAGCGCTCGCTGTACCGACTTCGTTCTTCTTGTTAAAACGCGAGGCTATGAGAATCTTGCCATCACGGTTCTGATGGCCGATGTAGCGTTTAGCCGCCTTCGACTTCAGCGTCGTTGTTGATTGAGATTCCCAGTGCAACAGATCAGGTGAAATTGGATAGTCTCGGTAATTCGTAGAGGAACTTACTTGTTCGTCTTTTTGGAACGTCACCAAGAACAGGTCTGTATTGATATCGGGGAAGTATTTCACGCCCTCGCGGGGAAGGTTCACAAGTCGTGCAAGGCTTCCAGTCTCCAAAGCACCAATTAGTTCAGCCAATGAATAGTCCGCGTGCGTCTCCAACACAGAGGTCTCGCTATGCTGCGGAATAATGCGAGAGGAGTCGCTGCACATTTGCATAACCTGTTGCAATTCCCAAGCAACCTGCGGGTGCTGGCGCAATATCATCAGTGCCTCGTCATAAGAACCGGGATGCGGAGAATTTGAGTTTGCCCAGAACCCGAGAACGAGCATCCGGGTGAAAGCTTGATCGGATGGTTCCATGTCGGCATAGCGGAGATCTGGGGTGGAAAGGATGCGCAGGTAGGCATCGATTCGGTGCGGATCGTTGACGTGGAGGAAAACCCGAACCCGATTAAGTAGAAACGCCTCGGTCTCACTGGCGTTCTGCTGAAGGAGGCCTTCTTCACGAAGTAACCGCGTCCATGAATATTTTGAGGGGCGATAGATGTCTTCTAATTGGAGATTTGCTTCCTCAAGGAACTCTTTGAGATCTGTAGTTCGAATTTCAGAGAGCAATGCCCGTACTTTGCGTAGGGAATTTCGCGAGATCTTCTTGACATTGTGAAGAACCTGCTCGGTTGTCGTTTGGTCGAGCTGAATATGTGACCCAGGTGGAGTCGTGGGAAATCCCTGTTCAATTTCTTCGGTCAAGCGCTTGCCCCGTTTCCGGGTTAGGGCATGGAACTTTCGCTCGAAATCAAAATCTGCATGCTGTTGGCCAATGAAATCGAAAATGACGCAGGAGTCTTTACCTGGAGATAGACGGAGACCGCGACCTAGTTGTTGCAGAAAGACCACGGGGCTTTGTGTCGGGCGGAGCAAAAGTAGGGTGTTAACAGCTGGGATGTCTATTCCCTCGTTAAATATATCTACAGAGAACAAAACTTTGACTTCGCCAGCCTCCAGCTCTCTAATGGCCTGGGCTCGCTCTACGGCAGAGAGCTCGTTCGTTACAGCGCGCGCTGGGATTCCAAATTGTTGGAACTGCGTTGCCATATATTTTGCGTGAGCAATAGTGACGCAAAACCCGATAGCTTTCATCTCTGAGAGATCGAAAACGCGTCGGTTAAGCTCGTTAATAATGAAGCGGGTGCGCTTTTCTCCTGCTTTGATGTAGAACTCAGAGAGCTCTCTGGAGTTATAGTCTCTCCTGCCTCGGCTCCAGGTCAACGAAGAAAGGTCCGTTCCATCAGCAATCCCGTAGTAATGCATAGGAACTAAGAGCTGTAAACGCAAAGCATCCCACAAGCGCAGTTCATGGGCTACGCGGTAGTCAAAGTATTTTTGAACGTTTTCGCCATCACCACGTTCTGGGGTTGCTGTTAAGCCTACGAGCTCTCGTGGTTGGAAGTGGTCTAAAAGCGCGTTATAGGTGGGAGCTTGTGCGTGATGGAACTCGTCAATTATTACGACATCAAAGCGTTTGGGATCTAGCTTTTGTAGACGAGAAGCGTGTAGAGATTGCACGCTTGCAAAAACAAAATCCCAACGGTGGGGCTCAGCGCCGTCGACAAGCAGCTCTCCAAAATCTGCGTCTTTGAGAACTTCCCGGAAAGTCCGTCGGGCCTGGTGAAGAATTTCCTTTCGGTGAGCCACGAAGAGCAATTGGGGACGTCGCTTCCATTGTTCGCAAAGATTTCGATAATCCAGTGCAGCCACTACGGTCTTTCCAGTTCCTGTCGCTGCTACCAGGAGGTTTCGATGTCGATGCTTTATCTCGCGCTCTGACCTCAACGCCTCGAGCATTTCTTCTTGGTATGGGTAGGGCGTTACCTCTAGGCCAGAAAGCTCCAATTGGCGAAGCGCTCCGGACGATTCACCGCCTTTGGCAATGCGCAGAGACCGTTCCAGTCGCTCCATGTCACTAATAGGGTCGAAGGTTTTAAAATGGCTGTCGTGCCAGTAACTATCGAAAGTCTTGATGAATTTATTGATTACTTCTGGTGTTGCGGTGTTAGATCCGCGGACGTTCCACTCCCAACCATCGACTAGAGCGGACCTTGACAGGTTAGAACTACCAATAAATGCAGTGTCGAAACCGGACTTTCGGCGGAACAGCCAAGCCTTGGCATGAAGGCGAGTGGATTTGTGCTCGTAGCAAATTTTCACCTCTGCCTGATACTTCTCAACCAATCGCTTGAGAGCGGCTGCGTCAGACGCACCGCAGTACGTAGAAGTAAGAAGGCGGAAGGGAATCTTGTTGTCTCGGAGATACTCGAGCTGTCTATCAAGGACGCTAATGCCGGAATTCTTAATGAAGGCGCACAGTAGGTCTACCGAATCGGCCGTCTTGATTTCTCTCTCGATTTCGCTGGTTAAACTAGACTCTCCCAGGGCGTTGGTAAATAGTGCGCTCTTGGTGAGTGAAACGTCTGGAAGGAGGGGCGGATCTGCTAACCCCGAGTTGTAGACAGCGTAAAGAAGCTCCTCGGAATCGATTCCCTCATCATCGCCCAGTAGAAGCGCAATGTTGTTAATCAGAGCAACTCGGTCTTCGGGTGACTTCAATCCGAGGAGACGGTGCTCTAAGAGTGAGCCGATGTGCTGAGCAATCGCCGAGGTGTAGCGGCCTTGAGCTTCCTGATCGGAACTTCTTCCAATACCGAATCCTGCAGCAGGGTGTTGGTTTAGCGTTTCCTCCATTCGCTCGCGAATCCGGGTTGTAATGGGGGTTTCGTATACGCCAAAAGGTAGGGAAGAATCGGGACTGGTGCTCATAATGACCAAATTCTAAAGGTTTTGCACTTTTAATTGGCCTATAAGAGGATTAGCGAAGTAATTTTCTCCCGCTGATTTTGTTCTGCATCGATTTCAGGAGAGTGTGAACTCTTTGAAGAAAAGCGTGTACAGATTCCGAACCCTATATTCCCTTTTGATTGGAGCCCGGATTGAGAAGCCCGAAATGGTTACATGATGAAATTTTTTAGTGGCTGAGGTGGGCATCCGTTTAGGTTGGCCAACTACCGGTCCGACAGAAGAAGTATCTCGGGTCTCCAGCCTTCTGGCAAGCGGCACCATGCATGGAGAGGAGTTCCTACCCGGACCAAAGTTTAGGAATGTCAATGGCGTGGGCCGAAAATACTTTGACCTCTATTCAGCGCGGCCTTCATATGAGGGGAAAGCGACCAACGGAGGAAAAGCAACGCAGGAAATCGCCGCATTGGCGGAATCCGATCCGCAATTGGTATTGCGTTTGGCGGAGGATATCCGCCGCATGCTGGCAGAAGGCAAATACGAAAGGAAGAATCTTTCTTTCCTTAGCTGTGACTAGAAGCAATAGCTTCTACTGCCGGGATATCTGCGGGAGCCCACGTCAGGTGCGCAGCCTCTGTGGAGGTAACCCATTTTGTATCGTCATGGTCGGTCAGGCGTAGGTCGCCGTCGACAAGCGTGCAGTAGAAAGTGGTTAGCTCAATCGTCGCAAAATCGTACTCGTAGGTTGTTGTCGTCACTTTCTGGCCAACCTCGGCGATGAGGTTGAGCTCCTCGCGAATTTCTCGCGCTAGAGCTTCCTCAGGAGTTTCACCAGGCTCAATCTTTCCACCTGGAAATTCCCAGTGGCCTTCTAGTGGTTTGCCCGGTTTCTTTCGGCAGGCGAGGAAACGCTGGCCATCATGGAAGACGGCGCCGACGACGCGGATGGGTTTAGACATGACTTTATTGTGCCTTAGATCTCGAAAACGTCTAGACAGTGAGCTGTTACTTAGCTAACATATCCCCAATGTTCGCGTAAGGCTGTCACGCGGGCTTGATTTTTGTATGCAAGCTTGAGGGGACGGTTTTACTGTGACTTCTACCGAATCGGTTTACTCCTCCATCCAGAGCCATGATGGGGAACTCCCGCAGCCTGGCGGACGGTGGAAACTCTTTCTATATAGCGCCATTGGCGCGTTCGTATTCTTCCTGCCGGTGACGTATCAGGATAAGCGCTCCATTCCTTTGGACCACATGGTCACGATGGTGCGCGAAGGGATTCCGGCGCTGGTGCCGTGGATTATCTTTGCCCTTGCTGTCTACGGCACGGTGCGCAGCTTTACCACCGGGGCGTTTAAGGAAAGCGCGCTGCAGGCGGTCTTTGCGGTGCTCAACATTGTGGGTGCGATGGTCTCCTTCCTTATGGTCATCGATGCACTGCCGTGGGTGCTGGGCGATGAAGACCTAGTGCCGTTCCTGTGGAACTCCATCGCGATTCCAGTTGGCCTCATTGTGCCTATCGGTGGGGCATTCCTGGCGTTTCTCATTGGCTTTGGTTTGCTGGAATTTGTCGGCGTGCTCATGCAGCCCATCATGCGGCCGCTGTGGAAGACGCCGGGGCGCTCCGCCATTGACGCGGTGGCCTCGTTTGTGGGCTCGTATTCGCTGGGCATTTTGGTGACGGACCGCGTCTACCAAAAAGGCGGCTATACCGGGCGCGAGGCGGCCATCATTGCCACCGGCTTTTCGACGGTCTCTGCGGCCTTCATGGTTATCGTGGCCAAGCAGCTTGACCTGATGAAGATCTGGGGCACCTATTTTATTGTCACGCTCATCGTGACCTTTGTAGTGACGGCCATTACCGTGCGCATTCCGCCGCTGCGCACCATTCCGGATGAGTACTTTGCAGACGCGCACCCAGACCCGGAAAAGCCGGTGGAGGGCTCGCGCATCAAGAACGCGTGGCGCGAAGCAATGCTGGCACTGCAGCGCGCGCCGTCCTTGTGGGAGTCCATCTGGGAAAATCTGCGCGATGGCGTGCGCATGGCGGCGGCCATCGTGCCTTCCATTATGTCGGTGGGCCTTATTGGCCTACTGCTTGCGCGCTTTACGCCCATCTTCGAGTGGATTGGCTACCTGTTTTATCCGTTCGCGTGGGTAGTGCAGCTGCCGGAGCCGGTCCAGGCTGGAAAGGGCGCGGCCATGGGTATTGCGGAGATGTTCCTGCCCGCCACCGCAGTGGCAGGCAGCGACAGCATGGTCCTCAAGTTCGTCATCGGCGTGGTGGCAGTTTCAGCCATTATTTTCTTCTCCGCTCTGGTGCCGTGCATCCTGGCAACCAAGATTCCGGTGAAACTGACCCACCTGGTCATCATTTGGTTTGAGCGTGTAGCGCTGACCATTCTTATCGCCACGCCGATTGCCCACCTGCTGTTTTGATAAGTTGAACCCAAGACGGATAAGAGGATCGATATCGCTGGAGGGCAATGATGCTTATAGCCACTATCGCAGCTGAGGTAGCTTTTTTGCTTTGCTTAGTGGCCGGCTGCCTCTTGCGCTACGTCTTTAATCTTCGCAAACTTGGCTTGATACTTATGGCCGCGACCCCAATCATCGACCTGCTGCTCTTGGCATTTTTCTATGTGAGCCTGAGCCAAGGTGGTACGGCCGAGTTCATGCACGGCTTCGCGGCCTTTTATATTGCTTTCTCGGTTGTCTTCGGCACAGACATTATTGGATTCGTTGACCAGAAAGTTTCTGGAGTTGCACCCCGAGAAAGTGCTCATGCGGACAGGCGCAGTTTTATAAAGTGCGTGGTTGCGAGTTCCGGAGCAGCGCTTTTGCTGCTCATAGGCATTGTGGTGACTGGCTTAGCGGGTAGCTTCTGGCTTGTCTACTGGCTCATCGCCGTTGCCTTTACTCCCGCTATGTGGTGGGGAGTCCAACGTTGGATGAGTAAGAAAGCTACCCGATAAGCTGCACGGCCCAAGTAAAGCCCAACGCCGTTGGCGTTTAGCTAGTGAGGTGCGCCGTGACGATGTCGTCGATAAGCCGCGCCGCTGCCTTGGCGGTGCGGTTATCTATGTCAAAGGTGGGATTGAGCTCGACGACGTCCACCAGGGCTAGTTTGCCCGTCCGCGCAATAGCTACGGCCATGGCGCGGATACGCTCATAGCTCACGCCCAGAGACGCCGGGGCGGATACGCCCGGCGCGGTGGACGCTGGCAAAACGTCGAGGTCGATGGATAGGTGGACCTTGTCCTTGCCCTCGGTGGCGCGGGCGGCAAGCTCGCCGCATTCGGCTGGGGAGAGGTTGACCAGCTCTTCGTCTAGGGTGATGGCCACGCCGAGGGATTCGGCTTCGTCGAAAAGCACTGCGGTGTTATTGGGGCGGGATATGCCCAGCACGGTGTAGTCGAAGTCATCGGTGAGCTCGGAAATCTGCTTGAACGGGGTGCCGGAGGTGGCTTGATCGGCGCGGCGCAGATCGAAGTGGGCGTCCAGGTTAATGATCTTGGTGGCGCCCACCGCGCGGTAGAGGCCGCGGTGGGAGCCGAAGGCAGTCTCGTGACCGCCGCCCAGAATGATGGGGAGGGTGCCGGCTTCGACGAGTTCCTGGACCTTATCGGAGAGCGCATCGTGGGCGCCGTCGAGGTCGTCGGCTTGGGTGGTGATTGTGCCGGCGTCGGCAAGCGCATGCTCATGGTGCACGGCCAAGGAGCCGAGCGCGGAACGCAGCGCGGCCGGGCCTGCGGCTGCACCCTGGCGGCCGCCATTGCGCAGCACGCCCTCATCGGAGGCGAAGCCCAGGAGGGTTACCGGGGCGGGGGAGTCGGTGGACTGATTGATAACGCTATGCCAGCGGGCATGCTCTGGGCCTGGGCCATCGGAGCGGCCAGACCATTCGGGGGCGGGAGTGAAAAGTTCAGCTTTTTCGGTGTTCATGGTTATCGATGTTAGGTAAAACCGCGGCGTGTGGCAGGAGACTCTGCCTACAATCACTAAGCGTGAGTACCAACAGAGTCCCCGCGGCGCGTCACGCGATGGAGATCCTCAAGCTTTTATCCACCATCGACGTCCCTATTTCTGCTGCCCGCATCCAAGGTGAGCTCAACCTGCCGCGTTCATCTACATACCACCTGCTGGCGGAGATGGTTGATGCTGGTTTTGTAGCCCATTTGCCGGAGCATAAAACCTATGGCCTGGGTCTGGTCGCGTATTCCATGGCCTCGGCCTACGTGACGCAGCAACCGTTGGTGCGCATGGCTACTCGAGACTTGGAACAGTGTGCGGCACTGGTGGGTGGATCGGGGCATCTGTCACGTATGGCTGGATCTGAAATTTTGTATCTGCAGGAGGTGCGTGCGGCGGGGGCCACCTCCTTGGTGACCGAGGTGGGTGTGCGTCTGCAGGCACATAAGACGGCGTCCGGGCGTGTGATGCTGGCGCATCTGCCTGATGCGGAGGTGCGCGCCGCCTTTGATATTGCGGGGGGTAGCGGCTTTACCGCGTTGAAAGAACGCTTGAGTTTGGTAGCTGCACGCGGGTGGGACCAGGAGATTGAAGAAATTACTCGCGGTCAGGCCTCTGTGGCGGTACCCATCCTGGATCATTTGGACCGTCCAGCAGCGGCGGTAGCGGTGACGTATCCGGTAGGGACGTCGGATGCGAAGGTAGACGCCGCCATTCGAGCCTTGCTGGAGGTCTCGGACAAGGTAGCGGCCAAAATTTACCGCAACCAGAAAAAGTGATGTAGCATACATCTATCGCGTTAGGCTGTCGCGCGACACATCGAAGTTATTGATCCCTTATTTAAAGGAGTTTTTGCCATGCCTAGCGCCTACCCAACTACCGTGACCGTAAATGTCGGCGCACTGAGCATCGAGGATGTCGTTGCCGTTGCCCGCTATGGGGCGAAGGTGGAGATTGCGCCCGAAGCCCTAGAAGAGGTGGCCGCCACCCGCGAGCGCGTAGAAGAACTCGCGCAGGATCCCACCCCGGTCTATGGCATTTCCACCGGCTTTGGCGCGCTCGCTCGCCGCCATATCCCAGAAGAGATGCGCGCCCAGTTGCAGCTTTCCCTTGTGCGTTCGCACGCTGCGGGAACTGGCCCGGAGGTGGAAGAAGAAGTTATTCGCGCACTGATGCTGCTGCGCCTGTCCACCCTGTGCACCGGCCGCACCGGCGTGCGCCCCGTGGTGGTCGAAACCTATGCCAAGGCCCTTAACGCCGGCATTGTGCCGGTGGTACGAGAGTATGGCTCACTGGGCTGCTCCGGCGATTTGGCGCCGCTTGCTCACTGTGCGCTCGCCCTGCTGGGAGAAGGCGAGGTGCGCGTAAACGGCGAGCTGCAGGATGCGGGCGCAGCCTTGGCTGCGGCTGGCATCGAGCCGCTGCAGCTGCGCGAGAAGGAAGGCCTCGCGCTTATCAACGGCACCGATGGCATGCTCGGCCAGCTCTGCTTGGCCATTACTGACCTGCGCGCGGCCGCAAAGACCGCCGATATTGCCACCGCCATGACTGTGGAAGGACTGCTCGGCACCCTCGTGGTCTTTGCCGATGACCTGCAGCAGCTGCGCCCGCACCCGGGCCAGGCCGATGCCGCGGCGAATATCCTCCAGGTGGCCGAAGGCTCTGAGATCTTGGAGGCCGCGCTCGAGGAGTTCAAAAAGAATCAGGTACAAGATGCCTACTCCGTGCGGTGCGCCCCGCAGGTAGCCGGAGGCTTCCGCGATACCTTGGCGCATACCACCCAGGTGGCCGAGCGCGAGCTCGCCGCCGCGGTGGATAACCCGGTGGTAACCAAGGACGGCCGTGTGGTCTCCAATGGCAATTTCCACGGCGCACCGGTAGCCTATGCACTCGACTTCCTGGCTATTGTCACCGCGGACTTGGCCTCCATTTCTGAGCGCCGCACCGACCGCTTTCTGGACCCGGCGCGCAACCGCGGGCTGAATGCCTTTCTTGCCGACGACCCCGGTGTTGACTCCGGCCACATGATTGCCCAGTACGCTCAGGCCGGCATCGTGAGCGAAATGAAGCGCCTGGCCAACCCATCTTCGGCTGATTCCATTCCGTCTTCGGCCATGCAGGAAGACCATGTCTCCATGGGATGGTCCGCTGCCCGCAAGCTGCGCAAGGCCGTGGATGGCCTGCAGCGCGTGCTGGCCGTGGAAATCCTCACCGCCGCCCGCGCCATCGACATGCGCGAGGGCACCCCGGCCAAGGGAACCGGCGCGGTGATTGAGAAGCTGCGCCAGACTGTGGACGGCCCCGGCGTAGACCGCTACCTCTCGCCGGAAATCGACGAGACCGTGCGCCTGGTCAAGGAGGGCGCGCTCGTCGAAGCCGTCGAAAATGCAACTGGAAAGCTGCGTGGCTAATATGTCGACCATCTCCTGGCGCCCGCAATCTGAGCCCAACCCCTTGCCGTTTTCCCCTTTTAAAGCGAGCACAGTGCCGCGCCCCATTGGCTGGCTTTCCAGCGTGGACGGTGAGGGCCGCGAAAACATCGCGCCCTATAGCCAGTGGCAAAACCTCACCTTCGATCCACCCATGGTGATGTTTTCGGCCAACCAATACCCGGATGGTCGCCGCAAGGACACGGTGCTTAACGCGGAGGAAACCGGCTGGTTCGTGTGGAATATGGTCACCTATGATCTGCGCGAGGAAGTCAATAAATCTGCCCAGGTACTAGATTATGGCGATAGCGAATGGGACCGCCTGTCCGTTATCAAAGAATATGCGGACAATTACCGCATTCCCATGGTGAAAGAATCGCCGGTGAAGTTCGAGTGCCAGTACAAGACTACGCTGCGCGTGCCTGGCAATTCCAAGGTGGGCAGCATCGATCTCGTGGTGGCGGATGTCAACACTATCCATATCGATGAATCCGTCATCGATGAGGAAGGCAAGCTGGACATCCTCAAGATTAAGCCCATCGCGCGCATGGGCTACTTTGACTACACCGTGGTCACAGAAAAATTCGAGATGCGCGTGCCTGGTTCCGATGACGCCGCACGCGCCGGACTAGAGGGCAGCGCGTAGCGCCTGGGCCATTGCCACCTGGCCCGCGTGGGTGGGATGCATGGGAAAGGAATCAGTCTCCTGGCCTGTGAAATCCACCCACGGCGAGGGGGAACAGGCGGTGTGGTCTAGGGCGGCGTCGGCAAGCACGTAGCTAGCCCCGTTGCGCTCGGCGGCCTCGCGCACCGCCTGGTTGATGCGCTCGATGGACTCTGCCAACCAATCCCGGTCACTGGCCGGGATTTTTTCTATGTAGGGGCAGGTCTCCCCGTGCTTGATAAGGGGGAGGTAGCCGGTGGCAAGGACCTTCACATTAGGGGAGCGGCGGTGAATCTCCTCGTAGACCTTGTCGAGCCGGCGGGGCAGATCGCGGATTTCTAAGTCAATCTGCGCGCCTGATTCCGCCTGGCAGATATCGTCCGTGGCGCACTGGGTAAGCCGCACGAAGCTGGCGTCATTGCCGCCGATGGATAGGCTGACCAGGTCGGTGTCCTCGCGTAGGGCGTCCACCTGGGCGGGGTGCTCGCCGGCCGAGGAGAGTACGTCGAGGGTGCTAGCGCCCTGGCAGGTGACATTGGTGAGTTCTGCGCCTATCTCCTTGGCTGCGAGCTCGGGGTAGGAATCTTGTGCGCGTACGCAGGTATTGGGCGGATCGAGCGGCAGCGTGGTCGATCCCATGGCCGCATAGGAATCTCCCAGCGCTACATAGTGGGGTGGCTGCGGTTCCTCGGCAGGGGTGGAACAAGCGGCGAGGAGGGCCGCGGAAAGGAGGGGGATGAACCGGCGCATGCAGGCCATCGTAGATCATTCCGCGGGTGTCTCATATACGAGACAGTTAGGGCTTATGTGTCATGGTACACAGAGCTGCGTCACAGTACCTTATGACATGTGACGCCGAGCAAGTCCTCGGGGACAGCCCCGGGAAACCGGCCTAGGGGGCTTGGGAGGGCGTCGGAAAAGCACGACGAAAGGAAGCCATGTCTCAACCACGCGAAGTACGCGCGCCGCGCGGAACCGAACTGTCCGCCAAGTCCTGGCAGACCGAAGCGCCCCTGCGCATGCTCATGAATAACCTCGATCCCGAGGTTGCCGAGCGCCCCGAGGACCTCGTGGTCTATGGCGGCACCGGCCGTGCAGCGCGCAGCTGGGAAGCTTTTGATGCCATCGTAGAATCCCTCAAAGACCTCGAGTCCGATGAGACGCTGCTGGTGCAGTCCGGCAAGCCGGTGGGCATCTGGAAGACCAATGAGTGGGCACCGCGTGTACTTATTGCTAACTCCAACCTGGTAGGAGACTGGGCTAACTGGGAGCACTTCCGCAAGCTCGAGGATGAAGGCCTGATGATGTACGGCCAGATGACGGCCGGCTCTTGGATCTACATCGCCACTCAGGGCATCCTGCAGGGCACCTTCGAGACCTTTGCGGCCGTGGCTAAGAAGCGCTTTGGCGGCAGCCTTGCCGGTACTTTCACTCTGACCGGTGGCTGCGGCGGTATGGGCGGCGCACAGCCGCTGTCTGTCACCCTCAACGGCGGCGCCTGCCTCATCGTGGACGTGGACGAGACTCGTCTCAAGCGCCGCCAGCATAAGCGCTACCTCGATGAGGTGGTCACCGACCTCGATGAGGCCCTCAAGCTGGTCCTCGAGGCAAAGGAAAACAAGAAGCCGCTGTCTGTCGGCCTGGTAGGCAACGCCGCCGAGGTCTTCCCAGAGGTCCTGCGCCGCCAGCGCGCCGGGGAATTTACCGTCGACATCGTCACGGACCAGACCTCCGCACACGACCCGCTGTCCTACCTGCCTTCTGAAATCACCGTGGAGGACTGGCATAATGAGGCCAAGGCAGACCCAACCACCTTTACCAAGAAGGCCCGCGAATCCATGGCCGCTCAGGTCCAGGCCATGGTCGAATTCCAAGATGAAGGTGCCGAGGTATTCGACTACGGCAACTCCATCCGCGATGAGGCCCGCAAGGCCGGCTACCAGCGTGCCTTCGAGTTCCCGGGCTTCGTTCCCGCCTATATCCGCCCGCTCTTCTGCGAGGGCCTAGGCCCCTTCCGCTGGGCCGCGCTCTCCGGCGACCCAGAGGACATCAAGGTCACCGACCAGGCGCTCAAGGAGCTTTTCCCAGACAACGAGCACCTGCACAACTGGCTCGATGCCGCCGAGGAGTATGTCGAGTTCGAGGGCCTGCCGGCACGCATTTGCTGGCTGGGCTACAACGAGCGCCACAAGGCCGGCCTGCTCTTCAACGACCTTGTGCGCGAGGGCAAGATCAAGGCGCCGATTGTCATCGGCCGCGACCACCTGGATTCTGGCTCCGTGGCATCCCCATACCGCGAAACCGAGGCCATGCTCGATGGCACCGATGCCGTGGCTGACTGGCCGCTGCTCAATGCCATGACCGCCGTATCTTCGGGCGCTACCTGGGTTTCCCTCCACCACGGCGGTGGCGTGGGCATGGGCCGCTCCATCCACGCAGGCCAGGTCACCGTTGCAGACGGCACCGAGCTCGCCGCGGCCAAGCTGCGCGCGGTGCTCACCAATGACCCGGGCATGGGCGTTATCCGCCACGTCGATTCCGGCTACACTCGCGCAAAGGAGGTCGCCGACGAGCGCGGCGTCCGCATTCCAATGGAATTCAAGGCAAGGGACTAGATGAGCACACTTTTTACCGGCATTTCAGAACTCCGTACGGTCAGCGAGCGCGGCACGCTTAACGACGCCGCAATTATCGCCCAATCCGGCACCATCGCCTGGGTCGGCCCAGCCTCCGAGGCCCCGGCGGCCGACGAGAAGGTGGACCTGGGCGGCCGTGCCGTCCTGCCCGGCTGGGTAGATTCGCACACCCACATGGTCTTCGACGGTGACCGCTCCGCTGAATTCGAGGCCCGCATCTCCGGCGGTTCCTATGAAGCAGGCGGCATCGCGGTGACCATGGACGCCACCCGCCAAGCCGGCACCGACCGCCTGGACAAGCTGGTGACGGATCGCGTGGCCGCCGGCCGCCGCGGTGGCACCACCACCTTCGAGACCAAGACCGGCTACGGCCTTAACACCGAGTCCGAGGTGGAGGCCGCCAAGGTAGCCTCCCGCCACGTCGATGACGTGACCTTCTTAGGTGCGCACCTGGTCCCGCCAGGGGCAGATGCGGAAGACTACCTCGACGAAGTGGTTGGCCCCATGCTCGAAGGCGTTGCCCCCTACGTGCAGTGGATCGACGTCTTCTGTGAGCGCGGCGCCTTCAACGAGGAACAATCCCGCCGCGTGCTGGAGGCCGGTAAGAAGTTGGGCCTGGGCCTGCGCGTGCACGGCAACCAGCTGGGCGAGGGCCCAGGCGTGGCCCTAGCCGTCGAACTGGGCGCCGCCTCGGTAGACCACGTCAACCACTTGAGCGACGAGGATGTCGAGCTGCTGGCCAATTCCGATACCGTGGCCACCATGCTGCCGGCCTGTGACTTGTCGACTCGCGAGCCGCTCGCCCCAGGCCGCACGCTTCTCGACGCCGGCGCCACCCTCGCCATCGCCTCCAACCTCAACCCCGGCACGTCCTATACCTCCTCGATGAACTACTGCGTGACCACCGCGGTCCTGCAGCAACACCTCTCCGTCGATGAGGCCATCCACGCCGCCACCACCGGCGGAGCGACCGCCCTGCGCCGCCACAACGTTGGCAATGGCCTTGACCCGCAGGGCCGCCCTGCGAAGGGCACCATCATGGAGGGCGCCGCCGCGGACCTGCACGTGCTCGACGCCCCCAGCGCCGTGCACTTGGCCTACCGCCCAGGCATGCCACTGAGCTACCGCACCTTTATCGCCGGAGCCTAGCGCTCCTCTAGAAAGGTCGCCGCTATCTGATATAGTCGGCGGCCTTTTTCTTTTGTCATATGCAGCCACGCGTCTTTTTTGCCGATAAAGACCGCCCGTGATCCATCCGGATCTTCTACCATAAAGAGGGTTTCTTCGTCTTGTGCACCATGAACAGTCCATGACTCTGGGTCGTAGAGGCGACGGAAGCGCCCTAGCTCCATCTCTACGTCCGTGCGGGTGATAGCCGGTGGCCGGTAGGGGAGGTTATCGGGGCCGTAGTCCTTTCGCGGTCCTTTTCTTTCTCCGCGCTCAAAGTCGCTATAGACCTCGCTCACCTGGGCGCGCACCAGCCCATTTTTGTCCTCCGTGGATTCTATGCGCAGGCATAAAGGGTGCCGAGGCCGTGAAGTAAAGCAGGAGTATAGGCGGCCTACCTTAGGCTTATCGACAGCACTAAAAGTCACAAACTTGCCACGAGATGCGAAATCAAACTCCACCGGAAAGTAAGTAGTTTTCTCGTTGTCCACCATGCTGCCGAGGCTAAGAAGTTTTGGACGTGCGGCGTATTCAGTGCGGTGAAAGTGCACTGGATCTAGCTCCACCACATAAAACTCAAAATTGTCCTCCACCTTAGTTATGCGAAACACGGGGTTTAGGTGAAAGCGGCGGTCTGTAATGTGTAGAAACTCGCCATGCTGTGGCCGACGGCTGCACCTAGTGGGGTAGATCAGGCCCGTAGACAGCGAGGACAGATAAAGGTCTACCGGAGGGTCCAGTTCCGTGCTGAACCCTGGATACGAACTAAGCTTGGCACGGATACGTGCTTGGTCGTAAAGGAACCGTGGGCGTGGATGAGACATGAACTGCACCTTAGAAGAAGGACGCGACGTCACGCTTCGGTGTTTTCGAACTGCTTCGAACATTGCAGGAAAGCTGGGCTAGGAAAGCCGAGGAGCTGCGCAATGGAGTTTGTGGCTGCAATCGCGTAGGGTTGGTGAAGCAATGAGCATTACCGATAACGCCACCGGCGGCGTCAACGAGCCGGAAGATTTTAATAAGTCGGAATCTCAGGACAACTCGCAAGGTGTCACCAAGGACACCAGGGCTGCGAATACTTCTGAGGACACCGGCGCTGAGTCCCAAGATTCAGCCAACGACAATTCCCAGGGGTTCGCGCATCTTGGCCTGCCAGAGAAAATTCTGGAGGCCGTTGCGAAAGTAGGCTTCACCAAGCCGTCCCCCATTCAGGAAGAAACCATCCCGATCTTGATGGAAGGCCGCGACGTAGTCGGCCTTGCCCAGACCGGTACCGGCAAAACCGCAGCCTTCGCGCTGCCGGTTCTGTCGCAGATTGACACCAAGGCCCGCCATCCGCAGGCACTCGTACTCGCCCCAACCCGCGAGCTGGCCCTGCAGGTGGCGGACTCCTTCCAATCCTTCGCCGAGTCTCTCAAGGGTGTCGAGGTGCTGCCTATCTACGGCGGCCAAGCTTATGGCATTCAGCTATCCGGTCTGCGCCGCGGTGCGCAGGTCATCGTGGGTACCCCGGGGCGCGTCATCGACCACCTAGAGAAGGGCTCGCTGGACCTGTCCCAGCTGCAGTTCCTCGTCCTCGATGAGGCCGATGAGATGCTGAACATGGGCTTCCAGGAAGACGTCGAGCGCATCTTGGAGGACACCCCGGACCGCAAGCAGGTGGCGCTTTTCTCGGCCACCATGCCGAACGCTATCCGGCGCCTCTCTAAGCAGTACCTCGATAACCCCGCCGAGGTTACGGTGAAGTCCGAGCGCCGCACCAATGACAACATTACGCAGCGCTTCCTCCTCATTCCGCACCGCGCGAAGATGGATGCCTTCACCCGCATCCTTGAGGTCATCAATTACGACGCCATTATCGTCTTTTGCCGCACCAAGCACGAGACCGAAGAGGTAGCCCAGACCCTGCGTGACCGCGGTTTCAGCGCCGCCGCCATCAACGGCGATATTGCGCAGGCGCAGCGTGAGCGCACCGTCGATCAGCTCAAGGATGGCCGCCTAGACATCCTCGTGGCTACCGACGTCGCCGCCCGTGGCCTCGACGTTGAGCGCATCACGCACGTGGTCAACTTCGATATCCCGAACGATACCGAGTCCTACGTGCACCGCATCGGCCGCACCGGCCGCGCGGGCCGCTCCGGCGAAGCCATCCTGTTCGTCACCCCGCGCGAGCGTCGCATGCTGCGCTCCATCGAGCGCGTGACCAACGCCCGTCTGGAAGAGATGGACCTGCCGTCCGTCGATGAAGTCAATGAAAAGCGCAAGGAAAAGTTTGCGCAGTCCATTACCAACTCCATGGACAATAAGCAGGCGGACTTCTTCCGCACCCTGGTGCGCAAGTACTCCGAGGACAATAACGCGGCCATGGATGACATTGCCGCGGCCCTCGCTGTCATGCTTCAAGGCGGCAAGAACTTCCTGATGGAAGACAAGCCCCTGCCGAAGCCGAAGCGCGACCGCGACCGCCGCGACGATCGCAAGCGCGATTTCAAGGGAGGCGGCAAGGGCCGTGGCCCTAAGCGGCCGGACGGAGACTTTGAGACGTACCGACTGGACGTCGGCAAGCGGCAAAATGTGCGCCCGGGAGCCATCGTGGGTGCTATTGCCAACGAGGGTGGCCTGTCTGCCAAGGACTTCGGCCGCATCACCATCGCGGTGGGCCATACCCTGGTTGACCTGCCAAAGAACCTTGACCCGGCAGTACTGGACCGACTGAAGGATACCCGCATTTCCGGCCAGCTGATCAAGATTCAAAAGGACACCGGCCGCCCGCCACGCCGTGATCACGGCGGCGGACGCAAGCGCGGTGGACGCTGGCGCGATTAGCAATTTCGACTCAATGGGCCTCTTCGGAGGCCCATTTTTTCGTGCCTTTTGACCTGCGGTTTTACTATAAACGGGGGTAGGGTGTCGGAGGGGTTTTGTATACTGAAAGCGCAAACATGTTCTAGACAAACTTCTGCGGGGGAAGTCCATGAATGCGCCCTACTTTGCCAATACCAATCCAGAAAATTCCACCTCACAAGCAGCTACAGACATCCGCAAGGCCGAATACCTCCTATGGAAGCGCCTGCATCCAGACCCGGATGACGATATCGAAATAATTAGCCAATCACTGTCGGATCTCACCGGAACGCGGCAGTCCCGAATTAGAAATATTATTTTCGCCTTTGAGCGATTACAGGAGCTGCCGCGCCTTAAAGCCCGGCAGGAAGAGCTTTACCACTTAGATTTAGACCGGTTAATTACTATTGACCAGACGCTGTCCAAGTTGGGCGAGATTGATACCGAACAATGCCTGCTTATCGACGCCGAATTAACCACCTACCTCACCCCCAAACGCCCCAACCAAAAATTACCGTCCCATCGCAACCTGCGGCGAAAGCTGCGGGAACTCATTGTCCGCCTTGATCCGACCATCGCCGCACGCGACCCGCGGCGCAAAGAGACTTATCACCTGGAGCCCACGGGCGGGGAGTGGGCCGCTGTTTGTCTCGACGTGGGCCTAGAGACTGCCGAAATCATTGACCGAAATATTCGCGGTGTGGCTGCGGAGAAGGACATTCCTTTGGCGCAAGCGGCGGTCGAGTTGCTTATTGGTGCGGCTGAGGCCAAGGCAAAAGTGGTGCTCAATATGTACCGCTGCGACCTGCCGGATGCTCCCGCTTTCGTCCAAAACCTGGGTTGGGTTTCGCCGGAGGTTGCGGATGACATGCAGTCGCGCGCCACGACCGTGCGCGACATGGATGCAGCAGCGGAGGATGAAAGCGGAAACTACGTCACGCCGCCGCATATCCGCGCCTTTGTGGAAGGGCTCGATGGAACCTGCCGGTGGCCTGGATGTACGCGGCCGGCGATGGCTTCCCAGATGGACCATCGACACGATTTTGCCGAAGGGGGTCCTACCTCTGCAGCAAATTTGACCTGCCTTTGTCAACACCACCACAACATAAAGACCGATGGACGAGCCTTCTATATTAAGGACCCGATTAGCGGGGACGTCGTCTGGCTCTTTGAGGATTCCACTTGGGTCTATGACGAGGCTAGCGGTCCTCTTGCACCGAAGAACCGGCGGTGGGCACAGACGGTGGCGCAGGCGACGCGGCGGCGTCGGCAGAATGCGCACGAAGATGCGCAGCAGTTGAAAGAAGAGCTAGAAAACGAAGAAAGGGACAGTGAAGACACTGTCCCGGAGGAGTAAGTGGCCTCTTAGAAGGCCACTTAGAAGTTGACGTACATCAGGATGAGGCAGATGATCCACAGGAGGTTGAATACGCCGCCGAATGCGGACAGCGGCTTCTTTGCTGCCGCGTAGTCGAAGGATTCAGTGGACTCGAGGGCGGCCATTGCCTTCTTCTGCTTCGGCAGAATGACGAAGAAGAGCAGGCACCATGCGACGATGGCTACCAAGATGGCGATGTGGAAGTTCACTTCGGACTTGTAGGCGTCGATATCGGAAAGGAATACGCCGAGGCCCAGGATAGGCACGATGGCGGAGATGTAGCCGTAGGTATTGGTGATGTTGTGTAGAACGCGGGCGGAGCCAAGGGCTGCTTGGTCACCTTGTGCTGCCTTCGCCATTTGGGTCTGGTAGGAGGAAGTGGATACACACACCGGGCCAATCAAGAGGATGGCCGCGGCCACGTGGAGGAATACAAGGAAAGAAGTCATTGAAAGAACCCTTCAATCGCGGAAAGTTGCTACGTCAACCCTAATCAATTTCCGGTGAGTACGGCTAACCGACATTGCCTTTGCATCACCCGCACGTCCTTGGAAGGGAGGGGAAGGGAGTACTTTCGGGCGATGTCGGCAAGGCGACGGGAATAGTCGCACCGGTTGGCGGGCGGTAGCCATTCCGCGGGGAGGGCGTCTGACTTTTCTTGGTTGAGCTCACGGCTGGTGGCTACGAGGTTGAGCGGATCGTTGCCAAAGCGGACCTTGGTGTCGCGGTCCCACTCGGACGCACCCATGTCATAGGCCGCGGAGAGGGGAAAGATGTGGTCGATCTCAATGGGTGATGTAGCGGGAATCGTAGTGCCACTATAGGGGTCATAGAGAGTTCCGCTACGGGCATGGCAGCCGTGGAGGGGATCGCTGGACTGGCTTTCTAGAATGACCTCACGGGTGGTACAGGCACCGTGGGGCTGCCAAATGCCGAATTCTTCGCGGTCGTAGCCGGTGGCCTCGGGACGGGAGGGAAGCGTGGTGACGTCAAAACGTGGAAAAGGCCACGCATACCATGCGCCGATAAGGACGGTGACGCATGATAGCGCGGCC
The DNA here is from genome assembly GCF_016127015.1 of Corynebacterium tuberculostearicum. Classification (GTDB taxonomy): domain Bacteria; phylum Actinomycetota; class Actinomycetes; order Mycobacteriales; family Mycobacteriaceae; genus Corynebacterium; species Corynebacterium marquesiae. The sequence continues at coordinate 685,063 of NZ_CP065972.1, forward strand.
AGGTAATAGGACTTCATGTCCTATTGGACTGCGCGGAGTCCGCGTTGGTTCCGACTATTTATCGGTGACCTTCTCTGCTGCTTCCTCGAAGTCGAGGTTGGAGTTATTTTCCACGAGCTTGGCTAGCTTGGTGGACTCTTCAAATTCGGCCACAACCTCTGGCTTAGGCTCTTTGGTGAGCTTGGCGACAATAACTGCCACGATGAGGGCCAGGAAGAAGCCTGGGACGATTTCATAGAGGACGTCGGAAAGCGGAGACATACCCCAGCCAATAGCAACGATGGCACCGGTAAGCATGCCGGCAATGGCACCGGCGGAGTTGAGGCGCTTCCAGTACAGGGAGAGCAAGATGATCGGGCCGAAGGCAGAGCCGAAGCCTGCCCAAGCGAATCCAACCAGACCCAAAATGGAGTCAGATGGGTTGATTGCCAGCAGGGCGGCAATGACCGCGATAGCTACGATGGCGGTGCGGGAGAGGTTGATGAGGACCTGCTCGCCTGGCTTCTTCTTGGCAAAGATGAGGAAGAGGTCCTCGATGAGGGAAGTAGAGACGACGAGCATCTGGGACGACATGGTGGACATAATGGCGGCTAGAACCGCGGTCAGGACGAAGCCTGCGGGCAGTGGGTGCATCATGGCCTGCGCCATATCCAGGAAGATGGTTTCGAAGTTTTCCTGGTCGGTGATGCTGTGGCCGGTCTGGGTGAAGTAAACGGTGCCGGATAGGGCGACGAAGATAGCGCCGATGACGGATAGTCCCATCCAAGTTACGCCGTAGAAGCGGCCTTGGCTGGCGTCGGAAGGCTTACGCAGCGCCATGAAGCGGACCACGATGTGCGGCTGGCCAAAGTAGCCCAGGCCCCAAGCCAGGTTGCCGATGATGACGCCAGCGGAAACGCCCGCGAACATAGAGAAGTAGTTGTCATTTTCCACTACGCCATCGGTGCCATAAGGATTATCTGCGGCAAACGTGAAGATCGAAGACGGATCGCTGAGAGAGACAATGGCCATAATCGGCACGATCATCAGGGCGACGAACATAAGAACGCCCTGGACGACGTCCGTATAAGACACCGCCAAAAAGCCGCCGACGAAGGTGTAGAAGATGGTCACCGCAGCGATGACGAGCATGCCGGTGAGGTAGTCACCACCGAAGGTGGACTCGAAGTAGCGGCCACCGGAAACCATGCCCGAGGAGACGTAGAAGGTAAAGAAGAAGATAATGATGGCTGCGGAGATGATGCGCAGCAGGCGGGACTTATCGTGCAGGCGGTTTTCAAAGAAGGACGGCACGGTGATGGAGTTGGCCGCGATTTCTGAGTAAGAACGCAGGCGCGGTGCGACCCACTTCCAGTTAGCCCAGCAACCGACGAGCAGGCCGATGGCCATCCACAGCTCGGACATACCGGAAAGGAATAGAGCACCGGGCAGGCCCATCAGTAGCCAGCCGGACATATCGGATGCGCCAGCAGAAAGAGCCGCTACGAATGGGTGCAGGCCACGGCCGCCCAAAACATAATCGTCATATTGATCGGTTTGTTTGTAGCTCCAATAGCCAATGGCTGCCATTGCGAGAAGATACACGATCATCGCAATGACGTACCAAGTTGAATCTTGCACGTTTTACTCCTTGTAGTGATCTGTAGGACATACCCACGTTAACGAGGTCACAAGGTTAACCCAAGCGAGAATACAGGTGTGGCGCATATCTCCCTATGGATTTTCTATCGTTCAACTGGGAAAAGGGGAGAACATAACGAGCATGTAACAAAATGGGAAGGGCTGCTATGCTGGCGGTTATGGCTTCTTACCTCGTGCATGGACTGTGGCTCCCCGTTACGGGACTTAGTCTATGGATTGAACAGGTAGAAGGGCACAAGATTGTCATGCCCAATGCCGTTCCTGAAGGCACCTTCCCGCCGGCGGTGGAGTCCATCTTGGGGAAGAAATCTTTCCGCAACCGAGCACGGGTATCGCTGCGCACGCCCAAGGGTAAGGATGTGTCGTTGATGGTGCCGATGGCAATGTTCGGCCCAGAAGAGGCCGTGGCGGCGCTTGCTCAAATGGAACACCTGAATCACAAGCCGCCCGCCACCATCGCGCCGGATCTCCAATGGCTGATCCATGCTTACAGCGGGCTGTGCAAGTTCGTGCGCGCCGGGCGCGTGACCTTCCGGCTTGCTTACCAAGCCAATGAGTGGTTCCCCATGTGGCAGCTGGCCTCCGGCCTGGGTGAGCGCGGATGGCTTGCGGAGATGATGGCGGCTGCGCCGGGCATCTTGCACGTGAATAATCGGGCGCTGTCGGATGATATGGCCGATGAGCTGACGCATTGGATTGCCTTCCACGAGCTGCGGCCCGTGGCGGAGGCACCGCGGCCGATGCCATGGCACGAATTCGCCCGCGCGCTGCTCGATACGCGGCCGATCCGGCGTGGACGCGCGCAGCTTTTGCGCGGGCTCAATGAGTGGAAGAATTCCATTTACGAGGTAGAACTCCAGCTGGTCTACATCGTGGAGGAACCGCTTGACGATGACCCGGATGCAGCCAAGTGGCCGGTGCGCGTGCGGGTACGCTCGGGCACGGATTCTCCGCGGCCGGTGTCGGCGCAGAGTTTGGATAGGGCGAGTGTGGAAAAGCTGCGCGAGGCCCACCGCAAAGCCGTGCGCATCGCACCCACGCTGGGGGAGACCGCGCAGCCTGGCGACGGCGACTGGGACGTCTACCTTGAAACCCACCAGCTCACTCATTTTATTACTCACGAGGTGGATAATCTCAAGGCCAGCGGCGTGACCGTCATGCTCCCCAAAGCATGGGCACAGATGGAGACCAAGGCCAAGCTGGAAACCCACGAGGCCCGCGATCCGGCCGAGGCCGCCACGAAGAAGCACATCGGCATGAATAAGCTGGTGGACTATAACTGGCGCATGTCCGTGGGCGATGTGGAGCTGACCGAGGAAGAGATGGAGGACTTGGTCAATTCCAAGTCCGGCCTCATCCAGCTGCGCGGCAAGTGGGTCATGGCCGATAAGCAGGTCGTTTCCCAAGTCTCCGGCTACATGGACGCGCTGAAACAGAAGTCCATCGCGCGCAAGAAGAAGGAGCTCGAGCAGCTAGCCGCCTCCGCGGAAATGGCCAAGCAGCTCGACCAGCCAGGGTGGGAAGCCCTGATGGCGGACGTGGAGCGCCGCCGCCAAGAATTCAACGAGGGCGGCGAGGAGCACGAACAGGTCACCGTGGCCGAACTGCGCGAGCTGGCGCTAGAGTCCATGACCCAAGAGCCCATCGAGTTCACCGGCAGCACTTGGCACACGGCGCTGCTCGGTGGGGTGGACAAGGTCGCCCCGGAACGCGTGGATATTCCCGCATCCGTACATGCGGAGCTGCGCGAGTACCAGCGCCGCGGCGTCGACTGGCTGTATTGGATGTCGCGCAGTGGCATTGGTGCCGTGCTTGCCGACGACATGGGGCTTGGCAAAACCCTTCAACTACTCTCCCTCCTTGCAGTGGAGAAGGAGCGCGGCGAGCAGACTGGCCCCACGCTCGTGGTGGCACCAACGTCCGTGGTGGGCAACTGGGCCCGTGAGGCTCAGCGCTTCGTTCCAGATTTTAAGGTCATGGTGCAGCACGGCTCGAGCCGCCCGCGCGGCGAGGACTTTATTAAGAAGGCCGGCGAGTGCGACCTCGTCATCACCACCTATGGCACCGTGGGACGAGATTTTAAGGACATGGGCGAGGTGGGCTGGCAGCGCGTTGTCCTCGATGAGGCCCAGGCCATCAAGAACTCCGCGACCCGCTCGTCCAAGGCCGTGCGCTCGCTGCCCTCAGAGCACCGCGTGGCGCTGACCGGCACCCCGGTGGAAAATCGACTCTCCGAGATGCGCTCCATCCTGGATTTCTGCAATCCCGGAGTGCTGGGCACCGCCTCGTTCTTCCGCAATCACTTTGCCAAGGCCATCGAGCGCAATAATGACGAGGAAATGTCCGAGCGCCTCCGCCAGCTCACCGCGCCGTTTATCCTCCGCCGCGTCAAGACGGACCCGAATATCATCGATGACTTGCCGGAAAAGTCCGAGCAGATCCTCACCGTATCCATGACCACCGAGCAGGCCGCCCTATATAAGGCACTGGTCAACCAGGTAAAGAAGGATCTGCAGGAGGCTACGGGCATCAATAAGCGCGGTTTGGTGTTGGCCTCGCTAACCCGCATTAAGCAGATTTGTAATCACCCCGCGCACTACCTGGGCGATAACTCGCCGGTGACGCTGAAGGGCAAGCATCGCTCTGGCAAGGTCAAAGAGCTCATGCGCATCGTGGACGAGGCCACCGAATCCGGCGAGCGACTCCTCGTCTTTACCCAGTACAAGGCCTTTGGAGATATCCTGCAGCCCTATCTGAGTGACCAGCTGGGCCGCGATATCCCCTTCCTCCACGGCGGCGTAACCAAGAATAAGCGCGACCAGATGGTGGAAGATTTCCAGTCCGAAGACGGCCCGCCGGCGATGATCCTTTCGCTCAAAGCCGGCGGCACCGGTCTGAACCTGACGGCCGCATCTATCGTCGTGCACATGGACCGCTGGTGGAATCCGGCGGTGGAAAACCAGGCGACGGACCGTGCCTTCCGTATTGGCCAGCGCCGCAATGTGCAGGTATATAAGATGATCACCGCGGGTACGCTGGAGGAATCCATCCAGGATATCTTGGACGGTAAGACGCAGCTGGCCGGCGCCGTGGTGGGCGAAGGCGAGGGCTGGCTCACCGAGCTGGACCCAGATCAGCTGGCCGCACTCATGAGCTACCGGGGGAGGGAGTAATCCATGGCCGTCAAAGGCGACGACAACGTCATCTATGCCAATTTTGGCACTCGAAAGCGGGTAAGTACCCCAGACGAAGTCAATCACGTCGACCGCAGCGGGCGCATCCTGTCCACTACGGCTTCGCGGATCGCAGCCTTTACCTCACACGGTGCGGACCGCGGGCGGATTACCCGCGGCCGTCAGTATGCCGAGGGCGGACACGTCGTAGGCCTCGAGGTGCGCAACGGTGCGATTCACGGGCGCGTGGCTGGCTCCCAGAATGAGCCCTTTGCGGTGCTCATCCAGCTGCCGTACCGCAATAACGATGATATTGCCCAGCTGGCCACCGAGTTCGCACGGACCCCCAATTCCGTGGCCAATGCGCGCAAAGGCCTGCTTTCCGACGCCGCCTTGGACACCCTCTTTGCCCCCGAGGCCGAAGACCTGCGTCTGACCTGCGACTGCCCAGATGGCGAGTACGTGTGCAAGCACATCGTGGCGGTGGGCGATAAGCTCGCCACCCGTGCTGATGCGGACCCAGCCGTCATTTTTAATATGCGTGGTCTGGATTTTGTCCGTCTCGAGCGCATGGTCTTAGAGCAGGCCAAGACGGTCAGCCGCGAAAGCTTTACCCCGAGCGACCTGTCCGAGGAAGAAAAGAATGACATCTTCTGGAACGGCCGCGAACTGCCGAAGCTGCCGCAGCCCAAGGTAGCCCCAGCCATCGATGACTCCGATCCGGACCTGTTGCGCAAGGCCATGCGCTCGGTTTCACACACCAATCTGGATCTCCTGCGCGCGGTATCCGATATTGAAGACCTCTACTATCACCTCTCGCACTAATGACTGTTACCACGTTTATCCATACCTCCGATTTTCAGCTGGGCATGACCCGGTGGTTCTTGAAGGGCGAGGCCCAGGGCCGCTTTAACGATGACCGCGAGGCCGCCATCGTCCGGCTGGGAGAGCTGGCTAAGGACACGGGCGCGGACTTCATAGTCGTGGCCGGCGACGTCTTTGAGCATAATGCCCTCTCGCGCGAAATCCTCGCCCGCGCCACGGAGATGTTTAAGCGCCTGCCGGTGCCGGTCTATGTCCTGCCGGGCAATCACGACCCGCTGGTGGCGGATTCGGTCTTTTATAAGGCCAGCGCGGACAATGTCCACGTCATAGCAGACTCGGAGCCCATCGAGGTCGCACCCGGCGTGGAACTGGTTGGCGCGCCGTACCTTTCCAAGCGCGCGAACCACGACTTGGTCCGCCAAGCGCTCGAACCATTGGAGCCGGCCGCGGGCATTCGCATCGCCGTCGGCCACGGCCAGGTGGATTCCCGCTCCGGCGAGGATGACGCCGATACCATTGACCTTGCCTTCGTCGAGGATTGCTTGGACCGCGGGGTCATCGACTACCTCGCGCTCGGTGATACCCACTCCACCGCGAGCCTTGGCACGACCGGACGGGTGTGGTTCTCTGGTAGCCCGGAGACCACGGACTATAAGGAAACGAGTACTGGCGGCGGTGAATCTGATTCCGGCAATGCGCTGGTGGTGCGCGTGGGGGATGAGGTGGACGTCGACAAGCGCCGCATCGGCCGCTGGACCTTTGAAGCCCTCGACGCTGCCGTGGATTCCGCCGAGGATGTGGACCGCTTCCTCGCGCGCTTGGGCGAGTACCCGGATAAGGTGCGCACGGCCGTGAAATATAGCCTGCGCGGCACGCTCGGCGTCGCGGCCCATGCCCGCCTGCAGCGCGGACTGGACGAGTACGAGGCCGTATTTGCATCCCTGCGCCCCCGCGAGCGCACCATGGATCTCTACTTGGAGCCCAGCGAGGAAGAATTGGCCAGCCTCGATATCTCCGGCTACGCGGCCGAGGCGCTGCATGAACTATTGGAGAACCGCGAGGATCCCGTCGCCCGCGACGCCGCCAACCTGCTATTCCGCCTGGAGGGACAGTCCTAATGCGTATCCACCGCCTAGAACTCATCAATGTCCGCGGCATTGAGCACTTGGCCCTCGATGAGCTGCCTGAGACCGGCGTCGTGGTCATCCATGGCAAGAACGAGGCAGGCAAGTCCACCATCGTGGAGGCGCTCGACGTGGTGCTCACCGAAAAACATAGCGGCCGCTCCAAGCGCATTCGCGCCTTGCAGCCGGTGGGCAAGGACGTTGCCCCGGAAGTTACGGCCGAGCTGAGCGTAGGGGAGTACCGCTTCCGCATTGCCAAACGTTGGCTATCTAAGAAATCCTGCGAGCTTAATGTCACGGCTCCACGGCCGGCGCAATTTACCGGCAGCCAGGCCGACGATGAGCTGGAGCGCATCCTTTCGGAGCACTTGGATCGCTCGCTTGTCGACGCCCTCTTTATGCGCCAAGACGATACCGGCGAGGCCATCTCTGCCGTCGGCATTCCTAGCCTCACCCGCGCCTTGGAGCGCGAATCCGGCCTAGCCGAAGAAGAAGTCTCCGGCGATGATTCCGCGTTGCTTGCCCGCGTGGACAAGGAGTATCAGCGCTACTTCACCGCTGCGAAGGGTAATCCGGCCGGCGAGTATAAGGAGTCCGCTGCAGCTCTAGCGCGCGCCGAAGAAGACTACACTGAGGCCACTCGCGTACTGCGCGAGCTCGACTCCGTGGTCGAGCGCTATGAACAACTCGAGCGCGACCAAGCCGCCGCCAAGGCTGAGCTTCCCGCTGCGCGGGCTGATCTCACTGATAAGCAGGCTCGCGCCGAGGAAGCCGCGACCGCGCAGGCCAAGCTGGACTCCCATAAAGCCACGCTTGAGCGTGCCACGGACGATCTCGCTCGTGCACAATCCGCAGTCACCGAGCGCGCCGAGCTCGTCACCGCCGCCGAGGAATCTGCCAGGGCCACCGAGGCTGCCCAGTACAGGCTCACCGCCGCGCAGGACAAGGCTAAAGAGGAGGCCGAGGAGAAGGAAAGATTAGAAAAGCGCCTGGCGGAGGCCAAAGAGGACTATGCTGCGGCTCGTAGCACGCTTAAGCAAGCGCGCCGCCAGCAAGATAAGCAGAAGTTTGAGCAGCTCAGTGCCCGGCTAGAATCGCTTGACGCCCTTGCCGCTGAGGCGGATCAAGCCCGCGCCGTCGTTGCGCAGCGCGGCCGTGAGGTGACCGCTGCCGATATCACCGGTCTGCATAAGGCGGACTCGGCCCTTTCGGTAGCAGAGCGCCTGCACGAAGCCGCGGCCGCCAAGGTGCATTTTTCTGGACCGGCGGGTTCTACCATTCGCGTCGATGGCGAGGATATCGAGGTGGGGGAGGGTGCCGCCATCGAGCTTGTTGATTCCCGCGTAATCACCATCGGCGATATCACCGCCCGCTTTTCCGCTGGGTCCTACTCGGCCGAGGACACCCAGCGCGATGTGGAACAGGCGCGCATGCGGCTGCAAGAACTGCTCGATACCCTGGGCGTAGGTTCAGTAGCTGCGGCCGAAGAAGCCCATGAGACGCACCGTGCGCAGAACGATGCCCTCGATGCCGCTACCCGTGCGCTTAGTGCCGAGCTGGGTCCAGATGACTTGGCCGGCTTGCGCTCCCAGCATTCCGCGCTGGCTGAAAAGGTCGCGGACCTTGAAGATACCGCCGAGGTAGACCTTACTGGCGCCGAAGCCGCAGAGGAAGCCGCGAGCGAAAAGGTCGATGCGCTCGACCGCGAGCTTGTGCCGTATCGCGAAAGCCGCCTTGCTCACGAGGTGGTGCGCCTAGATGCCGAGCTGGACGCCGCCCGCGAAAACGCGCAGCGCGTGACTCGAGACCTTTCCTCCGCGCGTGAACGCGCCGCCGACGAGGACCTGCGTGCCGAGGTCATCCGCCTGGAATCCGTAGTGGCGGACCTGCGTGGGCAACTGGATCAGATGGAAGCTGTGGACCTTAAGATCGCCAACTCCTTGGTGGAAGGCGCGCAATCCCACCTAGATTACCTCACCGAACGCATCCAACGCTGCGAGGTGGACCTCGGCCGGCTTTCTAGCGAGGTGAACTTCCACTCCGGTGCCGCCGAGCGCGCACAGCAGGCCACCGCGGCGGTAGAGATGGCTCGGGCGGTGTACGAGAGCGTCGACAAGCGCGCCCAAGCAGCCCGTTACCTGCGCGACATATTGCTCAAGCACCGCGATGCCGCCCGCCAGCGCTACGCCGCGCCCTTCGTGGCTGTGCTCTCACAGTTGGCGCGCACCGTTTATGGTGGCGAAATCACCTTTGAACTGGATGAAGATCTACGTGTCATCGCTCGCACTCAGGACAATGAGACGGTAAGTCTGGCTAGCCTTTCTGGTGGTGCCCGCGAGCAATTGGCCATCCTCACCCGCTTTGCCATTGCGCAATTAGTGGGGGCGGAGTCGGTACCGGTCATCGTCGACGATGCGCTGGGTTCTACTGACGCGCACCGTCTGCAACTTATGGCCACGCTCTTTTCCCATGTCGGCCGGGATAATCAGGTATTGGTCTTTACCTGCATGCCAGAGCGCTACTCCCGGGTGCCGGGACGCGACGAGCGCGACATAGCTTCCCTCAAAGGGGTAATCTAGGTCCCATGCCTTATCAAACTCGCTGGTTAGACGACGAAGAACAGGAGCTATGGCGCCTGTTGCTTGCCGCTATGCGCAAAATAGATAGGGGAATGGATGAAACGCTGAAAGCCGGTGGGGAAGTCTCTGCCTCCGAGTTTGCCGTCTTAGTCGCTCTTTCAGAGGCACCCGAACAGCGCCTGCGCCTGCGCGAGTTGTGCACACAGCTGGAGTGGGACCGCTCTAGGGCCTCGCACCAGGTAACCCGAATGGAAAAGCGCGGCCTATTGTTTAAGGAACCGGACGAGGACGATGCCCGCGGTATCAATGTGTGCGTAACGCACGCCGGTTTAGAACACCTACGCCGCGCCGCTCCCGAACACGTGGAATCGGTGCGGCGCATGGTCTTTGATCACTTGCAGCCCGAGGATATCCCGGCGCTTAAGCGCTTTTTCGCCGGAGTTGTGCAGGTGACTAACCTGCCAGGCTACGAGGGGTATGTGCCGGATTCACTACTACACGGAAAGGATTAAGCTTCATGATGGGCCAAGAGCTCTTTGAGCACCCAAAAAAGCAATATAAAACCTACGGCATCACCGCGCTGGAGGAGCTTAGCCCGCGAATCGGCGACCCCGAGGCACACTTGGAGGATACGGCTAGCGCAGAACAAGTCGCCGCAATGGAGGAGGCACTAGAGGCGTACCCAGACTCCGCGCTGACCTACGACCAAGACACCGAGCTGTGGATCGTTGGCGCAGAAGAGGATATTGAGCGCATGCTCGCGGATCGCGAGTCTTTCGTAGAAGCGTTGCTTAATAACGAGGACCCAGGTATCTAAGTGCCGAATTTCGGCGTCAATCAAAAGTGCGAGGAATGCGGCCTTGCGGGCACTTAACTGTTAAGATATCCGTAGTTAATCCTCGGTGGATCGAAAGGTTTTATCATTATGAACGAGCGTGAGGCTCAGGAACAGCGCGAAGCAGCAGCTCGCGATAAGGGCAATGGCTGGGTTCCCGTATTCCTTCAGTGGATCCCTTCCATGCTGCTAGCCGTAGTGATGTTGGCTGCCATGTTCTTCGGTATGTACTACATCGAGCACGGCACCTTGGACATCACCCAGCCGATCACCAACGAGTTCATTACTCAGTAGCTTCGGCACATAGAAGAATCCGGCTCCCCCTGCATAGGGCGGGGAGCCGGATAATTTTATTTGCCCAGGGCTTGGCGCCAGGTCATCTTGCGGCCATTGTTCAAAATGGCGCGGCGGTAGATGCGACCGACCAGCACGATAATCAGTGCGGTCACCACAGCCATGAGCACATAGCTAGCTAGCAAGCCCAACCAGCTGAGGTTGCCCCCGGCCACCTGCATCGGAGCGACCAGCATGGACACCGGCGGCAACCAGGTCATGACTTGCATCCACGTGGCATCCAAGTGCATCCAGCCGAACATTGGTACATACATGGTGGCAAAGACGAGGAACAGGATAGGTGCCTGCGTGGACTGGAGATCCTCGGTGCGCTGTACCATCGAGCCGGCTGCAGCGTAGAGGCTGCCAAAGAAGAGCAGGCCTAGAATCTCGCCAACGAGGAGGACGGCTACCAAGCCGTAGTCCAGCTCGAAGTCACCAGCCAAGCCGGTTGCAGCAAGCGAGATTGCACCGCCGCCCAGGATGAGGAGGGTGGCCAAGAAACCGATGATGGTATTGCCCAAAATCTTGCCGGCCAAAAAGTCCACCGGGCGCACGGAAGACAAGATAATTTCCACCACGCGGGAGGACTTTTCCTCCGTGACGCGGCCACCAATTAAGCCGGCGAAGGTCATGACGGAAAAGACGACCACCATTGCGGCAATGAGGACCGTGGCTACGCCGGCCATCTTTTGCTCCGTGTCGTCCTCTTCTTCTAAGTTCACCTGATTGACCGTGGTGGACGGGGTAGCCTTTTCTAACTCTTGCGGGTCAATATTGAGCTTATCCAGCGCCGTTACTTGTGCTTGAGAAGCAACGATTTGGTTGACGGCGGTAGTTACCGCGGCAGGCGTATCGCCCTTGCTGAGGAGATCCCAGCCGTCGTTCTCTGCCGGTACTAGGGCGGCATCGGCCTCGTCATTTTCCACCAATTGCTGGGCTTCCGCGCGGTCTTTTGCCTCTGTGGCATCGATACCGGAATCATCAAAGGCAGACGCTTCCATGCCCACGATGGCTACGGAATCCGGTTCGTCATCGCCGCTGAAGAAATTGATAGCAATGGGTGCGATAATGGCGCCGAGGATGAGTAGCAGCATTGTGCCCACTACCATCTTCGACTTCAGTGCGACTGCCATTTCACGCTTGGCTACAACCCCGATGGTCTTCATTGCGGAATACTGCATGGCTTAGGCCTCCTCATTCTGGTTGCTGGTGACGACGTCCTGGAAAAGCTCGGTCAGGTCTGGGATCTTGCGGCCGAAGGAATGCACCGGGCCTGCGGCAACGGCTGCCTGCAGGATTGTCTGATCATCTACGGCGGGACCGGCTTGGAGTACTACGGCATCGGCAGTTTCTGCCACCAGCTCCGTGCCTTCCGGATACCAGCCGCGCGCTGGGGTAGCGACCTCGAAGCGAGGCGGGCCTTGGCTGCGCAGCTTATCGACGCCCCCTTCGGCCACCATATGCCCCTTCGTCACAATGCCCACGCGGTCACACAAGCGCTGCACCAGGTCCAACTGGTGCGAGGAGAAAATGACGGGCACGCCGCGATTGGCGCGCTCGCGCAGCATGTCCGACATGACGTTGACCGCAACCGGGTCTAGGCCGGAGAAGGGCTCGTCCAGAATCAGCATGTCAGGATCATGGATGAGGGAGGCCGCCAGCTGCACCCTCTGCTGGTTGCCCAAAGACAGGTCATCGAGCTTATCGTTCATGCGCTCGCCCAGCCCTAACTGTTCAAGGAGCTCAGTGCCGGCGCGCCTGGCGGCGGGTTTATCCATTCCGTGCAGGGTGCCGAGGAAGACCAGCTGGCTAAGCAACGGTTCTTTTCCATAGAGGCCGCGCTCTTCCGGCATATAGCCAATGCGGCGGCGATTATCGTCATTAATTGGGGCGTTATCGAAGTAGACTTCGCCGGAGTCTTTCGCCAGCACACCAAGTGCAATGCGCATGGTGGTGGACTTTCCGGCGCCGTTGGAGCCGACGAAGCCGAAGATTTCGCCTTCGCCAACGCTAAAGGTCATATCCCGCAGGGCTTGAGTCTCCCCGAAGGACTTATTGAGGTGGTCGATGGTCAAGGTGGGCATGTCTAGTCCTCCGAGGTGTGGTTGAAGGTCAGTGCGTATCCGACAGCGGGCAGGGTAGCAGAGATGAAGTAGCTAAAGAGCAGGAAGTAGCCAGCTCCTAGCAAATATTTGGTGCCAATAATGCCGGTAATGCCTCCGCCTAGGAACCAATTGCCTACGAGGAGGGGTACAAGACCGCCGGCAAAAAGAAGCGCGGTAGACAGCTGGAAAGCCTTGCGGCGCCACTGGTCGAGGGACCCGAGCCTCGTACTCATCAAGAGAGGACAGCGGCTTGCGGTCTTGGGAATCAATTGATACCCGCAGAATGGTCCACGGAATGCAAGAGAGCACCATTGTTATAGACATTCCTAACAGTGCCCAGTAAGAAGAAAGCGCCAATGCGAGGATGAGGAAAATCGCGGATACGGCCACGCAGCCATACATTGACGCGATTAATCCACGGGTGGGGCCGGGCCTGCGGAACCGTTCGGCGCGGATCGTTGTTGAAACAGGGGCGTCGTTTGCTGTCATGCACCCAAGTGTTGCATAAACCCAACACTCTGGCAAGAGATTCTGCAGATTTTCTCCGGCGGTTGACCCTGACGCAGCGTAAGGCGCGACAATGAAGCCATGGACGACATCGATGAAGTTCTCTATACCGTTGGCGAGGTAGCAGCGCTCTTCCGCATCACGGTGCGCACTTTGCATCACTGGGAGGCACAAGGCTTGCTGTCTCCCACGTGGCGCAGCTGGTCCAATTACCGGCTGTATACCGAGGACGACTGTGCTCGAGTGCAGAAGATTCTGATCTATCGCGCCACCGGTATGAAATTGACCGATATTAAACAGCTGCTAGATGGCGGTGCCTCCGACTTAGAACATTTGCGGAGGCAAAAGGAGAGCCTGCTCGCGCAGTGCGACAGCCTTATTGACATGCTGGCAGCAATTGACACCCTGATGGAGGAAGCAATGAATAACCGAAAGCTCACCACTGAAGAAATTGGGCAGATTGTTGGCGATGCCAACTTCGCCGCGCATCAACAAGAAGCCGAGGAGGCCTACGGATCGAGTGAGGATTGGGCTGTGTATCAGCAGCGCACTGCCGGCTGGTCGAAGGACAATTGGAGCGATGCGCAAGCCGGAGTCGCTGAGGTCGAAAAAGAGCTGGCCCAGGCCGTAGCGAGCGGTGTGGGTGCGGGGTCGGAGGAGGCCCAGGGGATCGTCGAAAAGCACCGCGAAGCATTAAGCGCCTTCTTTCCCGTCACGCCGGCAAAGCACTTCTTGATTTCACGCGGCTACGTAGCTGACGAGCGCTTCCGTGCCCACTATGAGGCGCAGCAGGAGGGGTTGGTGCAGTGGCTGGCAGACGCGATTGAGCATGCAGCTAAGGCACAAGGGGTGGATACCGACAACCCGGAGTGGCAATAGAAGGCTCGTGTCCAGCTAAGGAAGACCTAGCTGACAGGAAGATAAATAAAACGCTGACCACCAGACAGTCCTGGTGGTCAGCGGTGAATGTGTCCCCGACAGGGATCGAACCTGCGACCTTCGGTACCGGAAACCGATGCTCTAATCCGCTGAGCTACGGAGACATCGCTGGGAAAATTCCCAACGATGTGATTTTAGCGCATGGGTTAGCGGGGGACTAAATCAACCCGGGGGCGTCGGCAGTAGTGACTTCGCCGGTGCGTAGGTAGTGCACGCCAATGTCATCAACGACCTTATTCTTAGAAGCAAAGTGGCCATGGCCGGGGCCGTGGACGGTGACCACGTGCGACTGCATCGGCTTGGAGAGGCTGGTGTGGTACTGGTACGGCGTTTGCGGGTCGCCCGTTGCCTGGATCTGGAGGGGCTTGGTGGCCAGCTTAGAGCCGTCGAGAGGTGCCTGGCCCGTGACCGGCGCGCGGCCACCGCAGCACGCGCCGGAGCCGTAGAGAGAGTTGATGAGGGTGAAGGGATCAACGCTGACGAAGTTGGTCCACAGGTAGCTCGGGTATAGCAGCGGATTGCCGGGCACGGTGTTTTCATTGCAGACGATGAGGTTTTGCATATTCATCGCTTGAGCGACGGACTCTTGATGTTTGCGCAGCGCCTCCGGGTCGGGCTGCTCAGCATCCATGGGCTCGCTGCCGTTTAGGTGCTTGGCAAAGGCATCCCACTGCGCAGGAATCGGGACGAGGTCGCGCGTCATGACCAAAAGCGGGGAGAACACTTGCACGGCGTTGGGGTGCTGAATCTTCTGGGTGAGGAACTCTGCCTGCACGCGCAGTGGGCCGGTGGCGGTCATAATGTCCGCACCAGGCTGACCGGCAAACTCGAGGCCTGGAGGTAGGTCACCGATCTTGGCGTTAGGTGGCAAGACAGTAGGGCGTACACCTGCTTCACGCGCTACCTTCTGCGACCACTTTTCATAGACCTGCAGCGGGGTGGTGCCAAGGTGATATTTCGCATCATTTTTGGCAATGAATCCGAAGAGATCGTGCAGTCCCTTTTCATAGCCGCGCTGTTGGGAAGCAAAGATGCCATTCCACGCCAGCTTGGGGCTCATACCCGAATCTAGCAAGACCTTGCCGGTGTGCTCTGGATACTTGGTGGCGTAGGCGGAGCCGAGATAGGTGCCATAGGAAGTACCGGCGATGTCTATCTTGTCTTCGCCCAAGGCGCGGCGCACCATTTCCCAATCCTGCAGGGTATTCGCAGTGGTCAGTGAGTTGGTATAGCCCGGCGTGTTCTTTTCACAGGCATCGCGGGTGAGCTTTCCTACTTGGAGGCTGCCTTGGATCGGATCGCTGGTGGCCGTGGCATCACACTTGACCGGGGTAGAGCCGGGCAGGCCACGCGGTTGTACCCCGATGGTGTCCCACTCATCGCGCACGGCCCGCGGCCACGGAACAGCGGTATTACCGGTCCATCCATAGGCATCGCCACCTGGGCCACCAGGATTGGTAAACAACGCGCCACGGCGGGCGCCTGGGTTGGCGGCGGGAACGCGCACGAAGCCGACGCTAATGGTGCCGGCATCAGGGTTGTCGTAGTACGTAGGGACCTCGATGCGGCCACACTCGGCGCTGTCGATGTCCACCTGCTCTGGGCAGTCTTCCCAGGAAATGGCGGGCTTGGTGTCTTGTGGCGCGGCCGTGGCAGTCGGTGCAGTAACACCAATGGCGACCGCAGCAGCACCGAGTGTGGCCGCAAGCTTAGAAGAAAAAGAAAGCATAGGTTAGGTCTCCAGAATAAAAGTAATTGGTAGACCTAGCCTATGCTTTTTTGATGCTTTTGGCATCATACTCACAGTAGGTGGGTGCCCTCACCGGCCGAGGCAGGAGAGGGGCTACGCAGTACTACTTAACGATGACAACGATGAGGTCACGCGGGCCGTGTACGCCCTCGACACGAGTGAGCTCGATATCGGAGGTAGCGGACGGGCCGGAGATCCAGGTCGCTGGCTTCTCCGGGTTCATGCGGGAGATGACCTCGGGGATGCCGTAGACGATCTCATTCTGGTGGACGATGCACAGGTGGCGGTCCGGAACCAGGGTCAGTGCGCGACGGCCGCAACGCTCGTCAGACTGGAGGACGATGGTGCCGGTCTGCGCGGAGGTGACGTGGGAATAAGTGACCACAGCGTCGGTCTCGTTCAGGGTGCGCGGATCGACGGACTTATCGTCCGGCTTGGCGTCGAAGCCCTCGAAGAGGGCGGCGTCCATGCCCTCGGCGTAGCGGATGTCGCTGCACTTGCGGTCATTGAGGATCTTGGCGATGGCCTGCTTCAGTTCGCCTTCCTCGGTGACGTGCACCTCGGCCTTGTAATCCTCGAGTCGGTCAATGAGCATATCGCGCAGCTCGTCCGCGTTCAGGGTGCCCTCGTGGTGGTAGTCGCGCGGGGCATCAACGTGGTCGGGGAGACCAGCCTGCTTCTGAGCGGAGCGGATGCGGCTTAGAATTTCCTGCTTTGCGTTCACTTTTGGGACTCCTCACGGGCCTCGGCAAGAAGTTCCTTGCCTTCTTCGGACTCGAACCACTGGCGGAAGGACTTCTTTGGCGGAACCGCGGTATCGCGGCCTTCAGACCAACCGGACATAAACAGTGGCAGGGATTCGATGGTCTTGTTGGTGCCACCCAAGATGCGGCCCAAGGCGACCATGTGGGTTGCCTTGTTCCACAGCTTCGGGTTGCTCCACAGCAGCTGAATGGTCTTGAAGAGCTTCGGCTCGATTGGTGGGGTGGCGTGGGTGACCTTCTGGTGGCGGTTTTCCAAAATGACGTCGGAAAGCGGAATCTTCACCGGGCACACCTCGTCGCAGCGGCCGCACAGGGAGCATGCATAAGGCAGGCTGGCGGAAGGATCGTTGTGGTCCTTCATGCCGGTCAGCTGCGGCGTCAGGGAAATGCCGATCGGGCCAGGGTAGACGGAGCCGTAGGCGTGGCCGCCGGCGCGCTCGTAGACCGGGCAAACATTCAGACAAGCCGAGCAACGGATGCACTTAAGGGCCTGGTGGCCAATCGGGGAGGACAGGGCCGCGGTACGGCCGTTATCCAGCAGCACCACGTGGAAGTTCTGCGGGCCATCGCCCTCAGTAACGCCGGACCACATGGAGGTGTACGGGTTCATACGCTCCGCGGTGGAAGAACGTGGCAGCAGCTGGAGGAAGACCTCCAAGTCCTGGAAGGTAGGAACCAGCTTTTCAATGCCCATCACGGTAATGAGGGTCTCCGGCAGGGTTAGGCACATACGGCCATTGCCCTCGGACTCCACGATGTTGATGGTGCCGGTTTCTGCCACACCGAAGTTAGCGCCGGAGATGGCGACCTTTGCCTGCATGAACTGCTCGCGCAGGAACTGGCGGGAAGCCTCGGCCAACTCCGCTGGCTCAGCCTGCAGAGTGTCATCGGTATTTGGCATCTTGTTGACGAAGATATCGCGAATCTCCGCGCGGTTGCGGTGGATTGCCGGAACCAGAATGTGGGACGGCTTATCTTCGCCCAACTGCACGATGAGCTCTGCGAGATCGGTCTCGCGAGCGTTGATGCCTGCTGCCTCCAAGTGCTCGTTCATGCCGATTTCCTGGGTGGCCATGGACTTAACCTTGACCACATCGGTCTCGCCGGTGGCGCGAATCAGGCCCTCAATGATCTGGTTAGCTTCCTTGGCATCGCGTGCCCAGTGGACGATGCCGCCGCGAGCCTTGACTGCTTCCTCGAACTGTTCGAGCAGTTCTGGCATGCGAGCGGCAACATCTTCCTTGATGGCGGAACCTGCAGCGCGCAGCTCCTGCCAATCGTCCAGTTCCTCCACAGCGTTGGAGCGCTTCTCACGAATGGAGGTGGTGGCGTGTTGCAGGTTGTGGCGCTGGGTGGCGTTATTCAGACCAACGTGTGCCAGGGGAACAAAGGCCTTGCTGCCGCGCAGGTTGCCGTAGCCTTCCGGCGCGCGCGGTGGGGTGGTATCGAGGAAAGAGGTCATTAGAGCATCGTCTCCTTGGAGTAAGCGGCGGAGGTAGGAGTCCATGGGTGCTCCTTGGTGGAAGCCAAGATCTCAGCCATGTGAACGGCGCGAATACCGGAACGCTGGCGGCTGAGGGCACCACCGATGTTCATCAGGCAGGAAGAGTCACCGCCGGTGACGTATTCAGCCTCGGTTTCCTTGACGTGGCGGGTCTTATCGGTGACCATCGCACGGGATACCTCTGCATTCTTGATGGCGAAGGTACCGCCGAAGCCACAGCATTCTTCCTTATTGGGAAGTGTGACTAGGTCAATTCCTTCTACTTCCTGGAGAAGCTGCAGTGGGCGGTCTCCCAGCTTCAAAAAGCGCAGGCCGTGGCAGGAGGGGTGGTACGTTACGCGGTGCGGGAAGAATGCGCCGACGTTGGTCACACCGGCGATATCCACTAGGAATTCTGGGAGATCCAGGGTCTTCTGAGTGGTCTTGCGTGCACCGTCGACGTCGGCGGAGTTGCCAAATCGGTCAGCGATGCGCTCGTGCTGCTCGCGAACGGCGCCGACGCAGGAGCCGGAGGCCGCGACGACATAATCAATGGAGGGATCGGCAAAGGCATCCGCATAAGAGCGGATCATTCCCAGGGTTTCCTTCTGGTAGCCGGTATTGATGTGCATCTGGCCGCAGCAGGTCTGCTCCTCCGGGAAGACCACCTCGTGGCCCAAGCGGGAGAGAACCAATGCCGTTGCTTTTTGTACGTCCGGGAAAAGGGCGTCACCAATGCAAGTGGAAAATAGCGCAATGCGCATACGGTGCTCCTCGTAGATTCTTGACATGGGGGATAGACACAACCCTACTACCTTTAAGCAGTACGTGCGTAATGCGTCCCTTTGTTGACCAGCAATTATTTCGCAATATCAATGTTGCAAAAAGTTGCTATCAAACGTTTGTCCTGCAAAGGGGAATATTCTGGCGCGGCCTTTTTCACACTTGACTTTTCAGTCCACTAGAATCGTGCGACATGACACCAGCTGATTTGGCCACATTGATTAAAGAAACTGCCGTTAAGGTCATGGAAAGCCATGAGCTTGATTCTTCCGTTTTGCCGGAAACGGTAACCGTAGAACGCCCACGTAATCCTGAGCACGGCGACTACGCCACCAACGTGGCGTTGCAGGTGGCCAAGAAGGCCGGCGCAAACCCGCGCGAGCTGGGCGGCTGGTTGGCAGCGGCGCTCGCGGATGATGAGGCCATTTCTGAAGCAGATATTGCCGGCCCAGGCTTTATTAATATTCGTCTTGCTGCCGATGCACAGGGAGAGATCGTCGCGCAGATCCTTCGCGCCGGCACGAAGTACGGCTCTAACGATTCCTTTGCGGGTAAGAAGGTCAACCTGGAGTTTGTTTCCGCTAACCCGACTGGGCCGATTCACTTGGGCGGTACTCGCTGGGCGGCTGTGGGCGATTCTCTCGGCCGCGTATTGGAAGCATCCGGCGCGCAGGTTACCCGCGAGTATTACTTCAACGACCACGGCGGCCAGATTGATCGTTTTGCCCGATCCTTGGTTGCCGCAGCTAAAGGGGAGCCGACCCCAGAGGACGGCTATGGTGGTGCCTATATTCAAGACATTGCTGCCGCTGTGGTGGAAAAAAATCCTTCCGCGCTCGAAGGCACTGCCGATGAGGTTCAAGAGGCCTTCCGTGCGGATGGCGTGGAGATGATGTTCGCGCAAATCAAGCAATCCCTGCACGAGTTTGGCGTGGATTTCGATGTGTACTTCCACGAGAATTCACTCTTTGAATCGGGTGCCGTTGACACGGCCTTGGATAAACTCAAGGCAGAGGGCCATCTGTATGAGGCAGAGAATGCCTGGTGGCTAAAGTCCACCGACTATGGCGACTCCAAGGACCGCGTAGTGGTGAAGTCCGATGGAAATGCGGCCTATATTGCCGGCGATATCGCTTATGTGGCCGATAAGTTTGACCGCGGTCATGACTTGAATATCTATATGCTCGGCGCGGACCATCACGGCTACGTGCCGCGGCTGAAGGCTGCGGCAGCAGCGCTGGGCTATGACGCCGATGCGGTGGAGGTGCTCATCGGTCAGCTGGTCAACCTGCTGCGCGATGGCCAGCCGGTGCGCATGTCCAAGCGTGCGGGCACAGTCATCACCATGGAAGACCTTGTTTCGGCTATTGGCGTAGATGCCGCGCGTTACTCGCTGGTGCGCTCTTCTGTGGACCAGAGCATCGATATTGATTTGGGTCTGTGGGAATCCCAGTCTTCTGATAATCCGGTGTATTACGTGCAATACGGCCACGCCCGCCTGTGCTCCATCGGCCGCAAGGCAGCCGAGCTGGGTGTCGATTCGGAAAGTGCGGATCTCTCCTTGCTCACCCATGATCGCGAGGGCGACCTCATCCGCACCCTGGGCGAGTTTCCAGCCGTGGTGGAAGAAGCCGCGCAGCTGCGCGAGCCGCACCGCATCGCCCGCTATGCCGACGACCTCGCTGCGGTCTTCCACCGTTTCTATGACTCCTGCCAGGTCTTGCCCAAGGCGGGCGAGGATGAAGCTCCTATTCACGGCGCCCGCCTCGCGTTGGCGCAAGCCTCCCGCGTGGTCTTGGCCAATGCCTTGACCATGGTGGGCGTAAGCACCCCGGAGAAGATGTAAGTGGCGGATTTCAATGAGCTGCCGGCCCACGTCTGGCCGCGCAATGCAAAGCGCGAGGAAGACGGCGTAGTAACCATTGCTGGTGTTCCGCTGCCGGATTTGGCGGAGGAATTCCAGACCCCACTTTATGTCTTCGATGAAGATGACTTCCGGTCCCGCTGCCAGGACATGGCCCGCGCGTTCGGTGGACCCGAGCATGTGCACTATGCCTCCAAGGCCTTCATCTCAAAGAAGATCGTGAACTGGGTCAATGAGGAAGGCCTGTGCTTGGACGCGGCCTCGCTCAATGAGCTCAAGATTGCCTTGGCCGCAGAGTTTCCGGCCGAGCGCATCACCACGCACGGCAACAATAAGGACGATGAATACCTGCGTTTGTGCGTAGACGCCGGCGTGGGTCACGTGGTCATTGACAACGAGCTCGAGCTGGAAGAACTCAATCGCATTGCGGGCGAGGCCGGCAAGGTCCAGCCGGTGATGATCCGCGTCAAGCCGGGTGTTGATGCGCATACGCACGAATTCATCGCCACGGCGCATGAGGACCAAAAGTTCGGCATTTCGCTCGCCACGGGCGCGGCCTTTGCTGCGGCCAAGCGTTGCTTGGAGGCGGACAACCTGCACCTGAGCGGCCTGCACTGCCACGTGGGATCCCAGGTCTTTAATGCGGAGGGCTTCAAACTTGCCGCGGAGCGCGTCATGGGGCTGTACCGCCAGATTTACACCGAGCTGGGCGTGACGCTGGAAGAGCTCGATCTGGGCGGCGGCTTCGGTATTCCGTATATGCCCTATGAGGAGGCGCTGGATATCGAGCGCGTGGCCGGCGATATGCTCGGCGCGGTCAAGCACACCGCGGAGGAGCTGGGCATTGAGGCGCCCTTCCTCTTGGTTGAGCCCGGTCGCTCCTTGGTTGCCGGCTCGGCGGTGACCGTCTACCGCGTGGGTACCGTCAAGGATGTAGAAACTGGCAAGTCGGATCTGCCGCTGCGTCGCTATATCTCCGTCGATGGTGGAATGTCAGATAATATCCGGCCAGCGCTCTACGGTTCGGCCTATGACGTGCGCGTGGTCAACCGCTTTAGCGATGGGGAAGAGGTGCCCTCCCGCGTGGTGGGCTTCCATTGCGAGTCCGGCGATATTCTCCTTGAGGACGGCGAGCTGCCCAATGATATCCAGCCGGGGGACTTGATCGCCTTTGCGGCGACTGGCGGCTACCAGTACATGATGTCCTCGCGCTATAACGGTGCGGTGCGCCCGGCGGTCGTCGCCACGCGCGTAGGCGAGACCAAGTCTATGCTGCGCCGCGAGACTATCGAGGATCTTCTTTCCCTCGAAGTGGACTAGCCCGGCTACTCGGTCCCCGTCACAGCGCCTAATTTAATTCAGGCTCTGTGACGGGGGATTTTCTATTTATAGACCCATTTACGGCGAAAGTAGACAGCTTGTTCTGTATAGTGTCCTGTATCCGCAATTAGCGGGCACAACACCTTTACCCCAACCGCACAATGGAGACGGATTATGGCTGCATCTACTAGCGAGCTTCAGGCACACAAGCATTCCGGCAAGGGCGAGGGCGAGACCGTTGGCATCGCCCTGCTGGGCTTTGGCACCGTGGGTGCTGAGGTCTTCCGTCTGCTGGGAGAAAATGCTGATGCCTTTGCTCATCGCATCGGTGGTCCAGCCGAGATTCGCGGCATAGCCATCCAAAGTAAGAATAAGCTGCGCCCAGGCGTGCCCCAGGAGCTTTTGACCGATGACGCCAAGGCGCTTGTCGCCCGCGATGATATCGACCTCGTGGTTGAGGTAATCGGAGGTATTGACTTCCCACGCGAGCTGGTGCTCGCCGCACTTAATTCGGGAAAGTCCGTGGTGACCGCCAACAAGGCCCTAGTGGCCGCGCACGCAGACGAGTTGGCGGAGGCCGCCGACCGCGCCGGTGTAGATCTCTACTTTGAGGCTGCCGTGGCCGCTGCCATCCCAGTGGTAGGCATGTTGCGCCGGTCCTTGGCCGGCGATCAGGTAGAGCGCATCTCCGGCATCGTCAATGGCACCACCAACTTTATCCTGGACGCGATGGAGTCCACGGGCGCTTCCTATGACGAGGCGCTGGCAGAGGCTACCCGCCTAGGCTATGCCGAGGCCGATCCCACCGCGGATGTGGAGGGGCATGACGCCGCCTCTAAGGCCGCCATCATGGCGTCTTTGGGTTTCCACACTCGCGTAAAGTTTGAGGACGTCCACTGCGAGGGCATCACCAAGGTCACCGCCGCGGATATCGCCGCGGCCAATGATGCCGGCTATTCCATCAAGTTGCTGGCCATTTGCGAGCGCCTCCAGCGTGCCGATGGCTCCGAGGCGGTCAATGCCCGAGTGCACCCCACCTTGGTGCCTAAGGAGCACCCGTTGGCTTCCGTGAGCGAGTCTTATAATGCCATCTTCGTTGAGGCAGAGGCCGCAGGTTCCTTGATGTTCTACGGCAATGGTGCGGGCGGCAATCCTACGGCGTCTGCCGTGCTTGGCGACGTCGTCGGGGCAGCCCGCAATATCGTCCACGGCGGCCGCGCACCGGGCGAGAATACCTATGCCAACCTGCCTATTGCAGATTTCGGTGAGGTGGAAACCCGCTACCACATCGATATGGAAGTCCAGGACCGCACCGGCGTGCTGGCCGCCATCTCCGCCGTGTTCGCTGACAATGATGTTTCCCTGCGCACCGTGCGCCAGGAAGACGGCGCGGACACGGCCCGCCTCATCGTGGTCACCCATGCCGCCAAGGAGGCCACCTTGGATACCATTGTGGCTGCTTTGGGCGAGCTCGAAGAGGTCAAGGCTGTTCATTCCGTAATCCGCCTCGGCAGCTAGCCCAGAGCAATAGACTGGACAGCTATGAGTATCGAAGTTGAAGTCGGCACCAAGGCAATCGTGACCGTTCCTGCCTCTACGGCGAACCTTGGCCCGGGATATGACACCTTGGGCATGGCGCTGAGCCTGTATGACACGGTCGAGGTAGAGGTCACCACCTCGGGCCTTGTGGTGGAGATTTTCGGCGAGGGTGCAGAAGACCTGCCGCGCGATGGCTCCCATTTGGTGGTCAAGGCGATTCGCTCCGCGCTTTCGGCAGCCGACGCCACCGTGCCGGGCCTGCGCGTGGTTTCGCATAATACTATCCCGCAGTCGCGCGGCCTTGGCTCTTCCGCTTCCGCCGCAGTGGCAGGCGTGGCCGCCGGCAATGCGCTGGCGGGAAGCCCCCTGACCCAGGAGCAGGTGGTGCAGCTTTCTTCCGCCTTTGAGGGCCATCCCGATAATGCCGCCGCCTCCGTGTTGGGCGACGCCGTGGTGTCGTGGACAAATGTCCCCGTCGACGGCCATTCTTTGCCGGACTACCGCGCCGCGTCCATCAAGGTGCACGAAGATATCCGCGCCACCGCGCTCGTGCCAGATTTCCACGCCTCCACCCAAGCGGTGCGCCGCGTCCTGCCGTCGCACGTGACGCATTCGGATGCGGCGTTCAACGTCTCGCGCACCGCGGTGCAGGTGGCGGCGTTGCAGAACTACCCGGATCTCCTGTGGGAGGGAACCCGCGATCGCCTGCATCAGCCGTACCGCGCGGATGTGCTTCCCGTGACCGCGGAGTGGGTGAACCGCCTGCGCAATCGCGGCTATGCGGCCTACCTATCCGGCGCCGGTCCCACCGTGATGGTGCTGCACACCGACGACATCGATGAGGGCATTCTTGCCGACGCCCGCGAGCACAACCTCCGCGTCATCGATCTCACCGTCGCCGGCCCCGTCAGGGTGGAGCTTACGCAGGCTTAATCTTTAGCCGGCACACGTTGGGATGCTGGCGCGGCACCAAGGTAATCGAGGTGGCATCATCGCTGGATTCTTGCAGGAAGCCAGCGTGTACCGCGCACAAAAACGGCGAAGGCTCAAGTCCCGAAGAAACAAACGGGCAGGCATGGAGCTCGATGTCGGTTGAATCAGGCTTGGTGGCAGGATCAAAGCCCATATCGCGCAGGGTGGCAAAGAGCGTATCGAGCGCGCCATCGGAGGCGTCGGCACCTGCGGCGCGTGCCCAGCGTCGCCCGATCTCGAGGGCCTTGGTCGAGGCGGCGTCATCAAGCTCTTCCTTATCCGCCAGCATCGTGGTCAGCACTTCCACCAAGGTGATGTATTCCTCTGCCACCGCTTTATTATCCGGTACGCGGGCTTGGAAGATGAGGGAGGGGCGCCCGCGGCCCTTACTCGGCGCGGAGACTACGTTGACGGCCCCAGCGCTGACCAGCTCATCGATGTGTCCGCGGGCGGTGTTGACGTGCATGCCTAGTTCCTCGGCGACGGTGCCGGCCTTGGCGCCTTCGGGGTGGCGCTGCACAGCGGTGAGCACCTCGCGCTGCTTGGGCGAGAGGTTGAGGGCCTCCGGAAAGAGTTCGGTGGTGGGCCGAGGAAGTGAATCAGGCATGGTGAAAATCCGCCTTGGGGTCTGCGAAAACAGAAATATTAGTTGGGGTGGACAAAAACGTTTGCTTTAGACACTGTTAAGGATACGATGTTACCCACCCCAACGTCTAAAGCGAACTCGCGGTTTATCGGTACGCACGCCTCTTGGCCGCCCAGATCAACGCGCAGCTGCATCGCCGCGAGACTGGTGGCCTCGACTGCAAGGACTCGCACCGTCCACTGATTGCACGTCTCCTGCGCGGCGCCAATTGTAGCCGCATGCGGGTCAAAGGTCACCGCCACCTTCTGGCCGGGCGCAAGAGGCGCATGTTCGGTAGTTGCCAAAACAGCAATATCGCCGCACGCAACTTCTACCGCGGACGCGCCGATCTCGGTTACGGTGCCCTCGAGGCGGTTAAGACCCGCCAGCGCCGCAACGAAGCCTGTCGGCGGTGCTTCAAGCAGACGCGCGGTTGCGCCGTGCGCCCGCACTTGGCCGGATTCCATGACCAGCATGTCCCGCGCCAGGTTCGCAATGTCGAGCGCATCATGGGTCACAAGCAGCGTGGTGCGGTCTGCGCGGGCCGCGTGCAAGAAGCGGCGCCACCTCTCGGCCGATTTCACGTCGACTGCGGCAAGGGGCTCGTCCACAATCAACACCGCCGGCCGTGCGGCTAGCGCGCGCACCAGCGCCACGTGGGCGGCTTGGCCGCCGGAGAGGGCGGGAACGGGGACGTCGGCAAGCTCGTGCAATCCCGCTGCCGCCAGGAGCTCCTGCGCACGTACCTTATCGCGGGTGACCATGGCCACCGCCTCCACGGCCGTCGAGCGCGGCGGCAACCCCGGCCGCTGGGTGAGCAAGACAACGTCGGCGCCCTCCGGGGAGACCTCACCGCCGCTCAGACGCCCAGCAATGCGCCCCATCAAGGTCGTCTTGCCGGAACCATTCGGGCCCACTACGGCTGTAATGGCACGCGGAGAAAAATCCGTGCGCACCCCATCGACCTTCACGGAGACGGCCGGAACCTCAGCGGGTCGGGTGAGCTCGCGCAGCTTGTCGGCGTC
Organism: Corynebacterium tuberculostearicum; assembly: GCF_016127015.1. Lineage (GTDB taxonomy): Bacteria > Actinomycetota > Actinomycetes > Mycobacteriales > Mycobacteriaceae > Corynebacterium > Corynebacterium marquesiae. Next base: position 711,252 of record NZ_CP065972.1, read on the forward strand.
GAAGGTGTGCAACTTCCGCGCCCGCGGTTGGTAGTGCCTCCGCCGCAGGACAGGCAAGCCTGCCAGCGCCAGGCAGGCTAAGGCCAACCCGATAAGCAGCGCGGAAAGCACGTACGCGCCATCCGCATCGACCTCGCGCTCTAAGTAAATGCCTAGCGGCATGGTGCGGGTAACCCCCGGCTGCGAGCCGGCGAAGGTTAGGGTCGTGCCAAATTCGCCCAGCGAACGCGCGAAGGCCAAGACTGCGCCCGTAGCCAAAGCCGGGGCGATGGACGGCAGGGTGATTTTGCCCAGGACTTCCCACCGGCCCAAGCCCACGCCGCGAGCAGAGGCGAGGATTTCCTGGTCTAGCTGGCGCAGCGCCGAATCGACCGCCACCACCACAAAGGGCAGCGCCACAAAAGTCTGTGCCATAACGACTCCGGGGAAGGCGAAAGCGAAGTGGATACCCAGGGCGTCGAGAAGCGGGGCCAGATACCCCTTCCGGCCGAAAGCTGCGGTAAGTGCCAAGCCGCCCACCACCGGTGGCATGGCCAGAGGGAGGTAGACCAAGAGGCGTACTACGGCGCTGCCGCGGCCGAGCTGCTGCACCCACAGGGCCAGCCCCAAACCCAGCACGAGCGCAAGGACCATGGATTGGAAGGCGGCTGCCACTGAGATGAGTAGCATGTCTCGGATCTCGTCACGCGCGAGGTAGTCGCCGATGCGCTCCCACGGCACGCGCCGGCCAAGGGCGGCAACGGGGACGATGATGGTGGCTACCGCAATGAGGCCAATGAGGCCGATAAGAAGCGGGGCTTTGGGGCGAATGGGCTGGGGTGCGGACATAGCCTACTCCGCCGGGGTGAAGCCGCGGTCGCGCCAGGTGGAAGCAAAGTCGCCGCTCAAGATATCGAGCACCGCGCGAGCCTGGTCAGGGTGGGATGCTTCCGCGGTCACGGCGCCCATAATCTGGTTAGTGAATTTCTCCGCGCCGGGAATGTCAATCACCTCGACATCGTCGCCGGCCGCGGTGGCATCGGTGGAATAGACCCACCCAGCATCCGCCTCGCCCGAGGCTACCTTTCCTAACACGTCTGCTACCTGGCGCTCTTGGGAGGAAGGATGGACGTCAAGGCGCTTATCGTCGATGATCTGGGAGGAAATATCGCCGCAGGGAACGTGGGGATCGCACAGCACGAAGTGATCGGAGTGGGGAAGATCCTCCACTGACTGGATTCCTGCCGGGTTGCCCTTGGGTACGACCATGACCATGACATTGGTGGCAAGCACTTCGGGCGCGGTAACCGTGCCATCCTGGACCGCCTTATCCATGGTCTTCTTTGATGCCGTGAGGAGAAGATCGGCCGGGGCGCCCTCGCGCAGCTTGCTCACGAGATCGGAGGAGCCGCCATTGTCAAAGCTCAGATTCACTGGCGGCTCGAGCTGGCCTGCGCGTTGAGTGAGTTTCTCATTGATGACGCGGGTGGAGGACGCCGCCAAGACATTAAGCGTAGGAGCATCCGCGTCCTGGGCGGAGGTCGTTGACGTTGGGGGAGCGCAGGATGTAAGGGCGAATGCGATGGCGGCGAGGAGTGCGGCGGCGCTCTTCTTCATCTGCGGAGGGCTCCTTCTACAGCGGTAGTGTGACCTATCCAGGATAGCCCTCCGCCCCGCGAAGGTTTAGCTCACGCGGGTGAACTTGATGTGGAAGTCGTTTTCTTCTTCCTTGAGGTAGTCCAGCTCGAATTTTTCCTCGCGAGCCTCGACTTCCTTGAGCAGTGGAACTGGATTATGCGGAGCGATGAGGATCATGGATTCGCCCACGTTGAGGGTGCCCAGCGCGCCATGGATGGCGCCGTGGCGAACGGCGTGCGGAATTTCGGAGGCGTTCAGAGTAGGGATGGAGTGCGGCTTATTGGCATCGGAAATGGGCAGTTGCATTGCGAGTGGTCCTTTCTTAAGGGGGCGAGTTTCGCTCTGCTAGCAATATTAGTACGATAAAACCCGTGCAAAATAATAGCGTGGCGCATCGCTTCATCTTCCTCGCCTTCGCAGGCCTATCGCTGCTGGTAGGCCTAGCTGCGGGCGCCACTCTTTTGGGGTTGACCGCCACCCCCGGCGCGTCCTTTGCCGCCGACCACGGACCGCTCATGGTCTTCGGCTTCGTGGGCGGAGCCATCGGACTGGAGCGCACCGTCGCTGTGCGCACCTCGTGGGCATGGGCCGGGCCCGTATGCCACGTTGCCGGCGTGCTGGGCATTCTCGCCGGCCTGCCGCGAGCGGTCCCCGCAGTGTGTTTTGCCGTCAGCTTCCTTGTGCTTGGCTTCATTTACGCCACCATCTATCGCCGCCAGGCGAGCCTCGCGATCCTGGTGCAGGCAGCAGGCGTTATCGGGGGAGTATCAGCCGCTGCACTGTGGGCCATGGGCCCGGGGTTCGCTGCGGCGATGCCGTTGTGTGTCCTCTACGCCGTGGCCACCATCATCGGCGAGCGCATGGAACTAGCGCGCGTCACCATGGCCGGAACCCGCGCCGAAAACCACCTGACCCTCCTAGTTCTGGGGCTGGCGGCGGCCAGCGTCATCTACGTGCTTGCCCCTGCAGTGGGCTATCGCGCCATGGGCTTGGTGCTCATCGCCATCGCAGCGGCCACCGCGCGGGTAGACGTGGCCAAGAATCTGGTGCGCTCTCACGGCCTGCCGCGCTACTCGGCGGCGTGCATGTTGGCCGGCTACGGCTGGCTCGCTCTAGGCGGCTACCTCTGGCTGCTGCACGGACAGTCCACCGGCTTTGCCTATGATGCCTCAGTGCATGCCATCTTCTTGGGCTTTGTCATGTCCATGATTTTCGCGCACGCTCCTATCATCTTCACCTCCGTTATCCGCCGCCGATTGCCGTATCACCCGGTGCTCTATGTGCCGGTGGTGCTCTTACATGGCGGCCTCGCATTGCGCATTCTTGCCGATTGCGTCGAGCACACCACTGCCCTCTACACCGGCGGGGTGGTTACGATAATCGCGGTGTTAGTTTTTCTCGCTTGTGGCATTGCCTTGACCGGAAAGGAGGCGCGACGTGCGCATTCATGACGTGTCCCTGGCCGCGCGCGGCCGTTGGCATACCCTGAGCGCCGCCATTATTGGCCTGTGGATCTTTATTGGCCTCGGCGTTCTCATTGCCGCATCCTTGGGCGCTCCTGTGGTGTGGTGGGATATCATCCACCCCTTTACCATTGGCGCTCTGACCACGGCGATCATCGTCTTTTCCACCCATTTCACTGAGGCGTTGACCCGGACTGCGGGTGGGGACTATCGGGGCGTCGGCAGTCGCGTGGGCCTAGTGCAGCTCGGGCTAATCCTGCTGCTCATTGATAGGGCGGGGTATGACTGGGGCCCGCTTGCCGACGCCGCCTCTGCCCTCATCATCGCCGCCCTCACCTGGCACCTGTGGTTCGTCGCGCGGCGCCTACGCGGCTCACTGTCTGGTTCTTTTGCCGTGACCGTGCCTTTTTATATCGCGGCGGCCGTGTTCATGATTGCCTCCGTGGTGCTTGTCATCCTCAGCGGTAATGGGGTAGGCGAGTATTCCCTCCTCGTCGGTGCCCATTCGCGCGGCATGATCTGGGGCTTCGCGTGGCTTACCGTCATCGGCACGGTGGTCACGTTGCTCCCCACACTATCGGCGACCGCGATTTCACCCACTGCTCGCGCGCGGTGTACTCGCGCACTCATCGTGCACTGCGTTGGCTTGTCCTTGGCGATGGCGCTATACGCGGTGGGCCTTACCCGCGTCGCAGGCGTGGCGCAACTGCTCGTGGTCCTCGCGGCGGTGCTCGTCATCCAGCCGGTGCTTGCCACCGTCATGGGCCGCTCGCCGCGGCTGACCACCGCCACCGTGGCTGTTATCGCCGGACTGCTGTGGATGTTGGCGCTGTGTGCCGGCGACGCCATTTCCGCAGCGGTGGGCGCTTACCCGCGCACCATCACGCTGGTTTTGCTGCCCGCCTTCCTCGGTGCCGGCCTCTTGCAGTTGGTCACCGGAGTCCTTCACCACTTGTTACCCATCCTTACCGGCGCACGTCCTGATACCACCGAGCGCACCGGCTACGCCCGTCTGCTGCTCATCAACGTGGGCGGACTGCTGACATTGCTAGGCGCTACCGTGGCCGGGCTTATCATGATGGGGATAGGCCTTGCCACCAACGTTATTGCCGTTGGCCGAGCCATCTACCTACAGAAAAGACTGGAGAGTTAAATGCTGAGCGTTTCTTCCTCACAACCTGCGGAAAAACCCGCGCCGAAGGATTCATCGTGGGCCTCGTGGCTGCTCATCGGCATAGCGCTGGCGGCGGTCATCGCGCTCGCGGTGGTCAATTCCACCGGCAAGGGCACGGAGTCTGCCGCACCGGTATCCTCTGGCGAAACGCAGACCATTGACGTGGGCGTGGATGGTATGGCCTTTACCCCCTCGTCCATCGACATCGAGCCCGGCACCCACCTGGTGGTCAACTTCACCAACTCCGGCGACCAAGTCCATGACCTTAAGATTGGCGACGCCGAAACCGGCCGCGTTGACCCCGGCGAGACCGTCCAACTCGACGCCGGAGTCATCGACTCCTCCGAGGAAGGCTATTGCACCATCGCCGGCCACAAGATGCAGGGCATGACCTTCCAGGTCAACGTGGGAGGCGGCGCCGCTGCGGGACATGACCATGCGGTGTCCTCAGCTAGCAATCCGCACGTAGACGTGCCAACTGCCGCCGAACTCGGCGCACAGCGCGACGATTTTTCCGCCTTTGACGCCACCTTGCAGCCGGCCGCTGAGACGAAGACGCACAAAGAGACCTGGACGATGACCGAGGAAGTCGTGGAGGTCGCCCCCGGCATCAAGCAGATGCGTTGGCTCTTCAACGGCCAAGCCCCGGGGCCCACCCTGCGTGGCAAGGTGGGCGATAAGTTCGAAATCACCATCAAGAACGAGGGCTCCATGGCCCACTCCATTGACTTCCACGCCGGCGAGGTCAACCCAGATAAGACCATGAAATCCATCCAGCCGGGCGAGGAATTGACCTACAAGTTCACCGCGAACCGCTCCGGCATCTGGATGTATCACTGCTCCACGATGCCCATGTCCCTTCACATCGCCAACGGCATGGCCGGCAATGTCATCATCGATCCGCCGAACCTCAAGCCCGCTGACGCGGAGTATAACTTCATGGCTACCGATGTCTTCCTGGGCGAGGAATCCACCGGCGCCGATGCCCAGCGCGTTGCCGACGGCCGCTTCGACCTGATGGCCTTCAATTACTACCCTGGCCAATATGACGCAGAGCCCATCAAAGCCAAGGTAGGCGATACCGTCCGCTTGTGGTTGACCAACTTAGGCCCCGACCAGCCGCTGAGCTTCCACGCTGTGGGCGAGCAATTCGATACCGCCTACAAGGAAGGCGCCTACCTCATCAAGAATGAGGACTCGACCGGCTCGCAAGCCCTGGACCTCCTCCCGGCGCAAGGAGGATTCGTCGAGATGACCTTCAACGAGCCCGGTACTTATTCCTTTGTCAATCACATCATGACTAACGCGGAGAAGGGCCAGCACGGCAAGTTCATCGTCACCGAGTAGCCCTCCCGCGGTTCGGCCCCTCCCGCCCTTTGCGCTCACCAGCGACCGTTCGTGGTCACATTTGGTGCCCACCGTGAGCGCGAAGGGCGGGTTTCTGTATTGACGCGAGATCGTCCACCCTTCGCGCTCACGGAGGCGGCGATTTCGCGCTTGCTGCGGCTCTCAGTGAGCGCGAAGGGTTGGGAGGTAGCCGCTCGTCCCTTGGCGCTCACGGGCGGAGGCGGTTGGTTAGGTCAGCGGCTGCCGGTGAGCGCGAAGGGCGGTGTGGGGAGTGAACGCAGGAAGCTCGCGCAGCTCCGAACGGGTGTCGTAGTCGCGTTCGGCGCCGGTGCCGGGAATCTCGATGAAGTTGGCGCCATGGATGAGGCGACGGACGGAGACGTTCCGAGCCGTAGGAAGGGAATCGAGCTGAGCTTGGAGCGCGGGAGCGCGCCAGAGGGAACACAGCGGCTGGAGGTAGCCGTCGGCGGCGCGGGTGAGTACGGCATCGGCCGTGGAGGAGGCGAGGGTCGAGCGCAGACGGGGAAGCAGTAGCGGCGAATCGGGGGCATCCACGGCGAAGAGGGCGAGCTCGGAGCAGTGGGATAACGCCTGGGCGCCGGCCGCGATGCCGGCGACAGGACCACCGTAGAGCGGTGACTCGCACACCTGGGGCACGCCGAGGCGATGCGGGGAGACAGCCACGGTCGGGGTGCCGTAGGGAAGCTGGGCGAGCAGGCGGTCGATAAAGCGCGTGCCGTGGAAAAAAAGGGAGGCCTTATCGGCGCCGCCCATGCGCCTGCCGTGGCCGCCGGCGAGGATGACCGCGCCGAGCATTAGGACTCCGGGAGGGTGCGGGACCAGTCCCCGGAACGGCCGCCGGATTTCGCTACGATTCCGCAGCGGCGGATATACGCGGAGCGGTCCACGCCTTTGACCATGTCGATGATGGCGAGCGCGGAAACGTTCACGGCCGTCAGAGCCTCCATTTCCACGCCGGTGCGGTCGGCGGTGCGGACGGTGGCGGAGATGGACACGTGGTCGTCGGCAAGCGTGAGCTCGACTGCGCAGCCGTGTACGCCGATGGTGTGTGCCAAGGGAAGTAGCTCGGGAACCTTCTTGGCGGCCGAAATGCCGGCGATGCGGGCAACGGCGAGGACATCGCCCTTGGGCACGGTGCCATCGCGCAAGGCGGTCATGACTTCCGGGGAACAGGCTACCTCGCCCTCAGCGGTGGCGGTGCGCACCGTGGGCTGCTTCTCGGTGACGTCGACCATGTAGGCGGCGCCGTCAGAGTTCAGGTGGGTAAATTCCATGGTTACTCCTTAATACAGATAAACGGTGATGTCCTCGCCCATGGCCGGCGGCTCGGAGTCAATGAGGCAAAAGCCATTGGTGCCGGCCAGCGACACGATGCGGTGACTGCCGTGGGGCAGGTGCGAGGTGATGGCGGGCGCTGCCTGAAAGTCTACGGTGACGGGAACAATGGTCGGCCGTCCGCGGGAGGCGGGAAGGGGCGAATCCACCCGGGCGGGCAGGTTGACCCGCTGGCGTGGCGCGGGGTGTCCGGACAGTGCGGCGATAAGTGGCCGGGCATAGAGCTGGAAATCGACGAAGGCCGCTACGGGGTTGCCGGGCAAGCACAGCACCGGGGTGTCATTCCACAGCGAGTAGCCCTGCGGGGCACCCGGGCGCTGATCGACGTGCCCGAACCACGCGGAATCCGTGCGCCCGAGTACGGTGTGGACAACGTCGAAGGCGCCGGCGGATACGCCACCTGAGGTGATGATGAGGTCGTGGGAGGGGGCTAGTTCATCTAGCGCAGAGGCGAGGTCCGCAGGGGCATCACCCACGTGGACGTGTGCGTTTGCACCTGCAAGGGCAGCGAGCATCGGGCCATTGGAATCCGGTAGTTGGCCGGGGGCGAGCTGCGCGGGGGAAGAGACGAGTTCTTCGCCGGAAGAAATGACCGCGATGCGTGGGCGGCGGAAGATCGAGACGGAATACACGCCGGCGGAGGTGAGCGCGGCAATGACGGCGGCATCGATAAGCGTGCCGACGGTGGCGACTGGCGCGCCGGGCTGGATGTCCTCGCCGGCGGGACGGATATGCGACTTGGTGGGGGCCTCCGTGATGGTGACCTCGTCCGGAAGTGCTACCGGGCCGGCCGGGGTGGTGGTGTTCTCCACGGGAACGACGAGCATTCCTGCGGTATCGGCCACGGGGGCACCGGTCATGATGCGAACGGCGTGGCCGACGGGCACATCGATGGGAGCTGCGCCGGCTGGTACATCGCCGGCGACGGGAAGGGTCCATGGTGCGGGGGAGGAAAGATCCGCGGCATGGACGAGGAAGCCATCCATCGCCGAATTGGCATGGGGCGGCACAGGGAAGCGCGCGGTGGCGTCGGCGGCGAGGACGCGGCCGCTGAGGGAGGCGTCGACGGGCGCGGACTCGGCCGGTGGGGTGGAAGCCAGCGCGAGGACGGCATCGAGGTGCGCGGAGATGCTGCGGGGCGTGGACATAAGACTCAGGTTAGCCGCCAATGGCGGACATCGGACGGTCTGGTTGGAGAAAGCCCTCGTCATCAATGCCGTGACCGGGCTTTTTGGTCCACATTTCCCCGGCCCAAGCCTCCATGATCTCTGCATCGCTCGCGCCGGAGCGCAGCAGGTCCCGCAGCGGGGTTTCGGAATTGCCAAAGAGGCAATTGCGAATGGCGCCGTCGGTAGTAAGGCGGGTGCGGTCGCAATCGCCGCAGAAGGGGTGGGTGACCGAGGCAATGATGCCCAGCGTGCCGTGCGTGCCATCCGGAGCACTGACCTCCCACAAGGCGGCGGGGGCGGAACCGCGTGGTTCGCGTGCCGGCGTCATGGAAAAGTGGGTGCGCAGTCGGGCGAGGATATCTTCGGCCGTGACCATGTCCTCGCGGCGCCACTGCTCGCGGGGCCCGAGCGGCATCTGCTCGATGAAGCGAAGCTGGGCGCCGTGGTGGACGGCATAGTCCGCCAGCGGAACGATGTCTTCTTCGTTGACCCCGGGCATGACCACGGCGTTGATCTTGATGGGGTGCAGGCCCGCGGCGTCCGCGGCGGCGATGGCCTGCAACACATGGTCGAGCCGGTCGCGGCGGGTGAGCGCGGCGTAGCGCTCGCGGTCGATGGTGTCGAGCGAGATATTGATGCGGTCGAGCCCGGCCGCGGCGAGGGCGCCGGCGCGCTTTTCTAGGCCAAGCCCGTTGGTGGTCAGCGCGGTGGACGGGGCGCGACCCTGGTCGGTGCGCAGCTCCTTGGTCGCGGTAATAATCTTCTCCAGCGACTTGCGTAGCAGGGGCTCGCCGCCGGTAAAGCGCACTTGGCGGATGCCCAGCTTGCCGACGCCTATGCGGATCAGCCGGATGGTTTCCTCATCGCTCAAGGTTTGCTCTGTGGGCATCCACTCCAAACCTTCGGCCGGCATGCAATAGGTGCAACGCAGGTTGCAGCGATCCGTGAGGGAGACGCGCAGGTCACGGGCTTGGCGTCCATAGCGATCCAGCAGTGCGCGCGTGCCATCAGCGGCCGGTGCAGGTAGATCCGCCGGCGGTTTCGCTCGGCCTACGGTAGGCAGGGGCAAGGAAACCACGGGCTGCTGGGAGGAAGAGGTCATTGGTGCCAGTCTAAGAGAGGGGACGAGGTACACCAAGCTGCAACGGCGACTGACGCGAATTTATTCCTAGTTTTCCCGGCTTAAATCGGCGGCGCCGGTGACGTCGAGCCGCTGGGATTCACCCGGGCCCTTGAGCCGGATGATGTTGTACTCGCCCTCTGCCAGGTGGGCGCGCAAATCTTTCTTATCGAATTTGCCCACGGATGTCTTATCGATGGACTTCACAAAGGTCCAATACTCCGGCAGCATCCAGCTCGGCAGTTCCTTGCGCATGCTGGCGCGCAGGCGCTCCGCAGTCTCGATGGTGGGTGAGGCGCCCTCGGCCAATACGGTGACGGCGAGTGGGCGCTCGACCCATTGCTTATCGGGGTAGCCAATGACGGCGGCCTCGACGACAAGCTCGTCGGACATGATGAGGTTTTCTAGCTGCACGGAATAGATCCATTCGCCGCCGGAGCGAATGACATCGCGGGCGCGGTCCTCCACGGTAAGGAAGCCGTCCTTGGTAACAGAGCCGACGTCGCCAGTGCGCAGCCAGCCATCGGCGGTGAACTTATCCTCCGCGGCCTCGACTTGTTTGCCGCGGAATTCGGAGGCGATTTCGCCCGGCTCAGCGGTGGGCGAGTGGTAGTAGGAACCGGTGACCAGGTTACCGCGCACCTGCAGCTCGCCGGCATTGCGGTCGGTGCGAGCGACGACTTGCCCGTCGTTGACTACGCGGTATTCCAGTGAGGCGGGGATGCGGCCTTGGGATACGCGGTAGGCCCAGCGGGTATCGCCGGAGGCGCCCTGGGGCGGGCGGGCAACGCTGCCTACGGTGGAGGTTTCCACCATGCCCCACACGTGGACCACATCGACGCCGTAGCGCTCCTCCCACATCTTGATCAGCGTCGGCGGGACGGGGGAGCCGCCGGCGTAGATCTCGGTGAGCGTCATGCGCTCTGGTGGATGGTGCATGTAGTGGACAAAGAGCTGAATCCAGATGGTAGGCACGCCGTGTGCCACGCGCGGAGAGGTAGCGGCGATGGCTTTGGCTAGGGTGGGGGCGGACACATCGGCGTCGGGAAGCACCAGCGGGGTGCCCGTCATGAAACAGGTGAAGGGAACGCCCCAGCTGAGCACGTGGCAGATAGGAATGCAGCACAGGAAGGTCTCGCCGTGGGTAATGCACAGCGAGTCTGAGGAACGCAGCTGCATGGCCTCCAAATAGAGAGACCGGTGTGAATACAGCACTCCCTTGGGCGCGCCCGTGGTGCCCGTGGAATAGCACAGCGCCGCGGCCGTGCGCTCATCTAGTTCGGGCCAGTCATAGACGGTAGAGCGGCCGTCGATAAGAGCCTCATAGGAATACACCTCAACCCCGCGGGGGAAAAGGTGAGCAAACTGCCGCGCTGGTTGGGCGCCGGTGATGATGACGCTTCCCACGGAGTCGGTGCCCACGAGCACCTTGCCTAGCTGCTGCGCCAAGCGGGGATCGCACACGATGGCGGAGATTTCCGCATGGTTAATAATGTGGCGGATCTGGTCATTCATCAGCTGCTTATTCAGCGGGGCAAAAATCGCGCCCTTGCAGGCGGTGCCGAACATTACCTCCAAGTGCTCGGCGCAATTCCACATAAAGCTGCCCACGCGCTCATCGCTGGTGATACCCAATTCATCGTGAATGGCGTGGGCGAACGCGGCGGCGCGGGCAGCGATATCGCGGAAGGTAACTTCCTCGGCCGGATCGAATTCTGAGCCGGTGCCCTCACCGTGCCAGGTGGTAACCGTGGTGTCCCCGTGTACCGAGGCACCGTATTCCAAAATGCGGGTCAGGGACAGGGGGATATCCATCATCGTGGAAAGCATGCCTCTACTGTAGCGGTGTCATGGTGCGGGCGTTGCTCCCTATGCGTTATACTTGTTCGCGACTGGTAGGAAACCGGAAAGTTTTAGCTCCCCTTTCCTATGCATTCGGGCCCAGAGAAGTATTTTTGCCCGCAGTCGTTTCTTGATTTCTTCCGGTTCGTGCACTCGCTGTGCGAAGTCTCCACAAGGACACGGAAGAGGCCTCATACTTATTGCCCGGCAGGACGCGCATGCGCCTTGGCACGAGGGCGAGAAGTCCTAGAAAAATACACATTGGCTTCCAGTGCAACGCCGCGAGCATAGGCTGCGGCGGCTCCCGCATAATCGGACCTGGTCAAGCAACGAAAGGATATCCGTGAGCGAAACGGACAACACCGCAGCACAGGATCTTGCATCCCTGAAGCTGCCGGAATTGCGCAAAATGGCCGCAGAGCGCGGCCTACGTGGTGTCTCTGCCCTGCGCAAGGGGGATCTCATCACCGCCATCAAGACCGGACAGGTTCCGCCTAAGGCCAAGGCCAAGGTGGAAAAGGCCGTTCAGGTAGAAAAGGCGGAGAAGCCTGAGAAAGCAGATAAGCCGCGCAAAAAGGCGCAGGAAGATGCGCCGCAGAAGGCGGAAAAGCAGGAAGAATCCGGCGAGAAGCAGGATAACCGCCAGCAGAGCTCTGGCGAGGACCAGCGCTATGAATCGCGCTCCCAGGCCCGCCGCGCTCGCCGCAACCGGGCCCGCCGCCAAGAGCGTCAGGAGCGCCAAGAACGGCAAGAGCGCGAGGAGCGCAACCGCAACGAGGAGCAGGGCGGCGCTAAGGATAACCGCGACAATAACTCTCAGGATGGCTCCGATAATCAGGGCGAGAAGAATGACCGCGGCGATAATAAGCAGCGCGGCAACCGCCACGAAGACAACAATAACCACGAGCGCGGCAATCGCCGTGGGCGCCGCAACCGCCGCAACCGCCGCGGCCGCGGAAATAATAATGACAATAATGGCGGCAATGATTTGCAGGTCCGCGAGGGCGATGAGCTGCAGGCTGTCGGCGGCATCTTGGACGTCGTAGACAATAATGTCGCTTTCCTGCGCACCACGGGCTACCGCGCCGCGGCTTCCGACGTCTTTGTGAACAACGGTATCGTCCGCCGCCTAGGCCTGCGCTCTGGTGACGCCATTACCGGTCAGGTCAAGGTTTCCGGCCCGACGCATACGCACGGCAATGGCCGCAACCGCCGCAAGTACAACCAGCTGGTACAGGTCGATACCGTCAACGGCATTGATCCGGAAGGCGCAAGGCAGCGCCCGCACTTTAATAAGCTGACCCCGCTGTACCCGAATAAGCGCCTGCGTTTGGAAACGGATCCGAAGATCCTCACCACCCGCGTCATTGACCTCATCATGCCGATTGGTAAGGGCCAGCGCGCGCTTATCGTCTCCCCGCCAAAGGCCGGCAAGACGACGATTCTGCAGAATATCGCCAACGCGATTTCTACCAATAACCCGGAGTGCTACCTCATGGTCGTCCTCGTAGACGAGCGCCCTGAGGAGGTTACGGACATGCAACGATCCGTCAACGGTGAGGTAATTGCCTCCACCTTTGACCGCCCGCCATCAGAGCACACCTCCGTGGCGGAGCTGGCTATCGAGCGCGCCAAGCGCCTGGTGGAGCAGGGCAAGGACGTCGTGGTCTTGCTGGATTCCATTACCCGCCTCGGCCGCGCTTATAACAATTCCTCCCCGGCTTCTGGCCGCATTCTCTCCGGCGGTGTGGACTCCAATGCGCTCTACCCGCCAAAGCGTTTCCTGGGTGCCGCCCGCAATATCGAAGAGGGTGGTTCGCTGACGATTATCGCCACCGCCATGGTGGAGACCGGTTCTACCGGCGATACCGTCATCTTCGAGGAATTCAAGGGCACAGGCAACGCCGAACTGAAGCTGGACCGTGGCATCTCTGAGCGTCGCGTCTTCCCAGCTGTGGACGTCAACCCGTCCGGTACTCGTAAGGACGAGCTGTTGCTCGTTCCAGAGGAAGCACGCATCATGACCAAGCTGCGTCGCATCCTCTCCGCCCTGGACTCCCACCAGGCCATTGACCTGCTCATTAAGCAGCTGAAGAAGACCCGCTCCAATGGCGAGTTCTTGATGCAGGTGGCCTCCTCGGCCCCGATGGCTGCGGATAAGGATGAAGAAGATTATGTCTAATCAGGTTTCGCTCGTTGATGACATCGTGTCCGAGTACCAAGGCATTGAGATGCAGATGGCCGATCCGGAAGTAGCCGGCGACCAGAAGCAATTCCGCAAGCTCTCCAAGCGCTACGCGGAACTGCGCCCCATCATCATGGTCAATGATGAGCTTACCCAGGCGCGTGAGGATCTCGCTGATGCCAAGGAGATGGCCTATGAGGACCATGACTTCCAGGAGGAAGCGGACCGCCTAGAAAAGTCTGTGGAGAGCTTGGAAGAAAAGCTCGCTGACCTGCTCGCGCCGCGCGATGAGCAGGATTCCGAGGACATCATTATGGAAATCAAGGCCGGCGCGGGCGGCGAAGAAGCGGCCCTCTTTGCCGGCGACTTGGCCCGCATGTACGAGCGTTATGCGGACAAGACGGGCTTTAATTGGGAGGTCTTGGGCCTCAATGAGTCCGATTTGGGCGGTGTGAAGGATATGACCATTTCCTTCCGCTCCAAGTCCCCGTCGCGCGATGGAGCCTGGTCCGTATTCAAGTTTGAGGGCGGCGTGCACCGCGTGCAGCGTGTTCCGGTTACCGAGTCCCAGGGTCGCATTCAGACCTCTGCCGCCGGCGTGCTGGTCTATCCGGAGCCGGAAGAGGTCGAGTCCGTCAATATCGATGACAAGGATATTCGCGTCGATGTCTACCGTTCTTCCGGTAAGGGCGGTCAGGGCGTGAACACCACCGACTCCGCGGTGCGTATTACCCACCTGCCTACTGGGCTTATCGTGACCTGCCAGAAGGAGCGTTCCCAGATTCAGAATAAGGCGCGTGCGCTGCAGGTTCTGCAGGCCCGTCTGGATCAAATGGAGCGCGAGGCGCGCGAGGCTGAGGCCGGCGAGCAGCGCGCCTCTCAGGTGCGCACCATGGACCGTTCCGAGCGCATCCGCACCTATAACTGGCCGGAAAACCGCATTACGGATCACCGCATTGGTTACAAGGCTAATAACTTGGATTCCGTGTTGAACGGTGACATGCATGACCTTATTAAGGCCCTGCAGGACCAAGAGCGCGCTGAGCGCCTCGAGGCCGAGGGGTAACTCAGCGTGGATAACACGTATGGACGGGCGCTGCGCCGCGGGGTGCAGCGCCTTCGTGCTGCCGGGGTGGCCAGCCCTGAATGGGATGCACGCATCATGGCCGCGCACCTAATCCACTGCGGCCACATGGATATCCCGCTCGATCAGTCTCCTATGCCCGGCTTCGACGTGGCCTTTGATGCACTGCTGCGCCGCCGGGAGGCCCGCGAGCCTTTGCAGTACGTACTAGGCAGCGCCTGGTTCGGCCCGCTGGAGCTCAAGGTGGGCCCGGGCGTGTTTATCCCGCGGCCGGAAACCGAGGTTATGGCGGACTGGGCGGTGCGCAATGCCGAAGGCCCGCGGCTGGTTGATTTGTGCACCGGCACGGGCGCGTTGGCGCTCTACCTCCACCACTATCTACCTGATGCGCAGGTGAAGGCAGTGGAGCTTGCCGACGCCGCCTTGGCCTACACTCAAGCCAATACCCATAACACCGGGGTAGAGGTTATCCAGGCCGACGCCACTGCCGGCGAAACCTTGGCGGACTGGAATGGGACCGTAGACCTCCTCGTGACCAACCCGCCCTACGTGCCGGAGACCCCGGATCTTGAACCCGAGGTATATCACGACCCGCATAACGCGGTTTTTGCCGGAGCGGATGGGATGGGGGTCATTACCGGCCTTATTCCGACCATTGCGCGACTTGTGCGCCCGGGCGGCAAGGTGGCCATCGAACACGACGATTCCACGAGCGACGCCGTACAAGCCGCAGTGGCCCGACACGGCGGCTTTGAACAGATCGCCGCGCTGCAAGACCTGACGGGAACGCCCCGGTTTGTCACTGCGGTGCGCAGAGTAGACTAAGACACCAGTGAGGGCAAGAAGGGGAAAAGAGTATGCAAGGAAAGATTTTTAACTGCGCCGATGATGCCGAGCGCGAAGAGGGCATGAACATTGCGGTCAAGGCTGCGCAATCCGGTCGCCTTGTGGTCATGCCCACCGATACGCTCTATGGCCTCGGCTGCGATGCCTTTGATAACGATGCCGTAGCCAACCTCTTGGCCACTAAACAGCGTGGCCCAGATATGCCGGTGCCGGTATTGGTGGGTTCCTGGGATACCGTTCGCGGTCTGGTTGCTTCCTATACCGATACCGCGCGTGACTTGGTGGAAGCCTTCTGGCCTGGTGGTCTGTCCATCGTCGTTCCGCAAGCACCCTCCCTGCCGTGGAACCTCGGCGATACCCGCGGCACCGTGATGCTGCGCATGCCGTTGCATCCCATTGCCATCGAGTTGCTGCGCGAGGTTGGCCCCATGGCAGTGTCCTCCGCCAATATTTCTGGCCACCAGCCGCCGACCACGGCGCTTATGGCCAAGCAGCAGCTTGGTAAAGCCGTGACGGTTTACTTGGATGGGGGAGAGACGGCCGTCGGCAAGCCGTCGACCATCATTGATCTCTCTGGTGAGCGCCCGTACCTGCTACGCGAAGGAGCGCTCTCGGCCGAGGAAATCGGCGAGGTTATCGGCGTCGACGCGCAGACCCTGCGTACCCGCCCACAGGCTTAAGGGGGGAATTCGCGTGAGCGGCAGTGGTGTCCCGCTGCGCGAGCTGGCCCTCGTCATCCTCGTCGCAGCAGTATTTACGTATCTCACCACCGGTGTGGTGCGCTCCTTTTTGGTGCGCACCGGCCGCGTGGCAGAGATTCGGCTGCGCGACGCCCACACACAGCCCACCCCGCGCATGGGTGGGGTGGCCATGTTTACCGGCTTCGTGGCGGCGATATTCCTCGCAGCCCAGCTTCCAGCCTTGACTCGGGGCTTTATGCCCGTCACTCCGGAGATGAATGCGGTGCTGTGGGCGGCCTTGGCGCTCGTGCTTGTCGGAGTGGTTGATGACTTGGTGGAACTGAGTGCCATAGTGAAGCTTTTTGGCCAGCTCTTTGCGGCCACCTTGATGAGCGGGCTGGGCCTTACCTGGACGCTGCTTTTTATCCCTTTTGGCGGCGGCACCACGGTCGTCCTCGACCAATTGCAAAGCACCCTGCTCACCGCATTCTTTACCGTTCTGCTCATCAATGCCATCAACTTTGTGGACGGACTCGATGGCCTGGCGGCCGGCCTTGGCATGATTGCGGGCGGGGCAATTCTGGTGTTTTCTTTGACGGTTCTCCACGACCAAGGCGGTGCAGTCTCAGCCTACCCACCGGCCATCATCAGCGCTGCCCTAGTGGGAA
The DNA here is from genome assembly GCF_016127015.1 of Corynebacterium tuberculostearicum. Classification (GTDB taxonomy): domain Bacteria; phylum Actinomycetota; class Actinomycetes; order Mycobacteriales; family Mycobacteriaceae; genus Corynebacterium; species Corynebacterium marquesiae. The sequence goes on from NZ_CP065972.1 coordinate 727,803, forward strand.
TGTGCGCTGGATTCTTGCCGCATAACTTCGAACCGTCTCGCATCTTCATGGGCGATTCTGGCTCCATGCTTATTGGTCTTTTGCTCGCTGCGGCCTCGACTTCCGCGTCTGGCAAGATCAACATGTCGCTTTACGGCACGGTGGACATTGTCGCCTTGATGTCGCCCATCATTGTGGTGGTCGCAGCGGTGTTTATTCCAGTCATGGACCTTGTCTGGGCTGTGATTCGCCGCCTGTCTCAAGGGCGCTCGCCGTTTGCTGCAGATAAGGCGCACATCCATCACCGCCTACTCTCGCTCGGCCATACCCACCGCCGGACTGTGCTGGTGCTTTACCTGTGGGTCTCCGCCGTGGCCTTTGGCGCGGTGTCCTTTTCCATCGTACCCGCACCGGTGGCCATTGGCGTCACCATCGTTGCCTTGGTCCTTGCGTTTGCGGCGACCCTGGTACCTTTGCGGCAAGGAAAGATTGGTCCAGCTGCCCGAGAGACCGTCGTGGTGAAGGAATCCGAGCCCTCGTGAGGTAGGGTGTGTAGCCGTGAGTGACCAAATAGTGAATCCTGACTTTGATGACCCGCGACTTCCAATACAGCGAGCTGTAAGCCTAGGTGCAAAGGCTCTCCTTGCCATTACAATCGTTTCCCTCGCTGTGTGGGGCGGTATGAAGGGTATGCCTGGGGTATGGGGAGTTGCTATTGGTGCTGCCTTTGGCGGTGGTTTCGTGCTTTTTACAGCTGGGTCTGTCCTCCTTACCGCGAAATCTACCCCGCCCACAACGATTGCCTTAGTTCTAGGAGGGTGGCTAATCAAGCTAAGTGTCCTTATTGGTGTGCTTGCCTTGATCCGCGATCTGGATTTCTACGACACTTGGGCGTTGTTTATAACGGTGGTTTTAGCTCTCGTTGTGACATTAGGCACCGAGGTTTGGGGAGTCGTTACCTCTAGGGTTACCTACGTATCCTAAGTCCCATACGGTTACTCTAGCGACCTCAATTTGGGATGTGCTGTTCTTTGCATGTCGTGGCGGAGGACAGCTCTCTTTTATGTGCACTACCGGCCAGAAGTGGAGATGGGCACCCCCGAGGAGGAGGTGAAAGAGAACAGTGTGATGAACTCCACGTTCTTGAATTTGGCCGGAAAATAGCGGTTTTGATCCTTTGATCGCTGCTATGGGAAAGATCAACTCGCAAACTGGGGCCCCCACGTGCAAAAACTCTTGATCTAGCTGATACTATTTCCCTCGGGTTACCGCGGTAGTTGGCACCAGCCTGCTTTCCGTCCTGGTAAATCCCTGCCTTGATCACGCTGATGTGCGACGGAGTCCGTGTTCAAGGCGGAGAGTTTGAGACGTCCATCGCACCACAGAAGCTTTCACAAGCTGTGTGGCCCGAACACGGGAGAGAACGCTGAGCGTTACAACATTGGCTATGAAAGGGCACTTCCATACGCCCGATCTAGGTGAAGAATTCTTCCCGGGGCAAATGAATGCTGACCATCTGTTTTTCGGCGACTTTGCCGGCGGATGGTTCGCGCTTGATCGCCTGATGCTGATTCGTATATTGATGACGCTGATTGTGGTGATCCTATTCTGGGCCGCCTTTAAGAACCCCAAGCTGGTTCCTTCCGGCCTTCAGAATGTGGGCGAAAACGCGGTCGACTTTGTCCGTGTACATATCGCTGAGGACATCTTGGGTAAGAAGGAGGGAAAGCGATTTCTGCCAATTATCGCTAGCATCTTCTTCGCGGTTTTGTTTATGAACGTTGCGACCGTTATCCCGGGGCTAAACGTCTCGCCAAACGGTCGTATTGGTATGCCAATTGTCTTGGCTGCCGTTGCGTATATCGCCATGATTTACGCCGGTGCTAAGCGTTACGGCTTGGGAAAGTTCATTCGCTCCTCTGTAGTGATTCCGAACTTGCCTCCGCTACTGCACTTGCTGGTGGTACCGATTGAATTTTTCTCTACGTTCATTCTGCGACCGGTTACCCTTGCTATTCGTCTCATGGCGAACTTCCTTGCTGGACACATCATCCTGGTTCTTCTCTTCTCTGCTACGAATTTCTTCTTCTGGCAGCTGAATGGGTGGACCGCCCTGTCTGGATTAACCGTTGTCTTGGGCTTGGCTATGAGCCTGTTCGAGATTCTGGTTATTTTCCTGCAGGCGTACATCTTCGCTCTGTTGACGGCGGTGTACATTGAGCTGTCCCTGCACGCAGATTCGCACTAAGGACGAGGTCGACGAGCGCGACCGAGTAAACCACCTAACTTCACAACATTGACATTCAGTCCGATTGTGGGCTGACACATTTACGAAAGGGAACGACTTTCACCATGAACGAGATCATTCTGGCAGCGGACGCCGCTTCTAAGTTTGAAGGCTTCGGTACTATTGGCTACGGCCTAGCAGCTATTGGTCCTGGTATCGGTATCGGCATCGTCGCCGGCAAGACCGTTGAGGCTATGGCTCGCCAGCCGGAGATGGCCGGTCAGCTTCGTACCACCATGTTCCTGGGTATCGCCTTCACTGAGGCCCTGGCACTTATTGGCCTCGTTGCCGGCTTCCTGTTCTAAAAGCTCGAGTTTTCCAAACCGAAACTTTTAAGACGGGAGACCTATGAATAACGTCGTTTATATGCTTGCTGCAGAAGGAGGGGAGAACCCGGGATCGGGTAGCTTCTCCGTGCTTCTGCCCAAGAATTATGACATTTTCTGGTCTTTGCTGTGCTTCATTGTAATTCTCTTGTTGTTCTGGAAGCTTGTGCTTCCGAAGTACACCAAGATGCTGCAGGAGCGTGAAGACCGGATCGAGGGCGGCTTGAACCGCGCTAAGGCTCAGCAGGCCGAGGCTAAGGCTGCTCTGGAAAAGTACAATGCTCAGCTGGCCGATGCCCGTGCAGAGGCAGCCGAAATCCGCGAGCAGGCGCGCGAGCGCGGTAAGCAGATTGAGGCCGAGGCTAAGACCAACGCGGAAGAAGAGTCCCGCCGCATCGTCGCCAATGGCGAGAAGCAGCTGGAGGCTTCCCGCTCGCAGGTTGTTACTGAGCTGCGTTCCGAAATGGGCCAGAACTCCATCAACCTGGCGGAGAAGATTCTGGGCGGCGAGCTTTCCGACGCCTCTAAGAAGTCCTCCACCATTGATGGCTTCTTGTCCGAGCTCGACTCTGTGGCACCGGCCGGAAAGTAGGCAACTATGAAGGCAGCTAGCCGCGAAGCACTCGCAACCTCACAAACCCGCTTGGATGAGATCCTGGGAGGCGACAACAATGTCGCCACCGCCGCGCAGGCGGGCCTGGATATCTTCGAGGTTGTCGATGTCTTGGATGCAGACCGCGAATTGCGCGTCGCATTCACCGATATCGCCGCCCCGAGCGAGGCACGCAAGTCCCTGGCTGAGACCCTGTTTGGCTCCAAGATTTCCGATGGTGCATTGCTCATCATCCAGGAAGCTGCGGCCGCACAGTGGTCAACCCCGAAGGACTTTGTCAAGGGCTTGGTGTCCCTGGGCCGCCGCGCACTGTTGCGTGGTGCTGAGGCGCAGGGTCAGCTGGGCCAGGTAGAAGACGAGCTCTTCCGCCTGTCCCAGATCCTTGACCGTGAGGGCGAGCTCACCCAGCTGCTTTCCGACCGAACTGCTGATTCCGCCCGCAAGCGCGGATTGCTGGCAAACGTGCTCTACGGCAAGGTCACGATGTTTACTGAGGCACTCGTGCTTCAGGCCATCTCCCGCCCAGAGCAGAACCCGATCGATGACGTAGCCGCTCTGGCTGATTCTGCAGCTGACCTGCAGGACCGCACCATTGCGCGCGTTACCGCAGCGGGTGAACTAAACGAAGGCCAGCAAGCAGTACTCGCTGAGAAGCTGGGCAAAATTTATGGTCGTGCGATGTCCATTCACTCTGAGGTTGACACCAGCCTCCTCGGTGGCATGCGCATCCGCGTCGGCGATGAAGTCATTGATGGCTCCACGGCAGGCAAGATTGCCCGCCTGCGTGCCCAGATGGCGTAGCCGAAACGACAGAAACGATTTAAGTAAGTGCTGGAAGATACTACCGAGAGCAGGAAGAACATGGCGGAGCTGACGATCTCCTCCGACGAGATCCGTAGTGCGATTGCGAACTACACCTCGAGCTACTCCGCGGAGGCCTCCCGTGAGGAGGTCGGCGTGGTCATTTCGGCAGCTGACGGTATTGCGCAGGTTTCTGGCCTGCCGTCCGTTATGGCGAATGAGCTGCTCGAGTTCCCAGGCGGCGTGATTGGCGTCGCACAGAACCTTGACACTAACTCCATCGGTGTCGTGGTCCTGGGCAACTTCGAGTCCCTCAAGGAGGGCGACGAGGTTAAGAGGACCGGTGAGGTTCTCTCCATCCCAGTGGGCGAGGAATTCCTCGGCCGCGTAATTAACCCATTGGGTCAGCCGATCGACGGCATGGGCCCAATCAACGCTGAAGAGGAGCGCGTCCTCGAGCTGCAGGCACCATCCGTGCTGCAGCGCCAGCCGGTTGAAGAGCCAATGCAGACCGGCATCAAGGCTATCGACGCAATGACCCCGATCGGCCGCGGCCAGCGCCAGCTGGTCATCGGTGACCGTAAGACCGGTAAGACCGCGGTCTGCATCGATACCATTTTGAACCAGAAGGCTAACTGGGAGTCTGGCGACAAGGACAAGCAGGTACGCTGCATTTACGTCGCTATCGGCCAGAAGGGCTCGACCATCGCTGGCGTGCGCCGCACCCTTGAGGAGCACGGTGCACTGGATTACACCACCATCGTGGCCGCACCGGCTTCCGATTCCGCCGGCTTCAAGTGGTTAGCACCGTTCTCCGGTGCAGCGCTGGGGCAGCACTGGATGTACCAGGGCAACCACGTCCTGGTAATCTACGATGACTTGACCAAGCAGGCTGAGGCCTACCGTGCCATTTCCTTGCTGCTGCGCCGTCCGCCGGGACGCGAGGCATACCCAGGCGACGTATTCTACCTGCACTCCCGCCTGCTGGAGCGTGCTGCAAAGCTTTCCGACGACATGGGTGCCGGCTCCATGACCGCCCTGCCGATCATCGAGACCAAGGCAAACGATGTCGGCGCCTTCATTCCGACCAACGTCATTTCCATTACTGACGGCCAGGTCTTCTTGGAGTCCGACCTGTTCAACCAGGGCGTTCGCCCGGCTATTAACGTCGGTGTTTCCGTCTCCCGTGTCGGTGGCGCTGCACAGACCAAGGGCATGAAGAAGGTCGCCGGTAACCTGCGTCTGGACCTGGCTTCCTACCGTGACCTGCAGGCCTTCGCGGCATTCGCATCTGACCTTGATGCTGCCTCCAAGGCTCAGTTGGAGCGCGGTTCCCGTCTGGTCGAACTGCTGAAGCAGTCGGAGTCCTCCCCGCAGCCGGTGGAGTACCAGATGGTGTCCATCTACCTCGCCGAGGCTGGCATCTTCGACGTCGTTCCCGTTGAAGACGTCCGCCGCTTCGAGGACGAGGTGCACGAGTACCTCAATGCCAATACCCCAGAGGTCTTTGAGCAGATTTCCGGCGGCAAGCCGCTGACCGATGAGTCCAAGGACGCATTGGTTGCGGCAGCTAAGGACTTCCAGCCGACCTTCCGCACCTCCGAGGGCCACAACCTAGGCTCCGAGGCGCCGGAAGAGCCGTTGGATGAAAGCGACGTAAAGAACACCGAGCTCAACGTCTCCCGCAAGACGGCTAAGTAGAGTTCAGAACTCAAAACTAACCGTCTAGATTAAAGAAGGGAGGAGACACGATGGCTAATCTTCGCGAACTACGTGACCGCATCCGGTCCGTCAATTCGACTAAGAAGATCACCAAGGCCCAGGAGCTCATTGCTACCTCGCGCATTACCAAGGCGCAGGCTAGGGTAGAGGCCTCACAGCCGTACGCGGCTGAGATGACCAGCATGATGAACAAGCTGGCTGCGGCTTCTACGTTGGAGCATGACATGCTGCGTGAGCGTGAAGACGGAAACGTCGCCGCCATCCTCGTGGTCACTTCTGACCGCGGTATGTGCGGTGGCTACAACAACAACGTCTTCAAGAAGGCGGCACAGCTGCAAGCTCTCCTGGAAAGCAAGGGCTACGAGGTAGTTCGCTACGTTACCGGTAATAAGGGCATCGGCCACTACAAGTTCCGCGAGGACGAGGTAGTTGGCAGCTGGGGCGGTTTCTCTCAGGATCCAACCTGGGAGACCACCCACGATGTGCGCCGTCACTTGATTGATGGCTTTATTGCTGGTTCCCATGGCACTACCAAGGGCCGCGACGGCCTGCATGCGCAGGGTGAGGGCGCCGGTGTACGTGGCTTTGACCAGGTACACGTTGTCTACACCGAGTTTGAGTCCATGCTGACCCAGACCGCGCGTGCTCAGCAGCTGTTGCCAGTTCAGCCGGTTATTCAGGATGAGGAGTATCACCTCGGTGAATCCGCTCTGACTGACTCCGAGTCTGCGGATGATGTCGCCGCAGGATTCGAGTTTGAGCCAGACGCAGATACGCTGATGGAAGCGCTGCTTCCGCAGTACGTCTCGCGTATCCTGTTTGCTATGTTCTTGGAAGCTTCTGCTTCCGAGTCCGCTGCACGCCGTACAGCTATGAAGTCTGCTACTGACAACGCAACCGAGATGGTCGAGGACCTCTCTCGCGTGGCTAACCAGGCCCGTCAGGCACAGATTACCCAGGAAATTTCAGAGATCGTCGGTGGCGCTGGCGCGCTATCTGACAGCGCAGAAAGTGACTAGATTATGACTACAGCTCTGCAAGAGCAGAATGCACAGTCTTCGGCAGTCGCCGGTCGTGTCGTGCGCGTCATCGGTCCGGTTGTGGACGTGGAATTCCCACGTGAGGCACTGCCGGCCCTGTACAACGCACTGCACGTCGACATTAAGCTCGAAGCTGTTGCAAAGACCGTCACCCTCGAGGTCGCTCAGCACCTCGGTGACAACCTTGTCCGTACCGTGTCCATGGCACCGACTGACGGCCTCGTCCGCGGTGCCGAGGTCATCGACTCCGGAAAGCCAATTTCCGTACCGGTCGGCGACGTCGTCAAGGGCCACGTCTTCAACGCCCTCGGTGACTGCCTCGATGAGCCGGGTCTCGGCCGCGATGGTGAGCAGTGGGGCATCCACCGCGAGCCGCCAGCGTTCGACCAGCTCGAGGGTAAAACCGAGATTCTGGAGACCGGCATTAAGGTCATTGACTTGCTGACCCCGTACGTTAAGGGCGGCAAGATTGGCCTCTTCGGCGGCGCAGGTGTGGGTAAGACCGTTCTCATTCAGGAGATGATTACCCGTATCGCCCGTGAGTTCTCCGGTACCTCCGTCTTCGCCGGCGTCGGCGAGCGTACCCGTGAGGGCACCGACCTCTTCCTGGAGATGGAAGAGATGGGCGTGCTGCAAGATACCGCACTTGTCTTCGGCCAGATGGATGAGCCGCCAGGAGTCCGTATGCGCGTGGCTCTGTCCGGCCTGACCATGGCGGAGTACTTCCGCGATGTGCAGAACCAGGACGTGCTGCTGTTCATCGACAACATCTTCCGTTTCACCCAGGCCGGCTCTGAGGTTTCGACCCTGCTGGGTCGTATGCCTTCCGCTGTGGGTTACCAGCCCACCCTGGCTGATGAGATGGGTGTTCTGCAGGAGCGCATTACCTCGACCAAGGGCCGTTCCATTACGTCCCTGCAGGCCGTTTACGTTCCTGCCGATGACTACACCGACCCGGCTCCGGCAACGACGTTCGCTCACCTGGACGCCACCACCGAGCTGGACCGTGCTATCGCTTCCAAGGGTATTTACCCAGCAGTGAACCCGCTGACCTCTACCTCTCGTATCCTCGAGCCGGGTATCGTTGGCGAAAAGCACTACGAGGTTGCACAGCGCGTCATCGGTATTCTGCAGAAGAACAAGGAACTCCAGGACATCATCGCCATCCTTGGTATGGACGAGCTGTCCGAGGAGGATAAGGTCACCGTTCAGCGTGCCCGCCGTATCGAGCGCTTCTTGGGCCAGAACTTCTTCGTCGCACAGAAGTTCACCGGCCTGCCGGGCTCCTACGTGCCGCTGTCTGAGACCATCGATGCCTTCGAGCGCATCTGCGATGGCGAGTTTGACCACTACCCAGAGCAGGCTTTCAACGGCTTGGGTGGCTTGGACGACGTCAAGGCTGCATACGAGAAGTTGAACGAGAAGTAGGGAGAGGCACATGGCTGACATCACCGCCGAATTGGTTTCCGTCGAGCGCCTGCTGTGGTCTGGACAGGCCTCCATGGTCACGGCTGAGACCACCGAGGGTGAGATCGGCGTGCTTCCCGGTCACGAGCCAATGATCGGTCAGCTGATCGATAATGGCGTGGTGACCATCCACCCAGTGGACGGCGAGCGCCGCGTCGCCGCCGTGCAGGGTGGTTTCCTCTCCGTTACCCAGGACAAGATTACCGTCCTCGCTGATTGGGCCATCTGGTCCGATGAGGTGGATGAGGAGAAGGCTCAGAAGGATGTCGCTTCTGAGCACGAGCTCACCAAGTCCCGTGGCGAGGCCGCACAGCGTGCAGTTCGCCGCGCCAAGGCTTAATACCTTGGATTGGTAGGAGAGGGCAGCAATAGCCGCCCTTCCTGCTCTCTTAAGGCGCATCGGTTTATAGCCGGTGCGCCTTCTTCGTTTTTTCTTTGCCTTTTCTTATTGGCGTGTAGGCCCTTCCAGGCGCTACAATCCAAAGAATCAGTTTCTCCACAGAGCGAGGATGGCGTGAAAAGGCCCATGAATTCAACGGTGGTTGCAGTGCTTCTGTGGGCCCTTGCAGTGGCCCTGCTGTTAGTTATTTTTCTGGCTGCGCTTCGCTTTTTCACCGTGCGATCGCGCGGTACTTCAGTCCTTCTGCGCCGAGTTCCGGCTAAGAATTCCCTTTCCTGGCGCCATGGTTCGTTGCGTTATGAAGGTGAATTTGTGGAGTATTTCAAGCTCCGTTCTGTCTCTCCGCGCTGCGATCTGCGCATCAACCGCCTCGACATCGAAGTAGTGAGCACCCGCCCGCTTGATGATGACGAGGCTTCTTTTATGTCCGCTGCCACCGAGGTCGTTCGCTTTCGGGCCAAGGGAAAAGAATATGAGCTGGCGTCCGACGCACACGGCATCATGGCCTTCGGGGCGTGGGTAGAGGCCGCTCCATCAAAGCGCCAGCAGCGCTTTGACTTCCGGGAATTGCGCGAGCGCGCTACCCGTCAATCCAAGCGATAACTCCACCCGCTAGGGTAGAGAACATGCGTTTAGTAATCGCCCGATGCTCAGTAGATTACGTGGGCCGCTTGGATGCCCACCTGCCGATGGCAGACCGCCTGCTCATCGTCAAAGCGGACGGTTCCGTGTCCGTGCACGCCGACGACCGCGCTTATAAGCCGCTTAACTGGATGACACCCCCGTGCACCCTGAAGGAGTCAGCGATTGAGGACCTCGACGGGGAAGACACCGGCGAAATTTTGTGGCTGGTGGAAAACCCCAAGGGCGAGCAGTTGCGTATCACCATTACTGAGATTCATGAAGAAATCTCCTATGACATGGGCGAGGATCCAGGCCTAGTCAAGGATGGCGTCGAAGCTCACTTACAAGAGCTCTTGGCGGACCAGATTGATACCTTGGGCGAGCGCTACACTTTGGTGCGCCGCGAATATCCCACGGCCATCGGTCCTGTGGATATTATGGCTAAGGATGAGAACAAAAATAACGTCGCCATCGAGGTAAAGCGCCGCGGTGGCATTGATGGCGTAGAACAGCTGACACGGTATCTAGAGCTGCTTAACCGCGATGAGCTTCTCGCCCCTGTGTCCGGTGTATTTGCGGCCCAAGAAATCAAGCCGCAAGCTCGTACCTTGGCTGAGGACCGCGGCATTCGGTGCGTCGTACTGGATTACCAAGAGCTGCGTGGGCTTGAGTCTAATGAATTGCGGCTGTTCTAATGCCACGGCGAAATAGGCGCAAACCCGTAGAAGTTCGATCCCTACCTAAGGACGGCTCAACCTTCCTGGGCTCGCAAACGGTCGAGGGACCAAGCTGGACGCACGGCGAACCCTACGTCATGCGGCATATCGGTTCTGCTCGCGCTCAGAAATACTACTTGTGCCCTGGCTGTAACCAAAACATTCCGCCCGGGGTGGCGCACATCGTCGCCTGGCCGCGGGACGTGGGCCGCCAGGGCGACGATCGCCGGCATTGGCACCGCCACTGCTGGGAGCGTAGGTAGACTAGCGGGCATGATTGTTGCATTTTCTGTAGCCCCTGCGGTGGTCAATAATGACTCCCAAGAAATGGCCGATGCCGTGTCCGAGGCTGTGCGCGTGGTCCGCGAATCCGGCCTGCCCAACGAGACTAATGCCATGTTCACCTTGCTAGAAGGCGAATGGGACGAGGTCTTTGACACGATTAAAAAGGCCACCGATGCAGTGCGTGCGGTTTCCCCACGCACTTCTTTGGTGGTCAAGGCCGATATTCGCGAAGGCGTAACTAATCAGCTAACGGACAAAGTAGACGCGGTTAACCGCCGCCTTGCAAAGGAGGACTAGATGACTTCGCCAAATAATGCTTATGTAGGAGGAGCGCTCGACCTCAGCCAGGTCAAGGCGCGAGCCGAGGCTCGGCAGAAGGCGCAGGACTCGCCGCAGACAAGTGCCGGCGGCGTCCAGCCCTTCTTCACGGTGACCGAGGCCAACTTCGATCAAGATGTGGTTCGCAGGTCTACGGAAGTTCCGGTCGTGGTTCTCATCGGTACTGCTCGCTCTACCCAGTCGGAGCAGTTGAAGACTGACCTTGCGGATTTGGCCGCGCAAGGAAACTTGAGCTTCTTGGTTGCTTACGTGGATGCGGATGTGACTCCGCAGGTTGCGCAGGCCTTTGGTGTTAAGAATCTGCCGACAGTCGTGGCCTTGGGTGCTGGGCAGCCACTGACGAACTTTGAGGGTGCGCAACCCAAAGACGCCCTAAAGCAATGGGTCGATACCCTGGTGCAAAATGTTGGACCACAGCTGAAGGGCCTGCAAGGCAATGAGGCATCGGAACAGCCACAAGAAGAAGAGGATCCGCGTCTCCAGGAAGCAGAAAGCTTCTTGAACGCCGGCGACTTTGATGGCGCTCTCAACGTTTACAACTCCATCTTGGAATCCGAGCCCGATAATGTGCAGATCAAACAGGCGCGCGACACCACAGTCTTGCTCCAGCGCCTCGATCCTGCCAACCAGACCGAAGACCCGATTGCGGCCGCGGAAGGGGATAAAGGGGACGTCGATAAGCAAATGCGAGCTGCCGACGCCGAGGTGGTAGCCGGAGCCCCAGAAAAGGCCTTTGATCGCCTCATCGAGACGATGAAGACAACAGCTGGTGATGAGAAAGCGCACGTGCGCGAGCGCCTGCTGGAGCTCTTTGGCCTTTTTGAGGGGAATGACCCGCGCGTGATGGAAGCTCGCACCAAGCTGGCAAGTGCCTTGTACTAGCTCGGTAGTATAAAAGCATGACTTCAGTGCTTTTCCTGTGTAATACAAATCGCGGCAAGTCGCAGATGGCTGCGGCGCTAGCCGCCAAGCATGCGCCTGACTGGGATATTTACTCGGCTGGGGTGCAAACTACCCCGGAGCATACCCAGCAGGGCATCAATCAAGAAGCCAAAGCTTCCCTCGCGAAGGTGGGCGCAGAAATGACTGGTACCCCTGCTCTAGTGGATCCCCACCTGGCTGCCGCTGTCGACCACGTCATCGTAGTAGGTGATGCGAAATATGAGGGGCCAGCGCAGCGGTGGGACATCGAGGATCCTTCGCTGCGTGGTTTGGAGGGCGAAGAGCGTATGGATGCGCTTCGCGATGATATCGAAGCGCGCGTGGTGGAGTTCCTACGCGCGCAGCGATAAGCGTTTTATTGCTCCAGCACGTACCACTGCACGGAATTGGCCGGTAGATGCAGCGTCGTGGAGTTGTTCTCCACGCGGATGCGCTGGGGAAGTGGGTTCCCAGCGCCTTCGTAGACGGCGTCATCGGTGTTAAGCACCATCTGCCATTCGCCGTCCTGCGGAACCCAGAGGCCATAGTTGGGGATGGAAGAGCCAGAAAGGTTGCACACGGCGAGCAGAGCAGAGCCATCTGCACCGTAGCGGACGTAGCCTAGGACGTTATTGGTCGAGTCATCTGCCTTGACCCATTGGAAACCATCCTGGTTGAAATCCTGGCTCCACAGTGCTGGGGTATCGCGGTAGACGAGGTTGATATCCCTTACGAGGCGCTTGATGCCCTGGTGCCATTCGCTGCCCCAACCGTCGAGGTTGCTCCAGTCCACGGAATACCCCTCGGCCCACTCGGTAGTCTGGCCAAATTCCTGGCCCATGAAGAGCAGGTTCTTGCCGGGGTGGGAGAACATGTAGCCATAGAGGGCGCGGAGGCCGGCGGCCTTATTCCAGTCGTCGCCAGGCATGCGCTCCCACAGCGAGCCTTTGCCGTGCACAACTTCGTCGTGGCTAAACGGTAGGACATAGCGCTCAGAGTAAGCATAGACCATGGAGAAGGTGAGCTCGCCGTGGTGATAGGAACGGTGAATGGGCTCGTGCTTGAAGTACTCCAAGGTGTCATTCATCCAGCCCATATTCCATTTCAGGGAAAAGCCTAGACCGTTTTCAGAGGTGGGGGCGGTAACTCCCGGCCAGGAAGTGGATTCCTCGGCAATGGTGAGTACGCCTGGATGCGTGCGGTTGAGGGTGGCGTTGGTTTCCTGCAGGAATTGCACGGCCTCCAGGTTCTCGCGGCCGCCATATTGGTTGGGCAGCCACTCATCGCGGGAATAGTCCAGGTAGAGCATGGAAGCCACGGCGTCTACGCGCAGGCCGTCGATGTGGAATTCTTCGGCCCAGTATAGGGCGTTGGCTACGAGGAAATTGCGGACCTCATTGCGGCCGAAGTCAAAGACATAGGTGCCCCAATCGGCCTGCTCGCCGCGGCGGGGATCGGGGTGCTCGTAGAGAGCCTGGCCGTCAAAGCGACCCAGGGCCCAATCATCCTTGGGGAAGTGTGCTGGCACCCAGTCCACGATGACGCCGATGCCATTCTCGTGCAGGGCATTGACCAGCTCTCGGAATTCATCCGGCGAGCCCCAACGCGCAGACGGGGAGTAGTAGCCAGAGACTTGGTATCCCCAGGACCCGCCGAAAGGATGCTCGGCCACGGGCAAGAGCTCGACGTGGGTGAAACCGTGCTCCTTAAGGTATGGGATGAGATCCTCGCGCAAGCGGTTGTAGTTGGCGCCGATCTTCCACGAACCAACGTGCACCTCATAGATGCTCATGGGCACATCGAGGTTGCCGGTACGCTTGTCCATCCAGGCGGAATCGGACCAGGCGAAACTGGTGGAATCCACGATAGAGTCCGTCTCCGGCGGGCAGGCGGTGCGCTTGGCTAGGGGATCGGCCTTGTCCTTGCGGCCCTCGTGGCTAAAGATGGCGAACTTATAATGCTCGCCAGCACCGATACCGGGAACAAAGACCTCCCATACGCCGGTAGAGCCGAGTGAACGCATCGGATAGTGGGTGGGGTTCCAGCCACAGAAATCGCCTACTACGGCAACGCCCTGGGCATTGGGTGCCCACACGGCAAACGAGACGCCGGAAACGGTACCCATTTCGGTGTCATAAGAACGCAGGTTGGCGCCGAGGACATCCCAGAGGCGCTCGTGGCGGCCTTCCCCAATCAGGTGCAGATCCAGCGAGCCCACCGTGGGAAGGAAGTGATAGCCGTCTGCCACGGTGCGGGTAGGTGCCTCTGGATAGGAGATTTCTAAGCGGTAATCGCAGTTATCGCCAATTTCTGCCTCCCAGATGTCGTCGCCGACCAATTCCATGGACACGGATTGCGTGGGAGTGTGAAGCTGCACCTCGCAAGCGCCTGGTTGGCGGGTGCGGACGGTTCCTTCGTGCCAGCCGTAGAAACCGTGCGGGTCATGGTGGCGGCAGTCATTGAGGCGGGCGAGGTCAGCGGCCGGGATAGTCATACAATCAGAGTACCTAGTTCGAGTGCGGTCCGGTGGGCGAATATTTACGGGCGATAGTCGCTAACTACGCGCCAGGTGAGCTGTTCCTGGAGGGCGTGGTCGGCAGGGGGAAGGACGAAGACATGGGCGACGTCGCGAAGCGGCTCTAAGCGCACAAAGTTGCGCTCAGACCAGTGGTAGGCAGAGCCGGTGATCGTGTCCTGGACGGTATAGGACTCGCCGGGGTGGCGGCCGATAGCCTGCATATCTACCGTGACGGTGGCTTCCTGTGCATTGCGCGGATCCAGGTTGACCACAACGAGGACTACATTGCCGGAGGCTGGATCCGCCTTCGAATAGGCAATTATGGCTTCATTGTCGGTGTCATGGAACCGCAGGGTGCGCAGTTGCTGCAATGCAGGATTATCGCGGCGGATCTGGTTGAGCAGCCGGATATAGGACTCGAGGGAATCTCCTGACGCAGCCGCCGCCGCAAAATCGCGCGGGCGCAGTTCGTACTTCTCAGAGTCGAGATATTCCTCGGAGCCTGGGGCTACCGGGGTGTGCTCGTAGAGTTCAAAGCCGGAATACACGCCCCACAGTGGTGACATGGTGGCGGCTAGGACAGCGCGAATGGCGAACATGGCACGCCCGCCGGTCTGCAAGGACTCGTGCAGGATATCTGGGGTATTAACAAAGAGGTTGGGGCGACAGATATCTGCTTGGTCGATGTGCATCCGGCCAAACTGGGTGAGTTCTTGTTTAGAGGTCTGCCAGGTGAAATAGGTATAAGACTGGGAGAAACCCGCCTTCGCTAGACCGAAGAGGCGAGGCGCGCGGGTAAAGGCCTCCGCCAAGAAGATGACATCCGGATGGGTGGCATGTACGCGGGTAATCAGCCAGTTCCAAAAGTTTGCCGGCTTGGTGTGCGGGTTATCCACGCGGAATGTACTCACACCGGCTTCCACCCAAATCATCAAGGTCTCATAGATCTCGTGGTAGATGGCTTCAGGAGCGTTATCGAAGTTAAGCGGATAAATATCCTGATACTTCTTCGGCGGGTTCTCGGCGTAGGCGATGGAGCCGTCCGGAAGGACGGTGAAAAATTCTGGGTGGCTGCTAGCCCATGGATGATCGGGCGATGCCTGAAGCGCGAAATCAAGCGCTACCTCCAGGCCGAGTTCCTGGGCGCGGGAGACGAGTTTTTGGAAATCCTCCATCGTGCCCAGGTCCGGATGGGTGGTGGAGTGGTCCTGGATGGCCCAGGGGCTTCCTACATCGCCGGGCTCGGCCACGACCGAATTATTCTTTCCCTTGCGGTGTACCTTGCCGATGGGATGGATGGGCGGAAAGTACACCGTATCGAATCCCATATCGGCCACCCGCTCCAGTGCCTTGGCAGTGGTATCAAAAGTGCCGTGGACTGGATTTCCCTCTTTATCCCAGCCTCCCGTGGAGCGGGGAAAAAGCTCATACCACGAGTTATAGAGTGCGGCCCGGCGCTCCACATAGACCTCGTGGATTGCGCCCTCCACCAGCAGGTCGCGCAGGGGATGCGAGTGCAGGATGCCTGCTACTTCCTCCGAGAGCGCTACCTGCACGCGCTTATCGACGTCCAAGGACTCATCCTCCAAGTCCCGAGCGGCCGTAAAGAGCGGTTCCACCACATCCGACGGGGTTTGCAGAGCCGCACGAGAAAACAACTCGGCGCCATGCTGCAGGTCATTGGCCAGCTCAGCAGCGGATTGCTCAGCCGCCATTTTCTTGGTTACCGCGTTCTTCCACGTGGCGATGGGATCGGACCAGGCATCGACGCGGAAGTACCAGGTGCCTTGGGTGCCCGGGGTAAATACACCGTGGACGCGATCCTGGTCATCGGGATCGACTTGCATGGTGACGGAGGAGGTAGCCGTGGTTCGTGCCGCCCACGCAGACAGGGTTGCCGAGACCGCATCGTGGCCCTCGCGCCAGACGAGGGCGGTGACAGGAATTACCTCGCCTACAACGGCTTTGGAGGCTACAGAACCGGCGGAGATAAGCGGGCGGACATCGTCAATACCAAGGCGAGTAGTCATGCCCATAAGACTAATGCAGCTGTGTCAATTTCACCGGGCAAAGAACAAATCAGTCACAATGGAAAGCGTGAACGACGTAACTCCCACTGATCAAGATTGGCTCGTAGATTTTCGTGGCGTCGAGCTGCGCCGCGGCGGCAAGACCCTCGTCGGACCCGTGGACTGGCAAGTAGAGCTCGATGAGCGCTGGGTCATTATTGGCCCCAATGGCGCGGGCAAGACCTCGCTGGTGCGCATGGCCGCGGCCGAAGAGTTCCCGTCGAAAGGCACCGCCTTTTTGATGGGGGAGCAAATCGGCAAAACCGACATGCGCGATCTGCGTGCACTCATAGGCATCTCTTCCGCGGCGGTGCAATCGCGCATCCCGGACACTGAGCGAGTAGACGATCTAGTTGTCTCCGCCGGTTACGCTGTGTTGGGCCGCTGGCGGGAAGAATATCAGGACATGGATTTCTCCCGCGCGGATGACATCTTGGCGCAAGTTGGTGCCACCCACCTCAAAGAGCGCACGTGGGGAACCCTGTCTGAGGGAGAAAAGAAGCGCGTCGTCCTCGCTCGCGCACTCATGTCTAACCCGGAGTTGCTCATCCTCGATGAGCCGTCCGCAGGAATGGACCTGGGAGGCCGCGAAGACCTCGTGGGATACCTTGGCAATCTAGCCATGGACCCCGATGCCCCAGCGATTGTCATGATCACCCACCACGTGGAGGAGATCCCCTATGGCTTCACCCACGCCATGCTGCTGGATGAGGGTAAAGTTGTGGCAAAAGGACTGATTAATTCCGTCCTCACCTCCGAAAATCTGACTCGCGCCTTCCACCAACCCATACAGGTGGACCGCATTGGACAGCGATACTTCGCCCGCCGAGCTTCTCTATGACCAATCCTTTTCATGACCGTCTCGATGCCATTGACGCCAGCGATACCACCGGCTTCCACGGTGGACGCCTGGCGGCAACCGTCCTGCTCCTACGGGACGGCGCTGATGGTCTTGAAGTGTGGGTACAAGAGCGCGTCCACACCATGCACAACTACCCGGGACATTCAGTATTTCCGGGCGGCGGTGTAGACCCACGTGACTTTCCGCCGCGTGCCTGGGACTCGGGCGAGCTGTGGGCCGGAAAGTCTGTCATCTCCATGGCGCGCCGGATGGGGGTGACCAAGTACAAGGCCCACGCCCTTGTTTTCGCCGCTGCCCGCGAGCTCTTCGAAGAGGCCGGCACCCTTTTCGCCATCCGCGAGGACGGCATTGTCTCCAATGCGCGGCGCTATCACAAAGAGCGAAAACTACTAGAAAACCACACCATTTCCTTTACCGAATTCCTCAGCAATAACGGAATGCGCGTCGACGCCGATATGCTCCTTCCTTGGGCGCGCTGGGTAGGAAAGGGGAAAAGTCATTGGTTCGACACCTTCTTCTTCGTTGGGGTGTTGCCCTCCGGCCAAGAACCCGATGGGGATACCGATGAAGCAGACGATGCCGGATGGTTCTCCCCGCAGCTCATTCTGGACGGCTGGCGCGCCGGGCTGGTGCGCCTTGTCATCCCCACGTGGGCACAGATGCAAAGGCTGAGCAAGTATTCCTCCGTACAAGAGGTCATAGAAGACGCGTCCTTTTCGGACCTGCGCCCCGTCATTGGGGATCCACGCGAAGATCCCCGTTACCGCGAATTCTTTTCCACCACCCCTTTAGACCGAATATGAGTTATACCCCCGCAGAAGTCGACTTCCTTGCCGAACATCAAGAGGAAATAGCACACCTCGACCTCACCTTAACCAAGGCTTCTCGGCTCAAAGACACCGAAATCCTCAAAGCTAAGTTCGGTGAGTATGGCCGCGCGGTCATGGAGCTGGTAACCGCCCGCAGTTCCGGAAAGCTCCCGCACGATTGGCTTATGGACACAGACTCTGCCCAGCAAGCAACCCCCATCGAAGTGGCGGCGTATCGGACGAAATTCCTTGCCGAGCAGGGGGTGCGCAGCGTCCACGACGTCACCTGTTCCATCGGCACCGAAGGCTATAATTCTCCGCTCGACTACATTGGCTCAGACCTGGATGAATCACGGGTAAGAATGGCGAGACATAACCTCTCTTCCGCCAAGATTTTCCGTGCGGATGCGCTGACGACTACTACCACCGCTGATGTTCTCCTTGCAGACCCGGCCCGCCGCGCCGGTGGCAGGCGAATCACGCGGCCGGAGGATTTGGTGCCACCGCTCCCGGAGGTCGTCGATAAGCATCGCGACAAGGAACTGGCCATCAAGTGCGCTCCTGGCCTTGATTTTAGCGAGTGGGACGGCCTCGTCACCGTCGCGAGCGTCGATGGCGGGGTAAAAGAAGCCTGCCTTTATACCCCAGGCCTTGGCAGCGGCCGAAGAGCGGTAATGATTCGAGGAAACAAGCTGGATGTCCTCGACGGCAACGCAGACAACCTACCCGGTGCTGGAGACATTGGCAGTTACCTCATCGACCCGGATGGGGCCATCGTTCGAGCGGGATTGGTCCAGCACTACGCGGCCAGGGAAGGGCTGCATCAAATCGATCCGCGCATCGCATATCTGACAGGAGAGAGGATTCCGGAGGGGACTTCGGGATTTCCATTCATAGAAAAAGTACCCCTAAAGAGATTAAAATCCGTACTTAAATCCTATGACGCAGGAAGCTTAGAAATCCTTGTACGCGGGGTAGAAGTGGACCCTGACCAGCTGCGGAAGAAGATGAAGCTGAAGGGGACGAGGCCTTTTGCGGTCATCATTACGCGAATTGGCTCACAGGGAATCGCCTTGCTGTGTCAACCCCGAGTATCATCGTCCGAGGATAATTACGCAACATAAATATATCGGAAAGGTGAGTGCCCAATGCCAACTATCGTGGCTCTGGTCAAACACGTGCCGGATACGTGGTCTACCAAGTCTTTGAATGATGACCACACCCTGGATCGCACCTCCGTGGATAACGTCATTGATGAGGTTAATGAGTACTCCGTGGAACAAGCCCTGCGACTGCGCGACGATAACCCCGATGCGGGCTACAAAGTCGTAGCACTGACGATGGGGCCGGCCCAGGCCGACGAGGCACTGCGTAAGGCTTTGGCTATGGGCGCCGACGATGCCGTGCTCGTCTCCGATGATTCCTTGGCCGGAGCGGACGCGCTCTCGACCGCTTGGACCCTCAATGCTGCGCTCAATCAGCTTGACGACGTCCAGCTGATCACCGCCGGCACCGAAGCTTCCGACGCCTCCACCGGCCTGCTTGCCGGCCTGCTCGCCGAATACCGCCAGCTGCCGGCCCTTACCGGCCTGCACAAGGTAGAGCTAGCTGACGGCACTCTGCAGGGCACCCGCGATGATGCGCGCGGCACCTGGGAACTCGAGGCGCCGCTGCCAGCGATCGTTACGGTGAACGATAAGAGCGACAAGCCACGATTCCCCAACTTCAAGGGTCTTATGGCAGCTAAGAAGGCGGAAATCACCACCTTCACGCTGGCTGACCTGGGCATCGAGGCCATCGCGCCGACAACCTCCGTGTCGGCCGCTGAGAAGCGCCCACCGCGCACCGCCGGCGAAGTTATTTCGGAGCCCAACCCGCAAGATGCTGCGAAGAAGATCGCTGACTTCCTGTCCGCAAAGAACTTGATTTAGGAGTAGATATGTCGCACGTTTACGTACTAGTTGAGCACGACGCGGACAACCTCCTTCCCGTTACCGGCGAGCTGATTACGGCCGCGCGGGAATTGGGTACGGTGTCCGCAGTGGTCGTCGGCAAGCAGGCCGATAAGTTCGATGCCGACCTTGCCGCCCTCGGTGCCGCACAGGTGGTTCAGGCAACGGCCGAGGATTATGAACAGCGTTTCCTCACCCCGGAGGTCGATGCCCTGCATGCGCTTGGCGCTGCGAACCCAGCGCCCATTGTGCTGGCCGCAACTCCGGCCAATAACGAGATTGCCGGTCGACTTGCGGCTCGCCTCGCCTCTGGCGCACTGGTCAATGTTAGTGGCATCGCCGCCGATGGCTCCGCCGAGATGAGCATTTTCGGTGGTTCCTATGAGACCACCTCTACCGCCGCTGGGCAGTGCCCGATCTACACCCTTCGACCGGGTGCGGTTGAGGCTGCACCACAGCAGGTGGAGGCGCAGCCGGCGCCGATGCCGTTGCCGGCCGCCACGGGCAAAGACGTCAAGGTAACTTCCTTTACCCCGGCACAGAAGTCCGCACGCCCAGAAATTACCGAGGCCAAGGCAGTTGTCGCCGGCGGCCGTGGCGTGGGCGACGAGTTCGGCGCCGTTGTCGAGCCGCTTGCCGATGCCCTCGGGGCCGCAGTCGGCGCCACCCGCGACGCCGTTGATGAAGGCTTTTATGACGCCGCCTATCAGATCGGCCAGACCGGTGTTACCGTCTCGCCCGACCTCTACATCGGCTTGGGTATCTCTGGCGCTATCCAGCACACCTCTGGCATGCAGACTTCCGGCACCATTGTGGTGGTCAACCAAGACCAAGATGAGCCGTTCTTCCAGATCGCTGATCTCGGCGTCGTGGGCGACCTGCATGAAATCGCACCTGCCCTGACCGAGGAACTGAAGGCGCGCCGGTAATGCCGCACTACTTTGACTATGCCGCTACCCAGCCGATGCGTCAGAGCGCGATTGACGCGTGGGTGGCGGCGGCCGGCTCCCTCAACTCCGGCGCGCAGTATGGTTCTGGCCGCAAGGCTCGGTCCGTGCTGGATGATGCCCGTGAAAAGGTGGCTTCCCTCCTCGGCTGCGAGCCCATCGAGGTCATCTTTACCTCTTCTGGCACCGAGGCGGACAATATCGCCATTCAGGGTCTCTACGCGGCTGGGCAAACAAACCGCATTATTTCTACCGATATTGAGCACCCGGCCGTGCGCGATACCGTCTCTAATCTGGAGAAAACCGGAGCAGCTGTCGATATCCTTCCCGTCGACCGTTCCGGGCACATTGCAGATCTATCGGCCCTAGACACGCTTGCCGACGTCGCTACCTGCATGTGGGCCAACAACGAGACCGGGGCCATTCAGCCCATCGAAGAGATAGCCACACGTGCGAATGCGACAGGCACACCCGTGCACGTGGATGCGGTGCAGGCTGTGGGCAAAGTTCCCATCAATTTTTCTGATTTAGGGATCACCAGCCTCGCCGCCAGCGCCCACAAGTTCGGCGGCCCCCGCGGCATCGGTCTGCTTTTGGCCAAGCGCAGTCCTGCGCCCCAGCCGATTGCTTACGGCGGTGGCCAAGAACGGGGCATCCGCCCTGGCACCGTGGACGTGGCGGGCGCTTCCGGTCTAGCTGCGGCGTTGGAGGAATCCGTCTCCGAAATCGCCGCCCAGGGTGAGCGAATTGCTGCTCTCCGCAATAAGCTGCGCGACGGAATTTTCGCCACCATCGACGACGTAGTGGTCAACTCTGCCGAGCCGTGCTTGCCTTCCCATCTGCACGTCTCATTTCCCGGTGCTGATGGCGATAGCCTCATCATGCTGCTGGATTCCTTGCAGATCGAGGCCTCTTCCGGCAGTGCTTGCAGCGCTGGCGTAAACCGCATGTCTCATGTCCTCGAGGCAATGGGCGTAAGTGAGGCGGAAGGAATCGGTTCCCTGCGTTTTACTCTCGGTAGGCTTACTTCGGAAGAGGATGTTGACTACGTCTTGGCTCATCTTCCGGAGGTTATTTCACGAGCCCGTTCCGTCTAGCTATCATTCCTTTCTTTCGCCGCAGCTCGCCGGGCGGCGATAGCTTGGCCGACCGTAAGCGCCCAGTTCTTGTTCTTGGGCGCTAGCGGTCCTTGGGGCTCATCGTATTCCCAGCGGCCATCGTCAAAGAGCCATACTATGTCTCCAGTATGTGGATCCATGATGTAGAAGGCACCACCATCGGTTTTGATGTTGTGGTGATGCTGGCAGAGTGATGTCAAGTTGCTCCCCGCCGTTTTCCCTCCCTGTGCATGGTCAATTCGGTGGTCCTTTTGGCAGTTCTCTGCGGGGCGATTACAACCTGGCCAGCGGCACACGCCATCGCGGCCTTCCACGTAGGCGCCAACGAGTGGGGGAGTAACGTAGCTTTCGCTCTCCATCCTTTTTGCAAGGTCCATATCCCGCGTCTGGGTGGGACGCAGACTGTCAGCGGTCTCAGGGCTTATCCATCCGAATCCCCGGATAAATGCGGGAGCAGCCTCCTGGTCGTGGGCTCGGTACATATGAAGAACCACTTTTGCCCGCGACTCAATTTCGCCCAGAATTAGCTTGGCTAGGGCTTCAGCTTTCGTGAGGTTATGCTCTTCGGCTGCCTTACTAACGTGTTCATCGATGGCTAGCATGGTAGGTTCATCGAATTCCACTGCTAGCCCGGCCTTCCCGCCGAAACTGTGGTAGGTGAAATAGGAGTCGTTCCCTGCATCAGGCTCTTTATCTTCATTGGGGTGTGGGTCCTCCACAGCGATGAGGCCATTTAGTTTTCGCCGCAGATTGGTATTCGAAGGCAGTACCTGGCCGGGCTTCGTGGGGGTCAGGTAACGCGCAAGCTCTTGGTCTATCCGCTCGAGAATTTCGGTCGGGATGTCGCCCAGCTTGCTAAGCACGGCGTCGATAGTAATAAGACGAGAGAAATCCAGGAAGTAATAGGTTTCCTGGAGCGCCTTTGTTAGTGGTAGCTCTGCGAGTCGATAAAGGGCCATTGTTATGTCTCGCGTGCGCCGCTCGCTTAAGCCCGTGCGGGTGGAAAGTGTGTGGCAAGATATGTCGAAATCTTCTTCTAGGTCTGGCTTCACCTCATTCCAGAATAGGTAATCTTGTTTTCTGATTTCTGTGGCTTTAACTGCAAGCGGATCGTTGGGGTCATTGACTATGTAGTAGGCGTCCAAGATGAAATCCCCCGATTTGTAGAACATGTGTACTTAACTCCATGGTGAATATTTTATGGCGCGCCCTGCCCCTTTGCAAGGGGTGTGGGCAAAGATATGTTCTAAAGGGATGTATTCCGAGAGGGGGTGAAATGGAGGTAAAGAAAATTATTTCAAGTGGCGCGTGTTAAAGATGTGACACGAGTGAAGGCGTTGCTAGACTCACGCGCATGACATCAAAGAAGGCACTCCGAGAGAGCATTACTGCGGTGGTTACCGTGGCTGCACTAGCCGTAAGTGGTACCGCCGTCGCCCAGGCGGTTAGCCTCGGTGCACCTAAGGGCATTGACGTTGCAGCGCACCAGCATCCAGGCGGTACACCTATCGATTGGTCAAAGGTGCGTACCGACGGTCAGTCGTTTGCATTCGTGAAGGCTACCGAGGGCGGTGATTGGGTAAACCCACACTATGTAGAGGATATTCAGGCGGCTAATGCTGCTGGACTCAAGACCGGTGCGTACCACTACGCACGTCCGGCTGGCGACGCCAAGACTCAGGCGGCCAATTTTGCCGCGCAGATCGCCCTAGCCCCGGATCAGACATTGCCTCCTGCACTTGATATCGAGGTGGCGGAAGGAAAGTCTGCGGCACAGCTGGAGCAGTGGATTGAAGAATTTACTAGCGAGCTCAAGCGTCTTACCGGTCGCACGCCAATGATTTACACCTACAAGTACTTCTGGATGGGGCAGATGAATAACTCCCAGAAGTTCTCGGATATGCCACTGTGGCTCGCGGCCTATCAGGACCAGGCGCCTGAAGCGGTGGGCGGATGGAACGAGCTATCTTTCTGGCAGCGTTCTGGTTCTGGCAAGGTGGCAGGCATTCCTACCGACGTCGACATGAACCTGTTTAATGGTTCTAAGCAGCAACTGCAGTCCTTTAGCGACGGCAACTACGTAGACGTGGGCGGCGCGCTAGAGCAGTTGGTCGTGAGCGATGGCCTTGACCTGAGCTCCGATAGCACGCCACTCATTGGTGCGATCTTGGCGCTTGCCGCTGGTCTGATTGCGATTCCGCAGCTTGCCGACGCCGCCGAAAAGTCCGGCCTCGATCCCCAAGCGGCGGAGGGCTTGGCTGGCTTCGTAAAGACCTTGCAAGACAAGGATGCCCTTCCAGTGGAGGACCTGGGCGATATGGCCAAGGGCAACTTCTCCGTCAGCGACCTAGCTATCCTGCTGGACAATGCCGGTCACGTGAACAACGTTAAATCAGGCAACGTCTCCGAGTCGGAGGTATTGGAAGCTAAGAATGCCGCCAAGAACGCCGGCGCTGACGTACCCGATTTTGACGCGGGACAAGTAGCTACGCTGCTTAATCGCGTACTGCAGTAGCACCAGTAAAAAACGCGCGGGTCCAGGCCTCGTCTTTGTAATGGGCGGGCACTGCCCCGCCAAGGAGTGCCTTTGCCAACTGGGCGGCTTCGACGGAGCCCTCGGCTGGCATTTCTGTATCTGAGGCCACCAGGATGATGTTCCCGTAGCGCCGACCCTTGAGCATCGGTGGGTCCGCGACGACGGCGAGGTGGTCAAATACTTTATCCAGTCCGGCCAGCTCGCTCTTTGCCAGCTGTAGATCGGAATGGTCACCGCAGTTGGCTACGTAGAGGCCACCCGGCGCCAGCGACTGCTTTGCAGCCTGAAAGAACTCCACGGTGGTGAGGTTGGCTGGTGTCTTGTCGCCAGCAAAGACATCGCGGATGATGATGTCGCGGCTGGACGGAAGGAACCCCTCGGTTTCTGTGCGGGCCTCGCCGGCACGGATTTTGACGGTGGGGGAACGGGGGACGTCGAAAAGCGTACGCACCAACTCGCCCAACTTGGCGTCGAGTTCAACCACCGTGTGGCGGCTGCCCGGAAGCTTGCTGGCAAAATAGCGCGGAAGGGAGCATCCCGCGCCGCCTAGGTGGGTCACGCGGAGCTTATTCGCGGGCCGAGAATTGAGGTGCTCAACCGCCGCCGCAATCCAGCGCATGTACTCAAACTCCAGCTCCTCCGGCTCACCGAGCACAATGTGGCTGCTCGGCACGCCATTAACGTTGAGAATATAGGCGCCGTCGCGAAACTCATCCGGCACAACCTCGGCTGTGCCGGTAGAAATATCGTAGGTGCCGGTGATTCCCGGATCGGTGGAAGCTCGCTTTCTGCCCATGTCACACAAGCTTAGGGAATGGTTTCGATTTAAACCGCGTTGGGGCTAGGGAGTAGACTTTCGGGCCTGTAGTCAAGGTGAAATGGGGAGCACAATGCGAGTATTGGTTGCCATGTCCGGCGGCGTGGACTCATCGGTTGCCGCCGCCCGCGCAGTAGAAGCCGGCCACGAGGTGATTGGCGTTCACCTCGCGCTGCACAAAGACGCGCAGCAGACCAGGGAAAAGGCCCGCGGTTGCTGTTCGTTGGAGGATTCGGCAGACGCCCGCCGTATCTGCGATAAGCTGGGCATTCCATTTTATGTGTGGGACTTTTCGGAAGAATTCAAAGAAGAGGTCATCACGGACTTCGTGGATTCCTACGCCCGCGGCGAGACCCCCAATCCCTGCCTGCGCTGCAACGAGAAGATTAAGTTCCGAGCGCTGCTGCAAAAGGGCATGGCGCTTGGCTTCGATGCGGTTGCGACGGGCCACTACGCAACCATCGATGAAGACGGCTATATGCGCCGCTCCTTGGACGAGAATAAGGACCAGTCTTATGTGCTCGGCGTGATTTCGGCCGAGGAGTTGGAGCACTGCTTTTTCCCCATCGGCGATACTCCTAAGCCGCAAATCCGCGAAGAGGCTGCTGCGCACGGATTTTCCACCGCGAAAAAGCCGGATTCCTATGACATTTGCTTCATTCCCGACGGCAATACACAGGCGTTTCTGGGCGCCCGTATTGGATTGCGCCCCGGCATGATCGTGGATCAAGAGGGCACGGAACTCAAGGAGCACGATGGCGCGTGGAACTACACCATCGGCCAGCGCAAGGGCCTGGACATCAAGGCGCCGGCTGCCGACGGCCGCCCCCGCTACGTCACCGATATTGATGCTGCTACCGGCACGGTTACCGTCGGCGCCCGCGAGGACTTGGCCGTAACCTCGATTCAGGCCGATCGCCTGAAGTACCTCCACCCAGGCATGGATGGGGATTTCGAGTGCGAGGTTCAGGTGCGCGCACACGGCTCCGTGGTGCCATGTACCGCCCACGTTGACCGCGAGGCGGACGAAATGCACCTCGAACTCAAGGAGCCGCTATCTGGTGTCGCCCGCGGCCAAGCGGCGGTGCTGTACTTGCCTTCGCCGGATGAGCTGGGAGACATCGTCATCGGCTCCGGCACCATCTGTGGAACTAATTAAGCACGCAGTTGGCAATGAGCCGATCTAGCGCTCGGACATCGATATTGGGGCCAATGTTGATTTTGAATTCGCCAGCCCTAGTCCACAGCTGCAGCTCAGCATTGAAGTCAAGGAGCTTTCCCGCGTTTTCCGTGGACCACATGTTAATGGAAGAATAGGGCAGGGAGTACATCTCTACCTTTTTGCCTGTAAGGCCTTGCGCGTCGCGGATGATGAGGCGCCTATTGGTAAATACGGCGGCATCGCGGACTGTCTTGAAAGCGCAGACGGGATATTCCTGTTCGGCCAAAACAGTGGAAATGTCCTGGGGAATTTCGCACTCGTTGTAGAAGGTCCAGCCGGAGTATTTTTCCACGCCCATAGTAAGGTTCCTTTCGAAGTGATACGTCGCGTATCGGATAGATAATTCTGAGAAATAATACTAGCGCCGAGGTGAATATGGACGCTTTTGGCTTAGGCCCTATGCCGGGATACTCCATGAGTGAGGCGGCAGACATCGTGATGGGTGAGACGGGTGGTCTCCCGCACCTTCCGCAGTTACCGGACCGCGGGATTTATGCTGGGGCCATTGGACGCACAGCGGGCTTGTTGGAAGCAGTCTCCATTGACCGCGGACCGCGCTCGTGGGTGCTCAGAGATCGGCCGCAGCTCATCTCGCACCGGATTGTTGACCAGATGAGCCGCGACCTGGACGAGACTCAGGAGGTGTGGGGCGAGTCAGTTCCGCTTGTCAAGGTCCAAGCGGTAGGCCCGTGGAGTTTGGCGGCCGCTGTGGAGCTAGGAAACGGGCACCGCGCGATTACTGATTCGGGTGCTTTCCGAGACCTGTGTGGTGCACTATTGGCCGGAATTCAGGAACACAAAGCACAGGTGGCACAGCGTTTTGGGGCAGAGGTTCTTGTGCAGCTGGACGAGCCCCTGCTTGCCGACGTCCTTTCGGGCACCCTTCCAGGCACCACCGACTTTGATACGATTAGGGCTGTTCCCGCAGACCAGGTCAATGCGACACTGGCGGAGTTTGGTGCGGACTACCTTCGGCTTCGCGAGCCATTATGGGAAGTGGCGGCGAAGACGGTGCTGCTCGATTTTGCTGGTCTAGCCTCGCCGGAGCACCTCGATGGCTTGGGGCAGTGGATTGATGGCGGCGCTCGCGTCGGATTGGGCGTGGCAGGGCACGATGCTCGCACGGAGGCTATTTCTATTGCACAGCACTTCGACCGCATGGGATTGTCGCGGGAGCGAATTCCAGGGCAGGTTGATATCTTCCCGTGGCCGGTGGAAAAGGCCTCGGACAGCTACTCCTTTGCCGCTGAGGTGGCGGGCATCCTCATTCGCGACGCCGGCGATCTTTAATCGACGCGTCCGCGGCTATCCGTGGTGGTGAAGTATTCGCCCATATAGGGAATGACGTAGCGCAGCTTGCCATGTGCGGTGGGTTCGATGAGGTCGGCGTCGATAAGCCGCTGGCGGGTGGCCGACAAGGAGCGCACGGTGCGGTCCATGTGGCCCGCGATGTCTGCGATGGTGGCGATGCCATCGACTTCGACTGCGGCCATCGCTTCCAGGAACTCCCGCTGCGCCGGCGGCAGGGCTAGCGTCGCAGGCTGGTGCACCTGCGCGCCCATGATCGATATTGCATCTGGGGCGATAGAGGCGATTGTCTGCTGGGAAATGCCGCCTTCTTGGTTGCGGCGACTGCGCTCCCACGCCAGTGAGCCGACCAATTGCACGAGGTAGGGGTAGCCGCGGGTGAGCGCGGCGGCGTCCGTAATCGCTTCGTGGCTAAACTCCAGCCCCGACCCCGAGGCCGTGTGCTCTAGGGCTTGCTCCGCATTGGCTGGCGACAAGGGGCCGAGCACGAATTTCTGGGCCCGGCGCAGGAAGGTTACCCCGGGCAGGTCCAGCAAGTGGTTGACCCCCTGCGGCAGGCCAGCGGCCACCAAGGCGATATCGATTTCATCGCGCACCAAGTCTTGGTAGGCCACGGCGATGGTGGTGAGGTCTTCGACGTCGGCGTCTTGAACCTCGTCGATGGTGAGGAGGATGCCGGTGCCTTTCAGCTTGGAGGAAAGCTCGCGTAGGCGAGTATTCAACGTGGGGGTGAAGCGGGCTTCATTCTGGTGGTCGAAACCAATCGATCCTACGCCGCCGATGCCGATGCGGCTGACCTTCTTCTTATCGCTGGGCGAAAGCCGCTCGAGAAGCCTCGGAATCGTGGTGTTGACCAGTTCCTCCACCATGGTGGAGCGCCCGGAGGCGCGTAGCGTTACCCAACCGCGCGCTTCGGCAATATCTTCCAACTCGTTGATAAGAACCGTTTTGCCGATGCCCCTAGCGCCGCTTAGGACCATGGAACGGGAGGCATTGCCTGCTGAACCATCGAGGGCAGTGCGGAAACTATCGAGCACGACGCCGCGGCCTACCCAGAACAGTGGAGGGGCGCCGAATGTCGGGCGGAATGGGTTGTCCATGCGGCTAGTGTAACCCGTTTTGTCGGAGATTTGGGAGACTTTCGGCTCAATGTGGAGATTTGGGAGACTTTCGGCTTAAACTGGAGATTTGGGAGACTTTATAGGTTTCTTACTGTGGAGAGAGCCTAGGCGCCAAGCGATGGCACCGATATGAAGAGAGCCAGCGGCTACGAATGCGTACCACCATCCAAAATCTACTGCTCTGTACCACGGCATTGCAATGCCGACAAGCGTTATGATGGCGATCGTGAAGATTGCGTCTATAACCAGCATAGAGGAAGAAACTGGCTTCTTTAGGGTCTTCCATGCGGACCAGAGCTCGAACACAGTGATAGCGGCAGGGATTAATGTGAAGAGCATTGTGGTTTCCTAAATCCTCTCGAAAAGCGCTTCTGTGAGGTCTTCAGTTCCCGCTGGCGAGTCATTATTTGCGAAGGCAGCGCGATTTTCCTTCGGGTCAATGACGAGCATTGTGGAATAGCCAGAGGTACCGCCGTTGTGCCAGAAACCCTTGCCGTCATCATTCTTCTGCCATCCATAGCTAGTGTCGCCATGTTCCATAAACCATGCAGTGAAAGCTGCCATGTCATGGGCGGTGGACCGAACGGCTCCAGCTGCGGCAGGGCATCCTTCCATCTCCCAAGGCTCAGCTTCTCGGCCTGCGGCCGTGAGCCCACGAGGGGCATCGTCAGGGACGGAACCTGGTGTCATAAGGTAGGTTTCCTTCATTCCGGCGGGCTTAAGGGTTCTCTCGTGGAGCAATTGTTCGTATGGCGTATCGGCAGCGGTTTCTAAGGCGTGGCCGAGCAGTGCGTAGCCTAAATTGGAATAGGATTCTGTGCCACGATCTGCAAGCTCCGATTCGGTTGCTGAATCCACGATATCTTCTGTGGATACACCTGCGTACGGGTTTGAACCGGTGATGCTAAAGACAGCAGAAGAGAAAGTCATGGCTTTTGCCTGTCTGGGCAAACCCGAGGTGTGATCGAGTAGCTCACGAACTGTTACGTCGGAGACTGGTGCGTCACCGACCTCGAGGACTTCACCCATTGTGGTGCCGAGGCGAATTTTTCCCTCTTCTACTAGTTGGTGGGCAATTTCTCCGGTGAACATCTTGGTTACAGAACCGATCTCTACTTCGGTGTGTTCATTGGTGCCGAGTCCGGCGAAGGTGGCCTTTCCCTGATCAAGTGTGAAGGCTGTGAGGTTGTTGAAACCAGCTTCCGAGTGTTCCCGTAGGTGTCTAGAGAGTTCCGGATCTCCGGTTGCGGTATCGGCCATCGAGATTCGCTGGAGTCCAACGATGAGTAAGAAGGTGACCGATACCACGGCTACGACGGCGGCGAGGACTAATTTGCGCATTAGTGAGCCTCGCTTGCGGTAATGATGGTCAGGAGAGGAACCACTCGGGCAGGGCGAAGTGCGTATTTTCCGCCTGTCTTGGTGGCCCAGCCTGCGCTCGTGAGGGCGCTGAGGTGGTGATAGGCCGTGCCGGTAGAGGTGACGATTTCTTCTTCGACAAGTTCTGTGGCGCTGGCCGGTGCGGTAAGGAGCCGGCGCAGGATGTCGCCACGAATCGGGTGGGCCAGAGCTGCGAGGCGGTCGAGGTTCTCGGACCAGTCGCCATGTGTCACTGCTTCTGTAGGCCGTTGCCATTGGTAGATATAGGAACTCTCACCGATAGTGAGGTTGCCACCAAAGATTACGGACCCCTTGGGAAGCTCTTCAGAAGGCTCGAGGGCATCCGCAAGCCACATGGTGGACTCGCCTGCGGAAGCTTCTACTGGGGCTGGTAGGGGTTGTTCGAGCTTGGCGACGCGCTCCTCGAGGGCTGAAACTCGGGATTCTATAGATTCCATAGTTCTAGAATTCCAAAACCCTAGAACTTTAGCAACGCGTTTAAGAAATCAGCGGCCACGCCGTCGAGACATCCGAGGCATCGCGGCCTTTGCCTTCCAGGTATTTCTTAAATGCAGTCCGATCCTCGTACCACTTGACGGCCTGGAACTCCATGAGCTCGTTTTCCTCCATCTGTGCCAGGTTGGGGTAGTGCTGCCGAACCTGCTTCCAGGCGACGCGGGCGGCGGCGAGGGCATCGGCAGTAGCTTCGTGGGCGTTGCCCAACTCGACGCCGTAGTGTTCGCACACTGCGCCAAGGGTGCGTTTTCCTTTTCGCCACTTATCGCTGACGCGGTCGATCACATAGGGGTCGTAGACTGGGCCGGTTACCGTGAAATCGCCAGTGAGGCTGCGCAAGACCGTGAGATCAAAGGCAGCGTTATAGACAATGAGCGTCAGGCCATCCTCCCATGCAGCCTTGATTGCCTCGACCGTATCTTTGAGCACAACTTCGTGGGGGCGGCCCTCTGCGCGGGCCTTTTCCGTGGTGATTCCGTGGACATTGGTCGCTTCCTGCGGAATTTCGATTCCGGGATCGGCTAGGTGCTCAATTTTTTGCACATCGCGGCCGTCAATGCGGACTAGGGCAGAGGTAACAATGCGGGCTTGTTTAGGGTTGGCCGAGGTGGTCTCAAGGTCGAAGGCGAGCATGCGGGAGGCGTCGAAATTCATGATTCATACCTTAGTAGCTAGCCCCGACACGAGGGATAGCTACACTTGGGCAGCGTGACTAATCCAGTTGATCTGCACCGTGAATGGAACGACCTCGCGCAGGAAGTGCGCCGCCACCGCAATCTGTACTACAACGGTGAGCCGGCTATTCCCGACGCCGACTTTGATGCACTCTTTCAGCGCCTTCTTGCGCTAGAAGAAGAGCATCCAGAGCTTGCCGTGCCTGATTCGCCCACCCAGCAGGTAGGCGCCGCTCCGAGCGACGGCGAAGATATTGAGCACCTTGAGCGCATGATGAGCTTGGACAATGTTTTTAGCGCTGGCGAGATGCAGGATTGGTTGGATAGAACTCCGGCACAAACTTATCTCACTGAGCTGAAGATTGATGGTTTGTCTATCGATTTGGTTTATCGTGATGGGAGCTTGACCACGGCTGCGACTCGTGGCGACGGCACGGTGGGCGAGGAGATCACTGCCAATGCACGCGTAATCAAGGATATTCCGCACGAGCTGACGGGGACTGATGAATACCCAGTTCCGGAGCTTATCGAGATCCGTGGCGAGGTATACATGCGCCCCGAGGACTTCGAGGAGATCAATGAGGAACGCGCGGCTGATGGCAAGGATAAATTTGCTAATCCGCGCAATGCCGCGGCCGGTGGACTTCGCATGAAGGATCCCGCCGAGGTGAAAAAACGCCGCCTGAAGATGGTGTGCCACGGCTTGGGTGCGCGCGAGGGATTCTCGCCCAGCTCACAGCACGATGCCTATAAGGCGATTGCGGCTTGGGGGCTACCCGTTTCCCCGTATACCAAGCAGGTGCACACGGCCAAAGAGGTTCAGAAAGAAGTGGCGCATTGGGCAGAGCATCGCCACGACGCCATCTTTGAAATGGACGGACTCGTGGTCAAGGTGGATGATTTGGCTTCGCAGCGCGCACTTGGTTCGACTTCCCGCGCGCCGCGCTGGGCCATTGCCTATAAGTATCCGCCGGAGGAAGTAACCACAAAGCTCAAGGGTATCGAGGTGGGGGTAGGCCGTACTGGGCGAGTGACGCCTTTTGCCATCATGGAGCCGGTCTTTGTCTCCGGTTCCACGGTGTCCATGGCAACCCTGCACAACCAATCCGAGGTCAAGCGCAAGGGCGTGCTCATCGGGGATACCGTCATCATCCGCAAGGCGGGCGAAATTATTCCGGAGGTCCTTGGGCCGGTGCGCGAGCAGCGCGATGGTAGCGAGCATGAGTGGACCTTCCCGGAGAACTGTCCTGCGTGCGGCACGAAATTGGCCCCACAGAAGGACGGCGACGCCGATTGGCGTTGCCCCAATACACAGTCCTGTCCGGCACAGCTTTCGGCACGTCTGGAATATCTGGCCTCCCGCAAGGCGCTTGATATTGAGGCCTTGGGTGAAAAGGGTGCGATGGATCTGATCGACAACGGCATTCTCGTTGATGAGTCGGAGCTTTTTGAGCTCACCGCGGAAAAGCTATTGGTCTCAGATGTCTATACCGCAAAGAAGGACACCAAAGACAAGCGCTCTAAGAAGGAGGGCAATGTCAAGGTCAATACAGCAGGCCAGAACTTGCTAAACAACCTAGAGGAGGTTAAGGGACGCGACTTTTGGCGCGTCTTGGTCGCATTGTCTATTCGCCACGTGGGCCCGATTGCGGCTCGGGCGCTTGCTTCCCGCTATGGATCCATGGACAAACTGCGCGCTGCGAAGACGGAGGAGCTCGCAGAGGTCGATGGCGTCGGCATGACCATCGCGCAATCCTTCCACGATTGGTTCGAGGTGGATTGGCACCGCACGATTGTGGACAAATGGGCTGCAGCGGGCGTGGCCATGGAGGTAGCGGCCGAGGATCACAAGGAGCAGACCCTCCAGGGCTTGACCATTGTGGTTACCGGCAGCTTGGAGAACTTCACCAGGGATTCCGCAAAAGAAGCTATTGTCTCTCGCGGCGGCAAGGCCACCGGTTCGGTGTCGAAGAAAACCTCGTACCTTGTCGCCGGCGAAAAGGCTGGCTCGAAGGAGGATAAGGCTCGCGAGCTGGACATCCCAATTCTCAACGAGGCGCAATTCCAGCAACTACTCGAAACCGGCGAAGTCTAATTCGCTTGAGTTACTTCAGGAAGCTGCCCAAGATAGTGCCGATGTGGCCCAAGTGCTCGACCTCGGAGGCGAGGTAGTCAGGGCCGCCGGTTCGCCCCATGGCGATGACCAATCCGGTATCGCCGAGTGGGGCGGCGGCGAGTGCGGAGTCAAGCAGGGACCAGCTTTCTGGCACCCACTCGTCGCGCTCGGGATGGAGTACACGGGCGCTTTCGACCTCAATGTCGTGAGGAACGGTGCCGTCATCTTCCGGGGCGGCGTTGGAAGAGGCTAGGCGGCGGATAGGCTCGTTATTATCAATGACGATGCACCAGGTGGAGGTGAGTGCCTTCGGGATGGCCGCGACGACCTCTTCCATGGCCGCAGTGACATTGGTGGCATTAGCTACACGTGCGAGCAGCTCAATCTGGCCGCGGCGGTCTACTCGGCCGCTAAACGGGCGGATGGAGTCAATTTCCACGCCGTCGACGGAGGAGGCGGCGGTGATGAGGACATCGGCCATGGCGCCTTGGGGCAGCTCGATGACAATGTCATCCATAACGGTGCCGTCGGGAAAGTTTTCTACGATATCGACCGATTGGATATTGCCGTCGACGAGTCCAAAGGCGTCGGCAAGCTGGCCCAGGCTGCCAGGGGCATCGGGGAGCAGTACACGGATCAAAAAGGACAAGGTCTCGCACGCTTTCGGTAGTTTGTAGTCCCAGACATGATACGTGCGTCACAATGCGGGCTTCAAGCAACGCAAATTTGGGGTGACGCGGCAGCCGTCGCGGTAGGTGCAGTACCATGGGTCGTTAGCAATTCACATAGTACATGCATCGTGTGAATATTTTTCGCCCGCATGTCGATTATGCAGATAAAGGATGGAGTTCGCGTGTCTGAGATTTCGCGTGATGAGGTAGCCCACCTCGCCAAGCTTTCCCGCCTGGCCCTCAGTGAGGAAGAGCTAGCCCAGTTCGCAACGCAGATTGATGAAATTGTTGATTCCGTTTCCGCGGTAGGAAACGTGGATACCGAGGGCGTGGAGCCGATGAGTCACCCGCACTCCGTGGACGCCCCGATGCGCGAGGACGTTATTGTGCGCACCCTTACTGCAGAACAGGCTTTGGATCAGGCGCCGGCCGTAGAAGATGAGCGCTTCGTCGTGCCACAGATTTTGGGAGGAGAATAAATGTCTAACCTGACCGTTCCTGCGGAGGGCTTGACCTCCCTGACCGCCGCCGAGTTGGCGGAAAAGATTCACTCCCGCGAGATTACCTCCCGCGAGGTTACTCAGGCCTTCCTGGATCGCATCGCAGAGACCAATGAGGAGCTTAATTCCTTCCTGCACGTGGGGGCGGAAGAGGCCCTCGCGGCTGCCGACGCCGTGGATAAGGCCCTCGATGCCGGCGAAGAGCCTGCTTCTGGTCTGGCAGGCGTGCCCCTGGCGCTGAAGGATTTGCTCGTTACCACCGATGCGCCGACCACCGCAGCGTCCAAGATGCTGGAAGGCTACGTTTCTCCCTACGATGCCACCGTGACCAAGCGTCTGCGCGAAGCCGGAATTCCCATCCTGGGCAAGACCAACCTGGATGAGTTTGCCATGGGTTCTTCTAATGAGAACTCTGCCTTTGGTCCGGCTCATAACCCTTATGACACCGAGCGCACCCCGGGCGGATCGGGCGGCGGTACCGCAGCTGCACTCGCTTCCGGCCAAGCGCCACTCGGCATTGGTACCGATACCGGCGGCTCCATCCGCCAGCCAGCCGCGCTGACCAATACTGTGGGTGTTAAGCCAACCTACGGCACCGTGTCTCGCTATGGCCTTATTGCTGCCGCATCCTCCCTGGATCAGGCTGGCCCCTGTGGCCGTACCGTCCTCGACACCGCGCTCCTGCACGAGGTCATTGCTGGCCACGATGCCTTCGATGCGACCTCCGTGGATAAGCCGGTAGCACCGGTTGTCGCCGCCGCACGCGAAGGTGCCAAGGGTGACCTTTCTGGTGTCAAGGTCGGTCTTATTAAGCAGTTTGAGCGCGATGGCTGGCAGGAAGGCGTGATGGAGAACTACCACGCCGCCGTTGAGCAGTTGCGCGAGCAGGGTGCGGAGATCATCGAGGTAGATTGTCCGCACTTCGATGATGCCCTGGCGGCGTACTACTTGATCATGCCGTGTGAGGTCTCGTCCAACCTGGCTCGCTTCGATGGTATGCGCTATGGTCTGCGCGCGGGCGATGATGGCTCCCACTCCGCCGAGCAGGTCATGTCCCAGTCCCGTGCAGAAGGCTTTGGCCCTGAGGTCAAGCGCCGCATCATGCTGGGTACTTATGCACTGTCCGTGGGCTACTACGATGCCTACTATCTGCAGGCGCAGCGCGTGCGTACCCTCATTGCGCAGGACTTTACCCGCGCCTTCGAGCAGGTTGACGTGCTCGTTTCCCCGACCACCCCGACCACGGCATTCAAGCTGGGGGAGAAGGCCGAGGATCCGATGGCAATGTATAACTTCGATCTGTGCACCCTGCCGCTAAATCTAGCCGGCCTGTGTGGCATGTCTGTGCCCTCCGGTTTGGCAAGCGATACCAATTTGCCCACCGGCCTGCAGATCATGGCGCCAGCCTTCGAAGATGACCGTCTGTACAAGGTGGGCGCTGCCTATGAAGCTGGCCGCAATAAATAAGCGACATCCTGTGGGGTCGCTGGCGATTCCATAAAGGTTTCTTTACCTCCGTTGAATTTATATTCGGCGGGGGTAAATTATTGGGCATGCATTTCAAGAAGACCGCACTATTTTCGTTGTCCGCCGCTGCACTGATGGGCGCGGGTATTGCCAATGCCGCGCAGGTGCCCTCCGTTGATCCCGGGTTCAGCATGACCGCGCCGACTCAGTCTGACCTGATTTCTCCGCTGCCGAAGGGCGCGGAGAAGCTGGAGCCCCAGATCGAGGGCCAGACGATCACTGGAACTCTCCACTCCGTTAAGGAAGACGGCAAGCTTAGTGTTGAGTTTGCCAAGGACCACTCCTTGGTGATGAATGATGGCTGCAATATCTACACCACTACCTACGAGGTGGCTAAGGACGGCACCATCAGCGTGGGCGAGTTCAACTCCACCCGTGCGGCTTGCGATGAGCACACCCAGCAGCTTTCCGACGCCCTGCTGGGCCTCTTTGAGTCCAAGCCTTCTTTCTTCAACCTTCCCGGCGGCACCGTAGCCTTGGGTAGCGAGGAGGCGGCGGCCGAGTTTACTGTTGGCAAGTAAAAACTCGTAGCACACTAAAACTTAAAATGCGCACCATGTCTGCGGGCATGGTGCGCATTTTTGTGTGGGGACTATTTGGCGTCGGAAAGCGCATAAGCCGCGCCCGCCGAGGCCGCGGTCACGCTAAGGACGGCTGGCCAAGCGCCAATCTTCTTAGCCAACGGGTGGGAGGCGCCGAATGCACCCACGTAGAGTGCGCACAGGCCGGCAGTGGTAGCCGGGGTGGTTTTCTTGGCCCAAGAGCGCCCCGCCCAGACACCGGCAGCGGCGAGGATTACGCCGCCCAGCGGGCGAATGCCGGTCTCGCGGGCGGTAACCCAGCCACCGATAAGGCCGAGGGTGACTGTGGTGGCGGTAGAAACGTCTTGGGGCTTTTTGATATCGATCATGGACATGTGACCAGTCTAGGTCGACATTTCTCGGCCCGCTAGACTCTAAGGCCATGACTGTGGAGACGCATCTGCCGCCCGAGCGCCAAGCATGGCGCGCCATGTTTGCATTGTCCCTCGGATTCTTTGTTTCCCTGCTGGATCAATCCATGGTGGCGGTGGCGCTGCCTGATCTGCAACGTGAGCTGAACGCAGGGGTAAACCACACCATGTGGGTATCCGCGGCCTATTTGTTGGCTGTGGTGGTGCCGCTGCTCTTTGCCGGCCGCTTGGGCGATGTTTTAGGCCAGCGCCGGATGTTCTGTTTGGGCGTGGGCGTTTTCGGGCTGGGTGCGGTGGCGTGTGCCGTGGCGCCCACTGTGGAAGTACTCATTGCGGCGCGAGCCGTGCAAGGCGTGGGTGCGTCCCTCCAGATGCCACAGACCATGTCCGTTATCAATCGCATCTTCGCGCGTGAGCGGCGTGGGCGCGCACTGGGCGTATGGGGCGTGATCGGCTCTGTAGCGGCACTTGCCGGTCCACTCGCCGGCGGCTTCCTTGTGGGGCACTTTGGGTGGCAAGCCGCCTTTTGGGCACACGTTCCCTTCGTGGTCCTAGCCATTGTCTTCGCGCTGCTGTGGGTGCCTGAACTACCCACGACCGCGCAGTCTATCGATGCGCCCTCGGCCATCGTTTCGCTCATCGCCTTGGCAGCAATCGTCTTTGGCATTCAGCAGGGCCCGGTGCTTGGCTGGGGTTGGACCATTTGGCTGATCCTGCTCGCCGGAGTTGCCGCTAGCGTCTGGTTTATTCGATTGCAGGCAACCGCCCAGGCCCGCGGGTCGAGTCCGCTGGTGCCGCTGGCGTTATTTAGTGACCGCAATTACCTGGCGGGCTCGGTAGGCATCATCGCAATGGGGTTTATGGCTGCTGCGGTGATGCTTCCCATCATGCTGTGGCTGCAGACCATGCAGGGAGTGCCTGCAGGCGAAGCCGGCATCATCGTGGCTCCTATGGCGCTGGTGTCTCTCCTGATATCTCCGCTGGCTGGAATCATGGCGGATCACGTCAATCCACGGATTCTTGGGGTAATGGGATTTTCTATCCTTATATTCTCGCTCCTTGCGGCATGGTGGGTCATGCAGGTCGACGCCCTTCCGTGGGTACTCGGGCTGCCTATTGCCAGCCTAGGTGTGGGGCAGTCGTTCATTTGGGGTTCCAACGCAGCCACCACCTTGCGCGATATCTCACCAGAACTTATGGGCGCTGCCTCCGGTGTGTACAACACCTCCCGCCAGGTGGGATCCGTGGTGGGAGTTGCCCTGGTATCCGC
This sequence comes from Corynebacterium tuberculostearicum, assembly GCF_016127015.1. Lineage (GTDB taxonomy): Bacteria > Actinomycetota > Actinomycetes > Mycobacteriales > Mycobacteriaceae > Corynebacterium > Corynebacterium marquesiae. The sequence goes on from NZ_CP065972.1 coordinate 766,208, forward strand.
AGTTATGCAAACGGGTCGCCCAGAGGCGGCAATTATTAATTCGCTGCTCGTCATCGTGGCTGCGCTGGTGGTGGGCCTGGTTTCTGCCCTAGGTTTTAGGGACACTCTGCAGGCCTAAAAATCGCGCGCTAGATTGGAAGGTATGCGTCTAGGTGTTTTAACGTCCGGCGGCGATTGCCCCGGCCTCAATGCTGTAATCCGTGCGGTAGTGCGTACCGCGTCCAATGAATTTGGAGATACCGTTGTAGGTTATGAAGACGGCTGGGTGGGCCTGATGGAAGACCGCCGCCGCGATCTTTATGACGATGCGGAAATCGACCGTATTCTGTTGCGCGGCGGCACCATCTTGGGCACCGGCCGCCTGCATCCGGATAAGTTCAAGGCCGGCCTTGACCAGATTAAGTCCAACATGGCGGATGCCGGGGTAGATGCTCTAGTCGCCATCGGTGGTGAAGGTACCCTCAAGGGTGCAAAGTGGCTTTCTGATAACGGCGTGCCGATAGTGGGCGTGCCGAAGACCATTGATAATGACGTCAATGCCACCGACTACACGTTTGGTTTCGATACTGCGGTTTCTGTGGCCACCGATGCTATCGACCGTCTGCACACCACCGCGGAGTCCCATAATCGCATCCTGATCGTGGAGGTTATGGGCCGCCACGTGGGATGGATTGCCCTGCATGCGGGCATGGCCGGCGGTGCGCACTACACCGTGGTACCGGAAGAGCCTTTCGATATCGCGGAGATTACGAAGGCGATGGAACGCCGCTTCCAGATGGGTGAGAAGTACGGCATTATCTGTGTGGCAGAAGGCGCCCTCCCAAAGGAAGGGACGATGGACTTCGAGGCCGGCGGCGTCGATCAGTTCGGTCACCAGACCTTTAACGGCATCGGCCAGGTAATCGGCGATGAAATCAAGGCACGCACCGGGTATGACGTGCGTACGACCGTGCTGGGGCATATCCAGCGCGGCGGCACGCCGACGGCCTATGATCGCGTCCTTGCAACTCGATACGGTGTACATGCAGCCCGTGCTATTCACGAGGGCAAATCCGGCATGTGTGTTGCCCTGCATGGTGAAAATATTGACCTAGTTCCACTCGAAGATGCCGTGGGCCAATTGAAGACGGTACCGGAATCGCGTTACCGCAACGCCCAGGCGCTCTTTGGCTAGAGGCATTCCGCGTTCCGAATATTAAGATAGCGCTCCCACTGGGTGGGAGCGTATTCTTTTGTCCATGAGTATCGATAGCATGACAGATAATCGGGTAGAGGCGCCCGCTGCGCCCTCCTCAGCACAAGACCGTCAAGCGCTCATTGCAGCGCTAGGTTTTCCCGTGCTCGTGATTATCGGTGGCGTGGTGGGATACCTCGCGCCAGAAACCGCAGCTTCCTTCGCCCCGCAGGTCACCCCGCTGCTGGGGATTGTCATGTTCGGTATGGGCCTAACCCTCAAGCCGGTGGATTTTGCTTTGGTGGCACGCCGTCCGCTGCCCGTTTTCATTGGAGTGGTAGCGCAGTTCGTTATCATGCCGCTGGTGGCGCTGCTGGTAGTCGCGGTGATGGATCTTCCCGATGCTGTAGCTGCCGGCGTTATCCTTGTAGGATGTGCGCCGGGCGGTACGAGTTCCAATGTGGTGTCTTATCTTGCGCGCGGTGATGTGGCTCTGTCGGTGACCATGACGTCCATTTCCACCCTGTTGGCGCCGGTTCTTACTCCTTTGTTGACTTTGTGGTTGGCGGGGGAGTATATGCCAGTCTCCGCTTCAGCCATGGCGTGGTCCATTGTCAAGGTAGTTCTCATTCCCGTCGTTGCCGGCATTCTCATCGGCATGCTATTTCCGCGCGTGGTGGCAAAGATTAACGCGGCATTGCCGTGGATCTCGGTTGCGGCCATTTCGGCCATTGTGTGCATCGTGGTCGGCTGCGCGCACGACACCATCGCTACGGCGGGTGCGCTTGTCTTTGCGGCCGTAGTTGCCCATAATGCCTGTGGCTATCTGCTGGGCTACATTGCAGGAGTGGTCACCAAGCAGCCGATCGCCGCGCGGCGCACCATGGCCGTCGAGGTGGGCATGCAAAACTCTGGCTTGGCCACCTCCCTGGCATCGACCTATATGAACCCATTAGCCGCCCTGCCAGGTGCCGTCTTTTCTGTGTGGCACAACCTCTCTGGTGCGGTGCTTGCAGCCATCTGCCGCTATTCGGATTCCCGGAAGTAGGGCGGAAGAACTGCTAAAAATTAATCGTGACCGCAGGGTAGGACTCGTCTACATACCAGGGCTCTTTCTGGACGGTGAGTGGGGGCTGGCCTTGCTCGAAAGATAGGGTGTCGCCGTCTTTGACGGTGGCGCCTTGCAGAACATGGTCTGCGATATTGGCCAGCTTGTAATAGAGATCGGTGGGATCCATGGATTCGGTCGCTGCTTGGACTTCCGGGTGTCCGGCTTGGACCAGCCCAACGGTATAACCCAAGATCTTGTTTTCTTTTTGGGTAAGCCACACCGGAGCGATGTGCATTGGGGCAAGGTTATCCCGAACGGCCTCGAGGAAAGTATTCGGCGCGATAGAAACGTTGCCGCGCGGGTTATGGACTATCAGGCAGTCGGGGTGCTCGGCTACCACCGCAGTGGCCTTGGAGAGTAGCTCAAGGTGATCGCGGCGGGCCTCGCGGAATTGCTTCGCGCGATCATTTTCGGTCTCACGGGGAAGCACGGACACGAGGACTTGTGCGGTGGCGGAATCGAGGCCGCGGGCATCCGCGCTCAAAATGGGGTGGAGGCCATAGCTATCGCGGATGGGTGGGGTATCGACGGCTTGGTAGTGCAATAAGAAGGAATCATCAAGCTCGACCATGATGCTTCCTGGATTCTTACCCGGTGTGATTTCTCCCAGGCGATCGCCAAAAGTGGTGGTCAGGCGCTCGCTTACCTCCTCAGGGGTAGGGGCAGTGCGGAAGACTGCGATGTTGATCAATGGGGCATCGATAAGCGCGGCATCAACGCTATGTGGTGTAGTCATAATATTCAGCTTAGGGGCGTGAGCGCGCGGGCGCATGGACGTATTAAGATGGCACGCATGACTGCTGCGATGTATGACCTGATGGACTTCGATGAGGTCCTAGAAAAGTTCGAACCGGTAATGGGCATGGAAGTCCACGTAGAGCTGGATACGGAAACCAAGATGTTTTCTACCTCTCCTACGAACTTCAACGCAGCGCCTAATTCCAACGTTGACCCGGTATCCTTGGGCCTTCCCGGTGCGCTGCCGGTAGTTAACTCCAAGGGCGTGGAGGGTGCCATCAAGATTGGGCTTGCGCTTAATTGTTCCATTGCGGAGTCCTCACGCTTTGCCCGCAAAAATTACTTTTACCCGGACCAGCCGAAGAATTACCAGATTTCCCAGTACGACGAGCCGATTGCCTATGACGGCTACCTGGACGTTGTGTTGGAGGACGGCACCGAGTGGCGCGTAGAAATCGAGCGTGCCCACATGGAGGAAGACACCGGCAAGTTGACCCACCTCGGTGGTGCGGACGGTCGTATTCACGGCGCCACGGCGTCCCTGGTGGATTGTAACCGTGCGGGTATTCCTCTCATTGAGATTGTTACCAAGCCGATCATTGGCGCCGGTGAGCGCGCGCCCGAGGTGGCTAAGGCTTACGTTTCCGCCCTGCGCGAGCTCGTTGCAGCCTTGGGCGTTTCCGACGCCCGCATGGACCAAGGCTCTATGCGTGTGGATTCCAACCTATCCCTGCGCCCGGTGGGCCAGGAAGAGTTTGGTACCCGTACCGAAACCAAGAACATTAACTCCCTGCGTTCCGTGGAGCAGGCGGTTCGCTTCGAGATGCAGCGTCAGGCGCAGGTGCTCGAAGATGGCGGCACCATTGACCAGGAAACCCGCCACTATCAAGAGGCCGATGGCACCACCTCCAAGGGTCGTCCGAAGGAAACCGCGGAAGACTACCGTTACTTCAATGATCCGGACCTGCCGCCGGTCATCGCCCCGCGCGAGTGGGTAGAAGAGCTGCGCCAGACCCTTCCGGAGCTGCCATGGGTTCGCCGTGCGCGCATCCAGGAAGAGTGGGGCATCAAGGATGAGGAGATGCGCGACCTGGTTAATGCCGGTGCCCTCGACCTCATCGTGGATACCGTCGAGGCCGGTGCGAAGCCAGACGAGGCACGCTCCTGGTGGGTTTCCTACCTAGCCGGCAAGGCCAACGAGCAGGATACCGATCTTGCTGGTTTGTCCATTACTCCGCAGCACGTGGCGCGCGTTATCGCACTCGTCAACGAAGGCAAGCTGACCACCAAGCTCGCGCGCAAGGCCGTCGATGGTGTGTTGGCGGGCGAGGGTGACGTCGACGAAGTCGTCGAAAAGCGTGGTTTGGAGGTCGTGCGCGATGACGGCGCCATCGAGAAGGCCGTAGATGACGCGCTGGCCGCCAACCCGGACATTGTGGAAAAGTACCGTGCCGGCAATAAGAAGGTCACCGGGGCCATCGTGGGTGCGGTCATGAAGGCCACGCAGGGCAAGGCCGATCCGGGCCAGGTCAATAAGCTTATCGCAGAGAAGCTGAACTAAGACCCCCAAAGAACCAGCCGCGCTTTCCCTCCTCAACGAGAGAGGCGTGGCTGTTTTTAGTTTTCCTCCCCTGTCGGAAATGGTGATTACTGTCGTTAGGCGAGGTCAGTGGATTTACGCGTAGGGTCGTGGGCATGACAATTAAGAGCAAAGTATTGCAAAAGGAAAGCCCTGAAGCACCATTCAAAATCGTAGAAATCGAGCGCCGCGATCCGCGCGAAGACGATGTGGTCATTGATATCAAGGCTGCAGGTATTTGCCACTCCGATATTCACACCATCCGCAACGAGTGGGGTCAGGCGCACTTCCCCCTGACAGTGGGCCATGAGATCGCCGGCGTTGTGGAAGCTGTGGGTGATAAGGTCACCAAGTTCAAAGTGGGCGACCGCGTGGGCGTGGGCTGCCTAGTGAACTCCTGTGGCGAGTGCGAACAGTGCCGCAACGGCCAAGAGCAGAACTGCCTGAATGGCAATGTGGGTACCTATAACTCCGAAGACGTAGATGGCACCATTACCCAAGGCGGTTACGCCCAGAAGGTAGTCGTCAACGAAAACTTTGTGTGCACCATCCCGGAGGGTATCGACTTTGATGTCGCAGCCCCGCTGCTGTGCGCCGGAATCACCACCTATTCGCCGTTGGCTCGCTGGCAGGTCAAGGAAGGCGACAAGGTTGCCGTAGTAGGCCTTGGCGGCTTGGGTCACATGGGTGTGCAGATCGCGGCGGCTAAGGGTGCGGAAGTAACCGTGATTTCCCGCTCCCTGCGCAAGGAAAAGGAAGCTTATGAGCTGGGTGCGAAGCATATTCTGGCCACCGGTGAGGACGAAGACTTCTTTGACAACCACCGTGGTGAATTCGACGTCATCTTGTCCACCATTTCGGCCCAGTACTCACTCAACGACTATCTACAGCTGCTGAAGCCGCGCGGCATCATGTCCGTCGTGGGACTCCCGCCGGAGGAGCTGGGGATCCATATGAGCAGCCTCGTCGGCGGCGGCAAGGTGCTAACCGGCAATAATATCGGCGGCATTGCAGAGACCCAGGAGATGCTGGATTTCTGCGCCGAGCACGGGATCGGCGCCGTTATTGAAAAGATCGGCGTTAACGATGTTGATGACGCTTATGAGCGCGTGGTGGCAGGCGATGTAAAGTTCCGCTTCGTGATTGATACCGCGACCTTCGACGACTAAAGCGTTAGGTTGAATTCGCGGAACGCCCGAATGTGATTTACCACAACATCGGTATGTGTCAGTAGGTGTTTAACGGGTCACTTACGTACCATTCCTTAAGGAACGCATACCGGTGTTGTGTAGCCCACGTGCTGGGGAGTGGGGGGGACTAGGGGCCGCGCGCACCAGTATGCGAGAGATATTCGCTACAAAAAGTTAGGCAACCGTGTCTTCTAAAAACATTATCGCCATTGCCATGTCCTTCGTGGGCTTGTTGGTGGGCGCCGGCTTTGCCACGGGCCAAGAGGTGGTGCAGTACTTCACTGCCTTTGGTTCCTGGGGTATTCCCGGCATCATTATCGCCGCACTGATCATGACCCTTGCCGGTACCGTGTTCTTGCAGCTGGGCAGCTACTTCCACGCTTCTGAGCACAACACCGTTTTCCGCAATGTCACCCACCCGATCGTCTCCAAGTTGCTGGACGTCGCGGTCATCATCACCCTCTTCGCTATTGGCTTTGTGATGTTGGCCGGCGCGGGTTCCAATATGGAGCAGCAGTTTGGCTGGAAGACGTGGATCGGCTCCACGCTTATGCTGGTCTTGGTGCTTGTCGTGGGCATGCTCGACGTGGATAAGGTATCCAAGGTCATCGGTGCTGTAACACCGACCATCATCATTGCGGTCATTGGCGTAGCCATCTACACCGGCCTCAATATGCCGGATGACATCGGCGCCGCTATGGACGCCTCCAGCCAGATCGACACCCCGATTGGTAACTGGCTCATTTCCGCACTCAACTACAACGGCCTTGCCCTGATGCTCGCCGTGTCCATGTCCCTGGTTATCGGTGGCGATAACATCAGTCCGCGCGAGGCCGGTTGGGGCGGCGTGGTAGGCGGCGTCATCTACTCCATCATGATGGGCCTTGCCGGATTCTCCTTGCTGATGAACTCGGACAAGGCACAAGGTTCCGATATTCCGATGCTGTCCTTGGTAGATAGCGTTAACCCGACGCTCGGCTCCATCATGGCGGTCATCATCTACCTGATGATCTTCAATACCGCTATCGGTATGTTCTACGCGCTGGGCAAGCGCCTATCTGCCGGTCATGAGAAGCGCTTCCCGGTTATCTTCGTGATCGGCTGCTTGGCTGGTTTCGCCGTTTCCTTCGCCGGCTTCAAGACCCTGATGAACTACATCTACCCCGTCATCGGCTACATGGGCATCTTGATGGTGGCCATCTTGGTCTTTGCCTGGTTCCGCAGCCAGTCCCAGATCCAGGATGAGGCCGTGAGGCGCGAGCGCGTACGTTCACTTATGCACCTGAAGCTGAACCCCAACAAGGATTATGACGCTGAACGTTATGATGACGAGATTGGCCAGCACATCGAGGACTCCAATATGGATAACGAGGCCCTCTATGATGAGCTGGTGGATGAGGTCACCGAGGAGCTTGACGGCGACGATGACGTGGACTTTGACAAGGAAAAGTACGAAGAAAAGCGCCACGATTACTCCTACTACACCGAGCGTGATGCGGTAGAAACTGACCGCACCCCGGAAGAAATTGAAAAGTGGGTCGAAGAAACCGGTGCATCCGGTGACCCCGAGGAAGATGAGGAGCAGCCGAAGGCTGACAATTCCAAGAATTAAGCGGACAATGGGTGCTATGAATATCTATGCACCCGCATCTGACCGTTATGATTCGATGGAGTACCGCCGAGTAGGCAACTCTGGGCTGAAGCTGCCGGCCATTTCCCTGGGACTTTGGCAGAACTTCGGCGACGACCGTCCCCTGGCCACGCAGCGCGAAATCCTACGCGCGGCGTATGACCGGGGGATTACTCATTTCGATTTGGCCAATAATTACGGCCCTGAACCAGGCGCCGCGGAGGACAACTTCGGCCGCATCTTCGCCCGCGATTTCCGCCCCTTCCGCGATGAAATGATCATCTCTTCCAAGGCGGGCTGGGTAATGAATGATTCGCCCTACGGTTTCGGTGGCTCCCGCAAGTACTTGGTGAGCTCCTTGGACGCTTCCTTGAAGCGCATGGGCTTGGACTACGTGGACATCTTCTACCATCACCGTCCGGACCCGGACACTCCGCTGGAAGAGACCCTGTACGCACTGCGGGATATCGTGGCCTCCGGCAAGGCCCTCTATGTGGGCATTTCCTCTTATGGTCCGGAGCTCACCGCAGAGGCCGTGGAGTTTATGGAAGATGAGGGCTGTCCGCTGCTGATTCATCAGCCCAGTTATTCCATTCTGAACCGATGGATTGAGCGCCCGGGCGAGGATGGCGAGTCCCTGCTTGAGGTCACGGCGCGCAGTGGCTTGGGCGTCATCGGCTTTGGTCCACTAGCGCAGGGCATGCTGACGGATCGCTATATCGACGGCATCCCCGCAGATTCGCGTGCTGCGAAGAATAAGACCCTGGAAAAGGACTGGCTCAATGAGGAGAATCTGTCCATGATTCGCGCCCTGAACGATATTGCGCGCAAGCGGGGGCAGTCTCTGGCACAGATGGCTATTTCGTGGGTACTGCGCGACCAAGGCGATCGCACGCTAACCTCGGCGCTTTTGGGCGCTTCTTCGGTGGAGCAGCTCGAGCACAATCTGGGGGCACTGGATAACCTCGACTTCAGTGCGGAGGAGCTGGGCGCGATTGACGACGTCGCCCATGACGCCGGCATCAACCGTTGGGCCGGTGCCACTGCATCTCGCGTGCGCGGTGACTAGGTGGCCTTTTGAACTCGTCCCCTAGAGCAGGAGCAACTTGAGCGTTAGGCCAATCATGATGACGCCGATGCCGAAGTTGATCCAGCGCCACACCGTTGGTCGGGACAACACGTGGGAAAAACGCGCGGCACCGAAGCCGATAAACGGAAACCAAGAGAAGCTGGCACAGATTGCACCCACGGCGAAAAGCCAGCGCCCCGATTCGCCATATTGATTAGCAATGCTGCCGAGCATGACCACTACGTCCACGTAGGCGCCTGGGTTAAGCCACGTTAAGGCCAGGGCGGTCAATAGAGGCTTAACCCACGAAGGGGCGCGCTTGATCTCGACGCGAGTTGCGGTCTTGGTCGTGCTGCGTGCCTGAGAGCCATCGAAGGAAGCGACTTCCTGCGGAGATTTCGGCTCTGTCGATTCCACCTCGATGGCCTCGCCTTTGGTCTTGACCGCATCGCGGAAGCAGGTAAAGGTGAAATACACCAGGTAAGCGGCGCCAACATATTTCAGAACCTGCAGGGCGTTGGGGAATTTTTCTACCAAGTAGCCCACGCCGGCCGTGCCGGCGGTAATCAGGATGACGTCGGAAAGCGCGCAGACGGCAATGATGAGGCCAATGTGGTCGCGGCGGATGCCGTACTTGAGCAGCATGGCATTTTGCGGGCCAACGGCCACGATGAGCGATAATCCCAGGAAGAAACCAGCAAGCACGATGGACATGCCTTCCAGTGTGAATTCCCGGCCTAAATTAGTCCAGTTAATGAATCTACAGCTGGTTTAGAATAGCTTCATGAACCCGGTGCACTTAGAAACACTGCTCGCCATCGTGGACGAAGGCAGCTTCGATGTCGCCGCTGCTGTACTCGGCATATCGCCGTCTGCAGTAAGCCAACGAATTAAGACCCTAGAATCGAGCACCGGTCGCGTACTCCTTCGCCGGGCTACCCCGGTAACCGCCACGGAAGCGGGGGAGATCCTGGTTCAATCCGCACGCCGCATGGCGTTGGTGCAGGCGGAGACGGATGCCCGCCTAGGCCACCGCTTGGCCCGGGTCCCGCTCTCTGTCGCGGTGAACTCGGATTCTCTAGCGACATGGTTTCGTAGGGTGCTTAGCGATACCGCGCGGCGGGGTGATGTCGCCCTGCGCATCCGGATTGAGGATGAGGCCCGCACCTTAGCCATGCTGCGGCGGGGCGATGTGCTTGGCGCGGTAACGAGGGAATCCACGCCGGTCTCGGGCTGCGAGTCTAGCTTTTTGGGTACGATGCGGTACTTCCCAGTTGCGGCACCACATATTGCAGAAAGCTTTCATAGCGGCCGCCTGACCTGGGAAACTATGCCCCTTGTAGGTTATGGGCCCAACGATCAAGTACTGGATGATGCGATGCGCGAGCGCTTCATTGATTCGGCCGTGGTGCGTGCCCGGGTGTCACAGATTCCCTCTTCCGAGGGCTACCTCGAGGCCGTTCGCGTTGGCCTGGGGTGGGGATTGCTGCCCCAGGCCCAAGCGCTGCCCCTATTAGCGGCAAAAGAGCTGGTGCTTCTCGACGACTCGCCGCTCGATATCGACCTCTACTGGCAGCGTTGGCGCTTGGAGTCAGAGGTTTTGGGTGAACTTACGCGTTCGGTTATCGAGGCTGCGACCGATCTAGTGGCGACGTAGTACGGGTGCTCGCGCGGCGCGCCGTGGTGGGTACCACAAAAGTGCAGGCACGTGCCTTAAATTGGAGCTATGAGCGATAAGCAGCAACCGGATAAAGCCACCCCGTTTGATGAGGATATGGACGTGCCTACCTACAACGCGAAGCCGGCGGGTCAAGATTCCGCTTCCAGCCAGAATAAGTCGAAGCCGGGCCTTTTCGAGCGCGCCGGCCGCGCTGAGCCGCAGGAAATCAAGCCTTCCCAAGCGCAGCAGGACCACCCTGAAACCGAGGTACTGTCCTATTCCAGTGCTAATGAAGCCGCACGTCAAGGCAGTGGCGCCGGCGAGGAGACCGTAGCCTTCGCGCAACCGGAGTCCACCACGCCGGCCAGCGTAGAGCAGGAGACGGCACTTGCTACTGCCGACGCCCCCGTGGACAGTACCCTCAGCACTGAAACCGCAGAGGAGCGCGAGGCTCGACTGCAGGCGGAGCAGGAGGAAAAAGAAGGGTACCACCGCTACGGTCGCCGCGGCACTATCGATTTTGGCCTGCTATTCATTCGCATCGCACTGAGTGCCTACCTGATCATTGCCGGTGCAAAAACCTTTTTCGAGCTCGGTGATAGTCAGGGCTTGTCCGGTCTAGAGGGCGACTTTGCTAATTATGCCTGGGATACCGCACTGTCCATTGCGGTGCCGACCATGCAGCTTATCGCTGGTGTGTTCTTGCTGCTCGGCCTCATTACGCCGCTGGCGGCCATGATTGGCCTGGTAGTGACCGGCTTTACCGCCGTCCACGAGCTAGCCCAGAACGATGCCGGCCTGGACGTCTTTAGCTGGCCAGAATCCGTATGGCTTTCCTTGGTCCTCTTTGTCATCGCAGTAGGCCTGCAGTTTACTGGCCCAGGCTTTATCTCCTTGGACTTCAAGCGCTCGTGGGCACGCCGTCCACTGGGCACTTCGTGGATCTTTGTGCTCATCGGCGTAGCCATTCTCGTAGCACTCTGGTTCTTCGGCGCAGGAGTTAATCCGCTGAATTAGGCGCTAATAGATTGTCCGTCGCAATAGCGGCGGATTTTCTTTTCCCCTTGCTTTCCGTGATGGAAAGTATGATACTTTCTAAAGTGGAAAACAACGAAAAGTCGAAGGTGGAAGGAACGGCGATCATGGACGAAAGCGTGCAGGAAGCACTGTCCTTCAATGAGGAAGTGGAGAAGGAACAAAGCGACAGACGGCGGACTGCGCTTAATGCCTTGTTTGCTGCAGCGCTGGCAGTACTTTGGTTTATCTTGATCCAATGGGGCAATGGCATGCCGTGGTGGTTGTCCCTTGGTTTAGTGGTGGTCTGCGTGGGAGTAGCTCTCTGGGTTGGCGCTCAAAAGCGCGACGTGCGCGCAGGTTATAGGCAAGATCCTTTCGCCCAGCCGCAGCCGGATAAGAAATACTACTTCGGAATCATTCTGATTTTTGTCCCTACGTTTTTCCAGACCTTTTTCGAAGGACACATGGTAATTGCGGCCGTAGCATCCACGCTGTGGGGATTCGCTGTCTTCTGGGTTCTCAATTCCGGTGCGATGGATCTGTCCACGCGAGATCATGGAGATGATAAGCGGGCGAGCGGCAATGAGTGAGCTTGATCCAATAATTCACCCGCTCAACCGCTTTAAGATTTGCGCGGTACTTAATGCTGCCGGGGCACTGGAAGGCGCCATCAACAAAGAGATGCGCTTTGCCGCGATTCGAGACAAGGTGAATCAATCCGATGCCACGCTGTCTAAGCAGCTAAGCGCACTGGAAAAAGAGGGATATGTCAGTCGCTTTCGTGAGTATGGATCCTCGCGCGGCAAGGACACGGTGTGGGTGATGCTCACGGCCAAAGGCAAGGCCGCATTCGATTCGCACCTTGCAGCGCTTAAGACGTTAGCAGGGCAGGAGTAGCGGTATTCGCGTTCCGGTTATTGTGCTGGGAGGCATAGAAAGCGGCTGCGAAAAGTGCGCCGGTCACTATGGTTAGCCACACAAAGTCATCCACCCAGAACTTCTGGTAGCGCTCCATGGCGTGGACATCAACTTGATCGCCCCACCACCACTTGGGAGGTACGGTCAGCAACATGCCTGTCCAGGCGAGGAGGACAGCAAGCAGGCTGCCCGCGGCCCATCCAGACGGCAGCCAGGACCAAGCGCGGTAGACGAAGACCGGGATAATGAGCGTGAGCCAGACCCAGTGGTGCGACCAGGAAACAGGGGAGATGAGCAGGAGGGTGAGGGCGGTGACCATTTGGGCGTCGACAAGCAAGTGCTCCTCGCACAGTCGCTTGGTAAGCCACGCCGCGAATGCAATAACCACGAGGGAGGCGGCGATCCACGCAATATTGATGGTCAGTCCATTTGCGTCCATGGCTTCCGTAGAGGAATACATGCGCTGAATGGCTCCTTTGATGGAACTATTGGACTGGTACTCGGTTGCGACGCCGAAGTCGCCGCCAGAGCCCATATCGAGCAATTTAGAGCTGAAGAACTCTACGAATGCGTCCCAGCGGAAGGCTGCGGCGAGGAGGGTGGCAGCGACTGCGGAAAGGAAAGCCGTGGCAATCTGCTTCCATTCCCTGCGCACGAGGAAGTAGAGCAGCATCGCCAGTGGGGTAATTTTGATAGCGGCGGCCAAGCCAATCAAGACGCCTTGCGGCAGTAAGCGCTTACGCGGAACGAGGTCGAGGATAACCAGCGCCATCACCACGATATTGATCTGTGCAAAACCATTGTTGAGGTCAACCGGTTCGAAGCGCAAGGCAATGGCCCAAGCAATGGTGGTAATTGGCAAGAGAAAATCCGGCTTCTTTAGCACCGCCTTGAAGACAAAGTAGAGGCAGACAAGCAGGAGTAGATCGGACACGACGATCATGATGTCGCCCGCCATATCGTGGTCAATGCCGTCAAAGGCCGTGATCGGAACCATGACGAGCGCGCCAAAGGGCGGATAAATGAAGGGAAGTTCAATGTCCCCGGCCAGCATGGGCTCGCTATAGACAGAGCGATGCTCAAGGAAGGCCTTGACGCCTTCGCGGTAGATCACCATATCGATGGGGAAGTCCGTGATGCGGGTGTCCTGAACAACCTTCCGGGCGCCACAGAGGAGCCCCAGCAGAGCTAAGGCATAACGGAAAAATGGGGTGCGCGCGAGTTTCATCGCAGTACACTTTATGCGATCTCCAGGTAAACGGGCGTGCACCCCATCGAGGCACAGCAATTTAGCAGCTATCTCCTGCTAATTCACATAACCGTCAACCACGCGTACCGCGCCGCGGTCGGCAGAGGTTGCCATGGCCGCATACGCGCGCAGCGCCTTGGTGATCGGTCGGTTGCGGCTCACTGGAGTCCAGGGGTGCTCGCGCAGTTCTTGGGCGGCTCGGCGGCGCTCCAGCACGTCCTCGTCCACATCCAGGGTGAGTTGGCGCTCGTGGATGTCGATGGTGATGGTGTCGCCATTTTCGATGAGCCCGATAAGGCCCTGGTGGGCCGCCTCGGGGGAGATGTGGCCGATGGAAAGGCCGGAGGTGCCGCCGGAAAAGCGGCCGTCGGTAATCAGGGCGCATGCCTTGCCCAGCCCGGCGCCCTTGAGGAAAGAGGTTGGGTGGAGCATCTCCTGCATGCCAGGGCCGCCGGACGGGCCTTCATAGCGAATGACCACCACGTCGCCCGGCTGAACTTCCTTGTTCAGGATTATCGATACGGCCTCTTCCTGGGATTCGACCACACGAGCAGGTCCAGAGAAGGTCCACAGCTCTTCATCGACGCCCGCTGCCTTCACGATGGCACCGTCTGGAGCCAGGTTTCCGCGCAGGACAACCAGGCCGCCGTCGGAAGAAAAGGCATGATCGGCGTCGTGAATGCAGCCATTAGCGGCGTCAGTATCGAGCTCGTCCCAGCGGTTGGATTGGGAAAATGGTTCGGTGGTGCGCACGCCGCCGGGGGCGGCGAGGTAAAGCTCACGGGCCTCATCGGTGGCGTGCGGGTTGCGGATATCCCAATCATCGAGCCACTGCTCGGCGTTATCGTACAGCGCCGTATGCACCTTCAAGTTCAGGTGCCCGGCGCGGCGAAGTTCTCCCAAGATGGCGGGGATGCCGCCGGCGCGGTGGACATCCTCAATGTGGTAGGTGCCATTGGGCGCGACCTTGGACAGGCAAGGCACGCGGTAGGAGATGTCATTAATGTCATCGAGGGTGAAATCCACCTCGCCTTCCTGTGCGGCTGCAAGCGTGTGCAGGATGGTGTTGGTGGATCCGCCCATGGCCATGTCTAGCGCCATGGCGTTGGTGAAGGCTTCCTTGGTGGCGATATTGCGGGGGAGAACGGATTTGTCCTCCTCGCCGTAATAGCGGCGGCACATATCGACGATGGTGGAGCCGGCCTTTTCAAATAGGCTGCGGCGAGCCGTGTGGGTGGCCAGGGTGGTGCCGTTGCCGGGCAGCGCCAGGCCGAGTGCCTCGGTCAGGCAGTTCATGCAATTGGCGGTAAACATGCCCGAACAGGAGCCGCAGGTGGGGCAGGCGGATTCCTCCACCTGGGTCAAGCCTTCATCAGATACCGCGTCGTTTGCAGAGGCGGTAATGGCGGTGATGAGGTCAGTGGGGGCGTGGGCTACGCCATCAACCACGACGGCTTTGCCGGCCTCCATCGGTCCGCCCGAGACGAAAATGGTGGGAATGTTCAGGCGCAGCGCCGCATTGAGCATGCCCGGGGTGATTTTATCGCAGTTGGAGATGCACACCAGGGCGTCGGCAGTGTGGGCATTCGCCATGTACTCGATGGAATCGGAGATGATTTCGCGCGAAGGCAGCGAGTAGAGCATGCCGCTGTGCCCCATGGCGATGCCATCATCGACAGCGATGGTATTGAATTCCTTCGGTACGCCGCCGGCCTCGCGTACGGCGTCGGCGACGATATCGCCAACGTTTTTAAGGTGTACGTGGCCGGGGACGAATTGGGTATAGGAGTTGGCAATGGCGACGATCGGCTTGCCAAAGTCATTTTCCTTGGTGCCGGTGGCCCGCCAGAGGGCGCGGGCTCCAGAGGCTTGGCGGCCGACGGTAGTTACTTTTGAACGCAGCGGGAACATGGTTTTCAAGCACCATTCCTTCAAGGATGTGGGGGAGTGTAGGCGGCGTATTTAGTTTTCGGCCGAAGGCTTGAGCTCGGGGTGGCGCTCGAGGTAGTCCTCATACTCTTCTTTGCTGAGGAGGACTTGTTGGCCGTCACGGTGGACAATTACCACCTTGTCATCTGCCGCTTCACGGCCCTGGGTAAGGGCGTCAGGGATGCGGCCGCGGGAGGCCTCCGAAAGTCGCGGGAGCGAGTTAAAGGTAACGCCGGGCAGGCTGTGCTCCGCGCCGGCCTTGGTGCGGGCGAAGGCGCGGGCGCGTTGGAAGCCGATTCCGGCAAAATCGTCCCATGCGATCTGGATATTTTTCCGGAATGCGTAAGAGATAGCGATTCCAGACTCGGAGACTTTGGTACGGGATTTTATGACCCACCACAATCCGAGGATGGGGATTATGAACAGCCATGCGAGGTATTTGGGGGCCCATCCGATGCTCAGCAGAGCAATGGCGGACAGGATGAGGATGCCCAAGATGTGGTCGCGGGATGGCTTGAAAACCTCTGCCTGGGTGGTGGACTGACGAGGTTTGTTGTCCTTAGGTGGTGGAGTCATAGTGTGCAAGCCTAATTCACTAAGGCCGGCAAGGGCGAACCTATTTTTCAGGCGTGTCCCACCAGGTGGGAATACGATCTCAAAAGGGGGTAATCTCCACGAGTGTAATACCTATCAAGGTATAGTCATGCCCATGATCATTATTCGACTTCAGGTAGGACCAACGCGGTGGTGACCGCGACGCCTCATGACGTCGACGCATTTCGCCCCCGCAGACAGAAAAGCCCGCGGGGGCTTCGTTCATATCTGGAGCCGGTGCCAATGATGATCAGGACCAGTAATAGACCATTCCAAGGAGCACATTAACCGTGGTTACGACAACTTCGCCCACGCCCGCTTCGGTGGCTGCAGCCTCACGCGCCCACGCTCCGGAGCGGATGAGTGGTGCCCACGCCATTGTCCGCACTCTCGAAGACTTGGGAACCGATCTCGTCTTCGGCATTCCAGGCGGTGCCGTGCTTCCTCTATACGATGCCTTGCACACCTCGACCAAGCTGCGCCATGTGCTCACCCGCCATGAACAGGGTGCCGGCCACGCCGCCGAAGGCTACGCCCAAGCTTCCGGCAAGGTAGGCGTATGCATTGCCACCTCCGGGCCGGGTGCGACCAACTTGGTGACAGCGCTTGCCGACGCCAACCTGGACTCCGTTCCCATCGTTGCCATCACCGGCCAGGTGGGTAGCAACCTCTTGGGAACCGATGCCTTCCAAGAGGCCGATATTCGCGACGTGACGATGCCGATTACCAAGCACAACTACATCGTGACAGAACCGAGACAGATTCCAGCTGCCATTGCAGCCGCATTCCATCTGGCGTCTACGGGCCGTCCGGGGCCGGTCTTGGTGGATATCCCGAAGGACGTGCAAAACGGTGAATTGGAATATTCCTTCCCGGCTACGTTTGATCTGCCTGGATATAAACCGACAACCAAGCCACACCATCGCCAGATCGCGCAAGCGGTTGAGCTCATTGCACAGGCAGAAAAGCCGGTCATCTATGCCGGCGGCGGTGTCATCAAGGCCGAGGCGGCCAAGGAGCTGCGCGAGTTTGCGGAATTTTCCGGAATCCCTGTTGTTACTACGCTCATGGCCTTGGGGGCCTTCCCAGAATCTCATCCGCTCCACATGGGCATGCCGGGCATGCATGGCACCGTCCCTGCAGTTGCGGCCATGCAGCGAGCTGACCTGTTGATTACTATCGGCGCGCGATTTGATGATCGAGTAACCGGTGATACCTCCACTTTTGCCCCTGAGGCCCAGGTAATTCATGCTGATATTGACCCGGCTGAAATTGGGAAAATCCGCGACGTTGCCGTGCCAATCGTGGGCGATGCCCGCAACGTGTTGGCAGGTCTCTTAAAGGAGTACCGTAAGAACTCCGCGGTGAAATCTCCGGAAGTAGGCCCATGGCGGGATTACCTCGATGCGCTCAAGGAACGGTTCCCCCGTGGCTATGATCCCACTCCGGATGGGCAGCTCAATCCCCAATTTGTGTTGGAAAAGCTGAGTGAAACCGTAGGTCCTGAGGCTATCTACTGTGCCGGTGTGGGACAGCACCAGATGTGGTCGGCACAGTTCATTGATTTTGAGCATCCACGCTCTTGGATCAACTCCGGCGGTGCCGGAACCATGGGCTATGCCGTGCCGGCGGCCCTCGGCGCCAAGGCAGCGTGCCCGGATAAAGAAGTGTGGGCGATTGACGGTGACGGTTGCTTCCAAATGACCAACCAGGAGCTCACCACCGCGGCATTGGAGGGCTTTCCGTTTAAGGTTGCCGTCATTAATAACGGCAACCTCGGTATGGTCCGTCAGTGGCAGACACTGTTCTTTAATGAGAATTACTCCAATACCAAGCTGCGAGAACGAGATGTCTATACCCCAGACTTCGTCCGCTTGGCAGAGGCGCTGGGATGCGAGGCCATCCGAGTCACCTGTGAGGAAGAAGTAGTGCCGGCCATTGAACGGGCCCGCGCAATCAATGACCGCCCAGTGGTCCTTGACTTCATCGTTGGTGAGGATGCCCAGGTCTGGCCAATGATTGGCGGTGGGGCGTCCAACGAAGAAATTCAATATGCCCGTGGCTTGCGCCCGCTGTTTGATGACAATGAATCGGCAGCAGAAGCTCCTGCCGATATCGACGAGACTATCCAGGAGGTATAGGCATGGCACCCAGTGACGTTTCCCGGCATACTCTGTCGGTCCTGGTAGAAGACGTCGAAGGGATCCTGTCCCGTGTGACCGGCATGTTTTCCCGGCGTGGGTACAGCATCATTTCGCTGGTTTCTGCCCAGACGGAAAATCCAGGGATTAACCGGCTGACCATCGTGGTCGATGCTTCCGAAAGGATTATGGAGCAGGTAACCAAGCAGCTCAACAAGATTGTGCCGGTCATCAAGGTGGTGGAGCTCGAGCCGGACTCGACCGTGGCGCGTGCCCTGATGCTGGTCAAGGTGGCTGCGAATAACGCCAACCGGCCGCAGGTGGTCGATGCCGTTAATATCTTCCGTGCCCGCGTGGTAGACGTGGCACAAGAATCCGTGGTGGTGGAGGCTACCGGTACTCCTGGAAAGCTAGCGGCGCTTCTCGACGTCCTGGAGCCATTCGGTGTGCTCGAGCTGGTGCAGTCTGGTGACGTGGCCTTGGGGCGTGGTCCCAAGGCGATGGCACCCCCGCGAAATTAAATCCCACTATATGGTCACTGCGTCTCGCACGGTGGTATAGTGCTAGGTGGGACGTTAACTCATTGAACTTACAATCACTACAGAATTGAGGACTACGACATGGCTATTGAAACCTTCTACGACGATGATGCGGATCTTGCTATCATTCAGGGTCGCAAGGTAGCCGTTATTGGTTACGGCTCCCAGGGGCATGCACACTCGCAGAACCTGCGCGATTCCGGCGTCGAGGTTGTTATTGGTCTGCGTGAAGGTTCCAAGTCGGCGGCCAAGGCTGAGGAAGCAGGCTTTGCGGTCAAGACCGTTGCAGAGGCCGCCAAGTGGGCAGACGTAATCATGCTGCTGGCACCAGATACCTCTCAGAAGCAGATCTTTGAAGATGAAATTGCCCCCAACTTGGAAGACGGCAATGCGCTGCTGTTTGGGCACGGCTTGAATATCCACTTTAAGCTGATTGAACCGCAAGCCAATGTCACCGTTGGCATGGTTGCACCTAAGGGGCCTGGCCATCTGGTTCGCCGCCAGTTCGTTGATGGCAAGGGCGTTCCGTGCCTCATCGCTACCGAACAGGACCCTAAGGACGAAGGCCACGATCTGACCCTGTCTTATGCAGCAGCCATCGGTGGTGCGCGTGCTGGCGTTATCCCGACGACCTTCGAAGCAGAGACGGTCACTGACCTCTTTGGCGAGCAGGCTGTCCTGTGCGGTGGCGTAGAGTTCCTGATTCGCACCGGCTTCGAGGTTCTGACTGAGGCTGGATACGAGCCAGAAATGGCCTATTTTGAGGTGCTGCACGAGATGAAGCTCATCGTGGACCTGATGTTTGAGGGCGGCATCGCCAACATGAACTACTCGGTATCTGATACCGCCGAGTTTGGCGGCTACATTTCTGGCCCTCGCGTAATTGATGCTGATGCCAAGCAGCGCATGAAGGATATCCTGTCCGATATCCAGGATGGCACCTTCACCAAGCGCCTGCTGGCCAATATTGAGGGCGGCAACAAGGAGCTGGAGAGTCTGCGTGAGGAATTTGCGCAGCACGAAATTGAAAAGACCGGCACCAAGTTGCGCGATTTGATGAGCTGGGTCAAGAACCCGCTGGATGCTACTGCCGAGGAATAAAAGGCGGTGTCCGTAACGCACCCCACGGTGAACAGGCATGTTTACCGTGGGTTTTGCCTTATTCGTTTCAGGTAAAACTCCAGTGCGGGGAGTAGGATGAGGGCCATGGGTTTTACGACGCCAAGCTATGACCTCAAAGACCTCTTTGCACGAATTGATCGCGGGGATATCCAGTTACCTGACTTCCAGCGCAGCTATGCCTGGGATGAAGATCGTATCCGTTCTCTCATTGTCTCCGTGCTGCGCGGCTATCCCATCGGCGCGCTCATGGCTCTTGACACCCGAAACGAAAAGATGCGCTTCCGTCCCCGTGCCCTTGCGGGCGCACCTGAAACCGGCGTCGACCCCGGCTTGCTCCTTTTGGACGGGCAGCAGCGCCTGACCACCCTGTATCACTGCTTCAACGGCGAGGGCTTTGTAGACACCACTGACTTCCGCAAGAAGAAGATTCACCGCCGCTTCTTTATCGATATTCGCGCGGCCGTTCGCGGCGATCTAATGCCGGATGATGCCATCTTCGCGGTCAATCAAGACGGTAAGATTCGCTCGCACTTTGCACCGGCAATTGAGGGCGATGTCCTAACGCGCGAAGATGCACTAGAGAATATGTGCATTCCCGTGGCTTCTTTGCTCAGTGAAGACGGCGTCGGCATGCTTTTTGAACTTGCGGCGACCAAGCAGGAATACAGCGCGGAACTGGCTGCCTTTAATAATCGCATCGTTCGACCTTTGTCCGGCTATGACCTGCCAATGATTCGACTTTCCCGCGAGACGGAGAGAGCCGGAATCGGCTCGATTTTCGCTCAAGCGAACTCGGCCGGTTTGCAGATGGACGTATTCGATCTGCTTACTGCCGTCTTTGCCTCTGAGGACCCCAGCTTCCACTTGGCCGCTGACTGGCACGAAGTGGAAAAGGACCTGCGGAAGTCTCCAGCCTTGGACGGAATTGGCCGCACCGAGTTTCTCTCCGCAGTATCGCTTCTGGTCTCCGGTGAAAAGGGCTGTGCCGGTGGCCAGCGCGAGGATATTTTGAAATTGTCATTGGCGGAGTACAAGTCGGCAGCCAACGATCTGCGCATCACCTTCCGCGAGGTATCAGAGTTCTTGGCGCAGCGCTGCATCCTTAGCATGGATCAGGTTCCGTTTAATGAGCAGATTGTTCCCCTAGCAGTCATTATCGCCCGCTTGGCCAAGCGCGGGGGAGCGCTTTCTACCGAGCAGTCCTGGAACCGCATCAACCAATGGTTCTGGTGTGGCGTCTTTGGCGAGCTCTACGGCTCTTCTGCAGTACAACTGCGTGCAGCTCGCGACGTGGATGAGGTCACCGAATGGGTAGCCGGCGCAACGGATGAGGTGCCGAAGACCGTTACCGATGCCACCTTCCGTGAATCCCGTTTGCTTTCCGTAGATGACAAAGATGGCGTATGGCACGGACTCTATGCCCTCCTCATGGCGCGCGGCGCGAAGGACTGGCGCACTGGAAAGGCCTTTACCCGGCATACCTTTGAAGAGCTCAAGCCAGGCTTTTTCCCTGTGTTCCCGCTCAATTGGTGCAAGCGTCACGGAGTTGATCCCGTCTTGGCTGAGTCGGTGATGAACTACACCCCGATGGGCAAACGAACCGAGGTAGTGCTCGACGGTTTCGCCCCCAACCGCTACCTACCTCGCGTTCAGTCCAAGTCCATCATGGAAGATACGCAATTTGATGAGGTGCTAGCATCCCACGAAATGAACCTGGACTATCTGCGCGCATCACAGCCGCGTGAATTCCTTGCGGACCGCCGTCACCGTTTCTTGGGCATCGTGGAATATGCTTTAGGTAAACCCGTTATCCGCGATGTGGATGAAGCAAACCTTTTTGGTGGAGAGGAAGGTCCGCAAGCTTTTGATCGCTAAATCTGTGCGCTTGGCCGCTACAGTGCTTGTTGCTTCCCTAGCGCTAGCAGCCTGTGGCACTCCGGTCACAGAATCCAAGCTGGTCAGGCGTGGTCTGTCCGATTTGGATGAGTCCGAAATCGATCTCAGCAAGGCCAAGGCGGAAAACCAAAACCGTCTTATTGATCCGAAATTTGATGGCAAGTTGGTCATTGTTAATGACCCCATTGGAATTGAAGCCAGTCGCCTATTTTTTGAAGATTCGGATTCGCTGGTCCTTTTTTCCCCGGATGATAAATCCATTCTTCGTGCAGCAACATTGGCGGTAAACCAGCATTTGCCGGCGGTGCAGTATGACGATGCTAGGCGTTTGGAAATCCATAAGCTGCTCACGGACTTGGGAGTAAGTCGCCTGGTGGTAATCGGTGACGTGCCGTGGACGGAAACCTCTGGTGAATTCAGCGTGATCAAGGATCCAGGAACGCATAGGGCACTAGGGGAGTTCACGGCATTCCAGTATGGTTCCAAGGTGGTAGCCTCGCCGGAGCAGATGGTAAAGGATATCGCACGGCTGGATAAGACTCCCCATATGGAGCTGCGTCCTGCCTGGGTGCCGTATGAAGGCGAACTTGATGCTGGCGAGGAAAAGAATCAACCCATCCCAGCACAGTCCCGCAGAGACGGCCAGATGGCGCCAAATATCGTTGCCACTAAGGATAGCCCCATCGCAAACGTCATTACTGCGGCAGCCTACGGTGGAAGAGTTTTGGTCATGCCGACTGCCGATCCGCTAGCGGATAAGCACAGCATGGCTGCTGTAGCGGGCCTGGAGGACGGCGCCTTAGTAGCCTTGGGGCCGGAATTCGGTCGAGTGAAAGAATTTAAGACAAAAATCAAGCAGGGCACTCCTGACTGAACTACACTTCCTTGACACGCGGACAACCCGCGTGCACCGCATTTCACTTAAGCGAAGGAAGATATGTCGAAGCCGGTAGTCCTTATTGCCGATAAATTAGCCCAGTCCACGGTTACGGCCTTGGGGGACTCTGTTGAGGTCCGCTGGGTGGATGGGCCGAATCGCGCCGAGCTCCTTGCCGCGGTTCCGGAAGCCGAGGCTTTGCTGGTGCGTTCTGCCACAACCGTTGATGCAGAGGTATTGGAAGCGGCCACAAAGCTCAAAATTGTGGGCCGGGCCGGAGTAGGACTGGACAATGTCGATATTCCGGCAGCCACAGACAAGGGCATCATGGTGGTCAATGCGCCAACATCGAATATTCACTCTGCGTGTGAACAGGCCATCGCACTGCTCTTAGCGACGGCGCGCCAGGTACCAGCGGCCGACCGGTCCCTGCGCGAAGGGGAGTGGAAGCGCTCTTCTTTCAAGGGCGTAGAGGTCTACGGAAAGACCATCGGCATTGTTGGCTTTGGGCACATTGGCCAGCTTTTTGCCCAGCGTATGAAGTCCTTTGAGACGACCATTATCGCGCACGATCCCTATGCCAACCCAGCTCGCGCGGCAGCGTTGGGCGTGGAATTAGTTGAGCTAGAAGAGCTGATGTCGCGTTCGGATTTCGTGACCATTCACCTACCAAAGACTCCGGAGACGGCCGGAATGTTTGATAGGGAACTTTTGGCCAAGGCGAAGCCAGGACAGATTCTCATTAACGCAGCGCGAGGAGGTTTGGTAGATGAAGCGGCTCTGGCTGAGTCTATCGAGTCGGGACATCATCGAGGTGCGGGCTTTGACGTTTATGCCACGGAACCGTGCACCGATTCTCCGCTCTTTAAGCTGCCGCAGGTCACCGTGTCCCCGCACCTAGGCGCCTCCACTGTAGAGGCCCAGGACCGTGCGGGAACCGATGTAGCGGAGTCTGTCTTGAAGGCGCTTGAAGGAGAGTTTGTGCCGGATGCGGTCAACGTCTCCGGCGGGGCAGTGAGAGAAGAGGTTGCTGGTTGGTTGGACCTCGCCCGCAAGCTAGGACTTACTGCTGGCCGCCTTTTGGGTCAGGCCCCCGTTGCCGTCGAGGTGGAGGCCTGTGGCGAGTTGTCTACCGAAGACGTGGAGGTGCTAGGACTTTCTGCCGTCCGAGGTCTGTTCAGCGGCGTGACTTCGGAGCCGGTGACCTTTGTCAATGCAATGCAGATCGCGAATAGTCGTGGGGTAGAGGTGGAGGTTTCTACTAATGCGGAGTCCAAGGGGCACCGCTCTTCCCTGCAGGTGAAGGTTATTGGTGCAGATGGCGAGATCTCCTCGCTCACCGGCGCACTTATCGGCATCGATGGAACCGAAAAGTTCATTCGCATCAACGGCCGCGGCGTAGATATGCGTGCTAGCGGCCGCAACCTCTTCTTCCGCTATGCGGATGCCCCAGGTGCATTGGGAACGGTAGGCACCAAGTTGGGGGCTGCGGGAATCAACATCGTGGCGGCCGCTCTTACACACGGTAAACAGGAATCTGATGCTGTGTTAATTCTGCGCGTGGAAGCCGAGGTGCCAGAGCATCTCATCGCCGAAATTAATGCGGCCTTGGGGGCTGAATGCGAACAGCTGAACATGGAAGCATAAGGCTGCAGCCTGTAACAGAATCTCAACCCGCGTGGTGCTAGGTAATTTCCTGCGCTACGCGGGTTTGTTTTGATAAGGTACTTCCATATCCACTCTGTGAGAAAGGAATCTTACCTAATGAAACTTGCGGTGATTGGCGGCGACGGAATTGGACCCGAAGTGACGGCCGAAGCGCTCAAGGTGCTGCGAGCCGTTCGCTCCGATATCGAGACTACCGAGTATGACCTCGGTGCGCGGCGTTATCTGCGCAATGGGGAGCTTCTCACGGACGCCGATGTGAAAAGCCTGCGCGAACACGATGCGATCCTATTGGGAGCGATCGGCGCTCCAGGTGAGGTGCCACCAGGTGTGCTGGAGCGGGGACTGTTGCTTAAGATGCGGTTTGCGCTGGATCATCACGTGAACCTGCGCCCCTC
Source organism: Corynebacterium tuberculostearicum (assembly GCF_016127015.1). Taxonomy (GTDB): domain Bacteria; phylum Actinomycetota; class Actinomycetes; order Mycobacteriales; family Mycobacteriaceae; genus Corynebacterium; species Corynebacterium marquesiae. The sequence goes on from NZ_CP065972.1 coordinate 790,704, forward strand.
CAGGCTCTATCCCACCGCTTCCTCGCCGCTCGCTGAACCGGGCGATATCGATTTCGTTGTGGTGCGCGAAGGTACCGAGGGTTTGTACTGTGGAAACGGCGGTACCTTGCGAGAGGGAACTGAGTACGAGGTGGCCAGCGAGGTATCGCAAAATACTCGTTTCGGCGTGGAGCGTGTAGTACGCGATGCGTTTGCGCGGGCAGCGCAGCGCCGTAAGCATCTGACCTTGGTGCACAAGACAAATGTCTTGGTCAATGCTGGTGGGTTGTGGCAGCGCACCGTTAATGAAGTCGCCGCCGAGTTTCCAGAGGTTCGGGTGGATTACCAGCATATTGATGCTGCGACTATTTATATGGTGACAGAGCCGGCGCGCTATGACGTTATTGTCACCGATAACCTTTTTGGAGACATTCTGACCGATTTGGCGGGCGCGGTAACTGGCGGTATTGGCCTTGCTGCCTCCGGAAACATCGATGCCTCTGGCACGAATCCTTCCATGTTCGAGCCGGTGCATGGTTCTGCGCCAGATATTGCGGGTAAGGGGATTGCAGACCCAACGGCGGCAATCTTGTCCGTCGCCATGCTTCTTCGTCACCTGGGTGATGAGTCTAATGCGCAGCGGATTGAGGATGTGGTGGCACAGGATGTTGCGCACCGCGATGCCGAACCAATAAAGACCGTTGAAGTCGGTGACCGGATCGCCAAGCTTCTCGTCACATAGAGGTGGGCCTTTTGTGCCAGGCGCTTGCCGACGCCCCGGGCGCCCAGCGTTTCCTGGTGTAGTCCGCAGTAGGGCCAGCAATGGCAATTAAAAGGTAAAGGAAATTTACTCAAATTAACTAATTAACACCGTATCCTTTGCACACATGTGAAGGTGGCTATTGAGTAGGATTACCGCTATGCGTTTAGGACGAATTGCACACCCAGAAGGAATCTGTTTCGCCATTATCGATGGACCCAAAGACGCCCCAATGGAAGAGCTAGTAGCAAAGGAAATTGCCGGCACGCCCTTCACCCCACCGGAGCCGACCGGCCGCGAGTGGAAACTTAACGAGGTTCGCCTGTTGGCGCCGACCCTTCCCACCAAGGTGGTAGCGCTTGGACGCAACTATGCGGACCACGTTGCCGAGGTTTTCAAAAAGTCTGCTGATAGCCTGCCTCCCACTATTTTTATCAAGCCATCTACCGCGGTCATTGGCCCAGATGCCGCGATCAAGATCCCGGACTACGCCACCAACGTCGAGTTTGAGGGCGAGCTAGCCGTGGTCATTTCTAAGCCGTCGAAAAACATCAAGGCCGAGAACTGGAAAGACCACGTGTTGGGATACACCATCTGTAACGACGTTTCCTCCCGCGACCTGCAGTTCAAAGACGGTCAATGGGCTCGTGCCAAGGGCATTGACACCTTCTGCCCGCTCGGCCCGTGGATCGAAACCGATCTGGATAGCTTGAATCTAGACGATCAGAAGATTAATGCTTATCTGACGCACGAGGGTTCTCGCGAGCAAAAGCAGGATTCCAATACGGACCAGATGATCGTGAAGATGGGCGGAATTTTGGAGGAGATCTCCGCTGCCTACACCTTGCTGCCCGGCGATGTCATCACCACCGGGTCCCCAGCCGGCACCGCTCCTATGGTTCCAGGAGACACCATCGAAATCGAGATCCCAGGCCTCGGCACCCTGCGCAATTCCATTCACCGTGCATAACCCATGCCACCAAGAACACCGCGCCTACGTACCCACCTCCGAGGAAATGGAGGCACGCTACCAGAGTACTGAGCGGCTGTGGTCGGCCAATCCCAATGAGACCCTTGTCGATTATGCTGCGAAGCTGACCCCTGGCACGGCCCTTGATATCGGGTGTGGAGAAGGCGCGGATGCGCTCTGGCTAAAGAACCACGGCTGGGAGGTGTTGGGCATTGATTTCGCTCCGACTGCTGTGGCGCGCACCAACGCCCACGGCGTCGCAGCGCGGGACACAACGTTTAATGACTTTAGCCATGAGCCCTTTGACTTGGTCAGCGTCCATTATGGTGGGGTAGGCGCCACGCCAAAAGAGGTGGAAGAGCTAGAGCGATTGGTGGCTCCAGGCGGAACACTGCTCTTTGTCCATCACGATATGGAGTCGGCAGAGGTAGCGATGCCGGAATGGTTAGCGGAAAACCTGCGCGAGCTGGAGACGGTCGAGCTAACTCGTCGTGAGCGTCACCTGACGGAAGGCGCGGGTGCGCACCACCAAAGCGATGTCGTGCTCGTCGCCAAGCGTGCAGCCTAGAGGCTGAGCGCCTTCAAAATGGTGCGCAGTTTAGCGGTGGTTTCTTCCAACTCCGCTTGGGCATCAGAATCGCCGACGATGCCTCCACCGGCCCAGGCGCGCGCCGATAGCCCATCGCCGGCCACTTCTGCGCAGCGGATGGCTACCATGTACTCACCGTCGCCGGAGCTATCGCACCAGCCGACCGCTCCGGCATAGAATCCACGGTCCGTTTCTGCAGTCTCAATGAGGGCTTGGGCGGCCTCTGCAGGGGTGCCACAGATGGCTGGTGTGGGGTGTGCTGCCAGGGCAAGCTCAAGAGCAGTCAAGTCTTTATCCTTGAGCGTTCCGAAAATTGGCGTGCCAAGGTGCCACATCTCATTGGTGCTAATGAGCTGCGGGGTGTCCGGAATGTCTAGCCGCTCGCATAGCGGGCTAAGCACCCTGCGCAGGTGTTCCACTACGAAGGAGTGCTCGTGGAGATCCTTGGCAGAATGCAAGAGATCTTGACCTGCGATGTGGTCCTCAGCTGCTGCGGCGCGGCGCGGTGACGATCCGGCCAAGGGAAAGGCAGAAACGGTCGAGCCCTGACGCTTGACCAAAACCTCTGGAGAAGAACCAACCAGCATCGCGCCCGGCCGGCCAGCGGGGGAGAGATCAGCAATGAAGCCATCGCGGTTGGCGGAAAGATCGATAAGGCGCGCCGCCACGAGGCGTGGATCAATAGCCTCAGGGAATTCGATTTCTACGGCACGGGCCAAAACCACCTTTTCCAGCTTGGAGGTCTCGATCGTGCCGATGGCCGCCTCTACTCGGCGCAGGTGCTCTTCGGGTTCTGGATCGAATCCGACCACTCGGGAGTTCAGGCTCTTATTGCGGTAGTAGGCGTGCGGCTCCAAAGGGCCCTCTTCGCGGATGATGGCCTCCGGCACCGTTAGCGCGGCGGGTGTGTCAGAGTCGAACGGAATCGCACCGACGACCATGTCAATATCCTTGCTGCGAAGGGCGGAAATCGCCGCGTCGGTGTCATTGAAAGTGTGGCGCGCACCTTGGGTACGGACAGACCCCGTTGCTCGCGAGAGCAAAAAATCGGGGGCGGTGCTTGGTCTGTCTTCGTGCATGAAAATATAGCTTAATGCCTTGGCCTTTTCTTACAGAATTGAGTGTGCACTGGGCGTGTAAACAGTGTCTCTAGTGAAGATTGTGGTTAATTTTAACCTTGTGGCTAATGTTACTAAGTTTCTTCACTATTCCCTGTACCTGATCCTTATTGGTGTGCTGGCTAGTGGGGCGCTGCTGAGTGCTTCTCCTGCCCGCGCTCAAGAGGCGCCTGCTCCTGCATCGGCTCCAGCGCCAGCGCCAGCACCGGCCCCAGCTCCGGCACCCGAAAACGCGAAGCCGGTTATTCCGCAGCCAGATGGATCCCACCTTGTTCCAGAAGGCGCTAAAGAATCTACCCCGGCGCCAGCAGGAAAAGGTAGCGGAGAAGACAACCCAGCACCTGCGCCTGAGGGTTCATCGCTGCCGGAGCCGGCGCCGCGGCCAGCGATGGTAGATACCAGCATTAATCCCAACCCCCCGTTTAAGCCGGGTTCCATACAGTCGCTCAATATGGAGCATGAGGGAAAGACCCGCAGGTATCTATTGCGTATTCCCAATAACTATTCGCCGGATAAGGCTGCGCCTGTTCTCTTTGGATTCGGTGGGTGGGGAGATTCCCCGGAGAACTACTCCAGCTACGCACGCATGCAGACCACTGAGGCCAATAACGAGGCCATCATCGTCTACCCGGAGGGGTTTGAACGAGCTTGGGAGGCGGCGCCTTATGCCAAGACACGCGATGGGGAGGATATCCGCTTTATCAAGCGCATTCTTGACTCTGTGGACAAGGACTACCATGTTGACCGCAACCGCGTATACGCCATGGGTATGTCTAATGGAGGCGGCTTTACCTCTGTGCTGGGCTGCCACGCCCAAGATACCTTCGCCGCTGTAGCCATGGTCTCAGGTGCATTTTATAACCCGGTCGAGGTCAACTGTGTCGATGCGCCGATGAATACCCTCATCATGCACGGCGTTAACGACAAGATGATGACCTATGAAGGCGGTGACCGGCACGAGGCTGGTTACTTGCCAGTGCGCACCGTGCTTGGCGGCTACCTGAAGCGCAATCGATGCGATATGACCTTCCAAGCTACTCCGGAGGCTGGCGGTTCCGAACGCCTGAGCTTCAACGGCTGCCAGAAGGATGTACAGCTGGTCAAGGTTCCACAGGACCACACCTGGTTCTGGCAGCCAGATACTCCACGGGTGGTCTGGGACTTCCTCTCGTCCAAAACCAGGGTATAAAACAGCGGTGCTTAGCCACGGATAAGGCCCAGAGGATATCTCCTCTGGGCCTAGTTTCATTGTTGGCTGCTCAAGAGCACTGTGCTAGTCGACGCGCGGCAGGTGGGTCGTAGCATCATCGGCAGGCTGCTGGGTTGGGGCCTTCTTCTTGCGGAAGAACTGGACATAGACCAACAGGCCGATGCCGAGCACTAGTGCGAATGCGCCTAGTCCGGCTAAAAGGCCCGCCCAGAAGCTGCTTTTTGCCAGGGTAGCGGTATACGCAGCGGCATTAGTCAGTACATTCTCAGAGTCCCTGCTTTCCGCAGCACCGGCATCCGGAACCTGCTGTGCACTAGCGGAGCCCGCAGCCTTGCCCTTAGTACGCTTAGTAGACTTTGCGTCCCGGGAGCCGGTGGACTTTTTGGCCGTCGAGTGGGAAGAACCGCTGGTGGAAGCAGAACGGTGCGAGCTTGTGCCAGTGGCCGCGCTTTTTCCGGTTTTCGCAGTGGAGGCAGAATCATTCACACGGCTAGCAGAGTGGTGGGTCGTAGCCCCAGAACTAGAACCGGACTTTCGCGGAGTACTAGAGGCTTGAGCTGAGCCCGTGGAGGGCGTGTTATGCGGCGCTCCAACCTTCCCAGCGTCTTTTGCCGTGGTGCGGGTGGCCTGCTTGCGCTTGCCCGCGCTATCCGCGCCAGAGTCCTTGTCGCCTTGTTGCGGCTTACCGCCTTCTAGGAATTTCTGACCCTCTTGCAGGGTCTTTTCGAGCTCTTTGTCCAAGCCAGCGATGGCTTTGTCTACGTCTTTGACGTCTTTTTCAAGTTGCTTGGGCCGGCTATTTGAGTCGCCTCCGTTGCCGGTAGCAGCGTCAGCATCGGTATAGTCCACGCCGCACAGTTCTGTCTCCGTGGCCTGCTCTCCGACGAGGAAACCGGCATGGAGGTGGTGTCGGGAGCCGTCGGGAAGCTCAAAGGTAAAGCTCACCGCGTAGGTTCCCGGCTCGGTAAACACAAAGGCCGGGTGGGAATGGGAATTGCCGGGGTAGTCCCAGGCAGAGCCATCGGCAGTATCCATAAGTACCTTGGGGCCACCAAGCTCCATCTGGTAGGCCACGATACGGCCATCCTCGGGGCCCCGTGCGATAGCCATGCTCAAAGTAGCGGTGTCTCCGGCGGCGAGGAGATCCTGAGATAGCTCTTGGGTATTAAAACCTAGCCAGGGGGCGTTGGGATCTTGCGTTTGCGGCAGTACCCAGCCTTCATCGGGCAGGGAACTATCGCTGAGCTCCGATAGCGGCTGTTTAAGGTCATCAGATACCTCAATGGCAAAGGACTCAGAGTCATGCTCGATGCCTTTATCATCATCTTTGACCTTGAAGCTGAGAGCGCCGGAATCGCCGCTGAGCGCCATGTCCTGGTGTCCCTTGGTGATGAGGTCGAAGTCGCTGGAAGTGCATGCTTCGGTGGATTCTTTTGCATATGCGGTGGCGGGCTCGAAGAGTTCTACCCCCGCTCCCGGAAGGGCGCTGAGGCCTATCAGTCCCGCGGTGCCGAGGGCCACCGCGGTGCGGCAGACAGGTTTCATGAGGAGACGGATTCCTTTCGTGGGGTGGGGTGTGGGGCGTCGGAAAGCGAGGCACCTGCGTGCTTGCGGGCGCCGAGAAGTGGATGGATGGCCCATACAACCAAGAAAATGGCGGTGAGGGTGAGCACGATGGTGGCGCCGGCCGGAAGATCAATGGCCCATGCCAGGTAGATGCCGAGGAAGCTGGACAGCGCGCCGAAGAGGGCGGAAAGCCACATCATGGTCGTTAGATTTGTGCTAAGCAGGCGTGCCGTCGCGGCCGGAGTGATGAGCAGCGCGAGGACCAAGATATTGCCGATGGTGCTCACGGAAATGACCACTGCGGCCGTGACACACAGGTACAAAATGATGTCCAAAACAAAGACAGGCAAGCCCATTGCGCGGGCAGTTTCCCGGTCCAAGCACGTGGCGTTGAGCTGGGGGCCAATGGCTATAACGATGGCGACAACTACGGCGCATACGCAGCCCGCGACGATAATATCGGTGCGGGAAACGCCAGTGAGTGAGCCGAAGAGGAAGCTTGTTAGCGAGGCACTATAACCATCGGTGCGCGAGATTATCACCATGCCCAAAGCGAAAGCAGCGGCGAAGAAGATACCGATGATGGAATCTGCTCGCACGTGGCGACGCTGCGAAAAGGCGGCGATGAGCAAGGCCACAACTGCACCGGCGACTGCGCCACCCACGAGCACCGAGGCTTGCAGGGCGAAGGCTATGGCTAGGCCCGGGAATACGGCGTGGGAGACGGCGTCGCCAATAAAAGCCATGCCGCGTAGCACGACATAGCAGCCGATGACGCCGCATACGATGGCCGCAAGCAAGGAGATGCCTACCGCGCGGGCGAGAAAGTCAAGGTGGGGATTGACCAGGTCGCGCAGGAAATCGAGGAAGGAAATTTCTATCATGCGGTGACTCCAATGGCAGAAAGCAAAGGGGAACCGGCACGCACGCCAAAGGTGTGTGTCCACGGGTCCGTCTGTTGAAGAAGGTGCGAGGCGGAATCATCGGCTACCACGGTGCCGTTAAAGAGAATGAGGCGGTGGCAAGAATGTGCGGCTTCAGAAAGGTTATGAGTGGACATAATGATGGATGTGCCGCGGTGGGAAAGCTCTTCAAAAAGCTCGAGGAGCGATTCGGTATTGGGCGCATCTAGTCCGGTAAAGGGCTCATCGAGCAACAGCACGTGTGGTTGTGTGGAGAGGGCCCGGGCGATGAGTACGCGTTGGCGTTGACCACCGGAGAGTTCTTCGATGGGGCGGGTAGAAAGTTCTTCCATGTTCACCAAACGAAGCGCCTCTGCTGCTGCGGCATGATCCTTAGCGTGCGGTCGCTTCAGCCAGCCGATAAGGCCGGTGCGGCCGCTGAGTACGGTGCGATAGACATTGATGGGAAAGCCCCATTCCACTTCGTGACGCTGGGGAACATACCCCACGGTGCCAGAGATGCTCCGAGTTCCGGAGGAAGGGATAAGCCCTAAAATGGCGCGCATGAGGGTGGTCTTACCAGCACCATTGGGCCCGAGGAGCCCGATGAATTCGCCGGGGTGGACCTCTAGATTGGCAGCGGTGATAACGCTGCGGTGCGAGAGCGAGACGTTTAGATCAGCAACGGAAATGAGCGGTTTAGCCACGGCTACCGCCCCGCTTGGAAGAACGCAGTACTAGGCCAAGGGCCAGCAGTAGTACTACGGCGCCAACGCCGGCGAGGACAAAGACCCAGGTGGGAATAGAGGAGCCTGCGGTCTGAGCGTTGTCTGGATTCCAGATAGTGTCTTGGGCCGCTTGGACGTCGGCATCATCGCCCACGGCGAAGGTGAGTACGCCATCGGTGCTGAACTCGGCGCCGTCCTTGGTCTTGCCCTTCACCCTGATGCCTACCTGATGGGTGCCTGGCTCCGTAAACGTCCAGTTGGCGTGGGTGTGGGTATTGAGGTCTACCCAGAAGTCCTCGTCGCTCTTCTGCGCGGTGGACCACAAGAGCTGTGGCGCTTCAAAGCCGCCGTTTTGTAAGAAGAGGGAGAAATCGCCCGGCCCGGAGTGGCCGAGGAATTCCATGGTGATGCCGCGGTCGGCGGCGTCGACAAGGGAGGGCGCCTGGGTATTCCAGCCCAGCCAGGGAACGCCGACTTGCTCGGTTTGGGGAACCACCCAGACCTTATCGCCGGACTCAGCTCCAACGAAGCCAAAGTCATCCGTATCGGGAAGGGCTTGCTGTGCTTTATCGCCCACGGAAAACACGAGGTCGTCCAAGTGACGCCAGACTGGCTTATCGCCGGCATCATCGCGGGCCATAAGCTCAGAATCCGTGCCATCAAGCAGGGCACCAACGTCTACGTGACCGGTGTCGATGACCTTTTCTTCGCCCTGGGGGGCAACGTGTTCATCGGCACCGACCACCTGGGCGAGGTCGCCCGCCCAAGCAGGGCTGGTAGAAAGTGCCAGACCTGCAGTAAGGACGCAGGCGGCGGTGCGGGTGGCGGTACGAGTAGCGAATTTAAGCATTTTTATCTCCATGGGTGGGGTTGGGGTTCAGACAACGCTGCAGGGAATCAGCGTTAAATTTCATGAGGTCGATGTAGGAGCTGACGGTGTCATCGAACGTGTCGCCGTAGATGGGGCACAGCTCCACGCCTTGCTCCGCGGCAGCCTGCTCCAGGGTCTCGGCGCTTGCCTGCTGCACAGGTTCGACGAAGACGGCGGGCAGGTGGAGGTTTTCCAATGTGCGGCGCAAGGCGATGACTTTTCGCGGGGAGGGCTCGATGGCCGGATTGGGGGTGACAAAGCCCGCCACAGAAATGTCATATCCTTGCTCCAGGTAGGCGTAGCCATGGTGGGTGGTCACAAGGTGCCGGTTTTCTTGAGGAATGGAAGAAATGGCGTGCTCTACGTAGGAATCCGTATCCCGCAGGCGCTTGGTGTAGGCCTGCGCTCGCTGGCGATAAGAGGCACCATGAGAGGGATCTGCCTGCGCCAATTCCTCAGCAATAACATCGACGTAGGCGATAGCGTTGTCCACGTTGTGCCACAGGTGAGGGTCCACCTCGCCGTGAATGTGCTTTCCTAGCACCGCCTGCGGCAATAGGTAGGTATCCGATCCCGGCCTGCCCAGGAAGCGGTAGGCCGGATCCGGCGGTATGGGCTGCAGTACCGAAGAGGGGATTGACACCACGGTGGTGGCAGGGTCGAAGCGCTTGTCCTGATCGCGCAGGTCAATGCGTCGCTTGGCTAGGTCTCCTGCAATATCCAGGTGTCCGGAATCTATCACTTGCATGCCTTTAGGTGGGTTTACTCCCACGGCCACAGTGAGGTGTTGAACCTCGGTGCCTTCGGCTTGGAAACCAAGGTGGTAGATGCCCGGCTGGGAAAAACCCCAAGACACGTGCGTGTGGGCGTTGGCCGGCAGAGTCACGGAGTCTTCCTCGTCATCGACGCCATCGGCCGAGTTAAAAAGAACCTCCGGGGTGCCGAAGGTAGAGACCACATAGGCCACGACGTTACCTGGCCCATCGGCAGAGACCATGCGGAAGTCCACTCCGGAAGAACGCTGCTGTGCGCCGCTGATGCGCAGTCCCAGCCAAATTGCCTCGAGCGAGACATCTTCTACCAGCGGCACCAGAGTGGCACCGCGGGTGGAGGCAGCATCGGCGACTTCCACCACGGGGGCATCGGTGGATTCGTGCAGCGTATCGATGAGAGACTGTGGCTCCAGCAAGTAGCCATTGCTCAGCGCCAAATCGGCATTGGCAACATCGCGCACCGTGCGCAGCGTTGGCTCAAAGGTATGCGGATCTTTTCCGCTGGGGATAAGGCTTTGTACCCGGGCATCTTCTCCCGCGACGTTGCGCGCAAGATCCGCGAGGATCGGGGTGGTGGCCACCACGGCGAATTTTTCTCCGCTTCCGGTATCCAACGCAGCCGAAGGGGCACAACCAGTGGCCAGCAGGCAGGAGCCCAGCAGCGCGCCTATGGTCCGAAGCCTGCGTCTATGGGAAAGCGCACGCGCCATTAGTCTGCTGCCTTAGCTACAGCTAGACGGGCAATGCCTAGGCCGAGGAAGAGCATGCCCAAGCCCAACGCTCCGATGCCAAAGGGAACAATAGGAGTCCCCGTATTGGCTAAAGAACCGCCCTTGCTGTGTGCCTGCCCGGACTGGCCAGTGTTTGATCCGGTACTTGCGGTAGAGCCACCAGCGCTTGCCGACGCCCCACCTGCCGCAGTACCATGCCCGCAGTCGCCGCCCTCCGGATTGACCGCAGCGCCCAAGTCGAAGTGCCCGTTGTCAAAGGCTTCAGCCGGCTTGTCGCCGCCGACCACGAAGTGAAGTGTCGCTTCACCGGCAACTTGCTTGCCCTCGTTGGTCTTGGCCACCTGGCGGATGGTGACGTCATAGGTGCCCTGCGCACCAAAGACCCAGTTGGGGTGCACGTGCGTATTAGGGGCAATCGAATAGGTGCCCTCCGCCGCATCTGCATTGCCGCGGAACCACTCATCGCCCACGATCTTTCCCAATCCACCCTGGGAGTAGACCATCATCGGGCCGGGTCCCTTGAAGCCTGCTAACTCCCAGGTGACATCGCCAGGGATATTCTCGCGCATGGTCGGACTTTGGGTATTAGCGCCGAGCCACGGCACACCATCTACCTGGGTAGAACCAATCATCCACGCCTGACCAGCTGGCACTGGACCTACCTCTTGCGGCAGATCGACGCTGGATTTATCGGAGAGATAAAAGGTAGCGCCATCAGCATCGCGCCACTGGGAGGGGGAGACCGTATCGTCCTTGATTTGCGGCGTCATGCCCGGGGTGCACTCTTCGTCCCCGGAGACGCCGGACTTATCGGCAGCTGCAGCGCCGCCCTTGTCTGCTGACCGTTGGGCGCTCGAGGCTTCTTGGTCATTGCTAACCTCGCCCGTGTCAGCCGATCGATCCACTGTGGACGCATCGCCGCCGTCGCCCACTTCCCAGGTGTAGGTCACAGCATTGCTGGTTTCGCCGTTGGAGTGGGCTCGCACCGTCATGGTGTAGGTGCCGGCTTCGCTAAAGGCCCAGTTGACGTGCCGGTGGGCTGGATTGGGTTGGTTGATGACCTCACCGCTGGTGAGCTCCATTGAACCGGAATCTGTAACCGTCTTGACATCGCCAAAGCCGCTGGTTTCAAAAACATACACTGAACCAGGTCCAGAGACTTCGGCGAATTCTAGGTCAACGTTGTCAAAGCCGCCATCGCGTGCAGGCTGGGTATCCCAGCCCGGCCAAATGATGCGCTGATCTTGCGTCTGCGGCAGGAAGTAGGTGGGCTGGCCTATCTCCGGCACGGCCTCGGTGGCATCCGACCAGGCATCCTCGACAACCTTGAGCACCACATCATCGCCGGAGCGTGGAACGCCCGATCCAGTGATGTCTTCCTTCATTGACAGATGTAGCTGACCATCTGGGGCCGTGACATAGAAGGCGTCTACATGCCCAGAGTCGAAGACCTCATCAAAGGCAAGTGCCGCGGCGGGGGAGAAGAAGGCCAATGCTGTGGCAAAGACGGCGGCAAATACCTGAATAAATCGGCGTCGCAGCGGGACGCGCCGGGAGGCAAAAGATGGTGAATAGTGCATTGTGGTTTCCCGTCTATTTGGTGGGGCAGAAGAGGCTTAGAAGTTGAGGCCGAAGCGCTTGCGGATGAGGTCCTCGTTATCTCGGAAAAAGTTATAAAAGGCCTTGAAAATCACCACGAGGACCGCTGGTAGGACCAGACTCCACGGGCTAAACGAGGACCCTGTGGGCTCTTCTGGCCGGCCGGGGTGGGCTGGTGTGTCCGGGTTATCAGGTGCGGACGGTTGTGTGGAAGGCTCCACGGAAGGCTTATCTGTTGGACTTTCGCTGGGCTCTCCGCTCCCGGTCGTGCCCGGCGCGAGGAAGGAACAGGAGTCCAATGTCTTATCGCCTACGGCAAAGGTGAGGGTTTGGGGCGCGGACTTTAGTTCCTTGCCGTCCGTGCCCGTGGCCGTATAAGTAGCCTCAAAGGTATACAAGCCAGGCTTGGAAAAGGCCCAGTGCGTATGGGTATGGGCCGGAAAGTTGGTTTCGATGGTGTAGTCTTTAGCCGCAGAATTGGCGAGGACCGAAAAACCTTTGCCATGGGTGCCATCGATAAATGCGCCCCATTCGGCACCGTCCGGCGTGGAGGTGGGCTTCAAGTTGAGGTTGACGGCATTGTCCTTGGTTAAGGAATAGTTCAGATCTTGGGTGTTATAGCCTGGCCAAATGATGTTTTGGTCCTGGGTTTGTGGCAGGTGATAGAAGCGCTCACCAGGCTTTCCTAGGAAGTCGAACTCTTTGCCTGCGAGCTTCTTATTGCGCGGGGTGAGTGCATTATCGTGTACGCCGAGCACCACGTCATCGAGTTTGCGGTCAACAGATTTCTTGTCCACCTGTGCCGTGTCATCGCGCAGAACCGTTCTAAAGCCTCCCTCGGCAGGCTGGGCCTTGATGTCTACATGACCACGGTCTAGTAGGTACTTCTCGCTGCAGTGTGCATTGCCGGCTTGCGGTTCTTCGGTGCCGGGCTGCGGCGCGGAAGACGGAGTGTCTTCCTTGCCTGGGGTAGCCTCCGGTTCTTCATTGGAAGTGGAGAACTTCCCACTGACTTCATAGTTTTCACCAAAAGCAAAAGACTCAGTAATAACGCTGCTAGCATGCCCAGCCTTAACGGTGGAATGGGGGAAGAGGTCAACCTTGGCAAAATAGCCTTCGAAGTACTCGCCCTCATCAAAGGCGACCTCGCCGTGGCCGTTAGTAATAGGGGTTTCCAGATCCACGGTGGGGTATTTAGCCCCCTTCGTGTCATAGAGCCCGCCGGTGAGAAGGCCGTTGAAGTTTTTATCGTCAGTATCCACCACGATCTTGGTGCCCCCATTGCCCTGCTTGCGCATGCGGATGGTGTAGCCGAGCTCCTTTAGCTCGGTCTCCTCGGTGGGAGCCAGCTGGCGCGGCTGGGAGGTTTCCTGCCACGTATCAGCGGCGGCAGAAGAATCGGTGTGGCTGGATTTACCGGGTTGGAAGTCAAGGGGTTGGGATATCCAGCGTGGGGAATCGCCCTCAGGGGTAAAGACGGCCTGTACCTGGGACGGGTCGGGGCCCATATATTCATCCCACTGAGCATGCCCGTCCTTAACGGGAAGGTCGGTGAGGAAGTAGCCGTCGATAAGCAGAGTGAGGGTGCCTTGTGCCTTGTTCTTGGCGTCGAAGGAAATGGTGGTGAGCTTGTCGTCGCCGTCTTTTTCGGGATTGGACTTGGGGGCCATGCGCAGGCTGTAGCCTGCAGCAGCGGCGTTGCCGGCCGCAGACTGTGCGAAGCGTTCCTTGAGGCTCAGCGTCTTTTCCTCTTCGGGCTTTTGCCCGCCTACTTGAATGGTGGTGGTCTGTGGCTCATTGGCTATGAGCTGGCCGTCCTTTCCGCGCGCACTGGTGCGGTAGGTCAGGCGGTATCGTCCGGGCTTGGTAAACAGAGTGGAGTTGTGCGTATGCGTGCCGGCAACAATGTAGGCAGAGTGCGGCGAATCCGGGAAGGAACCGAGCATGCGGTGCAGCTGGGTGCCGTCCTCATCATCTTTATTGGTAAAAAGCTCCACCTCGCCGGGGCCATCGACGCTGAGCAAGTCAAGGAAGGCTACGCCATCCCGAAATTTGTCAGTGGGCAGGGAAGCATCTGCGCCAAAGCCCAGCCAAATGGGCGAAGTATTACCGGATACCTGGTGCGGCGCTGTGTAATAAGTCGTGCCAGGGGCCCCAATATAGTCTTGGGTCCCGTTTGCCGGAAGCGTATAGAGATACTGGTTGCTGTTATCCGTAGCGCTGTAGCCCTTGCCCACCCAGGCAACAGTGTCTGCAATCGGGGGCTCTTGACCACCAAACTCGGACTTTAGGACGAAATCGTTGTTCTCCCAGAAAGACTTGGGGGAGTCAACGTGGGTATTGGTAGCGATGTGCTTGCCATCATCGGGGCCTGCGACAGCGGTGGCGGGAGTGATAAGTGCCAAAGTGCTCAGCGTGGCAAGGAAACGGATGCGTGGGGAAGCCACAGTTGGGAAGGCCTTTCTACAGTTCTCACAAGTTCACCAGAAACTATAGAAAATGAATCCCATAACCTGTTAGCTGTAATGGAAGTCAGTTTCATTGACCTGTGGCTTTGTAGTGAAATCCGTTTCCAATTACCCCAATTTGCGTGTAGGAATAGACTGCAAACCGCTACGCGCCGGGCAGGTTTTAAGGGCGCTTGGGCTGGTGCGGACTGGAATCGGCGGCTCCACTACGATGGTTGGCATGACTGAAGTACGCGTTAGATTCTGTCCATCCCCAACCGGCACGCCGCACGTAGGCATGGTGCGCACCGCACTATTCAACTGGGCCTATGCCCGCCATACCGGCGGCAAGCTGGTATTTCGCATCGAGGACACCGATGCTGCCCGTGACTCTGAAGAGTCCTACCAGGCCATCATTGATTCCCTGACCTGGCTTGGGCTGGGCTGGGATGAAGGCATTGATGTCGGTGGCCCGCACGAGCCTTACCGTCAGTCCCAGCGCATGGACATCTATAAGGAAGTTTTGGACAAGCTCATCGAAAGTGGCTTTGTCTACCCGGCATATTCCACGGCCCAAGAGGTAGAGGAGCGCCACAAGGCGGCCGGCCGTGACCCGAAGCTGGGCTATGACAACTTTGACCGCGATCTCACCCAGGAGCAGATCGATGCTTTTGAGGCCGAAGGTCGCAAGCCTGTCTGGCGCCTGCGCATGCCGGAGCAGGACTGGACCTGGACTGATCTGGTGCGCGGGGAAATGACCTTCAAATCTGAAACCCAGCCAGATTATGTGGTGGCTCGTTCCAATGGTGCGCCGCTCTACACTCTGGTTAATCCGGTTGATGATGCCCTGATGCGTATCACCCACGTGCTGCGTGGTGAGGACCTGCTGTCTTCTACTCCGCGTCAGCTCGCGCTTTACGACGCCCTTAAGAAGATTGGCGTTGCCGAGTTCACCCCAGAGTTTGGCCACCTACCCTTCGTGATGGGCGAGGGCAATAAGAAGCTGTCTAAGCGCGACCCGCAGTCCAACCTGTTTAATCACCGCGATAACGGCATCATCCCTGAGGGTATGCTCAACTACCTGTCCCTGTTGGGCTGGTCCCTGTCCGCGGACCAGGACATCTTCAGCATGGATGACTTGGTAGAAAACTTCGACGTCCACGATGTGCTGGGTAATCCTGCACGCTTTGACCAGAAGAAGCTCGAGGCTATCAATGCCGACCATATTCGCCAGCTGGATCCGGAAGAGTTTGCCTTCCGTCTGCGTAACTACTTGACCGAATACACGGATTTCCCGGCTGACTATGAGGGTGAGAAGTTCGCCTTCGCCGCAGATCTTGTACAAACCCGCATCAAGACTCTGTCTGATGCCTATGGTCTCATGAGCTTCTTGGTTACCCCGGATGCCGACTTAAAGCTCGATGAGAAGGCGGCGAAGAAGAACCTCAAGGAAGAGGCCATTCAGCCGCTCGAGGTGGGCATCGAGACCCTCGAGGGCATTGCGGAGTGGAAGACCGAGAATATTGAGGCGGCACTATCCAAGGCCCTTATTGAAGATCTTGAGTTGAAGCCTCGTAAGGCTTACGGCGCTCTGCGCGTAGCTATTTCCGGCGCCCAGGTTTCCCCGCCGCTCTTTGAGTCCATGGAGCTGCTGGGTAAGGAGTCCACCCT
The DNA here is from genome assembly GCF_016127015.1 of Corynebacterium tuberculostearicum. Lineage (GTDB taxonomy): Bacteria > Actinomycetota > Actinomycetes > Mycobacteriales > Mycobacteriaceae > Corynebacterium > Corynebacterium marquesiae. Next base: position 806,618 of record NZ_CP065972.1, read on the forward strand.
GGCCCGCCTTCGTGCGGCCCGTGAAGTGACTCCCTACGTGCCGGCGACACAGTAGGAGGAGCGCCTTCCGTAAGGCGGCGATAGATATCTAATCCCGCATCTTCGATGCGGCGAATGACAGCTGAACTACAGCGCTGTCATTCGCCGCATTTTTATTAACCACTCTACTGACCTGAAAATGGCGTGTGCGCTGGCGATTTGGCAGTTTACGCGTTGATCATTATAGTTATTACACGTTGCAGCGAGCAGGGGAGCACAGCCGGAAGGCAGTAAGCTTCCAACGCAAGTTAGCAAATGGCCTATGGTGTAATTGGCAACACAGCGGTTTCTGGTACCGCCATTCTAGGTTCGAGTCCTGGTAGGCCAGCAGTGAAAATGCTTTAAACGGCAGGCTCACTAGTTCTATGCCCCGTTCGTCTAGCGGCCTAGGACGCCGGCCTCTCACGCCGGTAACACGGGTTCAAATCCCGTACGGGGTACAAAGACCTCCAACCTAAAGGTTGGAGGATTTTTCATATCCGGGGCAATGTCTTTTTCTAGCGACAGTCTGGGGCGCGACCACGGCGCAAGCAAAACTGGTTATAACCTACCCCCAGACCATTGGGCTCGTCCGTGCAGTCAGCCGCGTCCTGCCAATGGAACCAGGGTTAAGACCACCGCGAAGTTGCGCAAAACCCTTCCTGTCCTGCACGTGCAGGCATAGACTGCAAGTACAGCAGAAAAAAGACAGAAAGGAGAGCGGGTGACAGAAAGCGAAACGCACCACAGCCAAGGCGCACAGCCCGAAAGCACAGCCAGGTAGTAACGCTATAATCCACAACTTCCTTCCCACCAACGTTTGCATGAAGTATAGGAGCCTGCAGCATATGCACTTCGACGCACAGCGCCATCCCGAGTCCTACTAGCACAGCGTTCTCGGCCACGGACTATCCACAGATTGCTTGCGGAATAACCACTGATTCGATCCGCACCTCGGCCACGAAGAACCCTCACTGCAGTACCGGACTCGGGAATTTTTGCGTTTTCCTTCGCTTGCCCTCAAAACCCTCCTTGACCGCGCGATTTGTGCTGAATTAACCCATCGTTTACTCTTAACAAGTCCGCAACGCACAGTGTGCGATTGCTGCGAACGCGCCCCGTTCGTCTAGCGGCCTAGGACGCCGGCCTCTCACGCCGGTAACACGGGTTCAAATCCCGTACGGGGTACCAACGGAAAGCTGCGAGCCACATGGTTCGCAGCTTTTTCTTTCCCTAAGACCTGTTCGGTCTAGCGGCATGTAGGGCAGGCCTCGATGTCCAAGGGCTAACCGTCTTGCCCGCGGCACGGTATAGGAGCTGAGGTAAAGAGCGGGGCCACAGATTCCCGTAGCGGTCCTTCAGTAGCGACTCAGGTGGGCTGTAAGTGGGTTACGTGCCCGATAGCTGTGTTCGAGGGAATCCCTTAAGAAGGAGCTAGACCTAGCGATAAAGGGTATCCGAGGCCTTCCTAGCGGATGCGTATTCGGCTTTTCCAGCCCCTTCTAGGTCTTTCGGGCACTAGCGTGGGACCCGACCATGAAAAAGCCCACCAAACCGTGAAAAGGGCTTGGTGGGCGGTGTAGGAAGGGTGGGAGGGGAGACGTCGGCAGGCGTGGCTACGCCATAACCTTCGTCTTCTTAATCGCTTTCTGCAGGCGCTTGTGATAGGCATCCATGGCGCGGCGGAGAACGAGGCCGACGATGAGTGCAGGGATGGTAAATAGCAGTAGCATGCCCAACTCGCGCCAAATGTCGCCGTGATAGGTGCCCGCAATGGCGCTGCGGAAAGCATCAATGGCGTACGTTGCTGGCAGCCACGGGCTCACGTTCTGGAACCATTCAGGCAGCAAAGGCAGCGGGTACGCGCCGCCGGAGCCCGAGACTTGTATCACGAGCAACAACACCGCTAAGGCCTTGCCGGCACTATCGAGTGTGATGACAAGTGCATAGATGATCAACATAAACACCAGCGAGACTATCCATGCGGCAAACATGAGCATGAATGGGTGAGCAGGCTCGATCTGGACGAAGAAGATGAGGCTGAGAATCACCAAGGTGGCCTGCGCGAGGCCGACCAGGCCGAGTGTGGCAAAGCGGCCGAAGAACGCTTGACCACGGGTGAATTCGCTCTCGTCGTACTTCCCGTTCTCGTCCTTGCGCAAGTATTTACGCTCGGCGTTGGTATGCACCAGCACGCATGCCAGAAGGGCGCCTATCCATAGCGACAAGGTGAGGTAGAACGGAGTCATACCCACGCCAAAGGCAGCGACAGGGTAGACCGGCTGGCGGTCTACAGCCACGGGAGCGGCGATGCGAGAGGCAAGCAGTTCTGGATCGTTGCCGACGATATCCGCCAGCTTGGCCAAATCGCCGCCACGGCGCACCTCGTCGATCTTGCGGCCCATGTCCGCAAAACGGCCGCTTTGCTCCCGCAGGGTGCCGGCAAGGCCGGCAGTGGTATCGCGGGCGCGCGCCAGGCTTTGCTGTGGCGACTCGTCATTCTCGGAAACCGAGGAGCGAATGCCTGCGATGTCCTGCTTGACAGCATCAATATCGTCCGCGACAACCGAGACGCTCTGGTTGAGCTGATCTAGCTGCGGTTTGAGGTTCTCGTTATAGGAATTGCGTGCCTTTTCAGCAGCCTGCTTGGCATTGGCGATGGCATCCTTGGTGCGCTGCCGGGAGTCTTGGGACGTGCCACGGCCTTGCTCAAGGTCATCGGCGGTAGATACGAGCGAGTCATGCAGAGCGTTGCTCTGGGCAATGGAGGCATCAATCTGGCCCATCATCGCCTTATATCCACCCGCGACCGCGGCAGGTAGGGCTACTTTATCGGCTTGGTCCTTGATGGAAGCGCGAACTCCCTCAAAGGCCTGAGTTTGCTCATCCACCCGTTCAGCAGCGGTGCGGTAGGTCTGCGCCGTTTGTGCGCTGGTGTTGCTTGCATTATTGAGCAACTCATCGACCTGGGCAGAGAGTGCATCGTAGCTTTGCGTTGTAGCCGCCAAGGAAGCGTCGAGCGAACCAGCCGAGTCATTGAGGGTAGAGCGCAGAACGTCGATGGGGTTTTCGCCTTGGTCATTGTTGGTCTTCGTAGCCTGGCGTCCAGCCTCGGCGAGAATATTGTCCGCAGCCTGCGTAAGAGGCAGGGTGGAGTCGACCAGATTGCTTAGCGCACCTACGGTGCCAGCCGCAGCATCAAGGCGGGTGCTGACGTTATTGACGCGATTGTGCAGGTTATTGAGTGCAGTCTGGGTATCGTCCTCATTAAGGTATTTATCAAAATTCGAGACGACGCCAAGGCCGACATTGGCTACCACGCGGGTGAAGGACTCGTCGATTTTCTGGATGACGCCGTCCGCACTCTTTTGCGTGATGATGGTAGACAGCGCATTCTTTTTCTCATTGGTATAAAGGTTGAGCTTGCTTGGTTCGGTTCCTTCTACATAGAACGTGAGAAGGTCCGTGCTGAAGTCTTTGGGAAGGACAATGCCGGCATAGTATTCGCCGGACTTTGTTCCTTCAACTGCATCGGCGCTATCAGTAATGACCCAATCGATATCGTCATTGCGGCTGAGCTGCGAGAGCACCTCATCGCCCAGATTAAGCTTCAGGGAGGCGAGGTCGCTTTCGTGGCCTTCATCCTCGCTGGCCACAGCAATCTTGAGCTGGTTGGTATTAGCAAAAGGATCCCAGCTAGCCAGCACGTTGAAGGAAGTGAAAAGCAACGGGATGATGGCAAGGCCAAAAATGATGACCGCGGTCATTACATTGGTGCGAATGGCGTGGAGGTCATCGCGGAGGATGGTCAGAATGTTTTTCATGACTTACGCGCCTCCCTTTCCGGAGTCATCACCATCAACGGCGGGCATTTCCTTGGTCTCGCTGGTATTAGAAGGTGTGGATTCTTCGTCTAAGTCCTCTAGGAGGTAGCAATTTGGGTGTTCCTGTTGGTGCTCGAGGTGCTCCTGGATTTCCTCATCGCTGAGATCCGCCAGGCGGTTATCGTGCGCGATGCTCTGCTTGACGTACTCAAGGGAGCAGATAACACCCACCGCAATGAGCGTGACCAGGCAGGCCAGGCCGAAGATGATGGCCTTTTCTTCAGGATTAATGCGTGAGTAGATGCCTAAAGCGACGACTAACGCTAGGCCTACCGCGACGGTAATCTTCATCAGCTGGGAGTAGTTCCTGCGCGCCATGCTCCATTTATCTTCCAAGCTTTGTTGATACGCCTCGCGGTCATTCAAGGCATAGAGGAGGTCGGTAAAGCGGTACCGGCTGCCGACCAGATGGACCTGCTCATTGATCACGAGACCGCCCTTATGCAGTTCGTCGTTGACCAGCATGTTGACGTTGGACAGGCCGCGGCGCAGCACAGTACCGATGAGGTAAGCGATCGCGGCCATGCCGATGAGCGCGGCAAGGTTGCGTGCATAGTGGTTGCCGTAGAAACCACCAACGGTCTCGCGCATGGCATCGATGCCGTAGGTAAAGGGCAGGAATGGGTGTACGGCGCGGAAGAAGTCCGGCGTCATTTCAATGGGGTAGAGGCCGGATGCGCCCGGAATCTGGATGAAGGCGATGACCACCGCGATGCCGCGGCCTACGTGTCCAAACGTAGAAACCAAGCTATAAGTAATGCTCAGGTAGCACAGGCCTACGATGACTGCGGTAGCGACGTAGGCCAATGCATTGACATGTTCAACTCCAATGGCCAGGTTGCCGATGGACACGATGAGTGCCTGTGCGATGGCAAAGAAGGAAAGCAAAAGGAAGCGGGCAAGGTAAGCCTTGGTAATGGTGAGGTTCTTGCGGCCCTGCGGGTCTACCTCCGCGCGGAAGATGATGAGCAGCATGAACGCGCCGATCCACAGCGTGAGGTTAATAAAGAGCGAGGACATGCCGGAACCGTAGTGCTTTACAGGGAATACGGCGTGGCTTTCCATCTCTGCAGGGGAGGCAAGGAAGGAAGACACCTCATCGGTGTTCAGGCCCTTCACAGACTGCAGGATGGAATTGTTATTGGCGGTATTGCTCAGCGCAATCACATCGCTGCGGGAGGCGCGAAGCCCCTCCTCAATACCGTCGAGGTCCACAGAAAAGCGCTCAACTACTTGCTGGGCCTGGCTTAGCTGCTCGTCGACGCCGCCCAAGAGCCCATCGGTTTGCCCTACCAGTGCCTGCTGGCTTTCGAGTGAGGCGGAAAGTTTGCCGGTGGTAGCGGTGACGGCGGAAAGCGCAGCATTGAGCTTGGGCAGGCCTTCGGCCACATTATCGCGCAGCGCGTGGGAATCATCGCGCGTTTGGGCGGCCATCTTTTCCAACATGCCCGTGGTCTTATTGAGCGAATCGATGGTGTCGTTCGTATCGCTGTTGAGAGTATCTAAGTCACCGAGAACGGCCTTATTCTGGTCATTGCGTTCGCGGAGGTCTCCTACCTGATCCTTAATCTGTTGGGAAACCTGTGGGGGCAGGGCCGGTGAAGACGCAAGCTTTTCAAGCTGATCGATAGCCCGGTCAGCTTCACCGACGATTCCTGCCGCGCCCGCAGAGGCGGCACCGACGCGATTGAGCGCGCCGCGTAGTTTGCCAGAGACCGAGCCTACGGTGGCATTGGCGGAGGCGGTGCCGTCCGCCATGGCGGTAGTGCCTTCTACATAGGCAGCGGTGGCATCGTCCGAGAAAGAAGTGACTTCCCGCTGGACCTCTGCAATAATGGAGTTAAGTTGATCCAGGGCGGTCTGGGCATCATCGATGGTCTTTTGCACCGTGCCCAAAGACTCACGGGCTTGCGCGATAGTTGGGCGCGCTTTCTCGATGGTGGAATGCACGTCAGCAAGCTGGCTGCGGGAGTTAGCTACCGTATCTGCAGTCTTCGAAAAAGAATCCGCGGTCTTGTTTGCAGTACTGTTAATCTTCTGGCTCAAATCGCCACCGGAGTTTTTAAGCTCCGTAGCCACCGAATCCGCTACCTGCTCATTAAAGGTAGAGCTAATGGTGGTGTCTAGGGTCGAAGCGCCAGTATCAGTAATCTTCGGTGCAATGGCGTTCAGCTTTTCATTGACGTGATATTCCAGCGTGGGCTGAGAATAGGTACCTTTAAAAAGGCTAACGAAATCGGCTGAGAAGTCCTCGGGGACGATCACCGAGGCGAAGACGTCACCCTTCTTAACGGCGTCTTCGGCTTCCTGGCGGTCCATGAACTGCCAGCCCAGCTCGTCATTGTCATGCAGCTTGTCAATCATCTGCCCGCCGACGTCTAAGTGGCCGGTCATCTCCGAGGATGCGCCTTTGTCCTCATTAACTACGGCGACTTTGAGGTGTTCCGTGTTTCCGTATGGGTCCCAGAAACCGGAGATGTTTACCCAGGAATACAGGGCTGGGGTGATCATCAAACCAATGAGGATCACCCAGACCTGAGGGGTCCGCCACAAGCGGACAAAATCTTGGAGAAAAATCTTCCAACTAGTACTCACTCGAAGAACCGTAGCACGCAACCGGAAAGAACTAATAGTCTGACTGTCAGTTTTAACAGAAATGAGAGAGCGCGTCCTGTCGAGTTTGCAGATATGTTTCTGGTGTGAATTTCGGGGATGAGTTCAGGAGTAGGGGTGGGCATAGAAAGGCCGCCTGGGCTCACAGTTCAAGGGGCCTAGGCGGCAAGCGATTTGGGGCTAGGCCCCGATAGGAGCTTAGTGCTCGTCGTAGTGATCGCCGTGGGCGGCGTGGCGGTGACCGTCATGCAGGTAGTCCACGTGGTCGCCGTGCGGGATCGCTACGTGGCCGCAGCCTTCACCATGGGTGTGGTCGGCGTGCGCCTCGGCTTCAACGTGCTCGGTGGTCTCGCACTCATCCCAGTGGCCATCATGCTCACGGTGAATGTGGCCCTCGTGGAGATAGTCGGTGTGGTCACCGTGCGGGAAGGAAACGTGGCCGCAATCGGCGCCATGGGTGTGGGTATGGTCTTCGTGGGTGTTGTGGGTCATGATGCCTGATCCTCTCTGGTTGGGGGGACGTTCCCCGTTGTTTTCAGTGTGTTTTCATTAAAGCGTATTTTCATTTGAGTTTCAATAGGTGTGGGCGCGTTTCTCTAACTTTCTGGTTTGGGAAATAAAAGGGCCCGCCTCCTTGGGGCAAGGTGGAGGCGGGCGTTGTAAAGCTGGGGAGGGCCTTAGAGGAGATTGCTCAATTCGCGTGCGGCGGAAGTGAGAATGTCGGCGTATTTCTGGGCCGGGGAAGGTTGGAAGCGCTCGACCGATCCGGAGATTGACAGTACTGCGAGGAAAGTTCCGGAACCATCGAAAACCGGCGCTGAGATGGAGGCTAAGCCGGCTTCGCGTTCCTCAATAGATTCGGAATAGCCTTGGTTTCGGGCCGCCTCAATGTCTTCTTGGGTAAACGAGGCGTCTTCGGTATTGATGTCTACATATGCGGCAATGATGCGTGCGGCAGAGCCGGAGCTAAGTGGTAGCTGGCGCCCGACTGGCACGACGTTGTGGAGGCCGGATTCCGGCTCCCTGGTGGCGATGCAGGTGCGGGTATTTCCGGTGACCTCATAGAGCTGGATGGATTCTCCGGTATGCTCGCGCAGTTTCTCCATGATTGGCCCGGCTGCCTCGAGGAGGTGATCGCGGTTGCCGGGAAGGGCTGGGCCGGCCTTCCACTTTCCATCGGGGGTGCGAACGAGAATGCGGTGTGCTTCGAGTGCGGTGGCCAATCGGTGAGCTGTCGCCCGAGGTAGCCCCGTGGTTTCGCATAATTCATTCAGGGTGGAGGGGTGGTTGGCGGCGGCCATCATTATGGCCATTGCTCGATCCAGCACCTTAATTCCGGAAACTGCGCTATACTCTCCCATACAATGAAATCTACGTCCCAACTTATGAGATTTCAAGTGTAGAGAGATGTTTATGAACCAGAAGCTGACATTGGCAGAAAAAGTGTGGCGAGATCACGTCGTCCAACACGGCGACGCTGGGGCACCAGACCTCATCTTTATTGACTTTCAGCTATTACATGAAGTTACCAGTCCGCAGGCATTTGATGGCTTGCGGCTGGCCGGCCGCACGTTGCGTCACCCTGAGCTGCACTTGGCCACCGAGGACCATAACGTTCCCACGCAAGGCATCAAGTCCGGCAACCTCTTGGAAATCAAGGATGAGGTTTCACGCACCCAGGTATCGACCCTGCGCAAGAATTGCGAGGAATTTGGAGTGCGCTTGCACTCTATGGGTGATGCCCAGCAGGGCATTGTGCACACAGTTGGCCCGCAGCTGGGGATCACCCAGCCGGGTATGACAATCGTGTGTGGCGACTCGCATACCTCCACGCATGGCGCCTTTGGTTCTATCGCCATGGGTATTGGCACCTCTGAGGTAGAACACGTCATGGCTACGCAGACGCTTTCTTTAAAGCCATTCAAAACCATGGCTATTGAGGTGACTGGCGAGCTGCAAGAGGGGGTATCTGCCAAGGACCTCATCTTGGCCATTATCGCGAAAATCGGTACCGGTGGCGGGCAGGGCCACATCATTGAATATCGCGGTGAGGCCATCCGCAAGATGTCCATGGAAGCGCGCATGACCATCTGCAATATGTCTATTGAGGCAGGAGCCCGCGCTGGCATGGTCGCTCCCGATGAGACGACCTTCGAGTATGTCAAGGGCCGCGAGTTTGCTCCCACAGGAGCAGACTGGGATGCCGCGGTTGAGTATTGGAGGACGCTTCCCACGGACGAAGGCGCAGAATTCGATACCGTCGTAGAAATTGATGGCTCCTCGCTGACCCCATTTGTTACGTGGGGAACTAATCCTGGACAGGGCCTTCCGTTAGGGGAGAAGGTCCCAGATCCGGAAGATTGTGGTGGCGATAATGAAAAGGCCACTGTGGAAAAGGCTTTGCAGTATATGGACCTGCAGCCAGGTACTCCGCTGCGCGATATCAAGATCGACACCGTCTTCGTCGGTTCCTGTACCAATGCCCGCATCGAAGACCTGCGCGCTGCGGCTGACGTGGTCAAGGGGCGCACCATCGCTGCCAATACGCGGATGATGGTCGTGCCGTCCTCCGCCGTGGTCAAGGCCCAAGCGGAGGAGGAGGGCCTCGACGAAGTCTTCCGACAGTTCGGCGCGGAGTGGCGTACCGCCGGCTGCTCGATGTGCTTGGGTATGAACCCGGATCAATTGGCTCCGGGCGAGCGATCCGCCTCCACTTCCAACCGCAACTTCGAGGGGCGACAAGGCCCTGGTGGGCGCACGCACCTTGTCTCCCCGCAGGTGGCTGCCGCGACTGCCGTAACCGGTTACCTGTCTAGCCCTGCAGATCTGGATTAAGCGCTTAGAAAGGCATTGACGATGGAGAAATTTATTACGCATACGGGAACGGGCGTGCCCCTGCGCGCTTCCAACGTGGATACTGACCAGATCATCCCCGCGCGCTACTTGAAGTCTGTCAAGCGTACCGGCTTTTCAGATGGCCTATTTTCAAATTGGCGCTCTGATGACAACTTTGTACTCAACCAGGCGCAATTCAAGGATGGCTCGGTGCTTTTCGCGGGCAGTGATTTTGGCACCGGCTCCTCCCGTGAGCACGCAGTGTGGGCGTTGAGCGAATACGGCTTCCGCGCGGTGTTTTCTTCCCGCTTTGCTGATATTTTCCGCGGCAACGCTGGAAAGTCCGGACTGCTTACTGGATTGATGGAGCAAGAAGATATTGAGCTCATCTGGAAACAGCTGGAAGCAGGAGAAACCCAGGTCACCGTGGATCTGGAGGCTCGAACAGTCACAGTGGGTGAAAATACCTACCGCTTCGATATTGATGACTACACCCGTTGGCGGTTGATGGAAGGGCTGGATGATATCGGCATTACGCTCCGCAACGAGGATGCAATCGCTACGTACGAATCGCGTCGCCTCAGCTTCAAGCCTGCTGTTCACGCCCAATAGTAGAAGAATCGATGGCGATCGGCGGGCCAGCAGTGCCCCTACAGTCCTGCTACGCGAAGAGGCCGTAGGGGGCGCTGTGCGCTCACACGTGAACTTCAAACTTCTGCCTTGGGGTAAAAGGGGGTACAACTCGGTAACGTATAGGTAACAATTGCTTGCTCGAGTTTTCCGCACCAATGTATGCCCCTAGCTTTAGATTTATGAGCAATCCCTATTCGAATAATGATTCCTTTAATTCAGGAAACAACGGTGCAGAGTATCCCGGAGCTGGCAATGAGTCTGCATCTCGTGGGCACGACGCGAATGGCCAGTCTGGCTACGGACAACAGCACTTTGGTCAACAGCAGTTCGGCCAGGAACAATATGGACAGCAGCAATACGGCCAGCCTGGATACGCCGGAAGCCCGTATCCGGGAGACGATTCCCTGTTTGGCCGGGATGTAGATGCCATTCAGGTAATCGGCGATAGCTTCCGCTATTTCGGCCGCAATTGGGCGCAGTGGATTTTCGGTCCGCTGGTGCAGATGGTAGTTGTCTTCATCCTCTATTTGCTAATGTTCGCCGTCCTAGCAGGCAGCGGTGCATCCATTGATGCTCTAGCTAATAGTGGCTCGGGTTCCGATGCCGCGCTTACCGGTGGGCTCATTGCGGTAATGGTCCTAGCGTTTATCGCTATGTTCCTCGTGCTTATTTGGGCAGTTAGCACCTGGTACAAGGCTGCTAATAAACAGGTTGATACTGGGACGCTGGAGATAATGGACTTTTTGAGCTTTAAAAATGTCGCCGGTCTCATGGCGGTGTATGTGCTTTCGACCCTGGTTATTACCCTGGGCTTCATTCTCCTGGTTATTCCGGGACTCTTCGCCGCTTTCTTCTTTACCTGGATGCCGGCTGTTAAGGCCGTACGCCCTGAGCTATCCGTTGGCGAGACCTTCGGGGCTTCCATCGAGGTCGCGAAGAAGAATGTCGGAGTGACCATTTTGGTAGCCGTCCTGATTGCCGTCCTGTACGCAGTGTTGAGCTTTACCCTAGTCGGCATGCTTGTGTTCCCAGCACTGAACACCCTCATTTTGGTCCTCTTCGTCCGTCGCACGCTCGGCTTGCGCGGTTAGAAACCCGCAGCCGCACGATAGTTGCGCAAATAAGGCCCTGCTCGTCCACCGCATGAGATGGAAGGCAGGGCCTTAATTGTTGGTCGGGGAGAAGCCAGGAAACTAGCGCACCGGCAGCGGGCTAGCCAGGTAATCGGCACCGGTCAGCTCGCCGTTGTTAAAGGAAAGGACCCATACAGAAGCCTTCTTAAACTTCAGCTTGTCTACCGGCTTTTTAAGGAACTTTGGGGCGAGGTCTTCAATGATCCCAGGAATAGTGGCGCCCTGGCTTACGATGACGGGGACGCCGCCGTCGTTGACCACGCGGCGGAAAGCTTTCTTGGCTGCTTCTGGGTCGTTCTCCCAGGCCTCGTCGCCAAAGTTTTTGTTGATGGAGATGTCCTTGCCCAGTTCGTCGGCAAGCGGGGCAGCTGTCTGCTGGCAGCGCTGGGGCAAGGCCGAGTAAATCGCGGTGGGCTGGAAGGCGCTCAGCATCGGCACCAGCATCTCTGCTTGGCGGCGGCCCTTTTTATCCAGTGGCCGCAGGTTGTCATCGCCTTGCCAGCTGCCGCTTTCATGCGCGCGTGCGTGGCGCACATAAAGCACGCGGGTAGCGGGTGCGATGCGTAGGCGCTTAGCCGCCTTGGCCACTACCGCGGTATCAACGTCGTAGGACAGGAGGTCTTGCGCCTCGTCGATGGGCAGCCACCTTAGCTCATCGGTTTCACTATTGGCGGAATAGGTTCCGCCTAGGTACTTGGCCACCCAGTAGTAGACCACCTTAGTGCGGCCCTGGACTGGGTACGTTACCTTGCCGATGAGCTTGCCCAGACGCACGCTAAAGCCGGTTTCTTCCAGGATTTCCCGGGCCGCGGTAGTGGGCAGGGATTCGCCGGGATCGACCTTGCCCTTGGGCAGGGACCAATCATCGTAATGGGGGCGGTGGATGAGCGCGATTTCTGGGTCCTGCGGGGACCCGCGCCAGATTACGGCGCCGGCCGCAAGCGTAGTGCGGTGGAATTCCTTGGCGGGGTCCACCGGGATTTCCTGGTGGCGGCCGGAAATAAACTCCTCGTGCTGCTGATCCTTGTCGGTTTCGTGCATCTTTTTAATATTGGGCATCGTCTGCCTCCACGGGGCCTTTCCACAGAAATTGGGTGTTTGAAAACAACGTCTAAGCGCCCATTGTCCCACGGGTAAGGCGCGTTGTGCATCCTCGCCCCACGGGGGACGGGCATGCTTTAAGGTTGGGGTTATAGAGTTGCACGTTTGGAGGAGACACCATGGTTAATGTTGCCGTGATGGGTGCTGGTTCTTGGGGCACTACCTTGGCCAAGGTCTTTGCGGACGCCGGAAATGACGTTCGCCTGTGGGCGCGCCGCGCGGAATTGGCGCAGGCCATCAACGAGACCCACACCAATCCGGACTATTTGCCGGATACCCGGCTGCCGGCCGCAGTGAGGGCCACCCACAATGATGTGGAAGCGCTGGCGCTTGCCGACGTCGTCGTGTTCGGCGTTCCCTCCCAAACCTTGCGCGCCAACGTGGAAAAGTGGGCGCCGCACTTGCCGGAAGACGCCACCTTGGTCTCCATTTCTAAGGGTGTAGAGACCGCCACGCTCAAGCGCATGAGCGAGGTCATTATGGATGCGGCCGGCGTGCCAGCAGACCGCGTGGCGGTACTGTCTGGCCCGAACTTGGCCAAGGAGATTGCTGCCGGCCAAGTGGCCGCCACGGTGATTGCCTGCTCCGATGAAGGCCGCGCTCAGCGCGTGCAAGCAGCGGTCGCCGCGCCGTACCTGCGGCCCTACACCAATACCGATGTTATAGGCGCGGAAATCGGCGGTGCCTGCAAAAACGTCATCGCCTTGGCCTGTGGTATCGCCTCCGGCAAGGGGCTGGGCAATAACACCATGGCCACCATCATCACCCGCGGTCTGGCGGAGATTACTCGCCTGGGAGTGGAGCTGGGGGCGGATCCATTTACTTTCTCCGGCCTCGCAGGCATGGGCGACTTGGTGGCAACGTGCACGTCGACATTGTCGCGCAACCGCACCTTTGGCTATCGCCTGGGCCAAGGCGGCACGATTGAAGAGGCCAAGGCCGCGACCAATGGCCAGGTCGCGGAGGGCGTCTACTCCTGTGACTCCATCTATCGCCTCGCCCAGCAGGCCGGGGTAGAGATGCCTATCACTCATGCGGTTTATGGCGTGTGCTACGAGGGCATGGCGGTGGAAGATATGATCATCGCTTTGATGGGTCGGTCCAAGAAGTCGGAGTAGGTCGAGGGTAAAATCTGCGGGCATGACTGAAAAGACCCGCGTGGCCGTTATCTATGGCGGCCGTAGCACCGAGCACTCCGTATCCTGCGTATCCGCAGGCGCGATCATGAACCACCTCGACCCAGAGAAATTCGAGGTCGTGCCAATCGGCATTACCCGTGAGGGCACGTGGACGCCCGGCACCACGGAGGGCTTAGAAATTGTCGATGGCGTTATGCCGGAGGTCAGCCCAGGTGTGGAGCTGACCCTTTCTCTTGATCCCAATGCCAGGGGACAATTCCACAACGTCACCGACGGCACGCTCTTCGCAGAGGTCGACGTGGTATTTCCCATTCTGCACGGCCCCTTTGGCGAGGACGGCACTGTCCAAGGCCTCTTTGAGCTTTCCGGCTTGCCCTATGTAGGCCCAGGGGTATTGGCTTCCTCGGTGGGAATGGATAAGGAATTTACCAAGAAGGTGCTGGCGGCCGCAGACCTACCAGTAGCGCCCGAGGTCATCCTCAAAGGCCGCACCGAGCTAAGCGAGGACGAAAAGCAACGATTAGGCCTGCCCGTCTTTGTAAAACCCGCACGCGGTGGATCCTCCATTGGCGTTTCCAAGGTCTCTACTTGGGAGGAGTTCCCCGCAGCCGTCGACCTGGCGTTAGAAGATGACGAAAAGATTCTGGTAGAGCCTGAAATCGTTGGCCAAGAGGTAGAAATCGGTGTACTCCACTATGCCGATGGCACCTTGCTGGCCTCCGTCCCAGCGCTGCTCGCCGGTATCGATGATTCCGACGAGGGCTTTTATGGCTTCGACACCAAGTACCTCGACAATGTGGTCACCGCCGAAATCCCTGCGCCTTTCGCACCTGAGCTGACTGAGAAACTACGAGGCATGGCAATCCGCGCCTTCGAGGCCCTCAACTGTGAGGGCCTGTCCCGAGTCGACTTCTTCGTCACCGAAGACTCCGTGTATATCAACGAAATCAATACCCTGCCGGGCTTTACCCCGATCTCCATGTACCCGCAGGTGCTCGCGGCTTCCGGGGTGGAATACCCGGCGCTACTTGAGGCGCTTATCGAGCAGGCCCTAGCCAAGTAGGCCTAAGCGCTGCCTACTTTTCGGTCGTGTGCTCTGCGAGCACGTCGCCGATTTCCACCAGTGCCGCCTGCGCGGCATCTTGTGGGGCGTGTAGCGCAAGGTAGTCCTCGCGGCCGAGGGCAAACCACGTGCCTGCGGTCGTGCCATGAGCCAAGGTAGTGTCTTCGAACCACGGAATATCGTTAACCTGCTGGAGCTTAACTCCGGCGCGATAGTTCTCCGGCTTGGCTACGCCGCATCGCGCAACGATGTCTTCGCGGCCATCGGCGCTCCACACATAGGTATTCTTTTCCTCTACCTTGCGGCGGTTGTATCCCTCAGCCACCGAATCGGGCAAGGCCTTGTCCACCTCGGCGCACATCTGGTCATTGCCCGCCTTGAGCGTCTTGAGTGGCGCGTCGTGCGCGGTGGCTGGCTTTTCTTCGAGGGAAGAGAGGGCGTCGTTAAGCTCGCCCGGCTCTGCATCAGTGGAGGCAGTGACCGCGACAATGGGGAAGCGTTGTGCCGCATACCAGGTGGTGAGGTTGGAGCCAGGGGTGGCATCACGCACCTGGAACCACTGTTCGCCCTCTACGTCCTGGGTCTGGGAGTACTCGGTGTACTGGAAAGGCATATCCACGCCACAGCGCACGGTGACCTTATCGTCCGAGGTAGCGGCCCAAGCCGCGACACCAGAAGGCACGGGATCGGCAATGTCTGCCCGCGGTTTATCCATCACCTTGTCCGGCAGGGCATCGATAAAGCTGCGGCAGGCTTGCGAGTCTGCCTCCTTAGACTCCACGGGGGAGACCGCCACGGGTGCTTTGGCGACATTATTGAATACGTATTTTGCGCCGAAAAGGACCGCCAGAACCATCACTATGGACAACCCAAGTGAAATGAAGATCGCGGTGCGGTTAAATTGGGATGTCATAAGGGCTCATAGTATCGAAAGGAAGCTGGTGAACTTAACTCAGACTCTCGCAGATGTGGGAGAACGCGCCGCCATCCGGGAAATTACCTCCGTGGCCTCCAGTGGGCTCAATGGAGACGATGCCGCGGTTCTGCCCAGTGCGCCGCCGAATTCCCGCACCGTGACGGCCACCGATTTGATGGTGGAGGGACGTCATTTCCTGCGCGAGTGGTCTACCCCGCGCGAGATTGGCAAGAAGGCCATCTTGCGCAATTTTGCCGATGTGGAAGCTATGGGTGCCCGCCCGGTGGCCGCCCTCCTTGCAATCGCCGCGCCAGGTGATACCCCGGTGCCCTTCGTGCGCGGCATTGCCGAGGGAATTGCGGAGCATAGCTCTTTCTATAACGCCGAGTTGGTAGGCGGTGACCTTACGAAGTCCGATCTTTTGGTCATTAATATCACGGCCGTAGGCTTCCTGGGCGGCAGCCTTCCCGCCTTGACTTTGGACGGGGCGCGGGCAGGTCAGCAGGTGGTAGCGCACGGCAAGATCGGCCACTCGGCCGCCGGCTTGGCCTTGTTGGAGCGCTTCGGCCGGAACCTGCCTGCAGGGCATGAGCACCTGCAGCCGCTTATCGACGCCCACTGTGCCCCCTGGCTCAACCCCGGCCGCGGCGTCATTGCCCGTGCCGCGGGGGTCACCGCGATGACCGATAACTCAGACGGGCTGATTCAAGACTGCACTACGATGGCCGAGCACTCCTGTGTGCACATGGACTTGGATCCGCAGGCCTTGCAACCGGAAGAATTGCTGTGCCAAGCCGCGGATTTACTCGACTGCGATCCGTGGGAATGGGTCCTCAGCGGCGGCGAAGACCACACCCTCATCGGCACAACCGCAAAGGAAGCACCCTCGGGATTCCGAAAGATTGGAACCGTAACCCGCGGCTGCGGGGTTACGCTGGGAGGCACCACACCGAGCTATCAGAAAGGCTGGCTGAGCTTTTAACCATGCACCCCACCTACCACCCTTCCTGGGAACCGGTGCTGGCGCCGGTAGTAGAAGAGCAATGGCCACAGATCTCTCACGCTCTTGAGGGCCAAGACTATCTGCCCCCGGCCGAGGACGTCTGCCGCGCGTTGCGCATGCCGCTGGATAAGGTCCGCGTGCTCATCGTGGGCCAAGACCCTTATCCCACCCCAGGACACGCCATGGGTATGGCCTTTTCCACCCGCCCAGGTGTGAAACCGCCGCGTTCCTTGGTTAATATTTACCGCGAGCTGCACGATGATCTGGGCATCAACGGCCGAGCGGACGGCGACCTGAGCGCCTGGGCGGATCAGGGAGTGTTGTTGCTCAACAGAGTGCTTACGGTAGCGCCAGGCCAGGCTGGATCGCACCGCCGCATCGGCTGGGAAGAGATTACCGAGGCTGCCATTCGCGCGCTCAACCGCAGCCCCATGGTCGCGATCCTCTGGGGCCGGGATGCGCAAGCGTGTGAGCGCTTTCTTCCAGACGTCCCTTGTATCAAGTCCCCACATCCCTCGCCGCTATCTGCCAGCCGCGGTTTCTTTGGTTCTCAGCCCTTTTCCCGGGCAAACGCCCTTTTGCGGGACCAAGGCGCACAGGAAATAGACTGGCGCTTGTAAACTATTGCGCATGTCCTACCCCAGCACGCTGGATTCCCACGGAATGCGCAATTGGGCCACCCGCGCCGTGGGGGAATTAGCCCATCGTCGCGATGAGATCAACGCGCTCAACGTCTTTCCTGTACCGGATTCCGATACGGGCTCGAATATGGCGCACACCATGGAAGCAGCGGTTGCGGAGCTGGACAATGGCGGCGATGTCGCCGACTCCCTTGCGCTCGGGGCGGTACGTGGTGCCCGCGGAAACTCGGGAATGGTGCTGTCCCAGGTTCTGCGCGGCGTTGCCGAGTCAACTGTGGACTCAGTTATCGACGGCGACGTTTTTGCCCGCTCCCTGCAGCAGGCTGTGGAGCTGGTGGACCGAGCCATCGCCGAGCCGGTGGAAGGCACAGTTATCACGGTCCTGAAGGCAGCCGCCGAGGCCGCCGAGGACGCTGAAGCGCAGTCAGGCGCAACCTTGCACAGTATTGTGAGCGCCGCAATCGCTGCCGCGGAAACGGCCCTCGAGCGCACTCCTTCGCAATTGCCAGCTCTGCGCGAGGCAGGAGTGGTGGATGCTGGCGGCGCCGGCCTCGTTATCCTTTTAGAGTCTCTTCTCGCAGAAATTGAAGGCTCGACCGGGCACACAGGCCTGCCCGAACCGGAGCCGGAAACTGAACTGGAAGTGGTCTTTTTCTTCGAAGGAGATATAGACACGCTGCAGGTAGCAATTGAACCGTTGGGAGACAGCCTGGTCATCGCTCGGGCCACCGAGGACAGCGCTAATGTACATATCCACTCCCGCCAGGCAGGCAAGGTCATTGAAACCGCCTTTGGTACCGGAGAGGTAACCAACCTGCACCTGGAGGTGTTGCCTCCTTACGCCGAAGCTGTTTCCGAAGAGCCGATTGCTCGACGAGTGTTTGCTGCCGCACCGGCCGGGCCTATCAGCGATCTTCTGGCATCTGCGGGGGTTAGCGTAGTGTCTCCGGATGATCCCATTGCGGCTAAGGACGAGGACATCGTTCTTGCCACCGACGTGAGTTCGCAGACCGCTGCTGGGCGAGTAGTGCCCGCGCAATCGCTGGCTGCAGCCTTAGCCGCGATTTCCGTTTATGAACCGGATAACCCAGATACTGGTGCCGTCGTTGCTGCCATGCGTGATGCTGCCAAGTCCATGCGAGTGGCTTACCCGAGCCAGGAAACCCCGCAGTCAATCATTGCCACTTGCCGCGATCTCTTGGCAGAAGGCGGTGAGCAGGTCACAGTCCTAAGCGCCTTAGACCTAGACCAGGAGGAACTAGCTCAACAGCTTCGCGTAGATGTTATGGCACTGAAAGTACCGGAAATCGCAACCGAAATCGGAGTGGAATAGCAATGCTCGGCTGGCAGGACAACCGCCCTTTGACAGAGGTGCTTGCGGCGAAAGACGCCGCGAAGATTACCAAAGCACTGGGGTATGAGACCTGCGGCGAGCTCTTAGCTCACTATCCGCGAGACTATATCCGCCACAACAAGGATGTCGGCCTAGGAGACGCTGCCGAGGGCGATATCGTCACGGTTACCGGAACTATTACCGGATTCACTCGCCATGACTCGGGCAAGACCACCATCATTAATGTGCAGCTCGATGGCAGCATCATTGCGACGTTTTTCAATGCCAATTACGTGATGCGGATGTTGCACCGCGGACAGCGCGTCATGATGAGTGGCAAGCTTAAGTTCTTCCGTAACCAGCCGCAGTTGCAGCAGCCGGACTTTGTAGAGATCGATGCCTTCGGTCGCCCCGATGGCGAACTGGATGATTACCGGCAGCCAGCGGCTGGGTCTGGCAAGAAGCACCGCCCAAAAGCCACCGGCTCGCTGCGGAACCTGTCGCAGTTTGGCAGGCTCGACCAGCTCCTCTTGGAACGTGAATGGATACCGGTGTACCCAGCCACGTCCAAGGTGACCTCGTGGTACATCATGGGCGCCATCCACTACGTCCTATCTAAGACCCCGCCGATCGCGGAACCGCTGGATTATCGGATGATTATCAGCCTCGACAAGGCAGTGCGGGAAATCCATGAGCCAGGGGAAGCAGGCCCCTACCGTGCGATTCAGCGGCTGAAGTACAACGAGGCTCTGTCTATTGGTCTGGTGATGGCATTGCGCCAGCGAGATGCCGAAGCCCGGACCGCTTCTACCATGCCTGCTACCTTAGGCGGCTATCGCGAGGAACTGCTGAGCCATCTGCCCTTTGACCTGACCGAAGGGCAGCGTCGCGTCATAAGCGAGATCGAAGACGATCTGGCTCGTCCGCTGCCCATGATGCGCTTGTTGCAAGGCGAGGTTGGCTCGGGCAAAACCATGGTGGCTACCTGCGCTATGCTGCAGGCTGTCGACGCAGGAACGCAGGCCGCACTGCTGGCGCCTACGGAAGTACTCGCCTCCCAACACGCTGCCTCCATTGGAACCTCGGTTCCCGAAGGGGTCAAGGTGGTACTCCTGACCGGCTCCATGCGTACGGCGGACAAGCGGCAGGCTTTATTGGATATTGTCTCCGGTGACGCGGACATCATCATTGGAACCCATGCGATTATCCAAGACACCGTGGAGTTCTTTAACCTGGGATTGGTCGTCGTAGATGAGCAACACCGGTTCGGTGTAGAGCAGCGCGATAGCCTGCGGTTAAAGGCACGTGAAGGCCTCAGCCCCCACGTACTGGTGATGACAGCAACACCGATTCCGCGCACCATTGCGATGACCGTCTTTGGCGACCTCGCCGTATCAACGCTGACCGAGCTGCCCGGTGGTCGCAAACCTATTCAATCAGCGGTGGTGGCCGAGTGGCGGCCGACCTGGGTGCTGCGCGCACTCGAGCGGATACGCGAGGAGGTGGCCCACGGCCATCAGGCCTATATCGTTTGCCCGCGCATTGAAGGCAAAGGCGGAGTGCTAGAGCTTGCACAGCAGCTAGAAAACGGACCGTTTAAGGGACTGCGCGTAGCCATCTTGCACGGAAAGATGCCCAATAAAGATGAGGTAATGACGTCATTTGCTAGGGGAGAGATCGATATCTTGGTCTCTACCACGGTCATTGAGGTAGGCGTGGATGTTCCCAATGCCACGGTGATGCTCATTCGCGAGTCCGAGCATTTCGGCGTTTCCCAGTTGCACCAGTTGCGCGGGCGCGTGGGACGAGGCGGTAATGCCTCCATTTGTCTTCTGCACACAACGGCAGCCGATAACACTCCATCCTTCCGTCGTATCACTCAGATCGCCCAAACTTCCTCGGGTTTTGAACTGGCCGAGCTTGATTTGCGCCAGCGCCAAGAGGGCGACATCTTGGGCACCATGCAGTCCGGAACGCATCGCAGACTGCGGCTACTGAACTTGGCGGATGACCAAGACATTGTGGAGCGCACCCATGCGGATGCGCGCGCCATGGTGTTGCGCAATCCCGAGTTGGCCGAGGAACTCACGCGCAATTTGAGCGAAAGCGAACAGGAATACTTGGAGAAGAACTAAGACGGGTTAACCTAGAAGCATGAAAATTTACGCCCCCTTCGCGGGCATCGTCCGCTGCCATGTGAATGTGGGAGACACTGTTGATACCGGAGTACCGCTTGCGACCGTTGAAGCCACGAAGCTTGAGGCTCCCGTAGAAAGCCCCGGCCCAGGAAAGGTCTACCGTATCGTGGTCTCTGATTTTAGTGACGTGCTGGGCGGAGACCTTTTGATGGAGATTGGAGAAGCATAAATGACGCGCATTATTGCCGGCGAAGCCCGCGGCCGCACCATTAAAGTGCCTGCAGAAGGAACCCGGCCTACCGCAGACCGCGCCCGCGAAGGGCTGTTTTCATCCCTCACTGCACGGTGGGGCTTTGCTGGATCTTCGGTGCTCGATCTTTTTGCAGGCTCTGGTGCCCTAGGTCTTGAGGCAGCGAGCCGTGGGGCAGATGAAGCAGTACTGGTGGAATCTTCGGCCGATGCGGTAAAGATCATCCGGCACAACATGGGCGTCGTCAAGCATCCCGGCGTGCGCGTGCAAGAGATGAAGGTAAGCACTTACCTGGCTAGTGCCCCGCGCAAACACTTTGACCTGGTGCTGGCGGACCCGCCCTATGCTTTTGATGAAGTGGATGAACTCATTGCTGTCATCGAACCAGTGCTTACCGATCGCGCAATGGTAGTAATTGAGCGTCATGTTGATTCCGCGGTTACTGAGTGGCCTGCTGGTTTTGAGCCCACCGGCCAGAAGCTTAAGAAGCGCACCTTTGGCATCGCACGCATGGATATGGCCGTTTATACCCGCCCCGGCAGCGAGGACACCGAAGACTAAACCACTGAAAAGAAAGCGAAAGTAGCATGACTAAGGCCGTCTGCCCTGGATCCTTTGACCCTGTCACCTTAGGCCACGTCGATATCATCAACCGCGCTAACCAGATGTTTGATGAAGTCACCGTGTTAGTAACCGGTAACCCTGACAAGCCCTCCGGCCTCTTTAGCGTGGAGGAGCGCATGGAACTTATCCGTCAGAGCGTGGATTCTTCCATCAAGGTGGACTATTGCTCCGGGCTTTTGGTGGATTACACCACGGAGCATGGGGCGGACGTTTTGGTGAAGGGACTGCGAAGCTCTCTCGACTATGAGTATGAGCTGCCCATGGCGCAGATGAACCGGCGCCTTTCCGGTATCGATACCGTCTTCCTACTCACGGACGAGAAGTACGGATATATCAGTTCCTCGCTGTGTAAGCAGGTAGCAAAGTTTGGCGGCGACGTAACGGGTATGTTCCCCGAATCCGTAGGTCGTGCGGTAAAGGAGAAATACCGTCAGTGAGCCTCGCACTGGTTATTTTCCTCGTCGTTGTCGTTGGTTCGACACTGCAACGGGTATCCGGAATGGGGCTCGGTCTTATCGGCGGTCCCATCCTTATGCTGATAATGGGGCCGGTCGAAGGCATTCTAGTCATTAACGTTTTGGCTTGTGTTAATGCGATGTTGACCACCTATTCCGTGCGCGAGAATGTGAGCTGGAAGAAGTTCGGGCTCATAGCCCCAGTCATGGTGATTGGCTCCTTGGCCGCGGCACTGCTCATTAGGCGTATGGACACGGCAGGGCTCATGATTGTGGTGGGTGCTGCGCTTCTGGCCGCACTGGCGGTGGTCACTTTTGGAAAGAAGTTTGTCCCGCCGATGGAGGGCAAAGGCCCTGCCATCTCCGCCGGTATTCTCGGCGGCTTTACCAATACCTTGGCGGGCGTTGCGGGCCCGGTTATTACCGTCTATGCGCAGGCGGCAAAGTGGCCCCAACATGTTTACGCCGCCACGCTGCAGCCGATTTTTGTCGTAGGCGGATTCTTTTCCGTGATGACCAAGACTCTCACAGGTGCGGCACACTTTGATGGCCTGCCTTGGATGATGTGGCCCGCGGGAGTATTAGGCATGTGTGTAGGAATTTGCGCCGGAACCCGGATTGCCCAGCGTGTTCCACGAGAAAAAGCCCGCGTGCTTTCGCTGAGCGTCGCCGGCTTGGGTGCGGCCAGCGCATTGATTCGGGGTCTTTTAACACTGGTGTAGAGGAATGAGTCACGACAAAGCCCGCCGGTCCCCTCTTTTAGCTGAAAGACGGCGGGCTGAAGGCACTCTGTTGAGTGCAGTGGGGGGCTACAGCAGCGAAGCCAAAAAGTCCTTGGTGCGTGGCTGTTGTGGGTTATCCAAAACCTCAGCTGGACTGCCGGACTCGATGACAACGCCGCCGTCCATGAAGAAGACCTTATCGGCTACCTCGCGCGCAAAACCCATCTCGTGGGTGACTACGAGCATGGTCATGCCTTCGGCTGCGAGGTCCTTCATAACGCGCAGCACTTCGCCGACGAGCTCGGGGTCGAGGGCCGACGTAGGTTCGTCGAAAAGCATAAGCTTAGGATCCATGGCCACCGCACGAGCGATGGCAACGCGCTGTTGCTGGCCGCCAGAGAGCTGTACCGGGTAGTTATTGGCCTTGGACGCCAAGCCAACGTCCTCCAACAGCTCCATAGCGCGGGCGCGGGCGGTTTCTTCCGGAATCTTTTTTACCTGCACCGGTGCCTCGATGATATTTTCAATCACCGTGCGGTGGGGGAAAAGGTTGAAAGACTGAAAGACCATGCCGATATCGGAGCGCTGCTCTGCGGCTTCCTTCTCGCTGATCTCATAAAGGGTGCCGTTCTTTTCGCGGTAGCCAATTAGCTCGCCGTCGACGTAGAGGCGGCCCGCCGTAGCCTTATCAAGGTGGTTGACGCAGCGCAGGAAGGTGGATTTGCCGGAGCCCGAGGGGCCCAGTAGACAGGCTACTTCGCCGGGCTGGACCTCAAGGTCAATGCCTTTGAGGACCTCGAGCTGTCCGAAGGACTTATGGACATTCTGGGCGGAAATCATGGGAGTAGCCATTAGTTTTTAGCCTCCGAAATCACGGATACGTTGCGGGGGATGGTGCCTTCAGCGTCTGCCAGCGCAGCAAGTTGGCGGCCGGTGAGTTCGCGGGTGGCACCGCGCTCAAAGCGGCGCTCCAGGAAGTACTGTCCCACCATCAGTAGGGAAGTAACCACGAGGTACCAGGACGCTGCGACCAGCAGCAACGGGATGGGCTGGAAGAGAGCGGCGGAAATATCAGTGGAGCGGCCGAAGATCTCCTCGGTATAAGGAATGGCCACCACGAGGGAAGAGGTCTTGAGCAAGGAAATGAATTCATTGCCTGTAGGCGGAATGATAATGCGCATGGCCTGCGGAAGGACGGTGCGGCGCATGGTCATCCACCAGGACATGCCGAGTGCCTTGGAAGCTTCCTTCTGCCCCTCGGGAACGGAGGTGATACCGGAGCGCACAATCTCGGCCATATAGGCGGCTTCATTGAGACCCAGGCCCATCACCGCAAGGAAGAAGGCGTTGGTGAGGATCGTCTGCAAAGACACTTCGGTAAAGCCCAAGTTGATGGATTGATAGATAGCGGAGAGCAGGCCCCAAAACACCAGCTGTACATAAATCGGCGTGCCGCGGAAGACCCAGAGGAATACCCAGGAGACGCTGCGCAGCACCGGGTTCGGGGACATGCGCATAACCGCAAGTATTGCACCACCGACAACGCCGATGATCATGGACAAAATGGTGATGGCGATGGTGTGGAGGGAGGCAAGTGCAATGCGCTTATCAAAGAGGTACTGGAAGTAGGTGTCCCAGCCAAAAGCCTCGTTGCGGGCGGAGGCGAAGATAAACCACGCGCCGAGCACGATAAGCAAGCCGGCGAATACCCAACGCCATGGGTGGCGTAGAGGTCGCGCCTCGATCTTGGCGGGCTTTTCCTTAGGCTCTGCCGTAGCTGGCGTCGCCGTATTTTCATTAACCATTGATCGGCCTTTCATTAATCATTGCCTGGTCTATTAAGCCATCCTCGATGCCCCAGCGGGACAAAATTTCTGCATACTCACCGGTTTCGATGAGGTGCTGCAGTGCTGCGGCCGAGGCCTTGCCCAAATCGGAATCCTTGGGAACGGCAAAGCCATAGGGCGATGCTTGGAACATATCGCCTACCTGCCGCATCTTTCCCTCGGAGCGATTGACAGCCCACGCCGTTACTGGGGAGTCTGCGGACAGGGCATCTGCGCGTCCCATGAGGACCGCCAACGCGGCGTTGTCACCCGTGTCATAAGACAAGACAGTGAGATCGCCGTTGCACGCATCCTTCTTGGGACGCACATCGTCGGTTTCAGATACCGTGGTGCGCTGCACCGCAACCGTCAAGCCGCAAGGATTATCCGGGTCAACCTTCTTAGGCCCATCTACTCGCTCGGCCCACTGGATGCCGGCGTAGAGGTGGTCTACAAAGTCGAACTCATTGCGGCGCTCGGGGTTATCCGTGAAGCCGGATGCACCCATATCAATCTGGCCCGATTGCACGGCGGGCAAGATCATCGAGAAGTCCTGTTCCATGGGCTGGAAATCGAGTCCCAAGACTCCGGCAACGGCGCGAGCAAGATCGAGTTCCACGCCCTGGAGCGCCCCGTGGGAATCCTTGAGCTGAAATGGGGCATAGGGTGGGTTAGTTCCGGCAGTGAGGACGCCATCGTTGTCGTCATACATGGCGGCAATTTCCGGCACCATTGCGGAATGCGGTTCTTCCCAGCCGTCCGGAGTGGAATCTTCCTCGTTGGTGACGCAGGCGCTTAGGCTCAGCGTGGGGACGAGGACCGCGGCGATAATCGCGCGGCGGGAAAACGAGCGCGGCATTACTTTTGCGCCGTCCTTTCATCTATAGCGCGGGCTTTCTTCATGTCTACGACGATG
Source organism: Corynebacterium tuberculostearicum (assembly GCF_016127015.1). Classification (GTDB taxonomy): domain Bacteria; phylum Actinomycetota; class Actinomycetes; order Mycobacteriales; family Mycobacteriaceae; genus Corynebacterium; species Corynebacterium marquesiae. Next base: position 831,861 of record NZ_CP065972.1, read on the forward strand.
AACGCAGAGACGATGAGTGCACCGAGGATGAACATGCCGATGATGATGCCGCTAGAGGCATCTTGGTCAGCTCCCCACGGCCACAGTGCGCGCAGAGAACCGAGCATGAAACCGGCCATGGCCATCAGGGTTGGGGCGCGGTGGTGATCCAGTAGGAAGTTCAATACCTTGATAAATGCCGCAAGGCCACACAGGGCGCCTAACGCGAAGACGGCGATAGTGCCCAAGTCACGATCTGAAACGGCGCCAATAATGGGCTGGTAGAGGCCCATGGTCAGCAGGATGAGCGAGCCGGAAATACCCGGCAGGATGAGTGCGCAGACGGCGATGGCGGCGGCGAAGAAGACCGCGATGAGGCTGGGGTTCTCGTGCGGTTCGGAGGTGAATCCGGTGATAAAGAAGATGGCAATCGCAGCGATTATAAATGCGATGATAGAGGAGGGGCGCAGTCTCTCTTGCTTAGAAAGCATGGATAGTGGCACAAAAATGGACACAGCCACCATGCCCAAAAATAGCGCTCCGGAAGCCGATACATGATTATCCACGAAGTTAGAAAGCACGGTGGACATTCCGAAGACGGCGATAAACATGCCGATAGCTACGGAGAGAAGAAAGCTCCATTCGACCTTTTTGAGGCGGCCGGAAATGAGATCGTTGGCGTTGTGGACTGCGCGTTCATAAATGCCCACGATGAGTGCCACGGTGCCACCGGAGATGCCCGGTACGAGCTCGGCCATGCCGATGAGGGCACCGCGGATAGCGTTCAAAATGTATTGCATAAAATAAAAATCTACCTGGGAGGGGACTGGTGCGGAGGGCGACTGGCCTAGCAGGGCGGCAGAAAAGTGCCGAAGGGAGACGCTAGGCGAACCGCTGCGAAGCGTAATGCATATCTTTCATTAGAGGGCGGTGATCTACCTCCCGCGGTAGGGGAGGATCTTCTCCCTAACCGTAAAGGTAAAACCGTATTCACGAATATTCTGTCAGTTTAATGCACCCCAATGCAACTATGCAGTTTGGGGCAGGATATACGGAATCTCATACGGGAAAATACTTTCTTCGGTAGAAACCATAAGTTTCCCATTATTCAGTCTGATGTTTACGCGGGCTTCAACTAGCTGAAAGATTCACGCCCTAGAATCCCCCGCGTATTCCCGTCATTTCCCCTGTGCAAGCATCCCTTTCCAATCATAAAGGACTCTCTATGAAAAATCGTTTCGTCCTGCCTGCGTTAACTGCAACCGCAGTGGTGGGAAACCTCATTGTTATACCGGCAGCAAGCGCTGCGGAGGTTGGGGCTGAGGGCGCATCGGTCAGCGAGGGCTCTCGCTTTAGCATCGGCGTCTTACCGGATACCCAGTTCTATTCGCGCTATTCCACCCCGGAGACCGGCAACTTGGCCCAAGCTCGTTACGGAAGCGAACCCTACTTGGCCCAAACCCAATGGTTGGTGGAGCACCAAGACGAGCTGAATATGGACTTTGTCACCCATCTGGGTGACGTTGTAGACCAGTGGAACGTGGAGGGCGAATGGCAGGTGGCTGATAAGGCCATGCAGGTCCTCGATGATTCGGATCTGAACTACTCCATCCTGCCCGGCAATCACGACATGGACGTGGAGGGTGCGTCGGCTCACCCTTATGACAAGTGGTTTAGTGCCGATCGTGCCAAGGCCGCTAATCCGGAGACCTTCCAAGAGCGCTACACGGCCGTCAATAATGACTCGGAGGCTCACATCTTTGAAGCCGAGGGCCAGAAGTACCTCAACCTTGCGCTGGGCTGGCGCGCCGACGATAAGGCCCTTGCGTGGGCGCAAGGCATCATCGATAAGCACCCCAACCTCCCCGTCATCGTCACGACGCACGAAGCCCTCAATATCGATGGCCAGGGTAACGTCTTCTACTCCGATGACTACGGCAAGGGCATGTGGGATAAGTTTATCAAGCGCAACGACCAGATTTTCCTGGTGATGGGCGGCCACCACCATGGTGCGGGCTACCGCGTGGATAAAAACGATGCCGGCCATGACGTTGTCTCCATCTTGCAGGACTATCAGATGGCCTACCAGGGCGGCAACGGTCTGCTGGGCGTGCTTGAGTTTGATCTTTCCGGCAAGCAATTGGAAATGACCGCGCTCTCTCCGTGGGTGGCGCAGAAGCCGCACGAGGAGCTGACGCAGTTCGACAAGCTCACCCTAGATGATAAGGGCGATAGCTACGCCATTCCGTTCGACTTTGAGCAGCGCTTTTCTTCCTTTTCCCCGGATTTCACCGTGGGCGAGGGTCACCAGCCGGACCTAGCGCAGCGTGCACGTGACATCGCCGCTGAAGGCTTTAGGCCCTATACCATTGCGGAAGACGAGCTTCCCAAGGGCGCGGATGACTTTGCCAAGAATGATCACACAGTATTCCACTGGCGCCCGGGCCAGGCCCAGGACAAGGACGGCCATGCGCTTGCCGACGGCGCCCCTGCCGGCCGTGGCACCACCATCCCCGATATTGCCAGCGATTCCGGCAGCGACCTGCATCGCTCTGGCGCCATGCTAGGCGATCGAGTGACCTATAGCTCTGACCACCACCCGCTGTCCTCTGATTCTGGCTCCCTCTTCTGGTCTGACCCAGCGGGCAAGGTAGGCAATGCCGAGTTCCGCACCGACAAGGACGCGCCTGCAAATAATGTGGATACCACCAAGGGGTACACCTTCGAATCCTTCGTCAAGATTCCTAAAGACTTCAATGGCGCACAGCATGGCTGGGGAAGCGCGCTGAGCCGCGACTCTGCCATTAATAAATTGGTCGACGGCTCTGATGACACGGACCCTACCGTCATGTTTGGCATCTCCAACCTCCGCGAGCTGCGTTGGTGGGCCGAACCCAAGCAGGGGAGCGGTTCTACCGTATGGTCCCACGAGGTGCCCAAGGACGAGTGGATGCACATCGCCGTGGTCAACGATCCGCAGCGCGATAGCGTGGAGATGTTCATCAACGGCGCGCCTATCTTACGCAACGCGGTAGGCGCAGAAGGCCTTCTCCCGCGCGACCTGCAGTGGGTCATGGGCGGTGGCTTTGATAATCAGCGCCCGCAGGACCCCTGGTACGGCTGGATTGGTGAAACCCGACTGACCCAAGGAGTTCTGGGCAAGGAGGAATGGCTTACCGCCCGTGCGCATGATTCCGGCAAGCCGGCCGATACCACGCAACCTGCCACGGGGAGCTCCGCATCGAGCAGCGGCGCGAGCTCCAAGCCCGCCATCTTCGGAGCAATCCTCGGCATCGCAGGCGTGGCCGGACTCATTGGTCTAGCATTACCGCAGCTGAAGGCCTCGAACCCGCAAATCAACGCAGTGCTGCGCAAGTACCATCTACCTACGTTGCCTGAACTGGGCTAAAGCAAAGACCTCGGTTTCCTGACTTAGTGGAAACCGAGGTCTTTTCTAGTCGTGCCCCTGGTGAGACTCGAACTCACACTGGACGGGTTTTGAATCCGTTGCCTCTGCCAATTGGGCTACAGGGGCGCACAGTGTAAAGGCTGGCTGCCTTTGACTGTGAAAATAGTAGCGCAGGCACTAGGCGAATTCCTAATTGGGTAGTGTCAGCGGGGGAATGCCCACGTCATCCACAAAATCTGCACCGGGGTGTTCGAATGTTGGCGTGCTTCTCTAGGATGGGGCAGGTGACTACTAATCAGCCTCGACTTCTGCTCATTGACGGCCACTCTATGGCCTTTCGTGCCTTCTATGCCCTGCCGGTGGATAATTTCTCCACCTCAGGAGGTCAGCACACTAATGCCGTGTATGGCTTCTTATCGATGCTCTCTAATATCGTGGCGGAAGAGACCCCCGACGCCATTGCGGTGGCATTCGACGTGGGGCGCAAGACCTTCCGCACTGAGATGTTCCCAGACTATAAGGCCCAGCGCGAGGCCGCGCCGGAGGAGTTCAAGGGTCAGGTAGACCTCATTCGCGAGGTGCTCGAGGTACTGGGGATTACCACCCTCTCTCGTGAGAACTTCGAGGCCGATGACATTCTGGCTACTCTCGCAACCGAGGCACAGGACTATGAGACTCTCATCGTTACCGGCGATCGTGACTACCTGCAGTTAGTTAATGAGTCCACGACGGTGCTCTATCCCATGAAGGGCGTATCCACCCTCCACCGCTTTACCCCTTCCGCGGTAGAAGAGAAGTACGGTCTCACCCCCGCGCAGTACCCAGACTTTGCCGCGTTGCGTGGCGACCCTTCCGATAATTTGCCGGGCATCCCAAAGGTAGGTGAGAAGACCGCCACCAAGTGGATAGTCAAGTATGGGGACTTGGCATCCTTGGTAGAGCACGCGGAGGAAATTAAGGGCGTGGTAGGCAATAACTTCCGCGAGCGCATTGAACAGGTGCAGATGAACCGCAAGCTCACCCAGATGATTACGGACATGGACCTAGAGGTCGGCCCCGATGACTTGGCCTTTAAGGAAGCCAAGGTCGCCGATGTAGCCGCTAAGTTCGACGACCTCGAGTTTGGTACCAGCCTGCGCGATCGTGTACTCGCCGCCATTCCCAATGATGGCGCTGACGCAACGGCGCAGGCCGAGGAAGTCCAAGAGCTAGAGACGGTCATCGATGACGAGCCCTTGTCCCAGTGGCTGCCCGGCCGAGAGCATGTCGCGGTGTATGTCCAAGGCGAGGGAACCCCGGGACAGGGCGACGCTTCGGCGATTGCTTTCGTGGACCAAGACCGTCACGGCCTGCAAGTGGAGCTGGGCGATATTTCTGCCGAGGACGATAAGGCCCTGGCTCAGTGGTTAGCGTCTGATACGCCGAAGTATTTCCACGAGGCGAAGGCAGCTTTCCATATGCTTGCCGGTCGTGGGATTGAGCTGGCTGGCATCGCCCATGACACAGCCCTTGCCGCCTACCTTCTTCGACCAGGTCAGCGCACTTACGCGCTTGCCGACGTCTACCAACGCCACCTCCAAAAGACCCTCGGCGCCGCCACGGAGCAGCTTTCCCTGCTGGACGATTCCACTTTGGTGGATCAAGCCGCAGCCATTATGGAGCTGGCGGAAAGGCTGACCGCGGAGCTGCAGGACATTGATTCCTTCGAGCTCTATACCGATTTGGAACTGCCACTTGTGACCATTCTGGCGCGAATGGAAGCTACCGGAATCGCTGTTGACGTTGATATTCTCGAAACGCAAAAGGATGCCTTCGTAGAGCAGGTCGCCGAACAAGAGCGTGCCGCCCGTGAGCTTGCCGGTGACGATAAACTCAACCTTAACTCGCCGAAGCAGCTGCAAACCGTGCTCTTTGAGACTTTTGAGCTGCCCAAGACCAAGAAGACGAAGACCGGCTATTCCACCGCGGCCAAGGAGATTGAACAACTCGCGGCTAAGAATCCCCACCCGTTCTTAGACCACCTCTTGGCTCACCGTGAGTACCAGAAGATGAAGACCACCCTCGAAGGTCTAATCAAAACCGTGCAGCCGGATGGGCGCATCCACACCACGTTTAATCAGACGGTGACATCGACTGGCCGCCTGTCTTCTACCGAGCCAAATCTGCAGAATATCCCGGTGCGCACAGAAGCTGGACGACAGATTCGCTCCGCGTTTGTCGTAGGCGAGCGCTACGAAGAACTTATGACCGCGGACTACTCGCAGATTGAGATGCGTGTTATGGCGCACCTCTCCGCTGACCCGGGCCTCATCGAGGCCTACAAGGAAGGCGAAGACCTACACAACTATGTTGGCTCTCGAGTCTTTGACGTTCCCGTTGACCAAGTGACACCCGAACTGCGCCGCCGGGTTAAGGCCATGTCTTATGGGTTGGTATACGGACTTTCCGCTTTCGGTCTATCCCAGCAATTGGGCATTCCGGCGGGGGAGGCAAAGTCCATCATGGAAAGCTACTTTGAGCGCTTTGGCGGCGTGAAGAAGTACCTCGATGAAGTGGTGGTCCAAGCCCGCAAGGATGGCTACACGGCAACGCTCTTTGGCCGTCGCCGCTACTTGCCAGAGCTCAACTCTGATAACCGGCTAGCACGCGAGAACGCGGAGCGCGCAGCGCTTAATGCACCGATTCAGGGCACTGCCGCGGACATTATTAAGGTGGCGATGATTCGCGTGGACCGCGCACTGCAAGGAATGAAGTCTCGCGTGCTGCTTCAGGTGCACGATGAATTGGTAGTCGAAGTCGCCCCGGGTGAGGCCGACACGGTTCAAGAGATTCTCGAGCGAGAGATGGACTCTGCCATCGAGCTCAACGTGCCTCTAGAGGTCTCCGCCGGTGCCGGAAAGGATTGGGATGCCGCAGCCCACTAGCTCGGTTACTTTCTCCCGCCGAGAAAAGGCGCGCCTTAGGCTCGCCTCGCAAGGCCTAACCGTGCCGCGGTGGGAGAGTGCTGAGGAGGTGGTTCGCGCCTTCGGTGTAATACAAGGCCAGGACCTGCATTCTGTGCACCGGTCGCTGGCCTTGCGGGCGGAAGACCACTCAGATGCCGGAAATATTGTGCGTGGATATCCCATGCGCCATACGCTTTTTGCAGCTTCTATCAAGGACATAGGCTGGATAACAGAACTTTGTGCAAAGGGCCGCAAGGGTGATGTTGAACTACGACCGGAGGTGAACAAGCTAATTGATCGTCCACTTTCGCGCGCCGAGCTCAAAGAACGGGCTGCTACAACGTTGCCCGAGGTGCCTTTCTGGCATGTTGTGCGCGTAGCAATGGAAAGCGGTCACGCCGTCTACTGTGGAGCCGAGCAGCTCATCACACCCGTGGACCTGTCGGGGTTAGACGAAGCTTTCAATGGAGACAAGGTCGCAGCTACCGCTGACCTAATGGTCCGGTATTTCCGCACTCATGGCCCAGCGAGGCTGCGGGACTTTGCTTGGTGGACAAAGCTACCGCAAAGCCTAATAAGGCCAGCAGCTGAAAACCTTCCCCCTGATATCGTGCGGTGTGGGGAAGAATCCCAGGAACTTGCTTCGGCTGAGGTAGTGGAAATGGCCGAAGCACGAAACAAGCAATCGGTATTGCTGCTGGGGGCATTTGACGAGTACATCTTGGGTTATCAAGACCGTCTATTTGCGATGACGAAGGAAGTCCACGAGACACTCGTTCCTGGAAACCGCGGGGTATTTCGCCGCGCCATCGTTGTGGATGGACAGGTCCGCGGAACCTGGAATAAACAAGCTATTGAAGACCTGGGCATGCCCGACTATGCAGTGAGGAAGGTTCAGAAGTTATGGCGGGATGCGAACTAAGTTTTTAGGGAGCCTCTTCTGCGCAGAAAAAGTTATGTGTGTAAATGGAGAAACTAAGAAGGGAAATATTGTCCAGTGACTCTGGAAGAGAAGGTAAATAAATGGAATCTCCGCTTTTTTGAAAGCCTGTGGGCCATTCAAGTGAATCTTCCTGCAGCCGATATTAATGACCTCGGGCTAGCCCAATTTCTTGAAGAGCATAAAGCCTCTGCAGTTTCGTACGTGGTGATTGCTGGGTCGTATTTTTTGATGGCCATGATGATAGCGCGCGTAGCGCCTGATCCTAAGGTCAGGAGATTAACGGCCGCTGGGGTGATGGTCGTATCCACCGCGCTTGCGTTCCTCTTTCCGTCCGCGTGGATGTTTGCTGCGTTGGTTATTTTCGTACTTGCTTATTACCTCTGGCCACGAAAAGAAGGCGTGTCTATCTGAGGTCGGCGCTCGACTATGCAATTGGCCAGCATATCGAAGGGAGTCTGGCCGAAGGCGAGGACGCAGGCGCTCAAAACGCCTAGCAATAGCGGCATGATGAACGGCAATCCTGTCAGCGTGAGCAGGGAGAGTAGCAGCCAGGAATTGCGCAGGCAGGCTGCACGCCATCCGGGGTGGGTAGCGATGATCTCCAACTTGAGCGACCACTTACCCAGCGACGTCGCCTTGGTGGCCTCCACCCATACACGGTAGGCATAAAAGACAAGGGCGAGGGCGACGGCGTTGTAAATTTCCAGGGCGTGGCCGGTTAAGGGGGCGTCGGCAAGTGCATTAATAGCCCAGCGCGCCACAACGATGACGGCTGCTGCCAGGAAGGCGTCGATCCACCAGGCAAGGCCGCGGCGCAAGAGTAAGCCAATTCGATCCAAGACCATGCCCATAGGTTAGCGGCAATTTCGGCACACGAAAATAATCGTTCCGGGAAAGATTTCGCCACGCTTTGGCGACCATTGGCCCCACGTAGTGGTGAGATCCTTAGGCCATTCGGGCTCGATAATGTCCTCGATCAGGAACGGACCTTCGCCCTGTAAAGCTTGAAACCAATCTGCGATAGTGCGATGAAATTCCGCATAGGTGAGGTTGCCATCGTGGTCTTGCTCCAGATAAGCGCGATCGAAATAGCTGATATCGGCGGTGAGATCGGTGGGGTCGTCGGGGAAAATCCAGCGCATTGGGTGGTTGGCCGAAAGGACAAAGCGACCGGTTGGTTTAAGAACGCGGGAGACTTCACTTAAGGCTAAGTCAAGGTTGGCAAGGAAGGGAAAGGCTCCGAACGCCGAAAATGCGGCGTCGAAGGAGTTGGTGGCGTAGGGGAGTGACAGTGCATCGGCCTGCGTTAAGGGGAGTCCGGGTGCAGCCTGGTTAAGCATGCCGCGGGAGATATCGAAGCCGGTGGCGAAGTGTGCGCGCGATTGCAGCCATTCGGTGCACGGGGCGGAGCCACAGCCAATTTCGAGGACCGAGGAATCCGAGACGTCGCCAAGCAGGTGCGCCTGGCCTTCGTACAGCATTTCTGGGCACCAGTAAAAGGAAGAAAGATAGTCAGGGTGCTCGGCGTGGTAGTTGGCGGCGTCGCTATCCCAGTAGGCCTGGTTTGCGTGCGAGGGGGAAGTCACGGTGGAAGAAATTCCTTTGCGAAATAGTTGGTCCGCGTATTTGCCCTTTTAGCTGGACAGATGTAGTGTTAAACGGGCGTGTCTATGCCGCGGGTTGTTCTAAGCCCCTGTAGGAAGGCTTTAAGCAATCACGAGGCGGGATCGATTATTTCTCTTTTTAGCTGCATTTGCGCAGCTTAGCAAGCTTTTTTCGAGAGACGCGCAGTTGTCCAATTTCGATTTCCTACATTTATTCGGAGCATTTTTCAATATGCCATCTTCTAACACCCCGCAGGTTGCGATTAACGATATCGGAACCGCAGAGGACTTCCTCGCAGCTGTAGACGCCACCATCAAGTACTTCAACGATGGTGACATTGTCGAGGGTACTGTCGTCAAGGTTGACCACGACGAGGTACTGCTGGACATCGGATACAAGACCGAAGGTGTTATCCCTTCCCGCGAGCTGTCCATCAAGCACGACGTCAACCCAGACGAGGTTGTTGAGGTCGGCGATGAGGTTGACGCACTTGTTCTCACCAAGGAGGACAAGGAAGGTCGTCTGATCCTGTCCAAGAAGCGTGCGCAGTACGAGCGTGCATGGGGCGCCATCGAGGAGCTGCAGGCCAAGGAAGAGCCTGTTACCGGTACCGTTATCGAGGTTGTCAAGGGCGGCCTCATCCTGGATATCGGCCTGCGTGGCTTCTTGCCTGCATCCCTCGTTGAGATGCGTCGCGTCCGTGACCTGGAGCCGTACATCGGCCAGGAGCTGGAAGCAAAGATCATCGAGCTGGACAAGCAGCGCAACAACGTTGTCCTCTCCCGCCGTGCATACCTCGAGCAGACCCAGTCCGAGGTTCGCTCCGAGTTCCTGCACCAGCTGCAGAAGGGCCAGGTCCGCAAGGGCGTTGTTTCCTCCATCGTCAACTTCGGCGCCTTCGTCGATCTCGGCGGTGTCGACGGCCTGGTTCACGTTTCCGAGCTGTCTTGGAAGCACATTGACCACCCATCTGAGGTTGTCACCGTTGGTGACGAGGTAACCGTTGAGGTTCTGGACGTCGATCTGGACCGCGAGCGCGTTTCCCTGTCCCTGAAGGCTACCCAGGAAGATCCGTGGCGCGTATTCGCCCGCACCCACGCTGTGGGCCAGATCGTTCCGGGCAAGGTGACCAAGCTCGTTCCGTTCGGCGCCTTCGTCCGCGTCGAGGAGGGCATCGAGGGCCTCGTTCACATCTCCGAGCTGGCTCAGCGCCACGTCGAGGTTCCGGACCAGGTTGTCACCGTTGGCCAGGAAGTTATGGTCAAGGTCATCGACATCGATCTCGAGCGTCGTCGTATCTCCCTGTCCGTTAAGCAGGCAGACGAGGACTACACCGAAGAGTTCGATCCGTCCAAGTACGGCATGGCTGACTCCTACGACGAGCAGGGCAACTACGTCTTCCCTGAGGGCTTCGACCCTGAGACCAACGAGTGGAAGGAAGGCTTCGACGAGCAGCGTCAGGCTTGGGAGGCACGCTACGCAGAGTCCGAGCGTCGCTTCAACCTGCACACCGCTCAGATCGAGCGCAACCGCGCCGCAGCCGCTGAGGCTGCTGAGTCTGCAGAGTCCTCCAACTACTCCTCTGATTCCTCCGATGCAGCTCCGGCATCCGAGACTCAGGCAGAGGTTGGCGGCTCCCTGGCTTCCGACGAGCAGCTCGCTGCACTGCGCGACAAGCTGGCTGGCAACTAAAGCTTCCGCTTAGTTTCCGCTAAGCCTTAGGGCTTTGCTCACCGCCGCGCCCACTTCATCACCTAGATGGGGTGGGCGCGGCTTTTGTGATCTTATAGACAATTAGTGCAAACGTTTGCCAGATTGTTTACTGCCTCTAGGTGGTTGACCAGCGACGAAGTAAAGACAAATAGAAAAACTCCCTGGCAAGTCCACAAAACGGGCTTTTGTTCATGTGGGAATCCTCTTATACTCAAGTGTGACGTTATAGCCAGTGCAGTACTGGTTATAAGTGGTATCGAATTGAGGAGTAAGAAGTGGCATCTATCAAGGACACTTCCGCCCACATCGTTGAAAGTATTGGCGGCGCCGACAACATCACGTCGCTGACGCACTGTGCGACGCGCTTGCGCTTTCAACTTGCTGATGCGGGGAGAGTTGATCAAGAAAAGCTCGATAGCGATCCAGCGGTGCTTGGCACCGTGCCGCAGGGCGCTCACGGCTACCAGGTAGTCATGGGCGGCGGCGTTGCTGACTACTACAACGAGATCATCAAACAGTCCGGTGTGCATGCCTCCGGCGACAAAGAGGCGTCCTCCAAGAAGGAATATGACGGGGTTCGCGGTAAGTACGACTGGGTGGATTACTGCTTCGAGTTCCTTTCTGATACCTTCCGCCCCGTCCTGTGGGCGTTGCTTGGTGCCTCACTCATCATCATGTTGCTGATCCTGGCAGACACCGCGCACATTCAGGATTTCCGCGCTCCGCTGGAGGAGCAGCCGGAAGGCTTCCGCTTGGCTCACGCCATGTACCAGTCGGTCTTCTACTTCTTGCCGGTGATGGTCGGTGCGACCGCGGCCCAAAAGTTGGGTGCGAATATGTGGGTCTCCGCGGCTATTCCCGCAGCTCTGCTGACTCCTGAATTTATGTCGCTGGGTGAGCAAGGCGATACGGTCAACGTATTTGGCCTGCCGCTGGTTATTAACTCTTATGGCTCCCAGGTTTTCCCGCCCATTTTGGCCGCAATCGGCCTGTACTGGGTGGAAAAGGGGCTAAAGAAGATTATTCCTAGCGCGGTTCATATGGTCTTCGTGCCGTTCTTCTCTCTGCTCATTATGATTCCGGCAACGGCCTTCTTACTCGGCCCGTTCGGCATTGGTGTGGGCAACGGCATTTCCTGGATCCTGTACCAGATCAATGATTTCTCGCCGTTCATCCTGGCTATCGTTATTCCGCTGCTGTACCCGTTCCTCGTTCCGATGGGCTTGCACTGGCCGCTGAACGTCATCATGATTCAGAACATCGCAACCTACGGCTACGACTTTATTCAGGGCCCGATGGGCGCATGGAACTTCGCTTGCTTCGGCGTCGTAGGCGCGGTCATGGTTATCTCCTTCAGGGAGAAGAACAATGCCATGCGCCAGGTTTCTATCGGTGCCTTCGCTGCGGGCATGCTCGGTGGCGTGTCGGAGCCTTCCCTCTACGGTATCTTGTTGCGCTTCCGCCGCAGCTACTACCGGTTGCTGCCAGGTTGTGCGATAGGCGGCGCCATCATCGGTCTCTTCGATGTCCGCGCTGAGGCCTTCGTCTTTACCTCTGCGTTGACCACTGGCGCTATGACCCCGCAGCTGGGTTACGTACTTGGTATCGCGGCTGCGTTCCTTACCTCTTTCTTCCTGACCTTGTTCTTCGGCTACCGCACTGCAGAGGAAAAGCAGGAAGACTTGGAGCGCATCGCTCGCGAACAGGGCGAATCTGTGGAGGACGTAGCTGCTCGTTCGGAGTTTAAGCCCACCAATGCTGGGAAGGAAGAGTCCTCGAATGCGGGTGGCGCAGTTGCTGCCAGCGCTGCGGGCGCTGCTGCTACTGGTGTTGCCGCCAAGCAGGCTGGCAAGGACGACATCGTGCTGGATTCCCCTCTGGAAGGCGAGGCAGTAGATCTTTCGGAGGTTCCGGATCCTATCTTCGCAGGCGCAAAGCTGGGGCCTGGCATGGCTGTCCAGCCAACTGGCAATACCGTCTATGCGCCTGCCGACGGCAAGGTGCTCACCGTTCAAAAGTCCGGCCATGCGGTAGGCCTAAGCCTCGACAATGGCGTGCAGCTGCTCATTCACGTAGGTCTCGATACCGTTGAGCTGGGAGGCGAGGGCTTCGATGTGCACGTGGAAAAGAAGCAACGCATATCCGCAGGTGACAAGTTGATTAGCTTTGACCCGGAATTCATTCGTTCCAAGGGCTATAACTTGATTACTCCAGTTGTGGTCACTAACGCCACTAAGTTCGGCGCGGTCTCCGGCGAAGTCGGCCAGGTTACCCTGAATGATGATTTGCTCCGCATTCCACCGAAGCCAGAGGAAGCAGCGGAATAAGGGATCGCTGACACCTATAGCGACAGAGGAATCCCACATCATCGCGTATGGTGGGGTTCCTTTTCGCGTAGGGTGGCTGCCATGAAACTCATTGGGCTTACAGGTGGTATTGGCAGTGGCAAGTCAACAGTCGCGAGGATCTGCCGCGAACGCGGATGGGAAGTGGTCGATGCCGATGGCATCGCGCGCGACGTCGTCAAGCCCGGGCGGCCTGCGTTAGCGGAGCTGGCGTCAGCATTTGGAGAAGATATTTTGCTGGCAGATGGCAGCCTTAACCGCAAGGAATTGGCCCGGCGAGCCTTTGCGGACAAGGAACACACCGAGTTGTTGAATTCCATTACCCATCCACGCATCCAAGCGGAAACGCAGCGCCAATTCGCGGCGGCACGTGAAGATGGCTATGATTTTGCGGTTTACGATATGCCGCTTTTGGTAGATAACGGCTTAGACAAAGACATGGACTACGTCATCGTGGTGGACGTGGCGGTAGAAGAGCGCGTCCGTCGCCTCGTAGCTTCACGCGGGTTGGAAGAGGAAGACGCGCGCCGTCGCATTGCAGCGCAGGTACCTGATGAGGTGCGATTGGCCGCGGCTACGCACGTCATTGACAACAATGGCACGTTGGAGCAGTTGCGCGCGCGAGCGGCCGAGGTCATGGACCGCATAGAAGCGGACTCTTAGATGCGGAGTCACCCAAACTTTAACCGTTGGGCGGGTAGAGTTTACGCAGTTTAGAAGTTGTGTTAACTTCCGCGTCTTAAGCTACTCGCCGTGGGAACGTGGGATACTGGACCTTTTGATAATCACGCTGCGCGAGAACTGCTCGCTAGCCTGCGTGATGGTTCTTTCGATCTCACAGCCTTTCAGAAGTCATGTGCCGAGGAGCCCTTAGACTCCGATGACGCGGAAACCATGATCGCGCTGGGCGCTCTGTTAAAGCTGAAGGCTGATGCACTGCCGGAAGGCATTCACCGCGAGGATCTTGCACCCCTGTATACACCGCAGTCTAAAGCATGGTTGCGTCGCCGCATTAATAGTGCAATGCGCCCAGAGACGTCTTCTGTCTATGCGCTGTGGGAGACCACCGGCGAGCTGGAAGAGTGGCTGCGCACCGCGCAGGACTCCTTGCCGTGAACATAGCTAGCCGCGCCATATAAGCAGTAGAGTAGTGGGCATGGCTTTTGCTGCTGAACATCCTCTTATTCCAAATTCCGAGCACCGCGTCGTCAGCGAGGTCGAGCGCACCCCAGGTGAGTTTCAGGTTGTCTCTGAATACGAACCGGCCGGCGACCAGCCCGCTGCTATTGCAGAGCTCAATGAGCGCCTCAACCGCGATGAGCGCGATGTAGTACTCATGGGTGCTACCGGTACAGGTAAGTCCGCCACAGCTGCATGGTTGATCGAAAAACAGCAGCGACCCACGCTGGTGATGGCACCAAATAAGACCCTGGCAGCGCAGCTAGCGAACGAGCTGCGCCAACTTTTGCCGCATAACGCGGTGGAGTACTTCGTTTCTTATTATGACTATTACCAGCCAGAGGCTTATATTGCGCAGACGGATACCTATATTGAGAAGGATTCGTCTATCAACGAGGATGTAGAGCGCCTGCGCCACTCGGCCACCTCGGCGCTGCTGTCCCGCCGGGACGTGGTGGTTGTGTCCTCGGTGTCCTGCATCTATGGCTTGGGTACACCGCAGTCCTATTTGGATCGCTCGGTCATTATTTCCGTGGACGAGGAGCTAGACCGGGACCGCTTCCTCCGTTTGTTGGTGGATATCCAATACGAACGCAACGACGTAGGATTTACCCGCGGCACCTTCCGCGCCAAGGGCGACACGGTCGATATCATTCCGGCGTATGAGGAACGTGCGGTGCGCATTGAATTCTTCGGCGATGATATTGATTCTCTCTACTACATTCATCCCGTCACTGGCGATGTCATCGAGGAAGTAGATGAGGTGCGCATCTTTCCCGCGACCCACTACGTGGCCGGACCTGAACGCATGGAAAAGGCCGTAGCTGCCATCAAAGAGGAATTGGCCGAGCGCCTGGACGATCTAGAAAACCGCGGCAAACTGCTGGAGGCACAACGACTTCGCATGCGCACCGAATACGATCTAGAAATGATCGAGCAGGTAGGTTTTTGCTCCGGCATCGAGAACTACTCCCGCCACGTCGATGGCCGTCCAGCCGGTTCCGCGCCGGCTACGCTGCTGGATTACTTTCCCGAGGATTTTCTCACCATTATTGACGAGTCTCACGTCACGGTCCCACAGATTGGCGGCATGTTCGAGGGCGATATGTCCCGCAAGCGCAATCTGGTGGAATTCGGCTTCCGTCTGCCCTCCGCGGTGGATAACCGCCCGCTGACCTTCGATGAGTTTGAACAACGCGTGGGACAAACCGTCTACATGTCCGCCACCCCTGGCGACTTTGAACTTACGTCCTCGGACGGTGAGTACGTGGAGCAGGTGATTCGCCCAACTGGTCTGGTGGATCCGAAGGTTACCGTCAAACCTACGAAGGGCCAGATTGATGATCTCATCGATGAGGTACGCACCCGCATTTCGCAGCAAGAGCGAGTCCTGGTGACCACGCTGACTAAACGCATGGCAGAAGACCTCACCGATTACTTGTTGGAGCAAGGCATTAAGGTGCGCTACTTGCACTCGGATATCGATACCTTGCAGCGCGTCGAGCTTTTGCGGCAATTGCGCCTCGGCGAGTTTGATGTGCTGGTGGGCATTAACCTCCTGCGTGAGGGCCTTGACCTCCCCGAGGTATCGCTCGTTGCCATCTTGGATGCGGACAAGGAAGGCTTCTTGCGCTCTACCACCTCGCTCATCCAGACCATTGGCCGTGCTGCCCGTAACGTCTCTGGCGAGGTGATTATGTATGCCGATAAAATCACCGATTCGATGCAAGAGGCAATCGAGGAGACGGAGCGACGCCGCGAAAAGCAAATAGCCTATAACAAGGAACACGGCATTGACCCGCAGCCTTTGCGGAAGAAGATTGCCGACATCCTTGACCAAGTCTATGAAGACGGCGGGGACGAAGAGTCTAACTCTGATCCCTCTACAGTGGTGGAGAAGCGGGATATTTCCAGCATGGCTACCGATGAGGTGCAGGCGCTTATCGACGATCTCTCGGCCCAAATGGGTGCCGCCGCGCGCGAGCTTAAATTTGAACTGGCTGGTCGTCTGCGCGATGAGATTGCTGATCTAAAGAAGGAATTGCGTGGATTGAAGGAAGCGGGGATTTAGTTTTCTCCCCCTGAAAGTGATGATTGGCTCCGAGGGTACTTTTCTAAAAGGCTGCGCTAGTTATACTGGATAAGTGCCAGAAGCGCCGTTTAGTTGTCACTGCGAAATAGTTCAACTGCAAGGAGAATAATGCTTACTTATAAAAACATTGCCGTCGGCACCGATGGCTCTGAAACCTCCCTGCGCGCAGTCCGCGCTGCGGCGTCCATGGCACGGGCGTACGACGCTAAGCTGATTATTATCTCAGCTTTTTATAACCACGCTGGATCCATGCTTGGTGCTCCGAGGGGCGACGAAGCCGGTCTGCCCGTTGTAAGTGAGGACATGGCCGGTACCTACCTGACCAATGCCACCCGTATCGCCGAGTCGGAGGGTGCGGAACACATTGAGATCGTAGGGAAATCTGGAGACCCAGTAAAAGCCTTGTTGGACGTAGGCCAGGACTATGACGTGGACCTGTTCGTGGTGGGAAACCGCGGCGTGAATTCCGTTCGTGGTCGAGTCTTCGGTTCTGTCCCAACGGAACTAACCCACAAGTCAAAGGTGGACGTCGTCGTAGTTAATACCAGCGAGAAACGTTAATCCTTTTTCGTTGTTACACTGGCAGTAATGCCTCTGTAGGCTAAATAAACACTCTGGGTACACACCCACAAAGAAAGGTCATCATGAGCGACTACAACTCGATCGTTGTCGGTACTGACGGTTCTAAGTCTTCTCTCCTCGCTGTAGAGCGAGCAGCTAAGATCGCCGCTGCTTTCGATTCCAATCTGATTATCGGTTGTGCTTACTACGAAAACCAGGAGCAGGCTTCCAAGACCCTGCGTCAGGATTCCGTAACCATTTTGGGCGATGAGAAGGCGGGGGAAAACCTCAAGGAGGCTAAGGCACACGCTGAGAAGTTCGGCGCTTCCAAGGTCGAAACCGCTGTTCGCCCGGGCACCCCAGTGCAGGCCCTGATGTCCATCGTCAACGACAACCATGCTGACCTGCTTATCGTGGGCAACCGCGGCATCAACTCCCTGACCGGTCGTCTGCTGGGCTCCGTGCCAGCAGACGTTGCTCGCCAGTCTGACTGCGATGTAATGATCGTTCACACCGTCAGCTAAAAGCGGTGATTAAAACCCGCCTTGGTCTTGTTCTGGAAAGACCAAGGCGGGTTTCGTCGTTAAGCGCAGCTTAGTCCTTAGGGTGTGCGGCGTTGAATGCGGCGGCGATGGCGTTACCGTTCGCGCCCTGAATCAAGGGGATAGAGAAGTCGCCCTCCTCATTGGCAGCGGCCAAAGGGCTCAGCGAGCCGTGGGAGAGCAACTGCTCCTGCGGGCTCAGATTGCGGATGAGCACAGAGTGAATCCGGTCCGGATGCTCATTAGCCACATCGCCGTAGGTCAATGGATCATGTTGTCCGTCATCGCCAATGAGAATCCATTGCATATCCGGGTAGGCAATGAGCAGATTGCGCAGCTGAACACGCTTGTGCTCCTGACCGCTGCGGAAAAGTCCCGTCTCCGTTGGGCCCCAGTCCGTCAGCAGCATGGGACCCGCGGGGAAACCATGGTGAGACAGGAATTTCTTGAGCGAGCCAAAAGTATTCCAAGCGCCCGTAGATAGATAAAATACTGGGGCTTGGGGGAAGCGCTGTTGTAGTTGAGCATAGAATTCGGCCATTCCGGGAACGGCCTGTCGCTTGCTAGGGCGCTTGGCCCAGGAATTCCACGCCGCGGTGAGCGCACGCGGCAGCCACGTGACAAGCACCGTGTCATCGATATCGCTAACAATGCCGATCTTGGCCGCCGGATCAACGATAAGTAGTTGGGCCTCCACGGCATTCGCGTTTGCGGCCTCGATTGTTGCCGTATGCCACCCGGGCTCTAATCCGTGGTCATGGACTAGTAAGTCAATGTATCCGTTTCGATCGGTGGTGCCGGTGACAGTCTTTTCCCCAATAGTTACCGAAACGTCGTGGTGTTCTACTTGAATGGTGAGAAACTGCTGGTAGCCGCGCTTGCCCCATGTATCCCTTTTGCCTTCATCAGGATCGTGCATGAGTACGCGGCCGAAGACTCTCACCTGTTCGGTGGTGCCATAACCTGTATATCCCACAATCAGGGGCTGCCACCCACCCCGTTGGGAGCGTTTCAAGGTAAAGGAATTTAGCGAGCTTTCAGCTTTGCGCATGATGTCAGATAAGGCCATAGCATGAAGCTTACGGGAGCCTAAAGAACTTCGCCGCAGTCACCGACGAGCGTGAGCGATTGAGTGGCACGAGTGATGCAGACATAGAGGTTCTGCAATCCCTGTGGGGAGGCGTCCACGATGCGCTGCGGATCGAGCACGACCACGTGGTCAAACTCCAGGCCCTTGTAGTGCTCCGCCGTAGCGGCGTCAATAACCGCTGTGAGCCTGCCGTCCTCTTCGCTGTGTACTCCAGGGGCGTAGGCGCCGTGCTCAAGCCGGCGGACCTGCACTCCATCACGGATGGCTGTCGCCGGAATGGCGTCAGGGTTAATCATTTCCAATAGTCCATTGGCCAAATCCGTGATGGGCTGCGGGGTGCGATAGTTGACGGTAAGAAAATGGTGACGAAAGCGTTGAGCCACAAAAGGCTCGAGAGTCTCGCCCCAGTCATCAACACCTGCTGGGGAACCAGTCTGGGAGGTATCACCCACCAAAGTCATCCACCGGGAAGGGCAGCGGCGGAAGAGCATTCGCCACTCCATAGGTGTTAATTCCTGGGCCTCGTCCACGATGATATGACCATAAACCCACGTATGGTCTTCGCGGGCGCGTTGGGCAGTGGTGCGTTTATCGCGTACTTCCTGGCGGTGCGCCAGGGTCTCGGCGTCGATGACATCGTGGGCAGAGAGGATTTCTGCTTCAAACATGTCATCATCATTATCTGTGGACTCGGAGGAGGACAAGATATCCAATGCGTCTTCCGCATCAGCCACTTGCTCACGCCACGCGGCATCATCGGCTGCCTTCTTTTCTTCAGGGTTGGGCAGGCCGATGAGGACGGCAAGCTCGTCTAACAAGGCCGCATCCGAATCCGTCCATGCTCGTCCCTCTGCCCGGTAGAGCGCTTCTTGGGTTTCTTCGTCATATCCGTGCGCGGCAGAAGCGATGCGCTCGCGCGAGGAGACTAGAGCAGCAAGTACATCTGTGGGGTGTAGTTCGGGCCAAAACTCATCGATCAAGGCAGTGACGGCCGCGTCCTCAGCAAGGTCATCGTGGAATTGATCGATATCGGCGCGCGAAAGAAGATTCTTTCCGCCAAGCGGATCGGCACCTACCGTGTCTGCCATCTGCTGGGCTAGGTCTTCTACGAGGTGCTCAATGAAGGCACCACGCGCCTCATTGTGTGGCTTTCGCGAGCGCCGGGCACGTGTGCGGGCGCTTTTCACCATGTTTGGCGTGACGCTTAGGGTAAGGCCGTCGATTGCGAGCTCACGGGGGGTGACGGGAAGCAGCTGGTAGTCCTGGACCGCGGTGGAGAGGATCTCCACCATGGCGTCGCTACCCTTGATTTCCCGAGCTACGAGGTCTTCCTCGTGGCTTGGTTCAATTCCAGGGAAGAGCCCGCCAATGGTTGAGAGCACCACGCCGGTCTCACCCAGTTCGGGGAGCACGCGCGAAATATAGTCCAAGAAGCTGCTATTGGGACCAACGATGAGTACGCCCGTGGCAGAAAGTAGCTCGCGGTGGGTATAGAGCAGATAAGCAACGCGATGCAGCGCAACTGCGGTTTTACCGGTACCGGGGCCGCCTTCTACCACCATCACGCCGCGGGTGTTATCGCGGATAATCTCGTCCTGCTCCCGCTGAATGGTCTCCACAATGGAGGCCATGTGGCCCGTGCGGGCTCGCTGCATAGCGTGATAGAGAGCGGATTCGCTCGCTACGCCGGTCTCTTCTTCACGCACGCCAGGGCCAGACAGAACCTCATCATGAATTCCGGTGACGGTGCGCCCTTTGGTCCGGATTTGGCGGCGGGTGTGTACGCCTTCTGGTTGGGCGGTGGTAGCGAGATAGAAGGGCCGTGCCATGGGGGCACGCCAATCTAGAAGGAGCGTGCGATAGTCATCTTCACGCGCATCGAGTCCCATGCGGCCGATGTAGCGGCGATCTAGGCCTTCCGAGGTGGGATTGTCACCTGGGGCATCGATGTCGATGCGGCCAAAGACCAAACCCATTTGGGCCACATTGAGACGATCCAGCTTGGCTTGGAGCCCGTGGTATTCCGTTTCGCGGCGCACCAAGGCATCCGCGTCCGGGGTGGAAGGATCTACGTCCGCCTGCACCTCATTAAGCCGTTCATTTGCCGCGGCCACCTCATCGTCGAGGCGGGAGAATAGGCCGTCCACATAATCTTGCTCCGTAGCGATGGCTTCGCGCTCCGAGGAACCTTCGGCCGCCGCGTGCTTATTGGATGCTGAGTTCACGTGACTCCTTGGTGATTGGACGTTGATGGGGTGGAAGGTGCCGGGCACGCTGTCCGGCGAGGGGGAGAGATGAGTTTAGACTCTGCTGTGACAAAGAACAACGGCCCAGCATAAGGCTGGGCCGTTGAGTCATCGCCGAGATAGTCGGCCGAGGAAGATGTGGCTACTTAGAGCGCTTTTCCAGCTTCTTGATAGCTGCCTCAATCTTCTTATTTGCCTCCTGCTGTAGCTTGTCAGCGTGCTTGGAGGCCTTCTTGTTTGCGCGCTTGGACTTTGCGCCATCCAGCTTGGCGACGGCCTTATCGGCACGTGCCTGAGCCTTGGTAGCTGCCTTCACCGCACGGGTACGGGCGATGTCGCGATTAGCTTGCGCGGCCTCGAGCCAGTCACCCTTATTGTCATCAACATAAGTCTTGGCGTTGTCGACCGAGTCCTCAATGAAGGACTTGGCGTTGCCCAGCAAGTCGCGGCCAGACTCCTGCCAATCGTCCTTGTTGTCCTCTACGTAGGTCTTGGCATCGTCAACATAGGACTTTGCGGTATCTAGCAGACCACGGCCGGTGGACTGCCAGTCATCCTTGTTGTCGTCTACGTAAGCCTGTGCCTTGGCAGAGGTCTCGTTGATCCAGTCGCCGGCCTTGGAAGACAGCTCGTTAGCACGGGCAGAGAGCTCTTCGCGCTTCTGCTCGGATTCAGACTTAGTAGGCAGCGCCTGCTGAATCTTTTTGTTCGTGCGCTTGCCGGCCTTCTGCGCGCGCCAACGCAGGGAAGGCTTGCCCTCGGTGTCCTGGGTAGCGATAAACAGGGCGCCGAGCAAAGCGGTGTTGGTAACGAATCCGTTGCGGCGGGATTCCTTGTCTTCCTTGTTGTCTGCAGCCCAGAAGTTGTTCTTGCCAATCAGGTTGGGCAGGGTAGCGGCCGCCAGTACCGCAGCGGAAGTGCGCGGTGCCTTGCCCAGAGCCAAGGTGGAGCCGGCGCCTACCTTAGCGCCGCCAATGGCGCGGGTAACTAGTTCTGGGTCATTGGGGATGTAGCCCTGGTACTCAGAAGGAACGGCCTTGCGCACGGTCTTGAGGAAACCCTCGGTTTCCTTCACGTGCTCGGACGCGTTGCGCAGGTTGTCTACGCCTTCCCATACAAATACGGATGCCAGCATGGGGCGGGCAAGCTTGCGAATCATAGTCCTTAAAGCTCCTTAGCTCGTTGTTCTAGACCTATCGTGTGCTAGACCATTGTACGCGGAAATTAGCCACTGGATCACCAGCGGCGTTCCCACCAGTCACCAAGCTTGGGGCGCTCCTCGCCCAAGGTCGTGGACTTGCCGTGTCCTGGGCGCACGATCGTATTGTCGGGGAACTCATCAAAGATGCGCGCCGTAACGTCCTTATAAAGGCGTACGAAGTCACCCTCAGAGGTGGTCTTGCCCAGGCCGCCGGGGAAGAGGGAATCGCCTACAAAGAGGTTGGTGACGCCATCGATGCTTGCAACCAGAGCTGCCCCGCCGGGGGTGTGGCCGCGCAAGATGATGACTGGCAGCTGAAGACCCGCGAACTCGATGGAATCGCCCTCGCGCAGCTCCACGTCTACCTCAGCCGGGATGGCGGGGGAATCCAGGAAGGAGGCGTAGTGAGTGGAACCCGTTTCGGACAAAATCTCCTCGAGTGCGCGCACGTGATCCCAGTGGCGGTGCGTCGTGAGAACCGCGGTAATTTTCACTCCGGCTTTGCGGGCCATGTCGAGGATTGCGGGGGCGTCATCGGCGGCGTCGACAAGCAAGCCCTCTTCGCCCGCCTGTAGGAGGTAGCAGTTATTGTCCATCTCGGACACGGAAATCTGATGTAGCTGAAGCTCGTTAGTCATGTTTCCTAGCCTACGGGTACATTCGAGGGGAGATTGCAATCCCTAGTACTGGAGGTCTGAGCACAGTGGCTGATCGTTTGGTGGTGCGCGGTGCCCGCGAGCACAACCTCAAGGGCGTGGATATCGATATCCCCCGCGATAAAATGGTTGTTTTTACCGGTCTATCCGGCTCCGGTAAATCTTCGCTGGCCTTTGACACCATCTTTGCTGAAGGTCAGCGACGCTACGTGGAATCCTTGAGTTCTTATGCCCGCATGTTCTTAGGGCAGATGGACAAGCCGAACGTGGAATTTATTGATGGCCTGTCACCCGCGGTGTCCATTGATCAAAAATCCACCAACCATAATCCACGTTCTACGGTGGGCACGATCACGGAGATCTACGACTATCTGCGCTTGCTATTTTCCCGTGCTGGTACCCCGCACTGCCCAAAATGCGATGCGGTGATTGAGCGCCAAACACCGCAGCAGATTGTGGATGCGGTGCTGGATCTGGAAGAAAAGCTGAAATTCCAGGTGCTTGCACCGGTAGTGCGCAAGCGCAAGGGCGAGTTTGTGGATCTTTTCCAAGACCTGTCGGCTCAGGGTTATTCCCGCGTGCGAGTGGATGGAGAGACCCATCAGCTCAGCGATCCTCCCAAGCTAAAGAAGCAGATCAAGCACAATATTGAAGTAGTGGTTGATCGCTTGCAGGTAAAGGCCTCGCAGAAGCAACGTTTAACGGATTCGGTGGAAACGGCCCTGCGCTTGGCGGATGGCCTAGTCACCATCGAGTTCGTGGATAGGGAGGAGCTCACCCACACGTACTCGGAGAAGGCCGCCTGCCCGAATGGCCATACGCTGACCATCGAAGAGTATGAGCCCCGTGCTTTTTCTTTCAATGCCCCGTTTGGTTCTTGCCCGGTGTGTGACGGTTTAGGTACCAAGCTGGAAGTCGATGTTGACCTGCTTATTCCGGATCCAGAGGCCCCGGCGGTTGATGCGATTCAGCCGTGGCACTCCTCTCCCAACTCCCGCTACTTTGTCAAGCTAGTGGAGGGACTGGGTAAGACAATGGGGTTTGACCCTAAGACGCCAGTGAACGAATTGACCAAGGAGCAGCGCCACGCGCTCATCTATGGCACGGACGAGGAGGTGCAGGTTCGGTACAAGAACCGCTACGGGCGCCAGCGCAATTGGACCGCGCCGTTTGAGGGCGCGACCGGTTTCATTCACCGCAAGCTGGAAACGACCGATTCTCAGTCCCAAAAAGACCGCCTGCTGCAGTACACCCGCCGCGTGCCGTGCAGCACCTGTAAAGGCACGCGCTTGAAGCCGGAGATCTTGGCTGTCCGCTTGGCTTCTACTACTCATGGTGAGCAGTCCATTGCGGGACTGTGTGCGCTTTCGATTGAGGATGCCTCTGAATTCCTGGACTCTTTGGTGCTGGGACACCGCGAGGAAATCATTGCCGGTGCGGTACTCAAGGAAACCCAGGCTCGGTTGCGCTTCCTTCTGGACGTCGGTCTGAATTACCTGACCCTGGATCGCGGCGCATCCACGCTTTCGGGCGGCGAGGCACAACGCATCCGTTTGGCTACGCAGATTGGTTCCGGTTTGGCCGGTGTACTTTATGTGCTCGATGAACCTTCCATTGGTTTGCACCAACGCGATAACCACCGGCTTATTAAGACGCTGCAGCGTTTGCGCGATATTGGCAATACCCTCATTGTGGTCGAGCATGATGAAGACACCATTCGGGAGTCCGATTGGCTCGTAGATGTGGGCCCGCGTGCCGGTGAATATGGTGGCGAGGTGGTCTACCAAGGCGAACCGGTGGGAATTGAAAAGGTAGAGGAGTCCCTTACTGGCCAGTATTTATCTGGCAAGAAGGTGCTCGCAGTCCCGGATCACCGCCGCGAGATCGACAAGGACCGCACCCTGAAAGTCGTGGGTGCGCGCGAGAATAACCTCAAGGGCATAAACGTCGAAATCCCGCTGGGAGTGCTGGCGTGCATTACCGGCGTTTCCGGCTCGGGTAAATCCACCGTGGTCAATGAGATTTTGGCCAAGACCTTGGCCAATAAGCTCAACCGTGCCCGCCAGGTCCCCGGCCGTGCCCAGCGCGTCGAGGGCGTGGAGCACCTAGATAAGCTGGTCCAGGTAGACCAGAGCCCGATTGGCCGTACCCCGCGTTCCAACCCGGCGACCTATACGGGCGTCTTTGACAAGATCCGAAACCTTTTTGCCGAAACCCAGGAGGCCAAGGTCCGCGGCTACAAGGCCGGCCGCTTCTCCTTCAACGTCAAGGGTGGGCGCTGCGAGGCATGCCAAGGCGATGGCACCATCAAGATCGAGATGAACTTCCTGCCGGACGTGTATGTTCCGTGTGAGGTGTGTGAGGGCGCTCGCTATAACCGCGAGACCTTGGAGGTGCACTACAAGGGCAAGAACATCGCCGAGGTACTCGACATGCCAATTTCTGAGGCAGCGGACTTCTTCGAGCCCATCAACTCGATTCACCGCTACCTTGCCACGCTTGTCGACGTCGGTTTGGGCTACGTTCGCCTCGGCCAAGCCGCTACTACGCTTTCGGGCGGTGAGGCGCAACGCGTTAAGCTCGCCTCGGAGCTGCAAAAGCGCACCAACGGTAGGACCATCTACATCTTGGACGAGCCGACCACTGGTCTGCACTTTGAGGACATTCGCAAGTTGATGTTGGTTATCCAAGGCCTCGTAGACAAGGGCAATTCGGTGCTTGTCATCGAGCACAACCTCGATGTCATCAAGGCTGCGGACTGGATCGTGGATATGGGGCCGGAAGGCGGCGCCGGCGGTGGCACCGTAGTCGCCCAGGGCACCCCGGAAGATGTTGCGCAGGTGGAAGGCTCCTATACCGGAAGGTACCTAAAGGAAATGTTGAAGTAGGGACACAGTGAATAGTTACCGTCTCGGCGTCAGCCTGCTGGCAGTGCTCACTCTGTTTACGGTGAGTGCCTGCTCTAGCGATCCTGAGACTGAGAAGGCCTCAGCACCCGCGACGGCCTCTCCGGCACCCAACCCGGACTCAGTGCGCACACAGCTTGACCGTGCAGTGGACAAGACCGCAAGGAAGTACCACGCCAAGGTTGGGGTCGCTATTTCAGCCGGCGATGACACCATTGCTGTGGGCGATAAGGGCAAGGGCCCTGTCTGGTCCACCATTAAGGTGCCAATCGCTATCGCGGCGCTGAAAGACGGCGCGGATAAAAGCCTGGTTGACTTGGCAATCAAGGAATCCGATAACGATGCCGCCTACTCCTTGTGGTCCCAGGTGCAATGGCACGAAGGCTCCGCCGATAAGGCCGTAGAGGAATTGCTCGAAGACTATGGATCGCACGCGGATATCCATAACACCGCCTTCGGCTACTCCACGTGGTCATTGAAAGACCAAGCAGTCTTCGGTGCTGAATTGCCTTGCATCGAGGAGGCGGACTACGTCCACAAGGTACTCAAAGACATTGTGTCCTGGCAGAAAATTGGCCTGTCGAAAGAGAAGCGAACCCGCGCCAAAAGTGGCTGGGGCTTGGACGAGGACGAAAATGAGTACACCTACCGCCAATTTGGTGTTCATGAGGTTACCGGAAAGCGCGTCGGTGTCGCGTTATCTGTGGTTACCGATGGCGAGGATTATGCCAAAGCTGAGCCAGCGGTAAAGTACCTCGCCCATGAAATGGTGGGCATCGTTGATAGAGGGGTAAAGAAGGGCATTATTAAACCAGCTGCCCATTGCAAGGACAGCTAAGCGAGTTGCAATTTGGTGGAAAGAGTAGAAGCTGCTATCCTCAAAGCCACTACCGCCCATGACGCCTTTTCAAGGTTTGTGGGTCACAAGCGGAGTATCTCCCACCCGATGCCGCGAATACCGTTCGTAGGATAAAGGTAAAGGTAACCAAGCAAACGTGCTTGGCACTGTGAGAACTCCCGGCTGTCTTTGGCAGACCGGGTTTGATTCGTTTGTGGTCCCGGTAGGTGAACTACTTACTCATACACCCCCTAATCGAGGAGAACCACAATCAGCGCTGAAGCTCGCATCAATGAGCGTATCCGAGTACCCGAGGTCCGTTTGGTAGGCCCCGGTGGTGAACAGGTGGGCATCGTCCGTACTGATGATGCTCGCAAGCTTGCATACGAGGCTGACCTTGACTTGGTTGAGGTCGCCCCAAAGGCAAAGCCCCCAGTGGCCAAGATCATGGACTACGGCAAGTTCAAGTACGAGCAGGCTCAGAAGGCTCGCGAAGCCCGTAAGAACCAGCAGCAGACCGTGGTTAAGGAACAGAAGTTCCGCCCGAAGATCGATGATCACGATTATGAGACCAAGAAGGGTAACGTAGTTCGCTTCCTCGAGAAGGGATCCAAGGTCAAGGTGACCATTATGTTCCGTGGCCGTGAGCAATCGCGTCCGGAGCTGGGTTTCCGCCTCTTGGAGCGTTTGGCCGATGACGTCGCTGAAGTTGGCGTTGTTGAGTCCCGCCCCAAGCAGGATGGTCGCAATATGACCATGGTTTTGGGTCCGGTTCGCAAGGGCAAGAAGTAGACCAGATTCCACGTAGGATTTAAGGACTTAATACTCATGAAGCAGAAGACCCACAAGGGCACCGCAAAGCGTATCAAGGTGACCGGTTCCGGCAAGCTGCGCCGTGAGCAGGCTGGCCGCCGCCACCTGCTGGAGGGCAAGCCGTCCAAGCGTACCCGTCGTCTGAAGGGCACCGAGGCAGTCGCACAGCCTGACACCAAGCGCGTCAAGCGCCTGCTCGGCCGCGCATAATAGCGCCGAATCAACCCACATCCGCCATCACAATTCGAATTAAGGAAGTATCACTGTGGCACGAGTAAAGCGCTCAGTTAACGCAAAGAAGAAGCGTCGCGCGATTCTGAAGTCCGCTAAGGGCTACCGCGGCCAGCGCTCCCGCCTGTACCGTAAGGCGAAGGAGCAGTGGCTGCACTCCATGACTTACGCTTACCGCGATCGTCGCGCTCGTAAGTCTGAGTTCCGTAAGCTGTGGATCCAGCGCATCAACGCTGCTGCCCGCATGAATGACATCACCTACAACCGTCTCATCCACGGCCTGCGCCTGGCTGAGATCGAGGTTGACCGCAAGATCCTGGCTGAGCTTGCTGTCAATGACTTCGAGGCATTCTCCGCACTGTGCGAGGCTGCCAAGGCTGCCTTGCCTGAGGACGTTAACGCTCCTAAGGCTGCCTAGTTACTAGGAATACAACGCCCGTTTCTCCGGCTTATGTGCCAGGCGAAGCGGGCCTTGTTGGTTTTACGCTCTATCTGTCTAGTGAGCTCGGCCTCGCATGCTACATTGGGTCGGGACCCCGAGTAACCCCGAGACCGAGGAGCAGATTTCCCTGTGACAAACCCAAATGGTGGCTACCAACCAGAAAACGGCGAGTATTCTGGCCACTCCTATGACAACAACCAGGGCCAGCAGTACAACCCCTATAACCAGCAGGCCGGTTACCAGCCGCAGTACCACCAAGGCTATGCACCACAACCGAATATGGGTTCCTATCCGGTGCAGCAGCAGTATGTGGCGCAGGGACCGCAAAAGTCTTGGATCGCGACTTTGCTGCTGTGCTTTTTCTTGGGCTCCTTCGGCGCGCATAACTTTTATACCGGCCGCACGAGCTTTGGCGTAGCGCAGCTGGTGCTTAATATCTTGGGCTGGGCTACTTTCTGGTTCTTGCTCGGATTCGCGTTTTGGGCCATCGTCGGAATCTGGGTCTTTATTGAGTTCATTATGATCATCGCCGGCGCCGGTGATTACGATAAGGACGCCCGCGGCGTGCCACTAGCTAAGTAGCATCCAACGTTGTGATCCTGTTCCCAAATCGGCAACAGGACTTTTTATTTTGCTTACGCAGCAGGGGCTGAGCCTGGGGCTAGGCAACTAGTAGGTAGGGTAGGAGCCATGAATTTGGATTTTGACTCTGCCTTTACTGAACGCACTCCGCGCATTGTTAACGCAGCCAAGCTGCACCGTGCGGCTAACCGGAAGAAGGCGAAGCAATTCCTGATTGAAGGAGAAAACGCTGTAGATGCCGCAGTGTCTACAGGCGCGGCTGTCGATGTTTTCGTCACTGAAAAGGCCGCAGAACGCTTCGGTGACATTATTACCGCCTGTGGATACATGGGGGTGTACGTACATCCCATTACCGATAAAGCGGCTAAGCATTTATCTGATACCGCCACCACCACGGGGCTTTTCGCGCTATGCAAGCCAGTGCTATGGTCCGCGGGCAAAATCCTTAACAGCAAGCCAAGTTTGGTCTCTGTTCCCGTGCTCACTTCGGAGCCGGGCAATGCAGGCACATTGATTAGGACTTCCGACGCCATGGGCGCAGATGGAGTAATTTTTGCGGGCGAGACGGTCGATCCCCTCAGCTGCAAGGTAGCGCGCGCTTCAGCCGGTTCGCTATTTCATGTCCCAGTAGCGCGGGATCCCAATATCAAAGACGTTTTGGGGCAGCTGCGTAAATCAGGCATGCAGATTGCGGCGACAGCCGCCGATGGGGAAGTAGACCTCGCAGAGGCAGATCTATCTCAGCCAACGGCGTGGCTTTTTGGCAACGAGGCCCACGGGTTGGGCGAGCTACTGGAAGAAGCCGATATGCGGGTGCGTATTCCGCTACGTGGGCGCGCAGAGTCACTCAACCTAGCGACCGCGGCGAGTATCTGTCTTTATGAGTCAGCAAAAGCCCAAGAGCACAGCTAAGCAGATCCCCGAATGAAAAGGGGGGTCCCTGGGGCGGTCGGACTAGCCGGGACAGAGTAAGATTGCACGCGTTAGTTTTCGCGCGAGAAGAAGGTACGAAGTACGTGTCCGATACACCGCAGATCGAATTGACCGAAGAGGCTCTTGGGGCCGCGGCCGAAAAGGCTATCGCAGCCTTCGACGCAGCCGAAACGCTCGATGAGTTGGCTGCAGCCCGCCGCGAGCACCTAGGAGATGGCGGCTATATTCCGCAGGCTCGCCAGTCATTGGGGCAGCTGCCCAAGGACCAGCGCAAGAGCGCTGGCAAGGCTGTCAACATGGCCCGCGGCAAGATGGAAAAGCGCTTCGCCCAGGTTAAGGACGTCTTGGAGCAAAAGGCCCGCGAGGAGCAGTTGCGAGCAGAGACCGTAGATGTGACGATTCCTACCACTCGCACCCAGACTGGTGCGCTTCACCCGATTACCGCATTGTCAGAACGCATTGCGGATATTTTCGTCGGCATGGGCTGGGAAATCGCGGATGGCCCCGAGGTTGAGGCGGAGTACTTTAACTTCGATGCTTTGAACTTTAAGCCGGATCACCCAGCGCGTACCCTGCAGGATACGTTCCACGTCTCCGGCGAGGGCTCTAAGCAGGTGCTACGCACGCACACCTCTCCGGTACAGGTACGCACGATGCTGGAGCGCGATGTGCCGCTGTATATCGCTTGCCCAGGTCGCGTATTCCGCACCGATGAGCTAGATGCCACCCACACCCCGGTTTTCCACCAGGTAGAAGGTTTGGCCGTGGATAAGGGCCTGACCATGGCTCACCTGCGCGGCACCCTTGAGCACTTGGCCAAGGTGTTGTTCGGTCCGGAGACTACGACGCGCATGCGCGTGAATTACTTCCCGTTCACCGAGCCCTCTGCCGAGGTTGATGTGTGGTTCCCGAATAAGAAGGGCGGCGCCGGTTGGATCGAGTGGGGCGGCTGCGGCATGGTGAATCCCAATGTGCTGCGCGCCGTTGGTGTTGACCCAGAGGAATACACGGGCTTTGCCTTTGGCATGGGCCTCGAGCGCACGCTGCAGTTCCGCAATGGCTTGACCGATATGCGCGACATGGTCGAAGGCGATGTCCGCTTCACCCTGCCGTTTGGCGTGCAGGCTTAAAACCCAGAAAGGATAGACACACTAATGCTTATTTCCCAAGACTGGGTCACCCGCATCCTGGGCGCTAAGAACCCTGGTTGGAACGTTTCCGCTGCTGATATGGACTCCGGATTCGTGCGCGTCGGTTTTGAAACCGAAGGTTATGCTGCTGTTCCGGAGAGCACCGGTCCGCTGGTCATCGGCCAGGTGGTAGAGATCGAGGAACTTACTCAGTTCAAAAAGCCCATCCGCTACTGCCAGGTGAATGTTGGCCAGGCTAATGGGACCGGCGAGCTGCAGGGCATCATTTGTGGTGCTCGTAATTTCCGTTTGAATGACTATGTCGTTGTGGCGCTTCCGGGCTCGGAACTGCCAGGTGGCTTTAAAATTGCGGCTCGCGAGACCTACGACCACATCTCCAATGGCATGCTGTGCTCCGGCGCTGAGCTCGGTTTGGGCGCGCAGGCCAACGGCATCATCGTCTTGGGCGATGATGTCGCCGATAAAGTAGGTGAGGATGCTCGCCCGATTATTGGGCTGCACGATACCGATTTTGATGTCAACATCACCCCGGATCGCGGCTACGCCCTATCTGCGCGCGGTTTGAGCCGTGAGATTGCCTCCGCTTTCGATCTAGAATTTGCCGATATTGCCGAGGATCCGTCGGTTGCTGGAATTGATACATCTGCTGTTCCGGCGGCGCAGGGCTCGCTTATCGACGTCACTCTAGACCCCGCGACCAAGGCGCAGCGTTTCGGCCTCCGCAAAGTCAGCGGTATAGACCCGCAGGCGCGTACCCCGTTCTGGCTGGAGCGCGAGCTCATGCTCTGCGGCCAGCGCAGCGTGAACCTGCCTACGGACATTACTAACTATGTGATGTTGCTGTTGGGCACCCCGATGCATGCCTTTGACGCTAACGTGATCCAAGGAAACCTTGTTGTCCGTAACGCGGAGGAGGGTGAGAAGTTCGAGACTCTGGATCACGTAAAGCGTGAGCTTTCTGCAGAAGACGTGGTCATCTGCGATGACAATGGCATCCAGTCCCTGGCCGGTGTCATGGGCGGTACTACCTCCGAAATCTCGGCGGAGACCACTGATGTTGTCTTCGAATCCGCTATCTGGGATCCGATCACCGTGGCGCGCACCTCCCGCCGCCATAAGTTGTCGTCCGAGTCCTCCCGCCGCTTCGAGCGTGGCGTGGATCCAGCGGTCGTCGAGGTCGCTCTAGACACCGCATGTGCGCTTTTGCAGCAGCTGGCGGGCGGCACCATTGAGGAAGGCCGGACGCTTATCGGGGACGTCGCCAAGCGCGAGCCTATTGCCCTGCGCACCGCAAAGGCTAGCGAGTATGCAGGAGTTGACTATTCCCGTGAGACCGTTATTTCCCGCCTTGAGGAAGTCGGTTGCACGGTTACCGATGAGGGGGAAATGCTGCAGGTAACGCCCGCCACGCGGCGCACCGATATCTCTATGGATGTTGACCTCATTGAGGAGGTCCTACGTCTGGAGGGCTTGGAGGACATTCCCACCGTCTTGCCTACTCCGGCCGGCGGCCGCGGTCTGACCCCAGCGCAGAAACGTCGCCGCGCTATTGGTCACGGCTTGGCCTATGCCGGTTATGCAGAGGTATTGCCGGCCCCATTCGTGGCGAACGACACCTTTGATGTGTGGGGCTTGGACAAGGATGATGCTCGCCGCCGCACCGTAGAGGTGCAGAACCCGCTTGAGGCAGATAAAGCCATCTTGTCCACGACTCTGCTTCCGAACATGCTGGAGGCCATCGGCCGCAATGTTGCGCGTGGCCGCAGCGACCTCGCCCTGTATGGTCTGCAGCAAGTGACATTCAAGCGCGCCGCGGTATCGCCCATGCCTTCTGTCGAGCAGCGACCTTCTGAGCAGGTTGTTTCCGAACTTCTGGGTACCCTTCCTGAGCAGCCGCTGCACGTTGCAACGGTGGCCACCGGCAATATTGAGCATGAGGGACCGTGGGGCGAGGGTCGCGCATATAGCTACGCCGACGCTATCGAATCCGCCCGCCAAGTCGCTCGCGCCGCCGGCGTGGATATCGAGCTGGAGGCAGCGCACGTTCTTCCCTGGCACCCAGGTCGTTGTGCTGCCGTGAAGGTTGCTGGCACTGATGTGGTTCTGGGCCATGCCGGTGAGCTTCACCCGCAGGTTCTGGAAGCGCTGAACCTGCCGGCGCGTACCTGCGCTATGGAGCTGGACGTTACCGCTATGCCATTGGAAGAGAAGTTCCCTGCGCCGGTACTGTCCTCCTTCCCTGCATTGCACCAGGACATTGCGCTCGTGGTGGATGAAGACGTCCCAGCAGAGCGCGTGCGCGCCACCGTGGAAGAGGGGGCGGGCGAACTCATCGAGTCCGTCGAGCTCTTCGACATTTTCCGTGGTGAGCAGTTGGGTGAGGGCAAGAAGTCCTTGGCCTTCCAGCTTCTGTTCCGTGCAGCGGATCGCACGTTGACCGATGAGGAAGTCAACGAGCACCGCACGGCGGCAGCAGAGCTGGCTAAGCAGCGCTTGGGCGCAGAGATGCGCGCATAGCTTTCCCCAAAGGGGCGGTGAGATATAGCTCACCGCCCCTTTTTTCATACGTTTTTTCGCTCCTAGCAAAGCTTTAACCAGGTATTTCTCCCAATTTGTATGAATAACATACGGGCGAGTGTATTTTTTGCTATAGTCATCCCTATGACGATTTCAGTAGCAATAGCAGGCGCCACAGGATACGCAGGAAGCGAGATCCTTCGCCTGCTGCTATCTCATCCGGCCTATCTTTGCGGCCGCCTGCGCATTGGCGCACTCACGGCACATTCCACTGCAGGGAAGACGGTAGCTGAGCTTATGCCGCACCTGCCTCAGTTGGCGGACAGAGTCATTGAGGAGACGTCCGTTGATAAGCTCCGTGGACACGACATTGTTTTCCTAGGCCTACCGCATGGGCACTCTGCTGACATCGCCCAGCAACTGGGCCAGCAGACCACCGTGATCGATTGTGCAGCCGATTTTCGCCTTCGTAGCAAGTCTGACTGGAGTTCCTTCTACGGCGGCCACTATGCCGGAAGTTGGCCCTATGGAATTCCGGAGGTGCCCGGCAATCGGGAAGCGCTGCGGGGTGCTCACCGAATAGCAATACCGGGATGTTTCCCGACAGCGGTTACCCTTGGGGTTCTGCCGGCCGTGGCGCACGAGCTCGTTGAGCCGACCCTTTCGGTCATCGCTATAACCGGCGTCTCTGGTGCCGGGAAGAAAGCTTCTGTAGCACACCTTGGCGCGGAGACCATGGGAAACCTCAAAGCATATAAACCTGGCGGGACGCACCGACACACCCCAGAGATCCTGCAGAACCTGCAGCCTTTTGCCAAGCAGAAGCTCTCCGTCAGCTTTACACCAGTTCTTGCGCCCTTACCCCGTGGGATTTTGGCGACGACTACGGCGGAGCTTAGAGGGGGCGTCGGCAAGCGTGACGTGGAGACAGCATTCCGCGACTTTTATGCCCAAGAGACCTTTTGCCACGTCCTTCCAGCCGGGCAGCAACCCGAAACCCAGAACGTCGTGGGCACCAACATGGTCCATATCCAAGCTCACGTGGACGAACGCGCCCGACGGCTCGTTGTCACTTCAGCGCTAGACAACCTGTGCAAGGGAACAGCTGGCGCCGCGTTGCAATGCATGAACCTGGCACTTGGCTGGGATGAAACCTCGGGCCTGCCGCAAGCGGCCGTGGCCCCATAACACTAGGAGAATACAATGAGTACAGCTGGGATTACCGGCCCCGCCGGCTTTAGCGCCGGCGCAACTACAGCGGGGATTAAGCCCTCCGGCACACCCGATATGGCCTTGGTGGTAAATAATGGTCCGTGCTTCGATGCGGCGGCGGTTTTTACCCGCAACCGCGTGGTGGCCTCGCCGGTGAAACTGTCCCGCAAGGCGCTAAGCGATGGCCAGCTTGCTGCTGTCATCTTCAATTCTGGCAACGCCAATGCGTGCAATGGTACGCAGGGGGACAAGGACGCCTCTGCGCTGGTAGCTGAGGTTGCTCACTCCCTGCATCTTTCCGAGGGAGACATTGCCGCCTGCTCGACGGGGATTATCGGTGAGCCCATGCCAATGCACAAGGTGCTGGCTGGTGCGGCCGACGTAGTGAAGGGCCTTGGCACGGGTGCGGAACACGCCCACGCGGCAGCCGCAGCCATTATGACCACCGATACCGTGACCAAAGAAGCCACCTATGCTGCGGACGGCTGGTCAGTGGGGGCCATGGGCAAGGGAGTAGGCATGATGGCTCCCTCTCTCGCAACAATGTTGGTATGCCTTACTACCGACGCCGCCGCGAGTGCTCCCGCACTCCACAGCGCCCTAGACAAGGCCGTGGCCAAGACTTTTAACACCCTCGACGTGGATGGGTCTACATCCACCAATGACACGGTACTCCTCATGGCCTCTGGGGCATCGGGTATTGCACCCAGCCAAGAAGACCTGGATGCGGCGGTGCTTGCGGTGTGCGCGGACATTGCGGACCAATTGCAAGCGGATGCGGAAGGCGTGACTAAGCGCGTCAAAATCACGGTAGAGGGCACGGCCACCGATAACCAGGCCCTCAACGCCGCGCGCACCTTGGGCCGCGACAACCTGTTTAAGTGCGCCATGTTTGGTTCCGATCCTAATTGGGGACGTGTCCTCGCCGCTGTGGGAATGGCAGATGCAGAAATGGAGCCGGATAATATCTCCGTCTATTTCAATGACCAACCGGTCTGTCGGGCATCGACGGGCACGCCGGGGGCGCGTGAGGTGGACCTCAGCGGCGCCGATATCGATGTTCGCGTGGATCTGGGCACGGGAGGCGCGGGGTCGGCATTCGTGCGCACGACGGATCTCTCCCATGCCTACGTGGAAATTAATTCGGCGTATAGCTCCTAGGGAGGAGATGAGAATGTTTAACGGACTTAGTGACCACGAGCGCGCCACTGTCTTGGCTGATGCGCTCCCGTGGCTCCAGCACTATCGGGGCACCATAGTGGTGGTGAAATATGGCGGAAATGCCATGGTGGATGACGAGCTCAAGGCGGCCTTTGCGGCGGATATGGTCTTTTTGCGCACCGTCGGTGTCCATCCCGTGGTGGTCCACGGTGGCGGGCCACAGATCAACTCCATGTTGCAAAAGCTCGGCATTGAAGGGGAGTTTCGAGGCGGCTTCCGCGTGACCTCGCCGGAAGTCATGGACGTCGTGCGCATGGTGCTGTTTGGGCAGGTGGGCCGCGGATTAGTCAACCTCATCAATTCCCATGGTCCTTATGCAGTGGGGACCTCGGGAGAAGATGCAGGACTATTTCGGGCTACGAAACGGCTGGTGGAGATCGATGGCGAACCTACCGATATTGGCATGGTCGGCGACATCGTAAAGGTTAATCCTGCTGCCGTTATGGACATTGTCCAGGCCGGACGCATCCCTGTGGTCTCGACCATTGCACCGGGAGAAGATGGCGCGATTTATAACATCAACGCCGATAGTGCGGCGGGCGCTTTGGCCAGCGCGATTGGAGCAGAGCGATTAGTCATTTTGACCAATGTGGAAGGACTATACACGGACTGGCCGAACCGGGAGTCCTTGGTGTCAAAGATCGAGTGTGGCCGGTTATCGCACCTATTGCCGCACTTGGACTCCGGCATGATTCCCAAAATGGAGTCCTGCCTTAAGGCGGTAAAAGCTGGGGTATCGGCCGCCCATGTTATTGATGGCCGGATTGGTCACTCGGTGCTTTTAGAACTTCTAACCCCAGGCGGCGTCGGAACCATGGTGCTGCCAGATGACTATGACAAACACGACTATCCCGAAGGGACCATCTTCAGGAAGGACGATGCAGCATGAACAAGCCACCGAGCTTGACCACACGGTGGCCGGAGACGATTGTAGATACCTACGGCACGCCACCAATAGGCTTCGTCTCCGGCCAAGGAGCAACGCTGACCGATGAGGAGGGGAAGAGCTATATCGACCTTCTCGCTGGGATTGCTGTCAATTCTTTGGGCTATGGCAATGAGCAGGTGGCGCAGGCGGTTTCGCACCAGGCCCGCACCTTGGTGCATACTTCGAACCTCTTTGCCACGCAGCCGGTGCTCGACGCCGGGGAGAAGTTGATTAGGCGAGTAGGAGATAGCGATGCCCGCGTCTTCTTTTGCAACTCTGGCGCCGAAGCGAACGAGGCCGCATTTAAGCTTGCCCGCTTGACTGGCAGGCGCCGCATCCTCGCGGCAGAGCACGGCTTCCATGGCCGCACCATGGGTGCGCTTGCCCTGACCGGCCAGCCTGATAAGCAGCGCGCCTTCCACCCACTACCGGGCGGGGTGGAGTTCTACCCGTTCGGGGACGCGGATTACCTGCGTCAGTTGGTAGAGCAGGATCCCACCGATACCGCGGCGATCATCTTTGAGCCAATTCAGGGAGAGACCGGCGTCATTCCGGCCCCTGCGGGATTCATGCAGAAGGTAAGCGAGCTGTGCGATGAATACGGCATCTTGCTCATCGTGGATGAAGTGCAGACGGGCGCGGGACGTAGCGGCACCTTTTTCGCCCACGAGGTAGAAGGCATTCAACCGGACGTCATCACCATGGCGAAGGGCTTAGGTGCCGGAGTACCCATCGGCGCGACCATTACCCGCGGTCGCGCGAGGGATTTGTTTAAACCTGGCTCTCATGGCACCACCTTTGGCGGAAGCCCCGTGGCCTGCGCTGCGGCGAACGTAGTACTTGACACCGTGGATGGGGAATTTCTTGCGGAAGTTACCCGTAAGGGTGCCTATCTGCGGCAAGAGATTGAAAAATTGCCGCTTGTAGAACGCGTACGCGGCCGCGGCCTGATGCTCGGCATTGTTTTAGCACAACCGGTGGCTAAGCAGGCCGTGCGCGACGGGCTTGCCCAGGGGCTCATCCTCAACGCACCCAGTGAGAATGTACTCCGCCTCACCCCGCCCTTGGTTATTTCCCACGATGAACTAGACACAGCACTGACAACACTCCGGACGATGGTGGAGGAACTGGTATGAGCCTGCGACACTTTCTGGCTGACGACGATCTCAGCCCACAAGAACAAGTAACCGTTTTGGACCTAGCTGAAAGGCTCAAGAAGGATCCCTTTGCGGAGCGCCCACTAGAGGGGCCTAAGACCGTGGCGGTGCTTTTTGATAAAACGTCTACGCGGACCCGCTTTTCCTTTGAAACCGCAGTAGCGAATATGGGCGGCAAGGGCATTACCGTCGATACTTCTGCCACTCAGATGGGCAAAGGGGAGTCCTACCAAGATACGGCCGCGGTGCTTTCGCGGTACGTGGAGGCAATCGTGTGGCGCACCTTTGAGCATGACAACCTCCTCCAGATGGCGGAGACTGCGACCGTTCCTCTGGTCAATGCGCTTTCCGACGACCTGCATCCCTGCCAGATTTTGGCTGACCTGCTGACCTGTCGCGAGAATTTGGGTGACCTCAAAGGCAAAAAGGCCGTCTACCTGGGCGATGGCGATAATAATATGGCTAACTCCTACATGATTGGTTTCGCCACGGCCGGCATGGACGTCTCTATTATCGCGCCCGAAGGATTCCAGCCGCGCCAGGAATTCGTCGACCGCGCGCGCAAGCGGGGCAACATCACCATTACTGATGACGTGGATGAAGTTGAAGGTGCAGACGTAGTCATCACCGATACGTGGATCTCTATGGGGCAGGAAAATGATGGCCGAGATAGGAGTACGCCGTTCCTGCCATATCAGGTTGATTCGACCATAATGAGCAAAGCGCATAAGGATGCAATATTCTTACATTGTTTGCCGGCGTACCGTGGAAATGAGGTCACGGCTGAGGTAATTGATGGACCACAGTCGCGGGTCTTTGATGAAGCGGAGAACCGCCTGCATGCGCAGAAAGCGCTTCTTGTCTGGTTGCTCGAAATAAATAAGGAGATCAACTAAGTAATGAACACCCCGACCACCCGCAATGCGCGGCAGGCCAAGATCTTGGAGATTTTGGATCGCAATCGCGTCACCAGCCAGGTGCAACTATCCGAGCTTCTTCTCGCAGACGGCATCGACATCACCCAAGCCACTTTGTCCCGTGACTTGGATGAGCTGGGGGCGAAGAAGGTAAAGCGCGATGGTGGCCGTTCCTACTACGTGGTCGGCGGTGAGCTGGAGCAATTTGAAGACCAGGTGGGCGGCCCCCGTGAAAAGCTGCGCCGCATGCTCGATGAGCTGGTGGTATCCCATGATTCTTCCGGCAATATAGCTATGCTGCGCACCCCAGCCGGCGCGGCCCAGTATCTTGCCAGCTTTATTGACAGGGTGGGGCTGCGCGACGTCATCGGTTGCATCGCCGGAGATGACACCATCTTCGTCTTGGCGCGCGAGGGCGTCTCGGGCGCAGATCTGGCAGTGACACTTACCACGCGGAATATTTAGACGGCGGTGGTGGCAATTCACACCACCATCGTATATTATGTACTTAGATGAATTGTTTCCAATAGAACAAGGAGCTTAACCATGTCCGCACGCGTAGTCTTGGCTTACTCTGGTGGCCTTGATACTTCCGTTGCCATCCCATACCTAGCAAAAATGACCGGTGGTGACGTTGTCGCCGTTTCCCTGGACTTGGGCCAGGGTGGCGAAGATATGGAATCGGTTCGCCAGCGTGCACTTGACTGCGGTGCCGTAGAATCCATCGTTATCGATGCCAAGGATGAGTTTGCAGAGGAATACTGCGTTCCCACCATCAAGGCAAACGGCATGTACATGAAGCAGTACCCGCTGGTATCGGCTATTTCCCGCCCCCTCATTACCAAGCATTTGGTGAAAGCGGCGCAGGAATTCGGCGGCACCCACGTCTCCCACGGCTGCACCGGCAAGGGTAATGACCAGGTACGCTTCGAGGTTTCCTTCCGTGCGCAGGATCCTTCCCTCGAAATCATTGCCCCTGCACGCGATTATGCCTGGACCCGCGATAAGGCTATCGCCTTCGCGGAAGAGATCAACCTGCCGATTGAGCAGTCCGCTTCCTCGCCATTTTCCATCGATCAGAACCTGTGGGGTCGCGCGGTAGAGACCGGTTTCCTTGAGGATCTGTGGAACCCGCCAACGAAGGATCTCTATGCCTATACCGAAGACCCGAGCCTGGGTAATGCCCCGGATGAAATCATCATCTCCTTTGAGAAGGGCATCCCGGTGGCAGTTGATGGCCAGAAGATGTCCCCGCTGCAGATTATTGAAGAGGTCAACCGCCGCGCCGGTGCGCAGGGCATTGGCCGTCTGGATATGGTGGAGGACCGCTTGGTAGGCATTAAGTCCCGTGAGGTCTATGAGGCTCCGGGCGCCATGGTCCTCATCCAGGCCCACGAGGCGCTGGAGGATGTCACCGTGGAGCGCGAGTTGGCCCGCTACAAGCGCTTGACCGATGCCCGCTGGTCCGAAGAGGTCTATGACGGTCTCTGGCACTCGCCGCTGAAGCGTTCTCTGGATGCCTTCGTTGAGGAGTCCCAGGAAAACGTCACTGGCGATATCCGCCTGAGCATGCATGCCGGTACCGCCACGGTCACTGGGCGCCGTTCCGGTCAGTCGTTGTACTCCTTTGACCTGGCTACTTATGACACTGGCGATACCTTCGACCAGACCGCAGCTAAGGGCTTTGTGCAGCTGCACGGCCTGTCCACCCAGATCTCCAACCAGCGTGACCGCGACGGCGGTTTCCCCACCAGCGCGCAGAAGTAGGAGCACATGGAACCGCATAAGACTAATGAGGGTGCCCTATGGGGTGGCCGCTTCTCCGGCGGTCCATCTGAGGCGATGTTTGCCCTCTCTGTATCCACCCACTTTGACTGGGTGCTGGCACCATATGACGTACTAGCCTCCAAGGCGCATGCCAAGGTGCTGCACAAGGCTGGCTTGCTTTCCGACGTCGACTTGGACACTATGCTCTCCGGGCTCACCGAACTAGGGGAGAAGGTGGCCTCTGGTGAGTTCCGCCCAGCGCCCACGGATGAGGACGTCCACGGTGCAATGGAGCGCGGGCTTATCGAGATTGTAGGCCCAGAGGTGGGCGGTCGCCTGCGCGCCGGTCGTTCCCGTAATGACCAGGTCGCGACGCTGTTTCGCATGTGGGTACGTGATGCCATTCGCGATACCGCGGCTCAGGTAAGCGCCTTGGTGGATGCCTTGGCCGATCAGGCAGCAGCACATCCGGACGGCATAATGCCGGGCAAAACTCACTCGCAGGCGGCACAGCCAGTTCTTTTGGCGCATGAGCTTTTGGGCCATGCGCAGCCGCTTCTGCGCGATATTGAGCGTCTGCAGGATCTGGATAAGCGCTTGGCGGTATCGCCCTACGGTTCTGGCGCTCTAGCCGGTTCCTCCTTGCAGCTAGATCCGGAAGCCATTGCGGAGGAACTCGGCTTTGATGCCGCCGCGGAGAACTCCTTGGATGGCACTGCGGCTCGTGACTTCGCCTCCGAGACGGCTTTCGTCTTGGCGCAGATTGCCGTCGACATGTCCCGACTTTCGGAAGAAATTATCTACTGGTGCACGCCGGAATACGGCTACGTCACCCTGGATGATGCATGGTCGACCGGCTCGTCCATCATGCCGCAAAAGAAGAATCCGGACGTTCCGGAGCTCACCCGCGGCAAAACTGGCCGCCTTATCGGTAACCTCACTGGCCTGTTGTCTACGCTCAAGGCACAGCCGCTGGCCTACAACCGCGACCTGCAGGAAGATAAGGAGCCCATCGTTGATTCGGTGGCGCAGCTTAACCTGCTGCTGCCGGCAATGACCGGGCTGGTGTCCACACTGACTTTCCACGAGGATCGCATGCGCGAACTTGCCCCGCGAGGGTTCACGCTGGCTACCGACCTGGCCGAATGGATGGTTCGCCAAGGCGTTCCTTTCCGCGAGGCGCACGAAGCGTCCGGCGCCTGCGTGCGCATCGCTGAGGAGCGGGGAGTTGACCTAGTGGAGCTCACCGATGAGGATTTGGCGGGCGTCGACAAGCGGCTGAAGCCTAGCGTCCGTGACGTGCTCACTATCGACGGGGCAGTGGCCTCTCGTGCCACCAAGGGCGGCACCGCTGGTGTCCGCGTGGCGGAGCAGCGCGAGACTGTCCGCGAGCGTGCCGCGGCTGCTCGCACGTGGGCGCAGAAGCCGCTGCGCTAATTCTCGGGGCTCTTTAAAACCGCATGGTCGCTGGCCATGCGGTTCTTTTATATCTCGCTGCGGGGGTGGGAGATTGACCCCCATCCCCAACCTGTCAGCTGCGTTGTTGAACACAATGGGGGTAGTGGTGACATGGGTAACAATGTGGTCCGTTAGTATTCTTGCAGAGAATGTGACCTAACAGACTCATTCATCGTAATGAAAGGACGATCTCTCCTATGACAGTAAATTCGCCCCCGCCCACAGCGGGGCCGCACGAGAACGAGAAAGCGGTCTACGCCTCAGAAGACCACGGTCTGCAAAAGGGAATGGGCAATCGCCAGCTGCAGATGATCGCCATCGGTTCTGCCATCGG
This sequence comes from Corynebacterium tuberculostearicum, assembly GCF_016127015.1. Lineage (GTDB taxonomy): Bacteria > Actinomycetota > Actinomycetes > Mycobacteriales > Mycobacteriaceae > Corynebacterium > Corynebacterium marquesiae. The sequence goes on from NZ_CP065972.1 coordinate 873,774, forward strand.
TACCGGTCTTCTTCTGGGCACCGGAAGTCGTTTGCAAGACGCCGGACCGTTTCTCGCGGTGCTCTATCTTATTTGTGGCTTCTTCGGCTATATCATCCTGCGTTCTCTTGGCGAGCTCATCGTCTACCGCCCCAGCTCCGGCTCCTTCGTTTCCTATGCCCGCGAGTTTTACGGCGAGAAGACCGCCTTTGTTACCGGCTGGTTGTACTGGGGAAATTGGGCCATGACCCTGGTGGCGGATGGCACAGCCGTAGCTATCTACATCAAATGGTTTAGCCAATACACGTCGTGGCTCGATTCCGTTCCGCAGTGGGCACTTGCCCTCGTAGTTATCTGCGGCATCCTGGTATTCAATATGCTCTCGGTGAAGATCTTCGGCGAGCTGGAGTATTGGTTCTCGCTGATTAAGATTGTTGCATTGATCATCTTCATGCTGGTGGCCATCGGCGTCCTCATCTTCGGCCACCCGAGTGGCGACCCGACCGGCTTTAGTCTCATTTCTGACTATGGCGGCTGGTTGCCCAATGGCCTCATGCCTGCCGTCATTGTGGTCCAAGGTGTCGTCTTTGCCTACGCCGGTATTGAGCTCGTTGGAACCACCTCCGGTGAGACTAAAGATGTAGAAAAGCACATCCCGCGTGCGGTCAATAACGTGCTGCTGCGCATCCTGGTTTTCTACTTCGGGTCCGTGCTGCTGCTCACGCTCGTGCTGCCGTACACCACTTACGTCGCTGACGTGTCGCCATTTGTGACCTTCTTTGAATCCCTCGGTGTAGGTGTGGCGGCCCCGATTTTCCAGCTTGTCGTTATCACCGCTGCGATTTCCTCGCTCAACGCCGGCTTGTATTCCACCGGCCGCATTATGTACAACATGTCCACCTCCGGCTCCGGCCCGAAGTTTGGCGCTCGCATGTCCAAGTCTGGTGTTCCCTACGGCGGCATCGTCATGGCGGCCTTGGTGGGCTTGGTAGGCGTCTTCCTCAACTATGTGGTGCCGGAGATGGCGTTTGAAATCGTGCTCAACCTGGCAGCCTTGGGCACATTGGCGTCCTGGGCGGCAGTTGCGCTCTCGCACCTCAAGTTTGTGCGCCTGGCCAAGAGCGGAAGCTACACGCGACCGGGATACCGCTCGCCGTTTGGCGAAGGCGGAGACTGGGCCGTGCTCATCTTCATTGGCCTGGTCATTGTTCTGATGGCCTTTGATTATCCAATCGGTACCTATGCGCTGGCATCCACTCTGCTCCTCGTTCCGGTCTTTATGGCAATGTGGTACGCATGGCGCGACCGCATCCGTACTATCGCGGAAGAGAGGAAGGCGAAGCATCTGCCAACCTCCAGCTTCCCGGCCGCACCGCAAACAGACCTTCACCCAAAGAAATAGAAAGGAACTTTTATGAACCACGCAGTTAAGTTCGTAGACGTAGAAAATATGGCGCGCTGGATTCAGCGCGAGGGCGTTGAAAACATCATTACCGGAATGGTGGATTACCTCGAGGCTGACTACCGCGAGTGGGAGCGCTTTGACAAGATTCCGCGCGTTGCTTCCCACACCCCGTTCGGAGTCATTGAGCTTATGCCTACGTCCAACGGAAAGGAGTACTCCTTCAAGTACGTCAACGGTCACCCGTCCAATCCGGCCCGTGGTTTCCAGACCGTTACTGCCTTTGGCGTGCTTGCCGACGTCGACAATGGTTACCCCACCTTCGAAGCCGAGATGACGCTGCTTACCGCACTGCGTACCGCCGCGACCTCCGCCATGGTGGCAAAGCACTTGGCACGCAAGGATTCCAAGCGCATGGCCATGGTCGGTGCCGGCTCCCAGTCCGAGTTCCAGGCGCTTGGCTTCCGCGGCGTTATGGGAATTGAGGACATTACCATCTATGACATCGACCCTGAGGCGGTAGAAAAGTTCAAGCGCAACTTGGAGCCACTGGGCTTTAATATCACTGCTTGTTCCAGCGTCGACGAGGCGGTTTTGGGTGCAGACATCATCACCACCTGTACCGCAGACAAGGCTCAGAACCAGATCCTGGCTGAGCGCCACGTCGCCCCAGGCGTCCACCTCAATGCCGTTGGCGGTGACTGCCCGGGTAAGACCGAGCTGGAGAGCTCCATCTTGGACAAGTCCAAGGTCTTCGTGGAGTTCCCAGAGCAGACCCGCATCGAAGGTGAAATCCAGCAGAAGCCGGAAGACTTCCCGGTCGTCGAGTTCTACCAGGTACTCACCGGCCAGGCCACTGGCCGCGATGACGACGAGCAGATTACCCTCTTCGACGATGTCGGATTCGCTATCAACGACTTCTCCGCGCTGCGTTACCTGCGCGATTCCGTCAAGGGCACGGACTTGGAGTCCGAGATCGACATCATCGCCAACCCGGATGACCCGAAGGATCTCTTCTCCCTGGTTGCTAACGTTCCGTCCCTGCTCTAAGTAGAAGGTGGGGTAGAGGGATCCAACTTCTTCCTCTACCCGCTAAGATAAGACGCATGAGTCTTGACCCGAAGTTGCTAGAGGTCCTTGTCTGTCCGCAAGACAAGGGCCCTTTGACATATCTGGAAGATAAACAGGTCCTCGTCAACGAGCGGCTGGGCATTGCCTATCCCATTGAGGATGACATCCCAGTCATGCTTGTAGACCACGCCCAGAAATGGCCAGCTTAACTTCGACTTTTAGAAAGACCCCCATGAATATCATCGATGAACTGCAATGGCGCGGACTGATCAATCAGTCCACCGATCTTGAGGCCCTGCGCGAGGCATGTGAGAACCCCATCGCGCTGTACTGTGGGTTCGACCCCACGGGCGACTCCCTCCATGCAGGCCACTTGGTCCCACTTATCATGCTGCGCCGCTTCCAAAACGCCGGCCACCACCCAATCGCATTGGCGGGTGGCGCAACTGGTTTCATCGGCGATCCGCGCGACGTTGGCGAGCGTTCTATGCTGAGCGAGGAAGATTTGGCCCATAACCTCGAGGCCATCAAGGGGCAGCTGCGTCGGTTCATCGACTTCGATGGCGAGCAGGCTGCCACCATGGTCAATAATGCCGATTGGACCATGAACATGTCCGTTATCGAATTCTTGCGTGACGTGGGAAAGAACTTCTCCCTTAACACGATGCTGGATCGCGATACCGTCAAGCGGCGCCTCGAGGGCGACGGCATTTCTTATACCGAGTTCTCTTACATGCTCCTGCAGTCCAATGACTTCGTGCAGCTTCGCCGCGAGCGCGATTGCGTATTGCAGATCGGCGGCGGTGATCAGTGGGGCAACATCGTCTCTGGCGTTGACCTAAACCGTCGTATTGATGGCGCCAAGGTACATGGTCTTACGGTGCCGCTGGTCACCGACGCCTCCGGCCAGAAGTTCGGCAAGTCCACCGGCGGCGGAAAGCTATGGCTTGATCCGGAAAAGACGTCCGCATACTCCTGGTACCAGTACTTCCTTAATGCCGGTGACTCTGTGGTCATCGACTACTTGCGCTGGTTTACCTTCTTGACGCAGGAGGAAATCGCCGAATACGAGCGCGCGGTGGAAGAACAGCCTTATAAGCGCGCGGCTCAGCGTCGCCTGGCTCAAGAGATGACCGATCTGGTTCACGGTAAAGAGGCAACCAAGGCTGTCGAGCTTGCCGCTCAGGCGCTATTCGGTAAGGCGGAACTTTCTGAGCTTGATGAGAAAACCCTTGCCGGCGCACTTTCTGAAACGACTGTCGCGGACATTGCCGCCGGTGAACCGCGCACCATTGTTGACCTTTTGGTGGCTAGCGGTTTGGCCGATTCCAAGGGTGCTGCTCGCCGCACCATCAAGGAAGGCGGCGCCTACGTCAATAACCAGCGCATCGAATCGGCAGAGTGGGAGCCGTCTGCGGAAGACCTTCTGCACGGCAGCTGGCTCGTTCTGCGCCGAGGCAAGAAGAACTTCGCTGGTGCCAAGTTGAGCTAAAGAGCAGTAGATGACGTCCGTTCCACGTGTTGGAAGGACGTCATTTATCATTTTTGTACTCTGTCCTGCGGGTTTGTGTTGTTTGGTTGTGGTGGACTACATTAACCCAAGTCGCCGCGAGGTAGCCGGTTGGTTACTTTTAAGCGAATTTTGTGCGGACTTGGTTCGATGATTTGACTTGGTTCATTTGGTTGGGTAAGTTTGTACGAGCCGCCAACGAGAGGTTAACGGGAAGTTAATTTTCTTGTGGTGTGTGGATGATGTTTGAGAACTCAATAGTGTGCCAATGTACTTTTTATTTTTTGTGTGCATGGTTGTGTGTTGATTGGTTTGTCTGCCAATGAGCCTTTAGGTGGTTTGTTGGTTGGTGTGTGCCGGTTGGGTATGTGGAATACGTACCTTATTTGAATGCTGTTTGGTGTTTCGGCTGCATTGAGATGGATTGGTTGGCATGTGATTGTGTTTACCTTTTTTGGTTTCCTCTTTTTTGACCCCGTCGGGTTGAGGGAACTTTTTTCTTTGTAGTAATTTTTTGGACGCCAGCATAGACTTCGAGTTTTGTGCTTGTGGTTTGTGGTGGTTTGTTCTTTTGTTGGGTTTCGGGCTTTTCACGGCCTGTTTCGGATTTTTTCTGGAATTTTTTGTGGAGAGTTTGATCCTGGCTCAGGACGAACGCTGGCGGCGTGCTTAACACATGCAAGTCGAACGGAAAGGCCCTGCTTGCAGGGTACTCGAGTGGCGAACGGGTGAGTAACACGTGGGTGATCTGCCCTGCACTTCGGGATAAGCCTGGGAAACTGGGTCTAATACCGGATAGGAGCCATTTTTAGTGTGATGGTTGGAAAGTTTTTTCGGTGTAGGATGAGCTCGCGGCCTATCAGCTTGTTGGTGGGGTAATGGCCTACCAAGGCGGCGACGGGTAGCCGGCCTGAGAGGGTGGACGGCCACATTGGGACTGAGATACGGCCCAGACTCCTACGGGAGGCAGCAGTGGGGAATATTGCACAATGGGCGCAAGCCTGATGCAGCGACGCCGCGTGGGGGATGACGGCCTTCGGGTTGTAAACTCCTTTCGCTAGGGACGAAGCTTTTGTGACGGTACCTAGATAAGAAGCACCGGCTAACTACGTGCCAGCAGCCGCGGTAATACGTAGGGTGCGAGCGTTGTCCGGAATTACTGGGCGTAAAGGGCTCGTAGGTGGTTTGTCGCGTCGTCTGTGAAATTCCGGGGCTTAACTCCGGGCGTGCAGGCGATACGGGCATAACTTGAGTACTGTAGGGGTAACTGGAATTCCTGGTGTAGCGGTGAAATGCGCAGATATCAGGAGGAACACCGATGGCGAAGGCAGGTTACTGGGCAGTTACTGACGCTGAGGAGCGAAAGCATGGGTAGCGAACAGGATTAGATACCCTGGTAGTCCATGCCGTAAACGGTGGGCGCTAGGTGTGAGGGTCTTTTCACGACTTTCGTGCCGTAGCTAACGCATTAAGCGCCCCGCCTGGGGAGTACGGCCGCAAGGCTAAAACTCAAAGGAATTGACGGGGGCCCGCACAAGCGGCGGAGCATGTGGATTAATTCGATGCAACGCGAAGAACCTTACCTGGGCTTGACATACACTGGATCGCTGCAGAGATGTAGTTTCCCTTTGTGGCTGGTGTACAGGTGGTGCATGGTTGTCGTCAGCTCGTGTCGTGAGATGTTGGGTTAAGTCCCGCAACGAGCGCAACCCTTGTCTTATGTTGCCAGCATTTGGTTGGGGACTCATGAGAGACTGCCGGGGTCAACTCGGAGGAAGGTGGGGATGACGTCAAATCATCATGCCCCTTATGTCCAGGGCTTCACACATGCTACAATGGTCGGTACAACGCGCAGCGACACTGTGAGGTGGAGCGAATCGCTGAAAGCCGGCCTTAGTTCGGATTGGGGTCTGCAACTCGACCCCATGAAGTCGGAGTCGCTAGTAATCGCAGATCAGCAATGCTGCGGTGAATACGTTCCCGGGCCTTGTACACACCGCCCGTCACGTCATGAAAGTTGGTAACACCCGAAGCCGGTGGCCCAAACTTGTTAGGGAGCCGTCGAAGGTGGGATCGGCGATTGGGACGAAGTCGTAACAAGGTACCCGTACCGGAAGGTGCGGGTGGATCACCTCCTTTCTAAGGAGCTTTTATTATTCGGGTGCAGTTGCACCCTTGGTTGGTTGAGTATGCGAGTGTCATGCTGCCGACCTTTTGTGAAAATTGTCCGGGTGAAACACACGCTTAAGAGACAAAATCCAAGTGTTTGAATGGCGCTTTGTGACACACGGTGTCTGTGCACAGTAGTAAAAGTAAATTGTTTGTATGTTGGTGCATTGTTGGGTGTCTGGGGCATTATTCCCCTTTTTTGTGTGCCTGACCATTATTCTTGTTGACACTGTGTGTGTTGGCTGGGTGTGGTTGGGGTGTTGTGTGAGAACTGTATAGTGGACGCGAGCATTAAACACATCAGATGGATTGCATTTGTGTGGTTTGTTTGTGTGTGTTTGTGTGATTTCTTTTTTCTTTAGTCAATTTTTTGTCAAGTTCACTTGTGTGGCCACTGCGTGCATTTTTTGTGTGTGGTGGTTTGTGTGTTCGTTATTAAGGGCGCATGGTGGATGCCTTGGCATGCTGAGCCGATGAAGGACGTGAAAGGCTGCGTTAAGCCTCGGGGAGTTGTCAATTAAGCGTTGATCCGAGGATGTCCGAATGGGGAAACCTGGCCCTGGTTATGTGGGGTTACCCTTCAGTGAATTCATAGCTGTTGTGGGGGTTTACGCGGGGAAGTGAAACATCTCAGTACCCGTAGGAGGAGAAAATAATAATGATTCTGCTAGTAGTGGCGAACGAACGTGGATGAGGCTAAACCGTGTGCATGTGATACCTGGTAGGGGTTGTGTGTGCGGTGTTGTGGGCCCCAACGTGCGGTGACTGCCATCATCGTGCTTGTGTGTTGTTGTTAGGTGAAGTGGTTTGGAATTACCTGCCGGAGAAGGTGAGAGTCCTGTAGTTGAAGACAATGGCATGCGGGTTGTTGGGTTGCCCGAGTAGCAGCGGGCTCGTGGAATCTGTTGTGAATCTGCCGGGACCACCCGGTAAGCCTAAATACTCAGTGTGACCGATAGTGTATTAGTACCGTGAGGGAATGGTGAAAAGTACCCCGGGAGGGGAGTGAAATAGTTCCTGAAACCATGTGCTTACAATCCGTCAGAGCACCTTTGTGTGTGTGATGGCGTGCCTTTTGAAGAATGAGCCTGCGAGTCAGCGGCATGTCGCGAGGTTAACCCGTGTGGGGTAGCCGTAGGGAAACCGAATCCTAATGGGGTGTCAAGTGGCATGTCCTGGACCCGAAGCGGGGTGATCTACCCATGGCCAGTGTGAAGCAGCTGTAAGAGGTTGTGGAGGCGCGAACCCACGTAGGTTGAAAACTGCGGGGATGAGCTGTGGGTAGGGGTGAAAGGCCAATCAAACTCCGTGATAGCTGGTTCTCCCCGAAATGCATTTAGGTGCAGCGTCGTATTATAGCTTGGTGGAGGTAGAGCGACTGGTTGGTTGAGCGGGACTACAATCTTAGCAATGTCAGCCAAACTCCGAATGCCACTAATTGTGTTGTACGGCAGTGAGACTGTGGGGGATAAGCTTCATAGTCGAGAGGGAAACAGCCCAGATCGCCGGTTAAGGCCCCTAAGGGTGTACTAAGTGGAAAAGGATGTGGGATCGCGAAGACAGCCAGGAGGTTGGCTTAGAAGCAGCCATCCTTGAAAGAGTGCGTAATAGCTCACTGGTCGAGTGGTTCTGCGCCGACAATTTAGTGGGGCTCAAGTACACCGCCGAAGCCGCGGCAAACAATTTTTGTTTGGGTAGGGGAGCGTCGTGCATGGGTGGAAGCGTTACCGTAAGGAGGCGTGGACTGTGTGCGAGTGAGAATGCAGGCATGAGTAACGAATTGATAGGTGAGAATCCTATCCGCCGGATGACTAAGGGTTCCTGGGTCAAGTTCGTCTTCCCAGGGTGAGTCGGGACCTAAGGCGAGGCCGACAGGCGTAGTCGATGGATAACCAGTTGATATTCTGGTACCCGTACATGCGCGCCCATGATGAAGCACTGATACTAACCACCGCGGATGCACTACCGGTACTCTTTGAGTGTTGGTGGTGTTGATGTCGTGGGGCCTGATGTGTGGTTCAAGTGATGGGGTGACGCAGTGAGGTAGCCACGCCACTTAGTGGATTGGTGGTGTAAGCGTGCAGATCGTGTGGTAGGTAAATCCGCTACACATTGTGGTTGAGACGTGATGCGTAGACCCTAAGCGGGTTGATGGTGGTGATCCTGTACTGTCGAGAAAAGCCTCTAGCGATGTGTGTGTATGGCCCGTACCCTAAACCGACACAGGTAGTCAGGTTGAAAATACTAAGGCGTTCGGGTGAACTGTGGTTAAGGAATTCGGCAAAATGCCCCCGTAACTTCGGGAGAAGGGGGGCCTCACGGCGTGAAGGTCCATGCGGCTGGATGCGTTGTGGGGTCGCAGAGAATAGAGGGAAGCGACTGTTTATCAAAAACACAGGTCCATGCGAAGACGTGAAGTTGATGTATATGGACTGACGCCTGCCCGGTGCTGGAAGGTTAAGAGGACCGGTTAGTCAACTTTGTTGGCGAAGCTGAGAATTTAAGCCCCAGTAAACGGCGGTGGTAACTATAACCATCCTAAGGTAGCGAAATTCCTTGTCGGGTAAGTTCCGACCTGCACGAATGGCGTAACGACTTCTCTGCTGTCTCAACCACAGGCCCGGTGAAATTGCACTACGAGTAAAGATGCTCGTTACGCGCGGCAGGACGAAAAGACCCCGGGACCTTCACTATAGCTTGGTATTGGTGTTTGGTTCGGTTTGTGTAGGATAGGTGGGAGACTGTGAAGCTATCACGCTAGTGGTGGTGGAGTCGTTGTTGAAATACCACTCTGATCGGATTGAGCATCTAACCTTGGCCCATGATCTGGGTTGGGGACAGTGCCTGGTGGGTAGTTTAACTGGGGCGGTTGCCTCCCAAAATGTAACGGAGGCGCCCAAAGGTTCCCTCAGCCTGGTTGGCAATCAGGTGGTGAGTGTAAGTGCACAAGGGAGCTTGACTGTGAGACAGACATGTCGAGCAGGGACGAAAGTCGGGACTAGTGATCCGGCACCTACTTGTGGATGTGGTGTCGCTCAACGGATAAAAGGTACCCCGGGGATAACAGGCTGATCTTCCCCAAGAGTCCATATCGACGGGATGGTTTGGCACCTCGATGTCGGCTCGTCGCATCCTGGGGCTGGAGTAGGTCCCAAGGGTTGGGCTGTTCGCCCATTAAAGCGGCACGCGAGCTGGGTTCAGAACGTCGTGAGACAGTTCGGTCTCTATCCGCCGCGCGCGTTGAAACTTGAAGAAAGCTGTCCCTAGTACGAGAGGACCGGGACGGACGTACCTCTAGTGTGCCAGTTATCCCGCCAGGGGTATCGCTGGTTGGCTACGTACGGAAGGGATAACCGCTGAAAGCATCTAAGCGGGAAGCCTGTTTTAAGATGAGGTTTCGTTAAGGTCCCCTAAAGACGATAGGGTAGATAGGCCAGACCTGGAAGCACTGTAAGGTGTGAAGGCTACTGGTACTAATTGACCACAACAAACACCAACACACTGGTATAACTCAACAAAAACAACAAAGAAGAAGAAGAATAGTCACTGTCGTGACCGCGTCCACTATGCAGTATCTGACACAACACCCACCCCAGGTGGGCACCCAAAAGTAAGGGTTTGTGCTTCGCATGTTTGTCGGTGGTCAATAGCTGCAGGGAAACGCCCGGTCCCATTCCGAACCCGGAAGCTAAGCCTGCACACGCTGATGGTACTGCAACCGGGAGGTTGTGGGAGAGTAAGTCACCGCCGACACCAAACAACACAACAAAATACAGAAACAATGAAGCCGTAGAAGACAACGGACACCACAAAGTGCCGGAGTCTCCTACGGCTTCTTTCGTGTTTTTACCTCGATTGCCCGGCAGTCCAGCTTAAGGACTATTCTGACCTAATCGGACACGGTAGACAGCTATCTTGAATGGCAGTTTGCCCTGAACGTCAGTTCATTATGATCTCTCGAAGGGCAAACTGTTTGTTGCATCTTCGCTACACTTACCCACTCGATAGTTTGGGAGGAAATTCATGTGGTTCGATGGCTATCATCAGCAATTTGGAAGACGCCTGGAAGAGTTTCACGCGGCGCGATTCCTGCGATGCTCGCGGAGCTCTCGCCGGAGCAAGAAGAGCAAATCCCCAGGGTGCCAAAGAATTTCCGTTCGACGCGGTGTTAGACGTCTTAAACTCCAAGCACAGCTACGAAGACAAGGTTTCCCGAATACTGGCTATCAGCGGTACATGGATGAATGCTGCTTCTGATAGCCAGTGGGCACTAGGCCCATTGAGGAGCACAGCATATTCTGTACGGGTAGGCATAGGCGTTAGATGGGGTGTGATTGCATTCTCACCACTATTGAATGTCGCAGGAGACCTTATTGGTGCGTATCCCACTTGGTCAGGTGTGCTCAGGGAATTCGCTCAGAATTAAGAATTTAGCCGTGACCATTTTTCGCAGCGTCTTAAGGAGATTTAGCGGTGTCTGACTTCTCTTCTGGAAGACCGGTAGATGCTTCTGGAACTAGAGTCTTATTCGGTATCGGCACTGCGCTGCCGGACTATTTTCTTTTTGCTATTTCGTGTGAAGATGGCAGTGAGGGCTGGTGGGACGTTGCGACAAGCGTGGTTTTGAATGCGTTTGCGGTGGTGCTTCTCTATTGGGCTTCGTTGAGGAAGTCATGGCGTCGTCAAGCGCTGTGGGGCCTACTATTTGTTGTCTACGGCATTCTAGGCGCGCTGTTTGTTCCTAGTGGTAGCAGCCGCTTTTCTACGGCGTGTGTTTGGATTGTTGTGATGATCAATGTTTGGGTAGCGCTGCGGCAGCCCGTCAGGATCTAAATTCCGGCTTTTTGTTTGTGGGCTGTAGAATAGGGCGGGTATTTCTGTGCTAGTTCCAACCAAGAAAGGGTAGGGCTGAATGTCGGAGCGCAATCACAATGGGCGAGGCGGACGTGACCGCAAGCCACGCAATAAAAAAGGCCGTGATTTTAAGGGCGATTCCCGGAAGAAGAAGTCTTTTTCGCCGCAGCGCTCCGGTTACCGTGAGGAACGCATTAACCGTCGCATGAGTGACCCAGACATCCCGGCAGAGGTAGATGTCAACGACCTAGACCCGATGGTGCTGCAGGACCTGAAGTCGCTATCGAAGGAGAACTCCGAGGCCGTCGCTAAGCATATGATCATGGCTGCGACCTGGATGGAGGATGATCCTAAACTCGCATTGCGGCATGCGCGTGCCGCTAAAGACCGCGCTGGCCGCGTCGCAATTGCCCGTGAAGTCAACGGAATCGCTGCGTATCGCGCCGGCGAGTGGAAAGAAGCTTTGGCTGAGCTGCGTGCCGCGCGCCGCATTTCCGGTGGCCCCGGAATGCTCGCAGTAATGGCTGATTGCGAGCGCGGCTTGGGCCGCCCGGAAAAGGCGCTCGAACTAGGCCGTTCGGAGGAAGCATCGGAACTTGATGAAGAGTCCAAGATTGAGCTGGCCATTGTTTTGGCCGGCGCCCGCCTAGACATGGGTCAAGCTGAGTCCGCGGTTGTCACCATTCAGCGCGCACATCCTGACCGCGATGCCCGCGGGGTAAGCGCGTGCCGTCTCGCTTATGCCTACGGTAATGCTCTGCTAGAAGCGGACCGGAAGGAAGAGGCTCGGGATTGGTTTGAGCACGCAGTTTCTATTGATGAAGGCGACTGGACCGATGCTGCCGAGCGCCTTGAGGAGTGCAAGTAGTGACGGTCCTAAGCAAGCACGATGCTCTTCTTCTCGATCTCGATGGCACCGTGTGGGAAGGCGGTCGCCCGCTTTCTAACGTGGTGGACGTCATCAACACCTGCGGAGTGCCGGCAGTGTATGTGACCAACAATGCTTCGCGCAGTCCACAGGCAGTGACGAAGATGCTGGCGGACATCGGTCTCACTGCGGGTACGGAACAGATCGTTACCTCTGCGCAAGCGGTTCTTCAATTAGCGGCGGAAGAGGTCCCAGCTGGGGCGAAGCTGCTTGTCATCGGTGCCGATTCCCTCCGTGACTTGGCCCGCGACATGGGCTTTAAGGTAGTCTCCAGCGCCGATGACAAGCCTGCTGCCGTAGTGCAAGGCTTTGACCGCTCGGTTGGCTGGGAGCACTTGACTGAAGGTGCCTTGGCCATCCGCCAGGGAGCCAAGTTCTTTGCTTCGAATCTCGATACCTCTCTGCCAATTGAGAGAGGTCTTGCTGTGGGAAATGGTTCTCTGGTTGCCGCCATCCAGTCAGCCACCGGGGTAGAGCCGGTATCTGCTGGCAAGCCCGAGCCGGCCATGTTTACTTTTGCGGCAAAGCAAATCGGTGCGAAGAAGCCACTTGCTGTGGGCGACCGTCTAGATACTGATATTGCAGGTGGTAACTCTGCTGCAATGGATACCTTCCATGTGCTCACCGGCGTTTCTGGTGAGCTGGAGCTGATTGAGGCACCTGTGGAGGCACGCCCCAACTTCATTGGCGCAGGAATGCACGAGCTGGCCCTTCCTGTCTCCGTTGCTCGTCCCGGAGCACAGGGTGGATTTACGGCGCGGTGCGATGGCCATGACCTTCTGCTTGAGGGCGGCGACGAAAAGTCTACCTCCGTTCAGGCATTGCGCACCGTGTTGGAAGTTGCATGGGCCATGCCGTCGCCGCCGCGCTATATTCAGCCGCGTAGCGAGCGTGCGGAAAAGGTTGTTGCGCAATGGCGGTAAAGCCGCACGACTTTCGAGCCGTTAAGGAGCCGGCAGAGATCGATGCGGAAGTAGCAGAGATCCTTGGAGAAGACGCAGCGGATTTGGCCGCTGAAGTAGATCAGCTTGATCGCGCTCACAATGTGTTGCGCGATGCATTGCAGGAGAATTAATGCCCCCACAACGTCGTAGGTTAGATGCGGAGCTGGTGCGCCGAAAGATTGCGCGGTCACGTGAGCAGGCACGGGAGATGATTAAGTCCGGCCGTGTCACGGTTGGTGGCTTCAAGGCGCACAAGCCGGCGTCGATAGTAGAGCCCGAGGTTTCCATCAAGGTAGAGGAAGCCGAAGAAGACAAGTGGGCTTCACGTGGCGCTCACAAGCTTTTGGGCGCCTTGGCGGCGTTCGACGTCGACATGAACGGCCGCATCCTCGATGCCGGCGCTTCTACCGGTGGCTTTACGGACGTGTGCCTTGAACACGGTGCGCAGGAAGTGCTGTCTGTCGACGTAGGCTATGGGCAGCTGCTATGGCGCCTGCAAAACGATGATCGCGTAACCGTTTTAGACCGTACGAATATCCGGAATGTAACGCTGGAGCTTACCGACGGCCCCTGCGATGGCATGGTAGGCGACTTGTCCTTCATTTCCCTCCGCTTGGTTTTGCCGGCCATTGTGGATTGTCTGAAGGACGGCGCTTGGTTGTTGCCTATGGTGAAGCCGCAATTTGAAGTGGGCAAAGAGCGCCTCGGAAGCGGTGGAGTGGTTCGTTCGCCGGAGTTGCGTAAAGAAGTTACTAGGGAAGTCGCTGAATTTGCGTTGTCCCTGGGGCTTAGCATGCATGGGGCTGTTGCATCCCCTCTGCCTGGGCCAAGCGGCAATGTGGAGTACTTCCTGTGGTTGAAAAAGGACGGTCAGCCAACAGATCTGGCTAGAGTGGAAGAAATGATTGACCGCGCAGTCGAGGAAGGCCCACAATGACACGTGAGATCCTGTTGGTGCCTCATGCCAACCGTCAGCAGAACCTGGAGGCTACGTCGCGTGCGGCAGAACTCCTACAAAGTGCGGGAATTACTGTTCGAGTGTGCGCGGACGAGAAGGTACTGCCAGGATTAAAGCATGTGCCTCACACTGAAGATGCGGCCGCAGGGTGCGAATTAGTGTTGGTTTTAGGCGGCGATGGAACCTTCCTCCGTGCCGCCGACATGGCGCGTGCCGTAGATATTCCGGTGCTGGGCATTAATCTAGGCCACGTGGGGTTTCTGGCCGAGTGGGAGGTCGAATCCCTAGATCAGGCCCTAGTGCGGGTCATAGATAAGAGGTACCGCATTGAGGATCGACTCACCATCGATGTCACTATCTTTGATGAGGAAGGGACCCTTCTCAACCGCAGCTGGGCTTTGAACGAGGCTTCGGTAGAAAACCAAAACCGATCCGGCGTGCTAGATGCCATCTTGGAGGTTGACCGGCGGCCGGTGTCGTCCTTCGGCTGTGACGGGGTGCTGATCTCCACTCCCACCGGATCCACCGCCTATGCGTTTTCGGCTGGCGGCCCAGTGCTGTGGCCCTCTCTCGATGCGATTTTGGTAGTACCGAATAACGCGCATGCGCTGTTTACCAAGCCATTGGTTGTATCTCCCAATTCTTTAGTAGCCGTCGAATCAACTATGCGTACGACACCGGCGACCGTGATTTTGGACGGTTTTCGTGAGCTAGCAATGCCCCCAGGAGCTCGTGTGGAGGTCGTGCGAGGCGCGCGTCCGGTGCGGTGGGTACGCTTGGATGACCAACCTTTTACTGACCGTCTAGTCTCGAAGCTGCGCCTGCCCGTAGAAGGGTGGCGCGGGCCGAAGGAGAAGTAGTGCTCGTCGATATTTCCATCAATGATCTGGGCGTCATTAGCCAGAGCTCTGCGGAACTATCCGCGGGCCTTACCGTGCTTACCGGTGAAACCGGTGCGGGTAAGACCATGGTGGTTACTGGTTTGAGGCTCTTAGCCGGTGGTCGCGCGGATGCCTCCCGGGTGCGCGATGGCGCGAAAAAGGCCGCCGTGGAAGGGCATTTTTCCTCGGCAAAGGATTCTATCCGCGAATTGGTGGAGTCGGTTGGCGGTGAGCCCGACGAAAATGGCGAGTATATCGTTTCACGCACGGTTTCCGCCGCCGGAAGATCGCGGGCCTATTTAGGCGGCCGTGCGGTGCCGGCTGCAACCCTGGGCGAGTTCGCGCGCGAGCTTATTACGGTCCACGGGCAAAATGATCAGCTGCGTTTGCTCGCGCCCGAGGAACAACTGGGTGCGGTTGATCGTGCGGATCCGAAATTGGCGCGTGTGCGGGAGCGCTATACCGAGGCCTTCAAACAGTGGCGCAGTCTCGCCAAGGACTATAAGCGGCGTACGGAGCAGCGCCGCGAGTTGGCGCAGGAGGTTGACCGCCTGCAATTCGCCGTCGATGAGATCGATGGCATCGCCCCAGAACCCGGCGAGGACGAGGAACTGGTGCAGCTGGTTCGCAAGCTGCAAGACGTCGATGGGCTGCGCGAGTCCGCGGAAATCGCGTTGGCTTCCATCGACGGTACCGAGGAACTGGAAGAGGCCGCCTCGGCACTGCTAGGCCGGGCGGTTTCTGCCTTGGCGGGGTCCACCGATAAGGAACTGGCGGCCTTGGGCGAACGGCTCAGCGAGATCTCGACGCAGTTGGGCGATATCTCCGGCGAGCTCGGTGGGTATCTAGCCGGACTTCCGGCGGACCCACACCTGTTGGAAAAGTCCCTCCAGCGGCAGCAGGAATTGCGCACGTTGACTAGGAAGTACGCGGGGGATATTGATGGCGTCGTAGCCTGGCGCAATGAGGCAGCGGCAAAACTCGAGTCCATGGATACCTCCACAGAAGCCCTGGAGGAGCTAAAAAAGCAGGTCAAAGACGCTGAAGCGGTGATGATTGAGCGGGCAGGGGAACTGACAAAGGGGCGTCGGAAAGCGGCGAAGGCTCTGGGTGAGCAGGTAACGCAGGAGCTCCACGGCTTGGCCATGCCGAATTCGACGCTGACGGTCGAGCTTACGCAGGCGAAATATTCTAAGTCCGGCGCAGACGCGGCCGAGCTGCAGTTGAATGGTAAGCCGATTGCCTCTGCTGCCTCGGGCGGCGAACTCTCCCGTGTCATGCTGGCCTTGGAGGTCGTGCTGGCAGACGAGGACGGCGCCACCTTAGTCTTCGATGAGGTCGATGCCGGCGTGGGCGGGCGCGCAGCGGTAGAGATTGGCCGCCGCCTGGCGCGCTTGGCGGTGCATAATCAAGTGATTGTGGTGACCCACTTGCCGCAGGTGGCCGCGTATGCTGATGCTCACCTGCATGTATCGAAGGAGAAATTTACCTCTGGCGTGGCCGAGCTGTCACAGGAGGAGCGCGTGGAGGAACTGGCTCGCATGCTGGCGGGGTTGGACGATACCGAGACCGGCCGCGCGCACGCGCAGGAGCTTTTTGACCGCGCGCAGGAAGAAGCTTCCGCGCGCCTCGCCCACTCGAAACCATAATCACGCCACAATAGGGCTCATGGCTCTGTTTTCCCGTAACCCCGAGCAGCCTGGTGCACTGCGCGATTGCACTCCAGGCGCTAAGGGGATGAAAAAGTTTAGTGAAGGCGATGTCGCCGTAATTGATGTGGCCAATATCTCTCGCCACGAGGCTCAAATTCTCGTAGACCTTAAGCCCTCCGCCGTCATTAACGTGGCGGAATTTTCTACCGGCACGGTCCCTAATTATGGCCCGCACATGTTGCTTGACGCTGACATTACCCTCCTTGAAGGCGTGGGACAGTCCTTTGTTTCCGAGTTCAAAGAGGGTAAAAAGGCGCGCATCGGGGAAGACGGCACCGTCTTTAGCGGCGATAAAGCACTCGGCACCGGCCGCGTGGTAACCCGCGAGCGAGCAGAAAAGAACTTCACCGCGGCGCAGGGCGCGCTGATTGACCATATGGAATCCTTCTTTGGCAATTCCATTGATTTCATTAACTCGGAAGGCCCGCTGCTTATCGACGGTCTCGGCGTCCCTGCTTCCGGTTCCGAAATCGCCGACCGGAAGGTTGTCCTCTTTTCGCCTACCGATAGGCACCGCGAACAGCTCAAGCAGCTGCGCAACTTTATTCGCGAGTATGAGCCGCTGCTGGTCGCAGTGGGAACGGCGGCAGATTCCTTGCTGGCCCAAGGGTATAAGCCAGATTTCATTATCGGGGATCCCAATGGCGTGAGCGATGAAGCTTTGCGTTGCGGCGCCCGCGTAATCGTTCCTGCGAACCCGGAAGGGGAGGTAGAAGGCCTCGACCGCATCCAGGACCTCGGCATCGGCGCGATGACTTTCCCCGCAGCAACACACTCAGGTACCGACCTAGGCCTGCTCTTTGCTGATTACCACGGCGCGGATCTCATCGTGCAGGCCGGCGGTGGGGTAGACCTCGATGATATCTTTGCTGACCGCACCAACCCCTCGGCCGTGCTGTCTCGCCTCAAGGCCGGTACGAAGGTGGTAGACGCCGATGCAGTGATCAATCTCTACAGTGCGCCGTCCTCCAACCTCGGCTGGTTGTGGGCAGTACTGGGAATCCTGGTTGCCATTGCGGCAGTCATCCTCATCGTCGGTTTCGGCGGCAGCCAGGACTTTGCCAGCAACCTTAGCGAAACCTGGTCTAGCCTCTTCGGAGGCGCATAAGGCATGGCAAAGACTGAGCTCGTAGCAGGCTTGGGCTTCGGCGCCGCGGTAGGCGTAGCCTTAGGCGCTCTAGTGATTGCGCCGAACTTGACCACCAGCATGGCGGACGACGATCCGATACGCGAGGAGCACCGCAAGGTGGTCCAAGACAATAAGATTCTGCAGACCCAGAATGAGGCCAGCGACAAAATCGTGGCCGATTCTGGCGCGGAACTGGTTGACGGGACATTGTCGCAGCGCCCAGTGCTCATCGTGACCACCGATGACGCCAATGGCGGAGACGTGGACGCGATTTGGAAGCTCTTGGAGTCTTCCGATGCCACGGAGGCCGGCGAGATTAAGCTGAGCAAGGACTTCCTGCGCCCCGAAACTAAGGACAAGCTGCTTCCCATCTTGAAAGATATTGCGCCCAAGAAGGCAGATATCAAGGACTTGGATTCTGCAGGAGCCCTCAGTGGTGAGGTCCTGGGTACTGCGCTGTCTATGGATCCTGAGAGCACGAAGCCTTTGGCATCGGTAGACGAGCGTGCAGACGTGCTCCATAAGCTGCGCGACGAAGGCTTTATTGATTACGAGGACGGCACCATCGTGCCTGCGCAGGCCATCGTCGTGGTCTCCGGCAGTGGCCTGCGAGGCTATCCGTCTACCGCGCTGGCAGAATTTGCCACCGGTTTGGATGATGTCAATGGGTCCGTGGTGTTGAGCGGGCGCACCAAGCAGACTCAGGATGATAAGGCGCTAGCCCAGGTGCGTGATCAGGACGCGGAGCTGTCCACGGTCGATGGCACCGAACGGGCAGTGGAGCGCATTGCGGTCATTCTGGCCACCCAAGAACAACTTGATGGTGGCCAGGGTCACTATGGCGCCACCGAAACTGCTGACTCCGCCTTGCCGGGAAAGGAATAGGCCATGGCGCATGATTTCAAGGTGCTTGATTCGCAGCTGCTTGTTGAAGCCCCGATTATTGCCCTGCGCCGCGACGAGGTAGTCATGCCCGGTGGCGTTTCTGCCTCCCGTGAAGTAATCGAGCACCTCGGTGCTGTGGCCGTTGTGGCAGTGGATTCAGACGAGCGTATTGCGATGGTGTATCAGTACCGCCACAGCGTGGGAAATCGTCTGTGGGAACTTCCGGCGGGATTGCTCGACGTTCGCGGTGAGGATGAGCTGACCGGCGCCCAGCGTGAATTGCAGGAGGAGGCCGGCCTAAGCGCGCAGACATGGTCCGTGTTGACAGACCTTGTGACTTCGCCGGGTTTCTGCGAGGAGGCGGTTCGCGTATTCCTTGCCTCGGAGCTTTCCGACGTCCCCCGGATGGAGGCTACCGGTGACGAAGAAGCCGATATGGAAATCGCCTGGGTGGGACTCGATGAGGCCGTTGACAAGGTACTGCGCGGTGACATCGTCAATTCCATCGCCTGTAGCGGCATCTTGGCGGCCTACGCGGTACTGCGCGGCGGCAAGGGAACCCGCAGTGTGGAGGAGCCGTTCGACCTTCGACCGACCTCAATGAGCTCCCGCCGCACGGGCGCGGACCTAAAGCAGCTGTGAGTGCGCTCGAAGGCATAGCGCAGACGTGGCTTAATCATCTAGCAGTCGAGCGCGGCGTTTCCGCCAATACCTTGAGCAACTATCGCCGCGATGTCCACCGCTACCTTGCCTGGCTGGGGGAGAACGGGGTAGAGGATTTGCGGTCGGTGACGCGACCGATGGTGGAGGCTTATCTTAAAGACCTGCGCTCACACATGGCTGTATCCTCAGCCAACCGAGCGCTCATCGTTGCTCGCGGACTGCATAAATTTGCCGTGTCAGAGGGCGTAGTGGACGTCGATGTCGCGGTTGAGGTAACTCCTCCGTCAACCGGGCAGCATTTGCCTGAGACATTATCGGTAGGCGAGGTCACCGCCCTCATTGAAGCGACTACTACTGAGACCCCAGTAGATGTGCGCGACCGTGCCCTGCTGGAGATGCTCTATGGCACCGGCGCGCGAATCTCGGAAATTATTTCCCTGAACGTTGATGACGTGTCCGCCGCGCAAGAGGTAATACGCCTGCGGGGCAAGGGAGACAAAGAGCGGATTGTGCCAGTGGGCTCGCATGCCCGCCAGGCTCTCGATGCCTACTTGGTGCGGGCTCGTCCAGCGCTGAGCAAAGGGAAGACGCCGGCGCTGTTTCTCAATACCCGCGGTGGGGCTCTATCGCGTCAAAGTGCATGGACTGTGTTGAAGACGGCAGCGCAGCGGGCGCAATTGGGAAAGTCCATTTCTCCGCACACGTTGCGGCATTCTTTTGCGACGCACCTGCTTGAAGGCGGCGCAGATGTGCGCACCGTGCAAGAATTGCTGGGACATTCCTCGGTGACAACAACGCAAATATATACTCACGTCACTGCCGATTCCTTGCGCGAGGTGTGGCGCACTGCGCATCCCCGTGCCTAAGAAAGGACCTATATGTTTTCAACTCGTGTAGCTGGTGCGGTGCTATCTACCGCCTTGTTTTTCCCAGCGGTGGCACACGCCCAGCTGCCGCCGGAAGTAGAGGCTGCTATTGCCGCTCCCATTTCGGTTCCTGCCGGCCAGACCACGACTGTAAGCTTGCCCGTGCCGGCCGAAGCTAGCTACTCCGGCGATGGGTGGAGCGTGTCTGCCTCTGGTACCTCCGCTACCATCACCGCCCCAGCAGAAGGCGGCCAAGTCTCGGTTCCTGTCTCCGCCCAAGGCATGAATGCGACCCTGACGCTGGTAGCCGATGGGTCGGTTGCGCAGGAGGACATTCAGGAAGAAATTGATGGCGCGGAAGGCGGACCGGCCCCAGCTCCAGCGCCGGATTCGGGCTCTGATAAGCCGACTGGAGGTGACAATGCTCCAGCAGGAAAAGATGCCGAGAGCGGAGATGGCAAGCCCGCGCCGTCGAAGGAAAATAGCAACTTGCCGGTTGTTCCAGGTGAAAAGCCGGAGCGCAAGCCTGCTGGGGAAGCCAACCTTGAAGGCGCGGAATACGTCAACCTTGAATCCAAAATCGAAGGCAATACTATTACCGCGAAGATGGGCTTCAAGCAGGCCTTTGACCTCTACCAGCAGTTCAAGGACACGCAAGAAAACGACGTCACGCTGCGTTACCTCGATGGCGAGGGCAATATCATCCAAGGCGTAAAGCGTGACGTGGATGCCTCTTCTCGAACCCTCACCTTGACTTATCCGGAGGGCGAGGCGCCTGATAATCCCTTTATCATGCAGTTGCTTCGCAATGACGGTTCTGGGGCCGCACTCATCGTCACCCTACAGGACCCTAACTATCAATCCGCCGCGGAAAACCTCGATGAGCGCCAGCGAAAGGAACCCAAAGAAGAAGACGGCGGCTCACATTTGGGCTGGATTATTGGAGGGGCAGCTGCGGCGGTACTCATCGCGCTCATAGCTCTGGTGGCAATCCGCAAACGCCGTTCCAGTCAACGCTAAACACTTGATATAGACTAAGTCTCGGTACTTTTAACCTGTAACGGGTACGCTTTAATGACAACGTTGTAATCAACCCTAAGCCAAGTGTCATGGTCCGGAACTTGGCGTCAAGGAAGCAGGTGTGACTGTGAGCGAAGAGGGTCTATTTTCTGCCTCTGACGTAGAGGTGGGGCTGACCGGTCGTCCTATCCGTGAGTTACCGGAACCCGCACCCTTGGAAAAACATGGGCCGGCCACCATCATTTCGATGTGTAACCAAAAGGGTGGCGTAGGTAAAACCACCTCAACCATCAATATGGGTGCCTGCTTGGCGGAATACGGCCGTAAAGTCCTCTTGGTTGACCTTGACCCCCAGGGTGCGCTTTCGGCGGGTCTCGGGCTCACGCATGACGATATCGAGGACACCATCTATGACGTGATGCTCGATAGTCACACTTCTATTCATTCCGCTATCCAGCACACTGGGGTACCGGGCTTGGATCTGGTGCCGGCGAATATCGACCTTTCCGCCGCGGAAATTCAGATGGTCAATGAAGTCGGTCGCGAGCACACCCTTGCCCGCGCCTTGCGTCCGGTGCGCCGCGATTATGATTTCATCATTATTGACTGCCAGCCCTCCTTGGGCTTGCTTACCGTCAACGCCCTTGCTTGCTCACAGGGTGTGATCATCCCTATGGAGTGCGAGTTCTTCTCCCTGCGCGGTTTGGCGCTGTTGACCGATACCGTGGAGAAGGTTTCTGATCGCATTAACTTTGACCTTGAGGTCATGGGAATCCTAGTGACCATGTTCGATCGCCGGACCAAGCACGCCCGAGAAGTGATGTCCCGAGTGGTGGATTACTTTGGCGATAAGGTCTTTGACACAGTCATTACCCGGACTGTTCGATTCCCAGAGACTTCGGTAGCCGGAGAGCCGATTACTACCTGGGCACCCAGCTCCCCGGCCACACAGCAGTACCGGAACCTGGCCAAAGAGGTCATCGAGCGCTCGACCGTTTAAGGTATCGTGACCCAGCCGGAGATTACGGGCTTTCGCATTGCACTGCGAAATTTTGAAGGCCCTTTTGACCTGCTATTGCAGCTTATTCAGTCCAAGAAGATGGACGTGACGGAGGTTGCGCTGTCAGAAGTAACGGACGAATTTGTGGCGTATACACGCCAGTTGGGCGCATCTGCTGATCTGGATGAGACCACTGATTTTTTATTGGTGGCAGCCACGCTTTTGGATTTGAAGGCGGCGCGGCTTCTGCCGCGCGGTGATGTCGACGATATTGAAGACTTGGAACTGCTGGAGTCGCGAGACCTCCTTTTTGCCCGTCTGTTGCAGTACAAGGCTTATAAGCAAGCAGCGGACCAATTCGCCGTGTGGCAGCGCGAGGCGCAGCGCAGCTATCCGCGTGCGGTTTCCATCGAGGAGAAGTTTGCGGAACTTTTGCCTCCAGTTTCGCTCGGCCATACGCCGGCCAGTTTTGCCGAGCTAGCGGCGGGCGTGTTCCGTCCCAAGCCGCCGGAGGAGGTGGCAACCGGTCACGTGCACGCCGTAGCAGTATCGGTACCAGAGCAGGCCGGCAAGATTTTGGAAACACTCAAGCTACTCGGCGCAGGTCAATGGACCAGCTTTGGTGCACTAACCCGCGACTGTACGGTTTCTATGCAGGTAGTGGGGCGTTTCTTGGCCCTGTTGGAGTTGTACAAAGCCAAGGCGGTTGATGCACAACAAGAAGAAGCGCTGGGTCAGCTGGACCTATCGTGGACAGGCCTAGATGTTGACCCAGCGGTAGTTGCCGCAGCGAACTGGGACTAACGGCGCTGCTGGATGAATTTCAGCGTCTCGGGGGAGAGCTCGCGGTCTGAGTAGACACGTACGTCTGGTTCCTCGGGGTTGTCCTCGGTGCCTATGCGGCGCCCTTCCCATACCTGTTGGAGCCCTTGCTTTTCGATGACCCGGATGGCTGCCGGGTGGTTTGTCGTAACGCGGGCCGTGATGGGGGAGTCGGGATCAACTTGGCGGATACTCTTTAACCCCGCCGAGGTGATCTCTGTGGCAAAGCCTGAACCCCAATGGGCGGGGCGCAGGCGGTATTTGATGTCCCAGAAGTTTCCATCTTCGACGAAGATGGCGCCGCCAACGCCGACGAATTCCGAAGGGTTATGGCGCAAATAGGCGGCCCAAGGCCCGAAGTGGTGGGCATCCCATGACTGGGAGGATGCTTGTGCGAGTGCGCGGGTGGTGCGGATATCGGCGAAGCGCCCGTTGGGGCGGTGGCTCCAGATGCGTCCGTCGCTGTAGACCTTGTGGGTCTCTTCGGTATTTGCGGCGGACAGCGGGATGAGGATGAGTCTGTCGGTGCGAGTGATAGTTTCCATGACAATATGTTACACGCGTCACAGACGGAACCGAAAGTGATTTGGAGAATTTTCAGCAATATTTTCTTCTCCAGTAAACTCGGGCGCTATGGATCTTCCACTTATCTCGCAGCTGCGTTCCCGTCTTGAGTCCATATTGCTCGTGCTCGACTCCCCAGCCCCTGTGGAGTCTTTGGCGCGTGCGCTGGGGGCAGAAAGGGACGTCGTTAGTGATTGCTTGCGTTCTATTCAGCGGGAGTTGGATAGTCGCGGTTCTGGTATCGACCTGCGCGAGACTCAAGAGGGGTGGCGCTTTTATACGCGCACCGAAAATGCCGGGGCAGTGGAAGAATTTCTTTTGGATGGCGCCCAAACCAAACTCTCCCGTGCTGCCCTAGAGACTTTGGCGGTAGTGGCTTACCGTCAGCCCGTTACTCGCCAGCAGGTGGCGGCGGTTCGCGGCGTCAATGTCGATGGCGTAATGCGGACCCTTAACCTGCGCGGGTTGGTCCGGGAGCTGCCGCAGGATGATTTTGAGGGCGCCGCGCACCGGTACGAGACAACGGAATTATTCCTCGAGTTATTGGGGATCGATTCTTTGGAGCGCCTGCCAGACTTGGCACCGCTGTTGCCTGACGTAGAGGCGATCGACGAAGAGTACTAGCGTGGGGTAGGATTGCCCAGGTAATTTCATATCTTCGAGAGAAAAGGACACGTACGTGACTCCTCCCGCTCGCCGTGACGGCACACCGGATAAGAAGCAGCGAGACAGTGACATCATTGTCTCCAATGCCAAGCCGGCCCGTCACCAGCATGTGTCAAAGAAAAAGCAGAAGGCTACTGCAGAATCCGTAGCCCGCGAATTGGGTGCCGATTGGCTAGTCGATGAAGACAAGCCCAAGGGAGAGCGCCTCCAAAAGGTGCTCGCCAAGGCAGGCGTCGCTTCCCGCCGCCACGCAGAAATCCTTATCGATGCCGGCCGAGTTGAGGTCAACGGCAAGATCATCGCCAAGCAAGGCGTCAAGGTAAACCCCTCCGTCGACGTCATTCGAGTGGACGGCGTGCGCGTCAACGTCAATGAGGAACACGAATACTTTGTGCTCAATAAGCCGCGCGGCATGCAGTCCACCATGTCCGATGACCTGGGGCGCCCGTGCGTGGGTGACGTGGTGTCAGAAAAGGTCGCAGCTGGCCAACGACTCTTTCATGTCGGCCGCCTCGACGCCGATACGGAAGGCCTGCTCATCCTCACTAATGATGGCGAGTTAGCCAACCGCTTGATGCACCCCAAGTACGAGGTGACCAAGACCTACCTCGCCACCGTATTGGGCGAGGCCGATAGGAAGCTCGTGCGACAGCTCAAGGAAGGCATCGAGCTGGAAGACGGAGTGGCAAAGGCCGATTTTGCGCAGGTAGTTGATACCAACCAGGGGTATTCTCTGGTGCGTCTTGAGCTGCACGAAGGCCGTAAACATATCGTGCGCCGCATGTTGAAGGAAGCGGGCTTCCCCGTGCAGCGCCTGGTGCGTACCAAGCTGCATACGGTTCAGCTGGGTGATATGAAGCCTGGCGGTCTGCGTGCCCTCAACTCCAGCGAGCTGACTAGCCTATACAAGGCGGTGGAGATGTAATGATTTCTAATATGCCGAATGAGGGTCTCATCCTCGCCGTGGATGGCCCATCTGGAACTGGAAAGTCGACCACGTGCCGTGCGCTGGCCAAGCAACTGAATGCAAAGTACGTCGACACTGGTGCGATGTACCGAGTGGCAACGCTTGCGGTGCTGCGTGAAGGCGTCGACCCTGCTGACACCGCCGCGGTTATTGCGGCTACGGCCAATCTGCCCTTAGGGGTATCCGATGACCCGGACTCCACCGAAGTTCTCCTCGGCGGCGAGGACGTCTCGCGCGTTATTCGAGAAGACGAAGTCACTCGTAACGTGTCCGCCGTATCTGCTATTCCGGAGGTGCGCGAGAATCTGGTTGCGCTGCAGCGCAAGCTTGCCCGCGAGGCTCACCGCGCGATTGTAGAAGGGCGCGATATTGGCACTGTGGTGCTTGCCGACGCCCCCGCAAAGGCATTCATGACTGCCTCTGCCGAGGTCCGCGCGCAGCGCCGCCAAGCCCAGAATGAAAAGGCGGGCATCGCTTCGGATTACGAGACGGTACTTGCGGATGTCCAGCGCCGGGACGCTGCGGATTCTTCCCGCAAGGCCTCACCACTGCGCCCAGCGGAAGACGCAACCCTAGTCGATACCTCCAATATGAGCCCAGAGGATGTTCTGCAAGCTCTGATTAACGTGGTAAAGGAGTCTGCCAATGACTAATCACGATCCCCAGGAAGAGTCGGAGACTCAGTTCCATTACCCGGCCGGTAAGTTCGATGATGAGGTGGTAGAAGCCTCTCCTGGTTGGGCCGCCGATGATTTCAATACCGAGGAATTCGACTATGACTTCGATGACTCGGAATTTGGTGAGGCTGATTATGGCGACGATTCGCACGCGGAAGAGCCTCTGAGCGAAGAGGAGTGGGAAGAACTCTCCCGTGCCTTTGGCGTGGAGTCCGATGATCACACCGAAGAAGCTTTGTGCACGGTGGCCGTAGTCGGTCGCCCAAATGTGGGCAAGTCCTCCTTGGTCAACCGTTTCCTTGGCCGCCGCGAAGCGGTGGTAGAGGACCACCCAGGCGTTACTCGTGACCGAATTTCCTACGTAGCAGACTGGAATGGCCAGCGCTTTTTGGTGCAGGACACTGGTGGCTGGGATCCCAACGTGAAGGGTATCCATGCGGCGATTGCCCGCCAGGCAGAAGTAGCCATGGAAACCGCCGATGTCATCGTTATGGTGGTGGACACTAAGGTGGGCATCACGGAGACGGATGAGGTCATGGCTCGCCGTCTGCAGAAATCGCCTGTGCCAGTGATTTTGGTATCGAATAAGTTCGATTCCGATAATCAGTACGCGGATATGGCGGAATTTTATGCCTTGGGCTTGGGCGATCCGTGGCCCGTATCCGCCCAGCATGGCCGCGGTGGTGCGGACGTGCTCGATGAGATTTTGCGGGTCTTCCCTGAAGAACCTCGGCAGACCGCGATTACCTCCGGCCCTCGCCGCGTCGCATTGGTGGGCAAGCCTAATGTGGGCAAGTCCTCGCTGCTGAATAAGCTCACCAGCGAGGAGCGCTCCGTGGTCGACAACGTCGCAGGAACCACCGTGGATCCGGTTGACTCTCTAGTGCAGCTGGATGAGCAGCTGTGGAAATTTATTGATACTGCGGGCCTGCGCAAAAAGGTGAAGAACGCGCAGGGGCATGAGTACTATGCGTCCTTGCGCACTCGCGGCGTTATCGATGCTGCCGAGGTCTGCATCATGCTTATCGACGCCTCTGAGGAGATCTCCGAGCAAGACCAGCGCGTGCTCAATATGGTGCTCGAAGCCGGCAAGGCCCTAGTCATTGCGTTTAATAAGTGGGACCTCATGGATGAGGATCGCCGCTATTACTTAGACCGCGAGATTGATCAGCAGCTGAGCCACTTGCCGTGGGTCACGCGTGTGAATATCTCTGCGGAAACAGGCCGCGCGCTGCAGAAGCTGGAGCCGGCCATGATTGAGGCACTGGAAAGCTGGGATCAGCGTGTGTCCACGGGCCAGTTGAATAACTGGTTGCGTGAGGCTATCGCGGCTAATCCGCCGCCGATGAAGAATAACCGTCTGCCGCGCGTATTGTTCGCCACGCAGGCCTCGACTCAGCCGCCGACCATCGTCTTGTTTACGACGGGCTTCTTGGACGCGGCGTATCGCCGCTACCTTGAGCGGAAGTTCCGCGAGCGGTTTGGTTTCCACGGAACGCCCATCCGCATCGCAGTGCGAGTGAGGGAGAGGCGCGGCAAGAAGCGCTAGCAGTATGCCCGTTACGCTGGGATTATAGCACTCAGGCGAGCGATTGTTGTACCGGACACGGTGTGAGAATTCGCTCGCCTTTCCGTTTATGTCCGATCATGTGGGTCTGGATAGGATATAACCAGTTAATAATTCTCTCGTGATGGAAGGCTCAGCATGCTAGCCAGCGTCATTGCGCCAGATTCAATTCTGGCCATCGTACTCCAAGTCATCATCATTCTCAGTGCCCTGCTTCTGGGCACTCGATATGGTGGCATCGGATTAGGACTTATTTCCGGCATCGGTTTGATGCTGATGGTCTTTGTCTTCGGCCTTGCCCCGGGTGAGCCGCCGGTATCTGTGATGCTGACCATCATTGCGGTCATCGGTTGCGCGGCTACCTTGCAACAGGCGCGCGGCCTGGAAGTGATGATGCAATTTGCCGAGAAGTTTCTCCGCGCGCACCCAGAGCGTATTACCATCCTTGCGCCGCTGACCACCTGGTTCCTGACGGTACTGTGCGGTACGGGCCACGTGGTGTACACGATGTTTCCGATCATTGAGGATATTGCCCTGAAGAAGGGCATCCGCCCAGAGCGTCCTATGGCCGTGGCATCAACGTCGGCTCAGATGGGTATTACGGCCTCGCCAGTATCTGTGGCCACCGTGTCCCTAGCATCTATCATCGCGGAAAATGCCGGCGCTATCGATCACGCCTATTCTATTCCGCAGATCCTCATGGTGGCTATGCCCGCCTCGCTTGCCGGTGTCATTCTTGCCTCGCTGTGGTCGCTGCGCCGCGGAAAGGATTTGGACGAGGACCCGGCTTTCCAGGAGCGAATGAAGGATCCGGAGTTTGCAGAGAGCATTCACCAGTCCACCGGGTCGCTTCTGGATGAGGAATTTTCGCCAGAAGCAAAACGCGCGGTGGTTATCTTCCTTTTGGCTATTGCCAGCGTGGTGGCGCTCGGTGCGTTTGAATTCCTGCGCCCCCTCGTCCCGGGTGATGATGGCGAGTTGAGCCCGCTTTCGATGAACCTGGTTATCCAGATGGTCATGCTTGTTGCCGGCGCAATCATCTTGCTCAGCTGCAAGGCTGACCCGAAGAAGATCGCGTCCACTCCAGTGTTTAAGGCTGGTATGACGGCAGTATTCTCTGTCTTCGGTGTGGCGTGGATGGCAGATACCTTCTTCCAAGCCCACATCGATGCCCTGGAGTCCAACCTCGGGTCCGTGGTGGAGGCCGCCCCGTGGGCCTACGCGGTGGTATTGGTCATCGTGTCCAAGCTGGTCAACTCCCAGGCCGCCGCATTGGTTGCCATCGCTCCGATTGGCCTGCAGCTCGGCATCGATCCCGCCATTATCGTTGGTTTCTACGGCGCAGCCTATGGCTATTTCATTTTGCCAACCTACCCTTCGGACCTTGCCTGCATCGGCTTCGACCGCACGGGCACCACCCACATTGGCAAGTTCGTCATCAATCACTCCTTCCTTGTGCCTGGAGCGATTTCGGTCTTCACCTCTTGCGTGGTGGGCTCGCTCCTGGCGCAGGTCCTGCTCTAATCCGAATCCCGTACCAACACGAAGGCGTCCGTGCGGTACGGGATGCGTAGTTTTTGCCCCGGTTTAAACCCCATGTGCTCGTAGAGGTACCAATCCAGGTTGTGGGTCATGCGTTCGTGGATGGTTTCGCCATTGCGCAACCAGTAGGAGCGGGTGTGCATCAGCTGGTGAAGCTGCTCGGGGGTAAGTTCGTGTTCCCAGGTCAACCGCAGTTCACGGTCTAAAACCCACGGTGCGGTGTAGGTGGGGTAAAAACCCGGTTTGTGCACGTCGCCAGAGTGCATTATGCGCGAGAGCCGCAGGATCCAGGGGTCCGCGTTGACATCAAGCGTGTTCCACACCAGGAGAATCTTCCCGCCCGGCGCGAGGACGCGGTCAAGCTCTGCACAAGCGGCTGGTACGCCGACCCAGTGCCAGGTTTGGGCGAGGCAGGCGGCGTCTAAGGAGGCGTCGGCAAGCGCGGTGTTTTCGGCCGTAGCACGAAGGACTGGCAGGTGGAGGTGCGCTGCGAGGATTCCGGCCATATCGGCGGAAGGCTCTAGCGCAAAAACCTGAGCATTGGGGAGGGACGCGGTGAGTTTTCCAGTTCCGGCCCCGATATCGGCAACGGTATGGGCGTCAGCGATAAGGGCAGAGACCTCGTCCGGATAGCCGGGGCGCACATCGTGATAGGCGCTCGCGCCGTGACGGAAGGCCTGAGCGGAAGCGGTGCGTTGTGCGGCATCGCGGAAGCCAGGGCCTTGTCTAGTGGAGGGCTTGCGGTAGCTAGGGAAGTGGCTGGGATTGGGGCGGCGAGTCGACATAACCCATCTAACCTACCGCGAATTAGAATGGCTGCCTATGAGGACACTTCCTGCACCATCAGATCCCAGGTGGCTGCTAAAGACTGTCTTTTCTCGTCCATCCCTCACCGTGCCGGCTGCACTCTGCATGGCTGTATCTTTTCTGCTTAACGGATCGACTCCAGTGATAGTGGGACATGCCATTGATGAAGCTGTCTCGGAAGGAGACGTTGACCGACTAGGCATGTGGCTAGTGGTATTGGGGGTAGCTTTTGGCCTTAATGCCATAGCCGCATGGTTCGGACGCGGCCTCAACGCGCGAGCCATGCTAGTAATTGGGCACGATCTTCGCATGGCCATCACGGATAGGATTCAGGATCCGCGGGGCATTGCAGGCGAGCCCCGCAGCGCCGGCGAACTGCTTGCCATCGCCTCCACAGACGCACGGCGCGTGCAGAATGCCGTTATGATGACGGTCTTTCCCGTCGCTGAGATCGCTGCCATTGTGTATGTGGCGATCATGGCTAGCCGTATTAACCTGCCTTTAGGCATCGCCATTTTGTGTGGCGGGCCGTTAATGCTGTGGGGCTCAGTGCGCGCGGCAAAGCCTCTGCGCACGCGTTCCGGAATCCGCCAAGCGGCGTTGGCGAAGGCCAGTTCCATGGCCACCGATGTGGTCCAGGGCCTGCGGATCCTTAAGGGCCTGGGTGCAGTAGCCACTGTCAGTAACCGATATTCCACGGTGTCTGAAGCTGCCTTCGAACGAACAGTAGAGGCCAATGCTGCCCACGCGCGACTTAATGCGACTACGGAGATTGTGGGCTCGGTGTATGTCATTGCGGTGGGCATTGGTGCAGGCGTGATGGCCATGTACTCCATGATGAGCGTAGGTGAACTCATTACGGTTATCGGCCTCACGCAATTCATTATCACCCCGATGACGATGCTGGGCCGAAATATCGCTTCGCGGTGGGCGGCCGCACAGGCAAGCGCAGAGCGTATTATTGCCGTCCTCGCCGCACCCGGGGTAGAGAAAAGTGAACCGCAGGTTCCGGCCCTCGCTCCTGGGGTCAACGTGGTGCCCGAGCCTATTCCAGAGGATCTCATCTTCTTGCCGCGCGAGCGGTTCTTGGTTGTTCCACGCGAAACTATGCTTTTTGAGGGGACCGTGCGGGACAATATTCATCCGGATAGCGCAAGGGCACAACGGGCCCTCTTCGTAGCTGCAGGGGAAGATATACCGGGCGGGTTGGACCGCGAGGTGGGAGAAGGCGGCCGAAACCTCTCCGGCGGACAACAACAGCGGGTAGCGCTGGCACGAGCCATTGCTGCGGACGCGGAGATCTTAGTTTTAGCCGATCCAACAACCGCCGTGGACTCGGTGACCGAGCAGGAAATTGCCCAGCGGGTGGCGCATCACCGCGGGCCTAAGCCCACGCTTTTCTTCACCACCTCGCCGGCGTGGGCAGCAGTAGGAGCGGAGCTATGATGCGGTTTCCTACGGCCTCCTGGCCTCAAGTGCGTAAGGAAGTGGGTCGCCAGCTTTCCGATGTCCCCGCCGCCCGCTGCCAAGCCGCAGCGGCCTTAGCCTTGCTTACCGCAGGGGCCGGCAGCAATGTAGCGATTCCCATCCTGTTGGGAAAGATCGTCGACGCAGTCATTACTCAGGGCACCATTGTGCCCATTGGTATTTCCTTAGTTCTGGTGGCCGCGGTCTCGGCATTGTTTTCCGCGGCAGGGTTCTATGTCCTTTCGCGCCAGAGCGAACGCGTGATCTCCGCTTTGCGCGAAGATATGGTTTCTACCGCTCTCCGCCTGCCTACCCACCGTGTGGAGGAAGCCGGCACTGGGGATTTGGTCTCTCGCTCGACCGACGACGTAGCAGAACTATCGGCAGCCGTAACTGAGACCGTCCCCGTGCTGGCGAAATCTGCCTTCGCCATCGCAACCACCGGGGTGGCACTAGTTAGCCTCAATTGGCAATACCTACTGGTAGTAGGCGCAGTTACGCCGCTATATTTCATTGCTGCGCGCCAGTACCTGCAGCGCGCTCCACAACGCTATACCGACGAACGCGCTGCCATGGCGGAACGGGCACGCAGGCTCCTGGAGGCAATTCGAGGGCGAAAGACTGTGCGCGCCTTTGGCATGGAAGACCAGATGCATGCCGGTATTGAACGTGCCTCCGCACAGGTGGTGGACAAAGGGTACGCCGCGCGAAGGACAATGATGGTCCTACAGCTATGGATGACGGTCATTGAGCTAGTCATGTTGGTATGCGGTCTGGTCATCAGCTTTTGGGTGGTGCAGGCTGGGGCGCTCACCGTTGGCGCCGTCACCGCGGCCATGCTCCTTCTCATTCGCTTGCGGGGTCCGCTCATGGGATTGATGCGAGTAGTCGATACCGTTCAATCCGGCTATGCCTCCCTGTCTCGGATAGTTGGGGTGGTTATGGATCCACCACGGGCGGTACCAGACTTCGGCGCCCCGGCCTCAGGTGGAGTTGCCGAATTAAAAGAAGTGAGCTTCAGCTACGATGACGGCGGCTGGGCTGTGCAAGACGTGAACCTTAAGCTTCCCGCTGGACACACCGTAGCTTTAGTGGGAGCCTCTGGTGCGGGAAAGACCACGGTCGCTGCTCTTCTGGCCGGACTGCGAGTCCCGGCTACCGGAACAGTCTTGGTGGACGGAGTAGAGGTCTCGGCCCTTTCTGATTCCGAAAGGGTGGCGCGTTTAGCGATGATTTCCCAAGAGGTTCACGTATTCTCAGGAACCCTGCGCGAAGATTTGTCCTTGGCCGCCCCGCAAGCCTCAGACGCACAAATGGAAGATGCACTACAGCGCGTCGGCGCACAGTGGTATGCGCGGTTAGAGGAGGGCCTAGATGCGGTCATTGGAGCTCGGGGAATCCACCTTGACCCAGTAGCAGCACAGCAGCTTGCGCTGGCGCGAATATTGCTTTTAGATCCCAAGATCGTCATCATGGATGAGGCCACCGCAGAGGCCGGTTCGGTGGGGGCGGAAGCTCTGGAAGAAGCCGCGACAGAGGTCACCCGTAGGCGAACCGCACTGATAGTGGCGCACCGTTTAGACCAAGCCGCACGAGCCGATAGCATCGCCGTGATGGATAACGGGCGGGTAGTGGAGCAAGGCAGTCACCACGAACTGTTAGATTATGGTGGCCGCTATAAGCAACTATGGACCGCATGGCAGAAGGGACGACAGAGATGAACGTGAGGTCGCTACGGGCCCTAGTTGGTGCGGTAGCAGTGAGTTTCCTTGCGGTTGCCGGCGCATCATGTTCGGCCGACTCGCCCGACTCCGCGCCCCAAGCAGTCCCAACTGAGACGAAAAACTTAGGGATTCCAACCTCCGCACCGCTAAGCGGACCCGAGCCAGGAAGCTATACCACCGTTAATCTGCCATCGGGCCGTTCCTTTATCCTCAGCGTGCCCAAGGACTACACGGGGGAGAAAAAGTGGCCCATCGTCCTGGCCTTTCCAGGCTGGGGACAATCTGCCGAAAATCTCCGTGGCTATTCCCGCCTCGATGCCGCTGATGCCATCACTGTTTTCGCAGAAGGTAAAAAGAAGGCTTGGAGCCCAGCTCCTTATGCCAAGACGTCAACCGCAGAAGACAAAAAATTTGTTCGCGACATCATTGATGCCGTTCGAGCAACGTATAGGGTAGATGACTCCCGGATTTTTGCTACCGGCATGTCGAACGGCGGCGGGTTTGCCGCCTACCTGGCCTGTCAGATGCCCGATGTTTTTAAGTCCGTGGCTACCGTTTCCGCTGCCTACTACCAAGATATTCTTAAAGACTGTGCCCATTCCCCCGTGGGGCGATTGGATATTCACGGCACCGTGGATCCCGTGGTGGGTTACTACGGTGGAACGCGCCATAAGACCAAGTACTATTCCGTGGAATCCGTGCTGGAACAAGACCGTAAACGCAATGGTTGCTCTACCAAGGTCGATACGACCCGCCTGGTCAACAATGCACTCGATATGAAGTGGAGCGGCTGTACCGCACCGCTTGAACACATCCGTATCGCCGGAGGCTCACACGTATGGCCCGGTGGTACAGCAGACGCGCACAATGAGGTAGGCAAATTCTTCGCTACCGACCGCGTCCTAGACTTCTTCGGCATTCCCGGTCGCCCGTCCGGTACCGCACAGACTTAGTCCTGGCGATAGACCTGAAAGGATGCGCCTGGAACCTTGCGCACCCTTTCAATGCAAATGTCTGCCACGGTAGAAAAGCCCGCGCGATGAGCAGCGCTACGCGGGGAGGTTGGCTCTGGTATTTGCACAAGGTGAAAAGACCGAGTGCCCCCATCGTCGTTATTGAGTTCCACTACAGCCTGTGCAGTGGTGCCGGAGCCCGCGAAAAAGTCGAGGACGCGCGCATCCTTTCCACCTGCAATGGAAATGAGGTGCTTAATCAAGCGCACCGGTTTTGGAAACTCGAAAATGCCCTCTAGCCCCATTACGTCTTCAGCATCGCGCCGGCCAGTGCGGGTCACCCCAAAGCGCTCCCCGTCCAAGATGGAGCGGGGGCGTGCTCCCACCTTCTGATAGTTCTTGGTATAAACAAACCCTCGGCGGAAGACGAGCTCATCGAAGCGCTGTTCAACCATATCTCGGCCCCAGCGCCAACGGGCGACTTTTTCTTTTCCCACCGGCTGGTCCGGCCAATATTCCTTGCCGTCGGGCCCGGAGATAGGGAAGTCGAGGGAGGGGAGGTACCCAAGGGTTTTAGAGTCCAACCGCACCAAGGAGTACTTCCCTTTGTCATCCTCATGGTTGTATTTGGTGGAAGTGTGGCCAAGGAGATCGACATTGAATCCAGGGTTATCAGGAGTACGGGCGTAGCACAGAATATATTCGTGCTCTACCACCGCGTACTTAGAATCATTCTTGCCGGTTCCTGCCTTTTTCCAAATCAATTGGCCGGCAAAGCACTCCTCTCCAAAAACTTCATCGAGTACCTTGCGGGTATTGGCTACTTCGTCCTCTCCAATGGATACGAAAATAAAACCATTTGTTGACAATACTTGCCGGGCCAAGATGAGCCGGGGAAGCATCATAGACAACCATTGCGAGTGCCACTCTGCATAGCTCCCCGAGCGCATCTGCCGGCGCAAACGGTAATTGTCGCGGTAGACAAAGTCTTTTCCGGTGTTATAGGGAGGATCTATGTAAATGACGTCAAAGAGCTCTCCGCGGCTGGCAAGTTCCTGAAGTACTGGAAGATTATCTGCGGCAATAATCGCGTTGTCAGCGCCGACAGCTGTACTGAGCGCAGAATCACGCGTGAAATGGCGTGGCAGAGGGGTGCTAGCAGCTGCTCGAGCTGCCTCCTTGCCCGGCCATACTAAGCCAAAGAATTCCATGCCCGTCTCCGGAGTAGATAGTCGCGCTGGGTTAGTGGAAGCCATGGTGCAGTGCCTTCGTCGGAGAATCGTCGATACCGTCTAACGCTATCATTTGCAAGACTTAGGAAAATTGGCCTTTGGCTAAAATACTTCACCGCTTTTCCTTAAGCATAGCTAGGGCCGGGCTAAAGCAGCAGGCCCTATTGGGTGGTCGTTAGGCTGCGGGGGTGTCCACATACCCCTGAGGGCAACTTGGATATGGAGTAGTAAAACTTATTTGGTCTAGTGACCCAAAGAACTTTTCGGTGGCATGTTGGCCCAAGTGTCGGTACGTTGGGGCGTGTTGCCGGACATGGCAGCTTTTAGATAAAGCTAGAACTAGAAGAAAGGATAACCACATGGGTATCTTCGATAAGGCAAAGGACGCACTGAACTCCGATAAGGGCGAAGAGCTCAGCGACAAGGGCTTGGACAAGGCAGCTGACGCGGCTAAGGACAAGCTCGGCGAGGACAAGGCCGACCAGATCGACAAGGCTCGTGACGCAGCTGACGGCAAGCTCGGTAACGAGTAAATAGCTTCGCCCGCTTAAAGGGCGAATGGCTACTTTTTATTTTGGCCCCCAGCCCGCAAGGGCTGGGGGCCAAAGCTATATAAAGACCAGCAGCATAAAGCTGGCAAAGGTCTATATAGGTGCTTCCACCTTTTTATGGGTGATGTCAGATGCGAGTTTTTGGTACCGGTGTTCTGGGGACTCGGTACTGTCGTGTTCCGGGTAGTTGGTACCGGGCCGAGGGGTGCGTCGGCCCGGACCGTTAGTCTTAGTTGTCTGGGGTGGTGGGTGCGGTGGCTTTGCGCATGTCGAAGTCTCCGATATGGATTCGGTGGCCGTTGTTGAGGCGGCTTACGAGTGAATCGGCTCCGACTCTGTCTGGCAGTGTTTCAACCCAGTAGGCGGCGGCTGATTGGGAGGAGATCAGTGTTGGGAGCCTTCCGTCGCGGTCGAATATGATCTTGGTTAGGTCTTCTTGCCCGCGCTGGTTGATGCTGATGGTCATAAAGTCGTCGATGATAAGGACATCGACGTTGATCAGTTTCCGCATTTTATCGAGGTAGTTTTGGTCAGTCGGTGAGAAGACCGCCAGCATGTCTACAAGTTGATCCAGCCGGTAGTACGCCACGGAATATCCGGCTTTGCATGCGGCGATGCCGATGGCGCAGGCAATGTATGTCTTGCCTGTTCCGGTCGGTGCGAGGATGTGAATATTGGTCGGGTTTTCCCGCCAGTTGGTTGCTGCGATTCGTTTCAGCTGGCGCATGTTGATACCGCGTTGTTCTGCCCGGGTGATTTCAGCCAGGCTTGCATCCGGGTATCGGAATTGTGCCTGGGTGATGGCCTTGGCGATATTGCGCTGTTGGCGTTGTGTGTAGGCTTCTTCGACTGCGGCGAGGAAGATGTCTTCTGGTAGCGCATCCGCATAGGCCTCGTCGTTGACAACCTCGTAGAAGATGTCAGCGAAGGTTGATACGCGAAGCTTGCGCATTTTCGCCCGCACAATCTCGTCGTCGATGCTGCTCATGATTTTTCACACTCCTTCTAGTTTTCGTAGTGGTCAGCAGGCCGGATAAAGACGGCATCGGCCACGTCGCCGGTAAGCGGGGTACTTGGGCGTGGTTGGCGCTTGGACACAGGCTGTGTTTTGGGCCCTGGTGCCCAGGGATGTTGTTGGGCGTGGGCAATGTCAGTCTGGATGCGTTTGATCACTGCCATTGTTGGGGCCAGTTTCTTGTCCACGACCTGCTGGCATGCCGGTTCGAGGGTGGCTTTGTTGTGCTTTTTGCCCAGGTTGGCCAGCACGTTGCGTGCCTGGATGAGTCCGCGGGGTACGGCGGCACTATTGCGGTCGAGGATCATCGCTATGACTGCGTGCGTTGCTGCCCCAAACGACGATGCCCAGGCCAAAAGCTCATCACGGGTAAGCGCCTTGTGGCCTTCATCATCGCCACGCGGCCCATGCTGAGGGTTTGTGGAATACCGGTATTTGAATCCGTGAAGGCGCGTGTGTTCAGCAACAAGCTGCTCCCCGTTGAAGACGCTCACCAGTTGCGGGGTGAGCCTGACTGTTACCGATTCTTCTACCAGCTGAAATGGCACTGAATAGTACTGGTAGTCACAGGTGATGTGCCAGTTGCGATCGACTTTAAGCCGCTTATAAGACACTTCCGTAAACGGCGTCGGCGGAAGGTCTCGCATCATTGGTGCCTCTTCTTTATCAAAGCGCATCTGCCGTGTTGAGCCATCAGGCCGCGTCATTGCGCCGTTGATATCGACAAGACGCTCCGCGATCGCCTCATTAAGCTCATCAAGGCTATAGAAGACTTCGTTGCTGAAGTAACCCAGGATTTTGGTGTAGGCGATTTTCACGGCACGCTCTACCGCTGCCTTGTCGCGTGGCCTGCCGGGCCTAGTCGGCACGATCGTGACGCCGTAATAGTCTGCAAACGCTGCGTAGCGGTCAGTGACTATCCGGTATGTAGAGGTCTTCTTCGGCCGATAAGTCGCCGTAGAAGCATTATCTGGCACGATGACCGCTGGTACTTTGCCAAGATAATTCAACGCCTTAACATGGCACTCAATCCACGCCGGCATCTTCTCATTCGCAGCAGCAGTAACGTACATCAGCCCTGAGTACGGGCTGACCGCGACAAACAATGACGCCTTGAACACGGTGTCACCACTGGCCTGATCCGTCACTGGCACTTTGTCCCCGGCCCAGTCAACGTAAAGCTCTTGGCCTGGCTCATGG
Source organism: Corynebacterium tuberculostearicum (assembly GCF_016127015.1). Taxonomy (GTDB): domain Bacteria; phylum Actinomycetota; class Actinomycetes; order Mycobacteriales; family Mycobacteriaceae; genus Corynebacterium; species Corynebacterium marquesiae. The sequence goes on from NZ_CP065972.1 coordinate 911,499, forward strand.
GTGATAACTTCGACGAGATCGTTGGCACGCAGAAATTCATTGAGCCCACTGCAGAACTGGGAGTACTGGTACTTTGTCTTATCCGTCGGACAAGGCTGCGACACGTAGTCCATCCACAGCTTATGCCTGGTCACATGCTTCGTACTTTTCAGCTTGCGTGCAAGAGCATGAAAATCAGGCTGGTCGTAGGACATCGTCCGCTTACTCCGGCCATCACTGAATCGATCATCGAACCATCCCGGTGGGAGCTGACGGAAGCGCTCTGGAGTTAGTTCCTCATCGTTGATGACTTTCTTTGCTCGGGATACTTCTCGTCGTGAACATCCCAATGCATGTGTGATCTGCGCGTAGCTAGCACCATCGAGGCACATCGCGATGATCTGTTTGAAGTTGGCCACAAGGACCGGCTCCTTCCAAGTAGAAGTTGACGCAACACCAGCGGATTGTGGTGTCGCCAACATCAACTATGAAAGAAAACCCCTTGCAGTACCGGGTACGTGGAACACCGGTACCAACTACGCAGACTCGCGGTACCAACTACCCCAAATCGACAGGTGACTCAACTTATAAAGTGAACGTATCCCAAGCAATTTTGCATGAGAGCGCTAGGATTATATTTGTGAACAATCTTGAAGGCGCCGTTTCCCATGCGGGCTCCACTAAGCAGCGCTTGTTGGAGCAGAGTGCCCGTATCCTGGCTAAGGGTGGGCGCGACGCTTTAAAGGTTTGTGCTGTGGCGGAGCAGATCGCTGTTCCAGTCGATGAAGCTAAGTCTTTCTTTGAAGATGACCACGACCTTTACATTCAGACCAGCCGGTTCTTGGATGAGCGTCTCCGAGTAGCGGCCTACGATGCACTCAATAAATTGCCGGATGACGCGACCGCGCTTCAGAAACTTCGCGAGTCTGCCAAGGTCTACTTCAACTGGGCAGTTGATAACCCCACTTACTTTGCAGCCTATAACAACTGCGAGACGGTAACGAGCTTTCCCAACTTTGAGGACGGCATCGAAGAGGTGAAAAGCTTTGATGCCTTCCCGCCCACCTTCCGCTGGATGCTTGAGCACATGCGGGAAGCAGCTATTGCAGCACGCGGCGATTTTGAGCACCGCCTGGTAGTGATCCAATCACTTACTTACTTGTCTGAGCTGCAGGGTATTACGCACTTGGCCACGTTCGGCATTATGCGTCATCTCTCGCCTGCGGCGAAGAAGCAGACCTTCAATGCTTGCATTGAGACTTTATTCTCTGGGTTGGAAGATAGCTTGCGTGACGGGGAGATTGCGCCCTTTGAACCGCTAGCACCCGTCGGGGATCCAGCGGAACCGTTTACTACAGCAGCAAAGGACATGCCAAAGTCTACGGCTGAGGAAAAGCGTGCAGCCATCTTCCGTGGTGCGGCCGAAAAGATTGCCTATAACGGTCTTCCTGGCTTGCATCTCGGCTCAGCTGCTGCGCGAGCAGGCGTAGATTTGGCAGACGCGGAGCATCTTTTCGATGGTGTTTCTCACCTGCTGCGTTCTTTGGAAGAGTCTTTGGATGAAGCCAATACGCTAGCGATCATGCGCCAGAACCAGGCCGTGCCAGAAGGATCCCACGGGCTGGATTATATTAAGGCAACCGGCTTCGGATATCTGGAGTATGCGCTGGAAGACCCTGTCGGCTTCGTCGCTCTCATTGAAGTATCAAGCCGCTCGATTGTCCCCGTCTCTTTCGATGAGTCCAGCGATACTGAGCAGCCATTTGATATGAGTAAGGCCTTTACCTTCATCATGAATCTGGTGCGCGATGCCATTTCTGAGTCGAATGGACCTCGATCGCCATGGATTCTTTTTACCCAGATTGCGGTGCTGTGGGCCTGCATCCACGGCCTCTCGCAGTTGAGTACCGTAGGAGCCCTGCGCCATCACTCGGCTAATTTCTACTTCAACCTAGCTTCCAAGGTGATGGACGTGGTTCTTCAGGGCATGGTCAATGTCCTCGAGCTAAAGAAGCCAGAATAGGAAACCAAGCAATAAAGGGGACCCGCAGCGGGCTCCCCTTTTTCTATATCCACCCCCGGGCATGTGCCGTAGTTGCTGCCTCAAAACGGTTCCCAGTTCCTGTTTTGGCGATGAGCGAAGAGACAATATTGCGCACTGTGCCAGTGCTCAGGTGAAGGTGTCCGGCAATCCGGCGGGTGTCGCTTCCCTCCAAGACATGACATGCGATCTCCTTTTCGCGTGCGGTTAGTGGATTGTCGGGCGTGAAAATTGTCTCTTGGGCCAGCGCAGGGTCGATGACCTTTAGACCGGCGTGCACTCGCCTAATGGCTTCGGCAAGTTGTTCGGGTGGGGTGTCCTTGACCACGAAGCCAGCTACGCCCGTTTCCAAAGCACGTTTGACGTAGCCACTGCGACCAAAGGTCGTGACAATCAGGCTGCGGCAACCCGTGCCCTCAAGTTCAGCGGCCGCATCAAGACCGTTCTTACCGGGCATTTCAATATCAAGTAGCGCAACGTCGACGCCATGCTTGGCGACGAGCCCCGCAACCTCCGCGCCCGTTGCGCACTCAGCCACAACGCTGATATCTGGCTCTGTATCTAAGAGGGCAACTAGCGCCCCACGCACCAATGATTGGTCCTCAGCAATGAGAACTCGGATGGGATCAGTCATTACCTGAGCCTCCGGCGGTAGTAAGAGGAAGAAAGTCCGTGTCGCCATTCATAGTAACCAGGGCCAGAGTACAGCCATTGCGGTGCGCAAAGAGCAGCTGTCCGCCAGCATCTGTTATACGTTTGCGCAAACCGACAATCCCACCGTGGGCACGAGAAAGACTTTCGTCAGCGTCAAACCCGCAGCCATCGTCCACCACTTGGAGTTGGTGGTCTGTCACCTGGACCCAACAGTGCGCTGCGCCTGAGTGGCGGACCACGTTTGTGCTTAGCTCGCGCAGGGCCCAGGAAAATTCGGCGTCGTAAAGCCCAGCACTTTAGGCCGCAGATGGCAAGTGCGATGCAATGCCTGCAGTCTCGAGTGCCCTTTGGGCTGCGTGGATTTCTCCTTCAAAAGTGGGCATGCGCATCCGGGTTACTGTGGAGCGGACTTCCGCCAAGCCTCTCCGAGAAAGCGTGCTCACCTCCTGGAGCTCCTGCTGCGCCCGTTGCGGATCCGAATCTATTAGACGGCGGGCAAGCTCTGATTTGAGGTTGATAACGGTTAAAGAGTGGCCCAAGAGATCGTGAACATCGGTAGCGATATCCTCGCGTTGGCGTGCCAAGTCCAATTCATGCTCCAATTCAGCGCGGCTATCTTCGCGCTGGGAAAATGTACCTAGCAGCACTAGTAGTATTGGCCAGACGAAGAGGACTATCAGGGCCCAGCCGGTGCTTTCAGGAGCGAAGAACCACGTGGTGGTGGCGAGCACGGTCCCCACGAGCAGGGTAAGCGCTAATGCTCGGCGTAGCGGAAGGTTAAAGCCGAGCAGCGCCGCAAGGTAAGGCACAAACGTGACGGCTATTATCCCGAAGAAACCAATTGATATCGCTGCAATGGCCGCGAGCGACACCCAGTAAAGCCCGATCCGCTGTCCTAACCGCCATCCGCGTGGGTAGTAGCCCACTGCGCCAAAAGAAAAGAAGTAGACAGCACTAAACGCTAAAACGCACGCAGAAGCCCCAATTCGTTCAGTGAGCGTCGTGCCCGGCGCGGCAAAGGTCATCACCAACCCGGGAACGAGGAAGACCAACCATACGCTGGCAAAAAGAGCGCTATTAAGGCTAAAACCGCGCCACGGATCGCGAAAGGGGCCCATTAACGGCGCGCCTTGTCGCGGGAGCGCAGCACCAGGCAAGCGGCGAGAAAGATGGTCGTCCATACCGCGAAGTTTAACCATGCGGCCCACATGGGGTGCGACACGGTGCCTTCCTCCCCGCTAAGAAACTGCATGCCTTCTGCAAGGGGCCACTGGGCGAGCACAACCGGGCCAAAGAGGGGAGTGAAGCGGCCCAATTCCATCAGCGGCTCAGTAAGTGGAGTGAATACATTGGCGGCAAAGAGGAAGAGGACAACGGAGGTCGAGGCGATTGCGACAGAATTGTCGGTGGGCAAAGCCATGGCCCACACCAAGCCATAAAAGCCAAAGGGAATGGAAACTAGGACGCAAGCGATGAAGGCTAAAATCCACTGGTGTGGTTGCATCGAGGCTTGTGTCACGGCGCCGTGAGGTTACCCTCGAGTAGTGGACACCCTATTTGTGCGGATCTTGTGTCCGTAGGAGAGGATGTTCATTGTGAGTCAACAGCGCAAGAAATACACGCCGGAGTACCGGCGTGAAGCCGCAAACCTGGTAATCGAGTCGCAGCGCCCGATTGCTCATGTGGCCAAGGAGATTGGTGTATCAGCCACAATTTTGGGCAGGTGGGTCAAACTCGAGCGTGAGCGCCGTGGAGCATCAGATGGGATGAGCGAGGCTGATCTTCGTGCTGAAAATGCTCGTCTGCGCCGTGAACTGGCGGAAGCCAAGATGGATAATGAGTTTTTGTCAAAAGCGACAGCCTTCTTCGCTGCGAAGCAACGCGAGCAGAAAAGTTCGAATTGATGCGGCAGGAGAAGGCCAACTACAGCATCAAACGTATGGCACGGCTATTAAAAGTATCTCGGTCTGGATACTACAAATGGGCCCATACGCAGCAGAAGCGGCTATCCGGCGACGATGATCGCGCAGCATTCTACGACGATGTTGACCGCAAGATTCATCAGATTTGGTCGGACTCCGATCAGGTTTACGGTGCTCCGCGGATCACCGCAGAACTTACCGAGCGCTACCACATTGCGCTTAACCGTAAGACTGTGGCTAAACGAATGCGCATGATGAGCATTGAAGGGATTTCACCGCGGGCCTTTGTCCCAGTGACAACGGTCCAAGCCAAACGTAAGTCCACGCTTCCTGACCTGGTCAAGCGCATGTTTGATACCGGTGAGCTCAACCGAGTGTGGATGTCGGATATTACCTACCTGCGCACTGCTGAAGGCTGGTTGTATCTGTGTGCAGTCCGCGATGGTCATTCCCGCAGGGTACTGGGCTGGGCTATGGATAGTGTTCAAGATACATACCTGGTCGAACGGGCCCTGCGGATGGCGCATACGCTGCGCGGTGATGTTCCTGATGGGCTAGTGTTTCACGCTGACCGCGGAACCCAATTTACCAGCGAGAAGCTCTGGGAAGTTTGCCGCAACCTGGGCATTGCTCAGTCCGTAGGGCGTACCGGTGTGTGCTTCGATAACGCGATGGCCGAGTCATTCTGGTCAACGCTTAAAACCGAGTTCTACGACCGTAAGCGCTGGGCGACCCGTGATGCCGCACGCAAGGCCGTTGCCTACTGGATTGAAGTCGTCTACAACCGCCGGCGCCGACACTCCGCACTCGGTATGGTAAGCCCCGTCGACTTCGAGAACCACATTGGTCTAACCACCAGCAGAAAAGAAATAGCTGCCTAACCACTAGGTAGCTCCACTACGTGTCCACGATTTGCGGGCAACCCCAGCCGGTGATAAATACCGCGGTGATGGGGAGCAGTGCCTGGAAGCCGATTGATATGAGGTTTGCCCACAGAAGCTGTCGTGGATGCAGGGGAGTGAGGGCTAATTGACGCGCCCACCCAGTCTTCGCATCTGTCACGGCGGAACCAGCGGCGGAGACGGAACCAGCGACGCCGCCGTAAAGGGCCATGCTGATCATCTCTAAGGCGGCGAAGTTTCCTCCTTTAAAGGGGGCATCACCAAAATCCATCATGGTGCCAAAGAGGAGGTAAAAAAATACCGGCAAGATGGTGCTGAAAAAGAGAGGAGTAAGGTTGCGACGAAGGCGCAGCAGGTTGTGAGTGGCAAACCGGAGAGTGCGCGCACTGGTCGTTGCAGCTTGTGTGGTCATGGCATGTTCCTTTCACGAAGTGGCCAACGGAGTGACGGGTTAGGACTGGGATGATGTCAAAGCAAGAAATGCGTCCTCTAAGGAGTGTTTGCGAATAGTCAGGTCATAGGCCGAGGTGTGGTTGAGAAGGAATTTCGCAAGTACATCGGAGTCACCGGTGGTCATCCGGGCGTAGCCGCCAGACAAGGAAATCTCGGCGACGGTGGGTAGCTTTTTCGCATTTAAAAGTGTGCCGTCGAACTTCGCCTCGACTATGCGCTTGCCCGACTGTTCGCGCAGTTCTGTGGCCTTTGCATCGGCTCGCAGCTTTCCTTCGTGTAGGAGAATTATCCTTTCTGCAAAATTGTCTGCCTCTTCGAGGTAGTGCGTAGCGAAGACAATGGTGCGTCCCTGGTCTGCTTGTCTGTGCATGGTGGACCAGAACTCGTGGCGCGCTTGAGCATCCATGCCAGCTGTTGGCTCATCGAGCAATAGGATTTGGGGATTGCCCAAAATAGCGAGGGCGAATCGCACACGTTGTTGCTCGCCACCAGAGCATTTTCCTACTGGGCGGTGCAGGATCCGGTCTAGGTCTGCTTGTTTGGCAACTTCTCCGATGGGAAGGGGATGGGGAAAGGTAGAGGAAATCATCTTTAGGGTGTCCTGGACTGTGAGCTCGGGTAGCAGGCCACCGGTTTGCAGCACGGCTCCAATCTGCGCTGCGCGGATCGCAGCGTGCGGTGTGTGTCCGAGCACAGAAATGTTGCCGGAGGTGGGTGTGGTGAGACCGAGGATGAGATCAAATAGGGTGGTTTTGCCTGCTCCATTGGTGCCTAATAGGCCTACGATCTCGCCTTGGGCGATGCTGAAGGATATATCGCTGAGCGCATGGATAGGTCTGGAGGATTTACTAGCAAAGGATTTGCTTACTCCGGATACGTCGATGGCTGGCGGCTGTGCAGTAGATGGGCTTAAAGTGCTCATACCTGGAAAGTATCCGTAGCCAGCAAGAATGATGTATAGGCCCTGTCATTACATTTTCATGACAAGTGTCATGACGCGATAAGGTAGGAGAGTGCTTACTACTCTCGCAGCAGCTGCTGGACTATTCGTGGCCACCAACATCGATGACATTGTGGTGTTGTCCCTCTTCTTCGCCCGTGGTGCTGGTCGCAAGGGCACGACGCCCGCGATTCTGCTAGGTCAGTATTTGGGATTTCTCGGCATACTAGCGGCCTCGGCCATTGTCGGATTGGGCTTAAATGCCGTATTACCTGAGGAATTGATTCGCTACTTTGGTCTCATTCCATTGCTTCTAGGCCTATGGGCAGCGTGGCAAGCATTCCGGGGTGAGGATGACGATGAGGATGCTTCGGGTAAGAGGCTGAGCACACTTGCGGTAGCCGGGGTGACCTTTGCCAACGGTGGCGACAATATCGGCGTCTATGTACCAGTGTTTACCACCTCTACGCCGGCTGAGGTTGCGACTTATTGCGTGGTCTTCGTAATCCTCGTGGCGCCCTTAGTGTGGGCAGCGCGGTTTGTGGCAACGCGGCCGGGCATTGCAGAAGCACTGGAAAAGTGGGAAAGCGTGCTGTTTCCCACGGTCCTCATTCTGCTGGGAATTGCGATCTTGCTTGCAGTGTAAACGCGGAATAGAAAAAGCCGGCACCTTCACGGTGCCGGCTGAATATTTGTCGGGCTAACAGGATTTGAACCTGCGACCCCTACACCCCCAGTGTAGTGCGCTACCAAACTGCGCCATAGCCCGCCGTCGAACTGTGCGACTTGTCTAGATTACATCAGTAGGATTCTACTGTGAAATTTGGGGTGTAACCTGCGCTAAAACTCGCCGCTGGAGTACACCCAAGCGCCGCCGACGCGGCGAAACGAGGAACGCTCGCGTTGTGAGCCAACGGCCGCGCCTTTATAAAAGGCCTCAAACTCCACCACGCCGGAACTATCGAGCAATCCGCCTGCTTGGGTATCCAGGATATCGAGGCGATAAAACCGGACGGGAGAATCAGCCAAGTCGAGTGCTGCAGGGCGAGTATCGGGATCCCACGTACGGAGGAGATAGGCTTCGTCGCCAGTAACAAAGGCGCTAAAGCGCGAGCGCATGAGCGCCTCCGCAGTGGGGGCGTTGGTGCCGGCATGGTACTTGCCACAGCACTCGCCGTAGGTCAGACCGGTGCCGCACGGGCAGCGGCGCGAGGGATCAAAGGCTGCCATTAGTGCGCGTCCACGTCCACGATGGTGACGTTGCCGAGCATGTGCTCAACATCGGTGTCCTTCGCGGCAGAGCGCAGGGCGGACTGTTCTTCCGCTGACAGTTTTCCGGCAAGCTCGATGCGGCGTTCGAAGCTAGCGGGGCCGGTTTGGGTGATGCTCACGTGGACGTCGTCAAGCGCAAGCCTCTTGCCGGCATCCTTGATTGCTTGGGTGGCGGCCGTAGCCAGCGCGGACATAACAAGACCCTCTGCGGTAAAGCCCTTACCCTTGCCGCCATTCTTCTTAGTGCGGTCGGCACTGAGGTTGTGGTCATTATGGCGGACGACCACGCCGAATTTGGTGCCGGTGGCCGGCTGCGCAACGGCGGCGTCGGTTCCTACTTCCTCCGGGCGGTAATCAGGAACGATAAACTGCTCGGCCCACGCACCGATGAGATCCGCAGCGCGGGCTGCCGTGCCCTGCTTGGTGAGCAGATGATCGGTCTTGTCCAGGGAAACCAAGGATTTGGGGTAGCGCGTGAGCAGGAAGATATTTTGCGCATTGTCTATGCCCACCGTCTGGTCAATGGGTGAGTGCAACACCATCAACGGCTTGCGGAGCTTGGGCAGGTACTCCTCAGGGTTGGTATCGGCCAAGTCCTCGAGGAACTTGCGGGAAATGATAAGGCCGCGGCCGCCGAGGGTGACTTCCACCTCGCCGTTGGCGTCGACCTCGCCGATCTTGTCCGCATAGTGAAGCACGGAGTGGGCAGGATCAAAGGGCGCGCCAATGGTGGCTACCGCCTTAAGTGATTTTATGGTGGTGGCCGCCTTCAATGCAGCGGCGCCACCGAGCGAGTGGCCCATGAGCAATTGTGGGGCAGAGTAGTTCTCCGTCAGCCAGGCGGCAGCGGCATGGATATCATCAACATTTTGGCTAAAGGTAGTATCGCCAAATTCTCCGGCGGACTGGCCAAGACCGGGAAAATCGAAACGCAAAGTGGCGATGCCGAACTCGGTGAGCTGCTTCGCGGTGCGGGCAGCACCGGGAGTGTGGCGCGAGCCGGCGAAGCAATGGGCAAAGATGGCATAGGCGATCGGGGGAGAATCCGGGAAGTCGATGGTTCCGGCCATCTCGGTTCCCCGGCTCGAAGGCAGCTTAACATTGACGGATTGCATGAGAACTACAATAACGGGCCTCTTACCCGCAAGCCATACCAGGTTGACTACAGTCGATAGGAGCAATCCAAATAAGGAGGATGAGGTATGGGCGCGTTCGATTGGTTCTGGAAAGCAATGGGCTCGCAAAGCGAGCGTAACGATAAGAAATCCAAGGCCATCGTGGGTTCAGCCGATGAAGCGGCTCGGGCATTGGGCCAGCAGGACGACGCAGCTGTAGCCCAAGCTGCACGCGATGCCGTTGCAGGCGGCGAGATTGCGGATAAGGCGCAGTTCCTCGCGGCCCTGGCAGTAGCGTGCGAGCGCACCCTAGGGATGCATCCCTTCAATGTGCAGTCCCAAGCCGTACTGCGCCTGCTTACCGGAGACGTCATCCAAATGGCCACCGGCGAAGGCAAGACTTTGGTGGGTGCCATGGCGGCTACGGGTTTCGCGTTGACCGGCAAACGCGTCCACGTTGTCACCGTCAATAACTATCTTGCCGCCCGCGACGCCGAATGGATGCGTCCTGTCGTGGAGTTCTTTGGCTTAAGCGTCGCCTCGGTAACTGAGGGCATGTCACCGGACGAGCGCCGCGTTGCCTACGCGCAGGATATTATCTACGCACCGGTCAACGAACTGGGCTTTGATCTGCTCCGTGATAACCAAATTACCGACCGCTCCCACACGGTGCAGGCCGCCGGCGACGTTGCCCTCGTAGACGAGGCCGACTCTGTCCTAGTGGATGAGGCCCTTGTGCCCCTAGTGCTGGCCGGTAATCGGCCGGGTGAAGCCCCCACCGGGCATATCACCAATGTGGTTTCCCGCCTGCGCGAGAAGCTGGACTACTCCATCTCTGAGGACGGCCGCACCGTTCAGCTGACCGAGACTGGTGCACGCCGCGTGGAGCAGGAATTGGGCATTGATTCGCTCTATTCGGAGGAGAATATCGGCACCATCTTGGTGAAGGTCAACCTCGCCCTGCATGCCAAGGCCCTGCTTATCCGGGACATCCACTACATCGTGGTCGATGGCAAGCTGCAGCTTATCGACGCCTCCCGGGGCCGCGTTGCCGACCTACAACGCTGGCCTGATGGGCTCCAAGCGGCAGTAGAAGCCAAGGAAGGCCTAGAGGTTTCCGAAGGCGGGCGCATCCTCGACACCATCACGCTGCAAGAACTTATGCGGCGTTACCCACTCGTGTGCGGCATGACTGGTACCGCGGTGGAGGCGACCGATCAGCTGCGGCAATTCTATGGTCTTCATGTATCCGTGATCGACCGCAATAAGCCGCTGCAGCGCTTTGACGAGCAAGACCGCATTTTCGAGACAGTCGATGATAAATCCGCCGCCATCGTGGAGGAAATAGCCACCATTCACGCCACGGGGCAACCCATCCTTGTGGGCACGCAGGATGTAGCCGAGTCGGAAGATCTGGCGGATGCTCTCCGCGAGCGGGGCATTGAAGTCAATGTACTCAACGCCAAAAATGATGAGCAGGAGGCACAGATCGTCGCCGAGGCCGGCGATATTGGACGCGTTACCGTCTCTACGCAGATGGCCGGGCGCGGCACCGATATTAAGCTGGGCGGTGCAAACGAAGCTGACCACGATGCGGTAGCGGAATTGGGTGGCTTGGCGGTTATCGGTACCTCCCGCCACCGCACCGCCCGCTTGGATAACCAGTTGCGCGGCCGTGCAGGCCGGCAGGGCGATCCGGGCCTGTCCCTATTCTTCGTCTCCCTCGAAGACGATGTGGTCCAGCAAGGCGGCGACGGCGAGACTGTGCGTGCCCAACCAGCAGAAGACGGGCGCATTGAATCCAAGCGAGTTAGCGATTTCGTGGCACACTGCCAGCGGGTGACCGAGGGCCAACTACTCGAAATTCATGCCCAGACCTGGAAGTATAACCAGCTTCTAGCTGATCAGCGCATTATTATTGATGAGCGCCGAACCAAGCTATTGGATACTGATCAAGCGTGGCAGGAACTATCCCAACGTGCTCCGGAGCGTGCAGCAGAGCTAGCAGAGGTTCCAGAGGAAGCTCGCATCAAGGCCGCGCGCGAAATCATGCTGTATCACTTGGACTTGGCCTGGGCCGACCACCTAGAGCTCATGGACGATGTGCGCGAGTCGATCCATCTGCGCGCCATCGCCCGAGAGACTCCCATCGACGAGTACCACCGCATTGCGGTGAGGGAGTTTAAGGACTTGGCTCAGAGGGCCGTCGACAAGTCTGTGGAGACTTTCCGTACAGTGCTTATCGACGCCGCCGGGGCACACCTCGATGACGCCGGCCTCGCTCGTCCGAGTGCTACATGGACTTACATGGTGTCCGATAACCCCCTTGCGGGCAAGGGAAATTCCGTGCTGAGCGGCATCGGAAACATTTTCCGGTGAAATTATTCCCCACGAAGGGGTCACGGACTCACATGAGTCGCTAGTATTGTTATAAGTAACTCGTAACTAATCCTCGGAGGTAACAATGAGCGAGAACACCGGAACCCCGGAACCACAGGTAGAGACCACATCTGTATTCCGCGCAGACCTGCTCAAGGAGATGGAAAACGGCGCGAATGGCAATGATGCTACCGTTGCCGGCACCGACAATCTGGCGGAAGGTCAGGCCCTCCTCGTGGTAAAGCGTGGCCCGAACGCAGGTGCCCGCTTCTTGTTGGATCAGGCGACTACTACCGCCGGCCGCCACCCTGAGGCAGACATCTTCCTCGATGACGTTACGGTGTCCCGCCGCCACGCGGAGTTTCGCAAGAATGATGACGGCAAGTTTGAGGTAGTTGATGTGGGATCCCTGAACGGAACCTACGTTAACCGCGAGCCTCGCAACTCCCAGGTGCTCGAGGTAGGAGACGAAATCCAGATTGGCAAGTTCCGCTTGGTTTTCATCGCTAACCAGAGCTAATTTTTTACGTAGACTAGCCGCGCTTCCTTACTAGGAGGGGCGGTGTAGTCTACTTATGGCACGATAAGAACTTTCAGTACCCCTAAGAGATAGACACAGTGAGCGCAGCAGATTCTTCGGCAGCAGCAGTACGCCGCACCAGCCCTAAAGCTAAGAAGCCAAAGACCATGTCCATTGGCGTGGTTTTGGAAACGCTGAATCAGCAATTCCCAGACGTCACGGTGTCTAAGATTCGCTTCCTCGAATCTGAGGGGCTCATCAGTCCACAGCGCACGGCCTCTGGCTATCGCCGCTTCACCCAAGAAGACGTGGACAGACTGCGGTATATTCTCACCACTCAGCGCGATAACTATACGCCGCTGAAGGTTATCCGCGAGCAGCTAGAAGCCATGGATTCCGGCCAGGTGACCGCCATTGTTTCTGCGGGAAATGCAGAAACCCTACTCTCGCCGCAGCAGTTTAGGGCCCCTGTGGTCACGCGCCTGACCGATGTAGAGGTAGCTACCCAAGCTAGTGCCAGCGAAGATGATGTAGCTTCCTTGGTTAAATATGGCCTCATCCGCCCAGATGCCGCAGGCTTTTTCAATACCGACGACGTAGCCATTGTCTCTGCCGCCGTGGCGCTTAAGGCCTTCGGTTTTGGCGCCCGTGAACTTAAGTCCCTGCGCAATAACGCCCGCCGTCAGGCGGATCTGATCTCCCAGGCGGCGGCTCCCGTGGCGCACTCAAACTCTGATACCGCGCATCAGAAGGCGGAGGAAATCTCTCAGCAAATGACCGCTCTCGTGGTCTCCTTGCATGCGACGCTGGTGAAGTCGGATCTGCGCGAGGAATACCACTCCTAATACACACGTGCTCCCGTCTTTGTGGGAGAGTGGTATTTATGAGCGATGTATCCCTAGAGTTTCACGGTATCCACCAAGTCGGCCCCGAAGACGATGTCTGCGCTTTGCTGCGCTGGCCCGAAGAAGAGCGTTTGATTCCCGTGTGGATTTCTCCCATCGAGGGCATGCAACTGGCCGCAGTCTTAGACGGACACCAGCCAAACCGTCCCACCTCGCACGATCTTATCTGCGAGGTGCTAGAGGGCACTGGCGGGGTAGAGGCGATTGAAATTGCCAACTACCACCAGGGAACCTTCATGGTGGATATTAAGGCTCCGAACGGGGAAGTTTATGACTCTCGGTTAATCGATGCACTCGCGGTATCCGAATATTTCAACGTCCCTATTTCAGCCGAAGCAGATCTCCTTGCCCAGGTATCTGTTTATGCCAGCGATGCGGATGTGAAAGAGTACTTCGACCTGGAAATTTCCACCCCCGGCGCAGGCATTAATCTACCGACCAGTGAAAACAGTAAATCCTCGACCTCCGCATCGGGAAATGCGCAGGCAGATGCCGATTTTGAAGCCATGATGAGGTCTTTGGGCATGGAGGAAAAAGATTTCCTTTCAGGGGATGATGACGAAAAAAGTTAATGACACGCGTGTGACTAATGGTGACAATGGGGTTTGAGAAGTCTAAAGTTGTACTTGACAGTTGAGCAAGCAGCGCTTGACGGGCGTATGCGCTTGGCTTTTAATTGATCTTTAGAACTTCCAACAAACCCCATTGGAGTAATTACGTGAGCATTAACGAGGACTCCCAGTCCGGATCCACCTATGTGCAGGAGTCGCTTTTTGACGTCGGGCCCGACGAAGAAGTGGGCTACCGCGTTCCCATCGCTTGCCAGGTAGCGGGCATCACCTACCGCCAGCTGGACTATTGGGCTCGCACCAACCTGGTCAACCCTTCGATCCGTACAGCGCGCGGCTCGGGTTCCCAGCGCCTGTACTCCTTCAAGGATGTACTGGTACTCAAGATCGTTAAGCGCCTGCTGGACACAGGCATCTCCCTGCAGAATATCCGTTTGGCAGTTGAGTCCCTTCGGGATCGTGGTGTCAATGACTTGGCAAAACTCACCCTCGTATCCGATGGCACTACCGTTTATGAATGCCGTTCCAACGATGAGGTGATTGACTTGCTCGCTGGCGGTCAAGGCGTCTTCGGCATTGCGGTTCCGGGCATCTTGAAGGAACTATCCGGCACCATTTCTTCCTTCCCTTCGGAGCGCATCGAAGACTTCGCCGAAGACAATGTAGTCGGCCTCGACGAGTTGGCTGCTCGTCGCAAGCGCAAGAGCTCCTAACCTCGTCCACACAGAACCCACCCTGCTTCCCAGCTCACGGGGAAGAAGGGTGGATTTTTGATCTCTATCGCCATAAGAGCACCATGCAAAATAGTACTTTTCCGCGCTGTGTGGCTCGCAGGATAGTGGTCGAGCTCTGGCTTAGAGCCCGAGCCGACTCTGAGCTAATGACTGGTGAAGTACCCGTAGGTTCGCAGTGTAGGAGAGCACTAGTTACTATGGGCCGACAATAAAGATACCGAACGAGTCGTCGTTCGGTGCCGTGGAAAAGAAAGAGGCGCGTATTAGACTCCTGCGGCCTTAGTAATTGCTTCAGAGACCGTGGCCTTATCGGCTGAGTCAACGGAGGTGAAGCTATCAGCTGTGGACTTCAGTGCGGCATCGACATTACCTTCACCGACATGGATGACGCTGAGGGAAACGTCCTTGGAGGCGGCGTCTTCAAGAGCGGACGTGAATTGCGCGTCATCCATGTCTTGCTCGGTGCCAGTAGTTACTACGACTACCCGTGCTTTGTCGCCAGTTCCTGCGGCTTGATCGGCGGCATTCGCGACAGCTGCTACAACGGCGCTGCGCGTTTGCGGAACACCGCCGGTTCCAAAGCCACCGAGCGTGCCGGATACAGCGTTGCCATCGCCAAAGCCTAGGTTTTGGCGGAAACCAACCGCGGCGGTCTCAGAGATAGGAGAGGAGTAGTTCCACAACGAGACTGCCCCGCCGTCCGCGGCTAGGTCAGAAGCAGTGGTGCTCAAGGCTTCGGACACAGGGCCGTACATCGGCGCCATTGCCGAAGAGGTATCCAAGAGTAGGAGCGTATTTGCCGCCATCGTCACATCGGGTTTGGGAGCTGCTGCGGAATTCTTCGCTGGAGCGGAGCTCTTCGGGGAAGAAGAGCTCGTGGGCGCGGCGGACGTGGAAGCACTGGAGGCAGCTGTCGTGCTGGTCTCCGGTGCAGATTCGGTGCTGCTTTCCACTGCGGCGGGTGCGGCGGAGTCTTCGCCGTCGTCGTTGCCCGCGTCGCGCAATAGGAAGACCACCAAGGCGACTATGGCTAGCAGAGCGATAATAGCCACCGCGATAACCCATCCCGCTACTGCGAAGCTATTTTTCCCGTTTGAATGCCGTGCCATGTGGTATTTTCCTCCCAAGCAAACTGCCGTTGTTAGTGGCTCATTCTAGCGGGGCAAGTGCCTGATCTATCACAGCGACAAGCCGGTCTCGCAGTGGCTTGGCCTTCTGTGCCAAGGTTCTCTGGCGAGAGACGTACTCGGCCTTGCCCTCGGGGGTTTCGATGGGCACGACGCCAAGTCCCCAATCACGGCAGTCATAAGGAGATGCCTCCATGTCAAGGATGCGTGCTTCAATCGCCAGATCCAGGCACTCAAGGAAAAGTTTGCCTGGAACTAGTGGTCCCAGCTTCCAGGCCCACTTATATAAATCCATGGTGACGTGTACGCAGCCTGCTTGGTCATTGTCGGGTTGATCTTCACGATGCAGGACAGTGAGGTTAAGAGGTCGAGCGGGGGGAGTAAAGAACCGGAAGGCATCGTAGTGAGAACACTTAATTGAGTGCTCATCGACAACCCGGTTGGTGCCGTCCGCACCGAGCCGCAAGGGCAGCGAATGACGCGGGGAATCCGTGTGGTAAACCATTGCCCATTCATGCAGACCGAAGCAGTCAAAGTGGGCCGGATTGGTGGCAGAGCGCCGGAGTAGATTGGATATATAGCGAACCGTGTCACCACGACGCTCTAGAAAGCTGGCGAGGTCAACGGTGATGCCTTCTGGGGTGGCGTGGTAATTCCGCCATTCGGCGTGTGGAGGAGCGCCTTTAAGCGCTGTTCCAACACCTGGGTGCCAACGCTTTAGGTGAGAAGGTCGCACGGGGTAGTACTCAAAGAGAAAGTCGAAAACAGGGTGGTAGCTGCCAGGATGCCGGAAGCGCTCCAAGCGGTCGGTGGCTTGCTTTTCGTGTTCATGCTGTTGAGCACTCCATTCCTCAGGGCCCAAGATGCGCATGGGCGTTTACCTCCTTGACTTAACGGCGTCGGCGGCGGGCGACTTTGCCGTCTGAGCGGCGGCGTTGGGAATTGGATTTCTTGACTGGTTTTGCTGGTTGCTGGGGTGCGGCCTGCCCCGGTGGCGGAAGCGCAGGGCCATTGGGTTTGCGAGCGCCCGTAACTTCTTTGAGTATTGGAGAGCCTGCAGGATTGTCACGGTGAGAAATATCGTGCTCCGTAGCTGTGACTCCGGCTTTCTTTATGAGCGCGGCTACTTCCTTGCGTTGTTCATCCATGACCAAAGTGACTACGGTACCCGCAGCGCCGCCGCGTGCCGTGCGGCCGGCGCGATGAAGATAGGATTTGTGCTCTGCGGGTGGATCGACGTGAACGACGAGAGAAACGTCCGCAATATCGATTCCGCGGGCGGCAATATCGGTGGCGACCACAACTGGAATGCTGCCATCGGCGAAGCCTTCGATCGCGCGGGTACGCGCGCCTTGGCCTTTATCGCCATGCAATGGATAAGCGTTGATGCCGGAGCGACGCAATTTCTTGACCTGCCTGTCCACGCCGTGCTTGGTGCGCATGAACATGATGGTTTTGCCTTGGCGGGCAGCAATGCGCAGCACCACCTCGTTGCGGGTGGGCCGCTCGCCGACGAAAAAGAGGTGATGGGACATGGAATCCACTGCAGCTTGCACCGGGGCAGTGGAGTGGACCACCGGATCGTGGAGGAATTGCTCCACCAGTTTGTTGACGTCGCCGTCAAGCGTCGCCGAGAACAGCAAGCGCTGGCCTTGAGCCGGAGTCAGGCGCAGAAGCTTGCGTACCTGGGGCAAAAAGCCCATATCGGCCATCTGGTCAGCTTCATCCAGTGCAGTAATCTGGACCGCATCCAAATGCAGCCTGCCCTGGTCAATTAGATCCTGGGCACGGCCAGGGGTAGCGACAAGAACATCAACGGGGCGGGCGAGAGAGCGTATATGGTGATTAATATTTACCCCACCCACGACAGCAAGCACTCTTAAGCCCAGCGTTGCCGCAGGTTCATCAAGGCGCTGATGAATCTGAGTAGCCAACTCGCGCGTCGGGGCGAGGATAAGCGCCCGGGGATGAGCAGGCTTGGAAGCACCGATTCCGGCAAGGCGGGCGAGCATGGGCAAGCCAAAAGTATAGGTCTTGCCCGACCCGGTAGGGCCGCGGCCGAGTACGTCTTTGCCTGCAAGGGCGTCGGGAATCGCGGCTTTTTGAATAGGAAACGGTTCGGTAATGCCTTCGTTGTGCAGAACGTGTACCAGGCGCTGGGGAAGGCCGAGATCGGCAAAGGTAGTCATCGCTTTTCTATCCTATCGGCAGCGTGGCGGATCGCCGCATTCCACGAGAAAGACCTGCTTGGAAAAGGCGAAAGGGCCCCGAAGGGCCCCAATTACGTCACTGCGAATCTAGTCGGTTTGAGTCAGGCTGCGGTCACCGGACCACTCAATGTGGAAGGTGCCTGGCTTGTCGGTGCGCTTGAAGGTGTGGGCGCCGAAGAAATCGCGCTGGCCCTGAATGAGAGCGGCCGGCAGACGCTCGGCACGCAGGCTGTCGTAGTAGGAGAGAGATGACGCAAAGACCGGTGCCGGCAGTCCCAGCTGGGTAGCGGCGACGACCACGCGGCGCCATGGGTCGATGAGATCTTCCAGCTCGCCCTTGAAGTAGGGATCGAGGATGAGGGCGGGCAAGTCCGCATTATTGTCATAGGCTGCGCGGATGCGATCCAAGAACTTGGCGCGGATGATGCAGCCGCCGCGCCAGATGGTTGCTAGATCGCGCGGGTCAACGTCCCAACCGAATTCTTCGGACCCAGCCTTAATCTCGTCAAAGCCCTGGGAGTAGGCAATGAGCTTGGCGGCATAGAGCGCGCGGCGCACATCCTCGATGAACTCGGCCTTGTCCACATCGAGCGCCTTGATGGTGCCGGCGGGAAGCTGGCCTTCTTGGGCGGCACTGCGCTGCGCGGTGGAGGAGGACAGCGCGCGGGCGAAGACGGATTCGGCAATACCGGTAATCGGAACGCCGAGTTCCAATCCATTGATGGCAGTCCAGCGACCGGTGCCCTTCTGGCCGGCGGCGTCCACGATGATGTCGACCAGCGGAGCGCCAGTCTCCGGATCCTTTTGGGCCAGAACCTCGGCGGTGATTTCAATGAGGTAGGAATCAAGGTCGCCGGAATTCCATTCGCGGAATACCTCTGCGATCTCGGCCGGCTCCATGCCTGCGCCATAGCGCAGCAGCTGATAAGCCTCGCCGATGACCTGCATATCGGCATACTCGATACCATTGTGGACCATCTTCACAAAGTGGCCGGCGCCGTCCGCACCAATGTGGGTTACGCACGGAGTGCCGTCCACGTTGGCAGCGATGGACTCAAGAATCGGGCCGAGGGTCTCCCACGACTCCTTGGGGCCGCCGGGCATGATGGCCGGACCGTTGAGCGCGCCTTCCTCGCCACCGGAGATTCCGGCACCGACGAAGTGCTTGCCGCGGGCGGCTACGTCCTTCTCGCGGCGAATGGTGTCAGTGAACAAGGCATTGCCGCCGTCGATGATGATATCGCCATCATCCATGGCCTCGGCCAGCTGATCGATGACGGCATCGGTGGCCTTGCCAGCCTTGACCATAATGATTGCCTTGCGCGGGCGCTCCAAGGAAGCCACAAAGTCTTCGATGGTTTCCGAGGGCACGAAGTTGCCTTCCTCACCGTGGGCCTCAATGAGTGCATGAGTCTTTTCAGGGCTGCGGTTATACACCGCTACGGTATTGCCGTTGCGGGCAAAGTTACGGGCCAAATTAGAGCCCATGACCGCCAGTCCCACGACGCCAATCTGAGCAAGTTCATTCTTATCAGTCATGCTGCCTATCCTACGTCACTAGGCTGCGAGGCTGGCATCAATGGCTAGGCTGGTGGACTATGTCGGATACGCAGAAACTCAATGACTTGCTCCACCTCGCGCACACGCGAGTGCTCAACGCAGAAGAACTGGAGTCTCTCAATGCCTTAAACGGTGGCCTTGCGGAATTGCTAGGACTGCAGTTCACCCACGTGGGCCCGCGCGAGGTCCGTGCGAAACTGCAGGTGCTGCCGGAGCATCACCAACCTTGGGGAGTAGCCAACGGCGGGTTGTATTGCTCCATCGCAGAAACCGTGGCCTCCATTGCCAGCGTGGCGGCTGCCGACGCCCCCGCAGTCGGCGTCAATAACTCCAGCGACTTCATTCGCTCCACAGGCGAAGGCGAGTTAGAAGCCGTGGCCACGCCGGTGCAGCTAGGCGGCCGCACCCATGTGTGGAGCGTCGAGATGCGGCAAGGCCGCGAGCTTATCGCCCGCACCACCTTGCGCACTATGATTCTGCGCTAGTTCATCCGAGCGGCGGTAAAAGACATGCCGTGGGCGGAAAGCCGCTGCAGATAGGGCTTTCCAAGTCCGGTGGCCGGGGTGAGTACGCCGCCTGCGCGGCTAGTACCGGAGCGCGAATCGAGCAAGCAGAGCGCAGCCTGGCTCAGCATCATTGCGGTGACTTCATAGCCCGGGTCGCCTTGTGCCGACACGGTGGCTCGCCAGCGTTGGCCATCTTCGGTAATGCCGTGGTGGCTGACCTGGAAATGTGCGCCGTTAGGTCCGGGGGTGGGCAAGACCTTTTCCACTAGTGGGCGCAGGCGCGACTGAGTGCCATCAAAAAGTAGCTTGGTGGCGAGCGCCAGCCCATAGGCGCGGGCGCGACCGGGAAGACCGGTGCCAGCCCACCATGCTTCCTTGTAAAACAGGCGTGTGCCCCACGCGCGCCCGAGCAGAGCGTTAGAGCGGCGCACCACGCGGGTATTGAACATGGACATGAAAAATGGTCCTACCCAGCCCACGCCGTCGACTTCTTTGATTTCGAAGTCATTCTGGAGACCGTCTAAGCGTGGCCCGGCCTTGGGATCCGGGTCCAGTGAGTAAGGATTATGCAGGTTGCGGGCTACATCTTTATCCGCGTGCGCGGCATGCGAGACCTGCAGGGAAGACTCGATGGTGCCTGGTGAGATTCCGCCTTTGAGCTTACCGACGACCATCTGCACCCGTGCAAACGGCTTTCCTGCCGCCTGGTAGAGATTGAGCATGCCAATATCCGAAGGGACGGAATCAAAGCCGCAGGAGTGAACGATGCGCGCACCCGTGGATTGGGCGGTGGCGTGGTGGGAATCGATGCTTCGGCGAATAAAGGGAACCTCACCGCAGAGGTCAACATAATCTACGCCATGGCGCGCGCAGGCGGCAACGACGTGGCCGCCATACAGGCTGTAGGGTCCGACCACGGTGATTAGTACCTTGGTATTTTCCACCATGTGCTCCACAGCGTCGGCATCATCGGCGGCGGCGATGGCGATGTCCCAGTGCTGATTGAGTTCATCGCGCAGCGCGGCTAGCACCGGTCGGTTCCGGCCGGCCAGAGTCACAGAGGGCGCGTTAATCGAGGCAAGGTAGCGCGCCACCAATTGGCCGACCAGCCCGGTAGCGCCGTAAACAGTGATATCGCTCATAGTGCACGAGCGTACCGGATGGATTAAAGCCAGTGGTTCTTTCGGAACCAAGCCCACAGGCCTACCACTACCAAGATCATAATGATAATCGCCATGGGGTAGCCCAACGCCCAGTGCAGCTCCGGTATGATGTCGAAGTTCATCCCGTAGATACCTGCCACCAGGGTAGGCGCGGCCCACATACCAACGACCGCGGAAATCGTGCGCATGTCGGAGTTCTGCTGCATGGTTACCTTGGCTACCGAGGCGTCGATAAGCGAAGTAAGACGCTCATCGAAGCTGGAGACCTGGTCCTTGACCACAAGCTCATGGTCGTTGACATCGCGCAGGTAGGAGCGCAATTGTTTGGAAATTAAATCCTTGTGGTCAGAAACCATGGACTTCAGCGCCACTGAGAGCGGGTCAATTGCATGCTTCATCTCCAGCACCTCACGCTTAAACATGTAAATGCGGTCCACATCAAACTTGAGGTTCGGGGTAAAGATTTCTTCTTCCAGCTCATCGACTTCGATGCTGATAAGGCGCGAAATCTCCGAATAGCGGTCCACCATCATATCCAGGATCTTCCAGGCCATGGCCACCGGGCCAAGCTCCACCAAGTCCTGCTCATCTTCCACGGTATACGCCAGGTTGGGCAGCTTTGCGCCGTGGCGCACGGTGATGATGAAGTTGGAGCCCATGATCATCTGGATCTCACCGGTGGAAATGATCTGGCGCTTATCCGTGACCTCATCGTGATCGCGGTAGTTCACGGAACGCGCGACCACGAAGAGCTGATCATCGTAACGCTCGAGCTTAGGGCGCTGGTGGGCCATAACGGCGTCTTCCACGATAAGTTCGTGGATGCCGAACTGGGAGGCCACTTTGGTCATTTGGGACTCGTAGGGCTCATGGAGGCCCACCCAAATGAATCCGCGGCCGTATTCCTCTATGGCTTCCAGCGCGGAGCTGGTGGAATACTCCCCGGGAAGCGCCTCGCCATCCACAAAGACGCGGCAATGTTCGATGGCGCGCTCCGGTGGTACCGCCAGGGAAGTGGGCTTACTAGGAGGCTCGGATTTCTTGCGGCCCCTAAAGGGTGAAGGTACGGATGGCATCTTTTCAGCCTCCTTTGCGCGGTAGTGCGGGTATTTTCCCAATGGGCAGGCGGCGATTTTACGCAGCGGGTAAATCTTACACCGAAGTCGGGTAATATAATCGAATCTATGCCTACGTGGAAAGAAGTAACCGAAGCTAATCCCGAGCACTCCCATAACTTTGCCCGCAAATGGAAGGTGCTTGCCGCACAGGGCAAAGACATCAATGGCGAGGCTCGGCTTATCGACGCCATGGTGGAGCGCAACTCCACCATCCTTGATGCCGGCTGTGGCACCGGCCGCGTCGGCGGTGAGCTGCTTCGCCGTGGCCACAGCGTTGTGGGCGTCGACGTAGACCCCATTCTCATCGAGCACGCTGAGCACGATTTCCCAGAGGGGCAATGGTTCGTGGGAGATCTGTGCGAGGAAGAGGTGCCAGAAGGCCCCTTTGATATCGCCGTATCCGCGGGCAATGTCATGGGCTTTCTAGCGAAGGACGGCCGCGAACCCGCGCTGCGCAATATCTATAATTCCCTAAAACCAGGCGGTCGCCTCGTCAGCGGCTTTGGCGAGGGCCGTGGGTGGGAATTTGCTGATTTCCTCGACATGGCGCAGAAGGTGGGCTACCGAGTCGACTTCACTTTCTCCTCGTGGGACATGAAGCTCTTCTCGGAGCATTCCACCTTCCTCGTCGCCGTTCTTTCGCGCCCTGGGTCAGACTTACTGGCCTAAAAGCGCCTATCGGCTTGGTCGAAGAAGTCGACCTCATGGTGGCTGGCGGTGATATAGGCGCGCTCGGCCCGCAGGCGAGTGCGCTCATCCGCCTCGGAGAGAGCTTGTTCGACGATGTCGAGGCTAGCGCGAACCCCGTTGAGGAAGTCCTCGCCGCCATACATGGAGAGCCATGAGTGATAGGGGTGTTCGGGGGAATCAACTTCTGCGAGGTGGAGGCCTACTTCTGCATATAGCCAGTAGCAGGGCAGTACCGCCGCCGCGCCCACCACGTAGTCATCCGTGTGCGTCGAACGGATCAGGAAATCCGTATAGGCGCTAGTTACCCGGGAGGCTGCAGTCGTAATATCGCTCTCGAGCCAGCCGCGGTGCAGCTCCGCCTCTACCGCCAAGCAATCATGCGCTCCCTCAGCCCAGTGCAGTTGCTGTGCCGCTTCTGGGGCTTGGCTGGCGAGGCGAGCCAACGCCTTGGAGTAAGCATTCAGGTACTGGGCATCTTGGTCGAGATAGAAGCCAAAGGCATCCTTCTCCAACGCTCCCGTGCCCAAGGCCTGAATAAAGGGCAGCGCCTTGATCGCCTCCCAGTGATCCCCGGCTAGGTTCCACAGACGTTGCGTGTGCGGGCCGGCCGCGGGAACGCGGGGCTGGTCGACGTTTGCCGGTTCTACCAGGTTGCCGGATAAGTACGGCTGGGGCAGAGTAGACGCCGCCTGCATGAGACGCTGCGAGCGGTGCAGGTGGTCCACGGGCCCGTGTCCCTTGCCCACGTGAAGCGCATCCGCATGGGCAATGGCCTCGTGCAGCCACTGGGTGGACCACGTTAGAGCTGCCGCGGGGCTATCGCCGGCTCCCAGGCGGGTGGCTAGGGCAGAGGAAAGGGAACAGCCAGTGCCATGCGTATTCTTCGTGTCCACTCGGCTTGCAGCAACGCGGTGCACGGACCCATCCGCATTGACCACCGCATTGTCGGCGATGTCACCATCGAGGTGCCCACCCTTGACGACGACCGCGGTATTAGCAGCCTTTGCCCACTCCTTTGCCGTGGCAATGGCCTCTTCTAGGTCGCTCGCCTCGTTCGTATGAGTAAGGACTACCAATTCTTTTAAGTTCGGGGTGATGAGATCCACCTGGGAACAGAGATCGCGCACGGCCTGTTCTGCTTCCTTCTCGAGCAGGCGATCTCCGCTGGTAGCTACCATGACCGGATCAAGTACCACGGGAACATCGGCCGGCAGGCGGCGCAGGAAGGCTGCGACCTTGGCGGTAATGGCGGCGTCGGCAAGCATGCCAATCTTTACCGCATCAATCTCCACATCGTCGATGACGGAGTCTAGCTGCTCCTGCAGAAAGTCCACCGGTGGTACGTGGACGCTACGGACACCCTGGGTGTTTTGAGCCACCAACGCCGTCACGACGCTCATGCCGTAGCCGCCTGCGGCAGAGATGGACTTCAGATCGGCTTGAATTCCTGCTCCGCCGGTGGGATCAGTACCGGCAATGGATAGTACTCGGGGATAGATGCCTTTAGCCATGGAAAGCCTCCTTAAGGTGGGCGGCGACTGCTGCGGGGTCCTCGGCCGCCATGATGTCGCTGACTACGCAAATTCCGGCAAACTCGCTGCCCGCCAGCTCGTGCGCATTATGGGTCTTGATTCCGCCGATGGCGACGGACTCGATGCCACGCTCATGTGCGGTGTGAGCGAGTGCTGCGGCCGCAGCCGTACCCATGCCGGCTGGGGCGTTTTTCTTCGTAGCAGTCGAATGCACGGGCCCGATGCCGACGACGTCTGGGCGCGCATCGTCCGCAATAGCAGCAAGCTCCTCGTTACTGCCGATGGATAAGCCAATAAGCTGTCCCTTACCCAGCTTCTCTCGGGCCTCGCGAAAAGCCATATCATCCTGCCCAATGTGCAGGTGGCAGCCGAGCTTTGCTGCCACCTCTACGCGGTCATTGATGAATAGCGGGACATCGCCCAGTACGTCAAGCAATTCGCGTGCGGTGCGCTCGATCTGTTCATCGCTAGCTTCCTTGTCCCGGAGCTGGACAACGGTAACACCGCCGCGTACAGCCTCCTGCACGATGGGGACCACGTTGTCTCGCCCGCCAGCCAGATCTGGATCGGTGACCAGGTAGAGCGTCCAGTCAATAGCCACTTAAATCTCCTCTACATCAGTGAGCCTGACTAGGCCCTCGATATCCGCGGTCGGAACATCGTAGAGCGCATCCAGCCAAGCAACGGCAAAGGAGCCGGGGGCGTGGTGCTTCTCGGCGGCCACGCTTCCCGCCGCACCAACGTGCGCGTGGGCGGCGATGATCGCTTCGAAAGGATCCTCCCACGCGGCCAGATATGCGGCGCAGATAGCACCGAGGGAACAGCCAGTACCGATGACGTTTTGGAGCATCGGGTGCCCTGATTCGAGGTAGACGGCACGCGTTGTAGCGCCGACGTGGACGATAAGGTCTCGCGGGCCGGAAATAGCCACGACGGCGCCGGTATCCCTTGAAAGTGCTACTGCCGAATCCAGGGCGGCTTCCACGCCATCGGTAGATTCGACGCCTCGGCCGCCCCGTCCGGTTCCTGCGAGGGCAATGATTTCTGAGGCATTGCCACGGATTGCGCCCGGGCCAAGTGGCAGCACCTCGCGCATGAAGTCGGTGCGGTGGCTCAGGCCGCCGGCGCCTACCGGATCGAGTACCCAGGGGGTGTGGGCGGAGTTCGCCCCAGCGATGGCCTCGCGCATGCCGCCGTATTGCTCTGAGCTGGGCGTACCGCAATTGATGAGTACGCCGCTGGCTACCTGCGCAAATTCGCGCGATTCCTCTGGCGTATCGACCATTGCCGGGCTAGCCCCGATGGCCAGCAGGGCATTGGCGGTGACGTTGCTGACGACCTTATTGGTCAAACATTGAATAAGCGGCGTGGACTCGCGCACAGCGTCGTGTGCGCGCAGAAAAGCATAATCCACAACTATCCCTTCGCTAGTTCTAACTGAGTGCAGGTTCGATGGGTATTTCTCAGCCGCACCGTGTGTGGCACCCCATGTTGCGTGTCTCAGCCTAACAAAGGTCACGGAAACTATGTGCGAAAACCAGCGTCCGGGTATCCAGTTGTGGAATCGCCGGCGCTAATAACGGGTAGTCCGGGAAAATAAAAATCGCCGCCCGCAGCCTGCGTGCAGCAGGTGGGGCGGCGATGCGAGCGAGGAGATATTACTTCTCGTTCTTGTTAATGATATTGCGTGCGATGCGCTGCTGGGTGGTGATTTCCAGATTGCCGCGGTCGCGGGAGAGGATATTGGTTGCCCAGTTAACCAGCACGGCCAAGCGGCTGCGCAGACCAATGACGTAGGTCAGGTGCAGGCCGAGCCATGCTACCCAACCTGCAAAGCCACCGAATTCGGTCTTGCCCAGCTTAACGACGGCGTTGAAGCGCTTGACGATGGCCATGGAGCCCTTGTCGAAGTAGTCGAAGGCTTCCTTCTCATTAGCGGTAGATTCCTCATCCACCTTGGCCTGAATGAGCTTAGCGACGTGCGCGCCACCCTGGATTGCAACCTGTGCCAGACCCGGCAGGCGGTTGAGGGAGATCATGTCACCGACCATGTAGACGTTATTGTGCTCGCCTACGGTTAGGTCCTCGTTGACGGAGACGCGACCTGCGCGGTCTGCCTCGACACCAGCCTGCTCTGCAACCATCTTGCCCAGTGGGGAAGCGGCCACACCGGCGGACCAGATCTTGGTAGCACCCGTCAGGGTGGTCTCTTCCTCGGTCTTCATATCCTTGTAGGTGACAGTATCCGCGGTTACGTCGGTCACCATGGCGTTGAGGTGAACCTGTACGCCTTCCTTTTCCAAGGTGCGCTGCGCCTTGCGGCCTAGGCGCTTGCCAAATGGTGGCAGTACCTGTGGGGCGCCATCGAGCAGGTAGATCTTGGCGGAGGTGGTGCCGTAGTTGGAGTAGACATCGTTGAGGGTACGGTTTGCCAGTTCGGCAATCTGGCCGGTGAGCTCAACGCCGGTTGGGCCAGCACCAACGATGATGAAGGTGAGCAGGCGCTCGCGTTCTGCGGGGTCGTCAGTAAGCTCAGCCTTTTCAAACGCCGAGATGATGCGGGAACGCAGCTCCAAGGCATCGTCCAAGGTCTTCATGCCAGGGGCGAACTCGGCGAAGTGGTCGTTGCCAAAGTAGGACTGACCGGAACCTGCGGCGACAACCAGGGAGTCATAAGCATAGGTGCGGGAGAACTCGTCCTGCTCGGCGGTCACCGTCTGATCCGCCAGATTGATATCAGTTACCTCAGCATTGACGAAGTGGACGTTGTCCTGATCACGCAGCAGCTGGCGGGTGGAAGGGGCAACCTCACCGGCGGAAATCATGCCGGTAGCTACCTGGTACAGCATCGGCTGGAACAGGTGGTGGTTCTTCTTATCGATGAGGGTGATTTCCACATCGGCGTTCTTCAGCTTCTGAACGGTGTTGAGACCACCGAAGCCGGCGCCAACCACGACGACGTGATGGCGGCCACCGTTGGGGCGATAAGGGGTATCAGTCATGGATTTAATGCTACCTTCCTTAAGAAAGCTAATGTTTAGTACCCATACAGTCTAAACACTTCAAACAGAACGCGCATACTTAATGACTGATAAACTTCCGCCGCTGCGTTGCAGA
Source organism: Corynebacterium tuberculostearicum (assembly GCF_016127015.1). Classification (GTDB taxonomy): domain Bacteria; phylum Actinomycetota; class Actinomycetes; order Mycobacteriales; family Mycobacteriaceae; genus Corynebacterium; species Corynebacterium marquesiae. Next base: position 938,907 of record NZ_CP065972.1, read on the forward strand.
TTCCGCAGGAAGAACCGGCGCGGCTGTGCGGAGCGCCTAAACCGGGGTGCGCACAAAGCTGACTAAGGTTGTTCCGGATAGTGACTTCCTCCGCCCACCAAGGAGCGCACCTGGCATTATGTCTTTTACCCGCCCTGAGCATTTGAGCTCTATCGATGCAGAATCCTGGCCCAATGTGGCTACGGTTCCCGCACCTCGTTGGCCTGGAATGAAAGCCCGCCGGGCAGAGGCTGAATTTGCCAAGGCCTGCGATGATGCCGGTCTAGAACTTGACCTCGAAGCCGAAGGTGGACCAGATCTCAAGGTGGGGCATGATGCCTTGTTTGAGCGTATTGCCGCTAGCGGTTGGCTGGGATTTGCGGAAAGTTATATGGCAGGAGAGTGGACCGTCACCTCCTCCTCGCAGCTGGTAAAGGTGCTCGGCCGCCTATTGGGAGCAGGCTACCTCCCCAAGGCCAAAATGCTTGGTACTGGTAAGTCGGAGCCAGGGGAGCTGCCACTGGAATTGGTTCGGCTCTATGCCGGCGATGGATTAAGCCATGTAGGTGGGATTTTTTCCAGTGGCGTACCGACCACCATTAGGGAAACGGTGGAAAGCTATAGCCCCAAGGCCGGCCGCAAGGAGCCGAAGAGCCACTTCGTCGATGTCACGACGCTGAGTGAACCCACGAGTGTGGACAGGGATGACCTAGGAGATGCGCAGCGTCGCGCGGCGGATTGGCTGCTTGACGTCACCCGTACCGGCGCCGGAACCCATCTGTTGGTATACCCGGCTGCCGGAATGCAGCCGGCGATGCGGGCGACTAAGCGGCGCGCTACGGTAGACGTTTTGACCAGTGATGTGGACCAAATGAGCCATATGCGCGAGGCCCTCGTACTAGAGGGGGCGGACGATTCCATCCATATCGAGCGCATTCCCGGCGTCGTCCCGAACCCCAAGCAGTGGCACGGTCACTATGACGCCGTCGTCACCGTAGAAAAGGTAGAACAACTCAGCGCTAGTGAGCGCAAAGAGTACATTCGCGCAGTCGACCGGTTCTTGACGCCTAATGGGCGGGCAGGAATCCAATCCATCGTGGCGACCGAGTCGATAACGGAGGCCGGTAAGGCCTCGCTTCAGGCCTTGCGAGCCTATGTGTGGCCGGGGTTGGACTATCCGCGCACCACGGAGATGCACCAGCTAGTAGATAAGAACTCCAATTTGCGCATCGTGTCCGAAACTCACGTGGGCACTCATTATTTGGAGTCCCTGCGTCAGCAGCGATCCTTTTTCGACGGGCACCTGCGAGAGGCAGCGGCCGCCGGGTTCGACCCAGTCTTCCGCCGCTTGTGGACTTTCCAATTTGCCCTCCGCGAGGCTCTTATGACGCTCGGGATGATTGACTCGGTGCAATTTGGGTTGGCCCACCGCAACCGCGGGGGACGGCGTTAGGCGGCCGGCCGTTAAGCAGGTGGCCCTTAGCCTTAGGCCGGCGGCAGCTCGTCGAAGTTCTTCATCAGATCCGCGCTGGGCACAAAGAAATTGGTGCCTGTAAGCGCGGTGGAGAAGTCCAAGATGCGGTCGTAGTTTCCCTCCGGCTTGCCAATGAACATATTGCGCAGGCGCTCCATTACGTTTTCTGGATCCTTGGCATAGCCAATGAAGTAGGTGCCCATCTCACCTGCGGCGAAAGAGCCGAAGACCATGTTCTCGCGATAAATATCTTCCTCTAGGTCATTGAGGGCTACGTGAGAGTTAGTGGGCTTGGTATCGTCATCCAACTCGATATCATCGGCTTTGGTGCGGCCGATGACCTTCTCTTGTTCTTCAGTGCTCAGCTCATTCCACTTGGCAAGGTCATGGATATATTTTTGAACGGTGACATAGGAGCCGCGGGGGTAGTCAGCGTCATCGCCAAGCAGCACAGTATCTAATGCCTCTTCGGCAAGGGGATTGGCGGTGCCATCCACAAAGCCCAACAAGTCGCGCTGATCCAGGTACTTGAAACCTTGGGTCTCATCGATAACCGTTGCGGCTTCACCGAGCTGGTCGAGAACCTGGCGGGCCATCTCGTGGCAGAGATCGTAGCTATTTGCACGGAAGTGGAGAAGAATATCGCCTGGCGTGGCTGGGGCCTTATGTGCGGCATCGATTGCCTCAAATTCCTTCAGCCGTTCCGGCATAGGTGCGCTGGTCAAACGCGGCCACATGGAAGCTCCGATGCCAACTACGGTATAAAGCTTACCTTCGTTATAGCGGAAGTTCACGGACTTGAAAAGCCCGGCAAACCCCGTGAGCATATCGCGGGTGGCTTGCTCGCCGCCGTCCTTGATTTCAAGGACAAGAAAGAGAGCTGCGCGGGAAGGCTTATCTACTACGTGCTGAATCGTCATGGTGCCGATTTTACGCACCCGGTCGATTCACAGAAGGTTAGTGGGGCGGAAATGCCCCTTGTTGGAGGTCGTCGCTGCAACGCGCCGGTAAGCGGTGTACGGGATAGACCACCGGGAGGGAGCCGCACCCATCTTTAAAATGACATAATGTACATTATCGGACAATTACGGATATCTAGAGGATCTTCATGTGTCACCCTCAGTCGCGCCCGGGTGCTAACACATCTTCCCGGCGCATCTATTGGCCCCGATTCAGCTTCGTTAAATCTCCACGCGATATTACGGCGCTTTGCTTGGCGACGGCCCGCGGTCTCTACCGCGCCATCCGCCGACCGCCGACCGCCAGACTCAGGCGCAGGTATCGATTCCGGCTGTAGCTCATTGGAGTCCGGATTCGCTGCAGCCGACCCCATCTGTCTTTCGGGACTTCTTCATTTCGGGGTCAACCGCTGGCTGCGGTGTTTCGCTCGGCGACCGAAAAACCTGATATCGGGCGAAAATTGGCCCTACTGGCGGGACTAACTACACCGCTACATAACGTCACACTGACGTTAATCGAGGAAGTGCACCCCAACGCCGTGAAGGTCTAATTAGCGATTCCGGTAGGCGCTCCACAGCTGCCAGGTAGTCAACAGCGCCAAAAGGACCGAGATGGCCACAATGACCCACATCTGTTGAACGGCTACGAAAATGGTAAAGCCGATGACGACGATGAGGCGCAGCCACATAAACGGAATAATCTGACGGGAATTCACAGGCTAAGCCCTCGTTAGTTCTTCTCGAAGGAAATGCGGAGATTTACCTCGCCGTTTTCCTCGACTTTCGCGGCGAGCATCTCTGGGGTCTCCACGCCATAATCAAGGCGATTTACTGGCACGGTGCCGCCGATGACGATCTGATCGCGATCGCGAAGAACGTCGAAGTCTTGGGAAATCTCGTGCGTTTCATCCTTGATAGTCAGATCTCCGGTGAGCTTGACTGTGCCAATGGAGCCGTCATCCGGGACGTCGGCAAGCGAGGCCGGCTTAGTCAGCTCAAAGGATGCCTCTGGGAAAAGCTGAGTCTCAAAGAGCTTGGACTTCATGTTCTGATCACGGACCTTTTTATCCGTGGTCAGTTCATCCATATCAACGGTGACCGTGGCGGCTTTCAAGGTGGAATCAGAAATATCCGCCTGGCCGGTTACCTCCGTGGTTGAACCCGATGTGGTGGTCTTTTCCGCAGGTAGAACCTCATTAAAGGTAAAACCAACCGAGGTATGGTTATTAGCACGGCCCTTGGCTACCTCCCAGGTGCCATCGAGCTCCGTTGATGCGGCCTTTGCGCCGCCGGCGGAAACTGGTTCGGTCTTTACTCCGGCGCCTTTGAGGAGCGAATACACCATCGGGCCAATGGCTACGGCGGTGAGCAACACAATCAGCACCACAAAGATGGTGATGACGAGCTTGCGGTTATAAAAAAGCTTTTTCATCTTCTATCGAAGTCCTTCTAGGCGTCGCGCCAGGGCAACAAGCTCTTCGCACAAACCGGCAAGCTCCTGCGCACTAGCGCCTTCCTCCGCGGCGGTATTGATATCTTCTGCGGAACAACGTAGTTCAAAAAGTCTGTCGCGCAAACTCTCTGCCTTTTCTGGAGTAAGGATGACGGCATTTGCGGGAATCCCCGTGCCACTGACGTTATTTCTTTGCTCATAGGCACGCTGCTTACAGGAGGCGCTGCAAAACTTCCGTGGCCGTCCCCTACCGCCTTGGTCAATGTCCTTCCCACACCATTGGCAGGAACCGACGTTGCGTTCACGACTAGCTGTACGGATCACCCGATACACTTTAGTTCATTTTGGGCGGGCTGGGAACAAAGACGCGTGGGTGTTCGTTATAATTAGTAGCTCTTAGGCGAAGTTTTGCTTCGCACTCAATCAGGGATCTCTTTGAAAAGGATGATGTTGCATGGCAGATCGCGTACTCCGTGGCAGCCGTATGGGCGCAGTCAGCTACGAAACCGACCGCGACCACGACCTCGCACCGCGCCAGATGGTGAAGTACCGCACCGAAGACGGCGAGATTTATGAGGTGCCTTTCGCGGATGATGCTGAAATCCCTGAAGAATGGATGTGCAAGAACGGCAAGCTGGGCCACCTGGTAGAAGGTGAAGGCGTTGAGTCTAAGCCCGCTAAGCCACCACGCACCCACTGGGATATGCTGCGTGAGCGCCGCTCCATCGAGGAGCTCGATGAGCTGCTTGAAGAGCGCATTAACCACCTGCGCTCCCGCCGCCGTTCCGCAGCCCGCCTCCTGAAGGAACAGCAGGAGCAGCAGCAAAAGAAGTCTTAAAGTTCTGCGGCAGCCAAAGGCCCGTACCTCCCTAGTCTGACTAAGGAACGGTACGGGCCTTATGTGTTGCGGTGGCGCCTACTTCTTCAGTTGCGCAATCTGGTGCTTTGCCAGATGGCCGATCTCGCTGGCGAAGTCAGACACCCAGCCGGCGCCCTTCCGGGCCTGAACGCCTAGATCATGAATGGAGCCGTCCTTGACTTCTCGGTTGACCAACTTGGATACGGCGCCACCGAAGTCCTGCAGCTGCTCAGCGCGATGAGTAACGCCCCACTTGGTGACCTCGAGCAAGGAATCCTTCACGAAGGAACCATCAAGCTTAGATTCGCCATATTCGCGCTCGGTAAAGGTAATGGGAACCTCGCGGACGTCAAAGCCGGCCTTGACCGCACGGAAGGCCAAATCCACCTGGAAGATGTAGCCGGCCTTGGACAGCTCATCAAAGTCGATGGACTCGAGCAGCTCGCGGCGGAACGCACGGTACCCGGCGGTCATATCGGACAGCCCAGCGCCCAGCGCTACGGAGATGTAAATATTGCCCAAGCGGGACAGGTACTCGCGGGATGCTGGCCAGTTGACGGTCTCGCCACCCGGAATATAGCGGGAGCCGATAACTAGGTCCGCGCCCTTGTCCACCTCTTCTAACAGCAGGTGAAGCTGTTCCGGGGCGTGGGAGCCGTCTGCATCCATCTCGCACAGCACTTGGTAGTCGCGCTCCAATCCCCATTCAAAGCCGGCGATATAAGCGCCTAGCAGGCCGCCTTTGCCCTCGCGGTGAAGAACGTGGATGTGGTCATCTTGCGCTGCGAACTCATCGGCCTTGTCACCAGTTCCATCGGGAGAGTTATCGTCCACGATAAGGATATGAACCTCCGGGATTGCCGCGCGGACGCGTCCGGTGATAAGAGGTAGATTTTCGATCTCGTTATAGGTCGGGATGATGACCAAGGTCGAGGATTCAAGCGTGCTCACAGTGTTTATGCTCCTACGTATGTATCTGTGCCGGAGCGGCGCGGGGTGCGTCGCAGGCGATTTGTGCGCAAAGCTACCAGTGCGCAGACTGTTCCAATAATAACCATGAGCCATTGCAGGGGCGAACCAAACCTGACGGAAAAGGTCTCGCCGCTACGCAAGGGCAACTGCTCTACTAAGGCATCTGGCGTAAAAATCTCCGTGGACTGGCTAACGTGTCCATCTGGGTGAATAATGGCGGATACTCCAGAAGTCGCCGCCACCACCACGGCTCGGTCCGTCTCCATTGCACGCAATCGGCTCATGGCCAATTGCTGGTAGGTCATATCGGAATAGCCAAAGGTGGCGTTATTGGTGGGAGTAGTCAGCAGTTCTGCGCCATTTTTCACCGACTCCCTAAAGGCGCTATCGAAGGAGACCTCGTAGCACGTTGCCACGCCAACCGGCACGCCCGCCATGGAGACCACACCTGGACCGTCGCCGGGCTGAAAATCGCCGGCGAGGTCCACATAGTCAGAAAACTTGGCAAAGAAATCCCTCATAGGCATAGTTTCGCCGAAAGGCTGTAGGTACTTCTTATAGTGATGGTCTCCCACCGTATGACCAGGAGCGAAGACCTGCATTGTGTTGCGGGCTCCCACCTCATCCCGCGTAGCGGTGCCAACCAAAACAGGTGCGTCTATCGCATCGACGGCGCCGCTGATTGCCGAGGCTGCCTTGCCGTCACGGAATGGGTTGATATCAGAGGAGTTTTCAGGCCAGATGACTAGGTCAATGTCTTTTTCGCGGGCGGCCAGGTTCTTTGTTTCGGCCACGTGATTGTTGAGGACCGCTTGGCGTTGCTCGGCAAAGTCTAGGCCCATGCGAGGTACGTTTCCTTGGATTGTGGCAACCTTTGCTTCCCCGACAGTGGAATCGTCTCGGTTGATTCCCAAGCCTGCCACCGTCGCGCTTGCAAGGGGAAGAATCGCTGCTAGGAGTGCGGCGCTTTTTGCCTTCCATCCGCGTTGAATCAGCAGCGCAGCGAGACCGCAGCCGCACAGAACAGTGGCTGCGGTAATGAGCGAGGTTCCACCCCACGGCGCCAGGTTGGCTAGCGGTCCGTCGATTTGTCCCCAAGCCAATTTCACCCAAGGGAAACCGCCGAAAGGTACCGAAGAACGCAGCACCTCCACCGCGAGGTAGAAAAACGGGAAGGCAATAAAACCGAATTTCCACCGCGCTACTGCTGCGCCGCCAACGCCCAGCACAATGGCGTATACCGAAAGCCATACGGCCAAAGCGATGTATGGCCCGCTGCCCACCAATTCGCCGATCCATGGCAGCGTCAGCAGATACAGCACGAGCGAATGTGTTACTGCAAGAAGCGCGCCCACACGGGCGGAAACGTGCCTAGTTCCCCACGGCAGCAAGCTCGCGTACAGCAAGCCCACGCCCACAACGGCAGCCCACCACCAACCACGGGGCTCTATGGCGGCATACGTGAGCAGACCGGAAAGGCCCGCCACAACGAGGCGGGCAAGAGTCAGCATCACTAGCTCTTTCCTCCCTTGGACTCGCCACCGGAGGGGCCGAAGTCATCTGGATCCAGGTTTTCGCTCCAGCGGCGGATCTCTTCCTCATCCAACACCTCATGCGGGCCAGCATCCTGCGTTCTGGGGTGCCCACTTTGTGTTGCTTGGCCACGACCAAAGGAGCCAAAGTCGCCATAAGAGTCGTGCTGCTGCGCCATCGGGGTGGCCTCGTAGATCTTAACGCCCATGTTTTCGATCTTGCGGTACAAGGAGGCCGCCATCACCGTGCGGAAGACGGCGCGGGTCGGCGAGAAGATAAAGAGAGCTCCGAGGATCGTCGTCAAGAAGCCCGGCATAGAAAGCAACATGCCGCCTACCAAGGTAAGGCCCACATTGCTGGCGGTCTTGCCCACATTGCCGCCGCGAACGATGTATGTACCGTCCCCTGTGCGTTCGACCTGCTTTCCCATCAAGCGGCGCACTTCAATGCCAGCGATGGACATTCCGAAGAACATGGTGACAAAGAGGGCGATAAGCGCCCAGCCAACACCGATCCATTGAGAAACGGCCCAGAAGGTCAGGGTCTCTGCGACCATGTAGAGAGCAAAATACATAAACGGCATGGCCTCAGTCTAACGAGGCAGACTGATAAAGTGCTGGCAACACTCATGCGCGAAGGTGCAACCGCGGCAGGTTAGACTAGTGCGCATGTTTACTCCTGCGCTTTTTGACGACCCCCAGTACGGCACGTGCATCCGCATCCACGTTGCCGGCGGCAGCACCCACGCCCAGGATTGGGTCACTTTGGCGCAGTGCGCCAGTGCTGTTGCGGATGGGTATGTCTACATCGACCGGTTCTCCGCAATCGAGCTGCGCGGTATTAAGGATGCGGAGGCGCTCAATCAGCAGCTCCAGGAGTTGCAATTGCGCGCCACGGCGATGCCGGTGCTGGCTTCTCCTTTGTCGGCGGAGGCCAAGCAAACGGCCCAGGACATCGCGGCTGAGCTGGGCACGGCGGAAGGCGGTCCTGGACTGGCAGTTATCGCCCACGACGACGTACCGACCGGCGCGGCCGCAGTCAGCCTTAGCATCGACGGGGACGGAGCCCTGCGCCTTGAGCGTTCCCCGCTTGGCGACGCCCCCTCGGCCCCACTGACTCCACGCGCTGCCGCCCATCACTATGCGGAGGCGCTCCAAGGCACCGAATCCCTAGAGCATACTGCCTCCGTCCTGGTTGAACCAGGCCCTATTGGCTGGCTGGATGATCATTTGCCTGCGGGCGTAGTTGACCTTGGCGCGGGCGTGCACCGCGGCGCCATCCCTGCCGAGTTTGCGCAACTTATCGGCCAGTTAGAGGTTGACATCACCGTCACCCCGTGGGGCGGATTAGTCTTTCACAATATTGCCGAGGGTGACGCCGAAGTGGTACTGCGCGTACTCGCCCCACGCGGTTTTATCTTCGACATCAACTCTCCCCTACTACGCGCAGAGTAAAAAGAACGCAAAGTTTAGCGCGGCATGTGCCGCCAGAGTGGGCGCGGTACAAGCCGCATGACCCACGCTAGGCCCTGCAGAGCCCGAGGAATCCACATGGTGCGCGAACGCGGTTTTCCCCGCCGTGCATCTCGGGCAATGCAGCCGACAACTGCCTCAGCCACATCTGCCGGACGCACGGAAAGTGGCGCCGGCTTCATTCCTTCGGTCATGCTGCCGATGACAAAGCCAGGGCGCGCGGTAATAAGGCCTACCTGGCTGCCGTGCAGCTTGTCCGCCAGTCCCTGACAAAAGGCATCAAGACCGGCTTTGGTAGATCCGTACACGTAGTTTGCCCGGCGGGCCCTCCAGCCTGCTATCGAGGAAAAGGCGACGATATGGCCGCGGTGCATACGCTGGGAAACGAGTGTAAGCAGTGAAATCTGCGCGGCATAATCGATTGTGGCGATATCGACCGCGTGGGAAGCATCACGTTCTGCCCGCTGCTGATCGCCCAAGATGCCAAAGGCGACAACAGCAAGCTCAAGGGGGCCTGCCAGCTCTATGGCGCGATCGACCACACCGGCATGGGACGGAAAATCCGCGGCGTCGAAATCAAGCAGATGCACGCTGCGCGCACCCGCCGCCAGGAGCCTGCCTTTCACGCCCTCCATACCGTGGGTGCCACGAGCGGCGAGCACAATATCTTGGCCTGGGGCTACTCTCCTAGCGATTTCTCCGCCGATATCACTACGGCCTCCCAGAATTAGTACGCCAGCCATTAACGGACGTCACGCGGAGCTTGGTTCAGGGACTCGTAACCATCGTTGGTTAGCACCACGATGTCTTCCAAACGCATGCCCCACTTGCCCTCCAAGTAGATGCCCGGCTCAATGGAAAATGCCATGCCCTCCTCCAAATCGAGATCGTTGCCTTCCATAATGAAGGGCTCCTCGTGCGTGGACAGGCCGATGCCATGGCCGGTGCGGTGGACAAAGTAGTCGCCCCAGCCGGCGGCCGAGATCGCCTGGCGGACGATGGCATCGATGTCTGCGGCGGTGCTGCCGGGGTGGGCTGCAGCTCGGCCGGCGGCTTGGGCGTCGGCAAGCACGGCATAGGCATCCTGAAAATCCTGCGGAGCCTTGGAAATATCCCCGCCCACTACGTAGGTGCGGGTGGAATCGGAGTGGTAGCCGGAAGGCAAAGTGCCGCCGATATCGACGACGACTGGCTCGCCCTCAGCCAACACGCGATCCGAAAAGCTATGGTGCGGGTTGGCGCCATTCGGGCCCGATCCGACAATGACGAAATCGATAACGGAGTGCTCCCGCAAGATGAGCTTTTCTAGTTCATGGGCTACCTCGACCTCAGTACGACCGGCCTGCAAAAGCTGCGGTACCTGCGCGTGGACCGCGTCGATGGCACGGCCAGCCTTGCGCAGCTCAGCAATCTCAGCCTCGTCTTTGCGGGTAAAGAGCTCGGCCAATGCATAAGTGGCCAGTTCATAGCTGGCGCGTGGAAGCAGATCTTGGAAACGCAGCACGTGGTCTGCAGTCAGCGACTGTCCCAGCGCTACCTTGCCTAGTCCGTCGCCTGCACCATGCAGAGCCAACTTGTATGGGTCCTCGCCGTCATTCCAGCCACGCAACTCTACATCCAGCTCACCTACTGGAGCAGCCTTGATATCGGTGATATCGGTATTAGGCGCGGCGATCCATGCAGTGCCCCGCTGCGGCACGACCAAGACCGTCAAGCGTTCGTGGGAAGAAACCCAGGAGCCGGTGAGGTAGGCAAAGTCTGGTCCCGTGCCAATGAGGAGCAGGTCGATGCCCTTGTCTGCAGCTGCCTTTTGGGCGGCGTGCAGGCGCTGGGCGTAGACATCAGCGGAAAAAGTCTGAGTATCAGTCATGCCCCAGAGTCTACTCGTCCGCGCCGCGGATTTTAGGCGCCAATGGCTACGACACCGCGCTGAATTGCGTCGATAGCCCGGCGAGCGTTGCGTTGAATTTCGCCGTCATACCCAGTCTTAGCCACTTGTTGGAGCAAGTCGATAACTTGCCGGCACCAACGGACAAAATCACCGGGGGTGAGCTCGGCCCCGGCTTCATTTGCCGCGGCCATGCAGTAGCCCAACGGCGCCCCAGCCGCCCATTGGTGTACCGCCAATGCGAATCCGGCCTCTGGTTCACGTGTGGGCGGCAGCCGGTGGCGCTGCTCATCAGCGGTAAGTTCGGTATACACGCGCCACGTGGCATTCATAGCGTCAGCCATGCGCTCGGTGGCTGCTTCCGGTTGCCCACTGGTGGCCTTGCGGTTTTCGAAACAGCACAGGGAGGCAACGCCGGCAAGCTCTGCGGGATCGAGTTCATCCCAAATTCCGCGCTTAAGGCATTGGGCGACGAGCAGATCGGATTCGCTGTGAATTTTGGCAAGGCGTTCACCTTCCTCCGTGATCACCGGTGTGCGACCTGCACCGACCCCGGTGAACTCTACGTAATTCATCTCTGCGAGGAGGTCCACAATACGCTCGAAGGTGCGGCCCAATGTATCCGTTGCTTTATTGACCTTGGATTGCAGCTTGTCCCGATCACGCTCGCGCCTTGCAAGCTTTTGTGCCAAGCCCGCCAGCTGTTCGCGGTCAGTAGCCGGCCAATCGTGAGCTGGATGAGCACGCAGTGCGTCGCGCAACTGGCCTACCCGCTTATTTGGCCGAGCGCGGGTTTGGGACTTCATGCGCTTGGGCCGGTCGAAGTGTTCACGGTGCAAGACATCCTGCACATATCGGGTATTGCGGCGCGGGTTCTTGCGCACCGGCTTGGGGATCTTGATGCTACCGACTTGGATCGGTGGGTTATTGATTCCGGCTGCATCGATACGTCCAGACCACCCGGACTCAGTGGTAATCCACGGGCGGGGATCCGCAGTTTGGTTAGCGGGAGTAACAACTGCGGCGAGAATAGGACGCTTCTTGCCGGGCATGGCAATAACATCGCCCAGCTGCAGACGCCCCAGTACCGCGATAACCTCTTGGTTTCGTTGATTGGCACTATCGATTTTTGATTGCTTTTCTTCAACCGTGAGCTCGCGGCGCAGGCGAACATAGTCCATGAGAACCTCGGCGGGATCTTCCCCGTCTTTAGCAGGTGGTGCAAGCAACGCTACGGCATCATCGAGCTGGTTGCGCAGTTCTCGCACGCGATGCTCGGCGCGCTCAATCTCGCGAGTTTCCTCCACGACGGAGCCATCAGCTTGGAACTGTGCGAAGGACTTTTCCAAAAGGCGGAGAGATTCCTCGAAACCAAGCATTCCCAGCAAATTGATCGCCATATTGTAGCCCGGTGCAAAAGTGGAAATGAGTGGATACGTACGGGTAGAAGCAAGGCCAGCTACTTGACGCGGATCCATGGCGGGGGCCCACTGCACGACTGCATTGCCCAAAGTATCGATGCCACGGCGTCCTGCGCGGCCCGTCAGCTGCGTGTACTGGCCTGGTTTGAGATCGACGTGCGCCTCACCATTGAACTTGATGAGCTTTTCTAGCACCACGGTGCGCGCCGGCATGTTGATGCCGAGTGCGAGCGTTTCAGTAGCAAACACGGCGCGGACGAGCCCGCGTACGAATAGGTCTTCTACAATGTGCCGGAAGGCGGGCAGCATACCTGCATGGTGCGCGGCAAAGCCGCGGGACAGGGCTTCGCGCCAGCGCTTAAAGTCTAGGACCTGCAGATCTTCTTCAGGGATACCTTCTACACCCGCATCGACGATGTCCTTAATTTCCTGTGCTTCCTCCTGAGAGGTAAGCACCATGCGGCTGCGCAGGCACTGATAAAGAGCGCCGTCGCAGCCGGCGCGCGAGAAAATGAAGGTGATCGCCGGAAGCATGTCCTGCGATTGCAATACCTTCAATACCTCTGGGCGGCCCAAGGGGCGATAGCGATCCTGCTTCCGGGCGGCGCCGGAGCGTCCCCTTCCCTTACCGTGGAATTCGCTGCGTCCGCCACCCTTGTGACGGGCACGCGCGCGAAAGCCCTTGCCAGACTTATAGTCCGCGCGACCATCGTCGGTATCACCGGCCTCGAGGCGCTGGATTCTACGCTCGAGCTCGGCGTTGACCTGTCCGCCGGATTCTGGCTCGAAGAGCGGATAAATCTTGCGCCCCAGCATCATCCACTGGTCGAGGGGAACTGGGCGGTGCTCGGAAACGATGACGGTGGTATCGCCGCGCACGGTAGACAGCCAGTCGCCGAATTCTTCCGAATTGGACACGGTGGCAGATAGGCCAATGATGGAGACATGATCCGCGAGGTTGAGAATTACCTCTTCCCACACAGCACCGCGGGAAGCATCGGCCAAAAAGTGGATCTCATCCATGACCACGTGGGTCAAGCGATCGAGGGCCGCGGATTCTGCGTAAATCATATTGCGCAGCACCTCGGTGGTCATGACGACGATCTCTGCATCAGAGTTGATCGATACGTCACCGGTGAGCAGGCCTACGGCCTCTTCGCCATGCTCTTCCACCAAGTCGTGGTACTTCTGGTTGCTCAAGGCTTTAATTGGCGTCGTATAAAAGCACTTGGTTCCCCGGCTCAGCGCCAAAGAGACAGCAAATTCGCCCACGATGGTTTTGCCGGCGCCGGTCGGCGCGCAAACCAGTACGCCGTGACCGTCCTCCACGGCTTGGCAGCCCTTTACCTGGAACTCATCCAACGGGTATGGCAGGGTTGCGGTAAAAGTATCCAGATGAGTTTCAGTCATGACTCCCCAGGCTACCCGTGCCTAGAGGACATCGTCGAAAAAGCCGCCGCTGGTCGACGAAGTCCCACTGGCGCCGGTGCTCCATGTCTGCTGCGGCTGCTGCTGTGCCTGCTGTACTGGCTGTGAAACGGGCTGAGAAGGGCCTGGTGAAGGGTTTACTCTTCTCGGCGCCTCGACAGGGGTTGGCCCGCCAATGGCTCCTGGTCCAGCGCCAAGCGGCGAAGCAGTCTCATCATCGAGATCCATCCACTCGGGGCGTTCACGCTGCATGCGCTTATCGTGGAGGCGGCAGAACTGGAATGCGATCTCGATGAGCAAGACCAGTGAACCAGCCAGTACCACCATCGAGAAAGGATCCTGGCCTGGGGTGACGAAGGCGGCGAAGATCATCACGATGACGATAACGAGACGCCGCTTATCCTTGACGTGCTCATATTCGAGTACGCCGATGAGATTGAGGGAAACGATAAGCAGAGGAATTTCAAAGCTAATGCCGAAGATGAGCAGCAATGCCAAAAGGAAGTAGAAATATCGCTCACCGGTCAGGGCCGCTGTTTGATACTCGGCGCCGATACCCATGAGGAATTCCAATCCCACGGACAAGATGAAATAGGCCAGCACAGCACCGGCAACGAATAGGCCCACCGCGGCGCTGACAAAACTCAACGTGTGGCGGCGCTCATTCTTATGGAGACCAGGCACAACGAAGGCCCAGACCTGATACAGCCACACCGGAGAAGACAATACGGTGCCAGCCAAAGCACCTACTTTTAGGCGCAGCAGGAGCATTTCAAACGGGCTGGTGGCCAGTAGTCGGCACTCGCCGTCCGCACTGAAGGAGGCGCGCTTGTCTGGGGGCAGCGCACAATACGGCTCTCGTAGAATTTCGCCCAACGGAGACAGCCCGAATGGCGCTCGTTGGTACCAAATGAACCCAATGATGGCCCCGACGACAACCGCTAACACGGAAATAATGATGCGGCGGCGCAGCTCCTGCAGGTGCTCCACCAAGGTCATCTCCCCGGTAGGGTTCTTCTGCTTGCGTGAAAAACGCAGCTTACCCTTTACGCTCTTGCTTGCCTTCTGGGGAGATAGAGGCTGTGACTGTGACGACATCAGTGTGGCTCTTTCAACGCAAAGAAGCGAACACTGCCCTACTGCACGGATTGCGAGGACATATCCGTGCGCCGCAGGGGTGTTCGCGCAACGGTAGGATTGGGGCGTTTACTGCTGAGTGTTGGTGTTGTTCTGCTGGCCCGGCTGCATGTCTGGACGGTTCCAGAATTCCTCATCGGACTGCTGCTTCTGGTTCAGCTGCGCTTGAGACTGAGAACGCTGGGCATCCTCGGAATGCATCTCATTGACCTCAGACTTGAAGATGCGCGCGGAACGGCCAATAGAGCGTGCCAATTCCGGCAACTTCTTTGCACCGAATAGCAAGACGATGACAAGAACGATTAGGCCAATTTCCATAGGTCCTATACTCATGGAGAAACCTCTTTCAACTAGTGCACCAGCATGCCGGAAAGCATCACCGCCGGCTTATTTGCCAGCGAGCAGGCGCAGTAAACGGGCAAGTAACTGGCTACAGAGTATAGCCGCTCAATGCGGTGTTTCCTCGCTCCGCAATGAGGTTTACCACGGATTGAGGAGCCACTACCCGCAACCTATCAGCTTGACCCAAAGCAAAGCGAATAAGCCAATCCACTGATCCCATAGGCATTGTTGCAGCTACTTCCCCATTTCCTAAGTCTTCACCCAAGCGCATATCGTAATACTCGGCCAGCCACGTGAATTCTTGGTTAATTGCTAGTTGCACGCAATCCCCACCGCCCAAATTAAAGGGTGAAGAGGCATCAAAGTCGAGTTCCTTCAGGTGTGGCTGAGCCTTCTCCTCCGTGAGGCGAGCGTTTCTAATGCGGTCGATGCGGAAGGTGCGATGCGCTTGCTTTGCTTCCTCCCAAGCGGCCAAGTAGGGCTCGGAATCAACGATGAAAATGCGGGCTGGATCCACCACCCTCTCGGATTCAGCATTTGAGGAAGCGCTCCAGTAACGCAGCCGTACCCGCTTTCTCTCATTGATTGCTTGGGTCAAAAGCGCCTGGATATCAGTCTCTTCAGGGGCTGGAGTAGACAGCGACTCATAGATGGCGACTGTCTTTTCATCCATGATGCCGCGCAGCTTAGCAGCGGCGGATTCGACCGCATGGGCGTCGATTAGCCCTGGCATCGCCTGCAAAGACTCCAAGGTAAGGAGCAAAGCACCGGCCTCCGTTGGGGTAAGGCGCAGCGCCTGGCTCAAGCCCTGATCGTTGTGAATGGTTACCCCATCGCGATAACTAAAGGTGAGATCAATGAGATCTTCGGTATTGCGCCCAGTGCCGGAACAAAAGAGCCGATCGAGGGCTTCTTTTAATTCGCCAAGATCCATGCCCAAATCTTTGGCCGCTTCCATGGGCGTCTTGTCGGGGTGATTTTTGAAGTATGGAATCAGGTTTAAAGAGCGCACGAGCGCCTGAAGCTTTAGTGATCCGTCAGCCATGACTATCCTTCCTCCTGCGATTGTGACGCTTTGTGCAAAAGGGAGATGACTTCTTGGCGGATCCCGGCTGGTTCGAGCACCTGTACCTCTGGGGCATAGCCGGCCGCAGTCCGCACGAGCCAATCCTTATCCACCTTGTGCAACAACACCGTGCCATCGGTTTGTTGCTCGCCGGAATCTAAAAGCTCGCGCGCCTGCCCGTCAGGGATAACGAGGCGCGCATCGACTTTTTCCCCTCGCTGCAATGCACGCTCTACCAACACCTGCAGGTCTTCAGTTGGATTGGGGTGCTCCGCGGGATCGTGCGAGCGTTTGATGTCAGAGACGCGGAGGGCGCGAAAGACGCGCGGTTCGTTGCGGTCTACATCGAATCCTACGAGGTAGATGCGGCTGTCCCGGTTGACCACTCCCCAAGGGTCCATTACACGGCGTACCGGCTCAGTAGCCGGATTAGCGCGGTAGGAAAACGTAATGCGGAGCTGATTGCGCACCGCAGCGAGAACCGAGGTAATGATTTCCGGGGCAAGTCGCGTAATGTCATTGACCGCCGTGTATACCGGTGCGCCTGCGAGGTTGCGCGAGGCGCCGCTGGCGGCAATCTTGGTCCAACCGGACAAGGAGAAATCGCTCAGGCCTCCGGTGGTACCCACTCCTCCTGCAATGCCTAAAACCATGGCCTCCTCAGGAGAAAATTCTACCGGCGGCAGCTGGTAGCTACTCGCGTCGAGGCGATAGCGCGCCCCGTCTTCGCCGCCGGAATGAACAATGGGCACCCCGGCGCGCTGGAGGGTTGCGATATCTCGTGCCAGCGATTTGGCGAAGGCTTCGTCTGACTTATCGCCGTATCCTGCCACATGACTGCGAATCCAAGCGGCGGTGCGATCCGGGCTACCGCCGGAATTGGCGGCGCCCTGTAGCGCGAAAGAGAGGTTGGTGAGTCTTTCTACCGCTTCATCATGCCGTTTCGGCGCGGGGTTGTGTGCTGCCACGTGGTGTGTTGTCTCCCTGGTGCGGCTCGTGTGCTTCTAGCTGTGGTGTAGACGCATATAGTCTAGCAACGCCTCGACCCGATCATCGTCGGCCACGAAGGGGTTAAGTAGCTCCTCGGTGCGCGGCTCTGGGCGGTTGACCTTAAGGCGCGTCCAGTCAACGGTGACGTTGGCCCCAAGGCTACGGGCAGCGGCAAGGAACTGCCCACGCAGCGCGGCACGGGTGGTCGGTGGTGCTGTGTCCATGGCGCATTCGATCTCGGAGTCTGTGATCCAGCGTTCGATAAGGCCCTTGCGCAGTAAGACATGGTAGAGCCCGCGGCTCGGACGGATATCGTGATAGGTCATATCAATCTGGGCGAGCTTGGGGTGGCCCCAGTGGCCACCCAGCCGTGCGCGGTAGCGCTCGAGCAGTCCCAATTTAATGACCCAGTCGATTTCTCGGTCCACGCCGGAGAAGTCTTGAGTCTCAATGGCCTGCAGCATGCGCTGCCAGAGATCCACCACGCGCCGCATTTCTGCCGTGGGAGTGCCGGCGTCCTCCCGCTTGTCCAACCACTGGCTCGCGCGCTGACATAGTTGTTGCTGGACCTCGAGTGCGGTGACGGATCCCCCTCCTGTGAGCGGCAGTTCGGTCGAGCCCGTCATATCACGTGCGATGGCGCGGACATGGTGAATTGGCTTGTCGATGTCGAACTCCGGCAACTCAAATCCAGCCTCCAGCATCTCCAACATGAGCAGCGTGGAGCCAACTTTTAGCGCCATGGTGGGCTCGGCCATGGTGGAGTCCCCCACGATGACGTGCATGCGGCGGAAGCGTTTCGAATCGCCGTGCGGTTCATCCCGGGTATTGATGATGGGACGCGAGCGGGTGGTGGCAGAAGACACGCCTTCCCAGACCTGGTCTGCGCGTTGCGAGAGCAGGAATTGGGCAGGCTTATCGCCCTTAGCGGGCTGGATCATGCCGGCGCCGCAGATGAGCTGGCGGGTAATAAGGAACGGAAGGAGCGCCAGCCCCAAATCCTTGAGCACCATGTGGCGGCTGATGAGGTAGTTTTCGTGGCAGCCAAAAGAATTGCCGGCTGAATCCACATTGTTTTTAAACAGGTACACCGCGCGCGGGTGCCCCTCGGCAGCAAAGGTTTGCTCCGCTTTTTCGCCCAGCCGGTTGACTATCGCATCGCCGGCGCATTCATAGGCCAGAAGCTGGCTTAAGCTATCGCACTCGGCGGTGGCTACCTCGGGATGAGAGCCGACATCGAGGTACAGGCGGCTGGCATTGGTAGAAAAGATATTGGACGAGGAATGCTCCTTGACGATGGGCCGGAAAAGCACGCGCGCCACTTCATCGGGGCTCAAGGCGCGTTCTCCAGGGCCCGCGCTGGTGGTTAAGCCATATTCCGTCTCGATGCCCATGATGCGACGGGCGAAGACAGGATGCTGGTCACTCACCCTTACTGCCCGCCCTTTTGGACATAGGAGCGCACGAATTCCTCGGCGTTGTTTTCGAGCAGGCCATCGATCTCATCGAGCAATTCATCGGTGCCGGTGGTATTGATGCTCAGCTGCGTGGAGGTAAACTCTTCCTCCCCGGCGGAGTCATCGCCGCCGTTACCGCCGGTGACCTGCGACTGGTGGGTTGACATGTTATGAACGTCCTTTCCTTCGCCTCTGCCTCGATGCTTGACTATTAGTTACGGTACTCGGGCTGGATACCGCTGTCAGCTAGTCCCTGAAGAAGATCCTCCACCGTACGTGCGGCGTCGATGATCTCCTCGCTCTGGGAGCGGGTCAGGCCGGTGGTCTCATCCATAGGAACCGTGGCCCAGGGTGCCGTGGTTGCCTCGCCTACCCGCACCGTGAGGTTTTGCCAGCTCGCGGCAATGATGTCCTCCCCGAATTTCTGCGTCACTCGCCCTCGGAAATACGCCCGGGTGTCCTCTGGCGGAATGGTGGCGGCGTTTTCGATCTCTTCAGCGCTAAAGAGCTGCCGCATCTGGCCTTTACGCACCAACGCGTGGTGTAGCGACTTTGCCGGATCGATCTCCGCGTATTGCAGGTCAATGAGCCGCAGCTTTGGGTCTGCCGGATCGATACCGCGGTCGAGGTAGCCCTTAATCAAGCGATACTTCGCCACCCAATCCAACAGGTGCGCGGCCTGCATGGGATCTTCCGCCAAGAGTGCAACTGCCTCGTCCCAAGCCGCGAGCACCTTGTGGTCTGCGTCGGTGCGTGGGGTGATGCGAGCGCGGTATTCGGCGAGGATTTCTAGGGCGGTGAGCTGGCGGGCGTCGGCAAGCTCGAGGCGATGTTGAAGGGAGAGATCGCGGCTGACGCGGGGGACCTCCGCCACGGCATCCTGCAAGCGGAGATCGCTAAAGTCCACCCCCTGCTCAATCGCATCGAGCACCAGCGAGGTCATGCCCAGTTTGAGCAGCGTGGAGGTCTGCGACATATTCGCGTCTCCGATGATGACGTGGAGGCGCCCATAGTCCGCGTGCACCGCATGCGGCTCGTCGCGGGTATTGATGATGCCGCGATTGAGGGTGGTCTCCAGCGAAATTTCCTGCTCAATATAGTCAGCGCGCTGGGAGATCTGGAATCCCGGCTCCTCGCCAAACTCGCCGATCCCCATGCGCCCGGCGCCGATGACTACCTGGCGGGCCACGAAAAACGGGATAAGGGCCTGCGCCATAGTGTCAAAGTCCGTGGCACGGGAGTACTGATAGTTCTCGTGCGAGCCATAAGACGCGCCCTTGCCGTCCACGTTGTTTTTATAGAAGCGCAAGGCAGGGCACGGGTCATGGTTGGCAAGGACGGACTTTCCTTGCGCGCTCAGCCCCGCTACGGACGCGGCGGCTTGCAGGAGCGTGGCGTCACCTGCGGCGTCGTAAAGCGTGGCGTCCCAAGCATTAGTGCATTCCGGCGCGGAATATTCTGGGTGGGCGTGGTCCACATAGAAGCGCGCGCCATTGGCCGTGACCACATTGGCCACACCGATGGCGTTGGGATCCACCACGGGCACGGTGTGGTAGCGCTTGAGATCGAATCCGCGGGAATCGCGCAGCGGGTGCTCCTCTGCAAAGTCCCACCGCGAGCGCGCCCCAGTGTGCAGCGCGGCATACGCTACCACCACGTGCGTGGACGAAATGATGGGCGAATATTCCGGCAGCTCCGGGGTGGCAATGCCGTACTCGGTCTCGGTGCCTACTACGCGACTCATGCGCTCCTCCTTGCAGTCAGTAGCTCCACCCGTTCTACGCGGGCTCCAGCATGGTCTTGGGAGATGATCTTGGTCCACTCCTCCGGGTTGGTAGAGGTGGGCACGTACTCGGATTCGGCGCGCTCGGCCGCGATGGCCTGGAGCAGATGCTGCTTGGCGATGCCCCCACGGCGCCCGCCTATCCCCTGCTCATTGCCCGCACGCTGTTGCAGTTCGTCCTTAATAGCCAGCTTTTTGGCGCGGGAGAGGATATTGGCAATCATCGCGCCGGAGACAAAGTCCCGGTAGTGCAATACCTCGCGCTCGCCGCTGGAAAAGTGCAGCTGCACAAAGGGGCGATCGGCATAGAGCTCATCCACCGCGGCGCCGATGAGTTCCTCTAGCGTGCCCTGGTGTGGCACGGATTGTGCAAAGTGGCGGGCAAAGATCTCGCGGGCGCCCTCTTTATTCGGCCGGTTGACCCGGATCTTGATATCCAGCCGGCCGGGACGCATGATGGCGGGATCGATGAGCTCCTCACGGTTGGTCGCGCCGATGACTATCACATTGGATAGGCTTTCTACTCCGTCGAGTTCTGTGAGCAGCTGCGGCACCACCGTGGTTTCCATATCCGAAGATACACCTGAGCCACGGGTGCGGAAGATTGATTCCATCTCATCAAAAAAGATGACCACCGGCTTATCAGAGCTCAGCTGGGCTAATTCACGAGCGCGCTCGAAGATGAGGCGAATGCGGCGTTCCGTCTCTCCTACATACTTATTGAGTAACTCTGGACCCTTGATATTGAGGAAGTAGCTCGACCCATCACTGCCCAGTTGCTGCGCCAAGGAATGGGCCACGGCCTTGGCAATGAGCGTCTTACCGCACCCCGGAGGGCCGTAGAGGAGGACGCCCTTAGGCGGCTGTAGCTCGTATTGGTGGTAGAGGTCCGGATGGATAAACGGCAGTTCCACGGAATCGCGGATCTGGGAAATCTGCTCATCGAGCCCGCCGATGTCCTCGTAGCGCACATCAGGGACCTCCTCAAGGGAGAGCTGGGAGACTTCCGTCTTTGCCACCTTTTCCAGCGCGACGGCAGCCTTGGGATCAACCAGCACGATTTCTCCTGCTGCCACGCGGGTTTCTTCGCGCAGTGTCTGCGATAGCAGCACCACTTTTTCCTCGCCAGAGGAATTTGCCACGATGAGGCGTTGATCTCCTAAACGCTCGACCACGGTGGCGAGCTCGCCCGTGCGCTCAGGTGCGCACCCTTCCACCACTACGAAGCCATCGCCCAAGCGAACCTGCTGACCCGCCGAGAGGCTGCCCGGTTCCACATTCGGTGAGACTTTAAGCTGCATCACGCGGCCGTTGGTGTAGACCTCCGCGGTGGTTCCCACCTCGCTGTGGGTAGGCGAATAGCCTAAGAAAACGCCGTAGGTCGATGCCGGCTCAGCCAGCGCGTTAAGCTCCGCAAAAAGCTGTTCCAGCTTCCCACGCGATTCTTTTAATAAGCCCGCCAACTTCTGATTGCGGGCAGCAAGCTGGCTGATCTGCCGCTTATAGTCCGTGGCTTCATCCATGCCCACTACTCTAACGCGACCCAGTCGGCGAAAGAGGGGACTTGCGCTTTAAATTCTAGGTGCTGAGGTGAGCCTATTTCCAGCTTTACTTGCGGGCACGGCGTTGCGGGCGCGGCGGAGTGACGCCATCGGCCAAGCGCCGGGTCCAGATAAGGAAGGCGGTATGCGCATTCATACGGTGCTCCGGGCGCGTAGCAAGGCCTTCGACCTTCCATTCGCGCACCAGCGATTCCCACGCCTTAGGCTCGGTAAAACACTTGAGCTCGCGGATTCCTTCCATGACCTTCATCAACTGCGGCACCGTTGCCACGTAAGTCATGAACACACCACCGGGGATGAGGAGATCGCGCACGGTCTCCAGGTGCTCCCAGGGCTCGAGCATATCGAGAATTACGCGGTCTACCGGCCCACCTAAGTCCTCGGCGGTGACGTCTCCTAAATCGCCGAGGCGCGGCGACCACCACTCGGGCTGCTCGCCAAAGTATTCCTTCACGTTATCTACCGCATACTCAAGATGGTCATCGCGCACCTCATAGGAATACACATGACCTTCTGGACCCACGGCGCGCAGCAGGGACATAGACAATGCACCCGAACCTGCGCCGGCCTCGAGCACCCGCGCGCCCATGAAGATATCGCCTTCTACCAAAATCTGCGCCGCATCCTTGGGATAGATCACCGCAGCACCACGCGGCATCGACAGCACGTGGTCCACCATCAAGTGGCGGAAAAGGAGGAAGGAGGAGCCAAGGGTGGACTCGATAACCGAGCCCTCATCCATGCCCACGATGTCATCATGGTTAATGATGCCCTTGTGGGAGTGGAACTGGCCTCCTTCTTCCAGAATGACCGTGTAATGGCGCCGCTTGGCGTCGGTAAGCTGCACGCGGTCGCCATAGGCAAAGGGGCCGGAATAAGCCATGTCTCAAGACTCCTCGAGGTTGCGGTTACTATCCCACCAAGTATGCCTCAAGAGCCTGCGCGAGCCATACTTGGTCCCGCTCGCCTACCATTTCACGCGCCGAGTGCATAGACAGCATGGGCACGCCCACATCGACGGTATCGATGCCCAAACGCGTCGCTGTAATGGGACCAATGGTCGAGCCACAGGGCACATCATTATTGCCCACAAACCGCTGCACCGGCACGCCTGTCTTCTCGCATGCTGCTTCCCATAACGCCACCGTGGTGGCATCGGAGGCATAGCGCTGATTGCCATTGATCTTGGTCACCGGACCCTTGCCGATGATCGGTTGGTGCGTGGGATCGTGCTTGCCCACGTAATTCGGGTGCACCGAATGCGCGGCATCGGCCGAGACACAGCTCGAGCGGGAAAACATCTGGAAGCGTTCCTCCTCGTTGGCACCCAGCGCCCGCGCCGTGCGGGTGAGTACATCCGCTAGGATGGGACCGCCCGCACCGTAGCGCGAGCTAGAGCCCACCTCTTCGTGGTCAAAGGCCATCATGACCAAGACATCCTTGCCCTGATAGCCTTGGGCGGCCTTCTTCATCGCCGCTAGCGAGGCGTATACAGACGACAGGTTATCCATGCGGCCAGCCGCAATGAACTGCTCGCCGGCGCCAAAGACTTCGCCGCGAGCGGCATCGGCCGTAATCAGGTTAAAGGAAGCAATATCCTGCTTGGCGACGCCCACCTTCTCCCCCACTACCTGCACGATGGACGCCTCTGGGTCACCGACGCTCAAAATTGGCTGCATGTTCTGCTGGCGGTCCGGCTTAAACTCATCTTTGCGGTAGAGGTGAATGGCAAGCGACGGCAGGCGCAGCACTGGGCCAGTATTGACTAGGTGCCGCGTGCCATCCTTGCTAATGATCTGCCCGGCTACGGTCAGCTCCCGGTCAAACCAGGTATGCAGTAGCGCCCCGCCATAGATCTCTACTGCCACCTGTTGCCAGCCGGCCGCGGAAAAGTCCGGCGTGGGTTTAAGAACCAAGCCCGGCGAATCTGTATGGGACCCCACGATGCGGAAACCAGAATTCTTATCCGCGCCCTCTGGCACGTACCACGCCGCTACCGCGCCGCCGCGCACCATAACGTGGCCGCCAGGTACAGCGGACCACTGCGTTCCCTCATCCTGTACCTCAAATCCCGCCTCGCACAACTGGCGGGATACCTCATCGGCAGCGTGGTACGAAGAAGGAGAAGCAGCAATGAAATCTAGGAAATCTGCGGTATAACTCATACCTCCTAGCTTGCCACGAATCGCGCGGCGATAGGCTAGATACACCATGGCTACTTCATCTACACCCCGCCCACTCGCCCTGTCGCCCTCGCGCGCCTCCGACTATAAGCAGTGCCCGCTGCTCTATCGCTTCCGCGCCATTGACAAGTTGCCCGAGCCCAAGACCATCGCGCAGGTCAAAGGAACCCTCGTGCACGCTGTCCTGGAAGAGATGCACAAGCTACCGCGCGACGAGCGGACCTATCCTGCCGCGGTAAAGATGATTAAGCCTTTCTGGGCAGAGATGACCGCCAAAGACGAGGAACTTTTAGAGCTCGTGCTCGAAGAAGACACCTACGACTTCTTCGTCGCTGCCAGGGAACTGCTCAAAGGCTATTTCCAGATGGAAAATCCGCAGGGCTTTGATTGCCAAGAAACAGAGATGTACGTCAACACGGTCCTGCCCAATGGCGTCCCCGTCCGTGGCTTCATCGACCGCGTGGACCGCGCCCCAACCGGCGAGGTCCGAGTCGTGGATTATAAAACCGGCAAGAAGCCACTTCCCCGCTATTCCCACGATGCACAGTTCCAGATGCGCTTTTATGCGCTGGTCTACTGGCGCATTCTAGGCACCATTCCCCACCAGTTGCGCCTGATGTACCTCAAGGTGTTGGACTCGATGTTTCTTACCCCTAACCGAGAGGAGCTCGAATACTTCGAGCGCGATCTCGGCGAGCTGTGGGCCAAGATTGAGGCCGACGGGCGCGCCGGGTACTTCCGCCCGAAGCCATCCAAGCTCTGCGGCTGGTGCGCCCACCAAGATCTTTGCCCGGAGTTTGGCGGTACTCCGCCGCAGTACCCGGGCTGGCCGGGTTCCGCAGCAGATACAAAGGACTAGCGCCCCACCTGCCTAGAAAAGGCCCGAAATGGTGCCCTGCTTATCGACATCGAAATTATTGGCCGCAGGCTTCTTCGGCAGCCCCGGCATCGTCATGACGTTGCCCGTGAGCACGACGACAAACCCCGAACCGGTGCGCGGCAGCAATTCGCGCACATGCAGCGTATGGCCTTCCGGCGCCCCCAGAGCAGAGGTGTCATCGCTGAAGGAATACTGTGTCTTAGAGATGACCACCGGCAGCTTGTCCCAGCCATTGTCTTGGATGTACTTCAGATCCTTGAGCGCCTTTGCCCCGTATTCCACACGGTCTGCGCGATAGATCTCGCGCGCGATGGTTTCGATGGAGGCCTCGATTCCCTCCTGCGGATCGTAAAGCTGCTTGGCTCCGCCCTGCAGGTTCTCCAGCAAGGTCTCTGCCAGCTTGGTAGCGCCCTCGCCGCCCTCGGACCACACATTGGCTTCCTCCAAGGCCACTCCGAAATCTTCGGCCCACTGCCGCATGAACTCGCGTTCTGCTTCGGTATCGGACCAAAAGAGGTTGAGCGCTACTACCGGCTTGATCCCGAACTTGCGCAGGTTTTCTACGTGTCGCTCTAGGTTGACTATGCCCGCCTTGAGGGCATCCAAGTTTTCCTCGGTGAGTTTATCCTTGGCCACACCGCCGTTGTATTTTTGCGAGCGGATGGTGGCAACGACCACGGCGCCAGCAACATCTAGGTCGCCAAAGCGCGCCTTGATGTCGACGAACTTCTCTCCTCCTAAGTCGGAACCGAACCCAGCCTCGCTTAAGACGATATCGCCGAATTGCAGTGCGGTGTGGGTTGCCAGTAGGGAGTTGCAGCCGTGCGCGATATTGGCGAAAGGACCACCGTGCACCAAGGCCGGCACGCCGCCAAGGGTCTGTACAAGGTTGGGGTTGAGAGCATCACGCATGAGCGCTGCGAGCGCACCTTCGGCATTCAAATCACGCGCAGTAACAGGGCGCTGATCATAGGTGAAGCCGATGGTGATATCGCCGAGGCGCTTCTTTAGGTCCTCGAGGTTCGTGGCCAAGCACAAGATAGCCATGATTTCGGAGGCCGCGGTAATGGTGAAACCGGTTTCTGCAGGCACACCATGAGCTGGCCCACCCAGACCGGTCACCACGTTTCGCAGGGCACGGTCATTGACGTCCATGCACCGCTGCCATGTCACGCGCCGCGGGTCGATGCCCAAGGCGTTGCCTTGGTGGATGTGGTTATCAATGATGGCGGCCAGGGTGTTGGTTGCAGAGGTAATGGCATGAAAATCGCCGGTGAAGTGAAGATTGATGTCTTCCATGGGGACAATCTGTGCATAGCCGCCGCCAGCCGCGCCGCCCTTAATACCCATCACTGGTCCTTGGGAGGGCTCCCGCAGGGCAACGATGGCCTTCTTGCCCAACTGATCCAGGGCGTCGGTAAGGCCGATGAGCACGGTGGATTTTCCCTCGCCGGCAGGTGTGGGCGATACACCGGTGACAAGCACCAGCTTGCCCTGGTTTTCCTTGGAATAGTCCACCTTTGTGATATCGACTTTGGCTTTGGTGGTGCCATAGGGAATCACGGCATCGGCAGGAATGCCCGCCTTGGCTGCGACCTCTGCAATCGGCTGCAATTGGTGGGCTTGGGCAATTTCAACATCGGATGGCTGAGTAGTCATGACCTAAGCCTACCGAGCGGCGGAGTTAAATAGGGCTCATTTAAACAAGAAAGTGAAATGGATTAACAAGCCCACTGATGCAGCAATCAAAAAGGCGCCCCTTTAGGGGATGAACTGGCCCCCGAAAGTTGGACTGGTTTAATTCTAGGCGGTTAGGGCTTCAAGGGTCTGATTTCGATATTGCATCGGGGTCAGGCCCTTGAGTCGTTGTTGGATGCGTTCGGTGTTGTACCACCGGATGTACTCGTCGATTGCCTGGTTGAACTCTGCGACGGTGTCGAAGGCTTCTCCGTGGTACATCTCGGTTTTCAGGTGGCCGAAGAAGTTCTCCATGACCGCGTTGTCGTAGCAGTTGCCTTTGCGTGACATCGATTGGACTCCCTGGTGCTGGCTAATCAGGGTGCGCCATGATGAGTGCTTGTATTGGAATCCTTGATCGGTGTGGATCATCCAGCCCGGCTCTGGAGCACACGCTTTGATCGCCTGCGCCAACGAAGCCGAGGTAAACGCCGTAGACGGCGATGTGGCCACTGTGTGGGCGACGATTGAGCGGTCGAACAGGTCCATCACCGGTGAGAGATACACCTTGCGGCCAGCGACTTTGAACTCGGTGACGTCGCTGACGAAGACAGTGTTGAGCCTATCGGGGGTGAAGTTGCGCTCGAGTGTGTTCTCAGCGATGTAGCTGATTGTGCCAGTGTAGGAGATGTAGGGCCTGCGCTGGCGGATCTTGGCTTTCAAGCCCATGGCGCGCATGAGCTTGTAGACAAGTTTGTGGTTGACCACCCAGCCCTGGTTACGCAGGTCGAGCAGTACCCGCCGGTAGCCGTAGCGGTGTTTGTTGCGCTGAAAACTGTCCCGGATCGCTTGTTTGAGCTCGGCATGTTTATCCGGTGCGGTGAGTCGTTTTTGGTGGTAGAAGAATGTCGAGCGTGCCATGCCGGCCGCATCCAGGAGGTAGTCCAAGCGGTGGTGTGACTTGAGGATGACGATTGCCTGGGCTTTCAGGCGTGTCCCTGGTTCCTCAAGTCTCGCAATTTTTTTAAGTAGGCGTTTTCCGCTTCCAGCCGCTCAACCTGGCGGCGAAGCTTTTCCTCTTCCGTGAGGCGTTTCGGCGCAGCCGATCCTTTGGGCCTGCCCTTCGGCTTCGGGCGCAGAGCCTCGTCGCCGCCTCTGCGCCACTTAGCCACCCAGTCCTTGACGAGGTGGTCGGATGAAAGATTGAACTCTCGGGCAAGATCCATCATCGACTCACCCGCAAGATGACGTTCTACAACTTCCTTCTTCGCCTCGAAGGAGTAGTGCTGCTTGTTTGGTTTCTCCACGAGACATAGTCTGCCACGCAGTTGGAAACGGCGATAAAGTCTACGCGTTGCGTCTCTCGAGACACCGACAACACGAGCAGCGGCTCGGCAACCCATTCCCTGCTCGAAAAGCTCCACTAACTGCTCACGCTGAACTTCACTCAGCGAACTACGTGCTCTCAAAGAAAATGCTCCCCACTAGTTGTTGGCAACTGATTTCTCAGTCCAACTAATGGGGAGCAGTTCAGGGAGCCCTAGGGTTGGTTTTATCCTCCTTTAGTTATAGGACGACGAAACCGAATGCATAGCCCAAGAGGACCGAGAGCACGATGCTGACCGTACCTGGAATCAGGAATGGGTGGTTGAATACGGCCTTGCCAATACGAGTCGAGCCGGTATCGTCCATTTCTACTGCCGCCAGCAACGTTGGGTAGGTTGGCAGGATAAACAGTGCAGACACCGCCGGGAAGGCAGCGATTGCGGTAATGGGGCTTACTCCCAGAGCAAGGGCTGCCGGCATAAGGGCCTTGGTCGTAGCTGCCTGCGAATACAGCAACGCTGCAGCGAAGAATAGCACCACTGCGAGCAGCCACGGCGAAGACTCAATAATGCTGCCGGCCATAGACTGAATATCGTCCATGTAGTGGTTGATGAGGCTGGTGCCCAGCCAAGCCACGCCCAGCACACAAATGCATGCGGACATACCGGACTTAAAGACCGGCGTATTCAAAACATCTCCCGCTGGGACCTTCGTCATCATAACGATGATGGTGGCTGCGGTGAGCATGACCGTCATAATGGCTTCATTGCGTGGCAGGGTCGGCTCAGCGATAAGACCTACCTGCTCCGAGGTCAGAGTGGCCCACGCCATCACGATGACGATGGCTACCAAGAACACGAGAACAGAAGCCTTGGCACCCTTCTGCGGCGAAAAGTTCGCTGCGCCGAGTGGTTCCTTGACCAAGCCTTGTGCCTTGCGCTCCAGGTAAACCGGATCATCTTCAAGCTCTTTGCCAAACTTATTAGCAATCCATGCAGCTGGGAAAATAGACAGGAATGTTGCCGGGATAACGACCGCCAGTACCTGCAAGTAGCCCACCCCAGTTGGCTCCAGCAGGCTAGCAAGCAACACCACAGCTGCCGAAATAGGCGACGCACAGATTGCCATCTGAGAGGCAACTACCGCGATGGACAGCGGACGTGAAGGGCGAACCTTACCCTCTTTGGCCACCTCGACAATAACAGGTAGCGTGGAAAACGCTGTGTGACCAGTGCCGGCAAGAACCGTCATTAGCCACGTAACAATGGGCGCGTAGAAGGTGATTCGCTTTGGATTTTTGCGCAGGAACTTCTCCGCAATGTGCACCAGATAGTCCATACCGCCAGCTCGTTGCATTGCTGCGATAGCAGCGATGACGGTCATGATGATGCCAATGACATCGAAGGGGATGTCTTCCCTAGTAATGGGAACGCCGGTGAGACCCAGTGCCAACACACCGAGTCCGCCGGCCATGCCGATGCCAATTGATCCAATTCTCGCGCCCAAAACGATGGCGGCGAGAACGATGACTATATGAACAATAACCATGGACGTACTCCATACGCTCTCTATGCAAACTATGGGCACGCATCTCCATAGAGAGTGCATGCCGTCCTCAACATCTTCTATTTTGCACCCGTTGTGGTGATTTATTCATTTAAAATGCCTGTTTGTGTTGATTCCCACATAAATTAAGGATTTCGCTATAAAATGACCGGTATTTTACGGTGCATTGTTCCTGTATAAGGCCATAAAAGATCAATTCGAATGGTGCCTTGAGTTCAGAGGGTCGTTGCAACACTTTCCCTTAGGAGGGTGTTGTTGTGTCTGAGATTATTGGCCCGTTTCATTCGTTGTCTGAATCGGATCGTCGTGGCTTAGTTGCCTTGGTTGGCAGTGGGCGTAGTGTCCGTTCGGCGGCTGGTGAGCTTGGTTGTCATTACGGGCATGCTTTGAATTTTTGTCATGCCTTTGGATTGCCAGTCGTGTTTAAAGCCAAACGAGTTGATCGCCGCGGTAGCCAGGCTTTCCAGCTTGTAGAGCTAGTCCGAAGCGGACTGTCGGTACGCCAAGCTGCTAAAAGATGTGGGATGCATCTTTCTGCGGCTTATGCCGTAGCTACGGAAGCTGGGTGCCATATCCGGTTGAGTCAGTATGCTCGGAAAGTCCGCCAGACGCAGTTAAGAGTGGAATATCTGCGCCTTCGGCTGGCGAGCCTGCCTGGTGGTGATGCTGGCGCGGCAGTAGGAATTGATCGTCGACTGCGTTTAGATTTCGAAAAAGGACTCACCAAATCCCAGGGTCGACGAGAAGAGTTCATACCCGTCGGCGAAGACGCCAGCACGTATAACAGACTTATGAAAGCGCTGCGCCAACGCCATGATGTCATCGAATCCGGAAGGCTTGCCCCTCCCGCCTTACCTAGCGGGGTAGATCCGTATAAACGCATCAGCAATCGCTACATTTGCTTCGAAGAACGCGTCATTATCGCCGATCTTCTCCGCGAAGATGTGCCACTGCGTGAGATTGGGCGCCGTTTAGGGCGTAGCGCATCGTCAATTCAGCGTGAAGTACGCAGAAACCACAGTGCTGAAGGCCCGTATCGTGCGGAAACAGCCCAGTTAAAGGCCTGTGCGCGGAGATTGCGGCCGAAAATACCGAAACTACTAGCCAACAAAAGACTATGGGACTATGTATGCGCACAATTGCGGGCACAATGGTCACCTGAGGAGATTTCTAATCGCCTGCCCATCGACTACCCCACTGATAAGGACATGCGCATTAGTCACGAAACGATTTATGACGCCTTTTACCTGCAGGCCAAAGGAAGACTCAAAGACCTTGGCTTGGACTTGCCGACAGGTAGAAAGAAACGCAAGAAACGTCAAACCCGCTCCAGCACACCTGCCCAGCAACGCTTCGTCGACGACATGATCCTCATAGACGACCGGCCAGATGAGGTAAGTGAACGTATTTTGCCAGGCCACTGGGAAGGCGACCTCATCCTCGGTAAAAACAACCAATCAGCGGTAATCACGCTAGTAGAACGCGTTAGCCGATTTGTTGTCCTTGGCCACCTACCGGGAAGGCATACCAGCAAAGAAGTATTCACAGCCCTGCACAAGGCAGTTGCAGGAATCGATAAAGCTATCTGGTCATCAATTACCTGGGACCAAGGAAGCGAAATGGCTGGCCATAAAGCCTTTACTATGGCCACTGACATTCCCATCTACTTCTGCCATCCAGGATCACCATGGGAACGCGGCAGCAACGAAAACACCAACGGCAGGCTCAGAAGAAACCTTCCTAAAAACAGCGACCTGTCCATCTACAGCGCCGAGGACCTAGAAATGATCGCCAACATTCACAACCACAAACCACGCAAAGCACTCAACTGGCGCACCCCAGCCGAAGTCATGACCAACGCCCTCACACAAACCGGTAGCATCAAACCAAACTAACCATCATCGTTGCAACGACCCCTAGAATCCGCCGTGCTCCCCCATCATGCAAAATTCCCGCAGCCTCCGCCTGCTTTACATCCCAGTGAAGTAAAAGTGGCGGCGACTGCGGGGTGCCTTTTGCGCGGGCGCTATGCCCTGCTGCTCCTTAAGAGTTGTGGGCTTAGTCCTCGTCGATGAAGAGCTGGCCTCGGAACTCTGGGTGCATGAGGTTTTCTACGGACAGAACCTTATTCAAGGTTGCTTCATCCAGCAGCCCCTTCTCCAGGACGAGTTCCTTGACGCCCTTGCCGGTCTCCAAGGACTCCTTAGCAATCAGATCACCATTGTGGTGGCCGATGAATGGGTTCAGGTAGGTGACGATACCAATGGAGTTCTCCACGTAGGCGCGGCACACATCAGCGTTGGCGGTAATGCCAGTGACGCACTTCTCGCGCAGAGCATCGACGGCGTTGCCCATGATGCGAATGGACTGGAACAGTGCTTCGCCGATGACTGGCTCCATGACGTTGAGCTGCAGCTGGCCTGCCTCAGCGGCCATGGTGACGACGTGGTCATTGCCGAAGATCTTGAAGCAGGTCTGGTTTACAACCTCCGGGATAACCGGGTTTACCTTACCCGGCATGATGGAGGAACCAGCCTGGCGGGCAGGCAGGTTGATCTCAGCAAGGCCAGCGCGTGGACCGGAAGACAGCAGGCGCAAGTCATTACAGATCTTGGCAAGCTTCATTGCTGCGCGCTTGATGGTGGCGTGCAGCAGCACGTAAGCGCCACAGTCAGAGGTTGCTTCGATGAGATCGCGAGCAGTCTTCATCTCCAAGCCGGTGACCTCAGACAAGGCTGCGGTGACTTGGTGACGGTAGCCAGCCGGGGTGTTCACGCCGGTGCCGATTGCGGTTGCACCCAGGTTGATCTCGAGCAGGCGGCGCTGTGCATCGCGCAGCAATGCCTGCTCCTCGTTGAGGTTATTGGCAAAGCCCTTGAACTCATCACCCAAGGTCATCGGAACGGCATCCTGAAGCTGAGTACGGCCCATCTTCAGGATGTCCTGGAACTCATTGCCCTTGACCTGGAATGCGGCACGCAGACCATCCATGCGCTCAATGAGGTGATCAACTGCTGCGTGCAGACCCAAGCGGAAGCCGGTCGGGTAAGCATCGTTGGTGGACTGGGACATGTTCACATCATCATTCGGGTTGATGATGTCATAGGAGCCCTTCTCCTCACCGAGGTACTCCAGTGCGAGGTTGGCAACAACCTCGTTGGTGTTCATGTTCAGCGAGGTACCAGCACCACCCTGGAAGACGTCCAGCGGGAACTGATCCATGCAGCGACCCTCTTCTAGGATCTGGTCACAGGCCCAGATGATGGCTTCAGCCTTCTTCTTGGGAAGTACGTGCAGGCGGCGGTTTGCCATGGCGGCCGCCTTTTTGACCTGGACCATGCCGCGAATGAAGTGCGGGATGGTGTTGATGGTCACGTAAGAGATCTGGAAATTCTCCATCGCGCGTACGGTGTGCACACCGTAGTAAGCGTCAGCGGGAACCTCCAAAGAACCAAGAAGGTCGGTCTCGGTGCGAGTCTTCTTGCTGGAGTTCTTCGGTGCCTTTTGTTCGGACACCTTCTGCTGTGCGGCGTGAGTGGAAGTGTCAGCTTCCTTCTTCTTCACGTCCTTTGCTGCAGACTTGGTGTCCTTTTCTTCTTTCTTAGAGGACTTTGCCATGATGGCTCGGCTCCTTTGCCTGTCGAGACTTATATTCGAATGAGTAACCTCAACCGCTAATGTTAGCCGCGACTGAATCTATTTGGGCCGACCCAGAAAAACCACTCCCCCTAAAAGCGGGCGATACGTAAATCAGAGGCCAAAATTGCTTCCGCGCCAAGCTGGGAAAGTCGGTCCATAACTTGGTTAGCTTGCTTCTTCGGAACCATCGCTCGCACTGCCACCCAGTTCTCACGCGCTAACGGCGACACCGTTGGACCGGTCAATCCTGGAGTAATACCAGCGGCTGCGTCCAGGTTTGATTGAGCGATGTTGTAGTCGATCATTAGATAAGTGCGAGCGTGCAGAATTCCCTGAATGCGGTCGAGAACTACCTGCTCTTCTTCAGTGACCTCTACCCCTGTGCGCTTAATAACTACCGCCTCGGACTCAATGATCGGCTCCCCGAACGGCGCTAATCCTTGCTGCCGCAAAGTAGTACCAGTTGACACGACATCAGCAATAACATCGGCAACCCCGAGCCGGATGGAGATCTCTACGGCCCCGTCCAATCGAATAACATCGGCCTCAATTCCCTGTGCGGCGAGGTTTGCGCGGACAAGATTGGGGTACGATGTCGCAATCCGCCGCCCGGCCAGTTGAGAGATATCCCACTCCTCCCCTTGCGGCGCTGCGTACCGGAACGTGGAGCCACCGAAGCCTAACGGCAAAACTTCATCAAAGCTCGCTTTAGAGTCAAGTGCCAAGTCCCGGCCAGTAATGCCTAGGTCTAAGACCCCGCGGGAGACATAGATGGCGATATCTTTCGGCCGCAGGAAAAAGAACTCGACCCCGTTATTGGAATCCACTACGTTGAGCGCCTTGGAATGCCCGCGGCCCTTGTAACCGGCCTCTGCAAGGATCTCCACGGCGGCTTCTGATAACGAGCCCTTATTGGGGACAGCTATCTTGATCATGCGGTTCCTTCCATCCTGTGGGGTGTTGCCTAGAGGTACTTATAAAGGTCTTCAGGGGTAAGTCCGCGCTTAAGCATCATGACCTGAGTCCAATAAAGCAGCTGGGACATCTCTTCCGCCAGCTCATCGTTGGACTGATATTCAGCGGCGATCCATACCTCCCCGGCTTCTTCGATGATCTTTTTACCGATGAAATGCTCGCCTTTGTCCAGCGCAGCAACGGTGCCAGAACCAGCTGGACGCTGGTCGGCCTTCTCGGCTAGTTCCGTAAAAAGAGTCTCAAAGTTCTTCACGCCTACCTATTGTTCCACAGGTAGTTAGAGAATGTAGGGGAACTCTAAATTTCTATTGCCGCACCGAAATCTTAGCGAACCACTCATAGACATCAGCGGCCTTAGCTCCCGCGAGGTGCCGCGAATCGCGGAGGCTAGAAATTTCGGTGACCTCGGTCGGTACCTCAACCTGGTCACCTTCGGGCAAACCGATAACCGCACAGCCGGCGTCAACTGCGGCGCGCATGCCGGTTGCGGAATCTTCGAAAACTAAGCAATCCGCGGGATCTGCTCCAATGCGGCGGGCGGCCTCGCGGTACATATCCGGCGCTGGTTTGCCGGCAGGAACCTCATCCCCGCAGATAGTATCGACGAAATAATGCCGCCCCAGAGAATCGATAGCAGCGTCAGCGACATTGCGCTCGGTATTGGTAGTGACCATCATGGGCACCCCATCGGCTTTCAGTTCCTGAAGCAGCGCAGGGATTCCCGGGAAGATCTCAAGCTGACGAGCAAAAAGGCCCTTGACATAGTGAAACATTCGGACGCGGTAACGCTCGCTGTCACCGGGTTGCAGCGTCACCCCCGCATTATCAGCGCAGATTGCCAAGGTGGTATCAAAGGTCGCGCCCACAGTAGCTAGGCGTTGGGTGGGAGTGAGCCGTTTGCCCAGCAGTTCTGAAAGATAAAATGTTGCCGCCGCCCAGAGGGGCTCCGAATTGGTGAGGGTACCATCCATATCCCAGAAGATGGCAGCGGGCTTAGTCAGGCTGGAAGCGGCGGTGGAGTGCGGCACGAGAATAAAGCTAGCTTTCTCTGTCGGGAAGGAAATAGTTTCGCCGTCCACGTTGTGGGCACACGGCGGCAAGAGCCAGCTGCGCAGTTGATGCCAGCTGGCGCTTACTAAGGCGCAAGGGTCAGATCTAAAAGTCCAGTTCCGGAATCTGCGACAGGGCTTCGTCGTCTGCTCCAGTGGCCGCGCTGGCGTTGTAGATAAGCTCAGAGAGCTCTTCCTTTTCCTCTGGCTCGAGAACGGCATCGTGCTGAGCGCGATTAAAATCTGCCAACGTACGAACGGTCTTGGACAAGACGGTGACCAACTGCGGTCCGTCAGGATCGTCCGGAAGAGCATCCAGCCCATCGAGCATCTGCTCAAGGTGGCCGCGCAGTTCTGGGAGGACGTTGGCGTCAAACGGTGCCTCCCAGAACTCCTTTTCATCTTCCTTGAGGTAATCGCCGGTGGCGAAGGACTTCAGGTCACTAATGAACTCATCTACGGTGGGCTGGAAATCGGCGCGAATGCTCATGCTGTAGATACTGCCCTATCTTGCCTAAGCCTGCACGCCGAGGAGCGAATTTAGTGCGGTGCGAACCAAATCGGCCGCGCCGTCCTCGTCCGTGCCACGGTCGGCCTCTGCCCACTCATCCACGGCAGCGAGCGCGGCCGGGGTATCAAGGTCGTTCGCGATTGCGGCACGCAGCTTGGCGACGATCTCTTCGGCCCCTGCCATGCTTCCCGGCTGCGCCAAGGCCTCCCGCCATGCGGCGAGGCGGCGCTTAGCGGCGTCGAGCACCTCGTCGGACCAGTCGCGCTCGTCGCGGTAATGACCGGAGAAGACGCCCAAGCGGATAGCGGAGGGCTCTTCACCCGCTTCTACGAGCTTGTGAACGAAGACGAGATTGCCCAAGGACTTAGACATCTTGACGCCCTCGAGCCCAATCATACCGGTATGCACATAGAACTGTGCCATGCGGTCTACTCGTAGGGCAGCCTCTGCGTGGGCGGCGGAAAACTCGTGATGCGGGAACTTCAGGTCGCTGCCGCCACCCTGGATATCAAAGGAAGAACCCAAGCGGTTGGTAGCGATGGCGGAACATTCAATATGCCACCCCGGGCGACCAGGCCCAAAGGGCGACTCCCAGGCTGGTTCGCCCTCGCGGTGGGCGCGCCAGATGAGTGCGTCGAGCGGATTCTTCTTCCCTGGGCGGTCAGGGTCGCCGCCGCGCTCAGCAAAGAACGTGCGCATCTCTTCGGCAGAGTAATTGGACTCATAACCAAAGCGCTCGGTGGCCTCGATGGAGGCGTAGATATCTGGGTGCTCGGGGTCGTCTACGACGTAGGCCGCTCCGGCATCAAGCAGCTTGTGCACCATCTCCACGATCTCGTCGATAGCCTCCATGGCGCCGATATAGTCCTGCGGCGGGAAAACGGAGAGCAGTTCCATATCGGAGCGGAAAAGGTCAATTTGAGAGGTGCCAAGCTCACGCCAATCCACGCCGTCTCGTTCGGCACGCTCGAAGAGCGGATCATCGACGTCGGTGATGTTTTGGACGTAGTGAACCTTCTTCCCGGCATCCAGGAACGCACGGTAGATGAGGTCAAAGGTCAGGTACGTAGCGGCATGGCCCAAGTGGGTGGAGTCATAGGGCGTGATGCCACACACGTACATGGTGGCGGTATCCCCTGCGACCTCTACGGGAGCGATGGTTTGGTTCGCAGAATCGTACAAGCGCAGCTGTGCCGCATCACCCGGCACAGGGCGGAAGGAAGGTGTTGGCCAAGAATGCATAGCCACCATACTAACGCGGTGAGCCTTAGAGCGGCTGCAGGACTCCCAATGCCAGGAGGAGCATGACGAGCACGCCGACCGGGATGCGGTAAGCGGCAAACCAAGAGAAGGAGTGGTTGCCCACGAACTTTAGTAGCCACGCAATGGAGGCGTATCCCAGTACAAAGGCGATGCCAGTGCCGACCAGAAGCTGCAGGCCGGAGGCTGCTTGGCCGGATTCGGGAGAAAAGGCGTCGGGAAGCGAGAAAAGCCCCGAAGCCAGCACAGCCGGAATGGCCAGCAAGAAGCTAAAGCGTGTGGCTACCTCGCGGTCCAGGCCCAGGAACAGACCGCCGGAAATGGTGCCGCCGGAGCGAGAAACACCCGGAATAAGCGCCAAGCATTGGCACAGGCCCATAACAATGGCGTCTTTCATGGTTAGCTCCTCAAAGCCGCGCTCCTTCTTACCCATCTTTTCTGCAGCGATGAAGACAAAGGAGAAGAGGATGAGCATTGCGGCGGTAACCCACAGGTTGCGCAGGGCGCCGCGGATCGCATCCTCGAATGCGAGGCCGATAACTCCGATGGGAATGGAACCCACGATGACCATCCACCCCATGCGCCAGTCCTGGCCACGAGAGGACTTATCGGCCCAGCCGCGGAACCAGCCGGAGAGAATCTGCCAAATCATTGGGGCGAAATAGACCAGCACAGCCAGCTCCGTACCCAGCTGGATAACTGCGGTGAAGGACGCGCCGGCGTCGTTGCCCCAAAAAAGTTCGGAAACAATGCGCAGGTGACCGGAGGAACTTACCGGAAGAAACTCGGTAAGCCCCTGCACGATGGACAAAACAATGACCTGCGCCCAAGAAACAGCGTCAGTTGCGGTATTAGAAATCACCCGCTTCACACTACAGCCGCGCTGGGCTTCGAGTTTTTACAACGCGCGCTGTTAGGATTAGTAGCCGTGAAATCTCAATCTGGCTCCGCACTTATCCTTTCCAGTTTGCTGGCGCTTAGCGCCACCGCGTTGGCCGCCTGCCAGCCCGAAGTGGGCGTGGGCGCCGATCCAGAGACCGCGGTCAAGGGCAATGCCACCCCAGCGGCCTCCCCGGCTAAGGCGGATCCGGAAGGCACCGTGGTCGACCTTAAGGGAGATATCACTGACCTTGCCGCCTTTGATGACTCGCTGGCAGTGCGCACCAAAGACGAGCTTCTTATCGGTAACCAGAAGGATTTTGAAGAGAAGAAGGCTACCTCGCTAGACATTTCTGCGGAGTGTGGTGACCTCAGTTCTTCGGAGTCGGGTTTTGTCCTCGCCTGCCCAGATAAGGTTCTCCTCATGGATCCTGCATCCCCGGATTCTCCCCAGGAGATCCACATGGAGGAGGACTCCCCAGTTACCGCCGCCACCCAGCTATCCAGCGGCGAGATCTTTGCCACCTCGGCCGATTCCACCACGGTAGGCATCTATAAGGACGGAAAGCGCGACGGAGATATTGAGGTGGAAGCCGGCTCGGACCAGCTATTGGCCGTGCCCAATTCCTCAGGCGATGACGGAGTAGTGCGCATCCACCGAGAGGATTCCACTATCCAAAACGTGGACTGGACGAATGATCGCGCGGGCGGCCGACTGCGCGTTGGCCAGGGGGTCGGCAGCATCGCGGTGGGCGAAAACGGAGTGGTCCTCGCCTCCGATACCGAGGGCGGCCGCTTGGCCGTCTACACTTCCGATGACGTGGTCCGCCTGCATCAATACGGCAACGTAGAGGGCACCCCATGGGGCGTAGCCTGGGACGATAAGCGCAATCTGGCGTGGGTGAGCGCCACCGATACCAATAAGGCTTATGCCTTTGAGATTGCCAAAGGCGTCCCGGAGCTGCGCGGAGATCTCTCGACCGTGCCGGATGCGCAAAATATTGCCCTGCTTGGCGACGGCACCTTCGTCGCCGCCTCAGCCACCGGCCACGGGCTGCAGTTCGTGAACGCCCCGCACCTGAAGAAGGAGTCTTAAGAAGATGACCAGCACTATAGACCGCCTACGCGCCGAGGCCTACCAGCTTGCATTGCGAGGCATGTTCAAGCTCAGTCCGGAGCGGATACACGAGATCATCAATACGGCCTTGAGCGGACTCCAAGCTGCCGGCCCCGTCAACCGCGCCTTGACAAAGATCCTGCCGGTCAACGATCCAGTGCTGCGCCAAGAGGTCTTCGGAGTAGAATTTCCCCGCCCGTTGGGACTTGCCGCCGGGTTCGATAAAAACGCCGCGGCTGCTGATACGTGGACTCCCATTGGCTTTGGTTATGCAGAGTTGGGCACCGTCACTGCCCGAGCACAGCCCGGCAATCCTGCTCCGCGGCTCTTCCGTCTGAAGGCCGATAAGGCCATCTTAAACCGGATGGGCTTTAACAATGAAGGTGCGGCAGCCGCCGCAGAAAACCTGCGCAAGCGTCGCTACAGCGATGTCATTGGCATCAATATTGGCAAGACCAAAGTCACCCCTGCCGAGCATGCAGTAGAAGACTACCGCCGCTCCGCGTCGGTGTTGGGCGACTTGGCAGATTTCCTGGTGGTCAACGTTTCTTCCCCGAATACCCCGGGCCTGCGCGACCTGCAAGCAGTGGAATCGCTGCGTCCCATTCTCTCCGCCGTGCAAGAATGCACCGCGGTTCCGGTGCTGGTGAAAATTGCCCCAGATCTTTCGGATGCCGACGTTGACGCAGTGGCAGACCTAGCCCTCGAACTCGGACTCGACGGAATCGTAGCGACAAATACCACCATTTCCCGCGAGGGACTCAAGACCCCAGCCGCCGAGGTAAAGGAGATGGGTGCCGGTGGCGTATCCGGCCCTCCGGTAGCCGAGCGCTCCCTAGAGGTACTGCGCCGCCTCAATGAGCGAGTCGGCGGCCAGCTCACCCTCATCTCCGTGGGCGGCATCTCCACGCCGGAGCAAGCATGGGAACGCATCACTTCCGGCGCTTCCCTGCTGCAAGGCTACACCGGTCTCATCTACGGCGGTCCGGACTGGATCCGCGATATTCACCGCGGCATTGCCGCTCAAATCCGTGCCCACGGTATGAGCAATATTTCCCAGGCGGTTGGCTCCGGTCTTCCTTGGAAGCCCTTGGATTAGTCCAACCCAAGGTTGCTCAACACAAGGTCCGCCTACTTCTCCTGCTGCACGCAGAGGAAGTAGGCGGACCCTTTGTTTCTTCGGTGTTGACTAGGTCTGCGACATGGCGCTGCGCTTGAGGACTAGTGCGCACAACACCGCGAAGCCGGCGTAGAACACGACCCAAAACTGTGGTTGAGTAAATAGGGTATCGTCGGGCAGAAAGCGGCTTGCTGCAATGATCACAATAGCGATAACCAATGCTGTAACCTGCGCGCGGCTTCCCGCCTGACTCTTGCTCATGGTGCTAAAGGCCCCGACGATGACCGCGGCGACAATAATCGCCACTTTGGAATACGTCCATTCGAAATCGGCACCCCAACCATCCGTGAAGACGGAGATTAGCGCAAAGAGCACCAGCACGAATGCGACCACCATGAAGGCGCCGCCGACCCGCAGCGCCGTCGGCGGACTAGGCTGCGGTGAAGTAGAGCTACTCGCCATTACTTCGCCTCGTACCAGCCCCACAAAATGGCGCGGCCGAGAGCGTGGAAATGCAGGTTGAACCCAAGCACGGTCGGCGAAGCATCTGGGTCGATGTCGAGCTTTTCTACGTCGACTGCATGGACGGCATAGAGGTAGCGGTGCGGGGCGTGGCCGGCAGGCGGGTTTGCACCGAAGTAGGTGCGCTCGCCCGAATCGTTGCGCAAGCTAATGACGCCGTCAATCCCCAAGTCCTCGGCGGCACCGGCATTGGTAGGCAGCTCGCTTACCTCAACGGGGATATTGAACGCCGCCCAGTGCCAGAAACCAGAAGCCGTTGGCGCATCCGGGTCGAAACAGGTCACGGCCAGGGACTTAGTGCCTTCCGGCAGTCCGGACCACGCAAGCTGAGGCGATACGCTCTCTGGGGCGCGGAGCTTCTCCTGGAGCTCGTCTCCTTCCACCACATCAGTGGACGAGAGAACGAAGGACGGGACATCGCGCAGCGGTGCGTAAGGATCTGGACCAGGAAAGCGGGAATCATCTGCGTAAGAAGTCATAGACCCATTTGTACCCCACCTCACAAGCCGATGTCGATGTGGTGTAACCACCGCAGCCTGCATAAATTTTGCCGCACACGTGGAAAGCCCCCAACCAGACTTACAACCATGTATTTCCACACGCCGCTAACGGTAGCTTTTTCACGCCACACGCAGGCGATTTGTAAAGCAAGCCTCGAGCAGGATACAGTATCGGAGTGCCCAGCCGAGAGGCTGATAAACACCCTGCCCGGGTGGCGGAATGGCAGACGCGCTAGCTTGAGGTGCTAGTGTCCTATTAACGGACGTGGGGGTTCAAGTCCCCCCTCGGGCACAACGGACCGGCGGTTACCACTAAGGTAGCCGCCGGATTTTCTATTCAGTACTCCTACAAGGACTACGATCTCCCCCATGACCACACTTTTGAGTTGGGCGCGCAGCTTCGGCCATTTCCTCAAATCGCTCGCTCGGTCCGCTTGGCGGTCAATTTCCCAGTGGTCGATGCGTCGTTGGGTAGCCGTCCTCGCCGCCATCGTCACCGGCGTCACCCTCCTTTACTTCTTCGATCTGCCGGACGTGTCCCAGCTTCGCGACGCCTCTACCCGCTATGGCGCGTGGTTCCCTCTCCTTTTCACCCTAGGTTATGTCATATTTACGCAGCTTCCATTCCCCCGGACGTTTTGGACGGTAGCCGCAGGAATACTTTTTGGCCCATGGAAGGGCCTCACCCTCTCCTTATGCGCCTTGACGGCGTCTGCGGTCCTGTCGCTCCTCATCGTCCGCACGCTCCTCGGAGACTGGATCCGGCCGCACCTAACTCACCCCGCAGTGTTTAAAATCAATGCCCACTTGGAGCGGCGCGGCTGGCTGGCCATCGCTTCGCTGCGAATGGTGGCCGGCGTCCCCTTCAGTCTCCTGAATTATGTTGCCGCACTAACGCCCGTGAAGCTTAGCCATTTCACCGTGGCCACCCTCCTCGGTTCCATCCCGACTACTGCCCTCGGCGTCTTCTTCGGCGATGCCCTCACAGGCCACACCTCGCCCAGCATCGTTGTCGCCATGGTAGCTTTTGCCGCCATCGGTATGGGCGGGCTGTATATGGATTCACGTCTACCCACTCGCCCATAAGTCAAGTACGAGCGGTAGACTATTTCGCAATTGGTTCCTGAAGGAGGATTTTCTGTGCTTGCTGTCCACGCTCGCTACCGGGGCCGCTCCGTGCGTCGCGCAGAGTTGGTCCAACGCTCTGCAACGGCTCTATCTACCCTCAATGGTGTGGGCGAGTTCCACGTGCTCGGCGTGGAAGATATTTGCGCCGTAGTTGATTCAGCAACAGCAGTGTGCGACGTGGTCATGGCCTTGCTTGCCGACGGCGACTGGGCCATCGGCATCGGCATTAGCCCCGGCAACCAGGAAGATGAGGAAGGCGCGCGCCAGGTAGCAACCGCTGCATTGCGGAAATCCGCCCGCATGGGGCAGGTCTACGCCAAACTCAATAAGCGCGGCCGCGCCTCGGAGGCGAGCGACATCGCGGCCACCTTTGCCCTGCTTGGCTACGTTTTGCACAAGCGCACCATCGAAGGGCGCGAAGCAACCTCGCTTGTCCGCGCAGGACTCAACCAGAATGAGGCTGCCGAAGAGCTAGGAATTTCCAAGCAAGCCATGTCGCAACGCCTCCAGGCGGCCGGCTGGAGCGCGGAGATGGCGGGGTGGCAGTTGGCCGTCAACCTAATTGAACGCGCCAACCTTGCCCACCCCTAGAGCAAGTCGGACTTGCTCAACTCAGGTGTAGTAACGAAGTCCACGAGGCGCTCCACAGCGCCGATCAGGCTGGAGTCTAGGTCGCGGAAGGAATGTACGGCGTTATAGACATGACGCCACCCATCCTCCGGGTCGCTCCACCCTACGCGGCGGCAAATACCGGTCTTCCAATCCTCGCCGTAGGGTACATCTGGCCATTCACGCAGGCCAACGCGCTGCGGCTTTACCGCCGCCCAGATATCGATGAAGGGGTGCCCAGTTACCAGGACATGCTCTCCCACGGTTTCCGTTAATCGGGTTTCCTTAGAGCCTTGAACCAAGTGATCCGCCAATACGCCGACCCTGCGGCCCGGCCCTGGCTGAAACTCTGCGAGGCGCGCCTCCAAGTTGTCCAAACCCTCGAGGTATTCGACTACCACGCCTTCCACACGCAGGTCGTGACCCCACACTTTTTCCACAATGGCGGCATCATGCACGCCTTCCACCCAAATGCGCGATGGCGCGGCAACCTTGGCCTCCACGTTCTCTACGCGGCGGGAGCCGGAGTTGGACTTACGGGGAGCCCGCTTTTCGACGTACCGGGTAAGCGTTACTGGCTTGCCTTCCACTAGAAACCCGCCTTTAACCAGGTTAAAGACCCGTTCTACGCCGTGGCGATCCTCAAGGCGTACCACCTCACCGAAAACGGTTTTATCCACGCCCATAACAGCACCCACAAAGTCATCGCCGCGCACTTCCACTACCATTCCGGGCTCGGCTGGCACTTCTGGGTACTGGCGCGCCTTCGACCGCGAGTGGCCAGCAAAAATATCTCCGCCATAAGGATCAAAACTCATGGCCCGTTAGTCTATCTACTAGACTGGCTCGCCATGGATATGCGCGCCGAAGTATGGTCACCTTTACAAAACACCGCCGTCTGGCTTGGCTCGTGGCTGTGGGGACATGAAACCACCGATGACTTGCTGGACGCGCTTACGGAACTAGGCGGACGTCCAGAATGCTTGGACGAATCCCCCTTCGTCGATGTGTTAGCCATGC
Source organism: Corynebacterium tuberculostearicum (assembly GCF_016127015.1). GTDB lineage: Bacteria > Actinomycetota > Actinomycetes > Mycobacteriales > Mycobacteriaceae > Corynebacterium > Corynebacterium marquesiae. The sequence goes on from NZ_CP065972.1 coordinate 982,643, forward strand.
TGCGCGCGGAGACCTCCGAGCTTACCGCTCATCGCGGTGTACGTGCAGAACCTATCGTGCGCCTCGCACTGTCCGGGCCAGGCGAGCCGCCTGCATTGCCGGCGGGATCGGACTCCTATCGCGCGGCTACACAAAGTTCTACCGGAGCAATCATAGTTCGCACCAATGATCCCCTGCGTAACTTAGTCCTCATCCCCCACATTCGCCACAGCCATACGGCGTGGCAAGTGGTCGTCGAAAAGCAGCAGCTCCCCGCGCCCGCCTGGCTAAGCCCCGGTGAAGCCGACGCACTCCTTTCTCAAGCAACCAATGAGTCCGCCGAGCTCATCGCGGCAACCGGGTATAGCACCGAGACCTTGCCCAACCCACGCCTCACCGTGGGAACTCTGAGCGACTTCTATGACACCCCCGGACTCCCCCGTTCAACGCCAGCCCGGTCAGCCAAGCTCTTTGCCCGGGCTGACCGAGTAGCCGCGATCATCGAAACCGTCACTGACCGCATCAATGACCACAGCCTTGATCCACAATTACTTCGCTTGTGGCGTCACATCCGCCAAGCCCGCATGACGGGCGTGTCTTATGCGCTTGGAGAATTTGCCCGTTAACGGGACCAAATATCGCAGCACCTCGCTGCACACGGCTCACCATTGACTGTGCACCCTTGCACCGTGACACTCCCGCTGGTCTCCCACTCGCGGCTCTGCTCTAGCTCATCGATGAGATCAACAACCATCTCCGCAAAACGTGGAGTCGGACCCGCTGTACGGGTGCGCAGGACCTTGACACCCATCTCTTCGGCTGCCTTCTGCAGCTCGGAATCAAGATCCCAGACAACCTCCATATGATCGGAGATGAAGCCAATCGGGCATACCACGACCGTGTCGACGTCTTCTTTGTCATGGATGTTTGTGGTGTGATCAACAATGTCAGGCTCGAGCCACGGAGTGCGGGGATTACCCGACCGTGACTGCCATACAAGGTCATAGTCAGAAATACCGGCCCGTGCGGCCACCAACCGCGACGCCTCAACCACCTGGCGGGAGTAAAGGTTTTTGTCGCCTTCCGCGCCGCCCGCGTTATCGTGTGCAACGGGAACCGAATGGGCGGTAAATAGCAAGCGAGTGGATTCCTTCTTTTCTTCCGGAATCTCTCCCCAGACCTCCGTGACAGCGGCTGCCATTTCGGCCACAAACTTCGGATGATCGAAGAATTGGCGAATCTTAGTAAATTCAATATCCGGCAAACCCTGCTCCGCCAGATGCTCACGCATCTGCTGAATGTCCTCATCATATTGCCGGCATGCGGAGTACCCACCCCATGCAGAGGTAGCGAAGACAGCTACCTTGCGCACCCCGTCTTGAGACATCTTCTCCGCAGTCTCACTGGCAAAGGGATGCCAATTTCGATTGCCAAAGTAGACCGGTAGATTATGTCCGCGTTTGTTCAGCTCCCCTTCGAGATGATCGATGATTTCGCGGTTAAGAGCATTGAGCGGACTTACCCCTCCGAAGTGGTAATAATGCTCGCCCACCACTTCTAACCGCTCGCGAGGGATACCTCGACCCCGGGTGACGTTCTCCAAAAAAGGAACGACCTCCTCGTTTCCTTCCGGGCCACCGAAAGAAAGAACGAGGAGGGCGTCGAAGTTTTGGGCATTCTGTTGTGCGTCAGTCATGCCCTAAACCATACCAACCAAAAGTTGGAGATTAGAGAAGGCGCACGACATCGGGAGTAGCGCCACCCCAGCGAACCGGAACTACTGAAACAGTCTGACCCGACTGTGGCGCTTCAATCATTTGGCCGTCGCCTAGGTAGATAGCTACGTGCTGGCTTCCGCCAGGTCCGTAGAAGATAAGGTCACCGCGCTGTGCGTTCTCGCGGGGAACCTTCTTACCCTGCTGGTACTGCGCACCAGTGTAGTGAGGAAGGTCCAGGCCGGCTGCCGCGTAGGCGTACTTTACTAGCCCCGAGCAATCGAAGCCAGACTGTCCATAGTCCCCGAAGGAATCAGCCACGCCACCATCGCGAAGCCCACCAGTAGGACCGTTATTATCGCCGCCACCCCACACATAAGGGACGCCGACCTGAGACTCAGCGCGAGAAATGACGGCCTCTATCTGAGCGTCTCGGCCCGCGTCTGCACCGGTGGTGCTTTCCTCTACTTCAGCCACCTCATCCACCTCGGGAGCGTCAACACTGGCGGCAGGTGCAGTATTCGGGCTGCCCAAACCTAGTAGGTCAGACGAGCCCTGCATGAGGGTGCGCACATCGTCCTCATCAACGGCTGCAGCGATATCATTCGCAAGTGCGAGCGCATCGTTCACAGAGGACCCAGTGCCGAAATCGACGTTCTGGAACGTAGGCGTTGCACCCTTATTGAGGGCGTTTCCAAAGTCCGCTTCTGGAGTAGTCTTCGCCTGCTCAGCAACGGATGGATCCTCCGGATTATCGGCAACGTCCGCACTGCCCGGAACCTCGGACGATCCCTGATCCACTACCTCATCCGTAAAGTCCTGAGGGTTGACCTCACGCGTCAAGTCATGAGAGTTGACCGAGAAAGAACTCGTCGACGCCTCAGAATCAAGATTATCACCTTGATTTGGCGCGACTGGAAGAGAATCCTGCTGCGAGAGCTGCACCCCGCTTGCTACCTCCCCTTGGGACGCAGCCTGCTGCTGGCGGGCAAAAGTGGCTTCCGCAAATCTTTGGGTAGCGTTTAGTCGCGCTTCATTCTGGGCCAGCTCTCGGCGCTCCTGCGCAACACGACTCTCGGCTTCTCGCTTTTCCTCACCCGCCTGGCGCAGCTCATCTTCCAAGCTGGCAACATACTCTTCATTAGTGCCCGGATCGCCGTTCACTTGTTCCAATTGGGTTCGAATCTGAGCAATACGGTCTTCCGCTGCGGAAACATCTGCTTCCGCGCGACCTAGCTCTGCCCGGGATTCCTCTACAGCGCCCTGCAGTGAATCTGCGTTGGCAACCGCACGGTCAATTGCTACGTGGTCTGAGTTTTGGTCCTGGACCGTACCTGGGTTTGGCGCTGATACTTCATCGGCGCCCGCTGGGGCTACGGTGGAAAGCGTTGAAATAGCTGCGGTACCTGCTACTGCAGCAATGAAAGCGCGAACGTGTCGAATGCGCGGAAGGCGAATGGTGGCCACTGAAATACTCCTAGTTTGGGCCCACGCTGCTCCTTTAGTGAGGGTCCATGAAGACCTCCGGACATAGGTATGCCCGGGCTCCCCGCCTGCATATTTCGCACAAACACAGGCGTTATCGCATGCCTTATTGGGTGGCCCAGAGGTTCGCCTCGAGTCAGTATCAATAGATACACGAAGCTAACCCCCTAGTGCCCTCAGACACTAGAGCGGTAATTATTGATGGACTGCCTACTTCGGCTGAGACTTCACTCCGGGTGTGCACTTTCGGTGGACCCTCAGCAGCCTTAGGGCTTCCATGTAGGAACTAGAGAAAGTTGTGGACTTGCCGCGCCAAATTTTGGCCGCCTCAAATCGCTACTGTTTCCCCACAACAGCGACATCCAGACACTTCATACCCCGGCAAGAAAGCCTAAAGGTCTACTTGCACGAGCCCGACAAGTCGGACACAGATGGTCTACAACTATCCTCTGTTCAAACAAAGTCCCACGGACTGTGAAATCCACTTCTACTCTTGCGCTGCGCGCGACATACGCTCCAGGGTGCGTTTTACAACCCGCGGTTCCGTATGCCCCGATCACGTCTTCGTTGCACTGAGCACTGTGAGAACTGCTCTACGGGTTCTGGCGGACCTCGCCGCGGCGCCAACTGGAGTCCAAAAGGTCTAACCTTTTGAGCACTACCGAGCCGTCGAGGGCAAGCAGCCACAAACCATGAACAGGCCACACGAGGCTGACCCTTGTGGAGTGATTCGGTGTTCCCGGACCCTATCCCTATGGACCTCTCCGTACGCACCTTCTGTGACGACAGGCTTTCAGCCTTAACCATATAAAGGTTCGCACCAAAATTTCCACACGGTGGAGTTCTAATGAACCCGTCTCACCTCATAAACGGAAGGTGGGATGATGTGTAATTTTTCGAACATTGCAATCGCTCAAGTTCTTTGCCTGCGTCCCAAATCACTTTCGATGGGTCCCGGTTCACTGACTCCCAAGAACGGCCACTCGACGTTCTAACTTTCGCTCGAGGCGTGCTTCCCCACATACCCGTGCGAGTTCTCTCGTGACAGTCAAGGCTAAGCCCATGAACCCAGGAAGCAAGAAATGTCTCCTGAGTCGACAACCGAACCTTACGTCACGACACACCCGTTTCGCACAATTTTCCCGCAATTCACGTGAGTCAAGTTAATTCACATGACTCAACATGTGCACCTAACCTGCAATGATTTTGTTACCATCCCGTTATTGTGACTTTAATCACTAACTAACTGGGGTTCTACAAGCCCCTCCGACCCCCAGCCGGGCCACAACTAGGGCAACTGAACCACTCCCCCACCGGATGTCAACCCCTAAGGGTTTACTTTGACCACTCCCCTGCCCCATTCACGATCCCTAATTAGGTACCCGATTCACGCTAAGTCCCGACCGAACTTCTATCCCCGATCCACAACCGACTCTCTCAACAAACCGTGAGTGAACGAAACTTCGCCATCCGCATTCACCCAGAGTCCTTCAGTACACGCCTTCGGGCCAGTTGCCCGAAATTTTCGTACATTAATGGCCCGCAAAGGTTTCGCCCTTTAACACGATACTTTTTCGAACAAACTTATTTTTCAAGGAGCATTTGTTCAATTTTGGAAAGCCAAGTTCCTCGTTTCCCGCCCGGCTTTCTTCACTCGCCCGACTCCCACTCTCAATTTCCGTAGATCCTTTTCAACTATTAGGGCGTGTGACGGCCGGCCGCTAGGAAAGAGCTAACGAATACAATCACGGCGATTACGGCAACCATCCCCACCGCTGCGCCCACCGGGAAGCTGATTTGGTCTAGTCCCCTGTAGTACTCAGACAGAAGGTCTACTTGTTCAACTCCAGGCGGGATCTGCGCCTGTACCGACTCAATGTCAGCGCGGCTATAAGTGTCACTAACGGAAGAAACATGGCGAGGGGTTTGTACGATGACGGTATTCAAACCTGTCGCGTCTTGGAGCTCTTGGGCAATGTCACGAACATCAGGCGCACGATCAGCTATCACATCAACCACGGCCACACCGTCACCGTCTCGCAATCCTTGAGCTACCTCCGCGTTGAGCAGTGCATCTTGGCTGAGTGCTGGGGACGTGTAGGCCACGCCGTCCACTTTGAGCTGACCTGCCAAATCAGCTACATCTACGCCCGCGGGAACCATGTGTATCTCTTCCTTATATAGGGCTCCTAAACTAACTTCTTCTCCCCAAGATACGGTCAGATCACAGGAACCCATTTCCTCAACTCGCCGATTTTTCAGAAAAGGTGAAAACAGAACGCTTGTACTGTTACAATGGCAGCGACCGAAGGTTTTAGCCTCTACAATATCTAGGTGAACCATCGCGTTCTTTGTCGCCTTCAACACAGCGGGCCCCATGGTCGCGTCGCGTCACACTAGTGACCAGTGACGCCGAGCACTGCCCCGCGGTGACGACTGGCGGCGAGTACCAAACAGAACACACTGTTTATTAACAAGGAATGGAGCTCCCTGTGACTGAAAGCTTGAACTCCTTCGAGGCCAAGAAGACCCTTGATGTCAACGGTAAGTCTTATGACTACTTTGACATCAACACCGTCTCCGGTCTGGAGAAGTTGCCTTATTCCCTCAAGGTGCTGGCAGAAAACCTGCTGCGTAACGAGGACGGCAAGAACGTAACCAAGGACCACATCAACGCCTTGGCAAACTGGGATCCGGAGGCAGAGCCGGACACCGAAATCCAGTTCACCCCAGCACGCGTCCTCATGCAGGACTTTACCGGTGTTCCTTGCGTTGTTGACCTCGCTACCATGCGTGAGGCCGTCTCCGCACTGGGTGGCACCCCGGATCAGGTTAACCCTCTCAACCCGGCCGAGATGGTCATTGACCACTCCGTCATCGTTGAGGCTTTCGGCTCTACCGATGCGTTGGAAAAGAACGTTGAAATTGAGTACCAGCGCAACGAAGAGCGCTACCAGTTCCTTCGCTGGGGTGCTGAGAACTTCTCCAACTTCCGCGTTGTTCCTCCGGGAACCGGCATCGTCCACCAGGTAAACATCGAGTACCTGTCCCGCGTTGTATTCGACAACGAGGGCCTCGCTTACCCGGATACCTGTATCGGTACTGACTCCCACACCACCATGGAAAACGGCCTGGGCATTCTTGGCTGGGGCGTCGGCGGCATCGAAGCAGAGGCTGCCATGCTCGGCCAGCCGGTATCCATGCTTATCCCGAAGGTCGTAGGCTTCAAGCTGACCGGTGAGATTCCTACCGGCGTTACTGCAACCGACGTCGTTCTTACCATCACCGAGATGCTGCGCGAACACGGCGTTGTGCAGAAGTTTGTTGAGTTCTATGGCAACGGTGTTAAGTCTGTCCCGCTGGCAAACCGCGCCACCATCGGCAACATGTCTCCTGAGTTCGGTTCCACCGCTGCGATCTTCCCGATTGACGAGGAGACCACCAAGTACCTCGAGCTCACCGGTCGCCCGCAGGAGCAGATCGACCGCGTCGAGGCCTACGCCAAGGCACAGGGAATGTGGCTGGAGGAGGACGCTCCAGAGGCAAAGTACTCCGAGTACCTCGAGCTGGATCTGTCCACCGTTGTTCCTTCCATTGCCGGCCCGAAGCGCCCGCAGGACCGAATCCTGCTGACCGAGGCCAAGGAGCAGTTCCGCAAGGATCTGGCTAACTACACTACCGACGAGGTTTGCGTTGACGAATCCTCTGTCGAGGCAAAGCGCATGTCCGCAGAAGGCGGCGCTCCAGCTATGGAGGACGTCACCGGCGGCTTGAACAAGGCTCGTGAGGGTCACGGTGAGTCTTCGGCTACTGGCGCGAAGGGCCGTCACTCCAACCCAATTACCGTTGAGTCCCAAAACGGTGGCGAGTTCACCTTGGACCACGGCATGGTTGCCATTGCCTCCATTACTTCCTGTACCAACACCTCTAACCCATCCGTCATGGTGGGCGCAGGCCTTATCGCCCGTAAGGCAGCAGAAAAGGGCCTGCAGTCCAAGCCATGGGTTAAGACCATCTGTGCTCCTGGCTCCCAGGTTGTTGATGGCTACTTCCAGCGTGCAGACCTGTGGAAGGACCTCGAAGCCATGGGCTTCTACCTCTCCGGCTTCGGCTGCACCACCTGTATTGGTAACTCCGGCCCATTGCCGGATGAGGTTTCTGCAGCCATCAACGAAAATGACCTCGCTGCCACCGCGGTCCTTTCCGGTAACCGCAACTTCGAGGGCCGTATCTCCCCGGACGTCAAGATGAACTACTTGGCTTCTCCAATCATGGTCATCGCCTACGCCATTGCCGGCACCATGGACTTTGACTTTGATGCACAGCCACTGGGCCAGGACCAGGAAGGCAACGATGTCTTCTTGAAGGACATTTGGCCATCCCCGCAGGAGATTGAGGACACCATCCAGTCCGCTATCTCTCGCGAGATGTACGAGGCTGACTACGCCGACGTCTTCAAGGGCGACGATGCTTGGCGCAACCTGGACGTGCCGGAGGGCGAGACCTTCAAGTGGGATGAGGATTCCACCTACATCCGCAAGGCTCCTTATTTCGATGGCATGCCAACCGAGCCGAACCCGGTTGAAGACATCAAGGGTGCGCGCGTTCTGGCAAAGCTGGGCGACTCCGTCACCACTGACCACATCTCCCCTGCTTCCGCTATTAAGCCGGGTACCCCGGCTGCGCAGTACCTCGATGAAAACGGCGTTGCCCGCCAGGACTATAATTCCCTGGGCTCCCGTCGCGGTAACCACGAGGTTATGATGCGCGGTACCTTCGCGAATATTCGCCTGGCCAACCAGCTGGTCGACGTCACCGGTGGCTACACCCGTGACTTCACCCAGGAAGGCGGCCCGCAGGCCTTCATCTTCGATGCTTGCCAGAACTATAAGGAAGCCGGCATTCCGCTCGTTGTCATTGCTGGTAAGGAGTACGGCACTGGCTCTTCCCGCGACTGGGCAGCCAAGGGCACCAACCTGCTTGGTGTGAAGGCTGTTATCACTGAGTCCTTCGAGCGTATCCACCGTTCCAACCTGATTGGCATGGGCGTTATCCCACTACAGTTCCCGCAAGGCGAGTCCCACGAGTCCTTGGGCTTGGATGGTACGGAGACCTTCGACATCGAGGGCATCTCCGCCTTCAACGATGGCTCCATCCCGAAGACCGTCCACGTAACCGCTACCAAGGAATCCGGCGAGACCGTGGAGTTTGATGCTGACGTCCGCATCGACACCCCGGGTGAGGCTGACTACTTCCGCCACGGCGGCATCTTGCAGTACGTTCTGCGTCAGATGGTCAAGAACTAAGCGTCTTCGCGCAGTCCTTCAGCCTACCCGAGGGGGGCTAAAGGACTAAGTCAGTCGACAACGCGGGGTTGCACCGCCCTCCCCAGGAAGGGCAATGCGGCCCCGCGTTTCGTCACGTCGATTTTATTTCTTATTTAAAATTACTAATTAAGCAATCTTTAGACATCCCCATTAAGGAGAGTTCCCTGCTATGCCCATCGTGAGCGAATCTGAGCTTAGCCGCCGCCGGCACGACATTCTCGTAGGTGCCCGCCGCTGCTTTGCAGAGCACGGGTACGAGGGAGCGACTGTTCGGCTACTCGAACAAGCCACGGGTAAGTCGCGTGGCGCAATTTTTCACCACTTCGGTGACAAAGAGTCACTATTCCTTGCCTTGGCGCAAGAAGATGCCGCTCGTCAAGCCGAAGTCGTGGCTCAAAATGGTTTGGTAGAAGTCATGCGGGAGATGCTCGACCATCCTGAGCGCCACGATTGGCTAGCCACTCGCTTGGAAATCACCTCCCTGCTACGCACTGACCCCTCGTTCGCCGCTCGGTGGAAAGAAAATCAATCGGTTCGTGATGAAGCCGTTCGCGCACGATTGGCATCTAATGCGGATAAGGGTCGCCTACGAGATGATGTAGGAATCGATACCTTAGCCATCTATCTTGAGGTATTTATGGACGGATTCATTAATCGGCTTGCCTTGGGCGATACCGCGGAGCTGGAAAATGTTCTTGACTTAGTAGAGCAATCCATCCGCGGTGTTCAGGCGAGCCCACAGTAACCCCCATACAACTACTTTTGCTCCCGGCAGCGTCTTAGCTGATGTTCGAAATAGCCGGGAGCAATTTTGTATGCGCTTATAGCTGCTGCGCCGGCAGTGTCGTTTCCGTTACTTCGGCATAGGTTTCTATTTCAGCCACAAACTTAGGATCGTGACAGGTAACCACCAGGGCGCTGCCGGACTGTAGTGCGTGGTGGATCATTTGGTGCATGAGCCAGCGGTCGGCAGCTGAAAGCAAGGTGTCAGGTTCGTCGAGTAGTACCACCAGTCGCTGCTGCCCGATCACGTGGGCAATCTGCGCAAGCCGCAGGCGAGACGCCGGTAGATCGAGAGGATGATCTGCCGGATTTAGTCCCAGCAGGTTGCGCAAGGTGTCATCGGGGACGAGTTCTTCCACCGTTGGAAATACCGCCTGATCAAACGGCGATTGCAAGGCAAGAGCGGGTGGATTCGGGACAGCTCCGGCGCCATCGAGCCCAGCAGCAGCCCGCAGGAGCGTGGTTTTGCCACTGCCATTATCGCCTCGAAGCCACGTAACCGCAGATTTCGCGATAGGGATTTCTACTGGTCCGACGCTGAAGGAAGTGCCACGGGGTTGAGAAAAGTGCCACCATCTCTTCTTTGCTGCACTCCTGCATGCCGTTAGCGGACCGATACTCCCTGTCCGGGGGCTTGCAGAAACCCCTGGTAAGTCGACGGCCGCTACGAGCGGGTCTGTTCCAATGATGTGCCCACCCAGTTCTGGCCAGGAAGCACTGGATATAGAAATGACGCAGGTTTCGGGCAACTCCTGCAAGAGGCGAACCACTTGCGTGCGCGAGTTTGCGTCTAGCCCGGCTGCAGGTTCGCACACAATCATGACTTTTGGCTCGCGAATGGCGACACAGGCAGCCGCAAGCCTGCGTGTTTGGCCACCGGATAGCTGTGTTGGGTCATGTTCGCAATAGTCAGACAGTCCTACAGCGCGAAGCATTCGCTCCCCGCGCCGCTGCATTTCAGGGGCAGGCACGCCGGCATTTTCAAGGCCTAAAACTACTTCTTCGATGCACGTTTCCCGCAGGAAGCTAATTTGTGCGGAAGCATCTGTGCCGATAATGGCTTCGGTAGATAGGCGTTCCGCTAGTTGCACGGCAACGTCTTCGACGGCTGTATCAGGTTCGACGAGTACTTGATAAATGGCCCCAGGGGTGGGCTTAATGCGGGCTAGATCCATGTAGTAATCACCACCGCAAAGCTAACTAGTGGAATGACCAGGCGTATGACGCGAGAGACCATGGAATCGGCAACAGGACGCAGGAGGGTGCGTTGCCCTTCTTGGTCGAATCCGACGGCGGCTAGGGCCTGGCCACGTTGGGTTCCTTGGGTAAGGAGTCGAGCGATAACGGGAATAATGACACGCGAGATAGTATTGCGCCAGGTCACGGTGATGCCGGCGAGCTGGTTGGCTTCACGGACGCAACGCCAAGCATGCGCACCTTGGGGCAGGGTTTGTAGGGAGGCTCCGACGATATACGCGACCTTGTGGCCAGCACGCGAAACTTGCAGCCACTTGGCGATATCAGCAATGCGCAGCACTGCCATGGCCGCGATGAAGCAGGCCATGAGGGCGCAGAACCGCAGGGTGAGGGTGGCGGCGAGCACCAGACCGTCGCTTGTTACCAGCGGCAGCACTGGGTCATCACCGTAGGGGGCGTGAATGACCAGCATGGAAAGGGCCGCTGGGGCGCTTAGCGCCACAGTTGTCAAAATTACGGAGGCGTTGCGGGTAGCGGCAGTACCGCAGGCTAGGGCGATGAGGGCTACGCTTGCCGACGCCACCGGGGTATTCAGCGCCAAAGTAAGAATCCAGCCGCAGGCCGCGATCGTGATAACGGTGGCGGGATGAAGGCCTGGCATTAACGTGGCTGGAGGGATTCTCGGGTGCGCTGCGGCAGTGCCTTGACCGCTGCCCAGACAATGAGGAAGACCAGTGCCTTATCCAGGGGATCCGAAATAAAGGACTGGAGCGTAACCGAGGCGATGAGGGAATTGCCCAATTCGCGGAAGAGCGAAACAACCGCGCCCGTACCAAGACCTGCGGTACCGCCATAAACAAAGGCAGCCACTGGTGCGGCGAGCATGCCAGAAATGATTCCGATGATGGCGCCGCTGAGAATGACCCACCACACCTTAGTGAAAGCGCCCTTCTTGATTACCAGTCCGGAGAGGAACCCCGTAGCGGCGGACACGGCGGCGAAGGGCAGAGCGGCAGGGTTCAACAGCCCCCATACGACGGAGGACAATGTACCGGTAGCCAATCCGGCGATGGGGCCCGCGAGCGCGGCCACCAGGATTGTTCCCACGGAGTCGATATACAGCGGAACGCCGATAGAACCGATAATTTCGCCGACAACAATATTGAGCACTAGCGCTACCGGGATGATGGCGATGGTTCGCGCCGGTAGTGCCGGAACGGTGCCGGCTAGAAGAAGCGCGGCGCCAACGAGGTAGCCGGCGAGGGTAATGAGCGCCTCTGTAGAGCCGGCAACGGATTCCCAATCAGTAGGACGCAGAAGAACCAGATAAATCCAAGTTGCGGCGACGATGAGTGCACCCGCGATGACCATAACCTTGCGGGCGGGGGTGAGAGAAAGCTGTGACACAGTAAAAGTCCAAATCCACATACCGAAAAAATGGGCAAAGTAAACGCCGACCGCGGATGGTGCTGCTTTCCTATGTCACCTCGGAAAGCGATCTCGCACGGCACGTGCGCCGCGGATAATAGTAGAGGCTCTGCGTGCTAAAAGCCACTAATGCGAAGCCAATAACGTCAATCCCCGCGCGCATTCGTGGTGTGCGGCTTCCATGTCTGCGCTTGTTACCAGCCGCGCGTTGTGGGCGCGGTCCCAGTGATTGCGCAAATCTGCAACGCTCGTGCCACGCAGCAGTGGCGACTCCGCCTCGACGTCCACGGTGGTTTCTATCGCGTCGACATTGATGCGTCCGAGAGCAATCATGCAGGTCAAGAGATCGTGGATTTGAGCTTGATATCCCTCCCCCTGTGCCTGGTGGAATTCAAAATAAAATCGCAGCACGTCCGGCAGGATTTGTGCCGTGGGGTGCTCCCCCAACAATTCCAAGGCCGCGTCTAGGCGCTGCGGGGTGATGAGAAACTGTTCCGTTACTTCGAGGGAACACAGCGTGGTGAGAACGCGTGGGGCAGTTGAATGAAAATGTTGGGATGCAGCGTGTGGATCCACCCAAAAGTTCCACTCGGCAGTTGGCGTGGTGTTTCCGCGGTAATTGACCGCGCCGCCCATGATTGTGATGGCACCGAAGCGCGCGGCAGCCTCGCGATGGGTTGCCTCGAAAGCAGCAAGGTTGGTGACCGGTCCAGTAACGATCAGCTGCAGATCGTCGTGGGTGGCTAATGCCTCTTCCCATACCTGCTGCCAATCGCGCTGTTGCAGCCTGGCGGCGGCAGCGGGGGCATGTGCGTAGCCCAGCCCTGTCGGGCCATGAGTCTCAGGGGTGGTGGTGAGATCCACCTTGAGGGGTTGGGGTACGCCGGGGGCCACGGGGACGTCGGCAAGCGAGCAAAGGTCCATAATCCAGCGGGCATTAGCCGCGGTCTGGTGGACCTCGACGTTGCCGGCCGTGGTGGTAACGCCCACCAGCTCGATCTCACCGGCATGATGCAGGCCCGCCAAGTACATGAGGGCAAGGCAATCATCGATGCCGGGATCGCAATCAATAAGCACAGCTGGTGGCTTAACAGTCATAATGCCAGCCAGTCTAGCGCCTTATTTGATGGAGCTTACGGGATTGTCGCCATCAACGAAGGCAAGCGGGGATTCCGGCAGGTTTTCGCGGCCAAGGGCCTCGACGATGACGTCCGCAACCAGCTCGCGGGAAGAAGTCAAAGACTCCTTCAGCATCTTATCCTCAATCTGCTCAATGCCCTTGGCTGGCTCCTCGGTCAGCATCGCTGGTTTGAGGATGAGGTGCGGGTAGCTGGCCTGTACAAGGCGGTTGTCTACTTCCTTCTTAGACTCCACATAGGCATACCACTTCTCATCGGCAGGATCCGTGGTTGCTACCTGGGAGCCGACGTAAGAGATCATCACATAGGCAGGCACTTTCTTGCCCTCCTGCTGCAACTTGTCCATCGCGTCGAGGGTAGCGAGGGCGCCATCGCGGTCGACGGCCCAGGTGAGGTCTGCCCCACCTCGGCCGCCATTGCCGGCGCCCCAGACTACAGCGTCATAAGCGGCGAAAAGCTCTGCCCACTGACCCACGGTTTGTTCAGTAATATCCGCCATAACCGGGGTCGCGCCGAGCTTTTCAATCTCGGCCTTCTGCTCTGGGTTGCGGATGAGGGAGTGGACGTCGTGGCCGGCATCAACAAGCTTAGGGGTGGTGAGCTGTCCGACCTTGCCGTGTCCACCGATGTACAGAATCTTCTTCTTATCAGTCATACCTCCCCACCGTAACAACGGCGCGGCCGGGGTGCAGACGCCCTCACCTATCTGACACGCACAAACCATCGCGGCGGGCCCGGCAAGAAGATAGAATTGCATGCATGTATGCCATTATGACCGTCACCGGTGCCGATAGCACCGGCATCATCGCCGCGGTGACCACTACCCTTGCAGAACTCGATATCAACGTCATCGACGTCTCCCAGACGCTCATGGGCGGATACTTCACCATGATCCTGCGCGTCGAATTCGATGCGGACAAAGTCACGATCCAGACCATCAAGGAGCGCATGCGCCCCGTGGCGGAGGAAAAGCATCAGTCCATCCGCATTCAGTCCGAAGACCTTTTCACCGCCATGAACGAAATTTAATATGAGTACGCGATTTAATACCACCAATATCTTGGACACCATCGAGATGATTGAGAACTATCGTCTCGATATCCGCACCGTGACCATGGGCATCTCGCTTCTCGGATGCACCCGCTCCACCATGGAGGCTACCTGCCAGGCCATCTATGACCGCGTCACCCAGCAGGCAGGGCGCCTCGTCGAGGTTTGCGAAGGCATCGAGGGCGAGCTCGGTATCCCCATCGTCAATAAGCGCATCTCCGTAACCCCCATCTCGTTGGTGGTGGCCGGCGTAGAGGGAAACCCCGTTGATGCGGCAAAGGCGCTGGACCAAGCAGCAAAAGAGGTTGGCGTCAACTTCGTGGGCGGCTACTCCGCCTTGGTAGAAAAGGGTGCTACTACCGCGGAACAGAAACTCATCAGCTCCATTCCGGAGGCGCTGGCTACTACGGACGTCGTGTGTTCCTCCGTAAACATCGCCAGCTCTCGCGCCGGCATCAACATGGATGCAGCCAAGAAGATGGGCGAGGTCATCAAGGAAGCGGCCGAGCTAACTAAGGATGATTCCGCCATTGCGTGCGCCAAGCTCGTGGTCTTTGCCAACTCCGTGGGAGATAATCCTTTTATGGCCGGCGCCTTCCACGGCATTGAGGAGCCCGATTGTGTGGTCTCCGTGGGCGTTTCTGGCCCGGGTGTGGTCGACCGCGCCCTGGGTTCGCTCGAGGGGGCCAGCTTAGACCAGGTTGCAGAAGAGGTGAAGAAAGCTGCTTTCAAGATCACTCGCGCCGGGCAGTTGGTGGGCACCATGGCCTCGGAGCGCCTGGGCGTTCCTTTCGGCATCATCGACCTTTCGCTTGCCCCCACCGCCGAATTGGGCGATTCGGTTGCGCACATTTTGGAGCACATGGGCTTAGACCAGGTGGGCACCCACGGCACTACTGCAGCCTTGGCTCTGCTTAACGACGCCGTTAAGAAGGGCGGCATGATGGCTTGTTCCCGCGTGGGCGGATTGTCTGGTTCCTTCATCCCCGTTTCCGAGGACAAAGGCATGATCGATGCGGTCAAGTCCGGCTCCATTTCCATGGACAAGCTGGAGGCCATGACCGCTATTTGCTCGGTTGGCTTCGACATGATTGCCCTGCCGGGCGATACCTCTGCTGCGACGATCTCGGGCATGATCGCTGATGAGGCCGCCATTGGCGTGATGAACCATAAAACCACCGCAGTACGCGTCATTCCGGTACCTGGCGCCCAGGTAGGCGACGAGGTCAGCTTCGGTGGGCTTCTTGGCTACGCCCCTGTCATCCCGGTCAATCAAGTGGGCAATGCGCAGTTCATTAACCGTGGCGGCTTCATCCCCGCGCCGGTGCATGGATTCCGCAACTAGCGCCAGCGACAACCGCGCCGTGGGCTACTCCGCGGCGTGCTCTTCGCCCGGCTTATCGGATTCCGCCCACGCAGCTAGGTTGGCCTGGAAGTGCTGGTAGGAATCCTCTAACTGTTGCAGCTCCACCTCGCCGCCTACCTGGCGGCGGGCATCGGAGTAGATGGCCTGGGCGGCGTCGTCAAGCACGCGCCGGCGTTCCGCTGTGCGAAGAAGGGCAACGACCTTAGCGAGGTTATCCAGCATGCTAAGGTAAATCTCCGCATTATCGGCCGCGTCGCGCCGAATCTGTGTAAACATCGCCTCGACGATTTCGGCATAGCTAAAGGTCTGATAATCCAGCCGAAACTCGCCGCCCACATGCACAATGCCCTGCGGAAGCCGCTTATCCCCAATCACGGTGAGGATCTGGGTAAAGCGGTCAATGATATCAATCACAGTAAATGGATCATTAACGCCGGTGCTCAAAGCGCGGGCAGCAATTTCTGCAAGGTGCCGGGCGGTAAACCGAGGGTCGTGGGCAGACGCGTTTTCGCGGTGCTGGGTGAGTACGATGTGACGCTCCATATCTTCCGGCAAACGCGGCACGCCGTGGGCAATGACCTCGCCTTCCAGCACTAGATCTCCCGGTGCCACGCTCAGATGCACCGCGCAATTCTCCCGCGCCGCAGCCTGAGCAATGGCGTCATAGTCCACGAATTTGAGATAGCCAGTCCCACTACTGCGGCGCTCTTGCGCGTTCGTGTAGAACTCTGGCCCCGGCGCATGTACTTTCTCTTCCTCCTCACCGCGGCGGATGAGCCGGCGCATGTGGCTTTCTACGTCTTGGGCAACGACGTGTACCACGTGGGACATGCTAATCGATTGCGCAATGTGCACGATGAAGTAGATAAGGAAGACAACGCAGCCGATGGCCAGCAGCACCGTGACGGCTACATTGAGGGAAGGAACATATTCTTCTTCCCCACCGCCGCCGGTACGGACCGCGCGCAAGGATAGGAGCGCAAAAATAAAGGTTGCCAGGTAGATCGCCAACGTGGATTGAATGGAGCGATCCTTTAAAAACTCGTGTAGTAGGCGCGGGCCCATCACCGTGACGACACCGGATAGCGCGGTCAGTGTGATGAAAAAGACGGTGCCGGCCAAGGAGAGTGACGAGGTTGCTACCGCGCTTAAAATCCCTTGCGCGCTATCGGCGCTGCCGTTATAAAAGGGCGTGGCCGACACATCAAAATTGCTACCAACCGCAATGAGCAATTCCGCGCCTATCGCGGCCATGGCCACCGCCACGGCGGGGATGAGCCAAAACTTCTCCCGCCAGGCGGGCATCCTCTCCAGCAGTGTCTTCATAAATCCCTAAGCTAGCTCCACGATCTCCATATAGTCATCGGACCACAGGTCCTCATCACCGTCGGGCATGATGATCACGCGTTCCGGATCCAGTGCCTTAACCGCACCCGGATCGTGCGTCACCAGCACCACAGCGCCCGTATACGTTTTCAGTGCATCAAGCACCTGCTCGCGCGAAATTGGGTCCAAGTTATTGGTCGGCTCGTCTAGCAACAGGACATTCGCGCGGCTGGAGACCAAGGCGGCCAGTGCAAGGCGCGTCTTCTCGCCGCCGGAGAGGGTGCCCGCAGGTTGCTCCAACTTCTCGCCGGAAAACATAAAGGCGCCAAGCAGGCCGCGCAACTCCTGCTGATCCGCGTCAGGACAGGCATCGATGGTGTTTTGCCACACGGACTTATCCGGGTCGATGGTGTCATGTTCCTGCGCGAAGTAGCCGATACGCAGGCCGTGGCCGCTGACGATGCCACCTTCACCATCGGTGCGTTCTACACCGGCCAGCAATTTCAACAGGGTGGTCTTACCTGCACCGTTGTAGCCGAGAACGACCACCCTAGAGCCTTTGTCAATAGCGAGGTCTACGCCCACGAAGACCTCCAGCGAGCCATACATCTTGGTCAGGCCCTTGGCATTCATTGGCGTCTTGCCGCACGGCGCCGGCTCGGGGAACTTGATATTAGCCACCTTATCGGCCACGCGGACCTCATCGAGCTCGCTCATCATGCGTTCAGCACGGTGGAGCATCTGCTTTGCCGCGGCGGCCTTAGTTGCCTTGGCACCGAGTTTGGCCGCCTGCTTTTGCAGTGCAGACGCCTTCTTCTCCGCATTGGCGCGCTCTCGGCGACGCCGCGCTTCATCGGTAGCACGCGCATCGAGGTACTTCTTATAGCCCATGTTGTACACATCGGCCTCGCCGCGGACCGCATCGAGGAACCATACTTTATTGCACACGGCCTCAAGCAGTTCGACGTCGTGGGAAATCATAATGAGCCCGCCCTCGTGCTTGGACAGGAATTGGCGCAACCACGTAATGGAGTCCGCATCCAAATGGTTAGTTGGCTCGTCCAAGAGCAGAGTGGTCTGGGACTTGCCGGAGCCTTCGGTAGCGGCAAAGAGGATCTGTGCCAGCTCCACGCGGCGGCGTTGGCCGCCCGAAAGAGTCTTAAGCTTCTGATCTAAAACACGCTGTGGCAGGCCCAGATTATCGCAGATCTGCGCACACTCGGAATCAGCCTCATAGCCGCCGAGCGACTCGAACTGCTCCTCTAAGCGGGAATACTTACGGATAGCCTTATCCCGGAATTTATCGTCCGTGGCCGATTCCATGAGCTCTTGTTGCTTCGCCATTCGGCGCTTGAGGTCATCTAGACCGCGTGCGGAAAGAACACGCTCGCGCGCCGTTTGCTCGATATTTCCCTCGCGGGAATCCTGGGGCAAATAACCAATGGGGCCCGAGCGGGTCACAGAGCCGCCATAAGGCTCCGTCTCCCCTGCCAAAATGCGCATGGTCGTCGTCTTGCCCGCGCCGTTGCGGCCGATGAGGCCGATGCGGTCGCCGGGCTGCACGCGGAGGTGCTGCCCGGGGGCGTCGAGAAGCGTGCGCGCTCCTACCCTGACTTCGAAATCATTGGTTACAATCACGAAGAAATAGTCTAGCAATTGACGCGGCCAACGCTAAGACGCACTAACGCCCCCAACAGCCACTTTCCTAATCCGAGAAATGCGCTACTGGGGGCGTGTGTTTAATACGCGACTTTAGACCGCGAAGCCGAGGGCCTGAAGCTGCTCGCGGCCTTCCTCAGTGATCATCTGCGGGCCCCATGGCGGCATCCATACCCAGTTGATGCGGACGGCATCGGCCAGCTTATTGGCCTTGACGATGTCCTCGACCTGCTCTGCAATGACATCGGTCAGCGGGCACGCTGGCGAAGTCAGCGTCATATTAATCATGACGATTTCCTTGCCATTGTCCTCTTCGAACCAAAGGTCATAGACGAGGCCCAGGTCAACGACGTTAATGCCGAGCTCGGGATCAATGACGTCACGCATGAATTCGGTGACATCAAAGGCCTTAGAAATCTGCTCTTCAGTCTGCTCCGGGCGCTCGCCGCTGCCGGAGAATGAAGAGTTCTCGTTCTGATAAGGATCTACGGGTTCGGTCATCTAGTTCTCCACTTCAGTTAGTGCATCGGCGGATGCAGCCTGGAAAGCCTTCCAACCGAGGAGCGCACACTTTACGCGCGCTGGGTACTGGGACACACCGGCGAAGGCGACGCCGTCACCGATAAGGTCTTCATCGCCCTCTTCTTGGCCACGAGAGGTAATCATCTTTTCGAACTCGGCCAGCTTCTCATTGGCTTCCGCAAGCGGCAGCCCCACGATCTCTTCAGCCATAACCGAGGTGGAAGCCTGCGAAATGGAGCAGCCTTCCGCGTCATAGGAGACGTCCTCTACGGTCTTGCCGTCGTCCGAAAGGCGCACGCGCAGGGTGAGCTCATCGCCGCAGGACGGGTTCACGTGGTGAACCTCGGCCTGATATGGCTCCCTCAGGCCGGCGTGTTGGGGGTTCTTATAGTGATCCAGGATGACGTCCTGGTACATGGAATCTAGGTTCATGAGGCAACTCCAAAGAATTCGCGGGCAGCCTTGATTGCGTCCACCAGCTTATCTACTTCTTCCTCGGTGTTATAAAGGTAGAAGCTGGCGCGGGCGGTGGACTGTGCGTCGCAGGCACGGTGCAGTGGCCACGCACAGTGGTGGCCAACGCGAATGGACACACCGTGGTCATCGAGGACCTGGCCCAAGTCGTGCGGGTGAACGCCTTCCACAGTGAAGGAAATGGCGCCACCGCGATTTTCGGTGGTTTCTGGACCGATGATGCGTAGACCAGGGATTTCCTTGAGCTGGCGCAATGCGCGCTCGGTGAGCTTCTTTTCGTGGGCCTGGATATTGTCCATGCCCACTTCTTCTAAGAACTTCACCGCTGCGCCAAGGCCAACCACCTGGCTGGTCATCTGCGTGCCCGCTTCAAAGCGCGTCGGGGGCTCAGCAAAGGTGGTCTCTTCCATCTTGACGATCTCAATCATGGAGCCACCGGTCAGGAAGGGCGGCAGCTTCTTGAGCAGCTCCTCCTTGCCGTACAGCACACCCACGCCGCTGGGCCCGCACATCTTATGGCCGGAAAAGGCCGCGAAATCCACATCCAAGGCGTGGAAATCCACCGCCATATGTGGCACCGACTGGCAGGCGTCGAGGACGACCATGGCGTCCACCGCGCGGGCGCGGCGCACCAGTTCATCCACGTCCGCCACGGCACCCGTGACATTGGATTGGTGAGTAAACGCAACTACCTTGACGGAATCATCGAGCTCGAGCGAGTCAAGATCGATACGGCCGTCTTCGGTCATGGAATACCACTTCAACGTAGCGCCAGTGCGAGCGCAGAGCTCCTGCCACGGCACCAAGTTGGCGTGGTGCTCCAATTCGGTGATCACGACGGTGTCGCCCTCGCCCACGTAGAGGTCTCCCGCACGCTCGTCGCTCAGCACATAGGCAACTTCGTTCAGGGCCTCGGTGGCGTTCTTGGTAAAGGCGATTTCGTCGCGGTCCGCACCCACGAATGCGGCGATAGCTTGCCGCGCCGATTCGTAGGCATCATCGGCCTCTTCTGCCAGTTGATAGGAACCGCGGTGAACAGGGGCGTTCGTGTGCAGCACAAACTCCTCTTCCGCCTTCCATACCGGCAGCGGGTGCTGGGAGGTAGCACCCGAATCCAGGTACACCAGTGGCTTATCGCCGCGCACAGTGCGCTGGAGGATCGGGAACTGTTCCCTAATTGCGTTTACATCAAATCCAGTCATGAATCTTCTTTAGATAGTCGCGGTTGACCGGCCCGTGGTCGGTCCTTACTTCAGGAACTGGTCGTAGCCGTCAGACTCGAGCTGATCTGCCAATTCAGCGCCACCGGTCTTGATGACTTGACCGTCTGCAAAGACGTGCACAAAGTCCGGCTTAACGTAGTTCAGGATGCGCTTGTAGTGGGTAATCATCAAGATGCCACCATTGGTTTCCTTCTGGTAGCTATTGATGCCCTCAGACACGATGCGCAGAGCGTCAACGTCCAGGCCGGAGTCGGTTTCGTCCATAACTGCGAACTTCGGCTTCAGGATATCCAGCTGCATGACTTCGTGGCGCTTCTTCTCACCGCCGGAGAAGCCTTCGTTGACGGAGCGGGAGATGAAGGACTTATCAATCTTCAAATTCTCGCGGGCCTGGGTAAGCTCCTTGTTCCATTCACGCAGCTTCGGTGCTTCACCGCGAATGGAGGTGACTGCAGAGCGCATGAACTGAGAGACCTTTACGCCTGGTACCTCAGTTGGGTACTGCATCGCCAAGAAGAGGCCGGCGCGAGCGCGCTCGTCGACGGGCATCTCCAGCAGATTTTCGCCGTCGAGAAGCACCTCGCCCTCGGTAACCTCATACTTTGGGTGGCCGGCGATGGTGTAAGACAAGGTGGACTTGCCGGAACCGTTCGGACCCATGATCGCATGGATCTCGCCGGAGTTGATAGTCAGGTTAACGCCCTTGAGGATTTCCTTCGGCTCGCCGCCTTCTTCCGTCGGCAGCACCTGGGCGTGGAGGTTCTTAATTTCCAGAGTAGACATAATGTGTGTGGTTTTCCTTCTATGAAAGATTTAGGCGGAGATCTTTTCCAGTTCTTCGGAAATGCGGTTTTCCAATTCCTCGGACAGGGACTGCACCGGAATACGGTGGATGACCTCATTGAAGAAGCCACGGATGATGAGGCGGCGGGCTTCAGCCTCTGGAATACCGCGAGACATCAGGTAGAACAACTCGATGTCATCGAAGCGACCAACGGTGGCCGCGTGGCCTGCACCGGTAATTTCACCGGTCTCAATCTCCAAATTAGGGATTGCGTCCGCGCGAGCGCCCTCGGTCAGAATCAGGTTGTTGTTGGTCTCGTAGGTATCGGTGCCCTGTGCATTGGAGCGGATAAGGACATCGCCCACCCAGCAGGTGCGGGCCTCATTGTCCTTGGTGCCCTGCAGTGCGCCCTTGTAAAGGACGTGGGAGCGGCAATTAGGGACGGAGTGATCCACCAACATGCGGTTTTCAAAGTACTGGCCTTCGTCAGCGAAGTAGACGCCCAGCAGCTCTGCGTCGCCGCCTTGCTCGGTGAAGTTCACGCGAGGCACGATGCGTACCACCTCGCCGCCAAAGATGGCGGAGTTGTGGCGCAGCACAGAATCGCGGCCGAGCTGTGCCACGTGGTTAGACAGGTGCACGGCATCGTCTTCCCAATCAACGTCAACAACGACGGTCAGGTGAGCGCCATCGCCAACGATGAACTCGACGTTATCCGCGTGGGTGCCAGAACCGACGTACTTCAAGATAACGGTGGCTTCCGCATGGTGGCCTACCTCGATGGAGGTGGCACCAAAGGAAGTTACGCCCTCGCCCTTGCCGGTGTAGGTAATGACCACGGGCTCTTCCACCTGAGCCTCGGCGTCAATGGTGACAACCTGGCCTTCAGGCATAGAAGTCCACGCCTGTGCCGCAACGCGGTCAGACGGGGTACCAACACGGCCCAAGCGCTCGTCATCGCGTGCGACGGTCTCGGAGCTTACGCCGGGATGTTCGCTCACGGTGACGTCCTGTGCCACTGCCTCAGCGAACTCGCCATTGTGCAGTCCACGGAGCTTGCGCAGGGAGACAAAGCGCCACACCTCATCGCGACCGTGCGGCACCGGGAAGTCCTCCACGTTGGTGGAGGTAAAGACATCACCCTTGGTAATCTTATCCGGATTGAATTCGTTCGAAGCGACCATTTTCTTTAGCCGACCGATCCTTCCATTTGCAGTTCGATGAGGCGGTTGAGCTCGAGGGCGTACTCCATCGGGAGCTCCTTAGCAATCGGCTCAACGAAGCCACGCACGATCATCGCCATTGCTTCTTCTTCCGCGATACCGCGGGACATCAGGTAGAACAGCTGCTCCTCAGAAACCTGGGAAACGGTTGCCTCATGACCCAGCGTGACGTGGTCATTGCGGATGTCGTTATACGGGTATGTATCCGAACGCGAGATATTGTCCACCAGCAACGCGTCGCACTCGACGTTAGAGGTGGAATGGTGCGCGTTCTGATTAACCTGCACCAAGCCGCGGTAAGCGGCGCGGCCGCCGGCACGGGCAACCGACTTAGACACGATATTGGAAGAGGTGTGCGGAGCCATGTGAGTCATCTTGGCGCCCGTGTCCTGGAACTGGTTCTCACCAGCAAAGGCAACGGAGAGAACCTCACCCTTGGCGTAAGGACCGGTCATCCATACGGCCGGGTACTTCATGGTGACCTTGGAGCCAATGTTGCCGTCGACCCATTCCATGGTGCCGCCTTCTTCTACCTTGGTGCGCTTGGTCACCAAGTTGTAGACGTTGCTGGACCAGTTCTGAATGGTGGTGTAGCGACAGCGGCCGCCCTTCTTCACGATAATCTCCACTACTGCGGAGTGCAGGGAATCAGACTTGTAGATAGGAGCGGTACAGCCCTCGACGTAGTGAACATAAGCGTCCTCGTCGACGATGATGAGGGTGCGCTCGAACTGGCCCATATTTTCCGTGTTGATGCGGAAATAAGCCTGCAGTGGAATGTCTACGTGCACGCCCTTGGGCACGTAGATAAAGGAGCCACCGGACCACACAGCGGAGTTCAGCGCGGAAAACTTATTGTCACCGGCCGGGATAACGGTGCCGAAGTACTCCTTGAAAAGCTCAGGGTAGTCACGCAGTGCGGTATCAGTATCGACGAAGATAACGCCCTGGCTTTCCAGGTCCTCACGGATCTGGTGGTAGACAACCTCGGACTCGTACTGGGCTGCCACACCGGCAACGAGGCGCTGCTTCTCAGCCTCTGGAATGCCCAACTTATCGTAGGTGGCCTTGATGTCGTCCGGGAGGTCTTCCCAGGTCTGGGCCTGCTCCTCAGTGGACTTCACGTAGTACTTAATCTGGTCGAAGTCGATGCCAGACAAATCCGCACCCCAGGTGGGAACGGGCTTTTTATCAAAGATGTTGAGTGCCTTCAGGCGCTGGTTAAGCATCCATTCCGGCTCGCCCTTCTTGGCGGAAATATCGCGTACTACATCTTCGTTCAAGCCGCGGCGAGCAGAAGCACCAGCCGCGTCCGAGTCGTGCCAGCCGTACTCATATGCACCAATGGAATCAATAATTTCATCATCGGTCATCTTGTTCTCGGGTGCCGATTGTGCCTGGGTCATGACTCGCTCCTTTCAGTATTTGTATTAACGGGTGTCAAGGGGATGTTCGTGGTACAGATCCCGTGACCGCCAGCAATGGAGGCCAAAGGCTGTACGTGTTTGCCTAATAGAGCAGAAAAGACTTCTTGTTCCGCCTCACACAGCTCCGGATGCTCGGCCGCCACATGGGAGACCGGACAATGATGCTGACAGATTTGCACTCCCTGACCAGCGCGGTCCACCGTGGCGGCATACCCGTGCCCGTCCAAGACCTCAGCCAGCTTACGGGCCACGTCCTCTACAGATTCGCCCTCTTCTATCAAGGGACGCACGTCTGCAACGAGTCGCTCGAAGCGGACCTTGGCAAAGTGCTTAACAGCCTCAGACCCGCCAACAGCGCGTAGCGCCGTCAAGGCATCAGAGGCCAAATCATCGTAGGCGTGGCCGAATTGCGCCCGGCCACGATCAGTGAGGCGGAAGTGTTTGGCTGGTCGCCCGCGACCAGAGCCGCTACCCGCTGAATTGCGGGTAACTGGGCGGCGGCGCACAACCTCCGTCAGTTCCTCTTCCACCAAATTGTCTAAGTGCCGGCGGATTCCGGCAGCAGAAAGGCCAAGGCGTTCACCCAAGTGGGAAGCGGTAACGGGCCCGTCCTTCAGCAGCAACAGCATCACCTGCCGGCGGGTATCGCCGTCCGTAGTGCGGGATTCCTTAGCCGCCTTGTGCGTAGTTTCTACGCGCTGAGGTGTGCTCATGCCGGGACCTCCCTTCGTACTTCGCTCACTTACAGCCGCCCTGCAACCGACTCCCGTAATTCCGCGAGTCGCACCGCAGTCCAACTGTGCCTCCTTTATTAGACAACACTAGTGTTCCTTAATTCATTCCGGAATGCCACCATTGGCCATTCTTCGGCGTGGCACGGGGGTGGCTAGATCCCCTCATCGCCACAACCGGCGGTGCTGCGCGCGCTAAAAGGGCGGGCCTGCTGGGGTTGGGGCGGAGGATTCGCGTAAGGTCTTATCCCATGACAGGCAAATTCCGCGGCTTTCTTTCCGGCGTCAAGGCCGAGCTGCCGCAGTTGGGCACCGCTGGTTCTCGGTCTGCGCAACTACACGCCGAGGACACCGGAGCCGCGGAACCTGATTCTCGTTTTGATTTTGTCCCTGCCAATGCGGATGGCCTAAAGCGCACCACCACCGCACAATGGCGGACATTTTTTATCCTGCGCTGGGTGGGCACGGTGGGTTCTCTGCTTATCGCCTTCGGCGCGTTGGGAGCCGGCGCTCTCCCAGTAGTGGGAAACCCTTATGACAACGTGCCTTTTGGCTCCCTCATGTCCCGCATGCTGCAGACCTCTTCTGCCCTAGTCATGGTGGGAGTGGGCCTGTTGGTGGCCGCCTGGGTTTTCCTGGCCCCTTTTGTAGGCACTCCGCTGCGCCAACCCCAGGAAGGTGCCCTCACCCCAACGCGCGCCCGCCGGCTCGTCACCACACACCAGCTGTGGCGCACGTGGGCCGGCTGGGTCATCCCGCTGATATTTACCGCCCCGCTCTTTACCCAGGACATCTACTCCTACTTGGCCAACGGTTCCATCGTGATGCAGGGCATGGATCCGTATTCTGCAGGACCAGTGCAATTGCTTGGCGCGGGTGATAAGCTCGCCCGATCCGTACCGTTTATCTGGGCCAACTCCCCCTCCCCTTATGGCCCCGTAGCGCTCGGGCTCGCTGGAGTGGTGAGCGCAGTTACCTCAAATTCCATCCTCTTGGGAGTAATCGCCCACCGGCTCTTATCCATCGCCGGCATAATGGTTGCTGGGTGGGCAATTAGCTGTCTCGCGCGGCGCTGCCGGGTATCTCCAGAATCCGCCCTATGGCTCGGCATTCTCAACCCACTCACTATCTTGCACCTGGTGGGCGGAATCCATAATGAGTCCATCATGTTGGGCCTGCTCCTAGTGGGTATGGAGCTGGGCCTGCGGGGCGTCGACAAGCTGGAAAAATCCACGCGCAGTGCCTACCTAGCACTAATTGCTTCTGGATTTTGTCTGTCCTGCGCCGGAATGGTCAAGGTAACCGGCTTTATTGGACTAGGTTTTGTAGGGATGGCCTATGCCCGCCACCTGATAGACAAGGACGGTGCACCACGCTGGAAGGCCTTGGCCTACGCCATTGCCCTGCAGCTAGTTATTTTAATTGCAACCATTGCCCTCATTAGCGCCTTGACCGGCATTGGCCTGGGGTGGATCACGGGACAAGGCGGCGCGGCCTCCATCCGCTCGTGGCTTTCTACCTCCACCGCCGTAGGCGTGGGCACCGGCTTCATCGGAATGCTGCTGGGTCTAGGTGACCACACCGAAGCTATTCTCACCGTAACCCGTACCTTTGGCGTGCTGGTGGCAGTAGCTTTCATGGCCCGCATGCTCTTTGCAACGTTGCGCGGCCGCATTCACCCTGTGGGAGGACTCGGCACCGCCTCCTTAGTGCTGGTTATCTTCTTTCCCGTCGTCCATCCGTGGTACATCCTGTGGGCGGTACTGCCTTTGGCCGCATGGGCCAACCGGCTTATATTCCGTTTTTGCGTCGTGGCCTATTCGGCAGCTATGAGCTTCTTTGTACTGCCGCGCGGCCTCGGGTTGCCGCCCAGCACTATCATCGTCATCTACGTGTCGGCAGCCTGCACTTTCGCCGTCATCGCCACCCTGTGGTGGGTTGCAGTGCGGCGCAGCGGAATCCGTGTCCTAAACTAATCCCACGTGAATTCCATTTCAGCCGATAGCCCAGCCCTCACCGTGGACAACGTGGTGAAAAAATATGGCTCCACCACCGCCGTTAACGGTCTAAGCCTTAGCGTTGCCACAGGTGAGGTCTTTTGCCTCCTTGGCCCCAATGGCGCCGGAAAGTCCACGACGATTGAGATGTCAGAGGGTTTTATCCACCCCACCAGCGGCACAATCGACGTCCTCGGGCTAGACCCGAGTTCCGCACCGGACAAGGTGCGCGAAAAGGTCGGCATCATGTTGCAGGGTGGCGGTTCCTACTCCGGCATCCGTGTTCTGGAAATGCTAGAACTTTCCGCTAGCTACAGCGCCCATCCCCTCTCCCCGCACTGGCTACTGGAAACGCTCGGGCTGGAAGGAGTAGCCCGGACTCCCTATCGCAGACTCTCCGGCGGGCAGCAGCAACGGCTTTCCCTCGCCCTAGCAATCATCGGTCGGCCCGAGCTAGTTTTTCTCGATGAGCCCACCGCTGGGATGGATGCACAATCCCGTTTGGCGGTCTGGGACCTTGTTCGAGCCCTGCGGCGCGATGGTGTCACCATTGTTCTTACCACCCACCTCATGGATGAAGCGGAGTCACTAGCGGACCGAGTGGCAATCATGGATCATGGCGAGCTGGTAGCCCACGGCTCCCCCGCGGAACTGACCGCCCAGTCGGACTCGGCAGGGCTTAGTTTCAGCACCGATATGGATGTTGATGTGGAAGCTTTGGCTGAGGCTGGAATTCGAGCGACCAAATCCCGGCCGCTGCATTACCGCTTGACCCAGGCCGGCACGCCCGAGACGATTGCCGCGCTGAGCGCCGAACTTGCCCGCCAAGGAGTCCTGCTGCGGCGCTTAGACGCAGCCCACCGCAACTTAGAGGAGGTCTTCCTTGACCTTACTGGGCGCCATTTGCGCAGCTAGCTGCGCCCTCCACCAGGATCGAGTTCAATCAACTGCGTTGCGGAAAGAAGCCACCACATGAGCACTACCTTTAACACTGGAACCTTTGCCCCGGCCCCCAAACGGGCCAGCGCCGGCGCCATGTTGCTCGCGCAAGGAAAGATGGAAGCAAAACTCATGCTGCGCCACGGCGAACAGCAATTGCTGAGCGTCATCATTCCGCTGGCCCTGCTCATTGGCGCGGCCCACTTGGAGTCGCTCACCGGACATGGCTTGCACGAGGTATTTCCCATGGTGCTTGCAGTAGCGGCCACCTCCGCAGGCTTTACCGGTCAGGCCATTTCACTTGCCTTTGACCGGCGCTACGGGGCCCTTAAACGCACCGGCGCGTCCGGTGTGCCCGCATGGGCCATTATTGGCGGCAAGATCCTCGGCGTGCTCACCATGGTGGTATTCCAAATCCTCGTTTTGGGCATAGCTGCCTATATCCTGGGTCTCCGTATCAGCCTGGGCGGGGTGCTGCTCATGATGCTTTCGCTATTTTTTGGCGTTGCGGCTTTTACCGCCATGGGGCTGCTGCTCGGCGGCACCCTCAGCTCTGAGGTGGTACTCGCACTGGCCAATCTCATCTGGTTCCTGCTCCTCGGCGTAGTCGGATGGACCCTCTACTCCCAGGGCCTGGGCGATAATGGCATCCTCAACGCGGTGCCGACCGTCGCCCTAGCAGGCGCGCTTACCGACGCCTCTAATTCCATCTTCCCCGGCCTCGAGCTCCTATCCTTGTTGGCGTGGCTTGCGGTGGCGTCGTTCGCTGCGGTCCGTTGGTTCCGCTTCGATGGCTAAATGTGACTTTTGTCCGGTTCCTTTCGAAACGAGAGGAATTTTTATGCCCGAAATCTCCCGACTAGTAGGATGCTATGCGTGAATTACTGGACAAAGATCAAGCGCTTCTTTAAGGAAGCCGCCCCTACACTGCAACAGCAGCGCCTCATCGCGCTCATCCTCCTCTTGTGCCAGGGTGGCATCACCGTGTCTGGTTCCATTGTCCGCGTGACCGGCTCGGGATTGGGTTGTCCCACCTGGCCGGAATGCCAACCAGGCTCCCTTGTCCCTATGGAAGGCGCTGCGCCTGCTCTCCACCAGGCCATCGAGTTTGGTAACCGCCTGCTTACTTTCGTCGTAACCGCAGCGGCTATCGCCGCCGTCGTTGCCATGCGCATGGCGCGTCGCCGCGCAGAGCTCAAGGTGTACGCATGGCTCAACGTCGCTGGCATCGTACTGCAAGCAGTCATCGGCGGTATCTCTGTCCACCTAGACCTCCGCTGGTGGTCCGTGGCGTTACACTTCCTACCTTCGATGCTCTTGGTATGGCTGTCGGCAATGCTTTATTCCCGCATTGTGGAACCCGATGACGGAACGCCACGCGCTCGCTTCCCTCAGGCGATTCGCGTCCTCGCAGCGGTCGCTACCGTTGCCTTGAGCATTGTGCTCATCACCGGCACGATGGTTACCGGTTCGGGCGTTCACTCTGGCGATTCCGGGGTGGGAATGGAAGGCCGCCTGCAGGTAGATACCGAAGCCATGGCCGTCACCCACGCCATGTGCATGTACGTCTACCTGACGCTTACGGTTATTACCGTCTTCCTGCTTTACAAGAACCGCGCACCTCAAGACGCTAAGAAGGCTGGCTGGGTCCTCGTTGTATGCATCCTCATTCAGTGGGCAGTAGGCGTTTACCAGTTCTACATGAGCATTCCGCGCTGGACTGTCCCCTTCCATATTGGCCTCTCCTCCTTCGTCACCGCGTATACCGCCCTGCTATGGGCACACGGTGTACGCCGCACCGACGGCACCGCGGATCTCATCACCGGCTCTCCCAGCGGCGATGAGAAGTACGCGGCGCGCCAAACCTCTCTTGAACAAGAGCGAGCGACTGCTTAGCCCATAATGCTTACGGCCGGCCGAGGTACTGCACTCGGCCGGCTTTTTGCGCTAGCCTGGCTATATGCACGCAATTCAGGTCACAGAAACCGGCGGGCCAGAAGTACTTCGCTATACCGAAGTTCCCGCCCCTACCCCTAATGACGACGAGGTTTTGGTGGACGTCATTATGGCGGGCGTCAACTACATCGATACCTATTATCGTGAGGGTATCTATAACGCGGCCACCCCGTTCATTCCCGGATTCGAAGGCACCGGACGCGTTGTCCACGACCCCCAGGGGGAAATTGCCGAGGGCACGATGGTGGCCTGGAACCAGGCTTTTGGCTCCTACGCCGAACAGGTCTGCGTCCCACGCGAGGGACTAGTGGCGGTGCCGGATGATTTCCAGCCAGAAGTCGCTGCCTCTATGTTGCTGCAGGGCATTACCGCACACTATTTGGCGCATGGCGTTTATCAACTGGGGGAAGGCGCTTCCTGCCTGATTACTGCCGGCGCCGGCGGTGTAGGCCAGATCCTCACCCAAATGGCATCGTCGCTCGGTGCTACCGTCTATACGGTCGTGTCCACGGACGAAAAGGAGGAACTATCCTACGCAGCCGGTGCGGATAAGGTATTTCGCTATGGCGACGGACTCGCCGAGCAGGTCCGTCGCTACAACGGTGATAGGGGTGTTGACGTGGTTTACGACGGCGTCGGCAAGGCTACCTTCCAGGAGTCACTCGAAGCAGTACGCCCCCGTGGCACCGTCGCGCTATTCGGCGCCGCCTCTGGCCCAGTTGAGCCTATCGACCCGCAGCTGCTAAACAAGCATGGGTCTATCTTTCTCACTCGGCCTTCCATCGGCGCATGGACAGCCCAAGAAGGCGAGTTTCAAATGCGTGCCCAGGCGGTCGTCCAAGCTGTTATCGACGGCGATCTGAGCTTCAACGTCACGGCATCTTATCCACTGGAAGATGCCGCTGCGGCTCACCGCGACCTCCAGGAGCGCAAGACTACCGGTTCCATCGTGCTGCGCGTCCAGGCTGGCGATAAAGCCTAAACCCACCCACAAACGCCTAAAGCGCGGGAACGCATTTGTCTTCCCGCGCTTTCGCCTTCTTATCCTTGGGTATCTGGGCGCAGTTAGAATAACGTGGCCGACCAGCCGAGCATCCGGCCTAGTGGCTCCCAACCCACTACTGCATCGATAGACAACCCGATAAAGAGCACCGACAGATAGTTATTAGAGTAAATGAACAGGCGCATCGGCTTAACCTTGGCACCGTTCTTGACTCCTTTGTGCAGGCGTATAGCCATCCACAGGAATACCGCGCCGGAGGCAAGAGCTGCGACCAAGTAAATCCACGATGCAGCGGGGACGATAAGTAGGGTCACGATAACCGTGCCCACGGTATACCACACGATCTGTCGAGTGACTTCCTTCTCATCAGCCACTACGGGCAGCATCGGCACGCCGGCCTTGCGGTAGTCATCCTTGTACTTCATGGCCAGCGCCCACGTGTGTGGGGGAGTCCAGAAGAAGATGATGAGGAAGAGCACGATTGCCTGCCACCAGCGGTCAGGCTCTCCAGCAGGAGCGTTATCCCGGATAACCGCCCAGCCGACCATCGCCGGCATGCAGCCGGCCAAGCCGCCCCAGACGATATTTTGAGCATTGCGCATCTTCAAAAACTTGGTGTAGACGAAGACATAGAAAAAGTTCGTCAAAATCACGAAGAAGGCCGCCAGCCAGGAATGAGCTAGAACGCCCAACCACAGCACGGAAAGGATGAGCATTACCCAAGCGAAAATTGCTGCGTTTCGCTTAGAAATCTTGGCCCTTACCAACGGGCGGGCTCTCGTGCGCTGCATTTTTTGATCCAGCTCGTAGTCTACGACGTTATTAAACGTGTGGGCGGCAGCAGCGCCCATCCAACCGCCGAAAATAGTCGACACGATAAGCCAGATATTGTCTGAAACGGCCTCCACGCCGCG
Organism: Corynebacterium tuberculostearicum; assembly: GCF_016127015.1. Lineage (GTDB taxonomy): Bacteria > Actinomycetota > Actinomycetes > Mycobacteriales > Mycobacteriaceae > Corynebacterium > Corynebacterium marquesiae. The sequence continues at coordinate 1,014,290 of NZ_CP065972.1, forward strand.
TTGCGCTTGGAGCATCGCCGGGATTGCGGCCACGAGGAGGAGTTCAATGATCCTCGGTTTCGTTAGCGCAAAATAGGCCTTGATGGTCTCCAAGGGATTCCTCCACTATCTGAACGTTGGTGAACTGTGTCCCGCGCACTTCCTGCGCGCGGTCACCCCTAGCGGTCGCACATGCCCTTGAAAAAGTTCCAGTTCTCTCACTCACAGTTTTCGGCGCCGAGGCGAAAGACAACAGGCCTATGGTCGCTAGACTCAGTGCGCGCTCTAGCGCCTACGCGCACTCCACTTAGCCATGCCAGCATACCGTTTATGCCTAGCTTTCTATAATTGCGCACCGCCGCTTAAAAAATTACTAGACTAAATAAAGTTAAGTACTTTTTGCCTAGACGTAAGCGAGGCTTTCCAGTGTCGAAAGATAAGTTGTCCCCAGAACTCCAAACTATGGTCGAACGCCGTTACCCGGAGGATTGGTCGGAGTTTGACACCCGCGCCGTCGACACCGTGCGAGTACTAGCCGCAGATGCTGTACAAAAATGCGGTTCCGGCCACCCAGGCACCGCAATGTCCCTCGCTCCCCTCGCCTACACCTTGTATCAGCGCGTCATTAACCATGATCCCGCCGATGCGCACTGGGCCGGCCGCGACCGCTTCGTTCTATCGGTTGGTCACTCTTCCCTCACCCAGTACATCCAGCTCTACCTGGGCGGCTTTGGCTTGGAGTTGGACGATCTCCAGCAGCTGCGCACGTGGGGATCGCGCACGCCTGGCCACCCTGAGGTGCACCACACCGATGGCGTGGAAATCACCACTGGCCCCCTTGGTCAAGGCCTTGCTTCCTCCGTTGGCATGGCCATGGCGGCACGGAAAGAGCGCGGCCTTTTCGATCCAGAGGCACCGGCTGGCGAGTCTCCCTTCGACCACTACGTCTACACCATTGCTTCCGATGGTGACCTGCAGGAGGGCGTTACCGCTGAGGCTTCTTCCCTGGCGGGTACGCAAAAGCTGGGCAACTTGATTGTCTTCTGGGACGATAACCGCATCTCTATTGAGGACGATACGAATATTGCTTTCAACGAAGACGTGGTCGCCCGCTACGAGGCCTACGGCTGGCACGTCCAAACGGTCGAATCCGGCGAAGACGTCGTAGCCATTGAGGAGGCCGTCAAGGCAGCTCAGGCAGAAACCGAGCGCCCTTCCTTCATCCGCGTGAAGACCGTCATTGGCTACCCGGCCCCGAATAAGATGAATACCGGCGGCGTTCATGGCGCTGCACTGGGTGATGACGAGGTAGCTGCCACTAAGGAGGTCTTAGGCTTCGATCCGGAACGCAGCTTCCACATCGACGACGAGGTCATCGCGCACACCCGCAAGCTGCGCGAGCGCGGCGCCGAGAAGCACGCCGCGTGGCAGAAGAAGTTCGACGAATGGGCTGCAGCTAATCCGGAGAATAAGGCACTCTTTGACCGCATGCAGGCGCGCGAATTGCCGCAAGATTTTGACGCTGAATTGCCGGTGTGGGAACCGGGTGAATCCTTGGCCACCCGCAAGGCTTCTGAGGCCACCATCCAGGCCTTGGCCGCTTCCCTTCCTGAGATGTGGGGTGGCTCTGCTGACCTTGCCGGCTCCAATAACACCGTGATTAAGGGCGCGGACTCCTTCGGCCCCGCAACCATTACCACCGATATGTGGTCGGCTCAGCCGTATGGCCGCAACCTCCACTTTGGCATTCGCGAGCACGCGATGTCTGCGATCATGAACGGTATTGCTCTGCACGGCAATACCCGCGTTTACGGTGGTACCTTCCTTATTTTCTCCGAGTACCAGTACCCGGCTGTCCGCCTGGGCTCTTTAATGTCTACCGATACCTACTATGTCTGGACCCACGACTCCATCGGCCTAGGCGAGGATGGCCCAACCCACCAGCCGGTAGAGACCCTTTCTGCCCTTCGCGCTATCCCGAACCTGTCCGTTATTCGCCCGGCCGATGCCAACGAAACCGCACAGGCTTGGGCCGCAGCTCTCGAGTACAAGGCCGCACCAAAGGGCCTGGCGCTGAGCCGCCAGGGACTACCGGTACTGGAAGGCACCAAGGAAAAGGCTCATGATGGCGTGCGCCGCGGAGCTTATGTTCTGGTGGAAGAGTCCAAGGAAACGCCGGACGTGATCCTCCTCGCTACCGGTTCTGAGGTGCAGCTTGCCGTCGCCGCCGCTAAGGAACTTGAGGCCGCCGGAACAGCCACCCGCGTTGTCTCCGCACCGTGCCTTGAGTGGTTTGATGAGCAGGATGACGCATACCGCGAGTCCGTGCTGCCTAGCGAGGTGCAGGCCCGTGTCTCCATCGAAGCCGGCATCGCTATGCCGTGGCACAAGTACACCGGTTCTTTCGGCCGGAACATTTCCATCGAGCACTACGGCGCCTCTGCTCCTGCGGGCGAACTCTTTGAGAAATTTGGCTTCACCACTACAGCGGTTGTTGAAGCGGCCCAAGAATCGCTGGCTGCTGCGAAGAAGTAAACCTCCAGGACTGGATAAGGAGTAATCATGAACCACATTTCCGAACTACGCCAGCTGGGAACCTCAACCTGGCTCGATGACCTTTCTCGCGAGCGCCTAGTTTCGGGCAATCTCAAGGAGATAATTTCCGCTAAGTCCATCGTGGGAGTTACCACCAACCCGGCAATTTTCGCCGCGGCGATGACCAACGGCACCGCCTACGATGCCGAGCTTTCCACGTTGAAGGAGACCAAGGCCGCTGCCGATGAAGCGGTGTACGCATTGGCCATCGAGGACGTCAAGAATGCCTGCGACCTCTTTGCGGATATCTACTCCTCTACTAACGGTGCAGATGGCCGCGTGTCCATCGAGGTCGACCCACGCATTTCTGATGATGCTACTGCCACCCTTAAACAAGCGCGTGAGTTGTGGTCCAAGGTTGATCGTCCCAACGTGATGATCAAGATTCCGGCCACCACCGGTTCCCTTCCTGCCATCGAAGATGCCTTGGCGGAGGGAATCAGCGTCAACGTCACTCTTATTTTCTCCGTGGATCGCTACCGCGATGTCATTGAGGCTTTCCGTACTGGTCTCAAGCGTGCCGCCGAGGCAGGCAAGGACGTCTCCACCATTCACTCCGTGGCTTCCTTCTTTGTTTCCCGGTTGGATACCGAAGTGGATAAGCGCTTGGAAGCTATTGGCAGCGAGAGTGCTCTGGCGCTGCGCGGTAAGGCGGGCGTCGCCAATGCACAGCGCGCCTATGCTCTCTTCCAGGATGCCCTGCTTAACGACGCCGACTTGCCCGAAGGCGCCCACCTCCAGCGTCCACTGTGGGCTTCTACCGGTGTGAAGAATCCGGAGTACCCAGCCACCTTGTACGTATCGGAGCTGGCTGGCCCGCACACGGTCAACACCATGCCGGAAAAGACCATCGATGCGGTTCTCTCCGAGGGCAACCTCCACGGCGACGCCCTGTCTGATAGCCGCGAGGCTGCAGAAGGCGTCTTTGCCCAGCTAGAAGAGGTCGGCATTGATTTCGATGATGTCTTTGCAGTGCTGGAGCGCGAGGGCGTTGATAAGTTTGTCGCTGCGTGGGAGGAACTGCTTGCTTCCATTAAGGAGCGACTCGCGTAAACTAGCCGTGTGACTTGTGCCCCGCCGAGAATTCGGCGGGGCATTCTGCCGCTAGAATATTAGCGAGCTTAAAGCCCATAAACTCAGGAAGGATTCTTCGTGACCGACTCAGCCGCTTGGGTCAACCCCTTGCGCAATGCCAGCGACAAGCGATTGCCGCGAATCGCAGGACCCGCGGGCATGGTCATCTTCGGCGTTACCGGTGACCTAGCATATAAAAAGCTACTGCCCGCAATCTACGACCTAGCGAGCCGTGGCCTCCTACCCGCTGGCTTTACCCTTGTGGGTTATGGTCGCCGTGACTGGGACAAGGTCGCATTCTGTGACTACGTTCGCTCAGCCGTCATCGCTAGCTCACGTACCGAGTTCAATGAAGATGTCTGGCAGCATTTATCCCAGGGAATCGAATTTGTGCAAGGCTCTTTCGACGATGCTGGATTCGATCGCCTCTCGGCGCGTTTGGGCGAGCTAGATCGCGAGCGCGGCACCGGCAGCAACTGGGCATACTACCTTTCGGTTCCCCCGGAATTCTTCTCCAATATCTGCCACCAGCTGGAGCGGGTGGGCATGGCCAACTCCGTGGAAGACTCGTGGCGCCGAGTAATCATTGAGAAGCCCTTCGGCCACGATCAAGAGTCTGCCCGCAAGCTCAATGAGATTGTCAACGCCGTCTTCCCCGAGTCCGCGGTCTTCCGCATTGACCATTATTTGGGCAAAGAAACGGTGCAAAACATCATGGCTTTGCGCTTTGCGAATCAAATTTTTGAGCCCATGTGGAACGCCCACTACATCGATCACGTCCAAATCACCATGGCCGAAGATATTGGCCTAGGCGGCCGCGCTGGCTATTATGACGGCATCGGTGCGGCTCGAGACGTCATCCAAAACCACCTGCTGCAGCTTTTGGCTCTAGTTGCGATGGAAGAACCGTCTTCCTTCGAGCCTGAGGCCCTGCAGGCAGAAAAGGTCAAGGTGCTGCGCGCTACCCACGCCGTGCATCCACTCAATAAAACGACTGCTCGCGGCCAGTACTCCGCCGGCTGGCAAGGCTCCGAGTTTGTCAAGGGCTTGCGCGAAGAAGAAGGCTTCGGCCCGGAGTCCACGACGGAGACCTATGCAGCTTGCACCTTGGAAGTAAACTCCCGCCGCTGGGGAGGAGTGCCCTTCTACCTGCGCACGGGCAAGCGCTTGGGCCGCCGCGTGACCGAGATTGCGCTGGTATTCAAGGCAGCGCCAAATCAACCATTCGTTGATGGCCAGACCGAAGCGCTGGGACGAAACGCCGTAGTCATCCGCGTGCAGCCGGATGAAGGTGTCACCATGCGCTTTGGTTCCAAGGTGCCCGGCTCCACCATGGAGGTCCGCGACGTCAATATGGACTTTGCTTATGCTGAGGCCTTTACCGAGGAATCTCCGGAAGCATACGAGCGCCTGATTTTGGATGCCCTCCTCGATGAGTCCTCGCTCTTCCCCACCAACGAAGAGGTGGAACTTTCCTGGGCGATTTTGGATCCCATTATCGATTACTGGTCCGAAGCAGGCCAACCGGAGGAATACCGCGCTGGCACGTGGGGCCCAGAATCCGCCGATAGAATGTTGCGCCGCCGGGGGCATTCCTGGCGCCGCCCATAGGAGGGACGCAGACAATGATTATTCCATTGCCCAACACCACTACTCGTGAAATCTCCAAAAAGCTAGTAGAGGCCCAAGAGCATTACACCCTTACTACCGGCCGAGTACTCACCCTCATCGTGGCTGCCCGCGAGGACGATGATTTGGAAAACATCTTGGCCTCCGTGCGCGATGCCTCCCACGAGCACCCGTCGCGCGTTCTGGTCGTTGTGACGGGCGACCCGCAGGCAGATACCCACTTAGATGCGCAGCTGCGCGTGGGCGGTGAAGCGGGTGCTTCTGAGATGGTCATCATGAAGTTGCACGGCGCTTTAGCAAACCAGGACGAGGCAGTCGTTACTCCACTGCTGCTTCCCGACACCCCTTTGGTCGCCTGGTGGCCTACCTTGTGCCCGCCTGACCCAGCTTCCAGCTCGGTGGGTAAACTGGCTCAACGCCGCATCACCAACGTTGCCTACGACGGACGCGTCACTGGCGAAGATCTGCGCACCTTATCCGCCGGTTACACGCCGGGCGATTCCGATATGTCCTGGGCCGCCATCACTTTGTGGCGCGGCGTCGTGGCCTCCGCATTGGACCGCCATCCTCACGAGCCCGTGCAATCCGTCGAGGTGGCGGGCCCTGCGGGCCACCCAGCTCCAGACTTCGCGGCTGGATGGATCCTCGATCGTTTGGCAGTCCCCGTCCACCGCGCTGTGACCGACTCTCAGGAGCCGCACTTCCCAGTGACCCACTTGCGGTTTAATCGGGAAACGAGCCACGTCGACGTTGATGTCGTCGACGAGCGCACGGTGCGTGTGTGCGTTCCAGGTTCCCCGGATTCCTTGGTGAGCCTTAGCAAGCGCTCCCAAGCTGAGGTTCTCTCTGAAGAATTGCGCCATCTGGATGCCGATAAGACTTATGCGCAAGCGCTCCGTGCGCTCGCCCAAGTAGACTACAGTAAGCACTAAAACGGCTTAACTCCGATTCTTTGCAAAGGATAGCGATACCTCATGGTAACTCTTCACCGCGTAAGCGATGTGGATGAACTTATCTCCCAGGCCGCGCTGAAATTCGTGGATACCGTAGCCCGTATCCAAGCCGCCGGTGGCGGGCTCCACCACGATGGGGTCGCGCGAGTTGTCCTAACCGGCGGTGGCGCTGGAATTGGCGTTCTCCACGAGCTAGCTCGTTTGGATTTCGCGGCACAGCAGCAAGGCGAGAATTTTCCAGCCCAGCGCATCGATTGGTCGCGCGTTCACGTCTTTTTCGGCGACGAGCGTAATGTGCCCGTCTCTGACGCAGATTCTAATGAGGGTCAAGCACGCAGTGCCCTGCTCAATCACGTAGATATTCCGGACCAGAATATTCACGGTTTTGATCTGGGCGCGGTGTCCATGGAAGCCGCGGCCAGTGCATATGAGCCAGAGCTGAAGGAATTTGCCCCGAACGGATTCGACCTCCATCTGCTGGGCATGGGAGAAGAGGGCCATATCAATTCCTTGTTCCCCCATTCTGAGGCGGTTCGGGAGCAAGAAGAGCTAGCTGTTCCCGTTCACGACTCTCCCAAGCCGCCGAGCGAGCGCATCACCCTTACTCTTCCCGCAGTCAACAAGTCTGATCGGATCTGGTTTCTTGTTGCAGGCGAGGCCAAGGCGGAAGCTGCCAAGCACGTCGTTGAAGGCGCTGAGCCCGAAGAATGGCCGGCTGCAGGCGTGCACGGGAAGGAAGAAACCATCCTCTTCCTTGCCGATGACGCTGCCTCCGAGCTGTAGTCACGTCAGCCTAGTGCGCTGCCGAGCTGAACTCGTGGCTCGGCGCCACGCAAAAAGCGCCGGTACCGCTTCCCCACCACCAGTTCCCACAGGGAACCAGGAGGTTGGAAGCCGATACCGGCGCTTTCGCTATTCCAGCTGGTGGCTTAAGCGAATGCCTGGATGAGGTTGAGGCCTACGATGCACGCAAGCCAGATAATTACCATGACCACGGTGTAACGGTCCAGGTTCTTTTCCACGACGGTCGAGCCGGAAAGGTTCGACTGCACGCCACCGCCGAAGAGGCTGGACAGGCCACCACCTTTACCCTTGTGCAGCAGCACGAAGATGGACATCAAAATAGCTGCGATGACCAAGATGATTTCCAGTGCCAAGACCATGAGGATAATCCTTATTTCTAACGTGCGCCCTGTGGGTAACTCTCGCCACCCGCTAGCGCGGAATCGTACTTTTAGGCTTCGCGTACAGCAAAGCAATCACATCGGCTCACTCTACACGATGGCGCGGGCTGGAACCATTCCAACCCGCGCCTTAGCGCGAACCTGTGACAGGTGATAACTCCTGTTAGCTCAGGGCATTAGCTGCGTTGGCAGCCAACTTGGCAAACTCCTCGCCGACCAAGGAGGCGCCACCGATCAGGCCGCCGTCGACGTCAGGCTTGCTGACGATCTCTGCAACGGAATCAACCTTGACGGAACCACCGTAGAGAATGCGGATACCTGCAGCAACCTCCTCACCTGCGAGCTCCTTTACGAGCTCGCGGATGGCGGCGCAGACTTCCTGGGCATCGTCTGCGGAGGCAACCTTGCCGGTGCCAATCGCCCACACTGGCTCGTAGGCGATAACAGTCTTGGCAAGCTGGTCTGCGCTCAGGCCAGCCAAAGAATTGCGGGTCTGGTTAACCACGTAGTCCACGTGGGTACCGGCCTCGCGTACAGCCAACGGCTCGCCTACGCACACGATGGGGCTGATGCCATTGTCCAATGCTGCGGCTGCCTTCTCTGCAACGAGCTTATCGGTCTCGCCGTGGTACTGACGGCGCTCCGAGTGGCCCACGACCACCCAGCTGCAGCCGAGCTTGGACAGCATCTTGCCAGATACTTCACCAGTGAATGCGCCGGACTCGTGCTTAGAAATGTCCTGCGCACCGTAGGTGACCTGCAGCTTGTCGCCCTCTACCAACGTTTGGATGGTGCGAATATCAGTAAACGGGACCATGTAGGCCACGTCGACCTTCTCGTAGTAGTCCTTTGGCAGGGAGAAGGCGAACTTTTGAACGGAGCCGATGGCCTCGACGTGGTCGAGGTTCATCTTCCAGTTACCTGCAATAAGTGGGGTGCGTGCCATGAATTTTTCCTCTCTTTTTGGCAAGTTGATCAGGCAGTTTTAGGCTTCCAGGACAGATACGCCCGGAAGATCCTTGCCCTCGAGGTACTCGAGGGAGGCGCCGCCACCGGTGGAGATGTGGCTGAAGCCGTCCTCGTCCAAGCCAAGCATGCGCACGGAGGCAGCGGAGTCGCCGCCACCGACGACGGAGAAGGAACCGTTGTTTGCGGTGGCGTCGATAATAGCCTGCGCTACACCAGCAGTGCCCTTGGAGAAAGCTTCCATTTCGAATACGCCCATCGGGCCATTCCAGAAGACGGTCTTGGAAGAAGCAAGAACCTCTGCAAACTTTTCCACGGACTTTGGTCCAATATCCAGGGACATCCAGCCCTCAGGGATGCTATCGAGCTCGACTACCTGGGTCTCTGCATCCGCCGCGAACTTGCTTGCAGCAGTGAGATCAACCGGAAGCACCAGCTTGTCGCCAAAGCGTTCGAGCAGGTCCTTGCAGTTTTCGATCTGGTCTTCTTGCAGCAGGGACTCTTGGACGTTATAGCCCTTGGCAGCCAGCAGGGTGTAGCACATGCCGCCACCAATGATGACCTTGTCTGCCTTGCCGGCCAGTGCTTCAATCACGCCGAGCTTATCCGAAACCTTGGCGCCGCCGAGGACAACCACGTACGGGTGCTCCGGCTCCTTAGCTACAGTGGAAAGCACCGACAGTTCCTTTTCTACGAGCTTGCCTGCGTAAGCCGGTAGGCGCTTAGCGACGTCATACACAGATGCCTGCGCACGGTGGACAACGCCAAAGCCATCAGAAACAAAAGCGCCGTTATCGGCTGCTAGAGCAACGAGCTCGTCAGCGAACTGGCCGCGCTCGGCCTCGTCCTTGGAGGTCTCACGGGGGTCGAAGCGGACGTTTTCAACCAACATCACGTCACCGTCGTTGAGGCCGTTGGCGCGCTCATGAGCGTCTTCTCCGGTGACGTCGCCGGCTAAGGCAACGTACTGGTCAAGCGCCTCAGACAGCGCTTCAGCTACTGGAGCCAAAGAGAACTTAGAGTTTACCTCACCCTTTGGACGACCCAGGTGTGCGGAAAGAATGACCTTTGCACCCCCTTCTACCAGTGCCTTGATGGTCGGAAGAGAAGCGTTAATACGTCCGGGATCGGTAATGTTTCCCTCTTCATCAAGTGGAACATTGAAGTCAGAGCGGACGAGGACGTGGCGGGATTCGACGCCCTCCTTGAGAAGATCGTCAAGTGTCTGGAAAGCCATTAATTACTCCTTAAATAATTCGGACGGGTTAAAAGGCTATAGATATAAGAATACCGGCCGCGACGCAGCGCCGTGAAGGCTTGCATCAGGCCGGTTCCTCATTGCTAGAGCTCTAGTTTAGAGCTTGTCTGCCACCAGGTTGGTGAGGCGAACGAGCTGGGAGGTGTAGCCCCACTCGTTGTCGTACCAACCCAGAACCTTGACCAGGTTGCCGTTGGAAACCTTGGTCATGCCGGAGTCGAAGATGCAGCCGTGCGGGGAGGTAACAATGTCAGTGGAAACCAGCGGATCCTCGGTGTATGCGAGGGTGTCCTTGAGCTCGCCCTCAGCAGCTTCCTTCAGGGCGGCGTTGATTTCCTCGGCGGTGACATCGCGGGAAGCGGTGAAGGTCAGATCGGTAGCGGAGCCGGTGATAACCGGGACGCGCATTGCGTAACCATCCAGCTTGCCGTCGAGCTCAGGCAGAACCAGGGATACGGCCTTAGCAGCGCCAGTGGAGGTAGGCACCATGTTTACTGCAGCGGCACGGGCGCGGCGCGGATCCTTGTGCGGAGCGTCCTGGATGCGCTGGTCGCCGGTGTAAGCGTGAACGGTGGTCATCAGGCCCTTTTCAATGCCGAACTTGTCATTGAGAACCTTTGCCATCGGTGCCAGGCAGTTAGTGGTGCAGGATGCTGCGGAGATGACGTTGTGGTTTGCCGGATCATAGGTGTCAGAGTTGACGCCATAGACGAAGGTTGCGTCTACTTCCTTGCCCGGAGCGGAAATAATGACCTTCTTGGCGCCAGCCTCGAGGTGAGCCTTAGCGTCGTTGCCGTTGGTGAAGCGGCCGGTGGACTCGATGACGAGGTCTACGTTGTACTCGCCCCACTTGAGCTGCTTCGGGTCCTTCTCTGCGGTTACCACGATGCGGTGGCCGTTAACGGTAATGGACTCATCGTCGTGAGTAATTTCGCCATCGAAGCGGCCCAGTACGGAGTCGTACTTCAGCAGGTTAGCCAGCGAGGCGTTGTCGGTCAGGTCGTTTACTGCAACAACTTCGAGGTTGTTGTCACCCTGAGCGACTGCACGGAAAAAGTTACGGCCGATGCGGCCAAAGCCATTGATACCTACGCGGATAGTCACTGTATTTCTCCTCAAAGAGTCGAGTAAATGTGTGTACGGGTATGTGCGCGGGTCCTTCAATGAAGTCTGTGTTTGAGAAGCGCCCGAGCGTTTTCCCTTACATTGCCGATACTACCGAGCGTTTTTTGTCAGCGCAGGCTCCCAGCGGCCTTGAGAACTAGTGGATGACAGATTTTCCAAAAGCGCGTACACTCTTTCCGATCCTTTTTATTTCCCACATACAAACCCGCTGGATAGGCCCGAACACGTGGGTTTGTGTTGGGTTTACCCCGTTAACGTGAGATATATCACTGTTGAGCTTCAGGGGTTGCGTCCGCCTCTGTCCGATCGGACATTGAGAAATGCTGCCGCTAACCCCTATCAAGACGACCGTATTGTTTCCGTGACGCCCACCGCACGATATGCTTTCCTTACTCACTGGCTCACAAAGCGTTTAAGGCAACCCTGCCTGCTCTAGCGCCACCGTTGGTCACCGTGAGAATGCTTCATGTGCCCGTAATTTCCTACGGGCAAAACCACCGTAGAAATCAAGGACTTCTCTTGTTCGAAATAAATACCTCTGCTGTGGGTGACAGCCTCGGGCTTACCGCCCTGGTGGCGATTCTCCCGCTCATTGCATTCTTTATCATGCTGCTAGGCGTTAAGGCACGCGCGCATACTTCTGGCGCCGTTGCCCTGGCAGTATCCCTCATTATTGCCATCGTCGGCTTCTCCATGCCGGTAGATATGGCCTTGTCCTCCGCCGTACGTGGCGGTCTATTCGGACTCCTGCCCATCGTCTGGGTCATCATTACGGCAATTTGGTTCTATGAAATCACCGTAGCTTCCGGGCGCTTCGAGGATCTGCGCAAGACCTTTGACCTTTTGGGTGATGGCGATATTCGCATTCAGGCTATCCTCATTGCCTTCTGTTTTGGCGGTCTGTTGGAGGCCCTCGCTGGCTTCGGCGCCCCTGTGGCCATTACCGCGACCATGATCATGGCCCTTGGTGTGAAGCCACTGCGCGCGGCAACAGTAGTTCTGATTGCTAATACCGCTCCGGTTGCTTTTGGCGCGGTTGGCATCCCGGTAACCACTGCTGGCGAGGTAGCCGGTCGCAGCGCCGAGCAAACCCACGACATCGCAGCGCTTATTTCCTTGCAGGTGCTGCTCATCGCCGCCATCGTGCCATTCCTTATCGCCTTCATCTTGGACGGCTTCCGCGGTGTCAAGGAAACTGCCCCAGCCGCTGCCGTGATTGGCATTTCCTTCGCGTTCGCTCAGTGGTTGACCGCGACTTTCTTTGCGTACCAGCTCACCAACGTCATCGCCTGCATCGTCTCCTTGGGCTGTGCTTTCGCCTTCCTCCGGGTATGGAAGCCGAAGGGCGTCAAGGAGTTGCGCGAGCGTCTCGAGCTGCCTGCCGCCGAGTCCACCACCGACCTCAACGGACGCCGTATCTGGATGGCGCTGCTTCCCTACGCCGTAGTGACCGTTGTCTTTGCCGTGGCAACCGCCGCCCCCGCTGTCTTCGGATTCCTCAAGCTTCACTTTGCCTGGCCTCTGCTTGATGACGCAATTGTCGACGCCGACGGCAACCTCATGGATACTAGCTTCAGCTTCAATGTCTTTGGCAACCCAGGTACGCTCCTGCTGCTCTCGGGCATTATCGTTGCGGTTGTCTACCACTTCTTCAATGAAAATGGCCGCTACAGCCTAAGCTTTGGGCAACCAGTGAGCGCTTTTGGGGACGTCGTCAGCCGCATGAAGTTCTCGGCTCTTACCATCATCCTGGTGCTGGCCTTGGCCTATACGATGAACTACTCCGGCCAGACTATTACTATTGGTGAGTTCGTCTCTTCTGCCGGCAGCATCTTTGCGCTCTTCGCCCCAGTCCTGGGCTGGATTGGTACCGCGGTTACTGGCTCCGATACATCTGCTAATGCCCTCTTTGCCAACCTGCAGGTAGCAGCGGCAGAACGAATTGGCGTAAACCCTGACCTCATGCTCGCGGCCAATACCGCAGGCGGCGTCGTGGGCAAGATGATCTCCCCGCAGTCCCTTGCAATTGCGGCTACCGCCGTCAATATGGAGGGCAAGGAATCTGTCATCCTGAAGAACGTAGTGGGCTACTCCGTGGCCTTCCTGGCTTTTGTCTGTGTCATCGTGTTCTTGATGACCAACGTCCTAGGGTTCCTAGTTCCCTAGTTCTTTAACGCTTCTGGCTAGCCGGTTGCGTACCTGCTAGCCGCCAGGAAGGCACTAAAAATCTCCCCGCAGCTGCGCCTACCGCTTTGGTATCCGCACTGCGGGGAGTTCTTTTAATGTAGGTGATTCCGAGCGTCAGGATTCGTTGAAGAGGTCATCCGTAATCGCTTGGTTGGTATCGGGGATATCGAGCTCCTCGGCTCGTTTATCGGCCATCGACAGCAAGCGGCGAATACGCCCGGCTACTGCGTCCTTGGTCATAGGAGGATCGGCCAAGCGGCCCAACTCTTCGAGCGAAGCCTCGCGGTGCTGAACTCGCAAGCGGCCCGCGTCTGCCAAGTGCTCAGGAACATCGTCACCTAATATCTCCATGGCGCGGTCAACGCGCGCTGCCGCGGTAACCGCGGCGCGGGCAGAACGCCGAAGATTGGCGTCATCAAAATTGTCCAAGCGCCGAGACGTATCGTGCGCCTCCCGCTTAACTCGCTTCTTTTCCCAGCTCAATCGAGTCTCCTGAGCGCCCATACGCGTAAGAAGCGCCCCGATAGCATCACCATCGCGTACAACGACGCGATCTTCACCGCGAGTTTCCTTGGTCTTCGCAGAGATACCAAGGCGGCGGGCACAGCCCACCAGTGCCAACGCAGCCTCTTGGCACGGGCAGGTAACTTCCAGCGCGGAAGAGCGGCCTGGCTCCGTGAGGCTGCCATGGGCAAGGAAGGCTCCGCGCCATGCTGCTTCGCTATCGGCCACGGTGCCGGAGATGACCTGCGGCGGCAGCCCCACTACTGCATGGCCGGAGCGGGTGATAAGGCCCAGCCGACGGGTCAGCTCTTTCGCGCCGGTGGAGATGCGAACCGTTACGCGAGTCTTCTTGGTGGTTCCTGCCGGGCCGACGACATGGCTATCGGCAGTGATCCCATAGAGGTCATCAAGAGCGTTCATGAAACGCCGCGCAATGGCGTGGCTTTCTAGCTCTAACTCATAGGACATGCTGTCACCGGAAATATCTAGCTCGCCGGCGAATCGCAACATCGCCGCGAGTTCGGCAGCACGAGCGGACTGGCGTGGCACAACGACAGCCGTCAATTCTTCTTTGACCTGGTCGGTCAATGGTGTGGTCACCTAGTTCGCCCCATTTCTATTCTCACAGTCACAAAATACGCATAGCGGCTAGAGCCATTGCTCCCAGCCCAGTGCGGTGAAAGGATTTCTGACATCATACCGCGCACGCTTGGTCGCCGCGCAGTCGGTCGAGCGCGAGCGGCCGCACGATAGCCTGAAGAGTAGGTGCCAGTTCTAATCGCTAGTGCTGCGATAGTCCGAATAAAGGTCCAGAAGTGCTGTAGACAGCTTTTCAGGGTCGTGCTTATTGATGCTGCGACCATTGGCATCAACTTGGCTCACGTCCGCGAAGGTAGCGCGAGCGCCTAGGGACTGCGCGGCACGCTGAATATAGACGCGCTCACTATCGGTAGGCAAAGCCGTCTCGTCCACCAAAATGCGGTCAATTCGCAGATCAGGGGCGTGTTGAGCGAGCACATGCAAGTGACGCTCTGCGGAGAAGCCGTGAGTTTCACCTGGCTCGGCCGAAAGGTTCAAAACAACGACGCGCAGCGCATCGGAAGCAGAAATCGCATCCACTACCTGCGGCACGAGAGTATGCGGCAAAACCGAACTAAACCATGAGCCTGGTCCGATGGTAATGAGGTCCGCGCGCTGGATGGCATCGAGGGCATCAGGATTCGCTTTGGGCCGTTCGGGCACGATGCGCACGCGACGCACCTGGCCCGGCGTGGAAGCGACGGCAACCTGGCCGCGGACCTGGCGCATGACACGGGGGTCGTCGTCAAGCCCGGCTACGTCCGCTTCAATCTCTAAGGCCTGGTTGACTACTGGGAAGACTCGCCCCTGGGAATTAGTAAGTTCTGCGATGGTATCCAGGGCGGCTTGATAATCGCCGAGCACATCCGTCAAACCCGCAATCATCAGATTGCCCACCGCATGCCCTGCCATCGCGCCATTGCCACCGAAACGGTGTTGCAAGGTTCGTGCCCACAAGTCCCCCACTGGGTCACTATTAGCCAAGGCAGCCAGCGCCATGCGCAAGTCACCCGGTGGAATGATTTCCAGCTCGCGGCGCAAACGGCCAGAGGAGCCGCCATCATCCGCGACCGTAACAATGGCAGAAATATCGGCCGCCTCGCTAAAGCGTGCGGACAGAAGGGTTTGATAGAGTCCATGGCCGCCGCCAAGGCAAACCATGTGTGAAGGATTGGTCATAAAAGCGTTAAAACTCCTGTGCTCTAGCCTCGAGCGATATCCCTATGCAAGGTGCTGACGTCTAATGTGTCATTGTCCCGCAGGCGCGCCGCAATAGCCTCTGCGACGGCAACGGACCGGTGGTGACCGCCCGTGCAACCGACGCCAACCGTGATGAAGTTCTTGCCCTCATGACGGTAGCCATCCAGCATGGTAGAAAACATCTGCAAGAAATTGTCCACGAATTCCTGCGCCGCTGGCTGCGAGAGCACATAGTGGGCAACCGGTTCATCCGTGCCGCGATATCCTCGCAGTTCTGGAACCCAATAGGGGTTGGGCAGGAACCGCACGTCTACCACTAAGTCGGCATCGCGGGGCGAGCCATTTTTAAATCCAAAGGATTCAACGGTGACATGCTGCTTTTCATTTTGCATCTCACCAAAGGCGGCCTCAATGGCACGGCGGAGATCATGAATGGATAGGTTCGTCGTATCGATAATGATATCCGCATGGGAACGCACATCTGCCACTGCCCGGCGCTCGCGTTGGATTCCGACTTTGAGCGTGTCCCCCTCCTGCAGCGGGTGGGTGCGCCGCACCGAATCGAACCGGCGGATAAGCACATCATCGCGAGCATCCAAAAAGAGCACGGTGGGCTTCATATTTAGTTCCGTAAGCTCATTCATAATCTCCAACAGAGACCCTGGGAACATGCGCGAGCGCACATCCGTTACGGCTGCTACCTTGCCCACTGGAGTTTCCTCTTGGTTGCACAGCTTGAGCAGGTCAACAATGGCGCGAGGCGGAATATTGTGGGCCACGTAGTAGCCCTTGTCCTCAAATACTTTGGCAGCGGAACTCAACCCGCCGCCGGACATACCGGTTATCAAAATGGGTGGAGTTTCGAAATGCGTCATGCTCTTCAGTCTAGCGCTTCAAGATTCGCTGCCTCTAGGAGAATGCCACTTAATTGCCCGCAGAATCATGCAAACTCTCGTACACGGTCTGGGCCAGTTTGGGACCAAATCCGTTTACCTCACAGATCTCTTCCACAGTGGCGGCCTTGAGCTTTTTCACCGAACCGAAATGCTTGACCAGATCGGTGCGCCGTTGCGGCCCCAATCCCGGAACGGAATCGAGTACCGAGGAACGCATCCGCTTTGAACGCTGCTGCCGGTGGTAAGTAATGGCGAAGCGGTGGGCTTCATCGCGAACTTGCTGCAGGAGGAAGAGCGCTTGCGAGTTTCGCGGCAAAATCACCGGCTCATCATCGCCGGGAACCCAGATTTCCTCGAGGCGCTTGGCCAAGCCCACTAGGGTTACATCCACGATGCCTAACTCATCAAATACCTCTTGAGCCGCGGCTACCTGGGGCGCACCGCCATCCACGATAAAAAGCTGCGGTGGATACGCAAAGCGGCGTCCCGCTTCGGCAGATTCTTCCGCCACCTTCTCCTCTGCAAAGGAAGACTCTTCTACTTCCTCATCCGGATGGGCCAGCTTATCTTGCTTATGGCGCTTAAAGCGACGCCGCGTGATCTCTGCGATAGAACCAACGTCATCCGAGCGGCCATCACCTGCCGCCTCCTTGATGCGGTAGCGCCTATAGTCCGACTTCTTGGGCAAACCATCTTCAAAGACCACCAGGGAAGCAACCACATCTGTGCCTTGAATATGCGAGATATCGGTACATTCGATGCGCAATGGGGCTTGCTCCATGCCTAGGGCTTCTTGAATATCCTGCAATGCCGCCGAACGTGCGGTGAGGTCTCCTACCCGCTTGAGCTTATGCTGACGCAACTGCTCCTTGGCGTTTTTCTCCACCGTGGCCATAAGCTGCTTTTTATCGCCGCGCTGGGGAACACGCAGGTCCACCTGGGCACCGCGCAGCTCCTCCAACAACGCGATGACCTGCTCCGGTTCATCCGGCAGGGCCTGAACCAAAATCTGGCGTGGAATAACCTGCACGCGGCGAGATTTCATGTGCGATTCTTGGTCCACCCCGCGCCGCTTCACGTCCGCGGCAAGCGCAGCATCTTCGCGCGCCTCTTGTTTCTCACGCTCTACTGCATCGGAATAGAACTGGATGAGGAAGTTTTGTACCAACGCGGGCAGCGCGGGATCAGGTTTTCCTTCGTCCAAGGGCTCTGAACTCGCCTGATCGCCGGCGCGTTCGACTACCCAACCGCGCTGACCGCGAATGCGCCCATCGCGAACGTGGAAAATCTGTACCGCTGCCTCAAGTTCATCGGAGTTAAAAGCAATGAGATCAGCATCCGTGCCGTCTGTGAAGACCACGGCCTGCTGTTCCATAATCTTGTCAATAGCGCCCAAATCATCGCGCAGGCGCGCCGCGCGCTCGAACTCTAGGTTCTCGGCGGCCTGCTCCATGTCCTGGGTAAGTTTGCGGCGTACTGAACCGGTGTTGCCATTCATGAAGGACACGAGATCGTTGACCGTCTCGCGGTGGTCTTCCTTGCTTACTCGGCCAATGCAGGGTGCATCGCATTTGCCGATGTATCCCAAAAGGCACGGACGCCCTAGCCGCTCATGCCGGTTATATACTCCCTTGGAGCAGGTACGCATGGGAAAGACACGGGTAAGCAAGTCCAAGCTTTCGCGCACGGCCCAAGCATGGGAATAGGGGCCGAAATAGCGTACGCCCTTGCGCCGCGGGCCACGGTAAAAGAAGGCGCGAGGGACCGTCTCTCCGACCGAAACCGCGAGCATAGGATAGGTCTTATCGTCGCGGTACATGACGTTGAAGTGTGGATCAAAGCGCTTGATCCACGTGTACTCCAACTGCAAGGCTTCCACCTCGCTGGCAACTACCGTCCACTCCACCGAGTTGGCGGTGAGGACCATTTGGCGAGTGCGCGGGTGCAGTTGCGTGATGTCCTGGAAATAGTTAGACAGCCGGGCGCGCAGGTTCTTGGCCTTGCCCACGTAGATAACGCGGCGGTTTTCATCGCGGAACTTATAGACGCCCGGGTCGGTGGGAATGGTTCCCGGAGCCGGGCGGTAGGTGGAGGGGTCAGCCAATTGTTAATCCTGGGGCATGTACTTGGCTTCCACGTCGCGGAAGCGGCGGACGTTGTCAATGACGGTGTCCTTATCGCCGGACTGCAAAGCCCAGACGGGAACGAACTCGAACTCGGGCAGCTCAAGGCGTGCCATACGTTGGCCCACGGGGAAGGAAAGTCCGTAGACCACCTGCCACGGATAAAAGCGGGTGCCCACGATATTGCGGACCTCTACCCCATCCTCATTGGCGCGCAAGCGGGGACGGTTAAGAGCGATCCAGGACAGAACGGAAATGAGAACACCAACGCCAGGGAAGGCGAATTTGTCGATGGTGGTCACGTGCGCACCGGTAAAAGACACATCCAAGGTGACTCCCATGAAAATATGGATGGCCAGAACGAGAATCACCCAGGCGATAGCCACCTTGCGCAGGAAGGGCGAGGTCGCCGTGAACTCCCACGGTTTAGACGTGGTCTGTGCGAAGGGATCGGCGCTGGTATAGGCCAATACTTCGGCGTCGCTAAGCTGGCGGCTGTGCTGCGGATTCTTTGGGGCCTGCGCCTCGTTCATGTGCATACTCCTTTGGGGCGCGCCCCGCCGGCCACCTTGGTGGTCAAGCGTTGGGCGCTGACGCATTGCTAGAGGTTATTTTTGTGCTGCGTTTAGTGTACGCAACTGCAGCGCGGTGTCTAAAGCCGCGATCATAGCTTCGGCGCCCTTGTCTTCTACCGAATCTGCAAAACCGGCGCGGTCGATAGCCTGCTGTTGGTCGTTGACGGTCAAAACGCCATTAGCTACCGGGGTGGATTCATCGAGTGAGATACGGGTCAGTGCCTGGGTGACGGAGTCGCATACGTAGTCAAAGTGGGGGGTGCCGCCACGGATAACGCAGCCTAGTGCCACCACGGCATCGTAGGAGCGGGCTGCTGCTTGGACCATAACGCCAAGTTCCAGGGCACCTACCACTCGGTATTCGGCAACCTCAGCACCATTATCGGTAGCAGTCTGCACCGCCTGGGCATGGAGCTGGTCGCAGATTTCTGCGTTCCACGTAGCAGTAACCACAGCAACGCGCAGTCCACTGCCATCAACCTGGGCAATATCAGGCAGGCCTTCTTTACTCATCGCTATCCTTTCGATTGCACGTTAAAGTTTTACTTATGTTCGGCGTCCCACTGGGCAACCTGCGGAAGGTCGTGGCCCATGCGGTCGCGCTTAGTACGCAAGTAGTCAATATTATCCGCGTGGGCAGGGGTTGCCAGCGGCGTGTGGTGGCTGGCGTCCACCCCAAAGCCACTTAGCCCCTCGCCCTTATGCGGATTATTGGTTAAGAGGTTTGCGGATTCTATGCCGAGATCGCGAAGGATCTGCCCGGCCACGGAATACTCGCGGGCGTCCTCGGGCAGTCCCTGCTCCAGGTTGGCATCGACGGTATCCATGCCCGAATCCTGCAGGCGGTAGGCCTCCAACTTATGCAAAAGGCCGATGCCACGGCCTTCCTGACCGCGCAGGTAAATGACCACACCGCGGCCCTCCTGGCTGATAAGGCGCATGGATTCATGCAGTTGGGGCCCGCAATCGCAGCGCCGTGAGCCAAAGGCATCACCGGTTAGGCATTCGGAATGGACACGCACCATAACGTCGCGTGCGCCGCGCAGTTCGGATGGTTCCCCTGCGACCAATGCAACGTGTTCCTGCCCGTCTACCTCATGGCGGTAACCGATGGCGGTGAAGTGACCATATTCGGTGGGTAGTTCAGTGGCAACCTGGCGGGTGACCTGCGTTTCATTATGGCGGCGCCACTCGATGAGCTGCGCGATAGAGATCATGGAGAGCCCATGCGTATCGGCAAAGCGACGCAACTCTGGCGAGCGCGCCATATCCGTGGGGTCATCCTCGGAGACGATCTCGCACAGCACACCGGCTGGGCGCAGGCCCGCCAATCGGGCGAGATCAATGGATGCCTCCGTATGGCCGTCACGCTCCAGTACGCCGCCCGGGCGAGCACACAGCGGCACCACGTGGCCTGGACGGGTGAACTCTCCTGGAGTGGTGCTGGGGTCTGCCAGGCGGCGGATGGTTTCTGCGCGCGAGGTGGCAGAAATACCGGTACTACCTGTTGCTGCATCCACGGTCACCGTGTAGGCGGTGCCGCGTACATCTTGGTTGACCGCCAGCATCGGCGGTAGGTTCAACCGATTACAATCGTCTGGCAATAAGGGTGCGCAGATATATCCAGAGGAATAGCGCACCATGAAGGCCACGAGTTCTGGGGTGGCTAGCTCCGCGGCGAAAATCAGATCGCCTTCGTTTTCGCGATCCTCATCATCGATGACAACAACCGGCTTACCAGCGGCGATATCCGCGATGGCCTGGTCGATGGAATCTAGACGGATGGAATTATCACTCGCGCTCATAAGGTAGCAGTCTAGTCCTTAGCCTCAGGGGGTTGAGCTTCGGGGTGAAGCATCTTTTCTACATACTTGGCCAGCACATCCACCTCGAGATTTACCTCTCCTCCCACCGGCAAGGCGCCATGAATGGTATCGCGCAAAGTGGTGGGGATAAGAGATACCTCGAACCAGTCTGGGCCCACAGCGCTCACGGTCAGCGAGGTGCCGCTCACGGCAATGGAGCCCTTTTCCACGACGTATCGGGAAAGCTCCGACGGCAAGCTAAACCGCAGCACATCCCAGTTCTCGGAGTTAGTTCGGCTCTGCAGCGTAGCGGTGCCGTCCACGTGGCCTTGCATAATGTGCCCGCCCAGCCGGGTGGTGGGAAGCAGTGCCGGTTCGACGTTGACCGGATCGCCCTCGGCAAGGCGCCCCAGTGCGGTGCGGTCGAGGGACTCCTGCATCACATCCGCACAAAAAGTATCCGCCGACAGATCCGCCACGGTAAGGCATACGCCGTTAATGGCAATGGAATCACCCAGCACGGCTTCCGCAACGGTACGCGGCGCACGAATGCTCAGGCGCAGCGCGTCTGCGTGCGGCTCCATTGCATCCACGGTGCCCAACTCTTGTACTAACCCAGTAAACACTTCCAACCTTTCTCGCTCACTACTATGTCCAGCGTCTAGCGCACGTACTCAATAAGAACGTCCTCACCCAGCGCCTTCATTCCCACCCTGTGGAAACGGGTGGCCTCTGCCAATGTCTGGGTCACGGGGTGCGCGAGCACGCCACGACCCTCGCCCAGCAAAAGTGGTGCAATATAGGCGGAGATGGCATCCACCAAGTCGGCCTTGAGGAAGCTGCTGGCCAGGCCTGCGCCTCCTTCCACGAGGACGTCGCGGGCACCGGTGGCGTAAAGCTCGTAGAGAGCTTCTTCGATGCTGTCGTACTGCTCGTACCCCAACTCGCGCAGGTGGCTTGCTGCATCACCCGCCGATGCCAAATCACGCTTGCCAATGACCACCCGGCGTGGCTGGCGCGCGCGCAAGCTGCCGTCGCTAAAGCGCGCGGTGAGCGAGGGATTATCAGCCAGCGCCGTGCCGGTACCTACCACGATGGCATCGCGGTGCGCCCTATCGGCATGCACCCAGTCGCGCGCTGCCTCGCCCGTAATCCATTGGCTGGTTCCATCGGCCGCGGCCGTGAAACCGTCCAGCGTTTGCGCGAACTTCAAGGTGATGTGGGGCCGTTGGGTGCGCACGGCGAATAGCCATGGCACCAAAGCATCCTCGACGTGCGGGGGCTTTTCTAGCTTGGCGACGTCCACTCCAGCCTCCGCCAACACTTCTGCGCCACCCGCAGCCTGCGGGGTGGGATCGGCGTGGAGGTAGTACACGCGAGCCACGCCGGCATTGATAAGCGCCTGCGCGCAGGGACCCGTGCGGCCGGTATGCGCGCAGGGTTCCAAGGTGACCACGGCCGTAGCGCCGCGTGCCTTATCTCCGGCCTCGCGCAACGCCATGACCTCGGCATGTGCGCCTCCCACGGGCTGGGTGGCGCCGATGCCCACAATTTCCCCAGCTGGGGACACAATGACCGCGCCTACCGGTGGGTTAGGGCTCGTGGTTCCACGGACTTCAGTACCCGCGGCCATCGCGCGCAACAGCGCTGCGGAGATGTTGCTGTCTTGGAGCTCCGCGCTCATTAGGCACCAGCCGCCAGATCACGCAGCTGCTTCACGATGCCGGCTGGGTCGTCCGCCCTGAATACGGCTGAGCCTGCCACGAAAGCGTCGCAGCCGGCCTCGGCGGCTGCCTCGATGGTCTCTGGTGAAATGCCGCCATCGATCTCGATGATGGTGTCAAGGCCCTGCTCATCAATGCTGCGGCGCAGCTTATGGACCTTCTCCAGCATCTCCGGCATGAATTTTTGCCCGCCGAAGCCAGGCTCCACAGACATCACGAGCACCTCATCGAAATGGTGCAGCTTATCCAACCACGGTTCGATGGCGGTGCCTGGCTTGATGGAAAAGGCCGCACGCACGCCCAAATCGCGGATGCGCTGGGCCAAGTCCACTGCCGCCTGGTCATCGGCGACGGCCTCCACGTGGAAGATAATCGTATGTGCGCCCGCCTTGGCATAGGTCTCAACCCACTTTTCGGGTTCCTCAATCATGAGGTGGACATCTAGTGGCTTATCGGTGCTGCTATGGACCGTAGCCGTGATATCTGGGCCGAAAGACAGGTTGGGCACAAAGTGCCCATCCATAATGTCCACATGGACCCAGTCTGCGGTATCAATCGCTGCTAGCTCCTCGCCCAAGCGAGAAAAATCAGCGGCCAAGATGGAAGGGGAAATAATCGGTGCAGACATGCCCACCAGTCTATCGCGATTAATCGGCTGCGCGGCGAAGGGCCGCAAAGAACATGGCGTCGGTACCGTGGCGATGCGGCCACATCTGCACGGATTTCTCGTGGCCTACATCGCCCATATCAGGAATGAGAGCATGTGCGTCAAGTTCTTCGGCACCGAGTTCGCGCACGGCGCGGTCAACGATGCCCCGGGTTTCGCGCAGATCTGGCGAACACGTGGAGTAGATGACCACGCCACCTGGACGCACCAGGTTTAATGCGGAAGACAAGAGCTCGAATTGCAGCTGGTTGAGCTCGGTGATGTCAGACTCGGCCTTGCGCCACCGCGCCTCGGGGCGGCGACGGAGGGCACCGAGACCGGAACAGGGGGCATCGACAAGCACACGATCAAAGCCCTCTCCCACGCCGGGATTGCGGCCATCTGCCACATGAACGTCCACGGGCAAATCGCTAACTGTCTTTTCAATCAGCGCCGCTCGGTGTGGGGATACCTCCACTGCATCGACGTGCGCGGAATCGATGCGGGCAAGCGCCCCCATCAAGGCCGCCTTACCGCCTGGACCGGCGCAGAGATCCAGCCACCGGCCGGTGTCCTCGCCCTCGAGGGTCGCCTCGCATACCGCGCGAGCAATCAGCTGCGAGCCCTCGTCCTGCACGGCCGCCAATCCTTGGCGCACGGGTTCCAATTGTCCGGGGTCACCGGATTCCATGTACACCGCATAAGGGGAATAACGCCCCTCCTCATTGCCGGTCATCAGGGCCAATTCCTCGGCCGAGATTTCGCCGGGGCGCGCCACTAGATGCACCGAAGGTCGTTCCGAATCCGCCGCCAGGGCAGCCTCCAACTCCCCTAGGCCCAACACGCGGCTAAACGATTCCGCAATCCAGGTGGGATGGGAATGCTTAAAGGCGGTGCCGGCGATTTCCCCCTGTGGAGCGAGCTTGTCCAGCCAGACCTTAGCCGGCGTCCGCGTAATGGTGCGCATGATGCCATTAGCAAAACCCTTGGCCTTGACTTCACCAGCGGCTTCTACCAAACGAACGGTGGTATCAACCGCCGCGTGTGGCTCCACGCGGGTATAAAGAACTTGATAGGCGCCCAGGCGCAAGGCATCAACCACGGCTGGGGAAATATCCTCGAGGCCGCGCGAAGAGCACTCTGCGATGACGGCATCAACTACGCCAAGGGTGCGCAGCGTGCCGTAGGTGATTTCGGTGGCGAAGGCGGCATCGCGCCCCTTGAGCTTTTGTTTGCGCAGCGCCTTGGGCAAAATGAGGTTGGCAAAAGCATCATCCTCGCTTACCCTGCGCACCACGTCGAAGGCGACCGCACGCGGCGCATCCACGCCCGCGGCCAGCGCGGCCTGAATCAGTCCGCCTTCCTGGCGCTTGCCGGGACGTTGGCCCTTAGCAGCAGCCTGCCTGGCCCTGTGCTGCCCACCGCGGCTACCACGCTGCTGCCGTTGCGGGCGACCACCTCGGCCCTTCGCACCAATGGATTTATGGGAGTCCTGCGGCTTTCCCGCCGGCGACTTATCCCCGGACTTGCTGCGGGAACGGAAACCACCACTCATTGAAACTTCACCTCGGCATCCTTGCCTAGTCCGCGGGCCCAATCGGCCGCATTCATCATCTTCTTTCCCGGAGGCTGGATTTTACCCAGTTGGACTGGCTGCGTACCGGTACCGATGAATACGGCGTTCTTGGCAATGTGCAGCTGCCCTGGTTCTAATTCCTGTGGAACCGCCACCTCTTCTATGAGGCTGACTGGTCCAATCTTCACGCGGGCCTCGTCCCACATGGTCCATGCACCCGGCCCAGGCGTGTATGCGCGAATATGCCGATCAATGGCAAAGCCCGGTTGGGACCACTCCACGCGGGCCTGCGCGGTAGAGATTTTCGGCGCATAGGTAGCCTCGCCCTGCTGCGGTTGCGCCTCCAGCTGCCCCGCCGCTAAGCCATCCATGGTGGCCACGAGCAGGTCGCCACCGGAATAGGCAAGGCGCGTCAACAAGTCATCAGCGGTATCGGTGCCTTTAATCTCCTCCGTCACGGTGCCGAGCACCGGGCCGGTATCAAGGCCTTCCTCAATGCGGAAGGTTGATGCCCCGGTAACATCATCGCCTGCAGCAATGGCAGCCTGCACCGGTGCCGCACCGCGCCATGCCGGAAGCAAAGAAAAGTGCAGGTTTACCCAACCATGCTGTGGTAATTCCAGCAGATCCTTAGTCACCAGATTGCCGTAAGCCACCACCGGAATCGCCTCCGGCTGCAATTCCTTTAAGCGTGCACGCAGCGCCTGACCGTCCTCCGAATCAGGGCGCAGGGTGGTAGGGGTCAATACTTCAATGCCATGTGCTTGGGCGAGCGCCTTCACTGGGCTCGGATGAAGAGTGCGGCCGCGGCCCTTCTTCGCGTCTGGGCGAGTGATTACCGCCACCACCTCGTGCGACGAGGCAAGCAGCTTTTCCAAGGCCACAACGGCTGGCTCAGGGGTACCGGCAAAAATAATCCGCATGCGGGAAACTCTCCTCTTAATATCGTTCAAAATACTAGGCTACAACGCCGCAACGCTGCCGCCACAGCGAGTGGGCTACGAGGCGTTAAACCACTCGGATTCACGGATGGCGCGCATGGCCTCCTTGCGCACTGGCGCCTCCAGGCGTTGTAGGAAGAGCACCCCATCGAGGTGGTCCGTCTCATGCTGAATGCACCGAGCCATCAGTCCTGAGGCCACCATGGACACAGGGCGCCCCTCTATATCCTGGCCAGACACAAAAACCTGGTTGAACCTCGTGGTTTCCGCGCTAATTCCCGGAATGGATAAGCATCCTTCCGGGCCTGTTTGCTGCTGCTCTCCCACCGGAGTCCAGACCGGATTGACAAGTGCCCCGCGCAGCCCAGATTGAGTATGCGAGCAGTCGTAGACGAAGATTCGCTTCAAAATCCCCACCTGATTAGCCGCTAGCCCTACTCCCCCGGCTTTATCCATGGTCTCGAGCATATCGCTCGCCAGAGCGCGCAGACCAGCATCAAATCTACTAATTTCCTCCGCACGGCTGCCCAAGACTGGGTCGCCGTAGATACGCAGCTCTCGAAGGGACATGGCAATCACACCTTTCTCATGGCACCGAGCTCAAGCCGGCCGGCGGTGGCGGCTTCCTTCGTCGAGATTAGCGCATGAGCGCCTATGGCCCCGATATGGCTAACCCACGTGGATAGGGTCAACCACAATGCGCAAAGGAAGGTCATCCTTGCGGGCGCTGCGTGCGGCGTTGGCGCTGCGCAAAGCCCGCCCCAATTGGGAACGCGGCCCCAGCGGGGTGCGCACGACCAACCGCTGCGGTGGGCCAAAGCGCTGGCTATCGTAGTCACCAGGCAGGCTTTGCCCCGGCGGAAGGGGAACTGGTCCTAATACCTCCGCGTGGTCTGGAAGATCCACAAGCTCGGCAAAGCCATCCAGGGATGCATCCGCACCGTCGATGGCAGCAAAATGCACCGCGGGTGGGAAGCGCACCTCGCGCCGGGCAGCAAGCTCTGCCGCGGCCGCGCCCACCATATCCCAACGCAGGAAATGCTGGACTACGTTAAGCGACTCATCGGCGGCTAGGATTACTCGACCCCCCTTGAAATGTGGCTGCACCAAGGTAGCCGCCTGTGCCCACTTCGCTAGGGTGTCCTCCGTGGCGCGTAGGTCTTGCCGGTTGAGCAATGCACCGGCATCCAAGAGCAACGCCGCGCCATAGGCACCATCGTTTACTCTCGGTTCCGCACCAGGGGTGGCAATGACCAACGCCGGCGCATTGTCCACCGCATCGAGCACCTTATTTCCGCCCGAGACCACCACCCGCGTATTGGGAAAGGCCCGGCCCATTTCTTCCGCAGTACGCTCCGAGCCCAACACGATGGCCCGCAGACGCGGAGACCCGCATTCGGTGCACCGATGCCGTGCCTCAATGCGACCACACCAGCGGCAGGTAGGCATTCCCGCTTCGTCGGAGCCTGCGCTTGCCGACGCCCCCTTGGGCGGCAGCCCCAATGGCCCATTGCAATGCCGGCAGCGAGCCGGCGCTCGGCACTGGCCACAGGCCAAAATGGGCGCATAACCCTTGCGCGGTACCTGCACCAACACCGCCTCTCCCCTATCCAGCGCTTGGTGAGCAGCTTGGAAGGCCTGCGCCTGTACTTTTGTCGTACCGCCCTGGAGGTCGCGGGCGATAGATAGACCGAACGACCCCACCGCCTCGATAGCCGGGCACCGCGCCGTTATGGTTTGCTCTTTGGCCACCACGTCGTGCGCCCATCCTGATTCCACGAGGAGCTGTGTCTCCGCCGTCCGCGAATGGTTGGCCAAAACCATGCTGCAGCCTTCGAAAGCGGAGCGGGTGGTAAGTACTTCCCTCGCATGAACATAGGGCTTGAGGTTGTCGACCAAATTATCATTGCCATCATCGAGGATCACCGCCAGTTGCAGGTCTTTGACCGGGGCAAAGGCGGCGGACCTGGTGCCAACGACCACCCGCGCTTGGCCTACTAGTGCAGAAAGATAGCGGCGATAGCGCGCCTGCGGGCCCATGCTATTAGTCAGCACTGTTATCTGCTTTGCCCCAAGTACCTGGCGAAGCGCGGCGTCTAAAGCATCAACGCTCTTCTGGTCTGGGGCAACGAGGAGAACCCCTCCTCCGCCAAGCGCCACTTTGGCAGCGAGTGCAGCCAGCGCATGTGCCCAATCATCGCCCGGGGCGATTTGCCAGGCGGCACGGGCGAGCTTGCCGGCCAGAATCGAATCAACGAAAGCCTCGCCATGTTGATAGGCCGACCATCCTGATAGGTCGGGCTCGCTCGTGGTGCCGAGCTCCTCCCACGGGGTCTCTAAATCGGATTCTTCCGCCTTGGCGTGCCGCGGCGGGATGGCGGAGCGGATAATGTCTGAGCGCACGCCGCCGTAGCGGTCTGCCAGGGCGTCGACCAGCCGGGCCAACTGCGGCGGATAAACCTGGAAGGGTGAGATGACGCGCTCGATAAAGCGCAGGTTGCCGCCAAATTCAGAATCATGCCGGCGTTCTAAGACAATCGCGTCCAC
The DNA here is from genome assembly GCF_016127015.1 of Corynebacterium tuberculostearicum. Classification (GTDB taxonomy): domain Bacteria; phylum Actinomycetota; class Actinomycetes; order Mycobacteriales; family Mycobacteriaceae; genus Corynebacterium; species Corynebacterium marquesiae. The sequence goes on from NZ_CP065972.1 coordinate 1,042,356, forward strand.
CAAGCGCCCGTTGAAGCGGATGCGCACCTTAATCCCCGGTTGGACTTCTTCCGTGTCTGCCTCTTCTACGAGGTAATCAAATCCTCGGTCTAAGTGCGCAACCCCTAAAAGAGGCAACACCCGCGCAACCGGCTTCCGGGTGGCGGGTGTTTTCTTAGGCATAGGCCTCGATTCTACAGACCAGCGGCAGCACGCAATGCTTCTACTCGGTTCAACTGCTCCCACGGCAGCTCGATGTCGGTGCGGCCAAAGTGTCCGTAGGCCGCAGTTTGCGCATAGATGGGGCGCAACAGGTCGAGCTCGCGAATGATAGCGGCCGGGCGTAGGTCAAATACCTGATTCACCGCAGCCTGGATATTTGCATCGCTCAGGCCCTCCTTTGCGGTACCAAAGGTCTCCACGTACAAGCCGACCGGCTTGGCACGGCCGATTGCGTAAGCCACCTGGACTTCAGCGCGATCTGCCAAGCCCGCGGCGACGATATTCTTAGCCACCCAGCGCATGGCATAAGCAGCGGAACGGTCCACCTTGCTCGGGTCCTTGCCAGAGAAAGCGCCGCCGCCGTGGCGAGCCATGCCGCCGTAAGTATCGACGATGATCTTGCGGCCGGTAAGGCCCGCGTCGCCCATTGGTCCGCCGAGGATGAAGGAACCGGAAGGGTTGACCAACAAGGTCGTGTCTTCGGTGTAGTACTTCTCCAAGCCGGCGTCCTTGATAACCCATTCAAGGACCTCACTACGTAAGGGACCTTCCAACCAAGCACTATCGACATCGGCATCGTGCTGGGTGGAAATGACCACGGTATCCAGATGGGACGGCTCATTGTCGTCGGTGTAGGCAAAGGTCACCTGGGTCTTGCCATCCGGGCGGAGGTGATCGACGATTCCTTCCTTACGTACCTGCGTCAGGCGGCGGGACAGGCGGTGCGCCAAGGCGATGGGCAGCGGCATGTACTCAGCGGTCTCATTGGAGGCATACCCGAACATCAGACCTTGGTCGCCTGCGCCAGCGGTATCGTTTTCGGCGTCGTAGTCCTCGTCATGGGCGCGGGCTTCAGTGGAGTTGTCTACTCCGGCGCCAATTTCCTGGGACTGCTCGCCGATAGCGATATTCACACCGCAAGTGTTGCCATCAAAGCCGACTTCGGAAGAAGTGAAGCCGATAGACTTAAGGGTGTCACGCACCAGCGCCGGGATTTCTACGTATGCCTCGGTGCGAACCTCGCCCACCACGTGGACCTGGCCGGTGGTTACCAACGTCTCAACGGCCACGCGGGATTCCGGATCCTTTTCCAGCAGGGCATCAAGGATGGCGTCAGAAATGGCGTCACAAATCTTATCGGGATGGCCTTCCGTAACGGACTCGCTGGTAAAAAGACGAGTTGCCACTGCAGCGTTATCGGTCACAAAAACTTCCTTTGTTCTCACTGTTGATTCGATGCTGTGGGTTTTCTACGCCCAAGCCTAATACTTCGCAAGCCTAGACCAAGCGGTCTATAAATGCAATTTTAGTTGTCTACCCCTGAAACATTTCATTCACGGCCGAAAGGATCTGAGCGGCGACAACCTGCTTCGAGCCATGCTCTACGCGTTGCGGCGCGGAATCCGGACGCAAGATCCACCCCTCATTGGACTTTTGGCCAAAAGTCTTTCCGCGCCCGACCTCATTGGCCATGAGCACGTCGCAGCCCTTACGCGCGAACTTTTCCTGGGCATAGTCCAAGGCGGACTTCTGAGCATCACCAGTTTCGGCGGCGAAGCCCACAATTACACACTCGGCAGGGATTTCCGAGCGCTCGCGCGCAGCGACGAGCCCTTGGAGCACATCCGGGTTTTCCACCAGATGGAGCGTCGAGAGTGCATCGTCGGCCTGCCCTTTCTTCATCTTTGTTTCGGCGACGTCCGCCGGACGGAAGTCAGAGACTGCAGCGGCCATGATAACCACGTCCGCATCGCGAGACTCCTCGCGCATGGCATCTTCCAACTCGCGGGTGGAGACAATGTGCCGGAGTTTCGCGCCGCTCGGCACAGGAAGCTGGGCGGTATTACCCGCAACGAGGGTGACCTTGGCCCCCATCTGGGCGGCCCATTCCGCGAGCGCGAATCCCTGCCTGCCGGAAGAGCGATTGCCCAGGTATCGGACCGGATCCAGTTCTTCCTGGGTACCACCGGCTGATATGACGACCTTCTTGCCCTGCCAGGTGTGCTGCACTCGGTAGCCTGCCAGTTCAGTACGGATAATCTCCGCAATCTGTTCCGGCTCCGGCAAACGACCTGGACCAGAATCCTTGCCAGTAAGGCGGCCGTGGGCGGGCTCGATGACGGTGATACCGCGGCGTCGCAAAGTAGCCACGTTGTCCTGCGTAGCGGGATTATGCCACATCTCAGTATGCATGGCCGGGGCCACAATAACCGGGCACGTCGCGACCAACACGGTGGCGGTGAGCAAATCGTCTGCCCGGCCTGCAGCCAAGCGCGCGATAAGGTCTGCGGTGGCGGGCGCAATGACCACTGCATCCGCACGCTGTCCTACGTTGACGTGCTGCACCTCATCCACGGCCTCAAACACGCTCGTGGAGACGGGGTGGCCGGATAGAGCCTCAAACGTAGCCGCGCCCACGAAGTTCAGTGCACTTTCTGTGGGGACAACGCGGACGTCATCGCCCGCCTCTTTGAGATTGCGCAGGAGGTGGCACGCCTTGTAGGCCGCGATGCCGCCAGCGACGCCGAGAACAATATTGCGAGAGGAATCTTTATCAGTCACACCGCACGATGGTACCTGCCGACATAGAGAAAGGCTCCACCCGCCGCAACCAAGAGGTACACCCCAATTCAGGAATGCACTTCCGTGGCGGCGCGTGGAGCCTTAAAGCTATTACACGCTTAGTGCTAGCTACTTGCCTTCCTCGTGGTCAAGCAGGCCAGCATCAATCTCGCGCAATGCGATGGACAAAGGCTTTTCGCCTGGCTCTGGGGTAACCAGCGGGCCTACGAACTCGAAGACACCTTCATCCTGCTCTTGGTAGTAGCTATTGATCTGGCGTGCGCGCTTAGCGGCAAAGATGACCAAAGCGTACTTAGAGGAAACCTTGTCCAGAAGCTCATCGATCGGGGGATCAGTAATACCGATCGGATCATCAAATACTGGTTCCGCCTTTGCGGCTTCAGTGCTAGAAGGGGTGGTCACGTTAGTCACATGCACCTTTACTTTGATTGAAGATGGTCAAAAAGGAGGTCTATGCCCGCAGGATATCACTAATGGCAGATACTGCCTCGTCCAGATCCTCGTTCACAACGACGTGATCGAACTCGTCCTTTGCGGCTAGTTCCTCATGCGCAGTTTGCAACCTACGGTCAATGACGTCTTGCGGCTCGGTACCGCGGCCGGTGAGCCGCTCCACAAGTACCTCCCATGACGGGGGTGCCAAAAAGACCAGGTCTGCCTCCGGCAGCGCTTTCTTAACATTCCGAGCACCCGCGAGGTCAACCTCAACGAGCACCGGCCGGCCAGCGGCCAAAGCTTCCTCTACCGGCTGGGCGGGCGTTCCAGAGCGCTGCAATCCGCCGTGGATATCAGCCCATTCGAGCATCTCCCCGGCATCGATTCGCTGCTGGAAGGTTTCTGGGGTGACGAAGAAGTAGTCGACACCGTCCTGCTCCCCGGGGCGGGGCTGGCGCGTGGTCATAGACACGCTGAAGTACAGCCCCTCGACGTCACTGCGCAGACGCGAAACTACGGTGGATTTTCCCACTGCGGAAGGCCCCGCCAGAACGACGAGGCGCCCGCGTGCAGTTGCGTCAGCCATGGTTGTGACTATTCGCCGTAACCGAAACGCTCGAGGAGAGCACGACGCTGACGCTCACCCAGGCCGCGCAGACGACGGGTCTGAGCAATCTCCAGGTCCTCCATGATTTCCTTAGCCTTGACCTTGCCAACCTTCGGCAGAGCCTCGAGGAGTGCAGAAACCTTGGTCTTGCCGATGATCTCATCAGTCTCGGCCTTTTCGAGCACGTCCTTCAGGTCGGTCTCGCCGCGCTTGAGTGCAGCCTTGAGCTCGGCGCGAGCTTTGCGGGCCTCAGCGGCCTTTGCGAGAGCTTCCTTGCGCTGCTCATCAGTCAACTTTGGAAGGGCCACGGGTTTCCTCCGATTCATTAGATTGATTCTATTACGTCTAGTACTTGGTACCAGATTACGGTTGCCTAACGCAGCTAATACACCGCGGAAAGATATTAATAACCTTCGAGCAAACCGACTTCTGGCAATCCTAGCACTACTCATTGAACGGCGACGATTAGCGGGTCCAAAAGCACGCCTATTTTAGCACGTCACCGCACATACCTTAAACAAAGTACCAGGTAAACGGCGCGGCCGATAATCAGCCACGCCGCCCCTATTAGTCCCGAAACTCTGCCGCCACCTGAGCAACCACTTTGCGCAGGTCAGCGACGCCAGGACCCTGCTCCAGCACTGCTCGGGACACATTGGCGAATCCCAGCGATGGATGAGCAGAAACAATGTCGTGCACCTGCTCTGGGCCAGCGCCCTGGGCGCCAACGCCGGGCAGAAGAACCGGACCATTGAGCGCATCGAGGCGCGGCGGATTGTCCAACGTAGCGCCGACGACTACGCCGACATCGCCAGGCTTGCCAGCCTTGTGCGCCCCGACATTGAACGCGGCGCATTCATCGACGACGCCTTGAGCGATGGTGCTCTCCTCGCCCACCGGGACCGACTGGATGGCACGTGCCTCCGGGTTGGAAGTAGCCGCCAGGACGAATACACCGCGCCCGGTTTCTTCGGCCTTGGTGAAAACCGGCCCCAGTGCGCCAACGCCTAGATAGGGCGACACGGTCACGGAATCTGCGCGCAGCGGCGAACTATCGCCGAGCCACGCATCTGCATAGCCGGCCATGGTGGAGCCAATATCGCCGCGCTTGGCATCGGCAACAGTAAGGCACCCCGCTTCCCGCAGGGAAGCCAGGACTTCTTCGAGGACCGCAAAGCCCTGCGAGCCAAAGCGCTCAAAGAAGGCAACCTGTGGCTTTACCAAGGCGGCGGTATCGCTAAAGGCTTCAACGCAGCGCATGCTAAAGGTCCGCAGACCATCAGCGGTGGGCCCCAACCCCCACTTTTCTAAGAGATATGGGTGTGGGTCGATGCCAACGCACAGGCGCCCGCGTTCCTGACCGGCTTCTTCTAGCCGCTCGCCAAATCCTTTAGTGCTGTGGGCCATGCTCAAGCTCCTGGAGTGCACGCACCTGCAGGTTTCCAATGCGCATCGCTTCGATGCCCTGGACAGCTGCGGTTACGCCTTGCACGGTGGTCACCAGTGGGATTTCCGTGTGCACGGCGGCGGCGCGGATATCGTAGCCATCGTGGCGTGCACCGGCAGAGCCAGCAGGCGTGTTGAGAATCCAGTCGATCTCGCCATTGAAGATCTTATCCACGATGGACTCTTCGCCGTCCTTGGCCTCAGAGACCTTGGCAGCAACCTCGCACTCGATACCGTTGCGGCGCAGCATCTGCGCCGTACCGGCGGTGGCGACAATGTTGTAGCCCATGTGGGCCAAGCGCTGGATCGGGAAGATCAGGGTGCGCTTGTCGCGGTTGGCCACGGATACGAAGATAGTGCCCTCCGTGGGCGGCACGGCAAAAGCCGCGATTTCGCCCTTGGCGTAGGCCGCACCGAAGTTGGTAGCCAAGCCCATAACCTCACCGGTGGACTTCATCTCTGGCGAGAGCAGCGTATCGAGCAGGCTGCCATCGGGGCGGCGGAAGCGGTTGAATGGCAAGACTGCTTCCTTGACGGCAATCGGGTGCTCGAGTGGCAGAGAACCACCGTCATATTCGGAAGGAATCATGCCTTCGGCGCGCAGATCCGCGATGCTCGAGCCCATCATGACGCGAGAGGCTGCCTTAGCCAGTGGTACGCCGGTGGCCTTGGAGACAAACGGCACGGTACGGGAAGCACGTGGGTTGGCCTCAATGACGTAGAGGATGTCATCCTTCAAGGCGAACTGGACATTCATCAGACCCTTAACGCCAATGCCTTCCGCCAGCAGACGGGTGGAGGTGCGGACCTTTTCAATGTCCTCTGGTCCAAGGGTCATCGGCGGCAGCGCGCAGGAGGAATCACCGGAGTGAATACCAGCCTCCTCGATGTGCTCCATGACGCCGCCCAGGTAGACTTCGTTGCCGTCGCACAGGGCATCAACGTCAATCTCGATGGCGGAGTCTAGGAAGCGGTCCACCAGAACCGGGTGGTCCGGAGACAGCTCGGTGGCACGCTCGATGTAGTCTTCCAGCGCCTTTTCGTCGTAAACGATTTCCATACCGCGGCCGCCCAGCACGTAGGACGGACGAACCAGTACTGGGTAGCCGATGGAGGAAGCAACCTCGCGGGCCTCAGCGAAGGAGGTGGCGGTGCCGTATTCCGGTGCTGCCAATTCTGCCTCGTCGAGGACCTTGCCGAATTCGCCGCGGTCCTCGGCGGAGTCGATAGCTGCCGGGCCGGTGCCCACGACCGGAACGCCTGCCTCCTCCAAGCGGGCAGCAAGGCCCAGCGGAGTCTGGCCACCCAGCTGGACAATCACGCCAGCAACGTCACCAGAAGCAGCCTCCGCGTGGTAAACCTCCATGACGTCCTCGAAGGTCAGCGGCTCGAAGTAGAGACGGTCTGCGGTGTCATAGTCGGTGGAGACGGTCTCCGGGTTGCAGTTGACCATGACGGTCTCGTAGCCCTGCTCCGAGAGCTCAAGGGCCGCGTGAACGCAGGAGTAGTCAAACTCGATACCTTGACCAATGCGGTTAGGGCCGGAGCCCAAAATGATGACCTTACCCTTGGAGCCTTCCGGTGCCGGGCGAACCTCGGTCTCGGCATCCGGGTCAAGCTCATAGGAGCTGTAGTGGTACGGGGTCTGTGCTTCGAATTCGCCGGCACAGGTATCTACGGTCTTGTACACGGGGCGGATACCCATGCGCCAGCGCAGGCTACGTACGCCATCCTCGCCGTTGAATTCGGGGCGTAGGGCGGCAATCTGGGCGTCGGAAAGCCCAAAGACCTTGGCCTCGCGCAAAAGTTCCTCGGTGAGCACTGGGGCGTCGATAAGCTCCTGGCGGAAGGCCACCAACGTAGCCAGCTCAGCGATGAACCAGGGATCAACGCCGGAGGCCTTATGTACCTCATCTACAGAAGCGCCGAGGCGAAGGGCCAGCTCGATGTCGTACATGCGGCCCTCGGTTGGGCGCTCCAGGTCCTTGAGCACCGCCTGCAGGTCGGTGGCACGCTCGCCGGCGAAGTACTCATCCGGCTTGGTCCAAAAGCCGTTCGGCTTGTTTTCCAAAGAACGCATGACCTTGTTCAGGCCCGCGATGTAGTTACGGCCGATGCCCATGGCCTCGCCCACGGATTTCATGGTGGTAGTCAAGGTGTCATCGGCACCCGGGAACTTCTCAAAAGCAAAGCGCGGGGCCTTGACAATGACGTAGTCCAGGGTCGGCTCGAAGGCAGCCTTGGTCTCGCCGGTGATGTCGTTTTGCACCTCGTCCAAGGTGTAGCCAATGGCGAGCTTGGCCGCCAGCTTAGCAATCGGGAAACCGGTGGCCTTGGATGCCAGCGCGGAGGAACGGGACACGCGCGGGTTCATCTCGATGACGATGATGCGGCCGTCATCCGGGTTGACCGCGAACTGGATATTGCAGCCGCCAGTATCGACGCCGACCTCGCGGATGATGGCAATGCCCAAGTCACGCATCTTCTGGAACTCACGGTCAGTGAGGGTCAGCGCCGGGGCGACGGTGACGGAATCGCCGGTGTGCACGCCGAGGGCGTCGACGTTTTCGATGGAGGCAACAACTACGACGTTGTCGTCGCCATCGCGCATGAGCTCGAGCTCGTATTCCTTCCAGCCCAGGATGGATTCCTCAATGAGCACGTTGGCCTCGGGGGATGCGGCCAAGCCGCCGCCGGCAATGCGGTCCAAGTCCTCATTATTGAAGGCCAGACCGGAGCCCAAACCACCCATGGTGAAGGACGGGCGGACTACGACAGGCAGGCCAAGCTTGTCGACGGTCTCGTGGACCTCTTCCATGTTGTGACACACGGCGGAGCGGGCGGACTCACCGCCGATGGAGGCGACGATGTCCTTGAACTTCTGGCGGTCCTCGCCGCGCTCGATGGCGTCAATATCGGCGCCGATGAGCTCAATGCCGTACTTGTCCAAAATTCCTTGGCGGTCAAGTTGAACTGCGGCGTTCAGCGCAGTCTGGCCGCCCAAGGTAGCCAACACAGCGTCAATGGGGTGCCCCTCTTCGCGCTCCTTGACCAGGATCTTTTCAATGTAGTCCGGCTCGATGGGTTCGACATAGGTGTGATCCGCAAACTCAGGGTCGGTCATGATGGTGGCCGGATTGGAGTTGACCAGCGTTACGCGCAGGCCCTCTTCCTTGAGCACGCGGCAGGCCTGGGTGCCGGAGTAGTCGAACTCGCAAGCCTGGCCGATGACGATTGGGCCGGAGCCGATGACCAGGACGTGGTTGATGTCGTTGCGCTTTGGCATAGTTATTCTTCCTTTTCCTGGTTGTCTACTTATTTGGGGTGTGGTTAGCCATCAGTTCTTCAAACTGATCGAATAGTGGGTTGGCATCGTGCGGGCCCGCCGCGGACTCTGGGTGATACTGCACGGAGTAAGCCATGCCGTTGCGCAATGCCACGCCCTCCACGGTGTCGTCGTTGAGGCAGATATGAGTGACCTGCGCGGGGCCGAAATCGGTGGCGAACTCGGCGTCGTTGCTGTTTAGGTCATAGCCTTCCGGCGCCTTCAGCGCGAAGCCGTGGTTCTGGGAGGTGATGTCGATCTTGCCGGTCACGTTATTGCGCACCGGCACGTTGATGCCACGGTGGCCGAACTTCATCTTGTAGGTGTCCAGGCCAAGCGCGCGGCCCAGGAGCTGGTTGCCAAAGCAGATACCGAAGAACGGGATCTTGGCTTCGAGCACCCGCTTGATGATGCCCACCATTTCTTCGGCGGTAGCCGGGTCGCCCGGGCCGTTGGAGACGAAGACGCCATCCGGGTTATAGGAATTCACCTTGTCAAAGGAGGTATTTGCGGGCACGACGATGGTTTCGATGCCGCGCTGGGAGAAGTGGCGCGGGGTTGCGGTCTTAACACCCATGTCGAAGGCAACGACGGTGTACTTCTTCTCCCCTACGGCTTCAACCGTGTACGGCTCGTCGGTAGAAACCTCCGCGGCGAGGTCGGCGCCTTCCATAGAGTCCTGGGACTTAACTTCCTTGAGCAGCTCCTCTACCGGGCGTTGAGCATCTTCGCCGGAGAACAGGCCGGCGGCGATGGAGCCGTAGTTGCGCAGGTGGCGTACCAAGGTGCGGGTATCGATGCCGCGAATGCCAATGACACCCTGTTTTTCCATTTCCTCACTCAAGCTGCGCTCTGCGCGCCAGTTGGATACGCGCTGTGCAAGGTCGCGAATAACGAGGCCAGCAACCCAGATGCGGTTTCCGTGGGACTCGTTGTCCTCATCATTCCAACCGGTATTGCCAATGTGCGGCGCGGCGGATACCACGATCTGGCGGTGGTAGGACGGGTCCGTCATGGTTTCCTGGTAGCCAGTCATCGCCGTGGTGAATACGGCCTCGCCCAAGGTGGTGCCGGTGGCGCCAAAGCCATAACCGCGGAAGGTGCGCCCGTCCGCGAGAACGAGGATTGCTGGGGTTCTATCAGTCACGTCGTGGCCTTTCTCTGCCATATAGGTGGTTTCAGTGTGCAAGGTTAGTCTTCTTCGGAGGCTGCCAAGTCAAAAGTGACGGCGCCTCGCAAAATGGTGTGGGTAACGCGGGCACCAAATTCTTCGCCAGCGTACGGGTTGTTTTCGGACTTGGAGGCCAGCGTGGAGGAATCAGAAACCCAGTGGTGGTCTGGGTCCACAATGGTCAAGTTAGCTGGCTCGCCTTCTGCGATGGGACGGCCGTGGCCCGGCAGGCGGGTGATTTCTGCAGGGCGCTCGGACATGACGCGGGCAACAAAGCGCCAATCGGCCAGGCCAGTCTCGACGAAGATTTTGGCGATGACGGCCAAAGAAGATTCCAGGCCCAACATGCCAGGGCGGGCATTTTCAAACTCCACGCACTTGTCTTCGGAGCCGTGCGGGGCGTGGTCGGTGGCGACGCAGTCGATGGTGCCATTGAGCAGCGCCTCGCGCAGGGCCTCAGTATCGCGCTGTTCGCGCAGCGGCGGGTTGACGCGGAAGAGGCCATCGTAGGTGCGCAGCTTGTCATCGGTCATCAACAGGTGATGCGGGGTTACCTCGGCGGTGAGCGGAATATCCTGCTCTTTTGCCCACTTCAGTAGCTCCACGGTGCCCTGGGTCGAGGCGTGGCAGATGTGCACGCGGTTGCCGTAGTCGCGCGCCAATAGGGCGTCGCGGGCCACGATGGATTCCTCCGCCACGCGCGGCCAACCGCGCAGGCCGAGCTTGGCCGCGGTCTCGCCTTCATGGGCGGAAGCACCACCGGTCATGCGGTCATCCTCGGCGTGCTGAGCCAGCAGCACGTCCATGCCCTTGGCGTATTCCAAAGCACGACGCATTAGCTGCGGATCCTGGACACACTTGCCGTCATCGGAGAACATGCGCACCTTGGCGTCCGAACGAGCCATCATGCCGAACTCTGTAAGGGTCTTGCCTTCCAGGCCCTTGGTAATGGAGCCCACCGGGTGGACGTCGCACAGCGCCAGTGCTTGGGACTTGGCCCATACGGACTCAGCGATGATCGGCTGGTCGGTCACTGGGTTGGTATTAGCCATGGTAAACACTGCGGTGAAACCGCCTTTGGCGGCAGCCTTGGAGCCGGTCTCGATAGTCTCGGTATCCTCGCGACCGGGCTCGCGCAGGTGCACGTGCATATCCACCAGACCTGGCAAGAGCACGTTGCCCTGGCCGTCGATGACCTGTGCATCCTCGGCTTCTGCCGTAGCGCCGATGGTAGCGATGATGCCGTCCTTGACCACGACATCGGTGGGCTCGCCTTCGCCGTACAGGCGCACATTCTTAATCACCAGTGGGGATTCCGCCGGCGCGGAAAGGCGACCGGTTTCCGGGTAAGTAGTCATTGTCTCTCCCTAAAGTTGAGTGTGGGTCGCGGTTTTAGATGCCGGCGTTTTCGCCATTGGTCAGCAGGGTAAACAGCACCGCCATGCGGGCGTGCACACCGTTGTGTACCTGCTGTAGGACCGCAGTTTTGTCCAAATCTGCGACGCCGTAGTTAATCTCCATGCCGCGCAGCATCGGGCCGGGGTGCATGACGATGGCGTCCTTGTGCATGGCCGCCGCGCGCTCCTTGGATAGGCCAAAGAGGTTGGCGTATTCGCGATGGGAGGGGAAGAAGCCGCCGTTCATGCGCTCTTGCTGCACGCGCAGCATCATGATGACGTCGGCGTCTGCGACTTCCGCATCAAAGTCATACGACACACGCACCGGCCAATTCTCTACTCCAAAGGGCATGAGGGTGGCTGGGCCTACGAGGGTTACGTCAGCGCCGAGAGTGGTGAGCAAATCTACGTTGGAGCGCACGACGCGCGAGTGCAGGCAATCGCCCACGATCTTTACCTTCAGGCCGGCAAAGCCTTCCTCACTGTGTAGTCCTAGGCGTTGGCGCATCGTGACGGCGTCGAGCAGCGCCTGGGTTGGGTGCTGGTGCGCGCCGTCGCCCGCGTTGATCACCGAAGGTCCCTTACCGTTAGGGGCTACCCACTGGGCCAGCTGCTGCGGCGCACCAGAGGAAGGGTGGCGCATGATGATCGCATCGGCGCCGATGGCGGCCAAGGTAAGACCCGTATCCTTCAGAGACTCGCCCTTCTTTACCGAAGAGCTGGAGGCTGACAGATTAATGACGTCCGCGGACATCCACTTGCCGGCGGTTTCAAAGGAAGAGCGGGTGCGGGTGGAGTTTTCATAAAAGAGCGTATAGATGGTCCGGCCCCGCAGGGTCGGCAGCTTCTTTACCTCGCGGCCTTCCAGGGCCTCACGGAAGCGATCCGCTTCATCCATCAGACCGATAATTTCACTTCGGTCCAGCTCTGCCATGTCGATGAGGTGCTTCATGGTTATGCCTCCCCCGCTTCGGAGCCAGCTCCACTAGTAGTAGCGGCGGCTCGGGTCAATACGACCGCGTCGCGGCCGTCAATCTCGCTGTTGTATACGGTGACATCTTCTTCTCGCGCTGTGGGCAGATTCTTACCCACATAATCGGCGCGGATAGGAACCTCGCGGTGGCCGCGATCTACCAAGACGGCCAGCTGAATGATGTCCGGACGGCCCACGTCACTCAACGCGTCCAAGGCGGCGCGGATAGTGCGGCCGGAATACAGCACATCGTCCACCAAAATGACGGTGGAGTTATCGATGCCGCCGGTGGGAATCGTCGTCGGTTGGAGTGCGCGATGCGGCTTATTCAAAAGGTCATCGCGGTAAAGAGTGATATCGAGGGAGCCCCATGGGACTGCAACCCCAGAAAATTCTTCAATTTTGTGCGCTAGGCGCTGTGCAAGTGGCACGCCACCAGAGGGAATGCCAAGCAGAATGACCCGCGGTGCGTCCGCGGAATCGAGCGCCGTTTTTTCAATAATCTGGTGCGCGATGCGTGCAACGGTACGCGAAACATCATCGGAGCTTAAAAGCTCTAGCTTGTTCGCGGTAGCGTCAGTTCCACTCATCGTGACCTCCTTCCCCGCCTCACGGTGCGGTCTTTAAAGGATGCCGGTTGATGGTCTCAAAAATGTCTATGCTGTTAGACACAAAATACTCTAGCACCTTCCCCACCATTTGGGTGAGGGCGTAAGGAAGGAGGCACATCAAGCAGTGAGTTTTTCCGCCGAACACATAGTTCCCGCCCCGCGCGAGGAGGGTGTCCGATTCTTTGTGTGCGGAGGCTTGGTTTACAAGTAATCCGCGAATCGGTTGGGGTAAGCCACGGCTAGTTGGTTGATGGCTTGTTTCCACCCGGTGGCTTTCGCTACTTCATTTATGTGCGTCGTCTTCAATCCTCCGCAGACCGACTGAATTAGGCTCCCTCAACGCAATAGTGCCCCCGGAGGAGCCGTACGTCCTTTTGCTCACATTTCAAAGCTCTTCACAAACTTCAAAGAATTCAAAACCTTCATAAACTTCACAAGACTTCAAAAGCCCTGTGGCTTATAGTGAGAGCATGAAGCCAAAGCACACCAATCCCTTTACAGCCACCCTTGGCGCGACTCCCCCGTTGCTGGTTGGTCGCAGCGATGCCATTGATGATTTCGGTTTTGCACTCGATGAGGGACCCGGCGCCCATGAGAGAATCTCTCTCATCATTGGCCCCCGCGGCATCGGGAAAACCGTCCTGCTCAACGCTTTCGAAGATGAAGCACTCGCGCGCGGCTGGCTCACGCTCAGCGATACTGCAACAACCGGTTTTGTTGAGCGCTTCCGCAGCAGCATTATCCAACGCCTGTCCCAGGACAGGAAGCAACTCAAGGGGCTCAACGTCTCCATCCTCGGCATTGGCGGCGGACTTAATTGGGATACCCGCGCTATCGCGGAATCAACATACTCGCTACGCAATGCGCTTAAGGATCTGCTGGCTTATAAACGCGAACTGGACCGGAAAGCCCGCCAGGAGCCCGGCGGAGTGCTCGTAACTCTGGATGAGATGCACCACCAACGCAGCCAAGAGCTCATAGAGTTCGGGGCCACAATACAGCACCTCATCCGTGAGGGTGAAGACATTTCCGTAGTCATGGCGGGCATCCCATCTTCAATCAGGCCGCTGCTTTCCGGGAAGATAAACAGCCACGGCGATGCCAATCCAGTCACTTTCCTTCGCCGCGCAAACCGCATTGAGCTAGGTAGAGTCTCCGATTCGGATGTTCGTGAAGCATTGGAAGAGCCCCTCCACAGCGCCGCAACCTCATGGTCACAGGACGCTCTTAAAACCGCAGTCGAGGCATGTCATGGTTACCCATTCATGATTCAACTCGTTGGCCAATGCTCATTTAGGGAAAAAGAACGCATTTCGGATGACGGCTCCGAAATTTCCATTGACTCTGCTCAGCGAGCAGTCGCAACTGCGCAGCGCAAGCTCGGCCAGCTTGTCCACGAGCCGGCACTATCGGACCTCTCGAACGTCGACCGAAGCTTCTTGGTTTACATGGCCCAAAATGATGGCCCCACCAAAATATCGGATATCAAGGCTCGCTTCAATAAAACAGATTCTTATGTGGGCAACTACCGCCGCCGGCTTCTCGACGCCGAAATGATCACCACCACCGGCCACGGCGAAGTCGACTTCGCTTTGCCATACATGCGCGACTACCTCCGCGAGCATGCTGCAAGCCTCATCGTTGAGGACTTCGATTCTCAGTAGCAGAAACGCCTTACTCCCCCCCGTGCGCTGCACGCCGTACCTACACCCTCACGCCCCGAACCCTAAAATTCGCGCAGAGGCACCATCCCACCCCAAGTTATACCCCCGACTCGCTAGCGGGCCGCGATGCCCGCCACCGTTAGAGTCGTCGCAGTGGTGGAGGGACGGGGCGTTGGCAAGCTCCGCCGGGCGATGGGGCGTGTACCGAGCGCGCGCATGAGCGGCTTACACCGAGCAACCGTAGAGAGCTGCTTTTCGACGATATCCTGTGAGGAGATGAAGCTAAGAGGCACCATGAGGAGCTTGTCGCCAAACTGCACCACTAAGCATCACTAAGAAATTGAGAGCCGCAGTCATAGAAATATTAGCGATTGGCTCGGACGAGCTCGGTCGCGGCCGGGACTGCAGCCACTGTATGACCCGCTCGATTTCCGCAACGAGGTGGAGTTTTAGAAAGTAGAATCGATGACTAGTTCCAAGCCCCACGCAAATGGCACCGGCGATAGTGCTGCCGGGTCGGCGTCGATAAGCAGTGCAGCCACCAAGTCCGAAGGCCCCGCCTGGAGTTGGGTGCTCGCGCTGTTTGGGACAGCCATGGGCGCCGGCATCCTCCTCCTGCCTCTACAGGCGCTCATCTGAAAGCGCCAACTTCACCGCAGACAGCTGATAATCCAGCGGGTCCGCCAGCATCTGCGTGGCCACCTCCAGCTGCTTTTGGTACAGCGGCACCGGCGTGCGGCGCAGCGTCGACTCCAACCACAAGCGAATATGCCGAAAAAGCGAAGACTCACCCGGGGTCACCGCGACATTGGCCGGGTCGAAAACCGCAATATCATCAAGTGCGGTGAAGAAAGTGGCCGTTGTATCACGCACGTAATCACTCACACCACGCGCACGAATTCGGAAACCATCAGCGGTAAGCGCGACGTTGCTGACCAGCCAGTGCTCGTCACGGCAGGAAATGATCACGCCGGGGGACGAGCTGAGAGAAATCGGAGAGACTCATGGACTCCGAGGTAGCAGCGAGGGTGGGCTCCACTGTGGTTTGTCTCGCTCAGATGCTCGAGCCTAGTGATTGCCATGCGTTTGACCGCTGTCCGTCCTCAGCTGGGCAGTCCACTAACACGTATGTGCACCACTGGACTTGCGGAATGGGAAACTGCGGCCCGGCTCAATCGGCCGTCGGCCACGTCGAGTTGTGAGCCGAGTGACGGACAAGACCCGCGGCATTCCTGGACGGGCGGAAAGCATCAGTTCAGTTAGGTAAACTAGTAAAGGTTGACCTTTATCCCCGATTAGTACATGGATTGAGACTACTTAAGTGTCTGAAGAACCAACCCTGTATCCCGATACGCCGGTAGAGCCCGTAACTCTCGAGCGCATCGGCGAGATCTTTGAATCCGAGAACCTGGAATACCGCCTCGAAGAGCAGCCAGTGAGCGAGGAAGAGACCGTGCAGATTCTGCGCACGGGATTCTCCAACGTCGCCATCGCCATGCAGGTGCGCGATGATGTGCTCGTGGCGGATTCCGTTTGGCGCGGCAATGTGCCTTCTTCTGAGGGACCAACCCTGTTGACGATGCTCAACCAGTGGAACCAGCAGCACTTCGCGCCGACCCTGCGCTTCTTTGAAGCTGCCGAGAATAACCTCGCCGTTTCCGGCGTGCGCGAGATCAACATTGCCCACGGTTTGTCCCGCAATCAGATCGGCGCCTTCGTGATGTCCACGCTGGATTCTATGCTGCAGTCGTTCGCCTTCGTGGAAGAACACTACCCACAGCTCGTGACTTGGGAGGAGCACAACCATGACTAATGCCTCTACCGAAAACAACCTGCCGGAGATTACCCTTGACCGCGTTGTCGAGGCCATGCGCAGCTTCGATATCGAATTGACCAAGATGGACAGCGATATTGAGGCAGCTACCGCCAACCTCAATGGCCTGCCCACTATGTTCGCGGTCCTTGATTCTGTGGTTATTGTCCGTTGCGATGTGCCTACCGACGCCGCCTATTCCAAGGCCGACGCCGGCCTCTTTCTCGCGGCTAACCAGATCAACTCCGTCGCCTTCGGTGCGCGTGCAGTTATCTCGGAGCACGATGACATGCTCGTGGTGCGCACCGAGCGCGATATCCCTGCCGCTGCCGGCATGACCGATGAGCAGCTGCAGGCAGCCTTGAAATCTGCAGTAGACGGCGTAATCCGTGGACAGGACGCCATGGTCTCTGCTGCGGAAGAAATGGCCAAGCTTGGCTCCGAAACTGCTGGCAAAGCCGGCACGGAAGGCAATAACTCCGGTGCTGGAGATGCCACGAGTTAACTAACGCCGCCTAAGAAACAAGCTCCCTTAGCCTTCCATTCCTCATGCGGGATTGGGCGGCAGAAAGGGAGCTTTTCTTGTGGACATTCACTCGGCGTCGAGAATGCGTTGGCGTTCTTGCTCAGGATCAAAATCCGGTGCAGGCCAAGAAAGCTCTAGGTGGCGCAACGCGTCCACGATGAGGAATTTCAACGCCATGCGGGCGTATTTCTTATTGTCCGTGGGGAGGACATACCACGGTGCCCAGATTTCATCTGTTCGGCGAATGGCATCTTCATAAGCAGCCATGTACTCGTCCCAAAATCCGCGCTCCTCAATATCGGATGGATCGTATTTCCAATATTTGTCCTCGCGTTCGGTGCGCTCCAGGAGGTTTTCTTTTTGGAACTGCGGAGAGATATGCAGAAATATCTTTAAAATCTTAACGTTGCGGCCGGCAAGTTCCTGCTCATAGTCCCGTATGGCTGTAAAACGGCGGTCCACTTCGTCTTCGTCTACCCATTTATGTACCCGCTGGATGAGCACATCTTCATAATGGGAGCGGTCGAACGCCACAATCTGGCCCGGCAAGGGGTCATGTTTGCGAATGCGCCACAAAAAGTCGTGCGCCAATTCCTCGTCCGTCGGTTTGCCAAAGCCCACAGTTTTGGTGCCTTGCGGGTCAAAGACCGAAAAGACATTACGGATGGCGCCGCCCTTGCCGGAGGTATCCATCCCTTGCAAAACCACCAGTAAAGACGGCGCGCTACCTTCATGCGCGCGGCCATTAGCAAAAAGACGCTCTTGGAGCTCATAAAGCTCTTCGTCGTAACGTGCAAAGCGAGCAGCAAGATCGGCCTTAGAGCCACTAAAACCTGGCGTAGCGGCAGGGTCTACATCAGCGAGGCGGAAGTTCTTCCCTGCTCTCAGACCCAGCGCATCATGAATCTTGAATTTGCCCATGCCTGCCATGGTACAAAATACCGCCCGCCGCCAGCCTGGTGTTTCTACCAAGCCGACCGCAGGCGGAAAATTGGCTCACGATAAAAGGGCGCGAGTACTACTCGACGGTGCTACTCGGCCGAGTCTTCCGCAGATTCAGAATCCTCATCAGTCGCGGTTGCGTTGCTCGCAGTCTCTGCCGATTCGGCTGGTGGAACGGCATCCGTCGTGTCCTTAGCCGCAGCAGCATCGTGTTCCTCTTCCTCTAGGCCCTGGTGTTCTGCAGACATCGGGCTTTCGGCGGAGCGGGACTGCGCCACATCGTCCAATACCGCGTGGATATACGGTGCTGCCTGCTCATTGGAGTACTGAGAGGCGATTTCCACACCTTCCACGACCGCAGTAGCGGTAGGAATATCGGGATTGAAGAGTAGCTCCCAAACCGAAACGCGCAGGATAGCGCGGTCTACTGCGGGAATACGGTGCAGCTCCCAGTCCTCCGCAAGGAAGCGAGAGATGGTGTCATCGATGGCATCCAGCTCTTCAGCGACGCCCTTGACAATCACCTGCGTGTATTCGGCCACAGGCGCTACCGCATTGCGATCCTCACGTGCCAAGGCGATGCGATCCTCCACGATGGCTACGGGATCGATGTCTCGATTCTCAGCCTCGTACAGGATGTCCGCGGCGCGGCGACGTGCGCGGTACCGCGCGGTGTGCCGCTTGTAGTTGATATCGCGCTTAGGGGTGTTATCAGACACAGTCAAATGCCCTAGTTGTTAACACGGGAGAGGTACTCGCCGGTACGGGTATCAATCTTGAGAACATTGCCGATCTCGATGAACAGCGGAACCTGGATTTCAGCACCGGTTTCCAGGGTGGCGGGCTTGGTACCGCCGGAAGAACGGTCACCCTGCAGGCCAGGTTCGGTGTGCTCTACCTTGAGGTCTACGGAGATAGGCAGTTCTGCAAAGAGTGCCTCATCCTCGTAGAAGGAAACCTGAACGCGCATGTTCTCCAGCAGGAAGCGAGCGGCATCGCCGAACTTCTCCGGCGGGAGCTCGAACTGCTCGAAGGTCTTTTCATCCATAACAACGTAGCTGGTGCCATCGTTGTACAGGTAGGTCATATCGCGGCGGTCCACGGTAGCGGTCTCTACCTTTACGCCAGCATTCCACGTCTTGTCCACGGTCTTACCGGAGACAACATCCTTGAGCTTGGTACGCACGAAGGCTGGGCCCTTGCCCGGCTTCACGTGCTGGAACTCAACGATCTGCATCAGTTTGTTGTCGATCTTCAGAACGAGGCCGTTCTTGAAATCAGTAGTATCAGCCATTGCGGTTAAACTCCCGAAAATTGTGGACTAAAGGTTGAAAACAATGTTTAAGCCTACCGGACAACTGCCCCTTGGGGTATTACCGGTCCCCCGTTTCTGCCCCACAGTATTCTGCGGAGTGGCTTTCGGGGCCTTTCGCCTGCCCAAAGCGGATACACGCGGGAGCAATCAAAGGTTTTTATCCAGCAATAACTCGCTGTACGATAAGACTTTGCTTTATTAATTTTTCACATATCTACCAAGGATTTTTGCGATGCCTCTCAAGAAGCTTTACGCCGCGGCTACCGCTACTGGCGCAGCCGTAGCAGCACTCTCCGCCCCGCAGGCCATGGCGGCAGACGCCCAGACTGTGATGTTCGGCGATTCTGGCTTTGCCAACCCAACCTATGGCCAAATTGGTACTACCTCGAGCCTGTCCCCTTCGGCAAGCACTACGCTCTCTTCTGCCACCCACGGCATCGAAGACGCTCCTGGCGCGCCGTCCCCACAGGGTTGCCCGCAGGGTCAGAGTAATGTTGGCCGCGAATTGGGGCGCGTTTCAGGTCAGCACGTAGCCAACTATGCATGCTCTGCGGCGAAGGCCGCCGGCCACTCGCACCGCAAGGACTTCCAGGAACAGATCAACGGAGCCATTGCCAATAATGATCTCAATGGTGCCACCAAAAATGTTTTAATTCAGTTCGGCGCCAATGATTTCCAGGAAATCGTGCGCCCATCTCTTTCTTCTTCCAACCCCTACTACGACGGAATGAAGCATTCGATCCAGCGGATTCGCCACGCCGCCCCGAATGCCCGCATCACCGTTGTAGGTTATCCCGCTATCTCCGCCCGCAATGGCGCGGTATGCCCGCTGCGTACCTCCGCACCGGGTTCCTCTGAAGCCGGGTTCAACATGGACTACGCGGGCCTGGTTCGCACCGGTGAGGACCACGTCAATAGCGCCATGTACAAGGCAGCACGCGCAAACGGCGTGCAGTACTACAACCTACGTGCCGACTCCATTGATCACGGCATGTGCGCGCCGGACAGCACTCGCTGGATTTCCGGCAAGTGGGAGTACTCCGTACCGCACAACCTCTTTAATCACCTCACGCACCTGGGCAACCGCAACGTCGCCCAGCTGCTTAACTCCAAGGTGCTGGCTCACTAGGCGGGCAGTTCAGTAAATTCCTTCGTCGCGGCGGTAATGATCTTCGGTGCGCCATCGGTAATGATGAGCGTATCTTCGATGCGCACGCCGCCCTTGCCTGGCACATAGATACCTGGCTCGATGGTCAGGGTCATGCCGGCGGCGAGTTCGCCCTTACCGGTCTGTGCCGCGAACGGAGCCTCGTGGACGTCGAGGCCCACGCCGTGGCCTGTCGAGTGCACAAAGTAGTCGCCGTAGCCCGCGGCGGAGATGACATCGCGGCAGGCGGCGTCGACGTCGGCAAGCTTAGCGCCCGGTACCGAGGCTGCCACGCCCGCCTTTTGGGCGCGGAGCACCACATCATAGATTTCCTTGGCAAAATCATTCGCCGTGCCAACGACGTAGGTGCGGGTGCAATCGGAGTTGAACCCGCGCAGGTGCGCACCGAAATCGATGGTCACAAGGTCGCCGTTCTCGATGACCCGGTCATCGGCACCATGGTGCGGCATCGCCGAATTCGGGCCAGAAGCGACAATGGTATCGAAGCTCACCCGCTCCGAGCCGAGCATGCGCATCCGGTACTCCAAATCGGCGGCCACCTGGCGCTCGGTGCGGCCGGCACGCAACTCACCAGCGGCGAGTAGATCCTCCAGCGCCTGATTAGCCAGCGCGGCAATCTCTTCCAGCTTTTCTAGCTCGAGCGAATCCTTCACCAAGCGAATTTTTTCAATGACACCGGCGATGGGAACCAAGGTAACTGACTCTGGGGCGGACTCTTCCAGGTCCTTCAGCTCAGAGACCGAGAGGTAGTCGGCTTCAAAACCGACTCGAACCGGCCCCTCGACATCTGCAAACTGCTGCAGGAGTACCTTTCCTACCGCGCGGCCTTGGACAGCCTCTAGATCAGGAACTTCGCGGGCAATCTGCGTGGTATACCGGCCGTCGGTAGCAACCTGCGCGGTAAGGTCTTTGCGCAAAAGTAGCCCGCCATTCGAGCCGGAGAATCCCGAAAGGTAGCGCACGTGCGTGAGGTGGATCACCAGAACGGCATCGATGCGCTGGCCGGCTAGTTCCGCGGCAAGCTTGCGGCGCCGGTCACTAAAACGGGTATCTGCCAAAGCCATGATTTCATCCTTCTGGGTCGACTGCGGTGTAGAAAGTATCCACCCAGTATATCGACCCTGCCACCGCAGATGGGCGGATTTCTTTCTAGCCGGCTGCCGCCCAGCCCGTTCGTGGGGGCTTATTGGCAGAGGTAGTCCACTGCCGCCACGTAGCCGAAGACACCCAACCCCGCGATGACGCCGCTGGCAATAGGGCTGAGATAGGAGTGATGGCGGAAGGGCTCGCGCGCATGCACATTAGAAATATGCACTTCTACGAATCCGGCGCCATCGGCTACCTCTGCCAGGGCATCCCGCAGGGCCACTGAGGTATGGGTAAATCCGCCGGGATTAATTATTACGGGGTGTCCCGCATCCGCGGCGGCATGCACCTTCTCAATGAGCTCACCCTCATGGTTGGACTGGAAGCACTCTACTTCTGCCCCGCGCTCGGCGGCGCGAGAGGAGACTATCTTCTCTACATCCGCCAGGGTGGTGGAGCCGTAGACATCCGGTTGCCGTTTTCCCAAGCGGTTCAAGTTCGGGCCGTTGAGGACAATAATCTTCATTTCTACTCCGAAATCGCGGCGTAGGCCGCTTCTAGCTCTTCCGTACTGGGGCCTTCGAGACGGGTGGTCTCGCCCACCCCGGTCAAGGCTACAAACCGGATCTGTCCATCGCGGTTCTTCTTATCGTGGGTCATTGCCTCATACAGGTCCGCGAACTGCCCTGGCCTATACGTAGTCGGCAGCCCAATGCTGTGCAGGATCCGGCGGTGCTTTTCCACCAGTTCCGCGTCAATGAGGCCGCGCGCATGCGCTAGGTGGGCGATAAACATCATGCCCACCGCCACCGCGTGGCCATGGCGCCATTCATAATGTTCATGGCGCTCCACAGCATGGCCAAAGGTATGGCCGTAGTTCAGCGTTTCACGCAGGCCCGATTCTTTGAGATCCTCGCCCACCACCGCAGCCTTCACCGCAATGGAGCGCTCAATCAATTCTGGAAGATGGCCCTGCGGGTCCACGCATGCGCCGGGGTCACTGTCATAGCGCTCAAGGATCACCGGGTCATGGATGAATCCGGTTTTAATGATTTCTGCCGAACCAGCGACAATTTCCGCCGCGGGCAGGGTTTCGAGGCGCTCGAGATCCACAAACACAGAATCTGGCTCATGAAAGGCGCCAACGAGGTTCTTGCCGGCTGCGGTATTGATGCCGGTTTTGCCGCCGACGGCCGCGTCAACCATGGCCAATAGCGTGGTGGGCACCTGAATGACCTTGATGCCGCGCATCCACCCGGCCGCGGCGAACCCAGCCAAATCGGTGGTGGCGCCACCGCCGAGGCCGATGATGACGTCACGGCGATTAAAGCCCTTCTCCCCCAGCTGATCCCACACGCCGCCGATGACGTTGAGCTGCTTGGCGGCCTCGGCATCGGGGACGTCGATAAGCGTAGGCTCCACCCCTTCAGCGGCAACGAGTTCTGCTAAGCGCTCGGCCGCGGCACGCAGCGGCGGCTGGCAGATAATGCCCGCCTGGACTGCACCAATCTGTGCACAGCGCTGCGCGATGTCCCAGTTGAGATCGGTGCCAATGCGAACTTCATAGGGCTGTGGTCCATTAACGGCAATGCTGGGCATGGTGGTCCTTTCCGTTCACCGCCGAGCCAATGGGGCGAGGAACTAGTGTTAGCGCGGCGGGGAATCTACAAGGTATCGAGGAAGCCCAGGATATCGCCCACCACCTGCTGTGGGGTCCGAGCATCGGTGCGTACCCGGTAATCTGCCACCTCCTGGTAATACGGGCGCCGCACCTCCACGAGGTTGCGGTAGTGCTCGAGTGGATTGTCGGACGCAAGCACCGGCCGATTGCTATCCCCGGATGTACGCCGTGCGCCTTCTTCGGGGGAGATATCCAAAAAGATGACGGTATGGCGCTCCAGCAGCTCACGGGTGGAATCTGTCAACACTGCCCCGCCGCCGAGGCTGACTACTCCACCAGTGCGCAGTGCCGCAGCAACGTGTTCGGCTTCGAGCGCGCGAAAGTCAGGTTCACCTAGCTCGCTAAAAATTTCCCCGCACGGCTTATTCTTAGTCTGTTCAATAAGGTGATCCGAATCCACCAGTTCGCAGCTCAAGGCGTGGGAAAGGCGACGGCCAATGGTGGATTTACCCGCACCTGGCGGGCCAACCAAAACAACGCGTGGACGGGGCAGTCCCGTAACGGCGGTTGGGGTGGTCATAACTTACTCCTGGTCAAAAGCAAGGCGGTCCGAAACGTATTTATCATACGCGGCGATGGCCGCAGAGGTTTCTTCGAGGCTATCGCCACCGAATTTTTCTAGCACGGCCCGGGCAAGAACGAGGGCAACCATTGCTTCTGCAACGACGCCCGCCGCCGGAACCGCGCACACATCTGAGCGCTGGTGGATGGCAGTAGCTTCAGCGCCGGACTCCATATCAATAGTGCGCAAGGCACGCGGAACCGTAGAAATCGGCTTCATTGCCGCCCGCACGCGCAGCTGCTGCCCGTTCGTCATGCCGCCTTCGAGTCCCCCTGCACGGTTGCTAAGGCGGGATACGCCTTCTTCGGTTCGCACCATCTCATCGTGGGCAGCGGAACCGCGACGACGGGCCTCGGCAAAACCATCGCCAATTTCCACTCCCTTGATGGCCTGAATGCCCATCAAGGCGTTGGCCAATTGTGCGTCCAAGCGGTCATCGCCGGAAATGTGCGAGCCTAGCCCGATAGGCAGGCCATCGACCACAACTTCAACGATGCCGCCCAAGGTATCACCCTGCTTCTTTGCGGCTTCAATTTCCGCAATCATGGAGGCTTCAGCTGCCTTATCGCAGGCGCGGACCGGCGAATCATCGATAGCCTCGATGTCCGCGAACGCTGGCGCAGGCCCCTGATAAGGCTCGGAAGCACCAATAGATATCACGTGGGAGAGAACCTCGACGCCCAAGGTTTCGCGCAGGAAATTGCGCGCCACGGTAGCTGCGGCCACACGGGCCGCCGTCTCACGCGCCGAGGAGCGCTCCAGGATGGGGCGCGCTTCCCTGTGGCGATACTTCACCATTCCGGCAAAGTCAGCGTGCCCGGGGCGCGGCCTAGTCAAGGCGGCACCGCGGCCGGAGTTCATCGCTTTAATAGTGTCCTCATCGTCCATATCCAGAGGATCGGCCGACATGATGGTGGTCCACTTGGGCCACTCCGTATTGCCAATCATGATGGCGATGGGACTACCCAAGGTGAGTCCATGGCGGACTCCACCCAGCACGGTGACCTCATCAGCCTCAAACTTCATACGGGCACCGCGGCCATAACCTAGGCGGCGCCGGGAAAGCTGATGGGAAATATCGGCGCGGGTAATAGGGACCCCAGCGGGCATGTGCTCTAACATCGAAATAAGAGCTTGGCCGTGGGATTCACCTGCAGTAGTCCAACGAAGCATGCGGGTATTATCGCACGGCCTGGCCAATCCGGTACCAACTTGGCCCCGCAATAAATTCTTCTACCCCCTCAAAGAGGGTGCGCACATGCGATAACGACCGTTGCCGCTAGCAACATTGCAGGACCATGCGGGCTCTCCTTCTGCCCACTGCACGCCGACCACACAAGCGTCAGAAGGGACGCGCTGCCGCTTGCTGCTACCACACCCATAAACCCAGCCACATGCCCCACCAGCATTCCCAGGGGCCAGGCGAGTTTGATGTCGCCTCCACCCACGCCTGCATGGGCCAGCCCCAGCACGAGGTAGATCCCCGGCCACCACAGCCCACTCCAATTCGCCACGACAAGCGACAGCACCGCAGCTGGAAGCGTCAGCCAATCTGGCAATCGGCGCTGCCGAACATCCCACCAGCACAGGGCTGCTGCCCACAAACAATAGATAATTCCCCCGACTATTAGCACGGGGATCACACTAAGGCACGCTGTGAACAAACGCTGGGTGCCTTTGTCTACATGGCGAATTCTGCAGCTTCTACTGCACAGGAGTTGCAGGCCGCGCTTGCCGACGCCCCTCCTACTTAGTCGTCTGCGACCGCTTCTGCAGCTCCTGGTTCAATGCCTTCAGCATCTCTTCCCGCGGGGCCGCCACCCCGGTAAATTGCTCGAACTGGCTAAATGCTTGGTGCGCGAGCATGACATGCCCGCCGACGGTCTTGTACCCATTGGCCGCCGCCCACATGGTCAGCGGCGTGGGCCAAGGATCATAAATGACGTCCAGCACCGGTGCGTGGGCAATGGCAAAGACATAGTCTTCCACCGCCGCGGCTGGAACGGTGGACACGATGACATCAACAGTGCGAGCCAGCGCGGATAAGTCCCCGTCGAAACTGACAAAGGAAAGTTCCAGCCCTAGGTTCTGGGCGAGCGGCAAAAGTTCGGAGCTGCGGTCGGAACGGTTGAGGACCGTAACCTTTTTCACCCCGCGCTCAGCTAGCGCCCACAACGCGGGACGAGCGGTGCCCCCAGCGCCAATAAGCAGCGCATGAGCTGCTGGATTATCCCCCAGAAGTTCGCCGAGTGCACCGCGTACGCCCTCGGTATCGGTATTATCTGCAAACCAACCGTCGGCCCTGCGCACCAAGGTATTTGCCGAGCCAATCAGCTGGGCACGGTCACTTACGGTATCCGCAAAGCGGAGGGCGGCAAACTTGGCAGGCATGGTCACGGAGAAACCAACAAACTCTGAGTCGCTTGCCGCCACCAGTTCCGGAAGCCCCTCCGCCGATGTTTCACAGCGGGTGTAGTCCCAACCGGCCAGCCCGGCGGCCTCGTAGCCAGCATTGTGAAGCACCGGAGACAAGGAGTGCTCGATGGGGCTACCAAGGACAGCCGCACGTGGCATGGTGTTCTACCTCTTTGTGGTCGTCGTGGCTCTACTGGGCGGGCTGCTCGGCAGCGGCGTCACCGTTGCCGGAACCAGCGCCCTCGCCTTCGCGCTTGGAGTCAAGCACGCCGGAGCGGATGGCGTCATCGACGCGGCCCAAATGCTCATCGTAAGTATCGGAGAAGACGGTGGTGCCCTCCTGGTCCACGGTGACGAAGAACTTCCAGTTGCCCTCAGCCGGCTCTTCCATAGCCTTGATTGCATCGTCCGAAGGAGAAGCAATCGGGGTATCCGGCAGGCCTTCCTTCGCATAGGTATTCCACGGGGTCTTCTCCCCACGGGCCTCATCGGTGGTGGCCAGCTCAACGTCTTCCAAGCCGTAGTTCACGGTGGAGTCAAACTCCAGGCGCATTGGCTCATCCAAGCGGTTTAGGATAACGCGGGCAACCTTGTCGAACTCGCCCGCAGGCGCCTCGCGCTCCACCAAGGAAGCGGAGGTAAGCAGCTCATAAGGGCTCAAGCCGATAGCCTGGGCGCGTTCTTCAATATTGGTTTCGTTGTAACGCTTGGTGGAGCGGGTGATGAGATCCTTGAGGATATCCTTGGCCTCCATATTGGGGTCCAAGACGTACTGGCCTGGCGCGATAAGGCCCTCAATGCGCTTGGGGTCATTGCCGCGCTTATTAATAGCGTCCAAGGCCCACTGCGGTGCGCCCAGCTCGGCTGGGTCGGTTTCGGCGGCAACCTTTTCCAGGTCCTCCTTCTTCAGGCAGTTGCCATCGTTGCAGCTGACCTCAGAAATCAGGGAGTAAATGCCGTAGCGAACGTCTCCGCCCACAACCTTGACGTCCTCCAAGGTGGCACCACCTTGCACCTCGAGCATGTCCACGCGGTTATTCTCATCCAGCAATGCCTCGACCGCTGCGTCTGCGCTCATTTCTTCCTGCAGACGGTAGAAACCCGGCTGGATTTGGCTCGCACTGTGGTTCATCGACGCAGCAGAATCGAAAGCGTCTTTCGTCTTCACCACATTCTTTTCTACCAATGCAGGTCCGAGCTCGGACATGGACGAGCCTTCCGGCACCTCCACCAGCTGGGTGGTACCGTTGCCGGTTCCTTCATAATCGGCGGAGGTATTGCCGAGGCGGAATCCGATGTAGATAAGGGCGCCAAGGATAACGATGATGGACGCAATGACAACGGCAATGCCGCGCTGGCGGCGCTTGACGTATTTCGGCTCCATCGATCGGCCGAGGCGTTCTTGGTTACGGCTCACGTGTTTTAGTCTCCTGAGTTTGAAGGCTGGTCTATTGCATCATGGGAGCGTAGCGCGTTCGCGCGCCCATCTAACCAAGTCTGCAATATCTCCACCGCTGCTGCTTGGTCGATGACTTTACGGCCCTTCTTCTCGGACACGCCGGACGCGCGCAGCGCGGTGGTTGCTGCCACGGTAGTCAGACGCTCATCAGCCAAACGTACTGGTGGTGGAACTTTATCTATATTTGCATCTCGATTCAACCGACGGCGGATGCGAAACGCAATTTCTTTAGCATGTTTTACGCTTTTGGACCCATTTCCCTGCAAGTCCCGTGGCAACCCTACGATGACCTCAACTGCATCGTAGTAATCAATGAGTTCCAAGATGCGGTCAATATCGCCCTTATCGCGATCCTTGAATCCGGTTTCCCGGTGCACGGTCTCCACTGGAGTGGCAAGCGTGGCTTCCCTATTGGACACTGCCACGCCAATACGCACCGTACCGACATCGAGTGCGATCCGGCGGCCCTGCCCCGGGTCATCAACTCCGGGGGTATCTGGTTCCACTTTTGCCACGGTCGAACTCCTATAGGGACTCGAGCATGTCCTTGACGGCTGCAAAGCCGCGCTCAGCACCGGCTGCAGTAGAACCAGAGCCCTGAGCCATATCCGGCTTACCGCCGCCACGACCGTCGACGTACTGGCCAAACTGCTTCACAATGTCCCCGGACTTCACGCCGCGTCCAACGGCCTTGTCCGTAGCCGCCGCGATGAACGGGAACTTGCCCTTATCCTCGGCGCCCAAGACGATAACGGCTTCTTCCTCGCGCAGGCGGTTGCGCAGGTCCGTAGCAACGGTGCGCAGGTCCCCGCCGGTGGTGCCTTCCGGCAAGGTCAGAGCAATGACCTTGAATCCATTGATGTCCTTGGCTGCGCTGACGAACTCGGTGGCACGCGCAGCCAGCTGTTGCTTGCGCAGGGTTTCAATTTCCTTCTCCGCTGCCTTGAGCTTTTCAGACAGCTGCGCGATGCGATCCGGCAAATCCTCGGTCTGCACCTTGAGCTCGCGGGACACGCCTTCTACCAAGGCAGTTTCCTTGGAGTAGTAACGGAAGGCATCCAAACCGGAGTAGGCCTCGATGCGGCGAGCACCAGAGCCAACGGAGGACTCACCCAGCACGGATACCGGTCCGATTTCAGCGGAGGAACCAACGTGGGTACCGCCGCAGAGCTCGATGGAGAACGGTCCGCCGATTTCTACTACGCGGACTTCCTTGCCGTAGTTCTCACCGAATAGTGCCATAGCTCCCATGGCCTTGGCCTCCTCCAGGGAGGTCTCAATGGTGTTGACCGCAAAATTGGAATCGATTGCCTGGTTGGTAATCAAAGCGATCTCCTCCAGCTGTGCCTGACTGAGCTGCTCGGTGTAGTTGAAGTCAAAGCGCAGGTAGCCTGGGCGGTTCATGGAGCCGGCCTGGACGGCGGTGGGGCCAAGCACCTGGCGCAGTGCGGCGTGAATGAGGTGCGTAGCAGAGTGTGCCTGGGTAGCACCGTGGCGCCACTGCTCGTCGACGGCCGCTTCAACGGACATACCCAAGTCAAGGCCGCCAGCGGTAACCGTGGCCTTGTGTACCCACAGCTTCTTGCCAATCTTTTGAACGTCGTTGACCTCCAGCAAAGACTCACCGGCCATAATGCGGCCGCGGTCTGCCATCTGGCCGCCCGCTTCGGCGTACAGCGGGGTGTGGTCCAAGATGACCTCAACCTGCTCGCCCTCGTGCACCTGGTCGACCTTTTCGCCGCCGCGGACGAGGCCGATCACGCGGGCGTCGGAAGTAAGCTCCTCAAAGCCGGTGAAGACGGTGGGGTTATTGTCTACCCAGTCGCGGTAGAGAGAAAGGTCGGTGTGGCCGTGCTTCTTGGCCTGGTTATCGGCCTTGGCGCGGCGGCGCTGCTCGCCCATGGCGTCGTTAAAGCCATCCATGTCGACCTCAAGGCCGGCTTCCTGGGCCATCTCCAAGGTCAAGTCGATGGGGAAACCGTAGGTATCGTGCAGCTCAAAGGCCTTCTCACCCGGTAGCACCTTTGCGGTCTTCGCGCGGGAAGTGGACTTGAGTTCCTGGACGGCATCATCGAAGAGGCGGGTGCCGGACTCGAGAGTCTTCAGGAAGGCCTTTTCCTCATTCACGGCAACGCGCAGGATGCGCTCGCGGTTGTCCGCAATCTCCGGGTAAGACGGGGTCATGGTGTCCATGACCGTATTCATGAAGCGCTCCATAGTCGCGCCCTTAGCGCCCAGCAGCTTGGCGGAACGGATAATGCGACGCAGCAGGCGGCGCAGGATATACCCGCGGCCCTCATTGCCAGGGGTCACGCCATCCAGGATGAGCATCATGCCGGTACGGGAATGGTCAGCTACCACGCGGAAGCGGATGTTGTCTTCGTGGGAGGCGTTATCGCCATAAGTGGCACCGGTAAGCTCCTCGGCTACGTCAATAACTGGGCGCAGCAGGTCCGTTTCATAGACATTGTCTACGTCCTGCAAAATGCAGGCCACGCGCTCGATGCCCAGGCCGGTATCGATGTTCTTTTTGGGCAGCTCGCCGACGATCTCAAAGTTGCCCTTGCCAATGCCCTCGCCGCGCTCATTTTGCATGAAGACCAGATTCCAGATCTCCATGTAACGGTTGTCATCGGCAATCGGGCCGCCGTCCTTGCCGTACTCCGGACCGCGGTCATAATAAATCTCGGAGCACGGGCCACAGGGCCCAGGGATACCCATGGACCAGTAGTTGTCCTCCATGCCGAGGCGCTGAATGCGCTCTTCTGGAACACCGATCTTGTCGCGCCAAATTTCGGCGGCCTCATCATCATCCAGGTAAACCGTGACCCACAAGCGCTCTGGGTCTAGGCCAAAGCCGCCCTCATCAACGGAGCCGGTAAGCAAGGTCCACGCATTGGTGATGGCGCCTTCCTTGAAGTACTGGCCAAAGGAGAAGTTGCCGGCCATCTGGAAGAAGGTGTTGTGGCGGGTGGTAATACCCACCTCATCAATGTCTAAGGTACGTACGCACTTTTGGATGGAAGTGGCAAGGCCCTTGGCAAAGGGCGGGTTCTGCTGGCCCAAGAAATAGGGCTTAAACGGAACCATGCCGGCATTAACGAAAAGCAGGTTAGGGTCATCCAGGATCAGCGAGGCGCTTGGTACTGCCTCGTGACCAGAATTGACGAAGTGCTGGGTAAACCGTTCCCGGATCTCATGAGTCTTCACGAGCAACAATCCTAACTGTCTGAGCTTTCATCTTCTATCAAGAAGTTTCTAACCCGCCCAACTCTACCCTTCGCTGCACAGCGATTTCCCATCGGTGGGGATCAGCGAGGCCGGCGAGCGTTTTTGCCTGGGCCGCGCTTGCCACGAATAATGCTGCGCAAGCGGCCAATATAGTCATAAACTCGCTTCTCAGACCCGTGATCGGTGGGTTCATAGTAAACCGAACCCTCCAGCTCATCGGGCAGGTACTGCTGCTCCACTACGCCGCGGGGATCATCGTGGGGGTAGACATAGCCCACGGCATTTCCCATCCGCTTGGCGCCCTCATAGTGCCCATCGCGCAGATGCGGTGGCACGTGGCCCACCTTGCCAGCGGCTACATCGGTTTGCGCTTGCGTGATGGCAGAAATGACCGAGGGCGATTTTGGCGCGGTGGCCAGGTGGATGGTGGCTTGCGCGAGCGGGATTCGGGCTTCTGGCATGCCAATGAGCTGAGCGGCCTCGGCCGCCGCCACGGCCACCTGGAGCGCGGTTGGATCAGCCATGCCGATGTCCTCGGAGGCGTGCACAATGAGCCGTCGGGCAATAAAGCGCGGATCCTCCCCGGCCTCTACCATACGGGCGAGATAATGCAGCGCGGCATCCACGTCGGAGCCGCGGATGGACTTAATGAAGGCAGAAACCACGTCATAGTGTTGGTCGCCGTCGCGGTCGTAGCGCACCACTGCCTTATTGACGTTGTCCGTGACCGTTTGTGGGGTAATTTCCCCGCCAGCGTCAACCGCTTCGGCCGCGGCCTCAAGATAGGTCAGCGTACGCCGCGCATCGCCGCCGGCGAGGAGTACCAACTGGTCCAAGGCTTCATCGGTGATTCGAATGTTGCGCTCACCTAGGCCACGGTCGCTTTCGAGCGCACGCTTAGCGACGCCTCTCAGGTCATCATCGCTTAGCGAATGCAACTGCAACAGCAGCGAACGCGACAAAAGCGGCGCGACGACGGAGAAGGAAGGGTTTTCCGTAGTTGCCGCTACGAGCAATACCGTGCGATTTTCCACGGCTGCGAGAAGTGCGTCCTGCTGGGTTTTGGAAAAGCGGTGCACCTCATCAATAAAGAGCACGGTCCGCCGGCCTTGAATGAGCTCTTGCCGGGCGTGGGTGATGACCTCGCGGACCTGCTTGACGCCCGAATCGAGGGCGGAGAGGCCCACGAAGTTCTGCCCCATTTGGCTGGCGATGAGCGAGGCAATGGTGGTCTTGCCGGTGCCCGGCGGCCCGTACAAGATGACGGAGGCCTCGCCTGAGCCTTCCACGAGGCGACGCAATGGCTTTCCGGGGGCCAAGAGATGGTCTTGCCCGACCACTTCATCTAGGTTTTGGGGACGCATGCGCGCCGCCAGTGGGGACCCGGCGTGGGTGGCGAAAAGGTTCTTCCCGGGCAGCGGCGACGCGCTGCGCTCCGAAGTGGGCCCGCCAAATAATGAGTCTTGAGACACTGGAAAGCTACCTCCTATAAGGGTGCGGGCACACCGTGATTGTCTATTCGTCGTCCAAGCGGCGCGCAATGGCGCTGCCAAATTCTGCGATGGGCGCGCAGGCGGGTCCATCGCAGCGCGCGGCATATCGGGATAGCGCCTCAAAGGTTTCATAGAGGTCGCGGCGCACAAGCAATTCATCTTCCGTAAACGGGCCGTGGTCGGCCGGACGCAAAATGGAGCGCTGCGGATCATGGACGACCTCGGCTTCTCCCCTGGCTAGGGCAACCAGCCCTTCGATGCCGCCGGCGTGCATCGTGGTCACGCTCGATAGCGCCCAGCCAATGAGCGACGCCACGATAAGGCCGTGGATTTCTTCCGCATTAGAAAATAGCGGCCACACCTCAGATACGGCACGAGACCAAGCAGAGATGAAGATATCTGCCTCTTCGTCCGTGATCGGCTTGGAGAACAGGAACTGTGGGAATCCGGCGATAACGCAGGCTACGTCGAAGCCAACATTGCGGAATCCTGCCCATTCATAGTCCAAGAAGTGCAGGCGATGAGACACAATGATGTTATCCGGCGAAAGGTCGAAGGGAGTAAATGCCCGGTCCTTGCCGGATGCCAGAGATCGAGCGGCTTGACCCGCTAGCTCCCGGAAGCTGGCCGGTGCCTCAAGCCCGGCTTTATCCAGCAAGTCGAGGCCGATGCCAATGGAGCGCTCCAGCGCCTCATCGCGCACAGACTGGTGCGGGGCCAAGTCCGGATTCTTGCGCAGCATCCTATTGAGCAGGGTTTCATAATCTTGCTCGTGGCCCGCGGTTCCAGCGTGCATGTGCCCCAACGCACTGCCTAGCGAGCGCAATACCTGCACGCGGTCATCATCGGTGGACTGTACAAGGACGTCGGCAAGCGTTTCGCCCTCACCCAAGTCCGTCAACACAATAATGCGCTGCTCCAGATCGTGGGCAAGAAGCACGGGGCCGGGCCGCACGTCCTCAGATAACGCGGTGGTGAATTGATAAGCCACAACCTCGCGCAGCATCGCAGCATCATCGACAGCATAGCCGGTAACCGGGTTGTACTTAATAACTACCGAGCGGTGCGGCAGGAAGGCTCCAGGGGCAATCCTGGCGCGCAGAACCATTGCATTGCCGGAACCGTCCAAGCGCTCCACGCTCGACATCTCCGGGGTGCCACCAAAACGGCGCGACAACATCTCCGAGGCGGCTTTGATGACATCCTCGGGTGATAGCACAGCTTCGTTATCAACCATAGTTCTATCCAGTATGCCCCCTCACACCAAAGCGGGGTCACAAGTTCGCCCGCAGCGAAATTGCCGCGACCAACGATGTGCCCCGCACGGTGTGTCTTAAAGGCTGAGGATTAAGCTACCCGCTTACTTCTCCTCAGCGGTCTCTGCCGCAGTGGAACCGGCCTTGTCCTGTTCCTTCTTCTTTTCTGGTTTGTAGTCTACGCCGGTCTCCTTACGCTGTGCGGCTGGGATTGCCGCTGGGGCGTCGGTAAGCGGATCCACGCCACCTCCGGACTTCGGGAACGCAATAACGTCGCGGATGGAGTCGAAACCGCCCAACAGGGAGACGATGCGGTCCCAGCCGAAGGCGATGCCGCCGTGTGGTGGGGCGCCGTACTGGAAGGCATCGAGCAGGAAGCCGAACTTCTCCTGAGCTTCCTCGTCACCGATTCCCATGACGTCGAAGACGCGCTTCTGCACGTCCTCCTGGTGGATACGGATGGAGCCGCCGCCAATCTCGTTGCCGTTGCAGACAATGTCATAGGCGTACGCCAGCGCCTCGCCCGGGTTCTGGTAAAAATTGTCCAGGTACTCCGGCTTCGGGGAGGTAAAGGCGTGGTGAACCGCGGTCCACTTGGAGTGGCCCAGTGCGACGTCGCCAGAAGCGGTCGCATCAGCGGAAGGTTCAAAAAGCGGAGCGTCTACAACCCAGGTAAAGGCCCAGTCGCCTTCCTTGATAAGGTCCAGCTTCTTTGCAATCTCGCCACGTGCAGCGCCCAAGAGGGCGCGGGAAGACTTGGTGTCACCGGCGGCAAAGAAGATGGCGTCGCCCGGCTTAGCGCCGACGTGCTCTGCAATGCCCTCGCGCTCGGCGTCGGTAATGTTCTTAGCCACCGGACCGCCCAAGGTGCCGTCCTCGCCCACGGTGATGTAGGCCAGACCCTTGGCGCCACGCTGCTTTGCCCAATCCTGCCAAGCATCGAACTGGCGGCGCGGCTGGGAGGCGCCGCCTTCCATAACCACGGCGCCGACGTATTCGTTCTGGAAGACGCGGAAGGTGGTGTCCTCGAAGAACTCGGTGCACTCCACAATCTTGATGTCAAAGCGCAGGTCCGGTTTATCGGAACCGTAGTACTTCATCGCATCGGCGTAGGTCATGCGCGGGATCGGAGTCTTGATCTCGTAGCCGATGAGCTTCCACAGCTCGGTGACGATTTCTTCCGCCAAGGCGATGACATCGTCCTGGTCTACGAAGGACATCTCCACGTCCAGCTGGGTAAACTCCGGCTGGCGGTCAGCGCGGAAGTCCTCATCGCGGTAGCAACGCGCGATCTGGTAATAGCGCTCCATGCCGGAGACCATGAGCAGCTGCTTGAAAAGCTGCGGGGACTGCGGCAGTGCATACCAGGTGCCTGGCTTCAAACGCGCTGGAACCAGGAAGTCGCGTGCGCCCTCCGGGGTGGAACGAGTCAGGGTTGGAGTCTCGATCTCTGCAAAATCATGCGAATCCAGTACCTTGCGGGCCGCGCGGTTGGCAGCAGAACGAAGCCGCAGCGCCTGTGCCTGGCGCTCGCGGCGCAGGTCCAGGTAGCGGTACTTCAGACGAGTCTCCTCGCCTACCTCACCTGAGGTGGAAGGATCATCAATCTGGAATGGCAGCGCTGCGGACTTATTCAGAACCTCAAGATCCGCGACGTTGACCTCAATCTCACCGGACGGCAGGTTGGGGTTTTCCGAGCCTTCTGGGCGAGGCTCCACGGTACCGGTGACCTTAACGCAGTATTCGGAACGCAGGTCGTGGGCGCGCTCCGCCACGTCAGATTCACGGAAGACAACCTGAGCGATGCCGGAGCGATCGCGCAGGTCAATGAAGATCACACCACCGTGATCGCGGCGGCGGGAAACCCAACCGGTTAGGGTGACGGTCTCTCCTGCGAGTTCTTTGCGGAGCTCACCTGCTAAGTGGGTACGCAGCACTGATGTTCAATCCCTTCTAAAAATTGTGTCACTTGCGGGTCCCGCCACGCGTAAACAGCGCGCGCCAAACCAAGCACAAGACTAGGAACGCGCACAATTCTACATCCCTACCGGTACGCGGAGCGCAGTAAGGTAGGCGCTAGCTAACCTCTAAGACCGCACAAGAGCCACCGTTTCCCTGCTTCAGTCTCTTTCCAGCAAGCTTCATCCTGTGTATGAGGGGGCCATGTGGCACTATTTAGGCATGACTTTTAGATCAGGTGCCGATTTCGGCGGCAAAGAAGCGCGTTCGGGTAGCGGTGGCGGTGGCATCGCCATTGGCGGTGGCGTCGGCTCAATTGTTCTAGTAGGCCTTTTCCTCCTGTTGGGCGGCAATCCCTCAGACTTGGGAGCGATTCTGGGCAGCGAGCAGACCCAATCTGACGGTGCTGCACAGGGCGAAAGCCCCGAATGCGAAACTGCAGAAGATGGCAACACCAAGGATGAATGCCTCGTAGAGTTCACCGGTCGCAGCGTGGATAACGTCTGGTCCAAGGTCTTGCCGGAACAGGCAGATATCCAATACACCGAACCGGAGCGCGTGGTCTTCCACGGCAGCGTTAATACCGGCTGTGGCGCCGCGACTTCATCTACTGGCCCCTTCTACTGCCCGCGCGACGAGTCCGCCTATTTCGACACCGCGTTCTTTGATTCCCTGCGCAACTTCGGCGCGGATAATGCTCCTTTGGCCCGCATGTACATCGTGGCGCACGAGTTCGGCCACCACATTCAAAACCTTGAGGGCACCCTCGGCCTGTCGGACTATAACGACCCAGGCGCCGATTCCAACGCGGTAAAGATCGAGCTGCAGGCTGACTGCTACGCAGGCCTGTGGGCTTCCTATGCCGATAAGGGTGATAACCCCTTGCTTGAGCCAATCACCAAAGAACAGGTCTCGGACGCCGTCGCGGCCGCCCAGGCGGTGGGCGATGACAATATCCAGCGCCGCTCCGGCGGCCAGGTCGAGCCCGATTCCTGGACGCATGGTTCTTCCGAACAGCGTGAGAAGGCATTCCTTGCTGGATATAACTCTGGCAAGATGTCCCAGTGCGACACCCTTGAGCGCGGCGCCTACCGCGGCTAATACTCACAACGTGGCCGTCACCAAGAGCGGCGGCCACTATGTTCGCGAATAGCCACATTGCTTTCACGAACTCCACATCTTGAATTCACTTTCCCGAAACCTAGGGCCTTTAGTCTGAGCGTGCGTTCTCTACATAAGAATTTCTTTTGAGAATCCTATACGCCTCGCTGAGAAGCGCGGTCATACCTCTTGTGCACGCTTTCCCGAAAGGTTCCTCCTGTGTCTACCCCTACCACCCACATGACGGACATTGAGGCCGTCAACGGCAAGGGCAGCGACTGGATTTGGCACGCCATTTTTGGCGGCCTTACCGCCGTTACCCTCATCGGCTTTATGGTCTGGGGCCACGACTACGTCGACGGCTCTAAGCCCATTCTCCTTGGCACCGCCATTCTCTTCGCCCTTTTCATGGCCTTCAATATTGGCGGCAATGACGTCGCCAATTCCTTCGGTACCTCCGTAGGCGCCGGAACGCTGTCTATGAAGCAGGCCCTCGTTGTCGCCGCCATCTTCGAGGTTTCTGGCGCCATCCTCGCCGGCGGCGAAGTTACCGATACCGTGCGCTCTGGCATCGTCGACCTTGACGCCATTGATGGGCTAGACCCCATGGAGTTTGTCTACATCATGATGGCGTCCCTCTTGGGTGCGGCCATCTGGCTCCTTGTTGCCACCCGTATGGGTTGGCCAGTATCTACCACCCACTCCATCGTCGGCGGCATCGTCGGCGCTGCGCTCGCGGTCGGCTTTGTCACCGGCAAGGGCGGCTGGAACATGGTGCAGTGGGGCGAGATTGGCACCATTGCCATCTCGTGGGTGCTCTCCCCTGTCCTCGGCGGTCTCGCCGCGTTTATCCTGTTCAAATGGATTAAGACCTCAATCTTGGTCTACAACGAGGAAGCGGACCGAAAACTGCGCGAAATCAAGACCCGTCGCGCGGAGCTGCGCCAAGAGCACAAGTCTCGCTTTGCTCGCCTCAATGAGATCCAGCAGATTAGCTACACCAACGCCATGGCCCGGGACGCCGCCTTGGTGGCGGAAGAAGACTTCGATCCGGATCAGCTGGAATCTGAGTACTACCGCGATCTGTATAACCTCAACAAGGACATGGATGATGTCAAGGCTCACCGCGCCCTAGAGAGCTGGGTACCGGTACTAGCCGCCATTGGTGCCATCATCATTTCCGCCATGGTGATGTTCAAGGGTCTCAAGCACACCGGACTCGATTTCAGTGTTCTTCAGAACCTCTTGGTCATGGGCATGGTCGGCGCCGTGGTGTGGATGGCCGTCTTCATTTTCGCCCGCTCCCTGAAAAAGAAGTCGCTGGCTAAATCCACCTTCCTTCTCTTTTCTTGGATGCAGGTCTTTACCGCCTCCGCTTTCGCCTTCTCCCACGGTTCCAACGACATTGCCAATGCCATTGGCCCCTTCGCTGCGGTTATTGACGTCCTCAAGACCGGCCAAGTAAACGATGAGGCTGCCGTGCCGGTTGCCGTCATGATTGCCATGGGCGTTGCCCTGATTTCTGGCCTGTGGTTCATCGGCCGCTTCGTGATTCAGACCGTGGGCTCAGGCCTAACCCAAATGCACCCCTCCTCCGGCTTCGCTGCTGAGCTTGCCGCCGCCGCTGTGGTGATGGGTTCATCGATCTTGGGCCTTCCGGTATCTTCCACCCACATCCTCATCGGCGCCGTGTTGGGCGTGGGCATTGTCAACAAGGCAGCAAATTGGAACCTGATGAAGCCTATCGCCTTGGCGTGGGTTATTACGCTCCCAGCCGCCGCAGTCATCGCCGCCATTACCGTGTCTGTACTGCGCGTAGTCTTCTAACGGCAGTCCCTCTCCGTTCAGCCTCGGCAAGCTCGCCACATCCGCTAGTCTCACCGACCATTGCGCCGGGGCTAGCGGGTTTTCCATTGGGTAGCTTGGACAAACACCCTGCTTGGCGACGCCCTCTTCTCTACACTGGCCCATATGACCGCGCACCGAGCTACCGCATTCCTGGCTGCATTCAACGACATAGAACAACACTTGCGCTCGGCTCTCAACGCTGAGAACTCAGATTCTTTCTGGTGGATCGTAGACAAGGCACGAGACAAGCACGTGCTTTCCAGTAAGCAAGCCGAAGCGCTCAAAGATTTTTCTAACCTACGCAATGCCATTGCCCACGGTCGCTACTACAAATCAGAGCCCATTGCAGAACCGAACGAGGCCGTGGTTAAGCAGATTTCCGCTCTCCGAGACATAGTGGTTTCCCCGCCCGACACCCTCCGCGTCTTGCAGCCACAAAAGGTATTCACCTTGACGTCTGCCACATCAATCATAGAGGCATTTAACGTCATAAAGGATAAGGACTTTTCCCAAATCCCTATCTACGATGAAGGCCGCTTCACCGCTTTGTTAACCACCAACACTATTGCGCGATGGGTAGCAAGAGACCTCAGCGATAACCACATGCTCGATGCCGCGGACATCGCAGACATTGTGGAATACAAAGAACCCAGTGATCGCGCTATCTTTCTTGCCCGCGCAGTAAGCGTGCAAGAGACGGTGGATGCTCTTTCAGAAACCGATAGCCAAGGGCACCGCCCTTGCGCAGCGGTCATCACAGAACACGGCAAAGTCAATGAGAGACCCCTGCGCCTCGTTGCACCGGCCGATCTACCAGCTCTTTTTGATGCCCTAGAATGGGAATAATTCTCCCGCAGCCGGCTTCTCTTGCAGCCGGCACTGCGTCTATCTTTACTCCTGTGCACCGCATAGAAAGGCAACCATGCAATTCGGCATCTTCACTATCGGGGATCTCACTACTGACCCCATCTCAGGAAAGACACCCACTGAGGCTGAACGCATCCGCAATCTAACGGAAATTGCCCTCAAAGCCGAAGAGGTTGGCCTTGACGTCTTTGCCACCGGTGAGCACCACAACCCACCCTTCGTACCGTCCTCTCCTACAACGCACCTGGCTTATATCGCCGCGCAGACGGAGCGCTTGCATCTATCTACTGCCACCACGCTGATTACTACCAATGACCCGGTAAAGATCGCGGAGGACTACGCCTTTCTGCAGCACCTTGCTAACGGCCGCGTAGACCTCATGCTCGGCCGCGGAAATACCGGCCC
Source organism: Corynebacterium tuberculostearicum (assembly GCF_016127015.1). Lineage (GTDB taxonomy): Bacteria > Actinomycetota > Actinomycetes > Mycobacteriales > Mycobacteriaceae > Corynebacterium > Corynebacterium marquesiae. Next base: position 1,081,896 of record NZ_CP065972.1, read on the forward strand.
AGTCTATCCCTGGTTTGGCAAAGACATCCAGCAGGGCATTCCTTTGGCTATTGAGAACTATCACCTGCTGCGCAGGCTCTGGCGTGAGCCGGTTGTTAACTGGCAAGGAAAGTTCCGCGCGGGACTAGAGGGGTTTACCGCTACTCCGGCACCGCTGGATGGAATTCCGCCCTTTGTCTGGCACGGCTCTATTCGTTCGCCGCAAATCGCTGAACAAGCCGCGTACTACGGCGATGGCTTCTTCCACAACAATATCTTCTGGAATAAGGAGCACACCGCTCAGTTGGTGGATCTCTACCGCCGTCGCTTTGCAAGCTATGGCCATGGTCAAGCGGACCAAGCAATCGTCGGACTTGGTGGCCAAGTCTTCATTGGCGAAACCGAACAAGAAGCTAAAGACTTCTTCCGCCCCTACTTCGACAACGCCCCAGTCTATGGCCACGGGCCAAGCCTCGAGGACTACACGGCGCAGACTCCACTGACCGTTGGCACCGTGGAGCAGGTAATTGAAAAGAGCCTCAGCTTTGCGGACTGGGCCGGTGACTACCAGCGTCAGCTATTCCTCATCGATCACGCGGGACTTCCACAAGAAGTAGTTCTCAAACAAATAGAAATCCTCGGCACGCAGGTTGTCCCCGAGCTGCGACGCCGCTTTGAGCAGCGCCGTCCGAGCCACGTACCTTCTGATCCGCCGACGCACGCAAGCTTGCTCTCTGAGCCTAAACCTTCACACCTTCAAGTCAGCCCAGGAAAGGAGAACTAGTTATGCGCTCCCTCCTCGTTATCTCAGCTGGCCTATCGCAGCCGTCTTCTTCTCGCAGGCTGGCAGACATGCTCGCAGAAGCCACGCGCGCCAAAATCTCTGCGCGCGGTGAAGGAGCCCAAATCGATGTCATTGAGGTTCGCGATCTCGCTTTCGAATTAGCAACCGCCATGACCGATCAAACTGCGCAAACGCCCCTTTTGGCTAGAGCCAAGCAGCAAGTTGCCGATGCCGATGGCCTGATCGCCGTCACCCCTGTATTCCAAGGCAGCTATTCGGGCCTTTTCAAGATGTTCTTTGACACCTTGGAGCCCCATGGCCTCGACAACCTACCCACCATCATCGCAGCTACGGCTGGTTCTTCACGCCATGCCCTCATTTTGGACTACGCACTGCGCCCGCTATTTAACCAGCTCCACGCAAACGTCGTGCCGACGGGCGTGTTTCAGGCCACAGAAGATCTATGCATTCCGGAAGGTGAGCGCATTGCTGCCCGCATTGAGCGCTCTGCCATCCAGCTGGCTGACCAGATAGTTGTCCCGCAGGACAGGGTGCCCGGAATTGCCGGCGATCTCACCGGGCTGGGAGGCCGCTCCACCGTCCGGCTAGCAAAGGAGAACTTCATCCCCCTTGACAAGCTCCTGAATGGGTACGGCAAATAAGCCACAACGCTAGCAGTGCCACGCATAGACGGCGATTGATAGAAGGTGTGACTTTCGCTACCTTGGTCATATAAAATCTGCCTCTACCCTTTGGGTCCAGCTTCGACCGCAATAGCGGCACAGCAAGCACCCGATAGCTATCCTTTCAGAAAGGTTCGGCACAGCTTAACTATGACAATTAGCGTCACGGACATCTTCTCCATCGGCATTGGCCCTTCCTCTTCGCACACCGTCGGCCCCATGCGCGCGGCTAGGCAATTCCTCGATTCCTTAGAGAAGCACCCAGCTAAGGTCTATACGGAGTTGCGCGGCTCGCTTTCCGCCACCGGCCGTGGCCACGCTTCCGATCGCGCCGTCATCCTTGGGCTCGCCGGCTGGGATCCGCTGAGCGTGCCTATCGACGCCGAACCTCACGCGGGCGGCTTTATCCCTAGCGAGGGAACCATTTCTGGTCCCCGGGGCACGGTGGACTATGAAATCGTCTTTGATAATGAACCGCTGCCCCAGCACCCGAATGGCATGATTTTTAGCGCCTGGGATGACAGCGGCAACCTCCTAGCAGAGAAGGAAGAGTACTTCTCTGTCGGCGGCGGCTTTATTCTCTCCCGCGCCGAGCTCGATGCGGAAGTCGCCGAAAGCAATGAGGTTCCTGCCGGCGTAGCCGCCGCCCATGTAGATGACTCCGTTCCTTATAAGTTCACCACGGGCGAAGAATTGCTCAACCTCTGCGAGGCTCATGACAAAGCAATTTGGGAGCTCGTCCTTGCCAACGAGGAGGCCTTGCACCGCGATGAAGGCGGAGCGGAATACGTTCTGCGCCACCTTGATTTGGTCTGGGACATCATGCGCGAATGTGTGACCGAGGGTATTTCCACCAAGGGCCTTCTTCCAGGTGGCCTGCGTGTGGCACGCCGTGCCCCGAAGATGTATGCCCAGTTGCTAGAAAACCAAGACGATACCAGCTGCGGTTTCTCCGCCATGGAGTGGGTTAACCTGTACGCCTTGGCGGTTAATGAGCAAAACGCTGCCGGTGGCCGCGTCATTACCGCACCTACCAACGGCGCGTGCGGCATCATTCCAGCGGTACTGCATTATGCGCGCGATTTCCGCGCAGACTTCACCCGTTCCACTGCCCGTCGGTACCTATTGACCGCCGGTGCCATTGGCATGATTATCAAGGAAAACGCGTCCATCTCCGGAGCCGAGGTTGGCTGCCAAGGCGAGGTGGGTTCCGCCTCCGCTATGGCCGCCGCAGGCATGGCTGAGCTGCTGGGGGCAGCCCCGGCCCAGGTGGAAAACGCCGCGGAGATTGCTTTGGAGCATAATTTGGGCCTTACCTGCGACCCAGTGGGCGGATTGGTACAAATTCCGTGTATTGAGCGCAATGCCATCGGCGCGGTAAAGTCCATCAACGCCGCGCGCATGGCCAAAATGGGAGAAGGCACTCACCACGTGACCTTGGATAATGCAGTACAAACCATGGCTGAAACCGGCCGCGATATGCTCTCTAAGTACAAGGAGACCTCCCTCGGCGGATTGGCCAAGACCATGGGCTTTAGCGTTTCGCAGGTAGAGTGCTAAAAAGGACTCCATGCGCGCAGATGCTCTTCACCGCCGCACCACCATTATCGCTGCGGCCTGCCAGCTCTTTCGTACCCACGGCGATAATGTCGCTTTGGAAAAAGTAGCTACACAGGCTGGCGTAAGTGTGGCTACGGTCTACCGCAATTTCCCCAACCGCGCGAGCCTTATCCGCGCGTGCGCGGAATATATGGGTCATGCCTTTGCCAAGTTTCAACAGCGCCTCATCGCGGACTTTGAAAACTCCACGCATTCTGGAGAAGACTACGTCCGGACCTACGCCACCCATATCCTGACCATGGGACTAGACACACTCATTCCTGCGTTCGTCCCTCAGGATTTGGACTCTCTTAGCCCTGAATTAACCGCCCAGCGCGACCTCCTAGAGCGCAACGGCCGACGGTTTATTGAGCTAGGCCAAGAGCAAGGCGAGATTGGCCCCGGGGTCACCCACCTCCAATTCATTGTGGGACTGCTAAGCCTGGCGCGACCCCGCGAGGTTGATATTGAGGCCAACCAGCCGGATATTCAGGAAAAGATAATTGACCTCTTTCTGGCGGGCATAAAAAGTGGGCACCGCGCCTAAGCGCGATGCCCACCGGCCAAAGAAATCTATGCCTCGACGTGCATTTCCCGAGCAAGTACGGATACTAGGTCAGAAACCTTTACGTCGTGCTGCTCATGGGCGGCAAGGTCCTTGAGCGCAACCGTGCCATTTTCTAGCTCCTGCTCACCCAAGACCAGCGCGAAGCGTGCACCGGCGCGGTCGGCGCCCTTCATCGCGCCCTTCAGGCCGCGGTCTCCAAAGGACATATCCGCAGAGATTCCGGCCTTGCGGAGGTCATTGATCAGAGTGCTCATGGTGCGCTTGGCGGCAGCACCCAGTGCAACGCCAAAGACGTCCACGCGGGACTCTACGCGATCCAGGGTAATGCCCTCAGCCTCCAGCGCCAGCAGGGCGCGGTCGACACCCAGACCGTAGCCGATGCCAGACAGGTCTTGGCCTCCTAGCTGGGCCATCAGCCCGTCGTAGCGGCCACCGCCGCCGATGCCGGACTGAGCACCAAGTCCGTCATGGACGAACTCGAAGCAGGTCTTGGTGTAGTAGTCCAAGCCACGGACCATGCGTGGATTAATCTCGTAGGCTACGCCCATATCGTCCAGCATGCCGGTAACGGTTTCAAAGTGCTCACGGCATTCGTCATTGAGGTGGTCGAGCATCAAGGGGGCGTCGGCAAGCTGCTCCTGGACTTCCGGGCGCTTGTCATCCAGTACGCGCAAAGGATTGATCTCTGCGCGGTGGCGGGTTTCTTCATCCAAGTTGAGCTTAAAGAGGAATTCCTGCAGCTTCTCACGGTAAGCCGGGCGGCAATTGCGATCGCCCAAGCTGGTGAGCTCAAGGCGGAAGCCGCTAAGCCCCAGCGCGCGGAAGGAGCGATCCGCCAAAGCGATGACCTCGGCGTCTAGCGCAGGATCGTCCACGCCAATAGCTTCTACACCGACTTGCTGTAGCTGGCGGTAGCGGCCAGCCTGGGGACGCTCATAGCGGAAGAAAGGGCCAAAATAGTTGAGCTTCACGGGCAGCTGGCCGCGGTCCAGATTGTGCTCGATGACCGAGCGCATTACGCCGGCGGTACCTTCCGGACGCAAAGTTACGGAGCGGTCGCCGCGATCAGCAAAGGTGTACATCTCTTTTGACACCACATCGGTGGACTCGCCCACGCCACGGGCAAAGAGCGCGGTGTCTTCGAAAATCGGCAGCTCGATGTGCTGGAAGCCGGAGAGATGTGCCTGCTCCACCATGGTCTGACGCACCTTATAGAATGCGGACGACTGCGGCGGGAAATAGTCTGGGACACCTTTGGGGGCGGACAGGGCTTGGAACTGCTTCTTATTACTCACGGGTATTACAGTACCTCCCTCAATGTTGCGAAGAAGGGATTGGTCGCCCTCTCCTTGCGCATGGTGGTGGTGGGACCGTGGCCGGGCAGAATGTCTAGGTTGTCTGCCAAACTCCACACCGGGCCGGCAAGAGATTTTTGCATGGCATTAGGGTCCGAGTGAGGTAAGTCGGTGCGTCCAATGGCGCCGGCAAAGAGCACGTCACCGGTGAGGGCAAAGTCCTCGGAGACAATCATCACGCATCCCGGCGAGTGCCCAGGCGCGTGTTTGAGCTCAAAGGTATGACCGATAAGCTCCACGGTTTCGCCGTCATGGAGCTCGCGGAGGTCGGAGATGGGGGTCATATGGGCGGCGTCGAAAAGCTCTTGCGCCTGGGGTGAGACTCCTTCGCCGCTGTCGAGCATAAACTTGTCAGCGGGATGAATATAGACAGGGATGTCGAGCTCTGCCGCCAGGGTGCCGGCATCCCGGGTGTGGTCAATGTGGCCGTGGGTGAGCACGATGGCCTCATAGTCCAAGTCATGCTCAAGGACTTTTCCCGCTGCATCCATGCCGGGATCGACTATGAAGGCGCGGCGGCCTTCCGCAATTACATAGGTATTCGTCTGAAACGGACCGCCAGTAAAACCGTAAATTTCCATACCCACTACCCTAGCTGCCCACATGAAAAAGAGCCGGTCTCCCCCATCTTCTGGATGAGTAAAGGCCGGCAACCGCCTGAAGGCTTAGCGCATAATATCCCAAACCTTGTCGTAATCAAGCTGGGTTACAACGCCTGGAACCATTTGGGTGTGGATCACCTTGTGGTTTTCATCAGCCACCACCACGGAGCGGGCAAGCAGGCCTTCCAGGACGGAATCGCGCACAGTCACGCCGAACTTCTCACCAAAGTCAGAGCGAAATGCGGAGGCAGCGATGACATCATCAATACCGTCAGCCGCGCAAAAGCGCTTGAGGGTAAAGGGCAAATCGAGAGAAACGGAAAGAAGCTTAGTGTTATCTAGCTGCGAAACCTGCTCATGAAAACGGCGCAGCTGATCTTGACAGACAGGGGTTTCGATAGAGGGCAAGATGGAAATAACAAGGCGCGTGCCCGCAAAAGTCTCATTGGTAATCTGACGCAGGTCGGTACCGATAAGTTCAAATTCGGGCAGCGGGTCTCCCACTGCGGGAAGTTCACCAACGGTGGGCGTTGGCAGATCGGAGAAATCTGGTTCAGCCATAGAAACCAGAGTACTTATGATTGGGCTTAAAAGCTATTAACTTGCCCTATTTTCATGCCGACGCCCTCACGAGAGTATCCAACCGCTAGAATCGGTCAGGTTGAATCATGCCACCGATAATCGCTAGAAAGGTTGACTCCCGGTGCCAAATAATCAAAAGCGCGGCGAAGAGGCGCTGAGCAAGCTCGAGCGCGAGCTGAAATCCCGCGAACGCAAGCAAAAGGCACGCCCGCTCGGCGTTGTTGCCGCCTCCCTCGTAGTAATTCTCGCCCTCGTCGGCGGAATCTACTTCTTGTCCACCCGCGAAGGCGACGATGAAAACGTACAGGCTGAGGAGTCTTCCGCAGCTGAGACCTCGCAGGAAACCCCACAGGCGCAGCCCATCGCTGACAAGCGCGCTAAGGCCCTGCCGGATACTGTGACCTGTAAGTATGAGGACAACGGGCAAGAATCCAACGGCGCAAAGAAGCCGAACGGCAAGGATATTTCCACCAAGGGCACCGTCACCGTTTCCTTTGAAACCAACCAGGGCACCATTGAGATGGAAATGGACCGCGCCAAGGCGCCATGTACCACCAACGCTATTTCTGAGCTGGCCAAGTCGGGCTACTACGACGACACCGTCTGCCACCGTATGACCTCAGGCGGACTCAACGTACTGCAGTGTGGCGACCCAACCGGTTCCGGTTCCGGCGGTCCTGGTTTCAGCTTCCCCGATGAGTACCCCATCGACGAGGTGGACGAGAAGGACGCACAGAACCCTGTTGTCTACCCGCGCGGCTCCGTCGCCATGGCCAACAGCGGCCCGGACACCAATGGTTCCCAGTTCTTCCTCAACTACGACGATTCTGAGCTGGCCCCGAGCTACACCTACTTCGCCACCATCACCGACAAGGGCATGAAGACGATGGATAAGATTGCCAAGAACGGCGTCGAAGGCGGCCAGCCAGATGGCAAGCCAGCAAAGGAAGTCAAGATTAAGAAGGCAACCGTCAAGGCTTAAGCGGCGGAAAACCCTGCTTGGCGACGCCCCCCTTTGCCCCACCGCACCACACCCTCTAACGGGGGCGGGCACAAAGCCCCGGCCATTCACCACACATTCCGTAGATGAATGCGCCGGGGCTTATCCTTTCCTTAAATTATGCTGAGCCCGATTATGAGGGTTAAGCTGCAGAAACAGGAGAACACTAAAATTCCTCTAGATCACAAGAATCACAGTAGTAAACACGCAGCACACAGCGGGCTTTCAGCTAGTTCAGCCAATGAGCAAAAACCTGCCGATACTGTTGCGGAAGCCTGTCAGCCTGTCTAGTATTTGAAACGTCTTTGAACACACCAAGCTTGTTAGGAATCAAAAAATGAAGCTTTTCTCCCGCAAGGCACTTGTTGCTGGCGCAACCGCTCTGTCCATGACCTTTGCTGGCACCACTGTAGCTACCGCTGCTGAGCCAACCACTGCTACCGAGTCCGTAGAGGCTAAGCCGGCAAGCACCCCGACCAAGACCAAGCCGTCTGAGGAGCCAAAGGAAGGCTCTTCCATCAAGGACTTGGATCCAAATGAAATCAAGGCTTGGATTGGCGTATTCACCGCCGTCATCGGCGCTCTGGGCACCCTGTTCGCATTCGCAAACAAGTACCTCGACCTGCCTTTCGGCACCAAGTAAGGTCATCGCTTCATAGCGATTCTTAAGCCGCTGCATTCCAATAGGGAGTGCAGCGGCTTTTTCATAGGCTTTTGAGCAATCGGAAGTATTGCCCGACGCTTGTTTTTCAAGGTCTAGAGACTCATCTAGGACTCTTTGGCGTCCTCAATGTACTCGGCCCCTACGAGATCCTTGAAAAGCTCTGGGTCGATTATTTGACCGACCCTGATGACAGAGATATGACCCGTGGGCTCAAGGATCATAATCTGGACGTCCTGCATGCGGCTAATGCCTGCCTTGCGGGCAGCAGAATAAATATCTGACTTAGTAATATGTGCCAGGGTTAAGTTCTCCTCAACCATCTTCCCGCGAAAGACTAGGAGAACTGGGCGCCGGTCAAGAAAGCGAGTCCACTTCACCACTTTGCGGATAGTACCAAACGCGGCCTCTAGAGCCATCAGGGTAGTCAAGCCGATGACGCCGGCGGCCAGGGTCGGTGGATTACCCACAATGACACGGCCTGCAACCGCGCCAAACATAATGATGATGATGGCATCTGAGGCCGTCATAGAGGTAAGGACGCGAGAGCCAAATACCTTCACCAAAATCATGAAGGATAGGTAGATACCCAAAGTCGCCAGCACGACAACGGGAATACGGTGCCATTCAATACCCAGCTGATAAGTAATCTCGCGCAGGAAGAGTTCTAGAGTATCCACGACTGCTTAGGTTACCCGGCAGCCGCGAGGTATACAGAAAAGGCGGAGCGTCACTCCCCCGTTCAGGAAGAGCCGCTCCGCCTAGTGCTGTGCTGTCCTAGATGTGGAACTGCTTGCGCAGGTCCTCAATCATCTTGCGAGCTGGGGCAGGAAGAATCTGCGGGTTCATGCCCACAACCGCAACGCCAGCTACCAGCGCTGCAACGATGGCAAATACTGCGCCGCCCACGGAAGAGCCGTTGGAGGACAAGGAAGAGCCCTTTGGCGCAGGCTTAGCTCCCGGCTCTTCGGAGCCCTCGCCGCTTACCTCGAGTGGCAAAGTTGCCTTAGTTCCGGCGTCGGTGGTGATTTCTAGGTTCTGGGTACCGCTCAGGTTCTCTGGAACGGTGAGCTTTACCGTTGCGCGACCGCGCTCACCAAATTGCGCATCGCCTTCTTGCGCAGCGTTGTCGATGTCGACGGTCTGCTCAGCGTCACCCAGCTTCACGGTTGCCTTCTTGGCCATCGGTTCGCCCTCGGTGGAGTAATTAAGGCTAGATAGATTGACGGTGATTTCTTCACCCGGCTTCACGTCACCCTCAACGTGGGCGCCGATTTGACCCTGGCCGGTGCGAACCTCAGACTCACCCGACTTGATGTAATCGATCATGGCCTGAGTGTCCATGTAGCCCACATCGTTCTTGTCCTTGATGGAACCAGCGTTGAAGTAGCCGTCACCGCCGGCTTCTTCGTCACTGGAAGCAAGGAACGAAGACAGCGCGATGGAATAATCCTTCTTCGGGTCAATCTGTTCACCGTTGATGGTCACGGACTTTACCCGCTCGCCCTTGCCAGCCTTCTGGTCGTAGACAACCTGAACATTATTAGAAAGGCCCATGGCCAGGCGTGGACGGCTGCCTTCCTGCCACTGGTTGTCCAAAGCATTGATGAACTCCTCGCCGGAAATTTTTGCGGTAATCACGGAGTTGCCAAACGGCTGCACCTCAAAGATGTCCTTGTAGGTAACGTCACCACCCTTCAAGTCGGCCCGCACACCACCGGCGTTCATCACACCGATCTCGATATCCTTGCCTACCTGCTTGCTCATGGCATAGCGTTGGCCTTCTGCGATGAAGTTATTGAGGGTGGATTCTACGCCACGGTTGGAGCCTGCCTCTGCGCCTTCGTCAGAGCCACGGAACAGGTCCTGCTTGACGGTTCCTGCAGTCTTAGAGCCTTCTACCCCGGCTTCCTTTTGTGCCTTCTCAACGACGTCCGCAATCTCGGCGTCCGGCCCAACATCGGCAGCATCCGTAGCATCGTACTGGCTGAGCTTGATTTCGGTTACCTTCTTGGCGGACTTGTCAAAGGTAATGTCGACGTCGTTGAGCAACTTGCCATACTCATGACCCTGCGCCCACTGCAATGGAAGGGCACCTTCGCGCGGGATTTCGCCCTTGGTGCGCTGGTGAGTATCGCCACCGAAGAGCACGTCTACGTCTTTATTGAAGCCCTCGGCATATTCTTGGGCATCCTCGTGGAAGAGCGCGACGACGACGTCCGCCTTGCCAGATTCCTTCAGGCGGGCGGCCTCTTCATTCGTTGCCTTTACTGGGTCCGTGAAGGTAACGCCCGGGATCTTCGCCGCGGATACCTTGTACTTGGTATTTTCCGTCACGGTTCCGACATAGCCCACCTTGACGCCGTCCACCTCTTCAACGTGAGAAGGCTTGAGCAAGGGTTGGCCATCCTTAAGCACGTTTGCACCCAGGATGGGGTACGTGGAGCTCGGCTGAATGCGCTCGGTGAGATCCTCGGTGCCCTTATCGAACTCGTGGTTGCCCACCGCTGACACCTTCATGCCCATCTTATTGAGAGCCTCAAGGGTGTACTTGTCATCAGAAATTGCAGATACGAAGGCGGAGCCACCCACGTTATCGCCCGAGGAGGTCAGGTTGAATTCCTGATCCTCATTTACCTGTTTAATGAGGGTCTGCAGACGAGCTACGCCGATCTCATCACCGGCCTTGGCTGGGTCACCAATCTTGTCTTCCAAGTGACCGTGAATATCGGTGATATTGGTGACGGAGATGGTGGTCTTGTCTTCCTGTGCCACCGCCTGCGCGCCGGAGAGAGCAACAGCGGAAACGGTAGTGGCGGCCACAAGCTGGCCGATGCGACGGAACTGCATTGAAGTACTCCTAGATAGTAGAAAGCGACAGGATAATTTATATCGGTTCGCTAACTACTTGGCAGGAGAAATTAAGCTTGCTTGCTGGAGCTTTACCTTGCAGCAGTCAAGAATTCACACACAAGTAACCTCCCCGATGCCTTTGCGTTGCTTGCCCCGCCCCTCCTTGAGGGTGGGGCACAGCGCCTTAGGCGGTTACGCGGTAAACGTCAAAGACGCCTTCGGTATTGCGCAGTGTGGTCATCAAGGTTCCCAATTGCTTGGTATCCGAAACGGAGAATGTGAACCTTACCGTCGCAATATGGTCATCGCCACGATTAGAGTTCATGGTCAAAACGTTGATGTTCTCATCGCTCATTACCCGAGTGAGCTCCGAAAGGAGGCCCTGACGGTCGAGGGCTTCCAATTGCAGCGTCGCCGAGAAAGCGCCCGTTGCGGAGGTACCAGAAGACCAGGCCACCTCCAACATGCGCTCTGGTTCTGCCTTGAGCTTTTCCGCATTAGTGCAGTCGGCTCGGTGCACGGAGACTCCCCCACCACGGGTAACGAAACCGAAAATGGCATCGCCCGGCACGGGCTGGCAACACTTGGCAAGCTTTGCCATCACATCGGGGCTGCCTTCCACCAAGATGCCAGTGCCCGATGCCGAGTCTTCAGTGTGTTGGGCGCGGGAGTGCTCAATCTCAGACAGTGGCGTGCGCGAGGCCAGGGTGTCAATGGCATCGTCTTGGTCGCCGAACATGGCAACCAATTGGTTGGCCACGTGTTGAGCAGAAACGTGGCCCGCGCCGATGGCGGTATACAGCGAATCGACGTCGGCGTAGTGCAGCTGCTCGGCTACCTGCTTCATGGAGCTGGCGGTAAACAGGCGGTGCATAGGCAGGCCGCCGCGCTGGACTTCGGTAGCCAGGGCATCGCGGCCGGCTTCCAAGTGTTCTTCGCGGCGTTCCTTGGCAAACCACTGCCGCACCTTGGTCTTGGCGCGAGCGGACACGAGGAAATCCTGCCAATCGCGGGACGGACCAGCATTGGGATCCTTGGAGGTAAAGATTTCCACCTTGTCGCCGGACTTTAGCTTCGATTCAAGCGCGACGAGCTTGCCATTGACCTTGGCGCCGATACACCTGTGCCCCACCTCAGTATGTACTGCGTAGGCAAAGTCCACCGGAGTTGAACCGGCAGGCAGGTTCACCACATCGCCTTTCGGAGTAAAGGCGAAGATTTGCTTGGCGGTCAGATCGTAGCGCAGCGAGTCGAGGAACTCGTTGGGATCGGCGGCTTCCTTCTGCCAGTCCAGAAGTTGGCGCATCCAAGCCATCTGGTCCACTTCTTCCTGGTGGCCCGAGTTCTTGCCCTTGGTTTCTTTGTAGCGCCAGTGAGCGGCCACACCGAACTCAGCGTTGTAGTGCATCTCGTGGGTGCGTACCTGGACCTCTAGCGTCGCGCCACCATTGCCCAGCACGGTGGTGTGCAGCGACTGATAGACGCCAAATCGCGGCGAAGAAATATAGTCCTTAAAGCGCCCGGGCAGAGCTTGGTAGATCGAGTGAACCACGCCAATTGCGGCATAACAGCTATTGACGTCCTCTACTAGGATGCGGATGCCCACTAAGTCAAAAATCTCCGCGAAGTCCCGGCCGCGTACGATCATCTTTTGATAGATGGACCAGTAGTGCTTTGGTCGGCCCATAACTTCGGCTTCAATGCCGTTTTCCTTCAGCGCCCCACTGACCTGGCTAATGATCTCCTTGAGCGCGCGATCGCGCGAGGGGGCGCGATCTGCCACCATGCGCACGATCTCGTCGTACTTCTTTGGATACAAGATGGCAAAGGACAGATCTTCCAGCTCCCACTTCACGCTGGCCATGCCGAGTCGGTGAGCTAGCGGCGCGATAACCTCGAGGGTTTGCCGCGCCTTCTTAGCCTGTTTTTCGGGCGGAAGGAACCGCATCGTACGCATATTATGCAGGCGGTCGCTGACCTTAATGACCAGGACTCGGGGGTCGGTGGCCATGGCGACAATCATCTTACGAATGGTCTCGGCCTCTGCGGCCGACCCCAGTGCCACCTTGTCCAGCTTGGTCACGCCATCGACCAAGCGAGCCACCTCCGGACCGAAGTCTCGGGTGAGGTCCTCTAGCGAATAGTCCGTATCCTCCACGGTGTCGTGCAGCAGTGCTGCGACGATGGTGGTGGTGTCCATACCGATCTCCGCCGCGATCGTCGCCACGGCGAGCGGGTGGGTGATATACGGCTCTCCGGATTTGCGAAAGACACCCTCATGGAGCCGCTCCGCGGTGTCATAGGCGCGATTGAGCAAATCAGCATCGGCCTTGGGATGAAACTTGCGGTGAATGGACATCAACGGGTCCAGCACCGGATTCACCTTCACTCGACCGCCGGTAAGCGAACGAGCGAGGCGAGCCGACATGCTGCGCATTCCGCCGCCGGACTGGCGCTTTACGGGTTTGTCCATGGCCAAATCTACCGCCCTTCACAGTGCCACGGGCCTTGTGGCCTCATGTCCATCTAGATCGTGGAATCTAGCTTAGGCATCCCATCTTAGTCTGTGGCATTCAACACAATGAGCGGCGGGCCGGATAAGCGCTCACGACCGTTGAGACCCTTGACTTCCAGCACCACCACATTGCCAGCGACTTCGGCACCTGCGGACTCCAGCAAAAGCTTGGCACCGTGGAGGGTGCCACCGGTGGCTAAGACGTCGTCGACAAGCACTACGCGCTTGCCCTTGATGTCAACGCCGCTGGCTGGAATCTCCAGCGCCGCAGAACCATACTCCAGCTCATATTCCTCGGTATATACCGGAGGCGGAAGCTTGCCCTTCTTGCGGATGGCCAAGATACCCAGGCCCATCTTGTAGGCGACGGCCGAGCCGAGGAGGAATCCACGGGCGTCTAGGCCGCCAATCATATCTGCGCCCAATTCCTCGCAGGCGGCCGCCAAGCCGTCTACTACAGTGCGAAATGCCTCTGGGTCCGCCAGGACTGGGGTGAGGTCCTCAAAGAGTATGCCCTCCTCTGGGAAGTCTTGAACGAGGCGAACCTTGTCCTTGAGTGCCTGTGCTGCTGATTCGTAGTGCGAACTCATAATCTTCCTTGAGAAATAATTGCGAGAGGTCGTAAACGCCCGATATTCGGGGCCTATTCCTTGTCCGTTGGGGCGGTGCTGTGCCAGCGGTCCATATTCCAACCGATACCCGAGACGCCAGTGTACGGCAGGACACCCTCCACGTCGCGGCGGACGAGAAAGACGCGCGGCTGCGCGGAGAGCGGAATGGATGGCACATCCTTCCACAGAGCCTCTTCTGTTTTCTTCAGCTCCGCAGAGTTCTTCATGCTCGACTCCACCGTGGAATACTCCGTCTGGGGATCGACCGGTCCGAGGAAGGCATCGACGGTAGGCGCCCAGGTTTCCGGATCCATTTCCAAGTGGTGCTGGGACATGAACTCCGCAGACGCGTCCTCGATGGTGATACCAGCCGGCTCACAGGATGCTCGCAGTTGCTCCACCATGGCGGCGTAGCGTTTGTCTGGCCCCAAATAGCCGACCTTGATGGTCGTACCGTTGAGGTCGCCGGCCTTGGCTAAATCGGTGCCTTGGTGTTGCTTGCCCACCTTGTCTAGACCGCCGGCGACTGGGTTGGTCGCGGAAACGGTACGCAGGTAGGCCGGTGGCACCTCCACGCCTGAGGCCGCTGAGCTTGCTTGCGCAACGGCCTGCTGATCGACGCAAGCGGCAAAGCTCTCGCGTGCCCACGGCTCCGCGAATATTCCCGCTTCAGATAGCGTGAGAGTGTCCGTAAGCTCGCCAACCATTGGAGTGACCTCGTAGGGGGACTCCCCTGACTCATCCTTCGTGCTGTCCAGCCAGTCAGGGTTTTCACTTGCGGCGTCCACTACGCGCAACGCACCTTTATCTGCGAGCTTTTGTGCATCAGCATCCGAAGGCCAGACCACAACATGTTCCTCGGCGGGAGCGTCTCCGAAGTACTTTTCGTTTGCTTTAAGAATGATCTCCCCTTCGTCGCCTACCTTGTCAATGACATAGGGTCCGAAGGAGACCTGCAGCTCGGGATCTAGTTGATCCTTGTCCACGGAAAAGCCATAGCGCCATTCCTCAGCAACCGGCGCAAGCGCCTGCATGTCTTCTACTGTCAGCGCCGCGTTGAGTTCCTTAACGCTCAACCCGGACTTTTTGGCTAGGGCATGGGCCGGCATGATCGTGCCGGCGCCAAACATGTGGCGCCAGCGCTGCCCCTGATCCTTGTTAAAAGTCAAGGTGAACCTTTTACCGTGGGGCTCACAGTTAAAATCCGCGATGTCATTCATCAACGGCATATGTGAGGCAAATTCAGCTGGATGAGTACCGGCCACATACGCCAACAGGTAGTCGTCACAAGTAACGGGGGCACCATCGGAGAAGACGGCATCCTCCTCCAAAGTGAGCTGGACGCTGCGCTGGTCACTGCCGGCTACAGGCGGAAGCTCTTCCGTCTCCACTAGATCCGCATTGGGGATCAGCTCGCCGGAGGGCCCGGGCACGAAAAGTCCTGGATAAAGCCGCGTAGACAACAGACCGGCGGAGGTGACATCACCAAAAGACGTGCCGGCATTGGTCGTGGCCAAGCGGGAATTTACCTGGTAGCCAAAGTATCCGTAGGATTCTGGCTCCTGCGGCACGCTAGCTGTCTCCTCCTCACTGCTCTGCCCGCTACAGGCAGAAGCAGCTAGGGCTATGGCCGAAACGCACGAGGTAATTACTTTCTTTCCCCAGTGACGTTCACTAGGACCGCTCTTTAATTTAAGCACCGAATTTTGCCCTCACTTCAGCTACCACTCCGCAAATATTTAACTACCGGAGGCTACCGGCCCGGGCGCCAGGTTGCGCCGGGTTGTCCAGTGGACTCGGACGGATCATCATCGATCTCAGCCGGAGTGGCGGTTGCGCTCGTTGGTGAGACCACGGTGCGGGCAGGGGATGCTGCGCCAGATTCTGCCGCGGCATTCTCGTCCTTGCCAGCACGGTAGTCCGTGACCCGCTTGTTGTGACGCTTGATCCTCTTAGACATGTTGGCGAAGGTCACAACCAAAGGCGTAGCGAAGAAGATGGAGGAGAAAATACCCTCGACCACACCGATGAGCTGGATGAGCGCCAAATCGCGGAGGGTACCGATACCCATAAGCCACACAGCTACCACGAAGAGCGCGATGATAGGCAGCGCAGAAATAACCGAGGTAGAAATCGAGCGCATAACGGTCTGGTTAATAGCCAAGTTTGTCAGCTCAGCATAGGTCTTCTTGCGTTGGCCCTCGAGGCCTTCCGTATTCTCGTTGATCTTGTCAAAGACGATGACCGAGTCATACATGGAGAAGGTCAGGACGGTGAGCAGACCAATGATGACAGCCGGGGAAACTTCGAAGCCAAAGAGGGCATAAATGCCGGCGATGATTACGCCGTCTGCAATCAGTGCGATGATCGCGGCGAAAGCCATGTTCTTCTGCAAGCGAATGGCCACGTAGACGGTCGCAGCCACCAAGAAGACCAGCATGGCAATGAGCATGCGCTGGGTAATAGAAGAACCCCAGGATTCGGATACCGTGGACGAGCCAATGGCGTCTGGGGTGGCCTTGCCGTTTTCATCCTTCGGCTGGAAGTTGTCATAGATAGCCGCGCGGGCCGCATTCACATCCTCTTGGCTCAAGCGCTCAGAAACGATTTCCAAGGTTTCGGAATCGCCAGCGCCCACGATGTGAACCTGCTCGGGCTCTACACCGGTGGAGTCTTCGAAGACCTGGCTTACCTCATCTTCCTTGAGGTCGCCTGCCGGCATCGACAACGTGGTGCCGCCTTCGAAGTCAATAGAGAGCGAGAAACCACGAATGAGGATCGCGGCCACTGCGGCCACGATAAGTGCTGCAGTGATGCCATACCACAGCTTGGTACGGCCGATGAAGTCATAACCGCGCTCGTCCTCGTAGAGGCGGTCCATCCGGGAAATCTTATGCTTAGTCGAAACAGCCATGCTTATTTCTCCTCATCTTCCGCAGCATCTACGGGACGTGCGGTACTTGCGGCAGAATCTCCTGCCGTTGCTTTGGTGGCTGACTCCTTCGCGCTCGCGGACTCAGCAGCGTGTGCTTGACGACGTCCCGAGCCGAAGTAGCCGCGCTCACGGCGCTCTTCCACCAGTGCGTAGATACCACCGAGGCCGTTCATCGAAGGTTTAGCAGCAGCCGGACGGCGGCCGACCAGCTGCATCAGCGGCGCCATGACCAGGAAGGATACGACCAGGTCAAATACCGTGGTAAGGCCCAAGGTAAAGGCGAAGCCCTTCACCTCGCCGATGGCGAGGAAGTAGACCACAACAGAGCCAATCAAGGTCACCGCGTTACCGGTCACAATGGTGGCACGAGCGCGCTCCCACGCCTTTTGCGTAGCGGAGCGGAACGTGCGTCCCTCGAGGAGCTCATCCTTGATGCGCTCGTAGTAGACCACGAAGGAGTCAGCAGTTGCGCCCACACCAATGACTAGGCCCGCGATGCCGGAAAGGTCCAGCGAGTAACCAATCCAGCGGCCCAGCAGAACCAGGGAGCCATAGGTCAGGAGGCCAGAGGCGATGAGGAAGATGAGGGATACGCCGGCAAGCGCGCGGAAGTAGTACAGCGAGTACGCCATCACTAGTACTAGGCCAACGAGGCCTGCAATGAGGCCGGCCTGCAGTGCGGCCTTGCCCAGTGTCGGCGGAATGGACTCCACGGTGCCGCCTGGTTCGCCATTTTCACCTGCGAAGGACAACGGCAGTGCGCCATACTTCAGGTTATTTGCCAGACTCTGTGCCTCTTCCTGGCTAAAGTCACCAGTAATGGAGGTGGCAGAGCCTACCGGGGTTGCACTCTGGATAACCGGTGCGGAAATAACCGCAGAGTCAAGCGTGATGGCAACCTGGTCCTTAAGGTGTTCCTGCGTCAGGTCTGCCCAAGTCTGAGAACCGTTCGGACCATCACCGGTCTTGAAGGAGAAGTTGATCTCCATCTGGCCAGACTGGCCATTGAGACCGCCTTCGATCGGAGAATTGGTATCGATCTCGTTACCGGTGAGGCGGGTACCGTTTTCGTCCTTGATGCCATTGAGAAGCGGTGCTGGCTCCAGTACGTACGGGTTGCCGTTGGAGTAGTCACAGGTAACAAATGGCTTGGCAGGATCGTCGGCTCCGGCCAGGGGATCGGTAGTGCCTTGGCAGGTCATCAGCGCAGAAGCTGCAGCCTGGGTGGTCGGATCCTCGGACTGACGGTCCTTCAGCAGCATTTCCGTTACTTCATCGCGACGCTTAGTCTGCTCAATAGAGTTGCTTGGCTCCCCAAGCGGCTTGGCGCTGACCTTGGGAGCTTTCTGTTTCTTCGGCTCCTTACCAGTCATCTGCGCTTCTTGCTGGGCGATGGCCTGGGTCATCTGCTCCATCTGCTTGTTGGCCTCGTCTGCGCTGAGTACGTCGTACTTCACCCAGCGGTTGGCCATATCTTCCAGCTCCTTATTGAGCTTTTCCATATCCGGCATGGATGGCTTAGCCACCGGACGGAAGAACAGCTGCGAGGTTTGGCCGACGGCCTGCGCTTGGGAGGCATCTTCTCCCGGAACGGTAATGACCAGGGTGTTGCCGTTGATGACGACTTCGGAACCAGAAACACCCATGCCGTTGACACGCTGTTCCAAAATGTTGCGTGCTTGCTTGAGTTGGTCTTGGGTGGGTTCCTCGCCTTGCGGCGCCAGCGTTACGCGGGTGCCACCCTGCAAGTCGATGCCGAGCTTCGGGGTGCCTTGACGGTTACCAGTTAAAAAGATAAGCGCGTAGATAACAACCACAATGAGAACGAAGAGCGCGATCGCGCGCTTCGGCCATTGGCGTTTGCTATTTTTCATAGCGCCACGGGTTTTTGCGGACAACGATAATCTCCTGTGCTGCTTATAACAGGGTGTTTAAACATTAAATACGGCCCAGCCACATGGCGCAGGCACGTTAACAACGCACAATCGTACGTCATCAAGCGGAATTTTCCTTAACGAGGTCCGGAAAAGACTCAAAGTGTGATGGGGTCTACGCTCCCCGAAGGCCCCACCCACCTAGCAAACGTTAAGGCAACTCTTAGGAAATAGCGGGCTATTTCTTCTCCTGGCCGTCAAACGGAGGATATTCCTCATCTGGCAGGTTATCTGCCGCATCATTCTTGGCGTCCCCAGCAGCAGGGCGCTCAAGGCTATTGGCTTCCTCCTCCGTGCGAATGACGGCCATCTTGTCAAAAGTAACCACCACGCCAGGGGCGATTTCTAGCTCCACATCCTTGTCGCCAGTGCTGCGCACCACGCCGTGCACGCCGCCCGCCGTAACGATGGCGTCGCCCGGCTGCAGGGAATTCTGGAGGGCCTGCATCTCATTTTGGCGCTGGCGCTGCTTTCGCATGGCCATAAACGAGGGAACGACGAAGAGGATGCCAATAATGATGAGAATGATGATTTCCATAGCACCCTAGTGTGCCAGACGGCGGTGCGCACAGAAACCCCAAGGGGGGCATCGCCAAGCAGGCTAGCCCTTAAATTAAAACAGCCCGGCCGCGCCCTCCGGCGGAGTAAGCCCTAGGTGTCGCCATGCTGCAGCGGTAGCTACACGGCCGCGTCCCGTGCGCGCAACCATCCCGGCACGCACCAGGTAAGGCTCACACACTTCCTCTACCGTCGAGGGCTCCTCGCCCACTGCGATGGCCAGTGTGCTCACGCCAACCGGTCCGCCGCCGTGCCCCTTAATCAAGGCATTGAGCACCGCTCGGTCGAGGCGGTCAAGTCCCATGTCATCTACGTCAAAGACTTCGAGCGCTCCCTGGGCCGCACTGAGATCAATCCGGCCGGTGCCATTGACCTCGGCATAGTCACGAACGCGGCGCAGCAAACGGTTAGCAATACGCGGGGTTCCGCGCGACCGAGAGCCAATTTCTACCGCCGCATCGTGGTCAATTTCCACATCCAAGATGTGGGCGGCGCGCTTGATCACCTGGGTGAGATCGGCCGTGTCGTAGTACTCCATCTGCGCGGTGAAACCGAAGCGGTCGCGCAATGGGCCCGTGAGCATGCCGGCGCGCGTAGTCGCACCGACCAAGGTAAAAGGCGGAATCTCTAGCGGAATAGAAGTAGCACCGGGCCCCTTGCCCACGATGACGTCAATGCGGAAGTCCTCCATTGCCATGTACAGCATTTCTTCTGCTGGCCGGGCAATGCGGTGGATCTCATCGATGAACAGGACATCGCCTTCCATAAGGTTGGAAAGCATTGCGGCCAAATCACCGGCGCGCTCCAAAGCGGGTCCAGAAGTCATACGCAGCGAGGTGCCCAGCTCCTGGGAAATAATCATCGCCATTGTGGTCTTGCCCAAACCGGGCGGCCCCGAAAGCAAAACGTGGTCGGGCGTCACCCCACGGTTCTTTGCCCCCTTAAGCACAAGGGAAAGCTGCTCGCGTACCTTGGGTTGGCCGATAAACTCCTCGAGCGACTTTGGACGCAAGGAGCGTTCAATATCATGCTCCTCGGAGTGCGCGGTGGCATCCACATCGCTATTGCGCTGGGTGGCGTGTGCCGCGTCGACGCTCTCAGGGAGATTGAACTCGGTGCGCTCAATATCGGACATGATTGTCAGCCTTCCTGCCGGTTATTTCTTCTTGCCCAGCTGCGCCAGCGCCGCACGCAAGAGAGAGGACGTATCGGCATCGGGATTTTCCGCGTAGGCAGATTCCACCACGGGGCGCGCTGCCTTATCGCTAAACCCAAGGCCAACAAGCGCCTCAGTCACGCTTTCAACCACGGCACCACCGGCCGGCGCGATGGCGGTATCAACGGAGCCTGCGGCGGCGGGCTCGCTTGGCGCAAAGGCCGCTACCTTATCTTTCAGCTCCAGAGCCAAGCGTTGGGCCATACGCTTGCCGACGCCCGGGATAGACTGCAGGGCCTTCACATCTTCCGCGCCAATTGCGGCAGCAAGTTCCCCTGCCCCCATGACCGACAGCGCCGCCAGGGCCAGCTTAGGCCCTAGGCCAGACACAGATTGCAGCACGTGGAACATCTCGCGATCTTCATCAGCGCTAAAGCCATAAAGAGTCAGAGAATCTTCCTTGACCACCAGGTTGGTAAGAACCGTAGCCTGTTCTCCGCGACGCAAGGTGCCCAGTGTTTTTGGGGTAGCCAGAAACTTGTACCCCACGCCTGCACAGTCGATAACCCCATGGTCGAGTCCAATATGGATTACCTCTCCACGCAGTGCAGCAATCATTGGCTTCTTATCCTTCCACTCTCAGTAAAATTCCCTAGCGCTTGTTGCCCTGGCCGCGCACGCCGCTGGTCTTAGCACCAAGCCCGAGCCCGGTATGGTCCATCCGCACAATGGCCGGGGCACGCCAGCAGTGGCACACTGCCAACGCAAGAGCGTCGGCGGCGTCGGCAGGCTTGGGCGGTTCAGTCAACCCCAGAATACGGGTAATCATGGTGGTCATCTGCTTCTTATCTGCGCGTCCGTTCCCTGAGATGGCCTTTTTCACCTCCGACGGGGTGTACATGTACACCGGAATATCGCGTTCAGCCGCAGCCAGCACCAGCACCCCTACGACGTGGGCCGTTTGCATGACTGTGGATACCTGGCCGCGTTCGAAGACGCGCTCGATCGCAACCACATCTGGCGAATAGTCATCCATCCACTCTTTCGCCGCCACCGAAAGGCGCAGGAGGCGCTCCGTCAAGTCCTTATCGCTCGGGGTGCGCACCACGCCGACAGAAACGGGAAGGATTGCTCGGCCACGACCAGCCTGAACCACCGAAAGTCCGCAGCGCGTCAAGCCTGGGTCAATTCCCATCACGCGCATTCCTTCTAGGTTCATCTCTCCCCCATTGTCATGTCGGCACCACCGTGCACTGCCTACCGCCCCATTATGGACTACACACAGGTGTTCTACAAGCGTAGCATCCAGTCAACCCATGGAAAAGCGCCGGCAACGTCTCCTGCGGGCAATCCCCACGGAGCGCTACCGGCGCTAAGATTCGTTCCTGCTAAAGAGGATTAGTCCTCGTTCAGCTCGGCTAGAACCTCATCGGAGAGATCCATATTAGTGTAGACGTTTTGCACATCGTCGGAGTCTTCCAAGGCATCAATGAGGCGGAAAATCTTCTTGGCGTCATTGGCCTCCAGCGGCACCTCGACAGACGCACGGAAGTCATTGTCGGAGTCATCGACCTCAATATCGGCGTCCTTGAGCGCGTCCTTGACTGCCTGCACATCTGTCGGTGCGCAAACAATCTCAAACTTCTCGCCCTGGTCCTTAACCTCTTCCGCGCCTGCTTCCAGCACGGCCATCAAGACGTCATCCTCCGTCAGCTCGCCTTTTTCTACCAAGACGTAGCCGGTACGGGTGAACATGTAGGCCACAGAGCCGGACTCACCCAGGTTGCCGCCGTTCTTGGACATCGCGGTACGCACGTCGGTCGCCGCACGGTTGCGGTTATCCGTCAGACACTCAATAAGCATAGCTACGCCGTTCGGGCCATAGCCTTCGTACATGATGGTTTCCCAGTCGGCGCCGCCGGCTTCTTCACCGGAACCGCGCTTGCGAGCACGCTCAATATTGTCATTGGGGACGGAGGCCTTCTTGGCCTTCTTGATCATGTCATCAAGGGTTGGGTTAGCCGCTGGGTCACCACCGCCGGTACGAGCCGCCACTTCGATGTTCTTGATCAGCTTGGCAAATTCCTTGCCACGCTTGGCATCGTTGGCAGCCTTCTTATGCTTGGTAGTTGCCCATTTCGAGTGGCCTGACATGTAGTCCCTTTCTAATCGGGTGCTGAAACTGGTGGCAATTATACGTGTGCTGCACGAACGCGTGAAAGCGACCCCCTTATAAGCGGGACATTCTTATACATTGTGCCAATTGCCATGGGCAGAGCCGCTGCCCAAATTTTCATCTAAGTAACGTGTAAGGCCCTCTTGATTTACCATCGCCACCAATTCACCCTGCTCTGTAAAAATTTTGCCCCGCGCAACCGCCGTTGCGTTCGACGCCGTGGGTGATACCTGCTCATACAACAACCACTCATCCACGCGGAATGGGCGCAGGAACCATATCGCATGGTCAAGGCTGGCCAATTGCACTTTTTCTCCCTGATGCGGAATAAGGGCCGAGCGAATCAGCGTCATATCTGACATATAACTCAGCGCAGCGCAGTGAAAGGCAGAATCCGCTGGGAGATGACCTGTGTTGCGGAACCAGATATACCGATAGCCTGCACCGGTGCGCTCTGCAGCCACCGGATCGCGTCCTTCTTCTGGCACGAGGCGAATATCCCATTCCTCCCACTCTTTGAGGATAATCCGGGTGGAGTACGGGGCCCCACCGCCCATCCGAGCTGCCTCCTCGGGCCCTAGTACCTTCGGCGCGGCGTCCTGATGCTGCGGACCATAGTCACCGTCGCGGTGAAAACTAGCCATGAGAGTAAAAAGGAGCACGTCACCTTGGTAGACACGCACCTGCCGATTAGCAAAGGATCTCCCCTCCCGAATGCGTTCGACCCGGATCTCAATTGGCCGGCTCGCATCGCCAGGGCCGACAAAGTAGCCATGCAGGGAGTGGATATCTTTGCCGGACACAGTGCGCTGGGCTGCGGCCATTGCTTGAGCAGCAATCTGCCCGCCGAAAGTACGTTCAATCCGCGACTCCACAGCAGGGCCTTTGAAGACATCAGACACTTTTGTTTCCTCGACGGCCAGAACCTCGCGAATAGATGCCATCTGCACACTCCCTATGTTCTACATCACTTTCTAGGCAATTACCGTCCACACTACTCACTGGACGAGCCGTCAGTTTGTTTTTCAATTCGTCCCCCACTTCTGGGAGCAAAAGTGGAGGAATTTTCTAGAAGAAACTATGTCCGCTACCGAAGTAGGCGCGCATTGAATAAAGTCTTTTGAGTGAAACGCATCGCTTCTGTTCCAGCAGTATGGATTGGGTGGGTCATCGCCCGCCTCGTCCTTATTTACCTACTCAAGATTAACCACAATCCCAGGGGCGATGTCGCATATTATTTTGCCGGGCTCTTTGGCGATGACCCGACAACGATGACCGAATACCCCCACTCGGGCACGTGGCCCACGGTGCTTTTGGGATGGCTCACCGGCGAAAATATCACCGCATTCTATATCGGCTTCACCATCATGACCCTGCTTGTTGACGCCGCCTTTTTAGCCCTCCTCCTGCGCCACCACCCGACTCAACCGCGCAGTTTCCAGGCCGCCTGGTTCTGGGTCCTCTTCGGCACCGCAGCTGGCCACACCTTTGTGTGGCGTCTCGATATATTCCCCGCCTTAGCCGTGGCCGGGGCAGCTGCACTTCTAGCTACCCGTCCGCTCATCGCCTCAGCGGTACTGGGATTTGCCACCACGATGAAGCTATGGCCAGGAGTCCTCGCTGCCGGCTTGGTGGGCCGCTTCAACAGCTCTGCAACCTGGCAGCGCCTACTCGCGTTTTTCTGCACCATCGTCGCGGTCTGCACCGTCACGATTACTGCCTCTGGCACCGAGCGCCTGCTTTCACCGCTGAATTATCAGGGCGTGCGCGGTCTCCAGTTGGAGTCCATCCCGGCGACGTTCCTGTTGCTGCAGGCACATCGCTCTCCGGGGCGGTGGCACCTGGGCTACGCTCCGTCCAAGAGCTTTGAAATTTCCGGGCCTGGCGTAGATACCGCAATGACGTGGAGCACTATTGCCACCATTGCCATGCTCGTCTTCGCAGTGGGCTGGGCGCTGTACCGCCTGTGCGCCGGCGGATGGACCACCCGCACGACCATGGCGTTTTTTACCGTTATGGTCCTGCTTCTTATCGCGACGAATAAGGTTTTCTCCCCGCAATACATCGTCTGGCTGGGCCCCTTGCTTGCCGTGGTGATCCGCCAGCGCCTGCCGCAAGGATTCGCCTCCCTGCGGAGATTCCAAGCCTTGTTAGCGTCCTGCACCATCATCGCCGCCGTGCTGGGCACCTTGGTCTACCCATTCAACTATGACTACATCTGGAACCACGTGGGCGAGAACATGTTCGCCGTCTACCTATTGGTGGCCCGCAATATCCTCATCGTTGTCATGGCCATCATCGGACTTGTCTGGTTTGCAGTTGAGGTGGCCCTGGCTTCGAAGGTCGAGCGGGCAGGTGTGCAGCAGCGACAGTCTCCTTCCTCCCCGGCAGATGGCGCGGCTGCTAGCGCCGAGGCACAGCCGGTATTCCGTCGCCGACGCGGCCGGCACGCACTTGCCTCCTGAAACTTGAGGTAGATCTGCTGGCTACTCGGCCAGCATATAGTCAAAATATCCCGGCAGTTTTGCGGTGCCGCCCAGATGAAAGAGCCGTACCGCAGGGCGCAAGCGCAGCGCGCGAGTGTCGCTGACCGCCTCGTTGTAGAAGCGATGGGCAAGTTGGATGCGGCCCTCGGCGTCGGCAAGCGCGGCAGGGCGACGGTCCGCCGGAAACTCCCTCACTATGGCGGCAGATAGTTCCCGCTCGGCCATCGTGCGTGGTTCGAAATGACCCTGATAGAGCTCGGTAGATTCCGCTCGCTGAGCTATCGCTGCAAGCTCTGGTGCTACGGCCGCTGTCACAGCTGCCCTGCGGTCTAGAGCCGCCTGCAGCTGGGCCAGCGAGGCATCAGTGCGGATGTGCAGTGAGTTAAGCCGCTGGGCGGTAAAAAACGCCCACAAACCGACGATGATAAGTAGCAAGAGGACTAGAGCAATTTCAATGGCCATCAACGCTTCACCCTCACCTTGGTACCGTCTTGGACAGTCTCATAGACCTGCATCACGGCCGCCGCTACATGGTCCCAGTCATAGGTGCTGGCGCGTTGGACGCCATTGCGCACCAACTGGGCCCGATACTCGGCGTCATCAAGCACCTCGTTGAGGACGCGAGCCAAATCCTCGCTGTCTTCATTGCGAAAGAGTGCGCCGGCAACCTCGTCGGAATCGGCATTGCACACCGCACGGAAGGCTTCAAGATCGGAAGCAACGACAGCTGCGCCGGCGGCCATGGCCTCTACCAGCACGATGCCGAAGCTTTCGCCACCGGTATTTGGGGCCACGTAGACATCGGCACGGCCCAGGATTTCTGCCTTTTCGGCGTCGCTGACCCGGCCTACAAAATCCACACCCTCAACTTCGCGGGCGCGGCCGCCGCCCATGATGGTCACGCGGATATCGTGGTGTACTTGGCGGAGCGCGCTCAGCAGGATATCGAGGCCCTTGCGCGGTTCATCCAAACGTCCCAAGAAGACAACTTCCAGGGGATCGCCAGAGGCTTTGGCCGGGCTGCGGCGCCGAGCCTGGGCGTAGACCGACGTATCCACGCCGTTGGGAATGAGGACCGGGTCTCCGCCCAATTGCTCCACCTGCCACCGCCGCGCCATGTCGGATACCGCGATGCCACCCCGGATCTTTTCCAAGAAGGGAACGAGGAAAGGTTTGGCCAGGGTCAGCACCAGGGAGCTAGACGCAGAAGCGTGATACGTCGCCACCAGTGGGCCTTGGGCCACGGCCAACGCGGTCATGGAAAAGCTCGGGGAGTTCGGCTCATGGATGTGCAAGACATCGAAGTCGCCCTCCTTGATGAATTGCTTTACCTTGCGTGTTACATGGGGCCCCACGGACAGGCGCGCCACCGACCCGTTGTACGTGATGGGGAAAGCCGGCCCTCCCTTGACTACGAAATCCGGGAGCTGGGTGGATTCCGCAGCGGGGCCAATGACCTGTACATGGTGCCCTTGCTCAATGAAGACAGTCGCTAGGTCAAGAATATGGGCTTGAACCCCGCCTGGTTCATCGAAAGAGTAGGGGCATACGATTCCTATGCGCACTAGCTCCCCCCTTCCCGCGATGGCCCAGTGTGGCGGGCATTGCGGGCATTTTCGGCCGCCCGCGCTTGCCGACGCCTCTCTATGTCCACATTCCACTGCGGCTGCAACATATGCCAATCCTCCGGGTGGCGGCGGATATTGGCGGCGAAGCCATCGGCCATGCGCTGCGTTGTCTCCTGCAAGTCCGTTACCTCGAGCTCAGGAGACACAGAGAGCCCCCAGCCCTCGCCTGCAAACCAGGAGTGCACCACGTGCAGGGCGGCGCCAGTCTCTAGGGCAAGCTGTGCGGGACCGGCGGCCATATTGGCCTTTTCCCCCATGAAATCCACGGTAACGCCGCTTCGGGTGAGGTCGCGCTCAGCCAGCAGGCAGACCACGCCACCGGCTTCCAGCACCTCTTTGAGACGGGCGAAAGGCGAGGCTTCGCCGCCGGTGAGGGGGAGAACCTCAAAGCCAAGGGTTTCGCGGTAGTCCACAAAGGCGTCGAAAAGCACTGCGGGCTTAAGGCGCTCTGCAACGGTAGTGAACTGGCCATAATGGCCGACGAGGAAGACACCCGCCATATCCCAATTACCGGAATGCGGCAATGCCAAAATGGTGCCGCGGCCGGATTGAGCCGAAGCATCAAAATGCTCAAGGCCTTCCAAGCCGCTGAGCAAGCGCTCATGCAGCCCGGCATCACGGTGGATAGCTGGCAGGCGGAACGCCTCCATCCAATAGCGCGTATAGGAGCGCACGGAATCCCGCACCAACGCGCGGGTAACGTTTTCCGAGCCCACCACTCGCGCTAGGTTGCGGCGCAAGCCCTCCATTCCCCGACCGTTGCCACTTGCGTAGTCCGCACCCCAGCGAAAAAGTGTGCGCGCCATGGGCTCGGGCAGACGGCGCACCACCTTCCACCCCGCGAGGTAACCCGCCGCGGAAAGGTCTTCTCTATCCCACATGGTGTCACAACCTCCTGATTTTAGGCGGTTCAGTACGAGTTACTGCTGCTCTTGGCGGGCAGCAATAACCAAACGCTGGCACACGGTGAAGACGGAGCCAACGGCCAAGATCCACAGCGCTACCTCAATGGCATGCGGTACTCCCAAGCCCTCGAGGCCGATGCCGCCCAAGCCCAAAATAAGCCGCTCGGGACGCTCGATCAGGCCGCCGACCATCTTGAATCCGGACGCTTCTCCCCTAGCCTTGATATAGGAAATGACCTGAGAACATACCAAGGTGACAAAGCACGCAATAACCGTGATGCGGGAAGAATCCGCAGAATAAATCAGCCACCATGCAATAGCACTGAACAATGCACCGTCGGTGATGCGATCACAGGACGCATCCAAGGTCGCACCAAAGGCAGTAGCCTTGCCGGTCAAGCGCGCCATGGTGCCATCGAGCATGTCGAAAGCGGCGAAGAGGCCGGACAAAACGGCAGCGGAAAAAAGGTGGCCGGTAGGAATGAGGATCACAGAAATAGCAATGGTGACAATGGTTCCCACAATGGTGACCACATTCGGGGTCAGGCCAAGCTTCAAAAAGGTCTTGGCTATAGGTTCCACCACCACGGCGGCGGGCTTTCGCCCATGCACGCTAAGCACGCGAATCCTCCTCTTCCATCTCGCGCCATCCTTCTGCCAGCACGCGGCGCGTATCCTGCAGAAGCTGCGGTAATACCTTAGTCCCATCGAGGACAGTCATAAAGTTACTATCCCCGGGCCACCTTGGCACCACATGCAGGTGCAGGTGATCTCCCACCGAGCCGCCCGAAGCGCGACCCAGGTTCAGGCCCACATTGATGGCTTCTGGGTGTGAAACCCGCTTGAGCACCCGGACGGCCTTTTGCGCGAAGGCCATCAACTCCTGAGATTCCTCTCGCGTGAGGTTCTCCAGCTGCGATTCCTTGCGATACGGCACCACCATGAGGTGCCCGGCGTTGTACGGAAACAGGTTCAGCAATGCATAGACGTACTTGCCTCGAGCAATGATGAGCCCGTCTTCGTCACTACCCTGTGGCGCTTCGACGAAGGGGTCCTTAGAACGCTTGGCAATATAGGCCATGCGATAAGGCGCCCATAACCGCTCGAGGCGGTCCGGCTCGCCAGCGCCTGAGTCAACGAAGGTCTCCTCCGCAGCGTGGTTTTCAGCGACGGCGGAGCTGTCGGTTTCGTGTGTCTCTTTAGCGTCGGGCACTGATGAGCTCTTCGGTCGGCTGCTCGTTGTTGCGCTCTGCTACCCATGCGGCGATGAGCTCCACAGCTTCCTTTACCGGCACACCATTGACCTGGGTGCCGTCGAGGAAGCGGAAGGACACGGCATCAGCTTCTGCGTCGCGCGCGCCAGCCACCAGCATGAACGGAACCTTACCGGTGGTGTGGTTGCGAATCTTCTTCTGCATGCGGTCATCGGAGGTATCCACATCAGCGCGGATACCCTTCTGACGCAGCTGGGCGGCAACCTCTTCGAGGTGTGGGGAGAATTCGTCAGCCACCGGAATGCCCACCACTTGGTGCGGTGCCAGCCATGCTGGGAAGGCGCCGGCGTAGTGCTCCAGCAGGACGCCAAAGAATCGCTCGATGGAGCCGAAGAGCGCACGGTGAATCATGATTGGCCGCTTCTTCGTGCCGTCCGACGCAGTGTATTCCAGCTCGAAGCGCTCCGGCAGGTTGAAGTCCAACTGCACGGTAGACATCTGCCAGGTACGGCCGATGGCGTCGCGAGCCTGCACAGAAATCTTCGGACCGTAGAAGGCTGCACCTGCGGGATCCGGAACCAGCTCCAAGCCGGACTTTTCTGCGACCGACTGCAGGATAGACGTAGAGCGATCCCAGATCTCATCAGAACCGACGAACTTATTCGGGTCCTTGGTAGAAAGCTCCAGGTAGAAGTCAGACAGTCCGTAGTCCTTCAGCAAAGAAATGATGAAGTCGAGGACCTTGGTCAGCTCCTCTTCCAGCTGCTCTTCGGTGCAGTAGATGTGGGCATCGTCCTGGGTAAAGCCGCGGGCACGGGTCAGGCCGTGGACCACGCCAGACTTTTCGTAACGGTAGACGGTACCGAACTCAAACAGACGCAGCGGGAGCTCGCGGTAGGAACGGCCACGGGATGCAAAAATTAGGTTGTGCATCGGGCAGTTCATGGGCTTGGCGTAGTAGTCCTGCGGTTCCTTGACGGTGTTGCCCTCTTCGTCATATTCGCCATCGAGCTGCATCGGCGGGAACATGCCATCGGCGTAGAAGTCCAGGTGGCCAGACTTCTTGAATAGGTCACCCTTGGTGATATGCGGGGTATTAACAAAGGAGTACCCAGCCTGTACGTGGCGGTTGCGAGAGTGGTTTTCCATCTCCATGCGAACGGTCGCGCCATTCGGGTGGAATACCGGGAAGCCGGAGCCAATCTCATCTGGGAAGGAGAAGAGATCTAGTTCCTGACCCAGGCGGCGGTGGTCGCGCTTTTCAGCCTCTTCCACCATGGTTTGGTAGGCCTCCAGCGCCTCCTTGGACTCAAAAGCGGTGCCGTAAATGCGCTGCAGGCCAGCCTTGGACTGGTCACCGCGCCAGTAGGCAGCTGAAGAACGGGTCAGCGTGAAAGCCGGGATGTACTTGGTGGTCGGCACGTGCGGTCCGCGGCAGAGATCGAACCACTCTACTTCCCCGGTGCGCGGGTTGATGTTGTCATAGTGGGTGAGATCGCCGGAACCGACTTCTGCGGCCTCGTCGGAGTCAGGGTCAACGTTGCCCTTGTCTTGGACCAGCTCGAGCTTGAAAGGCTCCTCGGCGAGGGCCTTTTCCGCTTCCTCCGCGGATTCATAGACGTGGCGTTCGAAGCGCTGGCCGCCCTTGATAATCTTCTTCATGCGCTTTTCAATCGCCTTGAGATCTTCCGGCGTGAAAGGCTCGGCGGTCTGGAAATCGAAGTAGAAGCCATTCTCAATGGCAGGGCCGATGCCCAGCTTGGTGCCGGGGAATTCGGCCTGCACGGCCTGGGCCATAACGTGGCCGCAAGAGTGGCGGATGACGGCACGGCCGTCTTCCTCGCTGGCGGCAACCGGGGTAAAGGTGGACTCCGTGTCTGGGGTGTGCGACAAATCAAAGAGAGTGCCGTCCTCACCGCGAACGACTACGACAGCCTCAGGGCCCTTATTGGGAAGGTTGAGCTCTCGCATTGCTGCGCCCACGGCCTGGCCGGCGGGCACGGTGAAGGAATCGTAATTGACCGGTACTGCGGGGATGAGTTCCGCCATAATCGCGCTCCTTTATGCGCTCGTGCGTCGGCGGCATACCTGGCCGCGTCCGCTATTTAAATTTACGGATAGCTATTCTACAACCCTGCATGCTCGCAGAGCGATTTTGCCCACCATGATTCACGCCCTTCGGCAGTGAGGGTACCCGGCGGGCAGAAATACATAGCGGAGCCAATATGGGTCAGCCATTCATTCATTAGGTCAGATTCATCCAATCGGGCCTGGATAGGCTCGAATTGCTTGGTGGGATCTTGCTGGTAACAGATAAAAACCTGGCCAATATTGGAAAGCTGCCCATCCTTGCCATCGGGAGCCAGCTCATAGTTATACGGGCGGCGCAGGATGCGCTGCTCTGGATGATCGGCCGGCGGGGCGGCGACGGCCATGTGCGAGTTCTTATCAATCACCGGCAGGCCGTAATCATCTACCGCATCAAAATCTGCAGCATCAAATTCTTCTTCACCGGTAAGCGGGGCGCCGGTGTCGAGCTTGCGGCCCACCGAATTTTCGCGGGAGGAGCGATCGATCTTCTCCCACGTATCCACATTCATGCGAATGCGACGCACTACCATCGCCGTTCCGCCTTGTGCCCACTTCGGCCCTTTATCGATCCATACCTGGGCTGCAAAATCCTCCTCGCTGCGCGGATTGACGGTGCCGTCCTTTTGACCGAACATATTGCGCGCGGTAGCGCCCTTTTCGTGGCTGCCATAGGCATTAATAAATCCTTGCTGCAGCCACTTCACACTGACATAGTGTTCACCGGCTCGCACCATATGGCGCAGCGCATAAGTGTTCATCAGCGGGTCATCGCAGCAGATCTGCAAGACGATATCGCTTTGTCCCCACTTAGGCTCCAGTGCATCGCGTTTAAAGGAACGCACATCTCCCAACCAGCGTGGTTTCTCCACGCCGAGCAAGGAGAAAACCTTCTGGCCTAGACCGCAGGTGATGGTCAAGTTGGCGGGCTGTTGCACCATTTCGGGTTCCAAGGTGCCCAGCGGCGCCTCCCCCGTACACAGCGCGCGGGCGTCCTCGGTCCACAGCTTCATGAGGCTGGCGAACCCCCGCTTGTCGACGCCCCTTTTAAGATCAAACCCGACCAAATTAAGGTGGGCCTGCGCTGCGGTAGCAATACCCGCTTGATGTTTACCGTCGAATGCCACGAGGGCGTCGGCAAGCGCAGGCTGTTCCTGTGCCCCAGCATCCGGGGAAGACCCCTGGTTATTGCAGCCTGCCAACGCGAAGGCGCTGGTCGATACCGCAGCGCCGGTGAGAAATCCCCTTCTGCTGAATCCAGACATAACTAGTGGTCGTGGCCTTCCTTATTGTGGGACATATCTCCGTGCTCCATGTGGGACATATCGTGGCCTTCCATATCGCCGTAGTCCTCATCCCCAGCAGGCATGCTACGCGTTTGGATCTCGCCCAGATCGAGCTCTTCGCTGCCCTCTAGTTCCACTTTGAGGTCAAGGGATTCGCCGGGAGCGATGTGGTTTTCCATGTCCATGAGCATGAAGTGGTCACCACCAGGTGCCAGCTCGTGGGACTCGCCGGCTTTGACTACCAGTGGGCTCGACATTTCCTGCATCTTGCCATCGACAGTCTCATGCATCTGGTTCACCTTGGCATTGAGGCTGGTGGAAAAACCGGTGATAGCGATGTCCTTATCGGTATGGTTCACCAAGGTGCCAAAAATAGCAGTCATGTCCTTGTCCTCATTGGCGCGCACGACGGCATCCTCAAAGGTCAGTTCTTTAGATTCCGCAGCGGAGGATGTTTCCCCGACACTAGTGGAAGCATCCACCTTCGGCTCGGTGGAATCATTTTGGTTTTGTGGTGAGCAACCCGCCAGGGCGAGGCCGGCCACAGTCAAGCCCACAAGGGCGATGCTAGAAATCTTGGACATTATTTTTCACCTTCCGAATCAATGCGACGAGACTTGGCAATAAATAGGGCAACTACTGCGGCAATTGCCAAAACGCCGCCCACCCCCAGAATGATTTTCAGCGGCATTGACACGCCCTCGGTTCCTTCCTGGTCTGCCGTGTCAGACTCTGGGGCCTCGGTATTTTCGGACCCGTCACCTTTGACAGAAAACTCCACACCGCCGCGGGTAGCGTGCCCATCCGAAGACGTGATCTGAAAGCCCACCTGGTAGTTACCCGGCCCAGGATGGACATCCGCAGGGGTCTCAATGGTGAGATCCCGCTCATGGAGCTTTGGTTCCTGGCTAAAGAGTTTCTCACCGGTATCGGCGTTGGTTACGGCGAAGGTGTTGAAGTCCTCTTTGGGGATGCCAGAAAACTCGAGGGTGATTTCCTTAGGGAACTCATCGAGTTGGTCGCCGTCTTTGACCGAACCGCCAATAACGGAGTCGTGCGCGAATGCGGCAGGCATTGACCCTCCCACAACCAGTGCGGCCGTGCCCACTGCTGCAGCTGTGCGGCGCAGCCAAGGTACGCGGTAGCCCATAGATAGCTCCTTTTGTGTTGAAAATGCAAAAGTCGAATTGTCAGACATACTAGCCCCGTGACTTGCCGGAACGGCAATCACAAAAAGCAACGCGTCGAGACATATGTCGGCTTGAACTGGGATCGAGTTCCGCCTTCGAAATAAAAAGAGGTATTTATCACTATTTAAGCCAAGTTGACTCAATTCGAACGGGCCCTACCTTAGGACCTCTCCATTTGTCGGGCATTAAAAAACGGACCAGAAGCCATCAGGGCAAAAATAACCAAGGCGGCGCCTACGCCGATAAGCGCCAAAGGCCACGCCGCGTCGCCGCTGCCGTCACCCGCATCTGCCGCAGTAAGGCCCGCAAAGAAAAGTACAGTCCCCGAAACAAAAGACGCGAAGCCGCAAGCTCCAACCAATAGCGGTACCACTAAGGCGCGTAACATCTTTCCTCCTCCGCTGAGGGTTTTAACCTTGCAAAGGCAAGCGTATCGCACAA
Source organism: Corynebacterium tuberculostearicum (assembly GCF_016127015.1). Taxonomy (GTDB): domain Bacteria; phylum Actinomycetota; class Actinomycetes; order Mycobacteriales; family Mycobacteriaceae; genus Corynebacterium; species Corynebacterium marquesiae. The sequence continues at coordinate 1,115,685 of NZ_CP065972.1, forward strand.
AGTGCCTAAACGACAGGATGTGTTGGTGAAGTTATATGTTTAGCCCGTCTGGCCTGCTGATATTAGGATTATTTCACTTATCCGGAGGGAAAACGCAGCCTCGGACCTGAAATACCGCCGGGGGCGTGCTGATGTGCTAAGCGCTGAGGTTCACGATGAATGGATGAGTAAGAATCATCCTCGATGCCCCGTCTGTAGCGGGGTGTGCACCAAAATTACGGGACTACAAGTACCAATCCGCCAGCGAAGGCGACGGAACGCCTGTAAAGCCACTGACACTCGCGCTAAAGGCCGACCCAGGAAAGTGGACGCATCAGGGGGCAGACCCACATGCTCACGTGGACACCCTAGCCAGCCAAGAAACACAAGCCACCAGCGGCCTTGAATACGGCCGACCAGCAACTTTCGGCAGTGCCTACAACCACTCTATGGGAATACGCAAAGGCCACATACGCTAAACCCCCACCAACACAAAATGTCGTTTAGCCCGACACACCGCAAAACAACACATTCTGTCGTTTAAGCCGCACAAAGCGCAGAAGGAGACATAGAAAAAGCCACCCCGTGGCAGGGGCGGCTATATGGAGCGGATGACGAGACTCGAACTCGCGACCCTCACCTTGGCAAGGTGATGCGCTACCAACTGCGCTACATCCGCATAACAAACCGGAGTTTGTTGCAGAGCCCCAAATAGGACTCTCGTGCGCGATACTGGGATTGAACCAGTGACCTCTTCCGTGTCAGGGAAGCGCTCTCCCACTGAGCTAATCGCGCTTAATGCCCGAAGGCATTAAGAAGTTGAGGTGGAAACGGGAATCGAACCCGTGTGCACGGTTTTGCAGACCGTTGCCTCACCACTCGGCCATTCCACCGTGGCGATACCGCCTCACACAATACAGTGCTGGAGCGGATGACGAGACTCGAACTCGCGACCCTCACCTTGGCAAGGTGATGCGCTACCAACTGCGCTACATCCGCATGCGAAACCAGGCCCGGTTTCTAGGACAAAGTCCTTGTGCGCGATACTGGGATTGAACCAGTGACCTCTTCCGTGTCAGGGAAGCGCTCTCCCACTGAGCTAATCGCGCGCTATTCATTTAGAATCACTCTTCACGGGTGAAACCCAAGAAAAGCGTGGAGCGGATGACGAGACTCGAACTCGCGACCCTCACCTTGGCAAGGTGATGCGCTACCAACTGCGCTACATCCGCATTGCCCCGCGAACTTTGTACCGTTGCGGTGCGAGAAGAAACATTATCGTGCTCCGCGCCAGTTTCCAAATCCCCAGCCCAGCGGCATTCTTTCTGGCACCGATTTTTCACATTCGAGCCATCCCAAAACACACTGGTGTGATTCTCCCAAGACAGTGGACCGCAGGCCACCTCCCCTTGATGCGCACTCCTGCCCAGCCAATTAGGTGTTTGAATTTGGTGCGGTGTAGATTTAGCGACCGCAAGGTCCTATAGCTCAGTGGGAGAGCGTTCCGTTCACACCGGAAAGGTCACTGGTTCAATCCCAGTTAGGACCACTATTTCCCGTCCATCGCTCCCCTCCATAGGAGCTTGGGCAGGTTTCTTTATATGTCTGTAAAGTGTCCCGACGTGTTGTGGATTCTCTTAGGCATTTTCGCCGGACTCGTTCTGCCCGTTCAGACCCTGGTTAATACGCGCCTGCGCGCATCTACTGGCACGCCGTTTTCCTCTTCGCTCATCTCGTTTGCCGTGGGCACGATGACGTTGCTTGTCATCGCGACAGCCGTCACCGGCGGCGAGTTTGGCATTTCCCGCGCCTTTGGGGAACCGCTGTGGATTTGGTTCGGTGGTCTGCTCGGCGTGGTTGCGCTTACTGGAAATATCCTGTTGTTTCCTCATCTGGGTGCGGTCCAGACCGTAGTCCTTCCCATCGCGGGCCAAATCATGATGGGCCTTGTCATCGACCACTTTGGGATGTTTGCCTCCCCCACTTCCCCACTTTCCCTGATTCGCGCCCTTGGGGCACTAATTGTCCTCGGTGGAGTGATTTCTATCGTCGCCAGCCCCGGCGCGCCGACGAAGCAAGGAGACAGCGCTATGGCGTTGTGGCTTTGGCGCCTCGCAGGCTTTGTCTTTGGCTGCTTTACTGCAAGCCAATCCGCCATTAACGGCCACCTGGGCCAGATTACCGGGTCGCCCGTTAGTGCGGCTTTGGTGTCTTTTAGCATTGGCGTTTCCACGCTCGTAATGCTCAATATTGTTTTGCGCTGGCGCCCTCGCATTGAGCGTCCTGAGGGAAAGGCTAACCCCTGGTGGATGTGGACAGGCGGCACATTGGGAGCCATGTTTGTCTTTGGCAACGCGGCCTTAGTGCCGCAGATTGGCACTGGGCTTACTGTGGTGGCAACCCTTCTTGGTTCCATGTTGGGCTCCGTGCTGATCGATCGTCTGCGAGGCGCCCGCGTAGCAATGCGCCAGGTAGCCGGTATTGCAGTGATTTTGGTCGGCGTAATCCTCATCCGCCTGGTGTAAGCCCCTCTCCTGTGGTTCTATCCTTCGCTGTGCCGTGCTGGGCATCTGGTGCCTTGACTAGGCTGGGAAAGTATGGATATTTCTTCGCTATTGGGCCCCGATTCCGGTGATGTATTCACCGTCCGCACAAATATGGTCAGCACACTAACTGGATCGGCAACCATGAACCATGTATCCGAAGACATGGGAAACGACACTGATGGGCAGCTTTTTGCTGCTCTACGTAATTGGGCAGACGTCGTGCTGGTGGGTGCGCAAACGGTGCGCGCGGAGGACTACTCCGGAGTACAACCTAACGGGGATGGTTCGCGGCCGGCTCCTATTGCCGTGCCTTCCCGCAGCCTTGATTTCGATATCACCGCGGACTTCTTCACAGACTTCACTACCCCTCCCATCATCCTGATCCCCCATAGCAGCCGGGACAATCAAGAGCTTATAAAGCGCATCGCGACCATCGAATCCACAGGCGCGGAAGTCTGCGATGCTGGCGAAGGAACCGTGCAGGACTACATATCCGTTTTAAAGGACCGCGGGTTTAAGCGCGTGCTCTGCGAGGGCGGGCCAGGAATGATTGGGCAGCTGGTAGACATCGATGCCATCGACCAGATGTATTTGACGCTGGACCCACATCTATCCACTGGTGTGGAAACTCCCATGGCAACCTTTAAGGGCGAGCATTCCCATCGCCGCATGCAGTTAGAAAATGTGGCGGACGATAAGGATGGCACGGTGTTTCTGCGGTATTCCCGCGCCCGCTAGGCCGTAGACTAAGGGGCCGTGAATTCCCGAATCAATGCCGCCGCCTGGCCCGTGGCCATCCTGCTTGTTGTGCATCGCGTGTTCATCATCGCGCGCAATGGCACGCCGACGGATGATTTCACCACCGTGTTTAACGCTGTGGCACGCATGTCCTCTGGCCAGCCGGTCTATGAGCAGGCTTATAACCACGTTGACCCGCTGTACCTGTATACCCCGGGAGCCACGTTGCTGCTCGCACCGCTAGCGCACATCGATTTTTCGCTAGCACGGGGACTATTCATCGTCGCCAACGCGGCTGCAATCGTGGCAGCGCTAGCGGTGCTCACCCTTGTAGTGGGCCGCACACTTACTTCGGCAGTGTGGCCAGTATCTATCGCTTTGGCCTTTGTCACCGAATCGGTGACCAATACGCTCGCATTTACCAATATCAATGGCATTCTCTTGCTATGCATGGCCGTGTTCTTGTGGGCTTTCGTGCGCGCCGAGCGCACCCCATGGCTGGGCTGGGTGGCAGGCGTAGTCATTGGCTTGGCCATCGTCATTAAGCCGCAATTTGCGCCGTTGCTCTTCCTGCCCTTGGTCAAGCTGCAATGGCGCAGTCTCGCGACTGGCATTGGCCTACCGGTAATTCTCAACCTCCTAGCGTGGCCGCTCGTGCCGGGCGCTAGCGGCTTTGTGGATAACCTCCTGCCCTACCTCTCAGAAACCCGTGACTATGCCAATTCTTCCTGGGCAGGCTTCCACGCCTACGTTGACTTTGGCGCGGGACTGTATTGGACCGTGTGGTTGATATTTGCCGCGCTTTCGGCCGCAGCGATTCTCGGGCTTTTGCGCTTCCGCAATTCCGACCCGACCTTGTGGGCGCTAACGACCAGCGGGGCGATCATGGTGGGTATCTTCTTCCTGTCTTCTCTTGGCCAGCAGTATTACTCCATGTGGCTATTCCCATTGATGTTTACCGTGGTGCTCAAGCGTTCGGTTTTCCATTCTGCGGGTGCGTGGTTTGCGGCCTTTCTCTATTTGGCTCCCGTTTCCTGGGCGTCTACAGCGCACCCGGATGCTGGTCGGTGGATGAATTTTTTCACGGCCACGGCGGGATGGGCGCTGCTTATCGTCGCAATTTTCGCTACGGTTGCCGGCTGGTGGCGTGCCGCGCGCAGCACGGTTTAGACTCGGCCCATGACCGATTTCAAGCTCATTGCCGATACCGAATGGCGCCAGCGCTTAAGTCCCGAGGAATACTACGTCCTGCGCGAAGCCGGCACCGAGCCGCCCCACGTAGGCGAGTACACCAATACCACCACCGAGGGGGTCTATTCTTGCCGCGCGTGTGGAACGGAGCTTTTCCGCTCTACGGAAAAGTTTGAGTCTCACTGCGGCTGGCCTTCCTTTTTCTCCCCACTCGCAGGGGACAAAATCATTGAGCGCGAAGACAATTCGCTAGGCATGCGCCGCGTAGAGGTTCTGTGTGCCAACTGCGAATCTCACCTGGGGCACGTCTTTGAGGGTGAGGGCTACGATACCCCCACCGACTTGCGCTATTGCATCAACTCCATCTGCCTGGACTTGGAGGAAAAGCCGGTAGAAGATGGCACCGCCTAAGGTGGCATGCACAAGAAAGCGCGCCCCGTCGGCAGCCTAACGTGCAGGCTAGTGACGGGGCGCGGATATGGGGGACGTCGCCAAGCAGGGCTACTGCTGGGCGGCGTTACTTTTAGGGCAGAACTGCGATGAGCTCTGCTACGTCCTTGACGCGGCGGCCGGTGTGGAAAGGAATCTCCTCGCGCACGTGGTGGCGGGCCTCGGTGTAGCGCATCAGGTACATCAGGTCGACGATGCGGTGGAGCTCATCCGCCTCGAAGGCCAAAATCCACTCGTAGTCACCCAGGGCAAAGGCTGGGACGGTATTTGCGCGCACATCAGGATAATCACGCGCTTGCATGCCGTGTTCCATAAGGATGCGGCGGCGCTTTTCCTCGTCCATGGTGTACCAGTCATAGGAGCGCACGAAGGGGTACACCGATATCCACTCCTTGGGCTCCTCACCCATGATGAAAGACGGCAAGTGCGACTTATTAAACTCCGCCGGACGGTGCAAAGCGTTGCCTACCCAGGTCACTTCGCTAACCTGGCCCAAGGTGGTCGAGCGGCGGAAATCCCCAAAGACCTTCTGCAGGTCAGAGAATTCCTCAGCGTGCCACCAGATCATGAAGTCAGCGGAATCGCGCATAGCCGTGAGGTCGTAAATGCCGCGCACCGTTACCTTCCCGGCCTTTTCCACGCCGGCAAAGAACTCCTGCGCTTGGGCGATAATCTCCGCTCGCTCAGTGCCGAGCGCGCCCGGAATCACCTTAAAAACTGCGTGCTGGGAATATTGCTGAACCGCGTTGAGTTCCTTGTAGTCAAGCTTCGCCATTGCGTTCTCCTTTGCAGAAGCCTTTGGGTTAACGAACATATCCATCATAAGTTGGATATGGAACGTTGTCACTTCCCGGCCACGAGGAGGACGACACGCCCACGCATCGGCGCGCCTCCCCCAGCTAAAGGCCGCGAAACTATAGCTTGAACGTCGTGAGCAATTCCGAATCGATCACCCCACGCAGCGCCGAGGCCTCCGCTCCCACCCCTTTGCACGGGCAGGCGGAAGGCCACGAGCCAGCCACCCCCGCCGCCTTCACCCAAGCAGTGGAGTCCATGCACGCGGCTGACCTGCGCCCTGAGATAACCCTAGGCTCCATTCGCCCACCGCAACGCCTTGCGCCGTTTAGCCACGCAATCGGCCTCGAAGTGGGAAACGAAGACAACCCAGATATCGTGCCCACCGATGCAGAGGGCGACGCCTTTGGTCGCCTCATCCTGCTCCACGATCCGGGCGCTGAGGAAGCTTGGGAGGGCGCCATGCGCCTTGTGGCCTATATCCAGGCGGATATGGACGACGCCGTAGCCGGCGATCCACTCTTGCCCGATGTGGCGTGGCAATGGCTCAACGAAGGCTTAGAAAAGGAGGGTGCCGGCCACACCAATTTGGGCGGCACCGTCACTTCCACCGCGTCCGTGCGGTTTGGCGAGATTGGTGGACCACCGCGCGCCTACCAGATCGAAATGCGCGCTTCGTGGACTGCCGAAGGCCTCGACCTCGCACCCCACGTGCAGGCTTTTGCCCAGGTATTGGCCAACGTTGCCGGACTACCCCCTGAGGGCGTCACCGAGCTCGGCCGCTAATATGCCAGAATTGCGCAGCCGGCCGCTCGAGGGCACCCCGCCGGTTCTTGCTACCCCGGAGGAATTCACCGCTGCCGCAGCCCGACTCGCCGCGGGTACGGGCCCCTTTGCCATCGATACCGAGCGCGCCTCCGGCTATCGCTACGATGACCGCGCCTTCGTGGTGCAAATTCGCCGGCGCGGCGCTGGCACGATGCTTTTTGCCCCTGAGGGCCACCGCGAGGAGCTCACGGCCGCCCTTGCCCCAGTGCTCAACGGCGCAGAGTGGATTATTCACGCCGCCCATTCGGATTTGCCTTGCCTCGGGTGGCTCGGTCTCTTTCCCGGCTCCATCTTTGACACGGAACTGGCGGCACGGCTCGCGGGTTTTGAACGGCCCAATCTGGGAACTATGGTCGGAGAGCTTTTTGACGTCGAATTGGAAAAGGGCTACGGCGACGCCGACTGGTCCACCCCGCAGCTTAGCGAGGAACTCAAGGCTTACGCCGCGCTCGATGTGGAACTGCTCCTCGAACTTGCCGACGCCCTGCGCGACATTTTGGCCGAACAAGACAAAATGGACTGGGCTTTAGAGGAATTTTCCGCCATAGTCCAGGAACATTCCGGAGACTTCGCTCCCCAGCCGCACACGTGGCGCGATCTGAAGGGCATCTCCAGTTTGCGCAGCGGCCGTCAGCTCGCTGCTGCTCGAGAGCTGTGGTTTAAGCGCGACGCTATCGCTCGGCGCACGGACACTGCACCCGGGCGGGTATTAGCAAATAAGACGCTGGTAGAAATTGCGCGCACCCTTCCCACCACCGCCGGCGAGCTTGCCCGTGTCAAGGGATTTCCCCGCCGGCGCAAGGGCGCGACCGCCCAATGGATGGCTGTGCTTCACCAGGCGCGCGCCGTTCCCCCGCAGCAGCGGCCTCGCGTCCATCGCGCCCCACAACCGATTCCTTCCAAGACCGTCTGGACCAAGGACTATCCAGACCTATGGGAGGTATACCAAACTATCCGCGCGGACATCGCCGATCGCGCTACTGAACTCGGCATGCCATCCGAGCTTCTTATCCGCCCTGCCACCGTGCGTGCAGCGGTATGGGCGAAGGTAGGTGTGCGCGCCAATAAGCGCCACCGCGGACCTGATTCTGTCGCCGGCGCCATCCGGCAGCCTGGCGACGTCGCTGCCTTCCTGCGCGCGGAGGGCGCGCGCGAATGGCAAATAGAAATGACCGCCCCGATTATCGTGGACGGTCTATTCTAGGCTCTATTTAGCAGGCTAGGTTTAGCTCTCTTCTCCTCGCGCGTTGGCATCAGCAGTGAGGTTTTCTAGCCACTCGCTTATCGACGCCGCCATAAGCTCCGGCGTCAACCCGAACTCTTCCAAAACCTCGCCGCGGGAGCCGTGCTTTGGGAAGTAACCTGGGACGCCGAGTCGGCGCACAGGAGTATCGACCTCGGCTGCGCTGAGGGCCTCCGAAATCATGGAGCCAATACCGCCGCGTACAAGGCCGTCTTCTGCAGTAACCACCAAGTCATGGTCAGCGGCGAGAGCCACCACAGAGCTTGCCACCGGCGCTACCCAACGCGGGTCAACAACGGTAACGTTCACGCCCTGCTCGCCGAGCAGCTTTGCAGCCTCGATGCTGCGAGCGGACATAGCGCCGATGGACACGATGAGTACCTCAGGGGTGTCCTCGCCGGCATCGGCTTCGCCATAGTGCAGGATGTCTACACCATCGCCCAACGTATCCACCGCTTCCATATCCGGCAGCAGGTTGCCCTTAGGGAAGCGGACCACGGACGGGCCAGATTCAATCTCTAGCGACTCCCGGAAGAGCTCCCGCAGGCGCGCGCCATCGCGCGGGGCGGCAATATGCATTCCTGGCACGATGCTCATGAGCGCCATATCCCACACGCCATTGTGCGAAGCGCCATCGGAACCGGTAACTCCGGAGCGGTCAAGCACGATGGTTACCGGCAGCTTGAGCAGCGCAATATCCATAATGATCTGATCCACGGCGCGATTTAAGAAGGTGGAATATACCGCCACTACGGGGTGCATTCCGCCAAGCGCCAAACCAGAGGCAGAGGTCATTGCGTGCTGCTCAGCAATTCCCACATCAAAGAATCGCTCTGGGAAGCGCTCTTGGAAGGGAGCGAGCCCAGTAGGACCGGCCATGGCAGCGGTAATGGCCACGATGTCATCGCGCTTTTCGGCAGCGGCCACTAGCTCTTCGGAAAAGGCAGCCGTCCAACCAGGTTGCTTGGTGCCCTTAGCCACGCCGGTGACCGGATCGATAGCACCGGTGGAGTGCATCTGGTCCTTCGGCTCATTGACAGCCGGGGCAAAACCGTGGCCCTTTTCTGTTACCACGTGCACGATGATGGGCCCGTCATAATCGCGGGCATAAGTCAGGGCATGTACCAAGCTATCGATATCGTGGCCATTGATGGGGCCGATGTACTTCATGCCCAGTTCCGGGAACATCTCGGTAGGCAAGACGGTGGACTTGACGCCTTCCTTCATGGCGTGCAAAGCATCAAAGGCACGCTCGCCTACCCATCCCATTTGCTTCAGGCGGCGCTTACCCTGTTCCATGAGCTCGTCATAACCGTGCTGAGAGCGGATGCGGCCGAGGTTTTCGGAAATGCCACCGATGGTGGGCGAATAGCTACGGCCGTTGTCATTGACCACGATAACCGCATTGCGGTCCTTGTCCTCAGAGATATTGTTTAACGCCTCCCAGCACATGCCGCCGGTGAGGGCGCCATCGCCGACAACACCGATGACATTGCGGTGACCGTCGCCGCGAATCTTGAAGGCCTTAGACAAGCCATCAACCGTAGACAGCGACGCCGAAGCGTGGGAGGACTCGGTCCAGTCATGCTCGGACTCGCCGCGGTCCGTATACCCCGAAAGGCCGTCCTTTTGCCGCAAGGTATCGAATTGATCCGTGCGCCCAGTCAGCATCTTATGCACATAGGACTGGTGCGAAGTGTCAAAAATAATGGGCTCACGCGGAGAGTCAAATACACGGTGCAACGCAATGGTCAATTCCACCACGCCCAAGTTAGGCCCCAGATGTCCGCCCGTGACGGAGACCTTGTCAATGAGGCGCTGCCTAATCTCTGCCGCCAGCTCCTCAAGCTTGTCTGCAGACAGCACCTTGAGGTCCTGCGGCGAGTTAATGGTATCCAAGATAGTCATGGAGCGGCCTTCAACTCCTTCTGTGCTTAGTTCTTCTTTTCTACCGTACCCGCGGCGGGCGGTGAATATTATATCGGTCAATGTTCCGAGAACGGCGCGGCAACGTGCCGCACCCCGCCTCGGAGCCATAAAAGCTCATTAGGCAGGGGTAATGAGCGCAATCGTTTCAAAGTGGTGCGTTCCGGGGAACGCGTTAATCAGCGCCATCTTTTCTATTCCGTATCCGTGCTGGTTCCAGTATCCCAAGTCGCGCGCGAAGGTGGCGGGGTCACATCCCACGTGAACGACCGTCTGGGGTGCAGCGGCCGCCACGGAACGAATCACATCCTCCCCTGCTCCGGTGCGCGGCGGATCAAGGACTACAGCGCCAGGCTTGGAAAGCTGGGCGGCGACTTGCTCGACCTTCGCGGACTTTACTTCCACATCGCAGTCCGCAAGGGCGGCCTGTTCCCCGGCCGTAGCCGCCAGCGAGTAATCCACGGAGATAACCTTGCCCTGCACGGCATGGGCCAGTGCGGGAACAAATAGGCCAACGCCACCGTAGAGATCCCAGGCGGTGTGCTCTTGGTACTCGCGCTCCCCGAGCCACTCCGCTATTAATTCGGTATACGCCGCCGGTGCCTGGCTGTGGGCCTGCCAAAAGGCCGTAGCAGGAAAGCTAAACGTCCGCCCGTCGACATGCTCGTGCACCTTGCCGCTGCCTTCTACCACCTCACGGATGGTCTCCACGCGGCGCCCGCGTGGGGCCTTGCGGGTTTCTACCACGTGGCGGTTGCCCTCGCCATCGAGAACGGCGATGACCTCAGCACCTGGGGTAAACCGGCGCGCACCTTCTCCAACGAGCCCGTCTGCCAATCCCGGAGCCAGCTGTGTACAGGCAGCGCCCGTAACAAGCTCATTGGACCGACGCTGACGGGTTCCGGCGCGCCCTTGCTTGTCGACGCCCCACCTCACCCGCGTGCGCCATCCCCGAACCGGCTCTAGGGTGTGCTGCTCAATGTTCAGTTCCTCGCCAGTGACAACGCCGGTGCGGCGCAGCTGCTCCGACAAGATCTCTGCCTTGATTCCGGTTTCGGCCGCGGGATCCAGCTCGGCGAAATCACAGCAGCCAGCTCCTTGCGCGGCCGCAGGACAAGACGAGGGAACGCGCAACGCCCCAGGGCTTAGTACGCTTTCCAGCTCTGCCTTAATGAACGACTTCTTTACACGGCCGGCCGTAGCTTTTACAACGTCGCCGGGAAAAGCGCGAGGAACGAATACCACTCGCCCATCCGACGCCTGGCCAATTCCTTCCCCGCCGTGCGCCATGCGGTCAATGGTGACCTCAAGACTATCGCCACGGCTCATCGTTGATTCAGTCATTTTCTGCCTCAGACTTTTGTTCTTGTTCTGCGTTAGTGTGCTCACCTGTGCCCGCCGCTGCGTCAACGGCTGCATCCGCGCGGCGCACCATCCACACGGTCAGCGCCGTAACTAGAAGCGTCAATGGCCATCCCATCAGGATTCGGGTCACCCCTAAGGCAGTGGTTGCATCCGCATCATAAATGGCGCGCTGAACAACAAAGCGGGCCAGGAAGATGACCGCCCACCCACCAGTAGCGATGGCATAAGCCCGGCGCGCCTCTGGAACCTTTTGCCACTGCATTTCCTCGCCATTGATCCCCTTCCAGATGACACCCACAGCGGGCCACCGAAAAAGGATTGATAGTACCGCGGCAATGCACAGCGCCAACGACATCCAGATGCCGTACAAGAAATACCCCTTTGCATCACCGGTAAACCAGGCGATGGCTGCGCAAAGAGCCACTCCCAGCAGACCCGATATGGCTGGCTGCAGGGTCTCTTTACGGATTACCCTCCAAAGTGCAATAACAACGGCCACGCCGAGCGCCGCCGCTAAGGCTGGCCCCAGCCCAAAGAAGTTATTGACAGGAATCAGCACAATGACCGGCAAGGTCGCCGAGATGAGCCCTGACAAGCCTCCCATTTGCTCCAGCAGGGTGGGTTCGGCAGCAGACTCCTCAGAGTCCAGGTTCTTAGCGTCCGGGGAAGGTTGCGGCGAGGAAGAATGTGTCACGTGGTTTACTGCTTTGCCTAGTTCTTGGAATTAGGTGCAGAGCCCTCATCGGGATTCTGCGGGGACGATCCATTCTCACCCTGTTGTGGGGTACCGCCCAAATCGCGCAAGTGTTGCTCCGCCTCTGCTTCTGCCGCAGGGTCGGGGCCGCCCCCGCCGTTTTCTGGGTGGTGTTGAGCATTAGCGGCTGCCCGCTGTTCTTGCTGGCGCTGGTCCATTGCCTGCTTGACCTGCTCTACGAGCTGCTCGGGCATGATGACCGGCAAAGCATTTCCCGCCAGGATGGGGTCTTCCCCGCGGTAGACGAAGGTACGGGCAGCAACCTCGCGGGCCATGTCTGCTAGGTCTGCTTCCATACCGGCCGGCGCGGCCAGGGTCATGCGCAGCATCCAGCGCGGACCATCTGCGCCGATAACGCGGACCTGACCGTTGTCGTTCTTGCCCACGACCTCAGCACCCCAAGGGCCTGGCTCGGTAGTAACGGTAAGTCCGTCGCGGCTCATGCCCTCCTTGATTTCCTCCACGGATTCTGCCCACTGGCCCGGCTTACGTGGGGCAGCAAAGGCTACTGGAGTAATTCGGCCTACCTTGGTCACGATGTGCAGCATTCGCGGGCCTTGTTCGCCCATTTCCACCTGTACCTGGGATTCCTTTGGCAGTGGGATGCGCAGGGACCCCAGATCTAATACGCCAATGGAAAAGTCGCTGAAATCAAAGGTCTCGATATCGACGGAGTCGCCATCAAAGGGGCCGGTCTGGCCATTGATGGCATCATGGGCGAATTCGCGGGGTTCATTGCCAGAAGCCGCTGCGGCATCTGCTGCGGTGTCGCCTACTGGAGCATAGGTCTCCTGCGCCTCCGCATCCGCGGACGTGGGGTCCGCCGACTTTTCGCTTTGTACTGCAGGCTTTTCCTGAGCCTTCTTTTCTTCGTCGTTCTTCTTGCCAAAGGGCCAGATTCCCATGGGTGCTACGTCCTTTCTAAAAGTTTCGTTGAGTCTCTACTGCTTGAACTACGCACCGGTAGAGCCATAGCCGCCGGCTCCGCGGACGGTGTCATCCAATTCTGCAACCTCAGCAAACCCCACCAGCTCTACGCGTTGGACCACGAGCTGAGCGATGCGCATTCCGCGTTCGATCTCAATGGGAGTGTGCCGGTCGTGGTTGATGAGGCAGACCTTGATCTCCCCGCGGTAATCAGCATCCACCGTGCCCGGGGTATTGACAACGGAAAGCCCTTGCTTGGCGGCTAGTCCGGAGCGCGGGTGAATTAAACCGACCGTTCCTAGTGGCAGCGCAATGGCAATCCCGGTGCCGACGAGGGCGCGCTCGCCGGGTTGCAGGGTAAGAGCTTCAGCTGCATAGAGGTCCGCACCGGCGTCGCCACGGTGGGCGCGGTGCGGCAACGGAAGCTCCTTATCTAGGCGCTTGACTTTAACGTCCCCAAAGGGGCTTTCTGGTTGAGAATGCGGAATCGAGTCAGTCACCTGGCCAATCCTACCTGCCTTGGGAGGTTCATTCTGCGGCGCGTGTGGTCTAGACTGACTAGACGTGTCTGATACATCTGCTACTTCCGCAACTCCGGCACCGTCAAGCGCCGCTTCGGCACAGGGCACGGTGGCTCCTCAGGTGCTCTACCGCGAACGCCAATGGGTCCCTTGGTATTTTTGGCTTTTTGCAGCCGCCATCGTGGGGCTTACTTCCGCTACCGCTGGCCTTAACCGCTCCATGTGGTGGACCATTATTCCCGCGATCTTCCTTGGTGCTATCGCCGTATGGGTGCTTATTACCTGGTCCAATACAGTCATCAAGGTAGAGCGTGACCCGGATGGAACGCGTTGGCTCACGGTCAAAGATGCCCAATTGCCTAACGACGTCGTGTCGCGGTCTATCACCGTTCCTAAATCTGCGCGGCGCAATGCGCTGGGTCCGCAGTTCGATCCCGCAGCGTTTTTGGTTTCCCACGCTTGGGTGGATGAGCACGCCATGATGGTGCTCGATGATCCAGAAGATGATACTCCTTATTGGCTCATCGCCTCGAAGGATCCGGAGGCTTTGCTCCACGCTTTCGTTCCGGAACAGCACTAATCTTTATTGACTTCGCACGCCACAGAAAATGTGGTGGCTGCTACAACAAACCCCGCACCCGGCAGGTTTAAAGTTGCCGAGTGCGGGGTTTCGTTTCTGCTGAGTATTCCTTTAGGCGCAATCCTTGCAGATTGGTTGGCCGTCCTCTTCGTGGGAGTAACGCTTATTTGACTGCACTAGGAAACACGAACCGCAGGTAAACTCATTTTCCTGACGTGGAACTACCTCAACATTAAGCTCCTCGCCCGTGAGGTCTACTGATGGCGGCTGGAAGGCTTCGACGATTTCTCCGTCATCGTCCATGCCGTTGTTATCGCTTTCAGCGGCTTTGAGTCCTTCTAGGGAGTCAGTTTCGAGTTCATCTTCCGCGCGCCGGCGCGGTGCGTCATAATCGGTGGCCATAATGCACGCCCCTAATGGTCAAGTTGCTTTAAGGAATGGGTATTTATCGATCGCGCATAGTAAAGCACAAATGGCTCGATGTCATCTCACCGCTCGCCGGCGTGGGAAACTATTACCCCCGCAGCACGTCCGTGGCCCTGTGCGCTGCTAAAAGCTTTTCGAATGCGGGGGCCAAATCTGCCCCCGCGGCCCAGGTAAGTTCACCGTCAGCGGAGCCTTTATCAAAGCTTGGATGGCGCACCACCGCACCTGCCTCGCGAGCAATGATTGCCCCAGCAGCGAAATCCCACGCATTGATGCCGTGCTCAAAGTAGGCATCAACGGTTCCCTCTGCCACCCTGCATAGGTCGAGCGCGGCAGCGCCGATGCGGCGAATATCACGCACATTAGGCAGGAGCTTGGTAAGGAGCTCGGCTTGGGCTGCTCGCCGGTCAGCTTCGTAGCCAAAGCCGGTGGCTACCAAGGCCAACGCAGGATCTTGTGTCTGGCCACACCGCAGTGCGTGCTCAATTCCGTCTGGGCCGGTGACCGTGGCACCTCGGCCGGCTGCGGCCGCATAGGTGCGCCCGCGCGCCACGTTGACCACCGCGCCAGCTACGAGGTGCCCTTGGTATTCTGCACCAATGGATACGGCGTAGTCCGGCACCCCGTAGAGGAAATTCACGGTGCCGTCAATCGGATCGACAATCCAGGTAACACCACTCGTCGATTCCACATTGGCGCCTTCTTCGCCAAAGATTCCGTCCCCGGGGCGTTGGGTGCGGATGGTGGTGGCAATGAACTCCTCTGTCGCGGTATCGACCTCCGTTACTGGATCTACGTCGCTGGACTTGGTGTGAGTATGCGCCGCGATGCCGTCGCCTGCTACGAGTTCTGCGCGCCGCGCAGTAATTAATTCCGCAGCCCGCGTGGCGGTAGAAACGGCAAAATCCCGCAAGTGGAGAAAATCGATCTGCTCAGTCATGCCAACTATTGTGCCTTCTTCTAGACTATCGGGCATGACTACTCTTTCTGGCCATTCCTTCGGCATCGATATCGGCGGCTCCGGCATTAAAGGCGCTGAGGTGGACCTTGCCACCGGCGAATTCGTAGGTGAACGCATGAAGATCGCCACCCCACAGCCATCTACGCCGCACGATGTTGCCAAGGTGGTAGCCCACATCGTGCAGGAAAAGAAGTGGGACGGCCCCGTTGGCATCACCCTGCCTTCCGTGGTTCGCAACCAAGAAGTCGAGACTGCGGCAAATATTTCCAAGGACTGGATTGGGGTCAACGCCACAGAACTCTTTGCGGACTACCTCGATGCAGATTTTGTCGTGCTTAACGACGCCGACGCGGCGGGACTAGCCGAGGTCGCCTACGGAAAGGACATCGCCAAGCAGGGCTCCGTAATCTTCCTAACCCTGGGCACCGGTATTGGGTCGGCCTTCTTCCTGGACGGCCAGTTGTTCCCTAATACCGAACTGGGACACCTCACGGTGGGCGATGACGAGGCTGAGAAGATTGCGTCCTCGGCCGTAAAGGAACGCGAGGGACTCAAGTACAAGCAGTGGACTAAACGGCTCAACAAGGTCCTCGCGGAATATGAAAAGCTCTTTAACCCGCAGGCCTTCCTCATCGGGGGTGGGATTTCCCGCAAGTTTGAAAAATGGGGCCCACACCTTGATATTGAAACCCCCGTCATGCCTGCACAACTGCGCAATCGCGCAGGAATTGTCGGAGCTGCAATGGCGGCGGTAGATGGTTTGAAACCGTAATATTTACGCACTGCAGGTGACCCTATCCACCGGCAGATTGGAAAGATCCTCTATACTGGGCGGTCGATCCTAAGTTAAATAGCTCTAGGGCGTGTCTGGCCTGCATAAGGCCACAACGCGCTAACATCACACTGATGCACGAGCGCCCGACAAGGGCGCACAGAGCTGTTTCAATCAAGAAGTTAGTCGAAAGGGCGTACGTGGCAGCCACTGAATCTTCAGACCAGGCACTCGGCGAGGGCGAAAACGCCGCTGAGGCATCTACTCCTGCAAAGAAGACCGCCAAGAAGACGGCAAAGAAAACCGCGAAAAAGACGGCTAAGAAGACGGCCAAAAAGACCGCTAAGAAAACAGCCAAGAAGACTGCGAAGAAGACTGCCAAAAAGTCGGCCAAGAAGACCACTAAGAAGTCTGCCAAAAAGGCCACTAAGAAGACGGTCCGCAAATCCGCGGCAAAGAAGCAGGAATCCCCAGCCGAGTCCGAAAAGCAGGCACAGCCGGAAGCAGAAGAGGAGCTCGAGGAGGACGAGCACGACGAAGACGTCGACTTCGATCCCACCAATGCGGACATCGAAGACGATGATGACTTCGACGCCGGCGAAGACCTCGAAGAGGACTTGGACGACGACGATGAGGAAGAAGAGGAAGACTCCTCTTCCGTCTGGGACGAGGAAGAATCCGCTGCGCTGCGCCAGGCACGCAAGGATGCGCAGTTAACCGCCTCTGCTGACTCCGTTCGTGCCTACCTCAAGCAGATTGGTAAGGTCGCCCTGCTCAACGCCGAGCAAGAGGTTTCCCTAGCCAAGCGCATCGAGGCTGGCCTGTACGCACAGCACCGCATGGATGAGATGGAAAAAGCCCGCGCCGAAGGCGATAAGGCTGCCAAGCTCTCCCCCATGGAAAAGCGCGACCTGCGCAGCATCGCCCGCGATGGCCGCAAGGCCAAAAACCACCTACTGGAGGCCAACCTACGTCTGGTGGTTTCCTTGGCCAAGCGCTACACCGGCCGTGGCATGGCTTTCTTGGACCTCATTCAGGAAGGTAACTTGGGCCTTATCCGCGCGGTGGAGAAGTTCGATTACACCAAGGGCTATAAGTTCTCCACTTACGCCACCTGGTGGATCCGCCAGGCCATTACTCGCGCCATGGCTGACCAGGCTCGTACCATCCGCATCCCAGTGCACATGGTGGAAGTCATCAACAAGCTGGGCCGCATCCAGCGCGAGCTGCTGCAGGACTTGGGCCGTGAGCCTACCCCGCAGGAGCTGGCGAAGGAGATGGATATCACCGAGGAAAAGGTGCTCGAAATCCAGCAGTACGCCCGCGAGCCCATTTCCTTGGATCAGACCATCGGTGACGAAGGCGATTCCCAATTGGGTGACTTCATCGAGGACTCCGAGGCCGTCATCGCGGTCGACGCCGTATCCTTCACCTTACTGCAGGATCAGCTCCAAGACGTGCTGACAACGCTCTCCGAGCGTGAAGCCGGCGTGGTTCGCCTCCGCTTTGGCTTGACCGACGGCATGCCGCGCACTTTGGACGAGATTGGCCAGGTCTACGGAGTTACCCGCGAGCGCATTCGTCAGATCGAGTCCAAGACGATGTCGAAGCTGCGCCACCCATCTCGTTCGCAGGTTCTGCGCGATTACCTCGACTAATCGCTGCAGCTGCAGGAGCGTAGAAAGCCCGCACCAATTTCGGTGCGGGCTTTTTGCGTAACTACTTTCTAGCCACCGTGGGCCGCTCTACCTCTACCACTTGCGCAGGTATTCGATGCGCTCGCGCAGCTGCTCGGCACTACACAGCGCGGTGGGCGGACCGCCACAGGCCTTGCGCACCTCAGTATGGATAGCACCGTGCGGGCGGCCGGAGCGCTGGGCAGCGATGGATACGACCGTATTGAGCTCTTTGCGCAGCTGGCCTAGCTCGTCGACGACTCCGGTGTCGCTGGGCTCAGATTCCATAGACTTCTTCCGTGAGGCCGGGGCATAGTCCATGCCGTAGAGCTTGCGGCGGTGAGCTTCCTCCGCCTCGGCGGCGCGCCGCGCCTTTTCCTCCGCTTCGCGGCGGTCCATTTCCTCGGATTGCTTCTTGCGCAGCAGATCCTTGACCTGGTCCGCATCCAGTAGCCCGGGAATGCCTAAGAAGTCTGCTTCCTCATCGGTGGTCATATCCCCGGTATTGAACTGAGAACCGTTATACAGCAGGCCCGAGAACTCTGCCTCGGCACCAAGCGACTCATAAGACTTCTCCAGCATGTCTGGTTCGGTCTTCTTCTGATTCGCCTGCTCTAGCAGTTCGTCGTCCCAGCCTTCTTTGTCGGGCTTTTCTTCACCCAAGACGTGGTCGCGGGATTTTTCCATATTTTCGGCCAAGCCCAGCAGGACAGGGACCGAAGGAAGGAAAACCGACGCCGTCTCACCCGGCATGCGCGAGCGCACGAAGCGGCCGATGGCCTGGGCGAAAAAAAGCGGGGTCGATGCCGAGGTAGCATAGACGCCCACAGCTAGGCGCGGGACGTCGACGCCCTCGGACACCATGCGGACTGCCACCATCCACTCATCGGTGGACTCAGAAAACTCCTGAATGCGGTCCGAGGAGCCGGGATCATCAGACAAAATCACCGACACTGGCGTATTAGAAAGCTGTTTGAGGATCTTGGCATACGCGCGTGCGGTCGTCGTATCCGAAGCCAGCACCAGGCCGCCGGCATCCGGCATATTGCGCCGCATTTGCATCAGGCGGGTATGCGCCGCCTGCAGCACAGCAGGGATCCACTCACCCTTGGGGTCCAAGGCGGTGCGCCACGCTCGGGCGGTTTGCTCCGCATTCATAATGTCGCCCAAACGGGCTGCATGTTCCTCGCCGGCCGAGTCGCGCCAGCGGGCTTCGCCAGAGTAAGAAAGAAAGACAACGGGGCGCACGACGCCGTCGGCAAGCGCATCGCCATAGCCATAGGTATGGTCCGAGCGGGATACCTTGTGCCCCTCCCCATCGTCCACGTATTGGACGAATGGAATGGGCGAGTCATCGGAGCGGAAAGGCGTACCGGTCAAGGCCAGGCGGTGATTGACATCGTCGTAGGCTTCCTTGACGCCATCGCCCCAGCTCTTGGCGTCGCCTGCATGGTGAATCTCATCCAGGATCACCAAAGTGCGCCGAGCCGAGGCCACCGCGCGGTGTTTGAAGGGGTGCATACCCACTTGCGCATAAGTCACCACAATGCCGTCCATGGAGGGATTAACGGCGGAGGAATTGCTAAACGCCGGATCGAGAGCCAGACCAACGCGCGCGGCAGCGCTAGACCACTGGGTCTTGAGGTGTTCGGTAGGCACCACCACGATTACGCGCTCGACCGTACGGTCTTCCATGAGCTCGGTGGCAATGCGCAGTGCGAAGGTAGTCTTTCCGGCGCCCGGGGTCGCCACCGCCATGAAGTCTTGCGGCTTAGTGGCGAGGAATTTATCGAGGGCGGATTGCTGCCAGGCGCGAAGGTTAGTCTTTTTAAAAGTCCTCACTTGCGGCGCAGACCTTTATACACACGCTCACAATCGGGGCATACCGGAGAACCCGGCTTTGCCTGCTTGGTCACCGGGAAAGTTTCGCCGCACAGCGCAACGACGTACTTGCCGTTCACCGCGGAATCGAGGATGTGATCCTTTTTGACGTAGTGGAAGAACTTCGGCGTGTCATTATCCGTCGTCGAAGTGTCTTCACGAATATCTGGCCGTTCAATTGTCTTCGTAGTCGTAGTCACGCACTCCATTTTGCCGCATCGGCATCGAACTTTGCGAGTCAGGCGGCTACCCTTGGAGAACATGTACACGTCATGCACGCCAGCCACTGCGCCCCTCTCCCCTTATCGAGGGAACGCCGACGCGCACGAGGGGAGCCGAGTCTAGGTTGTTTGGCAAAAAAGAGCGCTACCTCATCACAGATGCCAAGCTCTCGCCTGGCCAGGACCGCAAGCGCCGCGAAATTCGGTACGGAATCTTTCAGTTTTTGCGCGTTCCTTCCCTGCTCATCGCCGGCTTCTTCCTTTATATGCATTGGTGGCTCCTAGCCGCCATCATTGTGGGCGTGACATTTCCCCTCCCCTGGATAGCCGTGGTGATTGGCAACGGCCGGGGAGAAAAGAAGGATAAGCGCGAGAAAAACGTGTACAAGCCAGCCATGAACCGGCAGCTTTATAGCCAGGCCCACGCCCCACAGGTATCCGGCAGCACCGCCCGGCCTATTGAGGCACACCACAACATCATTGATCACGAAGAAGAGTAAAGGATTCCTGCTTATATGACGACCGCTTTTGGCCCCGACTTTGATGCCTCCGCGCTAGCCAAGCTGGCCGCAGAGCTTTCCGACGTCTTTACCGCCGCCGGTTTTACTACCGATGGCGTAGCCGGGCACCTAGGTCCGGAAGTTACCGAGGCCCTCTTCCGCGGCGAACCCGCACCAGTTGCGCTCGCCGCGCATAGCGAATCTCAATTGGATCTTTTGATCCGCTTCTTCCTCCTTCATGAGCACCTGCCGGCCACGCTTTTAGGCGAGGCGGTAGGCGCGCGCCTGGCTACCCAGTTGCTGGATGCCAATGTTGCGCTTGCCGACGCCCATGGCAAGGCCTACATCGCCCTCGATATCCGCCCCCACACCATCGTTGGCGCCAACCGTCTCATCTTCTCCGACGTCGACGCCTCCTTGGTCGACCACGTACCTGGCCCAGACCATGTGCTTGGCGTTGGCGCGGCAAGCCTCTCCCTGCTGCAATCCACGCCAGTAAGCCCGGTAGGCAGCGTCTTAGATCTAGGCACTGGCTCGGGCGTCCAATTGCTGGGGCAGCTCGATTGCGCTGAAAAGATTACCGCCACCGACGTGCATGAGCGTGCGTTGGAATTGGCCGAGGCTACCATTGCCGCTACTGGCGATAGCGAGAAAGTGGAATTGCTGCAAGGTTCGTGGTTCGACCCCGTAGCCGGCCGCCGCTTTGACCGCCTCGTAGCTAACCCACCTTTTGTTGTTGGCCTTCCCGAAGTTGGCCACGTCTACCGCGATTCCGGGTTAAATCTGGACGGTGCCAGCGAGCTGGTTGTCTCTCGAGCCACCGACCACCTAACCCCTGGCGGAACGGCTCACCTTCTGGCAGCTTGGGTACACACCAGCGGCGAGACCTGGCAGCAACGCGTTGCTTCCTGGCTACCGGACAAAGGAATTGCCGCCTGGATCATTCAGCGCGACGTAGCCGATCCCGCACTCTATGTGTCCACCTGGCTCGAGGATGAATCCTTGGATGTACGCTCCCCTGAAGGACAAGAGCGCTCTCGCGCCTGGTTGGAGCATTTCCAGCAACATGAGGTCAATGGTATTGGTTTTGGCTTTGTGGCTATCCAACGCATCGGCGACGATGAACCTGCCGATATCTTGGCCGAAGAAATGCCGCAGGCCTTTAGTGATCCACTAGGTCCTGAAGTAGAGGAATACTTTGCCCGTGTAGCGTGGTTGCGCGACCTCGTACCCGGCGAGCTCCAGGGAAAGCACTTCCAGGTACGCCCGGGGCTGGCGCGCGAAGATATCAGCACCCCAGATGCGGAATTGGGCCAGGGCTTTACACGGGCCGCTCTACGTCTTACTCGCACCGACGGTCCGCGCTGGAGCCACGAAGTAGATGAACACATCGCTGCCATTGTCGCCGGACTCAACCCACAGGGCTTAAACCTAGAAGAAACCATTGGCCTGTATGCGGCGGCACATGGATTCGACGAAGCAGAACTTACTACTGCTGCCCTACCCGCCGTAATCGATATGGTCCGACATGGCCTGCTTATCCCAGCTGATCTCCTCTTGGATACGGATTCGCCGGACCTCAGCTAAATCCACACTGTCCCCCACTCGCTATATAAGGAGAAGTAACCCATGCGCGCAGTTTTAACTCGAGTTTCAGAGGCCACAGTGACCGTCGATGGAGAAACCGTAGGAGCCATCGATTGCCCCGAAACCGGTGGTCTTCTCGCTCTAGTTGGCGTCTCGCGCGAGGATATGGATGATTGGCAGCCCCGCGCTGAGAAGATGGCACGCAAGATTGCAGAACTGCGCATTCTTGATGGCGAAGTATCAGTCATTGATTCCGCAGCCCCTGTGCTTGTGGTGAGCCAATTTACTTTGTACGGCCGCACTGCCAAAGGGCGGCGCCCTTCGTGGGCGGATGCCGCTCCAGGACCCGAGGCCGAACCGGTCATCGCGGCAATTATTGCGAACCTCAGGGAACGCGGCGTGTCAGTAGAAACAGGCCAATTCGGGGCTAAAATGCGCGTTTCCTCTGTGAACGAAGGACCTTTCACCGTCTTGGTAGAGACCTAGCCCGCACCCTCAATTTCTGGCCCGCGAGATCTGAAAACCGTGTTAAGCAGGCCCTTTACAATCTACCCCGTGACCCAGACCACTTTTCCGGATTTTGTGTAGAGCAAGCCATAAAGCACTGGGGAATGCAAATTCTCAGAGAGTGATAAATGCCCTACTCGCAGTGCAATAATTTATTATCACCCTGCAAGGTTTTGTTCTATACTGAAGGCACAGCGAAGCAAAAGGGCTGGATATGCAGGATGCGAGATAATTTCTCAAAATCCTACAAACGCAAAATTGAGTGAGAAGAAATTTTCTCAATCATGGTTGCAGAAGCCCAAACGCTTCGGCCGACCAACTAAATGTAGGAAAGAAAATGTCCCACTCAATCACGCGGCGCAACAAAGCCCAGCACCCAGAGAACCAGGCTGAGATGCCCCAGGATCTCAAGACCTCCAAGGCAGCTCCCTCCTCCAAAGAATCCGCACCAGCCCCTGGCATTGACACCCCGTTTGATGGCCAGGAGGGTGCACCGAAGTGGAATAAGGAAGACACCGTATGGATGCTCTCCCTGTTCGGCACCGCAATCGGCGCCGGCGTCCTCTTCCTCCCCATCAACGCCGGTATCGGCGGCATCATCCCACTAATCATCATGACGGTCGTAGCACTGCCTATGACCTTCTGGGCTCACCGCGGAATGACCCGCTTGGTACTGTCCAGCTCCAAGCCAGACGGTGACCTCACGGACGTCGTCGAGGAACACTTTGGCAAGAAGGCCGGTGTTCTGATGAACATCCTGTACTTCCTGTCGGTCTACCCCATCCTGCTGGTTTACTCGGTCACCATCACCAACACGGTCAACTCCTTCCTGGAGCACCAGCTCGGAATCACCCCGCCAGACCGCTGGCTTACCTCCCTCCTGCTGGTAGGCGGCCTCATCCTAGTCGTCCGCATGGGCAAGGACGTTGTAGTTCACGTCATGTCCTACCTGGTCTACCCATTCATCGGCATCCTGGTTCTGCTTTCCCTCTACCTCATCCCGAAGTGGAATACCGCGCTCTTTGATTCCTTCGACCTCAACGTTGCTCGCGAGGCTTCTGGCCACAGCATGGGCGTTACCCTGATGCTTCTGGTCCCAGTTATGGTCTTCTCCTTCAACCACTCGCCGATGATTTCCTCCTTCGCCGTTGACCGCCGCCAGACCTACGGCAAGTTCGCTGAGGCCAAGTCCCGCAAGACCCTGCTCCGCGCAGAAATCCTCATGGTCGTCGTGGTTATGTTCTTCGTCTTCTCTTGCGCCCTGAGCCTCTCCCCGGCTGACATGGCAGAAGCTAAGGCACAAAACATCACCATCCTGTCTTACCTGGCAAACCACTTCGATAACCCACTTATCCAGTGGATTGCACCAGTCATCGCCATGATTGCAGTTGCTAAGTCCTTCCTCGGCCACTACCTCGGCGCAGCCGAAGGCTTCGAAGGCCTCGTCATCAAGGGCAGCAAGAACGCAAGCAAGGACGACGCAGAGTCCGCCCACAAGCTCGATACCATCACCCTCATCTTCATGCTGGTCACCGCTTGGCTCGTCGCTTGGGCTGACCCATCCATCCTGGGCATGATTGAAACCCTGTGTGGCCCGACGATTGCCATCATGCTCTTCATCATCCCAATGGTCGCCATCCACAAGGTTCCTGCGCTGAAGCGCTACAAGGGCAAGGCTTCCAACTACTTCGTCTTCTTCATGGGCCTCGTCGCCCTCGCAACCATCATCTACTCCATCGTCCAGGCTTTCTAAGCACCGCCGCAGACGAGAAAATCGCAGAGGATTCAAGGAAAAACAATGTTCATCAGCATCTTCGATATGTTCAAGATTGGCATCGGCCCCTCAAGCTCACACACCCTTGGCCCAATGAAAGCCGGCAAGGCTTTCGTGGACGAACTCAAGGAAAAGGACCTCTTTGACAAGGTCACTCGAGTTCAGGCAAATGTGTACGGCTCCCTCTCCCTCACGGGCATCGGCCACTCCACAGACAAGGCCATCCTCCTCGGCCTGGCCGGTGAAGAGCCAGAGACAGTTGATATCGACGGCATCTCCGAATTCATGAAGAATGTCCGCAGCAGCGAGAAGCTCATGCTGGGCGGCTCCCGCGAGGTGGAATTCCCCAAGGACGGCGGCTTCTACTTCCACGATGAGTACCTCCCAATGCACGAGAACGGCATGTGTCTTATCGCCTTCGCCGGCGAGGAAGACATCCTGCACAAGACCTACTACTCGGTCGGCGGCGGTTTCATCGTCAAGCAGGAAGACTTTGCCAAGCGCACGGACGCCAAGGTTGATATCCCCTTCCCGTACGCCAGCGCCGCAGAAATGCTCGAGCTATGCGAGAAGAACAACATGACCCTCCCAGAGCTAGGCCTTGCCAACGAGTTGGCACTTCGTTCCGAAGAAGAGGTCAATGAGCACCTGCGCAAGGTTCGCGATGTCATGTACACCGGCATCGAGCGCGGCTCCGCTACCGACGGTCCGCTTCCAGGTTCCCTGCTTGTCCCCCGCCGCGCCGCTGCCCTCAGGCGCCGCCTGGAGCAGTCCGAACCGCACGATGGTCTAAACATCCTCAGCTGGGTCAATATGTTCGCACTGGCTATCTCTGAAGAGAATGCATCCTGCGGCCGCGTTGTCACCGCACCTACGAACGGCGCCTGCGGCGTTGTCCCGGCAGTACTGGCTTACTACGACAAGTTCGTTGAGCCCGTTACCACCGAGATGTTTGCTGATTACATCTTCGCCTGCAACCAGATTGCTTCCTTGTACAAGATGAACGCTTCCATCTCTGGCGCTGAGGTCGGCTGCCAGGGAGAGGTTGGTGTAGCGTGCTCCATGGCTGCTGGCGGTCTCGCCCAGCTCATGGGCGCTACCCCAGAGCAGGTTTGCATTGCAGCCGAGATTGGCATGGAGCACAAGCTAGGCCTGACCTGTGACCCAGTACTCGGGCAGGTTCAGGTACCCTGCATTGAGCGCAACGCTGTCGCTGCCGTTGACTCCATCACCAGCGCCCGCATGGCGCTGGAACGCGAGAGCAAGCCATGCGTCTCTTTGGACGAAGTCATCTGGACCATGTATAAGACTGGTAAGGATATGAACGCCAAGTACAGGGAAACCTCACAAGGTGGCCTGGCCCTAGCAGTTCACCCGCCAGTTCCGGTGTGTGGATAGAGACCACCCTGTAAAGAAGCGACGAGCCGGGTGAGCACAGCGCTAAGCCGCTTGTGTTCATCCGGCTTTTTTGGCGCTACTGCCCCTTCCGCCTATTCGCTTCCGTGTGATATCTTCTCTATAATCTGACAGGAATTAAAGGACATGCTTCAGCTAATGAACTTCCCTAGCGGCAGTGCCTCCGAAGAAAACTTCCTCGAGCAGTACATTCCCCTCGTCGAATTCCTCGGTAAGGCAATGGGCCCCAACACCGAAATCGTGCTGCACGATCTCGACGTTCCCGATAAATCCATCATGGCCATCGCCAACGGCCACATCTCTGGCCGGCAGCTAGGCGGCCCAGTGACCGATTTCGCTCTGTGGTTTATGAAACAAGGCGATGCCGCAGCAATCCCCATGATGACCGGCTACCGCGCCGTCAATGCGGAAGGAAAAATTTGTCGCTCTTCTAGTTTTTTCATCCGAGACGACTCCGGCCATATGCGGGGCATGCTGTGCATCAATGTTGATGTCTCTGAGTTGGTACACATTCGCGATACTGCCGCCGCACTTATCGGCAACGCCGATGATCCCGCATTTGATAAGTCAAAGGCCTTCGGCGGCTACCCCGGTACGGAAGAGCTGCCGCAGCGACCCGTCGCGGTACCAGACCCGGTTCCAGAAGACGAGGCTGCGGAAGAGGAGCCAGAGAAGGAAGAAGTCAGCGAGTCCTTGCGCTCCAACGTGGAGAACCTTCTAGATTCCATGTTGAATTCCGCAATTTCTAACCAGAGCACGCCAGTACCTCGCATGCAGCGCGAGGAGCGACTCGAAGTGGTCTCTGACCTTGAGGATGCAGGATTCTTCCTTCTTAAAGGCGGAATTGCCGCGGCAGCGACGCGCCTAGGCGTATCTGAACCGACTATCTACCGCTACCTCGTCCAGGTGCGCGGATAGTAGTTCCACATACCAAGCTATTCGCAGCTCGTAACCGCTCCCCGTGGTATCTCTCCCCCGAAAAGGTGGAGTTGTACCACGGGGACCAACTGGTTTTACTAATTCTCTCTGCACTGGGAACTAAATCGCTAAAGACTCCGTTGTACTTTGTGAAACCGGCGACAAATTCAGGAGGCTTCACTATGACGAAGACATCTGCCACCACCGCCAAGGGCACTTCAAGTGCCACTACTGATGAAGAACAGGAAGTAGACCGCGGATCTCGCCGCAACCAAACCAACGATAATCCTTCTGCCGACCTCGTCCGCGTTTATCTCAACGGCATCGGCAAGACCGCACTGCTCAGCGCGGAAGATGAGGTAGAACTCGCTCAGGCCATCGAGGTTGGACTGTACGCGGAATACAAGCTCAATAACGCAGAAAAGCTCACCCGTGCAGAAAAGCGCGACCTTAAGATCCTCGCCCGCGAAGGCAAGAAGGCACGCTCCCACCTGCTCGAAGCTAACCTGCGCCTCGTTGTTTCGCTGGCAAAGCGCTACACCGGTCGCGGCATGCCGCTGCTGGATCTCATCCAAGAGGGCAACCTAGGCCTAATCCGCGCCATGGAGAAGTTTGATTACGCCAAGGGCTTCAAGTTCTCCACTTATGCCACGTGGTGGATCCGTCAGGCAATTACCCGCGGCATGGCTGACCAGTCCCGCACCATTCGCCTCCCAGTCCACTTGGTTGAGCAGGTTAACAAGCTTTCCCGCATTAAACGCGAGATGTATCAATCCTTGGGTCGCGAAGCTACCAACGAGGAGCTTTCGGAAGAATCCGGTATTGACGAGAACAAGATCGAGATGCTGCTGCGCCAGTCGCGCGATCCGGTCTCTCTCGATATGCCGGTAGGTACCGATGAAGAAGCTCCTTTGGGTGACTTCATCGAAGACGCGGAAGCTACCGATGCTGAAACTGCGGTGGTCGCTTCAATGCGCCACTCCGATATCCGCGGCGTGATTGACACCTTGGAAAAGCGCGAGCAGGATGTCATCCGCCTGCGCTACGGCCTCGATGATGGTGTTCCGCGCACCTTGGATCAGATTGGTCGCCGCTTCGGCCTTTCGCGCGAGCGTGTGCGCCAGATTGAGCGCGAAGTCATGGCAAAGCTGCGCGATGGCAACCGCGCCGATCGCCTGCGCGAGTACGCTTTGTAATCCACACCTACTGCATTCGGCAGCACATCCTCTCCCCGGGCCCATTTTGGCAACGTACCGCCATGGGCTCGGGGTTTGGCGTTGATATGGCATCGGCTTGGTTCCTAGCGGCGAGCCAAGCCTTGGGTAGGCTAATCTGGACTGCAGAGTCTAGAAAGCGCTTTCCCGTTCTTGGGCGGGACTACAGCCGCGTAACTGTATTCACACAGAAAGGTATGCCCACGTGAGGGACCTAGTTGATACAACGGAGATGTATCTGCGGACCATCTACGAGCTAGAAGAAGAAGGCATTACTCCCCTGCGCGCCCGCATTGCGGAGCGTTTGGAGCAGTCCGGGCCTACGGTTTCTCAGACTGTAGCTCGCATGGAGCGCGATGGCCTTTTGCACGTGCGCACCGACCGCAGTTTGGACCTCACGGACAAGGGCCGCGACCTAGCTACCGCAGTCATGCGCAAGCACCGGTTGGCAGAGCGTTTGCTTACCGACGTCCTGGGGCTCGACATTGCCAAGGTCCACGACGAGGCCTGCCGGTGGGAGCACGTCATGAGTGAAGAGGTGGAAAAGCGCATGGTCGCCGTTCTCGATGACCCGACGCGGTCCCCCTTTGGCAATCCTATTCCGGCGCTGTCTGCACTTGGCTTCGATGTTCCGCAGCCGGATCAGGGCACGCGCGCGGTCGACCTCCCCAATGGCGAGCAGGTCTCCGCGACCGTCATCCAGGTCAATGAAATCCTGCAGGTTGATGATGGAACCTTCCAGGAGCTCACCGATGCCGGCATTCGTGTGGGTGCCAAGGTATCTGTGGTCAATAACAGCGGCACGATTACGCTGTCGACACCGGAAGGTGGCAGCGTCGTGCTTTCCGACGATTTGGCGCACGCAGTGCGCGTGGAGGTACAACCATGAAGCTTCTTGTCACCGGTGGCGCCGGCTATGTGGGCAGTGTCTGCGCCGCAGTATTGGTCGAACAAGGCCATGACGTAACCATCATCGATAATTTCTCCACTGGCAACCGTGAGGCCGTTCCGGAAGCCGCCCGCGTCGTCGAGGGCGACGTCGCGGACAAGGCTGCCGATGTCTTGGGCGAAGGTGGCTTCGAAGGCGTCATTCACTTCGCTGCGCGCTCCTTGGTGGGCGAATCCGTCGAAAAACCAGATGAGTACTGGCAGCACAACGTCGTTACTACCCTGACGCTGCTTAATGCCATGCGGGATAACGACGTCAAAAACCTCGTCTTTTCCTCCACCGCTGCAACCTACGGTGAGCCCGACCAGGTCCCGATTACGGAAGACATGCCAACCCAGCCCACCAATCCGTATGGTGCGACCAAGCTGGCCATCGACTACATGATCACGTCCTTTGCCCACGCCTACGGCCTTGGCGCTACCTCGCTGCGCTATTTCAACGTGGCAGGCGCCTACGGAAATATCGGCGAAAACCGCGAGGTAGAAACCCACCTCATCCCCATCGTGTTGCAGGTTGCTTTGGGCCACCGGGATAAGATCTTCATGTTCGGTGATGACTGGGAGACCGCAGACGGCACCCCAGTGCGTGACTACATCCATATCCGCGATCTAGCCGACGCCCACGTGCTTGCCCTTGAGTCCAATGAATCTGGCAAGCACCGCATTTACAACCTGGGTTCTGGCGATGGGTACTCCGTCAAGCAGGTCATCGAGATGTGCCGCAAGGTCACCGGCCACGACATTCCGGCTGAGGTGGCCCCGCGCCGCGCGGGCGACCCAGCTACGCTCATCGCTTCCTCTGAGAAGATTCAGCGGGAACTCGGGTGGAATCCCACCCGTACGGACCTGGAAACCATCGTCACCGACGCGTGGAACTTCACCCGACAGCTCGGCGATAAAGCACATTCCGCAAAGCGGTCCTAGACGCCGCGCGTGTTAGGCGGGGCTGTCAACGCGGAGCCCCGCCGCTTCGCGGGCTAGCTCGCAACCATGGCATAGGCTGGAGACCAACCGCTTTCCCATGCCGCTGCGATATCCCTGCGCTATGAGGCGCCCCAAATTGTGATGGGGCGCCTCTTCTACTACTACGGAAAGCGCCGGACCGGCATAAATTCCGAATTCGTGGGACACCTGGCTAGCAGCATACAAAGCTAGGGCGTTATAGCGAATAGAGCCCGGGAATGTACGCGCTACCGCCAATAACAGGTCACCTGCTTCCTGCGGCGCGGAGACGAGCTCCGTAATGACTAGGTCGCGGGTCCAGGTGGTAGACATCCACATGGCTGCCACACACAACAATTCTTCATTTTCTAGGGTTTCCTCCAGCGATTCGACCTCGCTGAGCACATAGCGGGCATCGGCAATAAGGTGTTTGACCACCTGCACTGGATCTGTAGTGCCATACCCGTGCCCGGCGCGCAATTGGCGGGCAATCTCTTCGGCGCATCGCTCCATGGCCCTAATCTCTTCTTCCCCAAAGTAGGGGTTCGGGTCCTTAAAGCGCTGGACCAAGTCATGACGGCTAAGTTCCGGAAGCATGCCATTATTCACGCAGGCGCGCATCGTGTGGCTCGTCGAGATGGCGGGTATGGTTCCTTCCATCCAGTTCTGCAGCGGGCCCTCGCCGCTTTCTGTGGCGTGGCCAAAGATGAGGTCATAGGCGGTATTGGTGGAGAGTTCTTCGGACAGCCAGCAGGCATCGATGCCCATACCTGTCCGGTCTTGGAAATGATAAAGAGACAGCAGAATATCCCAGAGCTCTCCTTCCTCGCGCTGGGAGAGCACGAAACAGAAAATGATTTCGGGATTTCCGCAGTGAAACGCATCCATCACTTCGTGAAGGGCACCAGGCACATCGTGCAGATCGAGGCGGGCTACTGGTCCGATGCTGTATCCACGTTGGCTGGGTTGGATGGAGATGAGGATGACTGATTCGGTGGGAAAGAATCCGAGGAT
Source organism: Corynebacterium tuberculostearicum (assembly GCF_016127015.1). Classification (GTDB taxonomy): domain Bacteria; phylum Actinomycetota; class Actinomycetes; order Mycobacteriales; family Mycobacteriaceae; genus Corynebacterium; species Corynebacterium marquesiae. Next base: position 1,146,285 of record NZ_CP065972.1, read on the forward strand.
TCCTGGAATATTGGCGAGGATATCGCCGGGCGTACGGATGGGCTGAGTTGGTGTTGTGATGTCCATGGCCCCAGCTTCAACCACGCGCGCAACTATGCATAGGCCACCAAGGGTTAGGTGGTGGGGATCTGTGGATAGGTGGGGTGAAGGGGGCGTCGGCAAGCGGCTTTCCACACCCCGCCCGGGATTGCGCTGGCAATGCGCAGCGGTTTGGGGCACAATTGTTTATTTAACCTCGCGGTGCGCGCGGGAATAGTACGCACGCACGCGGCGTTGGGGTAGGTGAGAAAGCAAGGAGGTAACACAACATGCACGAAGAAGATCGCCGCATGTATGAGCTGGAATATCCGGCTCCGGTGATTAGGGATGATTCCGGTGACGGACAAGGCCCCACCATGATTGTTGCCATGCACGGCTATGCTGACGCTGGCCAGGCCATTGAAGCAAGTGCTGACCATCTGAAGGCCGCTTTGGAAGGCCGTCAGCTGGCATCGTTTAACTCTGATGAGCTGATTGATTACCGCTCGCGCCGCCCAGCCATCACGATTGATAAGGATCGGGCGCTGGAAATCGAGTCCATGGATCTTGGTATTAAGGTCCTGCGCGATAATTCCGGCAAGACCTTCCTATTGCTGTCTGGCCCTGAACCAGACATGCGCTGGGAGGCGTTTACTACCGCCGTGGTGAAGCTGGTGGAAAAGTTCAATATCGAAGACACCATTATGCTCTATGCCGCGCCGATGCCGGTGCCGCATACCCGCCCCACGGTGGTTACGGCTCATGGCACCTCCTCCCGCTTGACCGAGCACATGCTCTCGATGGATTCCACCATGATGGTGCCGGGCTCCGCCGCACTGTATCTGGAAAAGGCTCTGGCGGATAAACACCGCACGGTGGCTGGATATACCGTCCACGTGCCGCATTATCTGGCAGCTTCGCCTTATCCGCAGGCCACGTTCCAGCTGCTGGATTCGGTGGCGCGGGCGGCGCGCCTCAATATTCCTTTGGGCAGCATTGAAGCCGATATATCTCGCGTGGAAAACCAGCTGGAGGAGCAAGTTGGTGGCTCGGATGAGATCGAAGGCGTAGTCCAACAACTCGAGCAGCAATATGACGCTTACATGGAGCGCTACCGCAAGGAGCATCCGCAGGCGATCATGCCTGGCGAGGAGCCCATGCCTACCGGTGAGGAAATCAGCGAGGAATTCCAGGCATTCTTGGCTTCCTTGAATGAAGAAGAAAGCCAGCAGATCATCAATACCGAGATCGATGACCGCGAAGATTCCGCCGAGGAGGAAGGCCCGCAGTCCGATGGTGGGAAGGATGGCCCTGATTCTGCTTCGGGCGAGGGCGACTTAGGTGACGATATCTAACTAACCCGCCCCCATCGCCGCTAAGGTGGTGGGGGTGAACTTATCTCAGCTGCTGCCAGATTTAACGGAAGTACCCGAGTCCCTCGTAGACGAGGCAATTTGGGATACCTTTACCTCGTGGACCACCGGCCGGGGTATCAATTTGTACCCAGCTCAGGAAGAAGCCTCGCTCGGTATTTTGGCCGGCGATAATGTTATCCTCGCTACCCCTACGGGCTCGGGAAAGTCCATGGTGGCTAATGCTGCGCACTTCATTGCCCTAGCTCGTGGCCAGCGCAGTTTCTATACCGCACCGATCAAGGCCCTTGTGAGCGAGAAGTTCTTTGCCCTGTGCGATATCTTCGGCGCCGAGAATGTGGGCATGATGACTGGCGACGCCACCGTTAATGGCAATGCCCCCATCATCGCCGCCACCGCCGAGATTGTGGCCAATATTGCGCTGCGCGATGGCGCCGAGGCCAATATCGACCAGGTAGTGATGGACGAGTTCCACTACTACTCCGAACCGGACCGCGGATGGGCATGGCAGGTGCCGCTGCTGGAGTTGTCCAAGGCGCAGTTCCTGCTCATGTCCGCCACTCTGGGCGATACTCAGTGGCTAGAAGAGGATCTCACCCGCCGCACCGGCCGCGCCACCAACCTCGTCGCCGGCACCACGCGGCCCGTGCCACTGGACTTTTCCTATGTCTTTAGCGCGGTGCACGAGACCATCGAGGAGCTCTTGGCCGATAAGAAGGCACCCATCTACGTGGTGCACTTCTCGCAGCGTGAAGCGGCCGAGCGCGCGCAGGCGTTGACCTCACTTTCGGGGATTATCACTAAGGAAGAAAAGGAAGCGATTGCCCAGGAAATCGGTGGGTTCCGCTTCACCACCGCCTTTGGCAAGGATCTATCCAAGCTGCTGCGCAAGGGCATCGGCATCCACCACGCGGGCATGCTGCCCAAATACCGCCGATTGGTAGAGCGCCTGGCACAAAAGGGCCTGCTTAAGGTCATTTGCGGCACCGATACCCTGGGTGTGGGCATTAATGTGCCCATCCGCACCGTGCTGATGACTGGGCTTGCCAAGTTCGACGGCCAGCGCCAACGCATCCTCAAATCGCGCGAATTCCACCAGATTGCCGGCCGCGCCGGCCGCGCCGGCTATGACACCGAGGGCACTGTGGTAGTCGAGGCCCCCGAGCACGAGATCGAAAATGCCAAGGAACGCCGCCGCATCGGCGACGACCCCAAACGCTTGAAAAAGCTCAAGAAAAAGTCCGCCCGAGAAGGCGAGGTGTCCTGGTCCGAGAAGACTTTCGCGCGCCTTACTGAGGCGGAACCGGAACAGCTGACCTCTCAGTTCCGCGTTTCTAATTCCATGCTGCTCAACGTCTTGGCGCGCCACGGCAATGGCTATGACCACATGCGCCACCTGCTGCGAGACAACCACGATAACCGCAGCAAGCAGAATAAGGACATCCTCACCGCACTCGATCTCTTCCGCGGGCTAGTGGATTCCGGCGTCGTGCAAAAGTCCACCAAGGGATTGGATATCTACGGCCGTCCCTACCATTTGGTGCGAGAGCTACCGCGTGACTTTGCGCTCAATCAGCCGCTGGGCCCATTCGCCTTGGCGGCGCTCTCGCTGCTGGACCCAGAAGCGGAGACCTATAACCTGGACGTTATTTCAGTTTTTGAGGCCATCCTAGATGACCCGCGCCAGGTGCTCATTGCCCAGCAGAAGCAGCGCCGCGGCGAAGAAATCGCCGCGCTGAAGGCGGACGGGGTGGACTACACCGACCGCATGAATATCGTGGAGGATATCACTTGGCCGAAGCCGCTCGAGGAGCTACTGGAGCAGGCCTACGATACTTTCGCTGAGACCAATGCGTGGGTCAAGGAGTTTGAGCTGCGACCCAAGTCCGTGGTGCGCGACATGCTCGAGAATGCGATGACCTTCTCGGATCTGGTCGCCACCTACGGCTTGGCCCGCTCCGAGGGCGTGATTTTGCGCTACCTGACCGACGCCTGGCGCACTCTTAAGCAATCCATTCCGGACGAGTACAACACTCCAGAGCTTGAAGATATCGTTGTCTGGCTAGGTGAGCTTATCCGCCAGGTGGATTCCTCGCTTGTCGACGAATGGGCGCAAATGGCCGGCGAAGACTCCCCCATCGACCAAGACACGGTAGACCGCGAGCTGGCCTTTGGCGTGGAAGACCCCACCGCGCTCACGGCCAATCGCCGCGCCTTTACCATCATGGTGCGCAATTACATGTTCCGCTTGGTGCAGCTCTTTGCTTTGGAAAAGGAAGACCGCTTAGCGGAGTTGCTCGATTACTTGGACGAGGTGCCGGACTTCGGCGCTATCCTAGATGATTACTTCGATGAGTATGATGACATCGATTCCGGCCCCGAGGCCCGCGGCCCGGAGTATTTCCGCCTAAGCGATACTGACTCGCGTGCGTGGTCCGTGCGCCAGATCATCAAGGACCCAGACGGCGATCACGCCTACCAGTTCGTCGCTACGGTAGATCTCGGTGCCTCCGATGAGGCCGGCGAAGTCCGCCTAGCAGACCTGCGCGTGGAGTACTAGCCTGCGAAAACGACAAAGCCGCCCTGGCTGCCACGCCCCAGAATAAGAGGGACGTCGGCAAGCGCGAGGGCGGCTAAAAGCCGGCTATTTTAGCGTGCGGCCTCAATCTGGACAGCCTGTGCCACAGCCTGGACAACGGCCGCAACCTTGACGGCCTCCCAGACCTGCTCCTTGCTCAGACCAGCCTCGTTGAGCTCGTGAGCGTGAGCACCCAGGCAGTGCTCGCAGCCATTGATGGCGGAGACTGCGGTATTCCACAGCTCGAAGTTGGCCTTGTCCACGCCTGGCTTGGAGATGATGTTCATGCGCAGGCCGAACTTAACCTGTGCGTAGTCATCGCCCAACCAACCCTTGGCGCGGTAGGCAACGTTGTTCATAGCCATAACGGTGGCTGCGCCGTAAGCTGCCTCGATAGCTTCCTCAGACAGGTGCTCCTTTGCTTCCTCCGCAATCTCAGAAAGCACGGTGTCATTGCGGGTTGCGGCAGCCGATGCCAGCAGGCAGCCCCAGAGCTGCTCCTCGTCCAGGTCCTTGGAACGGGTCAGGGCGCCCAGGTTGAGCTTCTGGTCCTTGGCGTACTCCGGCAGGGAAGACTTCAGATTATCAATAGACATAACTTTTTTCCTTTGCGGTTTTGATAGGAATTTTCTGCATTGGATTTAAAAGGAAACCCCGCCACGAAAGCGGGGTAAACCTGCATCTCAGTGAGATTTAGAGCGCGGACTGAACGACGTCCATCTTGTTGATGTTCTTGGTTGGGTCGTTCTTCTCCCAGTTGCAAGCGCAAACCTCTTCGGACTGCAGGGCGTCGAGCACACGCAGAACCTCGTCTACGTTACGGCCAACAGCATCCGGGGTAACGGAGACGAACTGGATAACGCCATCCGGGTCGATGATGAAGGTAGCACGGTCAGCAACGCCATCAGCGTTTTCTACACCCAGTGCACGGATGAGGTCGTGGCGCACGTCAGAGAACATCGGGAAAGGAACTTCCTTCAGCTCTGGGTGAGTTGCGCGCCAGTTGAAGTGAGCGAACTCGTTATCGGTGGAGCCGCCAAGGATCTGGGTATCGCGGTCCTGGAACTCCTCGTCCAGCTTGCCAAAGGCAGCGATCTCGGTCGGGCAGACGAAGGTGAAGTCCTTCGGGTAGAAAAAGACCACCTTCCACTTGCCCTCGTACTTGTCCAGGGATACCTGCTCGAAGTAGTCCTCCGGCTGGTTAGCGTTGACGTCGTGCAGGTCGCCACCGGTCAGGGCGGTGAGGTTGAACTCTGGGAACTTTTCGCCGACGGTCAAAATAGGCATAGTCTTCAACTCCTTTAGCAAAGGCTTTTCCTCTAAGTTTCCTGCCGCTTGGCGTACAAGCAGCGGGGCAGGACCGCATCCGGCCCAACACGATCAGTTATACCATCTTTTCCGCTCGCGTCAATAGCAAATCCTATAGGTAAGTGTTAGAGTAATAGGCATGAATAATAAAGAGTATCGCCCTACACTTGCTCAGCTGCGCACCTTCGTCACCGTTGCGGAAAACAAGCACTTTGGTACCGCAGCTGCCAAACTCGAAATTTCCCAGCCCTCCCTCTCCCAGGGTCTCGTTGCCCTCGAACAGGGATTGGGCTTGCAGCTTATCGAGCGCTCCACCCGCAAGGTCATCGTCACCTCGGCCGGTGAGACCCTCCTCCCCTACGCCAAGGCAACGCTTGAAGCAGCCGATACCTTCCTGGCCAACGCTCGCGGCGCCAACGGCACCCTTGCCGGCCCACTGACCATCGGCGTTATCCCCACCATCGCCCCTTACATCCTCCCCGATCTGCTCTCCATGCTTGCGGAGGCTTACCCGGATCTCGAGCCGCGTTTCGTCGAGGAGCAAACCCAGCACCTCATTACCCGCCTGCGCAACGGTAACTTGGACCTTGCCATCATGGCCCTTCCATCCGAGGCCACCGGCATGGTCGATAGCCCGCTTTACACGGAGCAATTCTCCATTGTCTGCCCGCCCGATCACCCCATCGCTGGCCGTGAGGATGTCAAGCTTGCGGAACTCAAGGACCTGGATTTGCTGCTGCTTGACGACGGCCACTGCTTGCGCGACCAGGTAGTCGATCTTTGCCGCCATGCCAATATCAACCCGGCCGAGGCCACCAATTCCGTCACCCGCGCTTCCTCCCTGACCACCATCATGCAGCTGGTCATGGGCGGGCTGGGCTGCACCCTCGTCCCCGAATCCGCCCTCGCCACCGAATGCCATGGCAAGGACGTCGCCATCGCCCACTTTGCCTCCGATGTCACCGCCGAACGCGAGGTGGGTCTCGTGTTCCGTTCCTCCGCAGCTCGCGCCGAAGAGTTCCGCGAATTCGGCACGCTCATCACCGCCGCCTATAACAAGGCGATTGAGCGCTCCCGACAGTAGCCGCTTGCGGCAAGCCCCACGGGGACGTCGCCAAGCACAGCAAAAGCCACGGCCTACATTTAAAAGGCGGTGGCTTAGAGCTTTTCCATTAAGCCTGCGGCAAGGTATTTCGGCCAGCGCACTGGCGGAACAGGTGAGCCTGCGCCAGGAATGTAACTGGGGAGGCCACAATGAGGCCGATGCCCAGCAGCAGCACACCACCCAAAAGAATAAAGAAATTCACGATGGTCAGGAGCAAAAGCTGGCCATAATTAGCCTTGCCCGCAGCAAAGCCCCTCTTCACAGCTTCGCCCACACCGTCACCATCGGCGGCAAACCACTGCATCAGCATAAAGAGCGGCTGGAGCAAGACGCTAATGAGGGCTAATACCAATCCCACGCCGAGGACGCTCAAGACTGCAGAGAGCAATTCTTCCTCGGACAGGCTATCTGCGTCATTGAATAAAGCGAAGAAGCCTCCGCCGATGGCAAGAAAGACCACCACGCTGGATATCACGCTGATGACAAGCATAATGACGAACGGCTGCCACCAGCGCACCTTTTTACCCACATGGCCCCAACCAGTGCGTGAGTCATCAATCTGAAATAGGGCCAAGCGCATAGCCAGAAGCCCGACAAAGACTCCTACCAGCGTCGAAGCCAGCTGAAATACAATCTGAATGTCCGGGTTGGAGTCAGGTTCTGGGCCACTCAGCAAAGACTCGGCCGCTGTGACGGCAAATAAGATAACGCCGACCAACAACGAGCCGAGCACCCACAATTTCCAATTGCCTAAGGTTGCCTTGAAGCCAAAAGAGAGGGCGTCAATGGCCGAGGGCTTTCCCCTAAATTCCCCCGGTGAAGCCCCGTATCCGGCATATCCTGGTTTATTGCTTTCATGGGAGCCACCATAAGATGGTAGGCCACCAAAACTTGGATTATCCTCTGGGTGATCGGTTGGCTCGTAGCGCGGGAAATCGTCATTGCCGTCGGAGTACGGGTTTGTCATCGCCTAGTGCTCTCTCCTTTAGCATTTCGTGTTGAGGCTTGGATAAGTATTTTAACTTTAACAACTTTTTCCTCATTTTAGGTGGACGGGTAAACTCGTTGCCTAGTCATGACTAAGAACGAATCCCCTTCTCGCGACGAGCTTTTCGCCGCACTCGAAAATGTCTCTTTGGCCGAGGCGCGCGCCTTCCGTCGCCGCCTCAAGAAGGCCCGTGCCCCTAAAGCGCTGCAAGAAATCGGCACTGAAATCCATGCCGCGGCCGAGCGCGTCGCACTTACCGACGCCGCCGTTCCCGCCATCACCTACCCCGACGCCCTCCCCGTCACCGCCCGCAAGGACGATATCGCCGAGGCAATTCGGGACAACCAGGTCGTCATCATCGCTGGTGAGACCGGTTCTGGTAAGACCACCCAGATCCCGAAAATCTGCCTCGAGCTAGGTCGCGGCCGGCGCGGGTTCATCGGTCATACCCAGCCGCGCCGTATTGCAGCGCGCACCGTGGCCGAACGCATCGCCGCGGAATTGGACCAGAAAATCGGCGAGTCCGTTGGCTACGCCATCCGCTTCGATGACCGCGTCTCTGAGACCACCGCCGTCAAGCTTATGACCGACGGCATTCTGCTCGCCGAGATGCAACGCGACCGCTTCCTCAATAAGTACGACACCATCATCATCGATGAGGCCCACGAACGCTCGCTCAATATCGACTTCCTCTTGGGCTACTTGAAGCGCCTATTGCCCAAGCGTCCCGACCTCAAGGTGATCATCACCTCCGCAACCATCGACCCAGAAAGCTTCGCCGCCCACTTTGCCGACGCCGACGGCAACCCCGCCCCCATTATCGAGGTCTCCGGACGCACCTACCCCGTAGAAATCCGCTACCGGCCACTCGAATTCGAGGCCGGCGGAAAAGTCGTGGACCAAGACCCGCTCGATGGCTTGACCGAGGCCATCGAAGAGCTCATGCGCGAAGGCAGCGGCGATATCCTGTGTTTCTTCCCTAGCGAGCGAGATATCCGCGATGCCATGGAGGCCATCGAAGGCAAAAAATGGAAAAACGTCGAGGTCACTCCCCTCTTTGGCCGCCTATCTAACCAAGAACAGCACCGCGTTTTCAGCGAACACCGTGGCCGCCGCATCGTGCTGGCCACGAATATTGCAGAAACCTCGCTTACTGTGCCCGGCATCCGCTATGTGGTTGATACCGGCACCGCCCGTATCTCGCGCTATTCCACGCGCACCAAAGTCCAGCGCCTGCCTATCGAGCCTATCTCGCAGGCCTCCGCCAACCAGCGCTCCGGCCGCTGCGGCCGCGTTGCCGATGGCATCGCCATTCGCCTCTATAGCGAACAGGATTTTGAAAGCCGTCCCGAGTTCACCGACCCAGAAATCCTGCGCACCAATCTCGCGAGTGTCATCCTCCAAATGGTTTCGCTCAAGCTCGGTGATATCGAACAATTCCCCTTCATCCAACCTCCCGAGCACAAGGCCATCCGCGATGGTCTCACACTCCTCCACGAGCTCGGCGCCCTCCACGACAAGCAGGACAAGCCCTCGCTCACCACCATCGGCCGCGATCTCGCCCGCATCCCACTGGATCCGCGCATGGCACGCATGCTTATTGAAGCCAATACCAACGGATGCCTCGATGATGTCATGGTCATCGTTGCCGCCATGACCATCCAGGATGTGCGCGAACGCCCCCTCGACTTCCAAGCCCAGGCCGACCAAGCCCACGCCCGCTTCAAGGACAAGACCTCGGATTTCTTGTCCATGCTCAAACTATGGGATTACATCAAGCAAACCCGCAACGAACAATCCGGCAATAAGTTCCGCAAGCGCATGAAACAGGAGTTCCTCCACTACATGCGCATCCGGGAGTGGTTTGACTTGGTACGCCAGCTCAAGGATGTCGCCAAGCAGCTGGGTTGGACCTACCAGGAAGGCACCGAGCGCCGCTCCGATGACATACACATGTCCCTCCTTTCGGGCCTGCTATCCAATATCGGCGCCCGCGATGGCAACTCCAAAGAATTCCAAGGCGCGCGCAACACCCGCTTCCTGGTATTCCCCGGCTCCGCCCTGGCTAAAAAGCCTCCCGAATTCCTCATGGCCGCCGAGCTGGTGGAAACTTCCCGCCTCTGGGCGCGCGATGTCGCCGCCATCGATCCCGCCTGGGTGGAAAAGCTCGGTGCAGACCTGCTCAAGCACAACTACTCCGAGCCCACCTGGTCTCGCAAACGCGCCGCCGCCATCGCGCACCAAAAATCCACGCTCTACGGCGTGCCCATCGTGGCCGACCGCACCGTGCCCTATCACCGCGTCGATCCCTCCGCTGCCCGCGATATGTTCATCCGCAATGCCCTTATCGCCGGCGACTGGAACACCCACCACGCCTTCTTCAAGGCCAACGCCCAAGCGCTTGACGACGCCGCCGCATACGAAGAAAAGGCCCGCCGCCGCGGCCTCATCGTAGACGAAGACACGCTCTTCGATTTCTATGACCAGCGCATTCCGGCAAAGGTAACCACCGGCCGCCACTTTGACTCGTGGTGGAAAAAGGAGCGCCGCCGCACCCCGGATCTGCTGGATTTCGATCCCACTAAGCTCATCGATGACTCCCACGAGGTTACCGAGGAAGCCTTCCCCGACCACTGGCGCAAGGGTTCTATCGATTACGAACTGACCTACAAGTTCGAGCCCGGCGATCCTCTCGACGGCGTCACCGTAATGGTTCCCATTCCTATGCTCGCCGGCTTGGATACCGAAGGCTTCGATTGGCTCGTTCCGGGTCTGCGCCTCGAGCTCGTCACCGAGCTTATCCGGAGCCTGCCCAAGGCCCTGCGCCGCACCGTCGTACCCGCGCCCGAGTTTGCCGAGCGCGCCATCGACCGCCTCATCCCTTATGAAGGACCCATCACCCAGCAGCTTGCCGACGTCCTCCGCGAACTCGGTGGTCAAGGAATCAACGCCACCGACTTCCAGGCCAGCAAGCTACCCGCCCACCTGCGAATGAACTACGGGGCCATCGATAAGCGCGGCAAAATCGTCGACTCCGACCGCGACCTCGCGGCGCTCGTCCGACGCCAGGCCGGACACATCAAGTCCTCCGTATCTCGCGTCTCGCGCACCTCCGAGTCCACCGCCGTCAGCGAATGGACCGACGACACCCTCGGCACCATCGATGACACGGTCAAGACCACCGTCGACGGCCACGAGGTCACCGCCTACCCTGCCCTGGTCGCTACCAAGGAGGGCGTCGAACTCAAGGTCCATCCCACCAAGGCCGCCGCAGATGCCGCCATGGTCACGACCACACTTACGCTCCTCATGCGTGAGATATCCGTCAACGCCTCCCAAATGGTCAAGGGCCTGCCATTGCAACAGCGCGTCGCCGTCGATTCCTATCCGCACGGCGGCGCCGACGGCCTTGTCAACGACGCCCGCGTCGCCGCGATCCGCGACCTGATGATGGAAGCGGGCGGACCCGTCCGCACCCCCGCAGCGTTCCAGAAGCTTAAAGACACAGTCAAGCCCCAAGTCCCAGGCCGCGTACGCCAGGCAGTAGTAGCTATTGCCCCAGGACTCGCCGAGTACTCCAACCTGCGAGCGGAACTCGCTCATTGGGACGGTCCAGCGATCGATGACATGCGCGCACAACTGGACTTCCTCCTACCCCGGAACGCCATAACGGTCCATGGCATGTCCCATCTGCGTCATCTACCGCGATATATCCAAGCCATGCGAATTCGCCTAGAGGACATGAACCTTGACCCGGACCGCGATGCGGACCGCCAAGCCGAGGTAGACAACGCCAAGGCCTACCTATCCAACCGCCTTCGCAGCCTCCCGGCCGGCCGTGAAAAGACCCGCAAGGTCAAGGACGTGCACTGGATGATCGAAGAACTTCGAGTTTCTCTTTTCGCTCAGCGCCTTGGCACAGCCCACGCCGTTTCACTCCGCCGTATCCAAAAGGCGGTGGACAAACTGCGTTAAAAGTCCTCGCGATCGCGCCTTCGCATCAGCCGAATCTCGGATTCAAAGTCATCTGCGCTTTCAAAGGATTTATATACAGAGGCAAAGCGCAGATAGGCCACTTCATCAAGGTCCCGCAGTGGTTCCAGGATGGCCAGGCCAATCTCGTTCGCGTTGACCTGCGAGGAGCCATGACTGCGCACGGTCTCCTCTACTTCTTGCGCCAGCTTCTTCAGGGCATCGTCGCTTACATCTCGCCCCTGGCAGGCACGGCGCACGCCGCGAATCAATTTATCTCTGCTGAAGGGCTCGGCCAGACCGTTTCTCTTCACCACAAGCAACACGGCCTTCTCAACCGTGGTAAAGCGCCCCTTGCACGAAGCACACTCGCGCCGGCGACGAATCGACGCTCCAGCATCGACCACACGCGAGTCGATGACGCGGGATTGCTCATTGTGACAAAAGGGGCAATACACAGTGGTCCTTTCACTGACGTTGTTACGCCAGTAGTTTACTCACCTTCAATTCCGTTCGACCACTGGGCTTCGCCCCATCGTTCCCCCCTAACGTGTTACTGCAGCCTCTACTTGTTGCACATTAGAGGCCGGCGGTTGCGGTGCACTGTTTCCTTCAGTGCTAGCTAGTCCACCTAACAAAGTGCCCACAAAGACCGCTACACCAAACACTGCGCCCAATGCGTAGTTACCTGTGTTCGACTCACCCACGCTGTTTCGACCCCTATTCGATCTGTTCCCAGACCTTCCGGTCGACGTACGGTTCGAACGATAGGTCGTGCAATCTTCCACACGAAGAGTTCGAACATACCAAGAGTTTGCGGTACTGCGGACCGCAGAACCGTAGCCACGCTCCACATCCCATACGGATGCAGAAGGCACCACTAAGGGTTCGCTAGCGTTGCGAGTTACCAGATTATTGCGAGAGTTGATCAGCAGAGACATGACTTTCCTTTCGACGACTGAACCCACCGTAGGCACCTCATGCGACACGCCATGATATCCAGTCGCCATAATGTTCGATTTAGTTGGTACGTTCGATTTATAGCATCACTTCGAATACTTGTCCACCCCAACGCGAAAATCTCGAACATCTGTACTTTTCGTGCTACAAATGACGTGTGGCAACTTTTCAGCGCCGCCAGCTAACAGACCACCTATAAATCCACCCGATCCCCTCCGAGGAGCCAGCAATGGGCCGCAAGCCAAAGAAGACCACCGAGAAGACCGATTACGCCTCCCTATCTGACCGCCAGCGACGCATTCTCAATGTCATTAGTGACGCCGTTATGTTGCGTGGTTACCCACCAAGCATTCGCGAAATTGGTGACGCAGCGGGTCTACAGTCCACATCATCGGTCGCCTATCAGCTAAAACAATTGGAAGAGAAAGGGTTTTTGCGCCGAGACCCTAATAAGCCGCGTGCCGTAGATGTTCGTCACCTTAATACGGATGATGGCGCCAAAAAGCCCGGCCGCAAGCCGGCTAAGCCTGAGCAGCAAATTCCCGAGGATGCAGGTGCCGTTTCTTATATTCCTGTGGTCGGCCGTATCGCTGCGGGAGCACCCATTACCGCAGAGGAAAACGTCGACACATACTTCCCAATGCCTGACGAGGTGGTCGGTGGCGGCGATCTTTATATGCTGCAAGTAGTCGGCGACTCGATGCAGGATGCCGGCATCCTCGACGGCGACTGGGTAATCATTCGTTCCCAGTCAGTTGCAGAGGAAGGCGAGTTCGTGGCCGCCCTGCTCGAAGGATCTGAAGCTACCGTCAAGGAGTTCCACCGCGATTCCTCCGGCGTGTGGCTGCTTCCCCACAATGAGGCCTACGCTCCCATCAACGGCGATGATGCGGAAATCATGGGCAAGGTTGTATCGGTATTCCGTAAGCTTTAACCACTCACCCGACGCAGATTCTATAACCCCGCAAGGGCCGAGCGTGGCCTCGCGGGGTCTATCTATGTTCACCCTTCGTTGACGCGGCCCGTTTCCTGCCACCCCCATTTTTGCTCCAATTCGGACCCGGACACCAAAAGAGACGAAAATCCCACTTTCCCACTTTTCCTGCTAACCAGGCATTTCAGGGCGCCAGATCCACAATGCGGCTGTGCAAATTTTTGCTTTAGTCCGTTTATTCCCGATTTTTGAGACAATGGACTAAGCAAAACAACATCGCCGGATTTTCACTTCCGCATAAAGTGGCAACTTTTACCCCCACGCCATGACGCGATGTCTCTAGATTCAAGGAGGAATCATGTACGCAGAAGAGCGGCGTCGCCAAATCGCTTCCCTCACCGCCGTTGAAGGCCGCGTTAACGTCACTGAGCTCTCAGAACGCTTCGAAGTTACGGCCGAGACCATTCGCCGCGATCTTGCGGTGCTTGACCGTGAGGGTATCGTCCATCGCGTGCATGGCGGCGCAGTAGCCTCCCAATCCTTCCAGACCGCGGAGCTTACCCTGGATACCCGCCAGCGGTCCGCCTCCGGCGCAAAAGCGGCTATCGCCCGCGCGGCCCTAGATTTTCTCCCCCAGGGCGGCGGCAGCATTTTCTTGGACGCAGGCACCACCATTAACGCGTTCGCGGAGCTCATTGGACAGCAATACCCGCAGGCGCAGTTTAATATTGTCTCCAATAGCCTGCCTATCGCCCTGTCGCTAGCGGGCAATGGCGTGCCTGACGTCCAGCTACTTGGCGGTACGGTCCGCGCGATTACTCAAGCCGTCGTTGGCGATACCGCGCTGCGCACCATAGCTTTAATGCGTGCCGACGTCGCCTTTATCGGCACCAATGCCCTAACCCTGGACCATGGCTTGTCGACGGCCGACTCCCAAGAGGCAGCCATCAAGTCCGCCTTTGTCACCAATGCCCACAAGGTAGTGGTCATGTGTGACTCCAGCAAGCTGGGCAATGACTATTTGGTAAGTTTCGCGTCTGCCGCCGATATTGACGTCGTCATTACGGACGCCGCTGCCCCCGATTCTTTCGTGGAAGCGTTGCGCGAGCGCGAAATTGAGGTCGTGCTCGCCAGCGAATAATCCCCCGATCCTTCGCCTACTTTAGGCGAAGGACTCCATGCGTTCTACCACTGCGGTACGGGCAGCGTCAGGGCTTTCCGCATCCAGTGCCACCTCGGCAAGCTGTTGGCACTGTTCCAAGGTAACTTCTGCCAGCTGCGCGCCGACGCCTGCTACCGCCGTCGACGCTGCGGATAGCGAATTTACGCCCAAACCGGTAAGCACGCAGGCCAACATCGGGTCGGCTGCTGCCTCACCGCACACGCCCACCGCGACGTTATTGGCCTGGCCCACGATGCAGGTGTGCTGAATGAGCCGCAGCACAGCCGGCTGCCACGGGTCGGTCAGGTAGGCCAGCTGTGGCGACAGGCGATCTGCAGCCATAGTGTACTGAGTCAGGTCATTGGTGCCGATGGACACGAAATCAAGGTGCGGCATGATTTTATCCGCCATAAGCGCTGCGGCCGGAACCTCGATCATGGCGCCGGCAGTCAGGCCGCGTTCGCGGCACAGGCTAGCAAACCACTGGGCCTCGGTAGAGGTGGCAACCATAGGAGCCATCACCCAAGTAGATGCTTTGTCATCGCGAGCCTTAGCCGCCTGCGCAATCGCATCCAGCTGGCGGGTCAGCAGAGCCTCATTATCGCGTGCTATACGCAGGCCACGAACACCCAATGCTGGGTTTTCCTCGGAGCTTAGCGTGGCATAAGAGATAGGCTTATCGGATCCGGCATCCAGCGTACGTACGACAACCTTTGATTCAGGAAAGGCATTAAAGACCTTGCCGTAAATCTTTGCCTGCTCATCAACGCTGGGCTCTTCACTGGCCGAGAGGAACGACAGCTCCGTGCGGTAGAGGCCAATGCCTTCTGCCTGCGAATCCGAAGCAATGCGGGCGGCGTTGCCATCAGCGACGTTGGCAAGCAGCTGCACACGGTGACCGTCCTTGGTTTCAGCCGGGCCGCGCCATTGGGCAACGCGTGCCGCACGCTCGCGGTACTCGGCCACTGCCTTTGTGGAAGCCTCTTCATCGGCCCCAAGGGTGACGGCGCCTACTGCACCATCGACGAATACCAACGTGCCGCTTTCAATATCGCTAAGCGCGGCGCCCACAGCAACGATGCATGGAATATCCAACTGACGGGCGATGATGGCCGTATGGCTGGTAGGTCCACCAAGCTCGGTGACAAGGGCCTTGATGTGCTTGGTATCCAGCGTCGCGGTATCGGCCGGGGCCAAATCGTCCGCGAACAGCACGGCCTCGCCGTCTACGAGCGGCAGGCCAGGCTCGTCCTCGCCGCGCAGCTCTGCGATTACGCGGTCGCGCACGTCCTTCAAGTCAGTGGTGCGCTCTGCCATCACGCCGCCAGCGGCCTCGAACATGGTGACAAACTTATCGGTGGCACCGACAGTGGCGAATTCCGCATTCCGGCCGGTGCGGATATTCTTGCGCACCGCCTTATGCCAACCACGGTCCTTGACCATGCCGGCCGTTGCGGTCAGAACTTCCGCAGCCTGACCTTCCGCGGCAGCAGCTCGCTGCTCCAAGCGGCCAGCGACAGTATCTACGGCCGCAAGGAAGCGGTCGTATTCAGAATCGCTCGCTTGCTCTGGGTCAATGCTTCCCTCGGTAGGCAGAGCCGGGCGAGGGCGGACCCACACGGCTTCGGCGTAGGCGACTCCTGCAACGACACCGGTTCCTTTGATTGTGGACTCAGACGCGTTTTCCATGAGCGTACTTCCTTCGAAGATAGCGGTTTATTAACTTCCAGAACACCACAAATCGGATAGAAAAGCAATGTATACCACAGAAATTCTGTTGACTTTCGGACACAATCGGACAAGAATCAACATTTAAGGGCGGGCCATGCCCGCGAGGTTCTCTCCAACGGCATTCGGCCCCAATATACAACCTGCGAAAGGGACAACTTGATTCTCACGCTGACCCCCAATCCCAGTATCGACGCCACCCTTGTGCTCAGCGAGCCATTGACCTCCGGTGATGTCCACCGCGCCAGCGAGGTCACACAGGTTGCTGGCGGCAAGGGTGTAAACGTCACCCATGCCGTGCACTTGGCCGGCGAGCAATCCTTGGCTCTTTTCCCGGCCCACGACTCCGATTCTTTCCTAACTCTCATCCACTCGGCCGGGCTGCCTTCCTCTGCAATCCACATGGATGGCACAATTCGCGTCAATACCACCATCACAGAGCCTGATGGCACTACCACCAAGGTCAACGGTCCAGGCCCTGTGCTTTCCGACGCCGACTCCCACGCCATTACCTCCGAGCTCACCGCCCGCGCCCTTGCCTCCGACTGGGTGGTACTAGCCGGCTCCCTGCCGCGTGGCGTTAACACCGATTGGTATTGCGATCTCATCTCCGCGGTCCGCGCGGCCGCACCACAGGCTCGCATTGCCGTCGATACGTCAGATGCCCCAATGCAGGCCATTGGCGAAAGCCTCAATTCTGCTGCGCCGGATCTCATTAAGCCCAATGGATTAGAGCTCGGCCAGCTCACCGGAACCGACGGCCGCGAACTGGAAGACCAGGCCGCACGCGGCGAGTATTCGGGGGTTGTTCGGGCGGGCCGGGACGTCGTCAAGCAGGGCATCGCAGAAGTACTCGTCACTCTTGGCGGTGCCGGCGCGGTGCTGGTTACCGCGGACGGCGCTTGGGCTGCAACTCCCCCGCCAGCAACGGTGAAATCCACCGTAGGCGCCGGTGACGCCGCGCTCGCCGGATACCTCCTCGGCCGCACCGCAGGTAAATCACCGGCCGATAGCCTCGCGCAGTCGGTGGCTTACGGAACTGCGGCTGCATCCAAACAAGGCACCCAATTCCCCCGCCCAGAAGAACTCGATATCGCACATACCCCCGTAAACTCGCTAGCCTAAGGAGTGCCTAAACATGGCTTCCGACCTCATCACTACCGACCTAGTCGCGCTCGACGCCGACTTCGGCGACAGCGTTGACTCCGTCATCACCAACCTGGCCACGCTGGTCCATGACACCGGCCGAGCCACCGACATCGCCGGTTTGGCACAGCCCGCCATTGACCGCGAGGCCAAGGCCGGTACCGGCGTCCCTGGCGGAGTCGCCATTCCACACTGCCGCTCCGAGGCCGTGACCGAACCTACCCTCGCATTCGCTCGTCTGAGCCGCGGTGTGGATTTCTCCGGCCCCGACGGCGACGCTCAGCTCGTCTTCCTCATCGCCGCTCCGGCCGGCGGCGGCAAAGCCCACTTGAAGATTTTGTCCAAGTTGGCCCGCGCCCTTGTGCGCAAGGACTTCCTCGAGGCACTTCGCAACGCACCCACCAAGGAAGAAATCGTTCGGCTTGTGCTGGACGTAGTAAATGCCGAAAAGCCAAAGAAGAAGCCAGCCGAAGAACCGGCCGCCCAGGGCGCTACTGCCGGCACTGCCGCAACCGGTGCCGGTGCCAGTGCCGCCGGCTCCTCCGCTGCCGCGCCCTCGGCCGCAACCCCTACCAACGCAGAATCTTCGGCCGATGTCACCCGCATCGTGGCCATCACCGCCTGCCCCACCGGCATCGCCCACACCTACATGGCCGCCGACGCGCTGACCCAGACCGCAGCCGAGCGTGACGACGTCTCGCTGACCGTAGAGACCCAAGGCTCGTCAAATAATGAGTCTGTCTCTCAAGCCACCATCGACGCGGCCGATGCAGTTATCTTCGCCACGGACGTCGGCGTGCGCGATCGCGAGCGCTTCGCTGGCAAGCCGGTAATCGAATCCGGCGTCAAGCGCGCCATCAATGAACCCGGCACCATGCTCGATGAGGCCGTCGCTGCCGCGCACAACCCCCACTCGCACAAAGTCTCCGGCACCGCTACCCGTGCCGATGCGGAAGAAGGCAAGTCTCTCGGTTGGGGCAAGCGCATCCAGCAAGCCATTATGACCGGCGTGTCTTATATGGTCCCGTTCGTCGCGGCCGGTGGTCTGCTGCTCGCCCTCGGCTTCCTTTTCGGTGGTGCCGATATGGCAAATGGTTGGCAAGCACTATCGACGGACTTTTCGCTCGGCAACCTCCCCGGCCATGACGTGACCGTTGACGGCGAACTTATGCACTTCGAGCGCTCCGGGTTCTTGCTCTATCTCGGCGCTGTTCTCTTCGCCGTCGGCCAAGCGGCTATGGACTTTATTGTCGCCGCACTGTCGGGCTATATCGCCTACGCGCTCGCCGGCCGTCCGGGCATCGCCCCGGGCTTCGCGGGCGGCGCGATCGCAGTCACCTTGGGCGCTGGGTTCATCGGTGGCCTGGTAACTGGTCTTCTGGCGGGCTTTATCGCCATGTGGATTGGCAATTGGAAAGTGCCACGCTGGCTGGGCTCGCTCATGCCGGTCGTCATTATCCCGCTGCTTACCTCGCTAATCGTCGGCCTTGCAATGTACCTGCTGCTGGGTGCACCGTTGGCAGCTATCATGGACGGCCTGCAAAATTGGCTATCGTCCATGTCCGGCTCCTCGGCCGTGCTCCTTGGCATCATCCTCGGCTTGATGATGTGCTTCGACCTGGGCGGCCCAGTCAATAAGGCTGCCTACCTCTTCGCGACGGCCGGGCTGTCCACCGGTGACGAATCCTCCATGCAGATCATGGCCGCCGTCATGGCTTCCGGCATGGTCGCACCGATTGCGCTGTCTCTGGCTACGTTTATCCGCAAGTCGCTGTTTACACCGGCCGAGCAGGAGAACGGCAAGTCCGCCTGGCTGCTGGGTCTGTCCTTCGTCTCAGAGGGTGCCATCCCCTTTGCGGCGGCCGATCCGTTCCGCGTCATCCCTTCGATGATGGCCGGCGGCGCGGTGACGGGCGCGATTTCGATGGCCCTGTCGGTCGGTTCCCGTGCCCCGCACGGCGGCGTGTTCGTCTTCTTCGCCATTGACCCGTTCTGGGGCTACCTCGTGGCCATTGCGGCCGGCGTGGTTGTCTCCACTGCGGCGGTGCTGGCGATGAAGCAGTTCTGGCCTAACAAGGCTGTCGAAGAAGCCGCCCAGAACGTGGCAGCTTAAACCAAACACTCGTACACTAGATTGTAAAAATCCCCGTAAGAAAGGATATTTTCCATGGCTTCCAAGACTGTAAAGGTTGGCTCCTCCGTAGGCCTGCACGCACGTCCCGCATCCATTATCGCGGACGCTGCTGGCGAATTCGATGAGGATATCTTCCTTAACCTGGTCGGCGACAATGATGAGGATGAGACCGACGCTGCCTCTTCCCTGATGATCATGGCTCTTGGTGCAGAACAGGGCGATGAGGTTACCGTCACCTCCGAAAACGAAGAAGCAGTGGAAAAGATTGCTGCTCTCATCGAGAAGGACCTAGACGCTTCCTAAGTCCTAAAACGGTTCGGCTCTAGGCTCCCCACCCTTGCGGTGGGGAGCTTTTCGCTTGCCGACGCCACCTATCCCCACGGTGGCACCCACGTCACCTGCCCGCGCACCCGGGCTAGCCGGCCTCGTCGCGGCGGGGCGTTGGGGTCATCATCATTGACGCCGTTGTGATAGGGACAGCATGTCGCAAGGTTCGCAGCGTTGGTCTCGCCGCCATGCTTCCAGGCTTTGAGGTGGTGAATCTGGCACTTGTCGGCAGGATAGTTACAGCTCTCCCACGGGCATACCGGGTTGACCGCAGCCGCCATAATCCGCTGCTTGTCGTTGGCTACGCGCGAGGTCCGGTAGAGGTTGACCGGCCCCTCATGGGGATGGACGAGCGTGACATAGCCATGGTCGCTCAGTGTCCGCGCGACAAGCTCGGCTCCGGTGATTCGAGCGCCATTGGTGAGTTGGAGGGTGATTTCCTCGCCGCCTCCGTCTACTACGCGGTCGAGCTCGTCAAGAGTGAGAACCACCTGCGTCGTCACCGTTGTGCGCGACGCATCCGCCTTGCCAAAGAAGAGGTCTTTGGCAGATTCCAGCGGCTTATTGGCATCCAATGCAGCGTGCATATCCGCCACATCGGCCGAATCCCCGGTAATGGTCAGTGACCACGGGCCGCCGGAGCGGCGGGTAATTCGTACTCCCTTTTCCGGCGCGCGGCGCGGTCGCAGTTCGCGTACCAAAGCGCGGGCACGCTTTTCCAGGGCGGTGGCGCTGCCGCGAAAGGCACACAGTTCGGTGCGTAGGGTCCAGGCATCGCGCTGCGTCGGCAAGCGCAGGGCATATTTTTCAATCAGCAGTAGCACGTCAAGGGAATGCCGAGTCTGCCGCGCCGCTCGCTGTTTGGCGGCAAAGCCGCACCGGCCGAAATAGGTATCGCATAGACGCAGCAGGTCGCGCGCGGCTATGTCAGAGGCACCCCGCGCGATGAGCTCGCGATCGCTAAGCCCTTGAACGGCGGCGACAATGTCCATGCCGGCGTTCACTGCGTTTAGATATGCATCCAATGCGGTCATGCTGCTAAGTTAAATAGACCCCGCACGCCTAAGCGAGCCGCATACCGGCGCGCTGTGGATAACCCGCGTTGCTCCGTCAACAACGCTGCCCGCCGCGGGCGCGCGACGGGCAGTTATCCACAGGTGGAAAATTAGTACTTGGCGCCGTGCCCCTCGCCGACGGAATCGTAAAGCTTTTTCATAATCGGATAGGCCACGATGATGCCTACGGAGCCCCACGCAATGCCCTCGAGGGAAACCCCACCCACGGTGAGGGTCAGGTTGCCGATGCCCGCGATAAGCGCCACCGCGGCCGCAGTCAGGTTGACCGGGTTATTGAAATTAACCTTATTATCCATCCAGATGCGCACACCCAGCATGCCGATGAGTCCATACAGCACGATGCAGGCGCCGCCCAGAACGCCGGTCGGGATGGTGAAAATCAGCGCACCAAACTTCGGCACGAAGGCCAAAAGGATGGCGGTAAAGGCCGCCACCCAGTAGGCGGCGGTGGAATATACACGGGTTGCGGCCATCACGCCGATATTTTCGGCGTAGGTCGTGGTACCGGAGCCACCGAAGCCGCCGGCAAGGGTGGACGCAAGGCCATCGGCGATCAGCGCGTCACCGGCCAGATCATCGAGATCGCGCTTGGTCATCTCGGAGACGGCCTTGACGTGGCCGACGTTTTCCGCGATGAGTACCACCAGCACGGGAAGCGCCACGGCAATGGCGGAGACGTTGAAAGAAGGCGCGTGGAATTCCGGCAGGCCTACCCACGGGGCGGCATCGATGGCCGCGACGGCGTCATCGCCGAGGTTGCCGGTCAGCGCAGCGAAGACCCAGCCGACGACCACGCCGAGCAAGATGGATAGGCGCGAGACCATACCGCGGCCGGCGACGGTGGCCAGCAGGATGACGAGCAGCGTCACCGCGGCCACGAGCGGTTGGGAGGCGAAGTTCTCGGCCGCATTCGGCGCTAGGTTCAGGCCGATGAGGGCCACGATTGCACCGGTGACGGCCGGCGGCATGACGGCATCAAGCACGCGGCGGCCGGCGATTTTGACTGCCACACCCACCGCAGCCAAGACGAGGCCGGTGACCAAAATGGAGCCCGCCTGCGCGGCGATTCCGTACTGCTGCGACGCCGAAAGCGGCGCGATGAACGCGAACGAGGAGCCGAGGTAGGACGGCAACCGGTTGCGCGTGATAAGCAGGAACAAAATGGTGCCGAGGCCGGAAAAGAGCAGCGTCGTATTGACGGGGAATCCGGTCAGGGTAGGAACCAACAGCGTAGCGCCGAACATGGCCACCACGTGCTGCATTCCGATGCCGATGGTTCGGCCCCAGCTGAGTCGTTCTTCCGGCGCTACGACCGCGCCCGGTGCAATCCTTTTACCGTCTCCGTGGACGGTCCAACCTTTTAAGCTCACGAGCCTTAATTATGGATCACCCAGGCTGGTTTTAGGAAACTTCCTCCACGATGAATTCGGCAAGTTCGCGGGCGGTGGGTGCGGGAAGGCGGACGTCGACAAGCGTGCCATCGGCCGTGTACTCCTCGTGGCGCACCGTGCCCTCGGCGTGTACGCGGGCCACCACATCGCCGCGGGTGAAGGGAACCTGCAGCTTGACGTGGCTATCGCGGGAGTTGAGGAAAAGCTCCACGCGCGCGGTAAGCTCGTCGATTCCCTCGCCCGTGCGCGCGGATACGTAGACGACGTCCTCGTGGTCGAGTACGTGACGCAGCTCGGCGAGCACTAGCGGGTCGGCCTGGTCGATCTTATTGATCACGATGATCTCGGGCGGGGCCTGCTCCCCAGTTTCCGCGACAATGTCATAGATGACCTGGTTGACGGCCTCAATCTGCTTGAGCGGGAATGGGTCAGAGCCATCGACCACGTGCAACATGATATCGGCGGCCAGCACCTCTTCCAGGGTGGATTTGAAGGCTTCGACCAGCTGCGTGGGCAGGTGTCGGACAAAGCCGACGGTATCGGTGAAGACGACCTGGCGGCCGTCGGCAAGCGTGGCACGGCGAGTGGTGGGGTCCAACGTGGCAAAGAGTGCGTCCTCCACCAGCACGCCGGCGCCGGTCATGGCGTTAATGAGCGAGGACTTTCCGGCGTTGGTGTAGCCGGCAATGGCTATTTGCGCGATAGTCGAGCGCTGACGCTTGGAACGCTTGACCTCACGGGCGGTCTTCATAGCGCGCAGCTCCTTGCGCAGCCGGGCCATCTCCGTGCGGATGCGGCGGCGGTCCGTCTCAATCTTGGTCTCACCGGGACCGCGCAGGCCAACGCCACCGTTGGAGCCGGCGCGGCCGCCCGCCTGGCGCGAAAGGTTGCCGCCCCAACCACGGGTATGGGTGTAGAGGTATTCCAGCTGTGCCAAGGAGACCTGCGCCTTGCCCTCTTTGGACTTGGCGTGCTGGGCAAAGATGTCAAGGATGAGCATCGTGCGGTCAATGACCTTGGTGTTAAGCGCGCGCTCGAGAGCGGTGAGCTGGCCAGGATTGAGCTCGCCATCGCATACCACGGTATCGGCGCCGGTGGCCTCGACGATGTCGCGCAATTCCTTGACCTTGCCGGAGCCGATGAAGGTGCCGGAATCCGGCTTATCGCGCTTTTGGTAGATCATCTCCACTACTTCGGCGCCGGCGGTCTCGGTCAGCGCCGCGAGCTCGTCCATGGTGGCTTCGACTTCGGCCACGGTGCCTTCGGTCCACACGCCAACCAGGATGACGCGCTCGAGGCGCAGCTTTCGATACTCCACCTCATAGCCATCGGTGGTGTCTTCGGCGCGGATGGTGGTCTCACGGGTAACGCGGCGGAAGGCGTTGCGCTCTGCCAGGTCAAGGTCACCGGTGGTGGGCGTCGCCTCTGGTGCGGCCGGGGCGTCGTTATCGCGGAATGCGCGGGCAAGGAGATCGTCGTTATTGTGCTGGGAAAATTCGGTCATACTACCTTTCATTTTGGCATGTTGCGGCCGAAAGCGGGAATTGCGGATTCTTAGCTGGCTGCGCAAGGCGATACAATGGCGGGCATGAACGTTAAGGACACTGGGGTGAAGCAGAATACCGAGATGCAGGCCATCGGCCTCAATTTCGAACGTTGGCAGGATGCCGTCGAGGCCGCTATCGCTAGCGATCGCTTGGCCGTTACCGGCGAGGTACGCGGTGGTCAGCTGATTCAGTTCACCGATCCATCGGGCGCTCAGCTCAATATCCTCGCGGTGGAGCCTTTTGCTACTTTCATTGGCTTCAATGCCGTTACGCAGGGGTTCGCCCACGTGGAGATGGTCAACGATGTCCTCGCCCTGCTGGAGATTATCGATCCTTTCGGCACCACCATCGCCCAGGCCACCGCAAACTTGGCGCAGGGGCCTTTGCTTGCCGACGAACCCTTGCAGCAATGGCAGCAAATCTCCCTCACCGCCATGGGCCTTGATGTCCGCACCTACGAGTCCGCCGCTGCCTATGAGGCGGCCGAGGGCGAGTTCCCGGCGCTCTTTGAGTCCGCGGGAGCGAAGGTTATCTCCTCCGGCTCTGGCGAGGAGGTTCCTACCCCAGCCGCTACCTTTGCGGCCCGCGTCATGGAATCCGAGTGGCGTACCAATGAGCTAACCGGCGAAAAATTCGCCCACCTCGTTATGGATGGCCTTTTCCCCTTTGATCTCTGCCTGCCTGCGGGGGGCGACGAGCTACCGGCCAAGGACTCTATCGTGGCCGGTACCGCCCTGCTGACGGCTTCTATTGAAATGCCCAGCGGTGGCTGCAGCGACGGCGCTGGCTGCGGTTGTGGCTCTGGTGGCTGCGGCTGCGGCGGCCACTAAGAACTGACGCAAAGGTCTGGTGAAATAGCTGTGTGGATGCCTTTCCCGGAAAATGCGAGAAACCGGCGGGTGCTGGTTCTCGCGCTGATCCTAGTCGGATCGGTGGCGGTTGTGGCAACCCTAAAACTTCCCGGGGTTTTCATCGCGGCACTACTCATCGCGGCAGCACTGCTCATGCTCCACGCCCGGCCGGATGCCTCGGAGCAGGCGGCGCTGCGCAGCTCTATTCGGCTCTCTGCCGAAGATATTCAGGACGTCTTGGCCGAATACGAAGACTTCCGGTCCTCCGAGGCGGCCGAAAAGATCGCGGACCGCACGCTTTACCGGCCGGCGCTTTTAGATCTGGATTGCTCCGACCCCACCATCGAAGCCTTCCACTATGAGATTTCGGGCTCCCGACGGTTCCTGCGCCGGCTGAACCTACGCGTCAACTCGGAAGAGGTCAGCACCAACGAGCTGGAGTCCTTGCTCAAGGTGACCGATGGACGGGCTCGCGAGCTCAAGGAAACATGGCTATCGGCCCGCCGCGCCGCTTTTGCGCTCGGGCCGAAGTATGAAAAGAACGAAGTAAAAAATCGCGCCCTGCGCCGCCAAGCCCTCGAAGAGCAAGCATTCGAGGAAGAGGAAGGCGAAGGACGCAGCGCCTAAGCACTCACCGTGTACCGCGCACCGCGCGCGTCGGGCCCGACGCGGTCTAAAGGGAGGTCTCGCCGGTGGCGACGATCGCGGACGGGCCGGTCAGGCGCGAACCGCCCTCGTAGATGTCCACTGTCACTTCCCCGCCGGGGACGTGTACGTGCACGGTACCGTGAGGGGTGGTGGTGTGGTCAACGGCGGCGTCGGCAAGCGCAGCGGTCGCGGCCGCCACGGTGCCCGTGCCGCAGGAGCGGGTCTCTCCTACCCCGCGCTCAAAGACGCGCATGTGCACGTGGCCATCACGCAGCGGGGTCACGACCTCAACATTCACGCCGGCGGGGAAGAAAGACTCATCGATGATGGGCTGCTCGAATGTCTTGGCTGCAAGGCCCTCGGCGTCCAGCCCCGGCACCACGGCCGCGAGGTGGGGGTTGCCCATGTCAACGCCTAGACCGGCGTAGCTCTCCCCGGCCATAGACGCGGTGGATACACCCGTTACGTCGGCCGGTCCCATCTCCACGGTCACCTCTGCCGCGTGCTCATCGCACGAGTGCACCGTCACGCGCTTGGCGCCGGCGCGGGTACCGATGGTGAACTCGCCTTCTTCCACGAGGCCGCGCGAGCGCAGCCAGTGGGCGAAAACGCGGGTGCCGTTTCCGCACATTTCGGCCACGGAACCGTCAGCGTTGCGATAATCCATGAACCAGTCAGTGGGCGCGATGCCCTCGGGCAGCGACTCGATTTCCCCGGCCGCGAGCAAGGCCTCGGCGCGCACGACGCGCAGCAATCCGTCGCCGCCGATACCGGCGCGGCGATCGCACAGCGCCGCTACGCGCTCGGGGGCAAGCGGCGTGGTGGCCGCGTGGTCTTCGACGATGACGAAGTCGTTCTCAGTTCCATGACCCTTGGCAAATTTCATGCTCCCTACCCTAGCGCGCGCAGCGCCTGGGCGGTCGTATCGCCCGCGGCATCCAACCACATGATGCGCTTATCGCGGTTGAACCACGAGCGTTGGCGGCGCACGTAGCGCCGTGTCCCGGTAATAGTGCGCTCGACGGCCTCATCCCACGTAAGTTCGCCACGCTGGGCTTGGAATACCTGCGCATAGCCAATGGCGCGCCCGGCCGTGGAATCGGCAACCAAGCCTTGGGCTTGGAGGCACTCGACTTCCTCGATGAGCCCGCGCTCAAACATCAGGCGCGTGCGCAGCTCGATGCGCGGATTAAGCCAGTCTGCGGTGGTGCGCAGGCCGAGCAAACGGGTGCCCCACCGCGGCGGGGCGTCCTTCGGCGGTTGACTAGCCTTATAAGGTTTACCGGTCAGTTCGATGACCTCCAAGGCACGCACGGTGCGCCGTGGGTCCTTATCTTCAATGATGGCGGCCGCGGCCGGATCCACCTGCGCCAGCTCCTCATGCAGGGCATCGGTACCGATTTCTACGCGCCGGGCCTCATACTTGGCGCGGACGGCGGGGTCGGTGGGTGGGAACTGCCAGTCGTCGACAAGCGCTTGGGCATAAAGCATGGAACCGCCGACTAGGATTGGCGTCTTGCCGCGGGCCATGATGCCTTCCACGTCCGCGATGGCATCGCGCTGGTAGCGCGCCACAGAAGCGGTCTCGGTCACGTCCCACACATCGAGCTGGTGGTGCGGGATTCCCTCGCGCTCGGCCGGGGTGAGCTTGGCGGTGCCAATGTCCATACCGCGGTAGAGCTGCATGGAATCGACGTTGACCACCTCGCCGCCCAGCTCCTGCGCCAGCGCCAACCCCAGCGCAGATTTGCCGGAGGCGGTGGGTCCAAACACTGCAATCGGGCGCATTAGACCTCCCACCCTGCAACGTAGCGGCCAACCCCCAGGGTGGCGTCGGTGGCCAGCAATTGCGCCTTCTTTGGTTGTAGTCCTGCTAACTCCTCCCACAGCGCGGGCTCTACCACACCGCGCTGGGACAGCCATTCGCCTGCCTTGCTTGCCGACGCCCCCATGAGCACCTCCTCGCACCACTCGTGCGCTTCCTGGGCACCGGGAACGAGCGCCAAGGGGGCGCGCTCGGTCAGGCCCGCGCTGCCATCTGCCACGACGATGGTGAGCGCCGCCGGATCCGGCTGGCCAATGTGCTCCCGGCTAGCGCGGGCGTGAAGCTGCGGCACGCTGTGCAGCACGTACCGAGCCATGATCTCCGGAAGGAAGTTGCCGCCGCCCAGGTCAGTGGCCGCACCCCAGGCCCGTAAGCTTCCGGAATGGGCGGTATACCAGCGCTTATCCTGGCTGCCGACGATATCTACTTCCACTATTCCAGCGGCTGCAGCCTCCACTGCGAGCGTACGGGCAGCGGCAAGCAGGGCGCGGGAAGCAGCGTCATTGGCGGAAAGCTCCACGGCCAGCGCCGGTGACGCAGGCATTACCATGAGATTGAACATTATTCCTCCATACTATCTACCCAAGTGGAGGTAATTAAATAGAATCTGGGCACGCGCGGGATATTCGCGGTAATGTATCCAGTGATTTTATTCGGCAGCCGTGACGCGCGGCGATCTATGCATAGGAGGGCTTGTCATGTCTCCCATCCCTACCCCAGGTTCCATGCCCAAGAAGGGCCCTCGTCCCACCGCAAAGCCTGTTCCCGTGCAGGCACCAAGCAAGAACGACCCGGCTAAATGGGGCCGCGTCGACGCGGATGGTTCCGTCTTCGTCTCCGCTCCGGAGGGCGAACGCAAGATTGGCGAATGGCAGGCCGGTACCCCAGAGGAGGGCCTACAGCACTACGGTGCGCGCTACGACGATCTCTCCACCGAAATTGAATTGCTCGAGGCTCGCCTGCGCGCCAACCCCAGCGAGGCCGCTGGCATCAAGAAGACCGCAGCGCAATTGCGCGACACCCTGCCTACCGCTGCGGTCATCGGTGATATCGCAGCACTTGACCGCCGCCTTGTTGCCGTCATTGAGCACTCGGTAGAAGCCGGTGAGCAGGCGCAGGCCGATAAGGAACGCCGCCGCGAGGAAGCTATTGCTGCCAAGGAGAAGCTGGCGGCGGAAGCAGAAGACATCGCAGAAAATTCCACCGAATGGAAGGCCGCCGGTGACCGCATCCGCGCCATCTTAGAAGAGTGGAAGCAGATTAAGGGCATTGATCGCAAGACCGATGATGCCCTGTGGAAGCGCTACTCCCGCGCCCGCGACTCCTTCAACCGCCGTCGCGGCTCCCACTTTGCCGAGCTGGACCGCGCCCGTGCGGTTGCCCGCAAGAAGAAGGAAGAACTGGTCGAGCGCGCCGAGGCTATCCAGGATTCCACCGAGTGGGGACCCACCGCCCGCGCCTACCGCGATTTGATGACTGAGTGGAAGGCTGCCGGCCGCGCCCCGCGCGACGTGGACGATAAGCTCTGGGCCCGCTTCCGCGCCGCCCAGGACAAGTTCTTCAATGCCCGCAATGCCGTCAATGACGAGCGCGACCGCGAGTTTGCAGAAAATGCCAAGGCCAAGGACGCCTTGATCGCGGAATACGACGAGCAGATCGACCCGTCCAAGGGCATCGAGGGTGCGAAGGCCAAGCTGCGCGAGCTGCAGGAAAAGTGGGAAGAAATTGGCTTCGTTCCCCGCAAGCAGGTGCGCGAGTACGAGTCCAAGATTGAGGCGCTGGAGCAGCGCGTCACCGAGGCAGAAAAGTCCGAGTGGCGCCGCACCGACCCAGAGGCGCAAGCACGCGTGGCACAGTTCCAGGCCAAGGTCGATGAGTTTAACTCCCAAGCCGAGGCAGCTGAGGCCAAGGGCAATGCGAAAAAGGCCGCTGATCTGCGTGCGCAGGCCGAGCAGTGGCAGGCTTTTGCCGACGCCGCCGCTAACGCCGTCAACGATAAGTAGTGCACCTCGTCCACATTGCGCGGCCACCGCGGCCGCACTCGCCTACCGCTCACGCCCGGCCCAGCGAACCTGCGGACTGCATTCGCAGCTTCGTCTTTTGGGCCAACTTGGCGGCCCAAGAAGCAAGCGGCGATGCCGCGGCATCGACGTCGCCGGGCCGCGTGGTCCAGCGTCTGCAAGGTTCTAGCGAATCACAGACCCATCTTTTTGCCGTAGTGGACGGCGACTCCACCCTTGGTGAGGTTTCTGAGCTAGGACTGCCGCAGATTCCCGCAATAGAACCCAGCCCGGAGCTGGATTACCTCGGGTTCATCCACATTAGCCTGCCGCTTTTAGAAGAGCGCGAGGCAGCAGAGATTGAGTGCGTGCTGTGCGATTTGCCCCTCCCTGGCGAACAGCTCGATGAGAAGGGGCGCCAAGTAGCCGAGTGGATGGGGGCGAAGGCACTGGAGTTGGCCCGGAAACTCGGCCGCACCGTAGCGCACGTGGGACTATTGCACCCGCCGGGCGCGGACCCAGACTACGACGCTATGGGCAGCATCTACCGCCATCTGGGATTTACGCAAAGGCATGCGGAGCACCAGCTGGTAATGGACATCCCCGAAAGCCCTGTCGCAGCACTGCTCCCAGCAGGGATCACCGCCCGATTCTGGCCAGATTACGACATCCCTGAGGGCTACCTCGACGAGGTCATGCGGCTGCTTAGCCTAGCGTCCACAGATGCGGAGACTGGTGATCTGACGGTGGAGCCCATCGTGTGGACGCGTGCTCGATTGCGCGAAGCGCACAGCCGCCTGCGTTCTCGTCGCGGGCACACGCTTCTTATCGCACTCACCGCCGAGGACGGGAGCATACTCGCGCTGACTGAGATGGCGCGGCACGAGGACGCGAATCCTGAAGTATGCGAGTGGACTCTGACTGTGACCGATCGCCCGCACCGCCGCCGCGGACTTGCGCAGCTAGCCAAGCTCACAGCACTGCATGAGGTGGCAGGCTATTGGCCGCGGGTACGGCGCTGCTATTGTTCCGTTGCCGCCAAGGGCGCGGCCATGAATGCTATTTACCGCAGCCTGGGTGCCCGGGAACTTTCCCGCTCTTCTGCGTGGGAGTTGCGGCTGCGGGACTCGTGGCGGTAGGCCTACTGCTCGCCCCGCTGGGCGCGGTGGCGTTCGGCGGCTTGCTTGCGGCGATTGTCCACCAGTGGCTCCTGCTGCGGTGCCGCGTCAATCCTGGATTGGAATTCGCCCACCTCATCGAGCTGTCCGGCGGTGGCGCGCACGCGGGCTTCGGCAGCCTTCTGCTCTGGGCTGCGGCGCAGCGCCACCATGCTATAGGCCAGAAATGCTAGGAAGGTAGCCAGCATTCCTACCCACATTCCCAACGACGCCCCGTCGGAAGTAGAGCCACGGAACCAGAAGCCCCATAGGTTAGCGAAGAAGGACACCGTCACCAACATCCACGCGATGAGTCCCGGCGTAGCGCGGCGGGTAAACAGCGTCACCGGAGTAAGAACGCCCAACCCAATGAGCGCGAGCCACGCGGAGACGGTTTCCATGATGGAAATCCTGACGCCACTTGACGTGGTGCCGAAGGTCAATGCCTCCCAACCATGGGCCGGACCGGCGTAGGGCAAAATCAGGTAGAGGATATAGACCACCACTGCAATACTCAGCGTCACCTTGTGACCGCCGAGGTCCATTGTTTGTGCTGCTCTACGCTCAGCGTTAGCTGCATTATGGGCTGCGGTGGTCGAATGTTCCTCAGTCATGGCTCCCTAGCCTACTCCCCTGCTAGCAACCGCAGGAATCGCCAGATTCGGCCGCTGCGGGCTTGCCAATCGACGGCAATCCCAGACCGACGCCGATGGGTGCGGTGGTAGGCGTTTCGCCGGCAGCAGACATGTCCCCGGCCTTGGTACGGGTGTGGGAGGTCACGGCGGCGTCGGCAAGCAAGAAGAAGGAGCCCGCACCGGTGACCTGGGTATGCACCACATCGCCAGGGCGAATCTCCGCCGAAATATCCGTGCCATCCGAATCAACCGGGGTAAAGTGCACCAGGCGGCCATCGCGCGCACGGCCGGTCATGCGGTGGGTTTCATCGTTCTTGCGGCCACCTTCGGCCTGCACCAAAAGCTCCACATCCGTGCCGATGAGCTTCTTGTTTTCCTCTGCCTGAATGCTATCTTGCAGGGCAACGAGACGTTCGAAACGATCCTGGACGACCTCCTTGGGAATCTGATCCTCCATTTCCGCAGCCGGGGTTCCCGGGCGCGGCGAATACTGGAAGGTAAAGGCCGAGGCAAAGCGAGCGCGGCGCACCAATTCCATGGTGTCTTGGAAGTCTTCCTCGGTCTCGCCCGGGAAGCCCACGATGATATCGGTCGTGATTGCGGCGTGCGGAATCTTGTCCCGTACCTCGTCCAAAATCCGCAGGAACTTCTTGGTGCGGTAGGAACGACGCATGTCCTTAAGGACCTTGTCGGAGCCAGACTGCAGCGGCATATGCAACTGCGGGCACACGGCCGGGGTCTCGGCCATGGCATCGATGACGTCGGAAGTAAACTCCGCTGGGTGCGGGGAAGTAAAGCGCAGGCGCTCAAGGCCTTCGATCTTGCCCACCTCGCGCAGCAGCTTCGAAAAAGCGAAACGGTCGCGTGGCATGTCGGGATCGGCGAAATTGACGCCATAGGCATTGACGTTTTGCCCCAGCAGGGTGACCTCGGATACGCCCTGATCTACTAGGGCTTTGACTTCGGCCAAGATATCGCCGGGCCGGCGGTCCTCTTCCTTGCCGCGCAGGGAAGGAACAATGCAGAACGTGCAGGTGTTATTGCAACCTACGGAAACAGAAACCCAGCCGGCATAGGCAGACTCACGCTTGGCTGGCAAGACCGACGGAAAAGCCTCGAGGGAATCAACGATTTCCACCTGGGCTTCATCGTTGTGACGGGCGCGCTCCAGCAGCGTCGGCAGGGCCGCCATATTGTGAGTGCCAAAGACAGCATCAACCCACGGGGCATTATCTAGGACGGTGTCCTTGTCTTTCTGCGCCAGGCAACCGCCCACGGCAATTTGCATGCCGGGATGATTTTCCTTGGTCTTCTTCAAGGCACCCAAGGTGCCGTAGAGCCGCTTATCGGCATTTTCGCGCACGGCGCAGGTATTGAAGACGATGAGATCTGGCTCCACGCCTTCGCCGGCGGCCGCGTAGCCGGCCTCCTCCAAGAGACCAGAGATGCGCTCCGAATCGTGCACATTCATCTGGCAGCCGAAAGTTCGGACTTCATAAGTACGGTTATCTGCGATTGTCTGCTCCACGTCGGCATAGTTTAGCCATGAAGCTAGGCATCTCATAACTGCCGGACTTGGCCATTCCGGTGCTGCCCTGCCTTGGCCGTATCAGTCCTCTGCGCGCAGCTCCGCGCACCGCGCGTCAAGCGCCGCGATTGCAATCTGCAGCGACATCCCTTCATTGAAGCCACGGCGTGCCAGCACTCCCACGATGCGGCGTAGAGCCTTGTCGCGCTCCTTGCGATCCTCCGGTACGAACTTAATGGAGCGGGCCTTCTTTTCCGCAAGGGCCTGTGCCATAGCTTGTTCATCGGCAGGGTCGATTTGCTCGAGAGCCTCAGCACGGTCAGCCTCACTCACGCCCTTTTCCCGCAATTCCCTGTTGAGAACCGAACTGGACTTGCCGCGCCGCTTATGGCGCTGGCGCACCCACTCGTGTGCAAAGGCTGCGTCATTCACCAGCCCCGCGTGGGCTAAATCATCTAGCACGTCCTCAACGACATCTGGCTCAAACTCGGCCTTTACTAGACGATCATAGAGCTCTTTCCGGGACCTAGAACGCTGATCCAAAAGGCCCAGTGCCCGAGAGCGGACCTTGGCCTTGGCTTCCTCTGCCTCTCGATCAAAAAGCCCGCCCCCAGCTGCTCCATTCTCATAGGCCTCGAGGGCCTGACGGAGTTGGGCGAGCTTTTCGGGGGCGGGCTGATTCATGATGCAGATTCAAATGGTACGCGGAGTGTGTGGGTACGGGGTTAGACGATTCTAGTCGTCATCAAAATCGACGTTTGGAACGAGATCAACGGACTCATCGGTTAATGGGTCATCGGCACCAGGAACGTCCATCGCGGCACCCTCCTCGCCTTCGGCCGCGGCCTCGCCGATACCGAGCTTCTGGAAAATCTTCTGCTCGATTTCATTGGCTAGATCCGGGTTATCCTTCAGGAAATTACGCGCCTTCTCCTTACCCTGGCCCAGCTGGTCGCCTTCGTAGGTAAACCAAGAGCCGGACTTGCGAATGAAGCCGTTTTCGACGCCAAGGTCAATGATGGACGACTCGCGAGAGATGCCTTCGCCATACATGATGTCGAACTCGGCAATCTTAAATGGTGGCGAGACCTTGTTTTTTACTACCTTGAGCTTGGTGCGGTTACCGATGGCATCCTGGCCATCTTTTAAGGTCTGGATGCGGCGGATATCGCAGCGCACGGAAGAGTAGAACTTGAGCGCTTTACCACCGGTGGTGGTCTCTGGCGAGCCGAACATCACGCCAATCTTTTCGCGCAGCTGGTTAATGAAGATAGCGGTGGTACCGGAGTTGTACAGGGCACCGGTCATCTTGCGCAGCGCCTGCGACATCAGGCGGGCTTGGAGACCGACGTGACTATCGCCCATCTCACCTTCAATTTCCGCCTTCGGGGTAAGGGCAGCCACAGAGTCAACGACAATGATGTCAATTGCGCCAGAGCGTACCAGCATATCGGCGATCTCCAAGGCCTGTTCGCCGGTATCTGGCTGGGAAACCAAAAGGTTATCGGTATCCACGCCAAGCAGGCGAGCATACTGCGGGTCGAGCGCGTGCTCGGCGTCAATAAACGCGGCAATGCCGCCGTCCTTTTGTGCAGATGCAATGGCGTGCAGCGCAACAGTGGTCTTACCAGAAGACTCCGGGCCATAGATTTCTACGATACGCCCGCGCGGGAAACCACCAATACCCAGAGCAACATCGATTGCGGTATTACCGGAAGAAATGGCCTTAATCGGTGGGCGGTTGTCATCACCCAGGCGCATCACAGCGCCTTTGCCGTAATCCTTCTCAATCATGGCCATTGCGGCATCGAGGGCCTTTTGGCGGTCATCTCCCTTAGAGGCGGCAGAAGAAGACTTCTTTTTGGTTGCCATTAACTTTCATCCTTATCTTTAACGACGATGTACTAACGCATTATTAGACTGCCGTGGAACTCAAACGGTTCCCTCCGTCAACGCCATCCCACTGTAGACGACTGCATCGACACCTCCGCCATATTACATACATCTGTTCGAATTTTGAAAGTGAACACGCCAGTCCGTCAAATTCGACAGCGCTATAAAGTAGGGTAATCGACTCCCAACCTGCACTCCTTCGGTACATCAAAGTCATCGCACAGGCTCAGCCAGACGCGACGCGGATCGACGCCGCGTTCGATAAGCTCATCGGGCGTTGCCCCGAGGTCGGGCAAGACATGGGAGTGGCTAATCCACTTTCCCTTAGACTCGCCAAATTCGTCCACAATGAGCTGGTGATACTCGGTCAATCGCATGCGCGCCATCCTACTCAGCACTAAAGCACGGGCGCCAGCGGTCCAGAAAGCGTCGATTGCAAGCCCGCCGCAATGGCCCTGCCTCACAATTATCAGCCTCGGATGAACACCGTTCAAAACCCTCAATTGTCTGCAGTTTTCATGCAGTGCTAACCTCTTGAACATGAAAAAGAACTCTCTGGCAACCACCATTGCCTATGTTGCCGTGTTTACCGCTCTCGTTATCGTCCTTGCCTTCGTGTCCATCCCCATCGGTTCGGCCGGCGTGCCCATCGTGTTGCAAAACGCAGCACTGATCCTCGCCGGCCTTATTTTGGGTAGCAAGCGCGGCGGTTACGTGGGACTCCTCTTTTTGTTCCTGGGCCTTGCCCTCCCAGTTTTAGCAGGTGGCGGTACCACGCTGCGCGCCCTGGCAGGCCCAACCGCGGGCTACATCATCGGCTATGTTCTCTCGCCAGCGGTTGCAGGTGCAATTGCCTACCGCTCCCCTAAGAACAAGGGTGGCATGGCGGTCATACTTGCCATTGCTGCCATTGTCGGCCTTGCCATCCAATACATCTGCGGCGCCTTTGGTCTCATGATCCGCTCTGGCTTGGAAATTGGTCCAGCCTTCGCAGCCCAATTGCCCTTCATCCCTGTCGATGCCGGAAAACTTGTCGTTGCCGTCATCATCGCTCTCGGTGTTCACTCGGCCTTCCCCGATCTGATGGGACGAAAGGCCGCCTAGTGCCCACGATCGAATTTACCTCGGTCTCGGTGGCTTTTGATGACACCGTGGTGCTCGAGGACATCAACCTCACCCTCACCGAACAACGCATTGGCATCATCGGCCAGAATGGTGGCGGGAAATCCACCTTGACCAGGCTCATTAATGGGTTGGGCGAGTCTAGTGAAGGTACGGTGACGGTGGACCAGATGGACGTCGCCAAGCAGGGCAAAAAGGTGCGCGAAAAGGTGGGGTTTGTCTTTTCGGATGCCGAAAACCAGATTGTCATGCCCAATGTGCGCGATGACGTCGCCTTTTCGCTCCGCCGCTTTAAGCTGCCGAAACACGAGCGCCTCGCCCGCGTGAATGCTGCCCTCGAGCGCTTCGGACTCGCCGAATTTGCTGAGCGCTCACCGCATACGCTCTCCGGCGGACAAAAGCAGCTCCTCGCGCTGGCAGCGGTCATGGTCATCGACCCGATTCTCATCATCGCTGATGAGCCCACTACCCTGCTGGATCTGCGCAACCGCGATCGAATCAAAAGAGAATTCGCGCGATTAGAACAGCAACTAATTGTGGTGACGCACGATCTGGACTTTCTGCGCGATTTTGATCGGGTCATTTGCATCGATGACCACCGCATCGCCGCGGATGGCCGGCCAGCGGAGGTCATAGATTTTTACCAAGACCTCATGGCCCAGCGGCCACTGTAGGGAGAATTCTCATGCAACGACGCACGAATCTCCCACTTTCCGTCTATGTTGATGGCACCAGTTTTGTTCATCGCATCAAACCTAGTTGGAAGATCGCATTCCTCTTAGTCTTTATCCTGGTCACCAGCATCTTTTTCAAGTCCATTCCGTGGGCAGCAGGCGGCGTCATTTTCGTCGTCTTTCTCTATGCTTGCGCCCGGATTCCACCGGCCATTGCGTGGAGTCAAATCTGGCCGCCTCTCTTTTTCCTAGTCCCCTTGGCAGGCTTTCAATGGTGGGCAAAGGACTTCGACTATGCGGCGGTGATGTTCCTCAATGTCTTCGCCGCTATGATGGCTGCCTTCCTGCTCACGCTGACCTCCACGGTAGATGAAATCATGGAGTCACTGGAAGAGTCGCTGCAGCCCCTAAAGCGACTAGGAATACCGGTAGAAAACATCAGCTTGGCTATGTCACTGACTATTCGGCTCATCCCGCTGATGTTTGAAACCGTCTATGAAGTCCTAGATGCCCGCAAAGCGCGCGGTGCCGGGATGTCCCCGCTGGCATTTGGCACCCCCGTTATTATTCGCTCCATCCGGCGAGCGCGCGCGATGGGGGAAGCGTTGCAGGCCCGCGGCGTCGGCGACTAGCAGCATAAGTTATCGCCTCCCTTGCACCACCAAATGATGGCCAAGGGAGGCGATAACTTTTTAAAAGACAGTCGGGGGTTTTACTCCCCACGCAACTCACGCAGACGGGCCTGTACAGCATCGTTGTTGGCACTGCCTGGCTGGGCAGCGTTGTCGGCAGCAGAGCCAGAAGCTTTATTGCCCTCAATGGCCTGAGCCTTATTGCCTTCCACGGACTTAGAAGAGTTCATTTCACTGCGAATCTGCTCCAAGCGGGAATGACCGGCCATCTGCACGCCTGCCTGCTGAACCTCGGCCATGCGGTTTTCCACGGAGTTCTCGGCAAGCTCGGCTTGGCCTAGCGCCTTGGAGTAACGGCGCTCAATCTTATCGCGCACAGCATCCAGAGACGGCGTATTGCCATTGGCAGTCAGCTCGTTCATGGAGTTCAAAGACTCAGAGACCTTTTCCTGCATCTTTGCCTGCTCCAGCTGGGAAAGCAGCTTGGAGCGCTCATTGACCTTTTCGCGCAGCGCGGCGTTATTACGCTGGACCGCATTCTTGGCCTTTTCTGCCTGCTGCAGTGCCTGGTCGTGCAGCTTCTTGGTATCCTCCACGGACTCCTCAGCCGTAACCAGCTGGGCGGCGAAGGCCTCTGCTGCGTTCTCGTACTCCACGGCCTTATTCTCATCGCCCTTGGCACGGGCCTGATCAGCCAATTCCAGAGCCTGGCGAGCATTGCCCTGCAGCTTTTCTACCTCTGCCAGACGGCGGTTAAGCTGCATTTCCAGCTGACGCTGGTTACCAATCACGGCGGCCGCCTGCTGAGACAGCTCCTGATGCTGGCGCTGAGCATCCTCAATAGCCTGCTCGATCTGCACTTTCGGATCGGCGTTTTCCTCGATCTTATTATCGAAGAGTGCCATCAGGTACTTCCAGCCCTTAACAAATGGGTTCGCCATGGTGTGCTTCACACCTTTCTAGGTTAAAAATGTGCGTAATGTTCTGCTGTTTATACTAGCGAAGCGCTGTTTCCACCGCTTGCACTCCCTGCGGTCGCGGGCGCTTGCCGACGCCCCCTCTTAACCACCACAACCGACCCTCCTCGCGAGAGAAGAGGCCGGCTGCTGACGTATACCGCTGTGGGCTAAAGCTCTGATGCGGCAGGTGCCGTATGGGCTAGCTCCTCATCCATGGAGGGCAGGGCCATGTAACCGGCTGCTTCAATCAATACGTCAGAGACCGAGCAATCTAGCGCGTGGCACACAGACGCAAGGAGCTCAGAGGAGACCTCCTTGCGACCGCGTTCGAGCTCTGAAAGGTAACCCGGCGATACGCGGGCCACTCCGGCCAATTCGCGTAGGGTCACTCCTTTGTCCGCGCGGAAGGCGCGCAGCGTCAACCCAAGAGCCTCACGCAAAAGCGGCTCAGGGGTACGAGCAGTGGCGGGCGCCGCTGGTGCAGTAGCGCTGTTTACCGAGTGTTCGAGGACTGCAGTAGAAGTGTTCATCACTATGGTCAACGCTCCTTGTCTCGCTATTGTTCCCGCAGTGCCGGATTTTCTTCCACAGTTGCGCGCAATAGACGCAAGGCGGCTGCGACCGTGGCCTCTCTAATTTCGTTGCGCTCCTTGCCCAATCCGGATAGCAGCTGGGAGAAAGCGACTCTGCCAGGAGAATAGATGCCGATATATACGGTGCCCGCCGGCTTGCCTTCTTGTAGGTCTGGTCCTGCCACTCCGGTAAGGCCTATCCCCCAGTCCGCAGCGGTTTCTGCCACTGCCGCGCGGGCCATTGCAAGGGCGGTCTCCCCAGAAACCACTCCGGCTGCTTCGATATCGGCTACCGGTTGGTGCAAAAAGTGGGATTTCACCTCGGTGGCATATGTTATAAGCCCTCCGCGCAATACAGCCGAGGCTCCAGGGACAGAAGCCACCGTGGCGCTGGCCAACCCAGCAGTAAGTGACTCGCAAAAGGACAAAGTCTCGCCGCGCTCAGTGAGCTCGGATACGAGGCGGGCCGCCATGGTGCTCATGAACTACCTAGCTATTCTGCTTCTTGCCGTCGATGAGGTACTGCACGCCGGTAACTACGGTCACCACTGCAGCCAAGAGCATCACTAGGAAGGTAGGAACGTTCATCCACTCCGGCAACGGCCACAGATACAGCCCGACTGCCAAGGATTGCAATACAGTCTTCAGTTTGCCGCCCTTCGAAGCAGGTACCACCTTGCCGCGGCGCAACAAAACCATACGCCAGATGGTGATACCAAACTCACGGATGAGAATGACCACAGTAATCCACACCGGCAGTACCCCAATGATGTTGAGGCATACCAGTGCGGTAGTCATAAGCGCTTTATCGGCGATGGGATCAGCAATCTTGCCAAAATTGGTGATAAGGCCACGGGCACGTGCGATGTCCCCGTCGAGCTTATCTGTGAGCATTAAGGCCGCAAATAGGCCAAAAGCCCACCATTCATGGCCGGCAATAACTAGCCATGCGAAAACCGGAATGAAAAGAATGCGCAGGCTGGTGAGAAGATTTGGCAGGTTCCAATTGGATACCTGTGGATTCACATCCGAGGATTGCGCTGACTGTGTTCCGGGTTGATTCACGTTATACATACTACCTGTTAGCACCAAGCACCTGCGCTTGGATGCCCCTACATTTTAAAATGCGAAGCATGAAGTATTTTGCTGTTAGCTACGACTACAACCCCAATAATCCTGAGATTGCTAAGGCTCGCCCCGCGCACCGCGAGTTTACCGCGCAACTTTTTGAGGAGGGCACTATCATTGCCACAGGCCCCTTGACGGATTCCAAGGGCGGAGCACTCATCATCGTGGGGCTTGCCGACGACGCCGTGGTCGCCGACGCCATCGCCCTCATGGACAACGACCCCTTCTACCAGGCGGGCTGCATCACCGGCCGCAGCTTCCGCGAGTGGAATCCCGTAAACGCCCGCTTCTAGTGTGGTAGCTCTTCCTTGGGCAGGTCTTTGGCCTTGCCCAAGAATTCGCCCCTCTTGTTCCGGACGATCTTATTGCCTTCCTCGTCCCAGTCGAAGTGATTGTGCGATACCGGCACTCCGCCTTGGTTCTCATCGCGTTTGTTTTTAATAATCGAGGCGATAACCGTAATAACCAGTACGCCCACGATCACGATAAGTGAGGTGATGGTGGAAAATTCTGGAATGGACTCCACGTTCTCGCCGCCGTTTACAAATGGCAAGTTATTCTCATGCAGCGCATGGAACATGAGCTTTACACCGATGAAGCCCAAGATTATGCCCAAACCATAGGGCAGGTACACCAAGCGATCCAGTAGGCCATCCATCAGGAAGTACATCTGGCGCAATCCCATGAGGGAGAAAGCATTCGTGGTAAAGACCAAGAAAGCTTCTGAGGTAATGCCGTAGATGGCCGGAATGGAGTCGAAGGCAAACATCACGTCGATAAGGCCAATGGACACCAACGCAATAAATAGCGGGGTGAACGCAAATTTCCGCTTGCCCGAGGAATCTTCCACGCGGTGCGTGAGCTTATCGCCGTGGTAGCGCGGGGTGACGTGGACTACCTTGCGGATCAGCTTGATGATGGCCATGTCATTGGGATCGGTTTCGGGGGCATCCCGAATCTCATCGACGATGAGCTTGATCGCTGTGTAGATGAGAAATATCGCGAACAGGTAGAAGATATCGGACCATGCCGCGATGACCGCAGCACCCAAAAGGATGAATACTAGGCGGCATGCTAGGGCGATGACGATACCGATGAGCAATACCTTTTGCTGGTACTTACGCGGGATCTTGAAGGCGCCCATGATAAGCGCGAAAACAAAAAGGTTATCTACGGATAGCGCCTTCTCTGTCACGTAACCCGTGAGGTATTGAATGCCGTGCTCGTGGTCCCATACGGCCCACACGCCGGCACCAAAAAGTAAAGCGAGGCCGACATAGAATAGGGTCCAGAACCCGGATTCCTTCAGCGTCGGCTCGTGCGGGGTGCGCACGTGGGAGTAGAAATCAAAAACAAAGAATCCAAGAATGACGACGATGGAAATCGCCCAGATCCACAATGGCACATGCATTGGTACATCCCTCCGGTCGAAGATACAACAAAGTGACCGGAGGTCTCCCCCGCCCGGCTAGATAGCTGCAGCCGGGCCGACACGACCGGGAGCGTAAAGCTTCCGTGCTGACGATCAATGCCGAAGGATGGGGTACTCCCCTCCAAGACCCGTCCAACTCTACACGATCTTAGAAGGCACCTGTCGAAGGGTTATACGTTGCCTGGACGGTACGGGTGTCCTCGGCGTCGCCCTGCGGGGAGGAATCGGAGCCAGCGGAAGAGGCGGCGTCGGAAGTAGCGGCGGCATCATCCTGCTCTTGCTGCTGCATCTCCTCCTGAATTTCCTTCGGCGCCTCGGCAGGATCAGCGCCCTTGATCATCCAAATGATCGTATCCAGCTCTTCCGGCTTCACTAAGACCTCGCGGGCCTTGGAGCCCTCGGACGGTCCGACGACGCCACGAGATTCCATCAGGTCCATGAGACGACCGGCCTTGGCAAAGCCGATACGGAGCTTGCGCTGGAGCATCGAGGTCGAGCCCAACTGGGCGGTGACCACCAGCTCGACGGCTTCGAGGAGGTCGTCCATGTCCTTGCCAATTTCCTCATCGATTTCCTGCTTGGCCTCGGATTGCTTCTCTTCAGTCACGCCCTCGGTGTAGTTCGGCGCGGCCTGCGACTTGGCGGCATCGACAACCGCCATGACTTCATCGTCCGAGACGAATGCGCCCTGCATACGCACAGGACGCTTGCCCTGCGGAATGAAGAGGCCATCGCCCATACCAATGAGCTTTTCCGCGCCACCCTGGTCCAAGATAACGCGAGAGTCCGTCAGGGAGGACGTCGCGAAGGCCAAGCGTGAAGGCACATTGGTCTTAATCAGACCGGTCACCACGTCAACGGACGGGCGCTGGGTTGCCAGCACCAGGTGAATTCCGGCGGCACGCGCCTTCTGGGTGATGCGGACGATGGAGTCCTCAATCTCCTTTGGCGCAGTCATCATCAGGTCCGCCAGCTCGTCGACGACACAGACGATGTACGGGTACGGGCGTACCTCGCGCTCGGAGCCTGCCGGTGCCTGATATTCGCCGGAGACCACCTTGCGGTTATAGTCCTCAATCTTGCGCACGCGAGCAGCCTTCATATCCATGTAGCGCTGCTCCATCTCCTCCACCAGCCACTGCAGGGCTGCTGCAGCCTTCTTCGGCTGGGTAATGATGGGCGTGATCAAGTGCGGAATGCCCTCGTACGGGGTAAGTTCCACCATCTTCGGGTCCACCAGGATGAGGCGAACCTGCTCAGGGGTGGCTCGGGTTAGCAGCGAGACCAACATGGAGTTGACG
Source organism: Corynebacterium tuberculostearicum (assembly GCF_016127015.1). Classification (GTDB taxonomy): domain Bacteria; phylum Actinomycetota; class Actinomycetes; order Mycobacteriales; family Mycobacteriaceae; genus Corynebacterium; species Corynebacterium marquesiae. The sequence continues at coordinate 1,188,389 of NZ_CP065972.1, forward strand.
AAAGCGGACTTACCGGAACCGGTAGCACCGGCGACCAGCAAATGCGGCATCTTTTGTACCGAGAACGAGGTGTATTCGCCTTCGATGTCCTTGCCCAAACCGATGAGCATGGGGTCCGGGGAGCTGGTCATGCTCGGCGCATCAAGCACCTCGCGCAGGTGCACCATCTCGCGGTCCGGGTTCGGGACCTCAATGCCGACGGCCGACTTGCCGGGGATGGGCGTGAGCAAACGTAGATTATCCGTGGCCACGGCGTAGGCCAAATTGGACTGCAGGTTCGTAATCTTCGATACCTTGACGCCTGGTCCTAGCTCGATTTCATAACGGGTAACTGTTGGGCCACGGCTAAAGCCGGTTACTTGGGCATCGACCTTGAACTCTTCGAAGACATCGGTGATGGCCTCAATGATGCGGTCATTAATCTCCGTGCGCTCCTTTGCTGGAGTACCCGGGGTCAGCAGGTCCGTGGTGGGAACCGCGTAATTCTCATTGCCAAACTGCGCGGACGGCGCAGGAGCTGCAGAAGTACCCGTTTCCCCTGCGGCCTCGGCTGCAGGCTCGGTGGAGTCCACCTGTGCACCGGTCGTAGCGTCACGTCCGGAGCGCTCGCGGAAGAGTTGGCGGGCCTTCTCGTGCGCGGACGATACTGCATCAGCGCCTCCTTCCACCACAGATCCAGCAGCGCCTGCAGCTGCACCGCCTGCTGCAGCGCCAGCGGCACCGGCAGCACCCGTAGCAGCAGTCTTTGCTGCGCCACTGGCAGCTCCCGCAGCACCCGCGGCGCCCGCAGCCGCACCAGCGGCCGAGCCAATGGCGGTACCGGCGGCGGTGCCAGCATCAGCACCCGCTGACGTAGCCGAGCGAGTGGAAGGAGAAGTGGGACGTTGACGAATAGTGCCCAACACTCGGGTCGGTTCCGGGTCCCCGGAAGCCGGTTGTTGCGGCGACGACGCAGCGGCGTCGTCTACCACCGGGATCTCATCGGTATCGCCGATGTCACGAGAGACCGGCTTCTCAGCCGCGTTAGACACGGACTGGAACCCGCCTCGGGTTGGTGCGCTAAAGGCGCGGGTGGCATGTTCCTCCTCTGCTGCAGCAGGGGATTCCATCGGATAAGAAGAACCACGCGGGGCGGGGTCTTCAGTGGGGCGTCGGAAAGCGCGCAGGCTTCCACCACGCTCAGAGGAACGACGCTTGGCCACAGGTCGTGCTGGGCGCTCGCTGCGCTCGCGTCCCTCCGCGATGTCATCAATATCGCCAGTCACGTGGCCGTAGAGGTCATCGCCCTCTTCGTCGTAATAATCTTCGTCCGCGCCGCCAAAGCGGGAGAAGGCCGCAGCAATGGCATCAGCCACCAACTCATAGGCCTCGCGGATAGTAATGCCGGTGACCAATAGGGCGCCGTAGATAATGACGAGGAAAAGCAACGGCACAGCGACGAAAGAGGTGAAGGCCGTCTCCAGAAGGCCGCCGATGGCGTAGCCGATTACGCCGCCGGCACCACCGGCGCTGTCCGGGGTAAAGCCGAGCTCAGGGGTACCAGCAAAGATATGGATCAAGCTGAGCATGGCAAGAACGATAATGCTAATACCGCCCACAATGCGCGGCTTAAAGTGTCCCGCTGGACCAGAGATGTCCATCATCAAGGCAATGGCCAAGGCCACTAGAGCAACCGGCAGCACCCAGGCACCTGCACCAATGACATAGCGGACGATATTGCCCACCCAGGTACCTACCTGGCCGGCAACGCCAAACCAGACGGTAGCCGCAAGCACGATGGCAATGCCGATCAAAACGAGTGCCACCGCATCAGGATTTTTCACCTGAATACCGCGCGATTCTTCCTCGCTTACTTCCTCGGTAGAAAGCTCTTCTTCCGCAGTTACATCGCGCGCCCGAGTAACCTTGTTCTTCTTCTTTTTCTCCCCGCGTGCAGAAATTTCTTCCGGCTCCCTCGTCGTCTCGTACTCCTCGGTGTCATATATGTCTTCGCTAGGCTTGAGCCCGGTCACGCCGTGGCTTACGCCCCGCGCCATATTTCCCATGCCGCGGGCCGTGGCACCAAAAGCAACACCCAAGCCCTTGCCGACGGCCCGGAACGCACTGCCCGTACGCTCCTGCGAGGTCGCCGCCGCGCGCCGATGCGAAGACGTCATAGCCAGGTTTTCCGGCATGCCAGCACCGGACCGGCTGCGGCCCGACGGCCGTGAACGATTCGACTTTCGGCGCGATCCGCGCGAAGAGGCATTTTTGACAGACATGCCTCTACTTTAACCGGGCCACCCCATAAATAACATTAGCCACACGCGTTTCTTTAACTCCTAGACCTCAATCTATCGGCATACACCTCAGTCACAGCCCGCAGTTAAGGATAGACACGTAAATCAAGTTTAGATAATTGACTTTACGATGCCTGCGGCATCCCCTTCGACCTTAACTTCAGCAGCATCACGCCCGAAGGACCAGAGGATGAGCTCGCCTACCTCGCCTGAAACGCGGACGACGGCATCACCCTTATCCGCCACGCCATGCGAATCGGCGGCCACGATTCGCGGCAAGCCTTCCGGCTGCAGAATAACCGGACGTTCAGATTTGCGCAGAGCCAGCTTAGCCAAGGGCTTTAGGTAGCTATGCATCTGCTGCTTGATGCGTGCCGAAAAGTCGCGTGGGCCCATGCCATTAGCCCGGCGAATATCTTCGTGGTGAACAAAGTGCTCCACAAAGTTTTGCTGTGCATCCACGAACCGGACGGGGTTATAGGCAGCAGGTCCCCTCCCCCAGTCATCAACCAACTCAGCAAAGTCGCGCTCGGCCACCTTGCGTGATTCCTTTTCAAGACGGCCAGACAGTGCTTTAACGAAGATACCGGCGGCCGCATCGGGGCGATTTTCCCGCACCCACAGATGTACGGCTAGGTCGCGGGTTGTCCAGCCCTCACACAAGGTGGGGGCATCGGGACCAAGCTTATGAAATAGCGCTACCATCTTGGCGCGCTCAGCAGAAGAAAACGACATAAGCCCCAGCATACCGAGCTAACTGGCATGCTGGGGCTTGCTTTTACTTAGCGCGAGGACCCCGTGCTATTTACAGGGACTCACGAGAAGCGTCAACGTCTTCTTCATCGGTAATCAAAGGACCGGAATTAGTCGGCACGATGGTCGGGAGAATAACCGGCTCGCGCTTGTACTTGGAATTCATAAGCTTGGATACCTTGCGGCGAAGCTTCTGCACCATGCGGTAGGTATCGTTCTCACCCTCCGCGGCGAGATCGTTCATGGTGTTTTCCACCATCTCCGCAACCTCCGGCACAATGCCGCGGTCATCATCGGAGAAGCCTGTGGTAGATACCGTTGGGTGCTCCAGCAGGCGCGAGGTGCGGTTATCAATCACACAGGTGATAGACACCACGCCGCCGGCACCCAGGTTGGTGCGATCAGCCAAGGTATCGGCATCCACATCGCCCATGGATACGCCGTCGACATATAGGTTACCCACCTGCATCTGACCTACGACCTCGGCGCGGCCCTTGCGCAGGTCCACGACGACGCCGTTTTGTGCCAGCACGGTACGGTCGCGGTCCACACCGGTGGAGATAGCCAGTTCCTTATTGGCGCGCAGGTGGCGCCACTCGCCGTGCACCGGCATCGCGTTGCGCGGGCGTGCTGCGTTGTACAGGAAGAGTAGCTCGCCAGCGTAACCGTGACCGGAGGCGTGCACCTTTACATCTTGGTTAGTAATGACGTTGGCGCCGATCTGGGACAGCATGTTGATGACGCCGTAGACGGCCTCCTCGTTGCCCGGGATGAGCGAGGAAGAGAAGATGATGGTATCGCCATCGCGGACGGTAATCTGGCGGTGCTCACGGCGAGCCATGCGCGACAGAGCTGCCATGGGCTCACCCTGAGTACCGGTGGTAATCAGCATGGTCTTATGCGGAGCCATCTTGGCTGCCTCATCGATGGGGATAATAGTGCCGCGTGGAACCTTCAAAAAGCCCATCTTCTCCGCAATTTCCATGTTGCGCATCATCGATCGGCCGTTAAAAGCTACCTTGCGCCCGTTAGCGACAGCGGCGTCGATAGCGGCCTGGACACGGTAAACATTGGAGGCGAAGGACGCCAAGATTACGCGCTGTTTAGCGCCGGCGACGAGCCGCTTGAAGTTGGCGGGAATATCGCCCTCAGACGCCGATACACCAGGGACCGTGGCGTTGGTGGAATCACACAGCATGAGGTCAACACCCTCGTCACCATAGCGGGACAGGGCTGGGAGATCCGTTGGACGGTTATCCAGCGGGGTCTGGTCCAGCTTGATGTCACCGGTGTGGATGATGTTGCCGGCTGGGGTTCCCAGCATGATACCCAAAGCATCCGGCACGGAGTGGTTGACTGCCCAGAAGCGCACGCGGAACGGACCGTAGGTTACGTCAGACTTTTCATTAACCTCGACGAACTTCGGCTTCTGGCGGTGCTCCTTACACTTTGCAGCAATGAGCGCGATGGTGAAGCGGGAAGCAACGATGGGGATATCCGGACGCAGCTTGAGCAGCCACGGGATTGCACCAATGTGATCCTCGTGCGCGTGGGTAACGACGAGGGCCTTGACCTTGTGGATCTTCTTCTCAATGGGGCCGAAGTCAGGCAGGATAAGGTCCACGCCTGGCTCACCAGAGGATGGGAAGAGCACACCGCAGTCAATGATGATGAGGTCGTCGCCGTACTCGAAGACGGTCATATTACGGCCGATCTCCGAGATACCGCCCAGAGCGTAAATGCGCAGGGCATCCTTCGGCTGCTTCGGTGGCTCCGGCAGGCGCTTGGTCAGATCCGCGCCCTGCATAGACTTGGGCACGTTGCGGCGGCCACGGTTATTGCGGCCGCGGCCCTTACCGTTCTTTCCGTTGCCGTTGCCGTTCTTGCCGCCGTGGTTATTGTTTCCACCATGGTTATTGCCATTGCCATTGCCGTTGCCACCACGGCCACGGCCGCGGCTGCCACGGGAACGGGAGCGACGGTTATTGCTGCCGCCATCAGTGTTGTTGTCAGAGGAATTCTTCTTGCCAGAATTATCTTTGTCGCCCTTAGCGGAAATATCCTGCGCGGAATTGCCTGCGTCAGTTGCTGGGGCTTGGAAAACTGGCGAAGCCGCCTCGTTGGAGGCGGTTTCGTTTTCCGCCGGTGGGCCCGCCTTGCGGGTCACCTTGCGGGAACGGTTACGGGGTTCATTCATTCTTAGAGGACTCCAGATTGTTCCAGATCACGGCGAAGTACCTCGCGTTCCTTTTCGCTCGCAGCGGTGACAGGAAGACGGGTATCGCCAACTTCGATGCCCTGCAGGCGCAGGGCTTCCTTTGCAAACGTCGCTCCACCCAACCGAGCTTGTGCATGGGTTAGTGGAAGGAGCGTAGTGACATTGATTTCTCGGGCGCGGGCCATATCGCCTGCGTCGAAAGCTTCATAAAGTTCTACCAAGGCACGCGGTGCAACATGGCCGATGACGGAGATGAAACCAGAAGCGCCGAGGGAAAGCCACGGCAGGTTAATCGGATCATCACCGGAATACCAGGCCAAACCGGTTTCTTGGATGAGTTCTGCGGCCGCAGGAAGGTCGCCCTTAGCGTCCTTTACGGCTTGGATGGTCGGCAAATCCGCAAGGCGGCGGAGGGTATCCGGCGCCACTGGGATGCCCGAGCGGCCAGGGATGTCATAGACACAGATCGGCAGATCCGTGGCTTGCGCGACTGCGGCAAAGTGCTCGTAAACGCCCTTCTGAGAAGGCTTGGAGTAGTACGGAGTTACCACCAGCAGGCTATCTGCACCCGCTTCCGCGGTGGCCTGAGCCAACTTAATAGAGGTTGCGGTGTCATTCGTTCCGGCACCGGCGCAAAGCTTTGCGCGGTCTCCTACTTCTTCCTTTACGGCTTTGAGCAGCTCCAGCTTCTCTTCGACCGAAGTGGTCGGCGATTCACCCGTGGTTCCACCTAGGATGAGCGAATCAACGCCATTGTCAACGAGATGAGCTGCTAGGCGACGACCTGCTGCAACGTCCAGCGCACCGTCACGGTCAAACGGGGTGACCATGGCGACGCCGATGCGTCCAAAGGTGTCGACGCCAGTCTTTGCTGTCATACCTGTGCTCATAGCCGTCAAGATTACCCTTTTGGCTTGCAATTAGCCGCATCGGGGTCCCGCGCGTGTTAGGCGTAGGGGCTCGCTGCCATCTGGGTTCCATCAGCCAGAGTGGTGATATTGAAATCATCAAAGAGCACTGGCGCCTTGCTTTGCAGCAGTTTCAGGCACTCCACCGCAACGTGGCGGAGTTCCTCGTCGGCCTGTTCGGCGGCCCGCGCACCAATAAAGTGCCGCCACGCGCGATAGTTGCCAGTAACAACGATGCGCGTTTCTGTCGCGTTTGGCAGCACGGCACGCGCCGCCTGACGGGCCTGCTTCTTGCGCAGGAGCGCGTTAGGTTCATCCAGCTTCTCTTCTAGCGCGCTAAGCAGTTCATCGTAGACAAAGCGAGTCTCATCTACCGCTTGCGTTACTAATCGGCTAAGTTGCTCGTCCTCAGCCACCAATTTAGGCAGGACCACCTCCGTCTCCTCCGGGTGAACAAAGCGCTGGGAGAGCTGAGAGAAGGAAAAGTGCCGGTGGCGCACGAGCTCATGGCTCGCCGACCGCGACAGCCCTGTGATGTACATGGTGGCCGTGGCATGCTCGAGCAAGGCAGTATGGCCTACCTCCATGATGTGGTGCAGGTAGGCTTCATTAGTTGCCGTGCGAGGATTTGGCTTATCAAAGGACTCGTAGCAAGCCCGTCCTGCAAACTCGACAAGTGCCTCGCCATCAGAGGCCGAGTCATCCACGCGCCACTCCACGCCCTGCGGGGCGTGGAACTGCGTTGCGGCAATGAGCTGAATGTCTAGCTCACTTGCTTTAGCCATGGTTTAAAGCCCCAGGTACTTATCAAGGCCTACGACTAGGCCCGGGTGGTCCGCAATTTGGCGCACGCCCACCAGTACGCCTGGTGTAAAGGACGCGCGGTCATAAGAATCCTGACGGATGGTCAGCGACTGACCTTGAGCACCAAAGACAACCTCTTCGTGTGCCACCATGCCACGGGTGCGAACCGCGTGAACCGGAATGCCGTCGACGGTGGCGCCGCGGGCACCATCGAGCTGCTTTTCCGTAGCATCCGGCATGTCACCCAGACCAGCCTCCTTGCGGGCGGCGGCAATTCCTTCGGCAGTATGGATCGCAGTACCGGACGGTGCATCCAACTTGGTTGGGTGGTGGAATTCGATAACCTCTGCAGTCTCAAAGAACTTAGCAGCCTGCTTAGCTAGCACCATCGTGAGCACTGCGGAAATGGCAAAGTTCGGCGCAATGAGGACATTGCCGGCACCGTCCTGCTTGGTCCACTCCTCTACCTGAGCCAAGCGCTCCTTATCAAAGCCGGTGGTTCCCACCACACAGTGAATTCCGTTTGCGATACAGAATTCAAGGTTTCCCATTACGGAATCTGGCTGGGTAAAGTCCACAATGACCTCAGCGTGGGCGTCGATAAGCTGCTGCAAATCATCACCGCGGTCAATTTCCGCTACCAGATCGAGGTCATCTTCCGCGTTGACACCTTCAACGATTGCCTGGCCTACGCGTCCATGCGCGCCCAGTACGCCAACCTTGATAGCCATGGTGTGTTCTCCTTCTTCAGCCACATCGGTAGTACTTTTCTCCCCATCCTAACGCGCATGGGGGTTGCACAATTCCTCGCCTGCCTTGGAATGGACTTGCGCTCTTCGACGATGCCCTCAGTCTCACTAGGATGGCGAGCATGCAGATATATATCGCTTCCGTCCCTGTAGACGACGTTGCCCGCGCTCACGATTTTTACGTCAATACCCTTGGCTTCCGAATCAAGGATGACGTAACTCACGGCGATTTTCGGTGACTTACTGTTACCAATGCTGAAGGTGAGGGAAATACCGAGCTGCTTCTGGAACCGAAGGGCCATCCCGCCGCCAAAGACTATGCCGCAGCGCTCAAGGCGGACGGTATTCCGGTCACGCAGTTCCTGTCCGCCGATGTGGAAACCGAATATAAGGAGCTCAGTGACAAGGGCGTGAAGTTCACCATGGAGCCCACCGATGTCGGGCCGTCCATCATCGCTGTTTTTGATGACACCGTGGGCAACCTTATTCAGCTCGTGGAACTGAAGAAGTAGTCGCACCCTCCCCCCATCACACGGATTAACACTTGCATCACTTCCTAATGGTTGTCCCATCTGCCCCAGTAGAATGGGTGTAGCAACACGGTAAGCACCAAGGAAGTGATGAATATGTCTCCCTCAATTTTCTCTCGCACTATCGCCGTGGCCATCAGTGCAGGATGCGCGTTAGCACTTGCCGCTTGTTCCGATAAGGACACTACGCAGGCAGGCACGCCGGCTTTCAGTGAGGTTCAGTCAACTACCGACACTGCTGAAGTTCAGAACAGCTCCCCTACCCCTGCCACCACTTCTGCACCGCGCAATACCTCAACGGCGGATGCAGAAAAGCAAAAACTCCCCCAAGACTCTGCCTCAATGGCGTTCGCCGGTATGGGCACGGCCTCTCTCGAGGACCAACAGCATATGCCAAAGAGTCTCGGAAACTTCGTCCCCACGGGTGTGCGGGTGGGGGCGCACGATGGGTTCACCCGCGTCGTCATTGACATGGAGGGCGAAGGTGAACCGGGGTGGTTTACTTCTTATACTGATAGCCCTGCCCAACAGGCATCCGGAAAGCCGGTTGAGGTCCAAGGAAATACCTTCCTCAACCTAGGCATTGAGAGAACGCCGTGGCCTTCTACCCCAGAGCTAAAAGAAAAGTACATGCAGCCAGGCACTACCCCTGGTGCCGGGGTGGTCAGCGCAGTCAACTACACCACCACCTTTGAGGCACAAACACAGCTTATTATTGGGCTAGAGAAGAAGACTGCCTACTCCGTGACGTATCTGAAAGAGCCCTCGCGCGTGGTCATCGACTTCCAGAACTAACGTTTAGCGGCACCTCTAGTTGGTGCACACCTACGAAGAAAGGCTCTACCATCCAGCGAGTGAGCTGGAAGGCAGAGCCTTCTTTGGGTTTAGGAATTAGTCCTCCACCGGAACCAGGGAAATCTTGCCGCGGTTATCGATATCCGCGATTTCTACCTGAACCTTATCTCCAACGTTGATGACGTCTTCTACCTTCTCGATGCGCTCGTCGCCACCCAGGTTAGAAATGTGGATCAAGCCATCGCGACCCGGGGTCAAGGAAACGAATGCGCCGAACGGCACGGTTTTTACCACGGTGCCCAGGAAGCGCTCTCCAACCTTCGGCAGCTGTGGGTTTGCAATGGAGTTCACCTTATCGATGGCAGCATCCGCAGCCTCACCGGTAGCAGCGGAAACGTAGACGGTTCCATCATCCTCAATGGAGACATCGGCGCCGGTTTCCTCGGTGATCTGGTTGATGGTCTTGCCCTTTGGTCCGATAAGCTCGCCGATCTTATTAACCGGGATCTTGACGGAGGTAATCTTTGGAGCAAGGCCGGACATCTCATCCGGGGTATCGATGACCTCAGCCATGGTTTCCAGGATGGTAGAGCGGGCATCGCGAGCCTGCTCCAGGGCCTGGGCCAGGACCTTAGACGGGATGCCATCCAACTTGGTGTCCAGTTGCAGGGCGGTGATGTACTCAGAGGTACCGGCGACCTTAAAGTCCATATCGCCAAAGGCATCCTCGGCACCGAGGATATCCGTCAGGGCGACGAACTTTTCCTTGCCATTTACCTCGCCAGAGACCAGGCCCATAGCGATGCCAGCTACCGGAGCCTTCAGCGGAACACCGGCATTGTAGAGGGACAAGGTGGAGGCACACACAGAGCCCATAGAGGTCGAGCCATTGGAGCCCAAGGCTTCAGAGACCTGGCGGATGGCGTACGGGAAGTCCTCGCGGGATGGGATGACCGGAAGCAGAGCGCGCTCGGCCAATGCACCGTGGCCGATCTCGCGGCGCTTCGGGGAGCCCACGCGGCCAGTCTCGCCAGTGGAGAATGGCGGGAAGTTGTAGTGGTGCATATAGCGCTTGGATTCCACCGGGGTCAGGGAATCAATCTGCTGCTCCATCTTGAGCATGTCCAGGGTGGTAACACCCAGAATCTGGGTCTCACCGCGCTCGAACAGGGAGGAACCGTGAGCACGCGGAACCAGGTCCACCTCAACGGAGAGGTCACGGATATCGGTAACGCCGCGGCCATCGATACGGAAGCCCTCGGAGAGGATCTTCTGGCGTACGATCTGCTTCATCAAAGCGTTATAAGCGCCGCGAATCTGCTTAGACGCATCGGCCTCTTCCAAGTCCTCGAACTGGTCCAAGAGCTTTTCTTCGACCTGCTCCATGTATTCATTGGTGGCGTCGTCACGTTCCTGCTTGCCCGGAATGGTCAGCAGCTTCTCTAGCTTCTTGGTAGCAGCCTTTTCCACTGCCGCGAAGACATCATCGCCGTATGCCGGGAAGAGTGGGAACTCCTGGGTTTCCTTGGCGGCACGCTCCGCGAGACCGTTCTGGGCTTCGCACAAGGTCTTAATGAATGGCTTTGCTGCTTCCAAGCCTTCAGCAACGGTTGCTTCCTGCGGTGCAGGAGCGCCGTCGGCAATACGCTCAGCAACGTTGGTGCCGGCACCGGCCTCGACCATCATGATGGCTACGTCGTCCTTGCGGCCCTTTTTGACAATGCGGCCGGCAACGACCATCTCAAAGAGAGCGCGCTCGTGCTGCTCGTGGTTAGGGAAGGCCACCCACTGGCCCTCGGGGTGCTTATCATCAGCGATCAGTGCCATGCGGACACCGCCGACAGCGCCGGAAACGGGCAAGCCGGACAGCTGGGTGGCGGCGGAAGCGCCGTTGATAGCAACGACGTCGTAGTACTCTTCCGGATCCTGAGACATCACGGTGACAACGACCTGGACCTCGTTGCGCAGGCCCTTGACAAAGGTTGGGCGCAGCGGGCGGTCGATAAGGCGGCATGCCAGGATGGCTTCAGAAGAAGGACGGCCCTCACGGCGGAAAAAGGAGCCTGGAATCTTGCCGGCCGCGTACATGCGCTCTTCTACGTCCACAGTCAGCGGGAAGAAATCAAATCCCTCGCGCGGTTGGTTGGACGCGGTGGTCGTGGCCAACAACATGGTGTCATCGTCCAAGTAGGTGGTCACGGAGCCGTCTGCCTGCCGGGCCAGCTGGCCGGTTTCAAAGCGCAGGGTGCGGGTGCCAAAGTCACCATTGTCTAGCGTGGCAATGGCCTCGGTAATGCCAAAGTCCTCGTCAATATTGAACTCGACGGAGTTCTGAACGCTCATTAAAAAATGTCTCCTTGAGTGGTTTAGGCGATCGTCGGTGCCGCCTGGTCGATTTTGTCTATGACAACGCTGTCAAATTCTAACAGAAAAACCACAAAAGCCCCGCCAAACGGCGGGGCGAGGTGGCCGAAGCTGGGCCGAACTTAACGGCGCAAACCCAGGCGAGAGATCAGATCACGGTAGCGATCGACGTTGTTCTCAGCCAGGTACTTCAGCAGGCCACGACGGCGACCAACCATCAGCAGCAGACCACGACGGGAGTGGTGATCGTGCTTGTGGAACTTCAGGTGCTCGGTCAAAGTATTGATGCGGGAGGTCAGCAGGGCAACCTGCGCCTCAGGGGAACCGGTATCGGTTTCGTGCAGGCCGTACTCCTTGAGGATTTCGGCCTTCTTCTCAGTGGTCAATGCCATGAGTATTTCTCCTTTATTTCAGTCCACATTATCGTGACGCTTAAGCCTGCGCTGGGCGCAGTACTTGTGCGTGCCGCAACTGCTGTGAACCACAGTCGCTAAGCCAAACAAACACCTTACAGCGCCCAGGCAGAAAAAATCAAAACCACATGGCTTCTAGGCTGTGCTTTTAGAGCTCGCTGAAGAGCGTCTCAAGGCGTTCGACAAACTCTCGCATAAAGCGCTCACTATCCACACCCACAGCCACACGGGCGGTGGGCAGCACATCCAATCGCGTTTCATCCGCGATTGTCCGTCCACGGGTAGGGCCGGCGGTGTCAGTCTTGAGGTTTATCGAAAGGACGTCGACAAGCGAGGCATCTGCCGCCACCGCAACGGCCAATGGATCGTGCAGGCCGCACCCGCCCAAGTGGGGCGATGTGGTGGCATAAGCGCGAATATAATAGTCCACCATATCCGCAAAGACGCGGCCGGCGCGGGTACCGGTAGCGCGCCAACGAGCGGACTCCGCCGTGGTCAAAAGCGTGCGCAAGGTAACATCCAAACCAACCATGGTGGTATCGCTAGTGTGGCGGAAGAGATAATCCGTAGCTTCCGGATCCTGGGAGATATTGGCCTCAGACCACGGCGTGACGTTGCCAGGAACGGTGAGAGCCCCACCCATCATCACCAGGTGTGCGGCCGTGGCAAAGGAAGGATCCTGCTGCATGGCGGCAGCAATCGTGGTGGACGGGCCGGTCGGAATGATTACTAAATCATCGCCGTGCTCGTGCACAGCCTCGATAAGGAAATCGGCCGCAGGTTGGGACTGCGCCTGGGTAGTTGCCGGCGGAAGAAGGACCTCCCCCACGCCGTTGTGACCGTGGATAAAAGAAGAAATCTCGCTTGGCCGAAAACCATCCGGGCTAGGCCCGGCAAAGACTGGAATATCGTCTTGACCCAGTAGCTCTAGAAGGGCCAGTGTATTGCGCACGGCTAAGGGCACGGTCACGTTGCCGTACGTGCAGGTCACGCCGATTAGGTCCAGGTCCGGATGGGCGCTGGCGTACGCCAGCGCTAGGGCATCATCAATGCCGGTATCAAGATCGAGAATCGCCTTCATTTATTTCTCCCGCAGGAAGTAGTCTTTCGCGGTCCAGCCCTGCGCCTTAGCATCGGCAGCGAGCACCTCGCGGGCCTTGGCTACGTCATTGGCCATCGCTTCTAGCAGCTCGTCTACGGAATTGAACTTCACCATATCGCGGAGGTGGCCCACAAAGTGCACCGTGGCCTCGTAGCCGTACAGGTCAGCGTCGCGGTCGAGCACAAAGGACTCGATAGAGCGCTGCTCATCGCCGAAGGTGGGGTTGGTGCCTACGGAAATAGCGGCCGCATAGGCCACGCCAGGGCGCATATCCCCTTCGATAGAGAAATCAGAGTGCACGATGAACCAGCCCGCGTACACGCCATCGGCCGGGATGGCCACCGTATCCGGGAAATACTGATTGGCAGTGGGGAATCCGAGCTCCTTGCCACCACGTCCTGCGCCGCGCACTACGGGGCCGGTCACGGTGAAATGGCGACCGAGAGCCCAGTTTGCGGATTCGATGTCCCCCTGCGCAAGGCACTCACGGATGTGGGTGGAGCAAATGCGCACGCCCTCATCATCCAGCAGTGGGACAATTTCGACACTAAAGCCGAACTCGGCACCAAAGTCCTGCATAGCCTGGGCGGTTCCGGTGGCGCCGGCGCCAAAGGTGAAGTTCTCGCCTACCACGATGTGCTGTGCTGCGAGCTTTCCTACCAATAAATCCTCTACGTAGGGCCGTGGCTCCACCCCAGCAAGGTCTCGGGTGAAGTCAATAACGAGCACGGCTGCAATGCCCATCTCTTCGGCCAATTCCAGTCGGCGTTCAAAGCTCAGCACCGCCAAGGGCGCACGCTCTGGGAGGAATACCGACACCGGGTGTGGGTCAAAGGTCACCATGACAGGGCGCTCACCATGAGCGCGTGCATGCTCCACGCAGGCAGAGATGAGCTGCTGATGGCCCCTGTGCAGGCCGTCAAAGACGCCGATGGTTACTGACGTTGGGCCCATTTCCGCGGGGATGTCATCGATTCCGTACCAAATATCCACGCAGACCATCGTAGAGCATAGACTTAGAGGCTATGACTGATGCGCTCGCAAACTCCGGACTCGTCATCGTAGACAAACCCGCCGGCATGACCTCCCACGATGTTGTCGGCCGCCTACGCAGGTACTTTCACACCAAGAAGGTAGGCCACGCTGGCACTCTCGACCCCATGGCCACCGGCGTGCTTGTCCTTGGCTTGGAGCGTGGCACTAAGTTCTTGGCCCACATGGTTGCCTCCACTAAGTCCTATGACGCCACCATTCGCCTCGGCGCCGCCACCACAACTGATGACGCCGAGGGAGAACGCTGCTGGGGCGCTAGCGCTGCGGCCATTGACCGCACCGCAATCGAGGCAGAGATTGCCAAGCTCACCGGCGATATTATGCAAAAGCCCGCGGCCGTTTCCGCTATTAAAATTAACGGCCGTCGCGCCCATGAGCTAGTACGCGAGGGCCAGGAGGTAGACATTCCCGCCCGCCCAGTAACGGTAGATAAGTTTGACGTTCTGGCAGAGCGCCACGAGGGCGACTACATCGATCTAGACGTCACGGTGGATTGTTCTTCCGGCACCTATATTCGCTCCCTGGCCCGCGATCTGGGCGAGGCCCTACACGTGGGCGGGCACCTGACCGCCTTGCGCCGCACTAAGATGGGCCCTTTTGCGCTTGCCGACGCCCTCTCGCTCGACGCCCTTGCCGAATCCCCTCGCCTTTCCCTCAGCTTGGATGAGGCCTTGGCTCGCTGCTTCCCCGTCCTTTCCGTCACAGAGGAGGAGGCAGCCGCCCTCGCCATGGGCAAGTGGCTTGAGCCCCGCGGGCTCAAGGGCGTCCACGCTGCTGTGGCCCCTAATGGCCAAGCCGTGGCGCTCATTAAAGAAAAAGGCAAGCGCCTGGCCACCGTATTTGTGGCACGGCCCTCTACCCTTTAGTGGCTAAGGTCTAAAGCCGGAACCGAGGTAGAGACGATAACGTAGCCGTCTCGAATTACCCAGCGCCCAGTGATAAAAGGCACCGGTGTGGGCCTTGCTAAAATATAGGAAATAAGCGTGCCATCCTCGCGCAGGTCAATTTCTGCTTGGTCAAAGTCCAGCCAGCGAAAGGTCATGGGAAACCACGACTTATACGTGGCCTCCTTGGCACAAAAGAGCAATCGGTCCGGGCAGGTAATCCCCGCCTCACGAAGCCGCAAAAGCTGCGGCATCTCCCCCGCTCGGGCAATCATGGTAAGCACATGATCCGGCAGCGGTTCGGCGGGTTCTGCATCCAGGCCTACGGATTTTAAGGCTGAAGTAGGGGCAACCACCGCAGCCCGCATCCCCTCGGTATGCGTCATCGAGCCTACAAAACCCTCGGGCCACAGCGGCATGCCCCGCTCGCCGCGCAGAATCGGCGTCGCCGGGCTGGCCCCCAATTCCTGCAAGGCTCGGTGCGCACACCACCGAGCATCTCCGAACTCGGCCTTGCGTACATCAACTGCCTGGGAAACCAGAGACTTTTCTTCGGCCGCGAGTTCTTCAAAATTGGCCAAATCCGTATAGCTAGAGTCCGTGCGTACGTAGCAATAGCGCGCACTTTCTGGAAATAGCTCTGGATACATCATCGTGTTCCCTCCTCTACAAAGGAACGCAGTACCGGATAGGGCCACGCCTGGGCGCTCTCACGCCCCTGCCATTCACGCGGATACCCCAATGATGTTTCGATGTGGTCAACGCCGTCCACATTCATGCGAGACGGCATATGCAGGTGCCCATAGATGACGGACTGCGCGTTATAGCGCCGCGGCCATGACCGCGTATGCCTGGTTCCGCACCACAAGGCAATTTCAGGAAAGCGCAATAACATTGTCGGCTCTTGGACCAACGGCCAATGGTTAACCAACACGGTAGGACCATGTACTCGGGAAAGGCGTTTGATGGAATAGGCCAACCTGTCCCAACACCACGCCCGCACGTCTACGAAGGGGGCGATGGCGAACTCATCGGTCATCATCAGTTGTTTTGCGCGCGCCGCGTCAATAGCTTCGTCCACGGTAAGGCCATGCGGACGGAAACTGTAATCATACAAAGTAAATAGCGGAACGATGGTGGTCCCGTGGAATACCGGATACGGGTCTTCGGGAGTAATAACTCCAATTTCCCTGCACCTTTCCACCAGGTGCGCATACTTTTCTCGGCCTTGATACCGGTCCTGGGAGCGGGAGAATAGCTCATGGTTACCCGGCACCCAGATGACCCTGGCATAGCGATCATTGAGCTGGCGCAAAATACGAATAATGAGATCGGTGCGTTCTGCAACGTCCCCGGCCACGATGAGCCAATCTGCGGGATCGGGCGGGGTGAGCTGATCAATGCGCTCGCTATTGGTTTTGACCGCTCCATGCAGGTCAGAAACCGCCCACACTGTTGGCATAGGTTTCTCACCCGCCTTCCTAGAATCTGCGCGCTGCACGGAGCCAGGCACCGCGCGAGAGTATGAACACGCCCACTTTAGCGCAGCTAGCGCTCCTGTACTACGGCCCATTTCATCGAACGGAACCGATAGACCACGCCCACCATGCGGAAAGCAATGAAAGCGGCGAGGCCACACCACACGCCGGTTAAGCCTGTACCCATGAAATGGGCCAAGATAACGCCCGGCAAAAATCCCACCAGGACCGAAGAAATGGTCAGCGTGCGCAGGAACGCAGCATCGCCCGCGCCCAGCAAAACACCATCGAAGGCGAAAACCACGCCACCGCCGATAACCATGGCTACCAGGATCCACCACGGCTGGGAAATGGCATCGAGCACTTCCGGAGCGGAGGTGAAGATACGCGGAATAATCCCTGCACCAGCAGCAAATACGACAGCTAAGAGGCCAGAGAAAATCGTAGAGTACAACGCCACCTTGCTGCCCACACTTCGTGCGTGCCGCGCAGAGCCAGCACCTAGTGCAGCACCAGTCAAAGACTGCGCGGCAATGGCCAACGAATCCAAAATGAGGGACATGAAGTTCCACAGCTGCATCATGATCTGGTGACCGGCCAAAGAAGCGGTACCAACGCGGGAAACCACAGCCGTGGCGGTAAGAAACGCCACCTGGAAGCTAGCCGAACGCAAAATAAGATCGCGGCCTAAGATGAGCTGTTCGCGTACCACATTCCACTGAAATTGCCAGGAGCCGGTATGTTCCTTGTGCAATTCGCGGACGAATAGCGCAGCAATAATACTCATGCCTAATACCGTGGCAAAGGCCGAGCCTGCCAGCCCCCAGAAATGAACGAAGATGGGAACCGCAATAGCGCCGGGAATCATGCCCGACAAAGTAAAGTACAGTGGCTTCTTCGTATCTTGGACACCGCGCATCCAGCCGTTTCCGGCCATCTCCACCAGAGTAACGGGAATAGCCAGAGCTGCGATACGCAGCCACAAGGCCGTCCCGGCGGCTGTAGTGGGATCACCAGTTAGAGCACGGGCAAACACTCCGCCGAAAATCCACATGATTACCGCCAGCAGCCCGCCAACTCCTAGAGCCACATAGGTGGCTTGCACGCCTTCAGCAACCGCAGCTTCGCGCTTGCCGGAGCCAAAAAGCCGAGCAGAGCGAGCGGTCGTGCCGTAGGACAAGAAAGTCAACTGCGTCGTCACCACGGAGTGAATTGTGGTGGCTGCAGCAAGCGAGGCGAGCTCTTGGGCACCAAGACGACCGACAACCGCGGTATCTAGCAAAAGGTAGAGCGGCATGGCTGCAAGTACGCCAAGCGCGGGAAACGCGAGGCCAAAGACCTCGCGTGCGGTTACCGTGCCGGCGGTGGAGCGATCCTGAGCGTTCATTCCATCCGTCTGCCTATTTCTCATTGGATAGCGGCCACCAATTCCTTAATAATCTCTTCTGGAGCCCCGTGGGCAGTATAGCCCGCGGCCGGTACATGCCCGCCGCCGCCGAAGGTTAGCGCCACCGAAGAACAATCAATGCAAGAAGAACGCAAAGAAACCGCCCACACCTCCGGAGCTTGTTCCTTAAACACCACGCCGACGGTGGTTCCTTCAAGCGCGCGAACGAACTCCACTAGTGATTCGACAGCCGAATCGGAGTGTCCCTGGATATCTTCCAGCCGCGCGACGAGAATGCCTAGGGTGTGCTCCCCTGCTTCTTCGAGTCGCAAACCGGCCAATACCCTACCGATCATCTGAAGATCGTCCGGAGTGGTGGAATCTAAAAGGTCAGCTGCGATCTGCTTGGTATCAAGATTGTAGTGCATGAGGCGGGTGGCAATATCGTGCATAGCCGGCCTACCCCAGCGGAAGCTGCCAGTATCGGTCATCAAACCGGCATATAAGCAGTGCGCAATATGACGGTCAATCTGAATCTCCAGTGAATCCAGGATTCTCAGCAAGACCACGGTGGTGGATTCACATGCAGTGTCCACCACATTGATGGCACCAAACCCTGGGTTAGAAGAATGATGGTCAATGCACAGAACCCGGCCCTGCTGGGCTAGCTGTTCAATCCGATCCGCAAAGAACCCCGTTCGGTCCAAAGAACCACAATCAACGGTGACGTAGAGGTCATAACCTTCCGGCAGCTTAAGACTAGTGGTGACGTCGTCGGCGGCAGGAATGGTGTAAAGGTTACGGGAAATTTCCCGCTCCTGGCCCACAACGGCGCACACGTCTTTGCCCCGTTGACGCAGCGCGAGCAGCAACGCCGCAGCAGAGCCGATGGCATCGGCATCCGGCCGCAGGTGCGTCACAATGCAGATGCTGTGAGCATCGTGCAAAGCGGCAACTGCCGGCTCGTATTGCTTCTTGGTCACTTAAGCCTCGTCTTCATCGGAGGTCTTATACGGGTTCGCATCCCCTGCCGGCTGGGCGTTTTCCTTCAGCTTTGCCAGTTCTTCATCGCGGGCGCGAGCACGGGCCAGAAGCTCTTCCATATGAGCAGAGGCCTCCGGAACGGTATCGACCTCGAAGGTTAGCGTCGGGGTAAACCGCACCGAGAGTTGATCGCCCACAATCTTGCGCAGCTGACCTTTAGCGCGCTTGAGGGCTTCTTCTGCTTGTGCGAAGTCTGGCTCGGAGTCGATGTCTTTTCCGCGCACGGTATAAAAAACGGTGGCATCGTGCAGGTCGCCCGTCACTCGAGTATCTGTGATGGTCACCAACTCGAGGCGGCGATCCTTGATCTCGCGTTCTATGGCACTCGCCACGATTTCCTTAATACGCTTGGCCATTCGTGCAGCACGCGCGTGGTCAACCATGGTGCAACTCCCTCTCCGTCGAACTATCGATCTCTACCAAGATCTATAAATCTCTACCAAGATCTATAAAATTGTGTCCATCTTACATTACTCCGCATGCATGTCCTGTGGCAGAAAATTAACTGCACATGAAGGCAATTCTGAGGATCTCGAACATGCAATAAAACCATATATATATCTTATGGACCCCTTGAATTAAAACGTTTCCGAAACTATGGTCAAAAGTGTTTCACCCCACCACGAGCCTGAATGGAGACCCACCACGAGCCTGAATGGAGAAACGTGAAACCTTATAAAATAGCCGCATCGATCACTACCGCCGCTTGTATCCTCGGCGGCTTTGCAGTCCCTCCAGCCTCTGCCACAAATGAAACGCTTAACGATCCCCCTCAATTCGTCATTCTCAATGTAGATTCTGACGGCGCCCCAAGCCTGCAACCATATTCCACAGGGGAAAGAAGCCCGGGAGATCCTGTTCCTGCTTGCATTCATTCTGAGAAGGAAAAGGGCGCAATTCAAGTCTATAACGATTGCGATTTTGATATGAACGTCAAAGTAATCGTTGCATTTGATTTCGACACACAATGCCTGTTGGTAAAAGCACATTCGCGGAGGAACTTTGAATGGTCTCCGACAAAGCGAATGGACGGTATTCAAGAATGCTAGATACACGCAGCAGAATGAGGACCCTAATCATCGCGATTGTATCAGCATTTTCCCTCCTTCTTTCCTCAAATATTGCCACCGCCGACATCGGAAACTTCCTTTATGACACAAAAGATCAGTGTGAAAGATCGCTGAAGGAGTTACGTAAAGACCCAGCGACAGCTAATTGGGCGAGAAGAGCAAGTTGCAATTACGAAAGCAACTGGGGAAACGGAGTATGGCATCTAAGGACCTAGGATTTGCAAGACCAAAACCAATCTAAGCCAGAAACAGCGAGCGTCACGCCCCAGCCTTTAAATGAGTTTCACGCCGATGCTCCGAACAAAGCAGCAAGCTGCCTCGAAAGGGCTAAACTCACGCAAGAGTGGCTAAACGATCAAGAACAGATTAGTGAAGTGGTACTGCACAGGTTGCTCACTTCCAGCACAAAAGCCGAAGAAGGAAGAATAGGAATCACCTACGTTTTGGGCCAATGGCTACTTTCGAAACGCACTGGAACGTGGTCGGACTTGGCCCACGGCGAGGCTACGGAAAATAGTATCGGCCTTCGGTTCAACGATGGCAACAAGGAAATGCTCCCACTTGAGGACTGGGTATTCGACCTGCTTGGTGAGCCCCAAATCAAGGCCGAAAAATTTCTTGCATTCCTCAACTTCTCTGCTAAACAAGGCACGCATTAGCAAACCCAACTTGTCGTAAACCTGTCTAGATAGTTTAAATACTAAAGTTCAGCAGAAGCTGCAAATAAAATCGCCAGGGCTTCCCCAATCGGGGAAACACCTGGCGATTTTATTTACGCCGCTTGCGGACTAGGTACGCGGAACCTCGACCTCTTCGTAGGCCTGGATGATGTCGCCTACCTGAATATCCGGGTAAGAGAGCACCATACCGCACTCGTAGCCGGCCTTGATTTCGGTTGCGTCGTCCTTTTCGTGACGCAGGGACTCAATCTTGGCATCGGCAGTGATGACGTTGTTATCGCGCAGCAGGCGAACCTTGCCGTTGCGGACAACCTTGCCCTCGGTAACCATGCAGCCGGCGATGGTACCCACCGCGGAGGACTTGAACAGGGCGCGGATTTCGGCCGCACCGGTGTCGCGTTCCTCGTAAATCGGCTTGAGCATGCCCTTGAGCGCAGCCTCGACCTCTTCGATGGCCTTGTAGATGATCGTGTAGTAGCGAATATCCACGCCCTCTTGGGTGGCCATCTCCGTCGCCTTGCCTTCCGCACGGGTGTTGAAGGCAATAATGACGGCGTCGGAAGCTGCTGCGAGAGATACGTTGGTCTCGGTCACAGCACCAACACCACGGTCGATGATGTTGAGCTCGACTTCGTCCTCGGTCTTGATATCCAGCAGGGCATCTTCCAGCGCCTCGACGGAACCGGCGTTGTCGCCCTTGAGGATGAGGTTGAGGGTCGAAGTCTCTTGCAATACCTTGTCCAGATCCTCCAGGGAGACGCGCTTGCGCTGCTTGGCCTGCAGGGCAGAGCGCTTGCGAGCATCACGCTGGTTAGCAATCTGGCGGGCAACGCGGTCGTCTTCCACCACGAGCAGGTTATCGCCTGCACCCGGCACACCGGACAGACCCTGGACCTGCACCGGACGGGATGGGCCAGCCTCTTCGACATCTTCGCCAAACTCATCGAGCATGCGGCGGACACGACCGTGCGCATCACCGACGACGATGGAGTCACCCACGTGCAAGGTACCGCGCTGAATGATGACCGTTGCCACCGGACCACGGCCGCGATCCAGGTGCGACTCAATGGCCACGCCCTGTGCGTCCATGTCTGGGTTAGCGGTCAGCTCCAAGGCGGCATCCGCGGTCAAGATGACCGACTCAAGCAACTGGTCAATGTTCTTGCCCTGCTTCGCGGAAATATCCACGAACATGGTGTCACCGCCGTACTCTTCCGGAACCAGGCCGTACTCGGTGAGCTGGCCACGGATCTTATCCGGCTGAGCTTCCGGCTTATCCACCTTGTTCACAGCCACGACGACCGGAATATCGGCAGCCTTGGCGTGGTTGATGGCCTCCACGGTCTGTGGCATGACGCCGTCATCGGCGGCAACCACGAGGATGGCCAAGTCGGTGGACTTAGCACCACGGGCACGCATGGCGGTAAAGGCCTCGTGGCCCGGGGTATCCAGGAAGGTGATGGTGCGCTCGCCGTCCACGTCCACCGTTGTTTGGTAGGCACCAATGCCCTGGGTGATGCCGCCTTCCTCGCGGGCGCCCTCGTTGGTCTTACGGATGGCATCCAACAGCCGGGTCTTACCGTGGTCAACGTGACCCATAACGGAGACGACTGGAGGACGATTCTCCAGTGCTTCCTCGCCGCCTTCGTCCTCGCCGAACTTCAGGTCGAAGGACTCGAGCAGCTCGCGGTCCTCGTCCTCAGGGGAGACGACCTCGACGTTGTAGTTGATCTCGGAGCCAAGCAGCTGCAGCGTATCTTCCGATACCGAAGCGGTTGCCGTCACCATTTCACCGAGGTTGAACAGTGCCTGCACCAGTGCTGCTGGATCCGCGCCGATCTTCTCGGCGAAGTCAGACAGGGATGCGCCACGACGCAGGCGGACGGTCTGGCCCTTGCCATCTGGCAAGCGCACGCCGCCTACGACATGCTTTTGCTGCTCCTCGTACTCATGGCGCTTCTGACGCTTGGACTTCTTGCCTTTACGTGGAGCGCCACCTGGACGGCCGAATGCACCCGCGGTGCCGCCGCGGCGTCCGCCGCGTCCGCCTCCGCGGAAACCGCCTGGACGGCCACCACCTGGGCCACCGTGACCCGGACCGCCGCGACCGCCGCGACCGCGACCACCACGTCCACCGCCGCTCGGTGCCTTAGACGGCATCGACGCAGGGTTCGGGTGGGACGGCATCATGGCCGGGGATGGACGACGACCGCCGCCACCCTGGTTATTGCCACCCTGGCGGTTATTTCCGCCCTCGTTCTGGCCACCGCGCTTACCGCGGTTATCGCCTGGCTTATTGCCGCCACGCTGACCCTTGGAACCACCTGGACGGGGGCCCGGACGGTTGTCGCCGCCACCCGTGGAGAACGGGTTATTGGCTACGCGACGGGAACCGCCTGGCTTCGGCATTGGACGAGGCATGGAATTGCCTGGGGTCGGGCGCTCGCCCGACTTCTTGCCGCCAGCCTGGTCTGGCGTCGGTGCACCCTGGCCAGGCTTCGGTGCAGCAGACTTAGCACCAGGCTTCGGCGCCTGAGCACCCGGCTTCGGGGCAGCTGGCTTTGCGCCGGGCTTAGCAGCAGCACCCTGTCCCGGCTTCGGTGCGCCCTGGCCAGGCTTCGGTGCAGCGGCCTTCGCGCCTGGCTTTGGCGCCTCTGCGCCCGGCTTGGGGGCAGCAGACTTCACACCCGGCTTAGGGGCGCTCGCCTTTGCGGTGCTCTTAGCGGCACCCTTGGCAGGCTTATTGTCTTGCTTCTTCTCGGCGGCGTCATCGCCGCCGGACTGTGCTTCATAATGAGCTCGCATCTTCTTAACCACCGGCGGTTCGATGGTGGAAGAAGCAGTCTTTACAAACTCACCCTGTTCTTTCAGGGTGGCGAGCAGTTCCTTGCTGGTTACTCCGAGCTGCTTTGCGAGCTCGTGAACACGTAGCTTTCCGGGCACTTGTCTCCTCTTGGTATCGACTAGGAGTCAAGGCCGCGGAAACTGGCCTGACCCCTAGTTAGGTGTGTAGGACTTTCATCGCTGATGCTTCATCGTTGTGCGCTCATCAGTGTTCGGTCTTCCTTTGTAACTCTGGTTCGTACGAATCCAACGCGGCGTTTTCCGCGCTAGGTACCTGTCCGCTATGCGCTTCCAAGTACTGCCGTACCTGACCTGTGTCCACGGGTGCGGACGTGCGAAGCGCGCGCTTGAAGGCGCGTTTGCGCTCCGCTAGCTCGAGTGCAGAAAGAGTGGGGCTAATCCACGCCCCGCGGCCGGGAAGCCGGCGGTGTGGATCTGCTACCAGACGGCGGCCGTGCGGATCATCGTGGTCAATGACCACCCGTAGCAAGTCCCTATCTGGCAGGCGGCGGCGAGTAGCGATGCAGGTCCGGAGTCTTAGTCTCTCAGACATTCAACTCCTTACTTTTCGCGTCGCCAATAAGCCCCAATCTGCAACTGGGCCGTTCACTAGCCTACGCTACAAAAGCGCAGATCCTTAATTAGCGTCAGCGTCCGAGTGAATATCGATTTTCCAACCGGTCAAACGGGCAGCTAGACGGGCATTCTGCCCCTCTTTACCAATAGCCAGGGACAGCTGGTAATCCGGCACCACCACGCGCGCGATTTGCGCCTCATTGTCTACAACGGTGACCTTGACCACCTTCGAGGGAGCCAATGCGTTGCCTACGTAGACCGTTGGATCCTCGCTGAAGTCGATGATGTCAATTTTCTCACCGCCGAGCTGGCGCATGATGTTGTTGACGCGCTGACCGCGCGGGCCGATGCAGGCTCCCTTAGCGTTCAGGCCCTTGGCATGGCCCACAACGGCCACCTTGGAGCGGTGTCCCGCCTCGCGGGCGATGGCAATCATTTCTACGGTGCCATCAGCAACTTCTGGAACTTCGAGCTCGAAAAGGCCACGCACCAGCTCCGGGTGGGTGCGGGAGAGATTGATCTGTACTTGGGCGCCGTTGCGGTTAACGCCTACGACATAGGCCTTAATGCGGTCACCATGCTCGAGCTTTTCTCCCGGAATCTGCTCGGCCGGCAGCAAGATGCCGTCTTGGGACTCCAGCTCAGAGCCCAACTGGACCACGACGATGCCGCGGGCATTAGCGCGCGCATCGCGCTGGACGATGCCGCTGACAACGCGACCGGTAAGCTCCGAGTAGGAATCGTAGGTGCGCTCTGCCTCGGCCTCGCGCAGCTTGCGCAGGATGGCCTCGCGCACGGCCTGCGCGCCCACACGTCCAAAGTTTTCCGGGGTGTCATCATATTCGGTGGTTACTTCCCCAGTTTCTGGGTCGCGCTCCGAGACAATGACGCTGACCGCACCGGTGGTGGCGTCGATATCGACGCGGGACTTGGCGCCTTCTACCTTGCCGCCAGCATTAGACTCGCGGTAATCCAGGTAGGAATACAACAAGGCACCCGCAATCGCTTCCAGCAAGTCCTTTACGGGGACGTTGCGCTCGGACTCGATGGTACGAAGTGCCTGTAGATCAATATTCACTTGTCATTCCTCTCGGTTGCCGGTTAATTCTCGGCTTCTTCAAACGTCTTGCGCACTGCCTCTAACTCTTGTTCGGACGGCTGTGCAAACTCAATTTCTACCACTGCCCGGGCAATGTTTTCCAATCGCTCGGCGCGCGCCTGCACGTCCTTTTTGCTTGCCGTGATGAGGATTACGGCATCGGCGGCGTCGTTAAGCGCGCCAATGCGCGCCGAGTGAGTCTTGCCATCGCCAAGGTTAAAGGAGACCTTGCGCCCCCGATTGCGGCGCCAGTGGCGCGGGGCGGTGAGCGGCAAGTCCACGCCGGGAGTGGAGACCTCCAAGGTATAGCCTGCGCCGAAGTTCAGCTCTCCTTGCGCTTCCTTGTCATCAAAGAAGGCAGAAATCTCGTTGGATACTTCCTCCAACACATCGGAGCTAGGACGCTTATCGCCATCAATACGGATAATGACCTGGGATTTCTTTCCCGCCTTGGTGGTTTTAATGTCTTCTACGTCCAATCCCCGCTCAGCCAGTTTGGGTTGTAGGAGATCGGTCAATTGTTGTGCATCTGGGAAAGCCATGTGCACTAGCCTACGTGCTACGGGGTACAGTCTTTTGCGTGAACCGCCGACGAATAGCTTTAACCCTCGTAGCCACATCCGCCACCCTGCCCGCCTTGGCTGGGTGCCAAGCGGTTGATTCCGTCGTCGACTATTTTGGCCCGCGGCCAGAAAGCAGGCTACTGGCGCTTGCCGACGCCGCCGCCACCGACGCCTTGTCCCTCAGCGGCGTCGATGACCATGCCGCAGGGCTGCGCAACTCCCAGGCGGACGCCCTTTATGCCGAAATTACACGGCTATGTGGCACGGATGATGCTGGCAATCCCCCACGCTCCTGCGAGGTAGAGCGTCCTACCGAGGCCAATCACGCCGCAGACTCTGGCGAAATTATGGAAAATGCCGCCTCCGCAACAACAGAGGCGGCCGATGAAGTCACCGTCGAATCGCGCACCCTAGTTACCGAGCAGGCCATCGCGCTCAATGCTTGGCTGCCTGGCGATGCCCCCGATATTCCCGAGCTTTCCCAACCGGAGCAAAAGAGCGCTGCTGATCTCTTGAGTTGGGAGTATGAGCAGGTATACGGCCTAGATTTCGCCCGCGCCTACGTTGGCCCCGAACACGAGGACAAGGTGGATCATCGCCTAGCCGTTCATCATCGCCGCATCGACGCCCTCCAGGACGCACTAGCCCGCTACGGCAACACGCCGCAGCCGGAGCCGGCTTATACCTCCGGAGAGCAAGAACTGCCCCACGATTCCGCTTCCGCCCTGGCCTTTATCGATAGCCTTGCCGACCACGACGGCCGCAAGTGGTCCGCGGCCGCTACGGGTGCAGCGCAAGAAGAGTCCCCAGATCAGGAATGGGTTACGTGGCTCATTGGCATCGCGGCGGAGTCCCACGGTATGCGCTAGACCACTGCCGCCCCACCCAGCCCCACCTGTCCATCCCCTGGCAATGGGCCAGCGAAATGACAGCTACCTCTACGACGCTATGCATTGCCTCGGTTCCTCTAGCGTGCGTAGGTTGGGTCACCATGAGCTTGCAGGAGATTCCGCAAGCTAGACAGACACAAAGAGAAGGAGTTTCCTCTCAATGCGTTCTAAGAAGACCATGTTGACCGTTTCCGCCGCAGCGCTCGGCCTTGCTGGCTTGGCCGCGCCTGCCGCTACCGCCGCACCGGCTAGCGCCTGGGACCAGGTAGCCGCCTGCGAGTCCGGCGGTGATTGGCACATCAATACCGGAAATGGTTACCAGGGCGGCCTGCAGTTTAACCCGCAGACCTGGGCCGCCAATGGCGGCACCCAGTACGCCGCAACCGCTGACCAGGCAACCCGCGAGCAGCAGATTGCCGTGGCCGAAAGCGTCCTAGCCACCCAGGGTGCTGGCGCCTGGCCCAACTGCGGCGGTCCCGTCGCCGGCTAGTTTCTAGCCTCGGCTTTTAACACGAAGCCGGCCTCCTCCCTTACTCCGCGGGGTTTCGCGGGATGGGGAGGAGGCCGGCTTTTTGTGCTTCATCTAAATGGCTAACATGCAGCCATGGTGAATTTAGGCCTCGTGCTTGGCGATGTTCCAGGCATACATCATCAACAGCACTTGTAGCGGCTGGCGGATGATGTGGTAGATCTTCTTTGGCCACCCTGCCTTACGCTCAATCCAAGCGTGGTACATATTAGCCGGCCACACCGCAGCAAAGAGTGCGAATGCGGAAGCACCGCCGAAGCCGCGGGTGGCGCGGCGGCGAAGCAAAGCACCGGTGGCAATCTCCCACAGGCCCGAAGCAAAGTTATAGAAGCGCGCAGGGCCTGGCAGTTGCGGCGGAACAATGGATTCGAAAGTCTTCGCCTTCACAAAGTGCAGTACGCCCATTGCTGAAAGCACGGTGGAAAGCCCATTCTTTTGAAAGTTCATGCCTTCCACGGTACCCCGCCGCGCAGAGGTTGGTCTTATTTAACCACGCACGAGCTCGAGGATCTTGTCCACGATGTCCTCGGCTGGAACCTCGAGGGTCTCTCCCCCGCGGATGCGCAGTTCAATCTTGCCGTCCTTGAAGGCACGGCCCAAGATGGCCACGAAGGGCATGCCAAGGAGCTCTGCATCCTTGAACTTCACACCTGGGGAGACCTTTGGACGGTCATCGAAAAGCACCTCGAGCCCCTTGGCAGAGAGCTCCTCTACCAGCTTGTCGCCAGCTTCCATGGCGGCGGCGTCCTTATTGGCCACGGCTACGTGTACCTGGTAAGGAGCGACGGCAACCGGCCAATTGAGGCCCTTGTCGTCATGGCGCTGCTCAGCCAGTACGGCCAACATGCGGGTAATACCAATGCCATAGGACCCCATGGTAGGAACGGCACGCTTGCCGTTCTCATCCAAGATTTGCACGTCAAAGGCCTCGGTGTACTTGCGGCCCAGCTGGAAGATATGGCCGAGCTCAATGCCGCGCTCCAAGGTCAAGGTGCCTTGGTTATCAGGAGCCAGGTCGCCTTCTTTAACCTCTGCGGCCTCAATGAACTCATCCACGGTGAAATCCCGGCCGGCCACGCAGCCAACCACGTGGCGCTCGCTCGCATCGGCGCCGGTAATCCACGCCGTACCCTTGACCACGCGCGGATCGGCCAGGACCTTGATGCCATTGGCATTTAAAGCGCGCGGGCCGACATAACCCTTGACCAAGAAGTCATTGTCAGCAAAGTCCTTGTCCCCAGCCAACTCAAACTCCACCGGCTCGAGTGCGGCCTCAAGGCGCTTTTCATCCAGCTCGCGATCGCCAGGGATGAGAACGGCCGCCAACTCCGACTCGCGCTCTTCGCTCTCCGCGGCCGGGTGGAAGAGCTTGACCATCATGCACTTGAGGGTATCTGCAGCGGTGGCCTCGCGGCCGTCGACAGTAATGCCTGCGCCCTGGGCCCATTCGACCAGCTTCTCAATGGTCTCTGCTCCCGGGGTGCCATACTCCTGTGCCTCTGGCTGGCCCTCAATATCCTTCTCCGCCGGTGCTGGGGTCACCACGGCCTCGACGTTGGCTGCGTAGTCACCCTCGGTGGAGCGCACAAAGGTATCCTCGCCCACCTCAGAGACGGCGAGGAATTCCTCGGAGGCGGAGCCTCCCATGGCACCAGAGGTGGCCTTACAGATGGCGTAGTCAATCTCTAGACGGTTGAAGATATTCTGATACGCCTTGCGGTGGCGGCCGTAGGACTCGTCCAAGCCCTCATCGGTCATGTCGAAGGAGTAGGAATCCTTCATCGTGAATTCGCGGCCACGCAGCACACCAGCGCGAGGGCGCTCCTCATCGCGGTACTTGGTCTGAATCTGGTACAGCGTGACCGGGAAATCCTTATAAGAGGAATACATATCCTTGACCGCGCTGGCAAACATTTCCTCGTGGGTAGGTCCAAGCAGCATATCTGCGTTCTTGCGGTCCTTCAGGCGGAAGAGGTTATCGCCGTATTCCACCCAGCGGTTGGTCTTTTCATAAGGCTCGCGCGGCAGCAGGGCAGGAAATAGCATTTCCTGGCCGCCAATGGCGTCCATTTCCTGACGGACTACATCTTCAATCTTGCGCAGGGTGCGCAGCCCTAACGGCAGCCAGGTATATACGCCCGGCGCGACGCGGCGTACATAACCGGCGCGTACGAGCAGCTTGTGGCTAGGGACCTCGGCATCGGCGGGGTCCTCACGGAGGGTACGGAGAAATAGTTCAGAAAGGCGGGTAATCATGCACCAAAATATACCCCGCTACCCTGTATATATGCTCATTATCCTCCCTCCTTCAGAAACTAAAGCTCATGGCGGTACGGGACAGCCCCTTGACTTCAGCCAGCTGTCCTTTCCGCAATTGCATGCCACCCGGCAAGAAATTGCTGCTGAACTGCAGTCTCTTCCGGTAGACGAGGCCATGGAGGTACTCAAGCTTTCGGAAAAGCTGCGCGGTGAGGCCGAATCCAACCAGGGGCTTTTCACCACCCCCACCATGCCAGCCGTGTTGCGCTATACCGGCGTGCTTTTTGATGCCTTGGATGCCCCTTCCCTGCCCACGTGGGATCGCCTTGCTATTGGCGACGCCCTCTTTGGAGTCCTCCGCGCCAGCGACCCCATTCCGCATTACCGACTTTCGGGAGGCTCGAAGCTAGGCGGCCGCACCATGAAGTCACGCTGGGGCACACAGATCACGCAGGCGCTCGAGGGGGTAGACGAGCTTCTTGTGGATCTGCGCTCGGGCACCTACCAGCAGCTCGGCCGCGTAAAGGATGCGGTAACGGTACGGGTGGAAAGCGTGCAGGACGATGGATCGCGCAAGGTCGTCAGCCACTTCAATAAGCACTACAAGGGCCTTTTAGCCCGCGAGTTAGCGCTCTCGCCTGCTGACGCCTATTGCGCCGCCGACGTTGCCGCCATTGCGCGCGCCGCGGGTATGACAGTTGAGGAGCCGGGGCCTGGGTCGAGTGAGCTCACGCTCGTCGTCAAGCGCTAAGCCCACCGCAAACTACTCAGCACAGCTTGCCTAGCGCAGCTGTGGGTTATACAGCAGGCTGTTGCGCTGTACCGAACATTCGGTAGCCACGCAGACCGAGCGGGCAACATGCCCGGACTCGCGCAGGGGATAAAGCTGGCTTACTACCCTATCGCGCAGATCCCAGGGCGAGATGGTGTTGAGGTAAATTTTGGTGCCGCCTTCGAATCCGGCAAGGGTGGAAATGCGGAGCTTGATGAGGATGCGCCATGGCTGAGCGACGTCGACGTCGGCAGGCTTGTGGTGCCACTCCTCATTGCAGGGCACCTCGCGGCCTACTGCGGCGTGGGCGGCGTGAACAAGGTCGCTCATGGCGCGGATTTCCTCTTCTGACTGCCGCCACGGCTCACAGGTCGCGGACTTGGAGTAGACCTCCAAGGTGGGATAGCGGTGCCCAAAGCCGGCGAAGAGAACGGCATGGTCATTTTCCGCGACGATGAGGTTGCGGCTAGCGGCATAGTCCACCGCCCACTCGTTGTACATGTTCATATTGCTGCGCAGCATCTGTACCTCCCGGTGGGAGGCCATGCCGCGGTCATCGATGGCGACGAGTTGCTTGTGCAAGTGCTCGAAGGAGGCGCCGGCTGGCTGCAGCCAGTTTTGGAAGGCCACCACATAGGGGGCGTAGCGGTTGCGCTCGTAGAGGTCCCGCATGGCATCGATAGTCAGCTGCATAAAGAGCAGGTGCTCTTCGGCGCTGAGGGTGCCAGAGGACACTAGCTGTGAATCATCTTGTGCACCGCGTTCAAAATGGCGTCCGGCCACGATGACGTCGTGGCCACCTGCGAAAAAGCCCGCCGCCTGTTCTATAAGTTCCTCTTCGCTTGCCTCGGGCAGGTGCGCTGCTTTTCGCTTCGTGCGCACGATATTGAGCACATGTTCACGGCCGGCAGGATCTGCAAGGTAGTTGTCCATGCGTTGGCGGGTCTCAGCATCCATGTCGAAGCCGTAGTTGGCGTGCCAATAGTCAAAGGAGACAATTTCAAACAGATTGGGGATGCGGCGAAAGGCCGGAACGGTGTGGCCGTATTCGCTCAAGGGCAATCCACGCACAATCCCGCCGGATGGCAGGATGCGAGCCTTTTCCGGCGGGGTATCAGTCATGCGCCCTGAGCAAAAGGCGCAGCGGTGGGTGAAGTCTTCTTCGTGCAATGGCTGCGGGTTAGTCACTGGCGTAGAGAGCGGACGGTTGCCGCGGCCCGGCACGGTCCATACCTCGGTCCCAGAGAACGGGTTGACCTGCTTGACCGTGCCATCCCGCATGGTCTGGATGGGTTCTATGCGGGCGAAAAGTGCATCACTCATGCCCACCAGCGTAGCTAGTTCTGGGGCTATTTGGCGACGGACCGGCGGTGGGATACTACGCACGCACCGCCGACGCAGACCGCGAGCATCACGCCGAGAATCAATGCGCACACACCGCGGGAATGGTCCAAGCCGCCTAACTCGCTGCCAAGGACCAAGGTTTGCATATTGGCAAATGGCATGACGTTCAAGATGGATTGGGCCCACGAGGTATTGAAGGCTATAAGTGCTGTTTCTACCACGAAAAATTCCACTACTAAGATCATCGCAGCGAAGGTGCCACTGCGCAGCAAATATGCCAGCCCCATAGCAAGTGAGGTGAAACCGGTCCATTCAACATAAGCCAGCACAATCTGGTTGCAATCCGGCCATTGGGTGAAGCTAGCAAAGTTAATATCGCCGCCGAATGCCGCAATCAGCAGGGCGCCCACGGCCATGCCAAATGTTGCTGCGAGCAAGAGTGCTACCAGGATGACTGCAAATTGGCTGAGCACTATACCAACACGGCGGTTGGATGAAAGATAAGACCATGCAACGGTTCCTTTTCCTAAGTCACCGCCGACCATCATCGCGGATGCGAAAATCATGACTACAACAGCGAGTTCACTAGCAATAGCTATATCGCTAGATTGAAATTTGCCATCCACGCTGCCGTTGAAGTCATAGCCCCAGGCCATAAGCACGCCGCCGGCGGCCATACCGACTGCCACGATGGCGAGATAGACCCAGGTAGAGCGCAGGGAAAAGAGTTTGCGGGATTCTGAAACCACAGTATTCATAGAAATCTGTCCTTAAAGGTTGGGTTGTGCGTTTAGGCGGAGCGGTAGGCCACGTGGTCGGCTGTCGCGCCGAGGTAGGCCTCTTCCAGGGAGGGCTGCTTGCGTTCCAAGCTGGAGATGAGAATGCGATTATCCAGACAGATGCGGCCGATGTCGGAGCCTTCGAGACCGCGCACACGCAGGACCTCACCGTCAAAGGAGGTCTCCGCATCGGTGCCGTGCAACAACCGCAGGAGTTCATCGGGCTGGTCCACAATCACTTCGAGGCTTGCGCCTCCCGTGCCATTGACAAACTCCTCCACGGTGCCTTCGCCCAGCAGCTTGCCCTTGCCAATGACCACGAGGCGGTCTGCGGTGAGCTGCATCTCCGAAAGCAGGTGAGAGGAAACCAGCACGGAGCAGCCGGCCTCAGCAAATTCGCGGATACGGGCACGCATCCAGTGCACGCCTTCGGGGTCGAGGCCGTTGACGGGTTCGTCAAGAAGCAAGTGCTTCGGCTCGCCGATGAGCGCACAAGCAAGGCCCAGGCGCTGCTTCATGCCTAGCGAATAGCCGCCCACGCGCTTGGTGGCTACCTGGGTAAGGCCAACGCGGTCCAGGGTGTCATCCACGTGGTTCATGGACACGCCCTGCAACGCGGCCATATAGCCCAGGTGAGCACGGGCGCTGCGGCCCGGGTGGAACCAGTTGGCGTCCAACAAGGTGCCCACCGTGGTAGCGGGATTGGACAGCCCGCGGAAGGGCGTGCCATCAAAGGTCGCGGTGCCGGAAGTCGGATTCTCTAGACCCACGCACATGCGCATGGTGGTGGATTTGCCAGAACCATTCGGTCCGAGGAAGCCGGTGACTTGACCGTCTGGGACCTCAAAGGAGAGGTCATCTACTGCTTTAAAGGAACGGAATTTCTTGGAAAGGTGTGAAACTTTGAGCATGGTTTCTATCGTGACGCCTCACCAGCACGAAGTAACCATCCTTGGGAGTGATTTAGCAGGTCATACCTAGGGATGAGACAGCAGCTCCTCCACCGAGACCACGCCATGAGTTAGGGCATACAGCACGGCATGCACGCGATCGCGCGAGCTGGTCTTAGTAAGAATATGGCGCACGTGGGTCTTGACCGTGGCCATGGATACGAACTCGCACTCCGCGATTTCGGTATTCGAATACCCCAGTGCCATCAGCTTGAGGACGTCCAGCTCGCGTGGCGTGAGATCTTCGGCCGGAGGGGCGGTAGCTGCTGCCGCAACGGGGGTGGCATGTGAATCGGACTGTGCTGCAGACTGCTCGCTGCGCAGTTGCTGCAGCACCTGGGCGGTAATGCGCGGTGAAAGGACGGCCTCGCCGGAATGTACGGTACGAATAGCGGCGAGGAGTTCCTCCGGTTCGACGTCTTTGAGCAGGAATCCGGAGGCCCCAGCGGAAATTGCTCCGTGGACAAAATTCTGGTCATCGAAGGTGGTTAGCATAATGACCTGGGTGTCCGGGAATTCCGGCAGCAGCCTTTCTGTGGCGGCGATGCCATTGACGCGGGCCATCTGGACATCCATGAGCACAATATCGGCAGGTTGCGCGCGGGCGAGGTCGAGGACTTCATCGCCATCGGATGCCTGCCAGGCAACGTCCAAATCCTCTTGGGAGCCAAGGAGCATGGCGAACCCGGCGCGCACGAGGGGCTGATCATCGACTAGGCCGATACGGATGGGGCCAGCGGGCGCACCTGTTGGCTGCTCAGGGTTAGTCATTGGGTACCTCCACGGTAATAAAGAAGTGTCCATCCTCGGTGCGGGTAGCAACGCTGCCACCATAGGCCTTGACACGCTCGCTCATTCCAATAAGTCCGTAGCCGGGCTTGTGAGTATCCGGCATGCGTGCGGCCGGGTTATTGGCGCTCAATACTAGGCCGTTTCCAGTAGAGCGGAAGCGCAGTACTCCCCTTTTATCGCGGGAATGCTTGAGCATGTTGGTCAAAATTTCTTGCACCACGCGGTAGACGGTGAATTGGTAGAGTTCGTCGCTTTCGGTCGGCAGGTCCTCCAGCCCGTGCACGGTGATATCGAAGCCGCTGCGGCGGGCTTCCGAGATGAGTCCTGCGATATCGCTGGCACCGGGTGCCTTGGTATCGGCGCGGGAATCACCATCTCGCAGCACGGAGAGCAAACCGCGCATCTGCTTGAGGGAATCGCGGGAGGTGGAGGCGATGGTTTCCAAGGCTTCTGTGGCCGCTGCGGGATTTTTGGCGGCGGCGAACCGGGCGCCGTCGGCAAGAGCGATAACGCCCGCTAAGTTATGCGCCACGATGTCATGCATCTCGCGGGCAATGCGGTTGCGCTCTACCGCACCGGCCATTTCCGCGCGTTCTTTCAACAGTTGCTGGTCCTCGCGCTTTTTGCGGTCATTGGTCCCAAGCAAGAAGAAAAATCCCATGACTGGCCACGCGATGATAACAACGGAGGCTAAGGACGCTAGGGGATCAATTTGTGCCCCCTCGAGCCCAAAATCGATATGCCTAAAGATAAGGTTGCCAAAGTGCTGTGCCCACACAGAGAAAAGGGTGCCTACGCCTATCCAGACAATCCATACACGGCGCATGCGCTTCGGGGAATGCGCCCCAATGAGAAAAACGCAATACGCCAAGGGAAAAGCATGGACGTTACTCAACGCGGCCAAAGGGGTAAAAAGACACAGGGTAAAAACAATGGCGATTGCGCCTATCGCCTTTTCCTTCAACTTAGGTTGCAGCCACAACGCCAATGGAAGGACCACGCAAAAAAGAACTAAAACGCCTTTGTGAAAGAGGGAGTCCCCGTCCAATACATCAGCAGCATAAGAAGCAGAAGAACCCCAGAAAAACAGTGGAATGATAATTCTCCACGGTGGGCCTACCCACGCGCGAAGTGCATCGGGCCATAGCTTCTTCATGGCTTTCTAGGCTAGCGCAGGCTTTAGGCCATAGTCCTCATCCCTGGGGCTGACTAGACTGGCGGGCATGCACCACGAGTTCTTTGAGGTTGATGTTTTTGCCACCGGTGCCTTTAACGGCAATGCCTTGGCGGTGGTTGCGGGCGCCGATGGCCTAAGTACCGAGCAGATGCAGGCAATCGCGAACTGGACCAACTTTTCTGAAACCACCTTCTTGCTCGAGCCTAGCGACGCCCGCGCGGACTACCGCGTGCGCATTTTCACCCCGTACGAAGAGTTTGATTTTGCCGGCCACCCCACCTTGGGCAGCGCTGCCGCGTGGCGGGCGCTAGGCAATAACCCGCAGACAGAGGGAACTATCGTCCAAGAATGCGGCGTGGGCTTGGTAACCGTCCGCGAAGAGGGCGAAGTCTTGTCCTTTGCTACCCCGCCGCTGCGCCGCGATGAACCGCTAAGCCCGGCGGATCTGAAGGAGGCCTGCGGTGGGCTGGGGCTAGATAGCGCGGATATTGTTGACCATGGCTGGGTGGACAATGGCCCGGGCTGGCGCCTGCTTCAATTACGCGATGCCGCGGCGGTGCGCGCGGTTGAGCCTCGATCCGAGCGCCCCAAGGTCGGCGTAGTGGGCCTTAATCCCAACGCCGCAGAGGGCGAGTCGGCCTATGAGGTGCGGGCGTTTACCACGCAATTCGAAGACCCAGTCACCGGTTCTTTCAATGGCGGCGCCGCGCAGTTTATGCGCTCGCGTAACCTGGTGCCAACGCGTTATACCGCAACACAAGGCAGCCAGATAGGCCGAGCGGGCGAAGTATTTATCAACGATGACGGCACGGATATTTGGGTAGGCGGTCGCGCCCAGATTCGCGTGCGCGGAACACTGGAGGTTTAGATGCAGCTACACCACGATTTTGCCCAGAAGCTCCCCCACTTGGTTCGCCCCACCGAGGGTGAGGAGCAGCCGAACCCAGAGATGGTCATCCTAAATGAGGAACTCGCCATGGAGTTAGGACTCGACCCGGACTGGCTGCGCTCCTCCGAGGGCATGGATTTCCTTACCGGCCGCGCGGGCGGCCACGCCATGGCCTATTCCGGCTTCCAATTCGGTGCGTTTAACCCGCAGATGGGAGACGGCCGAGCCATGCTTTTGGGCGAGGTGGATAAGGACGGGCGGCTATGGGATCTCCATGCCAAAGGAACTGGACTTACTCCCTTTTCCCGCCTCGGGTCCGATGGCCGCGGAACGCTGTCTTCCATGCTGCGCGAGTACCTAGTCTCTGAGGCTATGCATGCTTTGGGTGTTCCCACCACCCGGGCGCTGGCGGTTATCTCCACCGGACGGCCCATTCAGCGCGGGCACGTGCAACCGGCCGGCATTGTGGTACGCGTGGCAGCCAGCCATATCCGCGTCGGCACCTTTCACCTAGCCGCGCAGACGGACTACACCCGCCAGTTGGCCGACTATGCCATTGCGCGCCACTACCCTGGCGCGGACTACCAGGAATTTTTCACCCAGGTGATGGATGCGCAGATCCGCACCGTGTCCCACTGGATGCGCTTGGGCTTTATTCATGGCGTGATGAATACGGATAACACCACCATCTCTGGCGAGACCATTGACTATGGCCCCTGTGCCTTTATGGAGGCCTATTCGCCCGCGACGGTCTTTTCCAGCATCGATAGACAGGGCCGGTATGCCTTTGGCAATCAGCCCTCCATTCTGGGATGGAACCTGGCCCGCTTGGCGGAATCCCTCCTGCCGCTTTTTGATATGGACATGAATAAGGCCATGAGCTTTGCCCAAGAATCCATCAACGGCTTTACCGTCCGCTTTGCGGACCAGCACAGGGCAGATGTGGCGAAGGCTTTGGATACCTCTCTAGAAGTCGCTTCTTCTTATGCGGCTGCCATGCAGCTCAACGGCCCAGATATCACGCTGGCTCACCGCGCTCTTGCCGACGCCGCCGCAGGCCACCGCACCCACGCCCGCGAGCTCTTTGCCAAGGGAGACTTCTTGGATGACTACCTTGCGTCCTCGCCCGATCCTTCCCGCGTCGATAGCGCCATGCCGCGGGTTATCCCGCGCAACCTCGCCGTAGAATCCGCGCTGGATGCTGCCGAACGCGGGGAGATGGGCCCGTATCAGGAGCTCCTCCACGCGGTCACCCACCCGTGGGAGCCCAACCCCACCTTCGAATCGCCGGATCCTAACGGTCTCGAGGGCTACCTCACCTACTGCGGCACCTAGGGCTGCCATTACCTGCCTAGGACGCACGAAACCCTCGCACCGGCACGAAGGGGGTGCGAGGGTTTGTGAGGCCGAAAGCTAGCTCTTAGCGGTCCAGCTTCAGGGTCTTCTGGGTGTACTCCCACATCTCGTCGTACAGCTTCTCATCGTTGCGCAGCTTGATGCCATAAGACGGAACCATCTCGCGAATCTTGTCTGCCCAATCAATCATGTGCTCGCCGAAGCAACGCTCCAGCAGCTCCAGCATGACGGCCGGGGCAATGGATGCACCCGGGGAAGCGCCGAGCAGGCCGGCGATATTGCCCTCCTGGTTATTCACCAGGGTGGTGCCGAACTCGAGGGAACCGAACTGCGGGGCACCAGCAGGCTTAATCACCTGGACGCGCTGGCCAGCGATAACGGTTTCCCAGTCGCTTTCCTTTGCTTCCGGTACGTACTCGCGCAGGGCTTCCACGCGGTCCGAGAAGCTCTTGCGCACCTCATCCACCAGGTACTTGGTTAGGCCGAACTCCTGCACGGCAACGCCGAGGTAAGAGGTGATGTTGTCGGGGCGGATGGACTTGAACAGGTCCAGGTAGGTGCCCTTCTTCAGGAACTTCGGGCTCCAGCCACCGTAAGGACCGAAAAGCAGGCCTTTCTCGCCGTCGATAACGCGGGTATCCAGGTGCGGCACGGACATTGGCGGGGCACCCACGGCAGCCTTGCCGTAGACCTTTGCCTGGTGCTGCTCAATAAGCTCAGGGTTCTTGGAGCGCAGCCACAGACCGGATACTGGGAAGCCTGCATAACCGGCAACTTCCTTCACCTTTGCCTTACGCAGCAGGTCCAGGGCGTAACCGCCGGCACCAACGAAGACGAACTTAGCCTTGACTACGGTGATGTCGCCGGTGTGCTTGTTCTTGGAGTACACCTTCCACGCGGAGCCATCACGCTTGATGTCGATGACTTCATGTCCGTAGCGGATCTCGGTGCCGGAGGCCTTAGCTGCGGTCAGGAACTGCTTGGTCAGTGCGCCAAAGTTGACGTCAGTACCAGCGTCGGTCCAGGAAATGGCCACCTTATTGGAGAAGTCACGGCCCTTCGCCATCAGTGGCAGCTTTTCAGCAAAATCGGAATCGTCTGCGGAGAACTGCATGCCCGGGAACATGTGCTTCTCGCTCAGCACATCATAGCGGCGCTTGAGGTAATCTACCTGGATTTCGCCCTGTGCGAAGGACACGTGCGGAACCGGGTTAATGAATTCGCTCGGGTCGGTGAGAATACCGTTGTTGAGCTGGTGGGACCAGAACTGGCGAGACTTCTGGAACTTCTCGTTGATGCCCAGAGCCTTGGAGATATCAATGCGGCCGTTCTTCTCCGGGGTGTAGTTCAGCTCGCACAGTGCGGAGTGGCCGGTACCGGCGTTATTCCACGGGGAGGAGGACTCCAATGCGGGGCCATCGAGGCGCTCAAAGACCATTTGGGTCCAGCTGGGCTCCAACTCGCGGAGCATAGCACCCAGGGTGGCGCTCATGATGCCAGCACCGATTAGTGCTACATCGACCTCGTCTACAACCTGTGCTGTCTTCTTAGCGGAGGACACTGTGTTATTACCTCTTCGAATTGAAAATAGATATCCATCGGCGCGGTCTACGCCTTGATTTTTAGCGCTTAGCGCCCCGCGCCACCATCGCTGCACTATGACAACCTGGCAGTGCGTCACGCATTAAGGCCTTACTCTACGCTTTTCTCATCCAATTTGGGATTTCTCCCCCAGACCAGTGGCAAAAATGTGGGAATTTCCGCCCCCACTATTTACACCCCAGTGGCCACACCATAACTTCTTCCTTGCACCTAGAATCGAGGCATGGTTACACACTCCCCGGTATGGGCCCCGGACAAACTTGGCCCCGACTATGAAGCTGCCACCATTGACTTGGGCACAGACCCCGATGGCGAGGGCGACGTGGTCACCACGCTGGTGCACTACGCGCCGGAACACGCGGGTGATACTGCACACGAGTCAGCCGCCCCGTCACGCCCGGCGCTGGTGTGGCTACACGGCATGACCGATTATTTCTTCCACACCCACGTAGCCGAGCACTTTGCCGCCGAAGGTTATGACTTTTATGCCATCGATCTCCGCAAGTGCGGCCGCTCGCGCCGCTCGGGCCAGTCGTGGCACTATGCTTCGGATCTGGCGCTGTACTTTACAGACCTCACCGCCGCACTTGATGCGATCCCCAATGATGAGGTCATCTTCATCGCCCACTCCACCGGTGGCTTGATCGCCCCGCTGTGGATGGATCATCTGCGCCGAACTGACCAAGAACGCCACCAGCGCTTGGCGGGCCTCATCCTTAATAGTCCGTGGCTCGACATGATGGGCGTGCCCGGCCAGGTCCTCACACCACTCAAGCCGCTGCTCTACACATTGGGCCGCATCGCCCCCATGACTCCCCTACCCGGTGGCAACCTCACCGCCTATGGCGAGTCCGTGCACAAGGATTTCTACGGCGACTGGGTTTTTGATCTTCGCTTTAAGCCGCTGGCCGGCCATAAGAAATATGTCGGTTGGATAGCCGCGGTATTCCATGGCTTTGACGCTATCCACAGCGGCCGCGTTGATACTGGCGTCCCCATCTTGACGCTGCAGTCCACTCGCACCCAATTGGGTCAGCCCTACTCCGACAGCGTGAACCACGCAGATGTCATCATCGACGTTGCGCAAACGCGGCGCTGGGCAAAGGAACTTAGTGCCCACTACACCTTGCATCCCATCAAGGGGGCTAGGCACGATGTGTTCCTATCGCTTCCGGACCCGCTCCAAGAAGCTTTTGACGCCTGTGACACGTGGCTGCCCACCGTCCTCGACGCCCCACAATCCACTCAGTAATTTAGTCCCTATATATAAGGAATAAACGTGACTACTTCACACCAGTCCCACACGCCCGCTGCCGAGGAACATTTCGACCTCATCATCATCGGCACTGGCTCCGGAAACTCCATCCCTAGCCCGGATTTTGATGACCAGAAAATCGCCATCATTGAAAAGGGCACCTTCGGCGGCACCTGCCTCAACGTAGGCTGCATTCCCACCAAGATGTATGTCTACGCCGCCGATATTGCCCTAGCGGCGCGCGAGGCCGGCCGGCTCGGCCTTGATGCTCAGGTCAATAGCGTGGATTGGGACTCCATCGTGAACCGAGTCTTTACCAACCGCATCGACCAGATTGCCCAGGGCGGCGAACAGTACCGCCGCGGCGAAGAAACCCCTAATATCACCGTGTACGACGAGCACGCCCGTTTTGTCGGCCCGAAGACCATTCAGACCGGCGAGCATGTCATCAGCGGCGACCAGATCGTCATTGCCGCCGGCTCCCGTCCGGTCATTCCGGAGGTCTATGCCAACTCGGGCGTGAAGTACTACACCAATGAAGACATCATGCGCATGGACCACCAGCCAGAAAGCCTCATTGTGGTAGGCGGTGGCTATATCGCCATGGAGTTTGCCCATGTCTTTGACGGCCTCGGCACCAAGGTGACCGTGGTCAATCGCTCCGAGACCTTGCTGCGCCACTTGGATGATGACCTGTCCAGCCGCTTCAACCAGATTGCGCGCGATCGCTTTGATGTGCGCATAGCCAATGGCACCAAGCTCGAGGAAACTGACACGGGCGTGCGGTTGGAGCTCGACAATGGTGAGTCTGTGGAAGCGGAAGCGATTCTGGTTGCTACTGGGCGCACCCCAAACGGCGATCAGATGGATCTGGACAAGGCCGGCATTGAGCTGCTTACCGACGCCCGCGTGAGCACCGACGAGTTCGGCCGCACCACCGCCGAGGGCGTTTGGGCGCTTGGCGATGTCTCCTCGCCGTACATGCTCAAGCACGTAGCAAATGCGGAGACACGCGCCGTGCAGCACAACCTGCTCCACCCAGAAGATCTCCGCCCACTGCCCCATGACAATGTCCCTGCCGCGATCTTTACCCACCCACAGATCGCCACAGTGGGCCTAACTGAGAAGCAGGCACGCCAGAAGGGCTTCGACGTCACCGTGAAAGTACAGAACTTTGGCGACGTTGCCTACGGCTGGGCTATGGAAGATCACACCGGCATCTGCAAGCTAGTAGCAGACCGCGCGACTGGGCAGCTTCTCGGTGCTCACCTGATGGGCCCGCAGGCCTCAACCTTGATCCAGCAATTGATTACCGCGATGGCCTACAAGTTGGACATGCGGGAGTTCACTCGCAACCAATATTGGATCCACCCTGCGCTGCCAGAAGTAGTGGAAAATGCCCTTTTGGGACTGGAGTGGAATAAGTGAACTGTTACGTGATCCTTCTCACATCCCTCCAGTTTCTTCCCAGGGTTTAGGGCGTTTTCCCACTTCACACCAAGGAAGCACCATTCACAATTTCAGGCAATTCACCACCATAAAGGGGCCCAAATTAATTTAATCGCTGAAATTCCGGTCTTTGACGTGCAAAAGGACGGGAGTTTTACTAAATTCACTTGGGACACCGGCTCGAGCCGATACGAACACGGCTACCGCGTGTTTATGAATACCGCCTGTGTATTCAATAACACTTTGGTTTCCCAGTGCGGAAGCCTTGCAAGTACGACTTTTAAGGAATTTTGATATGCGTATCCGCAATGCAGCAATCGCTGGCGCAACCGCTCTCGCCGTTGCCTTCGGCGGCACCACCGTCGCTTCCGCTGCCGACACCGTCAACCAGAACGGCAACAACGTCACCGTAGAGCAGGCTAACCCTTCCAAGACTGGTAAAGGCCAGGCCGAGGACCAGACTCCAGAGGACTACACCCCTTCCCTGTCCTCCAAGCTTGGCCACAAGCTCGAGGGCGACAAGGCAGCTAACGGCGTTGCCATCTTTGGTTCTTCCAAGGACTTCTCCGGCCAGCCAGCATGGGCAAAGGTCTTCTACGGTGCAACCGTTGTAGCAGGCGTTGGTGCCCTGCTCGGCGGCATCATCGGCCCTGTTTACAACTTCTTCGTACACGGCCCGTCCTTCTAAGCAACAGCCACACGGCTCAATCAAAACTTCCGAAAGGTAATTTTCACAATGCGTAACTTCCGCACCGCAGCCGTTGCTGCTGCTACCGCTGTCACCGTAGCTTTCGGCGGCGTTGCCGTCGCTTCTGCAGAGTCCTCCACCGCCAACGAGAGCACCGGTTCCTCCCTGTCCTCCAGCTCCTTCACCCAGAAGGGCAAGGAGTGGGGCGCATGGACTCCGGGCGAGGACGGCAAGCCGGTAGTAACTGCAGACAACCAGGTCACCGGCGAGGACATGTTCGGCAAGGAAACCTCCGAAACCATCCCGGAGTGGGCTTCCAACTGGAAGAAGGGTGCTACCGCACTGGGCATCACCTCCGTTATCGGCGCAATCATCGGCGCTTACAACTACGCTGTTTACAACGGCATCATCCCGCAGCACATCCTGGACCCAATCTTCCGCCGCTAATTGTTAGCCGCAGATTGGCTCTAGATAGCTAGGGCTTGCACGGGCCTCGTTCTTGTAACGAGGCCCTTTTTGCTATGTATAGTCGCTCCGATACGGCCGACTGCTCCGTGGGAAGTCGGCAAGAATACAAAGGCCGCCTCCACTCCCCTTCTCTGGAAATGGAGGCGGCCTTCAGTTTGTTCTGAGACTAAGTACTAGTCCTCATCTGGAATGGTGAGGATTTCGTTGCCGTCCTCGGTAATGACGAGGGTGTGCTCAAACTGGGCGGTGAACTTGCCGTCGGTGTTTTGCACGGTCCAGTCATCATCCCAGATCTCGTAATCCAGGGAGCCAAGGTTAATCATCGGCTCAACAGTCAGGGTCATACCAGGCTCAAGGATGTCGCGGTAAACGGTCGAGTCATGGTGCAGGACAACAAGGCCGTTATGGAAGGTTGGGCCGACGCCATGGCCGGTGAAGTCGCGCACGACGTTGTAGCCAAAACGCTTGGCATAAGACTCAATCACGCGACCAATGACATTGATCTCGCGGCCAGGCTTTGCGGCCTTGATGCCGCGCATGGTGGCCTCCTTGGTGCGCTCTACCAGCAGGCGGTGTTCCTCGGAGACGTTACCGGCGAGGAAGGTGGCGTTATTATCACCGTGGACGCCGTTCTTATAAGCGGTGATATCGATATTGACGATGTCGCCGTCCTCAATCACGGTGGTATCCGGGATGCCGTGGCAAACAATCTCATTGAGGGAGACGCAGCTGGACTTGGGGAAGCCGCGGTAGCCTAGCGTAGACGGGTAAGCGCCGTGGTCGCACATGTACTCGTGCGCTACGCGGTCCACGTAATCAGTGGTTACGCCCGGCTGCACGGCCTTTCCAGCCTCCTTGAGGGCGTTGGCCGCGATTTTGCAGGCCTCGCGCATCTTCTCAATAACCTCTGGGGACTGGACGTAGGGCTCACCAATGCCCTCTTGTACCTCGTCCTTCCACACGTACTCCGGTCGCTCAATGCTCTCCGGCACGGTGAGGATCGGAGTGGGCTTGCCTGGCTTTAGCTTTCCTCGATTACTCATGGTTTCCCATGGTAGTCCTCTGCGCCCATAATGCAGCAGCCGGGGTCATAAGCTAGGGCCGTAGCTTCAGCTCTGGGTCTAGGTCTATCCCTCGGCCGGCGGAGCCGCACCCTCGTGCGGTCCGGACCGGTAGTCATCGACCTTCTGCAAGAAGTTGCTAGTGATATTGACCGAGACATCGGAGCCGCCGCCCAAAACCACGAGGGTGGCAAAGGCGATATCGTCTTCTTCCCGGTAACCGGTAAACCAGGCGTGCGAGCCCTCGTTAATCTCGGCCTCACCGGTCTTGCCGTAAATCGTGCCGCCCGCCGCCATGCTGCGTGCGGTACCGCTAGTAACCACTTGGCGCATCATGGCGCGGA
This sequence comes from Corynebacterium tuberculostearicum, assembly GCF_016127015.1. Taxonomy (GTDB): domain Bacteria; phylum Actinomycetota; class Actinomycetes; order Mycobacteriales; family Mycobacteriaceae; genus Corynebacterium; species Corynebacterium marquesiae. Next base: position 1,232,586 of record NZ_CP065972.1, read on the forward strand.
CGTTATCTAGCACAGGCTTCGAAATCTGCTGCGGCTTATCGGAGGCTTTGGTTTCGTGGCCTTCGATAAGCGTGGGCGTAGGCGTCTTGCCATTGGCAACCGTTGCGGAGACAAGCGCCATGCCGAAAGGGCTAGCCAAGTCGTAACCCTGTCCATAGCCAGATTCAGTGCGCTCGAGTGGTTCTTTGCCCTCCGGAATGGAACCGGTAATGGTAGTAAGGCCCGGGATATCGTATTCCACGCCGAAGCCAAACTTTTTGCCCATATCCTTCAACTCACCAGGCTTAAGCTTGGTGGAAATATCCGCGAAGGTAGTGTTGCACGATTGTGCAAAGGCTTGGCTGAGCGGAACGCTGCCTAGGGCGAAGGCATTATAGTTGGTCACCACGCGGCCAAAGATATCCATGGTGCCCGGGCACGGAACGATGGTATCGGTATTAAGCCCCTGCTTTTCTACGCCAGCCGCGGCGGTGAGAATCTTGAACACCGAGCCCGGCGGGTACTGGCCTTGGAGGGCTACGTCGCCGTCTTCATCGGCCTTCTCGGTTTGGGCGACGGCTAGGATATCGCCGTTGGAGGGGCGGATGGCTACGAGCATGGCCTGGGAATCGGCACGCTCATTGACCGCCTCCTGCGCGGCACGCTGCACGTCGTAGTCTAGGCCTACCTTGATCGACGGTGCCGCATCAGGGTCGTGCTTTTCCACATCAGAGAGCGCCGCACCATTTTCATTGACCACAGAAATGGACCAGCCGGTTTGGCCATCGACTTCATCTTGGACCGCGGAGCGCACACGCGACATCAGATCGGGTGCCAGCCCACGGTCGCGGGTGACCAGAGCCGGTTCTTCATTGAGGCGCACGCCGTCTATGCCTTCCACCTTGGGGCGCACGGCCTTGGCTTGGTCCTCCGTAAACATGGTCACGGAAAAGGAGCCGTCTGCATCCTCCAATTTTTTGGCCAGATCCTTGGCATCCATCTCCGCAATGGAGTCATCCTGGCGATGGGCGGCAGCAAGTGCGCCGCTGATCTTGGAAGCGGTGGGCCGCACATCATCCAGCGAGCTGGTATCTACCACCAGCCGGTAATTCAGCCCCGGGCTCATCAATTCCACCCCGTTGGAAGAAACCACGCTGGCGCGCTCTGCTTCCAGCGCACGCAGTTCCAGGTGCTGATTTGCTCCCAGGTCGGGGTGGATAAGGCTCGGCTTCCACCGCACCGTCCACTCATCCTCAGTCTTGGTCAGCGTCATCTGCGTGTCATAGCTCAAGGTGCGGTCCTTGGGCAGGTCCCAGGTGACCTTGTAGTTCGCCGTGGCGAGGTTCTCATCCTGGTCCACGCCTTCAAGCTCCATGTCGAGCCCCTCGGCTTGCAGGCCGGAGTAGGTGGCATCGAGGGCGGAGGTGGCGTCCGAGGGGGCGTCGGTAAGCGCGGCTAAACCGTCATTATTCCGGGACTCCATCCCCTGGAGGAATTCCTCCGCCACCGGTTCCGCAGAGACCGGCTTCGGCGTACAGGCAACCACGCTGGTGGAGGCGAGCGTGATAGTTGCAACCAGCGCGACCAACTTCTTCATGTCTTGGCACTCTAGCAGCGCAAGCGCCAAAAAAGACTGCCCCACACCGAAGTGCGGGGCAGTCTGCTCAAAGTGGGTGAATTACTGGGTTACGCGAACCTCAGCCTTGGCGCCTTCCACGGCTTCCATACCCTGCTCATCGGCAATGCGCATGGCCTCTTCAATGAGGGTCTCCACGATCTTGTCTTCCGGCACGGTGCGAACGACCTCGCCCTTAACAAAGATCTGACCCTTGCCATTGCCAGAAGCAACACCGAGATCGGCATCGCGGGCCTCGCCTGGGCCGTTGACAACACAGCCCATCACGGCAACGCGCAGCGGGAACTCCATGCCGTCCAAGCCGGCGGTAACTTCTTCTGCCAGCTTGTAGACGTCCACCTGGGCGCGGCCGCAGGACGGGCAGGAGACGATCTCCAGCTTGCGCGGGCGCAGGTTGAGCGACTGCAGAATCTGGTCGCCCACCTTGATTTCCTCCACCGGCGGGGCGGACAGGGACACGCGAATGGTATCGCCAATGCCCTCTGCCAGCAGTGCACCGAAGGCCACGGAAGACTTGATGGTGCCCATGAACTTTGGACCAGCCTCGGTCACGCCAAGGTGCAGCGGGTAATCAGTCTTTTCCGCCAGCTGGCGGTAGGCCTCCACCATCAGAACCGGATCGGAGTGCTTAACGGAAATAGCGATATCGCCATAACCGTGCTCCTCAAAGAGGCCAGCCTCCCAAATAGCGGACTCGACGAGTGCCTCCGGGGTGGCCTTGCCGTACTTTTCCAGCAGGCGCTTGTCCAAAGAACCACCATTCACGCCGATGCGGATGGGAATGCCGGCATCGCCTGCGGCCTTAGCAACTTCCTTCACACGGCCATCGAACTCGCGGATATTGCCCGGGTTTACGCGGATGGCGGCGCAACCAGCATCGATGGCCTGGAAGATGTACTTCGGCTGGAAGTGGATATCCGCAATCACCGGGATCGGAGACTTCTTGGCAATGGCCGGAAGTGCCTCCGCGTCGATGGGCTTAGGGCAAGCCACGCGCACGATATCGCAGCCGGAAGCGGTCAGCTGCGCGATCTGCTGCAGCGTGCCGTTAATGTCGTGCGTCTTGGTATTGGTCATTGACTGCACCGAGATGGGCGAGTCAGAGCCGACGCCGACCGGGCCCACCTGCAGCTGACGAGTCTTGCGGCGCGGGTGCAGGACTGGTGGTGGGCCGTCTGGGATTCCTAGACCGATGGGGGTCGACATGAATTCTCCTTGTTGAAGCACAGTAAATACATACGGTGGGTGATTAACGCCCCCACTCTAGCACTGCTTGCTTTATGCCTGAAGTGCGCGCAGCGGGGGTCGCGGCGGCTAGCCAAATAGGCGGATGGGGTTAACCACATCGGCGACAATAACGATAGCCCCAACGCCCATTAGCAGCGCGGCCATCACATAGGTCACCGGCATCAGCTTGGTGTAATCGGCCGGGCCCAGAGCTGGCTTGCCCGCCATTTTGCGGATGCCATCACGCAGCTTTTCATAGATGATGACGGCGATATGTCCGCCGTCAAAAGGTGGCAACGGAATCAGGTTAAAGAGCGCGAGGAAGAAGTTCAGCGTGGCCAGCATCATAAAGAACATCGACCACAGGGAGCGCTCCGCCAATTCGCCGCCCACGCGGGAAGCGCCGACGACGGACATCGGGCCATCGGCCTCGCGTTCGTGGCCGAAGATGGAGGCCACCACACCCGGAATTTTGCCCGGGAATTGCTTCAGCCCGTCGATCGTTGCGCTCAGCGAGTAGGTGCTAAAGCGCCAGGTTGCCGGTAGGGCGTCGACGGCGCCGTGCTTTTCGACGACATCGATAAGCTGATTGCTCAGCCCAATTGAGCCAGCATCCACTAGCTCGCCGTCGTGGTTCAATCGCTTGACCGTATCGAGCTGAACCGGGAAGTCCCTTTCTTCCCCACCGCGCTCAACCGTCAGCGTGATGGTCTCGCCGGGGCGCTGCATTACCTCATCGCGCAGCTGGGTAAAAGAATCCAGCTTCTGGCCATCGAGGGCCACAATAATATCGCCCTCCTGCACGCCGGCCTTTCCAGCGGGGCCTTTACCCGTGCACGTCTCTAGCTCTTGGTTCGGCTTCTGATTGGCCGAGCAAGTCACCTCGCCCACGCGCGGGCGAACATCAGCATCCGGATTGGGCAGGCCGGCCGTCATCGCCACAAAGTAGAGGATGACAAAGCCCAAAATCAGGTTGACACCGATGCCGCCGGCCATCACGATAATGCGCTGCCACCACGGTTTTTTATACATCGCATGGGGTTCTTCTTCCTCGGTGAGGAATTCATCCTGAGCCGTCATGCCAGCGATATCGCAAAACCCGCCCACAGGGAAGGCCGCAAGCCCATATTCGGTATGGCCCTTCCGGAAGGAAAATAGGCGCGGCCCAAAGCCAATAAAATAACGGCGCACGCGCATGCCAAAGGCGCGCGCGGTGAGCATATGGCCTGCTTCGTGCAGCGCTACGGTAAGCCCGATGCCGAGGGCGAAAAACACAATGCCCAGCAAGTTTGCCATGGTGTGAAAGCTTTCTAGTCAGCCAGCGAATCAATCAGCGCATTCGCGCGCCTGCGCGCCTCGCCTTCTACCGCGAGGATTTCATCGAGGCTAGAGACTACACCAGCAAACTCGGATGCGGAATCAAGGATCGTGCCCACGACGTCCACGATCTCCGGGAAATGGATGCGCCCAGACAAGAACGCGGCAGCTGCTTCCTCATTGGCGGCGTTGTAGATGACCCCTGTTCCCTCGGCCGCGGCCCGGCGGGCGAGGTTGACGGCGGGAAAGGCGGCATCGTCAAGCGGCTCAAAACGCCAATCGTGTGCCTGCGCAAAGTCCAAGGACGGCTGGGCTCCTGGGACGCGGTGCGGCCAATTCAGCGCTAGCGAAATGGGCAGCTTCATTGATGGCGGTGAGACCTGGGCGATGGTGCAGCCATCCTTGAAGGTGGCCATGGAGTGAATGATGGACTGCGGGTGCACGGTGACGTCGATGCGCTCCGGGGCGATGTCAAAGAGCAGGGTGGCTTCAATCAGCTCCAGGCCCTTGTTAATGAGGGTGGCGGAGTTGAGGGTATTCATCTGCCCCATCGACCACGTAGGGTGCTGCGCTGCCTGCTCAGGGGTCACGTCCCACATTTCTTCGCGCGACCAACCGCGGAAGGGGCCGCCTGAGGCGGTAAGGACGAGCTTATCCAGCTCCCCTTCCTCGCCGGCACGCAGGCACTGCGCCATGGCGGAATGCTCCGAGTCAACGGGGATGATCTGGCCAGGGCGCGCCTTCTGCGTAACCAGCGTGCCACCCGCCACGAGGGATTCCTTATTGGCCAAGGCTAAATACTCGCCCATCTCCAGAGTGGCCAAGGTGGCCTTGAGCCCCAAAGACCCCACCAAGGCATTGAGTACCGTATCGGCCGGGGCCGAGCGCACTAGGTGCTCTGCAGCGTCGGCGCCACTCAAGACCGAACCGCCTAAAGCGGCCGACACCTCGGCGGCGGCGGCCTCGTTGGCCACGGCAACGTGGTCAAACGAAAGGTTGAGGCTACGGGCTTGTTCGATGATGAGCTGCGGGTTGGAGCCACCCGCAGCGATTCCCACGACGTCGAATTTATCGGGATTATCCGCAATGACTTCCAGAGCCTGCGTGCCGATTGAACCGGTGGAACCAAGAATGAGTATTCGCTGAGTAGTCACGCCTCCACCCTAGCGCCCACCACCATTGGGCGTGCGCGCCAGGTACGCCGCACTGCGACGGGGGTGTTTAATCGCCATCTCAGGTGCGATGTTTTAGAATGTGTAGCAGACAAATGGCATTGGTGTGCCCGCATGCCCATCGCACAGACGGACACACGCAGAAGCGAAGGAGAGCAAGTGTCTTCCCACAAGCCGGTACCGCAGGTATTTGACGGTGTTTCTACTGAGGACGTCCCATCCGCAGGATTCGGTTGGTCCCGCATCAGCCGCTCTGGCGTACAGATCGCCGGTTGGATCTCTGTCCTGTTCCTGCTTGCCTACAACTTTGGTAACCACAAGGGCCACGTTGAGACCATCTGGCTCATTGCCTTGGCTATCTTGATCGCCGTTGGCCTGCTCATCCACGCTTTCCAGCCTAAGTTGCACCAGGTCCGCACCGTGACCGCCCGCAACCAGCCGGTGGGCCACCAGGAGCCGGACTGGGTCTACGACCAGAAGACCAACACCGGCGTATACGCCGAGCTGACCGATTCCCAGCTGCGCGCGCTCAACATTGAGCCTTCCCGCGTTTCTCACCTGCGCGTTGAGCCAGGCACCAACAACGCCACCCCGGTTTCCTCCGGCAAGCACACGCTCTAAGCTTTTAGTACGCTTTAGCTACCGCCGCCCTTCCCCGCGAAGGTCGGTGGTTTCTTTATGCCTCCGCTTGGCGACGCCCCTCCTCCTCACCAACACATTCTGTCGTTTAGGACCCACTCCCAGCCCCACGGACCCAACCGCGCCCTGGGAGGGCAGCGATACGGCCACTGTCGCGGGGGCCGGAGGATTAAGACACCCAGTGCCCCACCTTGGCGTAAATCTCAGGCAGGGAGTTGTCCACGCGTTTTCCGCTTACCCGGAGGGCAACGATATAACACGCAACTGGAACCACGATGACGAGGATAAACCCCAGCGCAACCAGTACCATATTCGAGCCGTAGCCGATGGCCATTGGAATGACGCCAGGGATAATCGGCGTCCAACCAATAAACAAATTCAAAATGGCGCTTAAGAAGGCACTGGCCGAGTAGCCGGATTTATCTGCCCACATACTGCCACCGGGCCGCGCGGTGGCAAAGGGATTAAAGGTGGATAGCAGCAATGACAATCCTGCAGAAGAAATGAAAATTCCCAGTGCGACCACCATCAAGCACCCGGTGAGCGCTTTGTCGGCGCTCACCGCGAAAAGCACCGCCGCCGAGAGGACGAAAGTTATGGCTGTGGGCGCCAAGTGCGCCCAGTGCCGCGCGTAGAGAAACGTGCGCGGACGAACTGGTGCGGCCATCTTTACCCACAGGCTTGGACCGTCATAGCCAAAATCATTTGTGGCTACAATTCCGCCGAAGAGTCCCAGAAATAGCACTCCTATAGACGGCATGACGGAATCAGTAGTAAAGCCTTGAATGATAAAGACGATTGCCAGAATCGGCTGCATGATGATGGTTCCGATAAGGCGGGAGTCACGGAAGATGTAGCGCAACGAGCGCGTAAATTCCATCGCAGCTGGTCCGCGATAGGAAAAGGAGCCCAAGGAAAAGCGGTTAATCCCTTTCGCCTTTTCGCGGCGTTGGTGCTTCGGAGACAAGAGTGCGCGGCGCTCGAATTGCAGGCGCAGCAACCGGTGCCACGCCCAGATGGCTGCGCCCAGCGACGCCGCGGCGATGAGAAACTGCAAGAAGGCTACTACTGGTTCGCCTTGGGCGAGCGCGAGCGCCCAGCCCACCGGTGCGCCAACGGGCGTCCACGCCAGACCCTCGCCCACAGATCCCAATGGGAAGTCAGAGCCAGCAAGGGATGCAAGCCGATTAGAACCAAAGATGAGCAAGAACACCGCCAGCGCACCCAAAACTTTGAGGGTGGTCGAGCTTAGCTCCGCGACAGTAACCCCGACATAGACCGCGAGGTCCACTAAAACCAGCGTCAGTACTAGGGCAAAGAGCATGCCCAGGCAGAAGGGCACGATGAACAATGCCTTGCCATTGGCCGCCAAGATCACACTTCCCGCCACCGCATAAGCGATGGAGAGCAAGACTGATACTGGAGCGCGCAGATTGAGCACTGAGGCAATAGCAAGCGCCGGTGTGATGTCTTTTAACCGCACCGGCAACGCGGAAAGCTCACGGGCAGAAAGCTGATTCTCCCCGCTGGGCATGATGAGGGTGATAACGATAAAGGCAAGCGTGCCTACAGCAGGGGCCACGGTAAGGGCTTGCACGTTCCCAGTTCCGATGGAGATATCTGCCGCGGCAAGAGCGCCCAGCGACGCAAGGCCGATGAGTCCGTAGAGCAAGAGACAGATAGGGATCATGACCGCAGCGGCATTCGCCTTGAGATTGCGGACCCACAGTGTGCGGTGCAGCTTGAGGAGCGTCGAAGTCATTGAACCTACGCCTCCCCGTCCCCACGCTGCGGCTCGCCGCCTTCACGACGCAGCCAATCGAAAGAGCCCGCATCAAAATCACTCCCACCGGCAAAGTGGATGAAGGCATCCGTCAGGCTGCCACCTTGGCGCACCTCCTCCACATGGCCAGCAGATAGCACCTGTCCTCCCGCGATAATGGCTACATGATCACACAAGCCCTCCACCAATTGCATGACGTGTGAAGACAGGATTACGGTGCCACCGCGGGCGGCATAGGCGCGCAAGAGCTCCTGAATGAGCTGGCCGGAGACTGGGTCCACCGCTTCCAAAGGCTCGTCGAGGATCACTACCTCTGGGTTATGCAGGAGCGCACCTGCCAAAAGGATCTTCTTAGTCATGCCGGCGGAATAGTCCGCGATGGGTTTATCGGCGGCGTCGGCAAGCTGCAAGGCGTCCAGCAGCTGTGCGCTGCGGTGCTCCACCTCGGCTTGGTTCATGCTGCGCAAAGCGCCGAGATAGAACAGGTACTCCGGACCAGACAAACGGTCAAAGACGGGAGCGCCATCAATGAGCAGGCCCATCGCCGCCTTGGCCGCAATCGGTTCCTGCCACGTATTGTGCCCAGCGATGAACGCCTCACCGCTATCTGGGCGCAGCAGACCGCACGCCATGGTCAGCATGGTAGTCTTGCCAGCGCCATTAGGTCCAACGATGCCATAAATAGAGCCCCGCGGGATGTCGAGGCTCAAATTCGACACCGCGGGGCGTCCAGCGAAAGATTTATTCAGACCGCGCACGGCAAAGGCCTGCGCGGTGGGGTCATCTGCAAGCGGCGGATAATTCGGAATAATCATATCCGCCAATGTTATCAGTTAGGCGGACTTATCTTCCCGTTCATCCGCTGCGAGCTGACCACACGCTGCCGCAATCTCATCGCCCTTGGTATCGCGCACCGTGCAAGGAACGCCTTGGGCCTGTACGCGGCGCACGAACTCGTCTTGGCGGTCCTGCGGGGCTGCATCCCACTCCGAGCCCGGCGTGGGGTTCAGCGGAATGACATTGACGTGAACCTTGGAGCCCAGCTTCTGATGCAGCTTGCGGCCCAGCATATCCGCGCGGAAATCCTGGTCATTTTTATCACGAATCAGGGCATACTCAATGGACACGCGGCGAGCAGACTTATCCGCGTAATAACGCGCAGCATCGAGCACCTCATCGACGGACCAGCGGTTATTGACCGGCACGAGGCCATCGCGCAGCTCGTCATCCGGAGTGTGCAAGGAAACGGCGAGCGTGCAGGCCAAATCCTCGTCCGCCAGCTTACGGATTGCCGGAGCCAAGCCCACCGTAGACACGGTCACGTTGCGCTGGGAAAGACCAAAGCCGGCACCATCCTGGCCGGTAATCTGACGCACGGCCTGCACCACGCGCTTGTAGTTGGCCAGTGGCTCACCCATGCCCATGAAGACCACGTTGGACAGGCGGCCACCTTCTGCTGCCATCGCGGCTGCAGCATGGCGGAACTGCTCAACGATCTCGCCCGTGGACAAGTTGCGGTCTAGACCGCCCTGGCCGGTAGCGCAGAACGGGCAGGCCATACCGCAGCCGGCTTGGGAAGAAATACACAACGTGGCGCGTCCTGGGTAGCGCATCAGAACCGACTCCAGCAGCGTGCCATCATGCAAACGCCACAGGGACTTAGTGGTCTCGCCGTCATCCGTGGAAGTAGTCCGGATAGGCTGCATGAGCTCAGGGAAGAAGGCTTCCTTAACTGCTTCACGCTTGCCGGCGGGGATATCGGTCATATCCTCTACATTGTCGGTATAGTGCTCGTAATAGTGCTTAGCCAGCTGCTTTGCGCGGAATTTAGGCAGGCCAATTTCTGCGAGCTTGTCAATACGCTCGGTTTCGGTCAGGTCCGCGAAGTGCTTAGGGGGAAGTCCGCGGCGCGGGGCGGAGAAGTTAAGTTTCACTGGTTGAGCCATAGTGTTGCCCATCTTTCCACGGTCTGCGTGGGTTTTTCCAATTGAAAGCCATGCCAAGTGGCATAATCGACAGGTTTAAAGAAATAATGGATGCATGACAAATCCGAATTACCCCGCAGATGACTTTTCTTCTTCCGACGCAGACCTCTCCTCGACGGAGCTGAACACTTCTGCACCGGAGACCGATTCTAGCCTAGAGCCGACGGTCTCTGACTCTACTTCTCACTCCACCCAGCCTTCCGGCAAGGCGAAGGGATCTTTCGCAGCCAGCACTTGGATCGCGCTCATCGTAGATTTCCTGCTGCTGATTGTCCTCATTGTTTTCATCATGCAAAACCAGCACGAGGTTCCCATGAACTTCCTGGGCTGGTCCGGTGAGTTCCCTGCCGGAATTGCTTTCCTCATCTTCGCCATTGGCGGAGCACTCATCATGGCTCTGGTGGGTGGCTGGCGCATGTTTGAGTTGCGCCGCCAACTGCGCAAACAGGCTCAGCAGGTATAAGTCTCAACAAGCCGCCTCTCCCCCTTTCCTGCCTTCTTAAGAAGGACTCTTGGGAAGAGGCGACTTTTGCGTACCCGCTGCTTCTATGGCGTAAACGTTGCCAGGAAGCTAATGGCCACCCAGGTGACCATGGCGGAAGGCAGCATGCCATCCAGGCGGTCCATCAGTCCACCGTGGCCTGGCAGCAAGGCCGACATATCCTTGATTCCCAGCTCACGCTTAAACTGTGATTCCACTAAGTCGCCCAAGGTGGCACAAATGACAAGGCCAAGCCCCATTAGGCCGCCCACCCAGGCATCGTGATGGAGCAGGAACTTCACGGTAAGCGCGCCGGTGACCACGCCAAAAAGGATGGACCCGGCAAAGCCCTCCCACGATTTCTTGGGGCTCACCGCAGGGGCCATGGGATGCGAGCCAAACATCACGCCAGCGATATAGCCACCAGTATCGGAGGCCACCACGCACAACATGAAGACGACGATGGAAGCGGCACCACTGGCAAACGGGGTCGATACCAGCGACAGCATTGCTGCGAAGGTGGCAAAAAGCGGAATCCATGTCAGCACAAAAATGCCGACGGACATATCCCGCAGGTAGTTAATTGGCGGGCGATGGCGACCATTATGGAAGAGGCGACCAAACATGAGCGCCAGCACAGCGGTGACATAGACCGCAACAAGGCCGGGCGCGCCCAGTGGCCACGAGACCCACACCATGGCTTGGCCCAAAATAATGAGCAGCGTGCGCGGAATATAGTAGGAATGCTCCCGCAGGCGGCTGAGCACCTCCCACATGGCAACGCCAACTGCAAGGGCGACGACCGCGTACCACGCGAGCGGGCCGGCCCATACGGCGAGCACGACAAGTGCGCCGAGGCCTACGCCAACGCCGATAGCGGCCGGCAAATCGCGGCCTGCGCCATTCTTCGGCTGAGGCAATCGGCGGTTTATGGCGTCACTCACCGTGACCGGCTCCTTTCGCTGCTTCTTTCGCGCCCCCTCGCTAACGTTCACTGCTCGCCCTCCCCTACTCCAGACTTCGGAGCTGTAGGCCGCGGAACAGAAAAAGCGCCGCCGGCCGGGGACGGGCACGGCGGCAATGACGGGAGGTGCTAGACCTCCATCAGCTCGTTTTCCTTATTTTCTACCAGCTTGTCCACCTGCTCGATGTAGCCGGAAGTAATCTTTTCCATTTCCTTTTCCGCAGCGATGACCTCATCCTCGCCGGCGTCGCCGTCCTTCTGCAGCTTCTTCAACTGCTCCATGGCCTTGCGGCGAATATTACGGATAGCAATCTTGCCGTCCTCGCCCTTGCTCTTGGCCAGCTTCACCATTTCCTTACGACGCTCCTCCGTGAGCTGCGGAACGGTCACGCGCAGAACCTGACCATCGTTGGTGGGATTCACGCCCAAATCCGAGTTGCGGATGGAGTTTTCAATCTCATGAATCATGGACTGCTCATAAGGCTTGATGAGCAGCATGCGCGGCTCCGGTACGGAAATGGTAGCCATCTGGGTAATCGGGGTAGGTACACCGTAGTATTCGGCTACCAAGCCGTTGAACATGGTGGGGTTCGCGCGGCCGGTACGAATGGTCACCAGCTGCTCGCGGGTGTGCTCGACGGAAGCGGTCATGTGCTCTTCTGCTTCGAGCTGAATCTCATCGATCATGAGGTTAAATCATCCTTAAACGAATAGGGGTGGCTGTATAAAAAGGTAGCAGGTTCGCGGCCCTTACAGTATTAGGACTGCACCAGCGTGCCGATAACTTCGCCGCCTGCGGCACGGGCGATATTGCCCTCCTCCAGCAGGTTAAAGACCAAAATCGGCATATCATTGTCCATGCACAGGCTAAAGGCCGTGGCATCTGCAACCTTGAGGCCCTTTTCAATGACCTCACGCGGAGTGATTTCGGAGTACAGTTCCGCATCCGGGTTGGTGCGTGGGTCATCGGAGTAGACGCCATCGACTGCCTTGGCCAAGAAAAGAACCTCGGCACCAATTTCCAGGGCACGCTGCGCGGCAGTGGTATCCGTGGAGAAGTACGGCATGCCCATGCCGGCGCCAAAGATAACCACACGACCCTTTTCCAGGTGGCGGTCAGCGCGCAGCGGCAGATACGGCTCGGCAATCTGCGCCATGTTGATGGAGGTCTGCACGCGGCAGTCCACGCCCTGCTGCTTGAGGAAGTCCTGCAATGCGAGAGAATTCATTACCGTGCCCAGCATGCCCATGTAGTCCGAACGAGCACGATCCATGCCGCGCTGGGAAAGCTCCGCGCCGCGGAAGAAGTTTCCGCCGCCGATAACCACTGCAATTTCGATTCCCTGGCGGGAGACCTCGGCGATTTGGCGGGCTACGTTTTCAACCACGTCTGGGTCGATACCGACCTTGCCGCCGCCGAACATCTCACCGCCCAGCTTCAGCATTACTCGCTTGTATCCAGTTCGCTTAATATCTGCAGCAGTCACGCCTACTTCGTCTCCTTAACGCGGGGCAGTTTCAATCTCCGCCCTATCTTACCCATATATCTTTCGCATCCTCACACCGCCTGCCGGTGCAGTCCACTAGGCAATTGCTACGTGCCGGACCCTCACCTGCGAACGGACGATCCGCACTAGTTGCCACGGTGAGCGCACAACAAAGCCCACGAAGGGTGGTCCTTCGTGGGCTAAGTGTTAAAGCGGGGTGGGCTTAAGCGCCAACCTCGTAGCGAACGAAGCCGGTGATGGTGGTGCCAGCTTCTTCAGCAACCTGCTTTACGGTCTTCTTGTTATCAGACAGGGAAGCCTGCTCCAGCAGAACGATGGACTTGAAGAAGCCGTTCAGGCGGCCTTCCACGATCTTCGGCAGGGCTGCCTCTGGCTTGCCCTCCTCACGAGTGGTGGCCTCAGCGATCTCGCGCTCCTTTTCAACGATCTCTGCAGGAACGTCCTCGCGGGTGAGGTACTCAGCGTTCATGGCAGCAATCTGCAGGGCTGCAGCGTGAGCGCCTTCCTCGCTGCCCTCGTAGGAAACCAACACGCCCACTGCTGGCGGCAGGTCAGCGGAACGCTGGTGCAGGTAAACGGCAACGTTGTCGCTCTCTACGGTAACCGCACGGCGTGCCTGCAGCTTCTCACCGGTCTTTGCGGACTCCTCGTCCACGACCTCGGAGACCTTCTTGCCGTCGATCTCAATGTTGTTGAGCTCGTCAGCGGAGTTTGCCTTGGCCTCAGCAGCAGCGTCAGCAATCTTGGCTGCGAAGGTCTTGAAAGCCTCGTTCTTAGCAACGAAGTCGGTCTCACAGTTGATCTCGACCATGGTGTTGCCAGAAACGGCGATGAGGCCCTCGGTAGCCTCACGGTCAGCGCGCTTGGAGACGTTCTTAGCGCCCTTGATGCGCAGGTACTCAACGGCCTTATCGTAGTCGCCGTTGGACTCTTCCAGAGCCTTCTTGCAATCGAGCATGCCGGAGCCGGTAGCTTCGCGCAGTGCCTTGACGTCTGCAGCAGTGTAGTTCGCCATAGTTGGGGCGATCCTCCTTGAAAATCAAACAGTGTTCGTTCAAACAGCGTAGTCGACGCGGTGAAATCGCGCCGCTTTAGGGTGGCAGAAACCACCCCTTCCCACCTATGTATGAAAGTGGAGCTGGTTTCAGCAGCACCCAGCATAGATAAAACCAACCCCCGCCGCCGTTACAGCACGGTGGCGGGGGTTGGTAAACAGCCTTGGGCAGGAATTACTCCCTTGCTGCCCCACACCAAAAGTGCGTGGGGTATTCAGTTAAACGCAGGTGAGGAAAATTCCTAGCGAGAAGTTAAGACTACTTCTCGGCCTTGTCTGCGGATGCTTCCTCAGACTTTTCCGCGGAAGCCGGGTCGGAAGCTGCGGCAGCCGCCTCAGCATCGCGCTTTTCCTTCTCAGCGGAGTCGCCGGCAGCTTCCTTAGCTGCAGCCAGCTGGCGCTCCTCGCGCGCCTTCTTGCCTTCCTCTACAGCGGAAGCAACGATGCCGGAAAGCAGCTTGGTGGAGCGGATGGCGTCGTCGTTGCCTGGGATCGGGAAATCAACTTCATCCGGATCACAGTTGGTGTCCAAGATGGCGACTACCGGAATATTCAGCTTGCGAGCTTCCTTGACCGCGATGTGCTCCTTGTTGGTATCAACAATCCACAGTGCGGACGGGGTCTTGGCCATATCGGAGATGCCACCCAGGACGCGCTCGAGCTTGGCACGCTCACGGTTGAGCATGAGAACTTCCTTCTTGGTGCGGCCCTTGTAGCCGTCCTCACGCTCATCCATTGCCTGAAGCTCCTTCATGCGCTTCAGACGCTTGGAAACGGTCTGGAAGTTGGTGAGCATGCCGCCCAACCAGCGGTGGTTGACGTAAGGCATACCGACGCGGGTAGCTTCCTCAGCAACTGCTTCCTGAGCCTGCTTCTTGGTACCAACGAACAGGATGGTGCCGCCGTGTGCAACGGTTTCCTTGACGAACTCATAAGCCTCGTCAATGTAGGTCAGCGTCTGCTGCAGGTCGATGATGTAGATGCCGTTACGGTCGGTGAAGATGAAACGACGCATCTTCGGATTCCAGCGACGGGTCTGGTGACCAAAGTGCACACCAGCGTCGAGGAGCTCGCGCATGGTTACAACTGCCATGATTCGCTCGCTTTCTTTTATCTTGTCTTTCGGTTTTCCAGTTGTGCGGTGTTTTATTCCGCACCCTAGCAACGAAGGCCCCGCTGACACCTTGTTTCCAAGGACCACGTCAACCGTCAGGCTGTCTCTTCCTTCCAGCAGGAAGCGACAACTTCGCCGCGCGTAGTCAATGCCTCCACGAGGTGGACACACTGCTGCCCCAAAGAATAATCCCCTTACGCTGGTTTTTCCAAACCGAAGACAGCTTATCCACAACTTTGCCGCAGCCACATTGCATCAATCGTCACAACCGGCTCAATCACATCACGCAACCCAAGTTGTCCACAGCTAAAAGAGAACGGACTCCCGAAACGCTTCTTTCCGGCTGACACTGTGCCCATGAATCAGTTCCTTTCCCCCTCCGCATTTCCTGCTTGCCGACGCCCCACCTTCCTCCCCACCACTTTCCTCACCCTTCTTTCGCTTCTTATTCTGTGTTGCCCACCGGCCACGGCCTATGTCGACCCTGCTTCCGGAAAACCTAGCCCGGCGCGGGTGTTGCGTGGATTCGACGCCCCAGAACACAAGTGGAGCCCTGGCCACCGCGGCGTCGACATGGCCCTATCAGTAGGCTCGCCGGTAGTAGCCGCCGAAGACGGCGAAGTCGCCTTTGTGGGCACGGTGGCCGGCAAACCAGTTGTCTCCATTGCCCACGCGGATGGAGTGAGAACGACGTATCAGCCCGTGCACGGCTCCGTAAAGCAGGGCCAAGAAGTCCGCGAGGGCCAAGTGATAGGCCGTTTAGGCAATCCCGTCGATGGCTATCCCGGACTACACTGGGGTGCACTCATCGCAAAAGATACCTACATCGATCCTTTATCTCTGCTGGATATGCCGGTAATTCGCCTCAAACCGCTTTAAGCTCGGGGATGGGCTTGGTCGTATACGCGCTGCAAGCGCTGCGCGGATACGTGGGTATAAATCTGCGTGGTATTAAGCGAGGAGTGCCCCAGCAGTTCTTGCACTACGCGCAAATCTGCCCCACCTTCCAAAAGGTGGGTTGCGGCAGAGTGGCGCACCCCGTGCGGGGTTAGTCCCTGTGTACCAGTGACTTTGGCGGCCTTTTCTACAATGCGGCGCACCTGGCGTTGATCGATGCGCCCTCCCCTGCTGCCAACAAAAACCGCTTCAGTTTCAGCCGTGGCGATTTCTCCACGGCCTTTGTCAATCCACTGCTTTAAAGCGTCTTCCGCTGCGTGCCCGAAAGGCACTACGCGCTGCTTATTGCCCTTACCGGTGACGTGCAAGGTACCGCGTTGAAAATCAATATCGCCTAGGTCTAGCCGGACCAACTCCGCCACGCGCATACCGGAGGCATAGAGCAACTCTAGGATGGCGCTATCGCGAAGGAAGTGGACTTCATCTGCAGAGACCGCATTGCCCATAAGCTCGCCGGCTTGCTCCGGAGCGAGAACCGTTGGAAGGTGACGCCCCACTTTGGGCGTAACTAAGCGGGCAGCAACGTCTCGCTTAAGGTGCCCTTCGCGCACTGCCCAAGTAGAAAATCCCTTCGCTGCCGCGGTGCGCCGTGCCAGGGTGGAACGCGATTTTCCTTCCGCAACAGCCTCGGCCAACCATTGGCGCAGGCTGTTGAGGTCAAACTCCGCGAAGGTAGGCACGCTGCGTGCAAGGTCGCGCAAGTCGGAGCGATACCCGCGCACCGTCGCTTCTGCACGGCCCTTGACATGTAGTTGGAAATCCGCGAAGTCCTCAATGGCCTCAGCCATCTGCCCCTCAACTTTTAGAGCCTTCGCGGACTTTCCATCTTCACTCATGCCACAGCAGTGTACTCGCCAAACGCAGGTGCCATTTATTCCGTTTCCCGGCGTGCCCAGGTATTGCCATGCCGGACGACAACGCACATCTTTTCCAGTGCCAGCAGTAAGTGAACTGTCAGCGGTAAACGGAATCCCGCTTCTCGGGCAATGTCTTCTGCCGTTGCTTTTTCCTGTCCTAGCGGTGGCGTGGCGTCAAAGACGCGCAACTCATTGCGGGAGAGGCGTTGGGTCATGGTTGCCGCAAAATTGATTTCGTACTGTGCACCTGGGTCTACTTCCCCGGCGCGACTTACTAGAGCGCGAATTTCATCAGCACTGGTAACCAGCTGTGCGCGGCCTTCTTGAATGCGCTGGTGGCAGCCCAACGAGCCGCTAGTAGTTATCGGCCCCGGCACCGCCATCGCAACTCGCCCAAGCGCTTCTGCCCAGTTGAGGGTATTCAACGCGCCAGATCGAAATGCCGCCTCCATCACGACGGTGCCGTGGCTCAATGCTGCCACTAAGCGATTACGCGTTAAGAACCGGTGGCGCTTCGGCGCGGTTTCCGGCGCGAATTCAGAGATGATGCAACCATTGTCCGCAATCTTGGCGAATAAGTTGGCATTGCGGGCTGGGTAATCCCTATCGATGCCGCACGCTGCTATGGCTACCGTGCGCCCGTTGTTGTGCAACGCTGTTTCGTGCGCGACGGTATCCACTCCCAGCGCGCCGCCTGATATTGGAGTCCATTCATGCTGAACCAATCCGGACACGACGTTTTGGGTGGCCTGCCAGCCATAGCGAGAAATGGCACGAGTACCGACGATGGCCACAGCTTGAGCAACCTCTGCCTGCAATGGCGCACCGCGCACCCACAGGCTATGCGGCGGCAATGCTTGGTCATCAAAAGTAGCTGGGGCCTCCCCGCTGTGCTGATAGAAACCGAATGCAGTGTCAAACTCCTCTGTGGGCCACTCTGGGCTTTCTGCCGTAATGAGCCGGGCCCCAACTTTTTCGGCTGCCGCCATATCTTCGGCTTGCCGCAACCAGTCATAGCGGGAGGCCGTGCGCGCCAAAAGCGGGCCTATCCAGTCGGCGCGATTGTAGATTCCGTGGGCGATTTCCTCAGCTGGGTATTGCGTGAGCAGGGCCTGCAATGCAGCAGAGGGGCCTTCCACCACCCGATTGAGATATACCCAGGTCGCATACGGAGTAGAAAGGTCAAGTTCGCTCATGCTGCGAGCCTCCCGACGTTAATTGAGCCGCGTAGATCGAGCGCGCGCCCCACTTCATCCAGGTCCGGCTGCGCCTTTCCTGCTAGATCGGCCAGAGTCCAGGAGAGCTTCAATACGCGGTCCACTCCGCGCTGGGATATTTCGCCTTCAGCCAAGTAGGCAGACAACATGACCATCGCAGCCTCCGCAGCGGGCCTCTTTCGGCGCAAATAAGACGAGGGAACTTCCCCATTGGTGCGCGCGGTGATGCCATCCGCCCACCAGCGCGCGGCGGCACGCTCACGGGCAGTGGCGACGCGCTCGGCGATGACTGCGGATTCCTCTTCACCGTCGGCGTTAATTGTTGCCGCCTGCCCGCTTAAGGTGACCACCATATCCAGACGGTCTCGCAACGGTCCGGAGAGGTTGGAGAGGTAGTTCATCCGTTCATGGGGGTTGCACCTGCACTTGGATGGATCTTCGGCCGCACACCTGCACGGATTTGCCGCCATGACCAATTGGAAGCGGGCAGGATAGGTAACCTCGCGGCGCGAGCGCGCCAACCGCACGTGTCCTTCCTCCAGCGGTGCACGCAGACCATCGAGTACCGGCGCGGCTACCTCACTGGCCTCGTCGAGAAAGAGCACACCATTGTGAGCCAAACTCACCGCACCAGGGCGCGGATGTCCGGAACCGCCGCCAAGTAATGCCGCCCGAGTAACCGAGGCATGCGGGGCGATGAACGGGGCGCGCTCGATGATCTCACCTGGGGTTCCGGTAAGCGAATGAATTGCGGTGGTTTCGACCTGCTGATCTGGAATAAGGGTAGGCAGGATGGTGGGCAGGCGCGAAGCGATCATGGACTTTCCCGACCCAGGCGGCCCAATCATCATCAGGTGATGGCCACCGGCTGCAGCAACCTCGGCAGCCCATTTGGCATTAGCTTGGCCAGCGATATCGCTAAAGTCGAGTCGCGACCCCGCCGCAGGCGCGGGGCTGAGCGACCCTGTAAAGCTCGCCGCCTGCGGCAGCCCACGGTTACCGCAGGCCCATCCGAAAGCCTCCTTCAAAGACGCAGCAACCAGTACGTCCATGTCCGGCACCAATGTGGCCTCGGCGGCATTGCCAGGTGGCACAACGAGAGTTGTAATTCCTTGTTCCCGTGCGGCCAGAAGAGCGGGGATAATTCCTGCTACAGGCCGGACGGAGCCGTCGAGACCGAGCTCGCCTAAGACCAAGGTGCGCTGGAGGCGTTGGGTGGGCGAGGGAGTACTGCCATAAGACGGGAAGTCGGCCTCCACCTGTGCCGCGAGGATCGCAAGCGCTATGGGTAGGTCAAAGTGGGACCCGGATTTGGGAAGCGACGCCGGGGACATGGAGACCACCACTTTGGTCTTGGGCCAGGGCAGATGGGAATTAAAGGCTGCGGTCCTGATCCTATCCCGAGATTCGGAGATTGCGGTATCCGTCTGGCCTACAACGTGTATCCCTGGCAGCCCGTGGCCGACGTTCGCCTCCACGTCAACCAGCTGAGCTAGGACTCCGTTTAAGGACATGGTCAAGCAATTACCTAGAGCCATCTTCAACCCCCTTGAAGTGTTCCAGCGCAAACCCCTGCCCGCGCGCAACCAAGGCAATGACGTCGAATCGCACCTCAGCCAGTGGCTTTCCATCAAGCCACTGCGCCGCGGCTTTGCGCAGTCGTGCGAGCTTCTGCGGAGTTACGGCCTCAGCTACCCCGTAGCGGGAATTGGCGCGGGTCTTAACCTCAACAAAGACGATGGTTCCGTCCGCTTCCCGGGCAATGAGGTCGATTTCTCCCACCCGATAAGAGACGTTGGCAGCGATTATTTCTGCCCCACGTTCGCGCAGATAGCGCGCTGCGAAGGCCTCTCCCCTTTTACCTAAGACTTGTTTATGACGAGGCTTCTTCGTAGCCAAGCGGTGTTCTGAACTAAAGTGCATTGCGGTTTATCCTTGTGCGTTGAGAAATTCATTGGCTAGCACAGGACACCGCAGGTGAAAGGGCCTACACAAGGGACGCACAAGCAAAAAGACCCTAGCTGTGGATAACTACGCTCTGCAGCGCTGTTATCCACAGCTAGGGTACGGCGCTGTGTGCGCCGGCTTGACAAAGTTATTCCGGCATCATGAATTCCGGCTTATCCAGCTCCTCGATATTGACATCCTTGTATGTAATAACGCGGACGTAGCGCACAAAGCGCGCGGAGCGGTACATATCCCATACCCAAGCATCAGACATGCGTACCTCGTAGTAGACATCAGGCCCAGAGGTATGCGGAATAAGCTCTACCGCATTAGCCAGATAAAAGCGCCGCTCAGTTTCAACGACATAGGAAAACTGGCTGACAACGTCCCGGTACTCGCGGTAGAGAGACAGCTCTACCTCAGCCTCGTAGTTATCGAGTTCCTCTGCACTCACGGTGGACCTCCAGGTTGTGGGTTAGCTCGCTTTAGCTTAGCGCGAGAAGTGCTAGTTTCTTGCTAGGCACGCGCGGCAAAATCCGCATGAGCGCGGCGGACATTCTCATAGCTTATCCGGTGCTCCGGGCACGCTCCAAGCGCCGCAATTGCGGCCTCATGCGCCTTGGTTCCGTACCCCTTATGGCTGGCTAACCCGTAGCCGGGGTACCGCGCATCCAGCTCGTGCATCAGGTGGTCGCGGCTGACTTTGGCCAGCACACTCGCCGCGGCGATACACCGCGCGGCCGCATCGCCGCCGATAATGGGCAGGTGGGGTTGGGTGAGGCCGGGGATAAAGAGGGCGTCGGTAAGCACATAGCCCGGACGTACCTCCAGGCGCGCAACTGCCCTGCGCATGCCGGAAATATTGGCGTGCTGGATGCCGCGCTTATCGATGTCCCCCGCACCAATATGCACCACAGACCAGCCCACAGCCTTGTCTTTAATGAGTGGAAAAAGCTTTTCGCGTTGTTTGGGGGTGAGCCTTTTGGAGTCAGTAAGTTCCGACAACTCCTTGATCGGCCGATCGGGCATCACACAAGCTGCGATGGTGATTGGTCCACAGCAGGCACCGCGCCCGGCCTCGTCTACGCCGGCTACCGGGCCTAAACCGGCCTTGTTCAATGCGACCTCGTAGGTGCGTCGCTGTTTAAGCCGCCGCATGCGAGATTTCCGGGTGTTCCACCCCGCCCCAACGCGAAAGCGGCAAAATGATGGCCTCGACGCGCCCGCGGACATTGTCGACCGGCACGGTGCCCTGCAAGTTGTCACCCAAGTGCGCACGGGAATCGAGGGAGTTGGTGCGATTATCACCCATCACCCAAAGGTTTCCTTCGGGGACAGTAACTGGGCCAAAATACTCTCCGCCACACTCTCGCGAACCCACGCTGGCGTCTACGGGAATCTCCGGCGGATCGAGGACGAAGGATTGGTCAATGGGCCTTCCATCCACCATGACCGCAGGATCGCCGGCCTGACAACTCACCGTCTGCCCGCCGGTAGCAATGACGCGCTTTACCAGGATATTTTCCCCATTGGGAAGCAGCCCTACGGCCGCTAGAGCATTTTGGGCTCCGCGCACGAAAATATTGTGCGAACGATTGACCTCAAACTCGTTATTCCACGACTCGGGCCCTTCAAAGACCACCACCTCCCCGGGCTTTGGGTCCGTGAAGTAATAGCTGACCTTTTGCACGGCGATACGATCGTTTTTGCAGCCAGGACACCCGTGCAGGGTCGGTTCCATCGACGCAGAAGGAATGACATACATCCGCCCCACCAGCGCCTGCAGGAGCACCAGCAGGACAAAGCCTGCCACCACGGGGAGGAGAAAATCCCGGGTGCGCAGGCGTTGGGAGGAAGGCTTATTCCTGAATGTCCGGGTCATCGACCCCACCAATGCGGGTAAACGGCCAGAATACGAATTTCACCTTGCCACGGACGTTTTCTACTGGAACCGTGCCGTGGAACTTATCGGTCATATGGTAGCGCGAATCGGCCGAAGCAGTACGGTTATCGCCCATCACCCAGATGTTGTCCTCCGGTACTTCGACGGGACCAAAGTACGGACCACCACAGGCCTCCGAGCCGGTCGACTCGTCTACCGGATACGTTGGCGGGTCTTGCACGTAGTCCTGCTCGATGGGTTTGCCATCTACCATGACAGCAGGATCGCCCTCCTGGCAGGACACCGTCTGTCCGCCGGTAGCAACCACACGCTTGACCAAAGTATTCTCGTCTGGCGGTGCCAAGGATACGAAGCTCAACGCATCCTGTACACCGTGAATTACCGGATTGGACGAGCGCGGCGAGACGTAGCTGGAATTCCAGTCCTCGGTACCTTTAAACACGACGACATCGCCTGGTTCTGGCTCGCCGTCACCGTAGTAAGAGATCTTTTCCGTAAAGATACGGTCATTTGTGCAGCCCTCGCAGCCGTGCAGAGTCGGCTCCATCGAGCCCGATGGGATCACATACTGCCGGCCGATAAAGTTCTGGAATAGTCCGACGATCACGAGAACCGTAGCCACGACCAGAAGGGTTTCCAGCAGCCACGGCATTTCTTTCTTCTTAGTCGCCTCTTTGCCTTGCTGGGTGGCCTCGCCCTGTACGGGGTGGGCCCCCTCGCCTTCCGGCGACTGTTCCTGCGAGATGCTGTCTTTATTCACGCGCTAGATCCTAGCAACCCCATGTCCGATTTCCGGCCTTATCCCCCTCGCGGCAGGAGGATTCACAGACAACTTTCCGTTTAGATCAGGGCTTCCAACTGTGAATTGAGCAAAATTGGGCATTGAAAAATCCCCTTCCACCCACAGCAGGGTGCAAGGGGAAACTGGCGCGCGGCGCGCTAGTACTAGCGACGCTCCTTGATGCGAGCCTTCTTGCCGCGCAGATCGCGCAGGTAGTAGAG
Organism: Corynebacterium tuberculostearicum; assembly: GCF_016127015.1. GTDB lineage: Bacteria > Actinomycetota > Actinomycetes > Mycobacteriales > Mycobacteriaceae > Corynebacterium > Corynebacterium marquesiae. Next base: position 1,255,328 of record NZ_CP065972.1, read on the forward strand.
CTTCGCACGACGGACGCGGCCACGGCGGGAGACCTTGATGGACTCCAGGTTCGGGGAGTGAACCGGGAAGGTACGCTCAACGCCGATACCGAAGGAGACCTTACGGACGGTGAAGGTCTCACGGATGCCGGAGCCCTGACGCCGGATGCAGATGCCCTTGAAGAGCTGTGCACGCTCGTTGTTGCCCTCGATAACCTTTACGTTAACGTCGAGGGTATCGCCTGGGCGGAAGGACGGGATATCGTCGCGCAGCTGTGCTGCATCGACCTTGTCAATAATGTTGGACATGCCAATATTCCTTTTCAGTTTGGGACAGAGGACCCTAGCGGCGTACTGCCTAACCGGTTCGTGCCCGTTACATAGAACGGTGCTCTATTTTTCCACATACGCCAGCCGGAACCAAATTCTCATATCGCACGCTGCCTTGCCCGACCACGATTTTTCACCGCGGTGGGAGGCAGCTAGAAGCCTGCCTTCTTCAGAGCATCGGCCATAGCTCCGCCACCGCCGGCGCTGCCTGCACCACCCGTGCGGCCGCGCGAGCCGCCCCGGGATCCACGCCCAGATTTGTGGCCAGAGCGCTTTCCGCCTCCCCCGCCACCGGACTTGGCGGAACCGCGTGGAGAATCACCGCGGCGTTTAGGGGCCGGCTGCCCCGGTTCATCATCCAAACGGAGGGAGAGACCGATGCGCTGGCGCTCCACATCAACCTCCATGACCTTCACCTTGACCACCTGGCCAGAGCGCACGACCTCGTGCGGATCGGAGACAAATTTGTGGCTCATGGCAGAAACGTGGACGAGGCCATCCTGGTGGACTCCGACGTCCACGAAGGCGCCAAATGCCGCCACGTTTGTCACCGTGCCCTCAAGAATCATGCCCGGGGTGAGATCGGAGACTTTATGTACGCCTTCTTTAAAGGTGGCGGTCTTGAACTCAGGGCGCGGGTCGCGTCCGGGTTTATCCAGCTCGGCGATGATATCGGTCACCGTAGGAATGCCGAAAGTCTCGTCTGCAAAGTCTGCTGGCGCCAGCGTGCTGAGTACGCGGGTATTGCCAATAAGTTCAGAAATACCCAGACCCGTCTTCTCCGCGATGCGGGAGACGACAGGATAGGCCTCCGGGTGTACGGCAGAGGAATCCAGCGGATCGGTACCGCCGCTGATGCGGAGAAAGCCCGCAGACTGCTCGAAGGCCTTAGGCCCCAGACGCGGTACCTTCTTCAGTTCCTTGCGGGAAGCAAAAGAACCGTGTTCATTGCGGTAGGCCACAATATTGGCGGCGATGGTGGAATTGACACCCGCCACGCGCTCAAGCAGCGGGACGGAAGCGGTATTGAGATCTACGCCCACACCGTTTACCGCACTTTCCACGACGCCATCAAGGGTGCGAGCGAGCGCGGTCTGGTTAACGTCGTGCTGGTACTGCCCCACACCAATAGCCTTAGGATCGATCTTGACCAACTCAGCCAAAGGATCCTGCAAGCGGCGAGCGATGGAAACCGCACCGCGCAGCGAGACATCCATGTCGGGGAATTCCTCCGCTGCAAGCGGCGAAGCTGAGTAGACCGAGGCGCCGGACTCCGAAACCACCACAGGAGTGGGTCGCTGACCCCCAGCTTGCTTGATAAGGTCCGCAATTTCCTGGGCAAGCTTCTCGGTCTCACGGGAGGCGGTGCCGTTGCCGATGGCCATAAGGTCTACAGAATGCTTGGCGCACAGGGTCGACAGCGTCTGAACTGCTTGACTCCACTGGTTCTGCGGCTGATGCGGGTAGACAATGGCGGTATCGAGCACCTTGCCGGTTTTGTCCACTACCGCACACTTCACACCATTGCGATAACCCGGATCCAAGCCGATGGTGGCACGCTGGCCAGCAGGTGCCGCGAGCAGCACGTCGCGCAAATTGGTGGCAAAGATCTTCAGCGCGCCTTCCTCCGCAATCTCTTTCAGCCGCATGCGAACGTCCAGGCTGGAGGAAATATAGAGCTTGGTGCGCCAGCCCCAATGGACGGCGTCGGCAAGCCATTTGGAGGAGCGATCCAGCTCGAAGCGGGAGGCGATTACATCCTCGTAATCGGCGTCATCGCCGGCATCTAGTTGCAGCTGCAGCACTCCCTCATTCTCGCCACGCAGCAGCGCCAAAATGCGGTGCGAAGGCAGCTTGTGGAAGGGCTCGTTGAAATCGAAGTAATCCTTAAACTTCGCGCCTTCGGCTTCCTTGCCCTCAATAACGTGCGCGCCCATGGAGCCTTCAGTGAACATACGCTCGCGTACTTCACCCACCAGATCCGCGTCGAGCGCGAAGCGGTCCACCAAGATGGCCCGGGCGCCGTCGAGAGCCTTCTTGGTATCCTCAAAGCCCTCGGTGGTAAAGGCCTGTGCCAACTCTTCTGGAGCGGCGTTGGGATCCGCAATGAGCTTATCGGTCAGCTCCTCAAGGCCGGCTTCGCGGGCAATATCGGCCTTGGTTTTGCGGCGCTTCTTATACGGCAGATACAAATCTTCTAGGCGCGCTTTGGTCTCGCAGGCAAGGATTTGCTCCTTGAGGGCGTCGCCAAGCTTGCCCTGCTCTTCAATCGCCGCAAGGATGGTCTCCTTGCGCTCCTGTAGTTCCTTTAGATAGTTCGCGCGCTCTTCAATGGTGCGCAGCTGGGAGTCATCCAGCCCACCGGTGGCCTCCTTGCGGTAGCGGGCGATAAAGGGCACTGTATTGCCCTCCGCAAGCAGCTGCAACGCGGTAGAAACCTGCGATTCCTTGACGTTGAGCTCGGCGGCGATAGTGGCCGCAATATTCACGTGGTCTCCTCACTCTTTCTCGAGGTTTGGGATTAGACCCACCCAATTTACCGCACGGCCCCTCCACCGCCTTCGCTTGCCGACGCCCCCAAGACGCACAAAACCTCCTTTCCCCAGGAAGGAAAGGAGGTTGCTATGGTGCGTTCTTAGTAGATAACCACGCGGGCGTTATCGCCGCCGGAACAGGAAACGCGCGAAGAGCTGCCGGAGCAGTACATGGTGTAGGTACCACCGGTGGCCGGCGAGTAGACGCTCAAGGTAGTGCCGGTTCCGCCGCCAGCGACCCAGTTATTCATAAACGCGGTACAGACGTTGCTGGCAAAGCCGCTGGAGGTCTTGCTGGTAGCTGCATAGTAGCTAGTGAAGTCACTCCAAGAGTGCCCATTGCTGCTGCCAGAAGACGCTGCCTGTGCCGGCGCTGGTGCTGGGGCGTCCTTGGTCTTGGTCACCGTGACCGGGCTGGAATCTTCATCCTCATCCTCAGCATCGTCCTTGGACGAGGAACCGGAGTGCTTGCTAGATCCGGAGCCGGAGCCGCTATTGGCATCAGCCTGCTGGAATTGACTATCGGCGGCCGCGCTACTCGATGCATCATCCTTGGTATTGGTCACGAACATGATGACCATGGCTGCCACCGCGATGACCGCCACAATGGCTGCGATAATCGCGGCGATCGTGGCGCCACCTACGCCACCGCTTTGCTGCGGCTGGGAATATTACTGCTGATTGTACTGGGGCGGCTGTTGGTTATATCCACCGTAATTATTACCGTTGGGAGCCGTCATATTGAAGGGATCACCTTGGGAATAGGAATCTGGAGGGGATGTCCCCTTTACTATAGCCCTAGAAGGCATATGCGCTGCAGTGTAGGCATGAAAAGAGCTAAATAGTTTTCCAGATTCCGCTTATAACCCAGAATCCGTCCGCCACACCGCCGGGGCACCAAGCCCCAACTCTGTAAAACCGATTTCCGCACTGCCCACCCACGAGGCTGCCGGCGGCAAGCAGTCTGCTACCAAGGAAGCCACTGCGGCCAGCGGCTGCGTGGTCTCTGCGTTTACGATGAGCCGCCACACCGGAATTCCTTGTGGCCACTGGCCGAATCTGAAGCGATATTCCTGCGCTAGCGGGCTGCTTTCAGTGCACTCCTCCGCTACTTGGAGAGCGAAAATGCTTAGCGGCTCAAAGCCTCGTGCCCGCAGCGTCTCCGGCAATGCTTCGAGGCTATTCTCCCACTCCTGGGTTACTAGGAGTACGGAGAGATCAGCGCTTACCTCCATTAGCCTTCACCCTGTGTGTTGGCTTCTTGTTCCAACTGCGCGATGAAGGCCTTGTCGTCCTTATCGAGCTCAGCCGCCTCCAAAAGTTCGGGACGGCGTTGCCACGTGCGCAGCAAAGCCTGTTCCCTCCGCCATGTGTCTACCAAACCGTGGTTTCCCGAGGTGAGCACGTCCGGCACGGCTAGGCCACGCCACTCTCGCGGCTTGGTATAGCTCGGGCCTTCCAAGAGACCATCAGAAAAAGAATCTTCCTCATGAGAGCGCTTATTTCCCAGCACACCGGGGATGAGTCGCACTACTGCCTCAGCAATCACCAACGTTGCCACTTCCCCACCGATCAACACATAATCGCCGATGGAAACCTCGCGCACGCGGTAGCGCCGAGCGGCGTCATCCACCACGCGCTGATCGATGCCCTCATAACGCCCGCAGGCAAAAACAATGTGCTCCTCATTGGACCACGCCCGCGCATCTGCTTGGCTAAACGGTTTTCCCGTTGGCGTCGGCACGATAAGCAGTGGGAGGTCGCTATCCTCATCGGCCGTGGCATCAACCGCATAGGCTTGTGCTTCTACCCCTTCTAATTCGTCGTGGCGCGGACGGTTTAGGTGTGGCAGCGCAGACTCTAAATTAGGCGCACTTTCCCGCGCGGCGACGCTATCGAGCGCCGGCCCCCAAACTTCTGGCTTCATAACCATGCCGGGGCCACCACCGAACGGCGAGTCATCGACAGACTTATGCGCATCCGTAGCCCACTGCCGCAGGTCGTGCACACCTGCTTCAAGGCGACCTTGTTCAATGGCCTTTCCCAAAAGCGCATGCCGCAACGGGTCTAGGTACTCCGGAAAGATGGTGATGACGTCAAGCCTCATAGGTCAAGCAGTCCTTCCGGCGGATCGATGGTGCACGTTCCAGCTTCCAGGTTCACCTCAGGAACAATGGCATGCACGAAGGGAATGAGCGCCTCCTTGCTGTTGTCGAGTTCTACCTCCAACAAATCCTGGCTTCCGCCGTGGATGACTGATGTGACCTTACCAACTTCCTTGCCAGCTAAAAGAACGCGCAGCCCTTCCAACTCATGGTCATAAAAGCCATCATCATCACTGTCGAGCGGAGCGGCAAAGAACTTAGTACCACGTAGGCTATCCGCCACTGTTCGGTCTTTAATCTCTTCAAAGGTAATGAGCAGCCTTCCCTTATGGCTCCGGACCGCCTTGATAGTTAGCGTGTGTTCCTTCTTGCCCTGCGTGCCATGAAGAACTTCCCCTACCGCAAAGCGCACCTCCGGTTCATCCGTAGTGGCTTCTACTACGACTTCACCTTTCACGCCGTGCGATTTAATCACGCGACCAATCATCAATTCCATAGCGGAAAGTCTACAACACAGACGTGCTGTCAAGGGGTGAATGCGCCACTTCGACCGGGAGGTAGTTGTGACGCGTTGGACTCCGAAGGATGTTAAGGATGCTGCTGTTGAGCGCGTGGTGGCAGGCGAGGCAGTTAGCCTGGTCGCGCGTGATGTGGGTGTAGGCCCCGAATCGGTTTACGGTTGGTTGAGGGTAAGAGGTGTCGAACCTCCAGGCAGGCGTGCGAGTCGTTTGCGTGATCCGTTTGTCCGTGAGGCTGTTGGGTTGGTGCGTGCAGGTATGTCGATCAGTCAAGCAGCACAGACTGTTGGAATATCGACTGGCTTGCTTCACAGCAGGTTAAAGAAAGCTGGTGTAATCGAAGTGCGGCCTAGACGCGCCCACTTGTCACCTGATGAACGTGCCCAGGCCGTGGAGCGAGTGCTTGCTGGTGAGAGCTGTCAGACAGTGGCTGATGCTATCGGTGTGCATCCTTCTACCGTGTATGGGTGGATAAGGAAGCAGCGGTATGCGAAGTTACGCCGGCAGCGACATCGTCGAACGCCTGATGAGGCGGTGGTGTCTTTGCCAGATACAGGCAAGAAGCTGGGTAAAGATTCTGTTATGCCAGCACCGATGAAAACTCAAGCCGTTGATGGATTTCCTAGCGGCGTATTCGACAAACACGCCTTAGTAGGGCGTGGTCGCAGGCTTACTGTTGAAGACCGTGTTGCTATTGAAGCGGGATGTCGTGTCGGTGATTCGGCACGAGCCATCGCGCAGAAAATAAATAGGCACCACAGTGTCGTCGCTCGTGAAATCACCCGTAATGGTTGGAAGATCGTCGATGAGGACGGCACAGAGCAGCTGCGGTATAACGCCCACAACGCTGCTGTTTCTACTGCTGGTCGGATGGTGCGGCCAAAACTACGCAAGCTCGATGAAAGCCCAACGCTTCGGGGTGTAGTAGTCGATTGCCTTGCCCGCAGGTGCTCACCTGGGCGCATTAGTGCATGGCTTGAGCATGCTTTCAGCGATGATGAAAGCATGCGTATTTCCCACGAAGCGATCTACAGTGCCTTATACATTCAAGGCAAAGGCAGCCTGCGAGCCGAGCTTGAAGAAGTCATGAAGACTAAAGACGTACTTATCCGCGGCGGCTCAACACGCAAGCGTCGTGCCCGAAACGCTGGCGTGTTAACCGGTCGCCCTTGGATCAAAGGTGCTGAGATCACCCACCGCAGCCCGGAAGCTGATGACAGGGCTATTCCCGGGCACTGGGAGGGCGACCTTGTTATTGGTAAAGGTGGCAAAAGCGCGCTGATTACCCTAGTAGAGCGCACCAGCCGTTACACCCTGCTTGGACACCTTCCCGATGAGCACAGTTCACACACCGTGGTCGCAACCCTGCAGGACATGGTCAAAGACCTCAACACCGAGCAGCTAAAGACCATCACATGGGACCAAGGCGCAGAAATGGCTGTCACAGCACAAGTCCAGATTAAAGACGGCTGCCAGGTGTTTTTCTGTGAACCGCACTCACCGTGGCAGAGACCAACCAACGAGAACACCAACGGCGAGATCAGGCGCAGGTTCTACAAAAAGGGCACCGACTTTGCCACCGTCACACCCGAACATGTCGCGTGGGTGCAAAATGAGCTCAACGAAACACCCCGACAAATCCTCGGCGGCGCAACCCCACGTGAAATACTTAACGAACTATTCAAGCGTGGCGCATCCACCGCTTGATTCCGCCCCCCTGGCTTGAACATATGGCGATGAAAACTAGACTTCAAGTAGTTGAACTTTTGGTATGGAGATGCCTATGCGTAAGACCTTAATCAGCCTCACCGGCCCCGCCTTCGTTGCTGCAGTGGCTTACGTCGACCCCGGCAACGTAGCCGCCAACATCAGCGCCGGCTCCCACTACGGCTACCTCCTGGTGTGGGTACTCGTCGTGGCCAACCTCATGGCCATGTTCATCCAGTACCACTCCGCCAAACTGGGCCTAGTCACCCACCGCTCCCTGCCGGAAATCATGGGCGAGCGTCTCTCCCGCCGCGCGCGCCTAGGCATGTGGGCCCAGGCCGAGCTCATCGCCGCGGCCACCGACCTCGCCGAAGTCATCGGCGGCGCCATTGCCCTGCAACTCCTCTTCAACCTCCCCCTGTTCGCGGGCGCGCTCATCATCGGCGCGGTCTCCATCATTCTCCTCATCTTCCAGAAGAAGAACCAGTGGTTCGAGGGGCTTGTCATCGGCCTGCTCCTGGTCATCTGCATCGGCTTCCTTGCCGGCCTCGCCATCGCCCCGCCCGACCCCGCCGACGTGGCCGGCGGCCTCATCCCCCGCCTAGAGGGCAAGGACAGCATCCTGCTGGCCGCCTCCATGTTGGGCGCCACCGTCATGCCGCACGCCATTTACCTACACTCCTCCCTGACCAAGCAGCGCTACCCCGACCTGGAAATCCCCCACGTGCTGGCCGGCACCCGCGCGGACATCGCCGTGGCGCTGTCCATCGCCGGGCTCGTCAACGTGGGCCTGCTGGTCCTGGCGGGCTCGGCCCTCTACGGCGTGGACGGCACAGAGACCATCTCCGGGGCCCACACGGCGATTGCCAGCCACCTCGGCCCGCTGGCCGGCGTTCTCTTCGCCATCGGCCTGCTGGCCAGCGGCCTCGCCTCGACGTCAGTGGGCGCCTACGCCGGCTCCGAAATCATGGACGGCCTGCTTCACATCAAGGTCCCCCTACTAGTCCGCCGCCTGGTCACGCTCATCCCGGCGCTGGTCATCATCGGCTGCGGGGTCGACCCCACTATGGCACTGGTGGTCAGCCAGGCACTTCTTTCCCTGGGCATCCCCTTCGCCATCATCCCGCTTTTCCGCTATGCCGGCTCCCGGGACGTCATGGGTGAGTTCGCCGCGAAACCCTGGTCTATGGCCGTGGGCTGGACGCTTGCCGCGCTGGTCATCGCACTCAATCTCGCCCTCGTGCTCCTGCCGCTGCTCTAGGCCGCCTACAATCAGCAGCCATGATTGAAGTAGCAGCCGTCGTCATCCGCAACCCACAAGGCCACGTGCTTACCGTGCGCAAGAAGTCCTCCACCAAGTACCAACTGCCCGGCGGCAAGCCCGAGGCGGGCGAGGCGCTTGTCGACGCCGCCCTGCGCGAAGTTGCCGAAGAAGTAGGCCTCACCCTCGACGCCGAGAGCCTCAACAAACTCGGCACCTTCGACGCTCCCGCCGCCAACGAACCGGGCGAGGTCGTCGTCGGCACCATCTTCACCTACACCCGCACCGTCACCGCCGACGAACCCCATGCCGCCGCCGAAATCGGCGACACCGCCTGGGTCAACCCAGCAGCCCCCGACCGCGAGCTTGCACACCTGCTGCGCGACCGCGTCTTCCCCACGCTGGCCTAGCGCCAACTGTCAACACTTCGGCGTCATTGACCTCGAAACCATCAAGAGCTACCCTTTTGAACATGTTCACTGAACACGTTCACTCATCGCGCTCGGCCGCCAAAGCTGGCACCGTCAGCAAGGTCCTAGCCACCGCCTACGAACTCTTCCTCACTCAGGGCTACGCCACCACCAGCATCCGGACTATCGCATCCGAAGCTGGCGTTAGCGTGGGAACCGTCATGGGAGTCGGCGACAAACAAACGCTGCTCATCCGCACCATTGGCCAACACATTTCAGAACTCCACGATGACATCCGGGGACAATCCGATAGCCTTCTCGATGTCCTGAGACCTTTCCTCCAGATGTTTACCGGCCACGAAGAGCTCTCCCGCGCCTTTGGCGCAGCACTCATCCAACAAGGCAATCAAGGCGAAGCGCTCACCGCACTCAAAACGCTCCTGACCGATGAAATCACCCTGCGACTCGGCACCAGGCTCAGCAGCGCCGATGCGGCCGAGTACGCCGACCTGCTGTACAACGTCTACCTCGGCTTACTCATCGGCTGGGCCGCCGGAATCTACGACACCGAGCACCTCACATCCCAAGCCGCCTCATCGATCGAACGCCTCAACACCGCATTCGGAGTAACCCAATGATCCTAGAATCTTCCCCAGCCTGGCCCTCCCTTCTACTAGCAGCCATTCTGCTTGGCGACGCCGCCCTCTCCCTCAAACCAGTCCCCTTCATCGAAGCCTGCCTCAGCGGCGTCAAACTCCCCAAGGACTGGTGGTGGGCGCTCATTGTCATCAAGTGCCTCGCCGCCGTAGGACTCATTGCCGGCCTCTGGTTCCCCGGCGTAGGAATCACAGCCATGATTGGAGTCATCGCCTATTTCTGCGCGGCCGCAGCAGCCCATGTCCGCGCCCACTTCCTCGGTAGCGCATTCTGGATCAACTGCTTAGGCATGCTCGCATTCTCCATCGGAGTACTGATCCTGACGCTCGCACTGAATTAAGACACCAGTCAACCTTTCACGGCTTCCTGAAGGCAGATACATCATTGCACCTCTTGAATGATGACTTGATGCTTTCTACCCTAAAGGTATGCGCACGACGATAAACCTCCCGCCGAAACTCCTTGAAGAAACGAAGATCCAAGCCAAAGCCAACAATGTCACTTTGAGCTCATACGTCGAAGAGGCGGTCCGCGCTGCCCTCAAGAAGGAAGCCCGCATCAGTACCGAAGACACCCCCGTTAACCTGCCCTCCTTCGATTGCGGCGGACCGGCTCTAGTTGATCTCAGCAACAAAGAAGCTGTGTGGGCGGTACTCGATGATCATTCCTGATGTCAACATTCTCGTTTATGCCTTCCACTCCGCTGCACCGCAACATAAACCCGCTCAACAATGGCTAAGTAGTGCTCTAAATCGGCATGAAACAATTGGACTCCTGGATGTTGTGGCAACGGGCGTGCTGTCAAGGGGTGAATGCGCCACTTCGACCGGGAGGTAGTTGTGACGCGTTGGACTCCGAAGGATGTTAAGGATGCTGCTGTTGAGCGCGTGGTGGCAGGCGAGGCAGTTAGCCTGGTCGCGCGTGATGTGGGTGTAGGCCCCGAATCGGTTTACGGTTGGTTGAGGGTAAGAGGTGTCGAACCTCCAGGCAGGCGTGCGAGTCGTTTGCGTGATCCGTTTGTCCGTGAGGCTGTTGGGTTGGTGCGTGCAGGTATGTCGATCAGTCAAGCAGCACAGACTGTTGGAATATCGACTGGCTTGCTTCACAGCAGGTTAAAGAAAGCTGGTGTAATCGAAGTGCGGCCTAGACGCGCCCACTTGTCACCTGATGAACGTGCCCAGGCCGTGGAGCGAGTGCTTGCTGGTGAGAGCTGTCAGACAGTGGCTGATGCTATCGGTGTGCATCCTTCTACCGTGTATGGGTGGATAAGGAAGCAGCGGTATGCGAAGTTACGCCGGCAGCGACATCGTCGAACGCCTGATGAGGCGGTGGTGTCTTTGCCAGATACAGGCAAGAAGCTGGGTAAAGATTCTGTTATGCCAGCACCGATGAAAACTCAAGCCGTTGATGGATTTCCTAGCGGCGTATTCGACAAACACGCCTTAGTAGGGCGTGGTCGCAGGCTTACTGTTGAAGACCGTGTTGCTATTGAAGCGGGATGTCGTGTCGGTGATTCGGCACGAGCCATCGCGCAGAAAATAAATAGGCACCACAGTGTCGTCGCTCGTGAAATCACCCGTAATGGTTGGAAGATCGTCGATGAGGACGGCACAGAGCAGCTGCGGTATAACGCCCACAACGCTGCTGTTTCTACTGCTGGTCGGATGGTGCGGCCAAAACTACGCAAGCTCGATGAAAGCCCAACGCTTCGGGGTGTAGTAGTCGATTGCCTTGCCCGCAGGTGCTCACCTGGGCGCATTAGTGCATGGCTTGAGCATGCTTTCAGCGATGATGAAAGCATGCGTATTTCCCACGAAGCGATCTACAGTGCCTTATACATTCAAGGCAAAGGCAGCCTGCGAGCCGAGCTTGAAGAAGTCATGAAGACTAAAGACGTACTTATCCGCGGCGGCTCAACACGCAAGCGTCGTGCCCGAAACGCTGGCGTGTTAACCGGTCGCCCTTGGATCAAAGGTGCTGAGATCACCCACCGCAGCCCGGAAGCTGATGACAGGGCTATTCCCGGGCACTGGGAGGGCGACCTTGTTATTGGTAAAGGTGGCAAAAGCGCGCTGATTACCCTAGTAGAGCGCACCAGCCGTTACACCCTGCTTGGACACCTTCCCGATGAGCACAGTTCACACACCGTGGTCGCAACCCTGCAGGACATGGTCAAAGACCTCAACACCGAGCAGCTAAAGACCATCACATGGTGGGGTTGCCCGCAAATCGTGGACACGTAGTGGAGCTACCTGGTGGTTAGGCAGCTATTTCTTTTCTGCTGATAATTGAGCCGGCGTGGTTCTCGAAGTCGACGGGGCTGACCATCCCGAGTGCAGAGTGCCGGCGCCGGCGGTTGTAGACGACTTCAATCCAGTAGGCAACAGCCTTACGCGCGGCATCACGGGTCGCCCAGCGCTTACGGTCATAGAATTCGGTCTTTAACGTCGACCAGAACGACTCGGCCATCGCGTTATCGAAGCACACGCCCGTACGCCCCACAGACTGGGCAATGCCCAGGCTGCGGCAAACCTTCCAGAGCTTCTCACTGGTAAATTGCGTCCCGCGGTCAGCGTGAAACACCAGCCCATCAGGAACATCACCGCGGAAGCGTATGCGCCATCCGCAGGGCCCGTTCGACCAGGTATGTATCTTGAACACTATCCATAGCCCAGCCCAGTACCCTGCGGGAATGACCATCGCGGACCGCGCACAAGTACAACCAGCCTTCACCGGTGCGCAGGTAGGTAATATCTGACATCCATACTCGGTTGAGCCCACCAGTATCAAACATGCGCTTGACCAGGTCGGGAAGAGTTGACTTACGCTTGGCTTGGATTGTAGTCACTGGGACAAAGGCACGCGGTGAAATCCCTTCAATGCCCATCATGCGCATCCGCTTAGCCACAGTCTTGCGATTCAAGGTGATCTGGTAGCGCTCGGTAAGTTCTGCGGTGATCCGCGGAGCACCATAAACCTCATCGGAGTCTTTCCAAATCTGATGAATCTTACGGTCAACGCCATCGTAAAATGCAACACGATCATCTTCGCCAGATAGCCGTTTCTGCTGCGCATGGTCCCATTTGTAATATCCAGACCGAGATACTTTTAATAGTCGTGCCATGCGCTTGATGCTGTAGTTCGCCTTCTCTCGCTGCATTAATTCGAACTTTTCTGCTCGCGTTGCCTTAAAGCGAAGAAGGCTGTCGCTTTTGACAAAAACTCATTATCCATCTTGGCCTCAGCCAGCTCACGGCGCAGACGAGCATTCTCAGCACGAAGATCAGACTCACTCATCCCATCTGATGCTCCTCGGCGTTCACGCTCGAGTTTGACCCACCGGCCTAAAAGCCCGGCGGAAACACCGATCTCCTTAGCCACATGAGCGATCGGGCGCTGCGACTCGATTACCAGGTTCGCGGCCTCACGCCGGTACTCCGGCGTGTACTTCTTGCGCTGTTGACTCACAATGAACATCCTCTCCTACGGACACAAGATCCGTACAAATAGGGTGTCCACTAAACGAGGGTAACCTCAATGGGACCAAGGCGCAGAAATGGCTGTCACAGCACAAGTCCAGATTAAAGACGGCTGCCAGGTGTTTTTCTGTGAACCGCACTCACCGTGGCAGAGACCAACCAACGAGAACACCAACGGCGAGATCAGGCGCAGGTTCTACAAAAAGGGCACCGACTTTGCCACCGTCACACCCGAACATGTCGCGTGGGTGCAAAATGAGCTCAACGAAACACCCCGACAAATCCTCGGCGGCGCAACCCCACGTGAAATACTTAACGAACTATTCAAGCGTGGCGCATCCACCGCTTGATTCCGCCAGACCTCTTTGCCCTTGTCAGTCCTGAATTTTGGCGCTTTGGAAAACAAACCCAGAATTTGAGTGTCATTGTCGTTAAAGTGGGTTCATGAGCGATCTACCAACCAACTCCCCGGACACGTTTGGCGCAGCTTCTCATTCAGGCGAGGAAGCCGTAATGTCCGCGCTAAACCTGCTGGACATCGCACCTGATACCGATCTGCACCGCCCGCGCCCGGGCGTACAGCGCGTCTTGAGCGCCGATGGTGCCAACCTCATTCTCTTTAGCTTTGCACCTGGACAGTCCCTGCCCGACCATAAGGCCGCACATCCCATCACCGTGCAGGCGCTGCGCGGTGAGCTTGACTTCAGCTACGGCAGTGAAACCATCACGCTCACCCCCGGCTCGATCGTGCACCTTCCTGCATATGAGGTACATAAGGTCGAGGCTGCAAGCGAGAGCGGCGACCCTTCTACCCCCGCAATTTTGCTACTCACCATGCTAACCAAATAATTTATACACGCATAGGTTTTGGTGATAATATGAATTTTAAAGAAACGCACAATAAGCCCTACCATCATGGAAACCTCCACGATGAGCTGCTCCGTATCGCTGTTCAACTAGGTAAAAGAAGCGGCCCCGACGCAATTACCGTCCGTGCGGTAACCCGCGAAGCAGGAGTGTCCCCTACCTCCGCATACCGCCACTTCAAGGACCAAGAAGAACTGCACGATAAGGTCGCTGAACTTGCTACCGATGAGTTGGTCCGGCGTTTACACGAGACTACCGAGACTGCAGAGGGCCTAGATTTTCCAGAACACCTGATGCAGATTGGTTACGCTTACCTCGAGTTTGCCTTGGATGAGACCAATTCCTTCCGCTGCATGCTGGAGTGGAAGGCGCTGCGTTTCATGCTTGGCGTAGATCCCAATACGGAAGATGATCCGAAGATGGATCACCTACAGCAGATTCGCGATTTCTTCGCCCTATTGTCCCGCCACGCGGAAGCGCTGGACAATACCACTGACTCGACGTATTTCATGCAGAATGCTCTGCTGGCCTGGTCAACTATTCATGGATTTACTGTACTTGCCATCACCGGCCCTATGTCCCAGCTTCCACGCGAGCAGATCCTCGAGCTTTTCACACCGGTTGTTGCAGGCGCCCTGCGCGGCATGGACTTTAAGGACCCCTCTAACGTCTACAGCCGCTACTCCAACTACAAGCCACAGAACTAAAGGCGAACTGGTATATCCCCGACATGGATGCCGCAAGTTTCCTAGCGCGTCACTGCCACTAGCGACCGCGCACGCGGCCCCGCCAAGGATTAGCGTGCGCGGTCGCTATCCTGTGCCGGCGTCGGCGGATTCTAGGGGTCGTTGCAACGATGATGGTTAGTTTGGTTTGATGCTACCGGTTTGTGTGAGGGCGTTGGTCATGACTTCGGCTGGGGTGCGCCAGTTGAGTGCTTTGCGTGGTTTGTGGTTGTGAATGTTGGCGATCATTTCTAGGTCCTCGGCGCTGTAGATGGACAGGTCGCTGTTTTTAGGAAGGTTTCTTCTGAGCCTGCCGTTGGTGTTTTCGTTGCTGCCGCGTTCCCATGGTGATCCTGGATGGCAGAAGTAGATGGGAATGTCAGTGGCCATAGTAAAGGCTTTATGGCCAGCCATTTCGCTTCCTTGGTCCCAGGTAATTGATGACCAGATAGCTTTATCGATTCCTGCAACTGCCTTGTGCAGGGCTGTGAATACTTCTTTGCTGGTATGCCTTCCCGGTAGGTGGCCAAGGACAACAAATCGGCTAACGCGTTCTACTAGCGTGATTACCGCTGATTGGTTGTTTTTACCGAGGATGAGGTCGCCTTCCCAGTGGCCTGGCAAAATACGTTCACTTACCTCATCTGGCCGGTCGTCTATGAGGATCATGTCGTCGACGAAGCGTTGCTGGGCAGGTGTGCTGGAGCGGGTTTGACGTTTCTTGCGTTTCTTTCTACCTGTCGGCAAGTCCAAGCCAAGGTCTTTGAGTCTTCCTTTGGCCTGCAGGTAAAAGGCGTCATAAATCGTTTCGTGACTAATGCGCATGTCCTTATCAGTGGGGTAGTCGATGGGCAGGCGATTAGAAATCTCCTCAGGTGACCATTGTGCCCGCAATTGTGCGCATACATAGTCCCATAGTCTTTTGTTGGCTAGTAGTTTCGGTATTTTCGGCCGCAATCTCCGCGCACAGGCCTTTAACTGGGCTGTTTCCGCACGATACGGGCCTTCAGCACTGTGGTTTCTGCGTACTTCACGCTGAATTGACGATGCGCTACGCCCTAAACGGCGCCCAATCTCACGCAGTGGCACATCTTCGCGGAGAAGATCGGCGATAATGACGCGTTCTTCGAAGCAAATGTAGCGATTGCTGATGCGTTTATACGGATCTACCCCGCTAGGTAAGGCGGGAGGGGCAAGCCTTCGGTTGCGTCCCCTAACGTGGTGTATCTGTAGCCCGCGGTAAGTCTTGTGCCGGTGTGCATGAAGGCGACCATCGCGGGTACCTTTCGAATCAACTCTTACCTATCCTCGAAAGGAAGTACCCTGCGATGGCCGCTGACCCTCATCATATCGATCCGACCGCGTATCTCGAAGAGCTGCTGACTCAAGCGTCCCCAGATTTGATGCGCCAAATGCTCACTGACTTCATCAACCAGATTCTTTCCGCCCAAGCAGACACCGTCTGCGGGGCTGATTACGCCACCGTGTCAGCCGAGCGCACCAACACACGTAATGGCTACCGTCATCGCCAACTTGATACCCGAGTCGGCAGCATTGATGTGGCAATCCCGAAGCTACGCACCGGCGCATTTTTCCCTGACTGGCTGCTAGAGCGCCGCAGCCGCACCGAGCGTGCCTTGACCACAGTCATCGCCACCTGTTACCTGAAAGGAGTCTCCACTCGCAGGATGAACGACCTGGTGGCCACCCTTGGGATCAACAACTTGTCGAAGTCTCAGGTCAGCCAGATGGCCAAAGAACTCGATGACATGGTCGATGACTTCCGCACCCGCCGGCTTGACCAAGGCCCCTACCACTTTGTCTCCTGCGACGCGCTGACAATGAAGGTGCGGGAAGGAGGACGTGTCGTAAAGACCAGCGTGTTGCTGGCCACAGGTGTCAACGCTGACGGCTACCGAGAGCTTTTGGGCATGCAGGTTGCCACCGCGGAATCTACCGCGTCGTGGACCGGGTTCTTTCGGGACCTCATCGCCCGTGGCCTGACCGGGGTATTCCTCGTTACTAGTGATGCCCATCTTGGTATTCAAGCAGCCGTGGGTGACTGCCTGCCGCAGGCTAGTTGGCAGCGGTGTCGAACGCACTTCGCGAAGAACCTCTCGGCCCAGGTTCCCAAAACCCAATGGCCGACTCTGTCAGCGATGTTTCACACAATCTTTCAGCAACCCGATGCCGCTAGTGTGTGGGCCCAAGCTCGTGAGGTTATTGAATTCTGCCAGCAGAAATTCCCTCACGTTGCCACCTACCTCGAGGAGTGTCTCGACGAGCTGTTGGCGTTTACCGCTGCGCCGAGAGCGGTGTGGACCAAAATCTGGTCGAATAACCCCACTGAACGGCTCAATAGGGAGATCCGCCGGCGTACCGATGTCGTAGGAATCTTCCCAAACCGAGACGCTGTTGTGCGCCTTGTTGGGGCGGTGTTGGCCGAACAGCACGATGACTGGATCCAACAGAAGCGTTATATGTCACTGACCAGCCTGGCACAGACCAAAGAGATCATCGCCGCTGGGGTCATCGACGAGGACCGCGACAACAACCAGGAGATCGCCGCGTGAATACCCTCACCCCTTATCCCCGAGATGGCCCCTAAACCACCGCCATGAAACTAACCCCAGATTCGAAAACAGATACACCACTACCCAGGACTTGACCAAGCCTTCCGGATTCGATGACATCATGGCGTTGGCGCAGCGCTTTCATAAGTCTGTTATACGTGCTGGCGTCTTCGCCGACGGGTATGAACTCTTCTCGTCGACCCTGGGATTTGGTGAGTCCTTTTTCGAAATCTAAACGCAGTCGACGATCAATTCCTACTGCCGCGCCAGCATCACCACCAGGCAGGCTCGCCAGCCGAAGGCGCAGATATTCCACTCTTAACTGCGTCTGGCGGACTTTCCGAGCATACTGACTCAACCGGATATGGCACCCAGCTTCCGTAGCTACGGCATAAGCCGCAGAAAGATGCATCCCACATCTTTTAGCAGCTTGGCGTACCGACAGTCCGCTTCGGACTAGCTCTACAAGCTGGAAAGCCTGGCTACCGCGGCGATCAACTCGTTTGGCTTTAAACACGACTGGCAATCCAAAGGCATGACAAAAATTCAAAGCATGCCCGTAATGACAACCAAGCTCACCAGCCGCCGAACGGACACTACGCCCACTGCCAACCAAGGCAACTAAGCCACGACGATCCGATTCAGACAACGAATGAAACGGGCCAATAATCTCAGACACAACAACACCCTCCTAAGGGAAAGTGTTGCAACGACCCTCTGAACTCAAGGTCCTTTCGCGAACTATAAAAGCCCCGCTACTACGACCAGTGATCGTAGCGGCGGGGCCCGAAGCTAAAGCGCTATGCGCTTAATAAGGAAGGCAGATTACTCTGCGGACTCCTCGGAAGCTTCCTCAGCCTTCTCCTCGGCCTCAGCGTCAGCTTCACCGGCGGCAGCAGCGGCAGCCTCTGCAGCAGCAGCTTCCTCAGCAGCCTTCTTCTCAGCCTCTTCCTTGGCCTTCTTCTTCTTTTCAGTGATGGCCTCGATGGTCGGGCCATTGTTAGCCTCAGCCAGTGCCTCGTTGAAGATCTCCAACTTGGACTTCTTCTCCTCAGCAACCTTCAGGGTGCCCTCTGCGCCCGGCAGGCCCTTGTGCTTCTGCCAGTCACCGGTTACCTTCAGCAGAGCGAGAACCGGCTCGGTTGGCTGTGCGCCAACGGACAGCCAGTGCTGTGCACGCTCGGAATCGATCTGGATGAGGGAGGGCTCTTCCTTCGGGTGGTAGATACCGATGTTCTCGATGACCTTGCCGTTACGACGGGTGCGGGCATCAGCAATAACAACGCGGTACTCAGCAGCACGGATCTTGCCCACGCGCTGCAGCTTAATCTTGACAGCCATGATGGCTCCTTTTCTAGTCACTGGGCAGTTCGGACGCGCACTACATAGTGCGCCGGTTCAACCCTTGGATTTTATCTGCGCGTGACATACCGGCCGACCGTAGACGGGAACGGTGCTACGCAGAATATTACGTTATGTAGTTCATCTAGCTCAGTACAACCGAGAAGATAACTTGAAGTATTTTAGCGCGAGTAGCTGCATTTTCAAAAATTACTACGCCACGCACGCAGGTTCGTTATGCCTGCGATACTGAAGCAGAGTACCCTTAAGGGCCGAATATAGACATTTCGTTTCATATGTATGGCGCGCCTTCCGCCCCACCATCCAGGCAAAGGCGCACGAAAAGACAGTTTATGACTAAAGAATCACCGCGAAATTTCCGGTACCGCTATGACCTTGATGGTCTGCGCGGTATTGCCATTGGCCTAGTAGTTATCTACCACGTTTTTGTCGGACGCGTTTCCGGCGGCGTCGACGTATTCTTGCTGCTATCCGGCTACTTTTTCTTGGGCTCCCAACTGCGCTACGCCAGCAAGCCAAACGCCTCACTAAACCCATGGTGGCCCGTCTGGCGCACCTTGCGGCGCCTGGTACCAAGCTTGGTTTTGGTCATCGGCGTGACCTACATTCTAGTGCGCATTTTCACCCCGCAGCTCATGCGCACCGAGCTCACCCAACAGATCACAGCCACCATGCTGTACTACCAGAACTGGGAGCTAGCGAAACAAAACGCCGACTACACGGCGGCCGCGGCTGATACCTCACCGCTGCAGCACATGTGGTCCATGGCCGTGCAGGGCCAGTTCTACATCATGGGCATTGCCTTCGCGCTCATCTTGGCTGCCATCATGAAGTTCCGGCCGAAGCAGCAGCCTTTGGGCAAGCGCAGCTTCCCCACGGTCAACCAGATTGCTGGCCCGATCCTCATCGTGGTCACCATCGCCTCCTTCGCCTATGCTTCGCGCCACGGCCTCTACGGAACTCCGGAGAACTACTATTCCACCTGGTCACGCGCTTGGGAGTTGACCTTGGGCGCGGTCTTGGCCATCTACGGTTCCTCCTGGAAGATTCCAGCCCGCCTCTATGACCTCTTTACCGGCCTGGGCCTTCTAATGCTCATCTTTACTGGTGCCATCATCGCGGATACCACTGCGTATCCTGGCCCGCTTTCCCTCTTGCCACTAGGCGGCGCCGTGCTCATTATCTTGGGCGGCGGTGGCAAGATTTCCAAGGCCATGGCCTCCAAGCAGGCGCGCTGGCTGGGAGATGTAGCCTACCCGCTCTACTTGTGGCACTGGCCATTGCTCATTTTGTCCACCTCCTACCTGGGTCAAGAGACCCCGTCGTGGTGGTTGGGCGTCATCATTATCGTCATTTCGCTAGTGTTGGCGGACCTCACGCACCGCTTTTTGGAAAAGCCCCTGCGGCAGCATCGCAAGCGCCCCACGGCCGAGGATTTGCCGGTACGCAAGGGTCTGTCGACCTTGCAGAAACCAGCCGGTGCCGCCCGCGGTGTGGGCGGCGTTGTAGTCGCCGCGGCCGTTGTCGGTCTCTTGGCTGTCCAGCCACTGTGGATGCGCACCCTTGATGATGCTGATGCGGAGCTTTTGGACCCTGCCCTCTACCCCGGCGCAACGACGTTCATCAACGACATCACCCCGCCGGATAACGTGGAGGTCAAGCCTGATCCAATTCTGGCCGGCGGAATCCAGCCACCAGTAGCGACAAACTGGTGCTTCGTGCCGGATAGCCAGCCCGCTGACTTCTTCTTCGAAACCCGCAAGGACGGAAAGACCCCCTGCATTTTCGGTGATCCCAACGCAGAGAAGGAAGTCTATTTGGTAGGCGGTTCCCACGCGGAGCAGTATTCTGCCCCGCTGGACCGCTTAGGCAAGGAAATGGGCTTTAAGCTGGTACCGCTGCTGCGCCAGGGCTGCCCGATTGAATTGGGTGACGATGTCACCGTGACCCCAGAGTGTGCCGAGTGGGGCAAGCTGGTCATGGATCGCATCGAAGAGGCAAACCCGGCCTTGGTCATCTCGAATACCACTCGCCCGCAAAATGAATATGGCACCGGCCCTGATGCCGTGCCCGCCGGCTACCAGGCGTTCTGGGATGAATTGGCCGACCGCGATATTCCTTTCTTGGGCTTCCGCGATAACCCGTGGGGATTCGATGAAGAAGGCCGCCCACGCGAGTTTGATGAATGCTACGTCGCTTCCGAAGATGCTTATGGCTGCGGCATGCGCTTTGAGCAGGTCTACCAGCCTTTTGACCCCGGTGCGGTCGTGCTGTCGAAGTACCAGAATATGCTCTCGATTGATACCGCTCCGTGGTTCTGCGATGCCAATGGTGACTGCCCAGTCATCATCGGCAATACGATGGTCTACCGCGACATGCACCACATCACGAATGCTTTTGCGGAATCTGCAATGCCAATGATCCGCGAGGCCCTCAAGCCCTTCCTCGACGGGGAAAAAGTCCAGCAGGAAGCCCCGGACGTCCCACCGGAGCAGGCTGCAGGAGCCGTGGAGCAAGCGCCCGCAGCACCTACCAACGCCAGCAAGCAACATGCCAACCCAGTCCCCTACCCCAACGCCGCACAAGACGATGCCGTCTAGGCCATAGCTCGGTCGTGCACGAGCCCCGAGAGCGAAGGCGCCTCGTGCAAAGGCGCGCTTGGGCTTAGGGCGGCGTCGACAAGCCGCACAAAAAGGAGGCTCCCGCAGCAACGCGGAAGCCTCCTTCTTTATGTCTTAAGGCTGGGGAACACTACTTCTTGCCCTTGCCAAAGTCCAGGTTGTCGAGGTCGATATTTTCCATTCCCTTCGGCATCTTTGGCATGCCGGGCATACCTGGCATGCCACCGCCGCCGCCCATTTGCTGCTGGAGCTTTTGCAGCTCCTCCATGGACGGCATGCCGCCGCCACCGGGCATTCCTGGCATTCCGCCCATGCCCGGCATACCGCCTGGCATCTTCGGGCCGCGGTTGCCACCGCCGCCTTTGCCCTTCTTGCGCTTGCCGTTTTTGCCCTTGCGACCCTTGGGCTTCTTCTTGGTAGCGGAGCGACCGCCCATGCCGCCCATGCCGAATTGGCCGGCCATCTTGGACATCATCTTCTTAGCCTGGTTGAAGCGCTCGATGAGCTGGTTGACCTCGGAAACGCTTACACCAGAACCATTAGCAATGCGCTTGCGGCGCGATGCATTGAGAATCTTCGGATCCTCACGCTCCTGCGGCGTCATACCGCGAATGATCGCCTGGATGCGGTCCAGCTGCTTTTCATCCACCATGGCGGCCATTTCATTCATCTGCTTGCCGCCGGGCATCATCTTCAGCAGATTGCCGATGGGACCCATCTTGCGGATCATCAGCATCTGCTCAAGGAAGTCATTGAGCGTTAGCTCGCCAGAGCCCAGCTTAGAGGCTGCCTCTTCGGCCTTCTGGTGGTCTAGGGTTGCTTCAGCCTGCTCGATAAGGGAGAGCAAATCACCCATGCCCAGAATACGGCTGGACATGCGCTCTGGGTGGAAGACATCGAAATCATCGAGCTTCTCACCGGTAGAGGCGTACATGATGGGCTTGCCGGTGACCTCACGGATAGACAAGGCCGCACCACCACGGGCGTCACCATCCAGCTTGGTGAGAACGACGCCGGTAAAGTCCACGCCATCGCGGAAGGCCTCGGCCGTCTGCACGGCGTCCTGGCCGATCATGGAGTCGATGACAAAAAGGACTTCGTCCGGGTTGACGGCATCGCGGATATTGCGTGCCTGTGTCATCAGGGTCTCATCGATGCCCAAGCGGCCAGCGGTATCGATGATGACCACATCGTGCTGCTTCTGCTTGGCCTCAGCAATGCCCTGCTTGGCGACGTCCACTGGGTCCCCGTGCGAGGTACCCATTTCATGCTCGTTGGAGTCCAGGGAGGTTCCCGGATCCGGCGCAAAGGTCGGCACCTCAGCGCGCTCGCCGACGATTTGCAGCTGCTGCACTGCACCTGGGCGCTGCAAGTCACAGGCCACCAGCATCGGGGTATGGCCCTGCTTAGCTAGGTGCTTGGCCAACTTACCGGCCAGGGTGGTTTTACCGGCACCTTGCAGGCCGGCAAGCATGATCACCGTCGGCGGGTTCTTAGCCAGGTTCAGGCGGCGAGTTTCGCCACCAAGGATCTCAATGAGCTCCTCATTGACGATCTTGACTACCTGCTGGGCTGGGTTGAGCGCCTCAGAGACTTCCGCGCCGCGGGCGCGTTCCTTGATGCGCTTGATAAAGCCACGGACGACGGTCAAAGACACGTCGGCTTCCAGCAGCGCGAGGCGGATCTCGCGGGCAGTGGCATTGATATCAGCCTCGGTCAGTTTGCCCTTACCGCGCAGGCCCGCCAGGGCTGACTGTAGGCGGTCTGATAGTGAGTCAAACACTACGGATGCGCTCCCTTAATTTAGATCGATCTAAAGTTCAACTATTCAATCTTAGTCCCTAGCCAGGGCCCTGGTCACATTCCCCACCACGGTAGCGCGAGAAACCTGCCCGGCGAGGTACACATTGACAATCATCGTCGCGCCCAAAATCTCATGGCGCAGCCACACAAAGTCCGGCAATGCCTCAACCAAGTGCCCTAAAGCGCCGATGCGCTCGACCGTCCGGATGACCAAAATGCCACCCACATCGAATGCCGCAGTGGTCACCTCTCCAGTAATGGCCGGCAGCTCCGTATAAGTTCGTGAGTTATAGGACTGAATAAACCTTATCTCCTGCGCTGCTTCCTTTAAGGTCTGCTGCACCGTGCGGATGAAAAACTCCGCCTTATAGGCACCGTCCTCCTCGCGAACGATATTCGCCCGCACGATGGTCCACCCCAGAGCCGATAACAAGGCAAAGATGCGCTTTAACTCTTCTTGCGAGGAACCACACCACGACACACTAACTTCTTGGTCTTCCCAATCCACTTTGAGCGCAACGCCTTCGCTAGATAGCGGTACATGCACAGCAGGGCGGTCGAGAACACGTGGTTTGAGCGCCTCAAGTGCCCGCGCGACGATCAGCTTCTGTGCTTGCTGCACTCGCGGTGTCCACACCCCAGGCCCGGTCGATTGGGCATCCGCCTCAGCCAACACCGCTAACAGGGATATAGTCAGCTGATCATAATGCGCGGCGGCCAGGAGGGCGTCGCGAGCGGCATCGGAAGCCGGGTCCATCGTCGCCGCTAACCGCGCCAAGGTGGTATGTTCTGCCACTAGGGTTTGGGCGCGCGACCTATCGGCGACGCTCAACCGCATACGGGCTGCCTGGCGGGTAATCATCTCCGCACCTACTTGGGCATGAGGGCGCCCGTAGCCCTTGCCTATGTCATGGTAAAGCGCGGCCAG
The DNA here is from genome assembly GCF_016127015.1 of Corynebacterium tuberculostearicum. Classification (GTDB taxonomy): domain Bacteria; phylum Actinomycetota; class Actinomycetes; order Mycobacteriales; family Mycobacteriaceae; genus Corynebacterium; species Corynebacterium marquesiae. Next base: position 1,279,187 of record NZ_CP065972.1, read on the forward strand.
CAGCAATAAATCAGGACGAGCCACCGAGGTACGCATCTGCGCGCACCGCGTTACCGTTGCGATGAGATGATGGTCCACCGCATTGACGTGGCTGCGCTCGCGCGGCAACAAGCCGCGCACATGCCCCCATTCTGGGACTAAGCGTTCCCATAGGCCATAGCGGTCCAAGTCCTGTATGACGCGCGGCGTGCATCGCGGCGAGGACAAAATAGCGAAGAAATCATCCACCGCTGCCCGCGGCCAGCGTAGCGGCAGCTCGGGCAGGCCTTGCAGCTGGTGCCACGTGGTCTCGGCGATGATATATCCCGTGCGTGCCGCGGCAGCCGCCACGCGGGTGAGCAGCCACGGGTCCTCTACATTTGGATTGCGGGAAAGGAAAATGTTGCCGCCCTCGGACACCACGTCCACATCGAGCGGGCGGCGCCGGCCCCGGCCGGTCACTGAAGCATTACGGCCTAGCACCCCACGGGCGGTAGCAAGGCCGCGCTCCACCGCCTTATTGACCGTGGCCGCAGCGCTGACCAAAGCCGCTGTCAAGGCATAACGGCTTTCAAACCCCAGGTCCGCAGCTACATCCGCAGCGAACTCGGGATCCAAGATATCCCGGTGGCGCCGGGCTGTGACGTGCAGGAGCGTGCGGGCGTCGAGAAGCAGCCGCTGCTCAACGTCCAAATCTGGAAAGTCGCACAGGTTGCCCAAAGCCATCGCGCGCAAGAGCTGAATATCGCGCAATCCCCCGCGCCCATTTTTCAAGTCCGGGTTCGTCATCGCTGCCACAGCGCCCGAACGCTTCCACCGAGTAATCGCGGTATCCAAGAAATCATCAAAGCCGCGCTGCAGCTGGCGCCGCCACGCTGCGAGCAATTGCGCCCGCGCCTCATCCACCAAAACCTTGCGCCCTGCTACAAAGGCCAAATCCAACTGGGCAAAGCCGGCAGAGGCTTCTTCGGCGGCAATCGCCCCGCACTCTTGCGGGGTGCGCAGGGCATAATCCAGGCGGTACTTGGCATCCCACACGGGGTACCACAGCTGCTCCACCAAAGCCGGGTCTGGCTCGTGACCTTCCGGATAGATGAGGATGACATCAATATCAGAGTGCGGAGTCATCTCATTGCGCGCAAAGGATCCGGTGGCAGCGAGCGCTGTTACCGGTGGAAGCTCGAGACTGCGCAATACACGAAGCGCCGAGGCATAGGCCTCGGCGCGAATCTGTGCGGCGTTATGCATGCGAGCTTAGAGCGCCGCCTCGCCGCGCTCGCCGGTGCGCACACGAATGACATCTTCAACCGGGGTTACCCACAGCTTGCCATCGCCGATCTTGCCCGTGTAGGCAGCATCCACAATGGCATTAATGATGTCTTCGACGTGGTCATCGGCCGCAACAATCTCCAGCTTCACCTTGGGCACAAAGTCGGTGGCGTATTCTGCCCCGCGGTATACCTCGCTGTGTCCACGCTGCTGCCCAAAGCCCTGGCTTTCAGTAACAGTGAGGCCGCGTACTTCCTGCTGCTCCAAAGCCTGGCGGATTTCCGGCAGGGTGAAGGGCTTAACGATGGCCGTGATGAGTTTCATTGTTACTCCTTGCTAACTCTTCGGGGCGGGTCTACAGGCACCGAATAACGTGCACCCATTCTAGCCCGAGCACAGCAATTACTGTGCAACTTTTCCACATTGCGTATTCAGAGCGCTGGTGGTTTCAGAAGACCTCCTGTGCAACCAGAAAAGCGGCGAGCTGTTCTGTCTTCCCCGCAGCCACGCGCAGGAACAGAAACGGCTCGCCGCCAGAAGGGGCTGGAGAGGACTAGATATCGTCTTCCTCTGCGTGCACGGTCTGAATTTCCCTATTGTTGTGTTTGGCGTGTTTGACGTCGGTGACGGTTACGCCGTAGATGGAACGGCCCAGATAAAAGGAGCCTACCGAGCCGATGATCCATACGCCGAAGCAAGCGATCAGTGCTTGGATGAGCAGCCACAGGGAAAAGCCATCGCGGCCAAAGTCCACGACTAGCTTGGCTACGATGATCAGCGGTACCGCAAGTCCCACGGTAGGGCCCAGCAAGTTAGCACGGGTCAAGGCATCGGGCGCTCGCCACAGCGACACCACCGTAGCGACCACCAAGAGGGTAGCGATGATAAGCAGGACCGAGGCGATAATTTCAGAAATGGCCATGGTTTATCGCCTGCCCTTCGAAATAATGCGGGCCATCGAGAGCGTCGGTAGCACACCGGCGGCAATGGCACCAAGGAGTGCAATGTAATACGCCATCGGGGCGTTATTGGTCATCGACCACGCTAAATACATGCAGATCATGCCGTAGAAAACGATGTCCGACGTAACGGCGCGGGTGAGCTCATCGCGCGTACGAAGCGCCAGCAGCACGCCGCACCACGTGGCAATGCCTATGATGAAGACGCATACAAATACGACCCAGCCGAATGGGGACAATGTGGCAAAGTCAATCATCGCTCGGTCTCCTTTCTGCGTTGTACGTTGCGGGCGCGGCGCTTTGGCTTTTCGACGTCCGCCTGGCTTTCTGAAAGCGGAGTGTCCTCCGCCCGCGCCAAGTCAGGCGAGCGCATATAGCGACCCACGGACTCGAGCGGATACTCGTAGAAAGCCTCATCCAATTCTGTAGTCTCCCCTTGGCCCGGCACCCCATAATCGATGTCCTTAACCCGCGGGGCGAGGCGCTGTTCCATCTCAGCCAGATCAGCCACGATTCCCGCCGGGTCGGATCCTTGGACGGCCTGTACCAGCACGATGCGCGGCAGCCCTTGGCGGGGCGGTTCACGCAAACCGAGCGAGAGCGTGCCCGGGGTTGCGGTAATGGAGGACGTAAACCAGAAGATCTCCCAGGCACTAGTCACGCGCAGGGGGTAGCGAATGATAACCGGATTGTATTCGTTATCCGGTTTGAAGGCCGCCAGTGCCAAGCTAATGCCGGCTATGAAAATCTCCTTGATGAGCCACAATGCATACACAATTGCGTTCATTTAACGGCCCTCCTGGATTTCATCGATATTGGGAACGGCAATCGGCTCATCTCCCAAGACGGTTTCAGTATATGCGTTAGTGTCCAGCAGCTGCTCCGCTGCGGCATCCACAACATCGAGGACGATGCCGGAGAAGATGAACATGCACAGCGAACCAAGGATGAGAGCCGCGGATGGGGCCATGAGCTTTTTGCGGATGACCAATTCATCCGGGACCTTGTCCTCCGGCAGGCCCTTGCCCCAGAAGACCTTGCGCCACACGCGCAGCATGGCCAAGAAGGCAGCGAAAGAAGCGATGATGATGGCCGCGATGGCAATCCAGGCCCAAGCACCACCCACGCGGGCGATCTCGAAGACAATCATCAGCTTGCCCCACATTCCGGAGAACGGTGGGAAGCCCACGACGGAGAATGCACCGGCAGCGAAAATCCACGCGATGATGGGGTCGCGGCGAGCGAGACCGGAAAGCTTGCTGAGCACGCCCGTGCCGTAGGTCTCCTCAATGGCACCAGAGGCCAAGATCAGCGAACCAACGGTCACCATGTGGTGAATCGTGTACATGATGCCAGCTGCCAGTGCGCGACGTGGGTCATCAGAGGTAAACGCAAGCATGACCAAGATGAAAGGCATGCCGTTGAGCATCTGGTAACCGAGGACGCGGCGGATGGAATTTTCCGCTAGGCCGCCGAAGGCACCGATCATCATGGAGATAATCATGATGACGATGATCAACAGATTCCAGCGCTGTTCCAGATCGAATAGCTGCACGTAGAGGCGGTAGAGCATGTAGACGGCCACTTTGGTGTGCAAGCCAGAAAATAGGCCCATCACCGCGGCGGAGGTTCCTGGGTAGGTGCGTGGCAGCCACGACTGCACGGGGAACACGCCGGCCTTGGCGGTAATCGCAATGAGGATCAAGCCTGCTGCCACGGTCACCGGCCCATTGCCTGCCGCTGCGCCCTTCAGTGCGCCTAGGTTGACCGCACCGGTAACCGAATAGATATAACCCACGCCAACAACCAACAAGGTGGAGGCGAAAAGGTTAACCAAGACGAAGGCACGGCCGGCTGCCAAGCGCGACCACGTACCAGACATGGTGATAAGGCCGTAGGACGGCAGAAGCATGACCTCAATAAAAACGAAGAAGTTAAAGAGGTCAGCGGTTAGCAATGCACCGCACACACCGGTGATCAAAATCAGGGTGAGCGAAGGATAGTAGCGAGACTTTGTCTCCCCACCCACAATGGCAAACCAGTTGGCACCAAACGCGACGATCATCGTAGTAATGATCATCAACGCGGAGAAGGCATCCGCAGCAAACGGGATACCCACATTGCCTTGGTAGAGGCCAACAGTATGGGCTACTACCCCATTGTTCATGGTGTAGATGAGCAGGCCCAGGCCGGCGAAAATTCCAATACCCGGGATGATAAGCATGATGGAATCGCGTAGAGCACGCCACGGTGCCAGCAGTGCGAAGGCCGCTGCAATCAGCGGGACCGCTGGAAATAGCGGAAGGAGTTGAGCTACAGCATCAGCCATTATTTGTCATCCTCCTTCTGTTCAGTTGCGCCGCGTTCTGCAACGGGAGTGTTGTGGTCCACCTGACCAATTCGGTCAAGCTGATTGGTGGAATCCTCCAATATTTGGCGATTTTGGGCGTCGCGTCCCAAGGTCGAAAAGGCATGGTCGATGGTGTTGTCATCAACTGGTTCCACCACATCGGTGTCGTCGTTCTTGCCCATGGCCGCCATCGTCAACAAGATGGTCGAGGTTGCCATGGAAATAACAACGGCGGTCAGCACGAAGGCCTGCGGCAGCGGGTCGGCCATCTGATCGTGCGGAACCTGAGATGGGAAGGACTCTCCGCGGTAGGAATACACGCCCGTAGCCAGCAGCATCAGGTTGGCACCGTGGCCAAAAGCCATCATGCCCAGCACGATGCGTACCAAGCCGCGCTGCTGGATGAGATAGACAGCACTACCGATGAGCAAAGCAATAGTCAATGCAAGGATCATTACTTCTCCCCTCCCCGGATAGCCGCGGAGCGCTTACTCTTCCTCTTCGTCTTTGCTTCCGAAGGCGTCAGCAAGGCCAACGGATCGGTCGAAGGGTTGATCGGGTCTGGGTACGGATCGTCGACGTCTTCAAGCGAAATGCGTGGAGTCGTCGGCAGTGCGGAATCATCATCATGAACCCATGGCAAGAATTCACGCTCCGTTCCTGGGCGCAGGTAACCGCCCAATGCGTTAATCGCCATAGTCAACATACCCAGCACCGCTAGGTAGATGCCCAAGTCGAAGATGAGCGAGGTGGTCCAGTGTTGGCCAAAGGCTTCGGCATGGATTGCAGCCAGGAAGCCACCATTGCCAATGCCGTGGTGCAAGTAGCCTACAAAGCCGGCGATCAAGGCGGTGATAATGCCGATACCGGTCAGGTTAATCGGAGTCATGCGGCCGAAAACAATTTCATCGGAGCCACGGGACAGATAGATAAGCCCGATTGCTGCACCCATGATCAGCGCCGCGGGGAAGCCACCGCCGGAGGCATTGTGCCCGCGGAAGAAAACGATGACGGACATAATGACCAACAGCGGGATAACAACGTGCACGCCCTTGCGCAATGGCACGGAGTTCAGCTGGGACTGGCCAAACGGCGCTGGGCGTGTACCCGACTTGAACGGGAACCGCGGCAACGTCGTAGTGATTGCTGCAATAACCACTGCAGCCATGCCCAGTACGGAAAGCTCGCCCAAGGTATCGAGTGCACGGAATTCCACGATGATAGTAGCGACAACATTGTCGCCGCCGGTGATGTCCGGAGCATTGTCCAGGTACCACATGGCCAAATCGGAGCGCTCGTGTCGGCCCATGAGTCCCCACACGCCTAGGAACGCAGCCACACCGGCCAAGACCGCAATGACGATGGAGCCGGTCTTGCGGGATTTGTTCTTCACCGGCTGGAAGGTTTCTGGCAGGTAGCGCAGCACCATCATCATGACGATGACGGACAGGGCCTCCACCATAAACTGCGTCAGCGCCACGTCAGGTGCGCCAAGCAGGAACATCTGCAAGGTCACGCCCGAGCCGGCAATGCCAATCATGATGGCACCGGTCAAGCGGTTCTGGGTGCGCACCAGACCAAACATCGCTAGGGCGATGATGCCCAGTGGCAGCAAGTCCCATGGGTTATCCAGACCAGCCACCCGTGGCTGCAGTGCTACGCCGTCGACGCCATCGCGAATGAGGGTGGTAGCTGCCAGCACGATAATCAAAATGACAATCGGCAGCATATGACGGGATGGATTATGCGAATCGGACATCTTGCCCAGAACGCGCCCCAACTGGGAGCAACCCTTCATCAGTGAATACAGCAAATCATTGCCGCTGCGCGGCATGAACTCGTGAGCTTCAAAGCTTGCCCACATCTTCTTGCGGGCAAAGATACCGGCAATACCGACGATGAGGACCACTAGCGAGATAAGGAAAGGAACGTTGAACCCGTGCCAGAGGGCAAGGTGCGAATGATGCTCCAATCCCACGGCAGCCACTGCATCATCAATCGGGGCATCAAAGAGCCCGAGCACAAATACCAGCGGCAGGGACATAAAGCCCGGCAAAGCGGCGGGCAGCCAGAGCGACACGGGGGCTTCGTGGACATGTTCCATGTCGCGAGGTCCATCAAAGAATGCGCCGAAGACAATCTTTGCGGAGTAAGTAAAGGTGAAAAAGGCACCGATGCCAGCAACGATGAGCAGGATTACCTGGCCCGCGCTGCCAATCGGGGCGTCCTCAAACGCCGTGAGCATTCCCTCTTTGGACACAAAGCCCAGAAGCGGTGGCACCGCAGCCATCGAGGCCGCACCAATTACTACGGAGCCAAATGTCCACGGCATCTTATTCCACAGTGGTCCTAGGCGGCGAATATCGCGCGACCCAGCCTCGTGGTCGATGACGCCAATGAGCATAAACAGCGAGGACTTAAACAGCGCGTGCGCCAGAGTGTGGACCAACGCTGCAGCGATAGCGAACGGGGTACCCACGCCAATCGTGGCAACAATCCAGCCCAGATGGGAGACGGTGGAATAGGCCGTAAGCTTTTTCAGATCCGTCTTCTGCACTGCAAATACCGCGGACATCACCGCGGTGCCCATGCCTACGACGATGAGCAACCAATTCCACACCGCCACATCGTGGAAGATGGTGGAAAAACGAATAAGCAGGTACACACCGGCCTTGACCACCGCTGCTGCGTGAAGGAAGGCCGATACCGGGGTGGCGGCGGCCATAGCCTCTGGCAACCAGAAATGGAATGGGAACTGTGCCGCCTTAGTAAAGGCGGACGCCGCAATCAACACGGCTACGGCTGCCGTTATCCCTGGGCGTTCCGTCCATACAGGGGACGCCAAGATATCAGAAACGGTAGTCGATCCGGTCACCGTCGCGGCAATACCCAAGCCGGTCAGCAGGGTCAATCCACCAATAAAGGTTAGGATCAGTGTGCGCTGCGAACCAGCCTCGCCGCCTGAACCGGAGCGAGCAATCAACATAAACGAAGCCAAGGAGACTAGCTCCCAGGCAAGGAACAAAACCACCACGTCATTGGCCAGAACCAGCAACAAGATGGACAGCGTGAACGCTGTCATCAAGGTATAAAAGCTGGTGTTGCCCTCATTCTTGGGCAAATAGGCCGCCGAATACGTGAAAACGACGGCGCCAATGACCAGCGCCAACATAGCGAAGAAGATGCTCAACGCGTCCCCGCGGAGAGCAAAACTTACGTCGACGCCTGGTGCGATGAAATCACGCACCCAAGTGGCGTGGAAACTTAATTCCTCCCCGGCTGCAATGGCAGGAAATTCCTTGGCGATGAGGACCGCTGCAATAAGAAAAAGGCCAGCTAGTGGATAGCCTGCCTTTCGGTCAATAACCTTTACGGTTACCGGTGCCAAGATCACTGCCAGCGCCGCGAGGAGGACTGCATAAAGTAGCGTCACGAAATACTTGCCTCACGAACCTTGGTCTAGGTTTAATGCGAATTTCGCATTAAATACAGCCCTTTCAGGCTACCATTCCCGCCAAGGTCAAACCACATTGCAGCATTCCCCTGCGCTACATAAAAGGCAAGCACAACCGCCACAATTACGCTCGCAGGCAGAGAGTTCACAGGCGTTCAGCAGGACTTATTCCCGCGCCAATTGCATAGGACTTTTTGCATAGTCTGCGAACCGACAGCGAGATGAGAGCGAAAAGAATTCGCGAGATTGTTGCACGCTATAACTTGCCCATGAAAACAAAGGACTCCCCCAGCACACCGTGGCGCCCGTACGTGACACCCGATATGCAGGGGGAGTTGCAAGGTTGGCTGCTACTTCTCGCCCAACAGAGCGTCGACGAAGCCTTCAACTTCGAATGGCGCGAGATCATCGGCGCCTTCGCCCAAGCCCACAAGCTTGACTGGAACACCCAATTCTTCTTGTACCTGGAAGACGATACCGCCCTTAGCGGTGCCGTCCAGCTTGGTGAGAACTACACCGGTGATATCTACTACCTCGCGGAAGATTCGTGCCTGCGTAAGGCCATTCTGCCCCACCGTGGCATCCAATACCAGCAGGACCTCGTCCACATCAGTCTTCTTTTCTACCACGCGCTTGACCTTGCCTAACTGGTCCATCAAGTCCGTGGAGGTATGGAGCCGGCCTGCGGTGTCGACCAAGACCACATCTACTTGCTGTTCCACGCCGGTTGCTACCGCATCGAAGGCTACCGATGCTGGGTCAGCGCCTTCCTTGCCGCGCACGGTATCGGCGCCAACTCGGCGGCCCCACGTCTCAAGCTGATCAGCGGCCGCAGCTCGGAAAGTATCGGCCGCGCCCAAAAGGACCTTATGGCCCATGGCTACTAGCACGCGAGCAAGCTTGCCGGTGGTTGTGGTCTTGCCGGTGCCATTGACACCGACGACCATTACGATTGCTGGCTTGCCCTCATTCGGCATGGCCTTAATGGAGCGATCCATCTCTGGGTGGCCTGCTTCAATCAGGCATTCGCGCAGCATGGCACGGGCTTCATCCTCGCTGGAAACGCCGCGCTCTGCAATCTTCTCGCGCAGGGAGTCAGTCACCTTCATCGTGGACTTGGTGCCCAAATCCGCCATGATGAGCGTATCTTCGACTTCCTCCCAGGCTTCCTCATCCAAATCGCCTGCGGACAAAATTCCCATGAGCCCTTGGCCGATGGCATTTTGCGAGCGCGAAAGGCGCCCGCGCAAACGGCCAAGACGCCCACCGGCGGGTGCGATATCATCCTGCGGAGCTGGTGCTGGGGCAGGTTCGCCTGTTGGAACTTCGGTCTGTTCCTTGGCGGCTTCGGCTGCACCGGTTTGTGCCTCGGCAGCAGCTGCGGCTTCTTCGGCTTCCTCGCGGTCGTCCACCCGCTCCTCGATGTCTTCCGCATCATTGTCTTCAACAACCTCGTCGAAGACTGGGGACTCCTCTTCTACCTCGGCATTTTCCACGGAGACAACGTCTTCCGGCTCTTTTGCCTTTTCGGCAGCTGCCGGCTCTTCCGGCTTGGGTGCAGCTTCTGGCTGTCCAGCCGCTTTCGGGGCACGGTCCGCGTGCGATTCTTCGCTTTCCGACGCCCCAGCTGCCGCACCCGCTACGCCTGCCGCGCCAGCAGTCGTCGCCGCGGCCGCAGCGCCAGTTCCCTTGGACTGTGGTTTTTCTGTCTTATCAGCGGAAGATTCTGCCGCTTGCTTCTTCTCCTCCGCTGGCGCTTGGGCCTGGGCCTGCTTAGTAGGCTCTGCCGGCTTGTCGGTCTTCGCCGGCTTCCCCTGCTGAGGTGCCGGTTCGGTTTCTGGCTCCTCTGCCACAGACTTGTCTGCCATAGGCTTGTCGGCCACGGGCTTGTTTGCCGCGGCATCAGTCGTGGGCTGAGCAGACTGTGGCTTAGCCTGTGCCTGCGGCTTTTCCTTAGACTGTGAGGTCTTGCCGCTGAGCTGCTCGTTGGCGATGTCTGTAGCATTCGGCTCTGTCTTCGCTGCCTGCTGCGCTTGAGCTGACTTGTCCGCCTGAACCGGGGCTTTCTGCGCTTCCTTAGCGCCGCCAGCAGGAGCAAAGTTAAAGCCGGACTTGGCTTGATAGTTGCCGGACTTTTGCTCCTGGGTCAGCTGCTTCGGTTCTTCCTCAGCAGGCTTATCAAAGGACACCTTTTTGGCATCGCCGCGCTTTTTGCCGATTACTACGAAAAGAATAATCAGCACGATGACGACGATCGCAATGCCGATCCATAACCATAAAGAATTCATGCCTCTATAGTGCCAGTCTTCTCAGCTCGCGGCACGCCAAACCCCCTCCTATAGCGGAAGGAATTCTGCGGGAAGTCGACGAGCCCAGGCTACTTCCCCGCCTCGTCACCACGGGGAGCATCTACGCCCAAGCGAGTGGCATCCTCGCTGGCTTGCTCCGTTCCAGGGGCGCTGCCTGCGGGATTCATGCGCTGCGAAATCACGCGAGTAACACCATCGCCGCGCATGGTTACGCCATAAAGGACGTTGGCGACATCCATCGTCGGCTTTTGGTGCGTAATGACGATTAGCTGCGAGTCTTTCCGCAGCTCCTCAAAGAGGGCAATGAGGCGGCGCAGGTTGACGTCATCAAGCGCTGCCTCAACCTCGTCCATGACATAGAACGGGCTGGGGCGGGCGCGGAAGATGGCTACCAGCATCGCTAGCGCAGTAAGCGACTTCTCGCCACCAGATAGCAAGGACAGGCGCTTGACTTTCTTGCCCGGTGGGCGCGCTTCCACCTCGATGCCAGTGGTGAGCATGTCCTCCGGCTCTGTGAGGATAAGCCGCCCCTCGCCACCGGGGAAAAGGGTCTGGAAAACCTTAGGAAATTCTGCTTCGACGTCGTGCCACGCATCGGTAAACAGTTGCAAAATCTGCGCGTCTACATCTTCGATAACGCCCGCCAGATCCTTGCGGGCTTGGATGACATCCTCCAACTGAGTAGAGAGGAAGGAATAGCGCTCCTCCAAAGCCTTGTATTCTTCCAGCGCGAGCGGATTGACCTTGCCTAGGGAATTGAGGTCTTTTTCTGCTTGCTTCAAGCGCGCGTTTTCCGCCCCGCGGTCGAAATCTTCGCCTGGAGTGTAGTCCTGCAAGAGATCTGAAATCGCAATGCCCAGCTGTTCCACAATCTTGGCTTCGGCTTCGTCCACACGCACCTGCGCCTGGGAGCGAGCAATTTCCGAGTCATGGGCGCGGTTGGTCAGCCGGTCCAGCTGCTGCCGCGCGGCCGAGACGTGTTGCTTAACCTGCTGCAGCTGCGAGTTTAGGGAGGTGCGCTGTGCAAAGTAATCATCGCGCTCAGAGGTCGCGCGCTCGAGGAGCTGCGTAGCGCGGGCAGCCAAATCGCGGGAATGCTTGGCTACCGCACCGGCCAATTCTCCCTGGGCCTTGCGCCGCGCCATTGCTTGCTCATGGCGGGCCTTGGCTTGGCGTTCATGCTGCGCTTGGCGACGCAACGCCTCTCCCTTCCCCGCTACCTGTCCCACGTGGTCTTGGGCAGAGCGGGCTGCAACCTGCGCCTCCATTTCCATGGACTTGACCTGCTCTAATGCTGCGGAGGCCTCATCGCGCTCCACCGAAGAGGGTTCGTCGGGTTGTTCGTCCGCATCGACGCGGGCGAGCCTATCGCGGGCGTCGGCAAGCTGCGTGCGGGCCTCGGTCAGCTTAACCTCGATCTCGGTCGCGCGCGCCGCGGCCTTCTCGTGCTCATTCTTATTGGCCTCGTATTGCTTGAGCAGGCGCTGGTGATCGCGCTTCCACGCATCAACTTCAGTATCGTGCTCGCGCAAGGCGGCCTTTGCCGAGGCTGCAGTCACTCGGGCATCCTCCGCCGCGATCTTCGCGCCCTCAAGCGTGCCCGATAGTTCTTCCAGCTCCTGCGTGGCAGATTCCAACTGCTCCTCTGCCTCCGCGATGCGGGCGGAAACCTCGACGGTGGATGAGGCACCGGTGCCTACTTCTACCCAACCTTCACCCAGCACCACGCCGGATTCGGTGACCGCACGCAAGCGCGGGTCCTCGGCCACCAGCTTTCTCGCCTCCGCGACATCGGAGACGAGCACGACATCCGCAAGGAGGCGGTGCAGCGCGGCGGATACCTCTGGAACCACCGCAATGTGGTCGAGCAACCACGAGGTGCCTGCGGGCAAAGACGCATCCACGCGCCAGGAAGAGGAAGGGGCGGCCACGGAGACGTCGATAAGCGCAGAGCGCGTGCCCTTTTCCAAGTCCGCAATCAGCTGGGCAGAAATCTCGCCCGCCTGGGCCTCTGCAAAAGCACCCAACGCGGCAGCTACCGCGGTCTCGTACTTGGTGGTAATGAACTCGGCCAACGGTTGGAAATGCTCGCCGACCTCAATCTTTTCCGGCGCAGTTTGAGCCAAGGTATCGATGCGGGAGCGCAACGTGTAGACGGCGCGCTCGCGCTCGCGCTGCTCATCGCGTAGCTGCTCCAAACGCTTATCGGCCGCACCCGATTCACTGGCCGCTCGCACATGGGCTTCCTCGAGCGGCTCACGCTCACCGGCCAAAGACTGCAACTTATCCGCTACCTCATCGGCTTCCGCCTGGGCAGCTTGGGTGCGCTGCTTGGTAGAAGTCAAGGTCTCCTCTTGACGCGCCAGCTCCTCTTCTGTCGAAGTTACCTGGCCTGCCGCCTTTTCTTCTGCGGCGATGAGGCGGACGACGCCCTCACGCCTATCCGCAATAGCACGCAGCTGCGCCATGTGCTCGCGCTCAGCGGCCTCGAATGCCTCACGACGCTCTGCTACCTCCTCGCGGATGGCCTCCAAGCGCTCCGCAGCTTCCTCTGCCGCGGCGAGAAGCTCCGCATGCTCTTCGTCCGCGCGGGCAGCACGGGCCTCTAGGTCATCCGGATCCTGACCAGAATAGGCCACCTGGGCGCCGGCATTGGCCGCTCGTTCCTCCGCGATGCGCTGGGTGGCGGAAATGCGCTCGGAAAGCGTGGATAGGTCGAACCACAGCTTTTGGGCGGAATCCGCCTTGGGGTTAACCTCCTCCAGCTGGGCTTCCACTTCTAGCTGGGAACCCGTTGCCTCTTCTAGCTGCGCAGTAACTTCTTCTACTTGCTCGGCTAGGACCTCGGCCGCGCGCTCGGCCTCCTGAAACTTGCTGCGCAGGCGCACTACCCTATCGCCGGCAAGCCGCAGGCGAGCGTCGCGCAAATCAGCCTGTACAGTGGCAGCGCGCTGCGCGGCCTCAGCCTGACGGGCCAAAGGCTTGAGCTGCTTGCCCAACTCATCAGTAAGGTCCTGCAGGCGATCCAAATTGGCCTGCATGCCGGTGAGCTTGCGCTGCGCTTTTTCCTTGCGGCGGCGGTGCTTGAGCACACCCGCAGCCTCTTCGATATACGAGCGCCGATCCTCAGGCCGCGATTCTAGGATCTCAGAAAGCTTGCCTTGGCCGACGATAATGTGCATCTCGCGGCCGATACCGGAATCAGATAGCAGCTCCTGAATATCCATCAGGCGCGCTTTGGAGCCATTGATTTCGTATTCGCTGGCGCCATCGCGGAACATCCGGCGGGTGACCGACACTTCCGAGTATTCGATTGGCAGCGCACCGTCCGCATTATCAACGGTGAGGGTGACCTCGGCGCGCCCCAGCGCTTTGCGGTCACCAGCGCCGGCAAAGATGACGTCCTGCATCTTTCCACCGCGCAGCGTCTTGGCGCTTCCCTCACCCATAACCCAGGCCAGGGCGTCGACCACATTGGACTTGCCGGAGCCATTCGGTCCGACGACGGCGCAAATTCCTGGCTCGAATTTCAGAGACGTCGCCGACGCGAATGATTTGAAGCCTTTCAGCGTCAGCGATTTCAGGTGCATTTGGGTAAGTTTAGCAAGCCTTGAACCCAGCCGCCCAGCCGAGCCTCGAGATTCGGTCGGGCGGGCTTGTGCTGCGAGTTAGCGTTCGATGAAGCCAGATTCGCCCTTAGGGGCAGCCCATTGTTCGACGACCAGATCCACCGTTCCCGGGCGGCGGGTCGTACTCGGCTGCTCATTGAGGAGTCCCAGCAATTCCTCGCATTTCTCCCGCGGACCTTCAGCTACCACCTGCACCCGGCCATCGGCCAGATTAGTGGCATGCCCGTTCAAGCCGAGCTCAAGGGCACGGGAGCGCGTCCACCACCGAAAGCCCACGCCTTGAACGTGCCCATGGACAAAAGCGGTCATTCTTTCCAGTGCCATGCGGCCTCCCTAATGTCTAATAGCGGTCGTGGTGTCCCTTATCGCGCAACACGCGGCGATCCTCCTCGCTGCGGCGAGTGACAGGATCCGATCCGTCCCAGCACTCTACGTCCTTCAGCTCCGGCATCATATCGCGGTGGAATACCGGGTCAATGCCTTGGCTGCGCTGCTTGTTGTAATTCTTGAGCAACTTAATCGCCACACCGGATAGTGGCACGATGGCGATGATATTGAGGATCACCATGGTTGCCGCACCGGTATCTGCCAAGGCAAAGACCAGCGGCAGGGAGCCCACTGCGCCGAACCAGACAAAGAAAAGCACAACGAGGCGGAAGATTACCAGCGCAGGCTTGCTCTGGGTGAGGTACTCCAGGTTAGATTCCGCCAAATAGTAATTACCCAGGATGGAGGAGAAAGCCAGGAAGAAAAGGATGAAACTGACGAAGTGGATGCCCCACTCGCCCACCTCAGAAGACAAAGCCGCCTGGGTCAAGGAGACGCCTTCTGCTTCAGCGCCGTAGGCAATCTCCGGCCCCAGCAAGATGACGAAGGCGGTGATGGTACACACCACCAAGGTGTCGAAGTACACGCCAAGGGTTTGCACCAGGCCCTGCTTGACAGGGTGCGAGACTGCCGCGGTAGCCGCTGCATTCGGAGCAGAGCCCTCGCCAGCTTCGTTGGAAAACAGTCCGCGCTGAATACCCTTCATCATGGCCGCACCGAGACCGGCGCCTGCGATTTCCTTAATGCCCAGTGCGTGACCGACAATATCTCCAATCATTCCCGGCACCTTGTCAAAGTTCGTGATGACTACAAAACCGCCGACAAGCAGGTAGGCCACCGCCATAAAAGGCACGATGATCTGGGTGATATTGGCAATGCGGTTAACACCGCCAAAGATGATGAAGCCTGCCACCACGGCGATAACAACACCGATGATGGCGCGGAACATGGTGTCATCGCGGTCAAAAGAGAAGGACACCGCATCCGCGATGGCGTTGGTCTGGAAGGCGTTGTAGACCAAACCAAAGGTAAAGGCGATAGCTATGGAGAAAAGAACGCCAAGCGGGCCCCAGCCCAAACCCCGCTTCATGTAGTACGCTGGGCCGCCACGGTAACCATCACCATCGCGCACCTTCCACAGCTGCGCCAGCGTGGATTCGATGAATGCAGTTGCACCACCAAGGATGGCGATGAGCCACATCCAAAAGACAGCACCTGGGCCGCCCACGGAAATGGCCACGGCCACGCCGGCCACGTTACCGGTGCCGACGCGGGACGCGGCCGAAATAGTAAAGGCCTTGAAAGCAGAGATGCCGCCGTAGTCCTCGTCCTCATCGCGACCTTCCCCCTTGGGTCGCTCGACGACGGCGCGGAACATATCTGGCACCATGCGCACCTGCACCAAAGCGGTACGGATGCCGAAGAATAGGCCCGCAGCGATGAGCAGCCAGGGCAGAATCCACGACCAGACGCCGTCATTAAATGTCGTTACGACATTTTCAAGAAAATCCATGCAGAATAATTTACTGCCTTGAGGTTCACAACGTGAACCTCATGCGCCATAACTTATTGGCAATGGGGGCAGAAATGGGTGGAACGCCCTGAAATTACGCAGCGCTCCAAGGGCGTTCCGCAACGCTGACAGGGCTGGCCAGCCCGCCCATACGCGGCCAAGGACCGCGAGAAGTATCCCGATTCGCCGTTCACATTAACGTACAAGGAATCGAAGCTCGTGCCGCCCACTTTTAGGGCGGCGGCCATAACCTCTTGGGCCGCTTCGAGCAGGGCTATGGCATCCTTTTGCCGCAACGTCGATGCCCTTTTGCGGGGCGGAATCTGTGCCGCCCACAGGGATTCATCGGCATAGATATTGCCGATTCCAGAAGCCAAGGTTTGATCCAACAGTGCGGTCTTTACTGCAGTTTTCTTTGCCCGCAGGCGCCGTGCGGTAGCCACAATGTCAAAGTCTGGTTCCAACGGGTCAATGCCAATGTGCGAGATCTTCGCCCACGGTGCATAGAGCCAATAGCCAAAGGTGCGCTGGTCTACAAAGCTAAGCTCTACCCCACCGCTTAGCTGAGCACTAATGCGCAGATGCGGCGAATCGGTCGTGCCGATTCGAACCTGTCCCGACATGCCTAAGTGGACAAAAAGGACGTCGCGGTGGGGATCCATGAAATCTTCGCCCACAAATTCCACCCACATAAACTTGCCTCGCCGGGCCACAGCGGCGATCTCTTTACCGACAAGAAGACCGGAAAGTGGCTCATCTTGGCCACGGTTGGCGCGGGGATGCCGCACTCGTACAGACTCAAAAGTCCGCCCCACCACGTGGGGCTCAAGACCCCGGCGGACGGACTCGACTTCCGGCAGTTCCGGCATGCTTAGCCTTCTTTATGCGCAGTGCCCTGGACCAAGAGAGGAGTCTCGCGCAAAGTCTGGCACGCCTCCTGAGCCGCTTGCTGCTCGGCCAGCTTCTTATTGTGTCCCACTCCATTGCCCACGGTTAGACCAGATACGGTAGCTACCGCGTTAAAGGTTTGGTCATGTTCTGGGCCGGTGGAGGTAGCTGAGTAGACCGGCATCGGTGCCTTAAGCTCGGCGCACAGCTCCTGCAAAGTGGTCTTCCAATCCAAGTGGCGGCCGCTCACAGTGGCATTTTCGATTTTTTCCGCAAACAAGCGCAGGATGACATCTCGCGCAGTTTCGAATCCATGCTCGCGGTAGATAGCGCCAAAGATTGCCTCGGTGGTATCGGCAAGGATGGAATCCTTATCGCGGCCACCAGTGGATTGCTCGCCCTTACCCAACAATATGTGCGGGCCGAGGTTTATCTCACGAGCAATATCCGATAGTCCGTAGCGCGAGACGATCGAAGCACGCA
Organism: Corynebacterium tuberculostearicum; assembly: GCF_016127015.1. Taxonomy (GTDB): domain Bacteria; phylum Actinomycetota; class Actinomycetes; order Mycobacteriales; family Mycobacteriaceae; genus Corynebacterium; species Corynebacterium marquesiae. Next base: position 1,296,347 of record NZ_CP065972.1, read on the forward strand.
TCTTAGAAATATCCGATTCAGGACGAGAGGGATAAGTGATGTAGAGCTGAGAGGCCACCGACAGGCCCAGCACCGCATCGCCCAAAAACTCCAAGCGCTCGTTATTAGGCAAATGCCCATTCTCATTGGCAAACGACCGGTGAGTAAGCGCCAAACGCAGGTGTTCTGGCTGCAATTCCACGCCGAGCGATTCCAACAATGGGCTGTGGTCTACTGCAGCAAATTCAGCTGCCAGTGCCTCTTCCCCGGTTAGCTTCTTTTTGCGGCTCATAGGAACTTCTCCAAACCAGCCCAGCGGGGATCGACCTTATCTTCCTCTTCTTCACCAGAAATACCGGTGGTCACCCCTTCAGGCGTGTCAATCTCACAGCCGTCCTCACACACCGGCGCGAAGGGAAGGTTGAGGCCTGCCTCATCGATCACGGCCTGCAAAAGGTCCAACTCATCATCCTCGATCTCCGGAATCTCATCTCCGGAGCCTTCATCATCGGCTGCAGGGTCATCGCCAGAGACGAAAGATTCATCGGCAGCAAAAACCTGCGTGACGTGCAAGTCCAGCTCTGGGTGCAGTTCCTTCAAGCACCGGGAGCATTCCCCTGTCAGCCGTCCAGATACGTTGGCATCCACCAAGACACCTGCACCTAGAGGGGTCAAGGTGGCGTCTACAGTGAGCTCCTCGCCCTTCGGAATAGCGATCATTTCGACGCCGATCCTCTCAGGTGCGGGGCCGGTCTGGGTGCGTTGCTCCGGCAGTGCGTCAGCGCCTTGGGCGTTCAACAATTCGCCCACATCGAACTTCAATGGTGATGTCATAACACTAGGTAGTCTACCTTGCCCCGCAAACTCCGCCTAGCGGCCAGCACAGGCAAACTTTCTGTCAAGAGTCTGTCGTTTAAAGTAAAAGGGCCTATGCCTTTCCGGAATAGCCTTTTCCCAAGCCAAAGCCGTCTTTAGTGTGGATACATGACTTACCACTTGGCGCTAGCCTCCCCGGATCCACGCAGCATCGCACTCGGATTCGCCATGTTTAGCTGCCTTCCTGCCGCGGTATTAACCATTGCCGGCACGCTCGTGCACGCCACTCCACAGCCGGACCGTTCAGGAATCTATGGTGCTAGTGGGATTCGCCTTTTTACTGCACTCATCTGCAGCATCGTTGCCGGTTTGGTAGCTGGCACCATCCTGGTATTGCCCACTGGCATGGACCTTTCGGTGCTTACCGGCGCACTCATCTTTTCCCTAAGCGCAGGCGCCATTACTTGGTTCTCACGGGAGACCATTCCTACCGCGCTTATTTCTGTAGGCACGATGCTAGTTGCCACAGGTGCGTTAGTGAGTATGTGCGCCGTGTGCTTTCCGCAAAACTTTAGGGATAGTTCTTTGACGTCACTGTCTTCCTATTTCTTTACCGCACTCGTTGCATTCCTTTTCCCCGGCTTAGTGACCACAATCATTGCAGCATGTATGGCCGTCCAATCCGCCGCGCCTGCGCATCTCACCTCGAGGGAAGAAGGCAGCGCCACGTCCACACACACGCCGTTAACAGCTACTCCCCATGCAGCAAATACGGCAGTGCCCACCACACTGCCGCGCTCCCGCACAACCTCCTGAACTACCCGCGCTGGTAGGAAAACATTAAGGCTCTGGTGGGTGGGCAGACGGTGTACGACAAACCGTCTGCCCACCCACCAGAGCCTTTAGCCGTGCCTGATATAAGGGACCAAACCATCCCTCACCCCTCAAGCTCCAGAGCCCAGTTCCATCCAGGAAATGAAGCTTAAGGGCAGAAAGAATTTAAAGGTTTAGCGCTCGTTATAGCGACGCTCGTATGCCTCGCCTTCTGCGTAACGGGGGCCTCCCGCAACGCCACCGGCACGACCCGTGGGCTGGTAGTCGCCGCCACGGGAACGGACGCCGGCACCGCCGCGCAGTGCAGAGCGATCAGAGCTTACGGTGCGCAGCAGCCCATTGAGGGTGGTTTCAAATTCACTTAGCTTGCCGTCTACAAACTCATCACATTCACTGCGCAGACGGTTGGACTCGGTGTGGGCGGACTCCACAATGCGGTGTGCTTCCTCATCAGCGCGGCGGACAACTTCCGATTCCGAAACCATACGCTCTTGCTCAGCACGACCTTCTGCCACGGAACGTTCATATTCATCATTGGCCTGAGCAATGGTGCGGTCAGCCTCCGCGCGGGCCTGTTCCACCATGGACTGAGCGCGAGCTTCAGCATCAGCCACTAGCTTGGCGGCATGCTGTTCTGCGTGGGAGACCGTGGCATCCGCCTCCTCGCGAGCATGGCCCACGATGTCGTCGGCCTGCGCATTAGCGTCATTGATGGTCTGATCCGCACGCTCTTCGGCGCCGTGAAGGATTTCATCCTGCTTATCCAAGACATCCTGCGCGTCATCAATTTCAACGGGCAGGGCGTTTCGGAGGTCGTCGAGAAGCGCGAGCATTTCATGGCGCGGAACCATGCAATTAGAGGTCATGGGGAGGCTATGGGCCTCTTCCAAGTGCTGAACTAGTTCATCTAGGGACTCAAAGACACGGTACATGCTGCGAATTTTACATGCCCTCACGTGCCAGACGTGGAGGCCACGCACCGAGTGTGTACTGCAGATTTCACTTCCAGAGCCGATCATCTCCAACTATCGGCCCGCGCACGGAATTAATGGCGCTTCTAAAAAGCCACAAGCTCCCCTTCTCCTCTATACAAAGGCAGCGCAGAGGGGGAGCTTAAAAGTAAAAGCGAGCTACTAAATGACGCCCTGTGCCAGCATGGCGTCCGCTACCTTCTTGAAGCCAGCAATATTTGCACCGGCGACGTAATCGCCTTCACGGTCATATTCTTTAGCCGTGCTATCGATGTTTTTAAAGATATTGGACATGATCGAATGGAGGCGATCATCGGTGTATTCAAAGGACCAGGAGTCACGGGATGCGTTTTGCTGCATTTCTAGCGCAGAGGTAGCAACGCCACCAGCGTTGGCAGCCTTGCCCGGCGCGAAGTTGATCTTAGATTCCTGGAAGACATGGACCGCCTCTGGGGTAGACGGCATATTGGCGCCTTCGGCTACGTAGCGAACGCCGCCGTCGACGAGCTTCTTTGCGGATTCACCATCGAGCTCATTTTGCGTTGCGCACGGCAAAGCCACGTCTGCCTGTACTTCCCAGATATTTCCTCCCTGGTGGAATTCCACGCCGTTTCCAGCTTCTTCGGCATAGGTGGAAATACGTTCACGGCGGGTTTCTTTGACGTCCTTGAGCAGTTCAATGTCCACGCCATTAGGGGTGGTGATGTAGCCGGAAGAATCAGACATCGCAACTACGGTGGCTCCGAGCTCTTGGGCCTTAGCTGCGGCGTAGATGGCCACATTGCCAGAACCGGAGACGATAACCTTGGCGCCGTCGAAAGACTCGCCGTGCGTCTTCATCATCTCATTGGTGAGGTAGACCGTGCCAAAGCCCGTGGCCTCGGTACGAACCAGGGAACCACCCCAGGTCAATCCCTTGCCGGTAAGGACGCCAGATTCGTGCTGCGTGGTCAGGCGGCGGTACTGGCCAAAGAGGAACCCGACTTCGCGGCCGCCGACGCCGATGTCACCGGCTGGCACGTCGCGGTATTCGCCAATGTGGCGGTGCAGCTCCGTCATAAAGGACTGACAAAAGCGCATGACCTCTACCTCGGACTTGCCCTTGGGGTCAAAGTCAGAACCGCCCTTGCCGCCGCCGATGGGCAGGCCGGTAAGGGAGTTTTTGAAGATCTGCTCAAAGCCGAGGAACTTGATGATGCCCAGGTTGACCGAGGGGTGGAATCGGAGGCCTCCCTTGTAGGGGCCGAGCGCGGAGTTGAACTGAACGCGGAAGCCGCGATTGACCTGGATTTCGCCATTATCGTCGATCCATGGCACGCGGAAGATGAGCTGGCGCTCAGGCTCGCACAGACGCTCCACCAGTCCGTAGTCCGCGTATTGCGGGTCTTTTTCTAGGACAATTTTCAGCGAATCCAGGACCTCAGAAACCGCTTGGTGGAATTCTGGTTCTCCCGCATTGCGCTTGAGCAATTTGTCGTAGTACTCAGAGATTTGGCTATCTACTGACATGGTGTGCATTCCATTCTGTGGACTTGTAAGAACAGATACCAGTTTCCTATCACACTACCGATAATGCAAGCAGGTTCGAGGGTTTAGGGAGATACACAACACCTTTTACCAGCCACAATAAAGATAGATATTTTCTGTAGACCGTTCGAAACTTAAGTCGCGCAGTGCCCCATTGCACACGGGCTTTATAATTGCGGGCATGCATATTGTCGTCGCCCCAGACTCGTTTAAAGGCACCGCCTCCGCGCCCGAGGCCGCAGCCAGCATTGCTATGGGGGTGCGCCAGGTGCTTCCCGACGCCACAGTGACCACCCTGCCCATGGCCGATGGCGGCGAGGGCACCGCTGCCGTCCTTGCGCAGGCAGCAGCGGCCGGCGGACAATCCGCCGAGACCATTACCCTGCCCACTACCGACGCCATTGGCCGCTTGACTCAGGCAAGCTATGTTCTCGCCGGAACCACTGCGTTCATTGACGTCGCCTCTGCCACCGGGCTGCCAGCCGTGCAGGACAGCCTTGATCCGCTCCACGCCGATTCCTATGGCACCGGCGTGCTGATCGCGGACGCAGAAACACGTGGCGCCACCTCGATCGTGCTGGGACTAGGCGGCACCGCCAGCATTGACGCCGGGATGGGCGTCCTCACCGCATTCGGCGCCGCCGCGCACGACGCCCGCGGCTATGCCCTGCCCAAGGGCGGCGCTCCTCTCGTTCAGCTGGACCACATCGATACCGCGCAGCTCAATATCAAGGCCGGCATGCTCGACTTCACACTGCTGGCAGATACCCGCGCTACCCCAGTGCAGGCGGCAACCATGTACGGCCCCCAAAAGGGAGCTAAAGGCGAACAAGTAGCGCTGCTGGCCGGCGCCATGCTCCAAGCCTGCGAGGTTACCGGCACCGATGCAGACTCCGAATATTTTGGCGCCGCGGGTGGCCTTCCCATTGGCCTGTCCTGGCTCTCGCGCACCCTCTGGGGCTCAGACGAACACGTGCGCGTCCTGTCCGGCGGCACGCACGTAGCCGCAGCACTGGGCCTTCCGGAAAAGATCGCCGCTGCCGATCTCGTCATTACTGGCGAGGGCCGCTTTGATGAACAGTCTCTGACCGGCAAGGCAGTCGGTACCATCACGGATCTCGCCCGACAAGCCGGAACTCCCGTGGGCATTATCGCCGGCTCCTTCGAACACGACACCGACGCCTACTGCGCTCCCCTTAGCCAAGAAAGCTCGTTGGCCCAGCAGCTAGCGGCGGCCGCCGGGGACATCGTCAAGCAGCTCTAAGGCCGAATGGACAGTGACCACGGGAAGATAGCGGGCCGCTCATGTGCCAGCTCGTCTTCAAGCAATACGTGGTCCTTGGGCAGCACTGCATGCGGGGTGAGAAGGCGCGAGAGCACCATGCCCAGCTGGTTGACCGAGCCACTCACGCCCGCCACCGCAATGTCGTAGCGGTGCACGCTCGCGTCCTCAAGGTCGCGGTCCTCATGCTCGTCGCGATAATTTTGCCGCAGCTGCTCCTCCAACCCCTCTGGAAACTGCGGTGCCTCTGGGCGGGTAACGTCAGCTGAGGAAAGCGAACCACTCTCCACCAGCTTGTCCGTGGCGGTGGTAAAGATTTCCGCGACGCGCTCTGCTTGCGCGTTGGGAACCAAAACATCAAATTGAATAACCGGCATAGCGCCAACCCTACCCAATCCCTAAGGTGTGAAACCATGTCTGATTCTGCCCACATCGCCCAGCTTGTCACTTCCCAAAAAGCCGATCTGGGGTGGCAGCAGGACTTTTACGAAGACCTGCACCGCCACCCCGAGCTTTCGCATGAAGAGGAGCGCACCGCCGCTCGCATCCGCGCCAAGCTCGCCGATTTTGAATGCGAAGTAGTAGAACACATCGGCGGCTTTGGTATGGTCGCTATCTTCCGCAACGGCCATGGGCCCACTGCTTTGCTGCGCGCAGACTTCGATGGGTTGCCTGTCGAGGAAGCCACCGGCGTGTCCTATTCCGCCACTAATGGAAAGATGCACGCCTGCGGGCACGATATGCACACCACGGCGCTGCTGGGTGCCTGCGCGCTTCTCGACGCCTCTCGGGGCTCCTGGTCCGGCACCTTCCTCGCCCTTTTCCAACCAGCCGAAGAATCCTCCGTGGGGGCTAAGGACATGTTGGCCGATAACCTCATCGAGCGTGTGCCTCGTCCCGATATTTGCCTAGGACAACACATCATGCCCGGCCGCGCCGGTACTGTGCGCCACACCGCCGGCCCCATCATGGCCGGCTGCGATTCCCTGCGCATTCGCGTCTTTGGAAAATCGGCCCACGCCTCCATGCCCCATAACTCCATCGACCCCACCTATATCGCGGCCATGATCGTCACCCGCCTCCAAGCTATCGTGGGCCGCGAAGTTGCCCCACACGAGTTCTTTGTCATCTCTGTAGGAGAGCTACACTCCGGCGATAAAAACAACATCATTCCCGAATCCGCCGAGCTCGTACTCAATACGCGCTACTACGATCCCGCACTCGCGGAAAAGATTTATGCCTCCCTCGAGCGCATGGTCAAGGCCGAGTGTGTGGCGTCCGGAAGCGAGCAAGACCCGACCTTTGAGTACTACGCTCACGGCGAGGTCACCGATAACGACGCCACGGCCCACGCACCAGTGGCCGAGGTTTTCGATGCCGCCTTCGGCTCCGATTCGGTCATCGCCTCCCCTTCTACCGCCTCTGAGGACTTTTGCTATCTACCACAGGCATGGGGCGTACCTTATGTCTTTTGGCACATCGGCTGTACCCCGGAAAATGAGTTAGAGGATCCACCTGTCAACCACCAAGCGACCTTCCTTCCGGACTATGCCCCGACCGTATATGCCTCCACCCGGGCAGCATATGGTGCGGCATTGACCTACTTGGCTAAGTCCTAGGTACCCGGCGCGCCTTTCCCTATTCCCCCCTGCGAGGCTGCGCCAATCCTATTAAGCTGGCAGACGTTTCGTGACTTCCCACTAACTTAAGGTTTCACATGAGCCAGCCACGGCACTCTGTTTTCGAATCCACCGTTCCCTCCCATGTTCGTGCGGCCTCCGGTGTGAGCCCGCACAGCGCTTCCTACCGCAAGTTCTGGTCGGGCCTATCCGGCGCCGTCATGGAGCAGATTGCCGATAATTGGGAGCGCACCCGTTCGGCTTATGCTGCCACCCGCCAGCAGCACTACTTCTCCGCGGAGTTCCTGCAGGGCCGCGCGCTGCTCAATAACCTCACCAACCTGGGCTTGGTCGACGATGCCAAGGCAGCGGCCACCGCTGCCGATCACGAGCTGAGCGATGTCCTCGACGCCGAGCACGATGCCGCTCTCGGCAACGGTGGCCTCGGCCGCCTTGCCGCCTGCTTCCTCGATTCCGCTGTCACCCAGGACTACCCCGTCACCGGTTATGGCCTGCTCTACCGTTACGGCCTTTTCCGCCAGTCCTTTGAGAATGGCTTCCAGAAGGAACAGCCTGATGCATGGATGGAAAACGGCTATGACTTCATCATCCGCCGCGCCTCCGAGCAACGCCGCGTCCACTTCGATGACATGGATGTGCGCGCCATTCCCTATGACATGCCTATCACCGGCTATGGAACCGATAACGTAGGCACGCTACGCCTGTGGAAGTCCGAGCCCATCGATGAATTCGATTACGACGCATTCAACTCCCAGCGTTTTACGGAGGCCATTGTCGATCGCGAGCGCGTCATGGATATCTGCCGCGTGCTCTACCCCAACGACACCACCTACGAGGGCAAGGTACTGCGCGTTCGCCAACAGTACTTCTTTGTCTCCGCCTCCCTGCAAACCATGGTGGATAACTACATTGCCCAGCACGGCGAGGACCTCACCGGTTTTGCGCAGTACAACTCCATCCAGCTCAATGACACTCACCCAGTGCTCGCCATCCCAGAGCTTCTGCGCATATTGCTCGATGACCATGGTCTGAGCTGGGATGCGGCGTGGAAGATCGTCACCGAGACCTTCGCCTACACCAACCACACCGTGCTCGCGGAGGCACTGGAGAGCTGGGAAGTGTCCATCTTCCAAAAGCTGTTCTGGCGCATCTGGCAGTTGGTGGAAGAAATCGATCGCCGCTTCCGCGAAGATATGGCCCGTCGCGGCCTGGATCAGGGTCGCATTGACTACATGGCGCCGGTGTCCAACGGACAGGTTCACATGGCTTGGATCGCCTGCTACGCCGCTTACTCCATTAACGGTGTCGCCGCCCTGCATACCGAAATTATCAAGGCCGATACGCTGTCCGAATGGCATGAGCTCTGGCCAGAAAAATTCAACAATAAGACCAATGGCGTCACCCCGCGCCGCTGGCTGAAGATGTGCAACCCCCGCTTGGCAGAACTGCTCACCCGGCAGGCTGGTTCCGATGCGTGGGTTACTGACCTCACCCAGCTGGCCAGACTCGCCGATAAGGCCGACGATGCTGACCTACTACGAGAACTGATCGCCATCAAGCAGGCCAATAAGCGCGACTTTGCGCAGTGGGTAAACGACCACCAAGGCGCTGAAATCGACCCTGATTCCATCTTTGACGTGCAGATTAAGCGCCTGCACGAGTACAAGCGCCAGCTGATGAACGCCCTCTACGTCCTTGACCTCTACTTCCGCATCAAGGACGAGGGCGAAACCGTGCCGAAGCGTACTTTCATCTTTGGTGCCAAGGCCGCACCGGGCTACGACCGCGCCAAGGCGATTATTAAGCTCATCAACACCATCGCAGACCTGGTCAATAACGACCCGGCCACCAAGGACATCATCCGCGTCGTCTTCGTAGAGAATTACAACGTCTCCCCCGCAGAGCACATCATCCCAGCCGCTGATATCTCCGAGCAGATTTCTGTGGCTGGCAAGGAAGCCTCCGGCACGTCCAATATGAAGTTCATGATGAATGGTGCCCTGACCTTGGGCACCATGGATGGAGCAAACGTAGAAATCGTCGAGGCGGTTGGCGAGGACAACGCTTATATCTTCGGCGCCCGCAATGAGGAGTTGCCGCAGCTACGCGCAGAGTACAACCCGGGCGAGCTTTACCAGAGCGTGCCAGGCTTGGCCCGCGTACTGAATGCGCTTGTCGACGGCACCCTGGGCGCAGACAATGCCGGTATCTTCGGCGATCTGCGCGCCTCGCTTCTCGACGGCTTCGGGGAGCACGCCCAAGACCAGTACTACGTCCTAGGTGACTTCGCCGACTACCGCGAGACCCGCGACCGCATGGCCGTGGAGTATAAAGAGGACGAGCTTGCGTGGGCAAAGAAGGCGTGGCTAAATATCTGTTATTCCGGTCGTTTCTCCTCGGACCGAACCATCGCGGACTACGCGAACGAGGTGTGGAAGATCCAGCCGACCCCGATTTCTCAGTGCTAAGAAAAGGTCCTACCCTTCGCTTCCACGGCGAAGGGCAGGACCTTTAGGTAAGGCGGCGTGCCTGATGCTGTTTAGCGCAGGCCCACGCGCTTGAGCTGCTCATAAATGGGCTTCAAGTCAATGTTAAGCACGCCCATCTGCGTAGCTAGGAAGCCGAGGCCGCCGACAACTGCGCCCAGAATTCCCAGACCCGTAGCTAGTCCAGCAGCAAAGCCCTTGCTGCTGCCTTCCTTGCCGGCGTCATCGGACGGGTTGGCAGCGTCTTCTGGCTGCTCTGGGTCGTCTGCTTGGCCGGTGCCATCGTTCCACCACTCATCAAAGGTCAAGTTGGCTACCAGGGTGTTATCGATGTAGTCACCGCGGACCGAATCGGTCCCAGAGGTACGGGCCATGATGTCCCCGGAGCCGGCGCCCTTAAAGAAGAACGGCACCAACTGGTTGGTGTGCTGACCGGAGTACCAACCGTGGCGAGCAACCGTGCCCTTCTCACCTTCCATAGCGTAGAAGCGGTTATCCGCCTCAGGGTTATCCTCAGTCGGAGCCTCGTTCGCACCGGAGAGATAGCCGGTTTCGTGGTCTGCGGTAACAACCAGCAGGGTCTCCTCCCACGAAGAGTTCTCCTCTACCCACTTGATGGCGGCGTCGACCGATTTGTTGAAGTCCTGGGTCTCTTCGATATCGCGCACCGGGTTATTGCCGTGTCCAGCCCAGTCGATGGCACCGCCCTCGATCATGACGGAGAATCCATCCTCATCCTGCCCCAGTGCGTTGAGTGCGCCGGTGGTCATGGTGGGGAGATCCACGACGTCGTTAAGCGGGTCAGAGTACGGCTCCTTAGCCTCGCCAGAGCGGGAGTTCTGCAAGGTGGATCCTACCTGTGCGATACCCCAGTACTTCTGATCCGGCTTGACGTCGCCTTCCGCCATCTTCTTGAAGTCATCGTTGGACTCAAAGTAGTTCCAGTCGGTCTCGCCAGCGGAAAGCTTGGCGTAGTCCTCCTCGTACATGAAGCTGTAATCCGGAGTTTCGGCCTTTTGGTGGTCATTATCGTAGAACGGGTGGCCAGCGGCCATGACCAAGTCGAGGGCGCTGCCGAGCATCTCACGGCTAATGTCCTGCAGCTTATCGCGGTCCTTGTTGTGCGCGGCCCACGCCGCCGGAGTGGCTTCGGAATAGAGAGTGTCTGATGGTTTGTGTGTGGGTACCTAACCTGCATGAGGAGATGGACCAGAATGACTACTGTGGCGAGACGAGATCCGGCTGATAAGGCCAAGATTGATGCGATTGAAAAGAAGCTGCTTGCTAACCCTGACATCGCGAAACTGATTGACGACCTAGGCACATCCACAACGGATGCCAATGACCTGGTTCGCGGCATGTTACAAGCCTCGATTACCAGAGGCCTCAACGCTGAAATGGATGCCCACCTGGGCTACGAGTCTGGCGACAGGAGCGGCAAAGCTGCTGCTGGGACAGACAATCACCGCAACGGGTCGTATCCAAAGACCGTGGATTCTAACTACGGGCCAGTCACCGTTGATGTGCCAAGAGATCGGGCTGGAACATTCTTTCCGACTATGGTCCCTAAAGGCTCGAGGAGATTGACCGACGTTGATGACATGATCGTCAGCTTGTACGCCGGTGGGATGACAATTAGGGACATCCAGCACCATATGGCAACGGCGATGCGTGTCGATATTTCCCATGAGACGATTTCAGCGGTTACTGACGCCGTGCTCGATGAGGTCATGGTCTGGCAAAACCGCCAGTGAGATGAGTTCTACCCCGTGGTTTTCCTGGACGCGTTGCGCATTAAAGTCCGCGACGGCGGCCGAGTAGTCAACAAGAGTGCGTACATGGCAATCGGCGTGGACCTGGACGGTATCAAACACATTTTAGGATTGTGGATTGCCAAAGAAGAAGGCGCTTCATTTTGGGCGCAGGTATGCGCCAATCTTTCTAACCGTGGGGTCAAAGACGTCTTTATCGTCTGCTGTGACGGGCTGAAAGGCCTGCCAGAGGCAGTTGAGGCAACCTGGCCGAACTCTATGGTGCAAACCTGTATCGTGCACCTGATTCGTGCCGCTAACCGGTGGGTAGCCTACGGGGATCGCCGGGGCGTATCAGCCGCGTTGAAAAAGATTTACACCGCCACGGACGAGTCCACAGCTAAGGCTGCTTTAGACGAATTTGAAGCCTCTGAATTGGGAGAAAAATACCCCCGCTCAGTCAAGGTCTGGCGTGATGCGTGGGCGCGTTTCGTACCGTTTCTGCAGTTCCCACCAGCAGCCAGAAAGGTAATCTATACGACGAACTCCATTGAATCGTTTAACAATGAACTGCGCAAAGCTACCCGCAACAGGATGCAGTTCACCAACGATGAATCAGCGATAAAGACGCTGTGGTTGATGATCTGCAACATCGAAGACAAACGAGCCGCCAAGAGAGCAAAGCAAGGCAAACGAGTCTCAGCGACAGCCGGCAGACTCATGGAAGGAGCCCGAGTTTCCGGCTGGAAACAAGCCATCAACCAAATGGCCGTGGCCTTTCCCGACAGCTTCGACAAATACCTATAAACCCGGCCCCACACACAAACAACTTGACACCCTCCGAACAAGCAAGCATTGATAGATGCAGGTCTGCACTACATTTTGTCGGTGAAACCCCACCGTGCCTGAGGTGATTGAAACCTGGCGGCGGGAAATCCCTGGTGAAGCCTACGCCCACGGCCAGATCTGGACACAAGCCTCGGCAAGCGATGCGCGCAAACACACAACCCCGAATACGGTGACCCACTTCCAGTACTCCTATGATCGGGCCAGACGCGGCCTGCGCGGAATCAAAGAGCAAGTCGCAAAAGCCAAACGCGCTGTTGACGGAGAAATCGCCATTAAGCGCAACCGCTATTTCGATCTTTCCACCCCGAACAAGAAGGTCAACTACGCTCTTGCTGCCAAACACCGAGCCCTAGCCGGAATTAAAGGCTATGAAACCGACCTGACCGCTCTTCCCGCCCAGGAGGTTATCGGGCATTACCGCAGGCTATTCCACATTGAAAATGTCGTATCGGATGTCGAAATCAGACCTGAAAGCACGCCCAATCTATGCGAGGAAACAAAACTCGATCACAGCACATCTCAATATTGTGATGGCAGCACTAGCCGTGACCCACCTGATGGAGACCCGCAGTGGTCACTTCATCAAACGCCTCGTGAGAACACTCAAGAAATACCGCAGCTTTCAACTCGTCGTTGGCGGCGAAACCATTCACGCCACCGTACCATTCCCGCCCGACCTCACTGCCACCATCCAAGTAATCACCGGCCGCGAACTTCCGCACAAAATTGGCCTAAGTCAGGTTAGAAGGGAATCAGCACACCGTCTCGTGGGATTCGTGCTCTGGGTGCTCAATCTGGATGGTGGAGTGCTCGATACCGTGTTCGCGCAGGGCCTGCTGGGCGGCATCCAACAGCGGGCCGGTGCCGACGGTGCCGTCGCGCACGATATGCACGGTCGTGAGCACGTTCACGCCGTCCAGGCTCCACAGGTGCAGGTCGTGGATGTCAGCAACGCCCTCGACCTGCCGCAGCGCGGGCTCGATCGCACTGGCGTCGAAGTCCGCCGGGACTTGCTCGAGCAGCACGCTCGCCGAAAGCCGCATGAGCTGCCAGGCGCGCGGCAGCACCATCGCCGCGATCGCTAGGGAGGCGATCACGTCCGCCGCCACAAACCCCGTGGTCAGTACCACGATGCCGGCCACGATTACTGCGACCGAGCCGAGCATATCCACTAACACGTGCAAGAACGCGCCCTCCACGTTGATCGAGGATTTGCGGTGCCGGTGCAGAACCCACGCCGATAGCGCATTCGCCACCAGGCCGATCACCGCGATGATCAGCATCGTTTTTCCCTGCACTTCGGCCGGGCTCTGCAGGCGGCGCACCGCCTCGACGACAATCCACACCGAGATCGCCAGCACCATCACTGCGTTCGCCAGTGCAGCAAGCACCTCCACTCGTCGGTAGCCGTACGTGGCCTGAGCCGATGCTTGTCGGCGCCCAACCAACACCGCTAACACCGCGATGATCAACCCCGCAGCGTCGGAAAGCATGTGCATCGCATCCGCCATCAGCGCCATCGAACCCGCCAACCAGCCGCCGATCAGCTCCGCGAAGAAGACGGTGCCGGTAATGCCTAGCGCAATCAAGAGTGCGCGCAGCGGCGTGCTGGAGTGATCGTGGTCGTGGTGCTCGTGTGCCATGCACTCAGCCTACCCCCGTCGACGCTTATTGACAATTAAATGAAAATGGATGGCGGTAAGCGCAGCCACTGAGGCCAAGTCGGCCTGATTTAGGTCATTGTGCAGTTGTCCTTTGAATGTGTAGAGAAGCTGAAACATGAACAACCAAAAAGTACTGCAGCCGCATGTCAGGAAAGCAACCGCTGAGTGTACTCGAGGTATATAATATAAATCTACATTTGTATAAATGTATATAGAAAAGCGCCGCGACCCGTGGAACGTGTTAAAGGAGGGTCGCGGCGCTTGTACCGAAAGAAATTACTTCTTGGTCTCACCCAACAGATGGCACTGAATCATGTTGGTGTTACCAGCGATTCCTGGAGGGGTACCAGCGATGACGACAATCATGTCACCTTCCTCGTACCTGTCCATCTCCAGCAATGCATCATCGATGGCTTCCATCATGTCATCGGTGGACTTAACATCCGGGCTCAAGAAGGTCTCAGCACCCCACGTCAGAGCCAGCTGGGAACGAACCGCTGGGTCCGGCGTAAACGCCAACAGCGGAAGCTGGGAGTGCAGGCGAGCCACTCGCTTAGCGGTATCGCCGGAGGTAGTAAAGGCTACGATAGCCTTTGCATTGAGGCGCTCGGCAATATCGCGGGCGGAATAGGACACCACACCACGCTTGGTGCGCGGAACGTGAGTCAGCGGTGGAACCTTGCCGCCATCTTCAGCATTAGCCACGATCTTGGACATGGTGCGCACGACGTTCTGCGGGTCAATACCCACGGAAGTCTCACCAGAGAGCATAACGGCGTCAGCGCCATCGAGAACGGCGTTAGCCACGTCGGAAGCCTCTGCACGGGTCGGGCGCAGGTTAGAAATCATGGAATCCAGCATCTGGGTAGCCACGATGACCGGCTTAGCGTTCTCGCGAGCGATCTGGATAGCGCGCTTCTGGAACAGCGGGACGCGCTCCAGCGGCACCTCAACACCGAGGTCACCACGGGCAATCATGATGGCATCGAATGCCAGCACGATAGACTCGAGCGCGTCTACTGCCTCAGGCTTTTCCAGCTTGGCAATGACCGGAACGCGGCGACCCTCTTCGTCCATAATCTCATGGACCTTATCCACATCTGCTGGGGAGCGGACAAAGGACAGTGCCACGAGGTCAACGCCGAGCTTCAAAGCGAAGCGCAGGTCAGCGATATCCTTTTCCGACAAAGCCGGCACGGAGATATCCATACCGGGGAGGGAAACGCCCTTGTTATTGGAAACCGGTCCCCCTTCGGTGACCTCACAGACGACGTCGTTACCGTCGACTTCCTTACAAACAACGGCAACCTTGCCGTCGTCGATCAGCAGGCGGTCACCTGGCTTGGCGTCCTTGGCCAGGCCCTTGTAGGTGGTGGAGACGCGGTCATGGGTGCCTTCGATATCGTCCACGGTAATGCGGACGATCTGGCCGTCATCCCACTGCTCCTCACCGTTGATAAAGCGGCCAAGGCGAATCTTAGGGCCCTGGAGGTCCGCCAAGATACCGACGGCGCGGCCGGTCTTATCGGTGGCTTGGCGCACCCAGTTGTAATTCGCCTCGTGGTCTGCATGCTCGCCGTGAGACATATTCAGGCGGGCAACGTCCATGCCGTCCTGTACGAGGCGCAAGATGCCATCCTCGCTAGCAACGGCAGGGCCGAGAGTACAAACAATCTTCGTTCTTCTATCCAGCATTATTGGCCTATTCCGTCGGGGGAAACTGAACACTCCCCAACCTACTCCTTCGAAAGGATTGAGGCCACAATTTCTCGGGTTCATTTTCTGAACGGGCACCCCAAAACGTCCCATTTCCCACAAAACCAAAACCAACCGGACACACTTGGGCAGTGTTTACGTCGATAAAGAACCCGTTTGCTGCCCGTCAGATACCGCGTGCTCATCGCGGTGCGCATCATGTGCGCGGTGCTCTGCCCAATACTTAGGATCCACCTCTTCGGGGGACTCTGGGCCCTGGCGGTGCCTATCAAGCATGAAGAAGACAATCGCGGCGATGATAAAAATCACTAGGGAGACGATGAGATTCACGCGGACCCCAAAGATATGGGTCGCCTCATCGGAACGCATCCCTTCAATAAAGAAGCGGCCCAATGTATAGCCCATGACATAGAGGGCAAAGACTCGCCCGTGCCCCAACTTCCAGGCCTTGTGAGCCCACAAGAGGAAAAGGCAGACTAGAACATTCCACACGAGCTCGTACAGGAAGGTCGGGTGCACCGAGGTCATGACCTCCCCCGTGGAATGCCCAGAAACGGGAGCATAGCCGCCGTTTTCATTGACACGGTAATAGATATCTAAAGCCCACGGAACGTCGGTCGGGCGCCCATAGAGCTCTTGGTTAAACCAGTTACCCAGGCGTCCAATCGCCTGCGCGAGGACGAGGCCTGGCGCCACCGCGTCAGCAAAGGGGCCGAGCGGCACCTTTTTCACTTTGAAAAGCACCCACAAAGCTAGCGCGCCCAAGGCTACGGCGCCCCAAATGCCCAGTCCGCCATTGGTAATCTTCAGCGCGTCCGCGGGATTGCAGCTATCGCAGAAGTACTTCTGGTTATCGGTAATGACGTGGTAGAGCCGCCCGCCAATGATGCCGGCTGGGATGACCACGATGGCGGCATCCCATACTGTGTCTGGGTTACCGCCGCGTGCGGTGTAGCGGCGTAAGGTCATTCGCAAGGCGACGATAATACCTACAATGATGCACAGCGCATAGGCACGAATGGGAATGGGCCCCAACTGCCACACGCCCTGCGGCGGAGACGGAATATTTGCAAGAATTTCTGTGTGCACGTACCCAGTGTGCCTTATCCCCCACCCCACCAGCTAGTTGGGGCCTTATTCTATCTTGCGCGCGGGGCACGCTGGATGCTGCCCGGCAGCCACCAAAGAGCGCGCCAGCGCCGTAGGATCCTGGGCAGCCATGACTGATTCGCCCACCAAAACTGCATCGGCGCCGCGTGAAGCATAGTGAAACAGGTTGCGCGCGTTATTAACCCCGCCCACTGCGATGCGCAGGATGGATTCGGGTAAGCCCGGGGCGATATCGTTAAACGCCTCGCGGTTAATGGCATCCGAAGCCAACGACCATGCATTAATGGCGATGATGCTACTTCCCGCCTTGATTGCGCGGTCGACCTCGGCGCAGTTGCGCACCTCAACGATAGCGGCCATCCCGAGCGATTCCACCCGATCCAAAAGTGCCTCCAGGCGAGCTTGCTCTAAGAGTTCAACCTGCAACGGAATAGCATCGGCCCCAAAGCACCGGGCTTCGTGAATTTGATAAGGATCCACGATGAGATCGCGCGACATCATGGGAATATCAATCGCAGCACGGGCAGCTGCCATATCTTCCAAAGAACCATGAAAACGGCGGAAATCGGTCTGGCATGCCATGAGATGCACGCCGCAGTGTTCAAAGGTGCGGGCCCATTCCGCCATCTGTTCCGCAGAGCCAACATGTGCGATTTCCCCACCGTAGGGTACGGCGCGCTTGAGCTCCGTGATAACCGAGCAGCCTGTGCGCAGCAAAGCCGCGCGGGCATCCCGGGGAGGCTCCATGTCACGCGAGCGCGCCTTCACCTCTTTGAAAGACACGCGGGCTTCCCGCGCAGCGACGTCCTCCAAGACTCCTGCAACAAGGTGGTCAACGGCAATGGGTGTAGGCATCAGCACCTCCCTCCACGGGCGATTAAAATCACACTTAGGTTAACCCGCTCGCGTGCCGTTCCGGAAATTACACAGGAAACGGGGCTATTTTTTGTTCATATCGGTGGGATCGATATCACTATCAAGAGCGTCCCACATCACGCGGCCAGAGTCGGAAGAGGTTTCCAAATCTTCCTCCAACTTTGCTTGTCGTGCCGCCGGGGTTTCGTATTTGCTAGACGCCTTCGCCTTATCCACGCCTGGATTGCGCGCAAGCATGACCGCACCGAATAGGGCCGCTGCCGCACCTATTAGGGCCAGAATTGGTCCCAGGGAATGCACTTCGGTGGAAACGACCGTGGCCCAGTCAGAAATCTGGGCAGAGTCTACGGCGTTTTCATTGGCCGAGGCTCCCTGCAGGATCTTCTGGGCGCGCTCGACGTCCGCGCCCGCAGTCAACAGGCTCACCGGGGTCCATGCACTAGCCGCGGCCGCGAGGGCGCACACAATGCCCACCACTCGCCTACCGACGCGCCGCAGCGCCATCCCCGCGACGGCACCGGCTACCAGAACTAGGGTCAAGGCCATGATTTCCAGCGACCAGGCCGAGCCGATGATGTCATTGGCCGCGGAGCCGGCCTTGTCGTCCTCGCTGGAGGCTACCACCCACGTAGCACGGGAGGACAGCCACACTACGATGGCTCCTACAGCGATAAGTAGTGGTCCAAGGCGTCTAGCCTTCACGATTGCCCTCCTAGGAGATCGGTGGCGTCAAAGCACGTGCGGTCACCGGTATGGCAGGCGCCGCCGCGCTGCCGCACGGTCAGCAGAATAGTATCTCCATCGCAGTCAAGGCGAACGCCCAGCACCTCTTGGGTATTTCCAGAAGTTTCCCCCTTGACCCAATATTCATTGCGCGAGCGCGAAAAATACGTTGCCTTGCGGGTAGCGAGGGTATGGGCCAAAGCGTGGTCATCCATCCAGGCCAGCATCAGCACCTCACCAGACTCAGCCTGGGCTATGGCCGGCACCAAGCCTTGGTCATTGCGCTTGAGCTGCTTGGCGATGTCCCCGTTAAGTTCAAAGTCGCCCGGGCTACTCATCGGCGCACCTCGTAGCCCGCAGCGTCTAGAGCCTCTTTCACATCGCTGATTTCTACCTCACCGAAGTGAAAAATGCTTGCTGCCAAGACGGCATCGGCACCGGCCGCAACTGCCGGTGGGAAGTCCGCAGCGCTTCCCGCACCACCAGAGGCGATAACGGGAATGGTCACCGCTGCGCGCACGGCGCGCAGCAACTCAAGGTCAAACCCTTCCTTTGTGCCGTCGCCATCCATCGAGTTAAGGAGGATCTCCCCTACGCCGAGTTCTTCGCCGCGGCGTGCCCATTCAATGGCGTCGATCCCGGCCGATTCCGTACCGCCGTGCGTGGTGACCTCAAAGCCGGATGGCGCATACTCTTCGTGGCACCGGCGGGCATCAACGGACAGCACGATGCATTGGGCCCCGAAAATCTCAGCCATTTCGCGCAGCAGTTCCGGATTCTTAATGGCCGCGGTATTTACAGAGACCTTATCTGCCCCGGCGCGCAATAATTCTCGGACGTCATCAACACTGCGAACTCCGCCACCCACCGTCAATGGGATGAATACCTGGTCCGCAGTGCGGCGCACGACCTCGAGCATGGTGGAGCGGCCTTGCTTAGAAGCAGAGACATCCAAGAAGGTAAGTTCATCGGCTCCTAGGGCGTCATAACGCGCGGCCAGCTCCACTGGATCGCCGGCATCACGCAGGTTGTCAAAGTTGATCCCCTTGACCACGCGGCCTTGATCCACGTCTAGGCAGGGGATCACGCGTACGGCTACAGCCATGGCGGCCGCCTCCTTTTCGGGTATTTAGTCTTAACGGTGAAATGAACCGGTATGACGAGACAAGATATCAAGGATGGTGGCATGAACCTGCGGGGTACCTGCCACCATGCCGCGCGACTGCGCAGTCCACGGATTGCCTTCCGGATCGGTAACAACGCCTCCAGCGGCCTGAATTTGCAGTGCTCCCGCGGCGTTATCCCATGGGTGCGGAGAGAAGTTAATCGCGCCATCGAACACGCCCTGCGCGACGAAGGCATTATCAAGGCCCACAGAACCGGTCATTCGCGGGCGCAGTCCGGTCTCGCGCAGCTCGTGGAAAATTTCGGTGGGCAGGTGCGAAGAGCACCCCACGTGACCGCGCGCCTCATCAAAACCCATCGCATCGTCCCCTCCGCCGAAGCCAGTGGTTGGCCCACCTACCGAGCGCAGTGGGGCGCCATCGCAGGTGACCAAACGGCGCCCCAGGAGCGGGAAGTCAGATACCGCGGCAACAGGCGCACCCTCATGAATGAGTGCCACCAAGATGCCGGCCATGGGGTTTCCGGCAGAGTAGTTTGCGGTGCCATCGATCGGATCTACCACCCACACGGTATCGAGCACGCTGCCGCCTGATTCTTCTCCATAGACCGGGATGCCGGTCATCTGGGTCAAGATATCGCGCAGCTGCTGCTCGATGACGAGATCTACCTCGGTGGCAAAATCTCCCTGCCCCTTAAAACGGGCGGGCGCAGCTCCGAGGCCGGAGCGAAAAATGGGTTCTACTTGGTCTACGGCCGCCTCCGCGAAGGCCACCAACTCGCGGGGTTCCATCATGACTTAGTTGTCCTCAGGGTCGAAAGGGTCAATGGTTTCTTCCGCCGGCAGCGGCTCAACCTCGGCCACCGCAGCGAGTGCTTCGTCGAGGGTGAATTTCCCCTCGTACAGGGCTTTTCCAATAATGGCGGAATCGATACCCTCATTTACATAAAGCGCGAGCTCGCGCAGGTCTTCCACGCTAGAAATGCCACCGGAGGCGGTGATTTTTGCCTCCGTCGCCATCGCTACCTCGCGCAGGAGCTCAATATTAGGTCCGGTGAGCGTGCCGTCTTTAGATACGTCTGTCACCACAAAGCGCTGGCATCCGGCGGCATCGAGGCGCTCGAGTACCTCCCACAGATCGCCGCCATCGGAGACCCAGCCATTGCCAGCGGTACGCCACTCGCCGCCATCTTCGCGCACGGCAAGGTCCACGGCGACCTTATCTCCGTAGCGCGCGAGGATATCCTCGATCCATTCCGGCCGCTCTAGAGCAGCCGTGCCGATGCTAATGCGCTGCGCACCGGTAGCCAGCGCGCGCTCCACCGCGGCATCGTCCCGAATGCCACCGCTAAGCTCCACATTTACCCCCAGATCGCGAGTAATCATCGCCATTTCTTCGTGGTTGGAGCCCCGGCCGAAGGCCGCATCCAAATCCACAAAATGCAGCCAGTGCGCACCCTGGGACTGCCACTTTTGTGCGGCATCGCGCGGGGAACCATACGAGGTTTCGGTGCCTGCTTCGCCTTTATCCAAGCGCACGGCTTGGCCTTGAGATACATCGACTGCTGGCAAAAGCGTAAAAGTCATATTCTTCATCCTACCTAGAGCGTGCGCATCCAGTTTTCCAAAAGCTGAGCACCGGCGTCCCCGGATTTCTCAGGGTGGAATTGAGTCGCCCACAGGGCACCGTTTTCTACCGCCGCGACGAACCTATCGCCCGCGTGCTCCGCCCAGCTCACCTGCGGCGGACGGGTAATTTCCGTTTCCAATTCCCAACGGCGAACGCCGTAGGAATGTACGAAGTAGAAACGTTCGTCTTCCGGTAGTCCGGCAAACATATCGCTGCCGACGGGTACTTCCACGGTATTCCACCCCATGTGCGGCAGCACCGTAGAGTGCAACTTTTCCACGGTGCCGGGCCACTCGCCGCAACCGATGGAGTTGATGTTGTGTTCCACTCCGGCGTCGAAAAGCACCTGCATGCCTACGCAAATGCCCAACACCGGCCGCTCTCCTGCCAAGCGCTGGCCGATGACCCGAGGGCCCTGCACCGCCTGTAGCCCGCGCATGCAGGCAGCAAAGGCACCCACCCCAGGGACAAGCAGACCGTCCGCTTCCACCGCTTCCTTGGCGTCCGCGGTAACGGTGACGTCCGCGCCCACCCGCTCCAGCGCGCGCTGGGCTGAGCGCACATTGCCCGCGCCATAATCCAATAATGCGACCGTCTTTGCCATGGGCTATACCTTACGCATGCGACGCAGACGCGTCCGGATATCGTTGGTTTCGCTCACGCGGGTGCGCCCAAGGACAAAATCTGCCGACGTCATCACAACGCCTGCGACGAGGATGACCACGCCGGCCCCAAAAGCCCCCGCATAGCCGTAGCCGGCAACCAAGGCACCCAAGAGGGTCGAGCCCAAGCCGGTGCCGCCGTCATAGAAGATATTCCAGATGGCAGAAGCCTCCGAGACCCGCTCGCGCGGCAGGCGATCAAACATGGACAGCAGCGCCTCATTTTGG
The DNA here is from genome assembly GCF_016127015.1 of Corynebacterium tuberculostearicum. Classification (GTDB taxonomy): domain Bacteria; phylum Actinomycetota; class Actinomycetes; order Mycobacteriales; family Mycobacteriaceae; genus Corynebacterium; species Corynebacterium marquesiae. The sequence goes on from NZ_CP065972.1 coordinate 1,318,214, forward strand.
GCAATACCGAACGCGCCACCGAACAGGAAGGCACCAAGCACGAGCCACCATACGGAACCATCGAGATAAAGAGGAACGGCAATGGCAAGCACGCCCACGATAGCCATTACCTGGCCGGGGATGTAGAGTCGGCCGGGAGTGCCCACGCGGTCTGCCACCATGCCCGCGAGGTAGCGGAAAATCATGGCGGCGCCGCCCACAATGGACAGCATGATGCCGGCCAAGCTGGCGCCGCGCTCTGCATCGAGTTCTTGTACCGCCGGCGGCAGGAAGGATGATACGGCGCCATAGCTCATAGAAAACGTCGTTAGCGCCAGCGCCGGAACAAGCACTAGCTTCCACGTAGGAACGCGGATAAGGTTCGGCTCTTCTTCGGTATCGGAGGCGAGCGTGACCTTGATCTTGGGAATGCGCAGGCACAGACCAAAGCCCACGAACCCAATGACTCCGGCGGTGATATACGTCGAGGCATAACCCAGCTTTTCCGCCATGGTCAATCCCAGTGGCAAAAAGACCATTTGGCCCAGGCCAGTGAAAACACCAATCATGCCGGTGGCCTTGCCCAGCAGGCGTACCGGCGCCAGTTCCGCAATGAGCGCGGACTCAGAAACGGTCAGCGCGCCAAAGCCCACGCCGCGCAGAGCAGAAAAGAGCAGGACAACCCAAGCATCGGTACCCAAGAGGTGGCCAAAGGCAGGTACGCCCAGGGTAAAAGCGGACAGTGCCATCACGCGGCGGTAGCCCCACCGGCGCAGCAGCCACGGGGAGATGATCTGGGTAAGCACGGTGAAGGCCATGAAGATGCCCGTGGATGAGCCCGCCAAGGTGGCTGAGCCGCCGGAGTCAATGACCGCTAGCGGCACCACTGGAAGGAGGATGGACCAAGCACCGAAGGCTGCGGCGATGGCCAACATGGTCGCGGTATAACCCGGAACCTTCCAGATATTAGTTTCTTGGGTATTGCTCATTTACCGAACGCTCCTACCATCCACGAGATTGCTGCCACCGCGGTGATTGCGGCCAATAAAGAGGCTACTACTGTCATTGCCTTCGATCCCTGTTGGTAGGCAGACCACGCACCGCCCACCAACATGCCGGCGACGAGGAAGAGGACCAAGATCATAAAATGCATGCGTTCTAGAGTGCTCCCTTCGTCGAAGGAATGCCAGTCTGGCGCGGATCGAATTCCACCGCACCGCGCAACGCACGCGCTACCGCTTTATACTCCGCTTCCGTAATGTGATGCGGATCGCGACCATAGCGCACGTTGAGGTGGAGCGTTACCGCAGCGTGGGTGGCGAGCGTTTCAAAGAAGTGGCGGTTGATCACCGTGGCGTAATGCCCACCGATGGTCTGCCACTGCAGGTGCTCTGGTTCGCCGTTCATTACAAAATAGGCGCGCCCAGAAAAATCCACCACCGCTTCCACTAAGGCCTCATCCATGGGCAAAAGCTGGGAGCCAAAGCGGCGAATGCCGGCCTTATCCCCCACCGCCTTACGCAGCGCGGTGCCGAGCACGATGGCGGTATCTTCCACAGTGTGGTGGGCATCTACCTCCACATCGCCCTCAGCTTGCACGGTGAGATCAAAGCTGCCATGAGTAGCAAAGGCCGTGAGCATGTGGTCAAAGAAAGGCAGTCCGGTGGAAATATCGCTTTGTCCCGTGCCATCGAGATCGATGACCACAGAAATTTGCGATTCCGACGTCGCCCGCTGGGCGCGTCCTACGCGGTTGCTCATGCTTCGCTCCTTTCTCCTGCGACCGGGAAATCAGCCACTACTGTATCCGCAAGGTCCTCAGCTACGGCCAAAAAGGCCGAATTTTCTTCTGGCAGCCCCACGGTCATGCGCAGGTGGCCTGCGATGCCAACATCGCGAATGAGCACTTCCTTATCCAAGAACTGTTGCCACACGCGGTGTTGGTCAGCAAAGCGGCCGAAGAAGAGGAAATTGGATTCGCTGGGTAAAACGGTATAGCCCAATTCGCGCAAGCGAGCGGCCACCCGCTCGCGCTCGGCGGCAATCTTTTCCACGGTGGCGAGCGTATCGGCACTATGGCGTAGCGCTACCGTGGCCGCCGCTTGGGATAGCACGGAAAGGTGATACGGCAGCCGCACCAGCATCACGGCTTCCACAAAGGCCGGGTCCGCCACGAAATAACCGAGGCGGCCGCCGGCAAAATCGAAGGCCTTAGACATGGTGCGCGAGACCACCAGCTTCGTGGGGTATTTCTCCAGCAGCGTCACCGCAGATGCCGAGGAAGAAAATTCGCCATAAGCTTCATCGACGATGAGGATGCCCGGGGCGGCGTCGGCAAGCGCGGCAATATCGTCCACGTTGGTCACCCCACCGGTGGGGTTATTCGGCGTAGTCACAAAGATGATATCCGGCTGGTGCTGCGCGACAGCTGCGAGCGCCCGGTCCATATCGATGCGGAAATTCTCATCGCGCGGACACTCCAGAAACTGCGTGTGAGTCCCATCCGCGAGGATAGGGTGCATGGAATAAGACGGGGTGAAACCGAGCACGCTGCGGCCTGGACCACCGAATGCCTGCAACAGCTGCTGCAAAATCTCATTCGAGCCATTGGCCGCCCACACCTGCGCATAGCCCACGCGCACGCCGGTTTGTTCAGATACGTAGTCCGCCAAGGATTGGCGCAGCTCCACCGCATCGCGCTCCGGATAGCGATTGAGTGTGGTGGCAAGGCGCCTAGTCTCCACCACCAAGTCATCCACTAGTGCCTGCGAGGGAGGATAAGGATTTTCGTTGGTATTGAGCTGGTAGGCCACGTGGAGTTGCGGCGCCCCATAGGCAGACTTGCCGCGCAGCTCCTCGCGCAGGGGAAGATCATTCAAGTGCGTCATTTAATTCTCCTCGAATCGGGAGCGGATAGCCTCACCGTGGGCAGGCAGCCCCTCGGCCTCCGCAAAAGCGATAACGTGCGGGGCAATCTCTTCCAACGCAGCTCGGTCATAATCAATAAGGTTGACCGGCCGCATAAAGGTATGGGTAGAAAGGCCGGCAGAAAAGCGCGCCGTACCGGAGGTGGGCAATACGTGATTGGAGCCGGCCGCGTAATCTCCGAGCGGCACTGGAGCAAAGTCCCCTACAAAGATGGCACCGGCGTGCTTAATCCGCTCGGCCACCGCGCCGGGCTCTGCGGTGTGGATCTCCAGGTGCTCAGCAGCATAGGCATTGGCCACCGCCACCGCTACATCCAGGGAATCGACCAGCACAATTCCGGATTGCTCGCCGCCTAGGGCTTCGGCCGCTCGCTGCGCATTTGCGGTGGCGCTGTAGCGCGCTTCTACCTCGGCATTCACACGCTGAGCTAGGCTTGGCGATGCCGTAATGAGCACACTCGCGGCCATCGGATCATGCTCGGCCTGGGAGATAAGGTCATAGGCCACATACACCGGATTCGCGGTGTCATCAGCGATAATGGCGATTTCTGTCGGCCCTGCCTCAGCATCAGTACCCACCACGCCGCGCACCAACCGCTTGGCCGCGGTGACGAAGATATTTCCAGGGCCGGTAATCATGTCCACCGGGGCTAGTCCGGCGTCATCATCCCCGTAGGCCATCAGCGCGACGGCTTGGCCGCCTCCTACCGCCCAGACCTCATCCACGCCCAGCATCTGGCACACGGCCAGCACCGTGGGGTGCGGCAGACCGCCGAATTCTTTTTGTGGCGGCGAGGCTACCACCAAGCTTTCCGCGCCGGCCGCCTGCGCTGGCACGGCATTCATAATCACCGAGGACGGGTAGACCGCCTTGCCTCCCGGCACGTATAGTCCGACGCGCTCGATGGGGCGAAAGACCTCGGTCACCGTGGCACCTGGTGCTAGCTCGGTGGTGTGCGCGGCCGGTTTTTGCTCGGCGTGAACCTTGCGGACCCTCTCGATGGAGACCTCAATCGCTTGGCGCACCTGCGGGTCTAGTTCGGAAGCGGCCTTCTCCAACTCCGCTTGGGACACCCGCAGATGGGCTGGGCGCACGCCATCGAATTGCTCGCCATAGTCCAAGGCGGCCGCAGCGCCTTCTTGGCGTATTCGATGAACCAGCGGCGCCACCTTGTCCACCACGGCGGCGACGTCGGTGCCACCGCGCGGTAAAACTCGCCGCAACTGGGCGGGGCGCAGCTCTTGGCCACGCAGATCGATGGTGCGAAGCATTCCCGGTTCCTCTTCTCCCTATCGGATTTCTGTTATTAAACCAATATCCTAATGGTCAAACGCCAGCGAGGGGGCCGGTTTGGGCTATAGACTCGATGTCAACATAGCTTTAAGGTGGTGGCAGCGATGAGCGAAATTGAACCCTCTCTTCTGCTCTCGCATGCCCGCACCATTGCCCGCGATAATGACGTGTCCTGCTGGGCCCTGCCTACTGGCGAGCTACTCGTTCCACATGCGGCAGGCGGCTCCACCTTCATCTTTGTAGACCAGCTGGAAGAACCTGTGCTCCACCTGCACACCAGCCCCCGCGGCGGCGTCGATCTCAGCGAGATCTCCGAGCTCGCGTACTTGGCCAACGAGTGGAATCACGATTGCATCTCCCCGGTCGTCGTGGTTGATTATGACCAGCCTGACTGCGTGAGCGTGTCTGGGCACAGCTATCTGCCGGCCGATACCTCCCCCAGCCGCGAACAGCTCGCGGCATTCCTCCTACCGGCGCTGCGCAACGCGGAGGTCCTCATGGATCTGCTCGCCCAATCCCATCCCGGCCTCGTGCGCGAAGCCTCACCGGAGCTTACCCCGCTTGCCGACGCCCCCTTGGAACCCTTCACCCTCGATAGCCTGGCAGGGCTCCTACCGCTTATTGGGATCCAGCGCTTCCAAAGCGACGGCGGCACCGCGATCTACGCCTGGGTCAATGATGTTCTTTTCGCCTTTGCACTGGACAACGGGCCCAGCCTCATTATCAAAGGGCATTGGGACCCCAGTCTGGACGAGGCGGAATTTACCCGGCTATTCCTCATTTGCAATGACTGGAATCGCGCCCACCACGGCGCCGTGGCATTTTGCCACCACACCTCCGAGGGCCTGCAAGTGCGGATGGATGCCGCCACCATTACCGCCGCGGGACTTACCCGGCCGCAACTATTTAGCGCCATCGGCCGCGGGCTCAAGCACATCCTGCACGGCATCGATGACATCGCGCACGAAGTAACCGGCGCCTCCCCCGTCGAATGGCCTTAGACGCGCACATCACCAATCTTCATCGGCACTCACAAAGGCCGTGGACCAATAGGCAAACATCGCCATAAAGGGCGCCACCGCCCACGAGATGGCTGGGGAGAAATTCGGCGCAAACTCTACGACTTCCCCTGGGTTTTCTGGTGGATGCGTGGCCGTGACCCCACCAAAGACATAAAACGACGCCGCCCCAGCCAGGGCACACACGCCGACCCACAAGAGCATCGACAAGCCCCGCCCCTGCCGGCGCAAATACGCGCCCAACCCCAAGAACAACCCAAGCAGGCCAGTAATGAGGGCAAAGCTAATAAAGGCGATGAACTGAACGCTTCCCATCGCATCGATGGCATAGCCGCCATCGTCTACCTCACGGCCGGTAAGCGTCGGCCGGAAAAGCCCCCACAGCGCACCGGCCGCGCCATACACCAGGAGCGCACACGCGAGTAACCCCGCACCAAAACCTAGGGTGCGGGGTAACCGGCGCTTTAACAGAGACAACTTAGTTACAGAAGGTCCAGTTGCCATTCTCGCGGCGGAAGCGGACCGTAGAGGTCTCGGTGCCCTCAGAGTTGGATACGCTCACGGTTGCAGAAGCATCGTCGCCATTGACCACAACGTCGTTGACGGACTGCAGCTTGGTCGACTGCGGGATGGACTCCAACTGGCTAGCGAACTTCTCCACCTCGCTATTGCCGCCGCCCTGCTGGCGCATAGTGTTGGCGTACTCGGCAAAGGACTGGTTCGGCAGGCTATCGACGTACTGCTGGTACTGGGCGAACTCCTGGGACTGCTCATCGCGCACCGCCTGGCAGGCATGCTGCGGCATGTAGTTGAAGTATTCCTTCACATTGTCGATCTCATGCTGACCGCGGACCAGCTGCTCGATGGCCTGCTTATCGGCATCATTAGCATTCTGGCCGCCCTCAATCGGCTTGATGTCCTTCGCTCCCGCGAAAGGATCCTCACCATTGTTCAGCGGGTTAGCCAGCTGATCGGGACCCTCGCCAGCACCGTCCTCGCCCTCTGCACCCGCAGCGGCGTCCTTCTTTTCGCCGTCCTTATTCTGATCCTTTTCTTTTTCCTTGTCCTTATCCTCGGACTTATCGGCATCTTTGTCCTCGGATTTATCTGCAGACTTATCCTCAGAAGACTTGGATGCCGTGGTGGCGGCCGCCTTCTTGGAGTCGTCATTGTCATCCGAACCACACGCAGCTAGCGCCAGCGGGGTGACCAGCGCAACTGCGATGAGGGACTTCTTTGCAGGGGTCAAAAAGGACAAGGGAAAGCTCCTGAATCAATCTTGCGAATGTGAAGCCACCCCAAGGGCGGCCTCTTATTTGTCTTCGCAATACTAACAACCCGACGATGGAAATGACATTGAGACTCCGTTAAAAGAACCTGTGAACTACCGTCCTACCCGGCCGAGTCCGTACAATTGCCAAGGTGCACATAAACCGCGAGAGTATTATCGACGCCGCTCTTTCCCTGCTTGATGCCTACGGGCTTGGAGACGTCACCATGCGCCGCGTTGCTTCCTCCCTCGGCGTCGCCCCCGGCGCGCTCTACTGGCACATTGCCAATAAACAAGCGCTCATTGCAGCCCTAGCGGAGGAGATTATCTCCCCTGTTTCTGGGGAGTCGCTCGAGGATATCAGCCTCAATCTTCGTGATTTACTGCTCGCCCGCCGCGACGGCGCCGAGGTAGTCATTGCCGGCCTCTCCCTCCCGCAGGCCCCTGCCTGGGACCGCCTCTTGGTGGCCTTCACCGCTGCAGCCACGCGCAGCACCCTCGCTGTCACCAGCGCCCACCGCGCCGCCGCGCTCTCCGCCATTCACCTCGTGCTCGGCGCCACCTTAATGGAACAATCCCAACGCCAGCTTGCAGAAACCACCGGTGAGTCTCCGGTCACAGATTATCGCGCAGATCTTATACGCGGCGTGCGCATTATTAACGCTGGACTTACGCACGGCGCCGGCGCCTAAAAAGCGGTTATGCTCGTGGGCATGAACACTCCCGCCATGGACGCAGTCCCCACACCCACCGAGCGCTACGGCCGCCAAATCTGGCCCGGCAAACCCACCCCACTGGGATCCACCTTTGACGGATCCGGCACCAACTTTGCTCTGTTTTCCGAGGTAGCAGACAAGATCGAGCTCTGCCTCATCGACAAAGAAGGCAACGAGGAACGCATCGAAATGTCGGAGGTCACCGCCCATGTGTGGCATATTTACCTCCCCAACGTCACCCCTGGCCAGCGCTACGGCTACCGCGTCTATGGCCCCTATGAACCAGAAAACGGTCTGCGCTGCGACCCTTCCAAGCTCCTTGTAGACCCCTATGCCCGGGCGTTCGACGGCGAATTCGACGGCGATGCCTCCCTCTACTCCTATGACATCCACGCCGAGGAACCCGGCACCGGCCGCAACGAAGAAGACTCGCTAGGCCACACCATGTTGTCGGTGGTGATTAACCCCTTCTTTGACTGGCGCAGCGACCACCGCCCCCACATTCCCGATAATCAAAAGGTCATCTATGAAACCCATGTCAAGGGCATGACCATGACCCACCCCGACGTGCCGGAAGAGCTCCGCGGTACCTACGCGGGCATGGCACACCCGGCCGTCATTAACTACTTCAAAGAGCTTGGCGTTACCACCGTTGAGCTCATGCCCGTCCACCAATTCCTGCAGGACGATCGCCTGCGCAACCTAGGCCTGCGTAACTACTGGGGCTATAACACCTTCGGCTTTTTCGCCCCACACCATGACTATGCCTTTGCTAAGAAGCCAGGCGAGGTGGTCTCCGAGTTCAAGACCATGGTCCGCGCCTTCCACGAGGCCGGCATCGAGGTCATCCTCGATGTGGTTTATAACCACACCGCCGAGGGCAACCACATGGGCCCGACCATTGCCTTTCGCGGCATCGATAATGGCGCCTACTATCGCCTCGTCGAGGGCGATGAGGCCCATTACATGGATTACACCGGAACCGGCAATTCCCTCAATGTCCGCCACCCGCACTCGCTGCAGCTGATTATGGACTCACTGCGCTACTGGGTTACGGAGATGCGCGTCGATGGCTTCCGCTTCGACCTGGCGGCAACGTTGGCGCGGGAGCTTGACGACGTCGACAAGCTCGCTACCTTCTTCGACCTAGTCCAGCAAGACCCCATTGTCAGCCAGGTTAAGCTCATTGCCGAGCCTTGGGACATCGGCCATGATGGTTACCAGGTGGGCAACTTCCCGCCCATTTGGAGCGAATGGAACGGCAAGTACCGCGATACCGTGCGCGACTTCTGGCGCGGCGAGCCCGCTACCCTAGGTGAATTCGCCTCCCGTCTGACCGGCTCTTCGGATCTTTATGCCGATAATGATCGCCGCCCTACTGCCTCCATCAATTTCATCACCGCCCACGATGGTTTTACACTGCGCGACCTCGTTTCCTATAACGACAAGCACAACGAGGCCAATGGCGAAGATAACCGCGACGGCGAATCCTTCAACCGCTCCTGGAACTGCGGTGAAGAAGGCCCCACCGATAACGACGATATCCGCAAGCTACGCCGCCGCCAAGTGCGCAACTTCCTGACCACTCTCCTGCTTTCCCAGGGCACTCCTATGCTCTCGCATGGCGATGAATTCGGCCGCACGCAGGACGGAAATAATAACGTCTACTGCCAAGACAACGAGCTGTCGTGGATGGACTGGTCCATGCTGGAGGAAGAAAAATCCGCCGCGATGCTGGGCTTTACCAAGCGCGTGCTGTCCATTCGCAACCACCACCCCGTCTTCCGCCGCAAGCGCTTCCTCGCCGGCGGCCCGCTCGGCGCGGATGTCCAGGAACGCGATATCGCCTGGCTGGTTCCTTCGGGCCGCCTGATGACCCAGGACGACTGGGACCACGACTTCGGCCGCGCCCTCATGGTCTACCTCAATGGCAATGCCATCACGGAAACCACCGCCCGCGGCGAGCGCATCACCGATGATTCTTTCATCATGATCTTCAACTCCCACGACGGTGAAATCGAGTTCACCCTGCCCACCAAGGATCTCGGCGCTACGTGGCGGCTGATGGTCGATACCGCCGATTCCGGTGGCTACCCCGCGGAGGAAACCCTCATTGAGGCAGAGGGTACGATCACGGTGCAGCCGCGTTCAACGCTGATTCTGCGTCAGATTGAACCGCCCATCTTCGATTCCTAAAGAAAGGCCCCTCGTGTCATTTCCCGCGCACGGCGCACTCATCGATGTCACAGCGGATAAACTCGTGCTTCACCGCACCCTGCTGGCCACCAGCCTCGGCGCCCCCGCCACGCAGGATATCCCGCTCGAGTCCATCGACACCGTGCGTGTGAGTGAACCGACCCCCACCGGCTTCGGCACCCTCGACTTGGGCAACGCCGGCACGATAGCCTTCGCCCCACACCAAGACCCGCAAGCCGTCGCCCGCGCCATTTCCGCCGCACAGCGCGGCGAAGCACCCTCCTCCGCCGCCACCATCCCCGGCCTCGATTTCACCGCCGTGGACGTGGAAACGGCCAACGATAACTGGGGCTCTATCTGCCAAATCGGCGCGGTGCGCTTCCGCGACGGCCAAGAGACCGCCTCCCGGTCCTGGCTGTGCACCCCTCCACCAGGCCTCGAGCACTTCGCGGATATTAACGTCTCCATCCACGGCATTACCGCGGACGATGTGCAAGGAGCGCCAGCATTTGCCGATGCCGCCAAGGAGCTCTTCGATTTCCTCGGCGGCGACGTGCTTGTCGCGCACAACGCCCAGTTCGATTCCACCGCCCTGCGCTCCGGCCTGCTTTCCGCCGGCGCCGAGGTGCCCACCGTGCCGCTGGCCTGCTCCCTCGCGCTGTCCCGCGATGCTTCCAAGGCCAAGGTTATTTCGGTGCGCAACCACAAGCTGCCCACCGTCGCCGCCCACCTGTCCGCGCCGGACTTCAGCCACCACGACGCCACCGAGGATGCCCGTGCGGCCGGCGAAATCATCGCCCGCTTGGCCGAGCGCTTCGGACACACCGGCAGCATCCGCGACCTATTCACCGCCCGCGAATTCACCTTGGGCCGCCTCGATTCCGAGGCCATTCTGCCCGTCCTGCGTGCCCACACCGCCCCCACCTCCGGCGCGGATCTCGGAGCTGGGACCGACTTCCGCGACCAAACCCGTGCGGCCGGCTCCGCACAGAAGAAGTCTCGCGGGCCCGCCCCGTGGCAGTCCGTAGCCACCCCGGACACAATCCCAGAGCCGAACCCCGACGCCGACTCGGAAGGCGCACTCTACGGACAGCACGTCACCCTCACCGGCGATTTCGACCCCTATGACAAGGGCGTGCTGTGGCAGGGCATCGCCGAGCGCGGCGGCCAAGTGGCAAAGAACGTCACCAAAAAGTCCACCCTGCTCATCGTGGGCGAATGGGCCAAGAAAACCTCCAAGGAAAAGCGCGCGGAGGAACTGCAGGCCAAGGGCCAAGAAATCGACATCTGGCCGGCCGATAAGCTCTTTGCCGAGCTGCAACTCGACGCCGAGCCGCCCTTCTAGGCCCAACCGGGGAACCAAACGGCGGTTTCTCCAGTCCAATAAAGGCGACCACACCCTACCGCCACTCTGGAGAACCCGCCGTGACCGTCGCCCTGCGCCCGCCTCGTCCCACCACCGCAAACCTGCTGCCTGCGCTCTTTGCCCGCTCCTGGCTGAAAGAACAGCGGCTTTCTGACGACGGCTTCTGCGACTCCCTCGCCACCATCCAGCTCTCCCCCAGCCTGTCCATGGCGCTGGTATTTCCCGGCAAGCAGACCTTTCGCCGGCTCAGCCACCGCGGCCTCGCAGACATGGATATCTCCGCGCGCCGAGCATGGAACCATGCTTCCCATAACCTGCAGCGCGCCGCCCTCGATTCGCAAGGGCTGCGCTTTTGGACCCGCCCTGCGGCCTGCGAGCTTCCTTCCGCCGCCCGTTTCGGCGGCCTGCAGGTCCGTTCCCACGGCGCACCGATTTCCTCTTGGATTGCCCACCCAGAGACCTTTACCGTGCTGGACAAGCACATGCGTCGCCTGCTGCGTTCCCACTCGCTGACCTACCTAGTGCCGGACTCCGCTACGCTCTTTGCCTTTGCCCACCTGCCGGACACCTATGCCCGCCAGCTGGCCGCCGATGCCGTCGCGCGCGTGCCCCGCCATCGCACCGTGCTCCACCCACGCCCGCTAGTATGGTCTAACGGATTCCCGCGGGAGTTATGAAAGGAGCACTATGCCGGAAAGTAGGATGTCACGGCTGAGCAACCAGTACCACGACTGGACGCGCAGCCACCCCACCGCCGCGGTCGACTTCCGGACCGCCATCGAGGACCTCCTCAATGACGCCGGCATCATCTTCGATCGCGTCTCTACCCGCGTCAAAACCTGGCCCTCGCTGAAGGCGAAGGCCAAAAAGCGCCGCGAGAACGGCGATTTTGTCTATCCCCAGCCCTGGCAAGAGATCCACGATGTGATGGGCGTGCGCGTGACGGTGTATCACTCCACCGCCATCCCCCAAGCGCTCAACGTCTTTGGGGAGTCTTTCCACGTGGAGCGCTCCGTAGACAAGGCGGCCGAAACTCGTATTTCGGGCGGATTCGGCTATGGCTCCCACCACTTGGTGCTCACCGTAACCGAGGACAGCGCGGCCGCGATGGAAGAGCTGGCGAGCTATGTGGGCTGGACCTTTGAGGTGCAGATTCGCACCGTCCTGCAGCACGCATGGGCGGAATTTGAGCACGATATCCGCTATAAGCAGGGACCGAACCCGCCCTCGCCAGAGGTAGATCGCCTCTTTACCTTGGCCGCGGGCCTCATCGAGCTCGCCGACCAGCAATTCGATGAAATCGCCGCCCTCAAGGCCCCCGATACAGAAACCGACAAGGACGTCGAGCTTACCGCCGAGACCCTACCGGGCGTGCTCGCCATCATTTTGGGCAACCGATTCCCGCTCTCGCGCTCGGAGCACTACCGCTTCTTGGCGGAGCTCCTGGAGCAAAATGGCGTGCGCCACTTAGGCCAGCTTGAGCAGCTGCTGGATGACACCGCCATTGCCCACGTCCACGACGCCATGCGTTATCGCTTCCGCCCCGGCCAGGTGCGGCTTATCGACGACCTCCTGCTCAACAAATTTGGCAAGCAACACATCGAGGCCACCGCCGAATCCGGCGACCGCCCAGGCCGCAAGCGGCGGCTTACTGCGCGCCTGAAAGCCCTGCGCGCCGCCCACTAGCAGCGCGGTAATTTCGGCAACTTACCGGAAACCGCCGCGGAATTTCTCCATATCTCGGCGCTCCTTCTTCGTCGGACGACCGGCACCGCGCGGGCGCACGGGAACCGACGGCAGAAACTCCTTGGGCGGCGGCGGTGGCGCATGGTCCGTGTAGCAGGTGCGCGCGACTGGCGCGCCGACGCGCTTGGCGACGGTCGCTAAAACCTCGAGGTCATGCTCATGGTGGTTGCGCCACACGCGCACGCGGTCGCCCGGCACCACCTGTTGGGAAGGCTTGACGGCCTCGCCATTGATCTTTACGTGCCCGGCGCGCACGGCCGTCGCGGCCGCGGACCGGGTTTTAAACATGCGAACGGCCCACACCCAGGCATCGATCCTGACGGGGCGGCCGCTAGGTTGCGGTGCCGGCATCTAGTACTGGTTGTGGTTCTCGTTGACGATCTTCTGGATCTTCAGCCAGTTATAGCCGCCACCTGCGACGGCAACGATGGCACCAATTAGCATCCAAGCCCAGAAGTTAGCCGAAAGCACGCCGAGCACTACGCCCACACCGATGCCGCCGGCCACGCATACGACGGCGTTGCGGGAGTGCTTGCGCACCTGCTGCTTGCGCTGCGCAATGGGGTTATTCGGTCGTTGCTGCATACTCATGGTCAGGATCCTACCTCAACCCACGCGCTGCCGGCCTCTGCCGCTTCGAGCTGGCCCTGCGAGATCGCTGCCAGCGTAGCTTCCAGCTCATCCAGCCCGCCTGGGCGCACGGCCAGCGTAAAGGTCACCGCCGCCGCATACGCGGTATCGGTTATCTCGTAGCCGCGCCCGCGCAGGTCCGCTTCCACGCGCCCGGCCGTCGCATGCGGGCACTTCACCGCATAAAGCTCCCGACGCGCCCTGGTTACCGCGCGCACCTTCTCCATGGCCTCGCTCACCGCGCCGCCATAGGCATGCACCAGCCCGCCGGCCCCTAGCTTGATGCCGCCGAAGTAGCGCACGACCACCGCGCATATATCGAGCATGCCGGACCCCTTCACCACATCCAGCATCGGCTTTCCGGCCGTTCCGGAGGGCTCGCCGTCATCGGAAGAGCGCTCCACCGGGTTCGCGCCGTCGACGTGAAAGACGTAGGCGGAGCAGTGGTGGCGGGCATCGGGAAAGCGGCTGCGGGCGGCGTCGATAAACGCGCGAGCTTCTTCCTCGTTGGTCACGCGGCCGATCAAGGTAATGAACCGGGATCGCTTAATTTCAATTTCGTGTTCAACCTGGCCCACGGGGCGACGATAAGAATCCTGCATTAGGCCACGAGGAATTCGTACTCGGGGGTGCCGGGCTTGAGGTACTGCACCGAAATCTTGGATTCTCCCATGCGCTCTAGCAGGCCGTCGAGGTCCTCGGCGCGGCTAAGCTGCAGGCCCACCAGCGCAGCGCCCGTCTCGCGGTTATTGCGCTTTAAGTACTCAAAGAGCGTGATGTCATCGGTCGGGCCCAAAATCTCCTGCAAGAAGTGGCGCAGCTGGCCCGGCTCCTGCGGGAAATTCACCAAGAAATAATGCTTCAGACCGCGGTGGACCAAAGAGCGCTCCATGATCTCGGCGTAACGCAGCACGTCATTATTGCCGCCAGAAATCACGCACACCACCGTCGAACCGGGCTCCAGGTCCAACTGGTGCAGGCCCGCTACCGACAGTGCACCGGCCGGCTCCGCAATGATGCCCTCATTTTGATACAGGTTGAGCAGGTCCGTACACACCGCGCCCTCGGACACGGTGTCAAAGCTCAGGCGCTCGCGATTGGCGTCCAAAATCTCATAGGGCAGCGCGCCCAAGCGCTTTACGGCCGCGCCATCGACGAAGGGGTCGACCTCCTCCAGCGTGACCGGGCCGCCGTGGTCAAACGCCGCTCTTAGCGACGCCGCCCCTTCCGGCTCCATGCCCACCACCCGGGTGTGCGGTGCCATATCCGCCACGTAAGAGGTGATGCCGGAAATCAGGCCACCGCCTCCCACAGGAACAACGATGGTATCGAGCGACTTGCCCTTGGCCGAAAGCTGCGCCACAACCTCCGCCGCGACCGTGCCTTGTCCGGTGATGGTATCGCGGGCGTCGAAGGGCTCGATGAAGGTGGCGTCGCGCTCGGCGGCGTCGGCATGCGCGGCCGCGGCTGCTTCATCGAAGTTGGCGCCGACCACCACCAGCTCCACCTGGTCGCCGCCATGGACCAAGATGCGGTCGCGCTTTTGCATCGGCGTGGGCTCCGGCACAAAAATCTTGCCGGCTATGCCCATCGTGCGGCAAGCATAGGCCACGCCCTGCGCATGATTGCCGGCCGACGCCGTAACAATGCCCCGGCCGCGCTCTTCCTGGGGAACATTCGACATACCGTTTAACGCGCCGCGAATCTTATAGGAGCGCACGTCCTGCAGATCCTCCCGCTTGAGATAGACCTCGCAGCCCGTCTCGGCCGACAGCCGGGCGCAGTACTGCAGCGGAGTCGGGGCGATTTCCGAGCTAATCCGCGCCTGCGCCTGCTGGATATCGGATGCATGGATGGTCGAATCAGTCATGTCTTGACAGTCTACCCATTCACGGGAAATTCACTGTCCTTTAGTTGCACCGTTACCTCCATCAGCAATAGTGGACATAACCATAAGAAAGGAATATCTATGCTCAAGCGCATCTCTCTCTGCGTTACCTCCTCCCTCGTCCTGGCCTGCGCCCCAGCCGCCCACGCCCACATTGTGGATAACGTGCTGGAACACTCCGCCCCCAACGCCGCGCTGCAACTGACCCCCATCGGTTCCCATGAATCCGGCGTGCTAGGCAAATCCGCCGCCGAAATCGTCGCCTACCACGCTGCGTCCCAGCGAATCCTCACCGTCAATGCGCGCTCCGGTGAGGTCGATATCCTTGACGCCTCCGATCCCACCCAGCCGCGCAAGATCGGCGCCATCTCCGCCGGCGGGGACAAGGAAATCAACTCCGTGGCCGTGCGCCCCGATGGCCTGGCCGTCGCCGCGGTACAGCAGGCGGACAAAACCGATAACGGCGAAGCTCTGTTCTTCAATGCCGAAACCGGCGAGGAGCTTGGGCGCGTAGGCGTAGGCGCCCTGCCCGATAACGTGCACCTCACCGCCGACGGCCGCCACGCGCTGGTAGCCAACGAGGGCGAGCCTTCCGACGCCCTCAATGCCGAGGGCACCGCCTACCTCAAGGACCCAGAGGGCTCCATTTCTGTCATCAGCCTGCCCGCGGACGTCGCGGCGCCCGCGCTTGGCGACGTCCACACGGCCGACTTCACCGCCTTTGACACCGCCGACCTTGGCCCTTCAATCCGCGTTTTCGGCCCCTCCGCGCACCATAACCTGCCCTCGCGGGACTTCGAGCCGGAATACATCTCCTCCGCAGGCGGCAAGGCCTATGCCACGCTGCAGGAAAACAACGCGATCGCGGTCATCGGTATCGAGTCTGCCACCGTAGAAAAGGTCATCCCCGCTCATATCGCAGACCACTCCCAGGTGCCGATGGATCCGTCCAATAAGGATGACGCCGCGGAGCTGCGCACCATTCCGGTCAAAGGCCTGTCCATGCCGGACTCCATCGGTGCCTTCGAGGCAGGAGGCCAGACTTATTTCGCCACCGCCAACGAGGGCGATGCTCGCGAGTGGGGAGGCTATACCGATGAAGTAGAGCTCAAGGACCTGGTAAAGGACGGCAAGGTCTGTGATGACCTCGAGCTTCCCGAGGGCATCGAGGACAAGAAGGTCGCCGGCAACCTCAAGCTCACCAACGCTTCTGGCTGGAACGAAGAAAAGGAATGCTTCGACGGCCTGTATTCCTATGGCTCGCGCTCCTTTAGTATCTACGACGCCGAGGGCAACGTCGTCTTCGACTCCGGTGCGGACTTCGAGAAAGTCACCAAGGATATGCCCGGCCTTAACTTCAACGCCGATAACGAGGATCCGGATTTCGATGACCGCTCCGATAATAAGGGACCAGAGCCGGAAGCCTTGACCATCGGCAAGGTTGGCGATCGCACCTACGCCTTCATCGGCGCAGAGCGCGTGGGCGGCATCTTTGTCTACGACGTAACCACCCCTGCCGAGGCAAAGTTTGTCACCTACGTCAACAATCGCGATTTTTCCGTTGACTATGACGAAAATGATGTCGCAGCCACGACCCTGGCCGGCGACCTCGGACCAGAGGGCCTAGCCTTCGTTCCCGCCGCAGATTCCCCTACCGATAACGCACTCCTCATCGCCGGCAACGAGGTCTCCGGCACCACCACCGTGTTCTCCGCCAAGGACCTGCTTGCCGACGCCTCCGATAACACCGATTCCCCCTCCACGTCCGCGGGTTCCACTGGTTCCAGCAGCGGCAGCAGTGGCAGCAGCGTCGCTGCCGGCGTGGGCATCGTGGCCGGTTTGGTAGGTCTTGGTGCCCTGATCGGCGGGGCGCTGGGCTTCCTGCCGAAGACCGTCGACGAGTTCTATGCGCTGTTGCCGGCGCAGGTGCGCAAGCTTTTGCCATAGATCTTCTGGGATTTACCTGCTAAATTATTTGAGGCTAATACCTCTCACTCTAAAGGAGAACCATGCGCAACCGTCTCAGCACTTCGCTCGTCGCCGCCACCGCCGTGGCAGCGGGCCTTGTTGCACCAGCAACCGCTTCTGCCGCTGAAGAGCAGCCGAAGCACATCTCGGCTGAATGCCAGGCCGAGGTCGATAAGGCGAAGGAAGAACACCTCAAGAAGATCGAGAACGGCGAGCTCGGATCTTCCGCCCGCACCCCGCAGGAGCTCATGCAGGGCCTAGCTAACGGCTACGGTTCTTCCGGAATGCCCAAGGAGCCGGACTGCGTAGCCAAGGAGGCGGAACAGCGCCAGATCGAGGCACTCGAGAAGCTTCCCATCTGGGGCTCTTCCACCCCAGAAAAGTTCCTCGAGGTCATGAGCTGGGTGACCGTAGCCGCCAGCCTCGTCGCTGCGCTGCTGCAAGCTTTCAACATGGTTGCCACGGTGAACCCGGCTGTGCTGGAGCCGATGAAAAACGCCCTCAAGCAGCTGGGCGTGCGCTTCTAAGCACTGAATAATTGAGCCGCTCCGGAGTTCCGGAGCGGCTTTGCGCGTTTTTAGAACAGCTCGCGGGTAGCGATATCAGCGCCCTCGACCAAGGACCGCAGCTTCGCCCACGCAATCTGGGGGTGCAGGCGGCCGCCGAGGCCGCAGTCGGTCGACGCGATGACGTTTTCGGGGCCGACTACCTCGGCGAATTGAATAATGCGATCGGCCACGAGGCGCGGATGCTCTACCGCGTTGGTGGAGTGAGAGACCACGCCCGGGTAAATCACGGTGCCCTCCGGCAATGCGTGGTCCTGCCAGACGCGCCACTCATGCGCGTGGCGCGGCGAAGCGGCCTCGAAGGAGAATCCTCCGACCTCGGCACGCAGGATTTCCTCGACGATATCCGCAAAGGGCACGTCGGTAACGTGCGGTCCGTGCCAGGAGCCCCAGCAGATATGCAGGCGCGTTTGTTCCTTGGGCAGGCCGGCGATGGAATCATTGAGGACGTCGATGCGCTCGCGGATAAAACCGCGGAAGTCCTCCACCGACGGCTCCGGGTTGATTTGGTCCCAAGCCTCGGCCAGGTCGGGCGCGTCGAATTGCACAGTAAGCCCAGCATCGGTGATGGCCTGGTATTCGGTGCGCATGGCGCGGCCGACGTCGGCAAGCAGCTCATGCTCATCGTCATAGTAGCGGTTGGTCAGGCGTGCGGCCGAGCCGGGCGAAAGGGCGGCGATGAACCCGGGGGTGCCGGCTGGGAGGGCGTCGGCAAGCAAGCGCACATCGGCGGCGACTTCATCCTGGCCGATGTAGGTTACCGGTCCGGTGAACTCTGGGTTCGCCACCTTGGCGCGGCCGGTGAAGATGCCAGAATCCGGATCATTATAGGCCTCCGAGAACAACGCGCGGTCACGGCGATCAATAAACGACGTCAGCCGCGGCTCACCCGGCTTGGAGCGCACCACCTCGGCCGATTCCCAGCGGTCGGTATCCGTCATCGTCAGCCCGCCCAGGCGGCTAAACGAATAATTCCACCACGCGCCATAATCCACCGCGCCAGAGGTGATATGGCCGTACTCGCCCTGGTTAATGATATCGAGTCCGAGATCGAGCTGCCGCTTGACGACGTCCGCCACCGCAGACTCCAAAATCCCCTGAAACTCCGCGACCGGCAGCTCTCCGCGCTGCAGGTTGGCTTCCAGCAGCTCCGGGGTGCGCGGCAGTGAGCCGACGTGGGTGGTGCGAATCTTGTTAACCATCAGGTTTTCTCCATCAATATAGACTGTGCTGTCTAGATTAGTGGAGAGCGCCTGCCGCCGCCGAGTTTAGATTCAGCCTAATATGCCCGCGCCCATGGTGGCCTTGAGGTCGCCCATGAGGTTGCCGGATCGCTCCACACGCAGGTGGTCGCCGAGGATCATGGTGGTGGACTCGGAGCCATCGACAAGCTCGAGGTAGACATCCGACTCGCCCTGGTTTTTGAGCAGGACCTGCTTGAGGCGGGCAATATTTTCCATGGTGCACTGATCCGTGCGCATGGTCAGCCGCAGAGGCAGGCCGGCGCCACCGCCAGGGCCCAGCTCCGGCACGCGGATATCGGAGCAGAACAGCGAGCGGCGCTCATCGCGCACCTTGACGTTCACTCGCGCGAGGATGATATTGTCCTCGACAATCTGCGGGGCGACGAGCGAGTACACCTTGTTGAATACCAGGATTTCCACCTGCGCGCCATTGTGGTCTTCCACCGTGACAATGGCCCACGGCGAGCCATCGCGCTTGGAAAAGCGACGGTCCACGCCCGAAATGATGCCGCCGATGATGAGCTCTTGGCCGTTATGCACCTCGTCGTTGAGGATCTTGGTCAGCGGCGTATCCGTCTGCGCGGCCAGCGCCTCCTCGAAGCCATCGAGAGGGTGGCCGGAAACATATAGGCCCAGCATCTCGCGCTCGAGGGCAAGTTCGTGTTTGCGATCCCAGTTGTCTTCCGGGATATCCAAGGCAAAGGCGTTGGAAGCCGCGTCGTCCTCTCCCCCGCCGATTCCAGCGAAGAGATCGAACTGGCCCTTATCCGCGGCCTTCTTGGTGGTTTGCACCGCATCCACCGCGTCCTCGTGGATGAGCATGAGGCCCTTGCGCGGGTGGTTCAAGTCATCGAAGGCGCCGGCCTTAATGAGCGCCTCTGTCACGCGCTTGGTGCAGGCGGCGAGCTCGATCTTGTCCAGGTAATCACTAAACGAGGTAAACGCGCCCTTGTCGTGGCGGGATTTGATGATGGATTCCACCACTTCCGAGCCGACATTGCGGATAGCGCCCATGCCGAAGCGGATATCCTCTCCCACCGCTTGGAAATCCTCT
Organism: Corynebacterium tuberculostearicum; assembly: GCF_016127015.1. Taxonomy (GTDB): domain Bacteria; phylum Actinomycetota; class Actinomycetes; order Mycobacteriales; family Mycobacteriaceae; genus Corynebacterium; species Corynebacterium marquesiae. Next base: position 1,338,077 of record NZ_CP065972.1, read on the forward strand.
TCGGACTCGTTGACGGACGGCGGCAGCACCTTAATGCCCAAGTGGCGGCAGTCCGAAAGGTAAATGGCGGACTTATCCTTCTTATCGCCCACCGAGGTCAACAGCGCGGCCATATATTCCGGTGCGTAGTAGGCCTTGAGGTAGGCCGTCCAGAAGGACACCAAGCCGTAGCCCGCGGCGTGGGACTTGTTAAACGCGTAGGACGCGAAGGGCTCGATGGTGCCCCAGAGCGCATCCATGGCGGACTTGGAGTAGCCATTTTCTTGCATGCCGCCCCAGAACTTGTCGTACTGCTGGGCCAGCACTTCGGGCTTCTTCTTACCCATTGCCTTACGGAAGCCATCTGCCTCGCCGGCCGTGTAGTTGGCGACCTTCTGCGAGATACGCATGATCTGCTCCTGGTAGACGATGAGACCGTAGGTCTCATCCAGGATTTCCTTGAGCGGCTCTTCCAACTCCGGGTGAATTGGAGTGATTTCCTTACGGCCATTTTTACGATCCGCGTAGTCCCAGTGGGCGTTGACACCCATCGGACCGGGGCGGTAGAGCGCAAGGGAGGCCACAATATCCTTAAAGCCGGTCGGCTTCATGCGCTTGAGCAGCTCTTGCATGCCGCCGGAGTCGAGCTGGAAGACGCCCAGCGTATCGCCGCGCGAGAGTAGGTCATAGACCTTGGAGACCTTGGGGTCGTCGGCATGCAGCTGCTCTAGGTGGACTTCTTCGCCGCGGTTGCGCTTGATGTTTTCAATCGCATCGCCGATAACGGTGAGGTTGCGCAGGCCCAGAAAGTCCATTTTCAGCAGGCCAATGGCCTCGCACGCCGGGTAGTCCCAGCCGGTGATATAAGCGCCGTCGGCCGGGCGCTTCCACATAGGAATGTGGTCCATGAGCCGGACCGAAGCCATAATCACCGCACAGGCGTGTACGCCCGCCTGCCTGACGACGCCCTCCAAACCCCGCGCCGTGTCATAAATCTTCTTCACATCCGGGTCGGATTCCACCATCTGGCGGACCTCGGCGGCCTCGGAGTAGCGCTCGTGGTCCGGGTCCGTGATGCCCTTGAGCGGAATGTCCTTGGCCATGATCGCCGGAGGCAGCGCGCCGTTGATGCGGTCGGCCATCTGGAAGCCAGGCTGGCCAAAGTGCACCTTGGCCGAATCCTTAATGGCCTGCTTGGTCTTCACCGTGCCGAAGGTAATCACCTGCGCCACCTTGTCTTCGCCCCAGCGCTCGGCCGCATAGGTAATCATTTCGCCACGGCGGCGGTCATCGAAGTCGATATCGATATCGGGTGCGGACGGGCGCTCAGGGTTCAAGAATCGCTCGAAAAGGAGATCGTGCTCCAGCGGGTCGATATTGGTAATGGTCAGCGCGTAGGCGACAAGCGCGCCGGCCGCCGAACCACGGCCCGGCCCCACACGAATGCCCACGGAGCGTGCGTGCTTAATGAGCTCGGCCACGATGAGAAAGTAGGACGGGTAGCCCTTCATCTCAATAACGGAGATCTCATACTTGGCGCGCTCGATATACTCCTCCGGAACATCCTGGCCGGGGAAGCGCTTTTGCAGGCCCTCCATCACCTCATGGGTGAGCCAGGAAGTTGGGGTGTGGCCCTCGGGGACGTCGGCAATAGGCATGCGATCGTGGGTGTGTTCTTCCCAAATCTCGCCGTAGTCTTGCACGCGCTCAGCAATCCACAGGGTGTTATCACAGCCATCTGGAATCATATCGTCCCAGGTCTCGCGCATCTGCGCGGCCGACTTAATGTAGTAGCCGGTGCCGCCGAACTTGAAGCGGTCCGGGTCCATGAAAGTCTTGCCGGTCTGCACGCACAGCATCGCCTCGTGCGCCGGCGCCTGGGACTCCAGCACGTAGTGGCAGTCATTGGTCACCAGCGGGGGCAGGTCTAGCTTGCGGCCGATTTCTAGCAGGCCATCGCGCGTGCGCTTTTCGATGTCCAGCCCATGGTCCATCAACTCCAAAAAGAAGTTGTCCTTGCCGTAGATGTCCTGCCACATGGCCGCGGCCTCCAGCGCCTCGTTGAACTGGCCGAGGCGCAGGCGGGTCTGGACGTCGCCAGAGGGGCAACCGGTGGTGGCAATGATGCCGTCTGCGTGCTCGGCGATGAGCTCGGCGTCCATGCGCGGCCATTTGCCCAACTGACCTTCATAGGAAGCCAGCGAAGACAAGGTAAAAAGGTTGCGCAGGCCGGTGGCGTTCTCCGCGATCATCGTTTGGTGGAGGTAGGCACCAGAGGCGGAGACGTCGTCGCGCTTTTGGTCCGGCGTGCCCCACAGCACGCGCTTTTTGTTGAAGCGGGATTCGGGCGCCATATACGCCTCGATGCCGATGATGGGTTTGACGCCGGCGCCGGTCATGCGGCGGTAGAAGGCATCAGAGCCATACATATTGCCGTGGTCGGTCATGCCGACGGCCGGCATTTCTTGGCGGACCACCTCGTCTGCCAGCATATCGACCTTGGCCATGCCGTCCAGCATGGAAAACTCGGTGTGGTTGTGCAGGTGGACGAAGGAGGAGTTTTTGGCCATGCGGCTCATCATAGCGGGGCGGTCAAAATGGGCTATTATTTTGTGATGCTCTACACGCTCGCCGCCTACATCATGTGGGGATTTTTCCCCGCGTTCTTCCCTCTGTTGCTGCCGGCATCGCCGCTGGAAATCTTGGCTCATCGCGTGTTGTGGACCGCGGTGTTGGTTACGGGATTTTTATTCCTCAGCGGCCGGTGGCGCGAAATGGCGCGCATGGACAAGCGCACGTGGGGTTGGCTTGCGGCCGCGGGTGTATTCATCACGGTCAATTGGGGTACCTACGTGGTGGCGATTAATAGCAACCACGTGGCCGATGCGGCGCTGGGGTATTTCATCAATCCCCTGGTGTCGGTCGCCCTTGGCATGGTGTTTTTGAAGGAACGACTGCGGCCGTGGCAGGCCGGCGCGGTGGGCGTTGCGGCCATCGCGGTGCTGTATTTGACGTTCTTTACCGGCCAGGCGCCGTATATTTCGCTGCTATTGGCGTTCAGCTTCGGCTTTTATGGGCTGCTCAAAAAGCAGGTTCGGGTGTCCTCGGCCGTCTCGGTCGCAGCAGAAGCCCTCGTGATGTCGCCGCTGGCGGTGGGCTACATCCTGTGGCTAGAAACAAGCGGCCAGGGCACTTTCGCCAGCGAGGGCGTCGGCCACGCGCTGCTTTTGGTCAGCGCCGGCTTGATTACCGCGCTGCCGCTTCTCTGCTTTGCGGAGGGCGCACGGACGCTGCGCTTATCGACGATCGGAATGCTCCAATACCTCACCCCCATCATGCAGATGCTGTGGGCGCTCTTTGTCACCCACGAGCACTTTTCGACGCACCGCTGGATCGGCTTCGGGATTATCGGCGTGGCCGTTGCGATTTACGTCGCCGACTTGGTGCGCATGGCTAGGAGCGCTTAAGTTCTTCGCGAGCAGCGCGGGCGCGGCGACGCGCCGCCTGTTCCTCTTCTGCCCGCAGCGCCCAGCGCGGCATTACCACGACGAGAAAGATGCCATAGGCACACACGATCCCGGAAAACACCAGCGTCATCGACGTGCCGCCGGTGAAAAGACCGATAAAAAGCGCGATGCCGGATACCACCACCGCGACCCACGCGGCGATATAGGCAAACTTGTAATTGGGCATCCACTGCGAAAAGGGCTGTTTTGAGGCCATGGTCCTAGCTTAGGATCGCCACAACGCGCGACGCCTCAGTGACGCCGCGAAAATCACGTGGTGGGCCCGGTATCGACGAGGTCGGGTGGGGGCGGATCCCAGGGGTTGACCCAGCGCACCCCGCGGGAGGTGCGCTCGAAGCGGCCATTGCGCGGCGGGCCGGTGCGATGGTCATCATTGCGGCCATTGTGATAGGCACAGGCGGTGGTGAGGTTTTTCGCATTGGTCCATCCTCCGCCGGCCCAGCTGAAGATGTGGTGGACCTGGCACTCATCGGCGGGCTTATTACATCCCTTGACCGTACAAGTGGGATTTTCCGCCGCAGCCATCATGAACTGCTTCCAGGTGGCCCCACGGCGCATGCGGTACAGGTTCACTGGGCCCTCTACGGGGTGGAGCAGGGTGACAAATCCCTCCTCGGCGAGCGAGCGCTGGGCCAATTCGGCACCGGTTATCTGCGCGCCGTTGGTCATGGTCAGCACCACATCATCACTGCCATGGGCCACGCCGACCAACTTATCTAGTGGCACCACAACATTAGTGCGCACGGTAGAGGTAGAGGCGCCGGTGCGGAATAAAGAGGCGACGTCGGCAAGCGAGCCGGCACGCTGGTGGAGTTCTGCAATCAGCGCGGAAGGCCCGGTGACAGACAGCGTCCACGGCTTTCCGGCAGCGCGGCGCCGCAACCGCACCCCCGGCTTGGGTTCGCGCGGCGCGCGCATCTTGCGCAACTTTGCGCGGGCGTGCCTTTCCATCTCCCGCGTATCGCAGGCAATGTGGGTGAGTTCGGCGCGCAGGGCCCAGGCGCGGGCTTGGGTGGGCGCGCGCCGGGCATGCTTTTCGATGACCTCCAGCGTCGGCAGCGAATGCCGGTTGCGGCGGGCCCCATCTACCGCACGTCGTTGGCGGCGGCGAAAGCGTGTGGGCCCGAAATAGACCTGTGCTAGCTGCGCAATGGATTCTGCTTCGGCATCGGGCATGCCGGCGGCATTAAGGTCCGCGGCGGAGGCATCGGCGGCCTCGGCGAGGATATCCATCGCCGAGTTGAGTGCCGCAATATAGGTCCGAATGTGTTCCATGCCCTAGATGCTAAAAGCGCTGGGCGGCCACCGCGCGCCACAGGGTCCAGGAGGGCGATATTAGCTGGGAGGGCGGATGGCGAAGCTGCCCCAGGCGGCGTCGGCAGGTGCGGGCTCGACGGCGGCGACGGAGGGGGTGGAGGCGACGTCGGCAAGCTGGGCGCCCGACCCCCACACCACGGCCGCGCTCACCGCGGTGGGACGCTGCCCATAGGAGGCACCGATGCGGTCGAAAGCGCGCTGGATAACGGCGGCGCGGTCTTTCCCGGCGGTCGGTTCGGGGACGTCGATGGGGGCGGTGGAGCCGATAAGGATAGCGTCCATGCGCGGGGCTGCGGCAACGGCGGCCGCGGCTGCTACGGGTGGTAAGTCCTCGTCGAACGTGACAAGGGCGTAGGCAGTGGCGTTCGGAATGTCGCTGCCGGACACGCGCGCAATATACTCCGCTCGCGATTCCCCATCCGGGCCGAGCTGATCGCCTTGCACCTGCGAAGAAGCCTGGGTCCCCAAGGCACCGAAGAGCGCAAGGGCGGCAAGGAAAAGCACCGTCAGCACCGCCAAGGCCGCTAGCCGACGCCGCCGGTAGACCTTCCTCATCCCCGCAAAACCTCCAAGGCGTGCTCAAGATCTGCCGGGTACGGCGCCGCAATCTCGAACCACTTGCCGGTGCCGGGGTGAGTAAAGCCGAGTTTTACCGCGTGCAGCCACTGGCGCTCGAGCCTAAGGCGCTTAGCCAGGTTCGGATCCGAGCCGTACATCGGATCGCCCACGCACGGGTGGCCGGTGGCGGACATGTGCACGCGGATCTGGTGGGTACGGCCGGTCTCTAGGTGCACCTCGATGAGGCTGGCTTCGCGGAAGGCCTCGATGAGGCTGTAATGGGTGACGGCCGCTTTGCCGTCGTCAAGCACGGCGAATTTCCAGCCCGACTTGGGGTGGCGGCCGATGGGCGCATCGACGGTGCCCTCGATAGGATCCGGCAGGCCCTGCACCACAGCGTGGTAGGTCTTTTTTACGCTGCGGTACTTAAAGGCATGCTTGAGCGCGGAATAAGCGCGCTCCGAGGAAGCCACGACCATCACGCCAGACGTACCCACATCGAGGCGGTGCACGATGCCTTGGCGCTCGGTCGGCCCGGACGAAGCCACGGTATAGCCGGCCGCGCGCAGCCCGCCGATCACCGTCGGCCCGTCCCAGCCCACGCTGGGGTGCGCGGCCACGCCCACCGGCTTATGCACGCAGATGATATCGGCATCGCTATAGAGCACGTCCATGCCCTCGACCAGCTCTTCGCGCGGCAGCAACGGCTTTTCTGGCTCCGGCAAAAGCACCGAAACCACGTTGCCGGAAATCAATCGCTCGGACTTGCCCAGCTCCTGGGAATCGATGGTCACGCTGCCCTCGGCGCACAACTGCGCGGTGGCGCTGCGGGAAAGGCCAAGGAGCTTGGCCAGGGCGGCGTCGGCACGCATGCCTTCTAGGCCTTCGGGAATGGGGAAGCTGCGCATCTGCCTATTCATGCTCGGCCTTCCTTTCCTCCAGCACCATGGCGATGATGAAGATCACCACGCCGCAAGTAATGGCCGCGTCCGCGATATTGAACACGGCGAAAGAGCCGACCGAAATATAGTCCACCACGTGCCCGAACCAGAAGCCAGGGGCGCGGAAGATGCGGTCGGCGAAATTACCCAGCGCGCCACCGGCAATGAGCGCTAGGCCCACCGCCTGGCCGGAGTGGGTAATGCGCGGGGCGGCAATGGCCACGCCGAGCACAAAGACCAGCTGGATGGTGGTAAAAAGCCACGTCGATCCCTCCCCGCCCATGGAAAAGGCGGCGCCAGGGTTAAAAAGCAGGGTAAACCGGAACCAATCCCCAATAACCGCCAGGGGCTCGCCCTCCGTAAGGATGGAGAGCATTATTTGTTTCACGGCTTGGTCCACCAGCGCCACGGCGATGACAACCGCGGCGATAAGTCCTGTCTTGCTCCTTCGTTTTTGACTCACCCGCTCTATTCTAAACGGGAGCGTCCGGTATTTTGGTAAGCGTGTTTCGAGTCAAAGTTTTTGCAGCCCTGACCACAGCCGCCGTAGCGCTTACGGCGTGTTCCTATGAAAAGCCGGGACCCGCGGTAGAACAGCCCGTGGGCCTGACTATCGACGCCCCACGCGTCACCGTGGACAATCCCGGCACCGGGGAGAAAAAGCTCCTGGAATACCGGGATATCGACTCCACGCAGGACGTGAGCTACCGCGTTACCGAGGGTTTTTCGCAGGACTTGCTCAAAAAGTCCGCGGCCGAGAAGTTTCAGGCCTCCGACGTCGAATCCACCACCACTACCCTGCCGCTATCGGCCAAGGTCGATAAGGCTAGCGAGGACGTTGAAGATCAGCTGCCCGCTACCCGCAATGCGTTCGTCACGGTCGGAGCCCCAGAATCGTCCGGAGATAAAGACATCTCCTCAGCAGAGGGATTCCAATTTGGCTGGCGCGGCCAAAATACAGGCCAGATGAATTCCTTGCGCTTGGCCGCACCCCAGGACGCCACGGATGAAGCCCGTGGCTCTGTCGAACAGGCGATTATGAAGCTGACGGCCCTACCCGTGGTTTTCCCCACCGAGGAGGTAGGCAAGGGAGCGAGCTGGACGGTGGATTCGCGCGTTACCGGCGAGTCCACCCTGCTGCAGACCACGCGCTATACGGTCGCTTCCATCGAGGGCGACCAGGTCAAGCTCAACGTGGAGGTAGAACAGCGGCCGTCGCTAGGCGCGCTGTCCTTTGAAGGCCAGGCCCAGGGCACGGAGTTGGAGGACAAGGAGCTCAAGGTAGTGGACTCCAGCACCCAGTCCAAGGGCACCATCACGGTAGACCTGAGCAAGCCGCTGCCCGTGGGCGGTGACGTGTCTTTCGATACGAAGGTCATTTATGGCGCCGCCGGCTCGCAGCTGCGCGTGGTGCAGTCGAGCCTGACGGAGCTGAACTTTTCCTAGTTACTCGGCCGGGGCTTCCACAGGGGCCTCAGCTGGCGCCTGCTCGGCGCCGGCAGCCGGGGCGTCGCCTTCAGCCGGAGCAGCGTCGCCCTCGGCCGGCGCCGGGGCGGGTGCGGAGGCACCGGCGCCGGTATCTGCACACATCTCCGGAACCTGTTCCGGCGGCACGGTGTTTTGGATGAGCGTGCAAGCCCACGCCTTGGAGAGCTTCCAGGTGCCATCTTCGTACACGAACTCCACCTGGTCAGCGGTCTGCTGCTGGCCGTCAGCGGTGGTGAAGTTCACGGTGGTCAGCACGGACTGCGGGTCATAGCCCGGAAGCACAGGATCGACGACTTCGAACTCGGCACCGGATTCCTGCTTGGACTGTGCCATGGTGTCAAAGATTTCCGGTGCGGTCTCGCCGCCCTGCACGGTGGCGGTCTTTTCCTGCTCAGAGGCGTTCGGGTCGGTGGCCTTGGCCAAGATGGCGTTGAGATCCGCCGGGGACGGCAGCGCTGGGGCGGCGGAATCGCCGTCGGAAGAGGCGGATTCCTGCGCCTCGGTGTTGGTGGCGGCGGTATCGTCCTGCTCGTCGTCGGAAGAGCAGGCGGCCAGGGCGGTGGCCGCGGTCAGTGCGAGGCACGCGGCGCTAAACTTGCGGAATTTCACTTCTAACTCCTCACGTCTGGGTTCTAAACTCCCATCAGTTTACAGCTGCACCAGCTTTTTCCGGGCTGCGCCCGCCGCGTGGGCGAAGATTTCTTTAACCTTAGGTGCATGACCCGACTTGCTTTGATCGCCACCGGCGGCACGATCGCGTGCACCACCGTGGCCGATGGTTCCTTGGTTCCCACCGTCTCCGGCGCGGACCTCGCCGCTGAAATCGACGCCGAGGTAGTGGAGTTTCGCCAGCTCGACTCGTCATCTATTACTTTGGCGGACCTCGATGAGCTCATTGCGGTGGTCAACGAGCACACCGCGCGCGAGGATATCGGTGGCGTGATCATCACCCATGGCACCGACTCCATGGAGGAAACCGCGCTAGCGTTGGAGATTTTCTGTAGTGGCACAAAACCCATCGTGCTTACGGGCGCGCAGCGCGCCTACGATCACCCCGCGGCCGACGGCCCCACCAATCTGCGCGCTGCCCGCGAGATTGCGGCCAGCGGGCGCCCTGGGGTTTTCCTCTGCTTCGGCGGCGAGACCATCCCGGCGCGCGGTGCGCGCAAGCGGCACACCAGTGAACTGCGCGGGTTTGAGTCACTGCCCGTTCCTGGCACCACCCCACGTTTGCATCCTGCCCCGCTGGCGTCGCAGCGTATCGAGATCATCCCCGCCTATCCGGGAGCGGGGCGCCTGCTGGTCGACGCCGCCGTAAACTCCCCCACTTCCGGTCTCATTGTGGAGGCCATGGGCTCGGGAAATATGGGCGAGGACATGGGCCGCGCGCTTGCCGACGCCCTCCACGCCGACCTCCCTGTCATCATTTCTACCCGCACACCCTATGGCCCGACGGCGCTGGCTTACGGTGGAGACGGTGGTGGCGCAAGCCTGGGGAAACGTGGTGCCATCAACGCCGGATGGTTCCGACCGAGCCAAGCGCGAATCCTGCTCGCGGCGGCGTTGGCCACCGGCACCGATCCGGCGGAGCTGTTTACCCAGGAGGGCTAGTCCTCGCTGGTCAGCCAGTCCTGCCAATCCAGTGAGTCGAGCGGGTCTGCTGGCACGAGCGCGGGATCGTCGGCCGCGAAGGATGTGGTGCGGCCGGGACCCGTGGTGCGGGTTTCAAAGCGCACGCTCACCACCCCGTGGCCGGCGCCTTGAATCCAACCGTGGCCGTAATCGGGGTGGAAAACATCCTGCGTAGCGTGCCACTGGCTATCGGTTTCTTCTTCCACCGTTACCGTAGGCGCTGGAATGGCCGGTGTTGCGTCGTCGCTCACCCCAGTCTCATAGTCCGTATCCGCCGGTGCAGGACGCACGATCTCACGGTCGAGCTCCGGAAAAAGCACGTCTTGGCGAGCGGCCTCTAGCCCGGAATAGCTCACCCCTACCAGGCGGATGGGCCCCAGCTCATCGGGGTAGCGGGCAAGCTTGAAGGCGGCAGCGGTAAGCACGGCGGCGTCGTCAGTCGCGTAGGGCAAGGTGGTCGAGCGCGATTCGATATGAAAATCCGCCATGCGCAGCTTCACCGTTACGGTGCGCGCGCCGCGCCCGTCCTTAAGCAAACGACGGTGAGCGCCCTCCGCCGCGCGAGTGATGGCTGCATCGACCTCGGGAGTGGTCTGCAAGTCTTTCGGGTAGGTGTGCTCGGTAGAAATCTGCTTAGAAATAGCACGCGGCGCCACCTCACGGTCATCAATGCCGCGGGCCAGCTGCCAGAGCTGCAGCCCGACCACACTGCCGATGGAAATCTCTACTTCCTTGCGCGTCATCGCCGCTAGCTGCCCAATGGTTTCTACGCCGATGGACTTGAGCTTCGCCCCGGTGACCGGGCCGACTCCCCACAGCTTGTTCACCGCAAGGGGGTGCAACATATCTAGCTGGCGCTCCGCCGGGATAACAAAGGTGCCATCGGGCTTCGCTTCGCCCGATCCAATCTTGGCGAATTGTTTGCCCGATCCCGCCCCAATGGAGCACGGCAGACCCGTCTCTTCCCGAATGAGCCCGCGCAGCTCATCAGCCCAGCGCTTGACCTCCTCCGCGCTCGCCCCTTCTAGGGCGGCGGGTTCCATAAAAGCCTCATCGATAGAAAGCTGCTCAATGACCTCCACGTGTTGCGCGATGATGTTAAAAACGCGCCGCGAGGCCGCCGCATACACCGCCCGGCGCGGCTGCACTACCACCGCGCGAAGTCCAACAAGCTGCTGCGCGCGATACATCGGCATGGCCGAATGCGCGCCGTACTCGCGCGCCTCATAGGAGGCGCCGGCCACCACGCCGCGCCCACTGGTGCCTCCCACCAAAACGGGACGCCCCTGCAGCGTAGGCCGGGTCAGCTGCTCGACGGAGGCGAAAAACGCGTCCATGTCGATATGTAAAACCCAGCGTTGCATGCGGCCCAGTCTAATAGGCGTACCTCCACATGCCCTCCTGGATGTTTGCATGCCGTTAATTAAAGCTTTAATTTCCTTCCATCTCACCGCCACCCGCCCGCAAAGTCATCTATTTAGGTTTTCAAAGACACTTTCTCCAGAAAGTAACCCTCAGCCTATGAAGCCTCCATAGTTGCACACGGAGTCCACAACTCGCCTCGCTCCTTACTGTCCGAGCCGAAGATATCGACACCACAGCCCTGAGGAAACAATCGCCATTGCACGTATTTCCCCTCGTCTTGGTAGCACAAACGAAAGGCCGCACATGCCCGCTAGCATCTTCGTCTTTTCAGATCTCCACTTAGGTCTCCCTGGCGCTCCTGGGCTGGACTGGGCCCTGCAGGCATTCGAGGTTGCTGCCAATAGAGGGGCCACGGCGTGCGTGTGCTTGGGCGATATCATTGACCGCAACGCTAACTCGGCCGAGTTTGTACCTCAGGTCCGCACCGTTATGGCCCATGCTGTCACTCTGTTCAGCGAAGTCCACTTCATTTCCGGCAACCACGATACCCACCATAACCTGGACTTCCCGCCCGAGGTCACAGTCCACGGCACGCAGGTGCATACCTTTCACATAGGAAACACCACGGTTCTAACCGCAGCGGTGGCCACTGATCCGGACCCGCGCCGCCTCCAGCTTCCTCCCCGCCGCAGCAACGGGCCCGTCCTCGGCCTCCTACATTCTTCCGTCAGCGGTGAGTTTTCTAAAGTCACCTGCCTGCCGCTTTCCGTGGCTGAGCTACAGGCCTCCGAGGCCGATGCCTGGGTCCTTGGGCACGTCCACACCCCGCACACGCTTGCCGACACCCCCTTCATCGGCTGGGTCGGCATGGGCCACGGCTTACTCTTCGACCCTGATACGTGCCACGTCACACGTTTACATTACTAGATTCGTTCCCCACAAATCCCACTCATATTTTTGCTTGCATACAAGCTTGCATGCAAGATGGATGCATGTCCAATGAACGAATGCAGCCCGCCGCGGAGCGCGCCTATGACTTCGTCAAAGAGAAGATCATTGATGGCTCCTTCGAGCCCTCGCAGATGCTTTCCGAGGCCTCCCTGGCTACCGAAATGGGAATTAGCCGCACCCCAATGCACGAGGCGTTCCTGCGCCTAGAGGTCGAAGGCTTTCTACAGCTCTACCCCAGGCGTGGTGCGCTCATCGTGCCGATCAGCCCGCAGGAAATTCGCGAGGTCTATGAAGCACGCTTGCTCGTAGATAGGCACTGCGCTGAGAAAATCTGCGCCATGCCTGACACCGAGCGCGCAGACATCGCTGATCAGCTAGACGCGACCATCACGGAACAAGACGCTGCGTTGGATGGCGCAGACCTGCATGCCTATACGCATCTTGATGCGCGTTTCCACCAGATCATCATGGATGGCGGTACCAATACCCTGCTGGCTGGGCTGGGACACCAGCTGCGCGAACGCCAGCAGCGTTTTACCGCTACAGCCATTGGCCGCAACGTAGCCCGCGCCCGCACCTTCGTGGATCAGCACCGCACGCTTGCCGATGCCCTCCGCGCCGGCGACCTCGACGCCTACCTTTCCGCATTGGACACCCACCTAACCAACTCGAGGAATCAACTATGACCGAAAAGTTTGCCAAACACTCATGGTTTCCCGTCGCTGGCAGCATGGTTGCTGTCGCGTGGGGCGGCAATGAGTTCACCCCTCTCCTAGTTATGTACCGCGAGGAGTCGCACTTCTCGCAGGTCACCGTCAATGGCCTCTTGGCCGCCTATGTGCTCGGCATCGTGCCGGCGTTGCTGATTTCTGGCCCGCTTTCGGACTACATTGGCCGCCGCCCCACGATGCTGCCTGCCGCGCCGCTGTCACTGTTGGGTTCTTTCCTTTTATCCATCGCGCCGAACGAGCCGCTCGTCATCGCCGTGGGCCGCATCATGTGCGGCTTGGCTTTGGGCATCGTCATGGCTGTCGGCTCCACATGGGTGGCAGAGCTCATCACCCGCGCTGGCGGCGATCCAGCTGCCGGGCCGCGCCACGCCTCCATGTGCCTGACCTTAGGTTTCCTCATCGGCGCCGGCCTCGCATCGGTACTGGCCCAATGGGGTCCGTGGCCCACCCACTTGGCGTATATCCTGCACATCCTCCTCACGGTTGCCACCGCCATCTGGCTGATGAAGACCCCGGAAACCCGCCCGCCGCGGGGCGCTACGGTAAAAGACACCTTCCTTGACTTAAGCATCCGCGACATGCTGCGTATGCTGCACATTCCCTCCGCAGCACACCGCCGCTTCGTGCGCATTGTCCTGCCGGTCGCACCGTGGGTCTTCGGCTGCGCTGGCGCCGCCTATGCCCTCCTGCCCCAGCTTTTGTCCGAGTCCGCCGGCGATGCCCCCATCGCTTTCTCGGGCCTGATGACCGTTATCACCTTGGGCTGCGGCGTCGGCATCCAGATGCTCGGCAAGGTCATCGATACCAGCCGCTCCGCCCGCGCTTCCGCAGTTGCCATGGGGGTTATCACTGTGGGCACCATCCTCGGCGCGGTTGCCTCCCATACTCGCTCCCTGCCGCTCGGAATCGCCGGCGCGGCGGTCATGGGCGCAGGCTACGGCCTCGCCCTTGTCGCCGGTCTCTCCGAGGTCCAACGCATCGCCCGCGCCGAAGAACTCGCCGGCCTCACCGCCGTCTACTACTCGGTGTCCTATACCGGCTTCTTTATCCCCATGGCCTTCAGCGCACTCGCGCCGCTGGTCGGCTTTACCACCCTATTCCTCATTGGCGCCGTGCTCGCAGTGTGCTGCCTCATTAACGTGGTCCTCGGTTGGCGCGCCCACCTGCCTGGCCCGGTCCGTTAAGTCCTATCACTCATAAAAATTGCCCAGCCGCACTGGCTGGGCAATCATTTTTTAGGTGGCAACGTACGCGCTACTGCTTGACGACGGTAGCGCTAACCCCCTTCACCACCTCGTGCACATCCGCACCATCGAGCGCCTCGGTGGTCACCTGGAAATCGGTGGCGAGCACTTCACCGGCGATGTGGTCGGCGTGACGCTCCGCCCAGGCCTTCTTCTCCTCGGGGACAGAGAGTACGGCCGCGATGCGGTCCGAGACCTCGAACCCAGAAGCCTTGCGGGCATCCTGGAGGCCGCGGATAACGTCCGCCGCCCAGCCTTCGGCCTCGAGCTCTTCGGTCACCTCGGTATCGAGTACCACCAGGCCGTCAAGGCCTTCGATACGCGCGGTCGACTTCGGATTTGCTGCCTGCAGGCGCTCAGTGTACTCATCCGGGCCAAGCACGATATCGCCGTCCACTACAACCTCTTCGCCGCGGCGTTCGTAGTTGCCCGCCTTGAGGTTCTTGATGGCGCGCTGCACGTTCTTGCCCAACCGCGGGCCGGCGACCTTCGCGTTACAGACAACCTGGAAGGTGCCTACCGAATCGACGTCGTCAGTAAGCTCAACTTCCTTGACATTGACCTCGTCGCGAATGATATCGGCAAAGTCTGCTAGGCGCTGCGCCCCGTCGAGGGCCACCGTCAGCTTCGGCAGCGGCAAGCGGTTGCGCAGCTTATTGGACTTGCGCACCGAGGACGCTGCCGAGGCCACCGCGCGGGTCGCATCCATCGCAGAGACGAGATCTGCATCAGACGGGTAATCCGCAGCCTGCGGGTAGTCTGCCAAGTGCACCGAACGCTCACCGGTAAGCCCGCGGTAGATAACCTCCGCCACGTGCGGTAGCAGCGGTGCCACCACGCGAGTCACAGTCTCCAGCACGGTGTACAGGGTATTAAACGCCTCAGGATGGGCGTCCTCGCCCTCCCAGAAACGATCGCGCGAGCGACGGACGTACCAGTTGGTCAGGACGTCGGCAAACAGGCGCACCTCTTCGGTTGCCGTGGCGATATCGGTATCGGCAAGCGCCGCGTTAACATTGACCACGACATCGTGGGTCTTAGCCAAGATATAGCGGTCCAAAACATGCGCGGAGCTGGTGTCGAACTTTGCTTCCTTCTCTGCGTAGAGCTGCAGGAAGGTATAGGCATTCCAGATAGGCAGGATAGCCTGGCGCACGCCCTCGCGAATGCCCTGCTCGGTCACGATGAGGTTGCCTCCGCGCAGGATAGGCGAGGACATCAAGAACCAACGCATGGCATCCGAACCATCGCGATCAAAGACCTCGTTGACGTTCGGATAATTGCCCTTTGACTTAGACATCTTAAGGCCATCGTTGCCCAGCACGATGCCGTGGGCCACGACCTTCTTATACGCCGGGCGATCAAAAAGCGCGGTGGACAGCGCGTGCATCACATAGAACCAACCACGCGTCTGTCCGGAGTACTCCACAATGAAGTCGGACGGCGAGTGGGTTTCAAACCATTCCTTGTTCTCGAATGGGTAGTGCTTTTGCGCAAACGGCATCGAGCCGGACTCAAACCAGCAATCCAGCACGTCTGGCACGCGGCGCATCATCGACTTACCGGTCGGATCATCCGGGTTCGGGCGCACCAACTCGTCGATGTGTGGACGGTGCAGCGACTCCGGACGGACACCGAAATCGCGCTCCAGCTCGTCCAAGGAGCCGTAGACATCCATGCGCGGATAGTTGTCATCATCGGACATCCACACTGGGATAGGTGCACCCCAGTAGCGGGTACGGGAGATATTCCAGTCGCGCGCTCCCTCGAGCCACTTGCCAAACTGGCCATCCCGGATATGCTCCGGCAGCCACTCAATCTCCTTGTGGTTAAGCTCCACCATGCGATCGCGGAACTCGGTCACCTTCACGAACCAAGCCGGCAGCGCCATGTAGATAAGCGGCTCCCCCGAGCGCCACGAGTGCGGATAGGAGTGCTCGATGGTGACGTGGCGCACCACTCGCCCAGCAGCCTTCAGATCCTTAATGATGTCCTTATTCGCATCAAAGACCAGCTGGCCTTCATACGGCGGAACCTGCGAGGTGAACTTGCCGTCCTCATCCACTGGGATAACCAGCTCGATGTCGTACTGGTTGGTGGTATTCATATCGTCTTCACCAAACGCAGGAGCCTGGTGTACCACACCAGTGCCGTCCTCCGTGGTGACGTAATCAGCGATCAAAACCTGGTAGGCGTTGCGCAGATCCGGGAAGAAGCCGAAGATCGGCTCATAAGTAAAGCCCTCGAGTTGCGCGCCGGTAAAGGTCTCCAGCACCTCGGCCGCCCCTAGTTCCTTCTCCAAGGTGGCCAGCAGGTTTTCCGCCATGATGAAGGTACGGCCAGCGAAATCACCCTCCGTAGCCTTAAAGAGCACGTAGGTAACCTCTGGATGAACCGCCAAGGCCTCGTTCGAAGGCAAGGTCCAGGGGGTGGTGGTCCAGGCGAGGAAGGAGGCGTCGGCAAGCGCAGGGTGCTCCGCCAACGTCTTTTCTGCCGCGCTTCCCTCGCGTGCGCCCTCCACTGGGAAGGTAACCGTCAGGGTCGGATCCTGGCGCATCTTATAGGAATCATCCAGGCGGGTCTCCTGATTGGACAAAGAAGTGTGCTCCGCCCAAGAGTACGGCAGGACGCGGAAGCCCTTGTAGATCAAGCCCTTGTCATAAAGCTCCTTGAACGCCCACATGACCGATTCCATGTAGTTGATATCCATGGTCTTGTAGCCGTTGTCAAAGTCCACCCAGCGGGCCTGGCGGTTGACGTACTCTTCCCACTCGTCGGTGTACTCCAGCACGGACTTAGCGCAGTATTCATTGAACTTTTCCAAGCCCATGTCTTCGATCTGCGCCTTTTCAGTGATACCCAGCTGCTTTTCCGCCTCCAGCTCAGCGGGCAGACCGTGGGTATCCCAACCGAAGACACGAGGCACGTAATTGCCAGCCATGGTGCGATAGCGCGGGACGATATCCTTCACATAACCGGTCAACAGGTGGCCATAGTGCGGCAAGCCATTTGCGAATGGAGGGCCATCATAAAAGATGTACTCTGGGCAGTCCTTGGTCTTTTCTAGCGAAGCCTGGAAGGTATCATCCTGCTTCCAGTACTTCTGGACTTCCTCTTCCATATCTGGGAAGCGGCTGGAGCCGCCAGTCATGTCGACCTTGGGGTAAACCTTTTTCGCCATAATTATCCTTCACTCTTAACACGGTGCAGGGACGCGCCATCAAGGCTCGCGGTACCACCCTGCTTGAGCCCGAAGGCTCCGCTTCGTTTCGGTGAAGGAGTTGACGGTCCCACCCGTTCAGTTCTACTGGGCCACACTGGCTGTTCTTCTGAATTGCTCCCCGGTGATGGCCGGATCACTGCGTGTAGGCCACAGTATAGCGCCCCAGAATCTTCGTACACAAGAAGTTATCCACAGGCTAAAAATTTTCCCTTGTGGGGGCTTGCGCGGGGAAATAAATTGTGAATCGTGAACGCGCTAGATACTTACCTCGCAGCCATGGCACCCGGGATGGACATCGTCCTCGGGTGCGCAGGCATGTCTGAGGACGACCTCTGCGCGCGAGGCGCCGCTGAAAAAACGGCCCGCGAGTTGGCATTGCTAAAAGAGGCGTACTGCGGCACGACCAAGTTCACTAGGAAGCGTCGTCGTGCTATCGAAGGAGCTCAGCACAATGGGCATTCCATCGTAGCTTTATCCATCATTGAAAAGTATGCGCGCAAGATGCCCACGCTTTTCGACGCCTGGGTCCTCCGCGAACAGCTATGCACCACCAAGGCCACAGCAGCGGCACTGGAAAAGCTGGCGCAATCCAAGGTTCCGAAGAAAAAGCGCAAGGTGAAGCCTGGTGTACGCATCATCCGCCGCAAGGATGCGCCATGGACGTTAGCGATCGACGGCTCGTCTTCGTTTATTGCAGACCTCCACGCGGCGGTGGAAAACCAGGACAAAAAGCCGCTGGATGTGGTGGAAGATACCTTCTTCGGCAACGATACGGCGCAACGAAGCACGGTGGTAACCAATGTCATCGTGCGCTTGGAAGACTACGTGCGCATCGTCAACGGTGATGGCGAGGAAATCACTTTGCAGATGACCAACGGAGCAACGCTTACGGGGGCGCAGTATGTGCGCCGCACGTTAAAAGAGCATGGGCTCATTACCCTGGTGAGCCCCTATGAAGGCGCGGTGAACCTGTACCGCACGGAGCGCTTCGCCAATGCCAAGCAGCGGTTGATGGCGGGCGCGGAAAATCCGGTATGCCCATGGCCGCGCTGCGCTAAGCCTGCCGACGAATGCCAAATTCACCATTTAGAGCCGTGGTTGCACGGTGGATTGACCAATATCGCGAACTTATCCACAGCCTGCGCGTACCACAATGGCGCCAACGATGACGACCCCAATGCCCCGCCGCTGCGCGGGCGACTTGCCCGAACCAACGGGCAGATTCGGTGGCAACCGCCCGATTGCTAGAGCCCGACTGCGAAATAAGGCGCCTCGTGCGCCTTATTGGCATGCCTGCAACCGAAAGCTTTGGGTCTCGCGGCGTTAGTCCTCGCGGAAGGCTGCGCGCAGAGCCTCTTGCCCGGGGGATTCAGTTGCTTGGGCTTTGTCAGCGCGATGCTTATGCGCCCAGTCCAGGATAAAGCACACGAGTCCGACGCCGGCGGCGACAAAAACGATATACAACGACCAGTCGGCTCCCGAGATAACGAAGTTGACCAAGGCCACGAATGCCACGAGGGCGAGAACTAAAGCGGCAACGAGCACAGTGGTTCCTTTCGGTAGGGGCGGGCTAAAGCACGACGGTCTAAAACAACAATAGCGCCCCCGCCGCGGTGGCGGGGGCGCTAGGAAGAACGGGGCGCGGCTTAGTTGTTGCCAGCCTCGCCGTTCGGTGCGGCGGTGCCGCGGGTAGCCAGCTCTTCCAGCTGAGACTCCAGCAGGGTCTTCAGGCGGGTGCGGTACTCGCGCTCGAAGGTGCGCAGCTCGGAGATGCGAGCCTCCAGCGCGGTCTGCTGCTGCTTGACGGTGTTCATAACCTCGGTGTGCTTGCGCTCGGCATCAGCCTGCAGCGAAGCAGCCTTCTCCTCAGCCTGGCGGATTTGCGCCTCAGCGCGGGAGGAAGCATCAGACTCGGTCTGCTTTGCCTTAGCCTCGGCGTCAGATACCAGCTTCTTGGAGCGGGAATCTGCATCCTGCAGCTGGGCGTCGTACTTCTTCTGGGCGTCGGCAAGCTGTGCCTTGGAGCGGGAATCTGCATCGGTCAGCTGCTTCTCGGCGGCGGTGCGCGCCTCGGACAGCATGGACTCGGACTCCGCACGAGCCTCGGAGGTCAGGCGGTCTGCCATCTCCTGTGCCAGACCCAGAACGCGGGCAGCCTGCATGTGGGTTTCCGGGGTAGCCAGGCCATCGGCGGTCTGTGCAACACCAGCGCCTGCGATACCCGCTGCCGCTGCACCAGCCTTGGAGGAACCAGCTGCGGAAGCGGACTTCTTCAGCTCGTCGTTTTCCTTCTTGGAAGCCTCGAGGTCCTTCCTTGCCTGGGCTGCCTCAGCGCGAGCTGCCTCGGCGTCCTTCTTGGCCTGAGCCGCCTCATCGCGGGCTGCCTTCAGGTCTGCGGAAGAGGAAGCAGCGGCAGAGCCAGATGCCTGTGCCTTGGAAGCCTCTGCCTGGGCTGCCTTAACCTGCTCCTGTGCCTTCTTGGTCTCTTCCTTAGCACGGGAAACCTCGGACTTGGAGTCCGCCAGCTTGGTTTCGTACTCGGCGCGCAGCTTGGCCTCAATCTCCTTGCGCAGCGCAGCCTCATCGGTGCGGGTGGAAGCCGCAGTTGCGGTACCAGCAGCACCGGCGCCAGCGCCCGCCTTGGCCTGGGAGTGCAAATCGCTAACCTGCGCCTGCAGGTCTTCGTTCTCATCCTGCAACTGGGCAAGGGCGTCCTCTACGAGGTCGAGGAACTGATCCACCTCGTCTTCGTTGTAGCCGCGCTTGCCAATCGGCGGCTTGCTGAACGCGACGTTGTGAACATCAGCTGGTGACAGTGGCATGTCTTCTCTTCCCCTTCAGGTTGGTACAACCCCGGAGCTTCCAGGGCCTTAGGAGTGCGGTTCAGGTCTAACTAAACCTTCCCCACAAAGGTACATGTGGTTCATAATACGGGTTATCGCGATTTATCGTAACCAAACGCCCACAATAATCGACGCCCCGCCGAGTCTCAACGTTTACCACAGGTTTCGAGGCGACGGGGGTGCTAAGTCAGGAAAATTATCCGCAAGATCATTGTGAGTATCGAGAGCAAGACGAACAGCACAAGCACCGATACATCAAGCGCTACGCCACCCATTTGCAGGGGCGGGATCAGGCGGCGCAACGCCTTGACCGGCGGATCCGTAATCACAAACAGAGGCTCCGCTACAACCATGAACCAGCGTGGAGGGTTGAACTGCCGCGAGAAGGACTGGATCATCTCAATAATGATGCGGGCGATGAGCACCCACGTATAGATCCGCACGAGCAGGATAAGAATAATTCCGAGTTGTGTCACAATAACCGAGCCTATCGAATAAACCCCCGCGGGTGCCCAATCGGCACTCCACGGGGGCTAAATGAACCGTGCCGCTCTAGCGCAGGCCTGCGGCACGCTCGAGCTCGTGCTTTGCAATGTCCGCAGACTTCGGCACGATGGAAAAGACCTTGCGCTCAGTGTCCATGCCCTTGGTGAGGTTGAGCATACGCCCCTCCAGGCCGAAGCAGAGGCCGGCAGCGAAGTCGATGAAGCGCTTGGCGGTGGCCTTTTCGGCGTCGGTAAGCTCGAAGACCACGGCATCGCCGTCGCGGAAGGGCTCGCCTACCTTGGCGGCGTCATTGAAAGACGTCAGGGAAATAGCCACGATGGTCGGGACGAATTCCTCCTGTACCGGGGCCGGCTCGTAGGACTGCGGGGCGCGGCGAGGTGCGTAGGCCGAGGAGCTATTTTCGGAGTAACGCGGCTCCTCGTTGTAGTAGGCATCGTCTTCTTCGATGTCCACCGGGCCCAGCCCGAAGAAATCCTTCGTCTTATCAATGAATGACATTTTTGGGTCTCCCTCTGACCTAAATTTGTACAAGTCTAAACGCGTAAAATGTGTCTGGTGTGACTCATGTGATTTACGCTGTGAAATGCGCTTTTGCGATGTTTTTAACCTACTGGCCGCGGTCCCATGATGCTGGTTCCGACACGCACGATATCGCTGCCCGCAGCAATTGCCTCGGCCATGTCCGCACTCATGCCAGCAGACATTTTCAGCGGTCGATTGAGATCAGACGATAAGCGATCTACCTCTCCACGCACGTTCCGGAATACCTCACCTGCGTCGGCGTCGAGAGGCGGAACAACCATGAGTCCGGCAAGTTCCAGGTGCTGCGCTTCTTCTACGGCACGGACGAGCTCATCGAGGTCGTCCGGAGATACACCACCTCGAGCACCATCACCATCGGCGGAGACTTGGATAAATACCGGCAAGTTGCTTTCGCGCTCGCCTCGTTCCTTGGCTAAGGAAACTCCCCGCTCCAGTGCGTGGGCGAGCTTGAGGGAATCAAGCGAATGCACGCTGGTCGCCCAACGGGCTACATGGTTGGCTTTCTTGGTCTGGATCTGGCCAATCATGTGGAAACGCAGCTGCGGCAGCTCAGCGGCCTTTGCCCGAGCTTCTTGCTCTCGGTTTTCGGCGACGTCGGTAACTCCTAGATCTGCCAGCAGGGCGATATCCGCAGCAGGGTGGAACTTCGTCACCGGCAACAGCTGGGGCAGTTTTCGACCTGACTGCGCTGCTAGCCGTTCAATCTCGGCACGAGTGGCCGATAGGTTTTGTTCTAGCTGTACCTTTCGGTCTGACATTACTTAGCCTCCAACCAAATTAGTCCGGCCTGGCGGCCGGTGGTGCCTTCGCGTCGATAGGAAAAGAATTCTTCGTCTTCAATGGTGCAACGGGGGTCGGATTCAATGGCGGTGATACCTAGCCCCATAAGCTGGCGAATCAGCCCTGCGCGCACATCGATTCCCCACGTGCCCTTCGACGTCCGTGTCTTGGAGCCGGGCAAGCGACGCTCGACGTCAGTGGCCATTTCCTCGGGCACTTCATAGTTCTTGCCCGAAGCAGCCGGCCCCATAACCACCTGAATGCGCTCGGGCTGTGCGCCAAGCTTCTGCATTTCGCGCACGGTATTGACCACAATGCCGTTGCGGGCGCCAAGGCGACCGGCGTGGGCGGCGGCGATGACACCAGCGGCGACGTCGACAAGCAGCACCGGCGTGCAATCTGCAACGAGGACGCCCAGCCCGAGGCGTCGCTGGGTGGTGACAATTGCGTCTGTGGCTGGCACGGGCTCGTCCCGTGGACCATCGACGACGGTGACGGTATTGGTGTGTAGCTGTTCCATCCACACGATGTCGTCCAGACCGGTCACGCGCTTCAAGCGCTCGCGGTTAGCGGCAACCGCGGCGGGGTCATCGCCGACGTGATGCCCCAAGTTAAAGGAGTCGTATGGAATAGCAGACGCCCCGCCAGCACGGCTAGTAAAAACCATGCGGACGGGGCGTGTGGTGCGATGTTCCTCGTTTACTGGCATGCACACCAGCGTAGCGCTTTGCGCTTAGCGCATGAAGGAAGGCACGTCCAGATCGTCGTCGCCGTCATCGTCACGACGCTGGGACGGGCGGGACAAACGGTAGTCATCGCGGCGTTCCTCGCGGGAGAAACGATCAGAGTTGGTGAACAGACCGCTAGATTCTGGGCGACGCTCCTCGGCAGGGCGCTGCGGGGTGTAGTGCTCTCGCTCCTGGCCGGCGCGCGGCTCATAGGAGTGGCGCGGGGAGTAGTCATCCTGTACCGGCTGAGCGGCAGCAGGCTGCGCCGGCGCCGGGGTGACGGACTCTGCATTCTCGCGCTGACGATTGTCAAAAAGAGAACCCGGCTTGCGCTGTTCCTGTTGCGGCTGCTGATCGGCAGCAGCCTGAGCCATGTTGGCCTCGGCGTCAAAACCAGTAGCAATGATGGTAATGCGAATCTCATCGCCCATGGTGTCATCAATGATGGTGCCGAAAATGAGGTTGACGTCCTCATCGGCGCGCTCTTCCACCATGGAGGCGGCGGCATTAACCTCGTGCAGGCCAAGGTCGGAGCCACCAGCAATGGAAAGCAGCACGCCCTTGGCGCCTTCCATCGTGGATTCCAGCAGCGGGGAATTAATGGCCTGCTCAGCGGCAGTCATTGCGCGGTTATCGCCGCGGGCGAAACCGATACCCATAAGCGCAGAACCGGCATCGGACATGACGGAGCGGACGTCCGCAAAGTCGACGTTGATCATGCCCGGGATGGTGATCAGGTTGGTAATACCCTGCACACCGTTGTGCAGCACCTCATCGGCAGCACGGAAAGCCTCAACGATGGAGAGCTCTTCCCCGCCGAGCTGCATCAGGCGATCGTTCGGGATGACGATGAGGGTATCGCAGACCTCGCGCAGCTCCTCAATTCCGGCCATGGCCTGGCGGGTACGGCGAGCGCCTTCGAACTTGAACGGGCGGGTGACAACACCGACGGTCAGCGCACCCATTTTCTTCGCGATAGACGCCACGACCGGAGCAGCACCGGTGCCGGTGCCGCCACCCTCGCCAGCAGTCACGAAGACCATATCGGAGCCCTCGAGGGCGTCTTCAATTTCGGACTTGTGGTCTTCTGCGGAGGTCTTTCCTACCTCAGGGTTAGCGCCGGCGCCGAGGCCACGGGTGGCCTCACGGCCAATGTCGAGCTTGGTGTCTGCATCGGAGAAAATGAGGGCCTGGGAGTCGGTGTTGATGGCGACGAACTGAACGCCCTTGAGGCCTTCTTCGATCATGCGGTTGACGGCGTTGACGCCGCCGCCGCCGACGCCGACGACCTTGATATCCGCGAGATTGTTATTGGAAGAGATCATGTGAGTAGGTCTCACCTTTCGCTACTTTAAGTCTGCACGTGCATTAAACGAGGAATGTAATGCGCTCCGCCGAAGGCGAATCGCGTTCCTTTCCATCTTTAACGACAGCGGTGTAATTTTCACGCACATTTTCCGCGTGTCGAGACCCTCAAGTTCCACTTTAGGGTTGCTCACCTGCGGTTTTATAAGTCACACCCGCATCATCCGCCCCACGGTTCAGGCACTAAAAAGAGCCCGTGCAGCGCACACGCCTAAGCGGTGCTGCACGGGCCCACAAGAGCGATAAAGGCACCTGCGGGGGCACCCGTCGCCCTATCCGCGGGTGGTGACCAACTCAGGGTTGGAAATATTCCACTCGCGGCCTTCCATCTTCAACACGGTGGCGAAGGCATGCGCCTTGTCCTCATCGTTAGAATCGCTGGCACCCCAGAAGACGCGCCGGTCGTCTTTAGTGGTGAAAGTCAGCGAGTATTCGCCAGCAACTTCGAGTTTTGCTACCTGGTTGCGGACGTCGTCGGAAAGCGCTGCAATCGCTCGCACCGCATCCTGGGTTTGCGGGGAGCCGCTATCGACGGAGCCCGTCACCTCAACCGCGCCCGCGGGAGGCTCAGCGGAGGTAAATTCCTCGCCTTTATCATCGATCAGGTAGGGCTTATTATCGCGCTTTACAAACGCCACGGCCTTGTGCTCGGCCACGTTGATGGTCAAGGTCGAAGGGAAATCGCGAGAGACTGTCACCGAATCGACCCAGTCCAATCCAGCAACGCCGGAAGCTGCCTCACGCGCGTTAACGCGCAGCAAATTTTCGCCCTTGGGAACCCCAGAGGCTTCCTCCACCTGCGCGGGATCGAGCTGGTGGACGCCTTCGACGTGAAAATTGCGTACCTTCAGGACGGGAACTGTCCACATCACGGCGGCCGCTATGACGGCCACGGCGACAATTGCGGCGATGACCCCAGCGATGAGCTTTGCGGAGACGCGCACTAGCTTGCCCGCAATTCATCGAGGATTTCCGCCGCCACCATGGTTACCGAGCCAGCACCAATAGTCAGCACCACATCGCCCGGCTCCACCACCGACACGACGTCGCGGGCAGCGGCGGAAAAATCCGGCTCGAAAATGACCTGCATATCAGCGGGCATCTTATCGGTAATGATGCGGGAGGTAATTCCCTCCACGGGCTGTTCGCGGGCGCCGTAGATGTCGAGGACCACGGCGGCGTCGGCAAGCGAGAGTGCTTGGGCAAACTCGGCGTCGAATTCCATGGTGCGCGAGTACAGGTGCGGCTGGAAACACGCGATAACGCGCCCGCCGTGGCCTTCAGCCTCGACCTTGACGCGTGCGGCCCGTAGCACTGCCGCAACCTCGGTGGGATGGTGGGCATAATCATCAAAAACGCGCACGGGTTTGCCCTGCTTGTCGACGCTCCCCCGGTACTCAAAGCGCCGCCGCACACCGCCAAAATCAGCCAATCCCTCGGCGATGGCGGCTGGAGTGCCGCCGGAGAGCACACCGGCGATCAAGGCTCCCATGGAATTGAGCACCATGTGGTGGCCTGGGATCTGCAGCTCGTAGCGCACGGTTTCAGAAACACCAGGAAGGTTGACTTTGACGGTGGTGTCCATGCCTTCCGCGGTGGTCTCTTCGCGGACCAGCTCGGCGGCCAACGGCACGGTGGAGGTAAAAGACTTCTCCTGCGAGCCGTAGGCCACGACGTTGATGCCGCGCTCCAGCGCCCGCTCGCCGGCCCGGGCAGCGTGCTCGTCTTCAGCGCACACAACGAGGTAGCCGGTCTCCGGGGTGACCAAGTCAGCAAAGTCATCGAAGACTTGGAAATAGGCTTCCTCGCTGTGGAAGAAGTCGAGGTGGTCGGGCTCGATGGTCGTGAGCACCGCAACGTCGGGGCTATAGCGCAGCAGAGAGGCATCGGATTCATCGGCCTCGGCGACGAACGCTTCTCCGGTGCCACCGTGGGCATTGGTACCCGCGCGGTTGAGCTGGCCGCCGATGGCGAAGGAAGGATCAAGACCCGCGTGTTGCATCGCGCTCACGGTCATCGACGTGGTGGAGGTTTTACCATGGGTGCCAGCCAGCAACACCTGCTGGTGACCTTCCATCAAGGCGGCGAGCAGATCGGAGCGGCGAATTACCGGGATATCGTTATCCTTTGCGGCTACTAGCTCCGGGTTGTCTTGGGGGATGGCGGCAAATGAGGTAACTACGACGGTGGGCAGCTCACCTGACAGTCGCAGATTTTCCGCGGCATGGCCGATGGCGACCTTGGCGCCCATGGTGCGCAGCACCTCAACCGGGGTGGAGTCTTTGACATCAGAACCAGTAACCACTCCGCCGCGAGCGGCGAGAATTCGCGCGAGCCCCGACATTCCGGAACCACCAATGCCGATGAGGTGGACGCGGCGCAGATCGTAGTGTGCGGGATCGGTCATTTACTTATCCTTCCTTCCAGCCGCGTTTTCGGCCTCGGATACGCGGGCGGCGATGCGGTCTGCGATGGTATTTGCCACGTCCCCGGCGCTGGCATGGGCGGCGGCGTGCGTCATCGACTCGAGGCGTTGCGGGTCATCG
This sequence comes from Corynebacterium tuberculostearicum, assembly GCF_016127015.1. Lineage (GTDB taxonomy): Bacteria > Actinomycetota > Actinomycetes > Mycobacteriales > Mycobacteriaceae > Corynebacterium > Corynebacterium marquesiae. Next base: position 1,364,345 of record NZ_CP065972.1, read on the forward strand.
AGAATGCCGCGCACCTCAGAGATGAGTCGCTCTGGGGTCAGCTCCGCGTCCGGAATCTGGATGGCGGCGCCTGACTCGACCACTTCTCGGGAATTGAGCGCCTGTTCGCCATTGCCGTGCGGCAGCGGAACGTAGATAGCCGGCAGGCCTGCGGCGGATACTTCGGCAACGGTCATCGCGCCGGAGCGGCACACGACGAGGTCGGCTACCGCAAGGGCGGAGCCCATGTCCTCGATATACGGCAGTGCGGCGTAGTTCGGGTGTTCTGCGGGCGGGTCATTCTTCTTGCCATAGGCGTGCAGGAGCTGGAAGTCCTGTGCGAGGTCCTCCACCGCTCCAGCGACGGCGCGGTTGATGCTGACCGCGCCTTGGGACCCACCGGTGATGAGGACGGTGGGAAGCTCGGCCAAGTTCCACTGGGTGCGCGCGTCTGCGGCCAGGTTGCCATTCGGGTCCTCCGCTAGGCTCGGGCGAACGGGAATGCCGACGACCTCGCCCGGCATGCCAGAATCCGGGTGGGCGTTGAGCCCAATGCCGCCCATCTTCACGCCGAGCTTATTGGCCATTCCAGCCAAAGCATTGGTTTCAAGAACATAGAACGGGATGCCGAGCGAACGCGCAGCGATATAAGCCGGGCCGGCCACGTAGCCGCCGGTACCAAAGACGACATCCGCCTCGACGTCCTTGAGCACCTGCTTGGCCTCCCCCACCGCACGAGAGAGGTTAAACGGTAGCTTGAAGAGCTGCGCGTTGACCTTGCGCGGGATTGGCACGGGGGTAATCAGGCTAAGATCCACGCCGCGGGCGGGAATGATATCGCGCTCGAGGCCCTTTTCGGTACCGAGGGCGGTGATGCGTGCGCCGTGGCGCTCGCGCAAAGCTTCGCCTACGGCGAGGGCGGGTTCAATGTGTCCGGCGGTGCCGCCACCTGCGATGACGACGGAAATAGGCGTGGAATTCATAGCCTAAAGGCTACCAGCGCCACCTATCGATAGCGGCGCTCGGCGCGCGGATAGCGGCGGCCGCTTCCGGTCACGGGGCGACCAAAGCGCTCCTCGCGCACGCGGGACCGCGGCTCCTGCGGCCGAGCGTGACGGCCCTGCTGCTTCTTTTTCGGCTGCGGCACCGGCTGTGGCTCGCCGATGAAAAGGAGACGGTCAAACAGCGGGCGACCGAAATTCTGCATGGCGGAAATCTGCATCGGCTCATGACGCGCCACGTTGCACAAGATGCCCATCGAGCCGATCGTGATGATCGCCGCGGTACCGCCGGCCGAAATCATGGGCAGCTGAATACCGGTTACCGGCAGCAGGCCAATGACGTAGCCAATATTCACGAAGGCCTGCGTGACCACACCGATGGTCAACGTTGCGGCCAGCAGGGACTGGAACTGGTTCTGTGCGCGCATCGCGGTGCGCAAGCCCACATAGCCCAGTGCGGCGAATAGCACGATGACGAGCGCACCGCCCCACCAGCCGAGTTCCTCACCCACGATGGCGAAAATAAAGTCATTTTTCGCCTCGGGCAGGTAGAACCACTTGGCACGGGATTGGCCAATGCCAACGCCCCAGAAGCCGCCGTCGGCAAGCGAGAGAAAGCCCTGATAGGACTGGAAACCCGTACCTTGAGTATCGGAGATATTGCCTACGAGGGCGTCGAAATAGGTGTGGAAGCGGTTGGACCGGAAGCCGCCAGAAAGGAAGATAAACAGCAAACCACACACGGCTGCGACGCCGATGGTCGCCGGAACGCGCCAGTCGACACCCGCGAAAATCAGGGTGAAGACAACCACGAGGGCCAAGGACAAAGCCATACCGAAGTCGCCCTGAAGGACGATGAGCAAGAACATAACGCCGGCAATGAGGGAGTACATCATGAAGGGATCCGTCACCTTCATGGATTTGTGCTCCTTATCCGCCAATACGGTCGCACCAAACATGCCTACGGCGACGCGGGCAAGCTCCGAGGGCTGCAGGGAGAACGGGCCCAAGTAAATCCAGGACTGGGAACCTACCTCCTCGCGGCCGGTGCCCACGCCGGGGATCAGCACGGCGATGAGCAAAATGATGGACAAGCCCACAATCCACGGCACGCATTTGCGCAGGGTATGAGGCGACACCTTGAGGCCAAACCAAAAGGCGACGAGGCCCAAGAACACCATCACGCACTGGCGCAATGCCTGGTTCCATACACCGCCGTCCTCGGTCAGGGAAGTAGCCATGGAGGAAGAAAAGACCATGAGCACGCCGATGCCCACGAGGAAGAAGATGATAAAGCGCAGCAGCTGGTAATCAAGGCCTGCTTCCTGGCGGGCTCGCTCGCGCAGCTCGCGAACGCGGTCGCCAAAACTCTTGGAGCGCGGGCGCTGCTGGGAGGTGGCCGTCATGTGTTCTCCTGATCCTTAAATCTAAAGCTCTACTTACGGGTAAGCTCCCGCGCGGCCGCGGCGAAAACATCACCGCGTTGAGCCATGCCGGTATACATATCCAACGATGCCGCAGCGGGCGCCAAAAGAACGGTATCCCCGGCGTCGGCGTGTTGCAGTGCAGCCTCCACCGCAGCATGCATGGCTGCGACAGGCTCCTGCGTTTCGATGACGTCCACCGGGGCATGCGGCGCGTGCGCAGCGAGTGCCCGGGCAACCTCTTCCCTATCCACGCCCAGTACTACCGCGGCCTTGATGTGGGCGGCGTGCTTGGCGACGAGCCCGTCTACCTCCGAGCCCTTCAACTGCCCGCCGGCAATCCAGACCACGGAATTGAGCCCCTTGAGCGCCGCATCCGCCGCATGCGGGTTGGTGGCCTTGGAATTATCGATGAACGTGACGCCGGAATGCTCATGGACCACAGCACCGCGGTGCCCGGCGACGGTGTATGCGGCCAGCCCCTGCGCAATGGACTCCGGGGTGGCGCCTGCCAGACGCGCGACGCTGGCTGCGGCCGCAGCGTCGAGGACTCCTGCCAGGCCGGCGGGCTCAATGCCCTCTGCGGACGCGAGATCCTCGCGCTGCTCGTTAAGCCGCGAGACAAGGCGGCCGGCGCTTACGCCCACCACTCCCTGTGTGGGTTCAGCGGCGGTAAAGCCGTAGAAGTCTGTGGTATCTGCGGCGTAGCGGACCGCCTCGGCGTCATCCTTGCCCACCACTGCGACGTCACCGGAGAGCACCTTGGCCTTCGCGCGGGCATAGGCATCGAACGATCCATGCCAATCCAGGTGATCGTCTGCCAGGTTCAGCAACACGCCCACATCCGGGCGCAAGTGGCTGGACCAATGCAACTGGAAAGAAGATAGCTCGGCGCAGAGAACGTCGACGCGAGGGGTGGCCGTGAGGGCGTCGAAAAGCGACACGCCGATATTGCCCACCGCCAGTGCGCGCTTGCCGGTGCGCTTGGCATCTGCCTGCATGATCTGGGCCAACATACCGGTCGTGGTGGTTTTGCCGTTGGTTCCGGTAACTACCAGCCAGGTGCGCGGCGCCCCGAAGACGCCCGCACGATCCAGGCGGTAGGCCAGCTCCACGTCACCGATAACCTCTACCCCAGCGTCCTGGAAAGCAACCAACAAAGGCGAATCGGGACGCCAGCCCGGCGAAGTAACCACAAGGTCAAAATCGCCTTGGGCGGCAGAATCGACGGAGACGGTTGCTACCCCGTATTCCTCCGCCAATTCCGCCAGCGCGGTCTCGTTGGCATCTGCCACGGTGGTATCCACCCCGAGGCTTGCCAGCATTGCGACGCAACCGCGCCCTGATACTCCCGCCCCGGCCACGAGTACTCGCCCGCGCAACGAGGATGGCAACTCGGTCATCTCTATTCCTCTTTCCTCGATAAAGCTAAAAAGGCGTGAGTCTTAGGAAGCAAAGCCGACGGCGGACAGCCAGTCGCCGTAGAAGATGCATACGCCGGCAATGGCGGCCATGGCGCTTAGCAGCCAGAAGCGGGTGACCACGGCGGTCTCAGCCCAGCCACCATTTTCAAAGTGGTGGTGGATGGGCGCCATGCGGAAGAAGCGCTTTCCGGTGCTGCGGAAGACGATGATCTGGATGACGACGGAGACCGTCTCAATCACGAAGATGGCGCCGATGATGATCATGAGCAGTTCGGTGCGAGTGGTCACCGATAGGCCGGCGACGAGGCCGCCGAGTGCTAGCGAACCGGTATCGCCCATGAAGATCTTTGCCGGTGCAGCATTCCACCACAAAAAGCCCAAGCAACCGCCCAGGCCAGCGGCAGCCAGTACGGCCAAATCGAGCGGATCGCGAACTTCATAGCACCCTGCCGCTGGCGAGACCGCACAAGAGTTGCGGAACTGCCAGAAGGAAATCAGTGCGTAGGCGCCCATCACCATCGCGGTGGTGCCTGCGGCCAAGCCGTCGAGTCCGTCGGTGAGGTTCACGGCGTTCGACCACGCAGCAATGAGTAGATAGAGAAAGACCAGGAAAACGATGGTGCCGATGATGGCGCCACCCACGGCGATGTCGAAGGTTTCAAAATCGCGAACGAAGGAAAGGTTAGTAGACGCTGGGGTCAATCCGTGCTCGTCTGGGAACTGCAGCGCCAGGATGCCGAAGATGAGCGCCACGGCCAGCTGACCTACCAGCTTGGCGGTCTTGTTCAGGCCGAGGTTGCGCTTTTTGAACAGCTTGATGAAGTCATCGGCAAAACCCAAGCCGCCAAGGCCCATCGTGAGGAAATAAACCAAGAGACCAGAGGGGCTAAAACCACCGTTACCGGTCACGCGGGCATAAGTTCCCACCACGAGGTAGGCCACGGTGATGGCAAGCAAAATCGCCAATCCGCCCATGGTGGGGGTGCCGCGCTTGCGCAGGTGCAGCTGCGGTCCGTCCTCGCGGATTTCTTGCCCCTTGCCTACACCGGAAAAGTAGCGCACCAACATGGGAGTGGTAAAGATCGCGACGAGGAAGCTGAGGATGCCCGCGATAATGATCTGAGTCATTGCTAGAGGTCTTTCTCCTTGTACTGAGGACTAATGGCGATTGAGCTGTTCTGCCACGCGCCACAGGCGCTGGGCATTCGATGACTTGATGAGGACTACATCTTTGGCCTCGCGCCCCGTCCAATCTTCGATGCCGGCAGGCGCTACCCTAATGATGTCTTCGACCGCCGCCGCAGCGGCGTCAACATCCGGGCTGATAGTAGTATTTATACCCCGCGCCTGTGCGGCCTCAACCATGGCCCTCATATTATCGTTGTCTCCCACGGCCACGAGGTGGTCAACATGGTACTTGGAAAGCACCTCTCCCAATGCGCGGTGGGCGGCCACTGCTTCTCCGCCGAGCTCGCCCATCTCACCGAGCACGGCGATGGCGCGGGCATCCGGTCGGGCGGCCGAGGTATAGGCCAGCGCGGCAATGGCCGCGTGCATGGAATCGGGGTTGGCGTTATAGGAATCATCGATGGTGGTTACTCCATCGCGGCGGGTACGCACGTCCATGCGGTGTTCCGAGGCATTCTGATGCCCGGAAAGCGCGTTAGCTACTACCTGCGGGTCCATGCCCGATTCGATAGCAGCCGCGGCCGCAGCCAAAGCGTTAGAGACCTGGTGCTTGCCAAAGACCTGCAGCTTTACCGGAAGCGGGTCCGTTCCCGGCGCATGCAGCACAAACGAGGGGCGGGCGACGTCATCGAGCTGGATATTGCTGGCGTAGTACTGGGCGTCGGAAGCCGGCGGTTTATTGGCCGAGTAATAGACGACCTTGGCCGAGGTGCGCGGCGCCATGCCGGCGACGAAGGGATCATCGGCATTGAGCACGGCGACGCCGCCTTCAGCGGCCGAGGGCAAGGCTTCAACGAGCTCGCCTTTGGCCTGGGCAATATTCTCGCGTGAGCCAAACTCGCCCAAGTGCGCGGTACCAACATTGAGTACCACGCCGACGGTGGGCGCGGTGATGGTGGTCAGGTGGCGAATATGACCGATGCCGCGGGCAGACATTTCGGCAACCAAGAAGCGAGTGTGCTCATCGCAGCGCAAAGCGGTATACGGCAAGCCGACCTCGTTATTAAAGGAGCCGGGAGGAGCGACGGTGTCACCCTCAGCGCGGAAAATCGTGGCCAGTAGGTCCTTGGTGGAGGTCTTACCGGCCGAGCCAGTCACGCCGACAATGTCTAGGCCCTGCTCGGCGGTCAGTCGGCGGGTGACCTCCCGCGCAATATCGGATAGCGCCTGCACCACCGCGGCGGCCGAGCCGTCCTCGTCGTGGGCATAGATATCCGCGTTGGCGGCATCACCGGTAACGCGGCCTTGGGGCTTGACGACGACCGCCGGAACCCCGACTGACCGCGCCGCCAGCACCGCCACTGCGCCCTGCTCGATGGCCTTTTCTGCATAATCGTGGCCATCCACACGGGCCCCGGGCAGGGCAAGGAAGAGCCCGCCCTTAGTTACCTTGCGGGAATCGAATTCGATGAACCCGGTAACGCGCTGGTCTGGGTCAGACACGCAATCGAGGCTGCCCCCAGTAATTTCAGCAATATCGGCAATAGAAAGTGGAATCATGTCTACTCCTTCGCATCCCCAAGGGTATCGCGGTGCGGGGTTCCGGCCAGCTTTTCCTCGATAGCGCGGGCCATTTCCTCGCGGTCATCAAAGTGCAAGGTTGTGCCGTCCACGAGCTGTCCCACCTCGTGGCCCTTGCCTACGACGATGACGGCATCGCCCGGCTTGGCCCAATCGACGACCTCATCGATGGCACGGGCGCGGGAGCCTACCTCGCGGATATCGCCCTGCGGGGCGGCCTCACGCGCGCCCGCCATAACCGCCGCGCGAATGGTGGCGGGGTCCTCGGAGCGCGGGTTGTCATCGGTAACCACGGTAAGGTCAGCGCGGCTGGCTGAGGCTGCGCCCATGATGGGGCGCTTAGAGCTATCTCGGTCTCCGCCGGCTCCGACGACAATGCCGACGCGGCCCTTGGTTCCCTCCAGTTGGCCGCGCAAGGTGTCGAGCACCGCAGCGATGGCCGCTGGCTTATGCGCGTAGTCCACCACGGCCACAAAGTCTTGGCCGCGGTCGATGCGCTCCATACGGCCAGGGACTGCGACCTTCTCCACTCCCGACAGAAACTCCGCCGGATCCTCTCCTACCGCGGCGGCCATGCCGAGCGCCAAGCAAGCATTGGCGATATTGAACTCGCCAGGCAGCGGCAGCCGGAAGGTGAAATCGGCACCATCATAATTCAGGGCTACCTCCTGGGCACCGGTGGCCTCAGTGGCGGTTTGGCGTGCGCTTATCGTGGCCGAAGCGCCCTGGGTGGCAACCGTAGTCACTTTGTGGCCCGCGCCCTTGGCGACGCCGCGCATGCGCTCGCCCCACTCATCATCGATGCAGAGGACGGCCCGCTCCGCCGCCTGTTCCCCAACGAAAAGCTTCGCCTTAGCTTGGAAGTAATCCTCCATGGTGGGGTGAAAATCGAGGTGGTCCTGGCTCAGGTTCGTAAACCCGCCTACCGCAAACCGAGTTCCGCGCACGCGTCCCAACTCCAGCGCATGCGAGGACACTTCCATCACCACATGGGTAACACCCTCGTTCTTCATGCGCGCGAAAAGCTCTTGCAGGGTCGGCGCCTCAGGCGTGGTGAGCGACGTGGGGACCGGCGTGCGGTTGATGCGGGTACCGGTGGTCCCGATTAGGCCCACGGAATGCCCGGTGTGGAGCAGGCCGGCCTCCAGCAGGTAGCTGGTGGTGGTCTTGCCGGAAGTTCCGGTAACACCGATAACCGTCAGGTCGCGGGTGGGGTGACCATAAATCTCGGCGGAAATGGGTCCGAGCACGGCACGAATATCGTCCACCACCACAATAGGGCGGGTCTCTTGGGCCTCGGTAAGCAGGTCGAGCCCGGCGGCGTCGGTAAGCACAGCTGCAGCCTTGGTATTGCGGGCGAACTGCGCGCCGTGTGCACGAGTGCCCGGCAGGGCGGCGAAAAGCGCGCCTTCCGGCAGGCGGGAAGAATCCAGCCCGCACGCGGAGACCTCCACGGAGGCATCACCAATGACGCGCCCACCAGAAAGCTGGGCGAGAGTATCCAAAGAAACGGTCATACTAAGCTCCTATTGTGCCCGCAGGGTCAGCCGCGGTGCTGGTTTCGACGTCGGAATATTGTCACGATTAAGTAGCCACGAGGCGATATCGCGGAAAATCGGCGCTGCCGATTGGCCGCCGCCTCCATTGTCCTCCACGCCGGATTTGGGTTCATCCAACATAACGGCAACGACGAAGCGCGGATCATCGGCCGGGGCGATGCCGGCAAAGGTGATCCAATAGGCGGAATTCGAATACGCCCCGGTATTCGGATCGACCTTTTGAGCCGTACCGGTTTTGCCGGAGAGCTGATAGCCCTTGAGCTGCGCATTACCGGCCGTGCCATTTTGCAGGCCGGCGTCATCGTCTTGGAAGACGGCGCGGAACATATCCACCGTTGTCTTGGCGGTTTCAGGGCTTAGCACCTGAGTCTTTTTCGGTTCCTCCAGCTTTTCGTCCTTACCGTCTGGCCCCTTCACAGAATCAATGATGCGCGGCTCGATGCGCTCGCCGCCATTTGCCAGTGTTTGATACACGCTCGCCATCTGCAAGGTGGTCCACGACTGGCCCTGGCCAATAGGCAGGTTGGCGAAGGTGCCGCCAGACCATTGCTCTAGATCCGGGACACTGCCGGCCGATTCGTTCGGCAGCTCAACGCCCGTGGTATTGCCCAACCCAAACTTCTTTAGGTAATCGGCGTACTTTTCTTGGCCCAATTTATCGGCGATCATCAAGGTGCCAACGTTAGAGGATTTACCAAAGATGCCGGTGGTGGTATACGGCTCGGTGCCGTGTTCCCACGCATCATTCACCGTCACGCCCGCCATATCGATGGAACCGGGGACCTGGTGCACCTCATCCGGAGTGGTCACACCCTCCTGCAGTGCGGCAGCCGCGGTAACCACCTTCGCTACAGAACCCGGCTCATAAGGATGGGAGACGCTGCGGTTTTCAAAGTCCTTGCCTTCATCGAGCTGATCCTCAATATTCTTATTGGGATCCACTGTATCCGTATTTGCCATGGCAAGGACCTGGCCGGTTGCAGCATCGAGGACCACTGCTTCTGCACCGGAAGCCTTGGAGTTGGCCTTAGCCTTTTCCAGCTTTTGCTGAACGTAGGTCTGCAGGTCCAGATCCAAAGTGAGGGTGACGTCGTGACCATCAACGGTATCCACGACGTCACGCAGCGTGCCCGGGATCACCTGGCCATCTGCGGATACGTCCTCGGTGGACTGGCCGTCAATGCCAGTAAGTTCCGTATCGCGCGCGGCCTCGAAACCGAACTGTCCATGGCCATCCATCGACACCTTGCCCACAACGTTTTCACCAATGGCGCCGTTGGGGTATTGGCGGATGTCTTGGCGGTCCGCTGCCACTCCGTGGTACTTATTGGCGATCTCTACGGCAACATCCGGATCGACATTGCGCACCAGTACCTCATACTGGGTATCGGCTTTGAGCTTATTGAGGATGTCGTCCTTATCCACCTTGGAGGTCGAGGCGCCGGAATCCTCAATCAGCTTCGGGATTCCCTCAGACATGTCCTTAAGGGTCTGCTCCACCTTCTTGGTGAGAAAGCTATCCAGCTTCTTATCATCCATGCCCTCCGTCGAGCCATCTTTTTGGGCCTCGATCTCGGCCTTGTCTTTTAGCTCATCGCGCAGTCGGGTCGGCGAGACGGTCAAGGAACGAGACTTCATCGTGTAGGCCAGGCGCTGGCCATCGCGGTCTAAGATCTCTCCCCTACGGGCCGGCTCAATATAGACGCGCTCACGCTGGGTGACGGCTTTGGCGGAAAGGTCTGGGCCCCACACAAGCTGTACCCAGGCTAAGCGGCCAGCGAGGACGACCATCGCCACGAGCACCACGGATACGATGATGCGCAGGCGTTTGCGCATCATTTTCTTTTGCGGCACCGCGGAGCTGGCAGAGCGGCGCGGGCGGCGCCTAGCCTTACTTGGCGTAGTCACAGTCCAGTGTCACCTTCCCTATTTCCGCCACAATTTCTTGCGTGTATTGATTGTGCCCTACAAAAGTGAGAATGCCCGCGCCACCACGCGCGAGCATCATCTTTTTCACCGAATATTCTTCCTCAGCTACTCCGGCTACTCGGCGCGGCTGGCATACGGCGCACGGGCTGGAAGATTGGGTCGCACATCGCTCTGGACAGCACCAGCAGCGCCGGTCTCACGGTCGGAATTACGGTCGACGGCATCGCCACCATTGCTGGTGCGCTGCTGTCCCTGTGGCACGGCATTGAGGGAATTCGACATCCCCTCCGTATCCTTTGGGTCGCTGGAAGCCTGGCCCGGGCGGATTGGTTCACCGTTGACATCAATGAGCTTTTCGGTATCCGGGGTGCCTTCGCGCTTGTCGACGATCTTTCCATCGCCGCCCACTTCCGCAATGCCCGGCTGCTTAGGAATAGCCATTCCCATTTCGTCCGCGCGGCGCGCAATATCAGCAGAAGAGCTGAGATTCTCTGCATCGCGGTTGAGGGTCTCAATCTGGTTATCCAGTTGGGAATCCTGCACGGTTAGCTGCTGGATGGCAAAGGTTTGCTTGGTAGACAGACCGGACAGCCACATGGCCAAGGCCACACCGACGATAAGCAGCGTAAGGGAAATGACGCCCAACCGAGTAAGGAGCCCGTTCTTCTTCGTCTGCGGCTGCAGCTGACGGCCACGGAAGCTCACTACCTGCTTCGAACCCAGGCGCTTCGTGCTGCGGTGCGGTACCCGAGTGCGGCTCGGGGCACGCTTAGTGCTGGGACGCTCGCGCAGCGCCGTCGGGGCTCCGGTATCGATTCCGGTGGTGAAGTCTCGGCTGGCGCCCATGGTGCGAGTGGCCTCTCTGTCGCGGCTGTCAGTCTTTAGGTGGTTGCGGCGTGGGATGGTGCTCATTGCCTGCCTCCCGACGGTAGAAATTCTGGCATTCCCTCGAGTCGTTCGATGGCACGAACACGTACCGACGCGGCTCGCGAATTTTCAGCGATTTCCTCTTCAGAGGCCTTTTCCGCCCCGCGCGTAACGATCTTGAACTTCGGCGCGGTGCCCGGCAGGTCCATCGGCAACCCAGCCGGCGTCTTGGAAGTGGTCAGTTCTTTGAAGGCTGCTTTAACGATGCGGTCTTCCAAAGATTGGTAGCTCATGAATACGGCACGGCCGCCTTCCGATAGCGCCTGGGTTATGACCGGCAGGACATTTTCAATAGCTTCCAACTCGCGATTGACCTCAACCCGCAGCGCCTGGAAGGTGCGCTTGGCGGGGTGTCCTCCGGTACGGCGGGTCGCAGCGGGAATGACATCATAAAGCAGCTCAACGAGCCGCGCGGAGTTCTCGAAAGGCTCCTTGTCGCGCTCTTTCAACACGGCAGAGGCAATTTTTCCCGCGAAACGCTCATCACCATAGGTTTTGAGGACGCGAGCCAAGTCACCGTGCGAATAGGTATTAAGCACATCCGCCGCAGTAATCCCCTGCGAAGGGTCCATGCGCATATCCAGCGGTGCATCCGCCTTATAAGCGAATCCGCGGTCAGCCTGGTCTAGCTGCATGGAGGAAACACCAAGGTCAAAAAGGGCGCCGGCAATGCCTACGGTGCGGGCCGAATCAAAGATGTCGCCGTCGCCTTCCGCGATGGCGCTGCCCAGCTCATCGAATCGTGCATTAACGCCGACAAAGCGATCGCCATAGGGCGCAAGACGTTCGGATGCATTGCGTAGCGCCTGCTTATCGCGGTCAACGCCTATGACTCGAGCCTCGGGGAAAGATTCCAGGAAGTAGCGAGTGTGGCCACCGGCGCCCAGGGTGGCGTCGACAAGCACTGCCTTATCCCCCGCCGCTTCTACCTGGGGGCGCAGGAGATCAGCCATGCGCTCGCGCATGACCGGCACGTGGCCGTGGTTTTCGGCCACATCATAATTTAGGTCTTTGGTAGCCATGTCTCCCCGCAACCCCCTTTCTCAAATTCCCTGACTTCCAGTGGTGGAAAGCATGCGAGTGCGTATAGGGCCCTGTCCGAGGCAGGTTTCTGATATCGGGGAAGTACACCAGAATCATCCGCCTCGGACAGAGTCCTTACACGCACTCTTGTACAGGCTTAGAGCAAGCCCGCCAGCACGTCATCGGCATCTGCTGCCGAATAAGCATCTTCAGTTTGCGACTGGTACTCAGCCCACGCGGCTGCGTCCCAAATTTCGAGAAAGTCCACAGAGCCAACCACAACGCACTCCTTAGACAAGTTCGCATATTCTCGATGCCCCGCGGACAACGTAATGCGCCCATGCCCGTCCGGCCGTTGTTCGTCCGCACTTGCTGCCAAGTTACGGATGAAAGCACGTGCTTCTGGGTTGGTTCGAGAAACCGCCGCAGCCTTCCGTGCGCGTGCCGCAAATTCCTCCCGCGGGTACACGGCCAGTGAGTGGTCCTGCCCCTTGGTGACCATGAGGCCACCCGCGAGTTCATCGCGAAACTTTGCCGGAAGCGTAAGACGTCCCTTGTCATCGAGCTTCGGAGTGTAGGTTCCGAGAAACATCCCGGCGTCCACCTTCCTTACTCGAAAACTCCGGATTCTCTTACTTCAGAATCGAGGCCCTTGAGCCCCTCTTTCCTCCGCTGCGCCCCACTCTACCCCACTTTCCCCCACCTAACCCACTTAAAGCGGCGTGTCCCGCAGATTGCTCTCGATTACCTGCAGCTAGATAGCAGTTTTTCCAGTGGGGAGAAATCCCGCGAAAGGCCTTGACAGCCTGCCGCAACCACCCCTTTCACCCCACCCGCAACACCAACATAATGAGCCCCAATCCACACACCAACCCCATATGCTGTGTTATCGAGGACTTTTAACTAAGCCCATGAGGCAGTTACCCCACCAGTCCCCACCTAGCACCCCTTCCGTGGGGCAAAGTGGGGAATTTTGGTGCGACACAAAAATCCCCGGTTGACCCTCACTGGGCCAACCGGGGTGAACCACATCAATAAAGCGTTAACGCTCCTCAAAGCGGCGACGGAAGTTTTCCTCCAACTTGCCACTGACTCCACCACCGCGAGACGCGGGCTTCTTTGCACGGGCACCGGAGTAATGGCTCTGTACAGAGTGGCTGGAGCCATCTCCGCGCAGCATCCATACACCAGCGGCAAACATCACCAAAAAGCCCGCGATAGAAAGCGCAATAAACCACAGGCTTTGCTGCGCGAGAGCAACTCCACCAATAAGCATGCACAGCCCAACGACGACGAGCGCTATACCTCGGAGGGTTACCGCACCGCCAGATCCGCCAAACGACGTAGGCTCAGAAACGGAAGCGCCAAACTTAGGATCGTCAGCAAGTAACGATTCCTCAATTTCACGGAGCGTGCGCTGCTCCTGCTCGGAAAGAGACACTGTTCCTCCAACTAGGGATTGAGCTTCGGGCGGTAATAGTTCTATCTATACTAACGCCCAGAATAATCAGTATGTTCCCCAAAAGGTAGTGAGCGCCCCCACGGAGTGACTACGCAGCAAAAGAGCCGAAAGTAGTCCCTGCCTCACTTTCATCCAAAAATTGTGCGGCATGCTGCATGAGGCCATAAACATATTCCTCGCTCGGCGCTTCATCCAGCCCCGAAGACACGCGTGCACGAGTCCGCGAATATCCTTTAAAGGATTCAGCCCACCGCTGGTCTTCCACACCAACGAGCGCTAACCGATCCCATGCACTGGAGGGAAGGCGGCGGCGCCGAGCCACTACAGATGCAGCTACTCGTGCGCCAGCAGTACGTAGAGCCGATTGGTACGCCACCTCTAAGGCTTGATCGAATCGCCCCTCAGCCGCATAACCGCGCGCAGCGTCTAATAATTCTCGTGCCTGGAAGAGAAATCGTGCCCGCTTGCCACTTTCTCGCCCAAGAGAACGGGTACGCGTTGCCGAAATAATCTGTGCCATTGTTTTGTCCTTAGCTAAATAAATAACGTCGTTGAACTGTCCCCGACCCTAAGCAAGCCGCCAGACATTTCACTGTTAATAATAGTTCACGTGTTCGATTCGATCAATGCTAATTGCAGGCCACAAATTAACTGCAGCCCTCTTGTTCGATTCGCTCTTCCGGCTTTCAAAGAACAGAGTGGGCCTCGCTTTCCTTCCGCTACAGACATCTGGTGTCATAGGAAGTGTGAGCTTTGAAATTCGCCGCCTAACTCCGCCGGAATTCTCCCTATTAGCCCCGCAGTTGGTTGAAATCTACATCGAGGCAATGCACTATAATCCCGCGATCTTGCATAGCCGCATTTCAAGCTGGCGAAATGACGTGACCCGCCCCGGATTCAGCGCGCAGATTGTCACCCACGACAATGGCATCGTCGGCGTGGCCTATGGGTTCTTAGGCTCCCCGGACAGCTGGTGGGACGCTGAGCTTCGCCGGGGGCTCCGACTACAAGGCGGGCCCACCGAAGAGCAGTGGGACATTGTGCGCAACTACTTTGAGTTGGCAGAGATCCACGTCTTGCCGCAGTACCAGGGGCACGGCCTAGGCAGAAAACTATTAGAGGGATTGCTATGGAATGCCCCGGCGCACTACGCACTGTTGTCCACACCCGAGGTGCCGAACGAGGATAACGGTGCCTTCCGCCTCTATAGAGCCGCCGGCTTCTTCGATGTCCTCCGTGATCATCTCTATCCCGCCGATGCCCGCCCCTTTGCCATATTGGGCGCGAGCCTGCCGCTGTAAACCTCTGTTATTTCTTGCGCAGCCTAGCCGGTATCGTGTGGGGTGTGACTATGCAGAATATTCCTGAGCTTGCGGAAATCCCGGGTGCGGTGCGCGAGGAACTCGCCACCTTCCTTGATCAACGCCGAGAGCAGGTGGCGGAAATTGGTGCCCCGGTAACCAAGGCCGTGAGCTTTTTGGAATCCTTCGTGCTTGACGGCGGCAAGCGAGTACGCCCTACCTATGCTTGGGCGGGCTACCTTGCTGCAGGTCGAGGAGAAGAAGATCCCGCGGCTATGCTCCGCGCGGCCGCCTCTTTGGAATTTATCCAGGCCTGCGCTCTTATCCACGATGACATTATCGATGCTTCAAATACCCGTCGCGGCAATCCTACGGTGCACCGGGGCGTCGAAAAGCTGCACCGCGAATCGGAATACTTGGGGGATCCAGAGTTCTTCGGCACCTCCGTAGCAATCTTGGTGGGTGATTTAGCGCTTGTTTATGCAGAAGACATGTTCCAAGATTCCGGCCTGAGTGCGGCCGCTTTGCACCGTGCCCGCAGCCCGTGGCGCGGCATGCGCACTGAGGTTATCGGTGGACAGCTCTTGGACATCTCTTTGGAGGCAGCAGGGTCCGAATCAGTAGAGCTTGCCAATTCCGTCAACCGCTATAAGACGGCCGCTTATACCATTGAACGCCCGCTGCACTTGGGCGCCGCCATCGCCGGTGCGAGCGAGGAACTTATCGCGGCCTTCCGCGGCTATGGGCACGATATAGGCATTGCCTACCAGTTGCGCGACGATCAACTGGGTGTTTTTGGCGATCCCGCGGTGACCGGCAAACCTGCCGGTGATGATCTGCGCGAAGGCAAGCGAACCGAACTTTTAGCGCTAGCGCTCCAGCGCGCGGATGAGTCCGATCCACACGCTGCTGCTACCTTGCGTAAGCTCGTTGGCCACACCTCAGATCCCCAGGAGCTATCGCGCCTGGCCCAGATCATCGCTGATTCGGGCGCACCAGAAGAAATTGAGCGCCGCATCGATTCCCTAACGCAATCGGGCCTGCAGCACCTGCACGCCGCGAAGGTGGATCCCACGGTCACCGAAACCCTAGAGCAGTTGGCTATCAAGGCTACTGCTCGCCGCAAGTAGGTTGTGCTGTGGCAAAGACGTACTCTTTTCCCATTCCGCGCGCGCTGCCGCTAGGGCTATCTGCCTCCTGCATTTTGCTGCTCGCGTCCTTCTCTGGCGGCGCCACCCGCAACCGTGGAGGACTCCTCGAAGCCTTAAATATCGGCTTCTTGTCCTATGGGCATGGGCGCAATCTCGGCCTCGCGCTGTACTGGGTGGGTATTTTCCTCTTAGCCGCGGCGTGGGTGCTAGCTGGGCGCACCATCATTCGCCCGCAGCTCAAAAATCCTCTGCCCGAGGGCGGCTTGCGTGACATCCAGCGCATCCTCATCGCTTGGGTAGCTCCCCTTTTATTAGCCGGGCCATTGGCCTCACGCGATGTGTATTCCTACCTCATGCAAGGTGCTATGGTTCGCGATGGGTTCGATCCGTATACCGAAGGTGCCGCCGTTAACCCCGGACCCTTCCTCCTTGAGGTATCACAAGATTGGCGCAATACCACCACACCTTATGGTCCCCTTCACCTGTGGATAGGAGAACTGGTCACCAGCCTGGTAGGCGATAACGTCACTGCAGGCGTGGTGCTCTATAAGATTCTTTCTCTGCTCGGGTTTATTACCATCGCTTGGTCAATCCCCCGCATCGCCCGCAAACTCAGTGCGGATCCAGCGGTAGCACTGTGGCTTGGTGTAGCTAATCCAGTTATTATCTTGCACCTTATCGGCGGCATGCATAATGAATCACTCATGGTGGGGCTCGTATCGATCGGACTGCTAGCGGCATTGCATAAGCGCTTCCACGCCGCCCTCATCCTCGTGGGCACGGCCGTGGCCATGAAGGCAACTGCGGTTATTGCGGCACCGTTTATCGTATGGATGATGCTCCACCACTATGCCCCCAAGGGCTCCAGTAAGTGGCGACAACTTGCTGTCTTTGTGCTATCTGGCATCGCCGCAGTGGCAGAAATCATCGCCGCAGTAGCCCTCATCACGTGGGTTTCCGGCACATCGTGGGGCTGGCTATCGCAGGTAAGCGGCAATTCCAAGGTGATTAACCCGCTGGCAGGTCCCACCTTGGCCACCGATGTTATCTTCCCGGCGGTACAAATATTTATGCCGGATGCGTCCTATAACGCCATCTTGGCCGTCCTGCGTAGCATCGCAATGGTCTGCATGCTCATTGGGCTGGTGACGGTATGGTGGCTCTGCCGCAGGAACAACCGTGACGCCATTATGGGCACCGCGGCCGCATACCAAGTTGCCTTCGTTTTCAATGCCGTGACCCTACCGTGGTACTACGCCTCAATCTTCACCCTGATGGGCACCTTCCGGCCGCCGCTCTGGCTAATCAAATTCACCACCGGCGTGGCCCTGTTTATTGGCGTCTCCTTCTCCGGCGATGGCAATCACCAGCTCTACAACTGGTTCTGGGTCATCGGCATGATTGTGGTGGTGTGGTTTGCCACCCAGTGGATCTTTGAAGGCGTGCCTAAAAAGCGGCAGCCTGCGCGCGCCGAATAACCTCGCGGGCAAGGTGACCGTGCAGGGCATCGATCGGGCGGCCCGGCAGCGAGTCATCCTCGGTAAAGAGATGCCTGAAAATTTCGTCGTCCTTATAGCCGCCGTCTGTCAACACGGTAATTGCGGCAGTTACATGCTTGGCAATGACGCCCTTGTCGTTGAAGAAGGCCAGCGGTACGCGCTTTCCTTCTGGGGAATCCCAGGCAATGAACTTCCGGTCCTGCAGCAGGTCATAAGCGCGTGTAATGGGCAGGTCTAGCTTTTCTGCCACCTGCTGCATGCTGAGCAGTTCTTCGTTAGCGAGCAAGGAATCGAGGGATTTTTCTTGATTAGTCACGTTCTCTACTTTAACGCGGGCTAGATGATCGGCCATACTGGGAAGCATGACTAGGTTGGAAATTGGTGACGTTCTGGAGAATCGTTACCGGATCGATCGCCCCATTGCCCGCGGTGGCATGTCTACCGTCTATCGCTGCGTGGACATGCGGCTGGGACGAGCGGTCGCGGCCAAGGTCATGGACGAGCGCTATTCCGATGACCCGGTCTTTATCAAGCGTTTTTCTCGCGAGGCTCGCGCCATGGCCCGCCTGCAGCATCCCAATCTCGTGGCTATTCACGATTTTTCCGCTGACGGCGAGCCCATCTATCTCATCATGGAGCTCATCGATGGCGGTACGCTACGCGAGCTACTGGCCGAGGGTGGCCCCTTTCCTGTGCAGGCAGCCGCCTCTACCCTGCGCAATGTTCTGCGCGGCTTGGAAGAGGTGCATTCCACCGGGCTCATCCACCGCGACATCAAGCCCGATAATGTGCTTATTACCTCGCACCACCGAGTAAAGGTGGGCGATTTTGGGCTGGTGCGCGCCACCAATGCCGAAGCCACGACAGACATGATTGTAGGCACCGTGTCCTACCTTGCGCCCGAGCAAGTCACAGGTGAGGAAATTACCCCGGCCTCGGATGTATATTCAGCCGGCATTGTTCTCTTCGAGCTTCTTACCGGCACCGTTCCATTCTCGGGGGATACTCCCCTGGCCCATGCCACGGCCCGCTTGGATTCTGACGTCCCCGCGCCGTCCTCGCGGATTTCTGGGGTGCCCAAGCTTGTCGACGCCCTCGTGGCCACCGCCACTGCCCGCCATCCCCGCGAGCGCTTCGCCGACGCCGGAGAATTCCTCGAGGCGCTCGATGATGTCTGCCGGGAGCTCGATCTCCCGGACGTGACCATTCCTGTGCCGAGGAACGCTGCTGCAGCGCGCACGGCACAAGCCCCCACGGATTTTTCTGGCACCGGAGCCACGGAAATTTTCGAGCCCACCCGCAGCATTCCGCAAGGCGAAACGGAGCATCTCGACGGCGGTCCGACAGAAGTCATCCCGCCGCAACGCCTAAGCTTTGAGACCAAACTGGATTTGCCACAGGCAGAGCCCGCTCCAGAACCGGAGCCGCAATCATTGTCACGCCCCCAGGCACAGCCGTATTCTGCGACCGAGCCACCACTCGAACCATTCGCGCCGGCAGCTGCCTCTGCGCCTGCACCGGTACCTGCTCCTGCCCCCGAGCAGCCGGTCCACAGCGCGCATGAAGAACCCGCCGAGCGCCCCCTGACCAACCGCAATCCGCTGTCACTAGTGCTGTACTTAGTAGTGGTCGCGATTGCGGTGGGCGCAGTGGCTATCGGCGGGTGGTGGTTCGGCTCCTCGCTCTACGGCATGACGCCGAACCTGTGGATTTAGTTACGTAGCATCTCCGCGATAAGGAAGGACAGCTCGAGCGACTGCTGCGTATTAAGGCGAGGATCCACAGCCGACTCGTAGCGGCCCGGCAGATCCACGTCGGTAATGTCCTCGGCGCCGCCCAAGCACTCGGTGACGTCTTCACCGGTGAACTCAAGGTGTACGCCACCTGGGTGGGTACCCAGTTCACGGTGAACCTCGAAGAAGCCTTGGACCTCATCCACGATCTTGTCAAAGTGGCGAGTCTTGTAGCCATTAGAAGCAGTGAAGGTATTGCCGTGCATCGGGTCGGACTGCCATACCACCTTGTGGCCGGAGTCTTCCACCGCCTTCACAATGGCAGGCAGGACTGTGCGCACCTTATCGTGACCCATGCGCGAAATCATGGTTAGGCGCCCCGGCTCGCGATTCGGGTCCAGCCTTTCCGCGTACTCCACGGCCTGCTCCGGGGTGACGCCCGGTCCCAGCTTGATGCCCACTGGGTTACCAATCATCGCCGCAAAGTTCACGTGGAAATCTTCGATGCCACGAGTGCGCTCACCAATCCATACCTGGTGCGCAGAGAGATCGTAGAGCTTGGTATCGCCGTTATTGTCCTGGCCCAAGCGCAGCATGGAGCGCTCGTAGTCCTTCAGCAATGCCTCATGCGAGCAGTAGATATCGGCCGAGCGCAGGGTGTCATCGTGCACGCCACAGGCATTCATGAAGTTCAAGCCGTTTTCAATCTCCCGGGCCAAGTCCTGGTAGCGGGCACCCGCGCGGGACTTGCGCACGAACTCGCGGTTCCACTCATGCAGGCGGTAGAGATCCGCAGTGCCGGAAGAGGTCAAAGAACGCACGAGGTTCATTGCCGCCGAAGAGTTCGCGTAAGCGCGGATCATTCGGGCTGGGTCGTGGCGACGAGCCTCATCGGTCGGCTCCACGGCGTTGACAATGTCACCGCGGTAGTTCAGCAAACCATTGGAGTCCGTATCGGAAGAACGTGGCTTGGCGTACTGGCCAGCGATGCGGCCGAGCTTAACCACGGGAACGGATGCGCCATAGGTCAACACCACGGCCATCTGCAGCAGCGTTTTCACATTGCCACGGATATGCGGCTCAGTATTGGACTCAAAGGTCTCCGCGCAATCGCCACCCTGCAGCAAAAAGGCGTTACCCAAGGCAACGTCTGCCAGCTTCTTCTTGAGCGCCTCGATCTCCGGCGCAACCACGATGGGCGGCACGGACTCGAGAATCTTGCGCACGTTATCGGCCTGGGAAGTATCCCAGCTGGGCTGCTGCTTTGCGTCACGCTTGATGACGTCCTGGAAGACCTCGTCGATGCCGGCGGGCAATGGCGGAAGGTCTGGCAGAACGCCTTGCGGAATATCTACTGTCCAACTCACACTGCTATTTAACCATCAAGCGCCTATCGCGCGTTAGTTAAATTCTAGATATTAATTCTATTACCCTTAGACAGCGGAAGCACCTGGGCGCAGGCACGGAACTTGGCGAGGTTATGACGGGCGTCGACAAGCGCATCGTGATTGCCCTTAGGAACGGCCGGCAGGCTCGGACGGCCTGCAAACTCCCAGTACTGCTTCAACTCGCGGGTATAGCGTGGCATGCGCTTTGGCAGTCCGGCCATATCGCCCCACAGCTGCGCCAAAACCACATGATCATAAGCGCCCACCCACGCCCACAGCTCTACCGGAGTTGAGCTCTGGGTCAGGAACTCGAAGACCTCCGTGCGAATGGTCTCCAGAGGCTTCCATACTGGGTCCCGCGGGCTGGGCAGCTTGGCCAGTACATTGTCTTTGACCCAAGAATTGGCCTTGGACGGATCGAAATCCGTAGACACGGCGTAGTACTCGCTGCCATTCTCACCGACGATGCCGATGGAGACCAATTCAATGGTTTGTCCATCTTCGATAAATTCGGTGTCATAGAAGTAGCGCACGTCTCCCAAGCCTAGCGCCGCCTAATCTGCAGCGATAAATTGGCCCCTTAAAGAGACGGTTGTACACTTCTGGCGTGAAGAAATCTTTGTGGTTTACTGCTTTGCCCTTGTGCCTCTCTGCCCTCGTGGCCCTTTGGTGGCTCATCGATATCCCGGCGCTTTTCTCCGGCGATTTCTCCACCTACTACCACATTGACCTCGATGTTTACCGTGAGGGTGGGGCCGGGTTTGGCAGCGACCTCTACACCAAGGACTACCTCGTTGGCAGCAATCGCGATGTCCCTCTTCCCTTCACCTATCCGCCCTTTGCGGCGTTGCTCTTTGCCCCACTGAGCTGGATTCCCCTCACCGCCGCGAGCATCCTCGTATCTGTCGCCTCCTTTCTTGCTCTCTGGGTCTGCGTTGCCCTGGTGCTGCGCTCCCTTGGCTGCCCGGGCTGGGCAGGCTGGGCGCTTCTAGCGGCGATGCTTACTGAACCGATTACGGAGACCTTTAGCTTCGGGCAGGTCAACATCCTGCTCACCGCACTCGTCGTGGTCGATATTCTCTGGCTGCGCCCCGGACGCGGCAGAGGCGTGCTTACCGGTATCGCTATGGCGATCAAACTCACCCCTGCGGTATTCCTTGCCGTATTTTTCGTCCGCCGCGAGTGGCGCGCATTTTTCGCCGCTCTCGGTTCCTTTCTGGCAGCTGGGCTCATCGCCTTCGCCTGCAATCCACATAGCTCCATCCAGTACTGGAGCGAAACGCTGCGCGATTCCAACCGCATCGGTGGACTTGCCTATAGCTCCAACCAATCTCTGCGCGGTTTCTTTAGCCGCCTAGCCCCTGAACACGCTGAAAAGCTGTGGCTTGTAGCCGTTGTCCTCGTCGTTGCCATCGTGTGGTTTGCCATGGAGCGCCTCTCCCACGAGAACCAGGCGGTACTCATGCTGCTGGCCGCTTCAGTATCGCTCCTGTGCTCGCCCGTGTCATGGTCGCATCACTTCACCTGGCTGGTATTGGCGGGCGTGCTGCTAGTGGCGCAGCGCCACTGGGCACTCGCTGCGCTGACATGGCTGGCGCTTTTGGCCCGCGGCCATTGGCTCGTCCCTCATGCCAATGACCAAGAGCTGAACTGGGCATGGTGGCAGCACATCGTGGGCAACGACTACGCCATCGTTACCGCTCTGCTGGTTCTTTGCTCGCTACCATTGGCTCTACGACGGGCCGGCGCTTATCAATCCGCGGCGGAACCAGCGTCCAGCCAAGGATAGGAACCTTACCTAGGGCCCAGAGCGCTACCGATGCCGCAGCGGAGTAGAAGAAGCACATTCCGATCCAGAACCAGGTATTTTCCATCGGCCACTGGCCAGCAAGGCTCACCACATAATCGCGGTGGGCCATGAAGAAGCCGTACCCCAGCGTCATGCCGATTGGGTGGGCCAAGTAAATGGGCAGGGTATGCCGGCCCACGAACTTTACAAAAGTGGACAGAGCCGGAATATGGCTAATAAGGACAGCACCAACGATGCCCGCTGGGGTTTCAAGCGTCTGCTCTGCAAAACGGATAAGCAGGTTGAGATCGCCTCGGCCAAGCATGTCCCCGCCTGGCAGTGGCCACTGCACCGCTACCTCGCCTTCGACGGCATCCCAGGTTTGCCGCAAGGATAGGCCCGCGATGTAGCTGATGATCGCCGCGCCATAAGCCCACATAGAGCCCTTACGGAAGGTGCCTTTGAAGGGTGCTTCGGCGGCGTCGGCAAACCGCGTAATAGGCCCGCGCAGATAGGCCGCACCGACGAAGATGGGCAAAAACATGATTGCCTTGCCAATAAAGTAGTAATGATCCTGCCAGGCTATAAACAGCAACGGCGCAAAGCTCAGACTTATGCCCGCCCACGCCGGTAACCTGCGCACGGCCCACAAAAATATATTGAAAAAGATAAGCGCGTGAATGAACCACGCCATGGTATGGCCCAACAGCAGGTTATAAAGCAGATCAGAAAGCTGCAGATAAGGATCGCCAAATACCCAGTGGAACTCGATGCGCTTAGTCCACAGTTCAACGGTCATCCACACCGTGTATGGGACGAGGAAAAACCAGAGGCGGCGCGTACAAAGCTCGCTGAAAGAATAGCGAAAAATCTTGGTAGAGAAATAGCCGGATACAAGGAAAAACAAGGGTAGGCGGAGCGGGTCCAGCCACATGTTTAGGTCAGCCAACCACGTTAGCTCACCTTCCGGAACCACCAGCGTGACGTGCAAGAGCACGACGCCGATAATGGATACGCCTTTAGCGGTATCTGGCCAAGCTAAACGGGCCTTGGGAATAGTGATTACCTCCCCTTGTATTCAGCGCCGGCGGGGTAACCATGGCCGGCTTTGAGCGAAGCCTTCACATCGGAGGCGTACACATCAACATAAGGCTTATCGCTCAGCTCGGCCAAATTGCGCATCACAAAATCCGTGAAGGCGCGGATAGTCTCGTGCTCGGCCGGATTCATGCCGCGCTCCTTGGCCCAGTCATGCGGCCAGATAGGATCACCTACCCGCACGCCGACCTTAAACGGGCGCGGGATCCACGAGCCAATGGGATTGGCCTTACGCGAATTGATCATCGCGATGGGAAATACTGGCTGGTTAGTCTCCATGGCGATGCGCCCCATGCCGGTACGGCCCTTGTACACACGGCCATCTGGGGAACGAGTTCCTTCCGGATAGATACCGAAGAGATCGCCGCGGGACAAAATACCTTCTGCGGTTTCCACAATGGCGTCGCCAGCGTCCTCACTATCGCGCTCGATGGGGACTTGGCCTACCGCGGTAAAAAACCACTTTTGCAGGCTGCCAACAAGACCCGGAGTGGTGAAGTATTCCGACTTAGCCGGAAACGTGATCTGGCGCGGACACACCAAAGGAAAGAAGAAGGAATCCATAACCGCCTGGTGATTCGACACCAAAATCGCAGGCCCGTCAGCGGGGATTTTCTCGATGCCCTCGCTCCACGGGCGATTCCATACTCGCAGGGCGGGTCCGAAGAAAATGTGCTTAAAAGCCCAGTACCACTTGTTTTTCATCGCCAGGTCGTCCTTTGTTAGTTTTAACGGCCGCTGCGGGCCAAATCGGCTACGCCAATCATACCCGCTGCCGACCCTAATTCTGCGGTGGCAACACGTGCGAGGGGGCGATGCCCTGCCCCGACAATGTCCTGTCCCATAGCTTGGGCGGCACCCTCGAGGTAGAGGTCCGCATCTTGGGATACGCCGCCTCCGAGAACGATGAGCTCCGGATCCAATACATCAGCAACAATGGAAAGGCCCTGGCCCAGCCACCGGCTGAAATCTTCCATCACCGCGACGGCAAGTGGATCTCCGCGCCGCGCCGCCTGGGTAATTTCCTTGCCTGTGGGATCAGTCGGCAGCGAAGTCTCATAGCTTCCTCGCAGATCAGCGCAGGTATCCGGCAACGCGGTACCAGAGGCATAGCGTTCCAAGCAGCCGCGCTTGCCGCAGGAGCACTGCCGGCCATTAGGGACTACCACGATATGCCCAAATTCTGGAGCGGTACCAAACGCACCGCGGTAGATGGTGTCATGCGTCATCAGCGTGGCGCCGATACCTGTTCCTACCGCAAAGAAAACCCAATCCTCCGCACCCCGGCCAGCACCAAAGCGCCACTCACCCCACGCGGCGGAATTGGCATCATGCTCCAAACGCACGTGTATACCGAGCTTCTGCGAGAGCGATTCCCGGACATTGGCGTGCCGCCAGGGAAGGTGCGGGGCGAAGCGCACTACCTCACACGTAGGATCCAAAAATCCCGCCAAGGCGAGGCCAACGGCGTCTACCTCATAGTCAGAGCGCAGCTCATCGACGATGCCCACAATATCCGCTTCCAGCTGCTCGGCGTCCATGCAAGTAGGAACCGTGCGGCTCGCGAGAATCTCACCCTCCCGAGTGATCACTCCGCCGCGCACGTTGGTGCCACCGACGTCGAAGCCGATAGTCAGATCGGCGGAGTTGTTCTTAAGCATGCATAACAGAATATACCGACAACCGGGTTAGGGTCACATCAAGACATCAGCTGCCGCAATCGCTGCCCCATTATCCGCCACGTCCAATTCTCTTCCACATGGCGACGCCCCGCCTGCCCCATGCGAAGCCTAAGCTGCGGGTCGGCCAAGAGAGCTTTCAATGCTCCAGCTAGTTCCGGCACAGCTCCGCCCTTGACGACGACCCCCGTCTCCCCCGTTACCGTCTCCGGTGCACCACCGGAGTCTCCAGCGACAACCGGCAGGCCGCACGCTTGAGCCTCCAAATACACGATTCCCAAGCCCTCGACGTCTAGCCCACCGCCACGGGTGCGTGCCGGCATGGCAAATACATCCGCTGCATGCAATGCAGTCTCAATGCTTTCCGCTTCCTGAATCACTGCGTCTGGACAGTAGATTTCCGCCAACTGTTCTAAAGCCGCGCGGTAGCGTCCGCGCCCGATGAGCAAGAGCTGCGCATCCGGAAATTCTTCACGCACTAGAGGCATAGCACGTAGAAGCTGATCCTGCCCCTTGCGTGGAACGAACCGCGAAATGCAGACGATGGTCGGCCCGTCGACTCCAAACTCGGTTTTTGCCGCTGCGCGTTGCTCCGGCGTGGCTGGAGAAAGGCCTTCCACGCTCACTCCGGAAGGCAGGTGCTCCCAGCGCGGATTCGGTCCAAATGGTCGACGCAACCGACGCAGGGTGTAGTCGGAGATATAGGTAATCACGTCAGCATGGTCACCAATGCGGCGCAGGCACTGCCGAGCCACGGGCACCATCGACCACCCCACTTCGTGCCCGTGCGTCGTAGCTACAACACGGGTGGCCCCCGCCTCTTTTGCGGCCTTGCCCATCAAAGCAAGGGGCGCGGCTGCACCAAACCAGACGATATCAATATTTTCTGCGCGGATAATCTCCTGCATCCGACGCACCGTGGCAGGCGTCGGCAACATCACGCGGCGAGGCCAGCGGATAACCTTGTAGTCCACCGCGGCATCGAATTCCGCCGGCGATTCCTGGGTAGAGGCAAAGACCACGACATCACGCGGTTCTAAGGTTGCTACGAAATCGCGCAGGTAAGACTGAATCCCGCCAATCTTGGGTGGAAAGTCATTAGTTACCAGCAGAACGCGGGCCACTTAGTACCGCGCCGTTCCGGTAATCGGCATGGACTTCAGCGGTACTACCTGAACAGGAACACCATAGGTGGAAGCATGGACCACTTGCCCATTGCCGATGTACATACCAACGTGCGTTACCCCAGGATAATATCCCACGATATCGCCCGGCTGTAGGTCTTCCAACGGTACCGACGTGCCACCTGCAATCTGAGCCTGCGACGTACGCGGAATGGACTTACCAATCTGTTGATACGCCCAGAACATCAATCCGGAGCAGTCAAACTGATCGGGACCGGTCGCACCCCAACCATACGGCGCACCCAACTTGGACAAGGCAGCAGAGGCAGCACCGTCAGCTACCTCACCCAGATCCATATCTGGTTTCGCGGATCCGCCGAATTGGCCTTCCCAGGCCTCGCGCTGATGATCATCGAGAGCATCCACCTGCTTTTCGATGTCCCTTTGCTGCTTTTCCAGCTCCTCCTTTTCCTTGAGAAGCTCCTCGCGTTGCTCTTCCAGCGCTTTCTTTTCCTCGCGCACCTTCGCAGCGGCGTCGGCAGCCTTATGCTTTTCCTCTTCCGCCATGGAGGCGGCATTAGCCTTCGCATCAAGAGTGCGCTGGGCCTTGCGGGACAGCGCGCCGAGGTAACCCATGCGCTCTACTGCATCGGAAGGATCTTCCGCGGCCAAGGCACCAGACACTGCCGAACGGGAATCACCGCGGTAGCGCGACTGGGCGATGCCATTGACACGGTCCTGCTGGGTGGAAACATCACCCTTCGCATCGTCCGCACGCGTTTGTGCCTCAGCGGCAGCCTGCTCAGATTCAGCGACCTCAGCCTGCTTTTCCTCGAGCTTGACCTCGAGCTCTTTTACTTCTTCGTTCTTGGCAGAAACCTTGCGCGCGACTTCGCCAACGCGCTCTACCAAGGCGTCTACATCTTCGGTGGCGCCCTCCTGTTGCGGAGCCGCCTCCTGCGCAACAACCTGCGAAATCCCAGAAACCGACGTAACAGCAAGAGCCGCTGCAAGTGCAGCTGCAGGAAGTACTCGTTTAGACACGTAAGGACCCTTAGACTTAGAAAATTTTAAAAATCGTACTCACTATAGCGGGTTTTATCCCCTAATGCACGACAAAGCCCTCCCCGCGAAGGAGAGGGCACGATCCGCCGCTTCTTAGAAGCGAACTGCGGAGTGAATCGGCATGTAGTTCAGGTCGCGCTCCTGAACCGGGACGCCGGAGTTAAGGGCGTCGATGATGGTGCCGTGGCCGGTGTAGATACCAACGTGGGAAGCGCCACCGTAGTAAGCAATGATGTCACCCGGCTGCAGCTGGTCCAGGGAAACCGGGGTACCGGCGGCAGCCTGTGCCTGAGAGGTGCGCGGGATCTGCTTGCCAGCCTGAGCGTATGCCCAGCTGGTCAGACCGGAGCAGTCAAAGGCGTTTGGGCCAGCGGCACCGTATACGTACGGGGAGCCGATGACAGAGCGTGCTGCTGCCAGTGCCTTCTGACCAACGGTCTGTTGTGCCGGAGCGGCCTGCTTGTGGCCAGCGGCTGCGTAGTTGGTGTTCTGCTGGTTAGAAACCTGACCCAGGGACGGAACGTAGCGGTCAATGTTCGGAACCTGGTCAATGTTCGGGACGTTTTCCAGACCTGCTACCTCAAAGCGGTAGTCAGTATTAGGTACGACAACCTCTGCTGCCTGTGCGACGCCCGGAGCGACGACGGCTGCGGTTGCAGCCAGTGCTGCAGTAGATGCGATGCGACGGGTGTTCTTCATGCCCTGACGACGGTGCTGTGCCATGAGTAAAACTCCAAATCTTCCTGCGCGCCTACTTCCTTGTAAAGGAAGCTCTGACCCTGGGGGACTAGCGTTCGTTGGGAATCCGTTCCTTTAGGATTTCCTCCACTCGGCCCCTCAGTAGGAGGGGCCAGATGCGGCGCTGTAATTCTTCTGTTTAGATTGAGCACCTTTCGGGCGGTAACTCAATGTCTCGAATAGGTTACGAAATCATCACAAGCAATGTCCATTCGCGACACCAAATCAACGTTTGTTATCGCTTCGTTACCTTCCGTTGACCTTGCCGAGATTTAACCCCCACATAGAAGAAATCGCTCACCGGAATTAAAACATTTATGGCCACAAGCTGCACAAATAAAGACGGACGACTGTCGCCCGACAAAGGTGGACCCTTGCTAGGAAAAACCTCAACAATTAAGAGAATTCTAAATTGTGACTTTCAACACTAGAGTCTTTTAGCGGCCCCTTCTCCCCCACCAATTCACTCCTTTTACCGCACGCCTAGAAACGAGCTTTCATCCCAACCACGCCCCGCTTCGGCACCCTTCCTTATGGTGGTTCTAGCTAAACCGCTTTCCGACGCCCCCTAAGTCGCTCAATCGACGAGTGCAGCGTGCTTCCAGGCAATAAAACCTTTCGGGCATTCACACCTCCCTGAGCCCACGCACTAGGCCCCTAGGTGCTGTAAAGCACGAGCAAACCACTAACCACCGACAATACGCGCACCAGACCGCGCACTAAACCGACTGCACAACAAGCTTCAGCAGCAGTTCTTCAGATCCTTCAAGATTCATAAAGACTGACAGACACGCAACGGATTTTTTCAACAGCTCTTGGAGCAGCCAGAAAAATAAGGACTAGGTTCGGAATCAATCCGTATATACGCAAGACCCGCCCGGACTCCTTCAACAGGAGCAGGGCGGGTCTGTGAGCGCGTTTCGAGTAATCCTCAGGAAAAGCGGTTAGATGCGGCCGTTTTCCTCGTCCTCACGGCGGTTAGCCTCATTGAGGCGGCGGAACATCTCCGCTTCCTCGTCGCGGTTATCCGAGTGAATTTCGTGAACTCGGTGCATGAGTGCCGAATCATCAGGGCTGAAGGTGCCCTGCGTCTCGGAATCAGCGAGTCCGAGGTGGTTCAGCTGCTTCGGTACCCGAGCGCCTGCGTACTCGAGCGGAACCGGGTGGCCTTCGGCATCAACTGGGCCGAGCGGCTGGTGAACTTCAATGAATGCACCATTCGGCATCTGCTTGATAACGCCGGTTTCAATACCGTGCTCCAGTACCTCGCGGTCGGAGCGCTGCAGACCAACGCAAATGCGGTAGGTCATGAAGTACGCAATCGGAGGTAGCACGATGAGGCCGATACGACCAACCCAGGTCATAGCGTTCAGCGAAATCTGGAAGAAGTGTGCCACGTGGTCGTTACCACCGGACAGGGTAACCAGCAGGAAGAACACGATGGCAGCCGCGCCGATAGCGGAGCGGGTAGGAACATCGCGCGGACGCTGCAGCAGGTTGTGGTGTGCATCGTCACCGGTGAACTTCTTCTCCAAGAACGGGTACGCCATAAGTAGGACAACCATGAGACCACACAGCAAAGCTACCCAGAACGCGGAAGGAATGGTGTAGTTGCCGATGTACAGCTCCCATGCCGGCATGACACGGGCAACACCATCAGTCCACAGCATGTAGATATCTGGCTGGGAACCAGCGGAAACCTGGGATGGGTTATAAGGTCCAAGCGTCCAGATGGCGTTGATGGTTAGCAGACCAGACATCAGCGCCAGTACGCCAGCCACCATCATGCCCATACCAATAGCCTTGGTGGCGAAGACCGGCATAATGCGGACGCCAACCACGTTATTCTCTGCACGGCCCGGTCCAGGGAACTGGGTGTGCTTCTGGAACCAAACCATAATCAGGTGGGCTGCAATCAGGCCAAGGATGATGCCCGGAATAACCAGAACGTGCAGGATGTAGAAACGATCCAGCATCAGGTCAGACGGGAAGTCACCGCTAAAGATTGCCCAGTGCAGCCAGGTGCCGATAATCGGCAGGCCCAGGATAATGGCGGACATGATTCGCAGACCAACACCGGAAAGCAGGTCATCCGGCAGGGAGTAACCAAGGAAGCCCTCGATCATGCCCAGTAGGATAAGTGCGCAACCGATAATCCAGTTTGCTTCACGCGGACGACGGAATGCGCCGGTGAAGAAGATACGCAGCATGTGCGCAACCATGGACATCATGAACAGCAGAGCTGCCCAGTGGTGCATTTGGCGCACGAACAAGCCACCACGAACTTCAAAGGAGATATCCAGCGCGGTGGCGTATGCGCGGGACATTTCTACACCATTAAGCGGTGCGTAGGTGCCGTCGTAAATGACCTTAGTGATGGACGGGTCGAAGAACAGCGCCAGGTAGATACCGGTCAGTACAAGAATGATGAAGCTGTATAGCGCCATCTCACCAAGCATGAAGGACCAGTGGGTCGGGAAGACCTTGTTCAGCTGAGTCCTCAGCACGCCGGCGGCGCTATAGCGCTCATCCATATTGTTGCCCATTTGGGCGAGTTTATTGCTCATTATGACTTACGCTCCCAGAATGCCGGGCCGACAGGCTCAATGAAGTTGCCCTGTGCTACGAGGTAGCCCTCGTCATCCACCGTGATAGGCAGCTGTGGCAGTGCACGAGCAGCAGGACCGAAGACCGGCTTGCCGTACTGCAAAGCATCGAACTGCGACTGGTGGCACGGGCACAGGATTCGGTTGGTCTGAGCCTCGTACAGAGAGGTCGGGCAACCGATGTGGGTACAGATCTTGGAGTAGGCGTAGTAGTCGCCGTGGTGGAAGTCTTCTTGACCTTCGCGCTCGATTGCCTTCTGGGCGTCGTTGTGACGCAGGCGAATCAGCATGACCGCATTGCGGTTGCCGTGAATCGAGTGCATGTGGTGCTCGTAGACATCGCGCTCGGCATCGTACTTGTCGCCATCGTTGACGTCTTCTTCTGCCAGCGGGAAGACGGTTTCCATACCGCCTGCCGCCAGATCCTCCGGGCGCACACGAACCAAGCGGGTTACGCCCTTGGTGCTGTAGTGCTCACCGGTTTCACCGGAGTGCTTCTCGGCGATAGTACCGGTGTCGCGGGCCAAGTAGAGCTTGACGCCTTCATTGTGCAGGGTCCAACCGGAAGTCCACAGGGTGCCGTCGCCGGCGTAGTTCATATTGTGGCGAACCTTCCAAGGGTTCTTAATTGCCCCGCCGAGCGGAGCAATCACGGTAAGACCGAACAGAACGCCGGCACCGCCCAACAGACCCTGAACGGTCTTGCGGCGCCCCAGGGTCGAGGTCTTCCAAGAATCGTTCAGAAGGGCGGTCAGGGTACGGCGGTCAACCTCTTCGGAAGGACCGTCGTGGCGACGCTGAACGGAAATCTCCTCTGGGAGAATCTTCTTAACGTACTGAACGATGGCGATGCCCAAGCCGCAAATTGCGAGGGCTGCAGTAATGCCCAGCAGAGGGGTGTAGAGAGTGTGCCAAATGTGGCCCTCCTCCCCTAGCTGCTTGTACTGCCACGGCCAGAACAGATAAACGCCGAGGAACCCGAGGCCGCCGATGACGGACAGGAACAACCAGATAGCAACGTTACGTCCAGCGCGCTTTTCAGCCGGGTCACCTTCGACTGGGAATCGCTCCTTGCGGAACGCAACGGTGACGTCGTCGAGCTCGGTACCAAGAGCAGCGAGTTCATCGTTGCTCATCTTGTCGAGCTCAGCATTAGTGTAATTCTTCTTCACATTGCTCATGAGCGCGATCCAATCCACATAGCGGCAGCGCACAGGGCGCTAATGCCGATAATCCACATTGCCAGGCCTTCCGCTACTGGGCCGAGACCACCAAGGTCCCAACCGGCAGGAGACGGGGTTTCCTTTGCAGACTTGAGGTAGGCAATGATGTCCTTCTTCTCATCTGCGGTCAGCTGGCGGTCAGAGAACTTAGGCATGTTCTGCGGGCCGGTCAGCATTGCCTGGTAGATTTCCTGCTCGCTCGCCGGAGCAAGCTCCGGAGCGAACTTACCGGAGGACAGCGCGCCGCCTTGGCCGGTGAAGTTGTGGCAGGAGGCGCAGTTCATGCGGAAGAGCTCGGAGCCCTTCGCTACGTCTTCTGCCTGGATTTCGCCATTGTAGTTAGCACCACGCAGCGATTCCTGGGCAACGCTTCCGTCGTCGTTGTAGACAATGTCAGCGCCGCCACCGTTAGCTGCAACATATGCAGCCAAGGCCAGAGTCTGCTGCTCGGTGTAGCGGGGAGCCTTGCGCTCTGCCTGTGCGTCGTTAGACATCATCGGCATACGGCCGGAGTGCACCTGGAAGTACACGGAACCAGCACCGATACCAACGAGGGACGGACCACGACCTTCGATGCCCTGCAGATTGGCACCGTGGCAGGTGATACAAGCGGTGTCATAGATGTCCTTACCCTCTTGGACGAGGGCTTGGTCATCTTTTTCCGCCGTGGCGACCTGTGCGTCCGGGGTCAAGGCAGAAGCCAAGACGCCCGCACCGGACAGGCCAATCGCCAAAGCGAAGCCACCGGCAAGGGTGCGCTTCGCCTTGCGGCGACGGCGGGTCTTCTTAGCCGCCGCAGTGGTCTGCTCCACTGCCACGGACTGCGAATTGTTATCCATCATTTTCCTTTAGATAACTCGAACACGGGAGGACTGTTTGGGAATCTTGGCCAGTGCTACTGGACCAAGTAAATAACGGTGAAAACGCCGATCCACACGACGTCAACGAAGTGCCAGTAGTAGGACACTGCCATTGCTGCGGTCGCCTGTGCCGGCGTGAACTTGGACTTAGCAACGCGCGCGAGAATGATTGCAAAAGAAATCAAACCCGCGGTCACGTGCGCAGCGTGGAAGCCGGTGATGATGTAGAACACCGAGCCAAAGACGCTGGCCTGGATAGTCACACCTGCGTGAATCAACTCGGTCCACTCGAACGCCATGATGCCCAGGAACACAACGCCCAGTACTAGCGTCACGGTGTACCAGAGTCGAAGCTTGTAAACGTCACCCCTTTCTGCGGCAAACACACCGAACTGCGAGGTCACAGAAGAAGAAATCAGCACTGCCGTAATGAGGAAACCCATGGGCAGGTTGATATGAGCGGTGTGCTCCGCCCAATCGCCTTCCTGACCGTTTGCTCGCGAGGTAAACCACATCGCGAACAGTCCGGCAAAGAACATCAATTCCTGAGACAGGAACACGATGGTGCCCACACTGACCATATTGGGTCGGTTCAGTGAGGCAGCACGTGGTGCTGTCATACCTTGGTTAGAAACTACGCTCGTCACAGTGGCTATTATGGCTGTTCCGAGCGCCGAAGTCACCTCGATTCCCCCCGCTATCTCTATTCGTTTTTGATGCTTTATCCAGTAAACGTTCAGCGCGACTACGTGACAAACTTTATTTTTCCAATGGGGAACTTTTCGCCCTGCTTTACGACGCCCCATTGACGCAGGTGACGCCACACGTCGGCCCCCGCCCTGAATTTCCGAAGTGTCCCAGACGCCCGACGTCCCCACTTATCGATACACCAATCCGTGCGCCAGTCCCCGTTACTTGGAGAGATAAATCACATTCCACGAACCCCCTAAACACCCAGCTTTACAACTTTCGAACGACCCCCGCAAAAATCTGCTCCTACGTGGCAGAATGCAGAAGAAACGCTATCGCGTACATGCGGAATAGTCAGTGACCCCTCCCCCACCGGTAAATCTTTTTGGAACTTTCGGGAACTTTCTGACGGCGCGAACGACGCTGGATCGCCAAAGCCCTCCTAGCCATGATGACTAGGAGGGCGGAGAAGTTTTAGGCAGGGATTCCTTTATATCGAGGAATTAGTGCTTTTCCTTCGGCAGGCCGTACTGCAGGGACAGGCCGGTGCAGGCCGCGATGAGGCAAACAGCGCCGAGGGCAATCAGCCAGAAGTAAAGGAAGATGACACCCAAGCCAAGGATGCCGATTGCACCGGCCATGGCCAGCGGCCAAATGGAGCTTGGGGAGAAGAAGCCCAAGATACCGGCAGAATCTTCGGTTTCCGCTTCTTCCCAATCTTCTGGCAGCACGTCACTGCGGTCATCAGTGAAGTGAAGGTAAGCACCCAGCATCATGCACAGCAGGAAGGCGAGGAACATCCCCACGATGCCGACCCACTCGGCACCGTAGAGGTAGCCGTCGTCCTTAACGAAGGTGACGCCGAAGATGTAAACAATCAGCGAGACAAGAAGGTACGTCGCGATTGAGTAAAAGACTTTCGATGTTGCACGCATTGTGTTGTGTCCTTATCTCTTATGCCGCGGTGTTCACGTAGTTGTCGCCCTTAGCGGTATCACGCTCACCGGAGAACGGGTGGGTGGTTACCGCATATGGGTCCTGGCCGATTTCTTCCAGAGCTTCCGCGTTGGTGGCTTCTGGGTTGTCCTCGCGGAACTTCAGGTAGGTGTTGAAGTCCTCCGGAGAGACAACGCGGATTTCAAAGTTCATCATCGAGTGGTAGGTACCGCACATCTCAGCACAACGGCCAACGAATGCGCCCTGCTTCTCAATCTTTTCTACCTGGAAGCTACGCTCCTGAGCGTTTGCCTCGGGGTGTGCGTAGACGTCGCGCTTGAACAAGAACTCCGGTACCCAGAATGCGTGGGACACGTCGCCCGAAGCGAGACGGAACTCAATCGCGGTATCGGAAGGAAGAACCAGAACCGGAACCTCTTCGGTGGTACCGACGGTCTCGATCTTGTTGTAGTTCAGGTAGGAAAGGTCGCCCATGGACTTGCCGTGGATTGGGTTCGGGTTGTCCACACCTTCAGGGTCGTGAGCGGTCTTCTCTGCCTCAGCCTGACGCTCCTTATCGGCGCCGTCGTAGTTCTCACCATTGACATGGTTCTCGGCGTAACCGAACTTCCAGTTCCACTGGAACGCGGTGACGTCGACGACAACCTTCGGATCCTTATCCAAGGCGGTAACCTTCTGCTGAGTCTGAACAGTGAAGAAGAACAGGCCCATGATGATAAGGATCGGGACGATGGTCAGAACCATCTCCAGCGGAACGTTGTACTGGATCTGGCGCGGGAACTCGCCCTTGCCGTCCTTCTTTGCCTTCTTCGCGCTCCAGCGGAAGATTGCAGTGAGGAACAAGCCCCACATAATAAAACCAACGATCCATGCGGCAACCCAGACCCAAATCCAGAAGTTGTACATGGCCTCTGCCTCAGGGGTAATGCCCTTCGGCCAACCGAATCCCAGGAGGTTCTCTACAGCAGTTGGCGCCTGAACGTCACAACCTGCGAGAGCGAGTCCACCCAGGGCAAGTGCGCCAGCTACGCCCGCCTTACGGGCAAAGGTGCGCTTATTACGCTGTCCCACGTGTGTTCTGCCTTTCTGTCCACACAAAACTTCTCGAATACTCACAGAGCACTCTTACCCAATCAGAATAGAGGATAATTGCCAGATTCCCAGCCTGTTTAAAGGCATAAAAGGGCACCTAGTGCGCTCATTTCATATTCTCCGTCTGGTAGGTTACCGCCCCACCTGCACAATGTTCCAACCGCACCCCCAGTAGCCATAGACTCCGTGTGTGACAATTCACAGGAACACCGTGGAACCATCATCCGAAAGTTCGCACCCCTATCGGGGAAGCTAATTCCAAGGCAGTCGGCAGGTTTCCTTAAGCCGTGGCGTGTTCTGGTTTCACGCTCTCTAGCCGTAAAGTGGGTGACTAGCAATAGACGCTTATATATAAGGAGCAATCTTTACATGTGCGGACTTCTTGGCATGCTCGCCGCCACAGGCAACGTAGATAAGTACGTTGACGCGCTGGAACGTTCCCTGCCCTGCATGCGCCATCGCGGCCCAGATGCGGCCGGCACGTGGCATGACGGCGATGCCGCGTTCGGCTTCAATCGTCTGTCCATTATCGACCTGGAGCACTCCCACCAGCCCCTCCGCTGGGGTCCGGAGGACCAGCCCGACCGCTACGCCATGACGTTTAACGGCGAAATCTACAACTACGTAGAGCTACGCGAGGAGCTCAAAGGCCTCGGCTACACCTTCCACACCGAGGGCGATGGCGAGCCCATCGTGGTGGGCTACCACCACTGGGGCAAGGACGTAGTTAACCACCTGCGCGGCATGTTTGGCATCGTCATCTGGGATACCCACACCAAGACGATGTTTGCTGCTCGTGACCAATTTGGCATCAAGCCGCTGTATTACGCCACCACCCCAGCAGGAACCGTCTTCGCTTCCGAAATGAAGTGCATCCTTGAAATGGCAGACGAGATTGGTCTAGAGCTCAACCTTGACCGACGCGCCATTGAGCACTACGTCGACCTGCAGTACGTGCCGGAGCCAGAATCCCTCCACGCGAATATTCGCCGCGTTGAATCCGGCTGCACTGTCACTCTTCGCCCGGGCGAAGATGTCGTCTCCGAGCGCTACTTCAAGCCCCGTTTCCCTGTGCAACAGGTAAAGCAAGGCGAAGAGCAGCAGCTATTTAACCGCATTGCAGAGGCGCTGGAAGATTCCGTCGCTAAGCACATGCGTGCCGACGTCACCGTGGGTTCCTTCCTATCTGGCGGCATTGACTCCACCGCTATTGCCACCCTAGCCAAGCGCCACAACCCAGATCTACTGACCTTTACCACCGGCTTCGAGCGCGAGGGCTATTCTGAGGTCGATGTCGCGGCAGAGTCCGCGGAAGCTATTGGTGTAGAGCACATCGTCAAGATTGTTTCCCCTGAAGAATACGCCGAGTCCATCCCGAAGATCATGTGGTACCTGGACAATCCGGTGGCTGATCCCTCGCTGGTCCCGCTGTACTTTGTGGCGCAGGAGGCCCGCAAACACGTCAAGGTAGTTCTTTCCGGTGAGGGCGCAGACGAGCTCTTTGGCGGCTACACCATCTACAAGGAACCACTGTCCCTTGCCCCGTTTGAAAAGATCCCGTCCCCACTGCGCCGCGGTCTGGGCAAGCTCTCCCAGGTTCTGCCCGAGGGCATGAAGGGCAAGTCGCTGCTTAATCGCGGCTCGATGACGATGGAAGAGCGCTACTACGGCAACGCTCGTTCCTTTAACTTTGAGCAGATGCAGCGCGTTATCCCATGGGCAAAGCGCGAATGGGACCACCGCGAGGTTACCGCTCCCATCTACGCCCAGTCCGAGGATTTTGATCCGGTTGCCCGCATGCAGCACCTGGATCTATTCACTTGGATGCGCGGTGACATCTTGGTCAAGGCCGATAAGATCAATATGGCCAACTCGCTGGAGCTGCGCGTGCCATTCTTGGACAAGGAGGTCTTCAAGATTGCCGAGTCCATCCCTTATGACCTGAAGATCGCGCACGGCACCACCAAATACGCCCTGCGCAAGGCCATGGAGCAGATCGTCCCGGCGCATGTTCTGCACCGCAAGAAGCTGGGTTTCCCAGTACCGATGCGCCACTGGCTGGCCGGCGATGAGCTTTATGGCTGGGCCCAGGACACCATCAATGAGTCCCAGACCGAGGACATCTTCAATAAGAAGGAAGTTCTCGAGATGCTCAAGGAGCACCGAGATGGCGTTTCCGATCACTCCCGCCGCTTGTGGACCGTGCTGTCCTTTATGATCTGGCACGGCATCTTTGTGGAAAGGCGCATCGATCCGCAGATCGAGCAGCGCGACTACCCAGTCAAGCTCTAAGAGCCTTCCACACACATAAAGAGGGTGGGTGCCAGTGGCACCCACCCTCTTTTCT
Source organism: Corynebacterium tuberculostearicum (assembly GCF_016127015.1). GTDB lineage: Bacteria > Actinomycetota > Actinomycetes > Mycobacteriales > Mycobacteriaceae > Corynebacterium > Corynebacterium marquesiae. Next base: position 1,402,122 of record NZ_CP065972.1, read on the forward strand.
GTCCTTCTATTTAGTTGAAGGAATCGCCACAAGCGCAAGAGCCGGTGGCATTCGGGTTATCAATGGTGAAACCCTGGGACTCGATGGTGTCAGCGAAGTCAATCTTGGCACCGGTCAGGTAGGGAACGGACATCTTGTCCACAACGAGGTTTACGCCGCCTACCTGGTCAACCTTGTCACCATCCAAGGTGCGGTCATCAAAGTAGAGCTGGTAGCGCAGGCCAGCGCAGCCACCAGGCTGGACGGCAATGCGCAGGGAGAGATCGTCGCGGCCTTCCTGATCAAGCAGCGCCTTTGCCTTTGCGGCTGCTGCTTCAGTCAGAATGACGCCGGTTGCGGAAGCTGGAGCGGTCATCACTTCTCCTCAATAAGTATTGGATTCGTTGCCACTACCCTACCCGGTTAGTTCAGGTGGGAAAAGGTAGCCCATATCTACAACACCATCTGGGCCGGGCTTATTCCCCTATTCACACCTAAACCTTGTAGTGTGAGGAACGTGAAACTCCCGTGGCAAAAAGATGACAAGACCTCCACTGAGCCTGCTGCTGTACAGGACAAAGCTCAGGCAGAAGTTCAGAAAGAGCCCCAGCGCAAGGGCTATACCCCACCGAAGGGTCGCCCTACGCCAAAGCGCGCAGAGCAAGAGATCGCGCGCGGCGTTAAGCGCGATCCCCATGGCATGTCCGAAGCACAGCGCTACCAGCACCGCAAGGACATGAAGAAGTCCTTGAGCAAGGACGAGTGGAAGGAATATAAGAAAAAGGAGCGCCAAGAGCGCCAGCAGGCAAATCGCGAGCAGCAGGCCCGCATGGCAGAAGGCGATCCGCGCTTCCTACCCGCCCGCGACCAGGGTGCCGAGCGCGCCTATGTGCGCGATTGGGTGGATGCCCGCCGCAGCCTGAGCAACTGGGTCATGCCGATGGCCTTGGTGCTCATCGTGGTCATGTTCTTGACCTACGCGGTACCCAGCATTGCAACAATCATCAACGCGGTAGCGATGGTTATCCTCATCATCTTCGCCATCGAGGGCTTCATTTTGGCCCGCCGCTGCAATAATGCCGTGCGCGCCAAGTTCCCCGGCACCACCGAAGCCGGCTTTAGCCTTGGTTTTTATGCGTATTCTCGCGCCAGCCAGCCGCGCAAGTGGCGCATCCCGCGCCCCCGCGTGGAGCTCGGTGCTGACGTTTAGGGGGGACTACTCATGGCCATTCCGCAGCCCGATAAGAAGGCACATACCGCACAGGACGCGCAGCTCGCCCCTTGGGGGCGCCTGACCGATGCCGCGCAATGGCTGGCTGCTTGCCAAGGCGCGGCACCGGCCCATGAGCCGCAGCGCGTGCGCGCCGTAATTTTCGCGGATCAAAAGACCTCGCTTTCGGCCGCTGAGACCGCTGCGCGTCGCGCCGAGGCCGGGCTGAATGTAGTCACCGTGACGGATTATTCCCAGGCCTACAGCCTTGGATCCGCAACAGCGGATACGGAAATTGATGCCGGGGCTGACCTACTCATTCCCGGCGGCGAAGAACTCGCCCGAGTACCGGCCGTGGTAATGGCAACGATGACGCAGACGGAGCCGGTAGTGATCGTCGGCAAGCAGCGCAGCGTGGAAGACTGGAAGCGCGAGGTCTGCGCTATCCGGGACGCTATGTTCCGCGCCCGCGACCTCGAAGGCATGGAGCTGGTTGAATCGTGCCAGTCCCCAGTGCTAGCAGCTACGGTGGGGTTCATTGCCCGAGCCGCGGAGCGCCGTACGCCCCTGCTTATCGATGCCCCCTTGACCGCCACCGCCGCGCTGCTTGCCGAGCGCGATAATCCCGGTGTGAAAGAATGGCTCTTCGCCACCACGCTGTCCATTGCCCCTGCGCATAAGTTGGCACTGGAAAAGCTAGGGCTCCACCCCCTGCTTAAGCTGGGAATGGAGCCACAACCTGCGCTCGGCGCCCTCGCGGCGCTGCCAATGCTGCTGACCGGAGTGGAGATCGCCGCGGACGCCTAAGCGGGGGCTACTTCACTAGGGTATGGAGCCAACCGTGGGTATCCTCCACTGCGCCGCGCTGGATTCCGGTGAGGCGCTCGCGCAGGGCCATGGTGATCTCACCTGCTTCGTTGCCATTGACCTGGAAATCCGCAGAATCTCCCATTACGTGACCCACCGGCGTAATAACCGCGGCAGTGCCACAAGCAAAGGCCTCTGACATCGCGCCGGATTCGGCATCGCGCTGCCACTCTTCGGTGGTAATGCGGCGCTCGGTGACCTTGTAGCCCAAATCCTGCGCTACCTGCAATAGGGATTCGCGGGTAATGCCGGGCAGCAAGGAGCCCGATAGTTCTGGTGTAACAATCTCCGCGCTATCACCAGAGCCATACACAAACATCAGGTTCATTCCGCCCATCTCCTCGATGTAACGGCGCTCGATGGCGTCCAACCAGACCACCTGGTCACAGCCCTTTTCATCTGCCTGGGCCTGCGCCAAGAGTGAGCCTGCGTAGTTGCCCGCAAACTTGGCCGCGCCGGTGCCGCCAGGGGCTGCGCGCACGTAGTCAGTGGACAGCCACACCGACACCGGCTTGATTCCGCCGCTGAAGTAGGAACCCGCTGGGGAGGCAATCAGCACGTAGCGGTAGGAACTGGCGGGGTGAACGCCCAAGGAGACCTCGGTAGAGATCATAAACGGGCGCAGGTACAGAGCTGCTTCCCCGCCGGCTTCTGGTACCCATTCCTGATCCACCTCAACCAATTGGCGCAGGGACTCGATAAACTCCTCCTGCGGAAGCTCGGGCATAGCCAGGCGCTCAGCGGAGTTGATTAAGCGCTGCGCATTGTGGTCCGGACGGAAGGTAGCGATAGAACCATCCGGCTGACGGTAGGCCTTGATACCCTCAAAGATCGCCTGGCCATAATGGAATACATTGCTGGCCGGGTCCATGCTCATCGGACCATACGGGCGCACCTGAGCATCGTGCCACCCTTTTTCTTCAGTCCAGTCAATGGTGACCATGTGGTCTGTAAAGTGCTTGCCAAAGCCGGGATTGGCGAGGATATCACTCAAGTCTTCCGCGGACGTAGGGCTATCAGAACGAGTAATCGTGTAATCAAGCATGCCCACAATCTACCCCTTTATCTATAGCAAGGCAGGAATAAGTTCATCGCCGCGCGGTACAGTGGTGGGAAGATTGATAAGCCTTTCCACAAAGGAGGAGACAATGGCACAGTCCGATCTACCAGCACGCGGCCACTTTCCCCAGGTAAAGCTGGGAAAGAAGGTTCCTAAGAAGGCGGAAGCTCTACTTATCGCCGCTTTCGAGGGCGAAGGCGGCCTAGAACTGCCAGGCACCGATCTGCTTGGAGGCGCGGCGCTGCGCTCCACTTATGAAGCACTGGTGGCCGTAGGGGCCGCTGGCAAGGCCGGTGAGGTCACGCGCGTGCCGGCCCCAGCCAAGGCGGGTGTAGCATCCATCATCGCCGTTGGCTTGGGCGATGCGGAAGAAGTAGACGATGAGACGCTGCGCCGCGCTGCCGGCCAAGCCTCCCGCTCTATCACCAAGGTGGGGACCGTAGCCACCTCCCTGGGCGATTTTGGAATCAGCCCGGTGGTGGAAGGCCTTATCCTCGGCGGCTATAAGTATTCTGGCCTGCGCTCCGAGTCAGCAGCGGAGACCACCACCTACACCGTGGTGGCGGAGAAGTCCGCTCAACAGGAGTTCGACAGCGCCAAGATTACCGCCGAGTCCGTCCTCATCGCCCGCGACCTAGTCAATACCCCTTCCAACCTGCTCTACCCAGAAACCTACGCCGCGTTCCTGTCTGCCCAAGCGGCAGAAGCCGGCCTTGAGGTGGAGGTCTTGGATGAAAAAGCGCTGGAAAAGCAGGGCTTTGGTGGCATCATGGCCGTCGGCCGTGGATCCGCCCGCCCGCCGCGCTTGGTCCGCTTGAGCTGGAAGCCGAAGAAGGCCAAGCGCCACGTCGCTTTGGTGGGCAAGGGCATTACCTTTGACACCGGCGGAATTTCCCTAAAGCCGGGCGCCAAGATGTGGGACATGATTTCTGACATGGGCGGTTCCGCTGCAATGGCCGCTTCCATCATCGCTGCGGCAAAGCTGAACCTGAAGGTGGGCATCACCGCTACCCTGCCGCTGGCAGAAAACATGCCGGGCAGCGATGCTACCCGCCCGGGCGATGTCATCACCCATTACGGCGGCATTACCTCCGAGGTTCTCAACACTGACGCGGAGGGCCGCCTCGTGCTTGCCGACGCCATTGCGCGCGCCAGCGAGGACAACCCCGATTTCCTCATCGAAACCGCGACCTTGACCGGCGCCCAGATGGTCGCCCTGGGTGAGCGCACCGCCGGCGTGATGGGCTCGGAAGAATTCCGCGATCGCATGGCCGAGATTGGCCGCGAGGTGGGCGAAAAGGCATGGGCCATGCCTTTGCTAGAAGAACACGAGGAATCCGTAAAGTCCGCCAGCGCCGATATCCGCAATATCAATGCCAAGCGTGAGGGCGGCATGGAATACGCCGGCACCTACCTCCAGCACTTCGTGGGCGAGGGAATCGAATGGGCCCATATCGATGTGGCTGGCCCTTCCTTCAACACCACGGGCGCTTATGGATACACCCCGAAGATGGGCACCGGCGTGCCCACCCGCACAGTGGTTGCCGCCCTGCGCGAGATTGCTGAATTAAAGTAGCACCACAGCAGGCTTAGTGCGTTTAGAATCCTAGAAGTATGAAGCCTGCTTTAATCATCGTTGACGTGCAACATGACTTCTGCCCCGGCGGCGCCTTAGGCACCGAGCGGGGCAATGAGGTCGCTGTAAAAATCGCTTCCCTGCAACAGGATTACGAAACCGTCGTAGCCACGCAGGATTGGCACATCGATCCGGGTTCTCACTTTTCTAAGGACCCGGATTTTGTCGATTCATGGCCGGTGCACTGCGTAGCCGAGTCCCACGGCGCAGCTATGCATGAGGCCATCGGGCCGGCGCAAGCCTACTTCCGCAAGGGCGAATACACCGCCGCCTATTCTGGATTCGAGGGCGCTGCGAACGGTACCTTGCTCGCTGACTGGTTGCGCGAGCACCGCATAGACGCAGTGGATATCGTAGGCATTGCCACCGATCACTGCGTTCACGCCACGGCCGCCGACGCCCTTAAGGAAGGCTTTACTGTCCGCGTACTGCGTGACTATTGCTCACCGGTAGACGAATCCCGCGGCGAGGCCGCCTTGGAAGAACTCGCCGCGGCAGGAGCCACCGTCTGCTAGCTGCTACTGTTGGGATGCCGACAACGCCTGCGGCCCTCGAACCGAATGTGGTCCGAGGGCCGCAGGCGTCTCTCTACAAGGTGTTTCCACGTATCGGCGAAAGCCGCCCTCTGGAAACGTGAGGGGTTCTCTCTCTATCTCTCTCGCATGCGCTCTCTCAAACGCATGATTTAAGTATGGGCCATCGATATTGGACACGGGTGTCAAGTACCTGAAAGTTTCCTGTTGAAACCTGCCGCCAACGCTCCCGCCACCTCCCCCCTCGGCCGAGCGCTTGCCTGCTGATATTGCAAAACCCTGCGCTGCGCTAGACGTTTGTTATAGGGTGATTTGCGTCCCCACGGGTGCCCGAGCACGGGCTGAGAGTGCGCTAAAGCTGCGCATAGACCGTTCGAACCTGTTTGGTTAATACCTACGAAGGAAGAGAGGAGCGCTTGCCATGACGGCTGCCCCAGAAAACCACCCTAAACATTCCTATTCCCCCATTCACCACAACGGCTTAGAGGTCCCAGAGACTGAAATCCAACTGGAGGATTCCCCACAAGGCCCCAATGAACCCTTCCGCGTCTATCGCACGCGTGGGCCAGAATGCGCACCAGAAGAGGGACTACCGGTCCTGCGCAGCGAGTGGATTAGCGAGCGCGGAGATACCGAAGAATACACCGGCCGCGGCCGCGAGCTGGCCGACGATGGACGTACCGCACAGCGCCGCGGGGCGCCTTCCCAAGAGTGGAAGGGCTCTAAGCGCCCGCCGCTTAAGGCTCAGCCTGGGCGCCGCGTAACCCAAATGCACTACGCCCGCCAAGGAATCATTACCCGCGAAATGGAATTCGTAGCACTGCGCGAGCACTGCGATCCGGAATTCGTTCGCGCTGAGGTCGCTCGCGGCCGCGCCATTATCCCTAATAATGTCAACCACCCCGAGTCTGAGCCCATGATCATTGGGCGAAAATTCCTCACCAAGATCAACGCCAATATTGGCAACTCTGCGGTCACCTCCTCGATCGAGGAAGAAGTATCCAAACTGCGCTGGGCCACCCAATGGGGCGCAGACACCGTAATGGACCTTTCCACCGGTGACGATATTCACACCACCCGCGAGTGGATCCTGCGCAATTCCCCGGTTCCCATTGGCACCGTGCCCATCTACCAAGCTTTGGAAAAGGTCAATGGTGTGGCAGAGGACCTTACGTGGGAGATCTTCCGCGATACCGTCATCGAGCAGTGCGAACAGGGTGTGGACTATATGACCATTCACGCCGGTGTTCTCTTGGCCTATGTACCGCTGGCAAGCAATCGCGTGACCGGTATCGTCAGCCGCGGCGGTTCCATCATGGCGGGATGGTGCCTTGCTCACCACAAGGAGTCTTTCCTCTACGAACACTTTGATGAGCTGTGCGAGATCTTCGCTCAGTACGATGTTGCATTTTCGCTTGGCGACGGCCTACGCCCCGGCAGCCTTGCTGATGCCAACGACGCCGCCCAATTTGCCGAGCTCAAGACCATCGGCGAACTTACCCGCCGTGCCTGGGAATATGACGTCCAAGTAATGGTGGAAGGCCCCGGACACGTGCCGCTCAACATGATTCAAGAAAACAACGAGCTCGAGCAGGATTGGGCCTCAGATGCACCCTTCTATACCCTCGGCCCGCTAGTGACCGATATCGCCCCTGGCTATGACCACATTACTTCCGCCATCGGTGCTGCCCATATCGCAATGGGCGGTACGGCCATGTTGTGCTATGTCACGCCGAAGGAGCACTTGGGACTGCCCAACCGCGATGATGTAAAGACAGGCGTCATTACCTATAAAATTGCGGCGCATTCCGCGGATGTCGCCAAGGGGCATCCAGGCGCCCGCGCCTGGGACGATGCCATGAGTAAGGCCCGCTTTGAATTCCGCTGGAATGACCAATTTGCGCTCTCCCTCGACCCGGAGACCGCGCAGGCTTATCACGATGAAACGTTGCCTGCGGAACCAGCAAAAACCGCACACTTTTGTTCCATGTGTGGCCCGAAGTTCTGCTCCATGCGCATTAGCCAAGACATCCGCGAGATGTTCGGTGGGCAAATGGCCGAGCTGGGCATGCCGACGCTGGGCGAACAGGTCCGCGCGGCCGCCCACGGCTCAGCACCAGAGGAGGGCATGCAGGAAAAGTCCGCCGAATTCCGCCGCAACGGCTCTCAGGTTTATTTACGCGAGGATGCTGACCTAGCTTAGTTCTCGCCCTGTATCGGGATTTTCGCCGCGCTCAAAACGGGCGCGGCGCTTCCTTTGTTCTTCTCTCTTTCGCAGGAGGCGGTTACGCTCCATGCGTTCACGCATGCGCTGTGGATAGCCGGTTTCTTCCACGTCATAAATATCGCAGCTCAATAATTTAGCCACCGCATCGATGCCCTTCGGCCCGCCGATTCGACGGCGAATAAACTCGCCGTTTTCATCAACCACAACAACGGACATCTCGTTGACTACTGTTTCCGGTTCTACAAAGGCCTCTACATATACCTTTCCAGCGGCCCATTGTTGCAGATCCTGAGCGTCTTCTGGACGGATGGTCTCCCCCGGTCCGCGGGGTGGTCGCAGCGACGATCTGGACTTATTGCGGCGGAAGGGGTTGAACATAATTCCTTAGCTTACCCGGAAGGAGGGTAGTTACTAACCCCACATCTGCACGAGGGTGAGCAACACGCTGTAAGATTGTCGGGTAGCGATAGAACACTTCCAACTTTCGAGGAGTCTTATAACTCATGGCGAACTCCGTTGAGATGCCCGAGCTGGGCGAATCCGTAACCGAAGGCACCATCACCCAGTGGCTCAAGTCCGTCGGCGACACCGTCGAGGTAGACGAGCCTTTGCTCGAGGTCTCCACCGACAAGGTCGACACTGAAATCCCTTCCCCCGTAGCCGGCACCATTATTGAAATTAAGGCTGACGAGGATGACACCATCGAGGTTGGCGAGGTCATCGCCATCATCGGTGACGAGGATGAGGCAGGCTCCGCATCCAACGACTCCTCCGCTGACAAGGGCGAGGAAGAAGCAGAAGAAGCTAAGGAAGAGCCAAAGGCTGACTCCTCCAACGGCGGCTCCGGTGACGCAGCCGACGTGGAAATGCCAGAACTCGGCGAGTCCGTCACCGAAGGCACCATCACCCAGTGGCTCAAGTCCGTCGGCGACACCGTCGAGGTAGACGAGCCACTGCTCGAGGTCTCCACCGACAAGGTCGACACCGAAATCCCTTCCCCAGTAGCAGGCACCCTGATAGAAATCCTCGCCGACGAGGACGACACCATCGAGGTCGGCGAAGTCATCGCCCGCATCGGCGACGAAAACGCCACCGCATCCTCCTCCGAGGCCAAGCCAGAGCCACAGGAAGAAAAGAAGGAAGAGCCAAAGGAAGACAAAAAGCCAGAACCGAAGGCTGAGGAAAAGAAGGAGTCCACGCAGGATTCCTCCCTGAACACCTCTGCCAAGGTCAACAATGGCGACAACGTTCCTTATGTCACCCCACTGGTACGCAAGCTGGCTGAAAAGCACGGCGTAGACCTCAATACCGTTGAGGGCACCGGCGTGGGCGGCCGCATCCGCAAGCAGGACGTGCTCGCCGCTGCTGGCGAGGGCGATGCACCTGCCAAGTCTGGCACACAGTCCGATAACTCCCCTCGCGCTCGTTGGTCCACCAAGTCCGTGGATCCGGCCAAGCAGGAACTCATCGGCACCACCCAGAAGGTCAACCGCATCCGCGAAATCACCGCCGCCAAGATGGTGGAGGCGCTGCAGATTTCCGCGCAGCTGACCCACGTCCAGGAAGTCGACATGACTGCTATCTGGGATATGCGCAAGAAGAACAAGCAGGCGTTCATCGCCAAGCACGGTGCCAACCTGTCCTTCCTGCCATTCATCGTGAAGGCTACCGCCGAGGCTCTGGTCTCCCACCCGAACGTCAATGCGTCTTATAACCCAGAGACCAAGGAGATGACCTACCACGCGGACGTCAACATCGCTATCGCTGTTGACACCCCGAAGGGCCTGCTCACCCCGGTTATCCACAAGGCACAGGATATGACCCTGCCGCAGATCGCTCAGCAGATTGCAGAGCTGGCCGATAAGGCCCGCAATAACAAGTTGAAGCCGAACGATCTCACCGGTGCTACCTTCACCGTGACCAACATCGGTTCCGAGGGTGCCATGCTCGATACCCCGATCTTGGTTCCGCCACAGGCCGGCATCCTGGGCACCGCGGCTATTGAAAAGCGCCCAGTCGTTGTCAACGAGAACGGCCAGGACGCCATCGCCATCCGCCAAATGTGCTACCTGCCATTCACCTACGATCACCAGGTAGTTGACGGTGCGGACGCAGGCCGCTTCATCACCACCATCAAGGATCGCCTGCAGACCGCAGACTTCCAGGCAGACCTCGAAGTCTAAAGGTTCTATCGCCGCTTAAAGCCTCTTAGCCCCACTGCGGAGCTAAGAGGCTTTAGCTATGCCTGGGGTGCCAAGTGGGGGTGACGGATCCACAACCACCGGACTAATCCATCCCCTTTTATTCGAGGTGTTGAGGGAGCTCTGCCCCTAAGCCCATGGTGAGCGCACTAGGCGCAGCCCTATGCAGTGACGCGCTGCATAAAAGTTTCCAAAGGGGGATCGGTTCACCCATTGTTAAACATATAATTGGGGCGGTTACAGCCACCGTCCCCCCTATTAAGGAGTCTCACTGACATGGAATTCATCTCCCGCCACCTAGGGCCGGATTCTGCGGAGCAGGCCACCATGCTTGCGAAGGTAGGCTACGACAGCGTGGACGCGCTGGTCGATGCCGCCATTCCGTCAAAGATCCGCGCCGCAGAACTGCCTCAGCTTCCTGAGGCACTCTCGGAAGATGAGGCGCAGGCTACATTGCGGGAGTACGCCAAGAAGAACACCGTGCTGAAGTCCTTCTATGGACAAGGCTTTTCTGACACCCTCACCCCCGCGGTCATCCGCCGCGGTTTATTGGAAGATGCGGGATGGTACACCGCCTATACCCCGTATCAGCCAGAGATCTCCCAGGGTCGTCTTGAAGCGCTGTTGAACTTCCAGACCATGATTGAGTCCCTGACCGGTCTGCCCATCGCGAATGCGTCCTTGCTGGATGAAGCCTCTGCCACCGCGGAAGCCGTGGGGCTTATGTCCCGCGCGGTCAAGAAGGGGCGCCGCGTGGTGCTGGATTCTCGCCTGCACCCGCAGGTGCTTACCGTCGCCGCGGAGCGCGCCCGTGCGATTGACCTCGAGGTAGAAATCGTGGACCTGCGCGAAGGCCTCGTGGGTGAAGATCTCATCGGCGCAGTCATCGCCTACACCGGCACCGAGGGCGATATCTTTGACCCCTCCACCATCATCGAGGAGCTACACACCCGCGGCGCACTGGCTACCGTGGCCACCGACCCACTTTCTTTGCTCCTGTTGGAGGCACCTGGCTCGCTGGGCGCCGATATTGTGCTCGGCTCTTCCCAGCGCTTTGGTGTTCCACTCTTCTTTGGCGGCCCGCACGCTGCCTACATGGCGGTCACGGAAAAGCTCAAGCGCCAGATGCCTGGCCGCATCGTGGGCGTGTCCAAGGACGCGGATGGTCGCCCCGCTTACCGCCTAGCACTGCAGACCCGCGAGCAACACATTCGCCGCGAACGCGCTACTTCCAATATCTGTACTGCGCAGGCACTGCTGGCCAACGTCGCCTCTATGTACGCCGTCTACCATGGTCCGCAAGGTCTCAAGGCCATTGCCCAGCGCGTCCACGCGCTCGCTTCCTCCTTTGCACAGTCCGTCAAGGATGCTGGACAGCAACTAGTCTCGGAGGACTTCTTCGATACCGTTACTGTCTCCGGCGTAGACGCCGCCACCATCAAGGCTGACCTCCAGAAGGAGGGCTACCTCGTGCGTACCATCGGCGAGGATAAGGTATCGGTGTCCTTTGGTGAGTCGGCGACCAAGGGGGACGTCGCCAAGCTCGCCCAAGCCTTCGGTGCCGATGCTACTGAGGCCGACTTTGCCCTGCCGGAGAACCTGCAGCGCGGCGAAGAGCCGCTCCAACACGAGATCTTCAACCGCATCCACTCCGAGACCCAGATGCTGCGCTACCTGCGCAAGCTAGCCGATAAGGACTTGGCGCTCGACCGCACCATGATCCCGCTGGGCTCCTGCACCATGAAGCTCAATCCCACCGCCGCCATGGAACCCATCTCCTGGCCGGAGTTTGCAGGCATCCACCCCTACGCACCAGAGGAAACGACCGCCGGTTGGCGCGCACTGGTAGAAGAGGTTGAGGGGTGGCTGGCCGAGGTCACCGGCTACGCCAAGGTCTCCATCCAGCCCAACGCCGGCTCCCAGGGCGAGCTGGCGGGTCTTTTGGCCATCCGCCGCTACCACGTAGCCAATGGCGAAAACGAGCGCGATGTAGTGCTCATCCCAGCCTCCGCGCACGGTACCAATGCGGCCTCGGCAACGCTGGCTAACCTGCGCGTTGTAGTGGTGAAGACCGCCGAGGACGGCTCTATTGACCTGGCGGATTTGGATGACAAGATTGCCAAGCACGGCAACCACATCGCCGGCATCATGGTGACCTACCCGTCCACCCACGGTGTCTTTGATCCGGAGGTCCGCGACGTATGCGATAAGGTCCACGCGGTGGGCGGCCAAGTCTATATCGACGGTGCCAATATGAACGCGCTGACCGGCTGGGCCCGCCCAGGCCAGTTCGGCGGCGATGTTTCCCACCTCAACCTGCACAAGACCTTTACCATTCCGCATGGCGGTGGCGGCCCGGGCGTGGGTCCGGTCGCTGTGGCCGAGCACCTCATCCCCTTCCTGCCCACCAACGCCGCGGATCCGCAGCTGGATGCCACCACCGCTACCCCAGTAGGCCAGGGCGTGCCAATTACCAATACCAAGTACGGCTCGGCGGGTGTGCTGCCGATTTCCTGGGCGTACCTCGCCATGACCGGTGCGCAAGGACTGGCACAAGCCTCCGCCCACGCCATTTTGGGCGCGAACTACCTGGCCAAGTCCTTGGCAGATTCCTTCCCTGTGCTTTACACCGGCAACGCTGGCTTGGTGGCACACGAGTGCATCCTGGATCTGCGCGCGCTCACTGACGCCTCCGGGGTCACCGCAGCCGACGTAGCCAAGCGCCTCGTGGACTTTGGTTTCCACGCGCCCACCCTTGCCTTCCCGGTGGCCGGAACCCTCATGGTCGAGCCTACCGAGTCTGAAGACTTGGGCGAGCTGGACCGCTTCATTGAGGCAATGCGCACCATTCGCACCGAGATTCAAGAGATCATCGACGGCGAGGTTTCCTACGAGGGCTCCGTTATCCACCACGCACCATTTACCGCGGAGTCCATCGGCTCCGATACGTGGGAGTTCGCCTTCAGCCGCGAAAAGGCCGCGTGGCCCGTGAAATCCCTGCGCCACAGCTACAAGTACTTCCCGCCGGTGCGCCGCATCGACGAGGCCTACGGCGACCGCAACCTAGTATGCAGCTGCCCACCACCAGAAGCTTTCGACATCGACGATTCTGAGGAGTAACCATGACCGAACTACTTACCTCCCCGCTTCATGCCGAGCACGAGAAGCTCGGCGCCACTTTCACGGCCTTCGGCCCGTGGAACATGCCCTTGAAGTACCAGAACGAGCTGGATGAGCACCGCGCGGTGCGCAGCACCGCTGGCCTCTTTGATCTGTCCCACATGGGCGAAATCTGGGTCAACGGCGCCGACGCCGGCAAGTTCTTGTCTTATGCCTTCATCTCCAACTTTGAGCCACTCAAGGTGGGCAAGGCCAAGTACTCCATGATTGCCGCTGAAGACGGCGGCATCATCGATGACCTGATTACCTACCGCTTTGAAGAGGACAAATTCCTCGTCGTGCCGAATGCCGGCAATGCCGATACCGTGTGGGACGAACTCAATAAGCGCGCTGAGGGATTCGATGTTTCCCTGAAAAACGAGTCCCGCGACGTCGCCATGATCGCCGTCCAGGGCCCTAAGGCCGCAGAAATCCTCGTGCCGCTAGTAGAAGACAATAAGCAGGACGAGGTATATAACCTCGGCTACTACGCTGCCACCATGGGCAAGGTAGCGCGCACTTTCGCCATTATCGCGCGCACCGGCTACACCGGTGAGGATGGCTTCGAGCTCATCGTGTATAACTCCGATGCCCCGCAGCTGTGGGAAGAACTGCTCAAGGCCGGCGCGGAATACGACCTTAAGCCGTGCGGCCTTGCCGCCCGCGATTCCCTGCGCCTCGAGGCCGGCATGCCGCTCTACGGCAACGAGCTCTCTCGCGATATCACCCCGGTAGAGGCGGGCATGGCGCGTGCCTTTGCCAAGAAGGAGGCCGATTTCGTCGGCGCCGAGGTCATCCGCCAGCGCGCCGCCGAAGGCCCGCAGGTAGCGATCACGGGTCTTACCTCCACGCAGCGCCGCGCCGCGCGCGCCGGAGCCGAAGTATTCATGGGAGACAAGAAGGTCGGAACCGTCACCTCCGGCCAGCCTTCCCCCACCCTGGGGCACCCAGTGGCTATCGCGCTGCTGGAAACCAGCGCCGAACTCGAGCCCGGCGCCGAAGTCGAAGTAGAGATCCGCGGCAAGCGCTATCCTTTTGAAGTAACCACGTTGCCGTTCTACAAGCGCGACAAGTAAACATCTTCTCCACCAGCCCGAAAGGACTACATCACCATGGCTACCCTTCCACAAGATTTCTCCTACTCCGAAGACCACGAGTGGGTCAACGCCACCGCTGACGCCGTCGCAGGCGCTACCGTGCGCATCGGCATTACCTCCGTCGCTGCCGATCGCCTGGGCGAAGTTGTCTTTGCCGAACTGCCGGAGGTGGGCGATACCGTCACCGCCGGCGAGTCCTGCGGCGAGGTCGAGTCCACCAAGTCCGTCTCTGACCTCTACTCCCCTGTCACCGGCACCGTCAAGGCCGTTAACGAGGCCGTGCACGATGACTACGCGGTCATCAACAACGACCCGTTTGGTGAGGGCTGGCTCTTCGAGGTCGAGGTAGATGAGGCCGGCGAGCTCATGGATGCCGCCGCCTACGCATCCGCTAACGGCCTGGACTAATTCGGCCCCACGCGGGAGGGTGTGCCACGCGCATCCTCCCGCTTTGCTTTGCCCACCGCACCAGAGGAAACTTTGAGGCTATGACTGCACCACGTGATCCCTTCTTCCCCGCCGAGCGTTCCATCCGCGCCTCCGATAAGCCACTAGAGGTTCGTTTCTTGGGCCGGATGGACTACCAAGAGGCGTGGGATTACCAGGCCGAGATAGCAGCCACCCGCGCCAAGGGCGAGCAAGGCGACGTGGTGCTGGTAGTCGAGCACCCGAACGTCTATACCGCCGGCAAGCGCACCCAGCCAGAGGATATGCCGGATAATGGCCTGCCCGTTATCACCGTGGACCGCGGCGGGCGCATCACCTGGCATGGCGAGGGCCAGCTGGTCATCTACCCCATTATCAAACTGGCCGAGCCTGTCGACGTCGTCGACTATGTCCGCCGCTTAGAGGAAGCCACCATCCAGACGGTCCGCCAGATGGGCGTGACCACCGCTGGGCGCATCGACGGCCGCTCGGGTGTTTGGGTCCCCTCCAGCACGCAGGCCAAGGATCCATCCGCGCCGAAACGCGACCGCAAGATTGCCGCGCTCGGCATCCGCATTACCCGCGGGGTGACCATGCACGGCTTGGCGCTCAATTGCTGCAATACACTGGACTATTACGACCACATTGTGGCCTGTGGCATCGACGACGCCGACGTCACCACCCTGTCCCTAGAACTCGGCCGCAAGGTCACCCTCGAGGACGCCACCCAGCCGCTTTTGCAGGCGCTGGACGACGCCCTCTCGGGCCGTCTCATCGTTGCCGACCACACCTTCGGCTCAGCCCCGGATCCCACGAAGCTGGCGAATGAAAGGGCACGGGAGAGGCGTCGGCAAGCGCGGCACTAGCCCTCGTTCGGGGCTGGCGCGGAATAGGATGTGACCCCGGCGACTTATACCTAGAAGAGCTATTAGCCATCACCACCGTCAACCGATAAAGTGAGTTTTTGTGACTGTAAAGCCTGAAGGACGCAAGATGCTCCGCATTGAAAAGAAGAATGCGGAGTCACCCATCGAACAAAAGCCACGCTGGATCCGCAACCAGGTCCGCACCGGCCCGGGCTACGAGGACATGAAATCCCGTGTGGCCGGCGCCTCTCTGCACACCGTATGCCAAGAGGCAGGCTGCCCGAATATCCACGAGTGCTGGGAATCCCGCGAGGCTACGTTCCTTATCGGTGGCGATAAGTGCACCCGCCGCTGCGACTTCTGCGATATTGCCACCGGCAAGCCGGAAGAATTAGACCGCGACGAGCCGCGCCGCGTGGCCGAAAATATCCGGGAAATGGACCTTAACTACACCACCATTACCGGCGTTACCCGCGACGATCTTCCGGATGAGGGCGCTTGGCTCTATGCCGAGGTGGTGCGCAAGATTCACGAGCTTAACCCGCATACCGGCGTGGAAAACCTCACCCCGGATTTCTCCGGCAAGCCGGACCTTTTGGAAGAGGTCTTTGAAGCCAAGCCAGAGGTCTTCGCCCACAACTTGGAAACCGTGCCGCGCATCTTTAAGCGCATCCGCCCGGCCTTCCGCTACGAGCGCTCCTTGGACGTTATCCGCCAGGCCCACGACTATGGCCTGATTACCAAGTCCAACCTGATTTTGGGCATGGGCGAGACCGAGGATGAGGTCGAGGAAGCATTGCGTGACCTGCGCTCTGCTGGCTGCGATATCATCACCATCACCCAGTACCTGCGCCCCGGCCCGCGCTTCCACCCGATTGAGCGCTGGGTGCGGCCAGAGGAATTCGTCGCCCACTCCAAGCTGGCCAAGGAGCTCGGCTTCGGCGGCGTCATGTCCGGTCCGCTGGTGCGCTCGTCCTACCGCGCCGGCCGTCTCTACGTGCAGGCCATGGAAAAGCGCGGCTTCGAGCTTCCAGAAAACCTCAAGCATCTGGCCGAGACCTCCCAGGGTGCCACCGCCCAAGAGGCCTCCACTCTGCTGGAGAAGTACGGCCCATCGGAAGAGACTCCTGTGACCACCCGCATGGCCAAGACCCCGGCTAATGCGAATTCGGCGGCGGCCACCATCCGCTAAACCGAACGTTTTCACAACGGCCTGCGTTTTCGCGTGGGCCGTTTTAACATTTATGCCCGTTGACCTTTAAAGTAGGAGCCATGGCGAAAGATGACAAGGCAGCACTAAAGGCTGCAAAGAAGCAAGAACGCGCGGCCAAGCGCCAGCAGCGTAAGCAAACCTGGTCCCAGATGTGGCAAGCATTCAATATGCAGCGCAAGCAGGATAAGGCGCTTATCCCTATCATGCTGGGTGCCTTCCTGGGCATGGGCTTGCTCTTCTTCCTCATTGGCCTGCTTTTTGGCGGCCAGTGGTTCATGCTCATCCTCGGCTTGGGCATCGGCGCGCTGCTCGCCATGTTCCTCTTTACCCGCCGCCTTGAGCGCGATATGTACAAGCGCGTGGAAGACCAACCGGGCGCTGCCGGCTGGGCGCTGGAGCAGCAGCTGCGCAATACCGTGGGTATCGTGTGGTCCGTAAAGACCGGTGTGGCCGCTACCCGCCAGCAGGATCTTATCCACCGCGTCATCGGCAACGCCGGCGTCATCTTCGTGTGCGAGGGCAATAAGAACCGTGTCCGCCCCACCTTGAACCAGCTGAAGAAGCGTGTAGACAAGATCGCCGGCGGCGTTCCCATCTACGAAATCTTCGTGGGCAACGGCGAGGACGAGGTTCCCGTATCCAAGCTGCGCAATAAGGTCATGAAGCTGCCACGCAACTTCAATAAGAACGAAACCTACGACAACATCCGCCGCATCGAGGCCATGGACTCCATGCCGGGTACCACCCCGGGTATGCCTAAGGGCCCGATGCCCCACCAGGCGCAGAACATGGCCGGCATGAACCGCCGCATGCGCCGCGCCCAGCAGCGCAAGAAGAATAAATAAACGCTAAAGCTAATCCCTGCTACACCGTCTACGGCGTAGCAGGGATTTTCTTATGCCTTTGAAAGCAGGCTGTTTAGGAGCGAATAACGATAGTACCGGTGGCGCGGTCATGCATTCCGCGTCCATCCGCATCAACCATAGCCGCTGGGAACAGCACACCTGTGAGCACTGTGCGCAGCGCCGCGCGCCATAGGCCCACGCGGGCACCGGGGACATCGAGTCGCGCCACGCCCATACCCAACAGCAGCATGCCGGGGGTGCGAGCAAAGAGCCAACCACACACGATGCCCATGATGACCCACAGGGCGTAGCCCAAGAAAGCCACGCCCCCAAGTTCCGTGGTGAACATGTGGATCAGGTTGGCAATGAGCATGCACACGATCCAGTCAATGGCCACGGCGCCGGCGCGGCGGCCAACGGGGGCCAGTGACCCCGGCCCGGACTCCGGAAGGCCGAGCTTTTCGCCCGGCCAGCGGCCGGGGCCTTCCATGTCATCGTATTCGCCCGGAATATTCGGCCCGTCGAGCCACGTACGCTTATCTGCCATGCTCACCAATCTAGCGGGCACAAAGTGAGATGTGAAACGAGGGGAATCGCGATGCCCACGGTGAGAACCTAGTAGGCTATAGAGAGACAATTCACCGGTCAACAACGAGGAGACAAACGTGTCTTTCGAGACAGTGCAGGACATCGTCCAATTCATTAAGGACGAGGACGTAAAGTTCGTCGATATCCGCTTTACGGACGTCCCGGGCACCGAGCACCACTTTTCCATCCCAGCAGATGAGTTCACCGTAGAAGATGCCGAAAATGGCCTTGCCTTCGACGGCTCCTCAATCCGCGGATTCACCACCATCGATGAGTCCGATATGACCCTGCTGCCGGATCCAGCCACCGCGCATATCGATCCGTTCCGCACGGCCAAGACCTTGAACATCAAATTCTTCGTCCACGACCCATTTACCTTTGAGCCTTTCTCCCGCGACCCGCGCAACATCGCGCGCAAGGCGGAAGAGTACCTGCAGTCCACCGGCATTGCCGATACCTGCAACTTTGGCGCTGAGGCCGAGTTCTACCTCTTTGACTCCGTGCGCTACGCCACCGATGCCCAGCACGGTTTCTATGAGGTGGACTCCGATGAGGGTTGGTGGAACCGCGATAGCGAAACCAACTTCGACGGCACCCCGAATACTGGCTACAAGACCCGCATGAAGGGTGGCTACTTCCCCACCGCTCCGTATGACAAGCACGGTGAGGTGCGCGACGCCATGGTGGAAAACCTGCAGAAGGTTGGCTTCCAGATCGAGCGCTTCCACCACGAGGTCGGCGCCGGCCAGAATGAGATCAACTACCGCTTCAACTCCATGTTGCACGCGGGCGATGACATTCAAACTTTCAAATACGTGATCAAGCAGACTGCGGCACAGTGGGGCAAGACCGCAACTTTCATGCCCAAGCCGCTGGCCGGCGATAATGGTTCCGGTATGCACGCCCACATGTCCCTGTGGAAGGACGGCAAGCCTCTCTTCCACGACGAGGCTGGCTACGCAGGCCTTTCCGATATCGCCCGCTACTACATCGGCGGCATCCTCCACCACGCTGGTGCCGTTCTCGCATTCACCAACCCGACGCTGAACTCCTACCACCGCCTGGTGCCGGGCTTCGAGGCCCCGATTAACCTGGTGTACTCCCAGCGCAACCGCTCGGCCGCTATCCGTATCCCGATTACCGGTTCCAACCCGAAGGCCAAGCGCATCGAGTTCCGCGCACCGGATCCATCCGGCAACCCGTACTTGGGCTTTGCCGCCATGATGATGGCCGGCATCGACGGTGTAAAGAACCGCATTGAGCCGCACGCTCCAGTTGATAAGGACCTCTACGAGCTGCCGCCCGCAGAGGCTGAGTCCATCCCCCAGGCACCGACCTCCCTCGAGGCTTCCCTCAAGGCCCTGCAGGAGGACATGGACTTCCTCACCGAAGGCGATGTCTTCACCGAGGATCTCATCGAGACCTACATCAACTACAAGTACGAGAACGAGATCAACCCGGTTCGCCTGCGTCCTACCCCGCAGGAATTTGAGATGTACTACGATTGCTAAAGCAGCGTTTGCCGACGCCCCCTCTCGCCACCGGCTTTCCGCCTTCCTAGGCTCCCATATTGCTGAGTGCCGATTGGGGGCTTTGCAGATCCTATGTGCACTTTGGATTCAGAAGTTTTGAACCCACTGCCCTTGGTTCTTAGCGCTGCCCCACTCCTTGTTGATTGACCATCGCAGCGTTTTCCAAATGCATGGCACGTGAGTAAAACCTTGCGCAAATGATTACTAAGGTTGCGCATTTTGAGCTATAATCTAGTCAATCGATACCCCCTCCAAGCTTCCCATAGGAACAGCTCAATATGAGAGGGGGGCTTTGCTATTCTGAAGCAATGAACCGCAGGAAGAAGTTCCTTAGCATTGAAGAGCAAGTTAGTTTAATTCAACGCCGTGGGTTAATCCTTCCTTCCGAAAAATCTGCTAAAAATTTCCTTGAGCGTCAAAATTATTACCGCTTTTCGGGCTACATGCGGTACTTCCAAGAAGACTTAGCTGGGGACGAAGCCAGATTCTATCCTGACACCCAGTGGGATGAAATAGTTAATATCTACCGGTTGGACGTCGAGCTTCGTTCTTTTCTTCTCCGCGGGCTCCAAGAAGCAGAGCTAGCGGCCAGAACGGCTTTTGCCCTCAGCGAAGGTGAAATCCATTCTCCTTACGAGGAGTATCTTCAGCCCACTGCTTACCGACGCCCACCAAATCCAGCTATGACGCCCACGCACCATCTAATAATCAGTGAGCTCAAGCGATCTAAGGAACCATACCTCCACAAATACCGAAAGGATTCAGGATCCGACACTGAGAGGTGGATTTACGATGTCCCAATTTGGGTGGCAGTTGAGGCATTGTCCTTTGGTACGTTGTCGAAAGCAATAAGCTTCCGAAACGATGACAACCAAGTTTACGCAAAGACTTGTTCCATTCTTGGCGTAAAGAAACAATATTTAACGCGCCAATTGCGCTCTTTTACTTTCGTGAGAAATAAGTGTGCTCACTCAGCTCGGTTATGGAACAGTTTCGTCTTGGACCAACCTTCAGTTTCCAATGCTACGAAACGGCGTGCTGAGAGAGTTTTGGGTCAAAATTATGGCGAGAACTCTCTACTGGCAGTAATTGTAGCCCTTGATAACTTTCTCTTTCTGACGAATTCGTGGGTTGGATTTTTGGATGAGTATATGGAGCTGGTCGAACGAAATCCGGCTTTCCACCAAGGTATAGCGAATCCTCATCATTCATAGCCTCCTTGCTGTATGAACACGCAATGGTGTTCCAGCCCTTTCTTGCGACCCCGGACACATATTCTTTAGGTCTTGACCCCGACCCCTAATCCAGCGCTAGTTGAGAGTTCTCACCAGCAAAAACGACAGCAAAATTCTGATAACCCAACCGAAAGAAATTAACATGTGGGTGTGACTGATAGATTCCGCCAACTCCCAGCCCCTGGCCCCGCGTGGGGAGGCAGCCTCATGGGCACCTCCATCGTTTCGCGCCTGCTCGTGGAAGAAGACATGATGATCCTGGCCGGCATTTTTGCCGCCATCGCGTGCGTCATCTTTGTCGTTCTCACCGCGGGCTTCTTGCGCTACCGCCACCCTGCCTTTGAGCGCACCACTATGGCGGAGTGGTCGATGTTTTTCATCGGAATCCTGGCGCTCGGTGCCGCGCTTTCCGGCCTGACGGATATCCCTACATTCCGCCTAGTGGGCTTTTGGATCGGTGGCCCAGTTACGGTTATCACGTGGGCTATCCAGCTCACGCGCTTTGATGGCGAACCGAAGTTCACCTGGGGCCTGCCGCTGGTCGGCCCTATGATTTCAGCTTCCGTTTCCGGTTGGCTAGCTAATGATTACGGCCCGCTCTACCACGTGATGGGTACGGTATTTTTCTTCATGTCCCTGGTGACGGCGGTGCCCACCTTCGCCCGCGTGTACTGGGCCGCATGGCACGGCAAGGTGGATTTCACCGGCGCGAAATCAGCCACCGCATGGGTCCCGCTAGGCGTAGTGGGCCAGTCCACGACAGCAATGCAGATTCTCTTCCCCGGACCGTTCTCCATCTATTACGGCGTTACGGCGCTTATTATCGCCATTCCGCTGTCCATCTACGCGATGTTTACCTTCTATCCCAATGTGGCACGGTGGGTTCCGTACTCCCCGGCGTGGTGGTCCTGCACATTCCCGCCAGGAACCGTAAGCATGGGCGGCCACCAGCTGGCATTGGTCAATGGCTCCGAGCTTATCGACGCCATTGCGCTCACCATTCCCGTTCTCCTCACCGCCCACTGGGCGCTGTGTTCCACCCGCTTCCTCAGCTGGGTGTGGGAGGGAAAGAAGGAAACCGGCCCTGAAGAACCACTCATTAAGACGGGTCCAGAAAGGTAGCAAGAAGGCGCAGCCACTATGCGAGACGCTAGCTTTGAACGAGGCAAGCGCCGCACACGCCGCCGCACGCGTGAAGCGCGACCGCGGCGCGAGCACTGGAGCAGGGAATACGCAATCTATGCGGAAGATTCCTGGGGCATAGATGACTTGGGCCCCGAGGGCGGCGAGAATTCCGTGCGCGCCTATTCCGGTGGCCGCGCAGATGGCAATCGTCGCCGGCGCGGCTGATGCATAAAAGCTCCCTTATCACCTTCATCGCGTGGGATCGCGCCAACCTGGCTGCGGTGAGAGACGTACTCGCCGGCCTGCAGCGAGACGGCATATTCCTGCGCCGCGGCCACCTGCTCTTGGAGACGTCGTGGCTTGGCTCAGGCGCACGGGACTTCTATGCCACGGCCTGGCGCTGGAGCGCGCAAGACTGCCCGCTCTTTTATGCCCTAGCCCGGCGCGGAAAACTCTTAATTACTATCAGCGATACCGTGATTTCCTGCGGCGACAAAGACGACATTGCCGATGCGCGCGCTGGCATTGCACAAGAACTCATCGCTGCCGAAAACCCACAGCAATTGCGCGGGCTGCTTGCCGACGCCGCAGAAGACTAGCCCTACAGTCCCGGTTGCTCGCTGCGCTTCATCCAGCCCATGCGCGGGGCAAAACCGCGGGGATGTTTCATCTGCGCTACGGCGTCGGCAATCATGAGGCGGTGGCGGCGCGAAACGCTTTCGGGAAGCTTCGCCACGGAGAACCACCCAGCCTCGGTATTTTCTTCATCGCTGATGACCGGCTCTGCGCCATCCGCTACTGATACGCGCAGCGCCGTTCCCATAAAGGTGCACTCATCACCGTTGGGGTAGGTCACTGGCCCGGACTGCCCCACGCCCAAAAGGGCTTCTACCTTGGCGTCGAGCCCCACTTCCTCTTTGACTTCTCGCAGCGCGGTGGTGGTGATCTCCTCGCCTGGCTCGCAGATTCCTTCCACCGGGGTCCACGTACCGTTATCGGAACGCTTTACTAGGAGCACGGAGGGGACTTCCCAGAGCGCGGCGTCTGCCGGAACATCACGGATGATGATGGCGCTGCAGGCCGGCACAAAGATCTGCTCGTGGCCAATCTTTTCGCGCAGCTGAATAATAAAATCTGGAGTCGGCATGCCACCTAGCGTAGACCAGTGCGGCGCACTTAGGCCACGGGTCCCAAAACCTCTTTAGCTAGAAGCTGAATATCGGTGGCCAACGTGAAAGACAGCTCCATGTCCGTCGGCGTGGTTTGGCAGGTGTGGCCTTCTTCGAGGCGCTGCGTCGTTCCCGAGACCACACCTACGATGGTTTGCTTTCCTTCTACTTCGCCGTACACCGGACCACCGGAGTCACCATTGGTGCTGCATACGCGCGCCCTAGCGGCGAGCGAATCCCGCTGGAGTCCCTCCGAGTTCAGCTGCGCCATCTCTGCATCATGGGAAAGCGTGCCGCACGTCTCATCGGTCACGCGGCCAAGCTTGCACACCTGATGTGGCAGGTGAGCCAGGGAGGTGGCGACGCTATTGTCTACCGCCCCGGGGACATAGTACTCAGCGCTGCCGGTGATCTCGATAAAGGCCACATCGAGGTCGTGGCTGTCTTCGGAATAGAAATCAGAGTAGATGACCTCGCCGATAGGTTCGGCGGGGTAGCTAAAGTTGCCGTCGGCGGTTCCGGCCCAGACCTTATCGCCGGGTTTGCCGCAATGGGAAGCGGTGACGGCGATCGTGCGGGCGTCGGCAAGCTTAAATGACCATGCCGCAGTACACGACTGGTAGTTGAAATAGGCGCCCGGCCGCGGTTCATCGCCGGAGAGGTCCAAGGCGGTGCCCGGCGCGAGCGGTGCCGTGGCCGGGGAATAGGACTCATTGGGAATGAGGTTTTTATAAGACAGGGCGGAGAAACTTGGTTCTTCCCCACCCCGTACCGGGCTGCAGGCCGCAAGGAACGCGGCCGTGCACGCTACAAAGACGCTAGTTGCTCTCCGCGTCCGCATCCCCGGCGTTGTCCTTATTATCTTCTTCCGCATCCATCTCCGCCTGGGCTTTGAGATCGCGGATGAACTTTTCCGGATCAAACTCGGTGTAGTGTTCCGGGCCGGCAAAATTTTCTAGGGCCATGGTCTAAACCTCCGTTTTCTGAATCGACGTGGTGATGTAATCCTTGACCGCCGCGGCATCATTAGGCAAGTCCTTGACGTGCCGCTCAGTATCGAGGATGCTGGCAAAGCGCTCGGGCGGCTCAGGGGCAGAGCCGATGGCCTCCGTGATGGTCTCGGCAAACTTCACCGGCAGCGCGGTCTCCAGACACACGATGGGCGTTTTTACACCTTCGCGCTGTGCGCCGCGAGCCACCTTGATGCCGTCGGCCGTGTGCGGATCCGGCAGGTAATCAAAGCGCTCGTGTACGTCCTTAATGGTGGCTAGGCGGTCCGCATGGCTGGAGGAACCGGACATGAAACCATAGTCCTCGCGGGCAGCGGCAATCTTGTCGTGGTCGAGGCTAAAACCGCCCTCTTTCACCTTGGTGCCGAAAAGATCCGCGGTCTCGGCTGCATCGCGGCCGAGCAAGTCGAACGCAAAGCGCTCAAAATTCGAGGCGCGCGAAATATCCATGGACGGCGAAGAGGTAGCCATGGTCTCTGCGGCTGGGCGCGGCCGGTAGTTTCCGGTACGGAAGAACTCATCCAGCACATCATTCTCATTAGTAGCCACAATGAGACGATCGATAGGAAGGCCCATTTGGCGAGCGATATGGCCAGCACAAATATCGCCAAAGTTACCGGTGGGAACGCTAAAGGAAACCTTCTGATCGGCGTTTTCGGTGACCTTGAGCCAGCAGGAAATGTAGTAGACCACCTGGGCCATCAACCGTGCCCAGTTAATGGAATTGACCGCGCCAATGCGGTAGGCGGCCTTAAAATCAGCATCTCCTGATACCGCCTTGACCACATCCTGGCAATCATCGAATACGCCATCGAGGGCGATGTTGAAGATATTCGGGTCATCCAACCCAAACATCTGTGCCTGCTGGAAGGCCGTCATCCGGCCGGCTGGGGTGAGCATAAAGACGCGAATGCCGTGGCGCCCGCGCATCGCATACTCTGCAGAGGACCCTGTATCGCCTGAGGTAGCGCCCAAAATATTGAGGGTTTCGCCACGGCGAGCAAGCTCATATTCAAATAGCTCACCCAAAAGCTGCATGGCCATGTCCTTAAATGCCGCAGTAGGTCCTTCAGAAAGATGTCCGATGAAAAGGCCCTCCCCTAGCTCCGTTACGGGCACAATCTCAGGATCGGCGAACTTGGGGCTGGTGTAGGCGCGCGCGGCGATGTCCTCGATGTCTTGCGCTGGAATATCGTCAATGAAAAGCTTAAGTACCTCGGCCGCGAGTGCCGCGTAGCCCTTATCCGCAAGCAACGTGCGCCATGAATTTAAAGTGGCGGGATCCAGTTGTGGGTAGCTCTCTGGCAGATACAAACCGCCATCGGGGGCAAGCCCGCCAAGGAGAATATCCGTAAAAGATGCGGGCTGACGGGCGGTATCGCGGGTCGAAATATACTTCACACAAAAGAATCTTAGTAGTTAAGGCGTAAGGTATCAGCCATGTCGCAGCCGAATCCTAGGGAAGTCATTACCACTCAGGCTTTAAGCATTTGGGTGGCCGCCATGGCGGTCTACCTCGTAGCGATTACAGGGCGCACTTCCTTCGGCGTCGCCGGTCTAGATGCAATTGAACGCTTCGATGTCGATGCCGGACGCATCGCGGTTTTTACCTCCGTGCAGCTGGGTGTATATGCCCTAGCCCAAATCCCCACTGGCATCTTGATTGATAAATTCGGCCCGCGCTTACTCCTCGTGGTCGGCGCCGTCATTATGGGCATTGGCCAGGTCGCCCTGGGCTTTACCACCAGCTATGGCGTAGCCATTGCCGCGCGCGTGCTCATCGGCGCGGGCGATGCCACGGCATTTCTCTCCGTGATGCGCATCCTGCCCTATTGGTTCCCACTGCACCGCACCCCCATGTTCACTCAGGTGACGTCATCGCTAGGACAAATGGGCCAGTTCATTTCCGCGGTGCCCTTCCTGTGGTTGCTGGGTGCGGCCGGATGGACTGCCGCCTTCGTTACCCTTGGCGCAGTAGGAATCTTGGTAGCCATCGCCGCTATCGTGGCGGTAGCAGACTCACCAGAGAAGTTGGGGATTATTCCCACAGAGAAGGAACCACCCAACTCGCAGGCCACCAGCATCCCGGCCCGTTTGAAGAAGGTCTTCCGCTCCCCAGTGGCCTGGCAGGCCTACTTCATCCACTACATCGGAATGCTCCCGCTCATCGTCTTTGTCATGCTCTGGGGCATGCCCATGATGACCCAAGGCATGGAGATGTCCAAGGCCAAGTCCAGCCTGGTACTGACCTTGCTGGCGGTATTCTTGGTCTTCGTCGGCCCCCTGCACGGCAAAATTTCCTCTCGGGCGCAGCATGTCCGCCCGTGGCTTAGCCTCGGGTTTGTAGCAATTCACGTACTGACCTGGCTGATTTTCTTTACCTTTGGCACCGACAGCGGTGTGGTCGCAATTTTGGTGGTGTCCTTCGTTACCGCGCTGTGCACACCGACGGCTAACTACGGCTTCGATATCGTGCGTGAGCGCATGGACCGCTCTGTGGTGGCCACGGCTACGGGCTTGGGAAATATGGGCGGTTTTACCTCTGGCATGTTGGGCGCGCAGCTTTTCGGCATGGTGTTGGACCACTCCTCCGACGCCCCCAATTATTCTATGCCGGATTTCACTGCCGCCGCGGCTGCGGTGCTAGCCGTCTGGGTAGTAGGCATGATTGGTGTGGTCATCACCCACTTCCTTCGCCGTCGCGCAGGCGAAGACGGGCCTTCTGTCACCATCGTCGAGGTTTCCTAGAAACCGTCGGTTGATTACTCCGGGTTGAGGATAAAGCGAATGGTTCCCTCAGGGTCCGCCAAAAGCTCCCGGGTCGCCGCCACGGCTTCCGCTTCGTCGAAGGCGATGCGTTCAAAGCCAGTATCGTTGAGCTCCACAATGTCCGCACCAGGGCAGGCCAGAAGAATCGGCGAGTGCGTGGCAATAATGACCTGTGCGCCGCGGTCAACTGCTTGGGCAATTTCCCCTACGAGGGCCAGTTGCCGGATAACGGACAGCCCAGATTCTGGCTCATCAAGGATGTAGACGCCTTGGCCATTGATGTGCTCATAGAGCAGGTCGAAGACGGATTGCCCGTGCGATCGGTGGGACAAATCCACGTTCTGAGGAAGAGTCGAACGTCCGCCCCGTTCGGCCGCTGAATCCCCACGCTCAATCAAGTACTCGTGCTTTTCGGCGCGCAGGAAATAGGCGCGGTGGATTACTTCCTCAGTATCGCAGCGGATGGGGCTGCGAGGAACGATTTCATCTGGGTCACCCATGCGGCCGCCCGAGGGAGAACAACCCAAGTCACTAGCTAGGCCCGCGAGCAAGCTCGATTTGCCAATGCCGTTTTCACCTACGAAAACAGTTACTGGACTCCGCAGCTTGAAGCTGCCCAAATCAGCTAAGTAGTCGAAGACAGGCAGCTCTGCGCGGTAGTCATCAGGCTTGAATTTCAGGCTTAGGGCATCAACCAGCATGGGCCCTAGGTTAATTCAGTTCATCGAGTACGCGCAGCGCGTCTTCTTGCGCTGCCGCCGCACCAAAGTTTTTCAGGTGGTCACCCAAGTCGCCGGACGGAACCGATTGGGCGATGGTATCGGCCGGCACGGTATTAACGGCATAGGCCACCCCTATCCCGCCGGTGATAGGTATGGCGATAGCGGCAAGCACTCCCACCGCGGTCGACAGCGTGGTCTTGAAAGTCATAGTCTCCTCCAGAAGCTTCGGCACCGAGCACCTTGCCCGTTACCGATTTGTGATGTTTTAGCTTAGGGAGAATCGCTGCCAAGGCCATGCCGCTCGGCTGCGGGTTGCCTGAATTTTCGCGCCCAGTTCGCGAGGAAATAAAGGGCTAGTTTGCCGGGTAACTTTCAGCCACGATGCCATCGCTGGCCGGCATCACAAGTCCCCGTTCAAAAGCTACGAGGACTGCCTCTTCATCGGATTCGCTGATGTCTCCGGCCTCCACCGCGCTGCTGAGCTCACGCTCGAGGTAGACGCGCACATCGGACTTGCCGTTTTCCGTCTGGGTAATATCGCGCGGGACGGAATTGAGCGGAATGCCCAGCGCCTTAGCTAGGGAGGTAACGCGGTTGGCGTCGGTGGAATCATCGCCTTTGATAGCACCATTGACCTGTGCGGGCATGTCTTCCTGGACCACGCCGCCAGCCACGGCCTCGCCCACCGTCATCGTCCCCTTCGGCGGCTTATCGCGATTGGTGGCCCACACCCCGACAGCAATGGCCACGATGACGGCCACGGCGACAAAGGTCCACAGGTAGATGAGCTTATGTCGATGCACTCCGCTGATTTTAGCCATGGTAACCAGCGCCACCGCCGAAGGAACCGTAGTCATTGCCGCGGGGGTTCTCGCCGCGATCATTGAGGGCATCAATGATGGAGCGAATGGTGGCCTCCCCTATGCGGTCGGCTCGCCCCCACGAGCGAGGCGCCTGACGGGAGCTATCGGGCGATGGTTCCTGGCGCGGCGGCACTGGCTTTTCCTCCCGCGGCGTGGCGACCTCGATGGTCAAGGTGGTGCCATCAAGGTGGAGGGCGTCGCCGTCGCGCACGCCCGCGGCACGCGCTGCGGAAAGCAGCGCGGATAACTCACCCACCGTGGCGGCGTCCACATCGAGTTGCAATTTGAAAGACATAACCAGCCAGTCCTTTCTTATTCTCCTCCCACTTTAGAGTCCGAAAGTGCAAAAAGTAAGGCCACAATGCGCACTTCGAGGACTTTCAAGGCCAACTCTACGAATGCTCGAAGGATTCCTCCTCGCCCCAAAACACCTCATCCACAACTTTTCGGGCATGGCGGGTAAGTTTCAGATAGCTCTCTAGAAACTCTTGGTTCTCCTCCGGCGGCCAGCCGGCGGCACCGGCTACCTGGGCCAGCTGCGGGCCGGGCCCGGGCAACTGGTCCACGCGCTTGCCGCGCACAAGCACCAGGGCGTTGCGGGCGTCGGTAGCCATAAGCCAGGCGTCGCGCAGGTCCGAGGCCTGCTCGGCAGAGAGGATGGCGGTTTCCTCCAAGGCGTCGAGCACGCGCAGAGTGGACGGATCGTGCAGTTCGGCATACTCGTGGGCATGCATCATGGTCAGGAGCTGGACAGTCCATTCAATATCTGAGAGCGCACCGCGCCCCAGCTTGGTATGAGTATTGCGGTCCGCGCCGCGCGGGAGGCGCTCATTGTCCACGCGCGCCTTCATGCGCCGGATATCGCGAATGGTCGAGGCGCTCGCGCCGCCTTCTGGGTAGCGGAAACTATCAACCATGGACATAAAACGCTCGCCTACTTCCCTATCGCCAGCCACGAAGGCCGCCCGCAACAAAGCCTGCAGCTCCCAAGACTCGCCCCACTCGCGGTAGTAACGCTCATAGGAGGAGATGGTGCGTGCCACCGCACCGGAGCGGCCCTCTGGGCGCAGGCCCAGGTCGACGTCCAGTGGTGGGTCGCCCGAAGGCTTAGACAGGCGGCGCCGAAGCTTATCGACGATCCCGATGGCCCACTTCACGGCCTCCCCTTCCGCGCCAGAGTCATCGGCCGGTTCGCTAGGTTCTGCTACGACGAGCACATCCGCATCTGAGCCAAATCCCAGCTCCATGCCTCCCAAGCGGCCCATGCCAATGACGGCAATGCGCGCTGGTGGCTCTGCGTCCTCATTGGCCAAGCGCCACGCGCGCACCTCGGCGCGAAGTGCAGCCTCAAGAACGGCATCCCAAATTGTGGATAGCTCGTGACACACCTGCTTGACCGGCATGAAGCCCAGCAAATCCGCACTGGCGATACGGGCCAGCTCCACTCGGCGCAACGAGCGCGCCACCGCCACCGCTTTATCTGGGTCGGCGTGGCGCTTGCTGGAATTGACCAGCGCCTTGGAAACCTGTTCGGGCTTGGTTTCTAGCAGTTTGGGGCCAGTGGCGCCGTCGGAAAGCTGCTTTACCGAATCTGGGGCGCTAATAATCAGATCAGAGGTAAACGGCGAGGTACCTAGAATGTGCATGAGCCGCTGGCCCACAATTCCTTCATCGCGCAGCATGCGCAAGAACCACGATCTATCGTTCGCGGCCTCCGAGAGCTTGCGATAGTTCAACAGGCCCATATCGGGGTCTGCGGTATCAGCCAGCCATTCCATCAAGGTTGGCAGCAAAATCGCCTGGATGCGTGCCTTGCGCGAGGTTCCCGCCGCCAAGGAGGTCAGGTGCTCGAATGCGCGGTCGGGGTAGTTATAGCCCAGCGCGGCCAGCTGCAGCTTGGCGGCCTCCGGTGAAAGCTTAAGCTCATCGGCGGACATGGTGACCACGGAATTGAGCAGCGGCCGGTAAAACAGGCGCGAGTGCAGCTCGGAGATCCGCAGGCGGATCCGGCGCAGGTGCGACAGCATGCGCTCGGCCGCCGACTTGGTGCCCTGCGGATAAAAGCCGGCGATGCGCGCCAGCCACTTCATCCCCTCTTCGTCGTCCTTTTCCGGCAGCGTGTGCGTGCGGCGGAAGCGCTCCAATTGCAGACGGTGCTCAAGCAGGCGCAGAAACTCATAGGCTTCAATGAGCTGGGTGCCATCCTCGCGGCCGACGTACCCTGCTGAAATCAGCGCCTCCAGCGCCTCCACCGTGGAAAGCGCGCGCAGCGTCTCATCGGAGCGACCATGGACCAACTGCAAGAGCTGGACAGCAAATTCGATATCGCGCAAGCCGCCCACGCCTAGCTTCAGCTCGCGGTGTTTGAGCTCTGCGGGAACGTTGGCCAGCACGCGGCGGCGCATGGCCTGTACGTCCTCAACAAAGGACTCGCGCTGCGACGCCGTCCACACCATCGGGCGAATCTGGTCCAAATAGTCCTGGCCTAGCGGGAGGTAGCCCGTCATAGCGCGCGCTTTAAGGAGCGCCTGGAATTCCCACGTCTCCGCCCACCGTTTGTAGTAGGCCACGTGAGATTCCAAAGTGCGCACCAATGCGCCCGACTTTCCCTCGGGGCGCAGGTTCGCATCTACCTCGAAAAAAGTGGTG
The DNA here is from genome assembly GCF_016127015.1 of Corynebacterium tuberculostearicum. Taxonomy (GTDB): domain Bacteria; phylum Actinomycetota; class Actinomycetes; order Mycobacteriales; family Mycobacteriaceae; genus Corynebacterium; species Corynebacterium marquesiae. The sequence goes on from NZ_CP065972.1 coordinate 1,433,103, forward strand.
GTACCAATGCGATTAAACTCCGCCGCTAGCCGCGTGGCCCTAGGGGTTGCCTCGCTGCCGACGAAGATGACGTCCACATCGGAGATATAGTTCAGCTCGCCTGCGCCACACTTGCCCATCGCCATGACTGCAAGCTGCGCATCCAAGGGTTCATCGCCGTAGATGGTGCGCACGGCACAGGCAAGGGAGGCGGTTAAGGCGGCGTCGGCAAGTGCGGTGGTCAGCGCCGCAATCTGGCGGAACCCTACCTCCGGCTGCTGCCTGGTCTGGCCCTTGCGGGAATGGAAGGTGCCCGCCACATCGCAGGCGGCAATGCGCATCATCAAAGTGCGGTAGGTCGTGCGCAGCGGCTGCTTATGCTCCCCCTCACCGGCGCGGTAAGTGCCCGCCGCGCTCAAGTCCTCGCACGCGGGATCAGGCCGGTCCACGTCGTGAGCAAAGTCCGCAGGCTGGGCATCGACGGCACCAAGCAGGCTTTGTAGCATCTCTTCGGGCTGCGGAAGGGGTTTTTCTAATTCTCGCCACAGTTCAGGGTGCGCCGCGAGATGATCGCCAAAGGCGGTTGACGCCCCCAGTAGTGCGAAGAGGCGCACGCGCAAAGTTTCGTTGGACCGCACGGCATCATCTAGCTCTGGGGCTTGTTCATAGATGCGGATCAGATTATTGAGAGCCAGGTCTGGGTCACCCACGGCAGCGAGGGTCCACAACAGATCCGCTGATTCCGGATTCTTCCACCCCAGCTGCTCAATATCTTGCGCAGCATGCGGGCGGGTAAGACCTAGTGTGGCCGGTGAAGGCACAGCAGCAGGACGCATTTTTCTCCTAGAAGTTCAGGTTATTGCGCAGCTCAAAGGTGGTGATTTGGCTCTGATAGTGGTGCCACTCATCCCACTTGGAGCGCAGGAAGAACTCAAAGACGTGCTCGCCCAAGACTTCTGCCATGAACTCGGATTTTTCAAATTCTCGCAAGGCCTGATCCAAGCTGGTGGGTAGATCCTTATAGCCCATTGCCCGGCGCTCGCGGCGGGTGAGCTGGTGGACATCGTCCTCGGCCGGATCATCGAGCTCGTAGCCCTCGCGGATGCCTCGCAGGCCTGCTGCTAGTAGCACCGCATACCCCAGGTAGGGGTTCATCGAGGCATCAATGGAGCGGATTTCTACCCGGCGCGATTCTTCCTTGGTAAGCCGGTAGGTGGGAACGCGGACCAACGCGGAGCGATTCGATACTCCCCAGGTGGCTGCGCCCGGCGCCTCGTTGCCGAACATCAGGCGCTTATAAGAATTGGTCCATTGGTTCACAATCGCGGACATCTCCGTGGAGTGCTCCAAGATGCCGGCGATGAACTGGCGTCCGGTCTGGGACAAAGAGAATTCATCATCCGGATCGTGGAAAGCATTGGATTGGCCTTCAAAAAGGCTCAAGTGGGTGTGCATGCCAGAGCCCGGCAAATGTTCGAAGGGCTTAGGCATGAAGGTGGCGCGCACGTTGGAATTGGTGGCCACCTGCTTGATCACGTGCCGGAAGGTCATGATGTTATCGGCCATGGTGAGCACGTCCGCATGGCGCAGATCAATTTCTTGCTGGCCTGGCGCGGTTTCGTGGTGGCTAAACTCCGTGGCAATTCCCAGCGATTCCAGCGCCAACATTGCCTTCCTGCGGAAAAGCGGGGCGGTATCGTGCGTTGCTTGGTCGAAGTAACCACCGTTGTCCGTGGGCACCAAGTCTGTAAGTTCGCGGCCGCGCTCCAAAAGATAGAACTCGATTTCTGGCGAGGCCATGCAGGTAAATCCATCGTTGGCGGCCTCAGTGACCTGGCGGCGCAGGATATGGCGCGGGTCCACCATGGAGGGCTGACCGTCCGGCTGGGCGATATCGCAAAACATGCGGGCCGATTGCAGGTCCGGCTCATCCATATCAAAGGGCAAAATTTGGAAGGTGGAGGGATCTGGCAGGGCGATGGTGTCAGACTCAGAGATACGGGAGAACCCTTCCACGGAAGAACCATCGAAGCCAACACCTTCTTCAAAGGCCGATTCCAGCTCGGACGGGCTCATGACCACGGATTTGAGGGCACCCAAAATATCCGTAAACCACAGGCGGATAAAGCGGATATCGCGTTCCTCAACCGTTCGTAGGACAAATTCGTGTTGGCTATTCATGCCTTAGACCTTACCGGCTTACCTCCGAGGGATGTACAGTTCATGCGACAGTTTTTCCGGGGAGAAAAGCGCAGGTCGCAAGAGTATCTAGGGGGTATCTAGCGGGGGCCTTTCCGCCAGGAGCCAGCTTCAGCGCATGCTTTGCTAAGTGGGCAAGCGAACACACGTACACCTCTTAAAGGACTAAGTTTTATGACCTCACACTGCGATGACCTTTCTGCTCACGTAATCGAACGCCTCATCACCGCCGCGCAACACGGTTGGGCACCGGCGGATTTAGAGCATGTCTTAGGCCCACACGCCTATCCCATTATCTACCGTGCTAGCCCCCATGTGCCGGCACGGATTACCTCCCCTGCCTTACGCAAGGCTTGGCTACAAATGGCACCGCCGGAAAAAAATTTCATTCCGCGCGATAAGCTGCGCGCCATTATTAAAGAGCTAATTCATCTGCCTAGGTTGCGCGATACTGAACTTTTGGCCTCTGGCGAATCCTTGCGAGAAGACGGCCTTAGCGATAAACAACGCAAAATTCGTGCAAAGGTCCTAGGCCTTCTACGCAAGGCTGAGTCCACCAGTTTTGAAGATGAGGCCGAGGTTCTTATTTCTAAAGCGCAGTCCCTGCAACAGAAGTATCGCATCGAGGATCTGCTTACATCCGAGCTCCCCGATCTCATTTCTCATCGCGTGCACATTCACCCGCCCTACATCAAGCACCAGGCTTCCCTGCTCAGCACCATCTCCGACGCCAATGGATGCACCACGCTCCTCATCCATGACAAAGGTCTAGCCTGTGTGATTGGCGCTCCTGCCGATGCCGCCCATTGCGCCGACCTTTTTGCCTCCCTCAACCGTCAATGCGATTGGTTCATGCGCAATGGTGACGGCGCAGAAATTGCCCGCGCCACGGGCTCTACCGCCGCCTATCGCCGTAGCTTCCGGCTTTCTTATGCCGCCCGCATCGGTGAACTGCTCACTCAAGCAAATGAGGATGGCATTGCTGAAAACCTGCGTGAGTCTCAGTATTGCTCACACCATGCAGAGGCTGTAGCCACCCAAACCCTTCCCGCATTGCAAGCACGCACCGATCACGCCATCGATACCCGCAACCGTCTCTTCCCCAATCTCACAGAGATGTCACTATCAATGAACAGTCTGCACGGCATCAACGATGGCATTGCCGCTGCCGATAAATCTCACTTAGGAGGAGACGCCTCAGGACTCGGTTCAGTTCCAGAAATTACACGGTAATTTCCCCTGTTCAATACACATCTTCGCCCCCGTTCCCTGCTAGCGAACGGGGGCGAATAATGGCACCACAACGAGGTCATTACAGGTAAGATCACCGATGAGATTGATTAGGTCTAGAAAGTAGAAGGTACGTGAATGTCTACACAGTCTTTTCTCGAAGTTGAAGCGAAATTCTCCGTAGCCGAGTCCACTCAGCTCCCTGAACTGACCCGCCTTGAGGGAGTTGACCACGTTGCAGACACGCGCCACCACGCGCTTTCTGCCATCTACTACGACACCGAAGACCTCCGCCTCACCCACGCAAAGATCACCCTCCGCCGCCGCACCGGTGGCAATGATGATGGCTGGCATATCAAGATTCCTAGCGAGGCTGGCCGCACTGAAGTCCACGCCGAGCTGGGAGAACCTGTAGATGGCCGCTACGAAGTACCTGAGGAGCTTCTCCACCAGGTCCGCTCAATTGTCCGCCACAATGAGCTCGCCCCAATTGCTCAGGTAGACAACAAGCGCACCGAGATGGTCCTAGCGGATACCGAGAATAAGCCGGTAGCAGAATTCTGCGATGACCAAGTCACCGCCTTTTCCTTCCTTCCTGGTGGCCAGCAGCAGTCGTGGCGCGAGTGGGAAGTAGAGCTCGCGGGTGAGCTACCTGGTACCGAGGAAGGAACGCAGTTCATTCGCCGTGCTACCTCTCTTCTCATCGGTGCCGGCGCTCGCGTATCTTCTTCCCCATCCAAGCTGAAATCGGCCTTGGGTGATTCTTATGCCAACGCCCCGCTTCCCCCGGCCTTGGTAACGCCGGACGTGGACTCGGACTCCCCTGCCGCCGCCGTGATCACCGCGCTGCAAGCTAACCGCGACAAGCTGGTTGATTATGATCCACGTGTGCGCCGCGATGAGTGGGATTCGGTGCATCAGATGCGTGTAGCTACCCGCGAGCTGCGCAGCCACCTTCAGACCTTCCACGGCATTGTGGTCGGCCCAGAAATCGAAAAAATTGAAGCCGAGCTCAAGGAGCTCGCCGGCATCTTGGGCGTTGCTCGCGATGCGGAAGTTGTGGAAGAGCGCTGGCAGAAGCTGTTGGAGTCCGAGGATTCTGACACCTTGGATGACTCCACCCGCGAGCACATTGCACAAGATATGGGCACCGCCTACCGCCGTGCGCACCGCCGCGTTATCGCTGCCCTTGATTCCGAGCGTTACCTAGAGCTGCTGGAGTCCCTTGACCGCCTGCTCGCAGACCCGCCAACGGCCGATAAGCAGCAGGAGTCCGTTCCGGCAGCAAGCGAGGCGGAGGCGACGGAGGAACAGTCCTCTGCGGAAGAGGACGCCGCTACCCCTACCGAATCCAGCGAGGACAGCGCGCCTGCTGCGGAGAAGTCCGAGCACAAGCCGGAGAAAAAGAAGTCCAAGGACAAGTCCGCCGACATGGATACCGTGATGGCGCAGCACCTTGAAAAGGCCTATAAAAAGCTGGTTAAGCGCCATAAGAAGGCCGTGGAGAACTGGGATAACCAGGAATTGTCCCTGCACGAGCGCGAGGATTATTTCCACGATATGCGCAAGGCAGCAAAGAAGCTGCGCTATGCAGCTGAAGCAGCTGGTTCTGCCACCAACCTCAAGACCAAGCGCCTCTACAAGGCCTGCAAGCAGATGCAGTCGGTGCTCGGTGACTTCCAGGATTCGGTGACTTCGCGCGATAAGCTGCTCGATCTGGCAGAGTCCGCTCGCCGTCGTGGGGAAAATACCTTTGGCTACGGTCTGCTCTATCAGCGCGAGCGCACCATCGGGCTAAAGGCTCTTGACGATTACGCCGAGTCTTTCAAAGACATCAAGGCGGCGTTTAAGCCGCTGCGTAAGAAACTAAAGTAGCCGCGCTTCCCAGACAGTTACTGGGAAACACGGCGTAGAAAAAGATGGCTGGGAGTTAGTTACTTCCAGTCATCTTCTTTGTCTGCGGCATCTGCCGCATCATTGCGGGCTTGGGCGATTTCGATGGCGTTTTCTGCTTCTTCGCGGGTGTCATACGGGCCCATCCGATTTTCCCAGCCAGAAGTTTTGCCTTGGCTGACTTCCTTAGTGGCGGGATCAAAGAACCACTTCTGGTCTGCATCGCTCATGAAACTATCCTCTCAGTCGTTGCATCAGCGGCACCGGCTAAGCGCTGCCACTGATATGGCTTGTGCCCACACTACCTACGCTGTCTCACCGATGCCCGCTAGAATGTGGGGCAGCACAATTCTTTTATACGAATCCATGTCGTATTCCCCGCCACCGCGCACATAGGTGGCGGGCGTTCGTTGCTTTAAACGCACCACCGCGTGTGTGGGGCAACGAAGACTACTGGTCCCAGAACCTGGAAAAGGAGCTTTAGCACCCATGCCACTGTGGTCAACGCCTGCAGAGCCTGTAGCCGAGCGCGCCGCCCAAGCACATACCGAGTTCACGGGCAGCGCTCCAACGCATACCGCCAGCGCGCCGGCAACGTGGTCCCTCATTGGTGAACACATTGACCACTTCGGCGGCATTGTTGCCATGTGCGTGGACAAGCTACGCACCGCTGCTGCAGTAAGCCCGCGCACCGATGGCGTGGTGGCCGTACATTTCCGCCCATCTCAGGGCGAGACTGCTCATGACTCGATTAGCCTGCAAGCGCTCGCAGAGCTGGCAACAGCGCAACAACCCACCACGGATGCAGAGGGACAGCCAATCATTCCACCGGCACCGGAAGGAGGTCTGGCCGCTCGCGTGGGTGGCATCGTCCACACGATGATTAACCGCCAGTTGCTCTCTCGTGAGACAGCCGGCGCGGATATCACCATCGCCTCCGATATTCCGGAAGGTGCGGGTTTGGGTGCAGATGCCGCCGCGGATGTCGCGGTAGCGCTGGCCCTCATGGGGGCCGATGCGGACCTGGATGCGCCGCTAAGGGCCCGGGTGGCGGATGTATGCACCCAGGCCGTTACTACCTTTGGTGCGCGGCCGCCTTTGCGTGCCCGCCACAGCGCAGCCCTGCGCAGCACGGGTGAGGGCGTATGCATCATGGATTACGCCGATGGTTCTGTCACCCACGCCCCGCACCTTGTAGGCCGCGAGATAGCTGCCTTCGCAGTGGCGGTGCCGGAAGATTTTTCCGCGCAGGAGGAAAAGGCTATCGCCGATATCCGCCAGCGCCAGCGCTTTATCGACGATGCGTGCCACTCCTTTGGCACCGATTCGCTGCGCTTGCTTCCCGACGCCCAACAGCGCGTCCTTGATTGGCTCAAAGCCGTCCACAAGGTCTACGGCGAGGAGGGCCGCCCGAGTATCAGCGCCGCCACGGAGTGGATGGCCTTTTATGAGGACGAAACTGAGCGCGTAGAAAAGTTCACTCGCTTCCTGCGCTCGCACCGCGGCGCGGAGCTCTTCCCTATACTTTTGCAGTCGCAGTCCTCCCTAGCCAATATCTACGGCTTGGATTCGGCGGAAAAGCTCGCCGAGCTGGTCACGGTCCGCGGCGCCGTAGCGGGCCGTTCGGCACACGCGGGGACTTCAAATGCGGTCATTGCCTACGTTCCGGCGAAAAGCGCGCACAACTTTGCGGCCGACTTGGCGGAAGACGGCCTGCTCGTAGTCGAGTTGCAGCCTGGCGAGGCCGCGCGCGGCGAAAGCTAGTAGCCTCTCCGGCTAATCAGCAGGCCACGCAAAGAGCACCTCGCGCGAATTGGTATCCGCTGTCACCAGCGAGACGGTGGTTTCGCTGCCGGTTTCTGGCGCGCCTACAGATTGGCCGAAGACGGGTGGCTCCGGAACAAAAATCCGAGCTTTATCCCGCTTCGGATCGCCGCTGACAACGGTGGCCGGGAAATTGGTGCCCAGCCAAGGGCGCAGCACGGTGGCCTCGGTGAGGTTAAGGCAGGCCTTATCCACCTGGGAGGCAAGCTGCGAAGTAGAGCGCATTGCGTTAATGACGTCCTTGGCGCGCTCCCCCACCCAGCCGGGAACCTCGTAGTCGCCGCATAGGGCTAGGCAGACCTCAGTGGCGTACCTATCGGACAGGCGCCGCAGCGGCGCGGTGACGTGGGCATAGTAGCCACCAATACCGGCGTGTACCTGCGCCTCTTGCTCGCCTAGCCAGGCATAGTCGGCGCCCCGCAAAAGGCTTTGGGCCTCACGCATAACAGCCATACCCCGCGGGGAATCGGCGTCGACGGTGAGGAGGAATTGGGGAATGGGGGCGTCGCCAAGCGCAAAGCCTAGGGCTTGGGCCTCGGCGCGAAATTGACGCTCGTGCTCCGGCTCGGCCGCGGGCAGGGTGCGCAAGAAGCCCACGCCGGCTTCCTGCATGAGGCGCCCAGCGCACATGCCGGCGAGCAGGGAGATCTCCGAGTTAAAGTCCATGACCTCATAGCGCGGCTCGATAATGAGTTCAAAGGTGCCGTCAGCATTTTCCACGACGCGCTGGGAGGGCAGGCGCAAGGAAATGGCCGCACGGCGCAGGGAGGATTGCTGGCGCAGCCTGCCGACCACCGGCAGCAAAGCAATAGATGGGTGGAGCTTGCCGGCCGCGAGGTCCGCATGCGCGCCTTCATAATCCAGGCGGGCCTGGGAGTAAATCAGCGCGCGCTCGACGTGGAAGGACTCCACCTCGCCGTTGCCATCCAAGTCAAAGGTCCACAACACGGCCGGTTTATCGGTGCCAGGCAACAGCGAGGCTCGATCCTCCGAAAGCTCGGGCGGGTGCAGGCGCGCGGGTTCATCGGGAAGATAGATGGTCTGGCCGCGGCGGAAGGATTCGCGCTCCAGCTCGCTGCCGGGCTCAATGAAAGCAGCAACGTCCGCGATGGCATAGTAGACGCGGTATCCGCCCTCGCGTTCTTCGATGTAAACCGCCTGATCCAAGTCCATGGAGCCGGCGGGATCCAGGGTCACGAAGGGAATGTCGCGGGCGTCGCGGCGCGAGTCGGCGTATCGGTCCTGCGCGCGGACGGCCTGGTCGGTGACCTCGGCCGGAAAATCGGTGGCTACCGAAAATTCTGCGGCAATAGCGCGGAAATCAAGCGGGGCGGCATAAAGCTTCATGCCCACCACCATAAACGTAGTAGGGCGAATGAGTCGGCCTATAAGCCGGATTCTGTCTAATCGCGGCACTCCCTGGGAAGCACCGCGCGGTGAACATCCATCTAGACCAACCGTTGCCAGTTGGTTCCAGCAGCTACCTTCAGGCTCGAGCGAGCAGCCTTAAAACGCCTGATCGGGCCCCGCAACGTGGCGGGGCCGTGATGCCTTGCTCCCGGTGGGGTTTACCCAGCCACCGCCATCACTGACGGTGCTGGTGCGCTCTTAACGCACCGTTTCACCCTTACCTTGCTGCTCCAACTTGGGCCGAAGCTCAAGCGGAGGCACAAGGCGGTCTACTTTCTGTTGCACTTGCCCGCGGGTTTCCCCGGGTTGCCGTTAGCAACCACCGTGCTCTGTGGAGTCCGGACTTTCCTCGGCGCCCACGCGGCAGCACGTGGCTACCCGTTTGAAGCGACGCGATCACCCGGCCGGCTCATTCGCGTTCCTTATTCTAGCGCAGGCCTGCCAGGTGGCCCACATCGTTAAATCCGTGCACCATAGAGCCGCCATCCCAGAACTCCACCCGCGAAATGGCCGCCAGGTCTAAGAAGAGGTGTCCAAAGGTGGCTGGGCCGGCATCGAGCGCCTGGCGGATGAAGGACTTAATCGGGTTGACGTGGCTAACCACCAACACGGTCTTGCCTGCGAAGCGCTCTTGGAGCTCCTTGCGGGTGGTGCGCACGCGGCGGTTGACCGCTTGCAGCGATTCGCCGCCCGGACAGGCGACGCTCGCATCGTGCAGCCATTCCTCGTGGAGTTCCGGATCGCGCTGGTGGGCCTCGGCTGCGGTCTTGCCTTCCCACGCACCGAAGTCCACCTCGATGAGGCCTTCGACGGTTTCTACCGCGATATCGCGGCCATTGGCTACGGCCGATGCAGTTTCCTGGCAGCGACGCAGGGGCGAGCAGACGATGGCATCAAAGTCGGTGCCGGCAAGCGCTTGGGCAGCAGCAAGCGCCTGCTTTTGTCCGAGCTCCGTAAGGCCCGGATTGGCGCGGCCGGAGTACTGCTTGGCGGCCGACATCTCCGTCTGCCCATGGCGCAGCAAGATAAAGCGAGTGGTAGGTCCGCGATCCCCCAGCCAATCGGTGGGGTGCGGCGCGGTGGTGTCCTGCTCCGCGGCTGGGGCTGACTCGGAGTTTTCTTCGCCAACAACAATGCCTTCTGGGTGCCCGGCGGCCGCGGCATCCATGGCGTCATTAGACAGGGCGTCTGCCACCTTGTTTTTGGCGCGCGGTACCCAGTCCAGGCTGAAAGAAGAAAAGCCGTTGATGTATTCGCGGGCGCGCAGCGCCAGCTTCTGCATATCAGGGTGCTTGATCTTCCAGCGGCCGTTGATCTGTTCCACCACCAGCTTGGAATCCATGTGGAATTCCACCTCGGTAGCGCCCAGCTCAGTGGCGGCTTCAAGGCCGCGCAGCAGGCCGTTGTACTCAGCGACGTTATTGGTGGACTTGGTTCCTACCACGTAGACAATTTCGCGCAGGATGCGCTGACCGCTGCTGTCATAGATAACGGTGCCGGAACCGGCTACTCCGGGGTTGCCGCGGGAGCCGCCATCAGCGTAAATGATGACCTTCATTAGACCAGGCGCACCAGGTAGGAGCCGCAATCGCCGCACTGCGGCAGCTCATCGGCCGGGGCATTGCGCACAGCGTTTTGCTCGGCCGGAGGCAGGACGATGAAGCAGCCGCCGCAGGCGCGGTTGGCCTTGAACTGGGCGGCGCCTACGCCATTTTCCTCGCGCTGGGTGTCGTACTCGCTGAGCACTCCGGCGGGCAGTTGATCGCGCAGCTCGCCGATGCGCACGGCCGGTTCCTCTTGATTGGCGGCCGCTTCCTTAGCCGCCTCGGCCGCACGGCGCAGCCTTTCCAGCTTGCGCTCGGAATCAGAAACGCGCGCGCCGTGGACATCCAGATTGGAACGCAGCGCGTGCACCTCGTTATGCGCCTCCTGCAGCTCGCTCATGAGATCTGCGATGCGGGACTTGGCAGCGTAGAGGTCGTGCTCCAGATCCTTGCGGGTTTCTGGGTCCACTGCGGCGCCGAGCTGGCGCTTATCATCACGCTCGCGCTGGCGCAGCTTGCGCTCATCGGCCTGGATGCGCAGGATTTCGGTCTCCATGTCATCGACGGCCATCTGCGCAGAACCGGAGGCATCCAGCAGACGCTTGTGCTCCTCCTTGGCCTTGTCATACTCGGCTTGCTCCGGGATTTCCTTCTTTGCGCCATGGCCCTGCGAGCGTTCCAGGTTGGCCAGCTCCAGCAGTACCGGCTGTAGTTCTTGCGATAGTTTCACTTATGACTCCTTTGGGTGCGCAGAGATAGTCCACGGGTCGGTGCGCAGGCTAATAATTTCCGTATCCAGTTCTAAAGCATTCTCTACGATATCGCGCGCTTGGGCCGTCCACGGAAATTCGCTGGCCCAGTGGGCGGTATCGATGACGGCCGGGCCGCCGGCGCGCAGATGCTCATCCACCGGGTGGTGGCGCAGATCCGAGGTAACATACACGTCCACGCCTAGCTTCGCGGCCGCGGAGAGGAAAGAATCTCCCGAACCGGAAGACACGGCCACGGTGCGCACCTTCTGTTCCGGATCACCGGCGGCGCGGATACCCCAGGCGGTCTCCGGCAGGGCATTAGCCACCTGCTGGGTGAACTCGCGCAGGGTCATCTCCTGCGGTAATTCTCCCACACGCCCCAGGCCGAGCGCCTCATCTAGGTTCTGGTGGCCGGCGGTTTCCGTGATGTCATAGGCCGGCACCTCATAAGGGTGGGCGGTATGCAGAGCCTGCAGCAAAGAGGAGCGAAGTGCGGCTGGGGCGACGAACTCGACACGGAGTTCCTCGCCTCGGTGCAGCGCGCCGATCTCGCCTTCGGTCGGGTCAGCTCCCTCCTCCGGCTGGAATTGGCCCGTGCCCGCGATATCGAAGGAGCAGTGGGAGTAAGAGCCGATGTGTCCCGCGCCGGCGTCGAAAAGCGCCTGCTTTACCTCCTCGGCCGCGGCAACCGGCACGTGCACGCCCCACTTATCCACGCCCTGGGGCTCCGGCACGATGGGCCGGCCGGGGTTGATGCCTACCAGCTCCGCGAGCTTATCGTTGACGCCCGGCCGCGCCTTATCCGCGTTGGTGTGGGCCGCAAAGAGCGCAACGCCATTGCTGACCAACGTGTGCACTACCTTGCCCTTGGGCGTATCGGCCGCCACAGACTCCACCCCGCGCAGCAGCAACGGGTGGTGAACCACGAGCATGTCCGCGCCGAGCTCCACCGCGCGCTCGGCCACCGCTTGGGTGCAGTCCAAAGCGAAAGCCACCCGCTTTACCTCCGCGGCCGGATCGCCGCAGATAAGCCCCACGGCGTCCCACTTTTCCGCCAGGTGCGGCGGGTAGGCCTCATCGAGTACGCGGCGGACATCGCCCACGCTCACAGCGGACATGGAGGTGCTCCTTTATGCTCGTTTCATGGAATAGTTACTACTGCTATATCCTATCTTCCGCACCACAGTACTATTCGCGCGAAGGGGTTTTCCGCATGACCGAGACCGATACCCGCTCCGGCCTTTACCTCGTTTTTGTTTGCACCGGAAATATCTGCCGCTCCCCCATGGCAGAAATCATCGTGCGCGATGAAATGGAAAAGGACATGCTAGACCTCGTCGCCACCGTAGATTCCTGCGGCCTCGGCGGCTGGCATGTAGGCCAGGGCGCGGACGAACGCGCAGTTGCCGAACTGCGCCGCGGCGGCCACGATGGCGGTTCCCACCGCGCGGCTAAGCTGGGCACCGAGCACATGGACGCTGATCTCTTCATTGCTATGGACAAGGGCCACCGCGCGGCCCTCATTGAGCACGGCATCGATCCCGACAAGATTCGCCTGATGCGCAGCTTCGACCCCAACTCCCCGGAGGACGCGGACGTGGCAGACCCGTATTACGGTTCCGCAGCGGATTTTGAAACCACGCGCAAGAATATCGAGGCCGCCGTGCCTGGCCTGCTGGATTGGATTCGCGCTAACCGCGACTAGACTAGGCCCCATGCTAAAGACGTTCCTTAAGCCGGGTTGGGTTCTACTGCTACTTTTCGTCGTGGCATTTTCCTATCTTGCTTTTACCGTCCTTGCCCCGTGGCAGCTGGGCAAGGACGATGACATTGTGGAACGCAACGAGCTCATCACCCACGCCTATGAGGCTGACCCCCAGCCGGTGGAAGACCTCGTGGATGGCAACGGCGCCATCAAGGACGATGAGTGGTCCCGCGCCACCCTGCACGGCCATTACCTGCCGCAAGACGAGGTGCTGTTGCGCCTGCGCCCGGTCGATTCCGGTCCGTCCTACCAATCTCTGGTTCCCTTCCGCACCGATTCCGGCCTGACCATCCTGGTTAACCGCGGCTGGGTCAAGGCCGGCGAGGCCAACGCCGTGCCGGATATTCCCCCTGCCCCTTCTGGCGAAACGACTTTGACCGGCATGATCCGCGCCGATGAGGCTCAGCACCAGTCCGCCCCCATTAAACGGGAGGGCTACCAGCAGGTCTACTCCATCCATACGGAGCAGATTGCCTCGCTTATCGACGCCCCTTTGGCCCACGACTACATCCAACTCTCCGCCGACCAGCCCGGCGTGCTCAACCCCATGCCGATCCCGCAGCTCGACCGCGGCAACCACCTCTCCTACGGCTACCAATGGATTGCCTTCGGCATCATGGCCCCGCTGGGCTTGGGCTACTTCGTATGGTCCGAAATCCGTGAGCGCCGCCGCCTGCGCGAGGAAGAAGAGGCCCTCGCCGCCCTCGACGCCGATGCCTCAACCCCATCCGAGCCCGCCACTGCTGAGGCCCCTGCTGCGGACCACAGCCCCGCAGAGCCAACGGCCAGCACTGACTCCGCCCCCCGCGAGCATGCAGCCGCGCACGACGATTCCTCCGCCGTTGCCGCCGCATCCTCCTCGCACGCCGCCAGCCGCCGCAATCGCTCGCGCTACGGCGACTCCAAACCAGATCACTACGCCAAGCTGAACAAACGCCGCCGCGAGCGCTACTAACCCCTCTCCTCTTGGAGCATAACGTGGCCACAAGTTAGGGCTAAGGGTCAAAAAGTGTGTCTGGGATCGGGGATTTCTAGGGTCTGTCCTGTATATTCATATTCTCGCAGGTGCTGTTCAAGGGCAATTTGCTTATAGAGGCTCACCCACGGGTCTGCCTTTTCCTGGGCTGATTATGGCTATATTTCCGCGAGCTCATGTTTTGAGATAACTAACCGACATCACTGTTGTGCTGAGGTGCTCTTGGTGCTCCCGCCTCGCCTGGCGGCTCGTCGGGTTGCCGCCCAAATCAATAGATTTGGTTGCCGCCGAAAGTACAGGTGATACTGCTTTCTGAGAGACATATGTCCCGCCATATAGCAAGAAATATGTCAGGGGCGACGGTGGTTAGTGGTATGCCCTACAGGTAAATATTGCGCCGGTGGCCAACATCGACGACGTTAATGACTACGACATCTTCGTAAATAGAGGAGGTTACCCGGTAGTCTCCTACTCTCCACCGCCACAAGCCAGACTTGTCTCCAACGAGTCCCTTACCGCCCACGCGAGGATCGTCTAACTCTGCTACCTCGCGGAGAAACTTACTGATGTGTTTTTGTACTGGCTTATCAAGCTTCCGGAAAGATTTTGCAGCACGCGGAGTAAACCTAATCGACCAAGCCACACTCGTCCTCTAGTTCCTGGAGCGAAATCGTCTCTAGCTCGCCGCGTCGAGCTGCCTCAGCTTCTGCCTCAAGTATGTATACGTACTCAAGTTGATCTAAATAGGAATCAAGGGCCTTGCGAAGATAAAAGGCTCCAGATCGCCCTGTTCGAGAAGCAAGCGCATCAAGGCGCTCCTTTTGCTGGGCATCAACGCGCAAGCTAATTACCGATCCACTCATGTAAACATGTTTACATGAGGTAGAACGATTTGTAGACCTATAGCGCCGTTATTCAAAATAAAACTCACCGTGGGAGGAGTTTCGCCCCTTTTTCAAGAGACCTCTTCCTGCCCCCAAAGATAGCTTCGGAGAGCCTCCCCCTCTTTCATACGCGCGGTGGAGAATGGGCGCATCATGCTTGCAGAGCGTCTTTTATTTCTTGATTAATCTATAAAAGCCCAGATAGCACTTAAAAATCGGGGCATTTCAAGTTGATATGCCTAATCCTTTTATAGAAAAAAGGGGTAATTGACATTAGCTATTGCGTTGACTCCTTCGGTGGCGGAGGCATCTACGGATTCCGTTCCGGTAAAGCGAGCCGGTGAACGTGGTGTCTACGCACGCGTTGAAAAGACAAATGGTGATGATAGTGTTCCTGCCGTTCAACCGTACGCTGCGACTCCAGATTATGGACCGTGCGTACTCGAGCCTACAGAAGTTCATGTACGAACTAGGGCCTGACCCCCGGAAAGTGGACACGTCGGGGATCAGGTCCAAGAATCACCCCGATGTCACCAGTGCAGCAGCATTTTCCCAGATCATCGCCTGCTGCGCTGCGCTGACAAGCTGAACAGCACTAGCTCAATGAATTGGCTCTAGTGTCGCGCACGTTGGGGCGGTGGCGTAGTAGTTGCTGCCTGGCCGGCGTTTCCTAGCGCAGCGTCGGCCGTACTGATTAGCCCCACGATTAGGACTTCGCTGACACCGTCTACCCCCAGTCAGCCGGCCTGGAAGCTGGAAAATCTAGCCCCAATGACGCACCCATCCAGACACACATTTTGACCCTTAACCCTTAAGCCACCCTTACCCCCACTTACGCAAAAATGACCGCCTCCCGGAAACGAATCCGAGAGGCGGTCTGTCTTGTGCGGCCTGAGGGGATCGAACCCCCGACCTATTGGGTGTAAACCAATTGCTCTTCCAGCTGAGCTAAAGCCGCATGCGCTCTTGCGCTGTTAGAAACAGTAGCGCAGGTTGCTAAAGCAACACAAATCGGCAGGTAAAGCCCTACTTCTTAGTGTAGCCGCGCTGCACCAAGCACGAGCCTTGCCACTCGCCTAGGCGCTCCGCCTTGGTCTGCACTAGGCCTGCCAGCTGAGCGGACTCAGAGATGAGCCCAGGCTCTACGGTTCCCGGCTTGCCGGCACCCGGGGTAAGCAGCCAGACTGCGCCGTTATCGGCCAGCGGGCGGCTCGCGTCCACCAGTCCATCCACAAGGTCGCCATCTTCTTCGCGCCACCAAAGAAGAACTACATCGCACAGCTCGTCATTTTCTTCTTCCAAGAAGTCATCACCGAGCACGGCCTCGATCGATTCAGAGATCGCGGTATCGCAATCCTCGTCCCAACCAAGCTCCAGGGCGATTTGCCCTTCCTTGATTCCGAGCTTGACTGCAGCGTCAGCCACTATGCATTTCCTTCCTGATTTAGTGAATGTCTGGTCCGCGTATTGCCCACATCCTGCGGGTAAATCGCGGCTTAATAGAAGTATTTTAACGCCCACCGGACCCTTTTACCCGCCTAAGGGCCACAATTCCCCCATTTTGCAGGCCCTCCCGCTGCCGCAACCGAATCCACAGAGTTAGCAAACTACCCTCTTCTACCCCACCGAACTTCGCAAAGATACTGGTTATAGCAATGTAACGTACCGCACGTACCCTTAAGTCGGACTTCACAACGACTGTGGATCTGTGAGCGCGTATCGTAGTAAGCAAACTGTGCAGACCCTTAAATAGGAGGTTTAAATGGCCGAGAAGGACGCCCACCAGGGCGACTCCAACTTCCCCCTCATCCGCGACGGCGTTGCATCGTATCTTCACGATAATGATCCAGAAGAGACTCGCGAGTGGATGGACTCCCTCGATGGTCTGCTGGACCACTCCGATCCGGAGCGCGCACGCTACCTGATGCTGCGCCTGCTCGAGCGCGCTACCGCGAAGCGCGTTGAGGTGCCGTCGTTGACGTCTACGGACTTCGTCAACACCATCCCCACCACCATGGAGCCGGAGTTCCCAGGTGATGAGGAGCTGGAAAAGCGCTACCGCCGCTGGATCCGCTGGAACGCAGCCGTCATGGTGCACCGCGCACAGCGCCCAGGCATTGGCGTGGGCGGACACATCTCCACCTACGCAGGCGCTGCCCCGCTGTATGAGGTCGGCCTGAACCACTTCTTCAAGGGCAAGGACGATCCTTCGGGCGGCGACCAGGTCTTTTTCCAGGGCCACGCTTCCCCAGGCATGTACGCGCGCGCATACATGGAAGGCCGCCTTACCGAAAAGGATCTGGACAGCTTCCGCCAAGAGGTCTCCCGCGGTGAGGGCGAGGGCCTGCCCTCCTACCCGCACCCGCGCCTGATGCCATGGTTCTGGGAATTCCCCACCGTATCCATGGGCTTGGGCCCGATTAACGCTATCTACCAGGCGCGCTTTAATAAGTACCTGGAGACCCGCGGCATCAAGGACACCTCCAATCAGCACGTATGGGCTTTCTTGGGCGATGGCGAGATGGACGAGCCAGAATCCCGCGGCCTGCTGCAGATCGCATCCCTCTACGAGCTGGATAACCTCACCTTCGTGGTCAACTGCAACCTGCAGCGCCTTGACGGCCCGGTTCGCGGCAATACCCAGATCATCCAGGAGCTGGAATCCTTCTTCCGCGGCGCCGGCTGGGAGGTCATCAAGGTTATTTGGGGCCGCGGCTGGGATAAGCTGCTGGAAAAGGACACCGAGGGTGCCCTGGTCAACGTCATGAACACCACCTCCGATGGTGATTACCAGACCTTCAAGGCCAACGATGGAGCCTATGTGCGCGAGCACTTCTTCGGCCGCGATGAGCGCACGGCCAAGCTGGTAGAGGACATGTCCGATGATGAGATTTGGGCGCTGCGCCGCGGCGGCCACGATTACCGCAAGGTCTACGCCGCCTACGCTCGCGCGCTGGAGAACAAGGGCACCGGCAAGCCAACCGTCATCCTGGCACACACCATTAAGGGCTACGGTCTGGGCCACAACTTCGAGGGCCGCAACGCTACCCACCAGATGAAGAAGCTGACCCTGGATGACCTGAAGCGCTTCCGCGATAAGCAGGAGATTCCATTCTCCGATGCGGAGTTGGAAAAGGATCCGTACCTGCCGCCGTACTACCACCCGGGCAAGGATTCCCCGGAGATCAAGTACATGCTGGAGCGTCGTAAAGAGCTCGGCGGCTTCCTGCCGGAGCGCCGTGAGGACTTCACCCCGCTCGAGGCACCGGCGCTGGACAAGCTGCGCTCCGTGCGCAAGGGTTCCGGCAAGCAGGAAGTAGCTACCACCATGGCCTTGGTGCGCACCTTTAAAGAGATCATGCGCAACAAGGAGCTGGGCAAGCGCGTTGTGCCAATCATTCCGGACGAGGCCCGCACCTTTGGTATGGACTCCTGGTTCCCCACCATGAAGATCTGGAACCCACGCGGACAGAACTACGTGCCGGTTGACCACGACTTGATGCTTTCTTACCGCGAGGCCACCGACGGCCAGATCATGCACGAGGGCATTTCTGAGGCCGGTGCCGCCGCCTCCTTCACCGCGGCAGCTACGTCCTACGCCACCCAGGGCGAAGCCATGATTCCGCTGTACATCTTCTACTCGATGTTTGGCTTCCAGCGCACCGGCGATGCCTTCTGGGCAGCTGGTGACCAGATGGGCCGCGGCTTCATTATTGGCGCTACCGCCGGCCGCACCACCCTGACCGGTGAGGGCCTGCAGCACATGGACGGCCACTCCCCTGTCCTGGCCGCTACCAACCCGGCTGTAGTTTCCTATGACCCGGCCTTTGGCTACGAGGTTGCCCACTTGGTCACCCGCGGTATTGAGCGCATGTACGGCGAGGACAACGAGGCCGTCATGTACTACCTCACCGTCTACAACGAGCCGGTGCACCAGCCGGCCGAGCCGGAGGACTTGGACGTGGAGGGCCTGCACAAGGGCATCTACCACTTCAACACCGTTGAGGGCGGCTCTATTGCTGCCAATATCTTGGCTTCCGGTGTGGGCGTGCACGAGGCGCTGCGCGCGCAGCAGCTGCTTGCCGACGACTTCGATGTCAAGGCCTCCATCTTCTCCGTCACCTCCTGGAACGAGCTGGCCCGCGACGGTGCCCGCCGCAATAAGGAGGCCCTGCGCAAGGGCGAGGAGCCGACCGAGGCATTTGCTACCTCCCAGCTCAAGGGCTACGAGGGTCCGTTCGTTGGTGTCTCTGACTTCACCACCGAGCTGCAGGAGCAGATCCGCCCATACGTCCCAGGTACCTACATCACCTTGGGTGCGGATGGCTTCGGCTTCTCTGATACTCGCGAAGGCGCACGCCGCTACTTCAACATCGATGCCGAGTCGATCGTCGTCGCCGTACTCGACGGCCTGGCTCGCGAGGGCAAGATTGAGCGCTCCGTTGTGGAGAAGGCAGCCAAGGATCTCAAGCTGGATGATCCGACCGCTACCACCCACATCGAGGACTAACCCCGTATTGGTGCGGGCTAGACCCGCACCACTGCGTTGCAAGTAAGGCGCCGCCGGCTTCCCGCCGCGGCGCCTTTTGCGTGCCCGAAGAAAGGCTCTGGGGCTGGCCAGCTTAAATCGCGTCGAGGACGCGGCCGAGGGCCGTGGAGATAGCCTCAGGATCTTCGAGAATCACCATGTGCCCTGAGCCTTCTACCGTCTGCAGGCTCGCGGCGGGCCAATTCTCACACAGGACTTCGGATTGCGACCGCGGGGTGACAATATCGGCAGTGCCCACCACTACCTCGCCGTGGAGCTTCGCTAGCCTTTCGGCGGCGCCGTACTCAGCGTGTTGCAGAAGATCGTCGAAGAAACCGGAGTAGGAGGCCAAGGGGGTATCGAGAAGCATGGCTACGTGAAATTGCAGCTTCTCCATCTGGGGAAAGCCGGCTAAGGTCGCGGCAAAAAGCGGGGCGATAAAGCGAGCAACTTCAAAGCGGGCGTTATCGACGCGACCTGGCAAGCGCAGGCACAGGCGGTAGAGCGCGTGCAGGGACTTGGACTGCAAAATCTGGGCCACGCCCTTGGCCGCAAAGCGGCGCATAGAGGTAGAAATTAGCAACGCGCCCTTGATACGCCCATAAATCTCGGTCGGCGCACGGCGGATAAGATTCAAGGCAACCATGCCTCCCAGGGAATGGCCCACGATGACCAAGTTGCCGCGGGGAGCGCGCTCGCGGATGACGGCTAGGACGTCGTCGGCAGCCGCGTCAACGGTGCACTCTTCCGGGTCGACCGTGGAGGACTGCCCATGCCCGCGCAGGTCCACCAAGAGTGCGCGCACATTGCGGCCACGCAGGTAATTGGCCTGGTCATAATAGGCTTCTGAGGACAGGCAATAGCCGTGGATGAAGACCACCGTCACCGGGGCGTCCTCCTGGCCAACTTCATACCAGGCAATGTCTAGGCCATCGTGATCCACGGTGCCGGACGCGCTGATGTGGGTAAGCCCCGGCTCGGTAGAGGGATCATGCAATCCGCCATAGAGCTTTTCTAGCTCGGCGCGGTGCGAGGGGCGCAGGCGCTTGAGCCAACTACGCGCCACAACGGAAGAACGTTTTCTCAATGCCATAACGCAATCAATACTAGACTGGTGGGCATGGCAAACGACCTCAGTGCCCAATTGCAGGCAAAATTCAATGCAAGTGCGCCGGACAAGGAGCCGGAGCGAGATACTCTCGGCCAGCTCATCGCACTCATCCACAAGGTCACCGGGACCGAGGAAGACTTGGGCCGCGAGACCCGCTTGAAGGATATCGGGGTAGAGTCGCTTGATCTGGTGGAGCTCACCGTGCGCGCGGAAGAGACCTTCCAGGTGCGCTTTTCTGAGGAAACGATGCTCAACTGCGAAACCATCGGCGATATCGCCGAATATGTGGAGGATAACCAATGATTTCTTATCTATCCGATATGGACGGCGTGCTCATCAAAGAAGGTGAGATGATCCCTGGCGCCGATAAATTTATCCAGGCACTTAAAGACAATGACATCGAGTACATGGTGCTGACCAATAACTCCATGTCTACCCCGCGGGACCTATCTGCACGCCTGCGCAATACTGGTCTAGACATTCCCGCTGAGCGCATCTGGACCTCCGCTACCGCTACCGCGAACTTTCTTTCCAGCCAGGTAAGCTCCAGCAAGGCCTACGTAGTAGGCGAATCCGGCCTGACCACCGCCATGCACGAGGCAGGCTGGATCCTCACCAACGATGACCCAGATTTCGTGGTGCTTGGTGAAACCCGCACTTATTCCTTTGAAGCCATCACCAACGCCATCAATCTCATCCGCAATGGCGCACGTTTTATCGCCACCAACCCGGATGTTACCGGCCCGGCTCCTGAGGGTGTACTGCCGGCCACCGGCGCCGTAGCCGCGCTGATTACCGCCGCCACCAACCGCGAGCCTTATTATGTAGGCAAGCCCAACCCGGTCATGATGCGCTCGGCGCTCAATCATATTGGTGCTCACTCGGAGCACACGGTCATGATTGGTGACCGCATGGATACCGACGTGAAGGCGGGCCTTGAGGCCGGTATGCGCACGGTATTGGTGCGCTCCGGTATCTCCGATGACCGAGAAATTTCCCGCTACCCGTACCGCCCTTCTGCCGTGCTGAAATCCGTGGCCGAACTGCCCGATAAGATCCTCGATCCGTTCGCAGAGGATAACTAAGCCGCGCTGCATGCTCACCGCAGCTCAAAGGGGCTGCCCCAGCTTAGGCTGGCCAGCCCCTTTGTGCGCTTATTGTGGCAGGCGCACGGCAGCAGTAAAACCGTGGCGCTGCGCGAGGTAGCGCACGACGCAGTCAAGCGCGTCCAGCTCCTCGCGGGTGCCAGTAAGCACCTGGTAGCAGCCGATACCGCTGCCTGCGTTGGCGCAGGCGCTGCCGCCTTGGGCAAGCGCCGCTACGGAAAGCCCATCCCGAAACCAGCGGGTGCACCACTGAGCGGTCAGTGGGTCATCGCCCGGAATGATAAATTCCGACTCGGTACGGATGCACCGATCCATGGCGTGTTCAATCTCCGAGCGCAGCGTGCGCGGCATCCCGGAAATCTTGAGCACACCGGTGACCACGGTGGCGCCACCGTTGACGGAGGGCCACGTGGAGGTGGAGGCCGGCTGTTCAACCGGCGCAGGGTTAACGCACGTATTCATAGCCGATTCTCCCTCGACATAGATCACCACCGCACGAGGCCTGCCGGCCCGGCGCGATGCAAGACGAGCTTCGTCTTCCCCAACGAACTGTCTGATGCGTCTGCTTTTAATTTTCCTGCGTCACACCCCTCCCTACAACCCTCAACTTTCACTTCAACCCCCATTTGCTAAACCTCAACCCTAGGTACAGACTGGGGCTAAAGTTGCAGGTGAAACCAATGTTACAAATGTGAAATTTGGAGTTTGCTGAGAAAATTCTTACCCTCCTTGACGGCAGGCGACAGAAGCCCTGCTCACGCACCGGAAAGCGCAACTAGGCTCTCACGCAACAGTCGCCCATGCGCTCATGCCAGTTTCCCGCGCAAGATGGCCCCTTTCGCACGAAATTCCCCGGCTTCTCCCCGCCCCCACGGGGGAGCCTTCCACCGCGCCACTTCCCCCAGTAGAAGGCGCTCGCTCCGCCAAAGCTAGCAGATTACAAAGAATTCCAGATGGCGGTGTTTGTATCGTGCCAGAGGGGCTTGCACCACTCGCCAAAGTCGCGGTCTGTGAGCGCAACCATGGCATAGTCGCCGGCGACCCAGAGGTAGGTGCCGGACATACCGAAGTGCCCGACGGCGTCGGCAGGCAAGGAGCCCATCCAGTGTTCCTTATCGCCGTGGATTTCAAAACCTAGGCCCCAGGTGCAGTCTTTGAAGCTGCCGTAGCCCGGAACAATGCCGCGCAATCCATTGAAGTGAACGCGGCGCATGTCGGCCACGGTGGAGGGGTGCAGGAGTTGTGGGTCCTGAACTTCCGCGACAAAGGCCGCGAGGTCCTCCACTGTGGAAACCAAACCGTGCCCGGCCGAGCCTTCGAGCCGGGTGGACTTCATGCCCAGCGGGGTCAATATGCCTTCGCACAGGTACTCGGCAAAGTCCATGCCCGTAGCTTCGGCCACGATATCCGCGGCCCACTCATAACCGGCCGAGGAATAGATGCGGCGCTCGCCCACTGGCTTCTGCGGCTCCCGGGAGTCAAAGGAAATGCCAGAGGCGTGGGCAAGCAGGTGCTCGAGAGTGGAGCCCTCCGGACCAGCCGGCTGCTTCAATTCCACCGCGCCTTCTTCCACGGCCAGCATCACACCGTAGGCCGCAACCAGCTTGGTCACTGATGCCACCGGAAACTCGCGGGCAGTATCCCCCACCGTTTCTGTCACCTCACCTTGGTGTAGTAAGGCTCCAGCCACCGTATCCGCGGGCCACTGGCTAATTTGGCTAAATTCACTCATATCCTCTAGCCTACTGAGCCGCATTCGAAAGGACTGGACCGCTTTGGGCGCGCCTTCTCGAGCCGGTTACTCCTTTGGCCTACTGGGCCTGCGTACGCCTTGGGTTCACGAATCCCACATACCTTAGGTCTACTGGGTCCCGCACACCTTAGGTCCAAGGTGATCGGGCCGATCTGAGCGAATGGATCCCTCAATTCAGCCCTAAAGGCCTCAAATCAGCCCGATCAGACTGGACCTAAGCCACAGAAGCCGGCGAAAGCCCCTCGAAACCCACAGCCGCCAGAGGCGTCAGGCCCACAGGCGGCCGGCCAAGTAAACCACCGGTTAAAACAACAAGAACATTTTATGGAATCGGGCAGGAAACGGTTGCACACCCATTAGACATGAGAAAACTTTCAACCATGTCTTATAATTCTAAGAACACGGGCAGCGCAGTCAATCGCCGCCGCTTCCTGCAGACCACCGGCACCGCCGGTGCCGCTATCGCTTTGTCCACTGCCGCCGCGAATACCGCCAATGCCCAAAGCAGCCTCTCCCCGCGCGTGGAGCAGCACATGGTGGAGCCCAAGCTGGGCGAGCGACCCTTCCTCCACGGAGTTGCCTCGGGTGACCCGATCCCGGATTCGGTCGTCCTGTGGACCCGCGTGACCCCGGAGGCCGATGCCATGCCGGGCTCCGGGCTGGGCGAGGCCACCCGGGTGGAGTGGGAAATTGCCAAGGATGAGGGCTTTGGGGACGTCGTCAAGCGGGGCGAAGTGACCACCGATGTCAACCAGGACCACACCGTGCATGTGGACCCGCACGGCTTGGAGCCGGAGACCGTGTATTTCTTCCGCTTTAAGGCGCAGGATAAGTACTCGCCCATTGGTCGCACCAAGACCGCCCCGGCGCTGAGCGCCTCCCCGGAGGAGCTGACATTTGGCGTGGCTAGCTGCGCCAATTGGGAGTCCGGCTTCTTCAACGCCTATGGCGATATTGCCCAGCGCGGCCGCGCGGACCAGCTGGATTACATGATTTTCTTGGGCGACTATATCTACGAGTATCCGCAGCGCGAATACGCCGGCTATGGCCCGGTGCGCCTGCACCACCCTGCGCACGAGATTATCTCGCTGGAGGATTACCGCATCCGCTTCGGCCGCTACCGCACCGATGAGAACCTGCAGGCCGCACACGGTGCGCTGCCGTGGGTTGTGGTGTGGGATGACCATGAGGTGGCCAACGATAACTGGCGCGAGGGCGCCGAGAACCACACCGAAGGCAAGGAGGGCGCCTTCCTAGACCGCCGCAAGGCCGCCATGCAGGCCTACTTCGAATGGATGCCGGTGCGCGCGACCAACCCGTCGGAGCAGGGCCACCTCTACCGCAGCCTGACCTTCGGCGACCTGGTGGAGCTGACCATGATGGACCTGCGTACCTACCGCGATGAGCAGGTGCGCTTTGGCCCGCGCAAGATGGCCGCCGAAGGCCGCACGATGCTCGGCTCCGAGCAGTACAACTGGCTGCTCAATAAGATTGAGACCTCTTCTGCCAAGTGGAATATGCTGGGCAATTCCGTCATGTTCTCCCCCATGAACCTGGCTACCCTGCAACAAGATGACAAGACAAAGCCGGTTTCTTCCTCGCTGTCTTCTAATATCACCGGCATTCCGGTCAACGGCGACCAGTGGGATGGCTACTCGGCGGAGCGCCGCTTGCTTATCGACGCCCTCTCTAAGCACGACTCCCACACCCTCTTTGTCACCGGCGATATCCACTCCGAGTGGGCGCACAATATCAGCAAGGATGGCCGCGTTTTCGGCGCTGAGATGGTCTGCTCCTCCGTGTCTGCGCCGAACGTGAACGAGCAGCTGAAACTTCCGGAAGGCAATGAGCTTTCCAAGCTGGCCGAGCGCTACCTGCTAGGTGCCAACCCGCACACCCGCCACGTGGATCTGGACCACCACGGCTACAGCTATGTCACCGTGCGCCCGGATTCGGCGGAAATGCACTGGTTGCGCGTGGATAACCTGCTCACCGCCAAGTCCCCGGTGCGCGAGGCCGTGACCATGACCTGGCGCCCGGGTGAGGGCTACACCAAATAGTTGTAAGTTCTGTCACATGACAGGTACTCGGTGTTAACGAACGAGTAGTACACCTTCGATAGTCATAGTGAAATACCCTCTCTCTGGGGAATTTCACTACCTATCACTCGCCCGCCTTTCGGGCCCCCTTTGGTGCCGCGGATTCTTCCCTAGTCCGCGGCATACTCATAGTCGATGTAGCCGCGCTCGCCGCCCAGGTAAAACGTATCCTGGTCCGGCTCGTTGAGCTCGAGGCCCTCGCGCCAGCGGCGCACCAGGTCCGGGTTGGCGATGAGCTGGCGACCCACCACTGCGGCGTCCACGTAATCCAGCTCGATTTCGCGCTGGGCATCTTCTTTAGAAGTCACCGTGGGGAAGCCATCATTCATCAGCACCTTGGTGACGCCATTTGCGCGGGCCTTTTGTGCCAGTGTGGCGATAAGCTCGCTTTCCGGCTCGCTGTGTAGCAGGGACACATAAGCCAGGTTCAGCGGTGCCAGGGCATCGAGCAGACCACCGTAGGTGGCCAGCATATCGTCCTGGTCATCTTCGATAACCCCCTGCACATTGTGCGCCGGGGAGAATCGCACGCCCACGCGGTCGGCGCCGATTTCCTCCGTCACGGCGCGGATGACCATTTCCGGCAGGCGCCAGCGATTTTCGGGGCTGCCGCCGAATTCATCCTCACGTTTATTGGACGAAGCCGCCATAAACTCATGCAGCAGGTAGCCATTCGCGTTGTGGATTTCCACGCCGTCGACGCCGGCGTCAATAGCCCGGCGTGCGCCCTGGCGGAATTCCTCCACGATGCGCGGCAGCTCTTCCTTCTTCAGCTCGCGCGGCACCGGCGCATCCATCTTTCCAGCGAAGCCACGCACGGTTCCGCCCCAGTCGAAGGCGCTCGGCGCCTCCGGGTTCGCACCGTCAATCAGGTCCGGGTGGCTAGTGCGGCCACCGTGCATGATCTGCATGAACAGGGTGCCGCCTTCCTCGTGCACGCGGTCCGCGACGGCGCGCCAGCCTTCTGCCTGCTCCTCGGTGGCAATGCCTGCCTGCCCTGGGAACGCACGGTTGGTCCATGCCGGGAAGGTTCCCTCCGTGACCACCAGCCCGGCCGTGGCACGCTGCGAGTAGTACTTCTGGTGCAGCTCGGTAGGGACACCGCTTTCGCCTGTACGCTGGCGGGTCAGCGCCGCCATGGTCACGCGATTGTCTAACGTGTATCGGCCGAGTTCCAGTGGTTCGAAAAGTGAAGTCATGCTCAGTGCAACGCGCGGCCGAAGCGCACTATTTCATCTTTGCCACACAAAATCATTCCTGCACGTCAATGGCGATGACATGAGTGTTTATGCCGGCTTTGCCAACCACAATAGGGAGCAGTGGTCGAGATAGAGGGCACGGCCTATTAACGCGGCTCAACCAGAATCTCTGTGCCCGTACTACCGGCGGTTCCCGAAACTTGGGCGCCGTCGCCAGCATCGCCTCCCGCAGCGGGCGCAGTGCCGGCGCCGGTCCCGTTCCCGGAATCTGTCCCCGCGTTGTCTGCACCGGTGGCTGCGCTCTGGGCCGGGGAGCCATTACCAGTAGCGCCCGGTCCCTGCCTGTCACCGGCAGGCGTATCAGTCGTGCCAGCGTCATTAGTGCCCTGTGGGTTGGTGGCCTCAGAAGGAGCCGCGCCCTCCTCACTCGGCTCGCTCTGTGTGCCGGATTCGGTGGTTTCAGGGATGGGTTCGGTTGAGGGGGCTTCGGCAGGCTGCGAGGAGGAGGTTTCCTTGCCGCTATTGCGCCAATGCTCGGGCGAGAGCCAGCCAGCGTCGGCATCGTCCGGGTTGCTCGAGGCCAGGGTCAAAGCACCGACAACAAGAAGCGCGAGGATAAGGCCCGTGGTAGATGCGCGGACTCGGCCACCAAAGGTGGCGATCTTTTGAAACTTGCTATTGGTCTCCACGCCACGCCAGATGCCCTGGGAGGGCTCTGATTCTTGGTCATCCGCATCAGGCAGTGCGGGTTTTCCAGGGCCATCGCTATCCGGGCCATCCACCTCAGCACTCTCGGTGTCGGCACTGCGCTCCACCTTCGTCTCTGGGTGGGAGCCCTCCCCTGCGGTGGAAGCATCCTTGACGGATTCCTGAGCCGCGGTAATTCCCTGCGATGACGTCAGCGGGCGCTGCAGTTCATCGAGATCGGCCACGTTGTAGTGGTCCCAGAATTCCGACAGCAACGCGGAGCGGATGGCACGCTCTACCGCCCATTGGCGGGCGGGGTTAACGGTGACCAGCACGCGGTAGGTCACGTGCCAGGATTGGCCGGCAGCCTGCGGGGCAACCAACTGGGTGGCTGGCAGCACCTCCAGCTCGCCATTGACATCCACGGCGATGGACGGCTCTCGAATCGCCTGCTCGGAAATAGTGCGCACGCGGCGGGTAATTTCTGGCAGAGTCTCGCCCTCTTGCACCGGCACGTCAAAGTTGACCACGGCGCGCGACCATTCCTGGGAATAGTTGGTCACCGCGCCGGCCGAGCTATTGGGCACGGTGACGAGCTCGCCAGTGGGAGTGCGCACCTTGGTGGTGCGCAAGGTCAGCATCACCACGGTGCCTTCCACATCGGTCACGCCATCAAAGCTGACGTAATCGCCTACGCCGAATTGCTTTTCCGAAAGGATGAAAAAGCCAGAGAGAAAATCCGCGATGATGGACTGGGCACCAAAGCCGACGGCGGCCGAAACTATCGTCGCCGGCACCGCCGCGCCTACTGCAGGCACGCCGAGATTGGTCAGCGCGGCCCAAATGATAAGGAAGTACGCGATGGCCTGCACGATGTAGACCAGCGCACCGGTCAGCGCTAGACGGGCCTTGGTGGCTTCTTCCTCTTCATCGAGGCGGCGCTCCATAATGCGGATCGCCAGCCTACCGATGCGCGGTATCAAAATACCGATCAGCAGCAGCGCGATAAGCGGTAAGCCGTGGTCGACGAAGAGGCTCCACAGCTCGTAGAAGTAATACTTCAGATTCATGTCTCTAAAATAGGGCGCGCGCCTGAAAACTGGGTGCCAGTTTGCTGCCAGTAACCGAGCAAACACTCCCCCTAGCACAGTCACTACTCCCCTATGCCCTGCACAAACTCCTGCATCGTCTGCCTTGTTTGTCTACTGTGCGGGGCATGAAGAAATCATTCCTTATTCCCTTCTTCGCCCTAGCTCTTTTTGCCACCGGTTGCGGCGGCAGCGACGAAACCGCCACCACCATCTCCACGGTGAAAGAAACCGTTACGGAAACGGCCTCCGAGACGAGCTCTACAGAATCCAGCACCGAGGAAACACCCCCAGAAGCGACCACGGAAGTAGCAACCACCGAGGCCGCGCAGCAGGCCGAACCGCAAACCGAAAATCAGGAAGCCGTGCAACAGGCTACCGAAAACCAGCAGCAGGAAAACACCGCGCAGTACCAATGCGCGGACGGCACCTGGGTGGAGTTTGCCGCGTTATGCAAGGAATCAAACGCTCAACCGCCAGTACAAGCGCCCAATGGGCCGAGTGCAGAGTGTCCGGCCTACCTGTGCGGCTACGGCAACGATGCCAATGGCAACCGGAATAAGAGCTCCGGAGAAATCCAGACCCAATATGGCTGCGAGCAAGGCTATATCACGGACCCGCAGCTTTGCGGTGCGGTTGGGCGCTAAGCCTATCTCCTAGTCGCGGGAGTCATAGCGCTTCATGAGGCGATCAATGAGTTCATCAGTAAGCTTGTCATCTTCCAAAATGGCATCAAGGAGGCGTTGAGATTCCTCGTGGGAGGCCTGTTCCTCCTCGTTGTAGGAATCACCGGTGAGGTCCACGCCGAAGTCCGTGTCATCGCCTTCTGCTACCACTGCGCTGAGCTGATCCACATCGGATTCGAAGGACTCCATAAACTCGCTAGCCTCCGCAGCAGCCTCCTTGCGGCGCTTTCCGGAGCGCACTTCCTTTTCAATGCGGCGCTGCAGCGCGGCCTCCATCTGGCGGTGGCGCCAAGAACGTAGGCGGTGCGGCTCGAGGCGGCGGCCAACCGCACGGCTTTTATTTTCGGCTTTCTTGGCCAACACTTTAACCTGTGCGGCGGTGTCATTAATGGGCGCCCAATCCTGGTAGGCAGGCACGCGCCAGCCGGCCCAAATGCCCAGCAGCGCCAAGAAGATGGAGACTAAAGGCCCAATGATCATGCCCACCGCCATCATGTCGAAGTGGTGGCCCACCAAGACGATGACAGCACAAGCAACAGCCGGGATAACCGTCGGCTGGTTATCACCAAATACGCTCGGCTCGCGCCCCATCACGATGTCACGAATCATCGATCCGCCCGTGGCAGTAAACACGCCCATCATGATGCATGGAATAAGCGGCAGGCCGTAGGTAATGGCCTTCACCGCGCCGGTGGCGGCCCACAGGCCGGAAACGACGGCGTCGCCATGCGCCTGCAGATAATCCCAGGTCTTGCCTTTGAAATAAACAAAGCGAGCAATCAGCGCACCGGTAAAGGCCAAGTACAGGTACTCGGGCTGGCTCATTGCCGCAACAGTGCCGCGGTTAATGAGCACATCGCGCACCATACCGCCGCCCAGGGAAGAAAACATCGCAATGAAGAAAAAGCCGATGATATCGTAGCCGCGCTTGCGCGCCATAGTGCCACCGATAATTCCCATCAGCAGCACACCACTGATATCGGACCAGCGGTAGAGAGATTCAATGAGCGGATCTACTTCAACCATATGGTTATTAGACTTCACCGCCCGCGCTTGCGCAATCAGCACACCCGTATGCGCAGATAAACACAAAAGGCGCCGGCCTTGCTTGCCGACGCCTCCTTGCTCCCCCCACACCGTGGGGCCAGCGGGGCTCGAACCCGCGACCAACGGATTATGAGTCCGTAGCTCTAACCGACTGAGCTATAGCCCCACGCAGATTTCCCGCCCACTTGGGCGATTATCCGCCCTCAAAAGATTAGTCAAAGAGTGGCCAAAGACCAATTTGCCCCCTTCGCTATTGAGTATTTGTACGCTTCCTACCCCCTGAGGGTAGAAGTTAATTATGCGCAAACTACTCTCTTCTCTCATTCTCGTCTCTGCACTCACGCTTACTTCCTGCTCAGATAGTAGCAGCGACAAACCAAAGGAAGACGGCTCCAACAATTCCACGTCCGATGCACAGGCCGATGCGAAGTCCGTAATTGGAACGTGGAAACAAGAGGACAGCGCTTCTGAAGATGGCTGGATGGAGGCCAGCATCACCGATGACGTCATCACCATCGAATGGGTCATGGACAACGGCGAAAATCGCATGATCTACTGGATTGGCACCTTTGACGCTCAAGCCGCCGCATCCGGTGAGACCGTTACCTCAAACCGCGATACCGTTGCAACTGCCTCTGAGTGGATGGCCGCTTCGTCAGACAAGAAAGATTTCTCTGTCGATGACGACACCTTAACTTTCAAGGTCGCGATTGAAGATAAGGAATTCACCACACATATGAAGAAGGTGAGGGATGATCCGACAACCGTTAATGAGCTAAAGAGCACAGATTTTAGCCAAACCTTTAAAGATGGGGTCCTGGATATTCCAGCCGCCAAGTTCGAAATCACCGATCACCATGTTGTCAAGCCCGGTGAGCCTGGCAACGAAATAGGTGAAAAGCCACTTCTCGTCTTTAACTACGACGTAACGAATAAGACGGATGAAACCCTAACTACCACCGACTTTGTCGTGTACTTCACCGCCATCCAAGACAATGATCCGAATAAGGTAAACGAGCTCGACCTCGGTTCCTATATTGATCCTGAAACTTCCGATACTCAGCTGGAGCAGATTAAAAAGGGAGGCACTGTCGCCGGAACAATAGCCTACGAGCTCGATGATCTAGCTACACCTGTGGACCTTGTTGCATCTAAGTCCTTCAGCCAAGATGAAATCGGCCGCGAGACTTTCGAGCTCGATTAACTGCCCGCGTACAACGCACGTACATCTCCCGTTCTAGCTACTACAGAAACCTAAGCCCGCCAAGATACAAAGTCTGAAGTGAAATCGGGCCTACTTCTTACTGAGGTAGGCAGTACTTGACAGGCGAATCCAGCTCCCTCCCGTATCCAACGGAAGGGGCCTATTGTAGTGCTCAAAACAGCACTTTAGCTGTGTTTCTCGCCGCACCAGCGGGGATTTCTCATTTCCGCCCATTAGCACGAGTCCATTTCTAGTTCCGGCCTTGCCGAGAACACACGGCTTCCCCCTTGCATTGCGACCACGCTAAAGGCCTATAGAACCAATTCGGCCGTCTCTACAGCAGCTCCAACCGCCCCAGTGCAAACGTTACCCCTGCTTTTACCTCCCATTTTACGCAGCATAGAATCATCAGTGACATTGACCCCGATGTCACTACTTCTGTGATGGGAGATACATATGGCGACACTAGATTCCCTTTTGGTGCCCGGCGCGGTGGAGCTGCACGGCGCCGCCAAGGACTGGCGAGCAGCCATCCGGCTTGCGGGATCGTTGCTGGAAGAAGCAGGCACAATCACCGCGGACTACACCGAGGCAATGGTGCATTCCGTGGAAGAAACGGGCCCCTATATCGTGGTTGCGCCGGGATTCGCCTTTGCCCACGCACGGCCTTCGGAGGCGGTGAAGGAAACCTCCCTGTCCTGGGTACGCCTAGATGAGCCGGTAAAATTCGGCCACGATTCCAACGATCCCGTCGACCTGGTCGTAGCGTTTGCCGCGCGCAATGACTCCGAGCATCTGCAGGCGATGAAACAACTGGCAAAGCTGCTTGCTACTAAGCGTGACGAGCTCAATCGGGCGGAATCCGAAGGGGAACTCCGCGCGGTGCTCACTGCAACCACGCAAAACAAGAAGCAGCCAGCAGCCAAACCACAAGCAGCATCCGAGCCCCAAGAGGCAAAGCATACGGCCGCAGATTCTGTCGCTTCCAAGGGAAAGATCCTCACCGTATGCGGCAATGGCCTGGGCACCTCGCTATTCCTTAAGAACACGCTCGAGCAGGTCCTGGACGAATGGGGCTGGGGACCGTACCTGAATGTAGAAGCCACGGACACCATCTCCGCCAAGGGGCATGCGAGCGAGGCGGATTTCCTGCTCACCTCCGGCGAAATTGCGGCAACGCTGGGCGATGTCGGCGTTCCCGTCCATGTCATTAAAGACTTCACCTCTATGTCTGAAATCGATAGGGCTCTGCGCGAGCTCTATGACATTTAAGGAGCATCCTCATGGATTTTCTTCTTGCTATAGCGAACTTCCTGGTAAATGAAATTCTTTCTGTTCCAGCATTCCTCATCGGTATCATCACCGCGGTCGGCTTGGCCGCGATGGGACGCGGCACCGGCAAAACCATCGGCGGCGCCATCAAGGCCACGCTCGGCTTCTTGCTCATCAGTGCCGGCGCCGGCCTAGTCACCGATTCGCTCGAGCCGCTCGGCGCCATGATTACGGGCGCTACTGGCGCGCAAGGCGTGGTGCCAACCAATGAGGCAATCGTAGGCATTGCCCAGGATGAATTTGGCAGCCAGGTCGCCTGGATCATGATCCTTGGCTTTGTGGTCTCGCTGCTCCTCGCCCGCTTCACGCCCATGAGCTACGTATTCCTCACCGGCCACCATGTTCTCTTCATGGCGACGCTGCTCACTATGGTGCTCGCGCCGGCCGGGTATTCCTCATGGATTGTGATTGCCTTCGGCGCTGCCCTACTCGGTATCCTCATGGTCTCCCTCCCAGCCATCGCGCACCCATTTACCCGCCGCATTACTGGAGATGATTCCGTCGCCATCGGGCACTTCGGCACTGCGGGGTATTTGGCTGCGGGCGGCGTCGGCAAGCTAGTGGGCGGCAAGGGTAAGAAAATGTCGCCCTCCACTGAGGACCTCAAGCTGCCAGAAGGCCTGCGCTTCCTGCGCGATTCTATGGTGGCAACCGCGCTGTCCATGGCGCTGATGTACGTGGTCCTTGCCGTGCTTTTCATTGCCCGCGCCGGCACTGAAAAAGCCTTTACTGCTTTCCCGGATGGTGCTAGCAACGTGGGCAATTTCTTGATGCAGTCCGTCACCCAAGGCCTCCAGTTCGGCGTGGCTGTGGCCGTCATCCTTTTTGGCGTCCGCACCATTTTGGGCGAGCTCGTACCCGCATTCCAGGGCATCGCCGCCAAGGTCGTGCCCGGCGCGATCCCCGCACTGGATGCGCCGATCGTATTTCCCTATGCCCAGAACGCAGTTCTCATTGGGTTCATTTCCTCCTTCCTCGGCGGACTTGTCGGCCTTGCCGTCCTTTCCACCTGGCTCAATCCGGCCTTTGGCATTGCACTGATTCTGCCTGGTCTGGTGCCGCACTTCTTCACTGGCGGCGCAGCAGGCGTTTACGGCAATGCCACCGGTGGTCGCCGCGGCGCCGCGCTCGGTGCTTTTGCTAATGGCCTCATCATTACCTTCCTGCCGGCCTTCCTCCTCGGTGTCTTGGGTTCCTTCGGCTCCGCGAATACCACTTTCGGCGATGCTGACTTTGGCTGGCTCGGCCTGCTGCTGGGCTGGTCCATCCACGCCGATGGTGCCTTGGGCCTCGTCTTCATTGCCCTTATCGCGCTGGCTATTTTGGCCTTGGGGTGGGTGTGCCAACGCAAGCTTGTCGACGCCCACTGGGACCCCACTCCCCACCGTCCTTCCCCCACCAGCAACGCCGATGCCGCCGCAACCAGCGGTGCAACCGGCGCGGCTACTTCTTCTGGAACAGCCAAGAAGTACCCGAAGGTGCTACCGCCCGAAGGTGCGCCAGTTCCACCCGCCCGCATCGATCACTAGCCGCGCGCCACGCCCAGAAGGGCGCTACAGTATCCCTATGCAGCGCCCTTCCCTATTCCCCGTAGCGTCCCTTCTTCTCGCCGCTGGCCTCACTGTAAGCTCCTGCGGCACCGGCTCCGATTCCGATAACAACTCCGCGCCGGAAAACGAGCCGGCCTTCTCCACCGCACAGGACAATAGCTCTGCCGCGGGCGAAGCCGAAGAAGAATCCAGCCCGGAGAAGGACACGAAGCAACGCCGCACCGAGACGGTCACTAAACCGGCCGAACCGGATCAGCCCGCTCCGCCAGCCGGCGGCAACCACAACATCAATGTGGGCCAGATTGGCGGCTACTGCGGCACATCCTCGTCTGGCGATTCCATCGACGCCGGCGATGCAACCTCCTGTCAATTCGCCGCCGCGGTCTTCGACGCCGCGATGCAGGCTAGCTACACCATGCGTTCGAAAGATCCCACGGTGACGGCGGTGTACCAGGCAGATATCACCGCCAGCAGCCCGGTGACCAAGCAGTCCTATAACCTGGACTGCCACATGGGCAGCGACCAGCGGAATCTTACCTGCGAAAAGCCCGGAGATACTACGGTGCGCGCCTCTTTTGAAACCGCGGACCGAAGCGTGTGGACCAAGCGCGTGGCCACTACCAACTAACCGCTACTCTAGGAACTAACCAGACCGAACTAGATCAACCGTTCAGCAAACCATTCTGCAATGAAGCCTTCCTTCTTATCGCGCGCAGCGGCCACGGTTTCAACGAGCTCCACAATCTCTTCATCGGCGATTGGCCCCAGCCCAAAGCCTTCGATTTCTAAATAGGTGGAGGCACATACCCAGGCGATTCGCTTATTGCCGTCGACGAATGCATGCGCTTTTGCCAGATAGTGCAACAACGCTGCAGCCCTATCCAGTGCAGATGGGTGCAAGTACTCTCCGCCGAAGGTCTGTAAAGGGGTGGCCAATGCTGACTCAAGTTTCGAGCGATCGAGGAGGTTGCCATCCCGACCGATGAGTTGACGGTTCAGTCGAACTACCTCTTCCACCGGAAGGCAGTACTCATTCATCGGGTTGCAAGGATCTCAAGAGCGCCCTTCCAGCGTTCTATTGAAGCTTGCAAGCGCTGCTGCAGGTCGGCACCGGAAAGATTCTGCACAGAAAGCATAGGCCGCGTCGGCCCTTCAACACCACGAGCTTCCTGCAAGGCATAGTATTTTTTCATTTCCAGCTGCGAAATCGGCTCGTTAGCATTCGCCTCGGGGCCCATCTGACCACGAGCGACGATCCATGGACGTTCCGAGTGCGTAAGTTCAATCAATTCATCGGATGTCTTATCACCATAAAAGGCAATCACGGCATCGATGATCTTTTCGGCTTCGTCCCCTATAGCCTCTACATCAGCTCCCGGTAACACCGTAGAGGTTTTCTCGGAGCGTTGATATTTATTCTCGCGATAGAGGTCGGGTTCAACCGGACCGTCTTTCCACGCCTGAAACTCATTCGAGACAAGAGGTCGCCCGTACCAGCCCAGGCTCCATGCTTGGCAGTAATACGTAAGCTTCTCCAGCTTCCAAGCATCAACCCACCCCAGTTTGTTGTAGATAACCTGCGCGACGTCTACTGCTGTAGCCATGGCCCCTCCTCTCATAGTGCGAAACAATTTTTACGTGTATAAAGCCAAAATTCTTAAGCCAGTATAGCCTTCCTCATCTGCTATATGAAGATCACACTTTAGCCCACAAAGTCATCCTCAGAAGGCCACGGCAGCTCCACGTCCACAGGCACGCCGGCCAGGATGTCCAGCGATTTCTTGAACTCGGCAAGGTCAAGGCCCACCTCCTTATAAGCCTCAGCCATGGCTTCCGGGATACATTCGGCACGGGTGCGGAGGGAGGCGCCATCGGCAGTCAAGGCAGCGAGGGTGCGGCGCTCATCGTTGGGGTCGCGCCAGCGCTCCACATAGCCTTGCTTTTCCAGGCGCTTGAGCAGCGGCGTGAGTGTGCCGCTATCCAGGCCCAAGCGGGAATCGATGAATTTCAACGGCACCGGCTCATCGGCTTCCCACAACACCAGCATGACCAAGTACTGCGGATAGGTCAGGCCAAGCTCCGCCAATAGCGGGCGGTAGGAGCGCACCACTGCCCTATTGGCGCGGTAGAGCGCAAAACACAGCTGACTATCTAGGGCGAGGTGATCTGTGGGCGCGTCATTCATGGCAAAAAGTATAGACACCAACAAAACATTGCAGCCAATTTAATTGTGTACAATCAAAACCGTTTCGAGCACCTACTGAAAGGAGACAACATGGACGCCATGTACACCACCGAGGCACTGGCCACCGGAGCAGGCCGCAACGGCCACGCCACCGTCAAGGACTCTGACCTCGACTTCACCCTTGCCATCCCTAAGGAAATGGGCGGCAGCGGCGAAGGTGCCAACCCGGAGCAGCTTTTTGCCGCCGGCTACGCCGCTTGCTTCCACTCCGCGCTGCAGGCCGTGGCCCGCAACCAGAAGGTCGAGTTGGGTGACTCTGCGGTGGGGGCACGAGTGGGCATCGGAAAGCAGGGCGAGGGCTTCCAGCTCGCGGTAGAGCTGGAGGTATCCATCCCCGCCCAGGACAAGGACACCGCCCAAAAGCTTGCCGACGCCGCCCACCAGGTCTGCCCCTACTCCAATGCCACCCGGGGCAATATTGAGGTCACCGTGACCGTCGTCGAAGACTAGCGTTCTTGCGTACAATCGGCGGACGTACAAAGACCCGATAGAAAAGGAGTCATTATGGACGCCGTTTACACCACCGAAGCACTCTCCACCGGAGCAGGCCGTGACGGCCGCGCCGTAGTTAAGGATTCCGATCTGGACTTCACCATGACCGCCCCGAAGGAAATGGGCGGCAGCGGTGAGGGCGCTAACCCCGAGCAGCTCTTCGCTGCCGGTTACGCCGCTTGCTACCACTCCGCGCTGAAGGCAGTGGCCAAGGACAAGGGTATTGACGTGGAGAATTCCTCTGTCGGCGCCCGCGTTAACCTAGGCAAGAACGACGAGGGCTTCTACCTCGGCGTGGATCTTGAGGTCACCATCCCAGGCGTTGAGGACGACAAGGCACAGGAGCTTGCCGACGCCGCCCACCAGATGTGCCCTTACTCCAAGGCCACCCGCGGCAACATTGAAGTCAACGTTGGTGTTGCACAGGACTAATTTCTAGTCCTCTCCCCCCAGCCCACGCCGCGCCACCAGGCGCTCAGCGTGGGTATTTTTATGCTTTGCGCAACCTCTTTTCTCGGCGCCCCGAAAGACCACTCGGCACCGCAACAAGGCGAAAACCTTATTTTTTACAATCGGAGATTTTTAACAATTAGGGTTCCTCTCGGCCTCCCCTTAACCGCACTGATTGATCGATTTGGACCTCGCTAAAATAGTCCCAGACGAGCTCGAGCTGTGAACTATAGATTTCTCCGTGAAGCTGAGAGCAGCGTTCCCGATACAGAGGTCGCCCACATCTCTGCTCCGTCTTTGGCGTCGGTGAAAAATCCAACTCTCAGTATTTCATGGGAGTCGTTCACATCGCCGACGATTCGGACGGGCTAAATGACCTGTCACAGGCAGGCGAATACTGCCACATGTCGCGCACGGATCCTCTTTATACCTCTACTCGGATACCCAAAAATCGAATAAATGAGCCAGACACCACTGCACATGTCCGCCACAGCTGCCAAAATCGAATCATGTCTGTTGAAGCTAGGGCCCTCTCACTGCGACGGTTAATGCACAATTCTGCGGCGGTACGACTGCTTGCGGCTGATAACGCGCCGGTAATTTTGGCGCTGATTGCAGAGTACTTCCCCCGCGGTACCCGAGCACGGCCAGCTGCGGAGGTATACGAGTTGATGGTCACTGATTTTGAGGTTATTGCCAACGATTTTGCCATGCCCCGTACGCCCCAGAGTTACTGCACTGACTGGGTAAAAGCAGGATGGTTGGTGAGAAAGTCAGGTAAAAGTTCACACGGCGAGACGTTGGAACCAAGCGAAGACGCGCTTTCTGCTCTAGAGGCCATCGAACGGTGGGAGTCACCGGTATCTGCCGTCACAGCATCACGGGTGGAATCCATTAGCTCCGCCCTGCAACGGTTAGCAAGGGACACGAATAAGGATATCGCCAGCCGCGTTGCCAGTCTTGAGGCAGAGCGGAACCGCATTGACCAGGAAATTGAAAAGGCACGTTTAGGGCAGTTCGAATCCTTAACCTCCGCAGAGACAGAAGAACGTGTACAAGACGTGCTTAATATGGCATCGGCGGTACCGAGCGATTTCGCCCGGGTGCGCCACGAACTTGAGGCGCTCAATCATCAACTACGCCGGCAGTTATTAGACCCAGAGGGATACCGCGGCGATGTGCTCGAAGAGATCTTCACCGGCGTGGACCATATCGCTGAATCTGAGGCTGGACGCAGTTTCCGCGGATTCTATTCCCTCCTTATGGATAGGGAACGCAGTGCATGGTTGGACCAGTGGATAAAAGAAGTTCTAGAAAGCGATACCGGGCGGGAGCTGGCGCCAGAAAAGCGGCAACACCTGCGAAATCTTTTCCGCGATATGGAAGACACGAGTTTCGATGTCAACCAGACGATGACCGGCTTGGCGCGTAGCTTGCGCAACTACGTTTCCTCAGAGCAATTCGCAGAAGACAGGCGCATGATTGAGCTACTAAGAGAGGCGCGCGGTATGGCCATTGATGCCGCGCAGAACTCTGAGCTTAAGGCCTTTCACCGAATGGAGACGCCGCTGCAGCGCATCGGTATGTCCATCCACTCCGTTTCCCGCATTCGCTTAGCCAACCCAGGCCGGGAGGTAGTAGAGGAATCACCTGAGGCGTTCCAGCCAGGCGAGGAAAACGCAGAATCATTACTCGCGCTAGTTCGCGAATCAGAGATTGACTTTGAAGAGTTGCACGAGATGATTCGAAGGGCCGTCGATAAGGCAGGATCGTGCACCATTGGCCAAGTATTGCAGGCCTACCCTGCCACGCAAGGCCTAGCTAGTGTAGTGGGTTTGGTGCACATTGCGGATCAGCACCCCCTTCCTGACTTAAGAAATTCCACGGAGAAAGTCTTCTGGACCGAAGAAGACGGCACAACACGCGCCGCTTTTATTCCCACTATGTATTTCGACCGCACCACCATTGAGGAGCTATTGTGACCACTGCACTTAATCACCGCGTCGATTCCGAGCATGAACCGCCGCTATGGAATAGCGATAAAGGAACGCTGACGTATAACTCACGCCGCGCGTTGGTACAGCTGCTAAAAGGACCACTTATTCGAGCGCAGAAGGAACCTGTCCTGTGGTCCGCGATCATTTCAGACGAAGAAAACCTGCGGGCTAGACTGCACGAGTTATTTCTCGAGCTCGTTATCGATGAAGCAGAAGGATTCGCCTTCACCCGAATGGTGGAAGAAGAAACGTTAGCTATTCCGCAGGTGCTGCGCACGGATAAGCTCAAGCACATCGACACCGCCATTTTGCTAAACCTGCGCCAAGAACTGGGGTTGGCGCTACCCGGCGAACGTGTAATCGTGGACGTGGAGGATCTGCGAGAGGGAATCGGGTACGTACGCGCAGTTGATAACCGCGACGAAGCCGGATTCAATAATCGCTTCAATGCAGCAATCAAACGCATCCGCAATGAATATTCACTGTTAAGCGCTACTGAGACTGAAGGCCGGTTTGAGGTTTCGCCCGTATTGCGGCAGCTTTTCGATGCCGCCACGGTTACCGCCATCCGAGACGAGTACGCCCGCCTAGCGGAGACAGGGCATGACCAAGAGGATGCTTCCAATGACTAATATTTACCCAGGCCAATACCGGATAAGCCGCATTCAACTAATTAACTGGGGCACATTTCACGGATACTTTTCCATCCCCGTAGCTAGAAAGGGTTTCCTGATCACCGGCGGATCCGGTTCCGGCAAATCTACCTTATTGGATGCAATGTCAGCGGTGTTAGTACCGCAGAAAGATCTGAAATTTAACGCGGCGTCGCAACAAGACCTTGGGCGGCATGATGGTCGCAATCTCGTATCCTATGTGCGTGGTGCATGGCGGCAACAGGAAAATGCACAGACGGGCGAGATTGCTCCGGAATACCTGCGAACGGGCGCAACGAATTCAATTGTGGCGCTGACCTACGATAACGGAGCTGGAAAGCAACATACCCTCATTGCCATTTTCCGTCTCAATGGCGGTGAAAACTCCGTGAGCCAAGTTAAAAAGCTGTACGGAGTGGTGCAGGGAGACGAGGACATCGATAAGTTGAGTTCCCTGCTCACGCGAAGCCTAGATACCCGCAAGATTAAAGCTTTGTATAAAGGACCAGGGGCTTCTTTCACACAGACGTATAGTACGTTCGCAGATCGCTTTCGTAAGCGCCTTGGGATCAAAAGCGAACTAGGCCAGGTGCTCCTGCACCGCACTCAATCCGCTAAGTCCCTGTCCAGCCTGGATCAGCTCTTCCGAGGCTACATGCTGGACAAGCCCTCTACTTTCGAGCGAGCCGATGAAGCTGTGGAGCAATTCGAGGACCTCCGCCAAGCTTACCTACGGGTGGAGGATGTCAAAGCACAGATTGACACACTCGCTCCCCTTCCCCGTCTGCATGCGCAGCGAGATGTTGCAGAATCTGCCAAGCACAAGGCCGAGGCCATGAGTGAAGCGCTACCAGCGGTCCGAGCTCACATGGTGGCAGAGGAATTGGATTATCAAATCAGAGCGCTAAACGCGCAATTGACTGAGGCGCAATCAGATACAGAGTCTCTCGAAGAAGAGGTCAAACACCTCGACGAGGCGGAACGGTTAGCAGCAGTGGCTGTGTCTCAACTTGGTGCCGGTGAGCTCGATGCCCTGAGCGCAAAAATGGAGACTGCTGAAAAAGAAATCGAGCACCGATCCAAAGAATTCCGGCGCTTGGCCGCTGCAGCCGGCCGATGGACCGACAATTATGAGTTCAATCCGCACGGCTTTGCGGAACTTCAGGCTAATGCGAAGCTGCGCATCGCGGACTTCGAGGCTGACTCTGCCAAGCTCATCAATCAGCAGCAAGAGGCTGGAGTAGCTGCTCGCGACGCCGCGACAACGTTTGCCACTCTGAAAAGCGAACTCGCTTCTTTCGGTTCGCGAAACACCAACATAGATAGGGCATTGGTAGAGCTACGGTCCCAGCTCGCTCACGATACGGGGTACGCCGAGTCAGAACTTCCCTTTGCTGGTGAGCTCATGGATATTAGTCCGCAGCAGACGGAATGGGAGCCGGTCCTCCAAAAGCTTCTTCACGGGTTTGCTGCTACCCTGCTGGTTCCGGAAAGCGCGCGGAAAGCGATTAATCAGTGGGTCAATTCTCGGAACGTGGGGACCCGGCTCGAATACCGCACCATCCCTGAGTTTGCACCGGCACCAGCAACTGCGCGTAGCCCACAACAGCTCATTCACAAGCTGGAATTCCAAGACCACCCTATGGCGCCGTGGGTCCGCCATCATATTTCACGCCGATTCAACTATGAATGCGTCAGTTCAGTCGCGGCTCTGGAACAGGTAACTAAGACCCCAGCTGTTACTCGCGATGGCTTGGAAAGCCGCCCTCAGGATAAAGACGGGTCTACCCGCTTTATTAAAGACGACCGCAGGCGTTTTTCCGGCACCCGCTGGTACCGAGTGGGCTCTACCAATGACGCCAAGATTGAGCTGCTGCGCACGCAACTCGATAAAGCGAAAGCCCATGCCAGTGCCACCGCCAAGCTAGTTCAAGACTTAAACCGAAAAATGGATATCCTGCGCACTCAACGCGATAAAGCGAAACTGGTGTTAGAGACTAAGTTTCAGGATAT
This sequence comes from Corynebacterium tuberculostearicum, assembly GCF_016127015.1. GTDB lineage: Bacteria > Actinomycetota > Actinomycetes > Mycobacteriales > Mycobacteriaceae > Corynebacterium > Corynebacterium marquesiae. The sequence goes on from NZ_CP065972.1 coordinate 1,474,799, forward strand.
TGATACCGCATCTGCAGAAGCTCGCAAACGAGATCTGCAACGGCAATATGATTCTCTCGCCTCGTCACCCGAGGCGAAAGCCCTACATGCCGCGCACAATCGAGCAAAGGAAAGTCTAGCTGCAGCCCGTGCCCGCCTTAAGCAATCCCAAAAGCACCTTGGAAGCATAGAGGGCGAGCTCCAGCGCTCCACACAGCGTCGCCAGAACATCGGCACCGTACCTCCCATCGCTGACGAAACCATAGCCAAGGAGGTCAAAGAAGCCCTCCACAACGGAAGACGCAAGCTTTCCATCGATGACATCGATGCCCGGCGCGATGCAGTACAAAACAGCTTGCACGATGCATCCCGCGCGGCTGCACGAAACATCGAGGAGATAAATGCCAAGATTGTCTCCGTTCTCCACAAATACTTGTCTCAGTGGCCAGCGGAATCTGCGGATTTACAGCCACAGGCAAACTTTGCCGGTGAAGGCATTGAAAAGTTGAAGTTCCTTCGGGCAGATCGCCTTGCCGATTTCCGCGCTCAGTTCCTAGAACTACTCAACGGAACAACGGTGCAAAATCTGTCTCATCTTGCTTCTTCGTTGCGCCACGCCCGCAGCGATATCGAGCTACGTATGGAATTTATCAATAAGTCACTGCAGCGCTCGCCTTTTAATGGTGACCGCATCCTGCGAATTGATGTGAAAGACGCTCGCGGCCAGGTAGTACAGGAATTCCAGCGAGATCTAGATTCCGCGACTTCGCATAGCCTTGCCGAGATCAGCGCAGATGAGCCGGAAGCGGCGTTACGGCGCTACCATGCTTTGGACAAAATTCTCAGCCGCTTGGGTTCAACCCAACCGGAAGATATTCGCTGGCGCAACCTGGTTCTTGATACCCGAAAACACGTAAGCTTTATCGGCCGCGAATGCTACCCCGACGGAACAACCACCAATACTTATCAGGATTCTGCTTCCCTATCTGGTGGCCAGGCACAAAAGTTAGTTTTCTTCTGCCTGGCTGCGGCCCTACGTTTCCGGTTAGCGGAGCCGGATCAGGATGTTCCCACCTATGGTTCCATCATTTTGGACGAAGCTTTTGACCGCGCAGATCCAGCCTTTACCCGCACGGCAATGTCGGTGTTTGAATCGTTTGGTTTCCACATGATTTTGGCAACGCCATTCAAGTTGATTCAAACATTATCGCCCTACGTCGACGGCACCATCGTGGTCAACTACGACGAGCCCATCATTCATGGCCGTCCACAGGCACGCACAGGCTATTCGCTTATCGACGCCGCCTCGTATCCCCAGGAGGACCCCAATGCGGATTCCTAAAGACCTACAAGCACATGCGGCAAAGCACCTGCGCAACCACTTTACGGAGGCGCTATCTTCACCGGATTCCCTCCGCTTGGACTGGCCGCTACATCCACCGACGGCAGCCACCGCCAAACGCGATTTACCGGTGACCCAAGAATTCATCCGCGCCTGGCAGCGCTGGCCGCACCAGGAAGAGGTTATCTACGAGTCCCGCAATTGGTCGCGTACTGGGCTGGGCACCAATTCCGTGCCAGTACGCGTGGTAATTAATGGTGCAGAACGCATCGCTTCCGCAGCAGGCATGGCCACAACATACTCGCATGCGGTTCAAAGAGCCCAAAAGATCGCCTCAATCTTCCCCGAGCGCCCTGACTTCGCCTACACCGTTCACCGCGCTTACAAGCAGTGGAAGGACTTAAGCGCCTACGACCTGCATTGCTTGGAACCGTGTTTGAACTGGTTGCTCACCCATCCCGATTCCGGCGAGTGGGAACGCGCCGTCCCCGTAGAAGACGTTGATGGCAAGTGGATCGGATCCCACCGGCGCCTGCTGCTAACCCTGCTTTCTCCTTTCGGCATCACGGAACTAGGACTGCGCCGCAGCGACGCCCGTATTCGCTTGCGCTATCTCAACCACGCCCCGGTAATATCCGACCTCGAGATTCCACTCTCCCACGCCGCATCCCTCTTCCCCGCCAGGCCACCGCGAGTGCTCATCGTGGAAAATAAACAAACCTTTCTGGCTTTGCCTACGCTTTCCGACGCCGCCCCGCCCACTATTGCCGTTTTGGGCTCCGGCACCGCAGCGCAGCAGCTTCACGCCCTCGACTGGCTTCACCAATCCGAAATCACCTACTGGGGTGATCTCGACGCTGCGGGCTTCAGCATCCTCAACGCTGTGCGCGCCCGCTTCCCCCACACCACATCTCTACTCATGGATACTGCTACCGTAACTGCGTTTAGGCACCTCGCTGTCCCTGACCCTGGCGACGGTTCAGCCACGCTCACTCACCTCACCACCGAAGAGCAGGAAGCCTACCGTCTACTCTTCACCGAGGGCAGACTGCGCATTGAGCAAGAGCGAATTCCTTTCACACACGCGAGCGATGCTGTCCACCACACACTAGATTGATCCAAGGTCCAAAGTCACGCTCGGAAACCGAATGGTCGGGCCGCCACGTAATTGAGCTCAGAACCGTTACACATATTAGCTCTCAACATTGTCTGGCCGTAATCAATATACTTAGGTAACATTCGAACATATAATTCAATCGTTCATTTGGAGATGCCTTTGCCAGACCGGATTCACCCTTCCCTTTTACGTATTTTCCAACGCTCGACACCTGATGACACCATTGCCTTCGTCGACGAAAGCTACGTTGCACCGGAGGAGGACTTTTCAGAATCTTTCTATATCTTGGTCGGCACAGCCATCAAATTCGAACACCTTGGTAGCACTCGGAGTCTCCTCAGGGAAACTGCGCAGTCGAGCTATTGGCATACAACTGAATCGATGCGTAGTTGTGATGGCCGCAAGAAAGTCGAAGAAATGCTCAAGCTATGCGATGACTTTGAGGATTTGCAATATATAGCCTGCCTTCGACCACTGCAACGAAATCAGGATATTGAGCACGCTCGCCAAGATTGCCTCGAACAGCTCATTACTACGCTCACCAAGAACGAGCATTCTCTGAAAGGCATAATTTTCGAAGCACGCCACTCTCAGTCAGATAACGACAAAGACAGAAATACTCTCAAGCGCATGCGCAAGAAAAAGTTACTGCACCCCGAAATCAATTTGGCATGGGTTAGCCCTGCCGATGAAACTTGCCTTTGGATTCCGGACCTCGTCGCTTTCACTTACAGGCGCACTTTTACCCACGGAGGACAAAGCACATCTCTGTACCAAAAATACTTCGAAGAGCATTGCGAAATTCTAAAGGTAACTCCGAAGCAACAATCTCCGAAGCCGAGCCGAGGCTGGAGATAAAATGACCCTCACCTGCCAGTAGCCTCGGTGAGGGTCGAGCGGCTGTACATGATGTAGGGCCGCTCCTGCTAAGGATTATGCCCTACCAACCCCTTTAGAGTCAATAGCATCTCGGGTTAAGTAGCAGAATGTGTGTCCGTTCGGCGTGTTGCGGGGCGGGTACACGGTTAGTTACTTCATGGGGTCTTTTCTGATTCCTATCGAGTGTTCGTACTCGGTTGGGATAGCGTTGTCGTAGAAGGCTGGTCGGCCTGTTTCTTGGTCGGCTTTGTTGTGGTCTTCTTCGGCAAGATAGTTGACTTTGGCGAGTTGATCTTGGCCATAATTGCACTGCCTGGCGATATTTAGCGGATCGTCAGGCGGACCTGACCTCTTTTTGGTGGACAGCTAATATCCATCCCAGTCGGACTGGGAAAAGCTATTTTACCACCATGTCTAGGTATTCCGAACAGTTCGAACGTGATGCTATGGACGCTACGAAATCAACGAAACCTCACTTCACGCGGCCTCACCTGAGCACCGGACCTAGTCGCTTCTAGAGGCTGCAGAGGCGTTTCCTAAAATCAAGAGTTCGGCAGCTACCAGCGGATCTTTGAGGTCTAGCTCGAGGATCTCTGCGATTTCTTCCATGCGGCGCCGCACAGTATGGCGGTGGGTTTCCAGTTCTTCGGCAGTATGAGAAATATTGCCGCCATTGCGCAGGAAAGCCTCTAGAGTGTAGGCGAAATCGGTACGGTTGCCGGCATCAATTTCCTCCAGCCTTCCCCAAGTCTCTTTTACGCGGTAGTCAATAGCACTGCGTACTTGAACATCGCCAAGCCAATTCAGAGATTTGGCTTCGGGACCGACCAGCGTTCCCGCCTGAAGCCCAAAGACTACGCGTTGTAGTTCTTCCACCACAGTTTCGTTCAGATCAGACCACAAGAGTGGAACTCCCACGGCGATGCGCTGGGTGGTGCGCAATCCTAGAAATAGCTCTCGAATATTTTCCACACTGCGGGTACCCCGGAAGATGAGGAAGGATGTGGTGGAGTCGATAGGCAGGGCAAAAAGCATGCGCCCATAGCTGGCGAGTCGCTGATCTAGATTGCGCATAAACCGGTGGTGCCCCTGGGGCGATTTTGATTTCACCAGTACTGGCCGCACCCGTCCATCCGCATCGCCTACGTGGTGAAAGATCCGCTGCATTGAGTCTTGGTCTTTCGAAAGCCCAATTTGGATAGCAATAGCAAGGGAATTGAGCTCCTGCTGCATCGTGCGCAATTCCCGCGGGCGGGTGATGATGAGCTCTGCCAAGCCAGCAGCATGTTTGAGCGCGGTGCGATCATGCGAGCTGAAAAGATGTGGAGCAGCCGCAATCAGACCATAGATGCGGCCTCCTTGGGGCTGCAGCCGCTGGGCAATGACATTGTATGAGCCATACTGGGCGGCGATGCCAAATTTTCTTTTACTCGTTTCTTCCACAATGGGGCGATAATCCAACTCCTCGGCCCCTGGTATCCCAGCTTGGGCAGCGATTCGTCCATCCAGATCGACGAGGCACATATGGGCCTGCAGAGCTTGCGCTGTGCGCGATATTAGTTCTGGCAATCCCTGGGCAGCGGCCTCATTGAGTAACTGTTGCCGTTCTAAAAGCTCCGCATGGGCTAGGTCGCGCTGACGTATCACTTCACGGTGTAGCGCTGCCTGCAAAGAGATAAACGGGGTCTCCAGTGGGACAATGAATAAGGATATCTCTGCTTCCTTGGCGGCGTCGATCATAGCTGAAGGAACCTCATCAAAAGCAATGCCTAGGCCGAAGCCAATGCCGGCTACACCGGCTTCGGCAAGCTTGCGTGCATAAAGAGGAAGCTCTTGTGGCGTGTGCGCGAAGGCAATACCCGTAAGTAAGACCACGGAACCTGCGCCGATGAATTCGCGCGGGTCAACGAGCTCACAAGGGTGAATAGCAGAGAATTTCCGCCCAGAATCGTGAACCTTTTCCAGGTTTAGTCCTTTTTGGGCCAATAGCCACGACAAGGACAGATCGATGTCTGGCCTAGTGAGATCGGCTGCACCGCGTACATCTGAATCGGTGCCTACTACGTTGAGTGAAACCATAGCCCGCCCCTCCACATCCATACTGTCTAAGTTTTTCTCCTCAATTCACCACACTGTCTATATCGCATATTACATCGTTCGGTACACAATGATTCACATCACATTCTCAATAAGTACCGAAGGAGTGACATGCAAGATTTCAACCACCGGCTTCCGCAGCAGCGGAACGTGCGTACCGCTATCCCCGGGCCGCGTAGCCAAGAATTGGAGCAGCAGCGAGAGGCTGAACTCGCCCGCGGACTAGTGCCGGGCCTGCCGGCTTATATCGTCGATGGCGATGGCGGCGTTTTAGTCGATGTCGATGGAAATAGCTTTGTAGATTTCGCCTCCGGTATCGCCGTGACCACGGTAGGCGCCTCCAATGAACGAGTAGCCACCGCTGTCTCCGAGGCCGCATCGCACCTGCTTCATACGTGCTTTTTAAATGCGCCCTATGAAGGGTTTGTTGCCGTCGCCCGCAAGCTCAATGAGCTCACCCCTGGAGAGCATAAGAAGAAGAGTGCACTCTTTTCCACGGGTGCCGAAGCGATAGAAAACGCGGTAAAGATTGCCCGCAACTACACCGGTAAAAACCGCGTGGTCGTCTTTGATTCCGCCTTCCACGGCCGCACCAATCTGACGATGACCATGACCGCGAAGAATAAACCCTATAAGGCAGGATTCGGCACTCTCGCTGCAGATATTTACCGTGTGCCCGGCTCGTACCCCCTGCGCGATGGCCTAGATGGCCAACAAGCGATCGAGCGCACCATACGCGTCATCGAGCAAACAGTAGGCACCGAAGAACTCGCCGCAGTAGTCATCGAGCCCATTCAAGGCGAAGGTGGCTTTGTCGAACCCGCGGAAGGATTCCTTCCCGGGCTACAGAAGTGGTGCAAGGAGAACGGCGTCGTCTTTGTTGCCGATGAAATTCAAGCTGGAATGTGCCGCACCGGTTCCTGGTTTGCCTGCGATAAAGAAGGGGTTGTACCGGATCTGATTACAACCGCCAAGGGCGTTGGCGGCGGCATGCCGCTTTCGGCTGTAACTGGACGAGCAGAGATCATGGACTCACCCGGTCCAGGTTCTTTGGGCGGCACCTATGCCGGCAATCCGGTGGCTTGCGCGGCCTCCCTTGCTGCCATCGAAGAGATGGAAGAAAAGAACCTCGGTGCCCGCGCGCTTGAGATTGAGGCCATCATCGGCGAGGAGCTAGAACCACTGCTGGAGCTGCCCAACGTGGCAGAGGTTCGCGGACGTGGAGCAATGATTGCCATTGAATTCGCAGACGAAAAGGGCCGTCCGGATGCTGAGCTTACCGCCCAGGTAGCCGCCGCCTGCAAGACCCAAGGGGTACTCGTCCTTACTTGCGGGCTCGACGGCAACGTCATCCGCTTGCTTCCGCCCCTAGTCATCAACGAGGAAACTCTGCGTGATGGATTGCAGGTCCTTGCCGCAGAAATCCGCAAGAAACAATCCCCCACTCACCTCTAACCCCTAGATACCGGCTAAAGCAGCCACTGTCACCACCAAAGAAGGAGTACACCTCATGTCTAACCCACACATTTACGATTGCATCATCCTCGGCACCGGCTACGGCGGCATTGGTATGGGAGCCCAGCTGACCAAGGATGGAACCGAAAACTACCTCATCCTGGAAGCTGCCGATGAAGTAGGCGGAGTATGGCGCGATAATACCTATCCGGGTGCTGCCTGCGATACCCAGGCACTTATCTACTGCTACTCCTATTTCCTCAACCTCGGTGTCTCGCGCATGTTTGCCGGCCAAGCCGAAATGTTGGACTACCTCAAGGCCATGGCAAAAGAGTTCAACCTCTACGAGCACATCAAGTTCAACCACCGCATCACCCGCTCCGAGTGGCTGGAGGATATGAAGGCATGGGAGGTAGAAACCGCTACCGGTGAAACCTTCTACGGGCGTGTCTTTGTGGGAGCTTGGGGCCAGCTTTCCAAGCCAAAGATTCCTAATTTCCCAGGTCGAGAGGGCTTCAGGGGAGTACAGTTCCATTCCGCTGAATGGGATCATTCCACTGATTTGAGCAATAAGAAAGTAGCGACCATTGGCAACGCTGCTTCTGCCGTCCAGCTCGTGCCCGAGGTAGCTAAGGTGGCCGGTCACCTCGCCGTATTCCAGCGCTCAGCCAATTACATTCTGCCGCGCAACCAGATCATCTTTAGTGAGGAAGAACTGCAGGAATTCCAAGAGAACCCGGATTCCTACCGCGCTATCCGCCAAGAAATTCACGATACCCGCGAGGCAGGATTCGAACGCACCCGCACAGGCACAGATTCTGCCGCAGAGGGCGTCGAGCAGGCGATGGAACACCTGCGCTCCCAAGTCAATGATCCCGCACTGGTAGAAAAGCTAACGCCTACCTTCGCCTTTGGCTGCAAGCGCATCCTGCGTTCGGATGACTTCTACCCCACCTTCAACCGGGAGAATGTCTCCCTAATCACCGAGGGCATTGCGGAGATTACTGAAAACGGCATCCGCACTGCCGACGGCGTGGAGCACGAGTTTGATGTCATCATCTATGCCACCGGTTTCTACTCCCAAGAATTCCAGGGCGATCTCAAAGTCATTGGCCGTGGTGGTCTAGACCTGCGCGAGCGCTGGGGTAACTCGCCTGAGGCCTACCTGGGTATGTCTGTCGACGGCTTCCCCAACTTCTTTATGCTCTACGGTCCCAATACCAACCTGAACCATCACTCCGTAGTGGCGATGCTGGAAGAACAGGATAAATACATCAGCCAGGCGGTAGATTTCCTGCGCGATAATCCCGACAAGGTGTTGGACGTGGACCCGCAGGTACTGCGCGAGTTTAATGACCGCATCCAAGCTGAACTGCAAGATTCCGCCTTCTCCGCAGATTGTTCGTCTTGGTACAAGAACGAAGACGGCAAGGTCATCAATAACTGGTCCGGCAACGTGGCCGAGTACCAGGAACTCACCCGCGAGTTGCACGTAGATGACTATCGCGTGGCGTAATTCCCCATCTGCCTTCGTTCTTTTATGAGCCGAATCGTTTCCAGAAAGGAACGCTTTATGTACACACAATCCGATGAATACTCCGGCCGCCCTGTGGCCGAGGATGCGTGGAAAGCGCTCGCTCCTTTCCGTGATGCTGGAGCACAGTCTTTCCATCACTTCCCCAGTCCGGAAGTCCGCGAAAGCTATATCAACTCCACCGGTGCCAATCCCCTGCACGAAACCACCCCGCCGGAGAGCACTGACTATCCCGTGCACGATTTCCAAGTACGCGTCTATGAACCGCGAGAAGCTGCAGCACGCGAGGAGGCAACCCCAGCCATCCTCTTTATGCACGGCGGCGGGTGGCTGATGGGCAACCTGGAAACCCACGATTCAGTAGCGCGCAGATTAGCAGTGCTTACCGGTTTCCCTGTCATTGCGGTGGATTATCGCCTCGCACCCGAGCACCCGTACCCCGCCGCCATCGATGATTGCCGCGCCGCGTACCGCTGGGTATCAGATTCTTCAGCAGAACATGGTCTCAACGTCGATTCCATTGCGGTCGTGGGCGATTCTGCTGGTGGCCAATTGGCGGCCGTGATGGCCAATGAGTTTAGCGGCGTGGAAGGCGTTGCCCCGCTAAGCAGCCAAGTGTTGCTCTACCCTATTACGGATTGTTCCCAACAACGCACCGAAAACGGTGCCTCCTACCAGCGCCTAGAAGCCGGCTTTCCTTTAGTGGCCGATACCATGCGGTGGTTTATCAATACTTTCATCACCGAGGAATCCCAGCGCACTGCGAAAGATCTATCACCGCTGCTGCACGAGCTTCGAGAAAACCTGCCCCCAGCACTGGTCATCACGGTAGATAACGATCCATTGGCGGATGAAGGCGGGGAATACGCGCTCAAGCTCGCCCGAGCGGGCGTGGATGTTACTTATAAGCACCTGGTGGGCTATCACCACGGGCTTTTTACCTCCGCAGGCATTATCCAGCGCGGCGAGCAAGAGCTTGCCGACGTCGCTTCTTTCCTCCGCCGCACCGCCCGCGGCTCATCCCCAAGCTAAGCCGCTTCTCCTTTGCCCCTATCACTTTCCTAGTAAGGAATCACTGACATGTTTAAACGTTCATTTGGCATCGCGATGGCCTTCATCGGCGTGCTTGCCGGTGCCTCCTTTGCCTCTGGCCGCGAGGCGCTGCAGTACTTCGTGGCCTTTGGCAATTGGGGCATAGTCGGTGCGGTTTGTACCGCGATTGCCATGATGGTCTCTGGCATCACCATCTTGCAGATGGGTTCTTATCACCGCGCTAAAGAACACACTTCAGTCTTTGAAGCAGTCTCCACGCCTATTGTGTCCAAACTGCTAGATTTCGGCACGCTTACCTGCCTGTTCTGCATTGGCTTTGCCATGTTTGCTGGTGCGGGTACCAACCTAAACCAGCAGTGGGGCTGGCCAGTATGGATCGGTGCGATCATCATGTTGATTTTGACCTTGCTCACCGGTCTTTTGGACGTTGATAAAGTCACCATAGCCATCGGCGCTATCACCCCACTGATTATCGCTTTATTGACCATCGGTACTTTGTACACGGTCTTTACCGCCTCCCCAGACTGGAGCCACCTCAACGAGCAGGCACAACAGATTCCCACCACTTTGCCCAATTGGTGGATCTCGGCGCTAAATAACATGGGCCTGAACGTCATTGTGGCGGTATCCATGACCATCGTCATCGGCGGCAATTTCCTTGATTCCAAAGAAGTAGGCTACGGCGGCATCATGGGCGGGCTATGCTTCCTCTTCCTCTTAGCCGTACTCGTTGGTGGCTTGTATATCTCCATCGGTCCGGTCACCGAGGCCGAAATGCCTACCCTAGAGATGATCACGCAAATTCACCCGTGGTTGGGTATCCCGATGGCCGTAGCCATCTACGGCATGATTTACAACACCTCGATCGGCATGTTCTATGCCTTTGCCAAGCGCTTGACCCGCAGCAAACCTCAGAACTTCTACAAGGTCTATTGCATTTCGGTGCTTATCGGCTTCGTTCTGTCCTTCATCGGCTTTGGCAACCTCATCGGCTGGGTCTATCCCATCTTGGGCTATATGGGCATCGCCATGATGTGCATCATCGGCTACGCCTGGGTCAAAAACCGCAAGGAACTAGAAAGCGAAAGCGAGCTGCGCCGCCGCGCAAGAGAGCTTCTACAAAAGCGCTTCGAAGGCGAAGAAACCCTATCCGAAGCAGAAATGCGCGAATTGGTTTCCATCGCCCGAAACTCATCGATCCCAGAGTCCGAGTTCATCGCGGAAATCATGACCGAGGTAGATGCCGAGGATCCGCACCTACAAATCCATGACGGTAAATTGCACTCGCTCATTACCGGCAAACCCCGCCCGAAAAAGCGGCGAACAACCGTTGGTGACCACACACCGCCTCGTCCCCCGCACGAGCCGTACCAAGAAACTACAACCCCAAAGCTAGAAAAGGAGCTGTAATCCATCATGACTGAATCCCTGCAGATCAAAGGCGCCGTTCTCGAACGCTCTGATGCCCCACGCCCTTATGCGGACTCGCAGCCGCTGACAATCAGCGATCTCGAGCTCACCGCCCCTGGCGAGGGCGAAATCCTCGTAAAAATCACCGCGGCCGGCTTGTGCCATTCCGATCTATCGGTGGTCAACAACAACCGTCCGCGCCCACTGCCTATGCTGCTAGGCCACGAATCCGCCGGCGTGGTTGAGACAGTTGGGCCCAATGTCACCACCGTCAGTGAAGGCGACCACGTGGTCATGACTTTCCTGCCACGCTGCGGCGAGTGTGCGGGGTGCAAAACCAATGGCAAGATGCCCTGTGAGGTAGGCTCCAAATCCAATGGCGAGGGCACACTCATCCGCGGTACCCGCCACCTCACCCGCAATGGCGAGGTAGTCCAACATCATCTAGGCGTTTCCGGGTTTGCCACCCACGCGGTGGTATCCGAACTTTCCGTAGTACCCATTGGCAAGGATGTCCCGGCCGATATTGCTGCCATCTTTGGTTGCGCCATCCTCACCGGCGGCGGGGCGGTACTCAACGAGGTTAAGCCCGGTCCGGAGGACACCATCGCCGTCGTAGGCCTTGGCGGCGTAGGCATGTCCGCCGTGATTACCGCTGCGGCACTGGGCGTCAAGGAAATCGTGGGCATCGATATGCAGCCGGATAAGCTAGAAAAAGCCCGCGAGCTGGGTGCTACCTCTGCCATGTCCGCGGAGGAAGCAGAAGCCTCCGGGAAACGATTTAGTGCCGTGATTGAAGCAGCCGGCCACCCCAAGGCTTTAGAGACGGCCTATAAGATCACCGCTCCTGGTGGCCTCACCGTTACTGTTGGCCTGCCGGCCCCACATTCCGTCAGCGAAATTGACCCTCTCGTCATGACCAGTCAGGCACGCCGCCTGCACGGTTGCTACCTCGGTTCTTCGGTGCCAGCTACCGATATTCCGAAATACGAGCAGCTCTGGCGCGAAGGAAAGCTCAACGCCGAGGGTCTCATTTCTTCCCATATCAAGCTCGAAGATATCAACACGGCAATGGATAACCTCAGCGATGGGCTAGCACTGCGCCAAATCATCGAATTTGACTAGACCCTTGGTTCCTGGCTCCTCCCGCGCCCCGCGCCAGTTCATTCCCGGCGCGGGGCGCATCTCTACCTAGCCATGTAGCTGCCCATGCTTGTGGACTCTGCTCGCCCGCTACAGAAAGAAGCGTCCCATGTCTGAAGAAAAGAAGACTTCCCAAGGCCACGCCTCGTCCACGTCTCAATCCCCCAATGGAATCGGCACTCCTTCTCCGCACTGGAAAGCGGGACCATTTGAGGTCCGCCTACCATTTATTCATTACCGCTTGGAATTGCCGGACTTTGGCCAAGGTCTTTTCATGTGCGTCGTAGATCTAGGAGCCATCCCACTGATGACAGAGGCGCTAGGCATGCCCTATCAAGTGGCCCTGGCGGTGGTAATACTTAATGGCCTGCTCTACCTGACTCACCACCTACTTGGTGATCCTGTCGTACCCGGTTGGATCACCCCTGCTATTCCGCTGCTGACACTCTATGTGCAATCTTTCCCAGAAGGCACGGAGCGCATTTGGGCACTCATTAGTTTCCAACTTTTGCTCGGATTATTTTCTTTAACGCTAGGAATTACCGGCTGGGCAGCAAAGGTAGTGCGCTTAATCCCCTCGGGTATGCGCTCCGGCATCGTACTTGGTGCGGGCATTGCGGCCATCATTTCCGTATTCGAGGAAGGCGGGCGCTTCCATAGCTTCCCGGTGTCCATTACCGTCGCGGTGGCAGTGGCCTTCTTCTTGATGTACTCGCGCGCCTTTGCCCAGCTGCGCCATAAAGCTGCTGGTTGGCGGTTTATAGCCTCACTTGGCATCCTGCCTGCCATTTTCGTGGCCATTTTTATTGCGCCGCTGGCTGGTGAGGCACCGTGGCCGGACGTCGAGTGGGGCTTTTCCCAACCGGATGTTGTCTCATTGTGGAGCCATTACACCGTCTTTGGCGTCGGCCTTCCCCCGGCGCATATGTTCCTTAGCGCTATTCCCACCGTACTTGCCGCCTATATCGTGGTCTTTGGCGATGTCCTGCAGGCCAATGCCGTGCTCAAAGAGGCCGATCATGTCCGCACCGATGAAGCCCTGGTCTATAACCCTTCGCGCGCTCACCTGCTCTTTGGCGGCCGGAATATGCTCATGTCCATCTTTGGCCCGGACGTTGCCATGTGTGGGCCGCTCTGGGCAGCAATGCACGTTGTCATTGTGGAGCGCTATAAGCAAGGCCAACGCGCCATGCGCTCTATTTTTGGCGGGGCAGGTTCCTTCCGCTGGGGTTCTATTACCGGTCTTTTCCTATTGCCCATTACCTCCTTTGTGGAGCCCATCCTCCCCGTAGGTCTTGCGTTGACCCTGATTATCCAGGGGTTTGTCTCGGTACGCGTGGGCATCATGGAGTCCAAAAATCAAAAGGATTTGGGCATAGCCGGGGTGACCGCAGGCGTGCTTGCTACGCAGGGCGCCGCGTGGGGTTTTGCAGCCGGCATCGTCATGGTGCTGGTGGTCTATGGCAAGGCAATGTTTAAAGATGAACGCGATGGCACCATCCGCACCTTCGACGAAATCGATCCTAAAGAAGGCTTTTCCGACGCCCAGGCTGACTTCACCGAGCTAGCAGAGCTTAACGACGTCACCGGCAACGCCAACCCCACTCCCCCTCAGACGCGCAGCAAGCAAAGGGAGGATTAATCACTGCAGGTCCGCTAAACGGGCGATCGCCTTCCGATGCACGCGATAATTAGCAATCTCAAAGCTCACCACGCGGTACTTCCAGTTTTGAGGTTACCCTCGTTTAGTAGACACCCTATTTGTACGGATCTTGTGTCCGTAGGAGAGGATGTTGATTGTGAGTCAACAGCGCAAGAAGTTCGCGCCGGAGGACCGGCGTGAAGCCGCGAACCTGGTAATCGAGTCACAGCGCCCGACCGCTCATGTGGCTAAGGAGATTGGCGTCGCACCAGGCCTTTTTAGGCCGGTGGTTAAAAATGAGCGCGAACGCCGAGGAGCATCAGACGGGATGAGCGAGGATGATCTCTTCGTACTGAGAATGCTCGCCTGCGCCGTGAGCTGGCTGAAGCCAAGATGGATAATGAGTTTTTGGCAAAAGCGACAGCCTTCTTCGCCGCGAAGCAACACGAACAGAAAAGTTCGAATTAATGCAGCGAGCGAAGGCGAACTACAGCATCAAACCTATGGCACGGCTATTAAAAGTGTCTCGATATTGGTCTAACCACCAGCAGCAAAGAAATAGCTGCCTGACTACTAGGTAGCTCCACTACGTGTACACGAATTGCGGTCAACCCCAAGGACGATTCAAACTTTCCAGGTTCTGGCCTAGGCTCGTCCGATCGTTTTTCTTTTCCCTCTAAAGAAAACGGACACCCTGCACAGGCGGGCATCCTCTCAACTTTAGGCTCCTCTATTCGCAGGCGACGCCGTCACCGTCTCGATCCAAATTCGAGCTATAGCCTGGTTGACCGGCGTACAACGGCGCCGCACCTGCAGCGCGAGCGGCTGCACAATTAGGGTAATAGCTGGCTGCTCCACCATCACCACCAGCCGATTCACCACCACCATTATTGATTGACTGCTGTTGAATCACTGGCGCGGGAGCAACGAATCCATGCACACCACCATCAGCGTCCGGATCCGCATCCACGTTCATGTCTACTGCTTCTTCTGCTGCTTCAGCAGGACTTACTTGCGGATCCAGCGTTGGCTCCTCAAAGTCAACTGGGGCAGTAGATTCCGGTGCTTGATTTAGCGTCGAGCTTTGGACGGTTTCGGAAGCAGTAGTGGTTACCGTTGCGGTTTCTCGCACTGTAGTAGTTTCAGTGCTCTTCGTTTCGTCGGCGTCGGAGCATTGACTGAGAAGAGAAGAGACGACAAAAAGAGCAGCGATGCTGCCTACAATTTTCTTACCGGAGGCCATAATTTTCCCCAAGAGATGAGAGTGTATTTAATTGACACTTCAACTATAGCTCGGAGCGACTCTCCCACCTATTTACATATACGTGATTTAGAGCTCATATCTTCGGTAACCTATTCATTTTCCCACTCAGATGAGCTTTCATCTGAATCGCTTTCACCTCGTGGTCGGGACTTACCCAAAAGAACTCCTACCCCAAATCACCCCGGTATTTCTCCAGCAGGACCTTCCAGTCAGCGAGCAGGACTGGACCATACTTCGGGTGGCGGAAACCAAACTCGACGCTGACCGGAATGAAGCCGGCGGGATTGCCGAGGTCATGGCGAATGCCATCATGGACCACTACGTGGACGGGGTGCCCCTCGGAGATGAGGAGTTCGATGGCGTCGGTAAGCTGCAGCTCCCCGCCCTTGCTGGGAGCAATACAGCGGAGAGCACCAAAATCGCGCGGTCTAAAAGGTAGCGCCCCGTGGCCACCAAATTCGGCGGCACATCCCCAACCGCAGGCTTTTTCACCATGCCCACAACTCTCTTCACCCGATCACCGTCGGTAGCATCCACATCAAAGACGCCATAATTCGACACCTGCGACGGCTCCACCTCCACCACCAACAACACCGAACCACCATGCTCTTGGCGCACCCGAATCATCTCACCCATGGCGGCGGTGGGCTCAATGACCCAATCGGGAAACACGACCGTGGAATTGTGCCCGTCGACATCTAAGATTTCGCCCGCATCCCCTTCTATTCCTTAGCTCCGTACCCAGGTCACGCAAAGCTTTGTTTTGCATCATGGTGCGCCATTAAAGCCCCATCCACAGGAGAATTGGGCTCTCCAACATCTGAGTACTCAAACCCGTTGTCTACCACGACTACTGCTCTAGCGGCCCTAATCTACGGATCCATCTCCGTGCTGATGCACATCACCAAAGCAGAGTTTGGCCCCAAACGCCTCATACCATCTTCGATTGCTTTGCCACGGGACTGTAGTAACTCCAGCGTGATGGCCAAGATTTTCAACGGGCTCCGACACAGGAAAATAGCTAGGCCTATTCTTCCCTTTCCCTCTTTCTGGCCTGTCTGCGCTCGCGCCTTCGAGCACGTTTTGCTTTGCGGATGTCAACGACCCAACGCGGAACAAAAGGCCACGGAAGCGGAACCCCGAACCCACCTGTAAACCCAATGCCTCCAATGACAAAAGCTGCCATGAGCGCAACCTTCAGCACCGTGCCAACAAATTCGGGAGGGCTAGCACCATCGACCAACCCTGCGATACCGCCAACACCCAAAACTAGCGTGCTATAAGGATAGTAGAACAGCACGCCATCACTTACTGCACCTTCCCAGGCGGGTTCGTCGTACCACTTTTCCGATCTGGGATTCCTTCGCACCTCCAAAACGTAATAGGTCCAGTAGAGCACCATGACAAGCACTAACCCGGCGTATACGAGCAGCCCAGTAATATCGCCGTCCATAAAATAGGCCTCCCGTGGCTGCTGGTTGCGGTATGTAATAAAACGCTACCAGCGTCTGCTGGGCTAAGGCACGAAACGAAACGACATACGGATGCGCACAAGCACCCCAACCAAGGACAATGAATAAGACCGGCCAATTGTGATGCTTGAAGCCTTGCGACCTTTTGGTTCCTTCGCTGTAGCGTGTCCGGCTTCCGCCATATTCGTACCACGCACGCACCCCCGCCTTCGCCCCGCTCACCAACGAGTCCTTTGCCACCGCCTTGCTTGCCGACGCCCCACCTAACCACCCCACCCCCGCGCGAAGCAGACCAACGTCGGTGAATCGGAAATGCACAATCTCAGCGAGGTATCCATGCCACTGAACACCCGGACATCACCCACCGCTGGCCACACGAGCGCTACGGAATGAAGCGTCCTGGGTTTAGTTCCGCTTCTTTTACGGCCCTGTGTTGATGGGCTGGGTGAGATAGTACTCGGTTTCTACTTCCTGTGGGGTGGCGTAGTCCAATGCTTCATGAAGCCGCTTGGTGTTCCACCAATGCACCCACCGCAAGGTGGCCAATTCGACTTCTCCGACCGACGTCCACGGGCCCTGGGCATGAATCAGTTCCGCCTTGTAGAGACCGTTGACTGTTTCGGCTAGAGCATTGTCATAAGAATCACCGATTGTTCCCACACTCGGACGGATTCCGGATTCCGCTAGCGCGGTGGAATACTTCAGTGACACGTACTGGCTGCCCCGATCACTATGGTGAATTAGTTGGTTTCCATGAATTCGCCCTGCAGTCGTTAACGCATGCTCCAAAGCCTCCATGGGCAGCGCATCGGTACGCATCGTCGAGCGTGTAGCAACACCAACAATTTTTCGGCTGAAGACATCCACGACAAACGCGGTGTAGGCGAATCCTGACAGGGTGCGAACGTAGGTAATGTCGGCAACCCAAAGCCTGCCTGGTGCCTGCGCACGGAAGTTTCGGCGCACTAGGTCCGGGCGATGATCCGGTGCCTTCGGGCTAATCGTTGTCACAGGGGTTCGCCCACGTCGGCGGCCGGAAACACCTGCAAGTTTCATCAGACGTGCGGTCTTGTCGCGACCAATATGAAAGCCTTCGCGGTTCATCGCGTGCCACATCTTGCGGATGCCGTAGACCGAGAAATTCTCCGCATGCACACGCTGTATCTCTGGGATGAGCAGGCTATCGCTTAAGGCTCTTGCGCTGGGAACACGTGTGGTGGCTTTGCGGTAGCCGCGTGAAGTAATGAATCCACGATCTGCTTGTTTAAGGACTCGGCAGATGGCCTCGACCCCAAATTGATCTTTGTACGTGTCGATGTAGGAGATCATTTGGTCTTGGGTCGGTCGAGTTCCGCTGCGAAAAAAGCCGAAGCAGTTTTAAGAATCCCGTTTGCTCGTTTCAGTTCGCGGTTTTCGCGGCGCAGACGCCTGAGTTCTTCTTCCATTGTTTCGCCGCCTGAAGCGTCAGAATTATCGCGTACTGAGGCGCTGTCACGGTACCAGGCCCGCAACGTGTGGTGAGATACACCAAGCAGCTCACCGACCTCCGTGTAGGCGCGTTGCAGTGAGCAAGATTCCAGGCGGACCATTTCGATGATCTGATGGACCGCCTTGTCCTTGAACTCGACGGAATACTTTCTAGGCATAGTTCAATCCTTCCTTAGCTGAGGTAGGAACTAAACCCAGGAGAGAGTGTCCGATTCTTTGTGTGCGGGGGCTTGGTTTACAAGTAGTCCGCGAATCGGTTGGGGTAAGCCACGGCTAGTTGGTTGATGGCTTGTTTCCACCCGGTGGCTTTCGCTCCTTCAATATAGCCGTTGCACTCAACGTCGCGCTTTGCTTTCTTCGCTCGCTGCGCAGCGCGCTTGTCTTCGATGTTGCAGATCATCAGCCAAAGCGTCTTCAGCGCTGCGGTATCGTTCGGGAACTGGCCCCGGTTACGGGTAGCTTTACGCAGTTCAGCATTCAGCGACTCGATCGAATTGGTGGTGTAGAGCACCCGGCGTGCCGCCGGCGGAAACTGTAGAAACGGCACGAACCGCTCCCAAGCGTCGCGCCAGACTTTGACCGACTGCGGGTATTTCCGGCCCAGTTCACTGGCTTCGAACGCATCCAAGGCGGCACGTGCGGTGTCCTCGTTTGCGGCCGTGTAGACCTCACGCAGCGCCCGGGAGACACCTTTGCGGTCCTGATACGACACCCACCTGTTGGCCGCCCGAATCAGGTGCACGATACAGGTCTGCACCATGGAATTCGGCCAGGTTGCCTCCACGGCTTCCGGCAGGCCTTTGAGCCCGTCGCAGCACACGATGAACACGTCTTGGACACCGCGGTTGGCCAGATCCGCACACACCGATGCCCAGAATGCGGCGCCTTCATTGTCGGCGATCCACAATCCCAGGATGTGCTTGATGCCGTCCATATCGACACCAACCGCCATGTAGCAAGCCTTGTTGACCACGCGGTGGCCGTCACGGATCTTGACGCGCAGCGCGTCGAGGAAGATCACCGGGTAAAACTCGTCGAGCTGGCGGTTTTGCCAGATCATGACCTCGTCCAAGACCGCATCGGTAATGGTGCTGATCGTATCCGGACTCATATCCACCCCAAGCGTGGTTGCGAGATGGTGCTGAATATCGCGCACGGTCATCCCACCGGCGTAGAGCGAGATAATCATGTCGTCGAGCTCTGTGAGCCTGCGTGCACCCTTGGGCACCATCCGGGGAGTAAACGTGCCAGCACGATCCCTAGGCACGGTCACCTCAACTGCGCCGTAGCCAGAATTGACGGTCTTGGTGTACGACCCGTTACGGTGATTATTCTCCTGTGCGGTTTCGACCTGGGATTTCGCTTTGCGGTCGCAATGGCCGTAGCCCAAGTGCGCATCCATCTCCGCCTTAAGGCCAGCGTTGATCGATGCCTGTAGCAGGCCTTTGACCAGCTCGCTTGCATCATCAGCGGAGCTCGACAACTCGCTAATCAAGCTGGCGATTTCAGAATTTTCCATCAGCTTCTCGCTGATCTCGTTGACCCTCGCCGGGTCATGGTTCTTCTTCGGTGACACCGTAGTCATTATCGGTGAAACTCCTTCTAGATCAGAGCCTCACACACAAACTTCCTGACACCCTCACCCAGGACGCTTCAGAACCGCCGCAAGCGACACATCCTGTGCTGGTGCAAGAGCACACCTGCGATATCGATCTGCTATTCCAGAATCAGCGATGCTGTTTTCTCCGGCGGCACATCCTTCAGCTGACGGCTCTTGATGGCCCACGACACCAGCCCCAGCGCAATCCAGACCACCAACGCGATGAGCGGGGCTGTTCCCAGCACACCAGGCGAGCCCGGAACGAAGAGCAGCGCCATGAATCCGACGGAGAGGATGCACCCAGCCAGCGCGAAGTACTCGTAAAACTTGTTCGGCGCAATGGGCTCAGACATTCCAGGGACCTGGCCGGTGCGCGCAATCTTCCAGGCACAAAAGCACGTATAGAAATACGCCACCGTGATACCAGCACTGGACATATCGACGACCCACGTCAAAGCCGCACGCCCAAACCACGGGGTCACCAGGCATACGGCGCACACCAAAAGAATCGCATTGCGTGGGGTACGCTCTTTCCCATTTAGCTCACCCAGCCGGCTCGAGACTAGGTTGGCGCGACCGAGAGTAAACAACACGCGACTTGCCGCAGTAAAGAATCCGTTAAGCCCAGTAAGGACTCCGGCGCTCACAGCTACAGCCATGAGCACCAAACCGGCAGGCCCCATCACCTCGCTGATGGCTGCTGCAGGCGGCCAAGCCTCCCCTTCGAAAGCATCGTGGCGGGTTCCCACAGCGATGGAGGTTGCGAGCATCATAGCCAAGTAAATCAACGTTGCCGCAATGACTCCCACATGAGAAGGCCTAAAGCCCTTTTCGGCGAGAAATTAAACTCGCCCGCTAGCTGCGGAATGGAATCAAAGCCCACGTAGGCCCAGGGGGCGAAAGCGATGATGGTCGCCACCGCCGCTGCCGGCGGAACGTCCGCTGGAAAGCCGGGTGCAAGCTGCGGGCGCTCAGCAACGCAATAAATCACCATCGCCGCCACGATGACCACCACCGCCACGATCATGAGCACGACGGCAAAGAACTGGAACTGGCCTGAAAGAGCCGCCCCCTTAGAGTTCAACCACGCGAACACAATGATGAACAACGAGCAGATCGCTACTTCGGGGAGATAGATGATCCACCCGGCGACGTCGTAAAGCGCGCCTCGCATGACCAAATCAGGGAACGTGTCGCGGAAGACGAACGCGACCGCCGACGCATTTAACGCGACGACGCACGAGTACCCCAGCGCCGGCGCCCACCCCGCGATAAACGCGTGAATTCGGCCTAGCGCCGCCATAGCGAAGGCCACCCCACCGCCGGTCAGCGGCAGTGTACGAATGGTAAAGCCGTAACTCAAACCGATAATGGCAATGAAATGTTACAGAAGTGTTCCTATAAAGCTTGTCACCCTCGCGGGCGGATTGGCTGGGGTAAACAAGCTATATAGAAATACCTCGGACGCCTTATAGGAACTAGACTATACTCACTACACCTTCTTCCACTACCTCGAAAAGGTTACGAAATGCCAAACACTATTGAGTTCAGCCAACTAGATATTTCAAATCAACGTGTCTCCGTTCTGGCTAAGTTTGGTGATCAAGAACATGCTCTGTGGTACGAATTCGACCGTGAGGTAAAGCCCAGTACAAACGCCGTAGCAGTAGCTTTGAGCACACTCTGCGGCACAAAGTTTGACTCAATCTTCTACGATTTTCCAACTGCTGATGAAACCACGCAGCTAATCCAAAAATTCACTAAAACCCCAGTTAGCAGCTCGGAGACTTGCATGCCCATCGCTCCCCGCGGTGGTGGACGCATTCTAAGCTTCTCCGGAGGCTTCGACTCATTTGCCGCACTCAGACTACTAGGAAGCGAAGCCCACCTAGTTTCACTTGATTTTGGAGGATGGTTCGAGCGTGAGGCTCAGTTCTTCAACAGTTTCGATCCGCTCGTTATCAAAACCAATATTCGCCAAACCCCGACCCAAAAGAACTCGTTGGCTACCAACCATTGGACTTTCATGGCCACCGGCGCCATTCTCACTGCAGAGTACTTCGGGGCCACACAGCATTCGTTTGGCTCTATCCTAGGGGAAACCTTTTCTCGACCAGTTAAATCTCCTAAGCGAGTCGCGCCACTCGAAATAATGGGCCTAACGGAGTCACCTGTCACTAATGGAATCACGGAGCTCGGCACCGCGAAACTTCTGCTCCAAAGTGATCCACAGCTCGTTGCCGATTCGATCCAATCGCTGGCTGGCAAGACAGATCGAAAGAGGTTTTTAAAAACTTCAATAGCCACTCTTTTAGCACCCCAGTATTGCGAAAGCTTGAGCCTGCCAGAATTGCCCGAGAGTTGGTCTGCGCCCATTAGTATTACTGACTCATACACCACCACAATGAGCCTTTTGTACTTCATCTCAGTCGGGGAATTAGAGCTGATTGCCCCACTCTTCAAGGAAATCCCAGACAGTTTACTATCTTTCGCATCGGAAACCGATATGGGGTTCATGCTAAAAGCCAATACTGACCACTACCAGTTTTTGCAAAGAAACGATGCAGGAAAACTTCTGGCATGTTTAGAAAATTATGGCTTCTCTCCTTATACAGAGTTTGATTGGGAAAACGCTAAGGCGACTCGAAAGTTCTTAAATCAACTCTTTGGTAAGTAGATGCAACCTCGTGATTCAGGCTTCGAACCTGTAGGTGCTAACGAAGAAAAGAGTTTCGAACGAATAGGTTGCTTCGAAAACAAAAGCAAGAAACCCTCGAGAAGTACGGTTCATTCCCGCCAGATCAACCTGTTGTCAGCTAACCGGTGTAGTAACCCAAGACGGGAATATTCCCAGAGATTCGTTATCTATACTCTGGCTGGTACTTTTCCATAATTGCTTCCAAATCGCGGAACAGCGCCGGGCCATACTTCGGGTGGCGCAATCCGAATTCCACGCTGGCCGGAATGAATCCTGCTGGGTTGCCAAGGTCGTGGCGGATACCGTCGTGGACTACAACGTGAACGGGATGGCCTTCGGAGATGAGCAGATCGATGGCGTCGGTAAGCTGCAGCTCCCCGCCCTTGCCGGGTGTGATGCGACGGAGGGCGTCGAAAATCGCGCGGTCTAACAGGTAGCGGCCGGTAGCCACTAGGTTCGACGGTGCATCCTCGACCGCAGGCTTTTCCACCATGCCTACGACCTTCTTCACGCGGGCGTCGCCAGTAGCCTCAATATCAAACACACCGTAACTGGAGACGTGGGCGGGGTCGACTTGCACCGCCAGCAACACCGAACCGCCCTGCTCCTTGCGCACCCGAGTCATTTCGCTCATGGCTGCAGTCGGCTCAATGACGTCATCGGGAAGCATGACGGCAAAGTAGTCCTCATCGTCATCCAATACAGATTCAGCCAATCCCACTGCGTGCCCTAAGCCCAGTGGTTTTTCCTGGGTTACGGCAACTGGGTGAATGATCTCTGCGGCACGCTCAACCTTTGCCGCCTGCTCATCCTTGCCACGAGCACGGAGAATCTCGACAAGGTCCGGGAACTCATCAAAGTGACGCAGGACTTCGTCCTTGCTTGGCGACGTCACAATGGCCAGCCTCGATGCCCCTGCCGCCGCGGCTTCCTCGGCGATCATTTCAATGCCTGGGGTGTCCACAACCGGGAGCAATTCCTTGGGGACAGTCTTGGTAGCGGGCAAGAAACGAGTTCCCATGCCAGCGGCTGGGACTACGACGGTGCGGACGGATGGAGAAAAATTCATAGAGCCAGGATACCTTGCAATCAAAACCTATTAGCTTCCAATGCCATGGTGTATGGAGGAAGTTTATTCACGTTCAAACGGGCTGGGGCAATTTAAAGCTGCACCTATTGCCAGCCACTCACTGGGCTATGGGAGTAATTTGCCAAGCCCCGTAGCTACTTACCTCCCTGGTTAACCGCGGGAAGCAATCGGAAAGAGCAAACGTGGGGCTCCGGCGTGATTAGAACCGCGCCTATAGCCTTTGCCGATACAGCAACCACGGAGGGGTTCCGCCTACACAAGTATGGCTTTCCCACATGGTTCGATGATGTAGTGCTTTTCGACGCCTATTCTAGGCTACTGCCCTCTTTGCCACTCACTGATCGAGTTTGGACTTGAAGTATTCAACAGTTTGTTGAATGCCCTCGCTCAATGCCACTTCCACGCTCCATCCCAAACGCTCTTGTGCCTTTTGGGAATTAAGGCAAGAACGCGGGACATCACCCAGACGGGCTGGCGCAAACTCAGGCTGATCCTCCGCCCCAACAGCGGATGCGATCTTGGAGTGCAGCTCACGGTCACTGGTTTCAACCCCAGTGCCGATATTGAACCGCTCGCCGTTTCCAGCGCGAAGCCAAGCCAAGTAGAATGCATTGGCAACGTCTTTCACATACACGTAGTCTCGGGTATTCCCACCAGTACCGAATACTCGGGTTGGTTCGCCCTTGAGAAGACGCTCCGAAAAGATGG
The DNA here is from genome assembly GCF_016127015.1 of Corynebacterium tuberculostearicum. Taxonomy (GTDB): domain Bacteria; phylum Actinomycetota; class Actinomycetes; order Mycobacteriales; family Mycobacteriaceae; genus Corynebacterium; species Corynebacterium marquesiae. Next base: position 1,498,770 of record NZ_CP065972.1, read on the forward strand.
CAATCACGCCCGCTTCACCGTGGGGGTTCTGACGTGGACCATAGACATTAGCTGGGGCGATGAAAGCACAGCCTAAGTCTGGATATAGCCGGCTAAACATACCCAAATACAGTTCTCCTGCAGCCTTACCCGCTGCATACGGGGATTCGGGCAGAACGGGGAAAGTCTCATCCACTGGGAATGATTCCGGCTGTCCATATATGGACCCGCCAGAAGACGTGTGCACGATCTTTTGAACTCCGTGCCGCCGAGCTGCCTCTGCAAGACGAACAGTTGATACTACGTTTGTCACGCAATCATCGACGGGGTCTTCTACAGATTTGCGCACGTCGATCTGAGCAGCGAGGTGGAATACCACGTCGGTTGGGTTCTGGGAAAAATGCCGCTCAAAATCGAAGTCACGGATATCCGCTTCTAGAAGGCTGATTTTCCCATCTCGCTCTGCCCCCGTAAGGTTCTCCCGAGTTCCCGAAGACAAGTTATCTAAAATGTCGACTTCGTATCCATTGGATACAAGAAGATCAACTAGGTGCGAGCCAATAAAACCTGCTCCGCCCGTGACCATTGCTCTCATGGAAGTACGCCTTTCCGTTGATCCCTAGATATTGCTGACTGACAATCCGAGCCGAACTGCCGACAGCAGATGCTGTACAGCCTTTAGAGTACTGTCATCAATTTGTTGATTAATTACGATTTCATCGAGCCCTAGGTCTTCTGCGAAAAGCACGGCGGCACCGATGCTGGGTACCAAGTCGTTCTCATGTCTCTTAAACATGAAGCTATTGGTACCTACGGCTAGAGAATTAAGAGAACGAAGAGCTCCGTTGAACTCATGACTAGGCAGGTCATAAAGTGCTCGAGACTTAAAATCGACGTCTTCGCCCAATTCATTAAATAAAGCGCCCTGCGAAACCCCTATAGGCAGGCCCTTTGGATAATACTCAATTGGCCCAATGTGGTTAGTCGTCGAGTTCGTATATTCACGAATCTCGTGAGCCGTATTCGGCCCAATGCGGCCTGGGACGCTCATCTCATCTCCCACCCATGGGGCGAAGATAAGTGCCAAGGCGACCGCTCGCCTATCCGGGTTCATAGACTGGGGCGCATGATCTGCTGTGAACAACTCAGCTGGTGGAAAAGCATCGTACTCAGTACGTTCCCAACCAAAGCTGAACTGACCGAGTGAATTCGTCTGTTGAGTAAACTTCATTTACTTGACTCCAAAATAGGTATTCCCCAAGACGAAGCTCCCGGCCGGAAGGTCGTACTCGGTATTTTTTGGCAGGACGAGAGCGGAAAAGTTCATCTCTTCCCGCTCCGTAAGCACTCGCCCGGTGAATCTTTCTACGCAATCAGCAGGAACCTGCGCGTCGTCTGGGAGAACGACGACGAAGTCCGAATCCTCTGCCTTAGCTGACATCAAGGCTGAAACTGAGGAAAGCCAACTTGCCGGCTTGTCGTCGCGATCGGGCCTAGCCGAAAAATCGAGTTCCATCTGGCGGAGCTTTACCATGTCAACGTAGCTTGCCCCATCAATCTTGCTGACGAAAGTCGTTCCCACACCATCAATCTCAACGCTGAAAGAACTTACTTTCCCGTCCCAGCCTTCCTGCGGGATTACCTTCTCAGACCACACATCCACGGTTCGCTCAACGAGGTGATCTGGAAGATATGCCCGAGCCTCATCAACTAACGCTTCGCGGTCTTCGACCTTTGGCCAGGCGCCCTCGTGGCTTCTCTGCTCCTCCAGCCGCTTTTGGGTCCAGTTGTTGAGGTTCCATTTAAAGAACGTGAGGGCCGAGGTGGCTGCATCCGACTGATTTTTGTTGTCAGTCACCGTGACTTGGCGAGAGTGCTGCCGCCTAAGTGTGACAGGTTTTCCGGTATGTCCGAGCCGGACTCCGGCTCGAAGCATCCGGAGCATAATATTGTTGTCAACTCCACTGGAAATGGATTCATCGTACTTGAATCGACGAAGTACATCAGTACGGATAAACCACGTACCGTGTCCTGGTGCCGCCCCCTTTTCAAAGGCCGTGTATACAGCTGGAACCATAGAAATTTGAAGTTCCAGCTCACCGGAATCGTCCTGGAAGTTCATAAATGAACCGACGTTGCCATCAAGACCCTCACTGAGCGCCTCGAGGTGCCATTCGAGCCGACGAGGATGCATGAGGTCATCATCATCGATTACTGCAGTATACAAACCTTTGGAGGCATCGAGCGCCTTGTTTCGCGCAGCAGAGATGCCCTTCTGCTCTTGGCGGAAATAACGGATACGGCGATCCTCGAAAGAATCGAGCACCTCTTTAAGGTTATCGGAGCCACCATCATCAACAACGACGATTTCGAAGTCTTGAACACTTTGGAAAAGAATCGATTGAATCGTCTCACCAATAATATCGGCGCGGTCTTTTGTAGCAATAGCCACAGTCACCAAAGGCGTTGCAAAATTAGGTCGGTACGTCCAGTCGACGAAATTGCGTACGAAGGTCTTGTCGTTGTAAACAACGTTTCGGTTGTCTTGGACAGCTTTAACACCTTCTGGAGTCTTTGCTACTGCCTTGGCTGTCGGGGGATGCCACATGTGGTACATGCGCACACCGGGATCCTCAATCCACAACGTCTTATATCCGGCTCTGCGTGCGCGCTGAGCAAAATCGAGGTCTTCTCCGCCGTAAGTGTGAAGACGCTCATCAAATCCTCGAATGGCATTAAACCCACGGCGAGAGATGGCCATCATGCCGCCCATTCCCCAACGCGGACGAAGGCGGCTCGCCGCTTCCATACTGTCCCAATCAGAGGGATGTGCCGCAACCCAGTCATCTGTCATATGCTCCGGCAAATCTCGGCACTGCAGAAAGTAAGCAGCGGTCGGATTTCTCTTCGCTATCGCTACAATTTTTTCAAACGATCGGGGAGAAAAGACCATGTCGGCATCGGTAGATACCAAGAAATCACCAGTAGCAATGGCGAAGCCTGCATTCAGGGCTCGCGACCTTGACCATGGGCCAATCCTTGGACTGTATACGTACGAAATTCCTAGCTCTGCTGCTAATTGTTCGGTCTCCTGACGGCTACTCGAACCGTAATCAGATAGAACTACTTCACCCTCGATACCATTGAAAGAGTTTTGAATGCTAGTGACCGCTAGACGCAGGCGCTGAATGCCCCAGTCCCTAAAACCAATGACTACTGATACGTCCACCCTAGAACTCCTTACCGATAATTGTTACGCGCCTAGCTTCTTGAACCGGCAATACAGCGCCTAGTTGGAAGTCAAGCACGGAATCATCCAAATCTTTGGACTGCCAATTAGTAATTTCAACAGTCATTTGATCAGAAGACGTGTCCCACATGAATGCTCGAAGCTCGACCCACCCCGTGATATTCCGGACTCCACAATAATGAAAGTGAGTTCTCAGACCCGGTGACCAGCTGAGGTTTGTCTTGCTTTCTTCGGAAGCCTTCTCCTCATCGGAAACCCGGACGATAAAATCCTTTGCTTCAAGCGGTCGAGTAGTCTCGACGAGAACACGAAATTCCTGTACCCCTTCAGGAATCTTGAAAATTTTCTTCAAGGGTAAATCCTTTATCTGGTCAATTAGGGAACAAACGACCGCTCCGAAAACGGAAAACATCAAAGAACTTTTATCCCTCAATGCGGTCGAGTACTCTGCTAACTATAGCTGATTTGGACATGAAACGCACAGACTATTTTCGATGGACTCGACGTGCGCGGTACTCCAAAAAGTTGTCCATGTGACGCTATTTCTCTGGTATTAGTTTCGATTGAGAAAGCAGATTTGCTCAGTCACCCCTCCTATTGGAGGGGTCTCGGGTTCAGCTCCAAAATTTCACTTCCTAGCCTTCAGGTTTTCAGCGACCCAGAAATAGAAATCATCCTGATAGTGATACTGAGCTATACCCCACCTATGCTCTTTCGTCGATAAGCAAAGCTCTGCGGGGACCTCCATAATCTCAATCCCAGCCGCACTCACCGCATCGTAATACCGTGAGTATGCTTCATTCCACCACTTAGCGGGCCGACCATTCGTTTCGGGAACGTCTTCCCCACCGAGAGTTTTCGCGGCAAAGTCGAACTTCAGAAGAACTGCATGTTTGTCAGCCAGTGCATCCGCAACTCTAGGCACTGCGCCAGCAAATAACTCAAAATGAGCATCGGAGCCAAACTCGATTAGCTTCCCGTGCGGGATAACCGGCAACCACCCAGAATGGTTGAGCTCATTTAGCCAAGTGACATACCCCCCGCTATTGGTCGGGTAGACGCCCAATCGCTCATCAACTAGATCCAGCATGATCGTTTGGCATTCAGACGCCTTCACGCCACTCAGAGCACGCGACTGCAAATCATACTCAACCATTCTTTGCTGGAAGGCACTGTCTAGTTTCGACTTCTGCTTTGGCAAATCTACTGGCTTTGTTGTGGCCGAAATCCAAGAACTCCGCGCGTAATAACGCTCCAGTTCAAGATACTCTTCAGCTACTCTAACGACATCGCGGGCGACGCAACTTCCATATACTGATACTTTCAACGATTCCACCTTTGAGAAATAACTATTTCAAAATTCCATTATGCTTTAGCTGTCAATTGAGGAGCTTCAACAAGAGGCAGCCCTGCAGCATTGAGGAACTCGTTAAATCGTTCAAAGTTCTTGGGAACGTCTCGGAAAAAACTATCAAAATCAGCACACTCGATGAGTTCCTCAACCGGAGCCGTTTTCAGCTTGCTCAGTGGAACTGAAGGCAGCGAAAGCGTTTCAGTAAGTTCTACAGTTCGAGCATCGTGGGTAACCCAAACCGCAGGTACTCCGGATAAAAGCGAAGCCATATTGACATGGAAGCGAGTGCCAATAGTCTCCGAGACAAATTCCCGGTTAAAATCAATCCACGGTTCGAAATGGCGAAATAGTCGGTACCGAGAAGTTATAAAGTTCTTTAGCTTACTTTCACGCCCAGGGTCATTTGAATTGACAAAATCTAGAACCTCCGGCGGTTTCAAGGTAGTGCCGCTTCGCATGCTCTCGACGTAGAAGCCATGCACAAACTTATTTTCCGGTTCTACTAGGTACAGATCCTTATTCACGGCTTGTTGAATCAAAGACTGGTCAGCTTCTCGAGCGTAGTTAGTCACGTTGACTGCCGTGGCGCGCCAAGAAGTTGGTTTTTCTAAACGCTCTTGCATCCGTACAAATGCGTCCGGCCGACTGAAGTAACTTGGACAACCAGTAACAAAAATTTGACCCTCTGCCGGCCCGGTCACTGACTCGATCAATTTCCGAGTGTAATCGCCTCGGACTGATACAGCTGCAGTCTTGTCGATAATCTTCTTCAGGCATCGTTGCCCTTCAATCGGAAGTGCATCAGGACCAATCGGAGCGTCTTCCTTGGCTTGAGACCCTAGCCCGAAGAGAATGATGGGTTTGTCATAGCCATCTAGCGCACGAGAAAAGTAGTCATACCGCTTCCTCATTGTGGGCGAAAAGTCTCCGACCCTGAAAAAATTCGCCATCGTAATGATTAGATGGGAACAGTTCTCGCTCACATACTCTCGAAATTTTCCAGATGGAGTGATTCGCCGCCACGACGTCTCCAAGGTAGACATCGTGTTCCCAAATAAGTTACGGGGGGCATTTCCATGGATGATATTGCCAGAATTTTCTGGAATTTCGAGTGGAAACTCGATAGGTAGGTCTAAACGGATTCCGTTAGTCGCAATAGTCGAATTCACTAGTACTTCCTGCTTTCTACGGCGTCGGTATGCAAACGCTTAGTGGTATAGGCAATCTGTGGTTCAGACTCCCCAGACTTCTTCTCAAAGACTCGGAAAACGACACTCCCCGTAGGGAACTTGTCCCACTGCCAAGTATGGGAGGTGTTATACCATTCCATGGAAAATTGCTCGTTTCCACGGTGTACTCGTACAGCCAGGTGCGAATGAGGAAGCATTCTCGATACCGTAAGACGCAATGCTTCACCCACACGCGACACTGCGTAAAAGGCACGGTACTCATTGCCGTTTTGGGCAGAAAAAGTCCTGAGCATCGACGCATAGACCAACCCAGTTTCACCATGATTAGCGCCCATTACGGGAAGCGTCTCAACATCTGCACCACATCTCCTGAGAAAGTCTACGAGAGCAGGAACATGGGACTCTCTGTGCGGATCCTTATCTCCCACCATGATTCTCACCTTCCCGCGGAAAAGCGATGGATCGACAGTGCGCTCAAATGCCTTGTTTAACCAATCAATATCTTCTTGGCTTCGCCCCCCTGCCATGTACTGGAGGATTCCCGGATGAGGCTTCCGCAGAAAGTTACCGATCAGAAACTGGGGAGCCGCTACGACGATATTTCCCGAACCGAGAGTCAAGCCGTGCCAAGTAGCTGCCGTCGCACCTTTTGAAGATCCAAAGTAGTAAACATCATCGGTGTTGATTGAGCTCTCAGAAATGACATCTCGGAGGAAAGACTGCACGGACTTAGCAATCTTGAAATCACGGTTTTCACACAGGTAATAAGCACCTTGCTCGCGTGAATCATCCAATATGTAATACTGCGTACCCGTAAACTCTTGCAGTGATGACTTGTAATTAAATGTTAAGTCTCCGACTGATGACATGGCAGAGAACACAAAAGCGATTTCTGGGCTCGTTCCGGGGATTTTAAGATAGCGAACCGGAACTTCGCCTTCAAAAGTTTCGACCTGCTGCAGCAAATCGAATGAGCGCTCATTGATTACGAAATCTCTGGTGCGAATTCTTAGAGAATGCTCAAACTCTGTGTGCTCTCCAAACGGGTACGCCAATGCGGATGCAGGTTCTTCGACGCTTTTGGCACCTACGTTTTTAATGTCAGTTGAAGCTAAAGTACTAAGTTCAATTTCCGCTTTTCGTACTCCATCGGAATCCACTACGTGAATGAACCGACCTTGACGGACTTGAGAAAACCCTGGGGTCTGGACTATGAAAGCTAGGTCAAGAGCCTGCGAACTCGAACCGAAAACATGAACCCGCCCTGTGGATCTGTCCGCCGGGGTTTGACCGCCAATTAATTGACCAAACTGAAACGGAAAATAATCCCCGTAGCGTGACTGCCAGTAAAAGTCTAGTGGATCAGTGTGCTCCAAAGATAGCTCTGTACTTTGGGGAACCTCGCAATACCCTTCGAGAATTTTGAAATTGTATTCGTCCGATAGCGGCCCAGAGTTTTTCACACCCAGAGCTACGGTAATTTGATCGAGCTTAATTTCGTTTGCTGTCATTCTTCGATTTCTACTCTAAGGTTTTTAAATAGAACAGGACGTGGGGGCTTCTTCCACTCGCGAACCGCGAGTCCATTACATTTCATTCCGTCTGGCAATTTGATCGAAATTGAGCCCGACCGGTTGCCTGCCCTTAGCGGAATGTATTTAAAGTACCCCACTGCGGGATTGGGTGAGAGCGATATCCCTTCAACTTTGACTGGCTTTTCAGTTTGCGCTTGTTCAGTCTCTTCTGTAAAAGCCGGAGCAGAACCTGGAAGCTGGGTTCCATCGTTGTTGACCATAGAGAACTGCAAAATGTAGTTTCGCCTCTCTATTCCTTTGCTTGCACGATAATCAAACTCAACGGAAAAGGTTGAAGCTGGAGATTCGAACAGGAAAGTCTCAGACCGTTCAATCTTCTTTTCCGAGTCAAGCAAAATTTGCTTCGTAGGAAATCGAACCGAATCAAGTGTCGGGAAAAGGCGCTGCAGCTCTTCTCGATTCGGTAACTGTAAATTGTGAAGCTTCTCTACTAGGTGGGCAACTCTTTGTGACGAAGGAACGTTAGTTAGTGTGTCTTGTTCTGGGGAGCGAAGCCAGAAGTAGCTTGGCTTTCGAGAATCAAGAACTACTGGGTTGTAACGGTCAACCTGATTATGCCCGCCCTTGTATTTTGGACCTACGAAATCTCTTGGACCAATCTTCTGATGGATGTAAGTTAGGCCGATTGCAATTTTCGGCCAATGACTAGCCCTAGGGTAAATAATTTTTTCACCATCGACAATGGCCGTATAGCCACTGCCAAAGGAGACTGCCATGGTCACAAATGGCTCTTCGATGTAAGCGCTCATATCATCGAAAAAGTCGTCCCCCAAAAGGTCGTCATCATCGAGTCGATAGAACCCGATGATTTCTCCGGTTTCAATTTGCGCATCAAGCAATTGTTGCCAAGGTGTTGCACCCTCACCGGCTGGACGCTTATCTAAAACTAGAAATCGGTGTTTCTCCGCTTCGGCCTCAAGTCTCTTCTGGTACTTATCTGGAAGATTATCCGAGTAAGAGAGGACATGTATAAGCTTGTGCCGCTTAGAGGAACGGGCGAGCATTGGAATTGAATGCTCGAAAAAAATCTCGGCTCTCAGCGCCATCCGTTCATCTGAATACAAATAGTCTAGATAGTCTGCACTGCTACGGAAGCGACCGCCTGAACTAACTACCCAATCTGTAGACCCAGGGTTAAAAAGACTGAATCGGGTTTGACCAATAAACAAAAGTACTCCTACAGGAATTATTTAGCTCGCCCAGGACTGCACGGGGTCTTCCACACTGCCAAAGGTTACACGGAACAGCTGCTTTCCTGATTGATCTTCATTAAGAGGAATCGGGAACTCAAGCATCGTAGTTGGCGTTGACTGATAGTTCTTAGGTGCCAAGAATCCAGCTGGGAGACCAGGTTTCCGCCTGACACCGCGTACCACCTCTACATCTACGTTGCCCAACGAACTCGTTAAGGTCATCCACGCCCGAGGGGTTCGGATAACAACAACTCCCTTACCAGTAATTTCTACTGATGCCGAGGGATCAAGAAGAAAGCGTGAAACCGGAGTCTTTGCGTCACCCTTAGATGAAACCGAATCACGAAGCATAAAATGCTTCGGGTCTACCCAGGTCACCGTCCTATCAACTCTAACCCCCCCATAGGCATAGGTACCCAAGACCTGAAAATCAAAAGGTGCATTGGATTTTCGCAGATCGATCCCGGCTGAAACCTGCCGAGTGCGAGGCCCATAGGCAATAACTTTCTCCGCGCGTAGAGCGTCATATTCCTTAAAGAACACGCCGGAATGGCCCAGCTGACCACGCGCAGCGACTGCTACGTCATTTTGCGAGTCATAAGATACTAGGCCTGCGTCTTGTATAAGTGCGTCCCCGTTATGCCAGAGAAACACAGATGAGTCATCAAGCTGTTTATGGAAGACCCCGCGGTAGCCTGAGATAAAAGAAAAATATGTACGTTCATTTGAACTTACAAGAAGGCCATTTTCTTTAGAACACCAAAGACCTAGTAAAGGCGAAAAGGCAGACTGCTGAGAGTAAGAAGCATCTCCAAGCGGCGGTACCGCCCTATTCGGCAAGAGCATTCGGCGGTATGCCTTAGTCGCTAGATCATGAAGCTCAGCAAATTCGGGCTTTACGGAACCATGAGCCCACATTTGAAAGTCGGCGATGCTTTCCAGCAGTTTAACGTAAAAAGCCTGATAAACAGGAGTATTTTCGTTAGCAACACCGTCTCGCCCCAAAACCTCGTTCAAGGTATCTAACAGAAATTTAGAGACCTTCTCTTGACGTTCTCCGGCCCCTGCCTCTTGAAACATATGGGAAGAATGCAGCATGCTAATAGCGAGCATTACACCGTGGTTATTAGGCCTCAAGAGCCCTAAAGTACCAACGTGGCTGTAAATCCGATCGACGCATTCTCTGAGGACGGCCTCTTTCTCTTTCCTTTCGTCTACTTCACTGGCGTTTGCGACTAGCCAAGCGCGAAGTTCACAGAGGGTTCGCAATATCAACGCATACTGATGATCGAGACTTCCACTAAACTGACCGTCTTCTCCGCGAGGATCTTTAGCCAGATGTACCCTAAGCTGGTTTACCAGCGTCCAGACAGTGTCGACATCACCCGAGCCCAAAATTGGTACCAAATAGCGAAGGGAATTAGCCCAAAGGCGAGACGAGTCTCTATCTTTGGCAAACTCACCGTCGAATTCTATCCGTGGATTTGCAGTATCGATTGAAATCCTTCCGCTGTTAGGAAAGGATATTTCCCAAGAACGTCCCGCTTGACGAACATCCCACCTATCGGGAGAACCATCAGGAAATCTCAACCAATACTCGGCTGCGTGAGTCATTTGTACCTTTCTTCACCGACCTAATATTGCCGGCTAATCTTCTAAACCGACAATCTGTTCCCCAAAGGGAATGTCTAAGCACGTACGGCTTTAACCAATTCCTCAATTTTTGGCCAGACTTGGTCAATCGAATACAAAGAACGCATTAGATCTCGACCTACAGCTGATTCTGCTTCGAGGTCCACATCTCCACGTATGACCGCAGCCAGTGCGTCGGTCATTTCCTCTTCAGAATTGAAAACCCACTTTTGTGGATAGCCCTGTTCAGCTCCACGCCAATTTAAGGTCATCCCCAGACCTCCTGAGCAGAAGCCTTCGGCAACCGAGACCTGCATACCTTCGAAATCACTCATCGAAATGACTACACCGACTTCACACAGCTCCTGTTGAGTATCGACCCACCCGTGATGCTTAATATTTTGCTGGAGACCGTAATCCTCAACAAGCTTTTGGCAATCAGAGTAGTAGCTCGCCTCTTCTGGCTTCTTCCATACCCATTCAAGCTCTTCCGGCCGCTTGCCATAGATGTGCAGCTCGACCTCAGGGAACTCATTCTTAAGTTGAGCTACTGCCTCTATGGCCTTTTTGTACCCTTTCAGACTTGGAACAGTTCCCACCATGGCAATCTTCTTGCGCCGTTCCGCGTCATACACGCCTAACTCATATCCATCGACGTCAAGCGCGTTAGGAATTAGCCAAAGCTTCTCTCTGGGAATGTCGAATTTGTCAGCAAGATCGCCCAGCACGTGGGGCGCAATGGAAATGATCGCGCTGACCTTGTCTAAATGAATTTCCTTTCCGTAATCAACAGTCACTTCGGAGCGGTGAGCTCGAACGACGAGGCGTTGGTCACCGCGAAGCTTTTTGGAGTACCAAACGGCCGCGCCAAGTAGCCATTCGACCCAGACAAAATCTGCCCAATTGAGCAGCTCTTTAGAGCGCTTTTCATCATGGCCCCGGTGCCCGTCCCACTTGTCTAGTTTGAGCGGAAAGTTTTCCCCAAACTTCTCCTCAATTGCTCCCATGAACTTTAGATCATGGCCGGCGACCAGCACTCTGAGCTTCACTGCTTCATTGAAAGCGGCCCGGTCACGTTGAATGACGGTTTCCACAATTTCTCGGTAGCGTGGCTGAAAGTTGAACGAACGCAGGCTTGCTTTGTGCCTTTGCGCAAAATCAGCAAACAGTTCGAAGGCCTCTTCACTAAGCATTTCAGACCGGAACCAAACAAATTGACGGAGTGCGTACTGCACCGCGGAAAAACCATGTTCGGCCACAAAGGATATGCCAATTTCTGAAAGGTTTTCCTCAACTTCATTCCAAGACTTCACAAAGTCCGCAAACTGACCGGAGTTAATTTTCTGAGTTACGGATTCCTCACCCACAGAATTGCGCACGTAGGTTCTCGAAGGCAGTGCGCGGTAGCCGATTCGCTGACTGTGAAGCAACACCTCAGAGGTGAACTTGATATCCTCGCCAATCCGACGTTTTTCGTCGAAACGAATTTGCTGTTTCCGGATCAGCTCAGTCTTGGCAAAGAAACTGCAGGTCAGGCTTTGGTACTTAGTAATCGCACGAATGCGTTCAACTGGGCTCTTCAGAGTATCCCACCGAGGGATTCTATCCCCTACTCGTTCCGATCCATCACCCATTCGAACACTCAAAGAGGTACGGACTACGTCATAGTTATACTTCTTTGCAGCCCGAAGGGCATCTTCAATGCCCTTCGGCTCTAAGACGTCGTCTGAGTCGAGAAAATATATCCATGTGCCTTTAGCTAGCTCAATTCCACGGTTTCGAGGAGCTGCAGCGGAGCCTGAGTTTGCTTCGAGCCGGTATACGCTCCAGTTGCTCTCATTCTCGCAAATTTCTGCTAACCGATCGTAAGTGTCGTCTTTCGAGCAGTCGTCAACAAAAATGACTTCACAGGCAACCATTCGGCTGGTTTTACGCAGAGACTCAATAGTTTCATCCATCTTGGCGATGGAATTATAGGTTGGGATCGCAATAGTTAGATCAACAGTGCTCATTTTTCCTCACTAGATGCGGAAAGTAGGGACGTTACCGCCGCGCAGAGCATCCTTTAAGAATTGCGCTGACGTCAGGGTGCCGTCGGATAGCGATGCTTCTTCAACGATATATGGCTGTTCGCCCTCATCTGCGAAGCGAATTTGTCCGTCGAAATAAGCGGTGTGCAACTGTAGTTCTTCCAATTCTTCCGTCGCCGGAAGAGCCTTTGCATTGCCGCAGTAGACGAATTTGTCTGCGCTCAAGAAGCTACGGGTGCGGTACTCATCATTCTCAATGCTACGAGCATTCAGAATGGTGACCTTTGGAACTCTCTTCTGAAGAAGTTTAAACTCGAGACTTTGTTCGGCGCCCTCGCGGACAATAACAAGTAGTTCCTTGTAACCGCTCGATTCTTCGAAAGCCTCTACAAGTTCATCGAATTGCTGGAATGTGGAGACATGAGCAACCAACGCAGGAGCCTGGAGCCGCTTTTGGAAGCTGACTCCTACAGTTTCCAAAATAGTTTCCGCTCGATGAGTGTAGGTGTTTCGCAGCGCGACATTCATAGCATTCCGCTGCAGGGCTCGATACGACTCAGGGGTGAGGTTTTTTAAAGTCTGCGGATTCGAGTCAGCATAAATCACGGAATCCCCAAAGAAGTTCCGCACTCCCTTGGCTTCATTGGACAAAACAACGCAACCCGAAGCCGCCAGCTCAAAGACTCGGCGTGCAAACATCGTGTCAGAGTCTGCCACGGTATTCATGGTGATTCCGTATTTTGCTTCTTTATAAGCCTTAGCGGTCTCCTCGTAAACAATTGGTTCACGGGTAAACTTTTCGAACCGTTCAGGATAACGATATATAGGGTTAGGACTAGACTTCATCCTATCGTAAATGACCAAGCTTAATCCTGCATCGAGCACTTGATCCATAATTTCGGCCTGTGCCTCACACCGCTCGGGATACATTCCATACCAGGTACCCGCGAAATTTACAGCATCAGAAGCATTTTCTATGCCGATCGGGTTAAACAGCTTCGGTTGTACCGCAAACGGAAGTACGTCGACGTAGTTGCATCCCACGTCCTTCTTATAACCCTCGACACATTCAGCCGCGGTGGTAAAAACATAATCAAAAAGCGCAGCCGTGCGGAGGAAATCGTTAATACGATCCGAGAAGTGAGTTGGGTCTTCTTTATTCCAGAATACAGTCGGAATATTGTTCTTATGGCAGTAATCAAGAATCTCCAGAAGAACTGCACGGTTTTCCTTTGGCCACCTCACAGACGCATAGATTTTTCCCTGCCATGGGTGCTCTTGAGGGCTTCCCCCCTGCCATGCTGATTCACAGAAAAACACTTGGGGCTTGTGCTTAGTAAAAACCGATTTCCAGTTAGAGGGCGTTAAACGAAGAGTCTTAAATTCCTCGCGGAAAGAGTAATACGTAAAGTCATCGGCAATCATTGCGACTGGGACTTCACTTGCGAAAGGCACCGCTGCAGCGCGGTTAGGGATATCAGATTCAGCGGGAGTGAAGGATTCACCCCCCGTTCGTGATGCCACCCATTTCTCGGCTTCATCGCCGTTGATTGTCACCCGACCACGAGCGGCAACAGCTTTTGGAACTACTTGGTTCACTGGGGCTCCAGTGCGACGCGATTTGGGATCTGCAGCGGGAAACGGTTTCGGTTCAACTTTCTTAACAATCGACTTAACAGCGTCGCCCGGCTTGCTTTGAAGACCCTTAGCCACAGTCTGAATGCTTGACAATTGGGATTCAAGGGAAGCAATACTTTGACGAGATAGCATTTCACGTCGTGCTTTCTCAGTCAGCATCCGAGTCTTACTGACTGCGCGGCCAAGGTTCAGATCGCCGAGGAATGAAGAGGTTTGGGATGCGAGCACTGCTGACCCTGCCAACGAAGCTGCTGCCCACTTTTTTGTCGCCAGCCCCACTGCTGCTGTTGTAAAAACTGAAGATCCAACAGATGCTCCAAGCCTCAGAACGGTATTTTTCGACGGTCGTATCACAAGTAAGTCTTTCGCTTTCGCGGACAGATGAACTTTGCTCAGGATACCTTAGGATGTGTGCTCATGCTGGACGTCGAAGAGCAGCGAAGCCTTGAAACTTACTTCTGAAGTCCACCGCTGTGATATTCGCACAATTACCGCCGACTTCGCTGCTGGAGTAACATTGCCAGATACGTAATGAATACTGGTGACCAATTAGCGGCACACCCGCTTGGGTTTGTTCAGAACTAATCCCGATTGCTAAGGATTTTCTTCGTGGCTAGGCACAGAATCTCGCGACGCCAAAAGTCGCAAAGCCCTAATCGTTCAGTGGCCGCTATGGCAAATGATATAGCTCGGCCACCACTTGTAGTTCAGGTTGATGATGCCGACCTCACAGCTACTCAGCCGCGCCCACCGTTGAAAAACTATATCGCTCAACTTTGGCAGCGCCGATTTTTTATCTGGGCAGAGTCAAAAAGTAAGTCTCTCACAGATGGCAGAGACATGTTTCTAGGAAATGTTTGGATTTTCCTTAACCCCCTTATCCAAGTTGGAATTTACGCATTAGTCTTTGGCCTTATCCTCAAGACATCCCGAGGCATGGACAATTTCATCGGCTTTCTAGTAATCGGCGTAATCTATTTTGGTTTTATCACCAAAGGACTAAATGCAGGTACGGGGCTGATCCAAGCCGAGAGAAGTATGATTACTTCGTTTCATTTTCCCAAGGCTGCTCTAGTTGCTTCCGCGTCAGTAAAGCACATTTTAGACAACATTGTCCCTGCAATAATGGCAATTATCATCGCCTTGCTATTCCAGGCACACAAGGTTCCAAGTTGGACAATCATTCTGGTAATCCCACTTTTCGTGCTAATTCACCTTTTTACTGCGGGCGCGATGCTATTTATCGCTCGAGCAACTGCATTTGTCCCGGATTTAAAAGGGCTAGTTGCTGTATGTCTGCGTGGACTGTTTTTTGTTTCCGGTATTTTCTTCACTGTGGATCGCTTTGACACTGCTCCAAAGCTAAAGGCAATCGTCGAGGCCAACCCCATCTACCAGTTCCTTTCTGCAGTTCGAATGTGTGTTTTAGACGGTAGCGTTCCCCCTTTCCATATATGGGCTTATCTCACTGTTTGGTCCGTAGTGCTTGTAATGGTTGGATTTGTGTATTTCTGGATGGCAGAGGAGCGATATGCCAGTGTCCGATAAGCCGACTGTCGTACTTCGAAATGTTAAGAAGACGTACTACGTATACCCTGGTGGTTCGAGTCGATCGCTCGTTTCGCGCAGAAAGCGAACCGAGGTTGAAGCACTCAAGGGCATTTCTTTCGCGACTTTCGCCGGCGAATCCATCGGCCTTTTAGGAAAAAACGGTTCAGGAAAATCGACCCTTCTTTCCATTGTTGCAGGAAATGAATCCCCGACTTCCGGGGAAGTTTGGGTTTCTGCTCGTCCAACCTTGTTAGGAGTTGGCGCAGCACTGCAAGCTCACCTTTCTGGCCGCGATAATGTCCGGCTTGGTTTGTTAGCCATGGGACTAACTCCTTCTGAAGTAGCTGAACTCGAGATGCCTGTAGCTGAATGGGCAGACATCGGCGAGGCCATAGATCGCCCCCTGAACACATATTCCTCAGGAATGCGCGCCCGTTTACGATTCGCTATTTCTACCGCAGTTAAAAGAGACATCCTTTTGGTCGACGAAGCTTTATCAACCGGCGATGCTACTTTTGCTGCTCGGGCGAAGGAACGAATGGATAGCTTTTTGGATGATGCAGGCACAGTCTTTTTAGTTTCCCACGGGCCAGCAGCCATCAAAGCTCACTGCACTAGAGCTATCTGGATTAATGAAGGCGAATTCGTCTGCGATGGTCCGGTCGATGAAGTAGCTGATGCTTACCGCGCTTGGAGCCACTTCTCAGCTCTAAAGCGTCCAGATAAAATGGATACCATCATTAATCGCGTACGCAAAAAATATGGTCAACCTCGCCAAATAGTTTTCGACAGCGAGGTGGCTAAAACCATCGACACTCACCCCGAATATTTTCGACAGTAGTCGTACACTTGGGCATATTTCTCGGCATTGCGCGTCCAAGTTCGTTCCTCAACGAAGTTCAACGCTTCTTGAGTACGCCCTTCTGGGAGGGCGAGCGCTTGCCGAATACCTTCTGCCAGCATGCGAGGGTTTTCAGGCTCTACATAAATCCCTAGTTCACCAGTAACCTCTCGAAGCGGTTGAAGATCGCTTGCCACCACCGGACAGCCAACAGCCATAGCCATCAAAGGTTTGATGGGGGTAACCGCCCTGCACACTTCTACGTTTTTTCGAGGGACAACGAAAACATCGAGGCAAGAATACCAATCTCGGATATCGTCGGCTGGTTGCCTGCCAACGAAATGCACTCGGCTTTCTATTCCCTGCTCCATTGCCAACTCTTCGAGACTACTTCTACTTGTCCCATCCCCTACAATCACCAATTCAACATCATCACTTAAATGGACAACGGACCGAATGAGATCATCTACACCTTCATAATCCACTAAAGACGAAATTATTCCAATCAACGCTACATTAGTAGGAAGTCCAAGCTTCCTTTTATGACGAGCTCGGTATTCGGCTGTGCCTACATCTGTGGAATAGTCAATTACCGATCCGGAAATAGCATTTGGAATTACAAACACCTTATCTGGGTCAATTCCACGAGCAATCAAGCCTTGGCGTTGGACATGGCTTAGCGTAACTACCGCTGTCGCAGATCGCATTACCTTAGTTTCCTGGGAGCGAGAAAGTCGATAGTATTCCGAATTTTCCGCACCTTGTTGACCCATCGCGGTACGACGAGCCAGCCAAGTATTCTCTGGTTCACCGCGCACTTCGTATACCCACGGAAGTTTTAACAACTCCGCCAGTCTTGCGATCACAAGACCATTCCTAAACGGTGTAGTTGTATGAAGTACATTTGGCGTAAAGCTATTCGCTAGTTGGGAAAGCATTTCAACGGTGATTTCTATAACCTTCACCGGAGAAGAAATAAACCTTCTTGGCATTAAACGAAAGTAATTAACCCCGGTATGCCGTTCTTCTCTACTATGTGCAAGCCGTCCGACAACCGCTGGATAGCCCAGCCGAGTAACAGCCAGGGTTTGGATGCCTGTACTTTTCTGAGCTCGGAGGGTTCCCTGGCTCCGGACGGTGTAGCCAGAGGCGGTGTGTGGCTCACTATTGTTCAAGAAGTGAAGCACTCGAGTAAAGCTAGTTACCTTTTTGTCGGTAAACCTAGCCTGTTTGGATGTGCGTTCGTCGGTGGATGGAACTAGTAGGTAAAGCTCACGGGCCTGTTCTCTCAAATACTGTTCTAGTCTTGGTCTAAGGAACTTTTGTTTCCACTTTCTTTCCTGCGCTAGACAAAGCGCATCCGAAATCCGACCATCGGCTGCTGCTCGATCCACCGGAGTTTCTGAAAGTTCAGCAAAACGCTGGAGCAATGAGGCGATCGAGCTTTTCCCTACAATGTTCATGCTTTCAATTCTCTGGGCAAACAGATTAAAGAATTGCGGCGAATCAACAAGCGATCGCACTCGAATAACTCCGGTTGCTACCCGGACTTGTCGAGCAATGAAAGCCAGATCAAGCAATGTAAAGAATCCTCTCGCAGGGCCTAACTATCCTTTTCGGCCAGAAGCAGCTCTGGAAATAGCAGTAAGCAGCCGTGGCGGTGTAACTTGAGTTCGTTCTCGAGCTACCCACTCAGCAGCTCTGGTAGAGACTTTTCGGCGTTCGGGGTTCTGGGCGAGTTCGATCCAGAGTCTCGCTAATTCCTCTGGAGATTCAGGGGGAACTACATCTCCTGCTTCCAACGAACTGATTAAGTCCGCTGCTTCACCTGCTACCGCACCGGATATGTGAATTCCGATCTCCATGAGCTCGTAAGTTTTCGAGGGCACTACTCGAGTAAGTGGTTCCCAGTCTGTTAGATGCACAAGCGCAGTATCTGCCCAAGAATAATAATCTTCTAAATCTTCCGCAGGACGCCTATTTTCAATAGATACGTGACGACCTGAGTTCGAAATGAGTTCCGTCAAGGAATCACGTGCCGCCCCAGCCCCTACTAGGCGCAAGTTAATTTTAATACCTTTCGAAGCTACGATATTCGCCGCTTCAATAGCATTGGCCAGATTCTGCGCTCTCCCTAAAGTACCTGCATATAGAACATTTAATGAGTTATAAGCAGTAGACGATTGAGGCTTTCGAACAACTGGGGTCCTTGGCGGAAAGACATTTCGGATGGTAGAAATTTTCATTCCACGACGCTGAACGGCAGGCCCTTCCTGCAACTGTCTCCGTAGGTATTCCGCGGTGACCAGAATCCCATTGGATCTTTCCAGTACTCGGTCTATGACTATTCGTGTCAACCGCGTGACTACCTGCAGTGGACCGTGCGACAAAACACGCTCCCGCAGTGATTTTCCTCCAACGCCACGATTCCACTGTTTTGCCTCTTGCAACAGGTCCGGCCAGGCATCGCGCAAATCGATTAAGTATGGTGCTCGGTAAAGAAACGCCAAAGTTGCAGCCACAACAGAAGTCGGAAGTGCAGGTACCGTGCCAATCACGATGTCGGGTCGATACCCCTGAAGAATCGCTGGCTTTCGAATTGCTAGCCAAACCATCCCTAAGGCGACGGATGCCTGGTTCACTGCACGCAAAGTTAACGAGTTTCCTTCTGGAATGAAACCGCTCCGCACAATGATTTCACCGGATGGACCAAGAACACTTTTGGGACGATCTTCCTTGCGCTCGGTCCACCATTCTCTAAGCGATAGCTTCCGCTGGTAATGAGGTGGTGGAGCGATCACTGTGACTTCATAGCCTGCGTTAGTCAGTATCTGACTTAACCAAGTCCAGCGCCTTTGTGGGACACCGTTTTCTGGATACCAGTATTGGGAAACAACCAGAACTTTCAATCTGTCGCTATCCGCCATATCTTCTGCCAACAACCTAAATACTCAAGGCACTCGAGAGTCTTGATTCTTTACAACTAATAGGAGCATACAACCGATAAACGGCTTCCTTAGCATCGGCCACAAGTCTATTCCGGCACTCTTGGCCATATATTCCGGACCGCTGAAAAGACCTATTCTATCGCATCCGCCACGACGATTATCGCCAAATACCCTTTGTATCGATCACCGTCTTATCGTCTAGAACCGAGGGGTCTAGTGCCAAAAATTCTTTGTGATTAACAAGCAGAAGGATGAGATCTGCTTCTGCGACCGCGCCTTGCAAATCCTGCTTCTTAACATTCGCGATCGCTGACAAGGAGTCAGGGAGCTCGTCTACGTTCGGCTCCACCACACGAACATCCAACTCAGGATTTTCTTCTCCTAGACGTTTCACAATGTTCAGAGATGGAGACTCACGAAGATCATCAATATCGTTCTTGAAGGCAATACCCAAGGCTGCAACAACTGGTGCGTCCAAGCCCTTTAATGCTTTGGTCACCTTGGACATGACCCACTCAGGCTTGCCATCATTGACCTCGCGGGCAGTCTTAATAATTTTGGATTCTTCCGGAACCGAAGAAACGATAAACCAGGGATCTACGGCAATGCAATGGCCGCCCACACCGGGACCTGGTTGAAGAATATTGACACGCGGATGATGGTTAGCTAGGTCAATTAGCTCCCAAACATCGATTCCAAGTCGATCACTAATTAGGGATAGCTCGTTAGCGAAGGCAATGTTCACGTCCCTAAAGGAATTCTCGGTGAGCTTAGCCATCTCGGCCGTAGTGGCATTGGTCTGCAGTAATTCAGCAGTACAGAATGTGCCATACAGATCGACGCCAAGCTGAGTTCCGCGTGGAGTTAAACCACCGATGACACGGTCATTGTTTTCCATCTCTTCCATAATCTGCCCAGGAAGCACTCTCTCCGGGCAATGCGCTACGAAAATTGCATTTTCATCATCTTCATCGAGAGACAAGTCTGGGCGAAGTTCAAGAATGTAATTCGCCATATTTTCAGTGGTCCCGGGAGGAGAAGTGGACTCCAGAACAACCAATGCGCCAGGACGCAGATGCGGGGCCATAGCCTTAACCGCGGCGTTGATGAATTTGGTATCAACCTTGTGGTTTTCCTTGAAAGGAGTGGGAACGCACACGATATATGCATCCGCTTCAATCTGTTCGGTCTGGGCTACCAAGTAGCCTTCTTCTACAACACGCTTTAGAAGAACATCGAATCCTGGCTCAAAGAAAGGCACTTCTCCTTTGTTGATTGACTCTACAAATTTAGAGTTCACATCAACGCCAGTGACATGAACGCCCTTGGAAGCAATGAACGCAGCGGTGGGCAATCCGATATAGCCCAATCCGACCACACAAACTTTTTCAAATGCCTGAGGAGACTTACCAGTATGCATGAATACCTTTCTCGAATACTTTCAAGGCCATACTCTACACGGGATTTAATACCCACTCAGCAGGAGATCCTCCCGATCTTTCCGTGGGATCCGCACCGCCATTGAATGGCCCCGTTTACTAGCTTCTTACAGGCGATTTGTACCTAACCCTTCGATCCCTATATAGTTAATTCTCGTTGCACAGAGAACAACAAGTTCGAAGTACATCAGCTATTCCTCCATAGCTCAGTTGGCAGAGCATTCGACTGTTAATCGAAGGGTCACTGGTTCGAGCCCAGTTGGAGGAGCAAAGCTCCCGCTTAGCGGTACTAGGCGGGATTATTTGCGTTTTACTATATTCCTTCGGGGACTCGATTTTCTGAACGCTGAGCTGGAAGTACTGTTTGATTCCAAACTCATCAACCTCGAAGACGATTAAGAGAGACCCTAGCCGGGATTTCTGACGCCTCCGAGCTGCAAGACTGAGAAGCACCACTGGTCCAGTACGTCGTGGATTATTCCTGTCTCCACCTAATCGGCGACTTTGGCGGTCTGCGCAACATCGTCAGGCGAGACTGCCCTACTAAGGCCTAAGTTGCTAACCAGGGCTAAAGGACGCCCTGTAACCACCGGCTTCAAGTCTATTTTTCTAGTTGAAGTCGGAAGCCTTTGAGTAAAGACAAGGCAGTCTGCAGCGGTTGCGTACGGTTAACCGCCGTAGCGGCGCCCCACATGCACATCCACTCCGCCAAAGAGGCTGTAGCAGTTGACGATGATTTCTGGTGCGTCCACGGGAAGGTCATTCGGGTGGATGGCGCCGTGCTCGACCTTCAGGTCATGCCCGCCAAAAAGGCCAAAGCCACCAACGCGGACGCGGAAGCCCTCTGGGATGTAGACATCGGCACCACCGAAAACTCCTACCGCATTGATGGTGGTCGTGCGGCTACGAAGGACCACCCCAGTCAGGTCGATGTCAACACCGCCGCAAGCTCCAATAGCTGTCAGGGTACGGGCTACTGCTCCACCATTGACCGTGGAGCCACCGAAGATGCCCAGTGCTAGGGATTGCGGCTGCCCCACCGAAGGCTGAATCTGCTTCATTGCCTGCTCAACTTTGGCTATGGCATTGGATTCTTGGTGGCCAGAGTAGGGTTTGGTGACTTGGCTGTGGGAACCAAAGAGGATTGTTTCCGGGTTTTCAACAAGGTCAGCGAGGGGCTCGATAAGCTCGCCTCGGGTGGTGGCGTCCTCACAATCGGCCGCACGCTTTTCAAATTCAGTGAGGTCAATCTGACCTGCCGACAGCGCATCCCCCAGGATGTCTGCGGCCCTCATACGCTCTTGGTGGTTACAACGGATATCCAGCGGTTTCATGCTTTAATTATATCCGCTATAGCCACCATTCGCGCGGCTTATTCCTCGCTTTAAGAGAACTTGGAAGCGTCGATCTCCGGACGGAAATCAGCTTCACGCTCGCCCACACCTGTCAGCTCTGCAATGGCGGCAACCGCACGCTGCGCGCCCTTGCCATCGCCATAGGGGTTGACGGCGTTGGCCATGGCTTGGAAAGCGGCGTCGTCGGAAAGCAAAAGCTTAGCTTCTGCCACGATAAGCTCACGGTTGGTGCCCACCAGCTTTACGGTGCCGGCGACGACGGCCTCAGGGCGCTCGGTGTTCTGGCGCATGACCAAAACCGGCTTGCCTAGCGCGGGAGCTTCCTCCTGAACTCCGCCGGAATCGGTCAGGATGATGGTCGCGCGGTTTTGCAGCTGAGTGAACTGGTCATACGGCAGCGGGTCCGTGATGATGATATTCGGCAGATGCTCAACCTCTGGGAGGACTGCCTGGCGCACCTTGGGGTTGAGGTGCAGCGGCAGGACGAAGTTGATTTCCGGGTAAGCCTCAGCCAAATCCTTTACTGCGCCGCCAATCTCCTTCATAGCTTCAAGGTTTTCGCGGCGGTGGGTGGTAACAACGACGAGGCGCTTATCCGAATCTGCGGCCTCCTGCAAAGCAGGGTCCTCAAACTTGGTGTCCCAGGATGCTGCTTCCAGCAGGGCATCGATGACCGTATTACCGGTGACCACGATGTCCTTGGAACGCACATTCTCGCGACGCAGGTTCTCCATCGATCCCTCGGTTGGAGCCAAGTGCAGCTCGGCTACCTGGCCAATGAGCTTACGATTAGCTTCCTCTGGGAACGGCGAGTGGATATCGCCGGTGCGCAAACCGGCTTCAAGGTGAACGATCTTTACCCCGCGATGGAAACCGGCGAGCGCTGCAGCCATAGCGGTAGAGGTATCGCCTTGGGAGATGATGACATCCGGCTTTTCTTCTTCAATGACGGAGTCCAATCCAGCAATGGCGCGGGAGACAAGCTCGTTAAGCCCCTGTCCCTGTTTCATGAGCCCTAGGTCGTGCTTCGGCTGGATGCCAAACATGGTGTTGACCTGCTCCAGCATCTCTTTATGTTGACCGGTAGAGACTGGGACGGATTCAAAGCGCTCATCTTTATCCAGCGCCTTGATGACCGGTGCCACCTTGATAGCCTCCGGTCGGGTACCGTAAATGGTCATGATCCTGGGCTTAGTCATTATTCTCTTCCTTTAGAGTGATGGAGATACTTCTTTATTGAACCATGTGCGGGAGACCCGTACCCCCGCTCAGGTTTTAGGGCTGCTTAGGTTTTAGAACCTGCTAGCCGCTGACGCTCACGCCGCCGTCTGGGGCGATGGTCACCGTGGCCGCCATGGCGCGGGCTAGGTCGAGGCGCTGCCAGGAGCCGCCTTCTGCCTGCCAGTCCAGCGGGTTGCCGGCTGGGCGCGCGGTTTGGCGCAGCACCTCGGCACGCTGATCCCAAGTCAGTTCTGGGTGGGACGCTGCTAGCAGCACTGGAGCGGCCTGCGGGACGACCATCGGGGCGTCGGTGTGGTAGCGCGGGGCAAAGTTATAGTCCATGAATCTGGAGTACTGTTCTACCGCATCGTCGGTGGACCGATAGTCGGTACCCCCTGCCCTATCCTGGGCCACCAATTCTTCCACCGTCTTGCCGGTGCGCCACTTAATTTCCTTGCGCACTTCCATCGAGGCTTCCCATAGAGCATGGCGCATGCGCTTGTCATTGAGGCGGTCGGCTGCGGCGGCTTGGCCAGTCATGCGGCCGCCGATGACATCCAGCGGGTAATGCACTCCTAGGACCACGCGGTGGTTGCCGGCCTCAGCGCCGCGCAGCATGAGCTGTGGGCCTACCTCCGGCAGCATGAAGGACATCAGCGTGGTAATCCAGGTTGCCTGATTTGTATGGCCCGAGGGGAAGGCTGGCGAGGTGGGATAAAGATCCTTGGAACCATCGTCATAGCGCTTAATCGCCTGCGGTGCGCGCTGGTACGGGCGTTGATAGTTGAAGTAGTACTTCTCTGACATGGTGGAATTGGCCAGCCCACCCGCACGGGCCGCATAGCCATTTCCTAGGAGGTATTCGGTCTTGGGCAGGCGGTGCTCGGCCAAGGCGGCGCGAAAGGCATCGCCTAGGTTCTTGCCCATCGAGTCAGAAACGGCGTTGAGCACGCTCGTCGAGCTGGCCTTGGCATCGGCCTGCGCGCGGCGGATCAAAGCGGGGTCACCGGCTGCGGCGCTATTGATGGCCACGGCCTTATCCATATTTTCCTGGCGGATTTCCGGCTGGGTCTTAATGTGGTCAAAGAGCTGGACTACCTGCCAGTAGTTGCCAAATTGATAAGACGAGACATCGGATTCAAAGCCCGCGATATAGTCCGTGCTAAACGGCTCTGGAACCGGGGCACCTGGGTGCTGGACTGGGGCTGCGCCGGTGGACTGCTGGGTGACAGGCTCACGCAGCTGGGGCACGGCTACGGGAAGGGCTGTGGCCGACGGTGCGAGGGCTATAGTCAGCCCAGTAGCCGCGCACAGGGCGAGCCCACGGACTGCGGGGCGAAGATCATTCCGATAGTTCAACGTAGAAACCTTTTGCTAGTATCAAATTCCCACGAATAATATCTAGCTAAAGTTAAGGGGAAGTGAACGCGACGCTAAACTCGCATGCACAATCGTGGTTTGGCGGGTAGACCTTTGCGGTCACCACTCAGCGTTCTTCAGGCCAATTGGGGCCTTGGTGCGCCGCGGCGGTATCCGGTTGGTGGCCGGAAGATTCCGCAGAAATGCTCGCGGTAAAAAGCGCGGCCAGCGCCACTGCTGAAGCCGCTGCCGAATCCCTGCGCTTGTTATTTTCCACACATTTAAACTAGCGCGTATTGCGCGCCATGAAAAGTGCTAGTCCAATGCGGGGCTAGCGCCACCCCTCACTCGTGGTTGGCGGCGCGCGCCAAAGCTTCGCGGTAGGCTGGTGGGGAACTTTTACTCGCACAGGAATAAGGGGACACGCTAAGCAATGATCCAATTCGTCTTCGGCGCCGCAGCAGGATACGTTTTTGGCACTAAGGCTGGCCGCAAGCGCTACCACCAGATCAAGGGCGCCTACGAAAAGGCCGTCAACTCCCCCGTGACCAAGTCCGCCGTCACCTCGGCACGCAAGGCGGTAGCCAATCGCTTGGACCCAGAACCGCGCATGCGCGAGGTTCGCGATCTCTCCTCCAAGCGCAAGGGTAAAGGCCGGTTGCGCGGTTCCCAGGTGGACAATGCGGACCGCATTTATGAGCCCGATGAGGACTAAGTCGATTGCAGACTAGTCTTAAGGCCTCCTCCCCTCGGCACGCACCTTATTTGGGGTCGCTCCGAGGGGAGATTTTTATGCCTGGGGAGGCGTGCCGCGGAAGGCGCGGTCATTGAGCTCGCGGCGGGCTTGCTCTAAAGCGACGAGGTCAGCGAAAAGCGAGTTATAGCTAGCCTCATCATCGGAGGGACGCATGCGGCCAAGACGAGCCTTCAACTGGGCGATTTGATCCCCCACCACGGTTTCTTGCAGGCGGGAGAGAACGGAGTCGGCGTATTTTTCGGGGCCGACGTCGGTTGGCAAAATGGCCTCTACGGCAAGCTCGGAAACGAAGTTGCGGCCGGTGAGATCCTGCATTTCACCGGCTACCGCGGCGATCCATTCCACGGCCGGCATGGTAGCACCCTGAGCTGCGCCTCCCACGGTAGAGATGGCTTGGCGTACGAGGCGGTAGGCGTCGTTGGTATAGGCGTCGGCAGTAATGCCGTCGAAGTAGGAGCCCGCTACCTGCGGCATCTGCAAGGCCAGCTTGAGGGCCTCGCGCTGGGGCCACAGGTGGGTCTCCTTCGGGCTCGGCGGATGGATCATCGGCACGTCTTGTTGTGCCGGCTGCTGTTTCGCATTTTCGAAGCGGCGAATGGTGGGTTTTTCGGCCTTCTTTGGCTTGCGCGCCTCCGCGCGCACCTGTCGGAGAACCTCTTCCGGATCCGGCCAGCCCACCCAGCCAGCTAAGCGGCGAGCGTACTCGCGCTGCAAAGGTTGATCGCGGATTTGCGCCACCACGGGGACCGCGCGACGCAGGGCCTGCAGGCGGCCTTCGGCACTGTCGATGCTGTACTCCGCAATAACGGATTGAATGACGAACTCAAACATTGGAATGCGGTCCGCGATGAGCTCGCGCACGGCGGCATCGCCTTTTTGCAGTCGCAGATCACAGGGATCCATGCCATCGGGGGCCACGGCAACGAAGGATTGACCGGTGAACTTTTGCTCGCCGTCAAAGGCGCGCATGGCGGCCTTCTGCCCTGCCTCATCGCCGTCGAAGGTATAGATGAGCTCGCCATTGAAGTAGGAATCATCCAGCATGAGCCGGCGCAGTACCTGCAGGTGCTCGCCGCCAAAAGCGGTACCACAGGAAGCAACGGCAGTCTTGACGCCTGCGGCATACATAGCCATGACATCCGTGTAGCCCTCTACCACCACGGCCTGGTGTTGTTCGGCGATATTGCGCTTGGCCAAATCAAGGCCAAAGAGCACCTTGGACTTGCGGTAGAGCATGGTCTCAGTGGTGTTCATGTACTTGCCGAGCTTGTCGTCGTCGAAAAGCTTGCGCGCGCCAAAGCCAATAACGTTGCCGGAAAGGTCCTTAATCGGCCACAACAAGCGACGATGGAAGCGGTCGATGGGACCACGCTTGCCCATCTTGGAAATACCGGCCGCCTCCAGCTCCTCAAAGGAAAAGCCTAAGCGCAGCAAGTGTTTGGTGGCCGTATCCCATCCCTCTGGGGCATAGCCGCACTCGAAGTCATAGATGACTTCGCGGGAAAAGCCGCGGTCCAGCAGGAAATCGCGGGCCGTAGCAGCTTGTGGAGTCTCTAATTGCTGGCGATAGAACTCGTGCGCGGCCTTATTGGCAGCAATGAGGCGCTGCCGCGTTCCCGGCTTCTCATTGCGCGCGCCCGTGGAACCGCCCTGATAATTGATGTGGTAGCCAATCTTCTGCGCTACTGCTTCAACCGCTTCCGGGAAGGAGACCTGCTCCATTTCCATCAGGAAGCTAAAGACGTCACCACCCTTGCCGGTGGAAAAGCAGTGATAGTAGCCGCGCTGCGGGCGCACGTGAAAGGACGGGGTCTTTTCGTCCTTGAAGGGGCTCAGCCCCTTGAGCGAATCATGACCGGCGGGCTTGAGCTGCACGTACTCGCCGACGATCTCTTCTAAAGGCGCGCGTTCACGGATAGCTTGGATGTCGCTGTCCGGAATTCTGCCTTTCGCCATGCGTACAGACTACCCCGCGCGCGGTGGGAACGCTCAACTGCCTAGGACAGGAAGGTGCCCTTCGCCAGGGTTCACAGTTTGGGCGCAAATCACCCTCTGTTGGGGTACTTTCCACATGCTGTTACCTACCCCCGTGACGGGGCAATTTTTGGCCTCGCAATTGACTCGGGGCGATTTATACTTTTAGCACCGCACCTGCAACAATAAAGGTATGCCCAAGTCCAAAGCGTCCAAGAAATCGCTCCCCGTTGCCCTCGGTGGCCTTGCGCTTGTCGTCGTAGCAAGCTACTTCGGTTTCGACCTCGGCGGCGATGGTGATTCCTCTGCTTCTTCGCCGTCCGAGTCCGCAGGCGGCGCTAAGGCTGGCGACGCCGATACTTGCGAGATGTCTTCCCTCCCCGCCGAGGCCAAGGACACCGCAGACGATATCTTGGCCGGCGGACCCTACGACTACCCAGATAATGACAACGCCCGTTTTGGCAATTACGAGGGCCGGCTGCCCCAGCAGAACAAGAATTACTACCGCGAATACACGGTAGAGACCCCAGGCAGCCACAACCGCGGCGCCCGCCGCATTATCACCGGTGGCGGCAGCGAGACCGACCCGGACGTGTGGTACTACACCGATGACCACTATGAAAGCTTCTGTTCTATCCCAGACGCGGAGGAATAACAATGCAACGCATCCTCATTACTGAACACATCCGCACCCGCGCGGACTTCTTCAACGCACTCGGTCGCACCCGCGGCTGTGAAGACTGCGGACCGCGCAACCTCGATGACCTCGCGGACTTCCTACGCGAGCAGCGCACCAGCGTCATCGTTGCCTCCAATATGGATATCGAAGGCGAGGACCTAGCGGCGGTAGCTAGCGTGCTCGAGGACCAAGGTGTCGCGTTGGTGCGCTAGAGACTCGGGCCCTGGGGCTGGAGCGGGAGCTGGGGCGTTAGGTCCATAGATATGAGGCCGAATTGAGGGTTGTGAGCTCTCAATTCGGCCTTTTCGCGCTCAGATCGGCCTGATGAGTCTCGACCTAACTCTAGCGCGGTGCTAGGTGAGCCAGTTTTAGCTGAGAAACCCAGACAGCTCCGCACTCCGACGGGCCAAGCGCTCGAGGCGGGACTCGGTCATGGAGGCAATCTGGTCGATGATGGCGCGGTCGCGGGCGGCGTCGGTATCGGCTTGTTCCCACCACAGGCGGAAGGTGGCATCGAGGGAGCCGGGGGCACCGGCGACGAGGTAATCGTAGACGCGGTAGATGCGCTCGCGCTGGCGGTCTTGGCGTGCAAGATGGGCGGGTTCATCCATGACATAGAGAACCGCGATGGTTTTAAGCAGCTTGACCTCGGCTTCGGCTTGCTTGGGCACGACGAGGTCACCGTACATGCGGCCAAGGGTATTGGAGGCGATGAGCTCGGCATTGGCCTCGCTGGTGGCGCCGATAGTGGCGCCGACGTAGCGTCCCACGAGCTCAGAGGTCATCTTCTTCAAGTTGGCGTAGTCGCGCAGGGAATAGTCAAAGTCACCGATGGCGTTGATGACGCTTAAGTTGCGCAGGCTATCGGCCGCCTCCAAGAGCTCGTCGGCGGTGCCGCCGAAAGCCTTGGCGCCCTTTTCCGCCAGCTGGGCTAGCTCCACCAAATCCCACAGAACGTTCAAAGAGATGCGCCGGGAGATGATGCCATCTTCCACGTCGTGCACGGAGTAGGCGATGTCATCGGACCAGTCCATGACCTGGGCTTCGATGCACTTGCGATTATCGCTATGGCCCTCGCGCAGCCACTCCAGTAAGTGCGCGTCCTCATCGTAGGCGCCGTACTTACGGTTGGTGGTGCCATCCGGGTTGGTCTTGGTCCAGGGGTATTTGCAGGCGCCGTCGAGGGCCGCGCGGGTGAGGTTGAGACCAAAGCTTTGGGGCTGGCCATGGGCATCGTCCACGATGACCTTAGGCTCTAGGCGGGTGAGGATGCGCAGGGTCTGTGCGTTGCCCTCGAAACCATTAAGCGCGACCTCATTGAGCGCGTTTTCGCCATTGTGTCCATAGGGTGGGTGGCCGATGTCATGGGTAAGCCCTGCCATATCGCAGAGATCAGGATCGAGGCCGAGCCCGGAGCCAATGCTGCGGGCGATTTGGCCTACCTCCAGCGAGTGGGTCAGGCGGGTGCGTGGAGTATCGCCATCGCGCGGGCCGACGACCTGCGTTTTATCCGCTAGCCGGCGCAGCGCTGCCGAGTGCAGCACGCGGGCGCGATCGCGGGCGAAGAGCCCGCGGTGTTCTTCCACGGGGTGGAAGGCTGAGCCCTTCGGCTTTTCATCGGCCAGGCGGGCAAAGTCGGCGGCGGAATAAGAATAGGACACAGGCTCAAGCTTATTCCGCGAACTGGTCTTTTGGGTGAGCAACGTGGCCTATTCGCGGTCGTCTTCCTGCTGGATCGTCCGATGCCGCAGCTTCTGATTGGGCCGCAGCACTTGTTCCACGCGGTAGAAACCATTGCGCAGTGTCGCGGCGCCGCGCGGCGGCAAAAGGCCGGCCACCAGCGCATAGGCCACGCCACCGGTTTCGTGGGCAAGGTAGCGCCACCAGGGCTTAGAAAAGCGCGCGGCCGGGTAATACGGCGTGCCGGACACGGTGGCTTTAAGCCCCTCTTGGCGGGCGATGAGTGCGGTGCGCAGGCGGTGGAGGGGATCGGTGATAATGGTGGCGTCGGAAAGCGCGAAGGCTTCCTTGACCGCGCACAGGGAGTTGCGGGTATCCATCCCCTCCTCCACCGCGTGCACGGTCAGGTGCGGGAAGTGCTCGCGCAGAAAGGTACGGCCGACGCCGGCCTCAGTAAACCTATCGCCGGGTAGCTTGCCGCCCACGGTAATGACCTCCAGTCCCTCGGCCGTGGCGAGCTCACCGGCGTGGCGCAGGCGGCCGGCCAAAATGCGGGAGGGGCGGCCGTCATATTGAGCGGTTCCTAAAACAATTGCGTATTTCACTGCCCTATTACACTACCCGCCGGAGGGCGAAGGGTAGCCGGTAAAGTGGTGGGCATGAATTTGAGTGCACGTTTGGGCCGCGCGGCCATCGCCGCTTTCATTTTGGGCTGCACCTCTATCGGTGCGGGGTCTGCCTTTGCCGCCGAGACCACCACCGTGGCGCAGGGCAACGGTACGGCAACTCTTACGGAGAAGGTTACCGATGATGCGGGCGTATTAAGCACGCAAGAAAAGGCCGAGCTCAGGGAGAAGATCGGCCAGCTGCAAAAAGAGGAGCACCGAACCCTTTTTATCTACATCACTGATGAGTTGGGCACGGATCCGGAAACCTTTGCCGCAGCGGCGGTCAAGGACAAGGGGCCGAATTCCGCGGTCTATGCGCTGTCCATCAATGACCGCAAGATGGGCGTGCAGACCGGCGATGCTTGGCCTAAGGGCCGGCTGGATCAGATGTATGACGCCGCCTATGACAAGCTGGCCAGCGATGAATACGGTGCTTCGGCCCTCGCGCTTGCCGACGCCGCCCTGGGCAACTCCTCCAGCAACTCCGCCTCCGATTCCTCTGGCCTGGCGTGGTTAGGTGGTGGCGCGGCCGCCATCGTCGCCGCCGGTGGCGGAATCATGTACTACTCGCGCCGCAATACCAAGAAGAATAAGGCGCAGACGCTCGAGTCGGCCCGCGAAATCGCCCCAGGCGATACCGATCAGCTGGGCCGTCTGCCTCTGGAGACTTTGGACCAGCTGGCCCAGGAGGAGTTGGTCTCTACCGATGAGTCCATCCGCCGCGGCAAGGAGGAGCTCAATATCGCGCTTTCCGAGTTCGGCCCAGAGCGCGTGCGCCCGTTTACCAAGGCGATGAACCACTCCACCTCTACCCTGCAAAAGGCCTTCCACCTGCGTCAGCGCTTGGATGATGCCGTGCCGGAATCCCCGGCCGAGCGCCGCCAGATGCTGGTAGAAATCGTCTCCTCCTGCGGCCAGGCCGATGATGCCCTCGATGCGCAGGCCGAGGAGTTTGCCAAGATGCGCGATCTGCTCATCCACTCCGATGAAAAGCTAGATGAGCTCACCCAGCGCACCGTGGGCCTGCGCGCCCGCCTGCCGGAAGCCGAGTCCACGCTGACCGGCCTGAAGTCCAACTATGACGAGCACGTGCTCTCCTCCATTGCCGATAATCCCGAGCTTGCCGCCGCTTCCCTCGATGAGGCCGAAAAGTTGCTAGACAAGGCCCGGAAGGTCCAAGAGCAGCCGGCCGGCCAGCAAGGACCGCTGGTGGGCTTGATCCGCGATATCGAGCACGCCTGCGAGATGACGGATCGCCTGCTGACCGGTGTGGAAAACGCCGAGGAGAATATCGCCACCGCCCGCCGCAACCTCGAGGCGCTTATCGCCGAGGTAGAAGGCGAGATCAACGAGGCCCGCGAACTCGAGCGCCAAGGCAAGGCCCAGGGAACCACCGCGGATTGGGGCAAGCTCGAGGATCTGCTCGGCCGCGCCGGCACCGCCGTCAACGAGACCAAGACCCACGGCCAGCAGGATCCGCTGGGCCAGCACACCGCGCTGACCTCTATCGATACCCAACTAGATGAAGCGCTCGACCGCGTGCGCGAAAAGACCTCCACGCACGCGCGCCAGCTGGATCTCTTCCGCCAGCAGATTTCCGTAGCGGAATCCAATATTCAGGCCGCAGAAGACCTCATTTCCTCCCGCGGCCGCATCATCGGCTCGGGTGCGCGCACCGCGCTTGCCGACGCCAAACGCCTCCACGCCCAAGCCCTCCACACCGAGCGCAGCGACATCCGCGCCGCGCTGCAGTCCTCCCGCGAGGCGGTGGCCGCCGCCCAGGCGGCGCTGCAACGCGCCAAGGATGACATCGACGAGCACCGTCGCCGCCAGCAGCGCCAGCAGATGGGCAACGCCGCCGGCAATGTCGTGACCGGTATGGTCCTTGGCCAGATGCTCGGCGGCGGCCGCGGCTTCGGCGGTGGTTTCGGAGGCGGCGGCTTCGGCGGAGGAAGCTTTGGCGGCGGGGACTTCGGCGGTGGCGGCGGAGGCGGCTTCCGCGGCGGCTCCTTCTAGCCCGCCCATTCCGCCTAGCCTGCCCAGTCCACCCCACGGCCCGGCAGCCCTGCCCTAGGCTCGCGCGCGGGTGGCTGGGCTCCCGGCTCTCCCCGGCGCAGGGCTAGGTGCGCAGGGTGCGCGGGGTGGCGTCGACAAGCGCGCAGGCGTAGCTCAAAAAGATGGCGTCGAGCTCCGGCAGCTCGCCCACGCTCACGCGCAGGCCATCGCCGGCCGGCGCGGTGCTGGCAACCTCGGCGCCCGTGCCGCGGGCCACGATGCGGCGCTCGCGGCGGAAGGGGTTGCGGCGCTCGAGAAGGTACTCGCGGTCAGCGCAGGTCGCGCGCAGGCGGGTGACGGTAATCCCGGCCTGGGTGACCGAGAAATCCTCGCCCGCGGCGGTCTGCGCGCGCAGGAAGAACCGTGGGGAGGAAGAATCCAGCGAGGATTCTACTGCGAGGCGCTCGCCGGCCGCGGTGGCAAGCACGCCGTCGCGCACGGAGGCAAGCTCGTGCCCCTCGGCGTTGGTGAGAGCGCCCGTGCGCCAGGTCCACTGGATAGGCATTAGAGGACGAATAGCGCGACGAGGGCGACGATGGATGCCAGGACCAAGGTGATGATCCAGGCCCAGGCTTTGCCTTGTGTGGTGGCATCCAAGATGACGCGGGTAAACCAGCTTAGGCCGGCGATTTCCGCGGCGGTCAGGCCCTCGGCATCGTGCTCGAATTCGAGGATGGCCTTGCGCACGCCGGAATTGCGCGCGGTAAACTGCCCTACCTTTTCGTCATCGACGTCATCGATGATCCAGTCGCCGCTGTTTTCGTTGATGAAGGTGAAGGTACGGCCGTTGAGCGATGCCTCTAGGCGCTTGTCGCGGCCGGGGCGGCCGGCAAGGCGGTAAATGGAGCCGTCGGCAAGCGTGGCAGAGGCGCCAAGGTCACTGACCTCGGTGCGCCAGAAGTGGCCGTCCACCTCCGCGGAATGCTCCGAGAATACGCCCAGCTGCTCCGGGCCATCTTCGGTCAAGAGCACGGGCTTTGTGCGATCGGAGCGATCCCAGCTGGTGTAATGCATCCCTAGCACCCAATCAGGCGGGCAGCGAGGTAAGCCTCGAGGTCATCGAGCTTCACGCGCTCCTGCTCCATGGTGTCGCGCTCACGCACGGTCACGGCATCGTCCTCGAGGGTGTCGAAGTCGAAGGTGACGCAGAACGGGGTGCCAATCTCATCCTGGCGGCGGTAGCGGCGGCCGATGGCGCCGGAGACGTCAAAGTCCACGTTCCAGTAAGCGCGCAGCTTATCGGCTAGCTTGCGGGCAGGCTCAGAGAGCTCTTCCTTTTTGGACAGCGGCAGTACGGCCACCTTGATCGGTGCCAGGCGGCGGTCTAGGCGCAGGACCACGCGCTTATCGGTGCCACCCTTGGCGTTGGGAGCTTCTTCCTCATCGTAGGCATCCACCAAGAAGGCCATCATGGAACGGCCCAGGCCGGCGGCCGGCTCGATGACGTACGGGATCCAGCGCTCGTCATTGGCCTGGTCGTAGTAGGACAGGTCCTCGCCCGAGCCCTTGGCGTGTACGGACAGGTCATAGTCCGTGCGGTTGGCCACGCCCTCCAGCTCGCCCCACTTGGAGCCCTTGAAGCCAAAGGCGTACTCCACGTCCACGGTGCGCTTGGAGTAGTGGGAGAGCTTTTCCTTCGGGTGCTCGTACAGGCGCAGGTTTTCTTCCTTGATGCCCAGGTCCACGTACCAGTTAAAGCGGTCATCAATCCAATACTGGTGCCACTCTTCGTCCTCGCCTGGCTTAACGAAGAACTCCATTTCCATCTGCTCGAACTCGCGAGTGCGGAAGATGAAGTTGCCCGGGGTGATTTCGTTGCGGAAAGACTTGCCGATGTTCGCGATGCCAAACGGCGGCTTCATGCGCGAAGAGGTCATCACATTCTTGAAGTTGACGAAGATACCCTGTGCGGTCTCCGGGCGCAGGTAGTGCAGGCCCTGCTCATCATCGACTGGCCCCAGGAAGGTCTTGAGCAGGCCGGAGAAGGCCTTAGGTTCGGTCCAGTCACCCGGCTGGCCGGTTTCCGGATCGTTGATGTCTGCCAGGCCGTTTTCTGGCTCGTGGCCATGCTTTTCCTCATAGGCCTCAATGAGGTGGTCGGCACGGTAGCGCTTGCCGGTGTGGCGGGATTCCACCAGCGGGTCAGAAAAGACCTCGACGTGACCGGAGGATACCCAGACCTGACGCGGCTGGATGACGGAGGTATCTACGCCCACGACGTCTGCGCGGGACTGCACCATGTGGCGCCACCACTGGCGCTTGATGTTTTCCTTGAGCTCTACACCAAGAGGGCCGTAGTCCCACGCGGAGCGGGAACCGCCGTAAATTTCACCTGCCTGGTAGACCAAGCCGCGGCGCTTACACAGGTTTACAACGGTATCGATGACGGATGCCATTAGTTTTCGGACTCCTCTGGTAGGGGACAGTCTTGACAATCTCGTTCAGTCTAACCCGAAGCACTTCCCGGCGGTGGGATTGGGGCATGAATTTAATCTGAAATAAATACAATGTATTGCACGTATCGGGTAATATAAGGGTGACCGACAGGTAATAGGTATTTAATTGAAGGTGACATTCCCTATGACGACCACTTACAAGGCCCCAAATACTTCTGCGGCTGCCGGCGTGATCGCTGCCCTCGATTCACCCCTACGCATCGCCATCATTTCCCGTTTGGCCGAGCGCGATCACTTTGTCCATGAGCTAGTCAAGGCCACCGGCAAGTCCCAGCCCCTTATCAGCCAGCACCTGCGCGTGCTCAAGCAGGCAGGCATCGTGGACTCCGAGCGCAGCGGCCGCGAGGTAACCTACTCGCTCATTGCGCCGCAGGTTTTGGACCTGCTTGCCGACGCCGCCAGGATCGCCTCCTAGCCCACCCCTCTTCCGTGCATATAAAGCCGCCTGAGCATGCAGTTGTTGAAAAAGAATTGATAATATTGCGATCATGGCTTTACACGACAGTATTCCCAAACTAGGCGCGCGCAATACCAAGCAGCGCACCGCAGTCGTCGAGGTGCTCCGGGAAATGGAGAAATTTTCCTCTGCTAAGGAGATCTACCACGAGCTTCAAGAGCGCGAGGAGAAGGTGGGCCTGACCACCGTGTACCGCACCCTGCAGTCCCTGACCGACATCGATGCAGTGGACGCACTCCACATGCCCAATGGCGAAACCCTCTATCGCCATTGCGAGACCGACGCCCATCACCACCACTTGGTATGCACTAAGTGTGGCCGCACCGAGGAGATCGACGGCGGCCCCATTGAAAAGTGGGCCACCTCCGTAGCGAAGGACTATGGCTTCGAGCTCACCGGCCACGATGCCGAGGTCTTTGGCATCTGCAGCGACTGCGCCGCTTCCGCCTAAACGGCCACCCGCCGCCCCCTCCCCTAACCTCAGCCTCCGACTTCCGGAGCCTGAGGTTTTATTTGTGGTGCGCGCTACTTTTTAACGCCACCGAAGCGGCGGTCGCGCCGCGCGTATTCCTCGATGGCGGCAAACAGGTCCTCTGGGGTGAAATCCGGGAAGAGCTTATCCTGGTAAATCATCTCCGCATAAGCCGACTGCCATAGTAGGAAATTGGAGGTGCGCTTCTCCCCGGACGGGCGCAGGAAGAGATCCACATCCGGCATGTCCGGATCATAGAGATGCTGCGCGATGGTTTCTTCCTTAATATCGCGCGGGTTGAGCTCGCCGGCTGCAACCTGCTTGGCGATGTCCCTAAAGCCATCCACCAGTTCTGCCCTACCGCCGTAGTTCACGCACATGGCCAAGGTCATCTTGGTGTTATCCTTGGTCAGCTCCTGGGCAGCCTCGAGCTCCTTAATCACTGAGCGCCACAGGCGCGGGCGGCGGCCAGCCCACACTACGCGCACACCGCGCTCATTGAGCCACTCGCGCTGGCGGCGCAGCACGTCGCGGTTAAAGCCCATAAGGAAGCGAACCTCCTCAGGGCTGCGGCGCCAATTCTCCGTGGAGAACGCGTACGCGGAAAGATAAGGAACGCCGGCGGCAAGGCAGGCATCGACGACGTCAAGAAGCACGGCTTCGCCGCGCCTATGTCCCTCGGTGCGCTTCATGCCTTTTTCCTGGGCCCAGCGGCCATTGCCATCCATAATCAGCGCAATATGGCGCGGCATGAACTCGTCCGGGATATTCGGCGGGGTCAAAGTGCGGTTCGGGTCTGGCGTAATCACGGGCTATATTCTACTGCTCCATTACCTGCAATGCGGAAACATTGCGCTCCATGTGCCACTGCAGGTGCGCCCGCGCTAGGCGGTGCCCCTCCTGCTTTTGCGCATTCGTTGGATTCGTCGGATAGTTATGCGCTAAAAGCCACAGGTGGTGCAGGGTTTCGGGGTCTACCTCGGCCGCACCCGGCGGCCGGCATTCGTGGCACGCCGCCCCACCAACCGCCGGGTGAAAGGCGTGGTGCGGGCCGGGCCGGTTGCACTGGGCGCAGTTGAAAAGGCTCGGTGCCCAGCCGGCATGCGACATCGCCTGCAGCAAAAATGCATCCAGCGTCATGGTCGGGTCTGTGGTTTGCAGCTGCTCCAAGGTCGCGGTGACGGATTCGTAGAGGTAGGGGTCATGGGCGGCGTCGGCAAAAGCAAGGCGCTCTGCCGATTCCAGCACCGCGCACGCAGCCGTGTAGCGCTCATAGTCCTCGATGAGGCGCGCGCCAAAGTAATCCACCGTATCCGCTTGGGAAATGGTGGCTAGATTTTTTCCCACATACAGCTGGACATCGAGGTTGACAAAGAGCTGCAGGCGCGAACCAAAGCGCGACTTTGCCCGGCGCACGCCCTTGGCCACCGCGCGCACGAGGCCGTGATCGCGGGTAAGCAGGACGATGACGCGATCGGCCTCGCCAAAGTCATAGGTGCGGATGACCACTGCGCGGTCACGATAGTTCTCGCGCATAGTGGTTTAAAACCCGAGCCTGCCCAGCGACTTCGGGTCAGACTGCCAATTTTTCAACACCTTGATGCGCAGGTCCAAGTACACGTTTTGGCCCAGCAGCTTAATAATCTCCTTGCGGGCGTTGCCCACAATACGGCGGAAGCGCAGGCCATCCTTGCCCTCGATAATGCGCTTTTGGCCGGGACGCTCCAGGTACAAAATGGCGTGGATATCCAGCACGCCCTCGCGGGTGCGCGATGGCAGCATCTCATCAACCTGCACCGCCACCGAGTGTGGCAGCTCCGCCTTCAAGCCGGACAGGGCGGCCTCACGAATGAGTTCTTCGATGCGCTTTTCTTGGCCCTCATCGGTGATGTGGTCATCCGGGTAGAACTTCGGGCCTTCTGGCAGGTGGTCCACGATGACCTGCACCAGCTCATCAAGCTGCACGCCCTCCTTGGAGGACACCGGTATGACTACCGCATTCGGATCCTCCTGGGTAAGCAGTTCGTGCAAGGCCAAAAGCTGCGCACCTACCTGGTCCTTGCTGGCCTTATCCAGCTTGGTGACGATGCCGATGATCGGGGTCTTTGGCGCGATGCTGCGCACGTTTTCCAGGATCCAGCGGTCACCCGGGCCGATCTTTTCATCGGCCGGGATGGTCAGGCCGATAACGTCCACATCGGCATAGGTATCTTTCACTACCTCGTTGAGGCGCTCGCCCAGAAGGGTGCGTGGGCGGTGCAGACCTGGCGTATCCACGACGATAACCTGGGCATCATCGCGGTGCACCAAGCCGCGAATGGTGTGGCGGGTGGTCTCCGGCTGGTCAGCGGTAATCGCAATCTTTTGCCCCACCAGGGCATTGGTCAGCGTGGACTTGCCGGTATTCGGGCGCCCGACAAAGGATACGAAGCCCGAGCGGAAACCCTCCGGGGTATCGGTGTATTGCGAATAATCAAGCGGGGCTGCCGTATTCTCGGCACCTTCCGGCACGGCATCATCGGGGTCTTCTGGAAGGCCCTCGAATGCCGCATCAAACTGTGCATCAAAATCAGAACTCATTACCCGCAATAATAGCCCACGGAGTCAAGATCTCCGATTAGTTCTAATGCTTCTTTGCTGCTGTGTTGGGGCATGGGGTCTTGGTCCGGGCGTAGGTGCGGGTGCTTGAGGGAGCAGAGGAGAAAAGTCGAAGGAGATCAGGCTGAATTGAGGGCGAAAAGGCCGATCTGAGGGGTAGTTTTCCTCAGATCGGCCCGATCAGAATGGACCTAACTTTAGGAGGCCAAACTTCACAGGCCCCACGCGCCAAAGCGGGGGCCGCGTAGGGTTTAAAGCTCCTCGGCGTCGAACTGCATGCGCGGGTGAGCGAAGACGTCCTGCGCCTGAATGAGGCGGAGCTCGGCAGCCTCGGCCTCATAGGTGTTTTCCAGCAGGTCATAGACGGAGGAGGCGGTCCGGCGCAAGGACTCCTTGACGTCGCTGGTCTCGGTGTAGTGACCGGTAAACAAGGCGGCGGTGACGTCGCCGGAGCCGTTGCGCTTGAACGGCAACAGTGGCGTGGACACCAAGAAAGCGCGGTCGCCGTCGACGGCAAGCATCTCAATCTGGTCTTCAGGGGTCTCGGGGCGCTTAACGGAGGTGACCAGCACGGTCTTCGGGCCGATTTCCTGTGCCTTCTTCACCGCGGCGAGGGTTTGATCAAGGGTGCCAACCTCGGAATCGGTGAGGTAGCCCAGCTCGAATTGGTTCGGGGTGATGATATCGGCAACGGGCACGACGCGGTCGCGCAACAGCGGCGGGATTTCATCGGAGACAAAGCAGCCGGACTTAGCATTGCCCATTACAGGATCGCAGGCGTAGAGGGCCTTGGGGTTGGCGGCCTTGATGCGGCGGACGGTTTCCACGATGGCGTCGGCAATATCGGCGCCGCCCTGGTAACCAGAAAGAATGGCGTCGATCTGCGGGAAGGCACCGCGCTTTTCAATGCCGTCGATGATGGAGGTGACATCGCTGGCCGGAATCATCGGCCCGCCCCAGTCGCCGTAGCCGGTGTGGTTGGAAAAGTTCACCGTGTGGACCGGCCATACCTCATGGCCGGCGCGCTGCAGGGGAAAGACGGCCGCGGAGTTGCCAACGTGGCCGTAGGTGACGTGGGACTGGATGGAAAGGATAGTCATAGGTTTCCATTGTGCTACGCGGCGCACGCGCTCACAAAAGAAACCGAAAAATTATTCTTCCGGGCGATCTTGTGGTTCTCCCACCGCAGGGATGCCCCCGCCAGGAACCTGCTTGTCCAGGTTGGCGCGCTCGGCGGCGTCGGGAAAAGCCTTAGGGCCGGAGGGCTTGGGCTGATAGGAAACACCGCGCTCAGCCACATCGTCGTACCAGTCCGCAAGCAGCTCGTTTTGGCGGCCGAACATTTCTTTTTCCTCGGCCGGAGTGGAGTGGTCATAGCCTAAAAGGTGCAGGCAGCCGTGCACGGTAAGCAGGGCGAGCTCGTGGCCCAGGGAATGGCCGGCGGCCTCTGCTTGGCGCAGGGCAAACTCGGGGCACAGCACGATATCACCTAACATGGCCGGGCCCGGGTCGGTGGCATCGGGGCGGCCGCCACCGGCGATGGCCCCCGGGGTGAGCTCGTCCATGGGGAAGCTCATGACATCAGTGGGGCCCTCCAGGTCCATCCAGCGCACGTGGAGATCCTCGATGGTCTTCAAATCCACGCAGGTGATTGTGCACTCGGCATCGGGGTTGATGTCCATGGCGCCGAAGGCATAAGAGGCGACGTCAATCAACATCTCCTCGTTGACGCCTTCGAAGCCGGATTCATTGAGAAACTCGATACTCATTCCATTCCCTCGTATTCTGCGGCCTTCCTATTATCAAAGGTCTCATAGGCATTGACGATGCGCCCGACTAGCTGGTGGCGCACCACGTCTTTGGAACCCAAGTCCGCGAAGTGAATATCTTCCACGTTGCGCAGGATGCGGCGCACGATGCGCAGGCCGGAGACCTGACCATGCGGGAGGTCTACCTGCGAGATATCGCCGGTAACCACAATCTTGGTGCCAAAGCCCAGGCGCGTGAGGAACATCTTCATCTGCGCGGGTGTGGTGTTTTGGGCCTCGTCAAGAATGACAAAGGCATCGTTCAACGTGCGGCCGCGCATATAGGCCAGCGGGGCGACCTCGATGATGCCGGCCTCCATGAGCTTGGGGATCATCTCTGGGTCGAGCATGTCTCGCAGGGCGTCATATAGCGGGCGCAGGTAAGGGTCAATCTTGTCATTGAGCGTGCCCGGCAAAAAGCCCAGCTTCTCCCCTGCTTCCACAGCCGGGCGAGTGAGAATAATGCGCGAGACCTGCTTGGTCTGCAGCGCCTGTACAGCTTTGGCCACCGCCAGGTAGGTCTTGCCGGAACCGGCCGGGCCGATGCCAAAGACCACCGTATTATCGTCGATGGCCTGCACATATTCAGACTGGCCCACCGTCTTCGGGCGAATGGCTTTGCCACGGCGCTTGACGATGTCCGCCGCCAGCGCCGCCGACACCGACTGCGGCGCCTCCACGGCCACCATGTCCATGGTGTGCTTGACCGTATCGGTAGACACAGCGTGGCCGCGACGGGCGATGGCCTCGAGCTCGTCGAGGATCTTCGCGGCGCGGGCGACCTCGTAGTCAGGACCGGTGACGGTGACGACATTGCCGCGGGCAAAAAGGTCCGCATCCAGGCGGTTATTGAGCACGCGCAGGTTATCGTCCGCGCTACCTAGCACGCTGCTGACGTAGGCGGAATCTAGCTCACATTTCTTCGTGATGATAGGCACGTGCTTTAGGCTACCAGCGCCGCTTACCAACGCTCGGTGCGCATGCCGATTGCCGCCAGCGCCACCATTGCCGCACTCGCTGTACGCAGCACTTCCGGGCCAAGCTTGATGGGCATGGCGCCGGCTTCTTTGAGGCGATCGAGCTCGGCGTCGCCGATGCCGCCCTCGGGGCCGACGAGCAGGACGACATCGTCCGTCAGTGGCACGTCCTTGATGGAGACGGTTGCTTCCTCGTGCAACACGAGCACAGTGGGGGCGTTGGAGGAAGCGCCGTCGCGGCCACCGGTGAGCTTTTGGACGAGCTGCGGGGTGGTCAGCGGACCGCGCACCTGGGGGATGCGGGCGCGGCGGGATTGCTTAGCCGCGGAATCCGCGGCCGCCTGCCACTTAGCCACTGCTTTGGGTGCCTTCTTGCCGTCCCATTTGGCCACGCAGCGGTCCGCCTGCCAGGCGATGATCTCATCGGCGCCGGCTTGGGTGGCGAGATCCACGGCGAGCTCGGCACGCTCGGATTTCGGGATGGCCTGCACCACGGTCACGCGCGGGGTGGGCTCGGGCGCGGTGTCGATGGAGTCGACCGTGCCTTCCAAGGAGTCCTTGCCCGAGGTAGCGGTGATGGTGAGGGTGAGACGGATACCGGTGCCGTCGATAAGCTCGAGGCGCTCGCCCTCCCCCATGCGCTTGACCGTCACGGCATGGCGGGCCTCTGGGCCGGAAAAGCTGAAGGCCTCGCCGGTGCGCGCGGCAGAAAGGTCCGGGTGGATGAAGACGGGCAGCGACATTAGCGGCGGAACTTATCGCGAATGCGGCTGAAGAAGGATTCCTCTTGGCCGTCGCCGGTGGTACGCACGCGCGCGCCCTCGTCGCGGGAGTTGCGGATCTTCTCCAGGGACTCGCGGGTCTTGCGGTCGAGGTCCTTCGGCACAACGACGTCCACGTGGGCAAAGAGGTTACCGTAGCCATCGGTGCGCAGGCGCGGCATGCCGGCGCCATCAACCTTGATGGACTCGCCCGGCTGGGTGCCCGGCTCGATATCGATGGTGAGCTCTTCGCCACTTAGCTGGTCGATGGTGAAGTTGGTACCCAAGGCGGCATCAATCATCGGCACGCGCACGGTGAGGTTCAAGTCATCAGCATTGCGCTGGAAGACGGGGTGCTCCTCTGTGTGGACCTCAACATAGAGGTCACCGGCCGGGCCGCCGCCGTGGCCTACCTCGCCCTGGGAGGCCATGCGGATGCGCATCCCGTCATTGATGCCGGCCGGGATATTAACGGTGATATCGCGACGCTTCTTCACGCGACCATCGCCGGCGCAGTGATTGCAAGGATCGGTGATGACCTCGCCAAAGCCCTGACACTTCGGGCACGGGCGGGTGGTCATGACGTTGCCCAAGAAGCTGCGCTGCATCTCCTGGATTTCACCCATGCCATTGCAGTTATCGCAGGTAACCGGCTTAGCCTTGGACTCGGAACCGGTACCACCGCAGCTATCGCACAGCACCGCGGTATCCACGGTGACCTTCTTCTTCAGGCCGGTGTAGGCCTCCTCCAGGGTGATGCGGGTGCGCAGCAGGGCATCGTTGCCCGGCTGGACGCGGGACTTCGGGCCGCGGGAACCGCCGGCCCCACCGCCGAAGAACTCAGCGAAAATATCGCCTAGGCCGCCGCCACCGAAGCCGCTAAAGCCACCGGCGCCAGCACCGGCGCCGCCGCCCTGCTCCATGGGGTCGCCGCCCATGTCCACGATCTGGCGCTTTTGCGGATCCAGCAGGACCTCCTGGGCCAGCGCGGCATCGCGGAACTTCTCCGCGGCAGCTTCATCATCCGGGTTTAGATCCGGGTGATACTTGCGGGCCATTTTGCGGTAGGCCTTTTTAATCTCCTGGTCAGTTGCGTTTTTATCAACACCGAGGATGCCGTAATAGTCACGAGCCACTGTAAGAGATATTCCTTCTAATTCGTCTTGTTGGGGTTAACTTGAAAAAATTATGCGCGGCCAGCCAGTTTACTCGCACTGCTCGCCGGCCAAAATTTCGCTCACATACCGTGCAACGGCAGAGACCTTAGAAATTGTTCCCGAGTAATCCATAAAGGTAGGCCCCACCACGCCGAGACCACCCAGTGTGGCCACCTCATCGCCGGTGCCAAGGCCATAGCCCGTAGCTACCACGGAGGCTTGGCGCAGCTGGTCTTCCTCGTTTTCCTCGCCGATAACCACGGAGACGTTGCCGAGATCCGGCACGCGGGCGAGCAGCTTGAGGACGACGACCTGTTCTTCTAACGCTTCGATAATTTTGGGTAAACCTTCCGGGAACTCGCGCGCCACGCGCGTCAGGTTGGAGGCACCGGCCATAATCAGCCGGTCGGAGGGTTGTTCCACCAGCGTCTCGATGAGCGTGGTGGCCACCTTGAGCACGTGGTGGCGGATATCCAAGGGGGCGTCATCGACGAGGTGGGCGAGCTCTACGGAGGCGTCGCTAAGCGTCTTGCCCACCAGCGCGCTATTGACGATGTCGCGCAAGCGGAAGGTTTGGTCTTGGTCGATGATTTCATCGAGCTCCACATTGCGCTGGTCCACGCGGCCGTTATCGGTGATAAGCACCAGCAGCAGGCGCACTGGGGACAGCGCCACGACCTCGCAGTGCTTAACACGCGAGACCTTGAGGTTGGGCAGCTGGACGACGGCCGCTTGCTTCGTCACCTGCGCCAATAACTGCACCGAACGGCGCAGCACGTCCTCCAAGTCGACGCCGCCTTCCAAGAAGTTGAGCATCGCGCGGCGCTCTGGGGCCGACAGCGGCTTGACCTCATGCAGCGAGTCGACAAAGTGGCGGTAGCCCTGCTGGGTGGGCACGCGGCCGGAACTAGCGTGCTGCTGGGAGATAAGGCCCTGGGATTCGAGCACGGCCATGTCATTGCGGATGGTGGCCGAGGAGACGCCCAATTGGTAGCGCTCCAAGAGCGACTTAGAGCCAA
The DNA here is from genome assembly GCF_016127015.1 of Corynebacterium tuberculostearicum. Taxonomy (GTDB): domain Bacteria; phylum Actinomycetota; class Actinomycetes; order Mycobacteriales; family Mycobacteriaceae; genus Corynebacterium; species Corynebacterium marquesiae. The sequence goes on from NZ_CP065972.1 coordinate 1,542,863, forward strand.
CGGGCTCCTGGGAGGCAATATAGTCCGCCACGATGGCGCGCAGGACTTCCTTGCGGCGGGCATCGGTTGAGGTAGACACTATGGCGCTCCTATTCGCTTCGGCGAATGATAAATTCTTTAATTTTCGGGACGGTGTACCGGACTTTACCGTGCTCAGGGGAATAAATGAGACCTTTGTTTATGAGCTTAGCCCGAACCGGACCAAGAGCCTTATTATCCTTCCCCAGGCGTTCACCGATTTCTTTTGTTTCCGCTGAACCATCGCCTAAGGCTGCCATGGCACTGAGCTAGTCCCTTTCAGCTGGCGTAGCTCGATCCCAGCGAGCTTGGAAGAAGCTTGCGCCTGAAGGAACCAGTCCACCAGTCACGGCAAAAGACTAACAAGAAAATGGCGGAATAACAGGTTTCTCATCGACTGAGTCAAAACTAACGGGTTTGGTTTCTACTGAACTAAGTCTAAAGGTCTGGAAACGAGAATTAGGTTTCTTCGGCGACGAGGAGATCGGTAATGATTCCATCGGCCAGCAGGCGGCCGGGCTTGGTGATGCGCACGCGATCGCCGGCGCGCTCGAGCAGACCGCGGCCGATGAAGCGCTCGAGGGCCGGGGCAGCGTGGGCATCGAGCCAGGCCTCCGGGATGCCCTCGCGCAGGCGCAGGCCGAGCATGATTTTCTCCATGTGGCGGTCGGCCTCAGTGAGCGTTTCGGTTTCCTTAATGGGCAGCTCTCCGCGGCCGAGGGCGTCGATATAGCGCGAGGGGTGCTTGACGTTAAAGAAACGCTCGTTGCCCAAGTGCGAGTGGGCACCGGGGCCTGCGCCCCACCAGTTGCCATCTACCCAGTAGATGCGATTGTGCTCGCACTCGCCGCCGGGCTTGGACCAGTTGGAGACCTCGTACCACTCGAAGCCTTCAGACTCGAGGGTGGAGGAAATCATCTCATAGCGCCGTGCCAGCACGTCCTCGTCCGGTGCGGGCAGGATACCTTTATTAACCTTGCGAGCCATGCGGGTGCCGTCTTCCACGATGAGCGAATAAGCACTGACGTGGTCCACACCGGTCTCTAATACGCGGTCTAGCGTCTCGCGCACATTGTCATCGGTTTCGGTGGGCGTGCCATAGATCATGTCCAGGTTGACGTGCTCGAAGCCGGCGGCTCGGGCCTCGCGGGCGGCGTCGAAGGCGCGTCCGGGGGTGTGGGCGCGTTCCAGGACTTGGAGAACGCCCGGGGATGCGGACTGCATGCCGAGGCTGATGCGGGTATAGCCGGCGTCGGCAAGCTGGGCAAAATACTCCGGTGAGGTGGACTCCGGGTTGGATTCGGTGGTGACCTCCGCCCCTGGCGCCAATCCGAAGGTGGAGCGGACGGTATTGAGGATCCGGGTCAGCCCCTGCCCGCCCAGCAAGGAAGGCGTGCCGCCGCCGATGAAGACGGTCTCGGCCGGGCGGCCTACGCGCGCGGCCGCCAACTCCAGCTCGCGCTCCAAGGCATCCAGATAAGGTCCGGTGAGATCGCGCGGGCTGCCCAACTCGCCCGGAGTATAGGTATTGAAATCGCAATAGCCACAGCGAGTGGCGCAGAAGGGAACGTGAATATAAAGCCCGAAGGGTTCAGTCATGGATAAAACCCTAATAGGGAGGGAACAAAATGGCCGAAAGCAGGGTTAAGCATGTAGTATGTTTCCATCTTCCCAAGTAGAAAGGCACCCTCAGTGGAACCTCCGAGTCGATGTCCCTACCTCCTTCTAGGCGGTGGGGAGTAAATCATGTTATCGGCTATTGTGATGATCCTGGCCGGCTTCGTAGTCATTGGCCTCATCATCGTCGCGAATGCATACTTCGTGGCCCAGGAATTTTCTTTCATGTCCGTGGACCGCACACAGCTGCGGACCCAGGCTGCTGAGGGGGATAAAACGGCACAGCGCGCGCTGGCTATTACTCAGCAGACCTCCTTCATGCTCTCCGGCGCGCAGCTTGGTATTACGATTACCGGCCTGCTCATCGGCTATGTCGCGGAGCCGCTCGTAGGCCAGGGACTAGGGACGTTACTCGGCGGCGTCGGTGTTCCGTCCGCGGTGTCTGTCACCGTGGGCACCATCGCGGCGCTTTTCATCTCCACGATTGCAACCATGCTCTTCGCGGAGCTTTTCCCCAAGAACTACACCATCGCCGCCCCCATGAAGACGGCGCGCTGGCTGGCCGCATCCACGCAAATCTACCTGCGGATTTTCGGCTGGCTCATCCACTTCTTTGAGTATTCTTCCAATGCCATCCTCAAGATCTTCGGCATCGAGCCGGTGGAAGACGTCGATTCCTCCGCCACCGCCGATGACTTGGAATCCATCGTGGATTCCTCCCACGAGGCTGGCGATCTGGATGAAGATACCTACATGGTGCTAGACCGTCTACTGGACTTCCCTGAGCACGACGTAGAGCACGCCATGATCCCGCGCTCCCGTGTGGACGTCATTGATCCGGACACCACCCTTGGTGAGGTTCGCGAGATGATGTCTACCGACCACACGCGCTACCCCGTCATCGATGACGAACATAACCCGGTGGGCGTGGTGCATCTTATCGACGTCCTGGGAAGCGACCTTCCCGCCGCCACCAAGGCCACCAGTATCATGCAGGAACCCGTGGTGGTCCCTGAGTTGATGCCGCTGCCGGATGTGGTGGACGAGCTGCGCGATAGTGACCAGAAGATGGCCTGTGTCATCGATGAGTACGGTGGCTTCGTAGGCATCGTGACCATGGAGGACTTGGCCGAGGAAATCTTGGGCGATGTCACCGATGAGCACGATATCGAAGAAACCGAGGAAATCACCGAACAGGACGATTCCCACTGGGTGGTGGATGGCGATACGCCGATTGATGAGATCGAGCGCGCCATCGGCCACGACCTGCCTGAGGGCGACTTCGAGACCGTCGCCGGCCTCATCATCGCCCACTCCGGTGCGCTGCCCGAGGTAGGCGAGGAACACACCATCCAGCTCGAAGCCGAGCCCGATGACTGGGTGGACCACGATGAGGCGCCCGTTCGCTCCATCCGCCTGCGGGTGCAAGAGGTGGACCGCCACGTGCCGTCCGTCCTTGCCATCGAGCTGGTGGAGGATTACTCCGACCACTCCGATGATGACGATGAGAAGGAGGATGCATAATGACCGAGTCTTGGTGGTTTAACCTCCTCGTTACCCTGCTTATCATCGCCGCTTCCGGCTTCTTTGTGATTATCGAGTTCTCCTTGATGGGCGCTCGCCGCAACCGCTTGGAAGAGGATGCGGAAAACTCCCGTACCGCCCGCGCCGGCCTGCGCTCGCTCAATGAGCTGACCATCATGCTCGCCGGCGCGCAGCTGGGCATTACCGCCGCCACCTTTGTGCTAGGCGCTGTGACCAAGCCCTGGGTGCACCACCTGCTCATGGCACCGCTGGAGGCCGCGGGCCTGCCGCTGGGCATTGCCGACGTCGTCAGCTTCCTCCTCGCACTCTTCATCGTCACCTTTCTTCACCTCGTGCTGGGTGAAATGGCGCCGAAGTCCTGGGCAATTACCCACCCGGAGACCGCCCTGCAGTTCATCGCGGTCCCCGCACGTGGCTTCGTGTGGATCTTCCGCCCGCTGCTGAAGTGGATCAACGTCATGGCCAACAAAATGGTGTCCCTGGCTGGCGAAGAGCCCGTCGACCGCGCCGGTGCGGCCGGCTACGACGCCGAAACCCTGCGCACCTTGGTCGAGCACTCCCGCGAGACCGGTGCGTTGGACGATGAGTCTGCTAACCAGATTTCTGATGTCATCGAGTTGGAAAACTCCACCGTGGGCGCCATGGCCCGCGAGCACGGCTCTGAGGTAGTGCCCCTGCCTTCCGACGCCACCGTGGAAGACCTCCAAGACCTCGTTGTGCGCAAGAACATCATGCGCGTGCTGGTCTTTCCTAAGGATTCCCGCGTCCCGCGCGTGGTCCACGTGCGCGATACCCTGCTGGCCGAGCCGGAGACTCCGGTACTCGAGTTCTCCCGCCCTGCCCTGTCCGTGTCTTCTTCCACCACCGTGCAAAAGACACTGGACCACATGCGTGCGCGCAATGAACAGCTCGTCATGGTGGGCAAGGCCGATAAGGACAATGCCGTATGGATCCTTACCTGGGATGACATCATGGGCCAGCTATGGCCGCAGATTACCGAGCAGCTAGACAAGGTCACCCCTCCCCCGGCCGTCTAGTTCCTGCCGCGACCTCGCCCGCGCCCGTGCCCGCTTCATTGTGGCCGGCGCGGGCTTTGCCGTTTTGCACCCACTCGCAAGGCCTGTTGCCCTCGACTGTGGATAACTGTGGCCGTAACTTTCCCAGCCGCCACTTCGCTCACTCGCCTTTCTCTGCAGCCTTGTTATCCACAGGCCCGGCCGCCACCTCCTCGCGCCGGCCGGCAACGTGCCCTTTCCTAGGAGGCATGACACCACCACTGACCAATATCGACTCCATCCGCGCCAACCACCCCACCTTCTGGACCGACCTGAAAAACGGCACCTACCTCAAACTCGCACCGCGCATCGCAGTCCGGCGCGATCACTACCATTGCCTCGACTTCCCCTCCCAGCTGCGCCTTCGCGCCATCGCCGCGGCCCGCAGCGCCTATACCGCGGTGCTCATCTCCAAGTCCGCCGCCCGCGTACACGGACTGTGGGTCATCGCCACAGCCGAGGAAAAGATTGAAATGGCCCTTCCCACCAATACGCTTCCCCACAAGGACCGCCGCCGTCCCGAGCGCATTTATCGCAAGGCTTCCCTTCCCGAGCCCGTCCTCGTGGACGGCACCCGCTGCGTTTCCAAGGCCCGCGCGGTTATCGACGTCGCCCGCTACCACGGCTTCACCGACGGCCTCATCGCCGCCGACTCGGCTTTGCGTTCCGGCCTCAGCCGGGAAGACCTCAAGGAAGAGTTTGCCCGCATGGGCCGGGTGCGCAATAGCTGCATCGTCCGTGCCGTAATCCACCACGCCTCACCTCTTTCCCGCTCTCCCTACGAGTCTTTCGCCCGCGCCCTCCTCATTGAGGCCGATTTCCCCTGGCCCATGTTCTTCGAGGCGCCGTTCACCGCGTTGCCCGGCATCACGACCGCCCTATGCATCAACAACGCCTACCTCATCGACATAATCCCCGCGAAGGCGCTTGCCCATCAGCGTGAGCGGCACCGACGGCTGCGGGAGGCCGGCTTCACCATTCTCTGCTATACCCCTCGGCAGCTCATCGACCACCCCACTCTTTTCCTGAGCGACCTCATTTCCACCATCACCGCCAGACAAAAGGCTGCGCGTTCTGCCTAAGTCCACGCTTCCTGCCTCCCGCCTTCCTCTACCCCTCCCTTCGCGCTCACCAGCGGCGCTTTCGCCGCGGAATCTGCTGCGCCGGTGAGCGCGAAGGGAGGGCGATGGCGAATGCCTCGCAAGAGAATCCACCGAAACTTCGCCCGCAATAAGGAAGAGCCTCCGCGAGCATATGCTCGCGGAGGCTCTTCTGTTTCCAGCTCATGCCTCAACAGGAAGGTCTTACTGGTTGATGCGCCATGGGACGCTGTTCTTCGGCAGCATACCGTGGGTGTAGAGGTAGTCAATGGTGGACAGGATGCCCAGCACCGTGCCGCCGCCTACGAGTGCAGCCAGGAAGGAGAACCCTGCGACGGAAGACATGTCTGCGTCCTTGCCGTCCTTACCGTTGATGCCATCGCGGCCGTCACGTCCGTCTCGCCCATCACGCCCGTCGCGGCCGTCCTTACCGTCCTTACCGTCCTGGCCATCCTTGCCATCGCGACCATCGCGGCCATCGTGGCCGTTCTCGCCATCCTTACCATCACGACCATCACGACCATCACGACCATCACGACCGTCGCGGCCATCCTGGCCATCCTTACCATCTACGCCGTCCTGGCCGTCCTTTCCGTCCTGGCCGTCTTTGCCTGGAACAACCGCAGCTTCGGTAGCGGAAGGCTCGGTGGATTCCTCAGAGGTCGGCTCTTCGGTAGCCGTTTCTTCTGCAGAGGTCTCCTCGGTGGAGGTCTCTTCTGCGGACTCGGATGGGGTGGTCTCTTCAGAGGTAGCATCCTCAGAAGCCGGAGCCTCGGAAGTGGTCTCTTCAGAAGTAGCTTCCTCGGAAGTGGTCTCCTCGGAGGAAGGCTCCTCAGACGGCTGGTCCTTGGTCTTCTTACCGTTGAGCATATCGGAGCACAGCTGGCCAGCCGGGGCGTTCACGGCCGCGAGATTGGAAGCTGCGGTGGAGATGTTGTTCAGGGAGTCTTCGATGCTCTTCTGCTGGTCCTTGCTCAGCTTCAGGTCGCCAGCTACGCCCGCGCCAGGAACCAGGCCTGCGATGGTAACGGCTGCATTGAAGAGCTTCAGGATTGCCGTGGTGCCCTTGCCAAAGACGCCGTCGGCGAACTTAAGCAGGCCGGAGACGGTCTTCTTAGCGGCATCCGGGTTGTTCATATCAACGTCGGCATCGGCGTTGTCGATGCGGCCGATGGCCATGCCCTGGGCGCGGGAGAGGTCCCAGGTAACCGTCTTGTCCTTTTCGCCTTCCTTGACCAGCTTGGCAATGCCGTCCCAGGTCTTGCCGGAAATCTTGTCAATGAAGTCAGACGGAACCAGGTCACCGACGACCGGGATGATTTCCCAGACAGTCTTGAGGATCTTTTCGCCGCCATCGTAGAAGGCCTTAGCCAAGGCAAGCTTGAGGTCGAGCATGTTGCCTTCCTTGTCAGGGGCATCAGTGACCTCACAGACGAGCTTGTCCTTCTGCTCATCCTTGACCACCTTGACGTTGACGTCGCCGTTGGAGGCCTCAGTCTGTGCGAGTTCCTCGAGGGTGGTTGGCTTTGCAGACTCCTTGGAAGCCGGAGCCTCGGCGGTCTCCTCCGCGCCGTCTACGGCGTACGGGGTGATGGACTCGGCGGCGTCTTCTTCTGCGTCGAGTTCTTCCATCGCCTTATCGCCGGCGTTGTTTTCCTCCAGCAGGTTGCCGTCCTCATCGAATTCGATGCCGTTGAGGCTTACGGTATCGTCGGTGGTCTTTTCTTCGACGAAGGTGGTGTCATCGGCTGCAACGGCGGTAGGAACAACGGTAATGGAAGAGAAGGTGGCTACGGCCACTGCGCTGGCAATGAGGCGAGAAGTTCGGCGTGCGCCCATGGATTGACTCCCTGTAGATGTGGTTGAAGAAATTAATTACGCGCGCCGCGTGTGGATGGTGCTAGGCTACGGCGCTCGCTTGGACGGGGAATACCCTATAGCGCGTTGAGAGTATTTTCTACTTAGATTTTAAGGTTGATTCAGCAACAATACCGCTGGATACACAACCCAACCCACTGAACAGGCATAACAGAAATAATATGGAACGGCTGTTAACCTAAAATTTCCCTAAATGCTTCCCCGAATTGGGGCACCCTAGCGCAGAAAACTTCAACGGCCACCGAGAGAGGGAATCTCGGTGGCCGTGAACATCCCCTTGCGTGAAACAAGGAAGTCTATGTGCGTTATGCAGTTGTAGCCCGGCGGGCCGCCTCACGCTTAGCGCGGACCTTTTCCACCACCGCGGCAACCCGGGCGCGCTCTTCTAGGAACTGCGGTGGGTTATGCCCGCGCATCGTGCGGACATAGGCCGGGTGGGTATCAAGCACCGTGTGCTTCCACGCTTGGACCGCAATGAGGGCGGACTCGCCGGTGCGCTTGTACAAGTGCGGCAGCGAGACCATGTCGAGGTTGCGGGCCACGGCGTCGGTTTGCGCGAGCACGTACTCGACTACCTCGCGGAGGTAATCCGCCACGGCCTGGGTGCGAGAGCGCAGGGACTCGGCCAGCTCGTGCACCACGATGGGCTTAGAGATGGGGAATCGCTCGTCCAATAGGCGCGGGGTAAGTTGTTCCGGCTCTTCCACGTCGTTCACGCCGGAAGAAGCGGCGGAAATGGTGCCGGAGCGCACGCCGGAGACCAGGGCTTGGCGCAGGCCCATCAGCTCGCCTACACAACGGCCGGAGTCAACGCGGGCGTCTTCAACGATATCGCCTAGCTCAGCCAGGCAATCCATGCACAACTCTTCGTCCCAATCCTCGATGGCTTCAATGAGGTGTTCAAGGTACTCTGCGACTTCGTCGCCGATATTGTAAATCTCTTGCGTAAGCTCGCGGTGGCGCAGCTCGGCGGCGATTTTGTGCATTGGCTTCGAGCCACTCCTTCCACGGTCTCATTTCTAACCTCTAGTAGAGGTTGAGGTTTGCTGTAACGCCTCATGACTTTATGCGAGATCCGCCGCCGCGAGCGCGCGACACTCCGAAGCCATTCACAGGTTTATGGCAGGTTCGCCCGCACTGGGGTGAGGATAGTGGGGTGAGCTGCAGAAGGGGGGCGTCGGCAAGCAGGGCATAAAGAAACACCCGAGGGAATTCCCTCGGGTGTACCCGTCGCGCAGCCTAGCGCTTGTACAGGTGCTCGATGGCTGCGGCGTAGCGCTGCGAAACCACGTTGCGCTTGACCTTCATGGTGGGGGTCAGCTCGTTTTCTTCCTCGGTAAGGTCAGATTCGAGGATGTAGAACTTCTTGATGCCCTCCGCATGGGAGACGGTGGCGTTAACCTGGTTGATGGCGTCCTGCAGCTCTGCGCGCAGGGTCGGATCGGTGGCCAGCTCGCGCATGGAGCGATTCTCCGGAATGTTGTGGTCCAGCTTCCAGCGCTTCAAAATGTCCGGATCCAGGGTCAGCAGCACGCCAACGAAAGGCTTGCCATCGCCTACCACCATGGCCTGGGAGATAAGCGGGTGCCCGCGCAGGATATCCTCCATCGGGCCAGGCGAGACATTCTTGCCGCCGGCCGTGACAATGAGGTCCTTCTTGCGGCCAGTGATAACAAGCTTGCCGTCTTCATCAATCTCGCCCAGGTCGCCGGTGTTGTACCAGCCATCCTCGAGGGCCTCGGCCGTGGCTTCCGGATTATTCCAGTAACCGTGGAAGACGATATCTCCCTTGATGCAGATTTCGCCTTCATCGTTGATGCGGAAGGTCACCCCGCCCATGGGCGGGCCAACGGTGCCGATGGACTGATCCACAAAGTCCACCGCGGCCGCAGCGGCGACCTCGGTCAAGCCATAGCCCTCATAGACTGGGATGCCGATACCGCGGTACCAATGCAGCAGGTCATGGCCCATGGCCGAGCCACCGGTAATGCAGTAGCTCACGTTGCCACCCACACCATTGCGGATGGTGGAGTACACCAGCTTGTCAAAGATCTTGTGCTTGGCTTTCAGCAGGCGGTCCGGACCCTCCGGCTTATCCAAAGCCTTGGAGTACTCGATGGCGATCTTCTCGGACTGCTCAAAGAGCAGGGTCTTGATGCCAGAATCAGCCGCCTTAGCAGCAGCAGAATTGCGCACCTTTTCAAAGACGCGTGGCACACCCAAAATGACGTTCGGGCGGGAGCGGGCAAACTCGATGGAAATGGTGGAAAAGTCTGACCAGTGGTTCTGGGAGGCACCGCGCATGGCCACCGCAATGGATACCGCTCGGGCAAAGACGTGTGCCAGCGGCAGGAAGGTCAAGGTATGGCTGCCCGGCACGGCGAAGATGCCAATCGGGTTGGTGCACAGGCCGCGGGTCTGGGCTAGCCAGTTGCGGTGGGTGAGGATGCAGCCCTTGGGGCGACCGGTGGTGCCCGAGGTATAGACCAAGGAAGCCAGGTCATCGGTGGAGGTGGCCTTGATGCGGGCATAGACCTCCTCGGCGGCCACGCCGCGGCCCTCGAACTTGAGGGTGTCAATGGCGGAGGAGTTGATTTCTAGGACGCGGCGCAACTGGGAGGGAGAGCCCTTGAGGTTGGGCTCGCCGTCTTCTTGCAAGACCAGGTTTTCAACCAGCTCGGAGTGCTCGCGGGTTTCGGTAATGGCGAGCACGGCACCGGAGTCTTCAATAATCCAGCGCACCTGGGAGGCGGACGAGGACGGGTAGACCGGCACCGAGGCGGCACCGGCGGCCCAGATGGCAAAGTCCAGCAGGGACCACTCATAGCGGGTAGCAGAGATGAGAGCGACGCGGTCCCCCTGCTGCACGCCAAGGGCGATAAGCCCTTGGGCTACTTCAAAGACCTCATCGATGAATTCTTTGCCCGTGACATTGACCCACTCGTAGTTAGCCGGGCGGGTGAACATGACGCCATTAGGGCGCTTCTTCGCGGTGTCCATCAGGGCGGTCAGGCAGGTTTCGCCCGGCTCGATAGTAAATTGGGCTGGGGTGTGGACTTCTTGCAGGGTCACGCGGTGTCCTTTCGAACAGCTAATTATTAATCTCCGCCTACTGTACCAATCTGTTCCCCAGCGGGCGCGTTGCACCCGTGGCACAATGTGGCCTGTGACTACCCGCGCCTTGCTTGAAGAACTCGCCCAGCGCCACGGTGTGGCCACCAGCTATACCTCCCAGTCTGGTTTCCCCGTCCACGTCGCTGATGACACTATTGCCTATACCCTGCGCGCCTTGGGCGTGGCCATCGATGACAATCCGGACGATGCGGCGCTAACGCAGCTGCTTTACGACGACTACCTGGACCGCTCCTCCCAGCCCCTACCCCACTGCGTTGTCGCGCCCCAAGGCCAAGAGCGCGGTTTCGTGGTCCACGTGCACGCGGGCGATGCTGCCAACGTACACATTGAGTTGGAGGAAGGAGGCACCCGCGAGGTCTACCAGGATCCCAATGATGCCCCAGACGCGAACGTCGATGGCACGCTTTGGGGCGAGGCGAGCTTCCACATCCCAGGCGATCTGCCCATGGGATACCACGAGCTGGTGTTGGAGTCCGGGGGCATCGGCACGCATGCTTGCCCGCTGATTATCACCCCGGCGCGCCTTTCTACGGCCGATGAGTTTGTGGAGCGCCCCATTAGCGGCGTGATGGCGCAGCTGTATTCGGTGCGCTCGGAGTCTTCTTGGGGAATAGGTGATTTCCAGGATTTGGGGCAGCTAGCTGAAACACTCGCACCGCACGCGGATTTCTTGCTGGTCAACCCGCTACATGCCGCCGAACCGCTACCACCGGTCGAGGACTCGCCGTACCTGCCCACCACGCGACGTTTTATCAACCCGCTCTACTTGCACATCGAGTCCATCCCGGAGCTCAAGCTCCTACCGGAGGACTTACAGGATGATGTGCGCGAGCTGGCGGAGGAGTTTCGCCAGCGCAACCGCAGCGCCGAAGAAATAGAGCGCGACACCATTTTTGAGGCCAAACTGCAGGTGCTGCGCGAGCTCTTTAACTACCAGCCCTCCCCGGAGCGCGAAGAGGCCTTCGTGCGCTACGCCCGCGAGGAGGGCCGTGGCCTGCGCGATTTCGCGTATTGGTGCGCGCAACAAGACGCCGCCGCGCAGTCGGGCCAGCGCCATGCCGAAGGCCTGGACATGGACAAGCTCACGCGCTTTTATTCCTGGCTGCAGTTCCTGTGCGATGAGCAGCTGGCCGCCGCGCAGCAGCGCGCACTCGATGCCGGCATGCGCCTGGGCCTGGTGACTGACCTTGCCGTGGGTGTGCACCCGGGCGGCGCCGATGCCGTAAACCTCACAGAGTATTTGGCGCCGCAGTGCTCGGTAGGCGCCCCGCCGGATGACTATAACCAGCAGGGCCAGGATTGGTCGCAGCCACCTTGGCACCCGCAGCGCCTGGCCGCCACGGGCTATGCACCGTGGCGCGAGATGCTCTCTACCGTGCTGCGCCATGCCGGCGGGGTGCGCGTGGACCACATCTTGGGCCTTTTCCGCCTGTACTGGATCCCGCGCATGGCCAGCCCGCTGACGGGCACCTATGTCTCCTATGATTTTGAGGCCATGGTGGGCATCTTGGCACTAGAAGCGCAGCGCGCCGGTGCGGTGGTCATCGGTGAGGACCTCGGCACCGTCGAGCCGTGGGTACAAGACGTGCTCGCGCAGAAGGCGGTGCTGGGTACCTCCATCGTATGGTTTGAACGCGACGATGATAACTACTCTCCACTGCCACAGGAAAAGTACCGCCAGCTGGCGCTGTCCTCGGTCAATACGCACGATCTGCCACCGACCTTGGCGTACCTGCGCGGCGATCATATCTCGCTCCGCGCGCGCTTAGGCGTGCTGACCCGATCGGTGGAGGACGAGCAGCGCGATGACATCGAGTGGCAGGCCCGTGTACTCGGCACCGTGGCGGATCGCGGCCTCTTGCCGCAGCGCGATTACCTCGTAGATCCGGATGAGCGCGCTTCTCGCGGCGCGGAGGAGGATATAAGCGTAGCGCTGCATCGCTATATCGCAGGTACACCTTCGGCTCTCGCGTGCACCAGCTTGGTGGACATGGTGGGTGATGTGCGCGCACAAAATCAGCCAGGTACCACGAACGATCTTTATCCCAATTGGTGCGTGCCGCTATGTGATACCAACGGCGCTCCCCTGCTCATTGAGGATCTTCCTAGTCTGGAATTCTTCCAGCGCTTAGAGGCCACCAGCCGGAAGGCCTACCGCTGGGCCTAGGCGCTGGTGCGGCGGTGGAGCGGGTTTAGGTCCACAGGCCGATGAGGGCGACGACGATGACCAGCGCGATCATCGTCCACAGTGTGAGAGAGACGCGGGATTTGGGCAGGGCGCGCTTACGCTTTACGGGCTGTGCACCTGGCGTAGCCGCCGAGGCGGATGACTGGCCGGCGCGCTTTGCTTCGGGGTCCCACAGACCCTCGCGGGGGTTAGCGCGCAGCTCAGCGCGCTCTTGCCGTGCGCGCTCGTTATTTTCCTCAGCCATGGTGGTCTACTTTAGTGCTGCGGCTGCGTTGCTGGGAAATCATGCGTTTGCCTCGGTTGGCTACGTAATCGACACCCCACATCAGGCACCACGCTACGACCACCATGAGTGGCACGGCGATGGCCACCACGATGACCATTTGAATCCACACGGGCGCTTGCACCAACAATTGCGATAGCGTGCTGCCCAAGCTCGTCAACCACTCCATGGCTACTTATCCTACTTGCTCGCGGTAGTCTGGCTGACATGTCAAGCGCCCAGATTCCTGTTACCGTCGCCACCGCTTCCGGCCGGATCACCGGCGTGCGCCGCGATGGCCTGCACTATTTCCATTCGGTGCGCTATAGCACCATCCCCAGCCCCTACTCGCCTGCCGAGCCGTTTGATCGCAGCGTCGATCAGGATGCCCGCGAGCCGCACCCAGCAGATATTGCTTTGTCCATTACCACTCCTGCCGATGCCAACGACTGCCCCGTCGTGGTCTATATTCACGGCGGACGCTTTGAGCACGGATCGCACGAGGATCCGCGGCTGTCTGGGGACAAGAATGCCCGCCACGGGGTAATCCAGGTCCACGTGGGTTACCGGGTGGGCTTGGCCGGCTTTGCACGCTTCGACGGCGACGAGGCGGACCGCTACCGCGGCATCGATGATTGCCTCTTGGCCTTGGAGTGGCTACAGGACAATATCGAGGCCTTTGGTGGCGATAAGACCAATATCACCTTGGTGGGCCAATCCGCCGGGGCGGCGATAAGCCTGTGGCTCGCACGCCGTGATCACTTCCGGGGCGGTTTCCGCCGCGTGCTGGCGCTCTCGCCGGCCTTCCCGCGCGAGCGCTTTGAGCACCGCGTCACCGACCTGCGCAAGGCCCTCGGCGTGCCGGTAACGCGCGAGGCTTTAGAAAAAATGGACCCGGAATCGCTGGCCAAGGGCTATGGAAAATTCCGCAAGAAGTATCGCTTCGATGTCGCCTTGGGCCCTGCGCCACTGCGCGCCGAAGAATTGGCGGATATCCCTATCGTGGTGACGTCTACCCGCGATGAGTTCTATGACATGCCCCAAGCCCAGCGCATTGACAAGATGGCGCTGGCGGGCTTTATTACCAGCTACCTTTCACCCAAGTTTGGGATTTCGCAGGGGCACTTCAAGCAGTGGCGGCAGTTGGCGCACTACGTGGACCCGCAGCGGCCGATGGGCCGTCTCATCGGTGATGCCGCAGTGCGCCGTTGGACCGCCCAGGTGGCTGCGCATTCCCCGGGCCCGACGTGGATGATGGAGTTTACGCGCACCGATTCCCCTGCGGTGCATTGTGCGGAATTGGGCCCGCTGTTTGGCAGAAGCGGGAACGAGGCCGGCGAGGAAACCCCCGCCGAAGAGCTCAACGAGTGGCTACGCCAGTTTGCCACCACGGGCGAGCCCGGATTCCCCCGCTACGGCGATGACCACCAGGTGCTGGAATTTGACCTGGATACGGGCGAGCGCCGCCTAGCCTATGCCACCTTGGACTACGTGGCCGCAGCCTTCTACAACGACGACGAGCTTTAATTACAGCGCAGCACGTAGCTTTTCGTCCGCTAGCTCATCAATCATCCACGGGCTAAAGACGCCAGGCATGGCATCGGCGGCAGCAAAAAGCCGTGCTGGTTCGACCCACTGGTAGGAATCTACTTCTTCGGGGTTGGGCTCCCAATGCGCATCGGGGGCAAGCTCGACGGTATATACCGGGCAGATTTCATTTTCTACCGTGCCCGAGGAATCCACCGCGCGATAAGAAAAGTCCGGCAGGATAAGCTGCGGCGCGGATAAATCTGAAGGCGCGATGCCTAGCTCAAAGGAGGCGCGGCGCAGGACCGCATCGGCGGTTTCCTCGCCGGGGGCGGGGTGGCCGCAGAAGGCATTGGTCCACACGCCGGGCCAGGTGAGCTTACCCAGCGCGCGGCGGGTTACCAGCACCTTGCCGCCGCAGGTTAGCCAGGCGGAGAAGGCAAAATGCAGCGGAGTATCGGAGGTATGAACTTCGGCCTTGGGAGCGGTGCCGATGGGTTCACCCGCGGCAGAGGCCAAGACTACAAGTTCCGTCATAGATTAAGGTCTCCTACCCAGGTCACGTTGCCAATGTGCAAGCGAGCATTCCACAGATTGCCTGGCGTGACGTCAAAGCGGTACTGCAGGTTGACCGAAGCGCCCGCGCCCAGCGGGTGATCGAGCCCCGGTGGCTCCACGCCTGGGACAGATTCCTTGTCATAGGGCAAGGACTTGATCTTGGCCCAGCCGCCGTTGCCGTCGGCACGCTCAAGGGTGGGATCTTCAAAGGCGTCGACCGGCAAGGGCACGTCGTTTTCATTCTTCAGCAGGATGGTCACCACGGAGCCACCGGAGTTGTTATCGGAATACACTCCCTGTAGTTCCCAGCTCACGCCCAAGCCCTTATCCTTTACTGGCTCGGCAAGATTAGAGGTGATCTCTTTATCATCGGTGTCCTTGGCCTCGTACGGGGCCTCTTCGGAGCTGGAGACGGTGATATTGTCCCCGAGCCCTGTTTCTTCCGGCTGGAGAACGCTGCATCCGGTCAGGGTCACGGCGAGTACGCTGACCACGCCCGCGCCGAGTGTGTGGGAAATTTTCACCGTGGATGGATCCTTTGCACGCGAAGATTGTTGTATTTCTGCACAAGTACCTTAGCCTAAACCTCCCTGAACTTAAGTATTTACGCTCGTTAACGCCGCATATGGCATACTGGGCAGTCGCTTAAATCTCTCCCCACTTTCCCTAATTCCGCGCACTAACCGCCGTTTCGAAGTGAGTGTGGTCTACTTATGAATTCCATTTTGCGCATTACCCGCAGTGCCTCTGCCCTGTGGCCCTTTTATCTAGGCGTGCTGCTGACCGCCACGATCACTGCGGTCGTTGCACTGGTCTCGCCGTTTTTGACGCGCGAAGCCACCGATACCATCGTGGAGGCCCTGCAGAACGACGCCCCACTGGGCGATGCGCTGCGCACGGTGCTGTTGCTGGCAGTGGCGCTTTTTCTTGCCGACGCCGCCAATGCCCTCTTCCGCAATATCGGCGGCTATATCGGCGATGTCATGGTCTCGCGCCTGCGCGAGATTTTGTCCACGCGCTACTTTGCCAAGCTGCTGGCCCTCCCGCAGGGCTATTACGATGACCAGGTCACCGGCACGATCATCGCCCGGCTGGATCGCTCGATTGCCAATATCACGCAGTTCGTGCAGTCCTTTGCCAATAACTTCTTCACGATGATCATCCAGACCCTCGCGGTGCTGGCCATTACCGCGTGGTATTACTGGCCGCTGGCTATCCTGCTCGCGCTGCTCTTTCCGGTCTATATGTGGCTTACCGCGCTGACCTCGAAGCGCTGGCAGAAGTTTGAGGCGGTCAAAAACGAAAATATCGACCTCGCCAACGGCCGCTTCGCCGAGGTCATCGGCCAGGTCAAGGTGGCCAAGTCCTTCGTGAGTGAAACCCGCGAGCTCTCCCACTTTGCTCAGCGCTACCGCACCGTGGTGGATACCACCAAGCCACAATCGCGCTGGTGGCACATGATGGATACCTTCCGCGGCCTGGCCATGGCTGTTATCTTCCTCGGCATTTACGGCGTAATTTTCTGGCGCACACTCGAGGGGCATTTCTCCTTGGGCGATATGGTTATGTTGCTGCAAATGGTCTCCAGTGCGAAGCAGCCGGTTTTTATGATGAGCTGGATTGTCGATACCGCCCAGCGCGCCATCGCCGGTTCCAGGGACTACTTCAAAGTCATGGAAGAAGAGCTCGAGCCCACGGCCCCGCGCGAATTGGTTGCTGCCACCACCGGTTCGCATACCCCACAGCTCGACCTCACCCCGGTTCGCCCGCTGGAGCCCACCCCCGGCGCGCCGGTGTTTTCCTTTGACCGCGTCTCCTTCGCCTACGAGGAGGGCAAGCCCGTTGTGGAGGATATTTCCTTTGCTGCCGCTGAGGGCCATAAGGTAGCGCTCGTGGGCGAGTCAGGCGGCGGCAAGTCGACCTTGGTGAACCTACTTTTGGGCCTATACCACCCCTCGGCGGGGCACCTCGATGTGCTGGGCCACCGGGTAGACGATCTCACTGCCTCGCGCCTGCGCGCCTCGGTAGGCGTGGTCTTCCAGGAGTCTTATCTCTTCTCCGGCACCATTCGCGAAAATATCGCCTACGGCAAGCCAGGTGCCACGGAGGAGGAAATCATAGACGTCGCCAAGCGGGCAAATGCCCATGAGTTCATCCAGGCCTTCCCGGAGGGCTATGACACTGTCATTGGTGAGCGCGGCCTCAAGCTATCCGGCGGGCAGAAGCAGCGCGTCTCCGTCGCGCGCGCCATGCTCAAGGACGCGCCCATCCTGGTACTGGATGAGGCCACCTCGGCGCTAGACACCAAGTCCGAGCGCGCCGTGCAGGCCGGCCTAGATGAGTTGATGAAGGACCGTACCACGCTCATTATTGCCCACCGCCTATCCACCATTGCGGACGTGGATACCATCATCACCCTGGATCGCGGCCGCATTGATGAGATGGGCTCGCCGGCCGAGCTGGCGCAATCCGGTGGCATTTATGCCGAGCTGCTCAAGCTCACCCAATCCACTTCGGCCGCGGACCGCCGCAGGTTGAAGAAATTTGGCTTTGTCTCCGGCTCTGTCTCCGAATCCGAAGACGCGGAGGAGGACTCCCGCTGGGCCGAGAACGCAGATGAATAAAAGCGCATAAAAGCGCTGGGGTGGCTGCGGGCTTCACGTTATGGTTATGGCCATGGAGTTTCCTAACCTAGAAGAGTTGCAAGCCCGCGGAACCCGCAAGTGGACCGTCTTCGAAGAAGACGTGCTGCCGCTCTGGATTGCGGAATCCGACTTCCCCACCGCGCCCGCCATCAAGAAGGCGCTGGAAGACTTGGTGGATAAGGAAACCTTTGGCTATACTCCAGCACCCAAGGCTTCGGGGCTGCGCGAGGCTGTGGCTGATTTCTACAACGACCGCTACGGCTGGCGCCCCAACTCCGAGCATATTTTCTGGATCGGGGACGTAGTGCGGGGTCTTTTGCTAGGAGTGCAGTACTTTACCCGCGAAGGCTCCCCGGTCATCGTGCCCGTGCCTTCCTACCCTCCACTGCTGGAGCTGCCACAGACCGCTGGCCGCGAAAAGATCGAGACCAGCCTAGAGCTGGATGATATTGAGCGCGCCTTCCAAGCGGGCGCGGGCTCTATTTTGCTGGCCAATCCCTATAATCCGCTCGGCCGTGTGTTGGACGAGGACTACCTCACCGGCTTGGTAGAACTGGCAGAAAAATATGATGCGCGCATCCTGGCCGATGAAATCCATGCCCCGTTGGTCTATGAGGGCCGGCATATCCCGGTGTCGTCGCTTAGCGCGGCAGCCGCGGAGCGCACCATCACGGTAACCGCCACCTCCAAGGCCTTTAATACTGCCGGGCTGAAGTGCGCGCAGATCATTTTCTCCAACACGGCCGATGTACACACGTGGAATGGCCTTACAGGCGTGGCCAAGGATGGCACGGGCACTCTAGGCGTGCTTGCTGCGGAGACTGCCTACCGCGAGTGCGGCGACTTCCTCGATGAAGAAATAGCGTACCTGCGGCAGACCCGCGACTGGTTGGTGGAGGAGCTGCCTCAGCGCATCCCCGGCTTAAAGACCAGCAAGCCGGACGCCACCTACCTGCTGTGGTTGGATTTTGCCGATACCGCTATCGGCGGCAACCCGCAGCCGGCCAAGTGGTTGCGGGAGAATGCGAAGGTAGCGCTTAATGAGGGCGATACCTTTGGCACCGGCGGGCCGGGCCATGCGCGGTTGAATTTCTCTACCTCACGCGAGATCTTAGAAGAGGCACTCGACCGCATGGAGCGTGCCTTCGCGGCTCTCGATTAATCTGGCGCGGCTGGGGCAACCATGTAGCCTGCATCACCCCCACACTTTGATTTCTCACCATGTGGTCAGTAATGTCTCATTACACGAACAGGCGCGACCCGCCACCTCGGACCGCGAGGATGATCCCCACCCCGCCACCACCCCTCGGCGGAACGGGATCCTCATCGCATACTAGCTGTACATGGAAAATTAAGGAGCCACCATGGCTACCCCAGTTGCGTCACGCACCTCTAAGCCCGGCGCCACCATCGTAATTGCCTCGTTGATGCTGTTTTCGATGTTCTTCGGCGCCGGCAACCTCATCTTCCCACCCATGGTGGGTGTTTCGGCCGGCACCAATTTTTGGCCCGCTGTCCTCGGCTTCCTCGCCGCCGGCGTGCTCCTTCCGGTCCTAGCCATTGTCGCCGTCTCCATTTCTGGCCGCTCCGTGCGCGACCTGAGCTCCAACGGCGGCGCGCTTTTCGGCCTCGTTTTTTCTGTGATGGCCTACCTTGCCATCGGCGCCTTTTACGCCCTGCCGCGCACCGGCGCCGTTTCTATGGAAACCGCCATCACCCCACTGTTGGGCTGGGAAGGAACCATGGCCAATGGCATCTTCAATGTGGTCTTTTTCCTCATCGCCCTAGCGCTGTCCTGGAAGCCGAATTCCATTATCGATACCTTGGGTAAATTCCTCACCCCGGCTTTGGTGGCGCTGTTGGTTATCCTCATCGCCTTGGCAGCTTTCAACAATCCCCGCGATCCCCAGGCCCCTACCACGGACTATGCTTCTTCCCCCATGGTCACCGGCCTTTTTGAGGGCTATAACACCATGGATGCCATTGCGGGCTTGGCCTTTTCCATCGTGATTGTTGGCTCTTTGCGCTCCAAGGGGTTTAAGACCAAAAAGTCCTTGGTTAACGGCACCATCACCGCCGCTCTGGTTGCTGGCGCTTTGCTGGCCGCCATCTATCTGGGCTTGGCGTGGGTAGGCCAAACCATTCCTAACGGCCAGTCCTATGAGTCAGGAGCGCCCCTGCTTGCCGACGCCGCAAATCTCACCATGGGCACCATCGGTCAAGCCGTCTTTTCTGCCATCGTCATCTTGGCCTGCATGACCACCGCAGTGGGCCTTATCACCTCCACCTCAGCCTTCTTCGAAATGCTTGTGCCCAAGGTGAAGTACCACGTCTGGGCCTGCCTCTTTACCGCACTGTCCATCCTCTTTGCCTTCCAAGGCCTGGATACAGTGCTCTCCATTGCAGTCCCCTTCATTACTTTCCTGTATCCGCCGGCTATCTCCCTTATCGCTCTCACCCTGATCCAGCCGGTGGTGAAAAAGTCCGTTGTCTTCTATTGGACCTACCGCCTGGCGCTGTGGGTATCGGTGCTGTGGTCGGCTCTGTCCGTCATCGCCGCCCAGGGCTGGGGCGCCGACGCGCTCGATCCCCTCTTGAGCCTGGCACCTGGCCAGGCCGTGGACTTGGGCTGGATTGTTCCTACCGCCATCGCGGCAATCATAGGCCTCGTTGTCGATATCGCCACCAAGGCCGGCGAGAAGCACGCCGCTGCCAACCCGCCGGCGGCAGAGCCAGCGGAGGCCGATGCCCTCGCTGAGGCTTAGTCTCTTAGTCCTGCCTTACCCCTCCCCTCCGCACATAACCACGGTGCCGAGACGGAGGGGATTTTAATGTCAACAGGTCCCGGCGGCCGTGCGGTATCGCCTCGCCCGGAATAGTCAGGCGGCGCGTACCGTTGGAAGAAGAGAACTTAGACAGAATTTTCCGAAAGCAAAAGGAAGGCTCCCCCCGTGACCGAACGCGCGCATCTTTCCGTCTTGGATTTCTGCACCATCTATGAGGGCGAAACCCCAGCACAATCCATCGCCCGCTCTGTGAAATTGGCACAGGAAGCAGAAAAGCTGGGCTACTCTCGCATGTGGTACACCGAGCACCACAATATGAAGTCCATCATGTCTTCTTCCCCGGCCGTGCTCATCGCCCATATCGGCGCAAAGACCGAGCGCATTCGCTTGGGCTCCGGCGGAGTGATGCTGCCCAACCACTCCCCTTATGTCATTGCGGAGCAATTCGGCACTTTGGAGGAGATGTACCCCGAGCGCATTGACTTGGGCGTGGGCCGCGCCCCCGGTACGGACATGAATACCCTCGGCCGCGCTCTGCGCCGTGACGCCCACTCTGCCGAGCGCTTCCCCGAAGACGTCAAAGAGCTCAACTCCTACCTCGAGGGCAAGTCTTATATCCCGGGGGTCAGCGCCGTTCCAGGTGCCAATACCAACGTGCCGATCTATATTTTGGGCTCATCCATGTTCGGCGCCTCGCTGGCCGCCAAGCTCGGCCTGCCTTATGCCTTTGCTTCTCACTTTGCTCCGCAGCACCTCGAGCAAGCTACCTCCTACTACCGCGAGCACTTCCAGCCTTCCGAGCGCTTCAGCAAGCCCTATGTCATCGCCGGCGTCAACGTCACCGCCGCCGATACCACCCAAGAGGCGCAGGAAGAATACGAGCGCGTGTGCTTCAACCGCGTCAAGGCCTTCGCCGGCCGCGGCAAGCATCTCACCGATGAGCAAGTAGAGCAGATCATCGGCTCGTACCAGGGCCAACAGATCCTAGACATGCTGAAGTACTCCGCCGTCGGCACTGCCGATGAGGTGGCCAGCTACCTCGATACCTTCCAAGAGCACGCCAAGGCCGATGAGCTCATGGTCTCGCTGCAGTCCAGCTCGCACGAGGGAGTAATCAAGAATATGCAGCTGCTCGCGCAGGGCTGGCAGCTCGATCCGGCACGCGTAGCCGGCACCCCGAGCTAATCTTCGGCCCGCACCTGGCCTAAGTGATCGATGGGCACCTCGGGGAATCGTTCCCGGAGCTTTCCCTCGAGTTCCCGCGGGCCCAGATTCGCCTGCTCCGGCAATCGCGCCGAATACTGCTGCGCTTCGTCCAAGGTAGAAACGCGTACCCCACGCGGAATCAGGACAAGGAAATTTTGGCTCGGCTCGAGCGAATAGAACTGCATGCGCTCTAGCTCGGAGGCGGCGAAACTGGTCCGCTGGCGAGGTAAGGAAACTTCCTCGCCAATGCACAGCACCGGACGCGTCCTGCGCCGCCCTGAGACCACCACCGCCAACATGGCGCATAGCGCCCCGCCTAGTGGCATGAGCGCGGCAATGAGATAAACGAAGTGCAGGCGCGTACCAGCCGGTTCCTGCAGCGCCGAGTAAATAAGCACCCCACCGATTACAAGCAGGGCGACGGCGATGATGACCGCCACCGTTACCGCCTTGCCTAGGCGCACGCTGCCGCTGGCCGCGCGTACTTCAATCGTTTCGGTGCTCTCATCCACGGTCACTTAGCCTAGCGTGCTCGCCTACTAACTCGGCGCTGGTCGGACGGCGCGTGGCCTTTTCCTTTGCCCTCCCCTCGACCGGGCGAGGCACGCATGCTCGGTAGCTTCATTGCATTAGCGTGCCTTAGAAAAATGGCATAGCATTATTGTGTTTCGCTCCGCTGCGAAAAGCCCCGGAGAGACTAAGGACAAAGGTTGAATGAGCCCACGCGATAAACAGCAGCATAGAAAGATCGCTGACTACCTGCGAGAGCAGATCAGCTCTGGCGTGCTGCAACCAGGCGATTTTCTGCCTAGTGAAGCAGATTTATGCGAGAAGTTTTCTTCTTCCCGCGGACCCGTGCGCCAAGCAGTTGCGGCTTTGCGGGCCAAAGGGCTAGTTTCCTCCGGCCGCGGGCGCCGCTCCACCGTTTTAGCCTCTACCCAGGCAGAGCTTTTTGAATCCATCTATTCCATCTCCAGCTGGCTCAGCGAATATGACGTGGATCCACAACAGCACACCCTGTGGCTGGCTCGCCGCCGCGCGCCGCGGGATATCACCCGCTTTCTGCGCGTAGACCCAGAACAAAATGTCGTCTTCGTTCACCGCGTGCGCTATACCGAAGACCACCCCATTGCCATCGAGCGCATGTATTTCCCCATGGTGGTGGGAAAGCACATCCTAGACTTCGACGCGGATGCCGGATCTATTCATGCGCGCCTGCGCGACTGCGGCGTGGACTTTGATAATGTGCGCCGCGAACTCACCTTGGAAAAAGCCAGCGCCGAGGATGCTGAGGCGCTTGGAGTAGCCACTGGCACCCCGCTGTGGCGGCTCCAGATGGAAATATCCAACCACTCGGGCGAACCAGTCGAATTGGCGGTCTACCTCTACCGCGCGGACCGCATGAAGCTGGCGATGAATAGCGTACGTGGGGGTGTTTCACCCCTAGAAGTTATCCCCACACCAGGAAATTTTGCATAATTTTCACGGCAGCTATTCCCAGCGGCTACCCTGCTTTCTATGAGAAAATTTTGCGCCGGCAGGGCGCTGGGCAGCCTCGCCATGGCGGCCGCTGTCGGAACCGTATCAGCGTGCTCGGCAGGTCATACCGCGGTGGTTGATACCTCCCAGGCAGCTAGCGACTCCGCTTCTACTTCCCTTACCGTAGCCTCCACCTCGGCGGCCACCTCGCTGGATTTCACCACTACCGGTGGTGCCGCCATCCCCGCCGTACTCATGGACAATGTCTACGAAACTCTCGTGCGCATCGATGAGGACGGTTCTATCACCCCGGGGCTCGCCACCTCGTGGGAGATCAGCGACGATGCCCGCAGCTATACCTTCCACCTGCGCAAAGGCGTCACCTTTTCCAATGGCGATGCTTTTACCGCCGAGACCGCGGCCTTTTCCATTAATTATGTGCGCGAGAAGTGGACCAACGGCATCGCCGCCGCCATGGATCCGGTAGACAAGGTCACGGCCACCGATGATCACACACTCAAGGTGCGCCTCAAGCAGCCGTCGAATGGCTGGCTCTGGTCCATGGGCACAGCCACCGGCGCGATGATGACGCCTAATGGCATGGATAACCTCGCCGCCCAGCCGGTGGGTACCGGCCCCTATGAGGTTTCCCGCTTTGCGCCCTCGGAATTCGTTGAGCTGCACGTTCGCGACGGATATTGGGGAAGGCCGGCGGCACAGAATGTGACGGTGCGCTATTTCCCAGACACCATCTCCTCGGTCAATGCGCTGCAGGCCGGCGGCGTGGACGTGGTCTGGGGCGTGCAAAACCCGGAGCTTCTCGATGACGTCAAGGACGGCATCGCTACCGAGGTCGGCACCACCAATGGTGAGGTGTTGTTGTCCATGAATAATGCCCGCGCCCCATTCAACGATCCGCGCGTGCGCCAAGCCGTGGCCTATGCCGTAGACCGCAAGGCAGCCAATGACATTTTGTGGAATGGGATGGCCAAGGACACCGGCGGCGCACCGATCCCGCCTACGGATCCGTGGTTCGAGGGTAAGCACTACTACGACCACGACCCAGAAAAGGCCCGCAGGCTGCTCACGGAGGCCGGCGCAGAAGGGGCCGAAATCACGCTGACCACACCGACGCTGCCCTATGCCCAGACCGTCGCCGAGCTACTGTACTCGCAACTTACCGAAGTTGGTTTTAAGGTGACGCTGGAATCCGCCGAATTCCCGGCCGTGTGGCTAGGCCAGGTGATGGGAGCAAAGGACTATCAGATGTCGCTCATCTCCCACGTGGAGCCGCGCGATGTACCCACCTTGTTCGGCGATCCGGATTATTACCTCAACTACGATTCCCCGCGCACCCGCGAGCTTTTGGCCCAGGCCGATTCCGCACCCGAGAAGGAATACCCCAAGCTCATGGCACAGGCCGTGGATCAGATCATGGCGGATGCCGGCGCGCTGACTTTGATGAATATGCCCAATATCGTGCTCACCCGCGCCGGCGTGCGCGGATTGCATCCGGATCAGGTCACCGACGCGCTCATCCTGCGCGACCTGACTTCTGCCGACGCGGACGTCGACGCCAAAGCTGCCGCCGCAGATAACACCGAAAAGGAGGCCCGATGAGTTCCCTTCGCAATACTGGGCGCGCCATCGTGCGTCCGCTGCTGCGCTTTGCGTTAACGCTCTTCGCCGCCTCCATCATCATCTTCGCGCTCATGCGCGCGGTGCCAGGCAACCCGGCGCGGGTTGCGCTGGGAGTGAATGCGACCGAAGAGGCCGTCGACGAGCTCAGCTCTGAGCTGGGACTGGACCGCCCGCTGCTCACGCAATATTGGGAGTGGGTAAAGGGCTTATTTACCGGCAGTTTTGGGCAGTCTTTGTCCTCGCAGCAGGATATTACGCCGCTGGTGCTGGACCGCGCCCAGGTCACGCTCATCCTCATTGGCCTGGCGATGCTGCTTGCGCTGGCCGGGGCTATCCCGGTGGGTATGTGGTTGGCACTGCGCAACCGTACCCGCGGTGCGGATGTAGTTTCGGCCGGCACGCAGCTGGGCATTGCGGTGCCAAGCTTCCTCCTCGGCATCATTCTGGTGGCCATCTTTGCCGTTCACCTAGGCTGGCTGCCGGCCAATGGGTGGGTGCCGCCGAACCAGGGCGCGGGTGAGTTTATCCGCCACCTTATTTTGCCGGTCATTGCGCTGGCCGTGGTGCAGGGCGCAATGCTGACGCGCTACGTGCGCTCGGCGGTGCTTGATGTGCTGAATCAAGACTATATCCGCACCGCCCGTGCGCTCGGCCAGTCCCCGTGGGAAGCGCTAAAGCGCCATGGCCTGCGCAATGCGGCGCTGCCGGTGCTTACCGTGGCCGGCGTGCAACTAACCACAATGGTCGTGGGTGCCGTGGTGATCGAATCCGTCTTTGTCATCCCCGGTATTGGTTCCATGCTCTTGGACGCGGTATCGGTGCGCGATCTGACCACGGTGCAAACCCTGGTCATGCTGCTCGTTGCCTTCGCCTTGGTGGTCAATGCCTTAACGGATGTGGCCTACCGATTCATCGATCCGCGCATCACGGCAGGTGAGAAATAATGAAGCTGCGTTTTTCTGGCTGGCTGGGAGCCATCCTCGTCGCCGCCACGGTGCTGGTGGCGCTACTTTCGCTGGTGTGGACGCCCTATGACCCGACGCTGGCGCACCCGGATGTGCGCCTTGCCGGTCCCAGCGCCGAGCACCTCCTGGGCACGGACCGCTTTGGGCGCGATACCGCCTCCCGCATCATGGCGGGAGCCCAGATTACGGTCTTTGTCGGGCTCATTGCGGTGGGTATCGCCGCCCTCGTGGGCGTTCCATTGGGCATCCTCGCCGGCATGCGTCGCGGCAGGTGGGTCGATGCGCTGGTGATGCGCGGCGCGGATTTGCTGCTTGCCTTCCCCGCCCTGCTGTTGGCGATTATTGCTGGCGCGGTCTGGGGCCCATCGACGCTCACGGCCATGATTGCCATCGGCATCGCCGGCATTCCCTCCTTTGCCCGCGTGGCGCGTTCGGGCACGCTGCAGGTTATCACGCAGGACTATATTTCCTCCGCGCGCATCTCCGCAGTGCCCGGCTGGAAGGTAGCGTGGCGCCATATCCTGCCTAATATTGCCGGACTGCTCATCGTACAGGCCTCCGTCTACTTCGCCCTCGCCATCCTGGCTGAGGCCGGCCTGTCCTACCTCGGCCTGGGCACTGCCCCACCGGCGGCCTCGTGGGGCCGGATGCTGCAAGATTCCCAGTCGCTGCTAGGCACCGCTCCCCTGCAGGCCTTCTGGCCGGGACTGGCCATTGCGGCGACGGTGCTGGGCTTTAACCTGCTTGGCGACGCCCTCCGTGACCTCCTCGATCCCCGCCTGAAAGGATCCGCGCGATGAGCCTGCTCCACGTAGATAACCTGACCGTCACCGCCCCCGGGTCCACCACTGCCCTTGTGGGGCCGCTTAACTTCGAGCTCGCGGCCGGTGAAAAACTCGGCATTATTGGTGAATCCGGCTCCGGAAAATCGCTCACTGCGCTATCCATCATGGGGCTTTTACCCGATGGGGTACGCGCGAGCGGCTCCGTCACCGTGGATGGCTACGAAGTAGTCGGCGCACGCGATGCCCGCATCCGCCCCCTGCGCGGGAAGACCATGGCCATGGTCTTCCAAGAACCGATGAGCGCGCTGGATCCGCTTATGCGCGTGGGCAAGCAGCTGGCTCAAGCCGGGGTGCG
The DNA here is from genome assembly GCF_016127015.1 of Corynebacterium tuberculostearicum. Lineage (GTDB taxonomy): Bacteria > Actinomycetota > Actinomycetes > Mycobacteriales > Mycobacteriaceae > Corynebacterium > Corynebacterium marquesiae. The sequence continues at coordinate 1,569,608 of NZ_CP065972.1, forward strand.
CGATGCCGCAACCGCTCTCGAAGAGGTGGAGCTTGATGCCGACATTGCCTCCCGATTCCCACATCAGCTCTCCGGCGGCCAGCGCCAGCGCGTGCTCATTGCCATGGCCATGGCCGGCCACCCCGATCTGCTCATCTGCGATGAACCAACCACCGCGCTGGATGCCACCACGCAAGATGGCGTGTTGCGCGTCATCGAGCGCGTAACCAAGGCTCGCGGCACCGCGCTGGTCTTCATCACCCATGACCTGGGCGTCATTCGCCGTATGTGCCCCAACGTCCTAGTCATGCACCAGGGCGCGGTGGTGGAATCCGGCCCCACCGAGCGCGTGCTTGCCCAACCCGAGCATCCCTATACCCGCACGCTCATCTCCTCCTCGCGGCCGCCGGAGCTTGCCCTTGCCCCCGCCGCGGAAGGCGAAGCGCTAGTCTCCCTCCGCGGGGTCGGCAAGGTCCACGGCGAACACGCCGCGCTCGACGCCATCGACCTGCGCGTAAGCCAAGGCGAGCGCCTCGGCATCGTGGGCGGATCCGGTTCAGGCAAGACCAGCCTGCTCAAACTCATCGCCGGGCTCGACCAGCCCACGAGCGGTGACATCGACGTCCGCGGTCGTGTGCAGATGGTCTTCCAAGACCCACAAGGCTCGCTCAACCCGCGCCTGAAAATCTGGAAATCCATCGCAGAGGCCATCCCTGGCAATCCCGGCAAGGCCGACAAGCGCGCTCGCGCGGCGGCCGCGCTCGAGGAGGTCGGGCTGCCATCCGAGAGCCTCGATCGCTTCCCGCACGAGTTCTCCGGTGGCCAGCGCCAACGCATTTCCATTGCCCGCGCGCTGTGCGGCGAGCCGGATATCTTGCTGGCCGATGAAGCCGTCTCTGCCCTCGATATGTCGGTGCGCGCACAGGTGCTGGAGTTATTGGCGGGGGTCATCGCCAAGCGCAAGCTCACCTTGCTCTTTGTCACCCACGATCTCGCGGTGGTGCGCCACCTGTGCGAGAGCGTTGCGGTCCTTGAACGCGGCCGGCTCATCGAGCACGGAGCGACCGACTCCGTGTGGGCCTCGCCCAGCACGGACTACACGCGCCGGCTCATCGCGGCCGCCGACATGTAAAGCGGGTGGCTTCGGGCGTAAGGTAGTCGGGTCAGATAACTCCGCCGAGAAAGGATCCTGCTGCTCCGTGGCCACCCAGCTTGACTATCCCATCCCGCAGCGCCCCAGCACCACCCAATTGCTCACCGCGTTTAATAGCGCCTCGGTGCGCTGGCCCGGTGCGCTGCGCGCGGGCTTGGCGATTCTCTTGCCCGGCGCCATCGCGCTGCTGACCGGCCACGACTACGCCATCCTGCTCATTTCCACCGGCGCGTTCACCGTCATCTTTGGCGAGGGCCACCCTTATCGCACCCGCCCGCGCGTTATGCTCACCGCCGGCACCGCACTCATTACCGTCGCGGCCGTGGGCGTGCTGGTAGGCCACCTCATCTTTGCGCCTGGCCACGGCCATTGGTGGCTGCTGCTGGCGGGCCTGTACACCACGGCATTGGCTGCCGTGTGCGGCTTTGCCCAAAATGCCCTGCGCTTGCCGCCGCCGGGCACCTTCTTCTTGGTCATGGTCGGCGGCGGTTCGGTGATGCTTGCGCGCACCGATGTCACCGTGGGCCAGCTGCTCTTTTGGGCGCTGACCGGCATGGTAGCCAGCCTCGTGCTCGGCATGGCGCCGGCCCTTATTGACGCCCACGGCCCCGAGCGCCGCGCGGTTGCCGCACTCGAAAAGGCCGCGGCCGCCTTCAAGGATGGCCGCGACGATTCCTTGGCCCGCCACCACCAGGCGCAGACCGCGCTCTTTGCTGCCTGGCAGGCGCTTTCCGACGCCCACATTATCCGCGGCGGCCGCATCATCGACCCCCAAGGCGCCCACCTAGTGGAGCGCGCCCTCGCAGCCCAGCACACCATCGTGGCGCATAACCGCGCCTTGGATTTAGGCTCCGATTCGGATCAGCTCACCGATAATGTCACCGACGTCGATCCGGATCGCACCGCCATCCCGCACACCCGCCCCACCGGCCGCTACCGCTTGTATCGCGCCGCGGTCCGGGATTCGCACGCCATGGTCACCACCCAAAAGATTGTCCTCTCCGCGGCCATTACCGTGCTGGTGGGTCTCTCCCTCGGCTTCGACCGCCCGGACTGGGGCGTGGTCTCTGCTTTCCTCATGCTGCAATGGGGACCCGACCATGTGCCGGGTACTGTCCGCGGCATCCACCGCATGCTCGGCTCCTTCGTCGGCGTGCTGCTGTTTTCTATTCTCCATTACTTTGGCATCAGTGGCTGGACGCTGCTGCTCGCGCTGGCCGCGTGCCAATTCTGCGCCGAAATCTTCGTGGCTAAGAACTACGCCATCTGCGTTATCTTCTCCACCCCGCTCGCCCTCCTCATGGGCAACTCCGCCACCCGGCCCCTGTGGCCCACCATCCAGGCTCGCTGCGGCGAGATCGTCCTATCTATCCTCATCGCCACCGCGGTGCTGTGGCTATGGCAGCGCAGCGCCCCCGTGCGCAATCAGGCCCGCCTGCAGATCCGCGCGATGGAGTCCATGGCCACCCTGCTCGGCCTGCTCTTTGTTAATACCCCAGATGCCGTGCTGTCCGCGCGCCGCGACCTGCAATACGAGCTGCTCTCGGAGCGCCGCGCCATCCAGTCCCTCGCCGTGGATAACCCCGATACTGTGCGCCAATTCTGGGCACGGCACATTGCCGTACAACACGCCGGCTACTTCCTGCTAGATTTCTGCACCACCCACCCAGACCGCACCGCTACCCGCGCGGAGCTCGATTCCCTGGTGCACGAAGTCCGTGCGGCCCGCGCCGCCTAAAACAGCGGATACTCCTCCATCACCTCGTAGCGTGGGCCCCCACCACGGCCCTCACCGAGGTGGGATTGCATCAGGCACAGGCGGTCGGCGCGAAAATCCGGTCCCCGATACACCGATAACGCGCGCACATAATCCGCCAGCGCCCACGGCTCGCGGGTCCGCCGGCCGGCACGCGCGACGGTGAGGTGGGGGCGGTGGTGGCTAAAGGGGACGTCGGCAAGCTGGCACTCCGCCATCAACTCCCGCACACCGCGCGCCTGCCCGCCGACGCCCACCCACAGCGTGCGCTGCTCAAAACTCCCCGCCCCGCTTAAACGCACATCCAACGCCGCGCGCCCTGCCACCGCGTGGGCTAGGTGCTCGCGCACCGCCGCGGCATCATTGGGCTGCTCGCCATAAAACGCCATGGTCAAATGCCAATTATCCGGATCTGTCCAGCGCAGCTCATTAGTAGTTGCCGCGTGGATGGGCCGCAGCGTATGCACCAAATGCTCACGCGCGGCGGCCGAGGGCAATAACGCAGCAAAGACGCGGATCATGGCCTAGCTGGCATAGACATTGAGGCGCAGTTCCGCGTCCAGCACGTGTTCTTCCTCGCGCTCAAAGACGGCGAAGGCATGCAAAATATCCGCAACAGCGGTGGAATTATCATCAAACTCGGGCATGCGATATCTTCTTTCAAACCACAAAGGAGGCACAAGAATCACGCTCGATTCTTCTGCCTCCACATAGTAGCTGACAATGATGTAATTATCCGCCCTTGACCACCGTGACCTGCCAACCAGCATCGCCCGAGCGATGGAAATCACGAATCTTGTGGCCCTCATCGGCCGCCCACTGCGGAATGGATTCGGTGGCCTGAGTGCAGTCAAAGTCAATAACCAGCGCCTCGCCCGGCTCCAACTCCGCCATGACCTGCTTGGCCTCAATCAGCGGGAACGGGCACACCGCGCCAAGGGTATCGAGCGCATAGCGCCCGCCGCCCAGCGCGCGGGCCTTGTCCTTCGCCTGCGGTTTGGTCTTGAGCGCTACCGCCCCGGTGGCAGTGGCAAAGCTCGGCAGCACCTTATCCTCGGCGGAGACCACCGAGTTATCCACGGATTCCTCGGTGGAGTAGGTCTGCGGCTGCTGCGGCTCACTCTTGGGTTTCAGCCACAGGCGCGCGCCCGCGCCGACGCCGAGGGCCATAAAGAACAGCGCTACCCAGCCCTGGAAGCTAAACAGGGAGGTCTCCACCATGCCGTTGCCCACGGTGCAGCCGCCGGCCAGCGACGCACCGACACCCATCATGATGCCGCCCCAAATAGCGCGGGTCGCGGTCTGCGCATCTGGAACGCGCACGCGGAACTCACCTGCGGTCTTTGCAGCGATAAACGCGCCCACCAATAGGCCGATGACCAACAGGGTGCCCCAGTTCATGCGCGCGGAATCGCCGGTGGCGGTCCAGCGAACGATGTCCGCCGTCGGCGTGGTGATGCCGAGGCCGCCGTTGCGGCCAGCGTTGGCCGAAAGCACAAAGCCCACCGTGCCAATGATGCCAACGAGCACGGCCGCGATGTTCATATTCAGCGGCTTGGCGTACCACGCTTGGCCCAGGTCTACCTTCGGGCTGCTGGCATCCTTAGCGCGGTAGTGGCGCCACAGCAGGAAGGTCACGACCCACAGGACCGCCACCAGGATCCACGGCGAGATATGCAGCGCGCCGTGGATGGTGGTTACCGGCAAGCTCCACTGCTTGAACCAATCATTCGCCCCGGCCAGCGGGCCCGATTTCATCGCGGCGGCGGAAAGTCCGTAAAACAGCAAGGCAATCCACGAGCCGACCAGGCCTTCGGCAGAGCGGTACCACGTGCCGGAAGCGCAACCACCGGACAAGATGATGCCCAAGCCGAAGATGAAGCCGCCGACGATGACGGCTACCGGTTTGAAATCGCTAATTTCCGGCGAAAGCACGCCCGTGCCAGTCAATAGCGTCAGGCCAAAGGCATGCACCGAAATCAAAATGAGCAGGGCGGTAAATCCGCGCCAGGTCTTATTGAGAAAGATATCGCGCAGCATTACGGTCACGCAGAAGCGCCCGCGCTGCAACACAGCACCGAAGACGATGCCGGTGAGAAGTCCGGTAATAATCACTATTTCTCCTTGTTTCGAATCAAGGGCTTCAGACTACGCCCTCTAAGACAGAATTGTCTATAATTGACGTACAACCCGGTTTTAAGGTGGTAGATTTCCGCGTTTCCGTCGGCCTTCCCTTTGCCACCTCAGGCACCCCAGCCGCTCCGGGCACAAATAAGGAGAATTAACCTATGGGAATCCCAGATGACGTAGTACTCGATGGATATACCCTCATCGAACAACACGCAATCGACCACGAGTTCCTGCTGCGCGGCTCTCCGCTGGGCACCGAAACTCCCCTCCTCTTCGCCCTGACCATTGCGGGCGTACTGCTGGTTGCGGCAAGCTTCTTCCTCCGTGGAGGCAGCCGCGTCGCCGCCGGCCTGGTGGGTGCCATCCTCACGCTAACCAAGCTCTGGTGGATGCCCTTCGCGCTATGGCAGCAGTTCGATGACGGCCAAGTATTCGGCTACACGCTCAAGTACTTCCCGCAGTACTGGCCGGTGGCCTCCCTTATCGTCGGCGTCATCGCGCTGGTGGGCCTAGCCTCCGCCATTTTCCGCCGGCCCTAGCCACGCCTAACCGCCGAGCACCGCAATCGCGATGTGCACCCGGTTGGTGCCATCAATCTTGGCCAGGATGTGTTTCATGTGCGTCTTGACCGTGGTCAGGGAGATGAATAGTTGCTCGGCAATCTCGGCGTTGCTTAGGCCTTGGGCCACCAGCTGGGCAATTTCATTTTCGCGCTCGCTCAGCTCGGCCAGCCCGCTGGGCTGAATCATCTCTTGTTCCGGCTGCGGCGGCGTGGCCGCTAGCCCCACCAGGTTTTCTAATACCTTCGGGCTAAGCTGCTGCTGGCCTTGGGCCGCCGCTCTTACCGACGCCACCAGCGCCTCCGGCGCCGTCGTCTTCAACAAGAAGCCCACCGCCCCAGCGCGCAGGGCGTGCAGGATAAATTCGTCGGTATCAAAGGCGGTGAGCATCACCACCGGGATATCGCGCGCGCCGGCGAGCGAATGCAGTTGCGCCGTCGCCTCGATGCCGTCCATGACCGGCATGCGGATATCCATCAGCACCACATCCGGTTCCTCGCCCAGGATAAGTTCGATGCCTTCCTTGCCGTTGCCGGCCTCGCCGATGACGCTGATGCCCGGCGCGCCTTCCAAGATCATGCGCAGGCCGTGGCGCAGCAGCGGCTCATCATCGACGAGCACCACACGAATCTCACTCACTGTACTTCCTTCCTCGGCAGGCGCAACGTCCACGAGAAGCGTCCTTCCTCGTCGTTTACCTGCAGCGATCCGCCCACCACACTAGCGCGCTCGCGCATGCCGACGATCCCGTACCCGCCACTGTGCACGCTGCTCTTCTCACCAGCCTGGGCTGTGGGGTTAGACATGGTGATTAAGAGGGCGTCGGCAAGCGCGGCGATGGTGATGGTGACCGGCTTACCCGGCGCGTGCTTGCGGGCGTTGGTCAAGCCCTCCTGGACCGCGCGATTGAGCGCGTGGCCGGCCATGGTGCTCAGCTCCTCCAGCGATTGCGGCCCCGCGCCCGCCCGGTAGCGCACTTCCACCTCCATGCCCGCCTGGCGGGAACGCTCCACCAGCGATTCCACGCCCTCGCGCGGATCTATGCGCCCCTCGCTGCGCAGCGAGTGCAGCGCCTCGCGCAGATCCCCCACGGCGGCCTCGGCTTCATCGCGTATCGTGCGCGCAGATTTCCGCGTCTCTTCCGGATCTAGATCCTTGCGGTAGGCCAGCCCGCCCGCGTAGACCGCAATCATGCTCAGCCGATGCGAGAGCGTATCGTGCATATCCCGAGCAATCCGGTCGCGCTCTTCCTGCCGCGCGAAATTCTCCCGAGTGGCCATTTCCTCGTGCGTGAGCTCCGCCTGCGCCTGCAGCGCAATCGTGCGCTCTTTTTGGTTCGAGCGAACCAACCCGACGACTAAAACCACTACTGCTGGGAGGATGATGGCAATGAAAAATCCCAGCTTCCCGGGAGCATTAAGCCCTTCGCTTCGAGATAAATCGATAGTGACCAACTCCGAGGCCACCATGGCCGCACATACCGTCGCCATCCACAACCGGCTGCGGCGCGAGGCCGCCGAAAACGCCGCCATCATTACCGAAGGCCGGAACTCGGCAATCGAAACCGTCGCCGAAATGATCGTCGCCGCTACCAACGCACTGCGCGGGCCGGGCTGTGCGCTGCGCGGGTCACGCTCTCGGGCGGCATGGCGGAGAGCAAAGGGCAATAAGATCCACGTGCCGACCATCACCGCGGAAAAAATAAACAGCCTTTCGGGCGATCCGTCGCTCTCGCTAAACCGGACGGAAAAGACGGCAAAATCGCCTATCACTGCCACCGCCGCAATGATGAGCTTCTGCCACATCGGGCGCTGAAGCATCTCGTCGGATTTTCGGAACAACTTCATAACGCGCACCAGTCTAAGCTGACCCGCCGCCAGCACGGTATCCCCCGCAGGGAGGATTCTCCGTCCTCAGCCACGCGCCTCTAAGACCATAATGGCGATGTGCACGCGGCTCGTGCCGCCGATCTTTTTCAAAATGTGCTGCATATGAGACTTCACCGTGGCCATGGACACCACCAGTTGGTCGGCGATGTCTTGATTATTCAAGCCTTGGGCTACCAACCCGGCTATTTCCCGCTCACGGGAGCTTAAAGTGGAAAGCCGGGTGCGGGCGGTGCGGGCGTGGTGGGATTGGGCGTCGGAAAGCGCGGGGCCTTGCATGCCTACCAGCTTGTCGACGACCTGCGGGCTCAACAGCGGCTGCCCCGCCGCGGCCGCGCGCACGGCCGCCATGAGCGATTCCGGCGGCGTCGACTTGAGCAAGAACCCTGCCGCCCCGGCGCGCAGGGCCCGCAGGATGAAGGAATCGGTATCGAAGGCCGTGAGCATGATGATCGGCACTGTCTGGACGGACAGAATCTTCTCCACGGCCGCGATGCCATCCATGACCGGCATGCGAATATCCATCAGCACCACATCGGGCTGCGCGTCGAGCACGGTAGCCACCGCGTCTCGGCCATTGCTCGCCTCGGCCACGACCTCGATATCGGGCGCGTTGGATAGCAGCAGGCGCAGGCCGCTGCGGACTAGAGCCTCGTCATCAACGAGCACTACGCGCAGGGCATCGGCCATCATGCTCCCTTTCCTACTGATTGATTCCACCGCGCCCGCCAAAACTTCGACGCGACGGGCGTATACGCCACTGTAACCGCCACCACTGCCGCAAGCGCTATCGGCACGATTCCCACATGGCCGGCCACTACGCCGTTGAGGAACGAGGGCACGAGAATATCGTTTAGCTTTTCGAAGAATTTGGGGAAAAATTCGATGACTAGCGTGGCCGCAATGAATGTCAGCGCAGTCTGCAGGAGCAACGTCCACAGGCTTATCCGGTGCAGCTGCTTATCGATGTCCGGCTGCCCCACCGCCGCAAACATCACCCTCGCGCCTTGCCCGCGAAACTCCGGCACGACGTAACCGCGGCGCTCTACCAGCTCGATGCGGTCTGTGTCTTCGGGCGCGTTATCGTCGCTGTGCCCGCGCAGGAATTCCACGCTATAGGCCGAGTCATCGGTATCGGTATAGCTGAGCTTGCGCGAAGTTCCGTCAACGGTGGAGGTAAAAAGACTGCGCTTAAAGTCTAAGTATTTTCCCGTCCACCCTTCACGGGCCGTGGTTTCTTCTAGGTCGATGCGCATGAGCCCATATTCGGGATGGCGCAGTTGCCAGCTCATCTCGCTCATTGCGCAGCCTCCTTGTGCGTTAGCGGTAGCTGGATACTCCAGCCGAATTCCTCGCCTTCCTTTCCTTCTGGACTTTCCTGGTTAGCCGCGATGCTCATGCGCCCGCCAGAAAGTTCCACACGCTCGCGCAGGCCCACCAGTCCGTAACCACCTGAGGTGTCCGCGCCATTGCCCGTGTCGGCTCCTGGGGTCCCACGCGACACTGGGTTTCGCATCTCGATGTCCACCGCGCCGGACGTCTCGCGCACCGTAATGCTCACCGGCTGGCCAGCGGCGTGCTTGCGCGCATTCGTCAGGCCCTCCTGTACTGCGCGGTGCACGGCGTGCTGCGCCATCGTGGACAACCCAGTAAAAACATCCGGGCCGGCACCGTCAGCGTAGGTCACCGTCACTTCCGTGCCGGCCTCGCGCGCGGCCGCGACCAGCTCCTCTAAGCCGCTGCGTGGATCCTGGGAAAGGTCTTCGCGCAAGGCGCTTAAGACGGTGCGCAAATCCTCGACCGCGTTCTGGGCCTCCGTGCGGATGGTGCGCGCTGCGTCTGTGAACTCGGCCGGCACGCCCTCACGCGGATAGCTCAACGCACCCGCATGAATGGCCACAAGGCTCAGCCGATGCGAGAGCGAATCGTGCATATCCCGCGCGATATTCTCGCGCTCCTCTTGCCGCCCGCGTTCTACCTTGGCGCGCATCTCTTCGCGATTCATCCGGGCTTGTTGTTCCACTCGCCACCGCTTTTCGCGCAGATTGGCGCGCTTTTGGCCCACCAATAACCCCGCGACCATCACGACCACGACGAAGATGGCACCAACCCACCCGATCTCGTCCCAGCTCATATAGGGGTTGAAGATGGTATCAATCGCAAATGCCGCCACGAAGCACGCCACCGCGGCCACCGAGCGCGTGGTCGAGCGGCGCGAGACCATGGAAATAAAAGCCACGAGTCCACTTGCCGCGCCAAAATAGGAGCTCGACCCCAGCAGCACGATGCAGCCAGCGATGAAGCTGCGGGTGGAGCCGGCATAGTCGACGTCGGAAAGCTCGCGCGGCTGGTGCTCCAGGGCAAAGGGCAGGGCGATAATACCCAGCACGCCCACCGCAAACCCGGTGCAGATATAGGGTCCATACTCCGCAAACGACGGCGAATACTCCTCAATGTCGAGGTTCATCAGCACCATGCCGATGAGCCAATTCGCCACCGCGCAGGCAGCCACAATGCCCGCCGTGCTCCACTTCGTTCTGATCATGGCCTCAAGCTTAAGCCGGCGGCCATAGTCCCTAGGGATGAATTATTTTTGCACCCCGGCCGCATCGCGCATGGCCTTCGTCTGCGCGGACGGATGCTCATTTTCGGTGGCCAAGCGTTCAAATGCCACGGCCGCTAGCGCCGCGGACTGCATTCCCAACACCGAGTCATCGAAACGCATCATCGGTGAGTGGTTCCACTCGCGCTGGTTTTCGGGCTTGTCCGGATTGGCCGTGCCCATCCACATAAACGTGCCCGGCACCTGCGCGAGGACATAGCCGAAGTCCTCGGAGGCCATCATCGGGGCATCGAACGGCTGGACGTTTTCAGTGCCAAACATCTGGCTCCACAAGGTGGCGGCGAACTGATTTTCCCGTGGATTCGTCTTGGTGGTCGGGTACAAAACCTCGAAATCCACCTGTGCGGTGCACCGGTGCGAAGCAGCGACGGAGCTGGAGACCTCCGTAATCATCTGCCGCACGGCGTCGATCTTCTCATCGCGCAGCACGCGCACCGTAGCACCCAAGGCCGCACGCTCCGGTATGGCGTTATACGCGCCGTCTCCCGCCCACAGGTTGGTCACGGTAATAACGATGGGCTCGAGCGCATCGAAGCGGCGAGTCAGCGCGGTCTGCAAAGACATCTGAATCTCCGCCAGCGCGGCCACCGGGTCGATGGCATCGTGTGGGCGGGAGCCGTGCCCGCCCTTGCCCAGCACAGTAATGGTCAGGTTGGACGAGCTAGCCATCATCGGGCCTGGCACGTAGTGGAAGGTGCCGCGGTCCTGCGGGCCAACGTGGAGGCCGTAGGCGGCAATGGGGCGTCGGCCAGCGGCGTCGAGAACGCCCTCTTCAATCATCGGCAACGCGCCGCCTGGGCCCTCTTCCCCGGGCTGGAACATAAAGGTGACATCGCCGTGCAGCTCCTCGCGGTGCTCGCACAGAATCCGCGCCGCGCCCACCAGTCCGGCGGTATGCAGGTCATGGCCGCAGGCGTGCATATAGCCATTCGTCGAGGCAAACGGGCTGCCGGTCTGCTCGCGCACCTCCAAGGCGTCCATGTCCGCACGCAAAAGCACCGACACCGGCCGCTCGCCGCGCTGACCGCCGCGCAGCACGGCCACCACCGAGCTCAGATCCTGGCCCACGTGGATCTCCAGCGGTAGGCCCTCGAGCGCTTCCAGGACCTTCTTCTGCGTGCGCGGCAAATCCAAGCCGATTTCCGGATTGCGGTGCAGGTCGCGGCGGAAGTTCTGCAGCTCCTCGAGCATCTCCTCGCCCATTTCCTGGAAGACCTCGGTGGCCATCCGCTCGCCAATGCGCGCCCGAGTCACCGGCAGGGGCGGCAGCTGCTGAGCCTGGCGCGGGGCGGCCAGACGTCCGGGGGTGGTGGGGCGAATCCGCTTGGTCGGGTCAGTCATGGGGGCTCCTTTTCTCGCTTTCGCATTCGAGGGTACCGCAGGTTATCCACAGGCCGCCCGGCGGGTTCGGGGTTGGTGTGACAGGTGGGGCGAGTTATCCACAGGCTGGCGTGGGTGGGCTACCACGGTCTTGCGGGGTGAATTAGGCTCACCGGCATGACCCGCTTGCAGGACTACGCCCGCCAACTTGCCTCGCCGATGGAGCTTCTCGGCGAGGTCTCTGGCGCGCGCGAGGCCGACCTGCGCCGGCTGGGACTTCCCCGGCAGGAGGCCCGGAGCCTGCTTGCGCTTGCCGACGTCTACTTTGGCCCCACCTCCTTCACCCGCCGGCAGCGTTCGTGCCGGGCGACCAAGCATTGCTTGGCGACGTTGAAGATCATTGAAAAGTACGTTTCGCGCACGAAATCCAAGCGGGATGCGTGGGCGCTGCGCGCTGAATTATGCGCGACCAACCAGGACGTGGAGCGGCTCGCGCGCACGCGATTGAAGGAGATGTATCCGCCGCGACAGCCGGAAAAGGGCGTACGGATGACGCGGCGCAAGGGCGGCCCGTCGACGCTTTCGATTACCGGTGATTCCGATTTCATTGCTGACCTGCACGCCAGCATCAATGAGGAAAAGCCGCTTGATTCCGTAGAGAATATCTTCTTCCGCGGCGGGGCTACGGCGCGGCCTACTGCCACGACGAATATCGTCATCCAGCTCGATGAATTGGATGAAATCTTAAGCGGTGGAGGCGAGGAAATCACGCTGCGGCTGACTAATGGAGCCGAAATCAGCGGCGCCCAGCTGGTAGAAAAGCGCTTGGCTGAATGCGGGCTCGTCACCCTCGTTCATCCTTATGAGGGAGCGGTAAACCTGTATCGCACCTCGCGGCATGCCTCGGAGAAGCAGCGGCTCATGGCGGGCGCGGAAAACCCCATCTGCCCGTGGGCCGAGTGCAACTATCCGGCAGATAAGTGCCAAATCCACCACCTGCAGGCATGGAAACACGGCGGCGAGACCAATATGGCGAATCTCAGCGTGGCGTGCCCGTATCACAACGGCGTCAACGACGACGATCCGCACGCGCCGCCGGTGCGCGGCCGGCTCGAGCGCCGGCAGGGCCGAATAGTCTGGGTCCCGCCGTGGACCAATTCAAGCTGAGCGCCCTGCCTCGCTATTTACGAACTCAGCTCACCCTGCACAGTTTTCGCATATACTGCAGGGCAGCGAAGCTTGCCTAGGCTTGGAGGAGCGAGCGGCCGAAGAAGTCGGAGTCGTCGGCAACGCCGGGCAAAGCATAGAAATAGCCGCCGCCGTAGGGGCGGATATAGTCCGCGAGCGGTTCGCCCTCGAGGCGTTTTTGCACCGTGATGAACTGACGCTCCAAGTCCTGCTGGAAACAGATGAAGACCAAGCCGACATCGAGGGTGCCGTTGTCACGCACTCCGTTGTCATAATTATAAGCGCGACGCAACATGAGCTGGTCGGAGGTTTCTGGCGTGCGCGGATTGGCGAGGCGAATATGCGCATCGGTAGGGATGACGTCACCGGTGGCATCGTCGAGGTAGTTCGGCTCAGCGTACTCGTCACCACCGGAAAGTGGGCCGCCGGTAGCACGGTCGCGGCCGAAGATTTGTTCCTGCTCGGCAATGGAGATGCGATCCCAGAATTCGGTATACATAGCAATCAGGCGAACCACCATATAACTGCCGCCGGCGGCCCAGTCTGGCTCGTCCGCGCCGGCCCACACCAGCTTGTCTTGATCCTCTTCGGCCGGATTGACGATGCCATCTTTGAACCCAAGATGATTTCTTTGGGTACCAGAAGGCCGCGGCTCGTTCATATAGCCGTTTTGGCGCCAGCGCACAGCGACGTCGCCGCGGGTGTGCCGAAGGATATCGCGCAACGCGTGAATGACGGTATCGTGCTGATCGGCGCAAATCTGCAAAGCTAGGTCGCCGTGGCACAGCTCGTCCTTCAAGGTGTCATCAGCGAAAGCCTGCATAGAGCTCAGGTGGCTAGGCTTGTGGGGTTTTAGGCCAAAGCGGTCGTCGAAAAGCGAATCGCCCACGGCAAGGGTTATGGATAGGCTATCGGTGGGAAGCTTTGGACCCAGCTCGCCGGAATCACCGGCGGGATAGGCTATGCCATCGGCCGCGGTGGTTCCGCCGGTGGTAAGAACGCGGGCGCGCTCGGTGATGGTACGAAACAGCTCTTCCAGGCGCGATTTTCCTGTGAACTGTATGTCGAGGGCGACGACCTCGGAATACTTTTGGGCTGGGTTGACAATACCCTGCTGGTGCTCGCCATGGAAAGGAAGATCGAGCGGGTCATCCGCATTGGTGCGCGGCGAAGGCACAGCGGGGTCGGCCGAAGAATCCTTGCCATGCTTTGAGGAACCGAAGGAGGAACCAGCAAAGCTTGACTGCGCGTTGGCTGCCGCGGCTGGGCCGGTAAGCGCGGCGGTTGCAGCAAGGCCAGAGAGAAAGGAGCGGCGGGAAAAATTAAACGGGCAGGGCACTAATCCATCCTTCTAATAACGGTCATCGTGGCGACCGGGGCAAGCAACTCATTAGCACGGGCAACGGCCGACTGCAGGCGCATCCGATCCTTTTGCGACCATTTGTCAAAAGCGGTGTCATACTTTTCATCGAATTCACCGGCGATCTTGTCGAGCTCATCCAGCTGGTCATAGATTGGCGCGGTATCCAACCCACGGCCCTCAACGAGGGAGCGGACGGCATCCAGTGTCAGCCGAGTGGAAGTAACATCGCCGCGCAGCGCGGTGGGCAGAGCATGAGCGCCGAAGTCACGCTCGCCACGCATGTCGAAGCGCTCAAATTCCTCCATCACCTCGTGGGTGCGCAGGCCGTAATCGGGTGCGGGAATGGCGAAGTGGGAGGTCTCGAGGGCACGGGCGGTTTTATCGACGGCGTCGGCAAGCGCGCGGGCAGGCTTGGCCGCATCCTTGACAGGACGCTTGGACCACAGCAGCTTTTCAACCTCCGCGTACCCCTCCAAGTCCGGCCCAGGCCACATTTCGCTGGAATCGTCGAAGGAGCGGTAGGTCTCGAGATAATCGAGGTAGGCCGCTCGGGCGGTGGGACGGTCTTTAGAGGTGGCATCGGCAAGAGCATGAGCCTTTTTCTGCAGCTCAGGAACGCGTTTTTTCTGCTCAGCTGCCTGCTGGATAGCAACGGCTGCGACCTCGCGGTCAGTAATAGGAACCATCTTGGGGGCTTCGGTGAAGGTGGAACCAGTGACCGTGAAATCATCAGACTTCACGGCCGAATCATTGTGGAAGACACAGGTGAGGTGGTAGGTGCCGTCCTGCAGCTTCGGGGCCCACGCGCGCTTGGCTGGAGTACCCACGCGCTCTAGAACTTGGTAGGCATTGCCCGCATCGTCTGCAACGTAGACGGTAAGCGCCAGTCCAGAGGTGTTATAGACCTTCCACTCCGCTTGCCTCTGGACTTTGTCGGGGGTAGGGCACGAATACACGTCGCGCACATTTAGCTGCGGTTCTTTCGGCTTCGCGCTTTTGCTTGTCGACGGCGCCGCCGACTGCGAGTCTCGGGAGCTGGAGCCGAAGGAGCTTAGGGAGCTTTGGGCTACAGCATTTGGGGATACGGCCGCGATAGCAAGCACCGCGGCCGTGGCGATGTGGAAGGTCTTCATGGGTTAGAACGGGAGGTTAGGCAGTGGTGGGAGCTTGAAATCCTGCAGCTTTTTCAGGTCCAGGCCGGGGTGGCCATTCATGTACCAAGCTACGATGCCAGCGCCTACTCCTAGGGCAGTAAGGATGGCCGCAATGACGCCGCCCTTGGAAGAACCAGCAGAAGAATTGGAGCCCGAGTCGGCAGGCTTGTTCGTGTCAGGCCGCGGCTTGGACTCTTGGTACAACTTAGTGATGGAAGGCACGCCCTGTTCAGTAACCTTCGGGTCATTCATGTCCTCAACAACGTCCTTGAGGTTAGTGCCAGCGCGAGAGGAATTATCCACCTTTTCGATAGATGCGTAATCCTTAGCAACGGTGCCATCGGTCTCGTTCAGGAAGAGCTTCGGTGCCTTCTCGCCGGCGTTGAAGTCGAACATGTTGTTCAGCTCTCCGGCACGCTCGTCAAAGGCGATTCCACCCAGGCGGCCGAGGCCCCAATTGTCCTGGATGAACTTAGTGACGGAGGTCTGCTCGGTGTAGGTGGAATCGATGTGATTGGTCTTTGCGTACGGGGAAATGACCAACAGAGGCTGGCGGGTGCCTGGACCGCACTGGCCATGCTTATCGCCGGCGACGCCGACCTTCGCTGCGGCAGCGGTACAGATTTCCTTATCCTGGTGCGGATCGTTAGAACCGTTTAGGATTTCTGGGGCTTTGTGGTCATACCAGCCGTCGGAATCATCGTAGGCGATGACCACTGCGGTGGAGTCCCACTCTGGGGAGTTCTGCAGCTCGTTGATGTAGTGAGTAATGAAAGCCTGCTCGTCTAACGGATTGGAGTAGCCGGCGTGGCCGTCCTGGTAGTTCGCGGCCTTCAAGAACGACACGGCCGGCAGATTGCCCTGTTCGACTGCGGTGTCGAAATCCTTCAAGTCGTACTGATGGTTGGCACGATCGGTCTTGCCAATCATGTCATCGCTCGACGGCGCCAAATGGTGCGGATTCGCGGTGGAAGCGTAGTACTGGAACGGCTGGTGGTGCGGGTTATAGTCCGTCTTGTTCTGGCCGGTCAGCGTGGTGTGGGAGGCGCCGCAGCGTGCGCGAGCGTCGTCTGTAGCTTCCTCGGTTGGCCGGAAGCCGCCTTGGAACCAGCCCCAAGTGACGTCCTTGTCATTGAGCTGGTCACCGATGTTCTTGGAGTGCATCGCGGTGACCTGGTTGGTGCCGGCGGAAGAGTTATTCGAGCAGTCGTCGTAAAGCGGATCTGGGTCGCCGACAACAGTGGCGGTCTTGCCATCTTCGGATACCCCAGCGAGGGCGTGGTTCTTGCCAGGTTCGATCTTCTTTTGCTCACCAGTGGCTGGGTCATGCATGGTCCCGCCGGCCACAGTTCCGGAAATCAGATTCAGTGCTCCAGGGGTGGATGGGCCGAAGATGGTGGAGTAGCTATTGTCGTTCATCGCGAAGTTCTGCGCATAGTTCCACATACCGGTGACGGTATTGCCGTCGTAGTAACCCATGGTCATGCCTGGCACGGCGTAGTAACCGTTGGAGGATTTATCGATGTCGGTAGACACGGTCTCTGGGAACTTGTCCATCTTGCCGCCGTTGTACGCGGCCTGCTCATCGCCGTAGTGGTGATTCTGATCCGTGGTGACAGCGTGGTCTGGCCCGATGCGGAAGGGCTTGACGGAGTTGGGGTTCTTCTCCCCCATTACGCCATCGTTTTCGAGGTTGTTTGCTTTAGGGGTGTCCTTTTTGGCAGTGAACTTTGGGGCTTCTTTATCGCTGCCCTGCAGCTTCTCGCCGTCCTTGTTTAAGGCATTCGGATAGGTTCCGAAGTAGTGATCGAAGGAGATATTCTCCGAGTAAATGACTACAACGTGTTCAATCGGGGTGGTGGTGGCCGCCTGGGCGATGCCGGGGACGAGTGAAGTGGTGGCGGCTGCGGTAGCACAGACGGCCACAGCGCGAGAGCGAAGCTTCATGAAAAATCCAACCTTGGTCGAGAATTAGCGGGGCAGGTCGAAAGTGGCTGTGGCTCACCGGCGAGTCATCGGTCGCTTTCGAGTCGAGATTTAACGCCGCTAAAACATAAACCGCAACTAGTTAAAAAGGGCGCCCCAGCCGAGAGGACGCCCTAAAGGGGCAGCTCACCTTGAAATTTTTGACGGCCGCACCCCGGGGGTTGTTAACGAAGAATTAAGAATCTATTTGGATTCGCTTTGCCAATAGGGGGTGCGAGGTTAATCGTCGGCGTCGGTAGACAGCGCGGCCACGAAGGCCTCCTGCGGCACCGAGACGGAGCCCAGCGTCTTCATGCGCTTCTTACCGGCCTTCTGCTTCTCCAGCAGCTTGCGCTTACGGGAGATATCGCCGCCGTAACACTTGGCCAGCACGTCCTTGCGCATAGCGCGGATGTTTTCGCGGGCGATGATCTTCGAGCCGATAGCCGCCTGGACGGGCACCTCGAACTGCTGGCGCGGGATGAGCTCTTTGAGCTTCTTGGTCATCTTATTGCCGTACCACTGGGCGGAATCGCGGTGGACGATGGCGGAGAAGGCATCGACGGGGTCACCGTTGAGCAAAATGTCGACCTTTACCAAGTCCGCGAGCTGCTCGCCGGCCTCTTCATAGTTCAGCGAAGCGTAGCCCTTGGTGCGGGACTTGAGCATATCGAAGAAGTCGAAGATGATTTCGCCGAGCGGCATGGTGTAGCGCAGCTCCACGCGGTCCTCGGAAAGGTAGTCCATGCCGCCCATCTGGCCGCGCTTGGACTGACACAGCTCCATGGTGGGGCCGACGAATTGCTCGGGCACGATGACGGTCATCTTCACCACGGGCTCATAGACCTCGTTAAGTTTTCCTTCCGGCCAGTCAGACGGGTTATGGACCCACTTTTCCTCGCCGTCTTCAGCCACCACTCGGTAGGTCACGGAAGGCGCGGTGGAAATCAGGTCGAGGCCAAACTCACGCTCCAAGCGGTCGCGGGTGATTTCCATGTGCAAAAGTCCCAAGAAGCCGCAGCGGAAACCAAAGCCGAGGGCGACGGAGGTTTCGGGCTCGAAGGTTAAGGAGGCGTCGTTAAGCTGCAGCTTTTCCAGGGCATCGCGCAGGTCCGGGAAGTCGGCCTGGGAGATGGGGAAAAGGCCGGAGTAGACCATCGGGTCCGGATCCTTGTAGCCCTTGAGTGGGGTCTCGGCGCCGCCGTTGGACCAGGTGACGGTATCGCCCACCTTGGTCTCGCGGACGTCCTTTACGCCGGTAATGAGGTAGCCCACCTCGCCCGGGCCCAAACCCTCGCACTTTTGCATTGTGGGCGAGACGATGCCGATTTCCAACAGCTCGTGGTTGGCGTTGGTTGACATCATGGTGACCTTCTGGCGCGGGGTGAGCTTGCCGTCCACCATGCGGATATAGGTGACAACGCCGCGGTAGGTGTCGTAGACGGAGTCAAAAATCATGGCGCGGGCCGGCGCATCGGTGTCGAATTCAGAAGACGGCGGCGGCACTAGCTCGCAGACCTTGTCCAGCAGCTCGACGACGCCCTCGCCGGTCTTGCCCGACACGCGCAGCACCTCTTCCGGCTCGCAGCCGATGATATTGGCGATTTCCAGCGCGTATTTTTCCGGATCGGCGGCCGGCAGGTCGATTTTATTGAGGACCGGGATGATTTCCAGGTCGTTTTCCATCGCCAGGTAGAGGTTGGCGAGGGTTTGGGCTTCGATGCCCTGGGCGGCATCGACAAGCAGGATGGCGCCTTCACACGCCTCGAGGGCACGGGAGACCTCGTAGGTAAAGTCCACGTGGCCGGGGGTGTCGATCATCTGTAGGACGATCTGCTCCCCCTGCGCGGTGCCGGACTGGGGCACCCAGGGCAGGCGCACGTTCTGCGCCTTAATGGTGATGCCGCGCTCGCGCTCGATGTCCATATTATCGAGGAACTGATCACGCATATCGCGCTCCGCAACCACCTTGGATAGCTGCAGGATGCGGTCCGCCAGCGTCGACTTGCCGTGGTCGATGTGAGCAATAATGCAGAAGTTTCGGATTCGGGCGGGATCCGTAAACGTCGTGGCCGCAAAGTTTTCAGACATACGTCTACAATAGTCGACATGAAAAGCGGCATGCTCACCCGTCTGCGCCAGGCGCTGGGAATCAGCGAGCGCGAGCCAATAGACACCGGCCTGAGCCGCATTAATTCCCGGTTGGGGCTGGATAGGTCGGATGAGTTCCACGAGCCGCGCAAGGCCGCCGATATCCAGGTCGAGGCCACCGCTTCCCACCCCCGGTCCATATTTTTCACCCCCGATATGGACGGCCAGGCTGATTCCGGCGAGGTGGTCTGGGTGTGGGTACCGGCCGAAGGCAAGCAGGCGCCACCGCGCGAGCGCGCCATTTTGGTCGTCGGCCGCACCCGCACCACGGTGATGGGTTTGCTTATCTCCCCCAACCCAAAGCACGCGCTTGACGACGCCTGGCTGGAAATCGGCTCCGGCGAGTGGGACGAATCCGGCTGCGATTGCTGGGTGCGCCTCGACCGTCTGCTCGAGGTGTCCGAGGAGCAGGTGCGCCGGCAAGGCACGCTTTTTCCGGAACGCAGGTTCGAACGAATCGCGAATAGGTTGCGGGCGCGCTATCACTGGGCCTAGCCGCCGCGCGGCCGGCGGATAGGGAGCCAGCAGCCCGGGAGACGGCAGCCGCGGGGAGGGTTTTGGCAGGTCGAGTTCTGTACTGCTATTGTGTGTTGGTTACTTACTTGCCGGGCGCGCTGGTCGGGGCGGGCAGGACCTTGGGTTCGCTCTTCGAATACCAGCGCCGAGCGCCAGTGATTGCTGGCCGCGGGAGTAGTCCGAGTAGGTCGGTTTCTATGTCAATCACTTTCGATTACTAAGAGGTATTTTTCATGGCAAATATCAAGTCCAAGCAGAAGCGCGTTATCACCAACGAGAAGGCACGTCGCCGCAATAAGGGCGTTCGCTCCGCCGTCCGCACCGAGATCCGCAAGTTCCGCGAGACCGTTGCCGCTGGCGATAAGGCTGCTGCTGAGAAGCAGCTGCGCGTGGCATCCCGCGCCCTGGACAAGTCCGTGTCCAAGGGTGTCTTCCACCGCAACACCGCAGCCAACAAGAAGTCCGGCATGGCTTCCGCGTTCAACAAGATGGACTAAGAGCCATTGCACAGATCATCCCCCGGTCGCACTCTACGGAGCGCGCCGGGGGATTTTCTTGGCCCACTTTAGGCCGCGGAACCAGCAGGCAAGGCCGAGCGGGACTTAAGCGGGGTGCTTAGGCCAGTTCGTCGTTGAAATAGTCTTCGAAGATGACGCCGGCGTTGCGGAAGGCGTCGGCAAGCGAAGTGCCGCCGCGGGTTTCCACGAAGGTCTCGAAGGCGGTCAGGAACTGGATGTAGATGATGTTAACGGTCGGCGTGAGCCGCGGATCGGAGGACTTCCAGCCCTCGCGGGCCTGCACAGCCTGGCGGACGCGCTGAATGATGCGGCCATTGCGCTGGCAGTACAGGGCACGCAGTTTCGTGTCCTTAGCCAGCGCCTCGGCCGTGAGCTGAGAAATTTCGGGAAAAAACTCATCGCCTACGGCACGGTTAAACTCGGCCATGGCTATGATTTCGGAATCTTCGCGCAGGCTTCCGGTAGGCAAGCCAGCGGCGAAGTTTTGGAATTGGTTCTCCACTTCCTCCGACATTTCGGGGCCTAAAACCGCCGATTCTTTGTCTTTTATGTAATTAAAAAGCGTACGGCGGGAAACGCCCACTTTGTGGGCGAGCTCCTCCATGGTGAACCCGTCATAACCATTCTCGATAACGAGGTTGAGCGCAGCGACTCGGATTTTTGATATACGCGGCATGAATGCCCCTTTCTGTCCCGACGCTCTACAAGCTTCAGTATCTTTTCTTTCTCCCAGAGAACTTGTGAGGAAATTCTATTTTGTCTACAAACTAAGGGATTTTGAGGCGATTTTATTACCTTATATTCGGTCAGGGAAACCACCATGCGCGCCATGGAAATTCCCCGCCGGTGCGTCTGCACATTTTCGCCCGTCATGGCACTATTTGGGAAAACTGTGACGCTAGACAACCAAAGACGCTAAGCCCGCCCGGCCGCGCGCCCGATTTATCCGATCGCGCGTTCGAAAGCCCGATGGTGCTCGTGTCCAGTGGGGCGGCTAAGATGAGTCAACGATGAAAAACGTTAAGCCACTGGTCAAATGGGCGGGCGGGAAGCGCCAGCTCTTGCCGCATATCCACGCCGCCCTGCCGGCGGATGCCCCGCGGCGTTTTTATGAACCCTTCATCGGTGGCGGCGCGGTGCTTTTCTCTCTCGAGCCAGCCAGAGCACGGGTCAACGATCTCAATGGTGAACTCATCAACCTCTATGAGGTGGTGCGCGACGGCGTCGATGAGCTCATTGCCGAGCTCGCGGGCTATCCCAATGAGACAGAGTTTTTCTATGCGCTGCGCGCAGCGGACCGGGATGCCCAGCGGTTTGCCGCCCTCTCCCCCGTCGAGCGCGCCGCGCGGACGTTGTACCTCAACCGCACCTGCTATAACGGCCTGTATCGCGTGAACGCGGCGGGGCAATTCAACGCGCCGTTTGGGCGTTATAAGAATCCCACCATCTGCGATGAAGGCACGCTGCGCGCGGTCCACCGGTATTTTGCGGATAATGATGTGGCCTTCTCGCAGGGCGATTTCGCCGCAGCGGTGGCAGAGGCACGCGAAGGAGACTTTGTGTACTTCGACCCTCCCTATGACCCGGTGAACGTGACGAGCTCGTTTACCGGCTACCAAAAGGGCGGCTTTGACAGAACGGAGCAAGAGCGGCTCAAAGAGGTCTGCGATGACTTGGATAGGCGCGGGGTGAAGTTCCTCTTGTCGAATTCAGCTACCGATTTCATCCGGGAGCTGTACGCGGACTATGAAGTAGGCATCGTGGGGGCGACGCGGGCGATTAACTCCGTTGGCTCGAGGCGGGGCAAGGTCGACGAAGTCCTGGTGCGCAATTACGAGGTTCGCGGTGACTAGCGGGTCGCAGGCGCAGGAGTTGCGGGAGCAGGAGTTGCGGGCACGCTTTGGCGTGCCGGAGTCGATGAAGCTCGGCGTCAATGACTGGGGGTGGCTGCGCATCCTGGCGGCGGGATACGACGCGGAGCTGGAGCGGCGCGGGTATTTCTATATCGGCGCGCGGGAGCTAGAACAGCTCTCGGGCCGGCAGCCACGGTTGATGGCCAAGCATGATTTCTCTACCTCGCGGCCGTGGATTTTTCAGCGTCTCCGCCTGGGAATCGTGCCGGTCAGCCGGAGCGAATACCTGGTGGGACGATTCAACCTGTACGAACGATTTCCAGAAACGCAGCGCGGCGAGGTGCGCACGCTGGAGCTGCCGGCGGGGCTGGACACCCTCTCGTTGGAGGCAGTGAGCTCGGAGGCGGTGGCGTTAAATGGGGCGTCGGCAAGCGGGATGCTGGAGGACTTCCTCGGGTGCGCGCCGTTGCAGGCCACGGTGGCGGGGCGCATGTCCACGCACGGGCTTAAGGTGCGGCTGCCGGACTTGGGCGTGGATGTGGCGGTGGACCGCGCGCAGATGGAAATCGACGGCGGCTTTGAATCGCTCGAGCACCTGGTGCTGGTGGAGGCGAAGAACCACCTGTCAGAGGATTTCAATATCCGGCAGCTGTATTTTCCGTATCGGCGTTTCCAGCAGCGCCTGGCCAAGGATGTGGTGCCGGTTTACCTGGTGTATTCCAATGGTATTTTCCACCTGTACCGCTATGAGTTTCGGGACCCGGCGGATTTTCGCAGCATTTCGCTGGTCGATAGCGCCCGCTACGCGCTGTCCTCCTCGCACTTGGATGCGCAGGCGGCGCTCGACATCGTGCGGGCGGTAGCGCCCGAACCCGAACCGGCCGTGCCCTTCCCGCAGGCTAATAGCTTTGAGCGGGTGGTCAACTTGCTGGAGCTCATCGCCCTGCAGCCGCTAAGCAAGGCGGAGATTACCCAGCGCTATGATTTCGACCCGCGGCAGGCGGATTATTATGCCAACGCCGCGCGCTACCTGGGCCTGGCGGAGCCGGTGGAGGACACGTGGGAGCCGACAGAGCACGGGCGGCGGGTGATCGAGCAGCCGCAGCGCGACGCCCGGAATGCGGCGCTCATACGGGCGCTGGCGGCGCGGCGGGTTTTCCGCGAGGCGCTTGAGCTCAGCCTGGCCCGCGGCGCGGTGGCTAGTACCGCGGAAATCTGTGCGGCAATGGATGGGCTGGGGCTCAGCTTGGCGACGTCCCGGCGGCGCGCCTCCACCGTCGCCCGTTGGGCCCAGTGGGTGCTGGACACGGTGGTCGAGGGCACGCCGCGCCTATTTTAAGCCAGCAGGTTCTGCCCGCCGGAGATGATGAGAACAATGCCGGCGATGACGAAGAAGAGGCCCGAGCCGATGTCGATCCACGGGCCGGCGGCGATGAGCTTGCGGCGCACGGCATTGGTGGAAATTACCGTGGCGACGACGAGGAAGAAGAGGAAGGCCGACAGCGAAAGCGAGAGGGTCAGCGCAATCGCCAGCCAGACGGGTGGGCTGGCCGGGAGCAGCGGGGCGATCATCGCGGCGAGGAAGAGCACGATTTTTGGGTTGGACATATTGGTGGCTAGGCCGACCTTGAAGGCGGTGCGCAGGCGGCCGAGCTGGGCGGCGGCATCTTCAAGGTCTACCGGTGGATTGGCGCGCTGGGCGATGCCGCTGCGCAACGCGCGGGTTCCCATAAACACCAAAAAGCAGCCTCCGATGGCCTGGACCGCGCCGAGGATTTCCGGGAAGGCGGTCAGCAGCGCGGCGGCGCCAAAGACGGTGGCGGCGCTCCAAAAGAGCACGCCGATCTGGATGCCGGCGGCCGCGGCAATGGCGTGGCGGCGCGAGCGGGTGGCGTAGCGGGTCACCAAAATGATGTCCGGTCCCGGCGAGGCGACGCCCACCAGGTTCATCAGCAAGAGGGTGAAAAAGGACGTCCAGGTCACTCCCCCGCCTCGCTTTCGAGGCGCGGGATAAGGTCCTCGCGGCCAAACAGGCGGGCGGAATCCAGCGCGGAGGGCTGGCCGGCGGTGGGGTCGGCGTGGGCGGAAAGGAGGGCGTCGATAACCGCGTCTTCCTTCTTGAAGATGGCACCGGCCAGCGGGGACTGGCCGCGGTCATTGAGCAGGTTGACGTCCGCGCCGGCGCGGGCAAGTGCAGAAACCAGCTCGGCGTGGCCGTGATAGGCGGCGAGCATAATAAAGGACTGGCCTTCGTGGTTGACGAGGTCAATATTCACGCCGTGGTCGATATAGGCGAGGAGGTCCAGGTTGCCCTCGCGCGCCATGTCAAAGAGTCGACCGGCGAATTCTTGCACTTGCGTCTCAGACATAGTTTCTAGCTTATCGCGCCAGTTCCGCGACGCGTTTGACGGCCGCCTCTACGGCAAATTCGGGCTCGCCGCCTTGGCCTTTGACGGCGGCATCGAGCTCGGAGACGAGGATAACCGCCTTGGTGACATTATCGGCGGACCAGCGGCGGGCCACCGGCTGGGTCATCTTGACCACGTAGGGCGCTAGGCCGGTTTGGCTCGCGAGCGAGTACTGGTCCCCGCGCGCGGAGTAAAGGCGGGCGACGGCGCCGACCTTATTGGCCAGCGCCGCGGCAATCGCCACGGGGCTCGCGCCCAGCTGGAGAGCGCGGCGGCAGGTGAATACGGCGGCTTCGACGCGGCCGGCGACGGCGGCGTCGGCAATGTCCCAATTGGCGACCTCGGCCACGCCGACGTAGTAGTTTTGCACCGCCTCGCGGGTGACATTGCCGCCGGTATCGGAGACCAACTGGGAGATGGCTGAGGCCAGCTCGCGCAGATCAGAGCCCACGCCCTCGAGCACGGCATGGATAACGTCCGGGGTCGGGCGCACGCCGTGGCTGGAAAATTCGCGGGTGGCCCACTGCCCCAGCTCATTGGGGTAAAGCGAAAAGACCTCGTGGACCTCGGCAATCTTGCGCAGCTTGGCCACAAGCTCGGGTTGCTTCTTCTTTTTCTTCAGCGTCTTGGCCGTCACGGAGTAGATAATGACCATGGTCATGCCCGGCGCGGGATTGGCGCAGGCGCGCAGAAGGATATCGACTACTTCTTTGCCGGCGCGCTCGCAGTCGCTGATGACGATGACGCGGTTATCGCCAAACAGCGATGGGCTGGTGGCCTCGAGGATCTCGCCCTCAGAGACCTCGGAAGCTTTGAGCTTGGTCAGCTCGGGCCAGGTACCGGTAGATCCGCTCTCCTCGGCCGCGGCGCGCTGGATCTGCAGGCGGGCGCGTTCGGTGAGGAATTCATCGTCGCCGAGGATGAGGTGTACTGGAGGCATGCCCGCCATTCTAGCCTGCGGCCAGGCCGAGCCAGGCGATGCCCGCCAGCGTCAGCGCCAACGTGAGCCACGGACGGTGATAAAGAAGGCCCGCGATGATCCAGGCGTAGGCAAGCAGCGTAAAAAGCGGGTTGGCGGGGATGGTGACCACGGGCAGGTGGGCCACGCCGTGGGCGATGGTATTAATCCACCACGAGAAGGGCTCAATGAGGCGCAGCAAGCCGGCGCCCAGCACGTCGAGAGGGCCGAGCTGGGCAAAGATGGCGGCGATAAGCCCCACGATGGTAATCGGCACGGTGGCGGGCTCGACGAGGATATTGGCCAGCACGGAGACGACGGAGACTTCGCCGGACATAAGTGCCACCAGCGGGAGGGTGACGATATCGGCGGCGATGGCCACGGCGACCGCGCGCAGGAAGATGGCGGGCCAGCCGGTCACGGCCAAGTGCTTGTAGATGAGCGGGCTCAGCGCCACGATGCCGAGCGTCGCCGCGCAGGATAGGGCAAAACCAAAGTGCACGGCGAGGTCGGAATCCACAAAGAGCAGCGCGATGATGCCGAGACTGAGCGCATGGATGGGCTCCATGCGGGTGGAATTGAGCACGGCGAGCAGCCCGACTGCCCCAGCGACGGCCGCGCGCTGGACGGAGGGCTCGAAGCCCACGAGCAGAACATAGGTGGCGAGGGCGCACAGGGAGGCGGCCACGCGGGCGCGGGGCCCGAGCGCGAGGGCGGCGCAGACCACGGCCGCGGCGGAGCAGACTATGGCCACATTGGCGCCGGATACGGCGCTTAAATGTGAGAGCCCGGTGGCGATATACAGGTCGCGCTCGGCGGTCTCTTGCAGCGCGGTATCGCCGAGCACCATGCCGGGAATCAGGCCTTGGCTGGAGGGTCCTACGGTATCGAGGACCAGCGCGCGGAAGTTCTCAGCCACGCCGGCCGCCCAACCGGCCAGGCCTTCGGGCTCACCGGTTACCTGCACGTCAGTGGCATTGGCACTGAGCTTTCCGACGCCCGCCCTATCCGACTCCCCTACCTTCACCCTCGCCGTAATTTCGGCACCCGCGGCAGCCGGGACCGGATCCGGGCTAAAGACCGGCAACTGGGTGGGATACCCCGGCACCTTCAGCCGCAGCAGCCAGCCGCCCGTACTGGTCTGCGTCGGTGCGGTAACGAGTCGTCCGGTGACTTCGGTGCCGAGATCGAAGGCGGCGGCGCGGGCCTGGCGCACCACGGCGACGAGCGCCGCACCCCCAGCGACTGCCCCACAGAAGAGCGCCTGGCCCCACTGGCGGGCAACCAGGCACAGCGAAACGACGACTGCGATGAGTGCGATGGCCCAGCCGCGGCCGGCGAGCAACACGGCAATGACGGCCAGCCAGGCGGTAGCCGCGCCGGGGACGAGCCGCAGTTCTCGCATCGCACGCTCGAGTACGGGCTAGAGCTGGACCTGGTCTTTAAGCTGCGCCAGCTTCGCCGGCCCGATGCCAGAGACCTCGAGGAGCTCTTCTACGTTCTTGAAACCGCCGTGCTCTTCGCGGTAGGCCACGATGGCTTGCGCGGTCACCTCGCCGACCCCCTTGAGTTCGGTGAGCTCCTCGGCGGTGGCGCTATTGAGGCTCACGCCGCTGCCGCTAGCGCCACCGCCGGGGCCGCTGGAGTTGCCGCCGGCTGGGGCGGGCTCGCCGGGTGCGGGAGGCGGGGCGGCGCCGGAGGGCAGGATGTGGAGCTGTTGGCCGTCGGAAAGCCGCTGGGCATGGTTGAGAGCCAGAGTCTCGGCGCCTGGTAGCGGCTGGGCGGCGTCAAGGGCATCGGCCACGCGCGCGCCGGGCTCGAGCGTTTTCAGTCCGGGCTCAGCCACCTCGCCGATGACCGAAACGATGATTTCACTGGGTTCGTCGCTCGGGGCCACGCCTGGGCTCATAGCCGCAGGCTCGGGCATGCCGGAGGATTCTTCGGAGCGCGCATTGATGCCGAGCCAGACCACCACACAGATAACGAGAATGACCGCCACTGCGCAGGCCTGCCAGGGGCTGATGCGCAGTCGCGGGCGCGGGTAATCGACGGCGAGGAGCTCTTCCTCGCCGGTGGGTTGGGTAAACTCGCGGAGTCGTTCGCTGATCTTGGGTGCCGCCATGGCGCTGAGACTAAGCGCGGGCGCAAACAAGTGGTAGGTCGAGCGAAGGTGGGCTGTGGATAACTTGTTGTGGGCGTCAACTAACCCGGCGCGATGGGTCTAGTTATCCACAGATCGGCGCGGCGGGAAGGCGCGAGGTCGACCACGTGTGTGAGAATGCACAGGTTCCGCGGGCGGCTCGGAGCTAAACACGGCGGAGACGCCGATGGCGGAGGGGCCGGCGTGGACAGAGAGGACGTCGTTAAGCGGAATGCAAATAAAGGACGAACCCTGCGGCAGCGCTACTGCAAGGAGCGCCTCCAACTTGGCGGCCGCGTCCTCGGCCTGGTTGTGCTGGATGGCGACAAAGGCCGGCTCACCGTCCGCGCGGGAGGCGATGAGGTCCACCAGCTTGGTAAAAGCCTTGGTCTGGGTGCGGGTCTTGCCCACCAGCTCCAGCTTGCCACGGGTAATCGACATAATCGGCTTGGTAGCCAACAGCGCCGTAGACAACACAGCCGTGGCCGGGGAAAGGCGGCCAGAGCGGCGCAGGTCCTCCGTGGAATGCAGGTAAACCCAGGTAGCCGCGCGTTTGAGGGTATCGATGGCCGCTGCGTAGCACTCGTCCAGACTGGCGCCGCGGGAGGCCAACTTAGCCGCGGACATCGCGGCCGCACCCATGGCCATGCCGGCCGAACCGGAGTCAATCACCCGCACCGTGTGCGGAAAGACGCCGGAGGCCGATACCGCGGCGGAATAAGTGGAAGATAGCTCTTTGGACAGGTGAATGGCCACCACTCCCTCATCTTGGGCGCGCTCCATTTCGCGGCCGTAGGCGGCGGCCAGCTCCAGCGCGCTCAAGCCCGAGGTGGAGCGCTCCAGGCCATCTTTGCCGTGGCTTTCCATGAGGTGGAGGTCAATGACCGTGATGGATAGCTGCTCCGCCAACTCTGGCGGCAGGCCCGCGGAGGAATCCGTAATGACGCGAACCGTCACTAGATATCCGCCCCGCCGTCCCCGGTGACCTCGCCGCCCATATTCCAGCCGTCGAAATACCACTGGGCGCTGCCCACATTATCTGGGGTGAACTCCAGCGAGGATAGCGGCGTTTCCGGATTAAAGTCCGGGCGGGCGGTCAGCTGCGACCAGTGGGTATTTTTCAATCCGGAAAGGATCCCGTACTGCGCATGGTCAAGGCCCAGCAGGTGGCAGGTCAGCGCCGAGATAGCGCCGCCATGGGCCACGATGAGGACGGGGCCTTGGTCCCAGCCACCGAAGTCTGCCATGAGCTCATCGACGACAGGCCGGGCACGCTCGGCCACGTCCACGCGGGATTCGCCCTGCGGCGGGGCCCAAGTGGGGTCGTGGCGCCAGATGGCGCGCGCGCCAGGGAACTCGGTATCTACCTCGGCGGAGGTTCTGCCCTGCCACTGGCCTAGGTGCGTCTCGCGCAGGCGGGCATCCGTGGTGAAATCCATGCCGAGGGCCTCGGCGACCACGCGCGCAGTTTCGCGCGCGCGGAGGAGATCGGAGGCGACGATTTTAGACACGCCCTGATCCTGCAGCAGGCGCGCGGCGGCACGGGCCTGCTCATAGCCCAGCTCGGACAGCTCGGTGTCCAAGTGGCCCTGCATGCGGCCGGTGGCGTTATAGGTAGTTTGTCCGTGGCGGATCAGGATCAGGCGGCGGCTCATGCGAGTTTAAAGCTCCTCGTCCTCACCAGGGACCTTATCGGCCAGTGGGAGCTCGTCGATGGAATCAACTTCGCGCGGGTTTACGCCATTGGTCCATTCGCCCGGGCGCTCTGGGGCCTCGATGCCCTCGATCTCCAGTGCTGGGCAATCGTGGTACAGGCGGTCCAAGCCGTAGAACTCACGCTGGTCATTGCGCTGAACGTGGACGACGATATTGCCATAATCCAGCAGCACCCAACGGTTCTCGCGGTTGCCCTCGCGGCGCTGCGGCTCGAAGCCTTGCTTAGTCATTTCGTCTTCGACTTCATCCACGATGGAGGCCACCTGGCGCTCGTTGTCTGCAGAAGCGAGTACGAAGACCTCGGTAATGGCGAGGACATCGGAGACATCAATGGCCGCGATATTGGTGGCCAGCTTTTCTTGCGCGGCGTGGGCCGCGGTTTCTGCCATGCGGCGGGCGAGATCAGAAGTAGACAATGTGTAAAAAATCCCTTTTCGCGTCTGAGTATATTCGGTATGAACTATCTCTATTGAGAGTCTATTCTTGCACGTTTAGCAGGCCCGTGCCCAAAATCTGGGGAAGGCCGCGGAAGTTTCTACAGAGGCTTATCTGGGTTAGGCCCATAGAGATTGTTCTTGGTGATGTACTGCACCACCCCATCCGGAACGAGGTACCACACGGGCTGTCCTTGGGCGGCGCGTTCGCGGCAAGCGGTAGAGGAGATGGCCATGGCGGGAATGTCGATGAGATCGATAGCCTCTTGCGCATCGGCAGGTAGCATATCGGCGCTTAATTCATAGCCGGGGCGGGTCACGCCCACAAAGTGCGCCATCTCCAGCATCTCCTCCCAGTTATGCCAGCTCATGATGGAGGCCAGCGAGTCGGCCCCGGTGATGAAGTAGAACTCCGCCTCCGGGAAGAGTTCACGCAGGTCGTGCAGCGTATCGATGGTATAGGTGGGCCCCTCGCGGTCAATGTCTACGCGCGAGACGGTAAAGCGCGGGTTGGATGCGGTGGCCACCATCGTCATCAGATAGCGGTGCTCGGCCGCAGTGACGTCGCGGTGGGACTTTTGCCACGGCTGGCCGGTGGGCACGAAGACGACGGTATCGAGGGCAAAGCGGTGGGCGGCTTCACTGGCCGCTACCAAGTGGCCGTTGTGGATGGGATCAAAGGTGCCACCCATGATGCCGATGCGCTGTGGGCTAGTCATGGGTGGTGATTATAGCCGCACCACTAGGGGCGGGTCTGTCCGGTACCCTGCAGGATCCACTTAGAAGAGGTCAGCTCCGGCAGCGCCATCGGGCCGCGGGCGTGCAGCTTCTGGGTGGAAATGCCGATTTCGGCGCCCATGCCGTAGACCTCGCCATCGGTGAAAGCGGTAGAGGCGTTGAGCATGACCGCGGCGGCATCTACCTCGTTGCCGAACTTCACTAGGACGTCGGCATCCTGCGCGGCGATGGCCTCGGTGTGGCCAGTGGTGAACTCGGCGATGTGCGCAATGGCACCGTCGACGCCGTCGACCACCTTGGCGCAGATATCCATGGACAGCGACTCTTCGCGCCAGTCCTCATCGGTGGCCTGTACGGCATCCTTGACGCCGAAGGCCTCGAGCTCGGCGACGTCGCCGTGGATGGTCACGCCGGCATCCTGCAGCGCGGTGATAATGCGGAGCTTGGCGGAGTCGTCCAAGGCGGCGTCGATAAGCACGCACTCCGTGGAGTTGCACACGGAGGTGCGGCGGGTCTTGCCGTTGATAACCATGTCGATGGCCTTGTCCAGGTCCGCAGAGGCGTCCACGTAGAAGTGGCAGTTGCCGGTGCCGGTCTCAATGGCCGGGACGGTGGCGCCGGTAACAACGGCCTCAATAAGCTTGGCGCCACCGCGCGGAATGACCAGGTCCACCAGGCCACGAGCGGTGATGAGGTCCTGGACGGAATCGTGGGTCTCGCACGGCAGAAGCTGCACGGCCTCGCGCGGAAGGTCAAACTCGGCGAGGGTATCCTGCAGGATTTCTACCAGCTTGGCATTGGAGTTGCGGGCGGATTTAGAGCCGCGCAGCAGCGGCACGTTGCCGGACTTAATGGCCAGGCCAAAGGCGTCCACGGTGACATTTGGGCGGGCCTCATAGACCATGCCCATCACGCCGAGCGGAACGCGCACCTGCTTCATCTGAATGCCGTTGTCCATGGTGCGGCCCTGCAGGATCTCCCCTACTGGGTCCTGCAGGCTGGCTACCTGGCGCAGACCACCGGCAATGCCCTCCACACGCGCGGCGTCGAGAGACAGGCGGTCAATAAGAGACTCGGACATGCCGCGTTCGCGGCCGGCGTCGATGTCCTGCTTATTAGCGGCGAGGATATCCTCGGTGTGGGCAATGAGGTTTTCGGCTGCGCGCTGCAAGATCTCATTCTTGCGCGGCGTGGACAGCTGCGCTACGACGGGCGCGACTTCCTTGGCAGCACGGGCTTTGGACAGAACTTCTTCGCGTTCAGTGTTGCTCATGCCATACCAGCTTAACGAAAGGCCACGCGCATTTCAGCCGGTTGGGCAGCAAGCACCCGCACGGTGGCCTACTTATTAGCCGAGCTCGCGGCGGCGCTAATCGGATGCACGGCGGCGCTTCTCGTCCTTCCGCTCGAACATGAGGTATTCCTCCTCAAAATAGCTCAGATTATAAACGTGGCGGGCTCCGGCCGAGCATACAAAACAGATGATCGGGATAACCCAGAAATAGGTCCAGTGGAAGAGATAGCCGAGCACAACGGAAAGAATGGTGGCTGCCCAGGCTGCATAATCGACCGTCTTCACTTTCTTCCGGCGCTCCCTCATATCCGCGACCTCAGCAGCGGTCGGGTTGAGCTGGCCATCGTCAGCGCGGTTACCGGGGCTATCCATCAGTAGCCAGCTTCAATATCTACTTCCGTGGGGATTGCCTCACCTGCGGCAAAGCGCTCCATGGCCTGTACTGTATGCGAGCCAATGCGCCGGCGCACCGAATATGGTGGGTTGGCCAGGTGCGGAGTGATGACCACGTTGGGCATGTCCCACAGCGGGTGCCCATCAGGCAAGGGCTCGGGGTCGGTGACATCTAGGCCGGCGCCGGCGATCTGGCCGGAGCGAAGAGCGTCAACAAGGGCCTCGGTGTCCACAAGCGGACCGCGGCCGACGTTAATTACCACTGCATGGTCGGGCATGGCACGGAAGGCAGCAGCATCGAAAAGCTGGTGTGTCTGCTCCGTTAGCGGCGCAAGCGCCACAAAATAGTCGGCAGCCGGCCACACGCGCTCAATATCGGTGGTGGCGAAGGTTTCATCGGCGCCTTCCACTGGGGTACCGGAGCGATTGACTGCGATAATGCGCGGGCCAAAGCCCTCTAGCATGCGGATAAGCCGCTTTCCGATGCCCCCAGCACCCACCACCGCTACCGTCTTATCTTCAAAAAGGAAGCTGGTATGGGCCTCCACCTCATCGCGGTTATCCCAGCTCGTCCCCACGCGCTTATGGGCATGCAACTGGGCGAGCAGGAGTCCAATGGTGGATTCAGCCACGGTGGCGTCATATAGCCCTGCGGCATTGGACCAGCGGGCGGTGGTATCGCGCATGACGCCGAGCAGATGGTCCACCCCGGCAAAAGGAACCTGCACCAAGCCCACGTTCGGCGGCAGGGGCTGTGGGAAATCATCCGGACCGCCGTTGAAGATGAGCACCTCGGCCTCCTCCAATGGCGCGCGCTCGTGACCCGCCGCATCGAGTGCCTGCAGGGTTTCCTCCCACGGGGTGGGCAACATCGCGTACTTCATTAGTAGCCAGCCTCCGCATCGACGCGGGTGGGCATGGCCTCTCCCCTCTCCCACGCGGCGGCATTGGCGTTGAAAATAGCGCCCAAGTGGTACTGCGCCACGTGTGCGGAGGCGGCCATGTGCGGGGTCATGGTGCAATTGGGCAGGTCATAAAGCGGGTGACCATCAGGCAGCGGCTCGGGATCCATAACTTCCAGCCCGGCGCCGGCGATCTCACCATCGCGCAGGGCCGCCACGAGATCCTCGGTTACCACGGTGCTGCCGCGGCCGACGTTGATGAAGATGGCGGAGGGCTTCATGGCGCGGAACGTGGCGGCATCGATAAGCCCCTCGGTGTCCTTGGTGGCCGGCAGAATGCAGAAGATGAAATCCGCTTCACCCCATACGCTTTCAGCTTGGTCCATGGGCACGACCTCATCGGCGCCTTCCACCGCGCGACCAGAGCGATTGACGGCAGTAATGTGCACGCCAAAGGGCTGCAGGAGCTTAATGAGCTGCTTGCCGATGCCCCCAGCGCCAAAGATCGCTACCCTCTTCGGCCCTTGCTGGTCATAGAGCCAGGCCTGGGATTCATCCAGCTCCTTGGCCACCGACCAGGTACCGGCTTGGGCGAAGGCTTTGTGGTGGTGCGCCTGGGAAAGGGCCAACCCGAGTGCGGATTCGGCCACTGGTTGGGCAAAGGCACCGGCGGCGTTGCACCACGGCACGCCGTCTGGGGTAATGACGCCTGCATCGATGAGCTGGTTGACGCCGGTATAACAATGCTGCACCCAGCCAATATTCTCCGGCATCTCGGGGATGCGGCGCGGGTTAGGCGCATTATTGATATAGACCTCGGCCTCTTCAATGCTGCTTACGCGTTGGTGCCCGGCAGCCTCGATGTCTTCTACCGTCGGCTGCCAGGTTTCCGGTCCCATGAAATACTTCATGCCCCAACCATACGGGGAATCTCAGCCCTGGGTTTAGATGCGGGAGGCGAAGTTGGAGAGGTAATCCGCGTGAACGACGGAACGGCGCTGGTCCTCGGGCAGGTCTTCCATCTTCTTGCCCTTGATGGCGTGGAGCTCCTCGGAGTCAAAGCGGACTTCGCCGCGGCCGATGATCTCACCATTCGGGCCCAGGATGTCGATGATTTCTCCCTTATTGAACTCGCCCTGCACGTCGGTAATGCCGACAGCGAGCAGCGAGGTGCCGCCCTTGGTGACGGCCTCCTTGGCGCCCTCGTCGAGGCGGACGGCTCCGCCGGTATCGGCGCAGTAGAGTGCCCAGAACTTCCAGGCGGACAGCTGGCGTTCCTCGCGGGTGTGGAAGACGGTGCCTACGGAGGCGTCGGCAAGCGCGGGGCCAATATTATCCGTGGAGGTCAACAGCACTGGAATGCCGCCGCGGGTAGCCAGGCGGGCCGCGGAAACCTTTGTGGCCATGCCGCCGGTGCCGACCTTGCCGCCATCACCAGCCACAACGCCCTTCAGGTCCTTGCCGGTGCGCACCTCATCGATGAACTTGGCATCGGGTTCGGCCGGGTTCTTATCGTACAAACCAGGCACGTCAGAAAATAGGAAGAGCGCGTCAGCGCCCACCAGGTTGGCCACCAGGGCGGAAAGGCGATCGTTATCACCAAAGTGCATTTCCGACGTCGCCACCGCATCGTTCTCATTCACGATGGGGATGGTGCGCAACTGGCGCAGACGATCAATGGTGCGCTGCGCGTTGCGGGCGCGATCGCGGTGTCCAGTATCGGAGGCGGTGAGGAGGACCTGGCCGATGGTGCGCTTATAGCGCGCAAAGGACTGGCCCCACACAGAGGCCAAGTGCACCTGGCCGACGGACGCGGAGGCCTGCTTGGTAGCCAAATCCGTGGGGCGCTGGTGCAGGCCGAGTGGGCCCATACCTGCAGCAACCGCACCGGAGGAGACGATGATGACATCGGAGCGGCCCATGCGCGCATGGACGGCATCAACGATGTGATCAATCTTTTCTTGAGAAACGCGGAAATTCTCGTCTGTTAGAGAAGAGGAACCAATCTTGACCACCACGCGCTTTGCCTGCGCGATGTCGCGGCGGAGATCCGATTCAAAACCAGACGCCACCGGATTTTCATCGAGCGGTTCCGGGAAAGGGGTATCAGCGGTAGGTCCAGCAAAAGGCTCTACCGGAAGCGGAAGGATGGGTTCTTTCTGTTCATCAGAAGACATGCCAACCGAGTTTACAAAGCGCCCCCTCTTATACACCCCAAGAAGAGGGGGCCTACCGAGCTAGCCTTGCCACCTATCGCGGTTTGCGCCCTCGCGAGTGACCTCTTCATCGGTGCCGTAATCGTATTCATCAATAAGGCCGCGACGCGCCTGGGAGGCGCGCTTGCGCTCCGCTGCAGAAGCACGGGCGGTTCCTTTAAGGCGAGCATCCTCGCCGCGGCTTGCCATTGTCGGATCACCACCGGTCATCGGCTCCCACTCAAAGGTAATGCCACCGATGGTTACCGGGCAGCCCTCTACTGCACCCTGCTCGCGCAGCTCATCCTCCACACCGGCCTTGGCCAAGCGGTCCGCCAAGAAACCCACTGCCTCATCATTTTCAAAGTCAGTCTGGGTAATCCAGCGATCAATCTTCTTGCCCTCAACAATGAAGCCACCTTCGACATCCGGATCGGCCTTGACGGTGAAATCAGCAAACGCGCCGGTATGCTTCTTATGGCCTTGGGCCTTGGGATGGATAACGGTGTGGTTTTTATCCTTCTTTGGCAACGGCTGGGCCTTGCGGTGCTCAGTCACCATATCCATGAGCCGGAACTTCAGCGGATCCAGACCCTTGCGAGCGACGGCCGAAATAATAAAGACAGGCCAGCCAAACTTCTCTTCCAGATCATCCTTGACAAATTCGGCCAGCTCTTCGGCCTCAGGCACATCTGCCTTATTCAAGATGATGACGCGGGGGCGCTCACGCAGATCCCCTAAACCAGTATCTTCCTGCAAAGCCTCCTGGTACTTCGCCAACTCATTTTCCATCGCCTCAATATCGGATTCAGGATCGCGGCCCGGCTCGATGGAGGCGGTATCAACTACGTGCGCCAGCACCGCCGTGCGCTCGATATGGCGCAAGAAATCTAGACCGAGACCTTTGCCATCGGCCGCGCCTGGGATAAGCCCCGGCACGTCCGCGATAGTAAAGGAGCTATCTCCCATATCTACCACGCCGAGGTTCGGCTGCAGCGTGGTAAAGGGATAATCACCGATCTTGGGCTTTGCGGCCGATAACACCGAGATGAGCGAGGACTTGCCTGCCGATGGAAAGCCCACCAGCCCTACATCCGCCATAGATTTCAGCTCAAGGATCAGATCATGTGCTTGGCCTGGCTCACCTTGGAGAGCAAAACCCGGTGCCTTACGGTTCTTCGAGGCCAACGCGGCGTTACCTAGGCCACCGAAGCCGCCTTCAGCAGCAACAAAGCGAGTACCCGGCACCGTCAGGTCAGCCAGGGTATCGCCCTTTTCATTGCGCACCACCGTGCCGGCGGGAACCTCAAGGATCAGATCCTCGCCGCGGGCGCCGTTGCGCATATCGCCGGCGCCATTGCCGCCGCGCTGGGCCTTAATGTGCGGGCGGTAGTGGAAATCCATCAGGGTATGGATCTGCTCGGAGACCTCGAGGACAATATCGCCGCCGTGGCCACCATTGCCACCATCTGGGCCACCCAAGGGCTTGAACTTTTCGCGGTGGACAGACACACAGCCGTGTCCACCGTCGCCCGCTTGCAGGTGCAGGACGACGCGGTCAATAAAACGTGCCATGGTCAAACCCTCCGTTTGTTAAATCTATGTCCCCGCCAGTGTAATGCGTGTCTTGGGCTGGACTCCAACTGTTTAGCCCATGGTGGATTTTGGCCACGCTTTTCCAGCAACAGTGCGTGCTTCCCAGTGACGTTGTACTTCTTGTTTCGAGAGAATTGTGGGATAAACTGCGGCGAAGGATATGAACCCTAGAAAATTGTCATCATAAGTAGTCTCGGGCCACTCGTAACTACTACCGCTGTAGCCATAGCGGATAAACCCTCGAATATTGGAGTCGAAACGGTACAAGGGTTCCGTGGACGTTTTGAAGCTTTCCGGCTGGCCGTCAACGTAAAGCCCCATCTCATTGGTATTCCAATCCCATGTGGTCACGATTTGATGCCATTCACCATCATCTACGGTAGCTTCACTTTTTACCTGATCGGACTTTTTATAGGTGATATCCACCTCTCCCCTAACTTGAAAGGCGACCGTTCCATCGCTGAGGACTTGGATTCGCCATGCAGGATCTCGCCAGTTACCCACTGCCGAATTTACCGCCACCGTTCCCTGCGGCATCTGAGTATTAATCCAGGTTTCCGTAGAAAACCGGGTCGGCAACTTAATTTGCTCATAGTTTGCAGTAATCGTAGTGCGCGTAGAGCTCACTCCTGGAAAGAGGCCGTTCACCGAATTGCCGCCTCTGAAATACGCATGCTTCGAAACCCCCACGCAAGGTTCGTTCCTAGCCTGAACGCTGCCATCATAATTCCAGTTGTTGTTCGGAACAATCGGCCTGCCAGCGACGCTTGTCCACGTCATCTGGTCGAGGGAGTCGTTTTTTGACTGAGGTTTGTCGGCCTGAAAATGGTACAGGTAGCCCCCATATTTCTTGGTGGTCTGCTGCATTTCTTCGTAGCAGTTGAGTGCATCTACGCCCTCAGCGGTGCCGGCCGCATTACGGGAATTGGTGACTCGGGCGCTCCAGCTACCAAACGTCGGCTGTAAGGAAAAGGCCAAAATCAGCACAATGATGGCTAGGACGGCGGCGGCCACGACGGGAATCCGTTCTCTTTTAAGCATTGGGTTTCACCGCCTCAAACTCGGTGGTATCGGCATTGGATTGGGCTTCTAAGGTGGCGTCGGCAAGCTCCTGCTCTTCCTTGAGCGCGCGGCGATACTGGGCATAGAACCATGCAAAGGGCGACAGCACCAAGCCAATGAGGCCGATGATCCACGGCCAGGTCAACGCGGGCACTGGGCGGAAGACAAAGTCGCCCTTCTCATTTGGGGCGTCATCGATAGCGATGGAATCGGTACCGGTGGGGCTCATAATGGCGGAGTCTTCTCCCCCGCCCTCACCAAGCGGAACAACCTTGACTGGGAGCAGACCCGTGGAAACCACATGCGCCTGCGCGTAGGCCTCTTCGCCGGTGCCATTGACATTCATACCTAGCAAGTAGGCGCCAAGCAGAGGGCGCACGATAATGATGCCAATGGCAAGGCCCAAAAAGACGCCGGTGTTGCGGTAGCGGCGGCGGTGCAGTTCATCGTCGATGCGCAGGGACGCCAGCAACATCAGCAACCAGCCTGCGGCCATGATTCCTGCAATGCGCACGCCCCACCCGAGCGCCGGACAAGAAAAGATAACCTTGCCCTTCAACGTGTCAGCGGTAGCCGGTAGCGCGTCGGGCGCACCATTGAGTATGCCCTGGGTAATGGCAGTATCACCGGCCCGCTCAACCACGTTGTGGGTATGGGTGGTGCCATTGGCGCTATCCACGGTGATGGTATCGCCCACCTGCACGTCAGCAATATCTACCGGCTTGGTTATTGCCAAAGAGCCTACTGGAAGTTGCGTGCCCATCGACGGCGTGGTTAGAAAATGCGCCCGGAAACCCGCCAAGTAGAAACCGCCACAGATAATGGCAAGAACTAAAACGACCGCAGCCACAACCGTGGCGAGAGTACGGCGACGTGCCTGCATATACTCATCTCCCGACGTTGTGGCTGCTGAGCTGGCGTGATTCTAGGGCGTAGTAACGCTCCTTTATAGCGTGTTTATAGCGTGTTCCTTAAGGACACAGGAAGGACTTAAGCGGACAGGGTCCAGACGAGGTTCTGGGAGATCTGCTGGCCCATGATGGAGGTATCCGCGGTCTCCTTGGGCAAGGTCACGGTGATATCGAAGTTCTTCGTAGCATTAACGGCCATAGGGGCATCGATATTGAAGGTCTGGTGGTCCTTCAAGGCAGTTGGGGTTTGGTTATCCACCAACGTGGTTTCGCCGGTCTTTACGGTAACCAGTAGTGTGTCACACAGGGACTGCTCTTCGGGATCCTGCCCGGTCACGGTGCAGTCGCCAAAGTTCAAAGTAAAGGCGGACGCATCAACGGAGCCGGTGTTCTTAAACTGCACGGTGGTGGTCTTGGAATCACCCGGCACCATTTTCATGTTGCCGCCGTACTTGTTGATATCGGACACGGAGATGGTGTTGTTTTTACCTTTGGAGGTGTCCTCGGTCTTGGTGGGTTGACCATCAACGATTTCAGACTCAGACATGGTCAGCTTACCGGTACCAGCAGAGTTGCCACTGTTGGTGATCTGGGCGGTATAGGCACCCAAAGTTCCAGCGGCCAGGGAGGCTACCAGTGCGACGGAGGCAACGGAGGCGGGCAGGATCCAGCCCTTGCGGGTGCGCTTTTGAGAATCGGACATAGTAAGAGACTCCTCTTAGGAAAGTGGGATTTGGAAAGGAATAGGGGCTACTCCCCCCCTGAACGCGAGCGCTTTGGCGTGGAATTTTCCCGACATCCATGCAATAAATTAAAACCGCTATCGAACTCTCAACTTGGAAGATTCCGCCGCTTCTTGCGTCAACACTCGCTCGTACGCTCGTAATCCTAATGCTTAAAACATTCTGTTGTCAAGGCCATAATCAGGGTTTTGCAGCTCGAATGGTGTTTTTTACAGTACACAACTGAAGGTTTAAATTAACCCCGTCGACCTCCGGATCTACCCCCGTTGGGCTTCAAAACAGACTTTCCCAACAGAAAGAAGCGCGTATACATTCAGAACCAGCCAAAAAGCGCAATTTCAATCCGATCCAACGGGCCGCGTAAGTATCTTGAATCACATCTTAGATGAATTATTTGGGGCGACAGAAATTATTTTCTGCCGCCAGGATCGTAGCACCAACCCTATGATCTAAACCCAACAACAATCCTATCGAGGCACTCTAGATATTCGGCATATACCTTTCGCCCCTTTCTTGATAAAGAAAGGTCGGTAGTTGGGGTTTTACCGTCAAAGGCTTTTGATACATTGACCAGCCCAGCTTCTTCGAGCGCGCCTACCGCCTTTGATAAAGCCGGATAGCCTACGCCCATATAAGCCTTCAAAGTTTGATAATTAGCTGTATCCACGGAATTGAGGCAGGCCATTACGGCCAAGCGTTTAGGTGAATGCACCAGGGGCTGCAACCCCTGCAAGGCTGATACAAATTCCATCAGTTTCCCACCTGAATTTTCCAGGCAGCAAGTAGAGCTAAGGGAAGTCCGGCTACCCCAGCCAACAATGCAGCCCAAACTACATCGAGGCCCCCGCCCCCACTTAAGTGCGGCCAGAAAAATTCAGCACCGGCAGCACACAACATCGAAATAATGGTGGCAACGACATAACGGATCCGCCAACCGCGCGGTTGTACACTGCGATTGGACACAATACGTACCGCTAGCCCTACAGCAAGCCCAACGAACAGCAGTGGAGCTAGGAAATATATAGTCGCCGAGATCCACGACTGCCCATCTTTGGCCAGTAGTCGAGCCCACACAAACAACACAATGAGCGCAGCGAGTAACAATAGCCACATCCCCTCGCGGCGGGACACCCCCTCTGGCCGCTTGGTACTACTTGCTTTTACCTTCGTACTGAATCGACTTAGCTCCATGACTCTCCCCTATCGTGACAGTTTCTTAGAAAATAACCACTTTCCTTTTCGGAAACAAGGGGTCCTATGAAACAAGAAAATCCTCGAGCCACCCTCACTGGGGCAGACTCGAGGATTAACCTCATCGGCCTGAAGCTAGGCAGTTGCCTCTGCAGCAACCTCTTCAGCCGGAACGATGTTGACCATACGACGGCCACGCTTGATACCGAACTCAACGGAGCCAGCTGCAAGCGCGAACAGGGTATCGTCGCCGCCGCGGCCTACGTTCTCACCTGGGTGGAACTTGGTACCGCGCTGACGCACGATGATCTCGCCGGCATTAACCTGCTGACCACCGAAGCGCTTGACGCCGAGACGCTTGGACTCGGAATCGCGACCGTTGCTGGAGCTGGAAGCACCCTTCTTGTGTGCCATGTGGTTTTCCCTCCTTTAGGGATAATTACAGCCGGTTAAGGCTTACTTGATACCGGTGATCTTCAAGGTGGTCACAGGCTGACGGTGGCCCAGACGCCTCTTGTAACCAGTCTTGTTCTTGTACTTCAGGATATCGACCTTCGGGCCTTTACCCTGCTCAACGATTTCTGCGGAGACAGAAATCTTTTCCAAGTCGGAAGCCTTGGACTTAACATCGGCGCCATCGACGAGCAGAACCGGGGTGAGAGCTACGGCAGAGCCTGGCTCACCCTCGATCTTCTCGACCTTGACGAGGTCACCTTCAGCAACCTTGTACTGCTTGCCGCCGGTCTTGACGATCGCGTACATAGAGGGTTACCCCTTATCTAAACTCGCTCGGAAGCAACCGGGGAGGCCGCGTTCCGAATGGACACTTACACATTGCGTTTAGTTCCCGCGCGAACATGCCCGCACAGCTCACTGTGTGAGTGTCGGACTGATCCAGCGCCGTGAGTACTAAACAGCGACTGTCAAAGACTACCCCGTAGCGGGCACAAAATACAAACCACGCTATTTGTGCCCGCGTGGCGTAGCCCTAAGACGTGCTTCGCCGTGCTACGCGGCGTCGGCCGCGCCCAGACTTTGCGTGCGACATTTCCTTGTGCGCACCGCTCGCGGAAGACTGCTTCTGCCCTGCGTCATCCTGCGCCTTTGGGGCCTTGGCGCTTGCCGACGCCCCCTTCTTGCGCACCGCCCTCTTCTTTCCGCGGCGCAGCACCTTGGTATCGCCCGTGGTAGCCCGCTGGCCAGCATCGGAACGATCCGGCGATCCACCCTGCTGCGTCGAACGGCCTTGGGCGGTCTTCGCTGCCTTCGGATTCTCTGCTACCGCCTTCTTAGAAGCGGCCTGGCGCACGGCACGGCGACGCCCACGGCCCTTGCCACCGGCTCGCCCCGCACGCGCGGCGCCAGCGGCCTTTTCATGGCGTTGCTCGGCGGACCCGCCCGCCTGCTTGCGTTCGTGCTCCTGCGCCTTTTCCTTGACCTCGTGCGGCACGCGCGAGTTGGTCCGGCGCTTGGTCTGCTGGGTGCGCACCGAACGACGGCGGCCACGCCCGCGTCCCTTGCGCTCTTCGCGCGAGGCCTTCTGTCCGCGCTGGGCTTCAGCGCCGTTGGCATTATCGTCGGCGTCGACAGAGTCCTGCTCACCGGAGACGGCGAAATCCTGTGGTTGCGGGCGCCTATCGGAGCGCGAATTTCCGCGGGTGCGGCGCTTGCGGCGCGGGGAAGCCTCAAACTCAGCTACTGCCTCGTCATAGGTCTTTTCAATTGCCGTCTCCGTAGCCGTTGCCTTCTCGGTAATCTTCTGCTCGCCGCCTGGAGCCGTACGCGTGGCCTTAGACCGGCGCGTCGCCCGGCGCGGCTTCTTGCCCCGCTTGGAGCCCGCCCCAGCACCTGGGTGGACCTGCGCAATAGCACCCGAATCGGCGTCCGTATCCGCATCGGGGACGTAGGAATTAAATTCCTGCACCTCGTCGCTCTCGGCAGCATTATCCGCCGCGGCGTACGCGATGGCCTCGATATCGGATACCTGAGTCTGGGTGTGCTTGCGCGCACGGCGGCGACCGCGTCCACGGCCGCGCTCCTTGTTGCGGTCATGGTCCCCGCTGTGCTCTTCCGATCCAGCGTGTGACTGAGCCGGACCGCGCTCATCTACAACGACGTTCGCTACGAGATCTTCCAGCGACGTCTTCGCAGATTCCTGTGCGGCCTCTTCGCTCTCGGTACCGTAGACCGGTGCCTGGGTCTTCTTGAATCGCTTAGGTTTGGAGGAGCTTTCGGCGGCGTCGTCAAGCTCGTGCTTATGCATCGCCACCGCAGCCGGGTGCTGCTGCGGATCGTGGTGTTGCTTCTTGTGCGCGTTGGGCTTGCGGCCAGAATGCTTGGAGCGCTGCTCGTCCTCGGCCTCATCCACCGGATACTGGTGAATGATGATGCCACGGCCGTTACAACACTCGCACTCGGTGGAGAACGTTTCTACCAAGCCGGTGCCGAGGCGCTTGCGGGTCATCTGCACCAGACCCAGCGACGTCACCTCCGAGACCTGGTGGCGGGTGCGATCGCGGCCCAAGGCTTCCTTCAGGCGGCGCAGCACCAGATCCTGGTTTTCCGGCAGGACCATATCGATAAAGTCCACGACGATCATGCCGCCGAGATCGCGCAGGCGCATCTGGCGCACGATTTCTTCGGCCGCCTCGAGGTTATTGCGGGTTACCGTTTCCTCCAGGTTGCCGCCAGAACCGGTGAACTTTCCGGTATTGACATCAATCACGGTCATGGCCTCGGTGCGGTCGATGACCAACGTGCCGCCGGAGGGCAGCCATACCTTGCGCGAGAGCGCCTTATGCAGCTGCTCATCAATGCGGTAAGCCTCGAAGGCATCCTGCCCGCCGTGATCCTTGGCACGGTAGCGCACCACGCGGTCCGCAAGGTCTGGCGCCATGGAATCCACATAAGCACGGACGGTGTTGAAAGAACGCTTGCCATCGACGAGGAGCTCAGTGAAGTCTTCGTTGAAGAGATCGCGCACCACCTTGATGAGCATGTTCGGCTCTTCATACATGGTCACCGGCTTGGCACCCTTGGAGGATTTTTCTTTCTTAGCGTGTGCCACGATGTCCTCCCACCGGCTGTGCAGGCGGTTGACGTCGGTAGCGATTGCCTTTTCCGGTACGTTTTCGGCGGCGGTGCGGATGATCGCTCCACCATCGCCTGGAACCACGCGGCCGAGGATATCCTTCAAGCGCTTGCGCTCTGGGGCAGGCAGCTTGCGGGAAATGCCGGCGCTGCGCCCGCCCGGTACGTAGACCAGGTAGCGGCCAGCAAGGGAAATCTGGGTGGTAAGGCGCGCGCCCTTATGACCGATGGGATCCTTAGCCACCTGCACCAGCACCTGGTCACCAGACTTCAGGGCGTTTTCTACCTTGCGGGCGCGCCCGTGCAGCTTGGTCTTGCGCCAGTCGATTTCACCGGCGTAGAGCACGCCGTTTCGGCCCTGTCCGATATCCACGAAAGCCGCCTCCATGGACGGCAGCACGTTTTGGACGCGGCCCAAGTAGATATTGCCGATGAGAGAGGCCTGGGATTCGGTGGTCACGAAGTGCTCGACCAACAGGTCATCTTCTAAAACGCCCACCTGGGTGATGATGCCGGCGCCGTCCTCGCGCTCCTTATCGCGCACCACCATGGTGCGCTCCACAGCTTCGCGGCGGGCAAGGAACTCCGCCTGGGAGACGATGTGCTGACGGGTGCGGCCCTTTTCGCGCAATTCCGCGCGGCGGCGCTTCTGCGCCTCGATGCGCGTGGAGCCACGGATGGCTTTCGGCTCTTCAATGTGCTCAGGCTCGTCTGCCTG
This sequence comes from Corynebacterium tuberculostearicum, assembly GCF_016127015.1. Classification (GTDB taxonomy): domain Bacteria; phylum Actinomycetota; class Actinomycetes; order Mycobacteriales; family Mycobacteriaceae; genus Corynebacterium; species Corynebacterium marquesiae. Next base: position 1,614,212 of record NZ_CP065972.1, read on the forward strand.
TTCTTCACGCTTCGCACCGGCGCCGCGTCCGCGGGATGCGCCGCGGCGCCCGCGGCGGCGGCCCTCAGGCTTTCCGGAACCGCGGTCGGAGCCGGAGTGCTCGCGGCTTTCTGCGGCGGAGTCTGCAGCATCCTCGTTGTCATCGCCTGCGGAGTCGTCGGCCGAGAAGTCCTCCTCCGCTGCATCTAGAGTCGGTGCAAATGCCGCAGCTTCGTCCTGCTGCGGGGCCATGAAGATGGGCGCAAAGTCATAGTGCCCGGAGTCTTCCTCGGATTCGGCGCGTGGGACGATGTGCGGCGCGTAGTAGTCATCCTCGAAGTCCTCGCCGGCTTCTGCCAGCGCCTCGTGCAGCTTTGCCGCATCAACCGTTCCGGTATCAAAGCCGCTCGCAGATGCTTTTTCCGCCTCCTCCGTGGCTTCTGCTGCTTCGGGTACTTCTGCTTCAGCGTGCTCGGCGTCCTCGGTGGCTGCGCCAGTTTCGGCCACAGCCTGGGCAAGCGATGCCTCTACCTTGTCTTCGATCTGGGAGATTTCATTATCCACGTTCTTGCGCACGCGGTGGCGCAGGTGCTCTTCGTCTTCCGTGGACTGCCCCCCTTCCTCTGACTCGGCGGTATCTGCCGGCTCTTCGGGCGCTGGTGCGGCGGACTTACGGGTGGCCTTGCGGGCACGCTTGACACGCTTCTTCGCTGGCTTCTTTTCTGTTTCTTCGTCCGGGTTTTCTTCCGGTTGCGCAGCAGGCTTGTCCTCGGGCTCTTCAGCCGGTGCTTCAGTGGTATCGCCCGCGGGGGCGTCGGCAACCGCAGCGGCATTCGCCACAGCATCGAGCACCTGGCCTGCTTCCTCGCGGGAAAGGGAGCTTTGCGCGCTCTTTTTCAAGCCCATGTCTTTAAGCTGTGCCACCAACTCGCGCGAGGAAAGCCCCAGCTGCTTGGCTAGGGAATACACGCGGGTCTTGTCCTTGAGTTGGCTGCGCTCCAGGTTCTGGGCCAAAAGCGCCGCTGCCTTGAGGCTTTCAGTTGTTTCTTGAGAGTTCTGTGCCACCATGTTCGGGCTTACTCCTGTATATCGTCTCTATGGGGCGCGGCCTCGGGCGCAGGCACGGCCGAAGACCGCACCGCCGCCGCACGAGGCATGGTGCGCGCTATAAAAGTTTGTGGGATATGAAGTTATGCCGCGTCTCGTACGCGCTATCCCCCATTGTGGCACAGAACCGCGGCCAAGTTGGCAGGCGGTGTTATGTTGGCGGGGTGGCAGAACTAACACGAATCCCCGCCCGCGAGCTGGCGCAGCATAGGCACCGCAATGAAGTCCCAGTGCGCTCGGCGCTTTACTTCGGCGTGCCGGCCGGCTTTGCCATTGGCTTCGCCAACACAGGCGTGGATTATATGTTGATGGGAGCCGGTGTTTTTGCCGTCTTTGCGGTGCTGGGGTTGGTGCACCTCATCCGCAATTACCCGCGCGGCATCAACGCTGCGCAAGAGGAATTCCGCGATGGCGACTATCCCACGATTGCCTATATCGCCCCGTTTATCCCGATCGCTGCGCCATTGATCATGGCGCCACTGAGCGCGGCCAACCTGCTTCCAGAGGTAGAGCTGGCCCCGCCCGTTGCCGGAATTCTGTCCGGGGCATGGTGGGCCTTTGGCTTGCCGCTGGGCATATGGGGCATGTTTTCTCAGTCCTTCCGCATCGGCCGGCGCCGCATCAACAAGATTTTGGAAAAGGACCCGCTCGACGGGGTTACGGAGGCCCGTTTGCAGCTTGCCGACGCCCACTCGGACATCCTCACCGCCCTCGTCGCCACCGGCGCGGTGCAGGGAAACACAATTAATTCCACTGCCCTCTCGAAGTTCATGAAGGTAGACCTCGACCCGCTTTGCGAGCACCTCGATGCTTTGGCAAAGGCGGACCTGGTGAAGCTCAGCCGCATGGGACTGCGCACCGCGCCCGCAAAGTGGACCATCACCATCACGCCGACTGGGGTGCGCTGTTTGTATCAAGTGGGCCTGCGTTAATTTGGCAAGCTTTTGTCTCCGGGGAAAAGCTTCGGCCCTATCCAGAGCATTACGTACACGAGTCCGACAAGTACCGGAATTTCAATAAGCGGCCCGATGGTACCGGCGAGAGCCTGTGCCGACGCCGCCCCAAAAGTGCCAATGGAAACCGCGATGGCTAGTTCGAAATTATTACCAGCTGCGGTAAACGCAACGGAAGCGGATTGCGCGTAGTTCATTCCCACGACCTTTGCTACACCCAAAGCTAGGAAAAACATTCCAACAAAGTAGATGACCAACGGAATCGCAACCTTGATCACTGCCGTGGGCTGCGCTACCAACTGTTCTCCCTGCAGGGAGAACAGCAACACAATGGTATAGAGCAAGCCGATCATCGCCAAGGGAGAAACTGCCGGAAGGAAGCGGTTTTCAAACCATTCGCGGCCTTTGACTTTCTCACCCCAGACCCGTGAGAGCACACCAAGCAACAGGGGGACTCCCAAAAATACGAGAACCGCGGTGACGATGGACCAGAAAGAGAAATCAGCAGAGGTGGTATCTAGCCCCAACCACCCTGGCAAAATCTGCAAATAGAACCATCCCAGCACACCGAACATGGCTACCTGGAATACAGAGTTTATGGCGACAAGAACGGCGGTGGCCTCCCGATCGGCGCAGGAGAGATCGGACCACACTAGGACCATTGCGATACAACGGGCTAGCCCAACGATAATCAGGCCGGTTCGCAGCTCTGGCTGATCGGCAAGAAAAATCCACGCCAGGGTGAACATCAATGCAGGCCCCACCAGCCAGTTCAACACAATCGATACCACCATCAACCGGCCATCGGCAGCAATATCTCGGGTCTTTTCATAGCGGACTTTAGCCAGGGGCGGATACATCATAACTAGCAGGCCCAGCGCGATTGGAAGAGAAATACCGCCAACCTCTAGAGCAGACAGTGCTTCTCCAATGCCTGGCAGGAAGTGGCCTATCAATAGCCCCACAGCCATGGCCATGATGATCCAAACGGGAAGGAATCTATCGAGAAATGACAACTTTGGGCGTTGCGTAACGGCCATGGCTCTCCTTGTGCGACGAGGAATTCAACTTTCGATCAGTACTTTAATCACCCATATTGATACTCGTCAATATAACGGAGTGGGAGGCAGACTCCTTATACTGTGTGCATGGACTCCTCCCCTAGCAATGCCGACAACACCCCGGATGCACAGTGCTGTTCCCTGAGCAGTGGCCCGCTCAGCCAGGGCGACTCCCTCCGCTTTTCCCAGCAATTTAAAGTACTTGCTGACCCAGCCCGCCTGCGCCTGCTATCCATATTGTGCGACGAGGGCTGCGGCCCGATGAGTGTTACGGAGTTGACCGCGCTTTCCGGCCTTAGCCAACCGACGGTATCTCATCACCTTGCTCGCATGCGAGAATCCGGTCTTTTAATCAAGCAACAGTGCGGCCGAACAGTTACTCACCGAGTGCAAAAGGAAGCCTTCCGCACACTGCGCCAGTTACTCTCCTTCGATTAGGAGAACTCCAGTCCTAGTCTGCGAAGTGAATGACCTCGCGTGCAATATCCTCAGCAATGATCTGCCGCGTTACGCACCTTCAACCCCCGGAACAAAACCCCTGCCCAAGTTCAGCCTCTCTACGTGTTTGCGGCTTTGCCGTTTCAATACTTATTGAGGGTAGGGCCGGATACTCGGTATGTGGCTCTCCGCCGGGGCTTATGGGTCAAGCAATAAATAAAGCCCGAGCCTACAGGCTCGGGCTGAACGATGCGCTAAGTGCGCAGACGTTTAGAGGTTCGGGAACCAGATAGCGATCTCGCGCTCAGCAGACTCAGGGGAGTCAGAGCCGTGCACGATGTTCTCGCCAACGGTCAGAGCGAAGTCGCCGCGGATGGTGCCCGGGGTGGCCTTGGAAACTGGATCGGTGCCACCGGCCAGCTGACGCCATGCCTCGATGGCGCGCTCGCCCTCGACAACACCAGCGATAAGCGGTGCGGAGGTGATGAACTCGACGAGGTCACCGAAGAATGGCTTGTCCTTGTGCTCCTCGTAGTGCTTCTCCGCAGTCTCGCGGTCAGCAACGCGCAGATCGAGCTCGGCCAGCTTCAGGCCCTTGCGCTCGATGCGGGAAATGATTTCGCCTACGTGGCCGTTCTTTACGCCGTCCGGCTTGATGAGAATCAGTGTACGTTCAGTCATGCCCCACACTGTACCGAAACCGCACGCATGCGTCGCGCGCTGGGGTATTACTTTGGGGTAAAAGTATGGGGTCCAGGGCTATGCGAGTTGTTTAACTATCTCTTCGGCACGCTCCTGCGAGGTGCCCCGAAACCACAAGCGTACTTGGCCTACTGCGGCGCCAAACTGGCCATTGGTCAGCAGGCGTTGCAGCTCCGCGCGCTGTTCCTTATCCAAATCCTCGAAGGTGGCTTCTTTGGCCGGTTCGAAGTTGCTCCGCAGGGCCAAAACCAGAAAAACACCGCCAATAATGAGGGCGACTAGCGGTAGCCACGGCGTTCCCGTAGCGGCGCGGGCTACCACCGCGGCAACACAGGCGAGTGCGGCAAGGACGAGATAGAGAGTGCGCATGGCCGCCAGTCTATCGCGTCTTGCCCACTCGCCGAAGGCGTCAAGGCTACCGTGCTATTTCTCGTTGAGGTGCTGCGTGGTGAGGTAACCGCGCTTCATGCGGGCGATGAGGTTGCTGCGCAGGTAGACGGCCAGCAGCCACTCCATGCCAAAGATGATGAAGATGGCGGCCACGGCCCAGTGGACCATAAAGCCCACAATGACGCACAACAGCTGCGCCCAGACGATGACAGACAGCGCCCACTTCTTATTCATGAACGCGATCATCACGAGGTGGAATACCACTGCGGCGATGACAAAGCCATAGTTGAAGGGGGTCCACAAGGTACCGTCATACAGCTTGTACAGCATCGGCAGTGCGAAGGATAGGGCGAGCGCCTCCATGGTCAGGGAGCTGGCAATAACCATCCCGTTGAAGCTTTTAAGTGGGTCCTTGACTGGGGCTTGGCCCAAGCCGAGGGGTCCGATCTCGCTTTCAGGGATATGTTCCTCGCGGCCGCGGGCACGGCTGCTGCGGGGCGGGCGGGGTTGGCGCTCTCCGCCTGGGTGGTGATTGTCGCGGCTCATGCAGGTTCCTTTCCAAACATCGCGCGGGCATCACCAGCGGTGACGACCGAGCCGGTGATGATGATGCCGGAGCCGGACTGGACCTCGGCGTCCTCGGCAAGCTCCACGGCCTGGGCATAGGCGCCCGGTAGGTTATCGGCTACGTGCACGCGCTCCTCGCCAAAGATATCGCGGGCGGTCTCCGCCAAGTCGTAGGCATCGAGGGCGCGCGGCGAGGAGTTTTGGGTGATGACTACCTCGGTGAGGTACGGCTCTAGCGCGGTAAGGATGCCGGTAGCGTCCTTATCCGCGAAGATCGAGAGCACACCGATGAGGCGGGCGAAGTCGAAATCACGGTCCAGTGCAGCACCGAGGGCCTTGGCGCCATGTGGATTATGGGCGGCGTCAATAAACGTCGTCGGCGAGGTGCGCACGCGCTCCAGGCGGCCGGGCGAAATCGCTTGGGCAAAACCATTGCGCACGGTCGCAACATCCAGCGGGTGGCCGGCCGAGGCGCCGAAGAATGCCTCCACCGCAGCAAGGGCCACGGCGGCATTTTTGGCCTGGTGCTCGCCGTGCAGGGGTAGGAAAATATCCTCGTACAGACCGCCAAGGCCCTGGATATTGACCTGCTGACCGCCAACGGCGATGCGGGACTCGAGGGCGGCAAATTCGGAACCGGAGCGGGCCACGCCCGCCTCCACATCCACGGCCTGTTGCAAGATAACCCGCATTGCTTCCGGGTCCTGTTCGGCGATGACCACGATATTTTCATTCGGGGTCAGCGGGTCATCGGCATCCTCACGCGGCTTGATAATGCCCGCCTTTTCACCGGCAATCTCTGCGAGGGTATCGCCCAGGTAATCCGTGTGATCCAAGCCCACCGGAGTAATGACGGAAACGTCCGCATTGACCACGTTGGTGGCATCCCACCGGCCGCCGAGGCCGACTTCTACTACGGCGACGTCCACGGGGGCGTCGGCAAACGCGGCATAGGACAAGCCGACGAGGACCTCGAACTTGGACATGGGAACGTCCGACTGGGCATCGACCATCTCCACAAAAGGCTTAATCTCGTGCCAGATGCGCACATAATCGCGCGGGTGGATAGGCTGACCATCGATGCCGATGCGTTCGGTAACGCGCTGCAGGTGCGGGCTGGTCACCAGGCCGACGCGGCGGTGGAAGGCCCGCAGGAGCGAATCCACCATGCGCGCGGTAGAGGACTTGCCGTTGGTACCGGCAATGTGGATGACATCGAAGGAACGTTCAGGGTGGCCGAGTAGATCCATGAGCATCTCGATGCGATCAAGGGAAGGCTCAATCTTGGTCTCGGGCCAGCGTTCGTTGAGTTCTTCTTCCACCTCCGCAAGGGCGCGCAATTCCTCGGCCGACACCTCTTGTGGTGCGGCCTCGTTGTACTCATCCTCGCTGCCCATGCCCAAGTTGAGCGTCAGGCCGGACTCGGTAATTTCCACCGGGCCACCGTCGGTGCCTTCTTTGAGGGCATCGACGATTTCGAAGTCCTCAGTCTCCTTGTCCTTATCCGTCACTACTTCAGGCCCTCCAAACGGCTGGTGATGCGCTCGACCTCTTCGCGGGCGATCTGCTGGCGCTCCTTGATCTTATTGACCACTTCTTCCGGTGCCTTGGACAAGAAGTTCTCGTTGCCCAGCTTCTTGCCGGTTTGCTCCAGTTCCTTATTGGCCTTGGCCAGGTCCTTTTCCAGGCGCTTGCGCTCGGCTTCTACGTCCACGGCGCCGTGGGTATCCAGGGTGACCTCCACGGTGGCCTGGGAAAGGCGTACCTCGATGGAGGCGGAAGGATCGAAATCTTCGCCTGGGACGGTGGTATTGGCCAGATTGCGCACCAGTTCCTCTTGGCCTGCGAGATCTGCTGCGGCAAAGTCGAGGCGGCCCGGCACCTTCTGGGAAGGCTTTACGCCCTGGTCGGAGCGGAAGCGGCGCAGCTCGGTGATGAGCTTATCGGCGTCCTCGATGCGGCGGGCGGCCACCTCATCCTTGGTGGCGCCACCGTTGGTATCGGCAACGGTTGGCCATGGTGCCACGACGATGGACTCGCCGCCGGTCAGCGCCTTCCACAGCACCTCGGTGACGAATGGCATGGTCGGGTGCAGCAGGCGCAGAACAACGTCGAGCACGCGGCCCAACACGATCTGGGTATTGCGGCCCTGCTCGCTTACGCCATCGCGCGGGATCTGTGTCTTGGCAATCTCCAAGTACCAGTCACATAGCTCGTCCCAGGTGAAGTGGTAGAGCAGCTCGTTGGCCTTGGCAAATTGGTAGTCATCCAGGTAGGCGTCCACCTTGGCGCGAACCTCTTCGGCGCGGTCGAGGATCCACCGGTCGGCGTCGCTAAGCTCCTCGCGGTTCGGCAGCGTGGACACTCCAGCGCCGTTCATGAGCGCGAACTTGGTGGCGTTAAAGAGCTTGGTAGCAAAGTTGCGGGCGGCCGCGGCGGCATCGGAGCCAAGCGGCAGGTCCACGCCGGGGTTGGCGCCGCGGGCAAGGGTAAAGCGCAGGGCATCCGCACCGTAATCGCGCACCCAATCCATCGGGTCAATGCCGTTGCCCAAGGATTTGGACATCTTGCGGCCCTGCTCATCGCGGACCAAGCCGTGCAGGTACAGATCCTTGAACGGAACCTGCGGGCGGCCATCGGTGCCCTCACCCAAAAGCTCCGGGGTGTGGGTGCCGGCAAAGGTGCCGAACATCATCATGCGGGCCACCCAGAAGAACAAGATGTCATAGGCGGTGACCAGCACGTTGGTGGGATAGAACTTCTCCAGATCCGGGGTCTTTTCTGGCCAGCCCAGGGTGGAAAATGGCCACAGCGCGGAGGAGAACCAGGTATCCAGCACGTCCGGATCCTGCTCGTATCCTGCCGGCGGCTCCTCATCAGGGCCGACACAGACGATATCTCGCTGGCCGTCCTCACCTTCTGACCCGTACCAGATAGGAATGCGGTGGCCCCACCACAGCTGGCGGGAGATGCACCAATCGTGCATGTCATCGACCCACTCGAAGTAGCGCGGCTCAAGCGACTGCGGGTGCAGGGTGGTATCGCCCTCGCGCACGGCGTCACCAGAGGCCTTGGCCATCTTGGCTACGTCTACGAACCACTGCAGCGACAGGCGCGGCTCGATGGGCTCGCCGGAGCGCTCCGAGTGGCCCACGGAGTGGACGTACGGGCGGATTTCCTTGACAATGCGGCCCTGCTCGCGCAGTGCTTCCCGGATCTCCACGCGGGCTTCCTCGCGGGTCAGTCCGTCGAAGCGGGTGCCGGTATTGGCAATGTGGCCGGTGGTATCGATAACGGTAGGCATCTCCAAGTTGTGGCGGGTGCCCATTGCGTAGTCATTCGGGTCGTGTGCCGGGGTGATCTTCACCGCACCGGTACCGAATTCCATGTCTACATAGTCATCGGCGATGATCTTGAGCGTCAGGTCATCGCGGAACGGGTGCGGCAGCTCCTTGCCCACCAAGTCGGCGTAGCGCTCATCGTCTGGGTGGACGGCAATGGCAACGTCACCCAGCATCGTCTCCACGCGGGTGGTGGCCACGATGAGGTGCGGTTCATCGTCATTGAGCGAGCCATAGCGGATGGACACCAGCTCGCCCTCGACGTCCTTGTACACCACCTCGATATCGGACACGGCGGTCTCTAGCACCGGCGACCAGTTCACCAGGCGGTTGGCCTGGTAGATCATGCCCTCATCATAGAGGTTCTTAAAGATGGTCTGGACGGCGCGGGAGAGGCCATCATCCAAGGTGAAACGCTCGCGGGACCAGTCTACGGAGTCGCCGATGGCCCGCATCTGGTTCTGGATGGTGCCGCCGTACTGCTCCTTCCATTCCCAGACCTTGCCAATGAATTCTTCGCGCTCATAATCCCAGCGCTTCTTGCCCTCGGTCTCCTTGAGCTTGGCCTCGACCTTGGTCTGGGTGGCAATGCCGGCGTGATCGGCACCGGGCAGCCACAGGGTGGCGTAGCCCTGCATGCGCTTGCGGCGGATAATGGAATCAATCAGCGTGTGGTCTAGGGCGTGGCCCATGTGCAGCTGGCCGGTCACATTCGGCGGCGGCAGCACGATGGAATAAGGTTCGGCCTCCGAATTCGCATCCGGAGTGAAGTAGCCCTTTTCTACCCAGCCCTCATAGAGGTCCTTCTCTACGGCCTGCGGCTCCCACGACTTAGGCAGCGCATCGGCGCGGTTGGTACCAACTAATTGCTCATTATTTTGCTCAGTCACCTGGCCGATTCTACCTTGCACGTCAACCGGCTCAGCCAGGCAGGGTGCGCACCGAGTATGAGGTGCGCACCGAGCAGGTTTTAGAGCAGGTCCGCCACGGCCTTGCGCTCCTCGCGCAGCTCGGCCACAGAGGCCTCGATGCGCTCCTTTTGGAATTCAGTGAGCTCGAGCCCCTGCACAATCTCCCACTGGCCATCGCGGCTGACTGTGGGGAATCCGCAAATAAGGCCCTTGTCAACGCCGTAGGATCCGTCCGATACTACCGCCGCGGTGCGCCAATCCTCGGTGCCATGAATCCAGTCATGCATGTGGTCCACGGCTGCCGACGCCGCCGAAGCGGCCGAGGAGCTGCCGCGTACCTCAATAATTTCCGCACCGCGCTTGGCCACCTTGGGGATCATTTCCTCTCGGTACCACTCCTGGTCCACCTCAGCGTTGGAATAGGTAATATCCGGGAACTGGCTAGCAGAATGGTTGCCCCAGACCGCGACCTTGGTGAAATCAGTAGTGGATTTGCCGATCTTTAGCGCTAGCTGGCTCAAGGTGCGGTTGTGATCCAAGCGCATGAGGGCAGTGAACTGGGAATCATCCAAGTCCGGTGCATTATTCGCCGCGATGAGCGCATTAGTATTTGCCGGGTTGCCCACCACGAGCACGCGGACATCGCGCGCGGCGTAGTCATTAATGGCCTTGCCTTGCTTGGTGAAGATGGCGCCATTGGCTTCCAGCAGGTCGGCGCGCTCCATTCCCTTGCTGCGTGGGCGAGCGCCGACAAGGAACGCAGCGGAGGTGTTTTCAAAAGCTTCTTTCAGATCATCAGTAACCGTAATGGAGTTAACCAGCGGCAGGGCGGAGTCATTGAGCTCCATGGCTACGCCGTGGGCCTTTTCCACGGCAGCGGGAATTTCCAGCAACGCTAGGTCTACCGGGGTGTCCTTTCCGTACACATCACCGGCAGCGATGCGCCACAGCAGCGAATACGCGATGTTGCCGGCGGCGCCGGTGACAGTGATTTTGACGGGCTGGGTCATGGTGTAAAGCCTCCTCAATAATGGCTGCGACATGGGCGGCACACGCGAGCCGGTGTGCTCGCACCGCCACGAAATGTAGTCCACCACCGAGCTTAGCCCCACCGCCAGCATTCGCGCTGCGAATCTAGCCCCCTCTTTTGGAGGGAAATTCTAGGGCACTTGCGTTAAATTACCCCCATTTACCTCCAAATTAGCGCCCCCAATGGGCCAGATACTCCCGCACGGGGTGATTAATCGGGCATGATAGGAAACGGAAATGCGGGACACTCCCCCACGCTGCACACCCAGATTGCCTAGGGATTTCCTACTCCCGCACTATGAGACATCAGTTCACCGCGCCACCGTCGCGCCGCAAGGATTAAGGACTTACGCAATGAGCACTGAGAATACTGACCCACTGCAGGCTGCAGACCAGGCAGATTCTGCTCACGCGGCCCACGCGGAGTCCGTCAGCATTGACTCCGTGGTGGACGTTGCGATCAAGCAGTTTTCTCGCTTTGGCTTTACAGAAACCAAGCTAGAATCCATCGCCCAAGAATCCGGCATGTCCAAGCGCATGATCCATTACCACTTTGGCGATAAGAAGGGCCTTTACCTACGTGCACTGAGCACCGCCGCGCAGCGCCTCAATCCGCCTGAGGATGCCCTGGAAATCGATACCACGGTTCCGGTCGAAGGCGTGCGCAAGCTGGTGGATTGGCTCTTTCGCGAGCGCGTAGCCAACCCGGAGGCCATCCGCATGCTGGTGTGGGAAACTAACCAGCAGATTCTGGACCCGGCACAGCAGGCTATTGCCGACGTCGCCGGGGTAGCCCTCCACCTCGACCGCCTGCTGCTCTTGGGCCAAGATGCCGGCGCCTTCCGCCCCGGCATCTCCGCCAATGACATTTTCACCCTGATTTCCTCGTTGACGGTCTACCGCGTAACCAACCAGGTGATGGTGGAAAACATGCTGGGCGTTAATTTCAATACCCAAGAAAATATCGACGGCATGCATAGGCTCACCGTTGATGCTGTGCTGGCGTTTTTGACCGCCAATATTCCGGCCTCGGGCCACGAGTCCTACCTCACCTCGTCCTCGTTCGATACCAAGGAAGGTGACGAGGCCTCCCCGCAGGATATCTACAGCGAGGAGTAATAGCGCGGGCCTTCCGGCCCACGCCCTACCCTGCCTGCGGACAGTGGCAAGGATGTAAGCGGAGAGCCCTTAGGCAGATTCTTTTGCCTCATCCTTATAGCTAAACTGTGGCTCCGCGCCCGCGGTCACGCACTCTGGGGTGATATGCACCGTGGCGATGTCTTCGCGGTCCGGTAGGTCGTACATGACCGGGACTAAAAGCTCTTCCATGATGGCGCGCAGGCCACGCGCACCCGTCTTGCGCTCCAAGGCGAGCTCCGCGATGGCATCCAAAGCCGCAGGCTCAATCTCCAATTCGCAGTCATCCATCTCGAAGAGGCGGCTGTACTGCTTAACCAGCGAGTTCTTTGGCTCGGTGAGCACCTTCACCAGGGATTCACGGTCCAGGTTATCCACCGTGGCCACGACAGGTAGGCGGCCGATGAACTCTGGAATAAGGCCGAACTTCACTAGATCCTCGGGACGCACCTGGGAGAAAAGGTCAACCTTTTCGCGCTCGTCCTTGGTATCCAAGTTGGCGCCAAAGCCCACGCCTTTCTTGCCCACGCGATCCGCAATGACCTGATCCAGGCCTGCGAAGGCGCCGGCCACAATGAACAAGATATTGGAGGTATCCAGCTGGATAAACTCCTGATTCGGGTGCTTGCGGCCGCCTTGTGGCGGAATGGCCGCCACGGTGCCTTCTAGAATCTTCAGCAGCGCCTGTTGCACGCCCTCACCGGAGACATCGCGGGTAATGGACGGGTTCTCGGACTTGCGGGAAATCTTGTCCACCTCATCGACATAGATGATGCCGCGCTGAGCACGCTCCACGTCAAAGTCCGCGGCCTGCAGCAGCTTCAGGAGGATATTTTCCACATCTTCGCCGACATAGCCGGCCTCGGTGAGGCTGGTGGCATCGGCGATGGCAAAGGGGACATCGAGAAGCCGGGCCAAGGTCTGCGCTAGGTAGGTCTTACCGGAACCGGTGGGGCCCAACATCAAGATATTGGACTTAGAAATCTCCACCTCATCGCCCTCAGCCTTCTTGCGGCGGGCCTCCAATGCGGCCGACTCTTCGGCCTTGATGCGCTTGTAGTGGTTATACACTGCCACAGACAACACGCGCTTGGCCTTGTCTTGGCCGATGACGTACTTATCAAGGAAGGCGGAAATCTGCGAGGGCCGAGGCAGGCGCACCTCCGCATCGGAGGATTCCTGCGCCTGCTCTTGGCCCAGTTCCTCTTCGATGATCTCATTGCATAGCTCGATGCACTCATCGCAGATGTAGACACCGCCGCCGGCGATGAGCTTTTTCACCTGCTTCTGACTCTTGCCACAAAAGGAACACTTGAGCAGGTCAGCGCTTTCTTGCATACGTGCCATTAAGTTCTTTCACACTCGCTTTTCGTACCGCTATCCACAGTTGGAAGGACGATTCTACCCTTCCGAGCGGCTTACTCTTCATCTGTTTCTACCTTAGTAAATCAACCCGACAGGCCCTTCATTCATTCCCTCCCGCGTGGCGAATTTCCCAGGCCTTTCCTGCTCCTGCGGCCTAAACTAGAAGGTGAAATCACCCTCATCCCACCCCTTTTAGGAACAGGAGCATAATGTTCGATCTCACAGGACGAGTAGCCATTGTCACCGGCGGCGCCTCCGGCATTGGCCGCGGCATCGTCGCCTCGCTGCGGGAGGCCGGCGCCACCGTTGTCATCGCCGATATCGACCTCGACCACGCCACCGCTACCGCTAAGGAGTTGGGTGCCAGCGCCATTCGCGTGGACGTCACCGACCGCGCTTCGGTTAAGGACCTGTATCGTCAGGTCACTGTCGAGCACGGCGGCTTCGACATTGTGTGCTCCAATGCCGGGGTCTTTCCCAACTGTCCACTGGCAGAGATGACCGATGAAAAGTGGGAGGCGATGTTTGCCATCAACACCCATGGCACCTTCAAGGTGGTCCAAGAGGCACTCCCCTACCTCAAGCAACGCCGCTATGGGCGCATCGTCATCACCACATCTATCACCGGCTCACACACGGGCTTTCCGGGTTGGGCCCACTACGGCGCCTCCAAGGCCGCCCAGCAGGGGTTTATGCGTTCAGCCGCGCTGGAAGTGGCCCGCGATGGCATCACCATTAACGGCGTCCTCCCAGGCAATATCCTCACCGAGGGCCTCGAGACCCAAGGCCAGGAGTACCTCGATCAAATGACGCGGTCGGTACCGCTGCACCGCCTGGGCACCCCACGCGATATTGGCACTGCGGCAGCCTTCCTGGCTTCGGAAGAGGCAGGCTATATCACCGGCCAAACCCTCGTCATAGATGGCGGCCAGCTCTTGCCCGAGACTCCCGAGGCTATACTGCCGCCGCGCGATTAGCCGCGCTTGCCGACGTCCCCCCATGTGCACAAGGCACGAGGCCCCTTGCTACACAGTGTGCGGCGAGGGGCCTCGGGGGATTTCATTCATTTGCTACTTACTGCAGCCAGTCGAAGTCGAGCAGGAAAAGTTCTGCATCGAGCATCTCAACTTCATCCGGTGCATGACCGGTAACGGCTTCTAGTGCTTCTGCAACGTCTTTGGTCGTAGCAGGAGTCTTATCAGCGTCAAGCAGGGTTTCTGCCACCAAAGCACGAACTGGAGCTTCCGAAATGGTGTCCAGTCCGGTACCAGTGGTGGAGCTCTTGAACGCATCAGCGATGCCGTCCATCAAAGAACGCATCTTGTTCATTTCTCACACCTCCATGTGGCTTTCTCTCTGTTTGATACAGAAGAATATACGCGACACACCCTCGTTAGGCAACCCTTTGGTCGCTTTAAGTTAACCTTTTGTTAACTTACAGAAAGTGTGTCGCACGCCACATTAGAGGTTTACCCCAAGGAAGGACAATGACTTAGAGGTCACCAAACGGCGTGAAGCCAAAGTAGTGGTCCAGCGTATCGCGGGCAATCCACATGATGGCCACCAGGATAACTACGGCCAGCACCGCATAGACAGTCCAGCCAAGCACCTTCATCTGAGGGCTTGCAGGGGTATCGCCAACAACGACGCCGTTGTCGTCGCGAATGGGGTCACCGGTCATACACCGCATGCCCAAGGAGAAAAGTAGCGGAATGCCAGCGCCGAAGACCAACGCCAAGCCTGCAACGTGAATGAGGGACTGGAAGATTTCTGCAGCAGTCATGGTTTAGCGCTCCTCTTGAACAGTAGACGGCGCGGAGGCATCCTCCGCATTGGTAGCGGACACTGGTGCGGCGCCGGCAGCAACTGGCTCCTTGCGGTCAAAGCCCGCACCCATGGAAGAATCCACGGACTCGGAGTTTGGATCCCAGTCGTTGTTGACGTTGGAAGCATCCACCGGGTTCATGCGGGAACGGATGACAATGAGCGCGGCCATTGCCAGCAGCAAGACGAAGTCCACGATGGCACCGGTTGCGACGTTGGTGAAGGAGGAGACGCCGTGTGCCAACCACCAGGTAGCAAAGCCCACGAACGCAGCGCACGGCAAGGTGATGAGCCATGCGGACACCATGCGCATGGCAACACCCCAGCGAACCTCAGCACCGCGGCGCCCCAGGCCGGTACCCAGAATGGAACCGGTGGACACGTGGGTGGTGGACAGTGCCATACCACCGGTAGCAGAGGTGAGGATGATGGCTGCAGAAGTAGCTTCAGCGGCCATGCCCTGTGGGGACTCAATCTCCACCAGACCCTTGCCCAGGGTGCGGATAACGCGCCAGCCGCCGGACAGAGTACCGGCCGCGATAGCCACAGCACAAGAAACGATAACCCAGGTCGGAATGCGGGCGTCTGCAACCGCATGCCCAGAAGCAACCAGTGCCAGGAAGATAACGCCCATGGTCTTCTGTGCATCGCCAGCGCCGTGCGCCAGGGACACCAGGCACGCAGTGACGATCTGACCGTGGCGGAAGTGCTCGTTCTTAGCCTTATTCGGGATGGTGTTGGTTACCCAGTAGATAAGGAACGTGGCACACGCCGAAACCAGCGCCGCGATGATAGGCGAGGCAACGGCCGGGATAATGATCTTGCCGGCAATGGAGGACCACTCCACGCCAGTCGAGCCCATCGCAGCGAAGGCGGCACCAATAAGGCCACCGAACAAGGCGTGGGAGGAACTGGACGGCATACCCAGCAACCAGGTGAACAGGTTCCAGATGATGCCGCCGATAAGGCCAGTGAAGACGACCATCAACAGTGCCTGACCGTCGGTATCAGCGGCGGCGCCAGACAGGTCGTAGGAATCAAGGTTAACAATGCCTTTTGCGACGGTCGCAGCAACATTGACCGAAAGGAAGGCACCCACAAGGTTAAGCACTGCGGAGATGGCTACCGCGGTAAAAGGCTTCAAAGCACCAGTGGCAATGGACGTAGCCATCGCGTTGGCAGTGTCATGAAACCCGTTCGTGAAGTCAAAGGCAAGGGCGGTTACCACCACAATGCCGAGGATAATCAGAGTCGCTGTCACAGCGTTGGCCCCTTGGAAAGAAAAGATGAACACGGTACGCATCTGCGGCGCCTTCACACGTCGCGGACGAAATGCAGATTACTCCTGCGCCTATCCGCAGACAATTGCTTTTCTTTAATATTTCCTTTGGTTAACCTTTTGTTAACCTGCTGGGGCTCAGAATCGAGCCCAAGAGGATTCCAAAGGGATAAAATTTCCCCAGCTAATGCCAATTAAATGCCCCCACCTGCCCCCGCTTAACCCGAGTGATAAAAACCACTTAGGGAGGTATGCCAACATCACGCCGACATACCTCCCATTTAAGGGTGTTTTACAGCGCCTAGCGGAAGGTAGAGAACTTCTTTACCACCCAGCGACTTAGAACAAGCAGGATGGCACCCAACACGATGGATACAACACCAAGGGAGATGAAGAAGGTATTCTCCGCGCTTGCATCATCTGGGTTATAGAAGCTAGCCAAGGAGCCGGCCAGCGAGGTACCCATAGCCACCGCCATCATCCACACCGCCATCATGCGGGACGGGAATGCCACCGGCGCCACCTTGGTGGCAAGCGCATTGCCTACCGGCGACAGGAGAAGCTCCGCCATAGTGAACAGGAACAGAATGAGGATGATGACATACATCGGCGTGGAGTTCGCCGCCGCACCCGAGTACGGCAGGAAGAAGAACAAGGAGATGCCGATGACGATATTGGCTACGCCGAACTTTACTGGGGTGGACCACTGCCTATCCCCTAGCTTCGTCCACATCGTTGCGAAGACAGCGGAGAAAATGACAATAAAGATCGGGTTAATGGACTGCACCAGTGATGGCGGGATTTCCCAACCGAACAGGTGGCGATCCAAGCGTACATCCGAATAAATCGTCATCACCGTAAACTGTTGCTGGAAGATTCCGAAGAACAAAACACCGGAAATAAACATCGGAATAAAGCCCAACAGGCGGTTCTTTTCCTCCCGGGTCACCAACTTCGAGGTATACATCTGTGCCCACAGATAGATTGCTGCAACCAGAGCAACCGCGGTGACAATATTGGACAGCCAATCAACCTGAATAGCGCCGGTAGCCAATGCCACCACCATAACCACGATGATGACTGCAACTACCACCACACCCATGAGCAATTGCTTCCGGCTAGCTGGGTTTGGAACCTCGTGCCCCGCATCCTTAATGGTGGTCTTGCGCATGAGGGAATACTGAATCAGCCCGAGCGCCATACCAATTGCCGCGATGCCAAAGCCCCAGTGGAAGCCCTTCCAGCCCCACAGCGCGGTGGTAATCAGCGGGCCAAAAAGGCCGCCAATATTGACGCCCATATAGAAGATAGAGAAACCACCATCGCGGCGCGGGTCATCGCGGGAGTACATGGAGCCAAGCACAACCTGCGCAGTGGTCTTAACACCACCGGAACCAACTGCAATGAGGACAAGACCAATGGCCAAACCAGTTACCGCGGGAATAAATGCCAAGGCGAGGTGACCAGCCATGACCAGAACGGCCGAATAAAACAAAGTGCGCTCTGCACCCAAGACTCGGTCGGCAACAAGGGAAGCCAACAAGCAAGCCATGTACACCAAGCCACCATAGGCACCCACGATGGACGTCGCGTCCGCCCGGTCGAGACCGAGACCACCATCGGTAGTGGAGTAATACATGTACAGCAAGACAAGTGCCTGCATGCCATAGAAGCTAAAGCGCTCCCACATTTCCACGCCGAAGAGGTTTGCCAAACCCCAAGGGTGACCAAAGAATGTGCGTTCGCCGGCTTGCGGCGTGGGCGCAGCAGCCTGAGCCGCCGCATCAGATGCGTGTTTCTCCATAAAAATATCTGACCACTTGGAGGTCTAAATCACAAATCGGCCATTATAAGTTTAGTGTCGCACGATAGAAATAAACCTAACGACCTGCAGATATTGCGCAGAGAGAATTACCCCATTCGGGTGCAGCAAGAATTACCGGACATTGCCCCTTCCCTGCCCCACAATGCTGAAAGCCCCTGCCTCACAACCGGAATTCGGTTGAGCGGCAGGGGCTACCTGGAATGAGTTATTCCAAATTAAGCGTTGAGCTTGCGGTAATCAAAGACCGTATCGATGATGCCGTATTCAACGGCTTCCTGAGCGGTCAGAATCTTATCGCGATCCGTATCAATGCGGATCTGCTCAGCGGTACGACCGGTGTGCTCAGACAGGGTGGTTTCCATCAGCTTGCGCATGCGTTCAATCTCGGCGGCCTGAATCTCCAGATCAGAAACCTGACCCTGAGTACCCTGAGTTGCCGGCTGGTGAATGAGCACACGGGAGTTAGGTAGCGCGGCACGCTTACCCGGCGCACCCGCAGCCAAGAGCACAGCGGCGGCGGAAGCAGCCTGACCCAGGCACACGGTCTGCACATCGGGGCGCACGTAGCGCATGGTGTCATAGATAGCCATCAACGCGGTGAAGGAACCACCGGGCGAATTAATGTACATGGTGATATCGCGGTCTGGGTCCTGGCTCTCCAGAACCAGCAGCTGGGCCATAATGTCATTTGCGGAAGTGTCATCCACCTGGGTGCCCAAGAAGATAATGCGCTCTTCAAAAAGCTTGGAATATGGGTTAGTTTCCTTAGTGCCCTGTGCGGACTGCTCAATGAAGGACGGCAGAACGTAGCGGGAACTTGGCATCTGGGACTGATTCATAGTGATTTTCTCCTTATTCCCTAGTTGCTCAGCGGGCCGTTGACGGACTCAATGACGTGGTCAACAATGCCGTAGTCCTTGGCCTGCTGTGCGGTCATCCAACGGTCACGGTCGGAGTCCTTGGTGATCTGCTCGAAGGTCTGGCCGGTGTGCTCGGCAATGAGCTCGGCCATCTCGCGCTTGGTCTGAGCAAATTGCTCAGCCTGGATGGCGATATCCGCAGCGGTACCGCCAACACCGGCAGAAGGCTGGTGCATCATGATGCGTGCGTGCGGCAGCGCGAAGCGCTTGCCCTTGGTGCCGCCGGAAAGCAGGAACTGGCCCATGGAAGCGGCTAGGCCCATACCGTAGGTGGCGATATCGCACGGTGAGTACTTCATGGTGTCATAGATGGCCATGCCGGCCGTGACAGAGCCACCCGGGGAGTTGATGTAGAGCGAAATGTCGCGAGTGGGGTCCTCGGCGGACAGCAGGAGGATCTGGGCGCACAGCTTGTTCGCAATCTCATCATCGACCTGGGTTCCCAGGAAGATAATGCGCTCGCGCAACAGGCGCTCGTACACGCTATCGCTCAGATTCATACCCGTAGACGACGAGTTCATTGAAATCTTCTCAGACATTAGTGGTTCTCCTTCAAGTGAAGAATGCTTTAACTGGCCCCACCTTACCGGCATTCCTCTCAAACTTGGCCTCTGTTCGCTATGAGCGTTGGGCCACAGCGCCAAAGGCGCACACGGAAGCTGGGTTAACATTTACTCATGTCTGTTTCCGAGCTGTCCACCAGTACCCAGAACTATTTGAAAGCTATCTGGGGGCTAAAGGAATGGTCATCCGAGCCCGTTACCGCCACGCTTATAGCGAAACAGCTGGGACTCAAGCTCTCCTCGGTTTCCGATGCAGTGCGCAAAATGGCGAAGCAAGGGCTCGTGTCACACACGCCCTATGGCTCTGTGGAGTTAACCGAACTTGGCAGGCAGTACGCATTGGTCATGGTGCGCCGTCACCGATTGCTTGAGTCTTTTTTGGTTCAAGCATTGGGCTACACCTGGGACGAAGTCCATAATGAAGCCGAAAATCTCGAACACGCGGTGTCTGACATGCTCATAGAACGTGTGGATAAGTTCCTTGATTACCCCACTAGGGATCCGCACGGCGATCCTATCCCTACGGTTGATGGACAGATCACCATCCCCAGTGCGCATCGCCTCACCGACAGCGGTGCACAATCGCAGGTGACCGTGGAACGCATTTCTGATTCCGACCCACAACTGCTGAAGTTCCTTGAAGAGCGCGGCATTGTCACTGGGGCTGTTCTTAGCACGCGCGAGGGAGCGCCCTTTTCAGATTCTCTCGAAATACAGGTGGCCGGCGGCACTCAGTGGGTAGTACTTGGACGCCCAGCTACCGACGCAGTGTTTGTAGCACACCACAACCTTTAGACATTCCCCTTTGCATTAATCCTGCTCTCACCTGCCCTTTTCAAAACTACGTTAGACCGTAGTTGCAACTACGGCATTGCGTAGTTAGTCTTTTCGAATATCACCTACCCCACTTATGGCTAAGGCCAGGATGAGCAGGATTGCCATGTCAGACTCACCAGATTTGGTGTACTTTTCCAGCGTTTCAGAGAACACGAAAAGATTCGTCGAACGCTTAGATAGACCCGCGGTGCGCATTCCACTGCGCCCCAAGAAAACCGGGATGATCCAGGTTTCACACCCGTACGTACTCATCGTTCCCACCTACGGCGGCGGCTCGCTCAAACGCGCAGTCCCCAAACAGGTCATCGACTTCCTCAATGACCCAATCAACCGCTCCTTTATCCGGGGCGTTATTACCTCAGGGAATACCAACTTCGGAAGTGCTTACTGCGTCGCCGGACGCATCATTTCCGCCAAGTGCCACGTACCGGAGCTGTATCACTTCGAGCTTCTCGGCACCCAGAAGGACATCGCCGCCGTAAAGCAGGGCCTTCAGAAGTTTTGGGAGCAGCAAAAGCAGCTAACGATGACACCCCATTAATCCCCCACAAGATGAAGAACACATCCGCATCACACAGATTGGAAAACACAATGTGGCCTCTTGATGCCACCCCCACACAGACTATTGGCGCTACGCCCCGCACCGCTTCAGCAGACAATGCCGGCGGTGTCGGCAAGCGCAAGAGCTACCACGCACTCAACGCGCAGCTGAACTTGTTCGACGCTTCTGGAAAAATCCAGTTTGACAAGGACATTCAGGCAGCACAAGACTATGTCACGCACCATGTCGCTCCCCGCATGCATCAGTTCGATTCCACCAAGCAACGCTTGGAATGGTTGGTTGATAACGAGTACTACGAGCGGGATTTCCTTGAGCTTTATGATGACGCCTTTCTGTGCGCCATGTACGACAGAGCACATCGAGTTAAGCATCAGTTCCGCACCTTCCTCGGCGCATTTAAGTTCTTCACTTCATATGCACTGAAAACCTTTGATGGCTCCCGATTCCTAGAAGGCTACGAAGAACGCGTCGCCACCACAGCTTTATACCTTGCACAGGGCGACGAAGAGCTCGCAGAAAAGCTGGTGGATGACATCATGACCGGACGCTTCCAGCCCGCCACCCCTACTTTTCTCAACGCAGGCAAAGCCCAGCGCGGCGAAATGGTCTCCTGCTTCCTCCTGCGAATCGAAGACAATTTGGAGAGCATTGGCCGCTGCGTGAACTCTGCACTGCAACTATCAAAGCGCGGTGGTGGAGTGGCCCTGTTGCTGAGCAATCTGCGCGAATCCGGAGCCCCGATCAAAAAGATTGAGAACCAGGCTTCCGGCGTAGTCCCAGTCATGAAGATTCTCGAAGATAGCTTCAGCTATGCCAACCAATTGGGCTCCCGGCAGGGCGCTGGAGCCGTCTACCTGCATGCGCACCATCCAGATATTCTTCGCTTCCTGGATACCAAGCGGGAAAATGCCGATGAGAAAGTCCGCATCAAGACTCTTTCGCTGGGGGTTGTTATTCCAGATATAACCTTCCGTCTGGCCAAAGAGAACAAGGATATGCATCTTTTTAGCCCGTATGACATCGCTCGCGAGTACGGCGTAGCCATGTCTGACATGTCCATCACCGAGTACTACGACGAGCTGGTTGCCAATCCGCGAATCTCTCACACGACCATTAAGGCCCGCGAGTTTTTCACCACGCTGGCTGAGCTTCAGTTTGAATCCGGATACCCCTACATCCTCTTTGAGGATACGGTCAACCGCGCTAATCCCCTCAAAGGACATATCAATATGTCCAACCTGTGTAGCGAAATCCTCCAGGTCAACACGCCATCGACCTACGGAGCTTCGGGTGACTACACCACCGTTGGCCAGGATATTTCCTGCAATCTAGGTTCGCTCAACATTGCGAAGGCTTTTGAATCGCCGGACTTCGGGGAGACCGTCGAAACCGCAGTGCGTGCCCTCACGAAGGTTTCAGACCTGACGAATATCGAAGCTGTTCCCTCCATCGCTCACGGAAATGCTTCCATGCATGCCATTGGTCTGGGCCAAATGAATCTCCACGGCTTCCTTGCTTCACAGCGTATTCCTTATGGCTGCGCCGAGGCACTGGACTTTACAAATATCTATTTCCTCACGGTGACCTACCATGCGCTCCGCGCATCCCATGCACTCGCGGTTGAAAAAGGTCAACGATTCACAGGCTTCGAAGAATCCACCTATGCCACTGGCGCCTACTTTGACAAATACATCGACCAAGACTGGGCGCCAGCCACTGAACACGTAAAACAGCTCTTCCACGAAGCAGGCGTGCAGATCCCTCAACGCGAGGATTGGCTACGGCTCAAGAATCAAGTGATGCAAGACGGCATCTACAACGCCTACTTGCAGGCAGTTCCACCCACTGGATCAATTTCCTACATCAATGACTCCACCGCGTCCATCCACCCAATTGCCTCCAAAATTGAAATACGCAAGGAAGGCCGCTTGGGGCGCGTGTACTACCCCGCGCCGGAAATGACCAACGACAACCTGGAGTATTTCGATGACTCCTACGCCGTGGGATACGAAAAAATCATCGACACCTACGCCATGGCCACCCAACACGTGGACCAAGGGCTTTCCCTGACCTTATTCTTTACCGCTGATACCACCACGCGGGACATCAACAAGGCACAAATCTATGCCTGGAAAGCCGGAATCAAGACCCTCTACTACATCCGTTTACGCCAATCCGCGCTCCAAGGAACCGAGGTCGAAGGCTGCGTCTCCTGTGCTTTGTAGGAGCACGGTCCTCCCCCTTGTCCACAACCATTCACTCAGAAAGAAAGAAGCTATGTCGTCAACATCGAATAGTGCTGAACTAACCAGCATTTCAGTTACTCCGCCGAGCTACCGGCATGATCCTTCAGCCCGCATCCGCGCCATCAATTGGAACCGGGTGAGCGATGACAAGGATCTTGAAGTGTGGAACCGTCTAACCGCCAACTTTTGGTTGCCAGAGAAGGTCCCGCTTTCTAATGATCTCCCGGCGTGGCAGAAGATGACACCCGAGGAACGCAACCTCACCATGCGGGTGTTCACGGGACTCACCACCCTGGATACTGTCCAGGCCACCGTGGGTGAAATCTGTCAGATTCAAGATGCCCGCACCGAACACGAGGAGGCCGTGTATACCAACATCGCCTTCATGCAGTCAGTCCATGCCCGTTCATACTCTTCAGTGTTTTCTACCCTGAGCAGTACAAAGGAAATTGATGAAGCATACCGCTGGGCGGTGAATAACGACCTTCTCCAGGCACGCGCTAAGAAAGTTCTCGCGCACTATTTTGGGCCGGATCCACTCAAACGCAAGGTGTCATCGACGTTGCTTTCCTCGCTGCTTCTCTACGCGGGTTTCTATCTTCCCTTGCACTTTTCTGTCCACGCCACCCTGACAAATACGGCAGACATGATCCGCCTCATTCTGCGTGACAAGGCAGTGCACGGCTACTACTCGGGTTACAAATATCAGCGCGGTCTGGAATCCACGACCCCGCTACGGCAGAAGGAGATGCATGATTTCACCATTTCTTTGCTCGAAGAGCTTTATGCACTAGAGCTGGACTATTCCGGCGAGCTATATGAGCCTTTGGGGCTCATGGATGATGTAGCCGTGTTCGTTCGCTATAACGCCAATAAGGCACTCATGAATTTGGGCTACCCGGATTATTTCCCGCCCGAAGAAACGGAAGTGAACCCAGAAATCCTCGCGGCCCTAGCCCCCGGAGCAGATGAGAACCATGACTTCTTCTCCGGATCTGGTTCCTCCTATGTCATTGGTACTGCTGAAGAAACGAGTGATGATGACTGGGATTTCTAAACCTTTTCCGCGACCGGACCAAGGAAGCTGGCTTGAGACCATCGCGCTGTTTGAAGCCATCCGCGAAGGAAACCAACCCGCAGCCATGCGGCTGTTGAATACATCCGCCGCACGAGAGGCCGTCCTCGGGGGGCTTCTAGGACTCATCGAACTGTACTTCCGCCATGAAGAAGGAAACAAAGTAGATGGCTTCCTCACCGCCGCCCACGCTGCCGGCCCACCACCGGCCTTTGGCTGCAAGCCTTTTCTCCCTTGACCACGTCTCCCTACACCCAACTAAGAAAGAAGGTTTACCATGACCACCCCACGTATCAGCGTTATCGTCGGCAGCCTGCGCCGAGAGTCATTTGCACGCAAGATTGCACACGAGGTGCTCACGATGATCCCTGAAGGCTACGAGGCAAACATCGTGGAAATCCGTGACTTGCCGCTCTATGACTTCGACTACGATGACCCCGCCGTCACGGACAAGCCCACTCCGGCTGAGTACACCACCTTTCGCGAGACCATCAAGAACTCGAGCGGGATCCTCTTCATTACGCCAGAGAACAACCGCACTATCCCTGCCTGCCTCAAAAACGCAGTGGACATCGGCTCTAAACCCAACTCAGATGTGGCGTGGAAGAACCTTCCCGCAGGTATCATTAGCCACTCTGTAGGCCGCATGGGCGGCTACAGTTCACAGAAGAACCTTCGCCTCGCTCTGTCCTACTTCGACATGCCGCTCCCTGGTCAGCCCGAAGTATTTCTGGGCCAATCCCCCACCCTTTTCGAAGAGTCCGGACATCTCAATCAACGTACCGCAGACTTTGTCAAGGATTACGTTATGCGCTTCCTGCAGTTGACCGACGAGGCCTTTAGAGCCAAGAACGGCTAGCGGTATCCCCAGCCAACACACATCACATCACGCCCTCTTCGAAGTACTCAAAGACTCCTAGAGGGCGTCCACAATGACACAAACCCCGGATTCAGGCTCATCCTTGAGTTACCTGAATCCGGGGTTTCATGCGCGCTCGCCACCACACATGTGGCAGCAGCGCGTTACAAGTGGGAGATTACTTCTCCTCGGAAGCTTCTGCAGCGTCCTCTTCTTCGATTTCACCGAAGTACTGGTCAACGTCTACGTCATTGCCCTCTTCATCCTTGACGGTGGTGCGGCAGATAGCGGCAGCCAGTGCCTTGCCACGGCGCACGTCAGAGAAGAGGTTTGCGATCTGGCCGTTGGACTGCAGCTGCTGGATGAACTGGTTCGGGTCCATGCCGTAGGACTGAGCGGTGAACAGGATGTGGTCGGTCAGCTCCTGCTGGGAAACTTCCGGCTCTTCCTTCTCGGCTACGGCGTCAAGGAACAGCTGGGTGCGGACGGACTCTTCTGCTTGCTCGCGAGTCTGCTTATCAAACTCTTCGCGGGAGGTGCCCTGTGCCTCAAGGAGCTGAGCCAGTGCCTTCTCATCGTGAGCCAGCTGGCCCAGGATCTGGTGCAGCTGGGAGTGAGCCTGCTCGTCCACTACGGACTGCGGGAGTTCGAATTCAACCTCGGACAGTGCGGACTTCAGAACCTCATCGCGGATCTGTGCAGCCTGCTCAGCCTTCTTGGTCTCCTCCACCTGGGTCTTGGTGGATTCACGCAGCTCGTCCATGGTGTCGAACTCAGAAGCCATCTGAGCGAACTCATCGTCCATAGCCGGCAGCTTGCGCTCCTTGGACTGCTGGACATGGACCTTGATGGTGGCCTCTTCGTCCTTGTGCTCACCGGACTGGATGGTGGAGGTGAACTCGTTATCTTCACCGGTCTTCATGCCGCGCAGGGCGGTATCCAGACCCTTGATAAGGTCATCGTCGCCAATGCGGTAGGACAGGCCCTCGGTGGAAGCGTCTTCGATCTTCTCGCCGTCAATTTCAGCGGTGATGTCGATGATGGCGTAGTCGCCGGTCTTCATCTTGCGCTTGGTGTCCTTGAGCTCACCAAAGCGCTCTGCCAGCTCCTCCAGAGCCTTGTCGACGTCCTCTTCGTCAGACTTTAGGGCTGGGACGGTAACGGAGATCTTGGAGAAGTCCGGAATCTCGAACTCAGGGCGGATATCAACCTCTGCGGTGAACTCCACGAAGTCCTTGTCCTCAATCTTGGAAATATCAACGTCCGGCTGGCCGATGACCTTCAGATCGTTTTCCTTGACTGCCTGCTCGTAACGGGAAGGCAGCATGTCATTGACAACCTGCTCCAGGATGGGGCCGCGGCCGAAGCGAGCGTCAATAAGCTGGCGCGGTGCCTTGCCCTTACGGAAACCTGGAATAGAAACCTGCTGCGCGATTGCCGCGTAAGCTTGATCGATTTCCTGGTCCAGCTCCGCAAACGGAACGTTGACGGTGAGCTTAACGCGGGTATCGCTCAGCTTGTCTACGGTGGTCTTCACGAGTGAATCTCCCTGGCTTCATTGTTTTACGTACATAAACTTAAAGGGGGTCCGGAAATCCTTATTAGGGCATTTCCAGACCCCCATACGTCGGGGCGACAGGATTTGAACCTGCGACCCCCTGCTCCCAAAGCAGGTGCGCTACCAAACTGCGCCACGCCCCGTATGTAGGCCACCAAGTTACCTTGGCTGCGTTGCATACCTGAGACAGTGTACCGTGTCCGTTTTAAATCTCCTAAACGGACCCCCACTTAATGGAATCCCCGCAGCACAGAAGACGATTTTGACAGCCTAGCGGCTAGAAATCGAAATCGAAATCAAACATTCCGTCAAAGAATCCACCGCCATCGCCATCGCCAAGGCCATCAAACAGGCCGCCACCGTCATCGCCACCGCCCATGTCGCCAGCATCGCCAACGTCACCGCCCATGTCGCCAGCATCGCCCATGCCGTCACCACCGCCCCAGTCGCCGTTTTCGGCAGCGGCCGCGGAATAACCAATGCCAGACATACCGGAGAACAGGGCATTAAACATCATGGAGTAGCCAACCATCCACACGCCGGTCTGCAATGCATCGGCCCACCACGGACGCGAGTACCACCCTGCCGGAACTGGGCGCCCTGCGACGGTTCCGCCTGGGTAGTAGTTCGGGGTATCCGCGGAGGCATATGGCGAAGCAGTGATCTGCTGGCCATTCGCTTCCACGGTGCGCTTTTCCGTTACCTTGCCGGCGGCGCGCTGCCCCTCGAGCGGTGGCAGCTCTGGGCCCGGGTTCATGCCCATAATCTCGCGCGCGGCATTCACATAATGCATGCCTTCCAGAGCCGACTCACGCGCGAGGTTCGCCTGCTTTGCAGTAGTGGCGCGCGAAATTGCCGAGTTAGCCGCAGTAAAGCGCTCGGACGCATCGGCCATTGCCTGCTGGGAGGCAGAATCGGTGCCAGAAATCTGCATTACCTGTCCACCCAGGCGTTCAATCCACCGGCGAGCATCGGCTTGTGCATCGGCCAATTGCTGTGCTTCTCGTTCCTCGCGGCGCTTTTGAGAGTTGCGCGAGGACATAAACCACGCACCTCCGCCCACTGCCAGCACAAGGAGCAAAATTTCCACTATGATCATCGCCTTCTATTGGTAGGGCTGTTCTGCTTATAACAACGGCTCAAGCGCTACCCTAGTTCCCTATTTTCATTTTTGCCGCCGCATGCGCTAAAGTATGGCGCAGCGTTTCAATAGCGCGCTGTGGGAATGTCGTATAGTGGCTAATACCTCAGCCTTCCAAGCTGAAGACGCGGGTTCGATTCCCGTCATTCCCTCCACGTCTCGCCCATCTTTCAGGTGGGCGATTTTTCGTTTTACTTCCCCGGCCCTACTCATCTGCGCTGGCCACACTTGGTTTAAGGTGGACGCATGCGGCAATGTGTACAGTGGCGCGCATGACTTCAACCAATAAGTATTCCGAATTTATCCGCAATCGCCACTCTCCCCGCGCATTCCTGCCGGAGCCCATGCCGGTGGAAGACATCAAACAGGTTTTGGAGGACGCTCAATCCGCACCGTCCAACTCCAATACCCAGCCGTGGAACGTCCACGTGGTGGGCGGAGAAAAGCTCAAGGAGCTCAGCGCGGCGCTGATTAAGGAATTCGACACCAACGGCCTCAGCCCGGACTTCACCACCGATTATGGTGAGGGCATCCATCCCCAGCGTTCCCAAGAACTGGCCGCCAAAATGTACGGGCTGCTTGGCATTAAGCGCGAGGATAAAGAAGGCCGCGTGGAGTTCGTCCGCGAAAACCTGCGCTTCTTCGGCGCGCCGCATGCGGCACTTCTTTTTATCCCACCGATGGGCGACCGCGTCCGTGCCGCCTTTGACCAAGGAACCTACGCCGAAAACTTCTTGCTTTCCTTGGAAGCACACGGCTATCACGGCATCCCACAGGGCATGATTTCCTTGATTGCGCCAACCGCACGCGAATTCCTCGGCGTGGACGAGGACTACAAGCTGGTCGCCGCCATCACCTTTGGAACGGCCGATGAATCTAGCCCAGTCTTTAATACGGCTCCGGGCCGCGCGCCGCTGTCAGAGACCGTGACGGTGCACGGCATTGAGGGCCTGGAGCTCGAATAGCGCCAGCTCCCCTTAGGAAGCTACTTTCAACGATTTCGTCCATCTAAACCACCGCGACCGTCGACGAAATAGGCGATTTATAGGGACGAAATCGTTGAATCGTCTCGGCGAGCGTCCGCTCACCGATATCACTAAGCGAAGTTCGTCGAAGGGGGCGTCGGCAAGCCTAGAATTGAATCCATGGATATCACTCTTGCGACCTTTGACCATGCGCCGGAGACCGCACTGCGCGGCGTTCGTTTTAATAACACGTGGGTACCTTCGGAAACCTATGCGGATTCCCGCCGCGGTACCCTGACTGGGCAGTACCCACAGCGCCAAGCCACCACGCGCATCAGTGAGGTTTTTGCTGGGGTGGGCTATGAGGTGCGTGAAGACACGGACCCTGCCGGTGACGATGTCTTCCGCCTACTTGAACAGCCCAGCCTGGAGGAACTCGATCAGGTTGAAGGCGTCATTGCTGTCTGCTCCCTGCTAGGTGGAAATGCCCCGATGTCGGTGCTATGGCCGGGCGTGGCGGAAAACGGGGAGAATAACGAGCTGGTCTCCCCTATTGACTTGGCTCCTACCCTCGCCGCCATTGCCGGGCTGGATGTGCGGCCCAATGCTCGCTTGTCCTTCGATGGGTTGAACTTGGTTCCGGTACTGCGCCATGGCGCCTCGGGGCACGCCGCGTTGTTCTTTGACAATGGCGTGCGCATGATTGACGCCGCGCTTATCGACGGCACCGCTACCCCACCCCACGAGCGCGCCCGCCTGCAAGATGAGTGGGAGACGTGGAATAAATTCATCACGCTCGGCCCACTGCAGTAGGCAGGTAGTCTGGGGCGCATGAGCGTACCTAACATCACCCTGAATGACGGCAATACCATCCCGCAGCTGGGCTTCGGCGTATTCCAAATGGATCCGGATAAGACCGAAGAGCTGGTAGCCGAGGCCCTGCGCGTGGGCTATCGCCATATCGATACCGCCGCTATCTATGGCAACGAGGAAGGCGTGGGCCGGGCAATTGCCAAGTCCGGCATCCCGCGCGAGGAACTTTTTGTCACCACCAAGCTGTGGAATGACCGCCAGACCGATGCCGCCGCAGCACTTGATGAATCTTTGGACAAGCTCGGCCTAGAGTATGTGGATCTCTACCTCATCCATTGGCCGACCCCGGCGAAGGGAAACTACGTCGTAGCCTGGCAGCAGCTCATTGAGTTGCAAAAGCAGGGCAAGGCGAAGTCCATCGGCGTCTCCAACTTCGAGCTCGAGCACCTGGACCAGCTGGAGCTCAAGACCGACGTTAAGCCGGCGGTCAATCAGGTCGAGCTTCACCCTTACCTGCAGCGCTGGCGCGAGCTGGACGCCTTCCGCGCCCACACCGTAGCTATTGAGGCATGGGGGCCTTTGGGGCAGGGTAAGAGCGATATTTTGGATGCCCCCGAGGTCACCGACGCCGCTGCGGCGCACGATGTCAGCCCAGCGCAGGTCGTCATCCGCTGGCACCTGCAAAATGGCGTCATCCTCTTCCCTAAGTCCGCCACGCCCTCGCGCATCGCGGAGAATTTCGACGTCTTCGGCTTTGAGCTCACAGAGGACGAGATGGCTGCCATCACCGCCCTGGATGAGGGCGAAGAGGGACGCGGCGGTCCGCACCCGAATGACATGAATGACGCTTAAGCCTTAGCGCCTCGGCCGAGCCGACCGGTGCGCACACAGAAACGCCGCGGAACCACCATTGGTCCGCGGCGTTTTGCGTGGCTTAGGCCTCTGGCAACTCCGGGGCGATGCCGGTGCGCTCGTATTCCGCCAAGATGTCGATGCGGCGCTGGTGGCGCTCCGCGCGGGACCATTCTTGGTCTAGGAAGGCGTCGACGATTTCCAGTGCCTGCTCCTCGGTGTGCATGCGGCCACCGATGCCGATGAGCTGGGCATTGTTGTGCTCACGGGCAAGGCGGGCGGTCTCTGCGGACCAGGCCAGTGCGCAGCGAGCACCCTTGACCTTATTGGCGGCAATCTGCTCGCCGTTGCCGGAGCCGCCGAGCACGATGCCCAGGGAGCCTGGGTCATTGATGGTGCGTTGTGCCGCTTCGATGCAGAAGGCTGGATAGTCATCCTCGGCATCGTAGGTATGGGCGCCGCAGTCAATGACTTCGTGGCCCTGCTTGGTGAGGTGTTCAGCGATCAGGTTCTTGGTTTCGAAACCTGCGTGGTCTGCTCCTAGATATACGCGCATGGCCCACATTCTACCGGCCCGGCGCGTCTGGAGGAGGCTTAGCGCCCACCCTGTTTCGTATTACATTTTCCTGATAGGCTCGCGGGCGACCACAATCGCTATAAAGGAGGAAAGCCATGCCTATAACCAAACCAGTCCTCGCGCTCTACGGCGGGAGCCTTCTCGCCTGCATCATTATGCTTGGCGTTCAAGTTTCCGGCAGCGGGGGCTTCCTCCTCCCGCTTATCGCAAGCATTCTTGCCACTTTGGCTCACCTGGGCCTGGGAGTGTGGTGGATTGCGCAAAAGGTGCGCGGGAAACCGAGGTCCAACGGGGGCGCAATTGCGGCCGGCATTATCGCGCTTCTTGCCGGTGCCTCGTGGGCATCCTGGGCGCTAGTCGCGTGGGACGACTTTCGGGCCGGCATGGAACTTCCCTCTATCAATATCGCAGGTCTGCCGGCATTCATCTTGACCCCGCTGACCATCGCGCTGTGTGTCGGCGCCGCAATTCAGCTGCGCCGACGTGAGAAAAGCGCTTAGTTCTCCTCCACCTGGGGCATCTCGGTGCGGGAGCGCTTGAGCTCGAAGAAGTAGGGGTACTGGGCAAGGCGCAGGGAGGCGTCGAAAAGCTCGCCTGCTTCTTCCCCGGTAGGGATGCGGGTAATAACTGGGCCAAAGAAGGCGGTCTCGCCCAGCTTGATAACCGGGGTGCCTACCTCATCGCCCACAGCGGAAATGCCGTTGTGGTGGTACTCGCGCAGCTTCTCGTCATAGTCCTCGGTATTGGCTACCTCGGCGAACTCTGCTGGGAGGTCCACCTCCGCTAGGGCTTGGGCGATGATGTCATCATAGGCGCCAAAGCCGGTGCGCATACCGTTGCCCTTGGCGTGAATCAGGGTGCCCATTGCGGTGTAGAGCTCGTCTACCTTCTCAGGGCGCTCGGCCTTGACCTTGGCAAAGACGCGGGCTGGGCCCCAGTTAGCCTTCATCATGTCCATGTAGTTGGAGTCCAGATCGCGGCCGTCATTGAGCACGGACAGGGACATCGGCTCGAACTCGACCTCGATGTCGCGCACCTTTTCTACTTCCTTAATCCAGCGCGAGGTGGCCCACGCGAAGGGGCAGGATACGTCGAACCAGAACTTTACTGCGTCAGCCATGAATACTCCTTTGATTGAAAAAGTTTGCCCCACCAGCCTAGGTGCACGACTACTGTGGATGCAGAACTATTTTCGGCTTAGAAGGAGAATATAGGCCATGACCTCTATAAACCTGACTCGCGAGGAAGCGGTTCAACGCTCCCGAATGATCGAGGTGGACCACTACGATGTCACTTTAGACCTCAAGTATTCGGATACCCACTTCCTGTCCACTACGAAGGTGAGCTTTAGCTCGCGAGAGATCGGCTCGACTTTTATCGATCTGCGCGCCGAAGAAATCCAGGAGGTACGCCTCAACGGCAATCCCCTGCCCACTGAGTCCTATAACCCTACCTACGGCATTCCCCTGTCTGGCCTCCAGGTAGCCGATTACACGCTAGAAGTCACCGCCACGATCCCGTACTCCCGCACCGGTGAGGGTCTGCACCGCTTTGTAGACCCCGCCGATGACAAGGTCTACCTTTATACCCAGTTTGAAACCGCCGATGCCAAGCGCGTCTT
The DNA here is from genome assembly GCF_016127015.1 of Corynebacterium tuberculostearicum. Taxonomy (GTDB): domain Bacteria; phylum Actinomycetota; class Actinomycetes; order Mycobacteriales; family Mycobacteriaceae; genus Corynebacterium; species Corynebacterium marquesiae. The sequence continues at coordinate 1,646,709 of NZ_CP065972.1, forward strand.
CGCCTGCTTTGACCAGCCGGATATGAAGGCCACCTACGCGCTGCATTTCAAGGCACCCGAAGAGTGGACCATCATTAGCAATGGCCCGGTGACCTGGGAAGGCGATGTAGCCAGCACGGCCATCGACTACCCACTATCGACCTACCTAGTAGCCCTGTGTGCCGGCCCGTACCACGAGGTCACCGATACCTGGCGCGGCGAGCTGACCGCACACCCAGAGGGCAAGCCGGCCCAAAAGCTCGAGGTGCCACTCGGCATCTACTGCCGCGCTTCGCTCGCCCACGCACTGGATGCCGAGCGCCTGTTCACGGAGACCAAGCAGGGCTTTGATTTCTACCACCGCAACTTCGGTTTCCCCTACCCCTTTGGCAAGTATGACCAAATTTTCGTGCCGGAGTTCAACGCCGGCGCGATGGAAAATGCCGGCTGCGTCACCATCCGCGATGAGTACGTCTTTACTTCCCAGGCCACGCACTATAAGTACGAGCGCCGCGCCGATACCGTCCTGCACGAATTGGCGCATATGTGGTTCGGTGACCTGGTCACCATGCAGTGGTGGGACGATTTGTGGCTCAATGAGTCCTTCGCCACCTGGTCCGCCGCCATCTCCCAGGCGGAGGAAACCGAATACGATACCGCGTGGGTAACCTTTGCCAATGTGGAAAAGTCCTGGGCGTATCAGCAGGATCAGCTGCCGACCACCCACCCGATTTCCACCGATGCCAGCGATATCGAAACGGTGGAGCAAAACTTCGATGGCATCACTTACGCCAAGGGCGCTTCAGTGCTGAAGCAGCTGCAGGCTTATGTCGGCCGCGACAACTTCCTGGCTGGTGTGCGCCGCCACTTCGCCGCCCATGCATGGGGCAATGCCACCTTTGATGATCTGTTGCGCCACCTGGAAGAGGCCTCCGGCCGCGACCTTTCCTTCTGGGCGCAACAGTGGCTCAAGACCTCGGGCATCAATACGCTCAGCGTGGCACTCAATGCGGATGAATCCGGCAACATCACTCATGCCTATCTCACCCAGAGCGGCGATACCCTGCGCACCCACCGCGTGGCGGTAGGCCTGTATAACCTGCAGGACGGCAAGGTGGTGCGCACCGATCGCATCGAGATGGATATCGATGGCGCTTCCACCGAGATTCCAGAGCTCATCGGCCGCCAGTTGGCAGACATTGATTTCCTGCTGCCCAACGACGATGACCTGACCTATTGCCTCATCGAGCTGGACGCGGGTTCCCTGCAATTCCTGCTGGACAATATTGATAAGTTCGTCGATCCTATGGCCCGCACCCTGTGCTGGTCTACCGCTTGGGAGATGACCCGCGCCGGTACTATGCGCGCCCGCGATTTCATCCAGCTGGTTGCCCGCGGCATGCAGGCGGAGACGGAGCTCGCCGTCCTCGAGCGCATTGTCTTGCAGGCGTCTAGCGCGCTGAAGAACTATGCCGATCCACAGTGGGCCGCCCAGAGCACCCTGCTTGCCGACGCCCTCCTCGACGGCGCCCACAGCCCCGATGCCCAGCGCTCCATCATCTGCACCCAGGCACTGGCGAAGATTCGCCTGCACGATAGCGCGCGCGACTATCTGCGCGGCGTGCTCGAGTCCTCCGCGGATGCGGGACTGCGCTGGTCCGCACTGGCGGCACTTGCCGCCGATGGCGCGGTAGAAGACGTCCCCGCTGCCGCGGACGCGCAACTCGAGCGCGATAATTCCGCCACCGGCTACTACTCTTCCCTGCGTGCCCGCGCAGCCGTGGCAACCGCCGAGAACAAGCGCGCGGTATGGGAAGAAATCGTGGCGGGAAATCTCACCAACCGCGAGCTCACCTCCAAGCTGGAAGGCCTGCTCTACCCGCATAGCGATGAGTTCCTGCCCACCGCGGAGTTCTTCGATATCGCAGAAAAGGTATGGTCTTCCCAATCCTCCGAGGTGGCACTGACCACCGTGACGGGTCTCTTCCCTGCCTGGGATATCACGCACAAGGGCCTGGAGCGCGCCGATGCCTTTTTGAAGAAGGATCTGCCGGGTGGTCTGCGCCGTACGGTCACCGAGCAGCGTGACCGCGTGGCCCGCGCGCTGCGCAACCGCCAGGTCGACGCTAGCTAAGCCGGCTTTCCCGCGCCGTTGCCCTGGCCCGGTAGGGGTTGCGGCGCGGGATCCTCACCCAGGACCACCTCGACGTTGGCGATATCAGAGCGCAGTGACTCTTCAATATAGGCAAAGACCGCGCCCGATTTAGTCTTTAACAGCCGCACGAACCGAAGCAGCGGGTGAGATCGGCTCACGTGCAAAAGTTTCTGCTCTTCGGTGCGCGCGGTAGCGGCACGCATGCTCTCGCGCTTAAAGACTGGCTTGAGGCTATAGCCAGCCAGGATTTCCATGATGGGCTCGCGCAGATCGTGCTGATTGAGATCGGGAGCCATATCTACCGGGATGGTGTAGCGCGAGAGGATGACGGGCTTGCCATCGACGGTATAGACGCGCTTGATATCCCACGCAAAGGTGGAATCGCTAACATCCAGGACCGCTGCCACATGCTTGGGCACGTGGGCCTTGTTAACGGAGACCACGCGCACGGCGGTATCGTGCCCGCGCTCGCGCAGCTGGGTGACGATATTGTCCTTGTTGGTCAGGCTCAGTGTAGGGGGAACCGTGCGCACGTAGGTGCCACCACTGCGCCCGCGGCGGCGGTCAATGAGGCCTTCTACTTCCAAAATGTCTAAAGCATGGCGCACGGTCATGCGCGCGACATGAAATTCTCGGACCAATTCGCGTTCGGTAGGAAATTTCTGACCGGGTTCTAATTCATTGCGTTCGATCTTGTCGCGTAGGGCATCCGAGATACGGAGATAGGCGGGCCGTTTTCGGCTTTGGGAAGTCACAGCCCCCGAGTGTAATGGACACCCCTGGAAACCAACCCCATTAATGTGTGATGTCCATTACCACAACTTGCGTTCCTACTTGCGCAGATGTAGTTCGATTCGCGGCCTGACCTGGATTTCCGTCAGCTGGGTGGTGGGCCCTGCCTCCACCACGGTACGAATGGCACGAGCCACCTCGGCTGGGGCAATGACCTGGGAGGGATCATAATCCTGCAGCCCCTTCAGCATCGGAGTATCGGTAGGCCCCGGAGCCACAGTAGATACGCGGATTCCCGGCTCAGAGATGCGCAATCCATCGGCGAGTGCATACAACGCGTGCTTGGTCGCCGCGTAGATGACATTATCGCCGTAGCTGTGGCGTCCAGCGCCAGAGTTGATAAAGACCACGGTGCCCTCCGCTTTGCGCAACTGCGGCAGCAAGGCGCGGGTCAGCTCAGCAGGGGCATGCACGTTGAGGTCCATATGCGCGCGCCAATTTTCCGGCGTGGCTTCCTCCACGGAGTACTTGGTAGCCCGCGCGGCAGCGTGGACGAGCACGTCCACGCGGTCTAGCTCCGGCAGCTTCATACCTTCATCGAGGCCGGCGACGAGGTCGATGGCCACCGGCGTAATAGAGTCCGATTCGGGCAACTCCGCCGCGCTACGGCCCAGTGCGTACACGTGATAATCACCGGCTAGGTCAGCGATGATTTCGCGGCCCATGCCGCCGGTAGCGCCGGTGACGACGGCGACCTTCTGCGGGGCTTCGCTCTCCGAGTGTGCTGATGCGGTGACGTTCTTAGTATCAGTCATGCCGCCCCATCTTAGGGATCCTTCGCCTTCAGCGCCGCTCCGAACCAGTCACCGGCGGTAGCCGATTAACGGAAGCGCTTAGGCACGTCCGGCTGGCCCAGGGTGAGCATCAAACGATTAGCCCAGTTGAAGAAGGAGGAAGCGTAGATGAGGTCCAGAATGGATTGATCATCGAATCCGGCCGCACGCAGGTCTGCGCATAGTGCCGCATCGAAGGCGAACGGGGATTCCGTCAGCGCCACGGCGGCACGACGGATAAGATCCCATTCCTTTGAGCCAAGGTCGGCGTCGATACCCTCGTCCAAGAGGCGGTCTACGATTTCACGGTCGCCGCCTTCCTGGACGCACCGCGCCTGGTGCACGGAGGCACAGTACTCGCAGCCGTTGTAGCGCGAAGCCACAGTAGCGGCAAGCTCGCGGTCCGCACGGGAGAGGCCACCTTCGGTGTTATAGAAGATGTCTAGGTCAGTCAGCGTGCGCGCCTTCAAGGCCGCAGGGTCGCGGGCGAGCAAGCGGAAGTACTCGGAATCGATACGCTCTAGCTTGATGAGGGCATCGGTATGCACCGCGGTGAAATCCTCCTTCGCCAGCGCCTCTACCCAGGGCTTCCAGCCCAGGGAGTGGTTGACAAAGTGGTCCGGCAGCACGGTATCGGGCTGCAACGTAGTCGCGGTTACCTCCCAACCCGGATCGGCCACGCCGGCGGCGCGCTCGGCTGCGGGGTGGGATGCGGGATCCTCGCCAGAAAGCACGCGCAGTCCGTGGACCACGCGCAGCTGGAAGGCCAAAAATGCCACCAGCTGGGACAGGCTGACGATTTCCGTAGCGGACCATCCTGCGGCATCGAGGTGTCCGATCGCCTGCGGGGAGGCATCCTTGGGGTGGAAAGCCAAAAGGTGCGCCCAGTCGAGGGCGGCAGCTAGGCGCGTGCCCAGCGCGGCCTCCGCGGCGGTATCGCCGAAGATAAGGAAATCACCCTGGTGATACGGGCCGGTGGACACACCGCGCTGGCTCGCGGCGCGTACGGCGGCAACAAGGTCCTCGTCGGCCTCATCTTCCAGCAAGTCGAAGTAGAAATCCGCAGCCTCGCTCGCCTGGTAGATTGCAGCGGTAAAAGCCGCTACGGCATAGCGCTCCGTATAGGAGAACTCGCCTGGCTCTGCTGGCTCGAGCAAAGCGCTAAAGCTCAGTTGCGCATTGTCCTGCGCATCATGGCGCGCACGGCGCAGCTGTTGCACCTCGGCGCTGGCGTGGGAGAGCTCATTAATAATGTCAGTCATATTTTCAGTCCAACCTTTCTGGGGCGCGGTTATAGCCCCAAGTTTAGGTCTCCGGCACGATAGCGGGAGCCAGGGATGGCGTCAATTAGTTGGCGCGTGTACTCGGTTTCCGGATGCGCAAAAACCTGCGCGGTAGGTCCGGATTCCACTTGCGTGCCGTGGGAGAGCACGGAAACGGTATCGGAAATTTGATTAACTACCGCCAGATCGTGGGAGATGAAGATATAGGTAAGTTCCAGCTCGCGCTGCAGCTCGTCGAGCAGGCGCAGGATCTGCGCCTGCACGGTGACGTCGAGCGCGGACACGGCCTCATCGAGCACCACGAGATCGGGCTCAATGATCATGGCGCGGGCGATGGCCACGCGCTGGCGTTGACCACCGGAGAGCTCGCGGGGACGGCGGGAAGCCATGGAAGAATCCAAGGCCACCAAATCAAGAAATTCGCGTGCTTTGGCACGCGCATCCCGCTTGGAAGCGCCGGTGAAATTGCGCACCGGTTCGGCGATGGTATCGCCAATGCTCAAGCGCGGATCCAGCGAGCCAAAAGGATTTTGGTAAACCATCTGGATCGAACGGCGCAGCTCGCGACGGCGCTTGCCACGGGCGGTGCTAATGTCTTCCCCGCCCAAGCGAATGCTGCCGGAGGTGGGCGTGCTCAACAAGGAAATGGCTCGGCCGGTGGTGGTCTTACCGGAGCCAGACTCCCCCACCAATGCATGGGTGGTGCCGCGGGCTACGGAAAAGTTGATGTCCTCCACCGCGGTGAAATCCCCGAAGCGTTGGCTCAGCCCTTCCACCTCGAGCAAGGTTTCGCGGTGCGCGGGCACGGCGGCCCGCACAGGAGATGCGGCCTGGGAGGAAGTGGGGGCGGTGAGCGAGGGGGCGTCGGCAAGCAGGCGCTTGGAGTAGGCGTGCTGGGGGTCGGTGAGGACGCGGGCAGCAACGCCCGACTCGCGGACGGTGCCCTTTTCCATGACCACGATGTTATTGGCGCGGTCGCCCGCCACGGCCAGATCATGGGTAATGAAAAGGATGCCCATGGTGAGCTCTTCGCGCATCTCATCCAGGAGGTCCAGGATGATCTTCTGCACGGTGACATCAAGCGCGGAGGTAGGCTCATCGGCGATGATGAGCTCCGGCTCCAATGCCACGGCCGCGGCAATGAGCACGCGCTGCTTCATGCCGCCGGATAGCTCATGCGGGTACTGGTGATAGCGGCGCTGCGGATCATCAATGCCCACACGCTCCAAAAGCTCCAGTGCACGCTTCTTCCGGGAGGCCTTATCGCCCTGCCCGTGGATGGCCATGCCCTCCTCCACCGAGGCACCGATGGTCTTGAGCGGGTTAAGCGAGTTATTGGGATCCTGCGGAATCAAACCAATGCGGCGGCCGCGCAGTTCACGCCACTGCTTCTGGGAATACTGGGTCACGTCGCGGCCGTCGAAAGTAATGGTGCCAGAAACGATCGACGCATTGTCTGGCAGCAGGCCAATAGCGGCCATGGCGGAGGTGGACTTGCCGGAACCGGACTCGCCAACGATGGCGGTCATCTCGCCAGGGTTTACCTCGAGCTCAATGCCGCTTACCGCTTCTACCTCACCGTGCGCGGTGCGGTAGGTAATGGATAGATCACTAATGCTAAGCAGGGACATTAGGCCGCCTTTCGCAGTGTCTGGCTGAGGTGGTTAGCCGCGAGGACCACGGCGACGATCACAATGCCCGGGGCGATGGTCAACCAGCCGGCCGTGGCGATGTAATCGCGCGATTCAGAGATGAGAAGACCCCATTCCGGGGTTGGGGGCGGTGCGCCATAGCCCAAGAAGCCCAGGGTGGCTAGCTGCAAAATGGCCAGGCCAAATTGCAGGGCTGCTACAGCGAAAACCGCGGTGAGTGAATTGGGAAGAATATGGCGCACGAGCACTTGGAAGGAAGAACCGCCGGAGCCATAGGCGGCCTCGACGAAATCGGAGCCGGCAACGCTAAGCACCTGGGAGCGTGCAAGGCGCGCAAAAGTGGCCACGGAGGTGATACCTACGGCGATGGCGGCATTGAAGATGCCGTGGCCCAGCACGATGATGACGGACAGGGAGAGCAGCAGGCCGGGGATGGACAGCAGCACGTCCACGATGCGCATGATGACGGCATCGACCCAGCCGCGGCGCACGCCGGCGATGATGCCCAAGATGGTGCCGACGATGAGGCCGAAAAGTACGGCCAGCAGCGCGCCGAGTAGGGATTGGCGCGCGCCATAGACCACGCGGGTGTAGAGATCGCGGCCGACGGCATCGGTGCCGAACCAGTGCTGGAAGCTGGGTTGTAATAGTGCCGTGGTGTCCCCGCCCTGATTAGGGTCTTGGGAGGTAAATAATTGGGGGAACAGCGCGCAGAGCACCGCCAGGCCCAGCACAATCAGCGAGATGATGGTGCCCGGGGTGAGCTTCAGCTGTGTGGATTTAAGCTTCATGCTTGGACCTTCTTCTCGTTCGTTGCGGTGGTATCGGCGGTGGTGGCAGCGGTGGCGGAGCTAGATGCAGTCTCGTGCTCGCGCTCGCGCAGGCGCACGTCAAGCACTGGGTAGAGCAGGTCCACAATCAGATTGATAAGGACAAAGACGGCGGCGGCAAGCACCACGATGGCCAGTAGCACCGAGGTATCGCGATTAGCCACCGCATCCACGGTCAGCGCGCCAATGCCGTGGCGGGCGAAGACCGCCTCCGTCACCACGGAACCGCCGACGAGCTCACCAAAGGTAAGGCCAGCCATGGTCAGCGCCGGCAGCAGCGCGTTGCGCAGGACGTTGCGCCACAACAACCAGGCACCGCTAGCACCCTTGGCGCGCACTACCTGCACGAAGGACATATCCATGACCTCATCGATGGAGCGCAGCAGCACCTGCGCCAGCGGCGCGGCCACGAAGATAGCCAGGGTAATTACCGGCAGGATGAGGCTTTGGGCGTCGCTCGCGCCGATGACCGGCACCCAGCCCAAGCCAAAGGAGAAAATCTGGATCAAAATGATGCCGATCCAGAAGGTGGGCAGGGAAACCATCACGGAAGGCAGGCTGCGGAAGAAACTGCGCAGCCAAGAAAATGGGCCGAAGGTGGAGACAATAGCCACCACGAAGGCCAGAACCACGCCTACGAGGAAGGCGAAGACCGCCAGCGCCAGCGTGGAGGGAAGGGCATCTGCCAGCATCTCCGATACGGCGGTACCGGTGGCGACGGAAAAGCCGAAATCACCGGTGAGGAATCCGCCGAGCGCGCTGAAGTAGCGGCTTAAGATCGGCTCATCGGCGCCATAAACCTCGCGGATGGCGGCCAGCTGTTCGGCGTTGAGCCCCAAGTTGGGGTTGTCATAGCGGGTCGCGACGGCGTCACCAGGCAGTGCTGCTAGGAGGATGAAAGAAAGGGTGAAAGTTGCCCAGATGACGAGCACGGCTTGGCCGATGCGCAAGGCAATAGTTTTCAGACTCATGGTTTAGTCCTCCCCTCCTGCGGGGTTGATGTCTACCGCATAGAACGATGGGCGGCCGATGGCCTCGGTGCTAAAGCCCTCGATATAGGGCTGGAAACCATAGACCTGCGGCTCTTCAAACATGGGCAGGATATAGGCCTGTTCGGACAGGTAGTCCTGCATGCGGCCGGTCATGGCGAGGCGATCCTTTTCACTGCTGAGGTTGAAGTAATCCTCCACCAGTTTCTGCAGCTTCTCATCGCCAAAGCTATCGGTCTTTTCGTCATAGTTGAGGAAAGAATTGCGCCCGGTGCCATCCAGCCACGTGGCCAAGGTGTCCACATTGGCACGGCCGGTCATGGTGTGGCGTACCTGCACAGTGTCTTGGTCCTTCATGGCCTTTTGCTGCGCAGAGCGGTCACCCGGGTTGAGGTTGGCCTCAATGCCGACGTTCTTGAGCATCTCTTGAGCCTTGGTGAACATCTCTTTAGAGCGCGGCTGTGGGACGGCTTCATTGAAGGTCACGGACAGGCGCTTGCCGTCCTTTTCGCGAATGCCATCCTCACCTGGGCGCCAACCGGCCTCATCGAGCAGGCGCTTAGATTCTTCTGGATCGAAGGCATAGTTCGCGGACTGATCCTTATAGCCAATAGCCGTCTTGGCCAGGATCGACGTGCCCTTGGGGTAGGAATCAGAAAAGAGGGTGTCCAGGATATTATCGCGGTCAATGGCGTGGATGATGGCCTGGCGCACGCGCTTGTTTTCCAAGAGTGGATGGCGGAAGTGGAAGTGGAAGCTATTGTTCACGCCACGAGTGGGGGCGGCGAAAATCTGCAGGTTTTGATCCTTCAGGTGCTTCTCATCGGGGGCTTCGATCTGGCGCGCGACATCGGACTGGCCGGCTACAAGCGAGCCCACGCGCACGGAGTCTTCGGCCGCGAGCACGATATTGATGCCCTCAATATCGGCCGGACCCTGGTGGTCCTTGCGGGCCGGGGGCGCCCAGTCATAGTCCTCGCGCTTCTTGAGCACCAGCTTGGTGCCCAGCTCTTCTTCTTCGATGACGAAGGGGCCAGAACCGGAAATTGCGGTGGCGTTGCCCGGCGCGAAGCCGGTGTCATCCAAATCCAGGGTGGCATTAGACAGCAGGCCCTGGTTCATCACGGAGGTGGACTGCGGGAAGCCTGGGGAAGGCTCGCTGAAGTAGAACTTTACCGTGTAGTCATCGATGACCTCGGACTTTTCATAGTTGGGCAGCTGCTCCGATGGAGTGAGCATGCGGTCCTCGTCACCCAAGGCATAAAGGTCATAGTTCTTCTTCACGTTCGCAGCATCCAGGCGGGAGCCATCAGAGTAGGTCACGCCCTTGCGAATCTTGAAGGTGAATTCGGTGTTGTCCTTGTTTGCCTTGGGCATCTCCTCCGCAATCCACGGGTGCAGCTCGAGGGTATCCGGGTCCTGCCAGAGCAGGCGGTCCGTGATGTTATTGAGCACACCACCGTTGGGGTAATAGCCACCGGAGGGCGGATAGAGGTTGTTGAACATATTGGGCTCGACATAGGTGACCATGCCATCTTCCGCGGCGTGGGAAGTAGAGGCGCACGAGGTAAGCGAGAGAGCTAGCGCGCCGCTGGCCAGGACCGCGGCTACGGGCCGCAGGAGCCGAGAAAGTTGCTTCATAAAAGCTCGAGTTCCTTTAAGTCTTAAGTAGTACTCGCCCATTAGACCACACTCATACCTAGAAATACAAGACTGGCCGGTCTACTGTATTACCTGCCAAAACGGCGGCGCAACAAGAATTCGGTAGACCAACTAGTCTATTCTATTCCTACTGCCAGGTCCGATGATCCTGAAAGGGCCTGAATGTGGCACGATAGGAGGTATGTCTACTCCAGCAATCGCGATCGTCGGCATGGGCCCGCGCGGCATTTCCATCTTGGAACGCCTCTCCGCCCGCATGGACGATTCCAGCGACCCCATTACTGTCCACCTCATCGATGACGCCCAACATGGCGCCGGCCGTATCTGGGAAACAGACCAAACTAAGACGCTGTGCATGAATACTCGCGCTGGCGCGGTCACCCTCTTTACTGAGCCTGGCTCCACCGTGGATGCCCCTGTGCTCGAGGGCCCCATTCAGTACGAGTGGATCCAGCTGCTGCGCGGCGATGGCGAGAATATTTCCTCCGCCAAGCGCGAGCTTTTTGAGCAGCACCCACCGGCCGCAAATATTGCCCAGGACTACCGCGAGGAACTCGCGGCTACCCGCCCCGAATCCAACCCTTCGCGTGCACTGTATGGCGAGTACCTGCGCTGGGTCTATGACGTGGTCATTGCACGTCTGCCCAAGAGTATTTCCACCGTGAATCACTTCAGCCGGTTGGAGACCATTAAAGAGGACGGTCACCAAGACGTCCTCCACCTATCTGATGGCTCCGAGGTGCGCGCCGATGCCACGGTACTGGCCTATGGCTGGATGATTCCGGAATATAACGAGCAAGAAAAGCAGTTGGCCGCTTCCGGTTTGAACTGGATCGCCCCCAATAACCCGGTAGAGCAGGACTACGCCGCTATCCCCGCCGGCGAGGACGTGCTGGTGCGCGGGCTGGGCATGGGCTTTTATGACATTATGGCGCTGACCACCATCGAGCGCGGGGGCACATTCGTGGAGGATAATTCCGCGCGCTCCGGCCTGCGCTATGAGCCTTGCGGGCAGGAGCCCAACTTCATCATTTCCTCCGGCCGCGGCTACCCCTACCACCCCAAGTCCGAGTACGGCGAGCTGCCGCCTACCATGCCGCGCCGCCGCCTGAAAAATGTCATTGCGGAGCTCAGTGGCACCCAGGACATCGACTTTGACGCCCAGGTCTGGCCTGCCATCGCGCGCGATAGCTACGAGGCCTATATCACCACCTTGGAGCGCGTGCGCCCGGATTCCCTCCTGCGCCCGCGCGCAGAGATTCTCGAGGCCATCGATGCCACCGCCCCCGATGAGCTGGGCGCGGCCATTGCGCCCATGGTCACCGAGCCATGGGACATGAACGATCTCATATACCAGATTGCCGGGTTTACCGGGGACATCGCTGAGCTCACCGAGCACATTGCCCAGTCCATGGAAGGCGATATTCGGCAGGCCACCGCCGGCCATGACTCCCCCATCAAGGCCGCGCTGTGGTCGCTTTCGCAATCGCGCAAGCCGGCCTCCATCCTCGGCGCAGAGGGCCGCTACACTCGCGAGTCCCGCATCGGCCGCTACGGCCAGGTCATGTCCTTTGGCCAGATGATCGGCTCCGGCCCGCCGCTCTTCCGCGTGCGCCAGTTGCTCGCGCTTGTCGACGCCGGCCTGGCCCACTTCTTAGGCGATCACCCCACCGTGTCCATCGAGGCCGATCACTTCACCTTGACCTCCGGCCCGCGCTCGGCTTCGGCGCCCACGCTTGTCGACGCCTTTATGCACCGCCCCGATATCCGCACCGCCGGCGATGCCATGACGCGCTGCTTGGTGGATTCCGCTCGCGTGCGCCCCTTCCCCGATCACGGCCAGCCCACTGGTTCGCCGGAAACGGATGGGGCCACCCGCCGCACCGTTCACCCGGACGGTGAGTTGGATGCGCGCCTGCACATCGTGGGCATCCCCACCTATTCCCAGTGGCCGGACACCACCATTTCCCCCATGCCGGGCACGGACCCGCTCATGCTGCAGGAAACCGACAAAGCCGCCGGTTCCCTCCTTGCCGTGGTGCGCTCCTAGCCACCGCACCTGCGCTATGAACCCAGTGCCGCGGCCTATAGCGCGTCGAGGGCCTGCTCCAAGTCCGCGAGCAGGTCATCGATGTCCTCGATACCGATGGAGATGCGCACCAAATCCTCCGGCGGCACCAGCTCGGACCCTTCCGCGGATACGTGCGTCATATTCTTTGGATGCTCGATGAGCGATTCCACCCCGCCCAGCGATTCTGCCAGGCAGATAAGCCGCGTATTGAGGCAGATCTGCTTGGCATGCTCCGCGCTGTGGAAGCGCACGGACATCATGCCACCGAAGCCACGCATCTGCTGTGCCGCCAGTTCATGCCCTGGGTGCTCCTTGAGCCCCGGGTAGAGCACCTGCTTGACCTCGGGTCGCGCCTGCAAGAATTCCGCTACTCGCTGCGCATTCGCGCAGTGGCGGTCCATGCGCACGGACAGCGTCTTAATACCGCGGGCGGTTAAGTAGGCGTCGAAAGGCGAGCTCACCGCGCCCACATTGCCCTGGAAGTAGAGCAGGCGCTCGTCCACGTGGGCGTCATTAGTAACTACCGCGCCACCGAGCACATCGGAATGCCCGCCTAGGTACTTGGTGGTCGAGTGCAGCACGTGGTCGGCGCCGAGTTCCAGCGGGTTCTGCAGGTAGGGCGTGGCAAAAGTATTGTCCACCAACACCTGCGCGTTGCCCTTAATCTTGGCCACCGCGGCAATATCGGTGATATTTAGCGCCGGATTAGTGGGCGTTTCTAGCCAGATGAGCTTGGTATTTTCTTGAACCGCGGCCGCAACCGCTGCGGTATCGCTGGTGTTCACGATGGACATCTCCACGCCCCACTCGGTGAAATCATTGAGCAGGCGGTAGGAACCACCGTAGGCATCATTGCCCAAAATGACGTGGTCCCCTGGGCGCACCAGGATGCGGATCAGCGTATCGGCGGCGGCCATGCCGGAAGAAAACACGCGCGTATACTCCGCGCCTTCCAGTGCCGCTAGGGTGCGCTCCAGCGAGCGCACGGTTGGATTGGCCACGCGGCCGTATTCGAATCCGCCGCGCAGCTGCGCCAAGCCGTCTTGCGCAAACGTGGTCGAGGCATAGATGGGCACGTTGATAGAGCCCATGTGCGGATCCGGGTGATAGCCGCCATGGATGGAACGGGACGTAAAGCCTTGAGCGAGGTTCTGCGTGCTGCGTTCAGTCATAGCACCACAGTCTAGACCAAGCTGTTCATTTCCAACCGAGAGATGGGTATTTATTTTCACACTCTCAGACACCCACGACTCATCGCACTTTCAGCCTCTGCCCTTACAATGGGCGCAGTTCATTTTGTCCTCGACTAAGAAAGAATGATGAATACGCAATTCTTAGCATCCGCCGCTTCCACCACGGACTCGGCCATCGAGTCCGTGTCCAATTTTTGGAATGACGAGAAGGTACAAAGCTGGCTTATCGAGCGCCCGATTCGCATCGCTATCATCCTTATCCTGGCCATTATCGCCCACTGGCTCCTCCACCGAGTTATCAACAAAGTGGCCGAAAATAGCATCAAGTCCTCCGGGCTAGATAAGCAGCGCTTGCGCGGGAAATTCAAGGGCCGCGCCAATCGCCCCGAGCTCAGCCAACAAGAAGAGGCCATGCGCCAAACCCGCGAGACCCGGCGCGCCTCCCGCATCAAGACACTTGCCGGCGTAGCCCGTTCCGCCGCCGCCATCTTCGTCTGGGTGTGGGCCGTTATTGCCATCCTGGATGAGTTAGAGGTCAACGTAGCACCGCTTATCGCCTCCGCCGGTGTCATCGGTGTCGCCCTCGGCTTTGGCGCACAGGCGCTGGTGAAGGACTTCCTTTCTGGCATCTTCATGCTCATTGAGGACCAATACGGCATTGGTGACGTGGTTGATTTGGGCAATGGCGTCTTTGGCGATGTCGAGTCCATCTCCCTGCGCATCACCACGGTCCGCGATATCGATGGTGCCCTGTGGTACGTGCGCAACGGTGAAATTCTCCAGGTGGCCAACCACTCCGATGAGTACTCCGTTGCCCGCATCCAGATTCCGGTAGGCCTTTCTAATGACCCAGAGGTTGCTGGCGAAGTCATTGAGGACGCAGTGAAAGAAGCCGCACAGGACGATAAGGTGCGCAAGCTCATCCTCAGCACGCCCCGTGTGGACGGCATGTCTGGCTTTGAGCCGGATTATGTATCCTTCCGCGTCTCGACCAAGACCTTGCCGGGCAAGCAGTGGGACGTGCAGCGTTTCTTGCAGTCTCGCGTGCTCAATGTCATGCACGCTAAAGGTATTACGACCCCCTACCCGCACGGCATCGGTATTTCCGATCCCCGCAAGGAAGAAGAAGAGTAAATGGATTCTGTTTATGAGGCCATCGGTGGCATGGAGACCTTTGAGCGCCTCGTCCACGGCTTTTATTCCCAGGTCAAAGGGGACGATGTCATTGGCCCGATGTACCCCGATAACGACTGGGAAGGCGCAGAACAGCGCCTTACCTGGTTCTTGGCGCAATACTGGGGCGGCCCGCAGCTATTTTCTGAAAACCGTGGGCACCCGCGCCTGCGCATGCGCCACGCCCCCTACCCCATCGATATCACCGCCCATGATCGATGGCTTGAGCTTATGGGCAACTCCCTCGCGGACATAGACGAGGAAACCATCCCACCCGCCTACCGCGAGATGATGTGGGATCACATGCAGCGCGTGGCCGCCATGATGATCAACAAGGCCCCGTAACCACGCCACCCCTTCAGCGCAGATAACTCAAGCCCGGGCCCCATTTCTAACGGGGCGCCGGGCTTGTGGTGTATCTAGCGCAGACTACGCCGGGTGATGACTAGTCTTCCCAGTCAAAGGCCTTGCGCACAGGCTCGGAAACCAGACGGCCACCGCGGGTCATGACGCCGCCTTCCAGACCTGGGAAGCGCTTGATGGCGGCATCCAGGCTGTCATTGGCTACCGCGCGGATATACGGCAAGGTCGCAGAAGACAACGCGCGGGTGGAGGTATTGGCCACCGCACCCGGCATATTCGCCACGCAATAGAACAGGGTGTCATGCACCTTGAAGGTGGGGTCATCGTGGGAGGTCTTCTTGGAGTTTTCGAAGCAACCGCCCTGGTCGATGGCTACGTCGACGAGCACCGCGCCCTTCTTCATCTTCTTTACGGTCTCCTCACGCACCAACTTCGGCGCGGCGGCACCCGGGATAAGGACGGCGCCGATGACGAGGTCGGCCTCCTGCAGTTCCTTATCGATGGTGGCTGGATCGGAGATCAGGGTGCGCACGCCACCGGCGTACTGGTCATCGAAGCGCTGCAGGACGTGCGGATCGAGGTCCAGCACCGTCACTTCGGCGCGCAGACCGTGGGCCATAGCTACAGCGGACGCGCCAACCTGGCCGCCGCCGATAACTACGACGCGTGCCGGCTGGGTGCCCGGAACACCGGAGACCAGCAGGCCACGGCCGCCCTGAGTGGACAACAGGTGGTGGGTGCCTTCGATGGCAGCAAGGCGGCCAGCTACCTGGGACATCGGGGTGAGAAGCGGCAGGGTGCCGTGGCGGTCGGTGACCGTCTCATAGGCGATGGCGGTGGTATTGGCGTCGACAAGTGCCTCAGTCAGCGGACGATCTGCCGCAAGGTGCAGGTACGTGAAGACGGTGAGGTCTGGGCGCAGGTACTGGTACTCAGCTTCGAGCGGCTCCTTCACCTTCAGCAGCAGCTCTGCTTGTGCCCAGGTATCTTCCGCAGTGCCAACGATGCTGGCACCCGCGGCCTCGTACTCGGAGTCCGGGAAGGAAGCGCCTTCACCGGCACCAGTCTCAATGAGGACCTCATGGCCATCCTGAACGAGGGTCTGCGCGCCGCTCGGGGTAAGAGCCACGCGATTCTCGTTATTCATGATTTCTTTTGGCACAGCAATACGCATTACATAGTCTCCTTGTGAGTGCAGGAAATTACATCGACCATGTAAGAGTAACGCAGGACACGTTTGCGCGCGGCGGTCTGCTAATGAATTCACACTGCGGGGGTAGCGTTACGCTAACGACCCGGTTAAACACGCTGTTCACAAGGTTTCGGGCGCCACGACCCAAGGATCCCCCTACCCCTAAGACAGACTACTTTTCGGGCAACGCCGCCCATTATGGGGCGCTGGCACGCCGAGATTGTTGAACACCAGGGGTGTGCCCTAGCGGCGAAGGCTAGAACAAGGACAAGCGGGTGGATCGGTAAATGCTGCCGAAGGGGGCGTCGAGTCGCACCCACCGACCCAGCTGAGCCACCCGCAGGTGCCGCGGCACACCCATCGGGGCGGAAAATCCAGGAATAAGCCCCAGGTTGGTGCAGGCGAAGATCATGCGCATGGGGATTTCCACCGTGGCGTCATCGCCTTCCACCGTGACAACGGTTTGATTCAACAAGCTGGACGGCGGGCCCATCGGGCCAGAAAATTGCCGGGTTAGCTGTTGGCCTTTATCGGATAGATCGCGCACCACGGTAACCGGCAAGGTATCGACCACGCTGTAACCCGTGGCCGGTGGCAAGGCTCCCGGCCAGGATGGATCGCGGGCGGGACCCAAATCTAACGTGCCGCTAGATTCATGTTCTTTGAGCTGCTCGGCGAGCGTGGCCGCGGAAACCACAGCTCCATCGCGGGAAGCCACACCTTGGACGCGGCGGGAGGCAACCACCTCGAAGGGGGTGGTGACAAAGACATCGACGACGTCGTCAGTCAGCTGGCGCAGCCGCACCGACGCGCCCGCGTCCAAGCCAACCGCGCGCGTGACAAGGGCCCGAAGGCCAGGTCCACCGCTTCCAATTTCTAGAGTCTCGGTGACCATACCTTCGGGCCCTGCCTTTCTCATCTTCGCTCTGCGCCGCGGTTAATTAGCCGCGGTATTTTGCAGAATATCCTTTTCCTGTTCCGTCAGCGGACGAGGAGTCTGCTGCTGACGATCGATGACTACCTGCACGCACTCCACAGTTGCCGCAACTTCCCCTTGGTCATCCTTGACCTGCTGGGTAGTGGTAAACGAGGTGGTGCCAATCTGCGAAATGGTAGTTTCTACCTCCACCGTAGTGGTGTCTTTGAACTCCATCGGGCGTAGGAAGTCCACATCCAGGTGGCGCACGAATGCAATGAAGTCGAGGCCCTTGGAATAGATATGTTCCTTGGCAAAGGCCAGGCGCGCTTCCTGGGCGAGCTCGATGTAGTTTGCGTTCATCATGTGGCCGTACATATCAAAGTCCGACCAGCGGGTTTGAATACGGTACGTGTGCACGCTTGGGGTTGCCATCATTCTCCTCAGTTGGGGCGTCAGCTTTTTAGCGGGTCAGCTTGCGGTGGGTCACGCAGGAAGGACGGGCTGCCTCTTCACCGAGGCGGTCGACCTTGTTCTTCTCGTAATCGCCGAAGTTACCCTCGAACCAGAACCACTGGCCTTCTTCCACATTGCCTTCCCAGGCCAAGATGTGGGTACAGGTGCGGTCCAGGAACCAGCGGTCGTGGGAAATGACCACGGCGCAGCCCGGGAACTTCTCCAGCGCGTTTTCCAGTGAGCCGAGGGTTTCCACGTCCAAGTCGTTGGTCGGCTCGTCAAGGAGGATCAGGTTGCCGCCCTCCTTCAGGGTCAGCGCCAAGTTCAGGCGGTTGCGCTCACCACCGGAAAGCACCTTGGATGGCTTCTGCTGATCCGGGCCCTTGAAGCCGAAGGCGGACAGGTAAGCACGCGACGGCATCTCGTTTTGGCCGACGTGAATGTAGTCCAGGCCGCCGGAGACAACCTCCCAAACGGTTGCCTCGGGGTCGATGTTTTCACGGTTCTGGTCCACGTAGGACAGCTTGACGGTATCGCCCACCTCGACGGAACCGGCATCCGGCTGCTCCAGGCCAACGATGGTCTTAAACAGGGTGGTCTTACCCACACCGTTCGGGCCGATAACGCCCACGATGCCGTTGCGCGGCAGGGTAAAGGAGAGGTCCTTAATCAGGACGCGGTCATCGAAGCCCTTCTGCAGGTCCTTGACTTCCACGACCTTATTGCCCAAGCGCGGCGGGGTAGGAATCTGGATCTCTTCGAAGTCGAGCTTCTTGTATTTCTCGGCCTCGGCAGCCATCTCCTCGTAGCGCTCCAGACGAGCCTTGTTCTTGGCCTGGCGGGCTTTTGCACCGGAGCGAACCCATTCCAGCTCGTCCTTCAGGCGCTTGCGCAGCTTCGCATCCTTCTTGCCAGCAACCTCCAAGCGCTCCTGCTTCTTATCCAGGTAGGTGGAGTAGTTGCCCTCGTACGGGTAGAGCTTGCCGCGGTCAACCTCACAGATCCAGCCCGCGACGTGGTCAAGGAAGTAGCGGTCGTGGGTCACGGCCAAGACAGCACCCGGGTAATCGGCCAAGTGCTTCTCCAGCCACTGCACGGACTCGGCGTCCAGGTGGTTCGTAGGCTCGTCGAGCAGCAGCAGGTCCGGCTCGGTGAGCAGGAGCTTAGCCAGCGCTACACGACGGCGCTCGCCACCAGAAAGGTTGGTCACTGGGGCATCGGAAGGCGGGCAACGCAAAGCTTCCATTGCCTGCTCGATCTTGGAATCAACCTCCCAAGCATCGGCGGCGTCCAGTTCCTCCTGCAGCTTGCCCATCTCTTCCATGAGCTCGTCGCTGTAGTTGGTGGCCATTTCCTCGGCGATCTGCTCGAAGCGCTGCTTCTTTTCAAAGATATCGCCCAAGCCCTCTTCGACGTTGCCGCGTACGGTCTTCTCGTCATTGAGCGGCGGCTCCTGCTGCAGGATGCCCACGGTGGCACCCGGATCCAAGAAGGCCTCGCCGTTGGAAGGCTGATCCAGGCCGGCCATAATCTTCAGAATGGAGGACTTACCGGCACCGTTAGGGCCGACCACACCAATCTTGGCACCTGGGTAGAACGCCATTGTTACATCGTCAAGGATGACTTTATCGCCAATTGCCTTGCGCACGTTTTTCATCGTGTAGATGAATTCGCCCACTTTTACCCCTTTGCAAAAATTTGGGAGACGTATTTATCTACACAAACACTACATCAGAACCACCGCCCAAGTGCCTCGGGTCAGGTACACCCGAGGCGATCAAGCCGGTGGGGAAACGCTTAAGCGTTCACTGGGGCGGATTCTGCCTCGGCAGCCTCCTCTTCTACCTCGGCGTCGTCGAAGGAATCTTCTTCCCCACCACGTGCGGCTGCGGCGCGCTCGGCTAGATAGCGGTCCGCCGCGGTATCGGCAGCGGTATCTCCCTGCCCCGCCTGCTGCGGCGGGAGGCTGTGGTCCACATCCGGTTCGATGGCGTTGTCCCCCAGTTCTGGGACCGCAATATTTTCCTGGTTGTACTGCGGAGCGAGACGCTTGGTACCGATAACGTGGCGGTTCAGGTCCAGGCCCACATACTGTGCCTTAATGAACGTGCGGAAGTGATCGGTGCCCTGGTCATCGCGCCATTGTTCGGTAACTAAGGATCCCACGATGACCAGTGGCATGCCTTTAGCCAAGGATTTGCGCACATTGATGGCGAATTGATTCCACATTTCGACGTCGATGTAGAGGTGGTCCACATCGCGCCACTGCGGGGCCTTGGGGTTGTTGCCTTCCGGGTCATTAGCGCCGGCATCGACCTGACGGTCCGGAATTCGGCGGGAAGAGGCGACGCGCAGCTTAGCCTTATAGGCCCCAGTTGAGGTCTTGGTCAGGATGGGATCGCGAGTAAGGCGACCGGTCAAAGTAATTGGGTATTGGGACATGGTGCTAGAAAATCCTTTGCTGGATAGTTGGATAGGCGAGTTCGGTTTTCCTCGCTCGCTTCCATATCCTGATGCTGGCGCGCAAGCTGCACCATGCCGGCGACCCCTACCCTGTGAATAACTTGTTGTACCTGTCAACAAAACTCGGGTTTGGGGGTGATTTTTAACCGGTTATCCACAGGCTAGAGCCCGCGGAAGCTCGATTCATCACCGTGGCCCATATCCTGGAGCATCGCGTTATAGCGTTCCAATTCGGCATCATCGTCCGCATCCGCCTGCATATCGTGGCGGCGAGCCGTAGCGCGATCATCGCTGAGCCAATCCAGGAAGAGTTTGCCAAAGACGATAACCAGCGGGAACTGGCCAAAGCCCCACGCGATGCCGCCGCCCACGCGTTGATCTTGGAGCAGATCCTGATCCCAGGGCAGTTCCAAATACTGGTAGAAGTCTGCACCCAGCACGCTTTGCAGCTGCATCAGGTACACGCCGGCAAAGAGGTGGAAAGGCATGGAAAGGAACAGAACGGCCAATCGGAACGGGGTGGAGTGGCGCTTGGGAAGCGGATCTGGCCCGATGATTTCCCAGAAATAGAAGCAGCCGGAGATGATGAACGTGAAGTTCATAATGAGGTGACCTGCATGTTCCGAGATAGCGAATTGATACAGGCTCGGGAACAAGTACAGCACATAGAGGAAAAATAGGTACTGCACGAGGTTGACAAACGGATTGGTAATAAACGCGACGATCTTGGACTGAGTGGCCGCCAGAGCATAGTCGTGCAGGCTGGGCTTCCCCTTCGGTCCTGCCTCAAAGGCCTCCATGAGCAGGGTCAGTGGCGCTCCCAAGACGAGCAGGAGCGGGACCGCCATCGACAAAATCATGTGCACCAACATGTGCATGGAGTACATCGCCGGCATGTACAGGCCTAGGCCGGTAGACATCACAAAGGTCAAGCCCAGCGCACCGCACATAAACCATGCGGTACGCCCCTTGCTCCAGGTCAGGCCGCGCTTGTGTACGCGGTAAACGCAGTAGCCATAGGCCGCAGCCAACAGCAGGCCAATGGTGCCAAACATGATGTCAAAGCGGAACATGGTCCACACGTTGAGCACCGTGGGCTTTTCAAACAGCTCATAGCCCATGAGAATCTGCATCGAGTTGAGGTTGGGATCGCGCGGCGCCGGGGGCACAGTGCGGCCCAGCGTGATGGCTACGCCAATGGTGGCGGCCATGACCGCTACTTCCACGATGGCAATACGAATAAAAAGGCGCGGGTTCTTGCCCAGCTGCGGGATGGTGAGCTCGCGATGAGCGAGGCCGAAAATGCCCAGCAAAATCGTAAACACGAACTTGGTAATCAGAATGATTCCGTACGCGGAATCCACCAGATCGGAGATATTCATGCGGATGAGCGTGTTAATCAAGCCCGAGACAGCAAGCACCACAATGGCCATAAAGGCGATGCCGGAGTAGCGCTTCACCGCAAAGGCGAGGTTAGGGCCGAGGCGCCGACCATGGGCGATAAGCGCCATAAGCCCGCCTACCCAAAGCATGACGAAGACCAAGTGCCACAGGAGCGAATTGGTGCCGTAATCATGGTCGCCGCCTGCCGCGGAATGGCCTTCCATGCCAATGGGCACGACCTGCATTATGGACAAGAAAAGCAGAACTGGCTGCATAGACCAGCCACGGCCCACGAGCCCGAGAATGCCCACTACCAGGGCAATGACCACAGAGATTGCCCACACAATGGTGGTGGAAATTTCCGTCAGAGCCATCTTCATAATGGAAGGATTGAATACCTGAGAAAAGGGCGCGCCGGTGAGGTCGGACATAATGAGCGGGATTTCCACGAGCCCCACGGCCGCCATGCCAAAGGAAGCCCACGTACCGGTGCGGGCGGCGATGTGGCCGTCGACGGACAAGGGGGCATCGATAAGCGCGGCATTGTCCCCGCGCGGAGCGATGAGGAACGACGAGGCTAAGAATGAGCCCACGGACAAAGCCATGAGAATCCACGCCACACCTCGAAAGAGCGGCAGGCCAAAGGTGGTTATGCGGCCGGGGTCCGGAATGCCCAGCGCCGCCAGGGAATCAGCCAGGAGGAACAGGGAAATAAAACCGGCAAGCAGGCCGGCAATAAGCATCGCTGCGATATAAATTCCCCAGGAAGAGCGGGGCTTCTTACCCGCCGCATTCACACTATTAACCTGCTCATTTGCCATAGTGCGCATTGTATAGCGCCACCTAGCTTCTCACCTAACACACATTTTGTCTTTACATGTGTCATTATGGAGCTTATGGACACCCGTCAACTTCTTTATTTTCGCGCCGTTGTAGACAATGGCTCCTTCACGCACGCTGCCGAATCCCTCGATATGACCCAGCCATCTCTGAGCCTTTCCATCCGGAAGCTAGAAAAGGAGCTCAACGCCCAGCTGCTTTCGCGCGGTCGCTCCGGTGTCTCCACCACTGACGCTGGCGATTATGTCTACGAAACGGCCGTCAAGGTTGATGCGCTGCTCAGCGAAACCCAGCGCCATATCAGCGAAATCACCGGCGACAAGGCCAGCACCGTATCCCTCGCCTCCGGCGCCATCTTGAACTGGGAATTTACCCCTGCCGCCCTGGCTGAGCTCAAGCGGATTTACCCCACCGCCAATATCTCGCTGGACGACGCCGAGCCGGCCACCGCTATCAAGCACCTGCTGGATGGCCAGGTGGACCTAGCGCTCTTGCCGACGTCCGATCCAAAGGCCTTCATTCGCCGCTACTCCCCCGAGCTCACCGTCCACCAGGTGGCCACGTTCGATTACTCCGTCGCCCTTCCCCAGCGCCTCGCCGAGTTGGAATCCCCCGTCTCCCTCGCCGAGCTGAAGAAGGAAACTTGGCTTGTCCCACCGCGCAGCCGCGAACTTCCGGAACTGGCCGAGTTCTACCACGACCTGTGGAATAGCCGCCCGGGCCTCAAGCCGGAAAAGACCCAGGAGGTCGCCAGCCTCAATAGCGCAATTCCCATGGTCTCCAGCGGACTGGGTGTTAGCATCGTGCCCAATTGCGCACCTACTGTGCAGCCGCACGGCATCATCACCCGCCCCATTGCTGATGACCTGCCGCGCTACTACGCCATCGTGGCCTACCGCACGGATCGCGAGCTGACCGCAGCTGCCCAAGACTTGGTGGACATCCTGCGCTCGCCGCAGCGCACCCTGGCTTAGGTTTCCTCGCCCTCGTGGGCTACTATGAGTGCGTTGTAAGCCCCCATAGCTCAGTGGATTAGAGCAGTGGGTTTCTACCCCATGTGTCGCGGGTTCGAATCCTGCTGGGGGCACCGTGTCATGAGTCGCGACATGTTTGACAGATGAGTCGCGACATCGTTGACAAACCGGCATCTCAGTTGCTTTTGTTCTGGGGTGCCGGTTTCTTTGATCGGGTGGTCAGAGCAAGGGTTCACCGTTCCGAGCAGCAGTACCAAGACGTCGTAAAGAACATTTACGCCTGACGGTCGGAGCCATTTCCCTCTCGGGCTCTAGAAGGTTCCTTAAGTCCTAAATGGCCGCACTTTATTTCGACGCCACTGGATTGCGACCTTGATGGCGTACAGCTTTAACGATTGCCATATTGCGATTAGGACTGTTCATAGTGTCAAACATGTCCCGACTCACCAGTCAAGTATCACCCGACACGGTAAGGTAGCCCTAAGCGTCAAATATGTCGCGGCTGATCTGTCAAGCATCACGACGGTTCCCTCAGGCACAGACTGTCAAATATGTCATGAACTCAGACACTGCTGGGGGCACCGCGCGAAAGCCTTGAGGCGCCGAGTTTCTCGCCGCTTCAAGGCTTTTTGTTTACGCTAGGACTCACCATGCCCCCACTCCGGAAAGGCTTAACCATGTCACTTCCCGCTCCTTCCCGCACGTCCTACGCCCTCGTTACGGGTGCCAGCCAAGGCATTGGCAAGGCCATGGCGCAGGATTTCGCAGCACTGGGATATAACGTCATCCTTGTGGCACGACGCCGCGAGGTCCTGGAGTCCATCGCCGCCGAGCTCGAGCAGCGCCATAATATCGAGGCCATTGCCCTGCCGGCGGACCTAGCGGTAGCTGACGACGTCGCCCGCGTGGCCGAGACCATCGCCACCCGCGAGGTATCGATTTTGGTCAATTCCGCCGGCATCGCCAGCTTCGGCCCCTTCATGGACCAGGATTGGTCGTACGAGACAACGCAGTTCGAGCTCAACGGAACTGCCGTCCACCACCTCACGCGAGCCGCCTTGGCGCAAATGCTGCCTCGCCGCAGCGGCGCTATCTGTAATGTCGGCTCTGCCGCGGGCAATATCCCCATCCCTAATAACGCCACCTACGTTTTCACCAAGGCGGGCGTCAATGCGTTTACGGAGGCCCTACACTACGAGCTGAAGGGCTCCGGTGTCTCGTGCACCCTGCTCGCCCCCGGCCCCGTGCGCGAGGCCACCATCGCAGAGGAAGACCAGTCGATCGTAGACAAGGTGGTACCGGACTTTTTGTGGACCACCTACGAGTCATGCTCCCAAGAAACCATCGAGGCCATGCGCCGCAATCAGCGCCGCGTGGTGCCCGGCCCGCTATCTAAGGCGATGAATACCCTCAGCCAGGTGCTGCCTACCCCGGTGATTGCACCGCTGGTAGGCAGCTTCTACGCCAAGATGGGCTAGGCCCCGGCACCTTCTAAGTCCTTGTCTTTGTCTTTGAGCACGCTGCCCTCGCCGCGTGCTCGTTTGCGCTCTACCCAGAAGTCCGCGTTCTTGATACCCAAAGCTTCTGGGTCGAACTGCGGATCCTTGCCGGCCTTCTTTTGCTTTTCGTAGTCCTTGAGCGCCTTGATGGCGGGAACCTGCAGGAAGAGGATGGCGATGATATTGAGCCATGCCGTCGTGCCGACGCCGATATCGCCCAGCGCCCACGCCGCACCCGGAGTGGTGGTGGCGCCAACCACGACGGAAACAATAATCAGCGCGCGCAGCACCCAAATCAGACCACGGCGAGCCGTGCGGGAGCGGACCCAGCGGTTGAAGTAGGTCAGGTTAACTTCGGACATGTAGTAGTACGCCAGGACTGTCGTAAAGGCGAAGAAGGCAATGGAGACGGCAATGAAGGTTGGGCCCCAACCGGCGAAGACGCTATCGAGTCCGGACTGCACGTAGCCAGGGCCAACCTCGACGCCATCAGGAAGCGAGCCGTTGTAGACCACTTCGCCGTCCTCGGAGCTGCCGCGGAAGACGGTGTACATGTCCGTAGAAATAATCATGAACGCGGTAGCCGAGCAGACGAAGAGCGTATCGACATACACCGCGAAGGACTGCACGAAGCCCTGTTTAGCAGGGTGAGAGACCTCGGCGGCTGCAGCGGACTGCGGGCCGGTACCTTGGCCAGCCTCATTGGAGTAGATGCCGCGCTTAACACCCCACATGATGGCCGCGCCCAGCATGCCGGAGAATCCGGCTTCCATATTGAATGCGGACCTGAAGATGAGTCCGAAGACCTCCGGAATCTGCGAGAAGTTCATGCACATGACCACCACGGAAATCACGATATAAATGAGCGCCATGAATGGCACGACAATGGTGGCGAAGGTCGCAATACGCTTGACGCCGCCAATAATGATGATGGCCAGAATGCCCGCCAAGACGACGGCTGCCCAGGTGGAGTTGATGCCCCAGGCGGTATCGGCCGCGGCGGCCACCGCATTGGCCTGGATTGCCGGCAGGAAGTAGCTGGTAGCCAAGATCATGGCGACGGCAAACACGATGCCATAGACCACCATGAATGGCGCGGCCTTAGTGTGCTTGTAGGCCTTTTCGATGTAATAGGCGGGCCCGCCGCGGTACTCACCGGTGTCCTGGTCCTTCTCCTTGTAAATCTGCGCCAACGTACTTTCGATGAACGAGGTGGACGAGCCCAACAGCGCCACTGCCCACATCCAGAACACGGCGCCAGGCCCACCGAAGGCGATGGCTGTGGCCACGCCGGCGATATTGCCCACGCCCACGCGGCCAGAGAGCGAAACCATCAAGGATTGGAAGGAAGACACGCCATCGGCGGACTTTTCTCCGTTAACGATCTGCTTGAGCATGTCCGGGATGCAACGCACCTGCAGGCCGCGTGTCACCACGGTGAAATAAATACCCGCGCCGAGGCATAAAAACACCAAGACGGGGGACCAAATTACGGTATTGAGGGCATCGAGGAAGTTTGCCATCTGGTCTCTCCTAAGTCTGTCGCACCTCCCGAATGAAGAGCGATTAACCAGAGTATGCCCTAACTCACATCAATGAGTGAGCCAAATCACCGAATAATTTTATGCAGTATGGCGCCACACTTACTGAAAGCCGGCGTTGTCCAGTAGTAATCGCCCCTCCAGGGCAGCCCGGCTCGTACCCCATACAGGGGTAAAAGCACGCGGGAGTAGAATGGGCCGCATGCCACATTCCGACATTGCCGCAAAGCACGACCGCCTCGTTTGGATCGATTTGGAAATGACCGGCCTGGACCCCGAGCGCCATGTCATCGTCGAGGTCGCCGCCGTCATCACCGATGGCAATCTCAACATCCTGGGAGAAGGCATCGATCTGGTCGTCCACGCCACCGAGGAGGAGCTGGCACAGATGGATTCCTTCGTCACCGAGATGCATGCCAGTTCCGGGTTGGATAAAGAAATCTGCGAGTCCACCACCTCCATCGGCGAGGCCGAAGATGCCGTGCTTGCGCTCATCAACGAATACTGCGATCCGGAGCACCCCGCTCCCCTGGCCGGCAATTCCATCGCCACTGATCGCACGTTCATCCGCACCTATATGCCCCGGCTCGATAGTGCCTTGCACTACCGCATGATCGACGTGTCCACCATCAAGGAGCTTGCCCGCCGCTGGCACCCGCGCGCCTATTTCAACCAGCCCGATAAAGGCATGGCCCACCGCGCACTGCAGGACATCATCGAATCCATCCGCGAGTTGGACTTCTACCGCCGCAGCGTCTTTCGCACCGACGAGGGCCCCACCTCCCCCGAGGCGGAGCAGATTAAGGCCGAAACTACCGCAGATTACCAGGCGTTTTTGTAATTTAGGCGGCGTGAGTTAACCTATATCTCGTTGCTTTCACGCAGCGATGGTGGCTGTAGTTCAGCTGGTAGAGCACCAGGTTGTGATCCTGGGTGTCGCGGGTTCGAGTCCCGTCAGCCACCCCAAGTGCCCGAGCCTTACGCTCGGGCTTTTTCAGTTTTCTACCTGCATGCTCGCCAGCAGCTCCTCCGAACGAGCCCGACCAGCAACATCTGGCATATCTCCGGTGACCACAAACTCACTAACGCCTAGCCGCTTGCCGACGCCCCTTAGTTCCTCCCTCACTTCCTCCACCGTTCCCCATACGTCATGGGCCAACGCCTCCTCTATGCGCCGGCGCTGCTGCCCCGTGGGGGCATCCATGTCCAGCTCGCCCGCTGGCCGCAAGGTCGCGAACTCGCCGGTCGATTGCGCTCGCACCTTCGCATAGGCTTCCGGCAACAAGAGATCACGGGCGGCCGCGGACGTCTCGGCAACGGCGATATTGAGCGAAGAGATAATGGGCGGGGCGTCGGCAAGCGCATGTTCGCGATACACTCGCGCAGCGGCCTCCTGCGTGGCTACAGGACCGCCCAGAATGACACCAAGCCCCAACTTTGCCGCCACCATTGCCGAGCGAAAGCCCGCCAAAACATAGAGCGGGGTGCCCCTATACTCAGGCCTGACCGTCACCGCCTCTTCGCCGCGCAGGTAGCGCAAGAGTGTGGCTAGCTCCGCCTCGAAGCGCTGTTTCACCTCGGCCGGCTCCCCCTGGCGCAGCGCCTTTCGCACCGGCGCGGTAAACCCGACGGAGGAGCCAATCCCTATATCAATGCGCCCGGGATACAGCGCCTCGAGGAAATTAATCTGCTCGGCCACCAGAAACGGCGGGTGATTGAGCAACATAATGCCGGCCGTCCCCACCCGAATGCGCTGCGTCTGGGCCGCAACGTGCGCCGCGAGCATCCCCGGCTGACCCGCTGGTATTCCCGGCACACCGTGATGTTCGGCCACCAGAAATCGCCGGAAACCAAGCCCCTCTACGTGCCGCGCGTGCTCAGCCACCTGGTCCAGCGGGCTGGCCGCCCCGCGGTCTAAAACAGAAAAACGCATGGCCACCACTGTAGCCATGCGCTCATCGCCTGCACCGCGGTTGGGCGCTACTGATTGGCGTCCGCGTTACCCTTAGACCACTCGTCCCAGGACATATTCCAGTCACCGAGGCCATCCAGCGCATTAAGCGTTTCACCGTAGGTATTGAACACGCGCACCACGTCGCCGCGCTTCATCGTCTCCTGGAACCACTGGGCAGCCTCCGGCGTCACGTTGATGCAGCCATGAGAGGTATTGGTATTGCCCTGCGCCCACACTGACCACGGAGCGGAGTGGACATAGATGCCGGAATAGGACATCTGGGTAGCCCAGTCCACGGTCGTGCGGTAGCCGCCTGCCTCATGGGCTAGGCCAAAGGTCTCCGAGTCCATGACTAGCTGCGGGTGCTCGTCACCGATGATGTAGCGCCCGTTCGGCGTATCGTACTGATAATCGCGGCCTAACGAGACCGGGATGGCGCGCAAGAACTTCTTATTCTTGAAGACCTTCATGGTCTTGGTGGCGTTATCAATAATCGCGACGGTGCGGTCCCCAATGGTGAAATTGGTCTTGGCGTTCTCGCCGCCATAGGTTCCGCCGCCTAGGTCCTTGCCGTACTGGTCCACCTTTACTTCAACCTTAGTGCCCGGCTCCCAGTAGTCCTTCGGACGCCAGCGCACCTCCTGGTTGTTGACCCAGTGGAAAGCGCCTTTCACCTTGGGGTTGGTGGTCACAGTAATAGTCTTCTCGGCTGCCTTGCGGTCCGTAATCGGCACACCAAAGTTCACACCAATAACCTGGCCTACGCCCACCTCAGAGTCCGGGATCGGAGTAAGCGAGACTTCGGCAACACCCGCTGCTTGCGGAGTGGAAAAACTGAGGTTCTTCTTGTTGCCATCTACATCGGAGGCCACGATGGAATAGGTGTGGTTATAGCCCAGGTCCTCCGCCGTAGACCACGTCTTGGCATCCTTGGAGAGCTTTTCTTTAACTTCCACGCCCATTTCATTGGTCATGGTGACGCTCTTGAGCTTGCCCGTGGTCTCCACGGTGACTGGCTTGGACGGATCTACATCCGTCGCCCCGTCCTTTACGGAGGCTACAAGGCCGCCTTTCTTTTTCTCGGACTCTTTGCCGCCGTCCCTGTCTCCATCCGCATGTGCGGCGGCGGTGGATTCTTGGTCGGCAGCCTGATTCTCGGCTGAGGAATCAGAGGAGCAGGAGGCGGCGGCTAGGGAAATGCACGCAACGCCTGCGGCCGCTACGAGACGGCGCGCGATAGGGAGGGAATTTTTCACTGAGTTGCCCTTAGACACGTAATTGCTGCTTTCAAAGACCAACATAGATTAGCGTCTCCCTTCGCCAATTACCAGAAGCCACTTCAGGCATTAACCAATTTGTTATACACCCTTCAAAAACCGCTTTGACCAGGCGATTTTACACTTTTAAAGAATGGCTGCTAGAGTATCTACTCGTTGCGCAGAGAGCCACACGGCAGGAAGTCAACAATGCGCCATTAGCTCAATTGGCAGAGCAACTGACTCTTAATCAGTGGGTTCGGGGTTCGATTCCCTGATGGCGCACAATATAAATCTCGAGGCGTTGTTCTTAGAACGATACCTCGAGATTTTTCTTTTTACGAGCCAGTCCCTGTCACCGCGCTGCGCATGACTTATGTGCTCACAGCGCCAAGAAACCAGACGCCTGATGGCTCACCACTAAAACAGGGCCGGGTGATTACCCGGCCCTGTGCTATCTCACCCGCAACGGGGCAATGAGTGGAGCGCCGCCATGCTGGACGACGTCCGCCTCTACCCCATACACGCCCTCCACGAGCTCCCCCGTGAGAACGTCCGCAGGCCTACCTTGAGCGCGAATATGACCCTTTTTAAGCACCACCAGCTGGTCACACATGCGCGCGGCCAGGTTGATGTCATGGATGGCCACAAGTCCCAGGCTGCCATCGCGCTGCGCTTTGGCACGGACCTCATCCAAGACAAAGATCTGGTGATGGAGGTCGAGGGCGGAGGTAGGTTCGTCGAGAAGCATCAGGCCCGGGTTGCCCACCAACATCTGCGCCACCGCCACCAACTGGCGCTGGCCGCCGGAAAGCTCGTTGAGGTAGCGCGAGGCAATCGCGTCCAGCCCTAGCGAGTGCAGCACCTCGCCGGTGCGCGTAATCGGGTCCTCGCAGGCCTCACGGCGCGCAGAGATCAGCACGGCTTCAAACGCCCGCAGCGCGGCCGTGCTCGTGAGATCCTGCGGCACGTAGCCGATGGGCTGCCGGCGGCGCTTGCCGCGCGGGGCCGTGCCATCGACGCGGAAATCCACGTCTCCGTCGCAGCCGCGGTGCACGCCGGCCAGGGACTTAATGAGCGTGGTCTTGCCGGAGGCATTCGGCCCCAACAATCCCACCAGCTGCCCGCCGTGGAGTTTTTCCACATCCACGGACTCCAGCACGCAGTGTTTGCCATAGGCCGCACTCAGCCCGGAAATAGTCAGTTCTACGTCCACAGTGCCCTCCTTCGGGTCATAACGATGGCAATGAAGAATGGCACGCCCAGAAGCGAAGTAACGATACCAATGGGAATGGCCAGGCCCGGCTTAATCATCAGGCTCACCGCATGCGCTGCACACATCACGGCAGCACCCGCCGCCATGGAGGCCGGCAGGAAGTAACGCTGGTCCTCGCCTACCAGCATGCGGGCGATGTGCGGGCCCACCAAGCCAATGAAGCCGATGATGCCTGCGAAGGCCACGGTCGTCGCCGCGACCAGCGAGACCACGATAAGCACCACTACGCGCAGGCGCGAGGTATTGATGCCCATGGCGGTAGCGCGGGCGTCGCCAAGCCGCAAGGCCGTCAGGCGCCAGCCCAGCACCCACAGGATAGGCAGGGCGATAATGAGCACGGCCGCCAGCACGCCATTGGCCGCCCAGTTGGCGCGAGTCAGAGAACCCATGGACCAATAGACAATCTGCTGCAGCGCCTCGGCCGAAGACCGGTATTGGATAAGCGCCAGCATGGCTTGGAAGAAGAACACCAGGCCGATGCCCAGCAGCACCATAGTTTCCGCCTTAGCGCCGCGAATAACGGCCGCAATCACGATGATCGCAGTGGCTACCGCGGCCGAAAGCCACGCCACCAACGCGAGATTGAACTGCGGCTGCGCAATCAGCTGCCATTTGAGCACGATGGAGCTGGCGCCGCCAAACGCGGCGGCCGCCGAAATGCCCAGCGTGAAGGGCTCGGCTAGCGGGTTATTGAGGATGGTCTGCATCTCCGCGCCGGCCAAGGACAAGGCCATACCGATAAGCACGGCCATCACGGCCATAGGCAGGCGCAGTTGCCACAGCACCGTGCGCGTCTGGTCCTCCAGACCCGCGGGATTCACGATGCCCTTTATTACCTCGCCCGGACTGATATCAATCGCGCCCACAAAGTTGCTGATAATAAAGGCCACGGCCGCAATCAGGGTCAGGCCCGCAACGATGCCTATGCGTTGCCAGGTTAACTTCTTATGTTGCCGCGCGAGGGCGGCTACCTCTGCACCCTCCATTAGTTGGTGCTAAAGAAGGTTCCCTCACCAGAGACCGGCGAGTACTTTTCTTGCGCATCCATCCACTGCTTGGCGACGTCCATATCGGCATACGCCTCCGGGTCGATCCACTCGGCCACCTGCAGCAACGCTAGGTAATTAAACGGCGAATTATAGAATTGGTGCCACATGCTGTGGAAGTGGTGTTCCTTGACCGCACGCAGCTTATCGAAGCCAGCCTGCTTACCCGGCAGCTTAGCCACACTGCCCTTGGCTTCCTTTTCATCGATGCCGTAGCCCACTGCAGCGTATCCGACAGGGTGGCCTTCATCGTCCTTCATCTCAGACCAATCGCCACCGGTGGCGATGATCATATCCGGGTCAGATTCCAGGACCTTTTCCGGGGTGATCGTGCCAGACTCGCCCGGAATGACTTTATCGCCGACATTCTCGCCACCGGCCGCGTTGACCAGCTGGGAGATATTGGAATCGTTCCACGAACCACAGCAGTCGGAAACGCCGGCCGAACGCCAGACGAAGGTCTTTGGCTTATCCTTAACCTTCTCCGCGCGCTCCTCCACCAAGTCCACGGTCTTTTGCCAATCCGCGTTGAATTCCTCCGCGCGGTCCTCTTGGCCAAAGATCTCACCGAAGATGTCCATAGTCTTAGGCGTACTCTCCAGCGGGTCGCGGCGGAAGTCGGTGACCGCATACTTCAAGCCAGCCTGATCCATCTTGTCGGTCAGGCCAGCTTCGCGGGAGGCATCGTATTGATCCAGCGAGAGCACAATGAGGTCCGGGTCTAGGCTCACGAGTTTTTCTACGGTGACATCGCCCTTGGCAAAGCCGCCGATCTCTGGAACCTCGTTTACGGACGGCAGTTCCTTTTCCAGCGCCGCGTAGTAATCCGGCACGGTCTGTTTAAGATCCGTGCCAATGCCGACGACCTTGTCCAGTGGATTATCGGGGTCGAGTACACCGGTAGCAAAAATCGATCGGCCCTCCCCCAAAATCACACGATCGGGAGCCTTATCCAGTTCCACGTCACGGCCGATGATATCGGTGAAGGAGAACTCAGCATCGCCGCTGGAGCCGCCAGTTACTTCCTCAGCTGCGCCGCAGCCGACGAGTGCGGTTGCCGATGCCGCCACAACCGCCATTACCTTGAAGGGGGTATGAGCCATTTTTAGTCCTTGGTCGTTGGATGCCCTCGCAGTTAACGCAAAGGGCCTTACATAGGACATCCTAACCTGATTAAGTAAGGTAACCCAAACCTAAACGGGTTCGCCGTTGATCGCGTAGTCTTCCGGCTCGCCCTTGGGCACCTCGGTTCCGTCCGACATGGTGCGATCTTCTAGCTCTCCATCCGGATCCACGATGGCGATATCGAAGCCAGACTCGCGAATTCGGCGCAGCCCCTCCTTCAGCATGCGCCGGCCCATGCGGTTCGTGCCCGTAATATGCGATAGCTCGAGCACCACCGTGCCCTCGCCAAAATCTGACTCCATCAGCTCGTACAAGATGGTCTCGGCCGCGTTGAAATTGATCAGGCCCTGCAGATAGATCACGGTCAGCTCCGCATCCTGCTCCACCTTGCGCACCGGGTTCACGCCATAGCGCTCGTCCGTAGACATCAGGTGCAGACCCATGTCCTTCGACAGCAGCTTGAACGCATCCACCCCGCGCACTGAGTTGCCTTCCTTGTTCAGCCGCGGCGAGAATGTCGCCACGCCCAACTGGCCCGGCAGCGTGCCCAGCAGGCCACCCGAGACGCCCGACTTCGCCGGGATACCCACCTCGGCCATCCAACGGCCGGCGCCGTCATACATGCCGGCCGAGCTCATCACCGATAGCGTCAACCGGCACACGTCCGCGTCCAAAATTTTGTCGCCCGTCACCGGCTGCACGCCACCGTTCGCCAACGTTGCCGACATCACGGCCAAGTCCCGCACCGTCACCACAATCGAGCACTGCTCAACATACGTTGACACCGCATCGTGCGCCTCGTCCTGGATGATGTCGTAGTTGCGCAACATGTGCGCCAACGAGAGGTTGCGTTCGCTGACATCGAGCTCGGAGGAGCGCATGGCGTCGTCGATAAGCAAATCACGCCCCGCCAGCCGCGAGAAATAGGTGCGCAGACGCTCCACGCGCGCGGCAGGCTCCGAATCCACGCCATTAATCAGCTGCGTGACCGCAATCGCGCCCGCATTAATCATGGGGTTGACCGGCCGGTGATCATCGCGGTTGAGCGAAAGCTCGTTGAAAGCCTCGCCCGAAGGCTCCATACCCACAATCTCACGCACCGCAGATAATCCCAGCTCCTGCAACGCCAGCGCATAAACAAAAGGCTTGGACAAGGATTGCAGGGTAAATTCCACCTCATCATCGCCCGCAGAGTAGACGTGGCCGGTGGTGGTGCACATCGCGGCGCCGAGATACTCGGGCTCTGCCTTGGCCAGCTCCGGAATATAATCCGCCACGGCACCGTCGCGATTATCGCGCACCTTGGTGAGGATTTCCTGCAAATAAAAAGGGATTGGTGTCTTCATCCCAACCCAGCCTACGAAAAAAGTCCCCGCGGTGTGCGGGGACTTCACAATTAGTGGCGCTCGGACAGCAGGCGCTGCAGCTCCTTCAGGTCGCTCTTGCGGCGGCGAGAGCGGAAGACCGAGAAAGCAATCAGTCCAACCACAGCGGCGCCGACGCCGCCCAAGGCCATCTGCACGTTGCGGTCCTGCAGCTTATCGGTAGCCGCGGTCTTAGCCTCGTTGGCAAAGTTCTGCGGCTTGCTGCGCTGTGCCAGCTCGTCCAGGGTGCCGGCCAGCTGGCGGCGGGTGCGCTCGATATCGCGCTGAATGTCTTCAATATTGCGTGCCACGAAGTTCTCCTCTTAACTTAGGTTCGCTCTTAACGGGGTCATTCTACCCCGCCGGCCCAAAAGCGTGCAGCCCGGGCGGTAAGTAAGGTGGAAACTATGACTGAAAACCGTTTGAACGTTGGAGATACCGCCCCTGCCTTTGCGCTTGCCGACGACGCCGGAAACACCGTTTCCCTCGCCGATTACGCAGGCCAGCGCGTACTGGTCTACTTCTACCCCCGCGCCAATACCCCGGGCTGCACCAAGGAAGCCTGCGATTTCCGCGATTCCCTGGAACAGCTCAATGATCTCAATATCGCCGTCGTGGGTATCTCGCCCGATAAGCCAGAGGCGCTTGCAAAGTTCCGCGCGGACCACGAGCTGAACTTCCCGCTGCTCTCGGACCCAGATAAGTCCGTCATGACCGCCTACGGCGCGTTTGGGGAGAAGAAGAACTACGGCAAGGTGGTCCAGGGCGTTATCCGCTCCACCTTCTTAGTCGAGCCGGATGGCACCATCGGCCAGACGCATTACAACGTCAAGGCCACCGGCCACGTCGCCCGCGTCATGAAGGGGCTTAGCTAGCGCGTGAGAGAGATTCTGCTACCGCGGCGTCGGCCAGCGCAGGCGCGCAGTCGCGAGCGCTTCGAGCGCATTCTGCAGGCCGCCCGCGCCGTGCTTGTCGACGTCGGCTTTGAATCCTTCACCGTCGACGAGGTCGCCCACCGCGCCGGAGTGCCCATCGGCACTCTGTATCAGTTCTTTGCCAACAAATACGTGCTCGTCTGCGAGCTCGACCGCCAAGACACGGCCGCCAGCCGGGCCGAGATCGAGCGCTTCTCCCGCCGCGCCCCGGCCGCGCAGTGGCCCGATGTGCTGGATGAAACCATCGATCACCTGGCTCGCATGTGGCGCGACGATCCCTCCCGGCGCGCCGTGTGGCATGCCGTGCAATCCACCCCCGCCACCCGCGCGACGGCCGCAGATACCGAGCGGCAGCTGCTTTGCCCCTTGTCAGAAATCCTCTCCCCGCTCGCGCCGTCCATGAGCGATGACGAACGCATTGACCTAGCCGGCTTCCTTATCCACAGCGTCGTCTCGCAGCTCAATTACGCAACTGCGGGCGACCCCAGTGGCTTTGATGCCGTGGTCGTAGAGATTAAGCGCATGCTCGTTTCGTATCTATTTGCCATTGCGGCCCACTGGGGCAGTTGACGCTTAAACAAGTTATCCACAGCTGCGGACGTCTTCGCCTTGGCTCGCCCGCCAGCTCTGCTTAAAGTTGCAGCCATGAGCGCACTTAAGGCCTATGCCACCCATATTGCCTCGGCGATGGACATCCTCGCCGAGGCCCACGGCATGTCTGAGCGCGCCCTTCTCGAGATGGGCTTGCCGGACGTCGAGGCCCGCGACCTCCGCGCGCTGGCCGCGGTCTACTTCGGCCCGACCGGCTTCAGCCGCAAGCAACGCCACGCAGCCGCGGCCGCCCGACACCACGACCTCGTAACGCTCAAGCTGATTGAAAAGTACGTCTCCCGGGTGCGCGCTAAGCGTGAGGCGTGGGACCTGCGCGTGGAGCTGTGCCGCCTGCGTGGTCCGGCTTCTGAAATCGCCCGCCGCGCTAAGCAACGCCTGCGCGAACTTCGCCCGCGCCGCATGCCACCCCGCGAAGGCGTCCAACTCCTTCGCCGCCCGAACGGACCGTGGACTATGCGGATTACCGCACCCTCGGCCTTCCTTGCTGAATTCGACGCCGCGCTCGACCCCGACCGCCCACTCGATTCCCTCCGCGACCTACTTCGCGGCACCGGCGCGCCCTCCGCGCGCACCACCACTAACGTCATCATCCCGCTCAACGCCCTAGACCAAATCCTGGACGGCGACGGCGAGGAAGTCACGCTGCGCCTTACCAATGGCGCCACCATTTCCGGCGCCGAGCTCGTCGAGCGCACCTTCACCGAGCACGGCCTTGCGACGCTAATCCACCCCGTCAAGGGCCCCGTCAACCTGTATCGCACATCACGTTACGCCACCGAGAAACAGCGGCAGATGGCCGCGGCCGAAAATCCCACCTGCCCGTGGCCGCCGTGCAACCATCCGGCAGACAAGGCCCAGATCCATCACCTCAAGGCGTGGAAACACGGCGGGTTGACCAATATGGAGAACCTGACGGTGTGCTGCCCCTACCACAACGGGGTCAACCGAGATGATCCCAATGCCCCGCCACTGCGCGGGCGCCTTGCCCGGGTCAATGGCAAGGTCCGCTGGGTTCGTTAGCGCTGCCTCTGCGAGGTAGCGCTACTCGGCGTGCTCTAAAAAGTCCGCGTAGACTTCGGCGGCTACCCGTGCGAATTCGGCCGGCGTCATGCGGGCCATGCCCTCCGGCAGGCTGCCCCACAGCGGACAGCCGGTCACCTCCGGCATCTCCTCGAGGTTCAGTCGGGTAGCTAAGTCGGGGGCGGCCGACAGCGAGCCACCAATCAGCCCGAGCACCTCGATTCCGTGGCGTTGCGCCTCGCGCACGGTCAGCTCGGCCGCGTTGAGGCTTCCTAGGCCGAGGGAGGTGACGATGAGGAGCCTATCGGCGACGTCGGCAAGCGTATAGGCGTCCGTCAGACGCACGAGCAGCCCGCCGGCGCCTTCAACAAGCACCACGCGGCCGGGCGCGTCGAGGGCGGCAATCCACTCCTTGAGTTCCTGCAGGCCGGGTTGGTCCATTCCGGCCCGGCGCGCAGAAAGGTTTGGCGCCAGCGGCTCCGGGAAGCGCACCATCTCGGTAACCTCCACGCCTGCCAGCTTGCCGACGGTCACCGCATCCCCCTTCCCCTCCGGCTCCCCCGTCTGCAGTGGCTTAGCGTAGACAACCTCACGGCCGCGCTGCTTGAAGGCACTGGCGAGCGCGGCCGTTGCCACCGTCTTGCCGACGTCCGTGTTCGTCCCCGTTACGTAAATAATCACTGTCGTCCTCCTGCTACCGCGGCGCGCACGCCGCGGCACATCTGGGTTACTTCGTCGGCGGTGCTGATAAACGGCGGCATGATATAAATCAGTCGGCCGAACGGGCGCAACCACACGCCCTGTTCCACGGCCGCGGCCGTCGCTGCGGCCATATTTACTTCGCGTTCCATTTCCACCACGCCGATGGCACCGAGCACGCGCACATCCGCTACCCCCGGCTCCTCAGCTAGGTCTGCAAGCCCGCGCTGCAGCTGCTTTTCGATGCCCGCTACCTGCTCGCGCCAGTGTCCTTCCACAATGAGCTCAGTTGCCGCGGCTGAAACGGCGCAAGCAAGCGGATTAGCCATAAACGTCGGTCCGTGCATCAGCGCGCGCGGACGCATCCCCTCGGCCACCTTCGCGGTAGCGAGCGTGGCGGCCATGGTCATAAACCCACCGGTCATCGCTTTGCCAACGCACATAATATCCGGCACGACACCGGCCGCTTGGGTGGCAAATAGGTCGCCAGTCCGGCCGAAGCCAGTGGCGATCTCGTCCGCGATGAGCACGATACCGTGGTGGTCACAGATATCGCGGGCCCCGCGTACCAGCTCGTGGTCGTGAAAGCGCATGCCTCCCGCGCCTTGGACTACAGGTTCTATGACTAGGGCCGCGACCTCCTCGGTGATGCACGATTCCAGCTCGTGCAGATAGGTTGCGCGCTCGGCCGGGCTAGCTCCGCGAATAGGCGGCGCCGGGGCGAAAACCTGGCGCGCTAGGGTGCCAGTCCACATCGAGTGCATACCGCCTTCGGGATCGCACACGCTCATCGCCGCGAAGGTATCGCCGTGATACCCCGATCGCCACGTCAGCATCTTGGTGCGCTCGGGGTGCCCTAAGCCACGGGCGTACTGTAGCGCCATTTTGATGGCTACTTCTACCGATACAGATCCGGAGTCCGAATAAAAGACCTGTTTGAAATCACCTCGGGTCAGTTCCATGAGGTTGCGAGTAAGCCTCGCGGCAGGTTCATGGGTAAGCCCACCGAACATGACGTGGCTCATTCGCTCGATTTGTGCGGCCGCTGCTGCCTTGAGTCGCGGGTGTCCGTGGCCGTGGGCGGCGGCCCACCAGGAAGACATGGCGTCGATAAGCGTGGTGCCATCCGCAAGCGTTAGATGGACGCCGGCGGCCGAGTCCACCACAAGCGTTGGCTCGCCTGGCACGGCGTAGGGGTGCCAAATGTGTCGCGCATCGAGAGTGACAGTATCCTCCGCTGAAATATCCATGATTTTAGGTCTATCACAGACTTTCGGCCGTTATAGTGCTTTTATGACAATTATTAAACAGCGTTCAATCCGGCGTCTACCGGCGGCTTTACCAGCAGTCGCCGGAATTGAAATGTGGGAGCGCTTTAGCTTCTACGGCATGCAGGCCATCCTCGCCTACTACCTCTATTCCACCTCCGGCGGGCTCGGCATGGACCAAGCACAGGCCACCGCGCTTGTCGGCGCATACGGTAGCCTGCTCTATCTGTGCACGTTCGTCGGCGGGTGGGTCAGCGACCGGCTCTTGGGCGCCGAACGCACACTGCTTGGCGGCGCGGTTCTGCTCATTTGCGGGCACTTTTCGCTGTCCTTGGTGCCTGGCGCGGCAGGTCTCGTAGCCGGGCTTTTGCCGCTTGCGCTGGGCTCAGGCCTGCTCAAGACAGCAGCAATCACCATTCTGGGTGCGGCTTTTCCTCCCGCGGCCGGCACACGAGATGGCGCCTTCCAGATCTTTTATCTAGGGATTAATATCGGCGCCCTACTCGGACCGATGCTTACTGGCTGGCTGGCACAAGAATACGGCTACCACGCTGGCTTCCTCGCGGCCGCGATCCTCATGTGTTGCGGGTGCGCCCTCTACGGCACGCTGCGCCGGCGGGTAGTCGCCGAATTTGATTCGCAGCCGCCCAACCCCACCACCACACCGGGCAGGGCCGCGGCGATAGCGTTGGCGGCCGTCGTGGGCGGCGTCGCCGTTGCGGTGACTGTCTCGCCAGATAAGCTGGCCATGCTTTTGCTCTTTACCACGATTACGGCCGCCCTCGCCCTCTTCGCCAGCATGCTGCGGTCGCCGGGGGTCAGCGCGCCGGAGCGGCGGAAAGTCGTGACATATATTCCGCTGTTTTTCTGCTCGACGGTCTATTGGACCCTCCAACCGCAGATTTACGGCGTGCTAGCCGTGTACTCGGATCAGCGTGTAAACCGCATGGTAGGCGGATTTGAGATTCCGGCGGCGTGGACGCAATCGCTCAACCCCCTGTTCATCTTGGTGTTGTCCCTTCCATTGGCGGCAGGCATGGCCCGATGGGCTCGCTCGCGACGTCTATTAATGGCCGTAGGCATCATGGTGGCTGGTTCCGGAATGTTTGTGCTGTTGCCGTTCGTCGGGGGCGGAGAAAACTCAACGCCGTTCGCGGTTTTAGCCTTGACCATCTTCTTGATGTCGCTCGGCGAGCTATTCATCGGACCAGTGGGCATGGCGGCATCGGCCGCGCACGCACCACGGGCCTACGCGACGCGCTTTTCAGCCCTGTACTTTCTCACCATGGCCATCGGCACCTCGCTGGCGGGAACACTATCGACGCTCTATGACCCTTCCTCGGCAGATGCGGAGCGGAACTACCTACTTATTGTCGGAATCGTCCCCGTCGCACTGGGGCTCATGCTCTTGGTCGGCCGAAAGGACGTCGTGGACGAGGTTTCGGGCGGCGTCTAAGGTATCGGCTCCTGAGGTAGCTTGGGTGTCAGTGGAGAAAATCTGACACTCGTGATCCGGCACAACTTCCGCGCGGCAGGTTATGCCACGCT
Source organism: Corynebacterium tuberculostearicum (assembly GCF_016127015.1). GTDB lineage: Bacteria > Actinomycetota > Actinomycetes > Mycobacteriales > Mycobacteriaceae > Corynebacterium > Corynebacterium marquesiae. The sequence continues at coordinate 1,686,991 of NZ_CP065972.1, forward strand.
GCGCGGTATAGGCATCAAAGAGGTTATCGATGCTCAGGGCTAGTCCTCGCTTTTCAGTTGCTCGCGCAGCTGCTGGAAGTACTCGCGAGCAGCCTGGGGCTGCGCGGTGGAGTGTTGGCCCTGCTGCGGCTGCGGCACTTCCTGCTGGTTCTCGGAGCGTTGCTGCTCAGCGCGCTGGGAAGCGGCGATGGCTTCGCGCTTAGCGCGTTCGGCCTGACGCTTAGATTCGCGCTCGATTTCTTCGGCGCGGGATGGCTTCTTAGGCTGCGGGCGACGGCGCTGCGACGGCTCCTCGGCGGAGTCGAGGGCACGGTTGGCCATGAGCACGTCGCGCATACCGCTGAAAAGATCGCCCATCCCCTGCGGGTTGGAGGGCATGTAGAGAACGGACGCCTGGCCGTTGTGAGAGACGTCGACCATTGCGTCGAGGTACTGGGAGACCAGCATGAGGGCTTCGGGGGATTCTTCCACGCCGGCGTCGCGAAGCATCTCGTACTGCTGGGCAATGCCCTCGACGATTTCCTTGCGCTGGTCGGCGACGCCGCGGCCCTGCAGCTTCTTCGCCTCGGCTGCACCCTCAGCTTCCTTCACCACGCGGATCTTTTCAGCCTCCGCCTGGGCGACGGCCGCCTCGCGCTCGCGCTGCGCTGCGTTAATGGAGTTCATGGACTCGCGCACGCGGGAATCGGGGCGAATATCGGTAACCAAGGTATTGACGAAGTTCCAGCCATATTCGGCCATATTGTCGCGCAGGGAGGCCGCGACATTGCGGGCGATGGTGTCCTTGGAGGAGAAGGAATCATCTAGGTTCATATTCGCTACGGAGGAACGAACATTGTCCTGCACGTAAGCCACAATCTGCTGCTCGTGATTGGAGAGCATGTAGTACGCCTCGCGCTCGCGGCCCTGGACTACCTCGTACTGCACGGCGACAGGGATCTGGACGAAGACATTGTCCTTCGTCTTGGTCTCCACCATCACATCCAGCTGGCGCACCTGCAGCGAAATCTTATCGCGGACGCGGTCTATCCACGGCATCTTAAAGTGCAGTCCAGCATGTGCCACCTTTTGGAATTTGCCCAAACGCTCCAGTATGGCAGCTTCGCGAGTGCGAACGATGAAATAGCCATCGAAGAGCGTTCCCAAGATAATCAGCAGGATAAAGACTATTACTATGGTGGCAATCATTGAGTCTCCCTAAATGTCGTGATGATCACCAATATTTTCGCATAGGAAATAGCGAAATGCTAGTGATCGTCGATAAGCGAAAAGAGCTTCCCCAAGATGGTCGCACCATCCTCGCGGATGCCGTTGTGCTGGAATTCATTGTTGATCCACGGCCGCAGGTCTCCCAGATGTGCGGCGGTGGCCAAGGACTCCTCGAGCGGGACGAAAATATCATCAACGTAGATGGCCGCGGCCGTAGTCGGTACTTCGCCCAACGCATAGGGCGGGGAGAATTCATGGCGGGCGAGGCCATGGGCGGCGTCGGCAAACGCGTGCAAAGCTGGGTCCTCGTCGAACTGCCAGGGAAAGATGTGTTCGCCGGTTAGCCACGTACCGGATTCGGCAAACTCGGGGAACTCCTCGCGCACGCGGTGCGCCGCCCAGTTCGTAGTGGCCTGGCCACCAGCGCCGCCGTAGATGGATTCATGGATGGCGGCATATAACGGGCCGTCCGCAAAGCTCACGCGGTGGCCGACGTCCGCCAGGAAATCACCCCGCAACCGCTTCTCCCCCGCCACGGTACGGAAGGGCTCTTCGAGCAGATAGGCAAGCGAATCAAAGCCGGTGCCGCGGCCGAGCTCGATGCCGATGGTACGAAAGCGCAGCGCGGACAGGCGCTCACCGGTAGGTAGCCGCTCATCTGAATTGTCCAGGTGGGAAATGATCTCCTCGATACGGCCCTGTGCCCACGGGAATTCGCGGTAGAAACGCTGCTGACGGGCCTTGAGCTTGCGGAAAGTAGCGCGGTAGAGCTCATCCGCGCCCTTCAGCGTGGGGATGCCGCCGGTGAAGAAGGCATGCTCGACCCGCTCGGGCGCCTGGGACAGGTAGGCGGTGATGCAAAAGCCGCCGAAAGACTGCCCGAACAGCGACCACTTCTCGAGGCCGAGGTGCTCGCGCAGGCGCTCGGCATCGCGGACGATATTGTCCTGGCGCAGCAACGTCAAGTGCTTGGCGGTGCGCTCTGCGGCCGGGCTAAGTGCATCAATGCGGTGCGAGCGGCCGGTGCCTCGCTGATCCATGAGGATAACGCGATAGCGCTCTAGCGCCTTGCCAATCAATCCCGTAGGTGCCAGCGGCCGGGGTGCTGGGAAACCAGGCCCGCCCTGAAGATAAAGCAGCGCAGGCAGGTCCTCTCCGCCGGGCGGAATGATTTCGCGGGCGTAGAGCCCAAAAGTCCCGTGGGGATTGGAATAATCCCACGGGACTTCTAGGTGGTGCTCTTTAATTGTGTGGCCGAAGCGGCGATAGGAGGTCATGTCCTCCCAGGCTAGTGGACTTCCAGGCCCTTCGAGCGGAAGACGTCACGGATTTTCTCCACATCTTCCGGCTTTGGTGGCTTCGTGTCAGCTAGCTGGTAGTTCATGCCCAAGCGATCCCACTTGTCCTTGCCCATATTGTGGAAAGGCAGGACCTCAACGCGCTCAACGTTGGATTTCCAACGCGCCACGATATTGGCCACATTTTCCACGTTCTCTGGCGAGTCCGTGAGGTCTGGCACCGCCACGAAGCGGATCCACACCGGTTTGCCTATCTTGTTCAACCTGTCGCCGAAGTCCAGCGTGGGCTGGAGTTCGCGCTGAGTGACCTTGCGATAGGTTTCCTCGTCGCCCGACTTGACGTCGAGAAGCACGAGGTCGATATTGTCCAGGTCCTCGTCACGCAACCGCGCACCGAGATAACCGGCAGTATCGATGGTGGTGTGGATGCCCGCATCGTGAACTTCCTTGAGCACGCGGCGCGTGAAAGAAAGTTGGAAGAGGGGTTCACCACCGGAGATGGTGAGACCGCCACCGGAAGCGTTGAAGATTGGCTTATAACGCTTAATGCGCTTGACCACATCCTCGACCCGCTCCAGCGTGCCGGTCTTCATCTCCCAGGTGTCTGGGTTATGGCAGTACTGGCAGCGCAGTGGGCAGCCGGACATGAACATCGTCATGCGGGTACCCGGGCCATCGACGGCGGTCACGAGCTCCCAAGAGTGCACGAGGCCAATATCGCCGGTACGGCGCGCCTCCATGAGTTCGGGGCGGGTAATGTCATCGAATTGAGCGTCATCTCCCAGGCCCGCGGCTGCGCCGCGGACTCGCTCTCCCTCTTCAGGAGAGAGGGTAACGACACCAGTAACGCCATCTGCCATGATTAGGAACCCTGGTGGAAGGTACGGGAGATAACGTCGAGCTGCTGCTCCTTGGTCAGCTTAACGAAGTTGACTGCGTAGCCAGAGACGCGAACGGTGAGGTTCGGGTACTTCTCTGGGTGCTCAACGGCATCTTCCAGGGTGGACTTGTCCAGCACGTTGATGTTGGCGTGGTACAGACCAGAGTTCATCTGGTGTGCATCGCGGTTTGCCTTCATTGCTGACATGCGGTCTTCGAAAGTTGGGGTTGCCATGATTTTCTCCTTTTCGAGATGGTTGATGGGATGAGTGGTTCTTACTTTTCCATGATGAAGCCGGCGTCCAGAACGCCCACCAAGTTATTGATGCGCTCTTCTGGGGTGCGGCCCAATCCGGAGGGAGTAATGGTGTTGGTCAGCGAGATACCGTCGAGGGCATCCTTGTAGTCCAGTTTGCCGACCGACAGCATGGACGCGACCATACCGTGGCTGTCAGCACCGTTTTCTGGGTTAGCACCCGGGGAGAACGGCGTGCCAGCCTTGTGGCCCGACGGGAAGGCGCCTGTTGCCTTGCCGTAGACCACGTTCGAGGTAATGGTCAGCACGGACTGGGTTGGGATGGCGTTGCGGTACATCGGGATGGCCTTAATCTTTTCCATCACGGTGTGGACAATGGTAGCGGCGATATCATCGGCGCGGTCGTCATCGTTGCCGTAGAACGGGAAGTCACCTTCGGTGACGTAGTCCGTAATCAAGCCAGTCTCGTCGCGTACCGGGGTGACCTTGGCGTACTTGATAGCAGCCAGGGAGTCGGCAACGATGGACAGGCCGGCGATGCCGCAGCCCATGGAGCGGACGATATTGGAATCGTGCAGCGCCATCTCGACTGCCTCGTAGGCGTACTTATCGTGGGAGTAGTGGATGATGTTGAGGGCCTCAACGTAGGTGCCAACAACCCAGTCCAGCATCTCCTCATACTTCTGCCAAACCTCGTCGAAGTCCAGCGGGCCGTCGCCCTTGATGGGCTCGTAGCCTTCGACAACCTGCTTGCCGGTTACCTCATCGCGGCCACCGTTGATGGCGTAGAGCAGAGCCTTTGCGGCGTTCACACGAGCGCCGAAGAACTGCATCTGCTTGCCAACTTCCATCGGGGAGACACAGCAAGCAATTGCGGCGTCATCGCCCCACTGCTCACGAATCTGGCGATCAGACTCGTACTGGATGGAGGAGGTCTCAATGGAGATGTGGGCACAGAATTCCTTGTAGCCCTCTGGCAGCTTCGGATCCCAGAAGATGGTGATGTTTGGCTCAGGTGATGGGCCAAGGTTCACCAGGGTCTGCAGCAGGCGGAAGGAGGTCTTGGTGACCATGTGGCGGCCGTCGTTGCCAAAGCCAGCGTCGGACCAGGTTGCCCAGTATGGGTCGCCGGAGAAGATCTGATCGTAGTCGATGGTGCGCAGGAAGCGAACGATACGCAGCTTGAGAACCAGGGAGTCGATGATCTCCTGGGCGTCTTCCTCGGTGATGATGCCAGCGGCGAGGTCGCGCTCGAAGTAGCAATCGAAGAAGGCGGACAGGCGGCCGATGGACATTGCGGCGCCATCCTGGGACTTAATGGAAGCCAGGTAGCCAAAGTAGGTCCACTGCACTGCCTCGTGAGCGGTCTTAGCCGGCTGGGAGATGTCGAAGCCGTAGGACTCAGCCATCTTCTTGAGCTTCTTCAGGGCCTTGATCTGCTCGGAGTGCTCCTCGCGGAAGCGTGCCCAGTGCTCAGAGAAGCCAGCATCTGCGACGGAATCGCGGGAAGCCTGCTTTTCCTCAATCAGGTAGTCCACACCATACAGTGCGACACGGCGGTAGTCGCCGATGATGCGGCCACGGCCGTAAGCATCCGGCAGGCCGGTGATGATGTGTGATGAACGAGCAGCGCGGATGCGCGGGGTGTAGATATCGAAGACCGCATCGTTGTGGGTCTTGCGGTAACGGGTGAAGATCTTCTCCACCTCAGGATCTACTTCCTTGCCCGCTTCAGCAATAGCCTGCTTGACCATGCGCCAGCCACCGAACGGCATCATGGCGCGCTTCAGCGGGGTATCAGTCTGCAGGCCGACGATAACGTCGTCGTCCTCTGAGATGTAGCCGGCCGGGAAGGCGTCGATATCGGTCGGGGTGTGGGTGTCAACGTCGTAAACGCGCTTTTCGCGCTCGACGGACAGGTAATTCTTTTCCAGGGTCTCCCAGACGCGCTTGGTCTTTTCGGTCGGACCCGCCAGGAAGCTGGAGTCACCGTCGTACGGCGTGTAGTTGCGCTGGATGAAGTCGCGGACGTTGATGCCCTCGGTCCACGGACCGGACTCAAATCCCTTCCACGCTTCAAACTGTTGAGGCTGCGTTGCGGTAGTCATAATTCCCTTCTCTCGGGCGAATTTCTATCAGGGGATAAATGCCGCTTTCTTCGAGCCACAGCACCAAGCCCCTCTGGCCTCAATTGTTGACTAATTTCCTGGTAATAACAAGTCTCGCAAACGTTTGAAAGCCATGTAATAAACCGGTCGTGATGTTTCGCAGGTGAGTGATTTTATGCAGTACGCACGTACGTCTTCCATCGGGGGTGAAATAGCCCCGAACGTGTTCCTCATCACGGTAAGATTTTGGCCGCTACCTGCACGAACCTCTACTGTTAAAGCCGTTCAGCTTCGCTTCCGCACAAAGGAGGACTTCGTGGCTTCGCAGCCCAAGCATCCAGTAGATATCGTCCCACCCACTCCCAAACTAGCTGCCTTGGGTATACAGCATGTGCTGGCGTTTTATGCCGGCGCAGTCATCGTCCCGCTGCTCATTGCCGGCTCGCTCAATCTGGATGCGGAAACCACCATCCACCTCATTAATGCGGACCTATTGACCTGTGGCATAGCGACGATCATTCAGTCCCTGGGCGTCGGCAAGCGCATTGGCGTGCGCCTGCCCATCGTGCAGGGCGTGACTACAACGGCCGTCTCCCCAATTATTGCCATTGGACTGGGCGCGACCGACGGCGCGGGTGGGGTGGCCTCGCTGCCAACCATCTATGGCGCCATTATTGTCGCCGGCCTTTTTACCTTCTTCGCGGCGCCGGTCTTTGGCAAGGTGCTGCGTTTCTTCCCGCCGGTGGTCACCGGTTCGGTCCTGCTGGTCATGGGTACGTCACTGCTTGGGGTGTCGGCCAATGACTTTGTCAATTACGCCGAGGGCGTGCCGGCCACCCGCGACTTGCTCTATGGCTTTGGCACGCTCGCGGTCATCATCTTGGTGCAGCGTTTTTCCTCCGGCTTTCTGGGTACCTTGGCCGTGCTCATCGGCCTAGTCTTAGGCACTGGCGTGGCGCTCGTGCTTGGCGACGCCTCCTTTGACGAGGTCTCCTCCGCCCCCGCCCTCGGCATTACTACCCCGTTCTACTTCGGTATGCCGAAGTTTGACCTGGTAGCGATTTTCTCACTCATCATCGTCATGATCATCACCATGGTGGAGACCACCGGTGACGTCTTTGCCACCGGCGAGATTGTAAAAAAGCGCATCCGCCGCGATGACGTCGTGCGTGCCATTCGCGCCGATGGCCTGTCCACCCTGGTGGGCGGCGTGATGAACTCCTTCCCCTATACCTGCTTTGCCCAAAACGTTGGCCTGGTACGCCTGACCAGCGTGAAATCGCGCTGGGTGGCCGTTGCCGCCGCCGGGTTCATGATGGTGCTGGGCATTTTGCCTAAGGCCGGCGCGGTCGTGGCCTCCATCCCCTCCCCTGTTCTCGGCGGCGCCTCCCTGGCGCTTTTCGCCAACGTGGCGTGGGTGGGCCTGCAGACCATCGCCAAGGCCGATCTTTCCGATGGTCGCAACTCCGTCATCGTTACCTCCGCGCTGGGGCTGGCCATGCTGGTGACCTTCAAGCCGGATATCGCCACCGCCTTCCCGGAGTGGGCACAAACCTTTGTCTCTTCTGGCATGTCCATCGGCGCGATTACCGCCATCGTGCTCAACCTTTTGTTCTTCCACACTGGGGGCAAGCAGGGAACGCAGGTGTCTCGGGCCGTCGGCAAGAGCGTGAGCCTGCAGCAACTCAATGGCGCCTCCCGCGAGGAATTCGTCTCCGCGCTGCGCCCGCTGTTTAATAACGAGACCTGGCCGCTGGAGCTGGCGTGGGAGTCGCGGCCGTTCGGCGATGTTAATGAGCTGCGGGCTGCCATTCAGGTGGCCGTGCTGACCGCGGATGATTCCCGCCGCGCCGCCCTCATCCACGATTACCCGGCCATGGATAAGCTGCTGCTTGCCGACGCCGACGAAGCCGCCACCATCTCCGCCGACCGCGGCTCCCTCGGTCTGACCGACCTAGATGATGTGCAGACCGAGCGCATCACCGAGCTCTCCGCCGCCTATCGCGAGCGCTTTGATATGCCGTTTGTGGCGTATTTGGATACCAATGACACCGTCGACCGCGTCATTGATACTGGCGTGCGCCGCCTGGCCAACTCCCCGGAGCAGGAGTACCGCACCGCGTTGGGCGAAATCGTAGAAATTGCCAACGACCGCTTCGATATTCTGCTGGCCGACGCCAACCCGGTCCGCTCCTCGTGGGATCGCAAGTTCACCGAGGTGGACTAGTTAGCGAAAAGAAAAGTCCACCTCGGCCTCTGGGTCCACGCCGGAAATAATGCCGGTGTAGAACTGCTTGGCCTGGGATTGGAGGACATCGCGATTATCCGCGATGTCCTCTTTCTTTTTGTCCTCGTTGAGGATCTTGGTGATGGTTTCCGCCTTATCGATATCCGGGGTAATCCAGCTCAACGCGCCATTGTCCTCCACCGCGGTTTCGAAATTCTCATCCGAGTGCCCGATGAAAATGAACTCGGGGATCTCCACGCGGAAGTGGTGCGGGGATTCTTCTTCCACCTGAACCTGCGAACCTTCGATGCCGAGCTTGGCGCGGTAAGAGTACTTGATGTACTGGGTGCGCTCGCTGCCCGGGACCTGCCAATTCCACAGCGTGCTCGTGGCGGATTCCTCCGATAGGCCCTCAATACCCAGCGAGACGAGCACCACCTGCTCTTCGCGCTCCACGGCCTTGATGACCTTGGTATTACTCGATTCGGTCTCCACCTCCACCGGTTCCCGTACCTGCCAAATGAACACCGCGGCGGCAGCCACGGCGGCAATGAGAATGACGGCGATAAGGGTGGAAAGCAGCTTTTTCATGATGACTATCTTAGGGCGAATATGCGGGCGGTGATATGCGAAAGCGCCGCCGGCTCTGCGAGCCGACGGCGCCGATTGTGCGCCCGGTGAGACTTGAACTCACACGTCCTAAGACACTAGAACCTAAATCTAGCGCGTCTGCCAATTCCGCCACGGGCGCGGGGGACTTGCCATAGTGTACACGGCATGCCTTCAATCCAGAAACCAGGGGTGTTCTGTTTTCCGGCCGCTGGTGGGTAGGGTGGATCGCGTGAGCACTCAAGAGGAAAACAAGAACAAGCGCGTGCAGGTGCGGTGGTGGCACATCCTCCTCATCGCGTTTTTCGTCGTGCTCTTCCTATTCCTGGCCTATTGGCAATGGACGCGCTTCCGCTCCGGCTCGGGCACCTTCCAAAACTTGGGCTATGCCTTCCAGTGGCCACTGTTCGCCGTGTTCGTGGTCTACGCCTATCGCACCACGCTGCGCTATGAAAACGAGCGCCTCGCGGCCGAGGAAGAAGCCCGCGACATGGATAGCACCGTCACTGAGGCCCCGGCTGAGTCTCCCGCACAGCCGCAGACGGAAACCAAAATCGATGAAGATTTCCTGCCCCAACGGCCTCAGATAGATGTGGAAACGTTTAACGCCATGAATACCCCGCGCCGCCGGCGCGGCGAGAACGAAGAAAGCTGATTATGACCAATAAAGTTCACCCCGCTCGCCAGGCCCGCATCCGCGGACCTTTGAAGTTTTTCTCCATCGCGGCCACCGTGACCGGTATCTTCCTGATTATCCTGGTCATCCGCATGGTCTGCCAGTACCTCATCGGCATGGAAATCCCCGAGTGGGCCACCTATATCGCGATCGTTCACGGCATCGCGTACATGACTTACCTGCTGTCCATCCTCATCCTCGGCCCGCGCGCGCTGTGGCCGGTGGGCAAACTCTTTACCACCGCCCTTGCCGGCGTGGTGCCTTTCTTGTCCTTCTGGATGGAGCACAAGCGCCGCAAGGAAATCGAGGAAGAGTTCCAGCTTTAGGAACTGCGAACCAGCTCCGCGATGGCGGGGACTAGTTGACTTAGAGCGCGGCCGCGATGCGAGACCGCGTTCTTTTCTTCTGGGGACATCTCCGCAGCCGACCGGGACTCGCCTTCTGGCTGAAAGAGTGGGTCATAGCCAAAGCCGTTGTCCCCGCGCGGCTCGCGCAGGAAGCGGCCTTCCCAGCGGCCCTCAGCCACGTGCTCGGTGCCATCGGGAGTCACGAGCGCGCAGACGGAGACAAAGGCGGCGGCGCGGCGCTCATCGGGAACATCGGCCATCTGTGCCAAGACCAGGTCATTATTGGCCTGGTCATTGCCGTGCTGGCCGGACCAGCGGGCGGAAAGTACGCCGGGCATGCCGTTAAGCTCTTCGATGGCCAGGCCGGAATCATCCGCGACGGTAGCAAAGCCGGTGGCAGCCGCACCGGCGCGGGCCTTGATGAGCGCGTTATCGGCAAAAGTGCGGCCGTCTTCCACCGGCTCCGGGTAAGGCTCCACTGCGGATAACGGGCGCAGCTCGACGCCCTCGATGCCGGCATCGGCCAGGATGCGCTCGAGCTCCGCGAGCTTTTTCGGATTATTGGACGCGACGAGAATTACCACCCCAGCGCCGCCTTTTGTGCGGCGATGAGCTCGCGGCAGCCCTTCTGGGCTACGTCCAGCATCTCGTTGAGATCCTCGCGGCCAAAGAGTCCGTGCTCGCCGGTGCCCTGGATTTCCACGAAATCGCCGGATTCCTGCATCACTACGTTGAGGTCAACCTCGGCGCGGGAATCTTCCTCATAGGGCAAGTCGAGGCAGATTTCGCCGTCTATGATGCCTACCGAGACCGCAGCGATGGGATCGAGCAGCGGCTCGCCGGGGACAACGCCCTCGGCCTTGAGGTGTGCGATGGCGTCGGCAAGCGCAACATAGGCGCCGGTGATAGACGCAGTGCGGGTGCCGCCATCGGCCTGGAGGACGTCGCAGTCGAGCTGGATGGTGTTCTCGCCCAGCTCCTCCAGATCCACCGCGGCGCGCAGGGAGCGGCCGACGAGGCGGGAAATCTCGTGGGTGCGGCCCTTGACCTTGCCCTTCATGGATTCGCGCGGCATGCGGTCGTGGGTGGCGGAAGGCAACATGGCGTACTCGGCGGTAAGCCAGCCTTCGCCCGAATCGCGCTTGAAGCGCGGCACGCCATATTCTACGGATGCGGTGCACATGACGCGGGTATTGCCAAACTCCACCAGCACCGAGCCGGCCGGGTTGGTGGTGAAATTGCGGGTAATGCGGACGCTGCGCATCTGGTCTAGCGCGCGCCCATCGGCACGAGTAAATTCAGTCATGCCGTCCAGCGTATCTTAGAACTCCATCCCCGCGGCGCCGAGGACAATCTCGCCATCGAATTCGGAGCGGGCTGCCTCCAAAGTAGCTTGCGCATCGCCCCACGGCTGAATGTGGATGAGCACCAGCTTGCCCACACCCGCCTCGCGTGCCGCCCTACCGGCTTCCGCGCCCGACATGTGCATGTCCGGCGCCTTGCCCTCAGAGGTCTCGCCCCAGGCCGCCTCGCAGAGGAAGATATCGGCACCACGGGCGGCTTCGACAAGCGCGGGCGTATACGAAGAGTCACCGGAATAGGTAATGGTGTGCCCGGTCTTCGTGTGCTCCACGCGCAAGGCATAGGCCTCTACCGGGTGGTTTACCGGGAAGGGAGTGATATAGACATCATCCACGAGCTGGCGCTCGCCCGGCTCCCAGGCACTAAAGGCGAAGGTATCGGACATGTCATCGATGCCATCGACCTCATCAGAGGACAGGCGACCCAGGTGCGTGGGCGTAGCTTTCGGCCCGAAGCACATATTGCGCGAAGCAGCCGGCGCGGTGGGATGGAAGCGGCGCCACACCATCAGGGAAGGAAAATCCAGGCAGTGATCGGCATGCAGATGGCTAAAGGCCACGTGCGCATCACAAGGATCCTGCTGCTGTTCCAGCTGCGCCAAGGTGCCAGGGCCCATGTCGAGGACGATGGACGGCGCATTATCGAAGGACAGCAAGTAGCCGGAGGCGGGATTCTGGGCGGTGGGGACGCTACCGGAGCAGCCTAGGATGGTCAGCTTCATGGGCTCAATAGTTCCATGAAATCACCCCGCATGCGTATTCAACGTGCAAACGGGGGAGAAATTCCACTTCCTTATGCAATCTGGGGGCCGAGAAAGCGCGTGGCAAGGCGGGCAAAGGCTTCCGGATCGCCGGTGGATTCAAAAGTGTGGACCGGCTGATTCTCTGCGGGGGCCAACATATCCGTTTCCGTGAGAATCCGCATCACATCCTTGGTGGTTTCCTCTGAGGAGGTCACCAGCGAGACGTTATCGCCCATCGCCAGCTGGATAATGCCGGTCAACAGCGGATAGTGCGTGCAGCCCAACACCAGCGTGTCTACCCCTTGTGCCTGCAGCGGGGCTAGGTAGCCCTCGGCGACGCCGAGGATCTGGCGGCCGGCGGTAATGCCGCGCTCGACAAAGGGAACAAAATCCGGGCAGGCGGTGGCAAAGGCCTGCACCTTGGGGTTGAGCGCAAAGAGATCCTGATAGGCGCCAGACTTGATGGTGCCTTCGGTGCCGATGACGCCGATTTTTCCGTTGCGCGTGGTGGACATGGCGCGGCGCACCGCGGGCCGGATGACCTCCACGATGGGGATATCGTAGCGCTCACGCGCATCGTGTAAGAAGGCGGCGGTGGCGGTATTGCAGGCAATGACCAGCATTTTGCAGCCGCGCTCCACCAGCCGATCGGCCACGTCTTGGGAAAAGGCGCGGACTTCAGAGATGGGCCGCGGGCCATAAGGACTGTGGGCGGTATCGCCGGTATAGATGACGGATTCGTGCGGCAGCTGTTCCATCACCGCGCGGGCCACGGTGAGCCCGCCCACGCCAGAATCAAAGATGCCGATGGGAGAGGTTGCAGTTGGCATTAACGCTTCACTGCCTTAACTGGGTCGTCCGAGGTAATGGTCATGCCGGCGAGGATTCCGCCGATGGCGCCGAAGAGGTGGCCCTGCCAGCTTACGCCCTCGTAGACGGGCAACACGCCCCATACCAAGCCGGAGTAAGCGAAGCCGAGCACGATGCCCAAGATGGTCTGGATGAGCGAGCGGTTAAAAATTCCGCGCACAATCAGATATGCCAGCCAGCCATAGACCAAGCTGGAGGCACCGATATGCGAGGTACCGGGACCGCCGATAAACCAGGTTCCGAGGCCCGCAACCAGCGTGGTAATCAGCGTGACCTCCCACCAGGCCTTGCGGCCGGAAAGACCGATGAGGAAGCAAAAGATGGCGCCGGGCACCGAGTTAGACATCAAGTGCTCAAAGTTCGCGTGGAGCAGTGGAGCGGCAAAAATCCCCCAAATGCCGTTGAAATCTAACGGGCGGATGCCGTAATTGGATAGCTGGCCGCCAAAGAGGAAGGCGTTGACAATATGGACTGCCCACTCCACGACAAGGAAGCCAAAGGCTATGGAAAAGCCGGTGGTGATGCGGCCGCTGCGGGTGTAATTCTTGGAATCGCCGCGATTGACCGGCCCCGAGGGCGCCGGCCGGTAGTTAGATATTCCGCCTGAAGTCATAATGCGCTTTATCTTAGTCCAGCAGATCGCGGTACGCGCTCAAGCCTAGGCCGGGATCGGCGGCGGTAACCGCGTTGGCGATAGCCTCCTCCACGGCATCGGCGGCTGCGGCGCATAGCTGGGTGATCTCCTGCGTGCTGAGTTCAGCTGGGCGCTGCGCGGTCGACAAGGCAAAGATGGTGTCGCCGTCTAGCGGTGAATGCGCAGGACGTACAGCGCGGGCGATGCCATCGTGGGCAGTCATTGCTAAGCGCTGGGCTTGGGCGGTGGTTACGGGGGCGTCGGTAAGCACGGCGCCGATGGTGGTATTGAGCTTGGACTCCGCTGGGTGCGGCAAGGCGCGGTAGGCGGCCGCATTGACCGGGGTGCGACCCGGCGCGCCGTACAGCCGGCCGGACTGTGAATCGATGACCTCGCCCACAGGGTTAGCGACCATCGCGGCGAAGACCTCATACTCACCCACTCGGCGCGAAGCGAGGCCAAACCCGCCGCGCAGCTTGCCAGCGGTAGCCCCCACGCCGGCTCCCACCGAACCCATGGATTCATCGTTGCCCGCGAACGCGGCTCGCAGCGCGGCTGCGCCTTCTTTCGGCCCAGGGCGGGAAGGCCCGACCAAGAGGTCAAAGATGACGGCTCCGGGGACGATGGGCACGCGCGGTCCAGGCTTATCCTCGCCAAAGACAGGGAAGCCAATCCCCTCGTGTGCCAGCTCATTCATTACGCCATCGGCAGCCGCCAAGCCAAAGGCGGAACCGCCCGCCAACACCACGGCGTGGACACGCTCGACCGTATTATGCGGCTGTAAAAGATCCGTTTCGCGGGTGCCAGGGCCGCCGCCGCGCACGTCGACGCTGCCGAGCGCGCCGCCCAGCCCGCAGTAGAGCACCGTGACTCCAGTATCGGCACCGCTATAGTGCCCGATGCTCATGCCGTCTATCATTAGTCCATCAGCACCTGCAGCAGCGAATCTTGGCAGAAAGCCAACCATTCCACGAGGCTGTCGCGGTCCAACATCAGGTTTTCATCGGAAACATCGCCTGCCGCAACATAGAGGCGCAAATCATTAAGGCCGGCAACAAAGGCTTGGGCCTCCTGCTCACTAATGGTGACCTCTACCCCGCCGGTGGGGCCAAGGGCCGAACCGATCACCTGCAGGTTTTCCAGCTTAGCGCGCGCAATGTCATTCTCGTGCAGCGAGCGCAGCAAAGAAGCATCGCCTTCGTATTCCTCATCGCCGGGCATCTCAAAGTCCGGAAAGAGACGGGCCAGTGAAGGATCGTCCGGGGCTTCGGTGTGGCCGGTAGGCATGTCCAGCATCTCTGCTAGCTCATCCTTAGGTGCGGACTGCGCGCGCCCGATGATCGCCTCGGAGACAGTAGCGGTGAGATCACCTAATACCTCGCGCTCCATTGGCTCAAAAACGGCCGTTACCTTCGGCGCGCGCATGAGGGACTTCTTTTTCTTCCACGGTTGCATATATTTAACCTGCCTGCTGCATCGTTGCCCACAGACCCGCGATCTGGAGCTTTTTCACGTCTGCCTCTATTTTGTCGCGCTCGCCGCTGGAGACGGCGGCCTTGCCCTCAGTATGGACCTGCATCATGAGTTCATTGGCTCGCTTCTTGTCATATCCCAAAACGGTTTGGAATACGTAGGACACGTAGCTCATTAGGTTGACTGGGTCATCCCACACGATGCACATCCACGGGAGGTTCTCACTCGTGGCCACATCTACGTCGAGTTCTTCATCCAATTCGGGCGTAGCCATAGGAGAGCTCATGCGGACTACGGGAAATTGCGCCTTCATGCTTTCTAGCCTAACCACTTTTGGGGATTTATTGTGGGCCAGCCCAATCTAGCTGCGGACAATCTAGGCCCAAAGAATCTAAACCTCTGAAAAACACCTAGTCAGTGGGTATTATCACTCCCGTGAATGACAAAGCTATTTCTAATGATCGCTCCACTGCTCTACTGACGGATAAATACGAGCTCACTATGCTCCAGGCCGCGCTGCGAGACGGCTCGGCAAACCGCCAGGTCACCTGTGAGGTATTCGGCCGCCGTCTGCCCAATGAGCGCCGCTACGGCGTGGTTGCCGGCACCGAGCGGGTCCTGCGTGCGGTGGAGGATTTTCGCTTTTCGGCCAATCAGCTAGCAGAGATGGACTTCCTGGATGACAAAACCAAGGAATACCTGCGTCACTACCGCTTTTCTGGGCAGATTGACGGCTACCGCGAGGGTGAGCTTTATTTCCCCAACTCCCCCATCCTGACGGTGCGCGGCACTTTTGGAGAATGTGTAGTCCTTGAGACCGTCATTTTGTCCATCATGAATGCCGATTCCGCGGTGGCCTCGGCCGCCTCCCGCATGGTCACGGCTGCCGATGGCCGCCCGATTATCGAGATGGGCTCGCGCCGCGCCCACGAGTATGCGGCGGTAACCGCCGCCCGCGCAGCCTACCTGGCTGGCTTCGAAGCCACCTCCAATTTGGAGGCTGGCTACCGCTACGGCATCCCTGTCTCCGGCACTGCCGCGCACTCTTGGACCTTGGCGCATACCAACCCGGACGGCACCCCGAACGAGGAAGCCGCTTTCCGCTCCCAGATCGACACGCTGGGTGTAGAGACCACCCTGCTGGTCGATACCTATGACATCACCAAGGGCGTAGAGACTGCAGTGAGAGTAGGTGGCCCGCAGCTAGGTGGGGTCCGCATAGATTCCGGTGACTTGGGCGCCGTCACCCGCCGCGTACGCAAGCAGCTGGATGATTTGGGCAACCACAATACCAATATCGTGGTCTCCTCTGACCTCGATGAGTTTGCCATCGCTGGCCTGCGCGGCGATCCGGTCGATGTCTATGGCGTCGGCACGTCCGTGGTCACCGGCTCCGGCGCGCCTACAGCCGGCATGGTCTACAAGGTAGTGGAGGTAGATGGCATCCCAGTGGCGAAGCGCTCTACTTCCAAGCAGTCCGTCGGCGGTGCCAAGCGCGCGCTACGCACCTACCGCTCCTCCGGCGTCGCCGTGGAGGAAATCGTCTACCCCTTTGAGGCACCGGCGCCAGATACCGGCCAGCTCGATACCCGCGAGATGACCATTCCGCTCATGCGCGATGGGCACATCGTTGACGGCTTGCCGGATCTGCATGCCTCTCGCGAGTATTTGGATCAGGCCCGCCAGACCCTGCCGTGGGAAGGCCTGGCGCTCTCGCGCGATGAGGCGGCCGTGCCCACGCGGATGGTGGGCTTTAAAAAGTAGGCCGCTAGACTGTGTGGGGTGAGTGAGCACGCAGATGAGCCCCTAAACCTCGACACGGAAACGCTGCTGGGCAAGGCCGTTGCCGCGCTGGGCGGCAGCCGGCGCGAAGGCCAGGTGCGCATGGCCACGGCCGTCACGGCTGCGCTCGAAAAGGAGCGCCACCTGGCAGTGCAGGCAGGTACCGGTACCGGTAAATCCCTGGCCTACTTGGTCCCGGCTATCCGGCATGCGATGAACTCGGGGTCCACCGTCATCGTCTCCACCGCGACGCTAGCCTTGCAGCGCCAGCTGGTGGAGCGCGATCTGCCGCGGCTTACTAAGGCCCTCGCCCCTGTCATGGAGCGTGCGCCCACCTTCGCCATCATGAAGGGCCGCAATAACTACCTGTGCATGAATAAGATTGCGGCTACCCCGGATGACCCGGAAGCTCTTATCGACGAATCCGAGATCTCCCACCGCGGCAAGGCCGTGCGCCGTATCCACGAGTGGGCGCAGGAAACCGACACCGGTGACCGCGATGATCTAGAGCCGGGCGTGCCGGACTTGGTGTGGCGGGCGGTGTCCGTAACGTCCAACGAGTGCTTGGGCGCGTCGCGCTGCCCGCACGGGCCGGACTGCTTTGCAGAAGAGGCGCGCAGGGCGGCTGCCGACGTCGATATCGTGGTCACCAACCACGCCATGCTCGCCATCGACGCGGTTTCTGAGGCAAATATTTTGCCGGAGCACGACGTCGCCATTATCGATGAGGCCCACGAGCTCGATGGCCGCATCACCTCTGTATCTACCGCGGAGATTACTACCCGCGCCATCAAGATGGCTGCCAACCGCGCGAAGTCGCTGGGCAATGCTGGCAGTCTCTCGGACTTGGCCGAGGAATTCGATGACCTGATGAAAATCCAGGAATCTGGCCGCTGGACCGACCTGGATGAAACCTCCCAGGGCCACCTGCGCGCGCTTGCCGACGAATTCCTGCGCGTTAAGTCCCTCATTTCTCGCGCACCAGAAGGCGAGGCCACCGACGATCCGGAGAAAAACGCCGAGCGCCAAAACTTGAGCAACCACCTCTCCGACCTCGCGCAAGCCGTAGCGCGCATGCTGGAGGTCTTCGCCACCGATGACCCGGCCAAGCAAGATGACGTCGTCTGGCTCGAGCGCGATCCCCGCAGCGACGCCGAGACCCTCGCCGTGGCGCCTCTTTCCATCGCCCACATGCTGCGCGAGAACCTCTTTGGGGAGCAGACGGTGGTGCTGACCTCGGCCACCCTCGCCCTCGGCGGCCGTTTCGATGCCATGGCCGCCCAGTGGGGCATGCCGAGCGGCACCTACGACACCTTGGACGCCGGCACGCCTTTCGACCCAGCCAAATCCGGCATCCTGTACACCGCCAAGCACCTACCCGCGCCGGGCCGCGATGGCCTGCCCGAAGAAACCATCGATGAGATCTACGAGCTCATTATGGCCGCCGGCGGGCGTACGCTCGGTCTGTTCTCCTCCCGCCGCGCCGCGGAAGAGGCGGCCACCGCCCTCAAGCCGCGCATCCCCTTTGACCTCTTCGTGCAAGGCGAGGATTCCATCGGCGCGCTGGTAGAGAAGTTCTCCCAGAAGGAAAACTCCTGCCTCTTCGGCACGCTTACCCTGTGGCAAGGCGTGGACGTGCCGGGGCCGGCCTGTTCGCTGGTCATCATCGACCGCATTCCGTTCCCCCGGCCGGATGATCCCCTAATGCAGGCGCGCGCCCAGGCAGCCGATGCTGCGGGCCGCTCCGGGTTCATGGAGGTTTCCGCCAACCACGCCGCCTTGCTCATGGCACAGGGCGCAGGCCGCCTGCTGCGCCACGTAACCGACCGCGGCGTGGTGGCCGTGCTCGATAACCGCTTGGAGTATAAGCGCTACGGCAGTTTCCTCAAGGCCTCCATGCCGCGCTTTTGGCAAACCACCGACCCGGATACGGTGCGCGGCGCGCTTAAGCGATTGGTCGCCGCAAAGCGCACACGGTAGCCGAGTCCGGCGCAATCTCCGTAAAGCCGGCGTCTACGATGACCACGGCGCCGTCCTGCGCACAGGCAGTGCGAAAATCTTCTCCGGATACCTCGCGAACCGAAAGCTTAAAACCGGTGTCGGCCCAGGCACGGGCCTCCCCCACCGACATCGCCGCGGCGAGCATCATCGAACCGTGGCCCACCTGCGCTGCGGCCTTGCCCGCAGACATGTTGAGACTGCGGTCGACGTAGATAACGGGGACGTCGCCAAGCGGGGCTCCTGGCTCATCATAGGCAAGGTCAGTGTGACCGATTTGCAGCTTGCTGATGAGCGGATCCACCTCCCCCACGGCCGAAGGCGCAAAGGCCCGGGCACGGTCCGCCACGGTCACGCCGGGCAGGCCCTGCACATCGCGCCAGGCCTTATTGCGCGCCCGGCGGGCGATCTTGCGGATGCGGTGGCCGTACCACTGGCCGAGGGCGTGGGCGAAGGCCCCGTCCTCCCCCGCGCGCTCGTCCAAGCACACGGCCACAACGGCGCTCGCGGCCGCCTCCAGCACCTCCGTGCGCACCGGCGGCTCTTGCTTTGGCAGGTTAAGCGCAATCTGCATCGCTTGGATGGTGGCGGGCTCGTCAGGGTTTTCTGGGTCATCGCACCACGAGCGCGAGGCACAAGCTTCTACCAAGCGCTGGTGGGCGATTTCAAACTTATCCACGAACAACCTCCTCGGTCGGGATTCCCAAAATCTGTAGTACTTCATCCAGCCGCCGGTGATTTACCGAGGTATCCGCCACTTCTTGCAGCGCCGGCTTAGCGTTAAAGGCGATGCCCAGCCCCGCGGCGGTAATCATATCGATGTCATTGGCACCATCGCCCACGGCAACCGTCTGGCGCATGCCCACTCCGGAATCCGCGGCGAACTCCCGCAGGAATTCCTCCTTGGCCTTGCGGTCAACCACCTTGCCGGTTACGCGGCCGGTGAGCTTGCCATCGGCGATTTCCAAGGTATTGGCGCGGACGTAATCTAATTGCATTTCTGCGGCTAGGCCCTCTAGGACTTGGATGAACCCACCGGAGACCACAGCGGTGCGATAACCGATGCGGTTGAGCGTGGCAATAGTCTCGCGGGCACCGGGGGTCAGCTGAATCTCGCGGGCTACCTCATCGATGATGGAAGCATCCAGGCCGGCCAAAACGGCTACGCGCTCACGCAGGGACTCCTCAAAGTCCAATTCGCCGCGCATAGCCCGGGCCGTGATTGCGGCAACCTCTTCCTCCTTGCCGGCGTGCGCGGCCAGCACCTCGATGACCTCGCCTTGAATGAGGGTGCTATCGCAGTCGAAGCAGACGAGGCGCTTGGAACGCCGGCCCAGACCCGCCGGTTCGATGGCAATGTCGATGCCAATCTGCTGTGCCAGCTCTGCCAGCGCCTGCCGTACGGGTGCCGCGGAACCTTGGAGGGACAAGAAAAGCTCCAGCCCGGTCAGCGGAGAGGTGGAAAGCCCGCGGATGCGATCGATATTGGCATCGAAGTTGGCCAATACGCGGGCGACCTCCTCTACGTGGTGGGCGGTTACTTCCGTTCCCATGAGGACCACCGCATGCGTAGAGCGAGCTCGCGCGCTAGATTCCTCCTCCCGTACGTCCACGGATACCTGCTGCCCGTAGATGCTCAAGGTATTGCGCAACCCCTGTGCAATCTGCTCGGCGCGCGCACTGGGAATGCGGGTATGGGCGGCGAGGGTGATACGGCCGGAAAAGATGGCCTGTTCGACGTCGACAAGCGCGGCGCTATAAGACGCCAACACGCGGAAGAAGGCAGCCGAGACCCCAGGTTTGTCCGGTCCAGTGGTGGTAATGACGGCATAGGTATCAACTTGGGTACTCACGCGGCCCATTATCGCACGTGGGGCAAATAAGATACGCCAAAGCCGCCTCCCACGGCCCTTGGCGGGCTGGGAGGCGGCTTAAGTCAGGAGTGCTTTAGCGAGTTATATCGCTTTAGTGGCTACCCACGTGTGCTTCTTCGCGCATGCGCTGAACCATGTGCGGGTAGTGCAGCTCGAAGGCCGGACGCTCGGAGCGGATACGCGGCAGCGACACGAAGTTGTGGCGCGGCGGCGGGCAGGAGGTTGCCCACTCGAGGGAGTTGCCGTAGCCCCATGGGTCATCCACGGTGACGATCTCGCCGTAGCGCCAGGACTTGAATACGTTCCACACCAGCGGGATAACGGAAGCGCCGAGAACGAAGGAGAAGATGGTGGAAATCTGGTTGAAGACCGTGAAGCCATCGGACTCCAGGTAGTCAGCGTAGCGACGCGGCATACCCATGTTGCCGACCCAGTGCTGAACCAGGAAGGTGCCGTGGAAGCCGATGAAGGTCAACCAGAAGTGAATCTTGCCCAGACGCTCGTCCAGCATGCGGCCGGTCATCTTCGGGAACCAGAAGTACAGGCCGGCGAAGGCGGAGAATACAACCGTACCGAACAGGGTGTAGTGGAAGTGTGCAATCAGGAAGTAGGACTCAGCCAGTTGGAAGTCCAGGGCCGGGGATGCCAGCATAACGCCGGTCATGCCGCCGAACAGGAAGGTAGTCATGAAGCCCATGGCGAAGATCATCGGGGTATCCCAGGTGATATGGCCCTTCCACATGGTGCCCACCCAGTTGAAGAACTTAACGCCGGTTGGAACCGCAATCAGGAACGTCATGAAGGAGAAGAACGGCAGCAGGATAGCGCCGGTGACGAACATGTGGTGTGCCCACACAGCCATGGACAGGGAGCCGATGGCCAGCAGTGCGAAGACCAGGCCGATGTAGCCGAAGACCGGCTTGCGGGAGAAGACCGGAACGACCTCAGAGATAACGCCGAAGAATGGCAGTGCCAAGACGTAGACCTCAGGGTGGCCGAAGAACCAGAACAGGTGCTGCCACAGGATGGCGCCACCATTAGCGGAATCGTAGATGTGGCCGCCCAGCTTGCGGTCATACAGAACGCCCAGTGCCGCAGCGGTCAGCAGTGGGAAAATCATGAGCACGATGGCGGATGCGGTAAACACAGCCCAGCTGAAGACCGGCAGACGGAACATGGTCATGCCCGGTGCGCGCAGGGTCAGGATGGTCGTAATCATGTTGATAGCGGAGGCAATGGTACCGACACCGGTAGCGCCCACGCCGACAATCCACATATCCGCGCCGATGCCCGGGGTGTGGACACCATCAGCCAGCGGCATGTACATGGTCCAGCCGAAGTCAGCCGCACCACCTGGGGTAACGAAGCCCAACAGCATGACGATGCCGCCCAGCAGGGTAACCCAGAAGCCGAAGGCATTCAGACGCGGGAAGGCCACGTCCGGCGCACCAATCTGCAGCGGCAGGATGTAGTTACCAAAGCCCCACACAACTGGGGTCGCAAACAGCAGCAGCATCACGGTGCCGTGCATGGTGAACAGCTGGTTGAACTGCTCATTGGACAAGAACTGAAGACCCGGGGTGAACAGCTCCGCGCGGATCAACAGTGCCATAAAGCCACCGAGGAAGAAGAAGCTGAAGGACATGATCAAGTACATGATGCCCAGCTGCTTGTGGTCGGTGGTGGTTAGAAATACCCAAGCCTTTGAACCGGTCTTCGCGTTACCGGTTGGCTCTGGACGTGTGGGGGCGACGTAATCGTCGACCCGTGGCGCCACAGCGGTCATAAAATCCTCCTGAATAACAAAGTGTCTGTGGACAGACTCCACCTACACCTAGGTTTACTCGCCTTATATTAGGCCATTTTCCCCTGTTCTTTCCAGCTTCCCCCAATACTCGGACGCAAGGACACACCTCAACACTGACCACATCTGCCACATTGCCCCTGCACGTGGCGCAGCCACTATTTCCACCTACGGTTTTCGCCAAAGATGCAGCGTGCTATATGTCACAGTCGCGCCGAATTGTGCGGCCCCAAAACGTAAAAACACACCCCCGCTCGTTATCAACCTTTCGGTTGAGTTCGAGCAGGAGGTGTGCCGCTAGACCACGCTGATCAGCGGGAATGCTTAGAAGTCCCAGTCATCATCCGTAGTGTCCTCAGCCTTGCCGATGACATAGGAAGAACCCGAACCAGAGAAGAAGTCATGGTTCTCGTCGGCGTTCGGCGACAACGAGGACAAGATAGCCGGGGAAACGCGGGTCTCATCGGCTGGGAAGAGCCCCTCGAAGCCCAAGTTATTCAACGCCTTATTGGCGTTGTACCGCAGGAAGCGCTTAACGTCCTCGGTCCAGCCCAAGTCATCGTAGAGATCCTCGGTGTAGTCGATCTCATTGTCATAGAGGTCATAGACCAAGTCGAAGGTGTATTCCTTCAGCTCCGCCTGGCGCTCTTCATCCAGCTGCTTATACGCCTGCTGGAACTTATAACCAATGTAGTAACCATGCACAGCCTCATCACGGATGATCAGGCGGATGATATCGGCGGTGTTGGTGAGCTTCGCACGGGAGGAGAAGTACATCGGCAGGTAGAAGCCGGAGTAGAACAGGAAGGACTCCAGCAGCGTGGACGCCACCTTCTTCTTCAGCGGATCATCGCCCTTGTAGTAGGACAAGATGATCTTGGCTTTCTTCTGCAGGTTCTCGTTTTCTTCGGACCAGCGGAAGGCATCGTTGATCATCGGCGTGGACGCCAGGGTCATAAAGATATTGGAATAGGACTTGGCGTGCACGGACTCCATGAAGGCGATATTGGTGTAGACCGCTTCCTCATGCAGAGTCTGGGAATCCGGAAGGAGGGAAATCGCACCCACTGTGCCCTGGATGGTATCCAGCAGCGTCAGGCCGGTAAAGACCCGCATGGTGGTTTCCTTTTCCTTCTCCGTCAGCGTCTTCCAGCTAGGCAGGTCATTGGAGACGGGGACCTTTTCCGGCAACCAGAAATTACCGGTGAGACGGTCCCACACTTCGAGGTCCTTTTCATCCGGGATGCTATTCCAGTTAATGGCTTCAACTGGCTTTTCATGACTAGAAAGATAGTCATCGTACTCGTGCGACACGCGGCGTCACTCCAATACTAAAAACGAACAAATTCAGGTCTCCAGCATACCCAATTCGCCACCCCTCTAAGCCATTGTGCTGGATACCACTTACCTATACTGATCCCAGTTACTTCGGAGCATGCAAAGAAAGGATTTCCGCATGAGCGCTACCCCTCCCCTACTCGGCTCCGTGGTGGATCAACTCGGCGCGGATATAGTACGCGGAGACCTCGCGGAGGGCGAGCGGTTCCGGCTGGGGGACGTCGAAAAGCGCTTTGGCATCTCCCGCACCGTGGCCCGCGAGGCCATGCGCGCCTTGGAGCATCTCGGCATGGTGAGCTCTGGGCGCCGCGTGGGCCTCACGGTGCTACCGATGGAGAAGTGGGCGGTATATGACCCAGCGATCATTGGCTGGCGCTTAGACAACGATAAAACGCGCGGGCAGCAAGTGGCCCGGCTCAACGAGCTACGGCTTGGCATCGAACCGGTGGCCGCGCGTCTGGCTGCCGGCAATGCCACCGCCCAGCAGCGGGCGGAATTGCTGCGCCTCGCCGCGCGATTGGCCGAGCTGGAATCCACCCCGTCTCCGCGCGTGGGTGAAGAATTGGAAACCGATCTGCGCTTCCACACCCTCATCCTGCGGGCCTCCGGCAATGAAATGCTCGCCGCGCTCGCCCCCTCCCTAGTGGCGATGCTCAAGGGTAAGTCCGTCTTCGGCTCCCGCAAACGCGACCCCATCAGCGGCACCACACAGCTGCACATGGAACTGGCCCGCGCCATTGATGCCGGGCTTGCCGACGCCGCCGAAGAAACCTCCCGCACCATTCTCGACCGCACTAGGGCCGAAAACGGCTAAACGCCTCGATGCACGTCCTTCCCCGCGACGTGCATCGAGGCACCCTACCACCGGTTTAGAGCATGCAGGATACGCAGCCCTCGACCTCGGTGCCCTCCAGCGCCATCTGGCGCAGGCGGATGTAGTACAAGGTCTTAATGCCCTTGCGCCACGCATAAATCTGCGCGCGGTTGACCTCACGAGTGGTCGCGGTGTCCTTGAAGAAGAGCGTGAGCGATAGGCCCTGGTCCACATACTTCGTGGCTACGGCATAAGTATCGACGATCTTCTCGTAGCCGATCTCATAAGAGTCCTTGAAGTACTCCAGGTTGTCGTTATCCATGTGCGGTGCCGGGTAGTAGACGCGGCCGATCTTGCCCTCCTTGCGGATCTCAATCTTGGAGGCAATCGGGTGGATGGACGAGGTGGAGTTATTGATATAGGAAATTGAGCCCGTCGGCGGCACCGCCTGCAGGTTGCGGTTATACAGGCCGTACTTAGCCACGTCCTGCTTCAAGTCCTCCCAGTCCTGGGCGGACGGGGTGTGGATCGAAGAGGCGTCGAAAAGCTCCTGCACCTTCTTCGTCTTCGGCTTGAACTCTTCCGGATCGTAGCGGTCAAAGAATTCGCCCGAGGCATACTCGGACTGCGGGAACTCCGTGAAGTACTCGCCGCGCTCGCGGGCAATCTTATTGGAGGCGCGCAGCGCCGCATACAGCACGGCCGCAAAGTAGGCGTTGGTGAAGTCCAGGCCCTCTTCCGAGCCGTACTCGATATGCTCGCGGCCCAAGTAACCGTGCAGATTCATCTGGCCCAGGCCAATGGCGTGGGACTCGTCATTACCACGGCGCACGGACGGCACGGAATCGATGGAGGTCTTATCCGCCACGGCGGTCAGGCCACGAATGGCGGTTTCCACCGTATTGGCGAAGTCCGGCGAATCCATGGTCATTGCGATATTCAGGGAACCCAAGTTGCAGGAAATATCGCTGCCCAGCTCCTCGTAGGTCAGGTCCGCGTTGAATTCGGATGCGGAGTTGACCTGCAGGATTTCCGAGCACAGGTTGGACATGTTGATCCACGAGGTCTTCACCGGGTTCGCGCGGTTTACGGTGTCCTCGAACATGATGTACGGGTAACCGGACTCGAACTGCAGCTCGGCCACGGTCTGGAAGAAGTGGCGGGCGTTGATCTTCTTCTTGCGGATGCGTGGGTCTTCCACCATCTCTTCGTAGTGCTCGGTGACGGAGATGTCACCGAAGGCCTTGCCATAGACGCGCTCGACGTCATACGGCGAGAAGAGGTACATATCATCATTGCGCTTAGCCAGCTCAAAGGTGATATCCGGCACGACGATGCCCAGCGAGAGGGTCTTAATGCGGATCTTTTCATCCGCGTTCTCGCGCTTGGTATCCAGGAAGTTCATGATGTCCGGGTGGTGCGCGTTGAGGTAGACCGCGCCGGCACCCTGGCGGGCACCGAGCTGATTGGCGTAGGAGAAGGAATCCTCCAGCAGCTTCATCACGGGGATGACGCCGGAAGACTGGTTCTCAATGTGCTTAATTGGTGCACCGGACTCGCGGATATTAGACAGCAGGAGGGCCACGCCGCCGCCGCGCTTGGAAAGCTGCAGCGCGGAGTTGATGGAGCGGCCGATGGACTCCATGTTGTCCTCGATGCGCAGCAGGAAGCAGGAGACGAGCTCGCCGCGCTGGGCCTTGCCGGCGTTGAGGAAGGTCGGGGTAGCCGGCTGGAAGCGGCCGGTCATGATCTCGTCTACGAGGTGCTCGGCCAAGCCTGCGTCGCCGTCCGCCAAGAACAGGGCCGTCATGGACACGCGGTCCTCAAAGCGCTCGAGGTAGCGGCGGCCATCAAAGGTCTTCAGCGTGTAGCTGGTGTAGTACTTATACGCACCCAGGAAGGACTTGAAGCGGAACTTATAGGAATAAGCGCGCTTGAACAGCTCCTTAATAAAGGAGAAATCATACTGCTCAATGACCTGCGGGTCGTAGTACTTGTTATTAATCAGGTAATCGATCTTTTCTTCCAGATCATGGAAGTAGACCGTGTTTTGATTAACGTGCTGCAGGAAGAATTGGTTAGCGGCCTCGCGGTCCTTTTCAAACTGAATCTTGCCATTAGCATCGTAGAGATTCAGCATCGCGTTCAGAGCGTGGTAATCCAATTGCTCTTCTGGCTTTACTGGCTCGGCGACGGTCTTCCCCAATTGCGTACTCACAGCTGACAAGGCCTTTCTTAAAAATCAGGATCTTTATTTAAGTCGTGGTAGGCGCTAGGCCGCAGCCTCGAGCCCAAGCTCGGCGGCGTTAGCCAATAAGCCTTCACGACAAATTTTTATATCGTCTTCGTTTCCCAGCAACTCGAAACGATACACATAGGGCACTTTACATTTGGCGCTGATGACGTCACCAGCCTTGCCAAAGTCGGCACCAAAATTGCTATTGCCACCCGCGATTACCGCGCGAATGAGGCTGCGGTTGTGCTCATCTTTGAGGAACTTAATAACCTGCTTTGGCACGGGCCGGGAGTTTTGGTGGCTGATGGAAGCGCCCCCGCCATAGGTGGGGCACACCAAGACATAAGGTTCGTTGACCTTGAGGAGCTCCTCCGTGCGGCGCAGCGGAATGCGCGCGCTGGGAAAGCCCAGTTTCTGCACGAACCGGTGCGTATTTTCCGTCGCGGAGGAAAAATACACGACCAACATGGCTACTGGCCTCCCCTACCTCTTAGGCGGATGCCGCTACGGAAGCCAAGCCCTTGATACGGTCAGGGCGGAAACCGGACCAGTGCTCGCCATTAGCCTCAACTACCGGGGCCTGAACGTAGCCCAGTGCCATGACGTAGTCACGGGCTTCATCATCAACAGAAATATCGACCAAGTTGTAATCGAGACCGGCGCGGTCGAGGGCCTTCTTGGTGGCATTGCACTGGACGCATGCTGGCTTGGTGTAAACGGTGATAGACATATAGATCCTTAAAGCTCCTGCATTGAAAAATTCGTCAGAGCGGGGAGCGTTTTCCCGCCTAAACGGGCGCTTCCTGCGCCGCTCTGAGCAACATCAACGACACTATACTTTGGGGGAAATACCCGCAACTAACACAATATGTAGTAGTTACAGTCATGGTATTCCCAGGATGGCACACCCCTGGACCCCACATGTTGACCACACCTACGGACAGCCATGAAACTACACCAATGGGATTCCTGCAGGTTTACCTGGCGTTCACCATTTTGTGTGTCAAAGTTCACATTTAAGGGGCCGGCGGCCCACTCTAGGCCCCGCTTGCCGGCGCCCCCTCAGAGACGCAGGTCGACGGGTCCGGCCGCTCCCCCGGGGCGCGCTTCAGGCCAAAAATGACCTGACTCAACACCGTCTGGTTGGTCGGCAGCTTGTCGTGCCGAGGAGCCACGCCGCAGACCTCGCCTAGGTCGAGGTTGACCACATCGGCGCCGTCGACAAGCGCCAGCTGCGAAGAACTATTCGGAGTCACCGTCGTATCCCCCGGCGAGTAAATGGAGGTATAAAGCACGCCTGGCGCGGTATCTGGCAGCGCATTGAGCCGTTTAATAAACTCCGACCCCACTACTTGCTGGATGCCGGCCGTACTAGCCAGGAAGGCGGCGAGGTGCGGTGCGAAGGTAATGATTTTAGATAGTGTCTCCCCCTGCCCGTTAAGCGTGGTGCCGTGGAAGTTGCCACCTAGCGCCACCGCATGGGACACATGACCCGCCCCATCATGCATCTGTGTATACGTCTTGATGTGCATACCGCCCTGGGAATGGCCCACCAAGTTCACCTTGTCCGAGCCAGTGACCTCGCGGACATAGTCCACCTGATCCGCAATTTCCGCGGCCGAATCATCCAAGTCCGCGATGGCTTTGACGCTTGGAATCATATTCTGCAAGGTGACATCATCGGCGCCGTAGTCAAAGGCCCACACGCACGCCCCCTGATCTTGCAAGAGGTGGACCAAATTTCCCCACACGGAAGCATTATTCGAGGTTCCATGCAGCAGCACAACGGGCTCAGTGATGTCCCCTGAAGGCACACAGGCCGGGTCATTGATACCAAGGGACTCCGGCGCAGAGGATTCCCACTGTGGCTCTGCGGCATGCGCCACTGGGGCAGACAATCCGAGGGCTGCGGCGGTGAGCGCGGCAATGATTCGCTGGGACATTATTCTTCTTTCTCACGACATAAATAGACAAAATAACTATATTCATATATTTGCCTTTATGTTCACCGGAGCTGAAGAGAATGTATCCTTTGTGCCCGAACTCACGCATGAAAAAATCCGCCCCACTCCGGGAGTCCGGAGGGAGCGGATGGAATCGCGTCTCAATTAGCCCTGACGAGCCTTGAAACGGGGATCCTTCTTGTTGATCACGAAGACCTTACCGTGGCGGCGAATAACCTGGGCGCCCGGCTTCTTCTTCAGCGACCGAAGGGACTTACGGACCTTCATCGGGCGCTCCTTTCGTTATGCGCAATCTACATGCGGTTGAATAAGTAAAGCACGGACTGGGAATCCCCAGCCATGACACGAGCAAAAATGTTACCTCACACGGCCGTCAATACCAAAACACTAAGGCTTCACGGGTGCGGACTCGCGCTCGTAGCGCGACTTCATCTCCTCGCCTACCTCATCCAGGCTACGTCCCATAGTCTCTGGAACCAAAACCTTGGTGTAGCCGATGGCAATGAGACCAAAGACTCCGAAGACGATAAACGCCACCGGGCCGGTCAGCCACTCCACTAGCGGCAGGAAGTACTGCGCCACGGCCCAGTTGGTGGCCCATAGCGAGAGCCCCGCAATGCCCATGCCTAGGCCGCGCACCTGCAGCGGCACCAGCTCGGAAATGAGCAGCCAGGTGGTGGGTGACACTGCCGCCTGTTGGAAGGCGATAAACAGCGCCATAAAGACCAACGAGACCATCGCCATGGCGGTGGAGTCCTGCGCGTGGGAATAGGCAAAGGAGAGGATAAACAGCGAGATCACGTTGCCGGTCAGGCCGATCAGCAACAATCGCTTTCGCCCAATGCGGTCCACGACCTTCAGCCCCACCCAACAGGCCAGCACGGATACCGTGCCGATAACGATGGAGGTATAAACCGAGTTGGCCGTGGATATCCCCACCTGGTTCATCATGGTCGGCGCGAAGTACACGATGGCGTTGACGCCGGTAATCTGCTGCGTCAGCCCCATCAACATGGCAAGCAACACCGTAATTTGCATCCAGCGATTGGCCTTCAGCGCCTTCCATTCGGATCCGCTGGATTTTCGCGCGGTCTCCTGCGAGGTCAGCTCCGAGATATCCATCCCGGCGCGCCCGGCAATCTCTTGGGCGCGGGACATGCGCCCGTTGGTTGCCAGCCATACCGGCGTCTCTGGCAGGAACGCCATTCCGAGCGCCAGCGCCAGGCCCGGCACGGCGGCCAGGCCCAGCATCCACTCCCAGCTACCGGTAGAGGCCAACGCGGAGTTGACCAGGTAGGCCATCAACTGACCCACCACAATCGCGAGGGTATTGAGCGAGACCATGCGCCCGCGCACCTTGGCGGGCACGATCTCCGCGATATACATGGGAGACACGATGGACACTGCACCCACGGCAAAGCCCAAAAAGGTGCGCGCGGTGGCCAGCATCCCCACCGAGCCGGAAAGCGCACACCAGATGGAACCCAGCACGAAAATAACGCCTCCCGCAATCAGCGTGAAGCGACGCCCATACCTATCGGCGATGCGACCGGCCGTCAGCGCACCTACTGCAGCACCCACGAGCAGCATCGAGGTCACCCAACCCTCTTGGTGCGCGCTCATGTCGAATGCGGGGCTAATAAAAAGCAAGGCACCGGACATCACTCCGGTGTCGTATCCAAATAGCAGCCCGCCCAGGGCCGCTATGCCAGCTACTACCTTGACATAAACTTCCTTATTCACAGCACAATATTGTGTCAGGCAGCTACCATGAACGTCATGTCGAATGATGCCGAAAAACTGCAGCAAACCATCATAAAAGCCCTGGGTGTGCGTCCCTTTATCGATCCAGAAGCCGAAGTGCAGCGCCGGGTGGATTTCTTGGTTGATTACCTGCGCACCACTGGCGCTAAAGGCTACGTGCTGGGTATCTCCGGCGGCCAAGATTCCACCTTGGCGGGAAAGCTTGCGCAGCTGGCGGTGGAGCGCGTCGACGGCGCGGAGTTTTGGGCCGTGCGCCTGCCCCACGGCGTGCAGGCCGATGAGGACGATGCCCAGATTGCTCTGGATTTCATCCAGCCCGATCACCGCGCCACCGTCGATATCAAGCCGGCCACCCTGGCCCTCGACGAACAGGTGGCGGATGCGCTGCAGCTTGCCGACGTCACCGATTTCAACCGCGGCAATACCAAAGCCCGCCTGCGCATGACCGCCCAATACGCCATCGCCGGTGAGGTCGGCGCGCTAGTCATCGGTACCGACCACGCGGCGGAAAACGTCACCGCCTTCTTTACCAAGTGGGGCGATGGCGCGGCGGATCTCCTCCCCCTGGCCGGCCTCAATAAGCGCCAAGGCGCCGCCCTCCTAGAGCACCTCGGCGCCCCGCGCTCTACCTGGGAAAAGGTCCCCACCGCGGACTTGGAGGACGATAAGCCCCAGCTTCCCGACGAAGAAGCCCTCGGTGTCACCTACGCCCACATCGATGACTACCTGGAGGGCAAGGCGGTTCCCGACGCCGCCCGCGAACGCATCGAAACCTTATGGCACCGCGGCGCCCACAAGCGCATCATGCCGCAGGGACCGAACCTTTAGGCCAGCGCCTCCAAGGTCGCGGCCGCCGCGCGCTCCAGCGGCCGGTTATAGCTGGCGCCGTGCGTCAGCGCATGCACCGCCAACGGATGCAGCTGGTGCATGGGAATCCACTTTTCGATGTCCTTCGGCGCACCATAGCCCCGGAAAATCTCCTCAAGGTACGGTGCCCCGAAAAGTGCCAACATCCCCAAATCCGTATGCGGGTGCCCACCATGGGCGGCGGGGTCAATCATGATGCCGCCATCCGCGCCAAATAGCAGGTTTCCCGCCCATAGATCGCCGTGGATGCGCGCCGGTGCCACATCCCAACTGCGCGCGGCGATGGCATCGCAGGCACGCCTTACCAAGTCCAACTGCGCCGCACTAATCCCTGCCAGTTCCGCGAAGGGCAGCACTCGCTGTTCAACATAGAACTCGCCCCAATTATCCGTCGGGATGCAGTCTTGCTCGATACTGCCGATGAAGTTCTTGCCTTTCCACTCGGTAGGAGGCGTGCCAAAGGCTTCGGCTCCCGCACGGTGCATGCGCGCCAGCTCTGCACCAAACTTGCGGGCCACCTCCGGCGTAGGCATGACCTCGTCCACGCGCTCGGTAACGATTTCTAGCCCGTCGGCACTCACGACGTTGACCACCGCGTCGGTGGCCTCCCCGAGCCACCGCAATCCAGCCGCCTCGGCACCTGCTTGATCCGTGTCGCGTACTCGCTTTGAAAAAGTCTGCATGCCGCCCAGCCTAATCGGGCAAGGAAAATTTTAAAGCGCCGCGGGGTCCTGCGTGGGCAGGGCCATCATAAAGAGCAACGCGATTCCACCGAACACGGGAATGAGCCCAATCAGGCATAACAGGCCCGTCCGCCCGGAATCGTGCAGCCGCCGGCACATCAAGGAAACGACTGGGATCACAAGTACCGCCTCTGCAATAGTCTCAATATCCACGCCAAAGTGCCGATCGATTATGCCGATTGCTACAGAACTCAGCAGGAGGAAACCAAAGACCCACCAAAACTCACTCATGGACGCCCGGCCACGGAAGTTGAAGTACTTTACAAAGAACCTGCCTAGCGCCTGTACAGGCGACGCCCCATAGAGCGCTTCGCGTGTAAAGAACCCCATGGAATCATCAGCCATTCTGCGCGCGAGCCCCTTCGATGTTGACTGCATATACTCGGCTGCGCACCATGCTACCCACTTCCCATAAAGGAGGAGCAATGTACTCGGACGTCATCATCATCGGCGGCGGCTTTGCCGGCACCGCAGCCGCCATCACCTTGGCCCGCGCTAACCGCAATATTCAATTAATCGATTCCGGGGCTCCCCGCAATCGCTTCAGTGAACATGCCCACGGCATCCTTGGCCTCGACGGCGCGGCTCCCGCCGACCTGCTTCAGCGCGGCCACGCGGAGGTCAAGAAATTCGGCGGAACCATTACCCAGGGCTCGGTGGAGAAACTCACCCGCACTTCCGAGCACGGACCTTGGCAGGTAAAGCTTGGCAGCGGCGAGGTTCTCGCGTCCCGCCACGTTCTCGTCGCGACGGGGCTCACGGACAAACTCCCTGCCGTCCCCGGCCTCAGCGACTTGTGGGGCACCAGGGTCTTTCACTGCCCGTACTGCCACGGCTACGAAGTCACCGGAAAGAAGGTTGCGCTCATCGGCGGCGCGAACCCGCCTTTTACCATCCGCATCAGCAAACTGCTGTCCAAGTGGACGAGCACACTGACCTTTTACCCCAACGGCCTTGAGCTAACCGATCTTGATCGCACTCAACTCGCCGGATTGGGCGTAGAGGTAAACGATGCGCAAGTGACACAAGTCCGGCCAGAGGAGGCGTCGTCGACCGGCGTTGTAGTGCAAAGCTCCACTGGAGAAGACACCTATGAAGCATGCTTTACCGGGCCCGATTTTCTACCCAATGACGCACTGTTGCGGGATGCCGGCTGCGAATCAACATATGGCTGGGTCAGCGTAGAGCGTGGCCAGACCTCGGTACCGCGCCTGTGGGCGGCCGGCAATGTGGTCAGCTCCCCAGACCAGGTCTCGCAAGCGATGGGCAGCGGCGCGGCCGTCGGCATCGCCATCGATCAGCGCATGCTCGATGAAGATCTAGCGGAGCTCTAGCCCACCGCAACAAAGAAAAAGGAGAGGAACTAATGTTCCTCTCCTTTATATTGTGGAGCTAACGGGATTCGAACCCGTGACCCCCACACTGCCAGTGTGGTGCGCTACCAGCTGCGCCATAGCCCCTCAAACGAGGTGCAACCCTGTGGGCTGCAACTCGCTTAAATATACATGGAGGGTATTTAACTCTCCAAATCGCCTGCTACTTAGTGACGATCTCTACCCAGTCACCCAGGTTCTTGCCGGCCTTTTGATCCTTTTCGGATGGAACATCCTTGCCATTTTGGACAATGCGCGGCGAAGAGACCGAGCCGGTTTCTTTATCGAGCTTGTCATAGTTGGTCTTTGCCACCTTATTGCCCTGCTTGATATCCACGTCCTTCATGGACTCAACAACATCGTCTTCTGCGCCAAGCTCCTTGGCTTGGTCAGCGATGTCTCCGGTCTCCCACTTATTAGCAACACTTTGCTGATTTTGCATGAGGAAGTCACGCAAATTCCAGTAGGTTTTGACGTCGCCGGACTTTGCCAACTCCGACATAGCGGCTGCCGCCTTTGTGGAGTAGCCGTCTTGGCCTTCAATATCCTTGCCATCCAGGAAGTTGAGGGTGCGCACATGGACGATCAGCTTGCCATCTTCTATGGCCTGCTTCATGTCACCGTCGGTAGCTGCAGCCAATTCAGCACAGTGCGGGCAGGAGTAATCTTCGTACAGATCTACCTCAGGGGTATCGTCCGTAGCATTCTCGCCCTTCAGCGTGATAGCGCCGTCGCTGTACTCCATGGTCATATTGACGTCTTCGATGCCGTCATCGGACTGTTTACCGTTCCACACGATGTAGCCAATGACAACGGCAATAATGACGAGGAGCACGCCGACTCCCCAAATAAATCCGTTGCCACCCTTGGCGTTCGGGTCAGATACTTTGCTCATTTGAACCTTGCCTTTGCAATTCTTCGGACTCGATCAGCCTACCTTGCCCAACTACTAGGGGTGAAGGGCAAACTTGGTGAAGGGGCGCTTGATGGTCCATAGGGTCAGGAATAGATATGCGGCGTCGCGCAGCAGCGTCTTCGCATAATCCATTCCTCGGTCAGGATTTTGGGCGTCAAAGCCAAAGCAGCCGCAGTCAATATCCAGTCCACGGGCCCAAGCTTGTGCGATGCCCACCATAAAGAGCAGCAACACGACGGTGGCCACGATGGAGGACTTTCGCAAAAACAGCCCGAGCAGCAAGAGCACGCCACCGATAACCTCTAAAGGGCCAATGACCGTTGCGAGGTAAAGAGCCCAATCAGGCGTAAAAATGTCATAGCCCTTGATGGCCTGGGTCATGTCTAGAGTCTTGCCCAGCTTATGCACGCCGGCATCAATCCACACCCAAGCCATAAAAAACCGGGCGATGAAGCTGATGACATCAAGCACCAGCTTCCCATTAATCTTGCTACTCACGAGGATGAGTTTAGCGTTAACCCTTTAAAACATGGGAAACAACTCCCTGTGCTTCTGCTTGCACTTGCTTGAGATGTTCCTCACCCAAGAAAGACTCGGCATAGATTTTGTACTTATCTTCCGTGCCGGAAGGACGAGCAGCGAACCAGGCATTTTCCGTCGCCACCTTCAGGCCGCCAATGGCCGCACCGTTGCCGGGCGCCTCCGTCAGCTTGGCCACGATTTCCTCGCCCGCCAGTTCCGTGGCGGAAACTTTTTCAGGAGACAGCTTCTTAAGAATGGCCTTCTGCTCGCGGTTAGCGGGGGCGTCGGTGCGAGCATAGGCTGGGGCGCCGAATTTCTCCGCCAGTTCTGCATAACGCTGGGACGGAGTCTTGCCGGTGACGGCGGTAATCTCCGCGGCGAGCAGGTCCATAATGATGCCGTCCTTATCGGTGGACCATACGGAGCCATCGAAGCGCAGGAAGGATGCACCGGCGGACTCCTCGCCACCGAAACCAATGGCGCCTTCGACCAACCCCGGCACAAACCACTTAAAGCCGACGGGTACCTCCACCAATTCGCGGTCCAGGCTTGTCACCACGCGATCGATCATGGAGGAGGACACCAAAGTCTTGCCCACACCGGCGCTCCCCCAGTGCGGGCGGTGGCTAAAGAGGTACTCGATAGCCACGGCAAGGTAGTGATTGGGGTTCATCAGGCCGGCATCGGGAGTGACAATGCCATGGCGGTCCGCATCGGCGTCGTTGCCGGTGGCAAGGTCGAAGTTAGAGCGGGCGTCGATAAGCGAGGCCATAGCATCCGGCGAAGAACAATCCATGCGGATCTTGCCGTCCGTATCCAAGGTCATAAAGCGGAAAGTGGAATCCACCTCTGGATTCACCACGGTCATGTTGAGCTCGTAGTGGTCAGCGATGGCCTGCCAATAATCCACGGAGGCGCCACCCATGGGATCAGCGCCGATGCGCAGGCCGGAATCTTTAATGGCCTGCATATCCACCACATTCTTAAGGTCAGCCACGTAGTTGTGCACGTAGTCGTGCTTCACGCAGCGCTCGTCCAGCACGCCCGCGACAGATGTCCGCTTCACGCCTTCCAGCCCGGCGCGCAGGTACTCGTTCGCGCGGCCAGCAATCCAATCGGTGGCCTGAGCATCGGCCGGTCCACCGGTAGGCGGGTTGTATTTGAAGCCGCCATCGCGGGGAGGATTATGGGACGGGGTAATCACAATGCCATCGGTGCCAGGGTGGGTCAGGATGGCATGGGAGACCGCCGGGGTCGGCGTGTAGCGGCCGCGCTCATCGACGCGAACCTCCACCCCATTGGCCAGCAGCACCTCAAGGGCGGAGACCATGGCAGGTTCGGACAGCGCGTGGGTATCTCGGCCGATGAAAATCGCCCCAGCAATGCCTTGTTCCGCGCGGTAATCCACAATGGCTTGGGTAATCGCTAGGATATGAGCCTCATTAAAGGCTCGATCCAGCGCGGAGCCGCGGTGGCCTGAGGTACCGAAGGACACCTGCTGATCCGGGTTATCGGCGTCCGGGGTGCGGGTGTAGTAGGCGGTGACCAATTCTGCGATATCAATAAGATCCGTGGGCTGTGCCAGCGTGCCGGCGCGCTCGTGGGCCATGGCGTGCTCCTTGAAGGGTTGGGGTGGTATGTCATTCCAGCTTGCCTGCTCTCCCGTGGTTGCGCAGGACGAATATTCCCCCGGCTGGGGGTATGGGCAAATTTACTCCATTTCTATAGTTCGCTAGATTTACAGAATGGACTCGCTTAATTCCATCCTCTCCGCCATCAGCACCGTGGTGTGGGGACCATTCATCCTCATTCCCCTCCTGTTAGGCACCGGCTTATGGCTGACCATTCGTTTGGGAGGACTCCAATTCCGAGCGCTGGGCCGCGCGACGCGTCACGTTTTTGCCACAGACCCTGACGAACAGTCCACCGAGGGTGATATTTCCAATTATCAGGCGCTGACCACCGCCCTTGCCGCTACCGTAGGCGTGGGAAACATCGTGGGCGTGGCCACCGCGTTGTCGATCGGCGGCCCTGGCGCACTGGTATGGATCTGGATTACCGGCCTCGTGGGCATGGCATCCAAGTACACCGAGGCCTACCTGGGTGTGCGTTTTCGCACCACGGATTCCAAGGGCGAGATGTCCGGCGGGCCGCAGCAATACCTAAAGCGTGGCATCCCCGGACCACTCGGATCGGTACTCGCAGTATTCTTTGCCATCTTTGCAATTTGCGCCTCCTTTGGCATCGGCAACCTCGCCCAAGCCAATGCTGTGGCCACCAATATGGAATCAACCTTCGGTATCGCCCCAGCGGCCACCGGTGCAATCCTCTTCGTCTTGGTGGGATCCGTACTCCTCGGCGGAATCCACGCCATCGGGCGCATTACCGCCGCCTTCGTCCCGTTGATGATCATCGTCTACGTCCTGGGCGGGCTCTATGTAATCTTCTCGCATGCCGCGGAGATCCCCGCCGCCTTTGCGATGATTTTCAGCGATGCCTTCACCGGCACCGCCGCGGGTGGCGGGTTCGTGGGCTCCACCATCATGATGGCCATTCAATACGGTGTTGCCCGCGGCATCTTCTCTAATGAGTCCGGCATGGGCTCCGCCGCCATCGCCGCCGCGGCTGCCAAGACCCCGCACCCAGCGCGCCAGGGGTTGGTATCGATGACGCAGACCTTCATTGACACCATCATCGTGGTCACCATCACTGGCTTGGTCATTGTTGTGGGCGGTACCTGGGATATGGGCCGTGACGAGGCCGGAATTATGACGGCCGAGGCCTTTTCCCGCGTGCTGCCCGGCGACTGGGGCGGCACCATCGTTTCGCTCTCCATTATTTTCTTCGCCTTTTCCACCATCATGGCCTGGGCGTATTACGGCGAACGTTCCCTGGAGTCCCTCTGCGGCCGCAAGGCCTCTATCCCCTACCGCATGTTTTTCGCCTGCCTCCTCTTTGTCGGCTCCGTCTCGGAGCTTGAGCTCGCTTGGACCTTCTCCGACCTAGCCAATGGCCTCATCGCCATCCCGAACCTCATTGGCCTGCTCCTCCTCTCCGGCCTCGTGGCCCGCGAAACCAAGGCATACTTAGCCTTTGACCCCAAGCTCAATAAGCCAGTGGATGAGGTGCGCGCGTTCGTAGAGTCCCAGGGGATGGACTGGAAGTAACATAGGCCGCATGCCTCAATTCCTCGTCGTGGGTGCTGGCGCTGCGCTCGGCGCGGTGGCCAGGTACCTCCTCTCCACCGCGCTCGGCGGCGGCATGCTCCCCCTGCTGGCCATCAATATCCTCGGCAGTGCCCTCATGGGCTACTTCCGCCCCGGCCCCTTTTGGGGCACCGGCGTGCTCGGCGGTTTCACCAGCTTCGCCACCTTCGCTTTCCTGACCTCCGAGGCCCATTGGACCGTGGCCCTGGCCTATGTCCTTGCCACCATCATCGGCTGCGTGGGCGGCTACCTGGCAGGTGACAAGCTGCGATGAATCTTCTCTGCGTCCTTCTCGGCGGCTTCATCGGCGGCAGCCTGCGCTATGGCTTTACCCGGCTTGTCCCCGCCCCCTACTGCACTTTCGTGGCGAATATTTTGGGCTCCCTAGCCCTTGGACTGGCCTATGGTTTCGCCCAGCTTGCCGACGCCCCCCTTCTCCACCCCTTCCTTGCCCTCGGCCTCGCCGGCGGCCTGTCCACCTGGTCCACATTGGCGAAGGAACTGGGAGAAATGATCAAACGCAAGCAGTGGTGGCGACTGTGCAAGTACCTCTTCTGGACCATTGGCCTCGGCATCGTTCTAGCCTGGCGCGGCACCATCTGGGCGGCCCGCATTTATCACGGCATATAAGCAAAATGGTCTCATTCTCCGCGCGAAGAATGAGACCATTAGCTGTATACCTAGTCTGCGATTGCCTCCAATGGCGGCGTCTTTGCCGCGCGGTTCGACGGCCAGACGGCCGCGATAATGCCGACGATGGCCGAGCCTACGAGCATAATGAGCACCATCGCCCACGGAATCTGCGCGGAATCCAATCCCTCATCACCGAGGATCTTGATAAAGGACCAGCCCAAGCCAAGGCCGATGAGGATGCCCATTACCGCGCCGAAGAGCGCAATCTGCACCGACTCAAGAGTGATCATCGTGCGGATCTGGCGGCGCTGCGTACCCACGGCACGCAACATGCCAATCTCCTGGCGTCGCTCAATAACACCCAGGGTCAAGGTATTGACAATACCCAGCACAGCAATAATCACTGCAAGGGCAAGCAGGCCGTA
This sequence comes from Corynebacterium tuberculostearicum, assembly GCF_016127015.1. Classification (GTDB taxonomy): domain Bacteria; phylum Actinomycetota; class Actinomycetes; order Mycobacteriales; family Mycobacteriaceae; genus Corynebacterium; species Corynebacterium marquesiae. The sequence continues at coordinate 1,725,940 of NZ_CP065972.1, forward strand.
CAGGATGGAAAGCATCTGGTCGATGAATCCGGCGGCTTGGCCCGCATACTCCTCACCAGAATTAACCTGAACCACGACCAAATCCTTGACCGAGTCCTCTAGGTTGTGGCGCAGCTCTTCTTTGTCATAGCCTTCCTGGCCCAAGACGCCCACCATTTGGACGGTAAAGGACTTCTCGGGAGCGACCTTTTCAGCCACGTCTTGCGAGAGCACCATATTCTGGACCACATCGGTGGGCTTAAAGGTACCGACCAGCTTGGCCTCGGCCTTCTTGTCCTTTTCCGCAGAAGTAACCTTGTAGGTCTCTCCTACCTTCCAGCCGTGTTCCTTGGCAAAGTCTTCGGTAGCAATGAAGCCCTTCTCCAAGTTGGCATCGCCCTCGACCATGTCGAGCGCAATCATCGACGACGGATCTCCATCCGCAGTCATCGTTTGTTGGAATTCTGGACCATAATCCATCGATGCCTGACCATCGACGGCTACCGGAGCCATACCGACGGTAATCACCTTATCGACGCCCTCGGCCTCCGCCGCGCGCTTACCCGTGTCCTTCGGCGTCGGGAATTCACCGGAGCTAGGACCGGAAAGCAGGTAATCAGAAGTGATGTTCTGCTCCACGGTATCGGCCACAGAGGACTTCATAGTTGCACCAAGCATGCCGATAGCGGTCACCAGCGCCACGCCCAAGGTCAGCGCGAAGGCAGTGGCTGCCGTACGGCGCGGATTGCGTCGCGAGTTAGTCGCCGCCAGTGAACCAATAGCGCCAAACGGTGCACCGATTGCCTTGCCCACCGTCGGCACCAGAGGCAGCGACAAAGCAGGGCCGGCCAGGAAGAATCCGACGATGACGCCGAACGCGCCAACGCCGACGAGGATGGCGCGGACGCTGGTTTCGCCGTCGGAAAGCACGCCCGCCAACGCCGCAACAATACCCACCAGCAAGATAATGGCACCGAAAATCGTGCGTACCTTCAGCGAAGTTCCGGAAGCAGATTCGGTAGTGCGCATTGCCTCCACCGGCTGTACGCGGCCCGCGCGCCGTGCCGGCGCCCACGCGGATACAACCGTCACGATGGTGCCCAAAATAATTGGAACTACGATGGCCGAAACGCTCAGGCCCAAGCCGCCATCGAGCGGCATTCCCTGCGCGCTCATTACTGCCTTAATGATTGCGACCAAACCCATACCGGCAACCACGCCGACAATGGACCCCAGAACACCAACAATGGCAGACTCCACCACCACCGAGTTTGTGATCTGGCGACGGGAAGCACCCAGCGCACGCAAGAGAGCGAACTCCTTGGTGCGCTGCGCGACAATCATCGAGAAAGTATTAGCAATGATGAAGGTGCCCACCAACAGCGCAATCAGGCCAAACGCGATGAGGAAGTAATTGATGAACTTCAAGGCAGAGGACATCATCTCCGAGGTCTCCTCAGCCAGGCGCTCACCCGACTCCGCCTTGACTTCATACTTCTCGTTCAGGTGATCCACCAAGGCATTCGCATCCACGCCATCGGCTGCCGAGACCTTGAGCTGGCTCGGATCACCGTAGCGCTCCAGGTAATCCTTTTCAGCCATGCTCAGTACGATGCTCTCGCCCTGGTCTACCGCAGGCTCCGAGATGCCAGAAACGGTAACCGTATCCTGCTCATCGGGGTGAACCACAGTCAGCTTCTGGCCCACGGAAATGTCGTACTTGTCGGCCGCGGAAGAGTTGATGAGGACCTCGTCCTTACCGCTAGGCTCCTCGCCCTCCTTCAACTTATCGGCGCCACCAACGACCTTGTCTTCCGGGTAGAACGGAACAACACTGGCCGTGCCGCCCTGGGTTTGAAAGGCCTCCGAGTTCTCATCGGCCGCGACAACGGTCTCCGAATCCGCGATATTGATGTTCTTGACATCCTTATCGTCGGCCAACTTCTGGCGCAGCTTGTCATCCAGTTTCGCGCCATTGTCGTCTTTTTGGCTCACCACTGCATCCACGCCGCGGAACTGATTATCCACAGCGGAGTCAAACGTCGACTTCAGCGAATTGGTAAACATAAACGAGCCGGCAATAAACGCGGTGCCCAAAACCACCGCGAGAATCGTCAGCCCAAGGCGCAGTTTATGCGCCACGATATTGCGCAGAGACACTCTGCGCATTGCGTTTCCGCGTGCCATTTAGCCCTCAATCTCCGCCATTACCTGGTGAATGGCCTCCATCGTCGGATTGTGCAACTCATTCACTAGCTTGCCGTCAGCAAGGAAAACCACCCGGTCCGCATATGAGGCGGCCTTGGCATCGTGCGTCACGATGACCACTGTTTGGTTGTCCTTATTTACCGCGGTTCGCAAAATATCGAGCACCTCGGCCGAAGAATTCGAATCCAGGTTGCCCGTTGGCTCATCGCCGAAGATGATTTCCGGCCGAGAAACCAATGCACGAGCACAGGCCACGCGCTGCTGCTGTCCGCCAGACAATTCAGCTGGGCGGTGTTCCAGGCGCTCCGCAAGGCCAAGGCGGCTAGTGACCTCCTCAAACCACTGCTTATCGACGCCCTTACCCGCAATATCCGTAGGCAGCGTAATGTTTTCCGCCGCAGTCAGCGTGGGCACAAGGTTAAAGGACTGGAAAATAAAGCCCAGCCGGTCACGACGCAGGGCCGTAATGTCTTTGTCATTGAGCGCCGACATATCGGTATCACCGATAAATGCTGATCCGGAGGTCGCTGAATCGAGACCAGCCATGGTGTGCATCAGCGTCGACTTACCGGAACCCGATGGGCCCATGATCGCCGTGAATTCGTTCTTGCCGAATTCAATGGATACATGATCAAGAGCGACGACAGCTGTGTCATCGCTTCCGTATTGCTTAAACAAGTCAACGGCGCGAGCCGCAGCATCATTCATGAGACAAATTCTCCTTGTAAATGGGAAATTACCTATTTAAGTCTAGCGACCGTGGCCTCCGGCCAACATCATCCCTGAGGAGGAAAACGGCATACGAGAGCCCGGCACCACCGTTCTCGTGGGTCTCACACTGCGGGCTCCGGCCTACTTCCTAGCCCTCCTTTCTCTGTGTTCGTTGTTGTTGGTGTGTGAGGTATTGGGCCCAGGTGTGGTTCCAGTGGGTTTGGTGTGTGGCTAGTGGTCCGGTGGGGTGGTCTAGTTGGTAGGTACCGTCGTGGTGGAGCCAGGCGATGGTTCCGGTGATGGGGTCGAGGATGTAGTGGATTCTGCGGTCGGTTTTGATGTTGTGGTGGTGTTGGCAGAGGTTTACTAGATTGTCTGGGCTGGTAGGCCCGCCGAGATGGTATTCGATGCGGTGGTCGAGTTGGCATCTGGTGGCGGGGACGGTGCAGCCGGGCCAGCGGCAGGTAGCGTCTCTGCCTTGGGTGTAGGCGCGGATGTCGGTGCTGGGGGTGTAGGAGTCTGCCTCGTCGGCTAAGAGTCGGCGGATGAAGGTGTTGTCTGTGGGGGCATGGTTGAGGTTTATCCATCCGGCACCGGGGTGGAAGACGAGGTTGGCTTTCTCGTTTGTGGTGAAGGTGTTGATGGCGACGCTGGTGTGGGTGTCTTCCAAGATGAGGTCGATGAGTGCTTGTGCTGCGGTGGTGGTGGTCTGGTTGGTGTAGGCGTCGATGTGGCGGGCGATGATGGTGGCGGTGGCACTATCGCAGGTCAAAGATAGTGTGGTGGTGTTATCCGGGTTGTAGTTGATGCGCAGACGCGGTTCGGGTTGTTGTTCTTTGTCTTCGGGGCGCAGGTGGGTGTCGATGAAGGTGCGAATGAAGCGGCGAAGGTCGGCGTCGGTGGGGACTGTTTGGTTGGGTGTGGTGGGGGTCAGAAAGTCTGCGAGTGCGGCGTCGATGGCTTCGAGGTGGTCTGGGTTGTCTTCTAGGCGGGTGAGTTCGCGGTCGATGATGCGCAGTTTGGTCAGGTCGAGTATCCAGTGCTGGCCTTGGACTTGCGTAACGAGGGGTAGTTGCCGCATGCGGAAGTGAGCGCGCAGGAAGCCTAGAAGCTTGAAGTAAGAGATGCCGAGGTCTTTGGCGAGGCTGATAAGGCTCAGGTCAACATCCTCGTCTAGTTGGGGGAGGATGGCTCGGTAGAGGAACCAGGAGGTTTTGCGGGTGTAGGTGCCGGCTTTGCCGATGTGGTTGCCGGGTGCGTTGGTGGTGTAGAACGCTTCCGGCACATCACCATCGTCTAGGGGACCGGTATCGGGGTGATCGGAAATGAGGAGGGTGTCTGGGTAGTCGAGGGTGGTATCTGGTTCGGGTTGGGTGAGTGTGGCAGTCATGGACGGGGCACTCCAGCAGAGAAGAACAGTAGTCGTATGTGTTTTCTAACGAGTGCCTTTATAGTATCCCGACTAGTGGACATGTGCCTCGGGTGGGGGTGTTTATGTTCGAATAGGATACCCTAAACCTGCAGGGATCCCCAGAGTCGCACCACAACCAACAGCGGGGGTAAAAGCAAAGGTTGAGGGTTCGTTGCCTACTACTCCCCCAGGCAAGCACGTGCAGCATAACGACGTCTAAGGGCAATGAACGAGTGTGACCAAGCGTCGTCGCGCAACGACGGCTTCCGTAAAACGTGGAAAAAGGGAAGGGGACGGTGGTGTTCCGTCCTCTTCCCTTTGAATATTGAGTTGTTTTTGTTGTTTGGTGTCGGCGGTGACTTACTCTCCCACAACCTCCCGGTTGCAGTACCATCAGCGTGTGCAGGCTTAGCTTCCGGGTTCGGAATGGGACCGGGCGTTTCCCTGCAGCTATTGACCACCGACAAGCATACGAAGCATTCAGACCCTTTTTGGGTGCCCTTTTGCTCTGGGTGTTGTGTCAGATACTGCATAGTGGACGCGGTCACGACAGTGACTGTTTCTTCTTCTCTTGTTGTTTTGCCAGTACACGTAGTGTGTTGGTGTTTGTTGTGGTCAATTAGTACCAGTAGCCTTCACACCTTACAGTGCTTCCAGGTCTGGCCTATCTACCCTATCGTCTTTAGGGGACCTTAACGAAACCTCATCTTAAAACAGGCTTCCCGCTTAGATGCTTTCAGCGGTTATCCCTTCCGTACGTAGCCAACCAGCGATACCCCTGGCGGGATAACTGGCACACTAGAGGTACGTCCGTCCCGGTCCTCTCGTACTAGGGACAGCTTTCTTCAAGTTTCAACGCGCGCGGCGGATAGAGACCGAACTGTCTCACGACGTTCTGAACCCAGCTCGCGTGCCGCTTTAATGGGCGAACAGCCCAACCCTTGGGACCTACTCCAGCCCCAGGATGCGACGAGCCGACATCGAGGTGCCAAACCATCCCGTCGATATGGACTCTTGGGGAAGATCAGCCTGTTATCCCCGGGGTACCTTTTATCCGTTGAGCGACACCACATCCACAAGTAGGTGCCGGATCACTAGTCCCGACTTTCGTCCCTGCTCGACATGTCTGTCTCACAGTCAAGCTCCCTTGTGCACTTACACTCACCACCTGATTGCCAACCAGGCTGAGGGAACCTTTGGGCGCCTCCGTTACATTTTGGGAGGCAACCGCCCCAGTTAAACTACCCACCAGGCACTGTCCCCAACCCAGATCATGGGCCAAGGTTAGATGCTCAATCCGATCAGAGTGGTATTTCAACAACGACTCCACCACCACTAGCGTGATAGCTTCACAGTCTCCCACCTATCCTACACAAACCGAACCAAACACCAATACCAAGCTATAGTGAAGGTCCCGGGGTCTTTTCGTCCTGCCGCGCGTAACGAGCATCTTTACTCGTAGTGCAATTTCACCGGGCCTGTGGTTGAGACAGCAGAGAAGTCGTTACGCCATTCGTGCAGGTCGGAACTTACCCGACAAGGAATTTCGCTACCTTAGGATGGTTATAGTTACCACCGCCGTTTACTGGGGCTTAAGTTCTCAGCTTCGCAGTCAAAGACTACTAACCGGTCCTCTTAACCTTCCAGCACCGGGCAGGCGTCAGTCCATATACATCAACTTAACGTCTTCGCATGGACCTGTGTTTTTGATAAACAGTCGCTTCCCTCTATTCTCTGCGACCCCACAACGCTTCCAGCCGCTTGGGCCTTCACGTCGTGAGGCCCCCCTTCTCCCGAAGTTACGGGGGCATTTTGCCGAATTCCTTAACCACAGTTCACCCGAACGCCTTAGTATTTTCAACCTGACTACCTGTGTCGGTTTAGGGTACGGGCCATACACACACATCGCTAGAGGCTTTTCTCGACAGTACAGGATCACCACCATCAACCCCAATGGGTCTACGCATCACGTCTCAACCAAATGTGCGGCGGATTTACCTACCACACGATCTACACGCTTACACCACCAATCCAATAAGTGGCGTGGCTACCTCACTGCGTCACCCCATCACTTGAACCACACATCAGGCCCCACGACATCAACACCACCAACACTCAAAGAGTATTAAGTAGTGCATCCGCGGTGGTTAGTATCAGTGCTTTATCATGGGCGCGCATGTACGGGTACCAGAATATCAACTGGTTATCCATCGACTACGCCTGTCGGCCTCGCCTTAGGTCCCGACTCACCCTGGGAAGACGAACTTGACCCAGGAACCCTTAGTCATCCGGCGGATAGGATTCTCACCTATCAATTCGTTACTCATGCCTGCATTCTCACTCGCACACAGTCCACGCCTCCTTACGGTAACGCTTCAACCCATGCACGACGCTCCCCTACCCAACTTAAAAAGTTGCCGCGGCTTCGGCGGTGTACTTGAGCCCCACTACATTGTCGGCGCAGAACCACTCGACCAGTGAGCTATTACGCACTCTTTCAAGGATGGCTGCTTCTAAGCCAACCTCCTGGCTGTCTTCGCGATCCCACATCCTTTTCCACTTAGTACACCCTTAGGGGCCTTAACCGGCGATCTGGGCTGTTTCCCTCTCGACTATGAAGCTTATCCCCCACAGTCTCACTGCCGTACAACACAATTAGTGGCATTCGGAGTTTGGCTGACATTGCTAAGATTGTAGTCCCGCTCAACCAACCAGTCGCTCTACCTCCACCAAGCTATAATACGACGCTGCACCTAAATGCATTTCGGGGAGAACCAGCTATCACGGAGTTTGATTGGCCTTTCACCCCTACCCACAGCTCATCCCCGCAGTTTTCAACCTACGTGGGTTCGCGCCTCCACAACCTCTTACAGCTGCTTCACACTGGCCATGGGTAGATCACCCCGCTTCGGGTCCAGGACATGCCACTTAACACCCCATTAGGATTCGGTTTCCCTACGGCTACCCCACACGGGTTAACCTCGCGACATGCCGCTGACTCGCAGGCTCATTCTTCAAAAGGCACGCCATCACACACAAACGGTGCTCTGACGGATTGTAAGCACATGGTTTCAGGAACTATTTCACTCCCCTCCCGGGGTACTTTTCACCATTCCCTCACGGTACTCATACACTATCGGTCACACTGAGTATTTAGGCTTACCGGGTGGTCCCGGCAGATTCACAGCAGATTCCACGAGCCCGCTGCTACTCGGGCAACCCAACAACCCACATGCCATTGTCTTCAACTACAGGACTCTCACCTTCTCCGGCAGGCCATTCCAAACCACTTCACCTAACAACAACACACGAGCGGACCATCAGTAGCTAGTCCACATTGGGGCCCACAACACCGCACACACAACCCCTACCAGGTATCACATGCACACGGTTTAGCCTCATCCACGTTCGTTCGCCACTACTAGCAGAATCATTATTATTTTCTCCTCCTACGGGTACTGAGATGTTTCACTTCCCCGCGTAAACCCCCACAACAGCTATGAATTCACTGAAGGGTAACCCCACATAACCAGGGCCAGGTTTCCCCATTCGGACATCCTCGGATCAACGCTCAATTGACAACTCCCCGAGGCTTAACGCAGCCTTTCACGTCCTTCATCGGCTCAGCATGCCAAGGCATCCACCATGCGCCCTTAATAACGAACACACAAACCACCCACACCAAAAAGCGCAGATGGCCACACAAGTGAACTTGACAAAAAATTGATTAAAGAAAAAAGAAATCACACAAACACACACAAACAAACCACAAAAGCAATCCATCTGGTGTGTTTAATGCTCGCGTCCACTATACAGTTCTCACACAACACCCCAACCACACCCTGCCAACACGAACCGTGTCAACAAGCCTTATGGTCAGGCACAAAAAAGGGGGATAATGCCCCAGACACCCAACAATGCACCAACATACAAACAATAATTACTTTTCACTGTGCACGGCAACAGTGTGTCACAAAGCGCCATTCAAACACTTAGTTCGTCTCTTGAGTGTGTGTTTCACCCGGACAATTTTTCAACAATAAAAGTTGGCAGCATGACACTCGCATACTCAACCAACACCCTGCCACAACCGTGACAGACAAAGGCACAACTGTGCCCAATTAAAGCTCCTTAGAAAGGAGGTGATCCACCCGCACCTTCCGGTACGGGTACCTTGTTACGACTTCGTCCCAATCGCCGATCCCACCTTCGACGGCTCCCTAACAAGTTTGGGCCACCGGCTTCGGGTGTTACCAACTTTCATGACGTGACGGGCGGTGTGTACAAGGCCCGGGAACGTATTCACCGCAGCATTGCTGATCTGCGATTACTAGCGACTCCGACTTCATGGGGTCGAGTTGCAGACCCCAATCCGAACTAAGGCCGGCTTTCAGCGATTCGCTCCACCTCACAGTGTCGCTGCGCGTTGTACCGACCATTGTAGCATGTGTGAAGCCCTGGACATAAGGGGCATGATGATTTGACGTCATCCCCACCTTCCTCCGAGTTGACCCCGGCAGTCTCTCATGAGTCCCCAACCAAATGCTGGCAACATAAGACAAGGGTTGCGCTCGTTGCGGGACTTAACCCAACATCTCACGACACGAGCTGACGACAACCATGCACCACCTGTACACCAGCCACAAAGGGAAACTACATCTCTGCAGCGGTCCGGTGTATGTCAAGCCCAGGTAAGGTTCTTCGCGTTGCATCGAATTAATCCACATGCTCCGCCGCTTGTGCGGGCCCCCGTCAATTCCTTTGAGTTTTAGCCTTGCGGCCGTACTCCCCAGGCGGGGCGCTTAATGCGTTAGCTACGGCACGAAAGTCGTGAAAAGACCCTCACACCTAGCGCCCACCGTTTACGGCATGGACTACCAGGGTATCTAATCCTGTTCGCTACCCATGCTTTCGCTCCTCAGCGTCAGTAACTGCCCAGTAACCTGCCTTCGCCATCGGTGTTCCTCCTGATATCTGCGCATTTCACCGCTACACCAGGAATTCCAGTTACCCCTACAGTACTCAAGTTATGCCCGTATCGCCTGCACGCCCGGAGTTAAGCCCCGGAATTTCACAGACGACGCGACAAACCACCTACGAGCCCTTTACGCCCAGTAATTCCGGACAACGCTCGCACCCTACGTATTACCGCGGCTGCTGGCACGTAGTTAGCCGGTGCTTCTTATCTAGGTACCGTCACAAAAAGCTTCGTCCCTAGCGAAAGGAGTTTACAACCCGAAGGCCGTCATCCCCCACGCGGCGTCGCTGCATCAGGCTTGCGCCCATTGTGCAATATTCCCCACTGCTGCCTCCCGTAGGAGTCTGGGCCGTATCTCAGTCCCAATGTGGCCGTCCACCCTCTCAGGCCGGCTACCCGTCGCCGCCTTGGTAGGCCATTACCCCACCAACAAGCTGATAGGCCGCGAGCTCATCCTACACCGAAAAAACTTTCCAACCATCACACTAAAAATGGCTCCTATCCGGTATTAGACCCAGTTTCCCAGGCTTATCCCGAAGTGCAGGGCAGATCACCCACGTGTTACTCACCCGTTCGCCACTCGAGTACCCTGCAAGCAGGGCCTTTCCGTTCGACTTGCATGTGTTAAGCACGCCGCCAGCGTTCGTCCTGAGCCAGGATCAAACTCTCCACAAAAAAATTTCAGAACAAAAATCCGAAACAGGCCGTGAAAAGCCCGAAACCCAACAAAAGAACAAACCACCACAAACCACACAAAAATGCAGCCCATGCTGGCGTCCAAAAAATTACTACAAAGAAAAAATACAGTTCCCTCAACCCGACGGGGTCAAAAAGAGGAAACCAAAAAAGTTGAACACAATCACATGCCAACCAATCCATCTCAATGCAGCCGAAACACCAAACAGCATTCAAAAAGGCACGTGTTCCACATACCCAACCGGCACACACCAACCAACAAACCACTAAGCCTGCTGGCAGACAAACCAATCAACACACAACCATGCACACAAAAAATAAAAAGTACATTGGCACACTATTGAGTTCTCAAACATCATCCACACACCCCAAGAAAATTAACTTTCCGTTAACCTCTCGTTGGCGGCTCGTACAAACTTACTCAACTCAATGAACCCTGTCAAATCATCGAACCAAGTCCGCACCAAATTCGCTCAAAAGTAACCTCCCGGCTACCTCGCGGCGACTTGGATTAATGTAGTCCAACCCCACCAACAATGACAAATCCCCAGCACACAATGGAAAACGGTGTGCTGGGGGCGTCGTTAAAAGAGCTCTTCTTCTTGAGTTCTTTCAATTGTGGCGCCGAGGCGCTGCAGGTTTTCTACAAAGTTGGGATATCCGCGGTCGATGTGGAAGACATCGTGGACCGTAGTCGTCTCATCCGCACACAATGCAGAAAGTACAAGACCCGCACCTGCACGGATATCGGAACTCCATACGTGAGTAGAAGAGAGTCGTTCTTTACCGCGGACTACTACATGGTGACCGTCAACCTGGGCGTCGGCACCCAGGCGCAGCATTTCATCTACAAAGCGGAAGCGGGATTCAAAGACATTCTCCGTAATGACGGTCGTTCCGTCCGCAATGGCAGAGATGCCAATAGCCATCGGCTGCAGGTCGGTGGGGAATCCCGGAAATGGCAGGGTCTGGTAGTCCACAGCCTGTGGTCGCTGATCCATGCGCACGCGGAAGCCATTCTCATAAGTCTCTAGTTCCGCGCCGGCAGACTTCAGCTTTTCTAGCGGCAAGTGCAGGTGGCGCGGGGAAATTCCACCCACGGTGATATCGCCCTGGGTCATAGCGGCGGCATACGCCCAAGTGCCTGCCACAATTCGGTCACCAATAACCTCATGCTGGGTGGGCTGCAGCTTATCGACGCCGCGGATAGTCACCACCGAGCTTCCCTCGCCCTCGATATCGGCACCCATGGACTTGAGCATGGTGCACAGATCGACGATCTCCGGCTCGCGAGCCGCGTTATGGAGAACGGTTTCCCCTTCGGCGAGGACCGCAGCGGTAAGAATATTTTCGGTAGCGCCTACGGACGGGAAGTCCAGGCGGATATTCGCACCTCGCAGGTGCGTAGCCTCTGCCACGACGGCACCGTGTTCAATACGGGTGGTGGCGCCGAGCTTTTCTAGGCCGGTTTGGTGCATATCGAGCGGGCGGGAACCAATCGCGTCACCACCAGGCAACGCTACCTTCGCGTGGCCACAGCGGGAGGTCAAAGGCCCGAGCACGCAGACGGATGCGCGGAATTGGCGGACCGCGTCAAAATCCGCGTTGGATTGCGGCTGTGCAGGGGTAGTAATCCGAACCTCAGAGCCCTCGATGACTACCTCGCAGCCGAGCCCCTCGAGAACCTTCTTCATGAGGGGGACGTCCAGAATTTCTGGGCAGTTCGTCAGCGTCGTAGTGCCCTCCGCCAGCAAGGATGCGGCCATGAGCTTCAAGACGCTATTTTTCGCGCCATCTACTTTAACGGTGCCCTCTAGGCGGGCACCGCCGGAAACAATTAACTGATCTTTCACAACTGCCTACGCTACCGGTTCTTAAGGCAATGCGCCGATACGACGAGCGGCATTAACCGCCTCGTAGCGGGTGTGCGCACCGAGTTTGCGCATTACCGAGCGCAAATAAGACTTCACGGTTTCTGCGCCGATTCCCATTTCCTCAGCTGCTTCTACGTTGGTATGGCCTAGGGCCACACAAGAGAGAACGTCGAGTTCGCGGGCGGAGAGCTTGGTGGATTGCTTCACGCGCACCGGCGAGACCATCTGGTCACACAACGTCTCTAGCTCCTTGCGCAGTTCTTCGTCTTCTACGCGGTTGGCCAGCATACGCAGCTTGGAGTGAGTGGAACGGACCTGCTCCCACTCGGCACCGTTCATGACGTGGCCGCGGGCGGCTCCGCCCTTGGACCCATCGGCACGTCGCATGGCGGAATTAACGGCTAAGTCTTGCTCGAGGGTGCGCGCGGTCATCGTCACTTCTTCAATGACCTTGTCGCCCAAACGAACTGGGGAGTGAACGCCGACGTAGAGGACACCGCGAATTTCGCGCTGCACAGTAACGGGCACGGCCACAATGGAGTGCAGGCCCTCGTCCTGAATTACGCGGTCGTTCTCGTGCGAGATGGTGGTGGCACGCGTGTAGTCGGATACACCTACCGCACGGCGAGTGCTGACCACTCGCCCACCTACACCGACGCCGGAGTCAATGATCAGATTCTGCAGCGCTGGGGTGCGTAGCCCCACCCACTGTGTGATCTGCAGGCGATTATCGGGCAGCAGCGTGGCGTACATCGTCACCGGAATACCTGTAGCGGTCTTCAGGGACGACAGGGCCGCGCGTACGGATTCTTCATCATCTTTGAGGCGATGCGACTCCATGAGACTCTTTCCTCGTCGGGGGTAACCAAGTAGGTGTACCCGTCCTCCCCCGGGAATTTGGGGATCAGCGGGCAACTGAGTGGAAGTATAGACAGCATGTGGGGGTAATTCGAAATCGCCCTCGGCTTATCCGGCGCTGCAATCCCACATGGAATGCCCGAATGCCCGGTCTAGAATTTATATACTGACTGGTCTACTTGTGTAGTGTACGCTTGCGTTGTACGCGATTTGAACCCAAATCTGATTCCCAAAGGAGTCCACAGAATGGCTGTCTACAACAACATTATGGAAACCATCGGCGGCACCCCGCTGGTCCGCCTGAACCGTCTCACCGAGGGCAAGGGCGCCACCGTGCTTGCCAAGGTTGAGTCCTTTAACCCGGCCAACTCCGTGAAGGACCGCATCGGCAAGGCCATCGTCGCAGCGGCCGAGAAGTCCGGCCAGCTCAAGCCAGGCGGCACCATCGTGGAGGCCACCTCCGGCAACACCGGCATCGCCCTAGCCCTGGCTGGCGCCACCTTGGGCTACAAGGTCATCCTGACCATGCCGGAGACCATGTCCAACGAGCGCAAGGTGCTGCTGCGTGCTTACGGCGCAGAAATCGTGCTAACCCCGGGTGCGGCGGGAATGCAGGGCGCCGTCGACAAGGCGAATGAAATTGTCGCCGAGACCGATAACGCCATCCTGGCTGCACAGTTCGCTAACGAGGCGAACCCGAAGATTCACGAGGAAACCACCGGCCCTGAGATTTGGGAAGACGCAGAGGGCAAGGTTGACGCCTTCGTTGCTGGCGTAGGCACCGGCGGCACCGTTACCGGTGTGGGCCGCTTCCTGAAGTCCAAGAACCCAGACCTGCACTTGGCTGCAGTAGAGCCGTCCGACTCCCCTGTTCTGTCTGAAGGCCACGCTGGCCCGCACAAGATTCAGGGCATCGGCGCTAACTTCGTTCCTGAGGTACTTGATCGCGAGCTTCTCGACGAAGTCTTTACGGCCACCACCGAGGAGTCCATCAAGACATCCCGCGACCTGGCTACCCAGGAAGGCCTGCTGGTTGGTATCTCCGCCGGCGCTAACGTTTCCGCAGCTCTCAAGCTGGCGGAGCGCCCAGAGTTCGAGGGCAAGACTATCGTGGTTGTCCTGCCGGACTTCGGTGAGCGCTACGTCTCCACCATCCTCTTCGAGGACATCCGCGAAGCTTAAATGACTCCGCTTGAATAAAAGCACCCGCCAACCTTGGCGGGTGCCTTTTTTATGCCAGTACTATGTGAGCATGAACATTATGAGCTACATCCGCGAAGACTTAGCGAATGCTAGAGATCACGATCCGGCCGCGCGTGGCGACGTCGAAAATGCAGTTGTTTATTCCGGTCTCCACGCGGTGTGGTCTCACCGCATTTCGCACTGGATGTGGAAGCGTGGCCTGCGCGGACCCGCACGCATCTTGGCGCAGATTAACCGCTTCTTTACCGGCGTGGAAATCCACCCAGGCGCAACTATCGGCCGCCGCTTCTTTATTGACCATGGCATGGGCATCGTCATTGGTGAAACCGCAGAGATTGGCGATGGTGTCATGCTCTACCACGGTGTCACCCTCGGCGGCCAGGTCCTTACCCAAACCAAACGCCACCCCACTGTCGAAGACAATGTGACCATCGGTGCGGGCGCCAAGGTGCTCGGCCCCATTACGATCGGTGAAGGATCGGCCATTGGCGCCAATGCCGTGGTGACGAAGGACGTTCCGGCCGAAAATATCGCGGTGGGCATTCCGGCCAAGAACCGTCCGCGCAACCCGAATGAACGCATTAAACTGGTCGACCCTGACTACTACATCTAAATTCTCTCCCGGCGGCTCACAGGCTACTGTGGGCCGCTTTTATATGCCTTCTGCGCGCAGCAGATCGCGGTATTCGGGGTTCTTATCTATAAAGTGCGCCACGGCGGAGCAGGAAGCAATGACGTGCTTGCCGACGCCCCGGGCGTCGGCAAGCGCGGTCTTAATCAGCGGCGCTGACAATCCTTGGCCACGGAAAGCATCCTTGATGACCGTGTGGTTGAACTCGCGCGTCGTGCCGGCATCTACGTAGTGGCACGCGCCCGCCTCGACGCCGTGCACGGTAAGGACGTAGCGGGACCTATCTGGCTGGTGTGCAATAGCATGTTCCATGTGCCCATACTAAGCAAAAATGGCCCCTCTTACGAGGAGCCATTATTGTGGCCAGAGCCAGGATCGAACTGGCGACCCCACACTTTTCAGGCGTGTGCTCTACCGACTGAGCTATCTGGCCAGAAACCCGAAGGTTTCCGCGACCCTGACGGGACTTGAACCCGCGACCTCCGCCGTGACAGGGCGGCGCGCTAACCAACTGCGCCACAGGGCCATTTTTAATTATGTGTGTGCTCTTGGGCACGGATAGACACTTTACAGAAGACTCCCAATACTCACCAAATCAGCACGTCAGAAAGCTATTTAGAGGTCTCCAGCGGATCTTTTCCACCCAAGTTCATCTCAAAGCGCTCATAGTCTTCCAGTGCAGCAAAGTGCCGCGAGTAAAGGTCGCAATCTCGGTCCACATGGCCGTAGAGAGCGGGTGCGACATCAACAATGTGACGCAACTTCAGCTCTTCATACTCTTGCTCGAGAGCCCGGTCAGCAACCTTGTGCTGCGCCTCCTCCTCTGAATCTGCGTAGACGAGGAAGATGTCTTCTCGGTAGAAATTCTTTAGCTCCGTATCCTGAGACGCGAGCTCAAAGACGACAATCCCTACGTATGGTTCCACAGCGCCAACTCCTCTTATTCTTTAGTTAGCGCCAGCGTAACAAAACAAAAAAGCAGCAACCGCCGAAGCGATTGCTGCTCATTCTGCGACCTTGACGGGACTTGAACCCGCGACCTCCGCCGTGACAGGGCGGCGCGCTAACCAACTGCGCCACAAGGCCAATCGAATATCCAGTTCGAACCAACACTTTCGTGTTGGTACCCCCAACGGGATTCGAACCCGTGCCGCTGCCGTGAAAGGGCAGTGTCCTAGGCCGCTAGACGATGGGGGCCCGTCGCGCTAAGGCGACCTCTAGAAATATACTGGAGACCTCACCTAGTTACAAAATCGATCCCCCAGAAAGATTAGGAACCATGTCTGACCAGCATCAAACGTGCTCCTGCCACGAGCCGCACGTGCACGGATATAACGCGGATTCTAAGAGCAAGGATCGCTACCTTGCCCGACTCAAGCGCATTGAGGGGCAGGCGCGCGGCATTCACCGCATGGTCGAGGAAGACCAATACTGCATCGACATCATTACCCAGATTTCGGCGGTGAAGTCGGCGCTGGAGAATGTCTCACTGGCGCTCCTAGAAGACCATATTGAGCACTGTGTGGCCGGTGCCGCCGCCGAGGACGGTGAAGTAGCCACCGAGAAGCTAGAAGAGGCCATGCGCGCCATTAAGAAGATGGTGAAAAACTAAAAGGAGCCACCCCAAAAGGTGGCTCCAGTTGTGGGCCCTGTGGGGATCGAACCCACGACCTGCGGATTAAAAGTCCGTAGCTCTACCAACTGAGCTAAAGGCCCAACGTCGCTACATTTTAGCGTGCGGTATTTGCAAAGTCCTAATTAGGGGGCGTCGGCAAGCAAAAGGCGCCCAGCTCGCCGCTGAGCGCCTGCCGGGGCGTGGCTACATTAGCAGCGCATATCGCCCTTCTCCATGAAGCGAACCTGGAAGTCAAAGGCGGTCTTCAGGTCGTGCGGGGTGTGCTGGAACTTGTTTTCCTTGGCACGGTTGAAGTATTCCTCGAGCAACGGACGGTAATCCGGGTGCGCCACGGAGATAACCTTCTCCACGCGCTCCTTCGGCGCCAAGCCGCGCAGGTCGGCTACGCCGTACTCGGTAATGATGACCATGGTGTCGTGCTCGGTGTGGTCCGTGTGAGACACGAACGGAACCAGCGCGGAAATTGCGCCATCCTTAGCCACAGACGGGGAAACGAAGGTGGAGATATAAGCATTGCGGGTGAAGTCACCCGAGCCGCCGGTGCCGTTCATAATGCGGGAGCCGGACACGTTGGTGGAGTTGATATTGCCGTAGATATCGGCCTCAATCATGCCGTTGGAGGAAATCAAGCCGACGCGGCGGATGACCTCTGGGTGGTTGGAAACCTGCTGCGGACGCAGGATGATGTGCTTACGGTAGCGCTCTGCCTCCTCATTCATCTTCTCCGCATAGTCCGGGGACAGCGCGAAGGAGGTGGCGGAAGCCATCGTCATCTTGCCCGCATCGATGAGATCGAGCATGCCGTCCTGAATGACCTCGGTATAGGCCTGAATATTCTCAAACTTGGAATCCAAAAGGCCGGCCATCACGGCGTTGGGGACGTTGCCCACGCCGGATTGCATGATGAACTTGTCATACTCAAGGCGACCAGCGGCGACCTCCCCCTCGAGGAACTCGATGAAGTTGGCGGCGATCTTCTCGGAAATCTCGTCCGGTTCCTTGAACGGCGCGTTGCGGTCCGGGGCATCAGTCTTAACCACTGCGACAACCTTGTCCTCCGGCACCTCCATGTAGGTGGTACCGATGCGGTCGCCCGGCTTAGTGATAGGGATTGGCTGGCGGTTAGGCAGCTTTTCAATGCGGTAGATATCGTGCATGCCCTCGAGGTTGATGGACTGCCACTCATTGATCTCGATGATGATCTTATCGGCAGCCTCGATGAACTCGAGGTTATTGCCCACCGCGGAGGACGGCACCACGTGGCCTTCTTCGGTAATGCGCACGGCCTCAATAATGGCTACCTGGAAGTCACCGTAGAAGCCCTGTTCTACCTGCTGGCCCGAGTGAGACAGGTGGATATCCTGGTAAAGCGCGGTGCCATCATTGAACTTCTTACGCAGGGTGGGATCGGAGTTATAAGGAGAGCGGAAGCGAATCGCTTCAGCTTCCGCCAGAACGCCATCGCAGTCCGGGGCGGTGGAAGCGCCGGAGAAGACGTCGATCTTAAATTCCTCGCCCTTTTCATGTAGAGCCTTGGCCTTCTCTGCAATGGCGGTGGGCAGACCCTTGGGGTAGCCAGCACCAGTGAAGCCGGAAATCCCCACGCGATCACCGTGGTTGACGTGCTGAGCAGCCTCTTCTGCGGAAACTACGAGCTTCTCGAATGGGGCATACGCGATTCTTTCGGACAAGGGTAATCCTCCTTCATTAAGGGGCCAGCCAAAATAACGGCCGTCCTAAATAGTTACACAGCCCACATTAGCGAATCTTTGCAAGATTTCCACCGCTTTTGTGTGACCTCTACCCCACAAAGCAAAAGTAGGGTACGGCGCCACTGTGGGCCCGGTTGCTATTTTCCCCCGTTAACTAGCACAATTGGGGCGTGAATTTGCGCATTGGACACTACGATCTCTCCTCCCCCGTCATCCTCGCCCCGATGGCGGGGGTAACCAACGTTGCCTTCCGCACGTTGTGCCGCGAGCAGGAGATGGAGCGCACCGGCACGGTGTCAGGCCTCTACGTCTGTGAGATGGTCACCGCCCGCGCCTTGGTGGAGCGCAATGAAAAGACGCTGCATATGACCACCTTTGCACCGCAGGAGGATCCCCGTTCCCTGCAGATCTATACGGTGGATCCGGAATATACCTATAAAGCCGCGAAGATGATCGTCGACGAAAACCTGGCGGACCACATCGATATGAACTTTGGTTGTCCAGTTCCCAAGGTGACCCGCCGCGGCGGCGGTTCCGCGCTGCCTTATAAGCGACGTCTCTTTGGCAATATCGTCTCCGCCGCGGTCAAGGCCACCGAGGGAACCAATATCCCGGTCACGGTGAAGATGCGCGTGGGCATTGATGACGAGCACCATACACATCTCGACGCCGGGCGCATCGCCGTCGAGTCCGGTGCCGCCGCCGTTACCCTGCACGGCCGCACCGCCGCGCAGCGCTATTCCGGCGAAGCACGATGGGACGAAATCGCGCGCCTCAAAGAACATCTGGCAGATACTGGCGTGCCAGTGCTGGGCAATGGCGATATCTTCCGTGCCGAGGATGCCCGCCGCATGATGGAACAAACCGGCTGCGACGGCGTGCAGGTAGGCCGCGGCTGCCTCGGCCGCCCGTGGCTTTTTGCCGAGCTCGGCGCCGCACTGCGCGGCGAGTCCATTCCGGCAGAGCCCACCCTGGGCGAGGTAACCCAGGTAATCCTCCGCCACGCGGAGCTGCTGGCGGAGCACGATGGCGAGGACAATGCTTCCCGCGATATCCGCAAGCACATCGGTTGGTACCTGCGTGGTTTCCCGGTTGGTGGCCAGGTCCGCGCGGGCTTAGCCAAGGTCAATTCCCTCGATGCCTTGCGTGAGCTTCTAGCCCCCTGGGCGGATTCCGACGCCCTGGCTGCCGACGCCGACGGAGCCCGCGGCCGCCAGGGCTCGCCATCCAAGGTGGCTTTGCCGGATGGTTGGCTCGACGATCCAGAAGACGACTGCGTTCCGGTTGCCGCTGACATTATGAACTCCGGCGGATAACCTAACAAAGGTATAAGAGCAGATAGGGGCACACAGGAAACTTGCATTAATGCTCTACTTAAGTTGCGCAAGCGTCGAAATTTTTCGCTATTATCTTTGGCATGCGTGCCGCTTACAGGGAACACCTAGACAATTTCTCCCACGACCTCATCGTGATGTGCGATACCGTACGCGACATCATGGATAAGGCCTCCTTGGCACTGCTGCAAGGCGCCTTGGACTCCGCGGAAGATGCCCTCACCATGACTGAGGAGCTAGATGAGATCCGCGCTAGGTGCTCTGAGCGTGCCGTAAAACTCTTGGCCTTGGAAAACCCCATGGCACAGGACCTCCGTCAGGTGGTCTCCTCGATTTATATCGTGGAGGATCTCTACCGGATGGGCCGGCTTTCCCAGCACATCGCGGCCTCCGCGCGCCGCCGCCACCCTGACGCCGTGGTGCCGGCGAATTACATCGGCTACTTCGAGGAGATGTACCGTCTCACTGAAGAAATGGGGTCGGTCCTGCACGATATCCTCGTCACGCCTGATGCGGATTTGTCCGTCAACCTCCGTGCCGACGATGATGCAGTGGATGATATCAACTCCCATATTCTGCGCATCCTGACTCAGCGCGACTGGGAAGGCAGCGTGCGCGAAGCCGTTGAGACCTCACAAATTACGCGTTACTACGAGCGCTATGCGGACCACTGCGTCTCCGTGGCCGGCCACATCATCTATCTGACCACGGGTCTTTTGCCCAATGACTATGCCAAGAAGCTAGAGGAGGACAAAAAGGACGCCGAATTTGAAGCACGGATGGCAGATCTCGAGCGTCAGTTTCGCCGTTAGACGGTTCTAAGCACCGAAGAAGGGGGCCGGTTCTTTCGAACCGGCCCCCTTTCTCTCGGACAATCTCTCTACTCTTTAGCCAAAGCGGCCAGAAATGTAATCCTCGGTCTCCTTCTGAGAAGGATTCTCAAAGATCTTGGTGGTGTCATCGAACTCCACCAGGTGGCCCGGCTTACCGGTTGCTTCTAGGGAGAAGAAGCCGGTCTTATCGGACACGCGGGCTGCCTGCTGCATGTTGTGGGTCACGATAACGATGGTGAAGTTTTCCTTCAGCTCGTGGATGAGGTCCTCCACAGCGAGGGTGGAAATCGGGTCCAGTGCGGAACAAGGCTCGTCCATGAGTAGCACCTCTGGCTCCACGGCGATAGCGCGGGCGATGCACAGACGCTGCTGCTGACCACCGGAGAGGCCGCCGCCTGGCTTGTCCAAACGGTCCTTAACCTCGTCCCACAGGTTGGCACCGCGCAGGGACTTCTCCGCGACTTCCTTGAGCTTCTTCTTGTTCTTTTCACCGGACAGCTTCAGGCCTGCTACCACGTTGTCCTCGATGGACATGGTGGGGAACGGATTTGCCTTCTGGAAGACCATGCCGATGGTGTTGCGTACGGATACCGGGTCAACCTTTGGTCCGTAGATATTGGTGCCATCGAGCAGGATTTCGCCCTTCACAGAGGCGCCGGGGATAACCTCGTGCATGCGGTTGATGGTGCGCAGCACGGTGGACTTACCGCAGCCGGAAGGGCCGATGAATGCGGTCACGGCCTGGGCCGGAATCTGCATATTCACGTTCTGCACGGCGTGGAAGTCGCCGTAATAAATGTTCACGTCATTGAGCGCGAGCTTAGACATTTGGGAGTTTCTCCTCTAGCAAGTGTATGGCGGAATCGAGTGGGTACGGCGTTTACTTCTTAACCGAGAACTTCGCGGAAACGATGCGGGCCGCAATGTTGAGGACGGCGATGAGGATAACCAGCGTCAACGCTGCTCCCCAGAGCTTGTCCAGTACGGCTGGCTGTGCGCCGGCCTTGTACATATCCAGCATCATCAGCGGGAGCGAAGACTGCGAGCCCTTGAAGGCGTCCCAGTTGATGACGGAAGAGGAACCAACCAAGACCAGCACCGGCGAGGACTCACCCATCACGCGGGCAATCGCCAGCATGATACCGGTGACGATGCCGGACAGTGCGGTAGGCAGAACGATGCGAGCGATGGTCTTCCACTTCGGAACGCCGAGTGCGTAGGACGCTTCACGCAGGTCCATGGGGACCACGCGCAGCATCTCTTCGGTATTGCGCACCACAATCGGAATCATCAGCAGCACCAGGGACAGCGCCACGGCGAAGCCGGAGCGGCCGAAGCCGAACAGGGTGATCCACATGGCGAAGATGAACAGGGCCGCAACGATGGAAGGCACGCCGGACAGGATGTCCACCATGAAGGTGGTGATGCGGCCGAGCCAGCCGCCCTTGGAGTACTCCACCAAGTAGATGGCGGTAAAGATGCCGATCGGGATAGAGATAACGGAGGCCAGAATGGTCTGGACGAAGGTACCCACGATGGCGTGAGCAGCACCGCCGCCGGCAGAGCTATTCATGATGCCGCGCTGGGAGGCGGTCCACCACTCAGGGTTGAGGATGACGCCACTGCCGCGGGCGATGAGTTCCCACAGAACCCACACCAGCGGAACCATGGCCAGAATCATTGCGCCCCAGACCACCGCGGTGGCGATGTTATTGGTCATCTTGCGGGAGCCGGAGATGTCCAGGAAGGTCGCGCCGCCTTGGGAGGCAGGCTTGGCATTAGTAGTCGTAGTCATTGATCCTCCCCTCCTTACTTATTCTTCACGATGGCGCGGGCAATGGCGTTGACCACGAAGGTCAGCAAGAACAGCATGAGACCGGCGGCGATGTAGGCACCAGCGCGCATCTCGTTACCGAACTCGGCAGATGCCAGGGCGATGGCCGTGGCGAAGGTCGTGCCGCCGTCGAAAAGCGAGAAGCGGAAGTCAATCAGTGGGGAGACAACCATGTACAGCGCCATGGTCTCACCCAACGCACGGCCCAGGCCGAGCATGGAGCCGGCGATGTAGCCGGACATGCCGAATGGCAGAACGGTCATGCGGATAACTTCCCAGCGGGTAGCACCCAGAGCCAGGGCGGATTCCACCTGGCCTGGAGGGGTCTGCACGAAGACCTCGCGCGCGGTGGCGGCGATGATCGGCAGAATCATCACGGCAAGCACGATGCCACCGGTGAACAGGTTGCGACCAGTAGCGAAAGACGGCGAGTTGTCGAAGACGTGGAACAAGAAGAAGCCACCCGCCCAGGATTCCATCCAGGAGTAGAAGCCGGATAGGGCCGGGCCGAGAACCTGCCAGCCCCACAGACCATAAACAATGGAAGGAACCGCAGCGAGCATGTCCACGAGGAAGCCGAGCGGCTTAACCAAGCGGGCAGGCGCGTAGTTGGACAGGAAGATGGCGATGGCCAGGGCCACCGGCATGGCCAGCAGAAGGGCGAAGACCGAAATGAGAACGGTGGTTCCGAACATGGTCGGAATACCGAACTTCATCGCGGAGGTATCGGAAGTCTCCCAGCGTCCACCATAGGTAAAGAAGCCCATGATGCCGCCATCATTGACTCCCAGGGCGGGAACCGCACGCCACAGCAGGAAGGCGGCAATGGCGGCAATCATGACGGTGATAAGCGTTGCCGAAGCAGTGGAAAAGAACTCAAAGACACGGTCGCCCGGGCGCTTTACGCCGCTATTGGAGCTGGTGGTAGCTACCTCGTCGTGTCCGCTGTTGGAGACTCGCTCGGCAGAGGTGGCGTTTGCATCCGTCTGCTCTGGAGCCGTGGTGAGATTATTGTCTGCCATGAGACTGTTAATCCTTTTCAGCGTTAAAAATGGAAAATATCGTTACATACCTGCGCCCCCAAAGCGCGAATCGTGTGCGGCAGTGGGGGCGGGAGGTATTAAGCTTTTGCAGCTTTAGCGCTTACTGCAGAGCGTCAACAGCAGCCTTCAGCTTGTCCAGGTGTGCACCCTCAACCGGAATGAAGCCCTGCTCAGCCAGCTGGTCATCCTGGTGATCCAGGACGGTGGTGAAGAAGGACTTGACCAGCTTGGAGGTCTCCTCATCGTAGCCCTTGGAGCAGACGATGTTGTAGGTGGTCAGGATGAGCGGGTATGCACCCTCATTGTCGGAGGAGAACAGTGCCTCGGAGTCAACGACCATGTTGTGCTCGGAGTCGGTCTCCTTGAACTCCAGGTTCTCCAGAGCCTTGTTGACGGACTCGGTGGACAGCTCAACTGGGCCGTGGCCGAAATCGATCTTGGCCTTCTTGACGCCTTCGCCCTCCTTCTGGTCTGCGAAGCCGGCCTCAACGTAGGTGATAGCACCGTCGATGCTTGCAACCTGGTCAGCAACGCCGGAGGAGCCGTTAGCACCCTCACCAACAGCGTCTGGGAACTGCTTGCCCTCGGAGTCCCAGTCACCGGTAGCGGCCTTCAGGAACTTCTGGAAGTTTGCGGAGGTACCGGACTCGTCGGAGCGGAAGATGACGGTGATGTCCTTGTCCGGCAGGTCGGTGCCCTCGTTGTCAGCAGCGATGGCCTTGTCGTTCCACTTCTTGATTTCGCCCTTGAAGATCTTGCCCAAGGTCTCAGTGGAGAGGTTGATCTCGGTGTCACCCAGGTTGTAGGCGATTGCAACCGGACCGATGGTGGTTGGCAGGTGCCATGCCTCGTTGCCATCGCAACGCTCAGCGGCAGCCTCAACCTCGCCCTCGTCATCCTTCAGAGCGGAGTCAGAACCAGCGAAGTCAGCCTGGCCGTTGGTGAAGGCCTCAACGCCGGCGCCGGAACCGGAAGCGTTGTAGGACAGGGAAGCGTCTGGGTGATCCTCGGAGAACGCGGTCTGGAAGTAGGACATTGCGTTCTGCTGGGAGGATGCGCCGTCGCCGACGAGCTCGCCGGAGACGTCCTCGCCGCCAGCGGAATCGGAGGAGGAGCCAGACTCCTCAGAGCAAGCTACGAGAGCGGTAGAGGTTGCGGCTACGATGCCGAAGATTGCGGCAGTGCGCTTGAAGTTGCGAATCACGGGAAAACCCTTTCCGGTGCAGATCAGAGATTGATTGTCCGAGGAAACCGCATCTCCTAGAGAGATATCCTGCATCCCGCTCCGCCTTCTGGGGCGAGATGCAGGCGCACAGGTGCGGTTAACTCACAGGGTGTAAAGCTATCCGCAGGATCTGACCAAAAGGGTGCCAAGAGGTAAACAATGGGTGAACAAACGTCGTGCACCCCATGACGTTAGTCACACACGCCCCATACGACGTGTTCTTCATCAACCTCAAAGCCCAGGCGCTCGTACGCCTTCAGCGCCGGATCATTATCCGCTTCTACATAAAGAATTACCCGCTGAGCCCCCTTTTCCACCATGCGGCGCAGGCCGATTTGCAGCAGCGGACCGCCCAACTTCTTGCCGCGGTAATCTTCCGCCAAGCCCACCACGTAGACCTCACCGAAGCCCGGAGTTTCCTCCGCATGCCACTTGGTCCAGTGGAAGCCGGCCAGCGCCGGCTCATCTGCCGTATCCCATAGGAAAAGCAGGTCAGCGGGATCGAACCAGTCCGCCTCCATGCCGCGGCGCAGGCGATCAAGATCCCAGCCGCCTTGTTCGGGATGCCAAGAAAAGGCCTCGTTGTTGACCTTGAGCCACTGCTTTTCCACAAAGTCCTTGCCCCACTTATCCGCCGCCTCGGTGTAATTCAGAGCGGTCAGTGGCAAGGTTTCGGGGCGGGCGGCCACTGCGAGCTCTTCTCCCCCGATACCCATGACCACCAGCTTGCGGGTGACCTGCAGGTCGCGGGAGTGCGCCAGCGCCTGTGCCGCCGGCAGGTTCCCGTGGGCCCAGGCGTGGAGGTTGGGGGTCTTAGCAGCGGCGTCGTAAAGCGCGGCACCAAAGCCCTGCCCGCGGTGATCAGGGGCAATTAATAGCTCGGCGGTCGACCCCTCCAGACCGGCCACGCCGCACGGCTCCTCCCCTACCCAGGCCACCAGGTGGCGATGCTCCAAGCGAGAATCGCTAAGACCGTTGAGGAATTGCTCCGACAACGGCGCCATTCCATCGGCACGTTCGGCCTGCTCAGCCAGCGCTTCAACGCGGCGAGCCAGCTCCGGTGCGTCCGGTAGGTTTTCTTCCGTAATCTTAAAGGCATTGCTAGTCATAGGCCCCAGAATACGTAGGGTAAGAATGAAAGGGTGAGTGTTCTTAAGATTGACCGGCGCATCGTGCACGTCCTCCTCGTGGTGTGCGTGCTCATTGCAGCCTGGGTGGCGGATGCCTGCGTGGCTATGCACACGGAACACAAGGTGGCGCAAGCCGTGAAAGCCAATTCGCGGCTGGATAATACGCCGGATGTTTTCATCGGCGGCACCCCCTACCTGTGGGCGGCGGCTTCGAAGGAAATCCCTTATCTCGAGGTCAAGGCGCTAGATGTGGAGGTGCCCAAGCTAGGCATGGTCAATGCTTCAACCGTGCTACGCGATATCACCGTCACCCCAGAGCAGGTAATGAATGGAGATATCGAGGGCGCGCCCGTCTCCACCTACTCGCGCGGCATTTCCTTGGATGGTGTGGCGCTGGGCCGCCTATTGGGGATTACCGATCTCTCCATCGCCAACCCGGACGATATTTCCCCCTCCGGTGGCACCTCTGCAGAAGCAGAGCTAACGGGCACCCTGCCTGGCGACGCCCACGAGTCCACCGCCAAGGTCACCCTCCGCCTGGTTGGGCCGGAGTTTCGCATGCAGGTCTATGACACGAACGATGAGCGCCTGCAAAAGGCCTTTTCCCTCAACTTCGATACCCGCCAGTTGCCGCTTCCGGCCCAAGCGACCGCGGTAAAAATGCAGGGTGGCACCATTTCCTTCGAGGTACAGCGCCGCAATATTAAGGTGCAGCTGGCCCAGCTCTCCCCGCTGGAGATTGACGGCTCGGAGCAAAAGGCCGTGGAAGAGGCGGAAAAGAAGGCCGCCGATACCAAGCACCGAGTCGGCCCCGCGCCGCAGACTAGCGCAGGCGAATAAAGTCCCGGAGAACTTCCTTCATCGTGCGCTGATGGGCCTCTCGCCTATCCTGCGGGGCGAATACCTCGATGGCATCCTTCACAGAGGCCAAGGTAACCGCATCAAAGCGCCCCTCCGATTCTCCATCGGCTTGGAAGCGCTGCGGTTCGCGGCAGACTAGCTCAACCCGCATGGCGTCGTCGAAGGCCACCGTCTTTTCTTTGGTGAGCCTATTGAGCCATCCGCGCTTATCGGCACCGAAGAGGTGCAGCAGGCCAACGACGCCGCCGAGCCCGCTAAACTCCTCCAGCCCAAAGAGAGCAAGGCCCTCATCAAAGGAATTGCGCGGGTTAGTCACTACCGGCAGCGGGCCCAGGAATGTCCACGGGTTGGTATTCGAGGTAAACAACAGTGGCACATCGTCCTTGCGTAGCTGCTCGCCCCTGCTGGACTCGGCCGTCACCGCAATATGCGGTGGGTTCTTCCGCGCCCGGCTCCAGGCCCGAATGGCGACGTTGAGGTAACGCAGCGGAGTGGCCGAAAATCCCTGCTCGCGAGCGCGATCCACGCGCGCCAAGACATCCGCGTCCAAACCGAAGCCAGCGTTGACGGCAAACCACCGCTCGTTCCACGTTCCTAGGTAGATGGTGCGGCGCAGATCCCGGTCGAGCATGCGAGCCAACACATGAGTGGCCTCCACCGGAGTGCTGGGAAAGCCTAGGGCACGCACAAAGACATTCGCGGAGCCGGTCGGAATGACAGCCAGCGCCGGGATGGACTGAGGATCGGGGCGCTGCCCATCGGCCGGGCCGAGTAGCCCGTTGACCACCTCGTTGACGGTTCCGTCTCCGCCCACAGCAATGATGACGTCATAGTCATCCCTAGTCATTCCTTTGACCATCTCTTCGGCGTGGCCAGGGTAATGCGTAAATTGCACCTTGAGGTGTAGCCCCTCTACCGCTTGGAGGGCGGGAACGATTTGGCGGAAGAGGGCGTTGGTTTGTGAGGTCGAGTTTGGATTCGAGATCATCAATGCATGCACGAGGTCCAAGTCTAGTAGTTAAATAGGCGGGTGCACGACTAGGCTGGACGGCCATGAGCGAAAATAATAATGAAACCACCTCTGAAAACATCGAAACTACCGCGGCTTCTCACCCGGAAAACGATCCTGGAAAGCTCAATGGCAACGATGCCGTGAACCAGGCTGCCGAGCAGTGGAAGGACGCCGCTAGCCGCAATATCCCCGCTCTCGAGCTGGGCGATACCCCGGTACCGGACGATACCGCGAACCTGCGCCAGGGCCCGTCGCTGCACGACGGCCTGCTGGGGCTACTCCCCCTTGTTGGCGTCTGGCAGGGCGAGGGCCAGGCCCACGATACGAAGGGCCAGGAGTACACCTTTGGCCAGCAACTAGTCATCGCCCACGATGGCGAAAATTACCTGACGTTTAGCTCCCGCACCTGGAAGATCGATACCGAAGGCAAGCCGGAAGGCCCGTCTGTGCGCGAGACCGGCTTCTGGCGTATCTCGGAAAAGGATGAAATCGAGGTCACCTACACCTCTTCTACCGGCATCGTGGAGATCTTCTACGGCGAGCCCTTCAATGACCGCGCATGGCAGCTGGAATCCGCCTCCACCATGGTCACGGAGACCGGCCCGAAGAACCTAGGCCCAGGCAAGCGCATGTACGGCCTGATGCCCAATAACAACCTGGGCTGGGTAGACGAGCGCATGGTTGATGGCGAAATGCGCCCCTACATGTCTGCGGAGCTCACCCGCATCGCTGGCTAGGACCCTAGCGCGGCATCAATAAGGTCTCGGATGACGTCCACGTTGTCCGGGGCCTTTAATTTTTTGTCATTCAACCGGGTGACACGCGCCGCAACGCGCACGGAGGACACTAGCCACACCGAATCCGCCTTTTCTAAGTACTCCACGGTCAGCGGCTTGGCCTTGCAGCGATAGCCTTTCTCTTTGGCGTGCGCGAAGAGCGCGGCTTGCGTGGTGCCGGGCAGGATGCCGCGGCCGGCCGCAGTGCGCAGTTTCTCGCCCTTGACGGCCACCACGGTTGAGGTCGCCCCCTCGAGAATTTCTCCGGTGTCCGGGTCGGTGAGGATGAGATCCTCAAAGCCCTTCTCCCGCGCCATGCGCAGCATCGCCATGGTGGCCGCGTAATTGAGCGTCTTGGCGGGCAATTCCTCCGCCACGTGCCACAGGCGGGGGCTTGTCATGACGGCGACGCCGTGGGCGCGCTGCTCTAGCACCTTGTCCTCAATCGGCTGCACAACAACCCACGCGCTCGGCCGCCCCGTGGAGGCGCGCCCGCGGGTATAGGTCCACGTGCATTTAGCATCGCCTTGCTCGTCCCCGCAGAAGTCCGCGATGGCGAGCCGGGTGGCTTCTTCCCACTTGTCCATGGGCGGCTCCGGCAGGTTCATCGTGCGGGCTGAATCGCAAAAGCGCTGCGCGTGGCGCTGCAGGTTAGCGGCTTTTCCTCCGCGCACGAGCAGGGATTCAAAGATGCCATCGCCGCGGGTGACCGCGGCATCGTCCGCGTAGACGAGGGGCAGCGCGGGCATGTGCCTGCGTACCGACCCTCCAAAGGGCTCCACAACGTAGATGACCGGCTCTTTTCGCGGCGAAAACTTCATACTTTTGATTATGCCCTACCATCGGTAGTTGTGAGTTATTCTTCGCCTCTTCTGCAGCGCGCCGGTGCCGCGGAGCACCAGGACGCGACCGTACTCGATGCCCAGGGTGTGGCCTGGCACTATGGCAATCCGCTGGGCGAGCAACGGGCCGCCGATGGCGGCACCATCGTCATTGACCGCTCCCAGCGCCGCGTCATTCGCGTGAGCGGCAAAGACGCCGCCGAGTTTCTGAATAATCTGCTTTCACAGAAGCTTGACGACGCCCCCGTGGGTTTCACCGCCGGCGCCCTCGACTTGGACATCCAAGGCCACATCCTCCACCACATGGATATCGTGCGGACCGACGATGCCTTTCTTATTGACGTCCCCGGGGCGCAATTCGACTCCCTCTTTAAGTTCCTCACCATGATGGTCTTCTGGTCCGAGGTCACCGTAGAGGAAGCCGATATCGCCATCCTTACCCTCCTGGGTGAGGCCGATGTTTCGCTTCCGCCCATGGTGGAGTTTTCCCGCCAGGTCCCGTGGCCAGGAATTAAGCGCGTTGACCTTGGCATTCCCCGCGAATCCTTGGTCGAGGCAACGAAACACCTGGAGGAATCCGGTGCTCGGCTAGCGGGGCTCATGGCGTTTACCGCCGAGCGCGTGCGTGCCCGCGAGCCGGAGCTGGCAGCGGATCTGGATAATAAGTCCATCCCCCACGAGGTGCCGCAGTGGATCAGCCGCAGCGCCGCTAATCCGGCCCACGTCCACCTCAATAAAGGCTGCTACCGCGGCCAAGAAACGGTGGCGCGCGTAGAAAATCTGGGCCGCTCCCCTCGCCTATTGGTGCAGCTGCACCTCGACGGCTCCGCGCCACAGCGGCCAAATGTGGGCGATAACATTACTTTCAATGGACGTAAGGTAGGCCGCATCGGCACGATTGTGGATGACTGCGATTTCGGCCCCATCGCCCTAGGCCTAGTGAAGCGCTCTGCGCTGGACGCCGGCGCCCTAGAAGTGGGCGATACCGCGGCGTCTATCGATCCTTCCTCCATCCCCGAGGATGAGGGTCCCAAGGCTGGGCGTGAGGCAGTAAACCGGCTGCGCGGGCGTTAGATCTCCCACTAGCTAGGGGGCGGTGCGGAATTTTTTCGTCACACAGGCTATTGTGTCTTACAGGAAGATACTCAATAGACAAGTCGATGGGGCGCCCAAGAATCCCTGGCGCGCCCTACTAACCCAAGGGGGTCATGCACATGGGACGCGGACGCGCAAAGGCAAAGCAGACCAAAGTTGCACGCCAGCTCAAGTACAACTCACCCGAGATGGATATCGAGTCCCTACAACGGGAACTCGCCGCACAGCAAGAGGGTGACTCCCGCGATTATGAAGAGGATGACCCATACGCCGACTACGTCGACGAATGGGATGATGCCGACCGCGACGAACGCTAATCTTCCGCTCGCCGCCGGATAGCTCAAGGGCCCTAGGAAATCTCCTAGGGCCCTTCCTCATACCCTCCCCCTGGCAGGGGCAGGGCCCTGCTAGAAGTTTGGGTGCTCGCCGTGCATGACCACGCGCGGTTCCTCGCCGGAGGCGGTGCGGACGGTGCCCAGCTCCCACGCATCGATGTGGCGTGCGGTAAGCATTGCTAGGGCTCGGTCACGGTCTTCGGGATTGACTACGGCAATCATTCCGACGCCCATGTTGAAGGTCTTCTCCATTTCCGCCAGATCCACCTTGCCCACCGAGGAGATGAGCTTGAAGATCTGGCCTGGGGTCCAGGTGGCGCGGTTGATATCGGCTGCGAGACCCTCTGGAATGACGCGCTCGAGGTTGCCTGCCAGTCCACCACCGGTGACGTGGCAGAAGGTGGATACGGAACATTCGCTGGCCAAAGCCAGGCAGTCCTTGGCGTAAATGCGGGTGGGCTCCAGCAGCTCCTCGCCGAGGGGGCGGCCAAGCTCTTCCACGTGGCCGTCGAGAGGCATGCCAGCCTGCTCCAGCAGAACGTGGCGGGCCAGGGAGTAACCATTGGAGTGTAGGCCGGAAGAGCCCATAGCGATGAGCACGTCACCATCACGGACCTTGTCTGGGCCAAGTACGCCATCGGCCTCAACGACGCCTACCGCGGTAGCGGAGACATCGTATTCGTTTTCTGCCATCATGCCGGGGTGCTCGGCGGTCTCACCACCCAACAGCGCGGCACCGGCCTGCACACAGCCTTCGGCGATGCCCTTGACTACCTCGGCCACTTTTTCCGGCACGACCTTGCCCACGGCAATGTAGTCCTGCAAAAAGAGCGGCTCCGCGCCACAGACAACGAGATCGTCCACACACATCGCAACGAGGTCGATGCCGATGGTGTCGTGCTTGTCCATGGCCTGGGCCACGGCCAGCTTGGTGCCGACGCCGTCGGAACCGGCGGCCAGGATGGGCTCCTTGTAATCGCCGAGCTTGAACAGGCCAGCAAAGCCGCCAAGACCGCCCAGAACCTCAGGGCGGGTGGCGCGCTTAGCGTGCGGGGCGAAAAGTTCTACGGCACGGTCGCCCTCTTCGATGCTGACGCCGGCTGCTGCGTAAGTATTGTCACTCATGGTTTCAGGTGTCCTTTGTTATTCGGTGCCGAGCAGGGTGCGCACGGCTTCTGCATTGGAGTTTCCGGCGGGCAGGCCAAGTGGGTACTCACCCGAGAAGCAGGCGGTACACAGCTCGGAACGCGGCTGTTCGGTGGCGGCCACCATCTCCTCAATGGAGACAAAGCCCAAGGAATCGGCGCCGATGGTGTCACAGATAGTGGCGCAGACGGTTTCCGGATCATCGGAGGGGCTGGCGTTGGCGATCAGCTCGCCTGGGGAGGCGAAGTCGATGCCGTAGAAACATGGCCACTTCACTGGCGGGGAGGCGATGCGCACGTGCACCTCGGCGGCGCCGGCCTCGCGCAGCATGCGGATGAGTGCACGCTGGGTATTGCCGCGGACGATGGAATCATCCACCACGACGAGCTTCTTGCCGTTGATGACCTCGCGCAGCGGGTTGAGCTTCAAGCGGATGCCGAGCTGACGCAGGGTCTGGGTGGGCTGGATGAAAGTGCGTCCCACATAAGCGTTTTTGACCAAGCCGTGGGCGAAGGTAATGCCGGATTCGCGGGCATAGCCCACGGCGGCCGGGTTGCCGGATTCAGGAACCGGGATGACCAAGTCCGCGCCCTCGGCCGGGTATTCGCGGGCCAAGCGGCGGCCAATGTCCACACGAGAGGCGTTGACAGAGCGGCCCTTGATATCGCTATCCGGGCGAGCCAAGTAGACGTACTCGAAGACGCAGCCATGGCGCTTGGCGGGTGCAAAGTTCACGGAGCGGATGCCAGCCTCATCGATGGCGACGAGCTCGCCAGGTTCAATCTCGCGGATGAACTGAGCGCCGCAGATATCGAGCGCACAGGTCTCGGAGGCCACCACCCAGCCCTTGGCCAGGCGGCCGAGGACCAGCGGGCGCACGCCGTGCGGGTCGCGCGCGGCGTACATGGTGTGACCATCGGTAAAGGTCAGGCAGAATGCGCCCTTCACGCGCGGGAGCAGGTCACGAGCGGAGTCGAAAACGGAGGTGTCTTCATCCACGCCGTCGGCCAGCAGCATAGACAAGCACATGGAGTCAGAAACTGACTCCTCATGGGGCTTAATCAAGCCGCGCTGCACGGCCTCCTCGCGCAGCTCTAAGTAGTTGACTAGGTTGCCGTTGTGTCCGAGGGCGATGTCTACCCCAGTGGAGGAGGTAGAAAACATCGGCTGGACATTGGACCATTCCTTGCCGCCGGCGGTGGAATAGCGCGTGTGGCCCACCGCTACGTTTCCTTGGAGGGCAGACAAGGTGGACTCATCAAAAATATTGGCCACGAGGCCCATGTCCTTGAAGACGACGATGCGGTCATCATCGCCCACCGCAATGCCGGCCGCCTCCTGGCCACGGTGCTGCAGGGCGAAGAGACCAAAGTAGGTCAGCTTGGAGACTTCCTCCCCGGGAGCCCACACGCCATAGACGCCGCACTCTTCGCGGGGCTCCTGCTCATTATGATCGTCAAGATTGGTGATACTAGGAGTATGTACTTCTACCACGGCGTTTATATTAGCCTGTCACGCCGCCGGAAACTAACGGAATAAGCGGCAACCACTGCGCAATTTCGCCCGCGCGGGAGCCGGAAGCATCGACGCGACCAGTGCTTACGACCTCTTCCCAGTCCGCCAATCCGGTGGCGAGGCGCAGCCAGGTTTCCGGGTCGGTCTCCACCACATTGGGTGGGGTGCCGCGGGTATGGCGGGGCCCTTCAATGCATTGCACCGCAACAAATGGGGGTACGCGCAGCTCCACGGAATGACCCGGCGCGTCGGCCTCGAGGGTGCGGGCGGTGCGACGGACGGCGTCGGCAAGCAGGGCCCTACCAGGCTTATCGTGCTCCGCCGGGGCGGCAATCCAGTCTTTGATGGCCATGACGGCCGCGCGGGTGGCTGCGGGATCGACGGGCTTTTTCATAGCTACATCATAGCTACTGTTATCTTGTTGTTTATGTCACCTACGCCTTCCGTTGCGGAAAATCAGAAATCGCCGGCGCTGACGCTGCGCTTTATGGCATCGCCAACCGACGTCACCATGGCCGGCGCCACCGGCGTCAGCGGTGGCCGCGTCTTGGAATGGATTGATAAGGCCGCCTATGCCTGCGCCGTGCAGTGGTCCGGCCAGTACTGCGTGACCGCATACGTGGGCCATATCCACTTCACCCGGCCGATCCCTTCCGGGCACATCGTGGAGGTCCGCTCGCGTATCGCCATGACCGGGCGTTCCTCCATGCACATCGTCAACGAGGTGCTCTCTGCCGACCCGCGCGAAGGTATTTTTACCCGCGCCTGCGATTGCCTGGTCATCTTCGTAGCCAAGGACCCGGCCACCGGCAAGTCCACCCCGGTGCCGCCCTTCGTCCCGGAGACCGATGAGCAGTGCCGCGTGGAAGAGGCCGCCAAGTCCCGC
This sequence comes from Corynebacterium tuberculostearicum, assembly GCF_016127015.1. Taxonomy (GTDB): domain Bacteria; phylum Actinomycetota; class Actinomycetes; order Mycobacteriales; family Mycobacteriaceae; genus Corynebacterium; species Corynebacterium marquesiae. The sequence goes on from NZ_CP065972.1 coordinate 1,759,704, forward strand.
ATCGAGCTGCGCCAGGCCATCGAGGAAGAGATGGAAAAACAAACCTATGACGGGTCTTCCGATGCCCCGCGCATGGTCAATCGCTTCCTGGCCAAGCCCACTGACGTCAACTGGGGCGGCAAGGTCCACGGCGGCACGGCCATGCAGTGGATCGATGAGGCCGGCGCAGCTTGCACCATGGAGTGGTCCGCGGAGCGCACCGTTGCGGTGTACGCCGGCGGCATCCGCTTCTACCGCCCGATTTCCATCGGTGACCTCATCGAGGTCGACGCCCGCATGATGCGCACCGATACCCGCTCGATGCAGATGTCTATCCACGTCCGTTCCGGCAACCCCCGCGGCGGCCGCGAACACCTGCAAACCGCCATTCATGCCACCGTGGCCTATATCGCCCTCGATCATGATGGCCAGCCACAGGTGGTCCGCCCCTTCAATCCGCATACCGAGGAAGATAAGCGCTTGGCCGAGCACGCCACCGTGCTGCGCGAGCTGCGTGCCAAGTACTCGCCAAAGCCTTTGGTGGTGGCGCCGTCGAACCAGCACATCGACTAGCCGCTCTCCCCTCGTTTCGGTGTTAGCAAGTCCATAGTGGCAGCGGGCGCCCCGCACTTCTGCTTTAGATGGACGTATATGCGGCCGACGATTCCCGCCGCCCGCTTTCGCCTCCCACACACAGAAACGAGGGAATATGCACACCTCAACAATGCGTAGCTCGGCCCGCGCCGGCCTTGCTCTAGTCGCTTCCGCATTCCTCTTGGCGTCCTGCCAAAATCCGGATAGCCGCCCAGAGGAGGAGACTTCGGCCGCGGCACCCGAGTCTTCCGCGCCGCACAGTGCCACCAGTTCCACGTCTGCAACCACGGAAGAAACTACCGAAACCTCTGCAGCGGAACACGAGGGTCCACGCGCCACCGCCGAGGGCCACGTGGTGGTCCTTTCTACCGGCGGCACCATTGCCAGCACTCATGACAAAGACGGTGCGGTGGTTCCCACCGTTACCGGCTCCAAGCTAGTGGAGCCCCTTTCCGGCGCCTTTGACAAGGACAAGCTCACGTTAGAGGTCAAAGATATTGCCAAGCTGGATTCTTCCGCGATGACCTTGGACGATACTGATACCATCATCGAGGCCGTAAATAAGGAGCTACAGCGCGATGATGTCGATGGCGTAGTGGTCACCCACGGCACCGATTCCATGGAAGAGACCGCCATCGCCGTCGATACCTTCCAGGACAGCGATAAGCCAGTAGCCCTTACCGGAGCGATGCGCCCCTTTGATGACCCGGATCCGGATGGTCCGGATAACTTGGCGCTTGCGGTCAAGACCGTAACCGACCCTTCCAACAAGGGCCGCGGTACCTTCATTGCCTTTGCAGACCGCGTCATCCCAGCCCGCGGCGCTTTCAAGTCCGATACCTCCAAGGCCGATGGCTTTGCCAATAACAATGGCAAGAAGCAGCCTCAGCGCCCGAAGGCCTTAAAGCATCAGCCGCTGGGCAATACCCGCGTCGATATCATCGCCGCCTACCCCGGCGCGCCGGCCGACCTTATCCAGCGCTCCTTAGACAGCGGCGCCGAAGGAATCGTAATTGAGGGAATGGGCGCCGGCAATATCGGCGACGAGCTAGCCCAAGCCGCTAAGGCCGCGGCCAAGAAGGTTCCGGTCGTGCTCACCACCCGCGTGGATCACGGCCCAGTGGAGGGCATCTACGGCGGGGCCGGCGGCGGTGCCACGCTTGCCGACGCCGGCGTTATCTCCTCCGGCACCTTGCGCGCTCCCCAAGCCCGTATGCTGCTCGCCGCTGCGATCAGCACCGACACCGATCCCGCGAAGCTCTTCCCCGACGCTGACTAAGCAGCCCCCTGAACCACGACCATCCACACCGCTACTAGGTGCACCACCGCCGCTGCGATGGTCGCGGTGTGGAAGTGCTCGTGGTAGCCGTAGTAGCGCGCGTTGCGCCCTGGCCACTTAAAGCCATAGACCAGCGCGCCTAGCGAGTACACCACGCCGCCGGCAAAGAGCAGCCAGACCACAGCGGCCCCTGCCTGCGTCCACAGCGTGGGCAGAAGCGGCAGCACTAGCCACCCCAGTGCTAGGTAGACCACCACGTCCAACCAGCGCGGGTGACTAATCCACACTAGGTTCAAAATCGCGCCGAGAACCGCTCCTGCCCAGGCAACGCCTAGCATCCATGCTGCTTGTACCGGCGATAACACGATGAGACACAGCGGCGTGTAGGTCGCGGCGATAAATATCGAGATGGTCGCGTGGTCCGCCCGCCGCCACCACTGCACGGCACGTGCACTCGCCCACGGGTAGCGGTGGTAGAGCGCCGAGACGCCAAAGAGACCCACCAGCCCTACTCCGTAAACAGTTACGCCAAGCCCCTGCCACCACTGCAGCGTCATCCACGCATAGGTAATGAGCACGGTGGAGGCAATCACCGACAGCAATGCTGCAATCGCATGTCCCCAGCCTCGGCTTAGCGGCCTTGGCCCGCGATCGGCGATCCAATAGGTGCGCTGCACCAAGCCTTCTTTCAAGGGATGCTCCCCCGCCTTTTTGTTCCTTCAGCATGTATCTGAGCCACAGCGATACTTCTTTCTCTCACCAGGGCTAAGTTACGTTACCGTAAGTCTACTGGGAGGCGTAAAGAGCTTCAAGAGACAGTGGCGAGCATTTTAAGCAATGCACCCCACCGACCCGACTTTCTGCAACTGGTTAGTTCTGAGCATCCATACTTTCGATGACGACGTCCTCTCCATCACCGTCGCCACGCAAGTGCACGCCCCACTCCACAACTTTGCCTGCCCCATTCACAGCCTCATGCGGGGAGTTAAAGGCTAGGGCCAACCCTACTTCTCCTTTGTCCCAGCGCGGCGGAGTGTAGGCGCCATCACGTTCGCTTTGTACAACCTCGTCCTGGTTCCGATCATCAAATAACGTAACGAGAACAGCTCCACGCCTCTTCGCATCAAAAGAGTCTAAATTAAATGGCTCTTCCCCCTTGATCTTTTTAAATTCTCCACGAAGAAATTGTGCGTTTTCTGCCATGTCAACAAACCGCGGGGTAAGAACGGACTGACCGCTAGCCACGCTTTGCATGATGTACGTATTCTTTCGGTCAGTACCGGTAATGTCATGGCGTTCTTCACGGCGACTACGCTTTACAAGCGGCACTGGAAACGGCACACCTGGAACCTCAATGGTTTTGGGATTTTGCGACAAGATTGGCAACACTACTGCTACTTCACGAAAGTCAGAACCCGAAACACTTGCGTGCTTGCCGTCCCCCATCAATCCGCGAAGATAACGGACATGCGGGGCAACGATGTTCCCTTTGTAGTTCGATCCATCGTACCACTGCATGGTCTCCAGAAGATCCACGAAAACATCGGCCGCAATAGTTCCTACATGGAAGTTTTTGTAGCCCGCGTGCGCAAAAGGATTACCACTTCTCAAACCTTCCAAACGGAAATATGCCATTTTCACAATATCTGAGTCGAGGCTCTGCAACAAAGGTATACCGACTTCTTGGAAGTTCCATTTCAAGGCCTTTTTCTCTTGACGGTCAGGAATGGAGTTCAATTCCACTACATTCGGAGCAGCCGCAGTAGAACGAATATAAGCGTTAAACATTTTATTCGAACTTGTGGGCTTTAAGTCCGGCAACGATTGACGGACCAAGGGAGCAATACGGCTCGGGGTCAGACGCTTATCAGGGTCTTGAGGCTCTTCTGCATAAATCTTGATATTGTCGCGGAAAACCTCCTCATCATGCATCGCCGCCTCAAAAAGTTCCACAAGATCATCAGGCGCATAAAGACGAACTAGATCTTGGTACCCCTTACGGAAGCCAAACCAACGCCCAGTTTGCATCAGCGTATCCGCACTTCCTGCGCGCCGACGGAAATAAGAAATCGTCAGACCCTCAACTGTATAGCCACGAGAAAGCTTTGCCCCTCCGACAAGAATCTTCCACACACGGCCAGATTCAAAATTTGGGCTTTGCTTGCCTTCAGTATCTACCTGCAAGATTGGTGACTCTCCAGATTGGACTCCTACCATCATTTCTGCATAGGCTTCATTGATATACGGCAGGAGTTCTTCATAGGTCTGTGGGACCGCGAACCCTTCCCTGTAGCGCTCGATATTCATAACATCGAGAAGATCATCTTCAAATAGTCGCTTCATTTCTGGAATCGGTCGCGAAAGATTATATCCGCGCTCTCGCCAAATTTTCTCCAGTATTTTCTTTCCATCTCCGTGGATCGCAGTACCCGTGCCTTCGTGCACAAGCATGGTGTGATGCTTAAACGTATGACCTGGATGCTTAGCTTCCCGGAATTTCTTAATCGCACCGGTTAAGATAAACATGTCAAGGGCTTCTTTTAGTTCTTCCGCCCGCTCTTGCTCAAATACATCATCATCCAGACCCCTAGAATCAACGATGTCCCGAATAAACGCCTTACTCTGGGAGTTTTCACGAGTCGCTTCCTCTGGGGCATCGGCAAAGTCCATGCGGTCATGGAACCACTTCGCCCCGCGATACGCGGGCGGCTCGCTAAGCATCAAAACAAAATTCCGCGGGTAAAGATCTACCGGATCAGAAGGATCAACAAAGACGTTAGCGAAGGGCGTGGCCGTATAACCGACATACTGCGCGCGAGGACAGTTACTGAGCAGTTCAGTAATCTGCTCATTAACCGCAGTACGCTCACGTTCTTCTTTAGGCTTTTCCTTCTTCTGCTTTTTGGTATTGATAGACGCCTGATCGGACTCGTCATCGATAACCAAGACCGGCAAATGCTTCAAGTCCTCATTAAGACGGGCCGCACGCCGTAAATCAGAATTGAGGTTTTTGAGTACGGAGGAATTCTTCTTGACCACCGCAACCAGACAAGGCATGTTATCGAGTGTCAGATGCGAGTTTTTGGTACCGGTGTTCTGGGGACTCGGTACTGTCGTGTTCCGGGTAGTTGGTACCGGGCCGAGGGGTGCGTCGGCCCGGACCGTTAGTCTTAGTTGTCTGGGGTGGTGGGTGCGGTGGCTTTGCGCATGTCGAAGTCTCCGATATGGATTCGGTGGCCGTTGTTGAGGCGGCTTACGAGTGAATCGGCTCCGACTCTGTCTGGCAGTGTTTCAACCCAGTAGGCGGCGGCTGATTGGGAGGAGATCAGTGTTGGGAGCCTTCCGTCGCGGTCGAATATGATCTTGGTTAGGTCTTCTTGCCCGCGCTGGTTGATGCTGATGGTCATAAAGTCGTCGATGATAAGGACATCGACGTTGATCAGTTTCCGCATTTTATCGAGGTAGTTTTGGTCAGTCGGTGAGAAGACCGCCAGCATGTCTACAAGTTGATCCAGCCGGTAGTACGCCACGGAATATCCGGCTTTGCATGCGGCGATGCCGATGGCGCAGGCAATGTATGTCTTGCCTGTTCCGGTCGGTGCGAGGATGTGAATATTGGTCGGGTTTTCCCGCCAGTTGGTTGCTGCGATTCGTTTCAGCTGGCGCATGTTGATACCGCGTTGTTCTGCCCGGGTGATTTCAGCCAGGCTTGCATCCGGGTATCGGAATTGTGCCTGGGTGATGGCCTTGGCGATATTGCGCTGTTGGCGTTGTGTGTAGGCTTCTTCGACTGCGGCGAGGAAGATGTCTTCTGGTAGCGCATCCGCATAGGCCTCGTCGTTGACAACCTCGTAGAAGATGTCAGCGAAGGTTGATACGCGAAGCTTGCGCATTTTCGCCCGCACAATCTCGTCGTCGATGCTGCTCATGATTTTTCACACTCCTTCTAGTTTTCGTAGTGGTCAGCAGGCCGGATAAAGACGGCATCGGCCACGTCGCCGGTAAGCGGGGTACTTGGGCGTGGTTGGCGCTTGGACACAGGCTGTGTTTTGGGCCCTGGTGCCCAGGGATGTTGTTGGGCGTGGGCAATGTCAGTCTGGATGCGTTTGATCACTGCCATTGTTGGGGCCAGTTTCTTGTCCACGACCTGCTGGCATGCCGGTTCGAGGGTGGCTTTGTTGTGCTTTTTGCCCAGGTTGGCCAGCACGTTGCGTGCCTGGATGAGTCCGCGGGGTACGGCGGCACTATTGCGGTCGAGGATCATCGCTATGACTGCGTGCGTTGCTGCCCCAAACGACGATGCCCAGGCCAAAAGCTCATCACGGGTAAGCGCCTTGTGGCCTTCATCATCGCCACGCGGCCCATGCTGAGGGTTTGTGGAATACCGGTATTTGAATCCGTGAAGGCGCGTGTGTTCAGCAACAAGCTGCTCCCCGTTGAAGACGCTCACCAGTTGCGGGGTGAGCCTGACTGTTACCGATTCTTCTACCAGCTGAAATGGCACTGAATAGTACTGGTAGTCACAGGTGATGTGCCAGTTGCGATCGACTTTAAGCCGCTTATAAGACACTTCCGTAAACGGCGTCGGCGGAAGGTCTCGCATCATTGGTGCCTCTTCTTTATCAAAGCGCATCTGCCGTGTTGAGCCATCAGGCCGCGTCATTGCGCCGTTGATATCGACAAGACGCTCCGCGATCGCCTCATTAAGCTCATCAAGGCTATAGAAGACTTCGTTGCTGAAGTAACCCAGGATTTTGGTGTAGGCGATTTTCACGGCACGCTCTACCGCTGCCTTGTCGCGTGGCCTGCCGGGCCTAGTCGGCACGATCGTGACGCCGTAATAGTCTGCAAACGCTGCGTAGCGGTCAGTGACTATCCGGTATGTAGAGGTCTTCTTCGGCCGATAAGTCGCCGTAGAAGCATTATCTGGCACGATGACCGCTGGTACTTTGCCAAGATAATTCAACGCCTTAACATGGCACTCAATCCACGCCGGCATCTTCTCATTCGCAGCAGCAGTAACGTACATCAGCCCTGAGTACGGGCTGACCGCGACAAACAATGACGCCTTGAACACGGTGTCACCACTGGCCTGATCCGTCACTGGCACTTTGTCCCCGGCCCAGTCAACGTAAAGCTCTTGGCCTGGCTCATGGGTGATAACTTCGACGAGATCGTTGGCACGCAGAAATTCATTGAGCCCACTGCAGAACTGGGAGTACTGGTACTTTGTCTTATCCGTCGGACAAGGCTGCGACACGTAGTCCATCCACAGCTTATGCCTGGTCACATGCTTCGTACTTTTCAGCTTGCGTGCAAGAGCATGAAAATCAGGCTGGTCGTAGGACATCGTCCGCTTACTCCGGCCATCACTGAATCGATCATCGAACCATCCCGGTGGGAGCTGACGGAAGCGCTCTGGAGTTAGTTCCTCATCGTTGATGACTTTCTTTGCTCGGGATACTTCTCGTCGTGAACATCCCAATGCATGTGTGATCTGCGCGTAGCTAGCACCATCGAGGCACATCGCGATGATCTGTTTGAAGTTGGCCACAAGGACCGGCTCCTTCCAAGTAGAAGTTGACGCAACACCAGCGGATTGTGGTGTCGCCAACATCAACTATGAAAGAAAACCCCTTGCAGTACCGGGTACGTGGAACACCGGTACCAACTACGCAGACTCGCGGTACCAACTACCCCAAATCGACAATCGAGGTTGTCTGGATGGTGCACGGGCTTCGATTTATCCGGGCGTTCAATTTCAATCGCGCTAGTACCAGTCCTGCGGTAATCACGAACTGAAGTCGTCACGCGCTTAATACGCGGGAATCCCTTGGAGCCATATGCAGGACCATGACTCAGGAACGCGCCACCATTCTCTTCCCAGTCACGCTCCCATTCTTCGTCACCATTAAAATAAGTCTCATCTTTGCGTTCTTTTTCAGTGAGGTTTTCTTCATCGAGGCCGCTCAGCACCGACTCTTTGCCGCACAACTCTTTATCCAAACGGCGTTGTGTTTGATCACGCAGATTGTCCATCGTGCCGGCAAGAATGATGATGAACCTGTAACCAGCGTCAATGGCTTTCGCAGTAACAGCGGTAAAGTTTGCAGTCTTGCCGCTTTGGACGTAACCAACCACCAGGCCGCGAGAAGACACATAGTGTGGCTTTTTAGGATCTTCTATGCGTCGAATAACCTCGGTGGCCTGCGTACCCACAGTTTCGATAGATTCAGCATCCCAGCGATTTCTGCTGAGCACCTTCCGATAATCATCCCAGTAGTGAGTATTTTCTTGCTGCCTTTCCGGCGTATACCACTCAGTGAAGTCTTCTTCGACAATGACCGCAGGCTCGGGCTCAGGCATACGCTGCTCCAGTGCTGGAGCAAAGTCAGACAGCCCCAGCTGCTCAATAACCCATTGCAGCCGCTCTTTACTTTCAGAAGGCGTCTGGGTCTCTGGTTTCAGAACGGCTTCATCAGCATCCTTGGCCGCGACAATGAAGGTTATTAGGGGCTGGATATCGTTATCGTCGGCTTCCTCGATGTACTTTAGTATCGAATCAGCATTCACGTCCATCCCTTCCATCAATTTGAGCCTGTCCTGCAATGAGGCGTAAAGCTTTAAATCCGATGGATTAAGAACGTTGCTTATAGCTTCCTTAAGGGGCTGAAAGCCTATTATCTGACTATCGTGACTGCTAGTCAAGAGATTTTCTCCTTGGGTTCGTGCATCTTTATCGATGCTTGACACAGGAAATAATGTGCCTCACATCAATTGAGCCCTACAGTACAGCACCACACAAACACGCATTGATAGGTTCGACCCAAAATCAAATACCCATTCGATTGGTGGGGTTATTCGAGCCCTAACCGTAGGGTTTCTTGGCGCTCCTGCTCTTTGGCGGCGGTCGTAAGTAGCTCAGCCCACAAGGAAGCGTTTGCCTTGGATTTTCTTGTCTGCTTCGAAGTAGCAACATCATTGAACAGCAGATATAGAAGCGTTTTTAATAATGGCGCATCGTGGAGCGAGCCTCTGCCGGGGTTTACCATCTTTCGATATTTCCGATTGATCTTGATAGTGCTATCCCGCGGAGAAACTTCTACGAACTTATCGCCTTCCAGTTTTGTCCACACAACATTGACTGGGTCGCCCTTTTTTAAATTTGCCTCATCCTCGATTAGTTCTTTGATGACCGGAGCAATTCCTTGCCCTGCCTCCGCAAGCACGTCCGGGTTGCCAGATTTCTTATTGGAATTTCGGAGGACCGCGATGGAATCGCTACATACCGCATCAAAATTCTTTTCAGACTCTCCACATACGCTTAGCCGATCGATAAATCGGTGAAAGCCCTCGCCCAATCTCACGGACCCTTTTTGCGGACTAATAGTGATGTACTCATTAATCACTCGTGGATCGTCGATGACCACCCGGAGCAATTTATAGTCTTTTCGGGGTTCCTGAAATCCACACCACCCACCCTGGGTGATCAAGCGGTCTGCGATATATATGTAAAAGCCCTGATGCCCTAGCTCATCCTTGCCTTCCAATATGAATTCATCCGACTTGGACCTGTTATTCCAGATGTGCACCGTCACCCCAGGACCATCTTCTCGTCCATATTCAGCTAAATATAGGGGATATGAGCGGTCACCTGATTTCCGGTAGCCGCATGGATCAATGGGTTTGATGGACGGGGCAGGCACGGGATCAAATTCGTCATAAAGCATAAAAATTTTAATGCTTACCCGTTTGTCCTGGAGGAAACGGTGATAGCGGATCCCTAAGTGGCGGCGCAATTTCTCAATTGTGCCAGACAAGAAGGCATCAGCTTCCCGCATGTCACTCCCCTCGTAAATTCCCGTCAGGTCATTCCAGAGAATAGAGGTACCTCGATTGAGAACAACGAGCCGGTCTCTTAGGTTCCACGCCGCAGTTGTCGCCTGCTGATTTAATACATCGGCGGTAAAGCTTTCCTTGTGTAACTGAATACCTGCTGGAAATTGCCCTTTCACTCGGGAAAGTACTGTGACGGTATCGGCATTCGCATACGAACCTTCCTTTAGGCCCATTCCGTAGATACCGATATTGCTTCGTGCTTGAGACTCATGCCCTCCCAGCCGTAAGACACGTTCCATGGTTGCCGCATCCATGCCACGACCATCATCATGCACCGCAATTTGGGTCAGTTTGTTTCCATCAACATGGAAGACAATGGAAATGTTTTCCGCCTTTGCGTCGATGGAATTGTCCACTAGCTCATCGATGCCCGAGCGAATATCGTGATTGGCTCCCAGCGCGTGCTGAATAGACTCAGTCGGCTCTAAATGGATAGTCTTTTCGATCTCAAAAGAACTCTTATTCTGTATCATTTGTCAACCAAGCCTATTCCTCAATCTCCAGCCCATCTACGATCCGCACGGTTTCCATCGCCACGCGGGTGACCTTTCCAATCAAGTCGACGATATAACGCGGGTTGCCTACTTCATCGGCCCAATCATTCGGGTCATTAACAATTCTGGAATCCTCGTCCTTCTTCACCTGGTAGCGGTCAATCAACCACGCCACCGCAGAGCGCGAGCCCAGTATGTACTCATCCGCCTCCGCAGGAATTCCACCGATGGTCACCTGCTTGTTGTAGATCAGCTTGGTCACGTCATTGACGTTCTTTCCCGTCTCGGGATCCTTTCGCCTAGCCCATTTCATCTTCTTAACGCGCCAAGTCTCACGGTCAGACTCATCACCCTTGACCTGAATGTCCAGCGGCCATGGCTCCACGGAATCATAGTTCACGTGCAGGTCCATTAATTCTTTACCGGCCGCAGCAAACTTATCGAACCTCGCGCGCGAGGATGGCGTTTCAATATGCGGCAGCATCTTCTTCAAGTCCGCCGCATATTTCGTGCGATAGCCAGAATCATGCAACTTGCCATAGACAAAGTGGAAGATGTCATCTCCCGTAATGTCCGAACCCAGGGCATCACGGTAGAGGCCTTTAATCTCATCGGTGATGTTGTCCACGCGCACATACCCATCAACAACCTCACCAACCTTGCCATAGATGCTAGATTCTCCCTGCTTGACGATGTCTCCCTCACCGAACAGCCCACCATCATCCGCCTCGGCAGCGGACCACGTGAAGCGGGGGAAGAATTGACCGGGAACTCCCCAAAAATTCAGATCAATGAGTTGATCAGAAGACAGTACTGCAAATTTCGCTCTATCAGCTGCTGCCGTTCCAATAATGCCGATGGTCTTGTGCGCAGGGGTTGGGAACATTGCTGGGAGTTGGCTGACCCTATGATTTAGCGCATCATCAAAGTAAGCAAAAGTCCTTGTAAATGGTCGATAACTACTAGTTCTAATCTTAAACTGCGCAAAACCCTCAAGAAATTTGCGTTGTTTTAGCCGGCTAGTAAGACTCGATGACCACTTAATCCGGGTCGGATCAACAAAGTCCAGATTCTCTGCAAGGAATTCATCAACAAGCTCCGAATCTTGTATTTGTTCCAAAGCATTGTTGTATGTCCGACTATGAGTTTTGATGTTGGCCTCAAGTTTCGAGGAAGAAAAACTATAGACCCACGTATCTCTGCCTGTCTCCAACCCACGGGTGAAAGACTCAAAAATTTTCGTTGATGAGCCATTCCTTTCACCTAGCACTGGCCAGGTCGCGAATTCCCCCGAACGCTGATTTAGCCAGTCCCCCTCCTTGTTAGGAACAATTGACTGCCAATTCAAATTACTGATAGTGGCATTAACCACATCTTCAATCTTCTGCGCTTTGGAGGCATAGTCAGGCGAAGCTGCATAATGCAATTCAAAAGACTTCTTGTTTGTACTCTTCACGCCGATTGCAATGGAAATCCCTACCCGAATATCAAATACATTTCCCCCCTCCCGCTTCGCGACATTTCCAGCACCGCGAGAATTACCCCTTAGATTGAATATGTAGAGGTCAGTGAAATCCTCCGCCATGGACAAACGAATACCGGCACCTGTGTTTCCATCAATCCAACCATTATTCGTGACAAAAACAACTACACCCTGATCTCCAATTCTGTCAGTAGCCCAACGGAAGGCACGAAGGTAGGAATCGTAAAGTGAGTTCTTATTTGTTGCGGTGGACCTAGCGGCATAAGTTTCCGAGATCCTCGCATCTAGACTTGGATACTTCTGATTCGCATTGAGGTCATTGGCAGACTTTTGACCAACTGAGTACGGCGGGTTTCCAATCACCACGTTAATGGGCGCCTTCTTCTGACGCTCGATGGTCTCGTTGTTCTCGCGGAAGACGTTGAGGTCTGGGATGTCGCCGTCTTCGTGAATCTGGAAGGTATCCGCTAAAGCGATGTTGGTGAATGGTACGTAGTCCGGTGCCGGCTCGCCATTTCGCTGCGCGGCCTCTTCGCGCAGGGCGTTGTAGGTGGTCTCAATGTTGACGGCGGATACGTAGTATGCCAGCAGCATGATTTCCGTGGCAAAAAGCTCGTTGGCATACTTACGGGCGAGGTCCTCCGGCTTGATGAGGCCCGATTGCAGCAAGCGGACCATGAACGTCGAAGTGCCCGCGAAGGGATCAAGGATGCTTACGCCTTCATCGCTCAGGCCTCTACCGAAGTGTTTCTTGGATACGTCGTCGGCGGCGCGCAGGATGAAGTCGACGATTTCGACTGGGGTGTAGACGATGCCGAGCGCCTCAGCTTGTTTCTTGAAGGCCTTGCGGAAGAAACGCTCGTACAGCTCCTTGATCACCTGCTGCTTACCGGAAGCGGAGGTCACCTCAGAAGCACGCACGCGCACGGACTCATAAAACTTCTCCAGAGACTCTGTTTCCGTGTCGAGGTTGGCCTTGGCCAAAGCCTTGACCATCTTCTCCATGACCTGGGCCACAGGGTTATGGGTGATGAAGTCATGGTTTTCAAACAACGCGTTAAATACCGGTGCGGTGATGAGATGCTGCGAGAGCATCGAGATAGCGTCGTCGTCGCTAATGCCGTCATTCAAGTTATTGCGCAGGCCTTCAACAAAGTCATCAAATTCCTGGCGCAGTGTGCCATCCGCACCTTCCAGCAGGGATTTAATGCGGGTGATTTGGTTCTCCGCGATGGTGGCCACGTCATCGGCCCAATCTTCCCAGTAGGTGCGGGTGCCGACCTTATCCACCAGCTTGGTATAGATTGCCTCTTGCCATTGCTCTAACGAGAACAATGCAATCTGCTGTGTCATGGCCGTGGCATCGTCGAATGCCTCAGGGGACTTGGTGCTATCTGCCCCATCCAGCTTTTCTTTATCGCTTTTCTCTTTATCACCAGACACGTGGTTGACGTCAATGGGCAGTTCATCTTGCGCATTCGATCCGTTAAGCGCAATCGAATTCACCTTGGCGTTAAAGCGATCATCGTGGGCACGCAGCGCGTTGAGAATCTGCCACACCACCTTGAAGCGCTGATTATCGTTAAGTGCTTCCGAAGGCGAAACATTCGGTGGCACCGCCACCGGCAAGATGATGTAACCGTAATCCTTGCCCGCAGATTTACGCATCACTCGACCAACAGACTGGACCACGTCTACCATAGAGTTGCGTGGATTAAAGAATACGACCGCATCCAACGCCGGCACATCCACGCCCTCGGACAGGCAACGGGCATTGGTAAGCATGCGGCTTTCGTTTTCATCCGCCGGGGATTCGATCCAGGAAAGCTTGGTGCCACGCTCCATGGCGTTCATACCGCCATCAACGTGCTGTGCAGCAACGCGCAGATCAACGTTGGTCAAGGAGACATCGTTCAGCACTGCCTTATCCTTGAGCAGCTCTTGGTGGGTGGCAATGAGCGAAGGATAAGTATCAGCGATGAGCTGTGAGGACTTAATGTCCTTGGCAAAGGCCACAGCGCGTTGCATAGGCTGGGCGTTTTCCTCAAAGCCGCCTTTCTTGCCCTGCAGTTCACCAGAGCGCTTGGCCAAACCATTCCAAGCACCGATCATCGCCGAAGCCGTGGTGAGGTTTATCTGGTTGTCGTCGCTGCGAGCCATCGCTTCCGCGGCCACCGACTCATCAACCGTCATGACAAGAACCTTGTAATCAGTCAATAAGCCCTTATCCACTGCTTCCCCAAAGCCAAGGCGATAGAACTCAGGACCGTAAATGCCCTCATCATCCATGGAGGTCAGCTCGGCGGAGTGCTCGGCGGCCTTGCCTTTTACCGCGTCATCATAAAGCCTTGGCGTGGCGGTCATATAAAGACGCTTTGCCGCCCTGATATAGCCAGCATCGTGGATGCGTACAAAGTTGCTGGCATCTTCACCAGCCAAGGTAATGCCGGTGGTGCGGTGGGCCTCATCGCAGATGACCAAATCAAAATCATCTAGACCCTGCTGCTGGGCCTCGTGGACCGCCGGCAGGGACTGGTACGTAGAAAAGACGATATTGAGGCCCTTAGCGCGCTTGCCAGAAGCAAAGCGCTGCGTAATCTCCTCACCGTCCGTAGATACAGGAACCTCGAGGTCATAGACTGCAATATCTTCCGCCTTCTTTGAGACCTTGGAGTCCGAGCACACCGCGAAGGCACGCATGTCTAGGCGGCCTTGAGCGGTCCACTCCTTTAGTGTCTGCGACAACAAGGAGATGGAAGGAACGAGGAACAGAATGCGGGCTTTGCCACCGTTCTCTTCGGCGACGCGCTCCGCCAGACGCAGCGCGGTGAAGGTCTTGCCGGTACCGCAGGCCATGATGAGCTTGCCGCGGTCATGGGTCTTAAATCCTTCAATGGCTTTATCAATGGCCGTTTGCTGGTGCGGGCGTGGTTCGAAAGTTTCGCGCTGTGAAAGGTTGATTTGAATATTTTTGTCCCGAACCTCAGAGCCCGGGAACGCCACATCCCAATTGATCGGGGACTCCGCAATGGTAGAAATTCCGATGCGGCTGGTGGGAATCAGCTGGTTGGCCAACGCCGCTTCCGCATGTGAAGACCAATGATCCGTGGTGGAGATAATCATGCGGCTGCCAAAGTATTCGCTGCCGTTTTCGGTCTCGAAGGAATGCCCTGAGACCTCAAAAAAGGAATCGAGATGAGATTTCTGGATACGCGCGTTGGAAGCGTAGAACTTGCACTGGATGGCCATCCACGTGCCGTCATCTACGCGGTGGGCGACCAGGTCGATGCCAGTATCAGCGGTGCCACCGTTGTAGCGCCAATCAGTCCACCGGTAGACCTCATCGAACTGTGTTTTCAGCGTGGGATCGGTCTTGAAATAGTTGACCATTAGCTTTTCAAAAGCTATGCCATACTTCGCCTTTGGTTGGTTTTCGCGCAGTTGATCCAGTACTTCAGAGAACTTTGACATACCAGTATTGTGCCTGATGCTACCCGTCGCTTTGTCCCAAACACCCTTTTCACCTTCCAAGCAACCTAATTGTTTTCTGCTGGAACGCACTGCGCTCCTTAGACTGCTTAGACGCACTTTCCTCAATTCTTCGAGTATCCTGGCACGATGAACTATCAACCATTTTCACGCGAATCAATTACCGCAATCGCCAGAGCCATAGGAGATGCTCAACATGGCCTAACTGGCTCAGAGATCGGAGACCTATTAGCAGAACTTGACCTTTATGATCCCGGGCCTATAACCAAATGGAGACGAATAGACGAAGCATTCTCGGACTGGCAGAAGCGCTATGGGACAAGCGACCGGGTAATTACCTTTCTCACTCGCGCTATGCATCTGGCACGCTACACTGATAACCAGGAGCTGTTTGAAAAGCGTCGAAGCCTTTTGAATCCACCGCTCTCAATTGAGGGAATGAGGATTAACGAGAACGGTAGGGTGGCTCGGGCGAAACAAGCAGAATCGCTTACTGAGATTCAGAAGCTTACAAATTCTGTCAAAGCAGAGCTAAAACGACGTAAAACTCACGAACAAGTTCTTATCTACTGTGAGGAAGAGGTCCTACGCCATGGATATTTCCATGCCATCCTTGAAGCATCTAAATCAGTTTTCGACCGACTGAGAGAAGCCACGAGCACTGATCTTGACGGCGCAGCTCTCGTAGATAATGCTCTCTCGGTGAAACATGGTGTACTAGCCATCAATTCTTTGGCTACTAGCACCGAACGGAACGAACAAACAGGCCTTTGCAATCTCGTGAAGTCTATTTCAGGAATGTATCGAAATCCTGTCGCGCATGATCCGCGGCTAAAGCGGGACGTGGCAGAGGAGGAACTTCTTGAAGCCCTAACACTCATCTCGTATGTCCATCGCAGACTAGATGACGCTCACACAAGAAGTTCCTGAGCATTCTCCATCTATTGCGTGTTTCAAACTCGACACATTTCATAGCTAATCTCAGAACGCAGACCTTAAGGGCACAGGTTCCTGAACCTCAACCCAATCTCCCACCCGGTAAGTTAATTTCAGAGAAAGGAAGGCCCAACCAATAGTGGTTGGGCCTTCCTCCCTTTGAGTAGCTCATGCAGCGCAGCCGCTGCTTAGTATTATTCCACTACAGAGTTAGCGCCCACGGCGTGGTCGAAGAGGTCCGGCAGGGTGGCGGACCAGGCGGCGACCAGCTGGGAGATGGCGACGGACTCGCCGCCGAGGGTGAGAGCGCCGGTTTCGGTGGTCTCGCCAACGATGGCGGCTGGGATGCCCAGCTCACCGGCGCGGGCGAGTACCTGATCGGCGCGGTCGGCGGTGGTGGCCACGAGCACGCGGGAGGCGGACTCGGAGAAGGCGGCGACGAACTCGTCTTCATGGACCGCGGTGAGGTCCAGGTTGAGGCCGAGGCCGGCACCGTCGGCAGTCGCACCGGCGCGCTTTGCCATCTCAAAGGCGGTGACGGCAAGGCCACCCTCGGAGATATCGTGTGCGGCGGTAAGCAGCTCATTGCCGTGGAAGAACTCGGCCAGGCGCTTCTCGTTGGCCATGTCTACCTGCGGCGGCAGACCATTAAGGGAGGAAGCCTCGGAGGTATCGGCGCTCACCTGCTGCCAGATGGAGCCGCCGAACTCGTCCTTGGTTTCGCCGAGGGCGATGAGCACTTCCTTCTCGCCCACGGTGCCGAGCTCGTTGCCGATGGCCTTGTGCACGTCATCAATAACGCCCAGCACACCCACCACCGGGGTAGGCAGAATGGGCTCCTCGCCGGTCTGGTTGTAGAAGGAGACATTGCCGCCGGAAACGGGGATGGAAAGCTCCACGGCGGCGTCGGCAAGCCCATGCACCGACTCGCGGAACTGCCACATAACGTCGGGGTTCTCCGGGGAGCCGTAGTTCAGGCAGTTGGTAATCGCGACGGGCTTGGCGCCGGTGACGGCGACGTTGCGGTAGGCCTCCGCCAGCGCAAGTCGGGCGCCCATGTTCGGATCCAGCTTGGTGTAGCGGCCGGATGCATCGGCGGACACGGCCACGCCACGGCCGGTCTCCTCATCGATGCGCAGCACACCGGCGTCCGCATGGTGGGACTGGACGGTATTGCCGCGCACGTAGCGGTCATACTGGTTCATGATGAAATCGCGCGAGCACAGCGCCGGGGAGGACACGAGCTTCTGCAGGGACTCAACCAGGCCGCGCTTGTCGGTGCCCTGGTACTTCTGCAGCTCATCCTGCCACTCCGGGCGGGCATACGGGCGGTCATACTCCGGAGCCTCATCCGCAATGGTGCCGGCCGGGGCATCCACGACGACCTCGCCCTGGTGGCGGATGACCAGGTGGTTGCCCTCGGTGACCTCGCCAATCTCAGCACAGGTGACGTCCCAGTGCTCGCAGATTTCGCGGAACTTCGCCACGTTCTCCGGAGCCACAACGGCGCACATGCGCTCCTGGGACTCGGAGGCGAGGATCTCGGCCGCGGTCATATTCTGCGCGCGCAGCGGCACGTTATCGAGGTTGACCTCCATGCCGCCATCGCCGGAAGCAGCCAGCTCCGAGGTGGCGCAGGCCAGACCCGCGCCGCCCAAGTCCTGAATGCCTACGACCACGCCGGCGTGGTAGAGGTCCAGGCAGCACTCGATGAGGACCTTCTCTGCGAAGGGGTCGCCCACCTGCACGGCCGGCAACTTGCGCTCGGCGCCGTCCTCGAAGGTATCGGAGGCCAGCACGGACACGCCGCCGATGCCATCCAAGCCGGTGCGGGAGCCAAAGAGCATGACCTTATTGCCCTTGCCAGATGCAAAGGCCAGCTTCAGGTCATCGACCTTGAGGGTGCCCACGCACAGCGCATTGACCAGAGGGTTACCGGCATAGGTCTCATCAAAGACGGTCTCGCCACCAATATTGGGCAGGCCCAGGGAGTTGCCGTAGCCACCCACGCCGGAGACCACGCCGGGAAGGACGCGCTTGGTATCGGGGGCGTCGGCAGGCCCAAAGCGCAGCTGGTCCATCACGGCAATCGGGCGAGCGCCCATGGCCATAATGTCGCGAACGATGCCGCCCACGCCGGTGGCCGCACCCTGGTAAGGCTCCACGTAGGAGGGGTGGTTGTGGGACTCCACGCGGAAGGTCACCGCATTGCCGTCTCCGATATCCACCACGCCGGCGTTCTCACCAATGCCGGCGAGGATCTTCTCCCCCATCTCCTCGGTCATGGTCTCACCAAAGTAACGCAGGTGCGTCTTGGAAGACTTATAGGAGCAGTGCTCGGACCACATAACGGAGTACATGGTCAGCTCCGCATCGGTGGGGCGACGGCCCAGGATATCGTGGATGCGCTGGTACTCGTCGTCCTTCAGGCCGAGTTCCGCGTAGGGCTGCTGCTCGTCCGGAGTGGACTGCGCCTTTTCTACGGTGTCATTATGAACGGTCATAAAAGTGGCCTCCTTAAACCGCCGGCGCCTGGGCGACGGCCTTGATGGCGGATACGAAAAATCCCAGTCCGTCGGTGGATGGGCCGGTTAGCGTGTCAATGGCGTGCTCGGGGTGCGGCATAAGGCCGACGATGCGGCCGGACTCATCGCTCACGCCGGCAATGCCGTTGACGGAACCGTTGTAATTATCGGTATAGCGGAAGACCACGCGGCCCTCGCCCTCGATGCGGGCGATATCATCATCACCAGCCTGGAAGCGGCCTTCGCCGTGCTTGGCCGGCACCAGGATCTTCTGGCCCTGCTCAAACTCGCTGGTCCATGCGGTCGTGGAATTGGCCACCTCGAGGTAGGTATCGGTGCAGTGGAAGTGCAGTCCCTTATTGCGGGTCAGCGCGCCTGGCAGCAGGCCCGCCTCGGTAAGGATCTGGAAGCCATTGCAGATGCCGAGCACCGGCATGCCCTGCTTCGCACGATCGATAACGGACTGCATCACCGGCGCGAGCGCGGAAATCGCACCCGAGCGCAGGTAGTCACCATAAGAAAAACCGCCCGGCACTACTACCGCATCCACGCCGTGCAGATCGGTATCTGCGTGCCAGAGGCTTTTTACCTCTGCGCCGGCGGTGCGGGCAGCGCGAGCGGCATCCACATCATCCAGGGTTCCGGGGAAAGTGATTACTCCGATTGTGGCGGTCACTTACTTGACCTCCAGCCCAACAACCTCGTAGTCCTCGATGACGGTATTGGCCAGCAGCGTGGCGGCCACCTTATCTAGGTCCTCTGCGGTGACTGAGTCATCGACCTCGAGCTCGAAGCGCTTTCCCTGGCGCACATCGCTGACACCGGATACCCCGATGCGACCGAGCGCGCGGACGACGGCTTGGCCCTGCGGATCCAGAATCTCCGCCTTGGGCATGACATTGACAACTACACGAGCCATGAAATATTTGCCTTACTGTATGGGGCTTTGGTCTGCGCGGCTTAGTTTAGTTGGCACCCCCGCCTTTTACCTAGACTCACCCCCGCAGTGTGGGTTTCACCCCGGTTGAGCAAACTCTACGTGAACCCCAAACGACGCTCTGGCAAACTTCGGCGTGCCCTCCAGCCTGGCCCAGCGCGGCGCTCTACTAATAGACGACGCACACTGTCACTCTCCTTTTAAGGTTGAATTTATGTCTTCTCGCCGCCTCGGCGCGCTGGCACTTGCCACCGCCTTGTCTTCTGCCGCCCTTGCCGTTCCTACTGCCACGGCCGCAACCGATGGCTCCGCTGCCGTCATCTCCGAGGTCTACGGGGGAGGCGGCAATAAGGGCGCTGCCTTCACCCATGACTTCATCGAGCTCTATAACCCCACCGATGCTCCAATTGACCTGACCGGATACACCGTGGAGTACTTCTCCGCCTCCGGCAATACCGGCGGCAAGGTGGAGCTTTCCGGCACCATCGCCCCGCACGGCTACTTCCTGGTGCAGGGCGCGGCCGGCAATGGCGCGGGCGAGGCCCTGCCTGCCCCAGATGCCGAGGGCAGTCTCAACATGTCCGGCTCCAAGGGCTCCGTGCAGCTTGCCGACGCCACCGGTACCCCCATCGATGCCATCGGCTACGGCGCCGCTTCCCTCAAGGAAGGCACCGCCGCCGCGGGCCTGTCCAATGCCACGTCCGCCTCCCGCGACGCCGAGAGCACCGATACCGATGACAACGCCGCCGACTTCACCACCGGCACCCCTACCCCGACCAATTCCGGTAACGAGGCCCCCGCCCCGCAGCCGGAGAATCCGGCCGAGCCCGAGCAGCCGGCTCCCGAGGGGGTCACCGCCATCGCCGATATCCAAGGCACCGGCGCCGAATCCCCATTCAAGGACCAGACCGTGGCCACCGAGGGCGTCGTCACCGGCGTGTGGTCCGAAGGTGGACTCAATGGCTTCACCATTCAGACCGGTGGTACTGGCAACGAGGCCACCGATGCCTCCCAGGCCATCTTCGTCTACATGGGTAACAAACCAGCCGATCAGTACCCTGCCCTTGAGGATTCCGTCGAGGTAACCGGCAAGGTCTCCGAATTCTATGGCTCCACCCAGCTCACCGCCTCCGCGGTCACGCAGCTCGATACCCCGCTGGAGAAGGTCACCCCACTCAAGGTGGATCAGCTTCCCGATGGCACCGAGGCCCGCGAGCCCTTCGAGCACATGCTCATCCAGCCAGGCGAGCACACCGTGACCAATAACTACTCGCTCAACCAGTACGGCGAGGTCGGACTCGCCCCCGGCAAGGAAGCCCTGCGCCAGCCTTCCGATATCTTCTCCCCCTCCACGGATCCCAACTCCGATATTCAGAAGCTAACCAAGGACAACGCCGATAAGCTGGTCACCCTGGACGATGGCCGCACCCGCGACTATCTCAAGACCGACCAGAATACCCCGCTGCCGTACATCGCCCAGGATGATGCCCAGACGATCAAGTCCCTGCGCACCACCGATACCGTGACTTTCCAGCACCCAGTCATCGTGGGCTTCTCTCATGAGCAGTGGCGCTTCCAACCCACCACCCCAGTCACCGGCAACACCAAGGGCGCAGACCTGCCTATCTCTTGGGAGGATTCCCGCGCGGCCGAGCTCCACGCCATCGATGACGTCAAAGGCGAGTACACCATCGGCGCCTTCAACGTGCTGAACTACTTCACCTCCCTGGGTGAGGAGTTCGGCGGCAGCGCCTATACCGACCGCGAGGGCAATAAGGTCACCGTCAACCGCGGCAAGACCCGCGGCGCCTATACCCAATCCGCGCTGGAGGACCAGGAGCGCAAGATCGTCGCCGCCATCAACGGCCTCGATGCCGACGTCATCGGCCTTTCCGAAATCGAAGATGGCTACGCCGTCACCGGTGACTTTACCCAGCGCGATAAGGCCCTCAAGCACCTGACGGAAAAGCTCAACGAGGCCGCCGGCTCCGATAAGTGGGGCTTTGTCCCCTCCCCTTCCCAGGACGCCGTACCGAGCTCCCCGGATGTCATCCGTACCGCATTCATCTATCACAAGGATGTGGTCAAGCCCGTCGGCGAATCCCGCATCTTCCAGGATGATCGCTTCACCGGCACCGCCCGCGAACCGCTCGCCCAAGAATTCCAACCGCTAAAGGAGGGCGAGGAATCCTTCGTTGCCGTAGCCAACCACTTCAAGTCCAAGGGCTCGGTAGCCAAGGGCGATGCCGATTCCGGCGACGGCCAGGGCAATAACCCGAACGTGCGCAACGCGCAGGCTCAGGCCGTCCTCGATGCGCTGCACAAGCAGGAGGACTGGAAGGACAAGCCGCTATTCGCCCTGGGCGATTTCAATACCTACACCCACGAGACCGCGCTCGATGTCTTCCGCAACGATGGCTTCACCGTCCCCGCCGAAAAGTACGAGGCCGACCCCTCTTACCAGTTCTCCGGCCTGCTTGGCACCCTCGACCACGTGCTGGCCAATAAGGTTGCCACCGGCACGCTTGACGACGCCCAAGTGTGGAACATCAACGCCGACGAACCCGTCGCCTTCGAATACTCCCGCCGCAACTACAACATCGTGGACTTCTACGATGATTCCCCGTTCCGCGCCTCCGACCACGACCCGGTCAAGGTCGGCTTCACCCTCGGCGCGGACGACTCCGCCGGCCAGCCGGATGATCCTGCGGACAAGCCTTCCGAGGAGCCAGGCAAGCCGGAGGACAAGCCCTCCGAGAACCCTTCTGAAAAGCCGGATAAGCCTGCCTCCGGCTCTAGCTCCAGCACCAGCTCCGTCGGCGCAGGCATCGCCGCCGCCATCGCGGCCATCGTCGGCCTTGTCGCCATCCCTGGTTTCCTCGCCGTGACCGGCAACCTCCACAAGGCCATCCCGGCCCCCATCTGGGTCATGCTGCCAAAGGAAGTGAAGAACTTCATCACTAGCCTGCAGCGTTAATCCCCCATTAGCCCTAGCCCCGCACGCTTCGGAGGAAAACTCCCTAGCGGCGGGGCCTTTGGTCATTTCACGAGTTTCGTCCATATAAACCACCACAACCGTCGACGGAAATGGGCGTTTATATGGACGAAAATCGCGAAGCTGTGCTTATTGCTCCGCGGAGCCTCTGGCGAGGGAATGCGCGGACTATTTCGGAAGGTAAGCGCCGTAATCGGCAGGGGTCGCGCCGGCGTTGATGGCCCGGTCGGCGGCTTTGACGAAGTCATTGATTACTTTGCGGTCATCCAGGTTGCGTCCGGAAACCGAAAGGCGGACCGTATTGCCGCGCTGGGCGGAGCGCTCAGCAGCGCGAATAATGTTCTTGCGCCACCACTTGGCGGAACCAAAGCCTTCACCGAAGGACAGATTGCGGGCCTGGTGGAACTTACCGGAATTAATCTGGAGGATGCCGCGGGTGGAGGCGGCTACCTCAAACTTGAACTGCGGCAAGACCTGCAAGGTACCGGGCGACATGCGCCAGCGAGGGGGCGCAAAGATGGTGGGCTCGAAGCCGATCTTGGCCATCTGGCGGGTAGCTCCGGCGAGGCGCAGCTTCGCCTCGTGTGAATCGAGGTTGGCGAATTCCGCGCGGCGGCCCTGCACCGAGCGATCGAAACCATTCAGGATAAGAACGCGGCCGGCATCGGCTTGGTCTTGGAGCCACTTTTTGGTGTCTTTGTCTTTGGCGAGGTGCCAGTTGCCGTCGATATGCGGGGCAATCAGCAGGGAAACAGGAATCTCCTCCCGATCAAGGATCGAGAGGAGCCGGCTAGCCTGCTTCCGTGTGTCATCAAAGATGCTGGAGATAGATACCAGAAGGTGGCCATTCATAAGGAAAATTATCGCACAGGAATTCAGGATTCGCGCGTTGGCCCCCTATCCGGGTTTTACTTCTCCAAGCCGGTGGCCTTGTTGATGGTCCACGCGTACTCGAAGGCATTCTGGCGCCACTTTTCATAGCGACCGGACACGCCGCCATGGCCTGCGGCCATTTCGGTTTTGAGCAAGAACTCGCCGCCGGTGGCCGTCGTTCGCAGCTGGGCGATCCACTTGGCCGGCTCAACATAGAGCACGCGGGTGTCGTTGAGCGAGGTAATGGCCAGGATGTCCGGGTAGTCCTTGGCCTCGATGTTTTCGTACGGCGAGTAGGACTTCATGTAGTCATAAACCTCTGGGTCGTGGTACGGGTCGCCCCACTCTTCCCATTCAGGGACCGTGAGTGGAAGCTCCGGCATGAGAATGGAGGTCAGCGGATCGGCGAACGGCACGACGGCCTGGATGGCGGTGAAGCGATCCGGGGCCATATTGGCAATCGCGCCCATGAGCATGCCCCCGGCCGAACCGCCCTCGGCCACCATCTGGTCAGCGGTGGTCACCCCGCGGGCAATGAGGTCATCGGCGACATCGATGAAGTCAGTGAAGGTGTTTTTCTTCTTGAGCATCTTGCCGTCGTCGTACCAGGTGCGGCCCATCTCGCCGCCGCCACGGACATGGGCCACGGCGAAGATCATGCCGCGGTCCATGAGGGACAGGCGGGTAACGGAGAATGCCGGATCCACGCTGACCTCATAGGAACCGTAACCATAGAGCAGGGTCGGATTCGGCTGAGTGCGGTCGAGGTCGGCGCGGTGGACAATGGATACGGGGATATCGGTGCCGTCGGCAGCCGTGGTCCACAGTCGGTAGGCCACATAGTCATCCGGGTTATAACCGCCGGGAACCTCCTGCTCCTTGAGGAGAGTAAATTCGCCGGTATCTACGCGGTAGTCAAAGAGCTGGGAGGGCTGGGTGAAAGACACGTAGCTCACGCGCAGCACCGGTGCGTCCCACTCGGGGTTGCCGGATACGGACACGGTGAAGAGTTCTTCGTCGAAGTTGAGCTCTTCGAATTCGCTAAAGCCGTCATTCACACGCATGATGGCGGCGCGGCCGATGCCGCCGCGGCGGTAGCCCACCACAATCTGATCGCGGTAGGTGTCCACGCCCTCGATGCGGGTGGTCTCCTCGTGCGGCAAGAGCGCCGGCAAGTCACGTAGGGTGGGCAGCTCATCCTTGGCCTTGGTATATCCGACCTCGAAGTTGGGGCCGGTGGCGTTGTGGGTGACGATCCAGTAATCCTCGCCCTTAACGACGGCGTGATCGACGTCGTAGTCCACGCCAGATTCGCGCTCCCACAGCAGGCGGAATTCACCCTCGGGGTTGTCTTCTTCGAGGACCCACACCTCAGAAGTCACCTTGGAGCTCACGCCAAGGAAGAGGTATTTATCGGAGCGAGCGCTGCCGATACCGACGTTGAAGTGCTCGTCTTCTTCCTTGAACACCTGCACGTCTTCGGACTGCGCGGTACCGACCTTGTGGCGCCAGATGGCGTCAGGGCGCCATGCCTCGTCGACGGTCGTATAAAAGATATAGCCGTCGCCGGCCCAGGTGGCGCCGTAGAAGATGCCCTTGAGGTGGTCGTCGAGAAGCGCGCCGCTTTCCAAGTCCTTAATATAGAGCTCAAAGCGCTCGTCGCCGGCGAAGTCCACGGAATAAGCCAGGTAGCGGCCGGAATCAGAGATGGAGGCGGCGCCGAGGGCAAAGAAGTCCTTGCCCTCCGCCAGCGCGTTGGCATCAAGGATAATCTCCTCGCCTTCCGGGGTGCCTTCCTCTGGGATAACCGGGGCAGTCCATGGGTCAGCCCCCTCCTCTACCGGGAGCCGGCAAGAGTAGCCGTAGCTCTTGCCCTCCTCGGTACGGCCGTAGTACCAGTAATCGCCGCGGCGAGAAGGCACGGACATATCGGTTTGCTTGATGCGGGACTTAATCTCCTGGAAGATGTTCTCCGTCATCTCATCCAAGTGCGCGGTCTTCGCCTTGGTGTAATCATTTTCTGCGTTGAGGTAATCCAGGGTTTCCTGGGATTCCTTATCGCGCAGCCACTCGTAGTTATCCACGAACTCGCGTCCGTGGAAGGAACGGGTCACGGGGTGGACGGCGGCCACGGGGGCGGAAAGATTCTCGTTGCTCATGCCGCCCCACTGTACGCGTGGCGTCGCGCGGGGCGGAAGCCCGTAGAGCGAGAGCTAGGCCTCGGGCGAGAGGAAGTCTGCGAAGCGCTCGCCGGAAAGCCGCTCGTAGGCCTCGATGTAGCGCAGGCGGGTGGCGGAAACGACGTCGTCGGGAAGCTGGGGCGGAGTGCCGTCGGCGGCTTGGTCCCACCCGGAGGCGTCAGAAGTCAGCCAATTGCGCACGTATTGCTTGTCGAAGGACGGCTGGACCTCGCCCTCCACGTAAGAATCGGCCGGCCAGTAGCGGGAGGAATCCGGGGTAAGGACCTCATCGGCCAGCACGAGGGTGCCGTCTTGGTCTAGGCCGAACTCGAACTTGGTATCGGCGAGGATAATGCCCTTCTCCTCCGCGAGCGCGGCGGCCTCGGAGTAGATGCGGAGGGTGGCCGCGCGCAGCTCCTCGGCGCGATCGGCGCCCAGCTTGTCCACCACGAAGTCGAAGGAGACGTTCTCATCGTGCTCGCCCTGTTCCGCCTTGGTGGCCGGAGTGAAAATGGGCTCGGGCAAGCGGGAAGCCTCAACCAGGCCCTCCGGCAGCTCGATACCGCACACGGTGCCGTTGGCCTTGTACTCCTTCAGGCCGGAACCGGTGAGGAAGCCGCGGGCCACGCATTCGAAGGGCAACATATCCAGCTTCTTTACCACCATCGCGCGGCCAAGGCACTCGGCGGGGATGCGCTCATCATCGAGCGGGCCGGCCAGGTGGTTGGGGAAATCGATGGAGTCGAAGAAGAACTTCGAGGTTGCGGTCAGCACGCGGCCCTTGTCCGGGATGGCCGGCTCGAGGGCGTGGTCGTAGGCCGAGATGCGGTCCGAGACCACCATCAGAAGAGTGTTCTCGTCCACATCGTAGATATCGCGGACCTTGCCGGAGGCAAGATGGGTATAAGAAGAAAGCTCAGGTCGCATGACCTTCATTCTAGCGCCGTCTACACTGCTTCAAGGTAGGTGCCTAAATTGAATAGGGTACTTTTGCGACTATTACCGATTTCCTAGCACTACGGACTAAGTATTCGCTAAATCCCCCGTATTGCTGGATATATAAATCAAGAGGATCCCCAATGATGGAGCTCGATTCCACACAAAAAGATGAAGTTGTGGTCATCACCAGTGAAGAAGGCGCACTTCTTCTCGGCCCCGAGACTGAGCTAGCTCAGCTGAACAGTTCTGATACGCTCTCCCCAGTTTCACCCGAGCTGCTCCGCCGTGTAAGTAAGGCACTCACCGGCATTGAAAAATATCAGGAACAGTCTGGACGGTGGCTAAAACTCGATACTGAGTCTGCTAAGTACCTCCAACTCCATGGAGTAAAGACTAGAGACATTCGAGCAGGGGTCATTCGTGTCAAGGACCTACCATACAACTTTACGTCACGCCCGGGCGGCAGTCTGCTCAAACATTTGAAATTCGAACAGACTGGGCTTCTAACGCCTGCAGCACCAATAGCACTGGCATCGATGATGCAGCAAGCATCGGTTGAACGCCAGATAGAACAAATGCAGGACTATCTTGAAAGCATCGACGCCAAGCTCGATGCGGTACTGCGTTTCCAGAAGGATTCCTTGGCGGGTGAGATCGACGGCATCGCCGAAGTACTAAAAGAAGCCTTGCTGGTCATGGAACGAACCAAAGGTGTAACCGATACACAATGGGCCACTGTGCAACAACTCCACGGGGAACTCTTCAAACTACAAGGAAGAGTACTACGCCACCTTTCAGCAATCGCAGAGAAGATGGCTCAATCAAAAACCTCTCCAGGCAAGGTGAAAGAGACTTTCCAAGATACCAATACCGACGCGCGATTTTGGCTGCATGAATTAGCCCGCACGGTGCAACTGCAGAACCAGATGTATGTTTTGCAACTTAAGCGAGTCGACGCTGTCGAAGGCGAGAGCGCCGATGGATACACGGCTGCTGTGGCTATCTCGCGAGAGAAGCGTGCTTCACGCCTAGTTGAGAGCCTATCCGCGATCGCCCGTACCAGCCATGAACTGGGAGATTTTCCCCTTCTACGTAAAGCTATCGATTGGAACTCTCCCCGTGCTGTACAAGAAATAAACCACTTATTTAGCCAGCTCCGTGATTTTTCCAAAGCAGCAGATTTAGATGTGGAGGGTGCAGAGGACCTCGAGCCAGTCCGACACGTGGCTGCGGCACGTGAACTTACGTCCGCAGGTGCCGCAAAGACACGCCAAGCTGCAGTCGCTGGTACTACTCTGGCGCGCGAAACGGCTTCAACTGCGCAGCAGCGAGCTACTGAAGTGGGCGAAAACGTAGCGCAACGCGCTCGGCAGGCTTGGCATGCCACACGCGGCGCGTTAGAAGGAGCTACCCGAGGAGCTTTCGAAGGTGCAGCGAAAGGCATTGCCGAAGCAAAAAGTACTGAGAGAACAAACTTGGGAATCGACGAATCAGACAAGCATTTGAACTAGCGAGCACGTTTCGATCAAATAAGCCCCGAAATCCGCGCGGGATTCGGGGGCTATTTGATCGAAACGCGAAAAAGGAAAGCGTACCGCGACAGGAAGACGCCCTGCGCGGCTCGTTTTAAAGGATCTCGCCCGGGGTATAGGCCGCGGCCTTGGGGTGCTCGCCTACTAGCGCGTTGATGCGGTTGAGCACCTGGCTGACCTGGGACTCGGCGGCGCCGATGAAGGCGTGCTTATCGGCCAGGGCGGCCTCGAGGTCGGACTCATCCATGGGCAGGCGGTCATCGGCGGCGAGGCGTTGGACTAGGTCCTGCTCGCCGCCGTTTTCGCGCATATTGAGCGCGACGGCCACGGCGTTTTCCTTGATGACCTCGTGGGCGGTCTCGCGTCCCACACCAGCGCGCACGGCCGCCATAAGGATGCGGGTGGTGGCCAGGAAGGGCAGGTAGCGCTCCAGTTCGCGGTCGATCATGGCCGGGAAGGCACCGAACTCGTCGAGGACGGTGAGGAAGGTTTCGAATTGGCCGTCGAGGGCGAAGAAGGCATCGGGAAGCGCGACGCGGCGGACGACGGAGCAGAAGACATCACCCTCGTTCCACTGCTGGCCAGCGAGGTCCGCGGCCATGGTCAGGTAGCCGCGGAGGATGACCTGCAGGCCGCCGACGCGCTCGCAGGAGCGGGCGTTCATCTTGTGCGGCATAGCAGAGGAGCCAACCTGGCCCTCCTTGAAGCCTTCGGTGACGGTCTCGTTGCCGGCCATCAAGCGGATGGTGGTGGCCAGGGAGGACGGCGCGGCGCCGAGCTCCACTAGGGCGGAGATGGCGTCGAAGTCGAGGGAGCGCGGGTAGACTTGGCCCACGGAATTGAAGATGCGGTGGAAGCCCAGGTAATCCGCGATCGCGGTCTCCAGGGAGGCGAGCTTGTCCTCGGAGCCGCCCATGAGATCGAGCATGTCCTGGGAGGTACCCATCGGGCCCTTGATGCCGCGCAGCGGGTAGCGTGCCAAGAGTTCTTCGACGCGCTCGATGGCCAGTAGCATCTCATCGCCAGCGGTAGCGAAGCGCTTGCCCAGCGTGGTGGCCTGCGCGGCCACGTTGTGGGAGCGGCCGGCCATGACCAAGGACTGGTACTCGGCGGCGTGCCGTCCGATGCGGGAGACCACGGCGATGGCCTTATCGCGGATGATCTCCAGCGAGGTGTGGATCTGCAGCTGCTCCACGTTCTCGGTGAGATCGCGGCTGGTCATGCCCTTGTGAATGTGCTCGTAGCCGGCCAGCGCATTGAATTCTTCGATGCGGGCCTTCACATCGTGGCGGGTGACGCGCTCGCGCTTCGCGATGGACTCGAGGTTCACGTCCTCAACCACGGCCTCGTAGGCTTCGATGGCCTTGGCGGGGATGTCTACGCCCAGATCCTTCTGAGCGCGCATGACCGCGATCCAGAGCTTGCGCTCCAAGATGATTTTATGCTCCGGGCTCCAGATATTGGACAATTCCGCGGAGGCATAGCGGGAGGACAGGACGTTGGAAATCTTCTTCTTTTCAGCCACGTGGCTATTATTCCATGCCTGCCCCGCCGCGAGGTGAAAGGTTAGAGAGAAATCTCACCGTCTTCTGCTCGCTTGCCGATGTCCCGGCGCACAAAGCCACCCGCAAACTCGATGCCGTCGACGGTGGCGTAGGCGTTTGCGCGGGCGTCGGCAAGCGTGGCGCCCTTCCCCAGCACGCTGAGCACGCGGCCGCCCGCGGTGCGGTAGGCGCCATCGGTATGCACGGTGCCGGCATGGAGGACGCGCTGCGGATCGTCCAAGGCGGCGCCAGAGATGGCATCGCCCTTGCGCGGGGAAGCCGGGTAGCCCTCGGCCGCCATGACGATGATGACGGCGAAGCCATCCTCCCACTCCAGCGGCGGGAGCTCGGAGAGGGTGCCGGTGGCCGTGGCGTAGAGGGCCTCAGCCAGCGGGGACTTGAGCAGGGAGAGCACGGCCTGGGTCTCCGGATCGCCGAAGCGGCAGTTGAACTCGACGACGGCCGGGCCTTCTTCGCCCCAGGCCAGGCCGGCGTAAAGCAGACCGGAATAAGGGGTGCCGCGGCGCGCCATCTCCTTGGCCACAGGGGTGCAGACCTCGTCCACGATGCGCTGCACGCCGTCCTCCGGCAGCCACGGCAGCGGGGTGTAGGCGCCCATGCCGCCGGTATTGGGGCCCTCGTCGTTGTCATAGGCACGCTTGTGATCCTGGGCCGGCAGCAGCGGGACGACGGTCTCACCATCGACTAAGCAAAAGAGCGAGACTTCGGGGCCGTCAAGGAAGGATTCCAGCAGCACCGGGCTGCCGGCCGCGAGGACGGCATCGACGTGATCGCGGGCGGCGGCGCGGTCCGGGGTGACCACCACGCCCTTGCCGCCGGCCAGGCCGTCGTCTTTGACCACGAACTGCGGGCCGAAGCGGTCGAGCGCGGCCTCAATGTCGTCCTCGCCTGCACCAGGGCGCAGCTGCTCCGCGCGGGCGGTCTTGACGCCAGCAGACTCCATGACGTCTTTGGCAAAGGCCTTGGATCCCTCGATCTGGGCTGCGTCCTTGCTAGGTCCGAAGACAGCGATGCCGGCCGCGCGCAGGGCATCGGCCACGCCGGCGACGAGCGGAACCTCAGGACCGATGACAACGAGGTCCGCGGCAATGCTCTGGGCGAGCTCCACCATGCGATCAGCGTCATCTACCTGGGAGTAGTCCGGGTGGACTGTGGCGAGGGCAGACATGGCCGCGCTGCCCGGCGCGGCGTGTATTTCGGTGCTCTTAGGGTCGGCGGACAGGCCCTTAACAAGGGCGTGTTCACGGCCGCCCGAACCAATTACGAGAATGCGCATGCCCACCATCATAACCAGCGGGTAGCCTGGCACACATGGCTTCTGTATTTACAAAGATCATTAATGGTGAACTACCCGCTCGCTTTGTCTACCGCGATGAGACCTGCGTGGCTTTCCTCTCCATCGAGCCGCTGCGCTACGGCCACACCCTGGTCGTGCCCATCGAGGAAGTAGATAAGTGGACCGACCTGGATCCACAGACCTGGGCCCACCTCAACGAGGTCGCCCTGGAAATCGGCGGCGCTATCACGACCGCGTTTGATACCCCGCGCACCGGCTACATCATCGCCGGATTCGATGTCCCGCACACCCATATTCACCTCTTCCCCACCGAGAAGATGGAAGAGTATGACTTTGCCAAGGCCTTCGACGCCGATAACACAGACGATGCCGCGATGGATGAGGCGGCCGCCCGCATCCGCCAGCACCTCGGCTGCAACGAGGACGGCGTTCGGGAGGACTAGGGCTCAGAGGGGGCGTCGGCAAGCGCGGGCAGGCGCACCGTAAAGGTAGTGCCGCGGCCGAGCTCGGAGTCGACGCTAATGCTGCCATCGTGCTGCTCCACTAGGGAGTGGACGATGGCCAAGCCCAGGCCGGAGCCGCCGGTATCGCGGGTGCGCGAGGTATCGGCGCGGTAAAAGCGCTCGAAGATATGCGCCGCGTCGTCTTGGGACATGCCCTTGCCATCGTCAATAACATCGACCAGCACATCATTGGCCTCGCGGCGCAGGCGCAGCGTCACCGTGGCATCCTCGCCGCCGTGGCGGATACCGTTGGTCACCAGGTTGAGCAGCACCTGATGCAGGCGGCTGGCATCGCCATTGACCACCGGGATGGACTTGGCATCATTGGCCACCTTAATCTCACGGCCGGGGAAGGCCGCACGCGCGGAAGAGCCCACGGACAAGGCCAGCTCCAGCAGGTCTACGGGGTGCAGGTCTAAGCGCGTACCCTCGGCGCGGGTAAGGGCCAACAGGTCCTCCACCAGCAGGGACATGCGCTTGGACTCATCATCGATCTTAGAAAAGACCAGATCCACGTCCTTGGTGGCGCCCGAGCGATAGAGCTCGGTATAGCCGCGCAGGCTGGTCAGCGGCGTGCGCAGCTCATGCGAGGCATCGCCGACGAAGCGACGCATCTGTTCCTCTTTCTCCTGCGCGCGCACAACGGAGCGCTGCAGCTGCCCCAGCATGATATTGAGTGCGGCGGCCAACTGGCCCACTTCGGTGTGCAACGGCCACTTGGGGACTCGCTTGTCTAGGTCACCTGCCGCGATTTCCGACGCCGTCTTTTCCACCACCCGCAGCGGTCGCAACGCCCTGCGGATAAACCAGAAACCCACGGCCGCAATGGCGGCCAAGGCGATGGCGGCAATGGTCACTTGGACCATGGCTAGGCCGTGCAGGATTTCCTTCTCGTGAGTCATATCCTTGGCAATGACCGTGATGACGCCATTGGAATCCGCGAAGGCGAGCGCGCGCCACTTGGTGTTGTTCTCGATGGAACCCACGGTGGTGGGATAGCCGCCGAGCGGGATATTCTCCGCATTCGGGGTAGTCGACGAGGGTCCCGAGTAGCGGATGGTGCCATTGGGCAGGTAGTTCAGCACCACGTATTCGGTAGGCGGGCGCTTGGTGTGATCGCCGATGAAAAAGTCATTGCTGATATCGCGCGCCCATGTGGTCGACGCGGATCGCAGCTCATCATCGACGTTATTGAAGAGCACGTTGCGCATGATGGAATTCACCGCAAAGGACGAGCCTGTAATGCCGAGCCCGGAGACCACAACGAGGAGGATGACCAACCACGTACGCAGCGGCATTGCCTGCGGAATCTGGGAAAACATCCGCCGCTTGGAGGACTTTTCCTCCCCTTCGCCTTGGCCCAGGCCTTCATGCCACATGGACTGCGGGCGCGCCGTCGTTGTCGCAGGTGCCTGGCCCTGGGTCTCCTGTGAATCTTCCATTACTTAAGCACTTTAGGAGCGCGGGGTGCGCAGTACATAACCCACGCCGCGCACGGTGTGGATCAGCTGCGTCTCGCCGGTATCGATTTTGCGGCGCAGGTAAGAGATATAGGACTCGACCACGTTGCCATCGCCGCCGAAATCGTAGTGCCACACGTTGTCCAAAATCTTGGACTTAGACAGCACCACTTCCTTGTTTTGCATCAGGTAGCGCAGGAGGTTGAACTCGGTGGGAGAAAGCTCGATGAGCTCACCGGCTTTGGTGACCTCATGGGTGTCATCATTGAGCGTTAGATCCGCGTAGCTCATGGTGGCATCGTTGGTGGATTCTTCCGCCGCTCC
Source organism: Corynebacterium tuberculostearicum (assembly GCF_016127015.1). Lineage (GTDB taxonomy): Bacteria > Actinomycetota > Actinomycetes > Mycobacteriales > Mycobacteriaceae > Corynebacterium > Corynebacterium marquesiae. The sequence goes on from NZ_CP065972.1 coordinate 1,792,987, forward strand.
ACCGCGGCGCATGATGACGCGCAGACGGGTGATAACTTCTTCCAGGCTAAATGGCTTGGTCACGTAATCATCCGCGCCGATGGTCAGTCCGTGGATGCGCTGGTCCACACCGTCCTTAGCGGTGAGGTAGAGCACCGGGCCGTCCAGGCCTTCTTGACGCAGCTTGCCCAGCAGCTCGAAGCCATCCATACCCGGCATCATGACGTCCAGGATGTAGGCATCTGGGTTTACTTCGCGGGCAATGCGCAGCGCCTCGTTACCGGAATTGGCGCTGTAAACCTCGAAGTTCTGGAACTTCAGCGATACGGTAAGCAGCTCCACAATATTGGGTTCGTCATCGACGACAAGCACCTTGGCGAGTTTAGTGTCTTCCATGTTCTCCTCAGACTCCCTTAAAGGTTGCGATTTTCTAACACGTCATCATGGCACGCTTGCTTCCCAGCCTACTGAAGAGTTTCTGCCTGAATCCTGTGAACGTGGATTAGCGCCCTGGTCGAGGCAAAAGAAAACCACGCCCCTCCCCAGGTGAGGAAGGGCGTGGCAGCTAGCGCAGCGCGCTATTTAGAAGTCCTGCGGGCGCGGGATATTGCGCAGGTTGGACTTTGCCATGGTGATCATCTGGCCAACGCCACCGTCCAGAACGGTGCGGGTGGCAGCCTTGGAGAAGCCCATGAGCTGCTCGATGGTCAGCGTCGGTGGCAGGGAGAGGGCGTTGGGGTCAGTAACGACGTCGATAAGAGCCGGGCCGTTATAAGCCAGCGCCTTCTTGATCTGCTCCGGTGCGTCCTTCGGATCCTCGATGCGGAAGTGCTTGATGCCGGAAGCCTCTGCAATCTTGGCAAAGTTGACGGACTCGTGGTCGGTCTCGTGCTCCGGCAGACCCTGCACCAGCATCTCCAGCTTGACCATGCCCAGGGAAGAGTTGTTGAACACGAACATCTTGATAGGCAGGTTGTGCAGCTTCACGGTGAGCAGCTCACCCATCAGCATGGACAGTCCGCCGTCACCGGAGAAGGTGATGACCTGGCGGCCCGGGTTAGCGGCCTGTGCACCCAGTGCCTGTGGCAGGGCGTTGGCCATGGTGCCGTGGCGGAAGGAGCCGATCTGCTCGCGCTTGCCGTTGGCGGTGATGTAGCGGGCGCCCCACACGTTGCACATGCCGGTATCGACGGTGAAGATGGCATCCTCATCGGCGTTCTTGTCAATGAGATCCGCAATGTACTCCGGGTGGATCGGGGTGTGCTTATCCACATTGGAGGTATAAGCCTCAACGACGTTCTCCAGCTTGTCGTAATGCTTCTTGAGCATCTTGTCTAGGAAGGAGCGATCCTTCTTCTCATCCACGTGCGGCAAGATGTTCTCGATGGTGGCGGCTACGTCACCGGTGACCGGGTAGGAAATCTTGGTACGGCGGCCGATATGGGCGCCATTGATATCCACCTGTGCCACGTTGGCATCCGGCAGGAAGTCGTTGTACGGGAAGTCGGTACCCAGCAGGATAAGCAGGTCAGCCTCGTGGGTGGCCTCGTGTGCCGCACCGTAGCCCAGCAAGCCGTTCATGCCCACGTCAAACGGGTTCTCGTACTGGATGTACATCTTGCCACCCAGAGCGTGGCCGATGGGAGCCTTGATCTTCTCCGCCAGCTTGAGCACCTGCTCGCGGGCGTCCTTGACGCCGACGCCAACGAAGAGGGTGACGGACTTAGCCTCGTTGATGGCCTGGGTCAGGGCAGCGGCCTCGGCCGGATCCGGGAAGACGACTGGGCGGCCAGCAGAGATCTTAGATTCGACGAAGGAGTCATCCTCAGCGTCCTGCATGGAAACGTCACCCGGGATAACCAGGACGGAAACACCGTTTCCTGCCATGGTGGACTGGATGGCGTGGTGCAGGACAACGCCGCCCTGCTCAGCGGAGTTGACCATCTCGCAGTAGCCAGAGCACTCCTGGAAGATTGCCTCTGGGTGGGTCTCCTGGAAGAACTTGGAGCCGATCTGGCGAGATGGGATGTGGGAAGCCAGTGCCAGCACCTTGGCGCCGTTGCGGTGGGCATCGTACAGGCCCTGGATCAGGTGGGTATTGCCTGGGCCGCAGGATGCGGCACATACAGCCAGCTTGCCGGTGGTCAGGGAATCTGCCTCGGCAGCGAAGGCTGCTGCTTCCTCGTTGCGGACGTGAATCCACTCGATGGAGGAGCGACGAACGGCATCCACGATCGGGTTCAGGGAGTCACCGACGAGGCCATAAATGCGCTCGACACCCTGCTTTTCCAGGGTGTCAACTAGCTGTTCTGCATAGTTACGTGCCATTAACAATCATCCTTAACTCTTAATTGGTGTTAATACCACTGTGCTACTTAGAGCGCAGGAAAGTCCACTATTCTCTTATACACTCACACACTGCGCCCAGCTGTGAGGAAGGTAATACTAACCTATCTTCGGCTGCAAACTGTAACGACCGTTCGGTATTGTTTACTGCGCTATGAGTATCCACCCGCCCCGCGCACAAGACCGCGCCGCTGCGGCCTCCACGGCTGCCCAGCGGTGGTCTTTCTGCGCCGTCATCTCTCTGGGGTTACTCATGGTTGGGCTGGATAATTCCATCCTCTACACCGCATTGCCGCAGCTATCGCAGCAATTGCACACCACCGATACCCAGCAACTCTGGATTATCAACGCCTATGCGTTGGTGCTCTCCGGCCTCCTTCTTGGCGCCGGCACGTTGGGCGATCGCACCGGCCACCGGCGGATGTTTCTCATCGGCTTGGCCGTCTTCGGCGGCGCCTCCCTGCTCGCCGCCTATTCCCCCAGCGCTTGGACGCTGGTTTTAGGCCGCGCCTTCTTGGGCTGCGGCGCCGCCATCATGATGCCGTCGAGCCTCGCGCTTCTCCGCCTGACTTTTCCCGATGAGGTGGAGCGCAACACGGCCATTGGCATCTGGGGTTCTGTCGCCGTCATCGGCGCGGCGGCTGGCCCTACCGTGGGCGGCTTCTTTTTGGAGCACTTCTGGTGGGGCTCGGTCTTTTTGCTCAATGTCCCGATTGTGGTCGTGACCATTGTGCTGACCTTGTTCCTTGCCCCGCCAAACGCTCCGAACCCCCTAAAACACTGGGACTTCCCCTCGTCCCTGTATTCCCTTATCACTCTGGCCAGCCTAGTGCTGGCCATTAAATCCCTGGCACACAACTGGCCGGTGAGCGCCGCCGCAGGCATCGTCTTCATCTGCGGCGCGCTCGCCTTTGGCCGCCGCCAGGCTCGCTTGTCAGATCCCCTGCTGACCTTCGACATCTTTGGCTCCCGCATCTTCAGCGGCGGGGCCCTAACGGCCGGCGGCGCCATGTTCGGCCTCGCCGGCCTGGAGCTGCTGAGTACCCAAAAGCTCCAGCTTGTCGACGCCCTCTCGCCCCTCCACGCCGGCCTCATCATCTCCGCCATGGCGCTCTCTGCCATCCCTACCTCCATCTTGGGTGGCGCAACCTTGCATCGCGTGGGGTTCCTCCCACTCATTAGCGGCGGATTCTTGCTCATGGCCGCCGGCATGGCCCTGGTGGTGGTGAGCCGGGGTGAGACGCTTCCCCTACTCGTCTCCGCCCTCGTGCTCACCGGCTTAGGCGCGGGCCTGGCCATGTCCGTGTCCTCCACCGCCATCATCAATGCCGCTCCGCTTCATCGCGCCGGCATGGCCTCCGGCGTAGAGGCGGTCTCCTATGAATTCGGCACCCTGATCTCCATTGCACTGACTGGCACCCTCGTGCCGCTGCTCATGGCCCGCGAACTTCCCCCTCACCTCGCGGAATTGGGTACCGACGCGCTGCATCACCCCGCTTCCCACGCGGCCGCCGCTAGCGCCTACAATTCCGGTTATCTTTCCACCATTGGCGGCCTAGCTTGCTTCGCCTTGCTCCTAGCCGCGATAACCGCCTGGTGTTTCCGCGATAACCCGAAATCAGGAGTTCCCTATGCCGCGACTCAACAAAAAGACCGCAGCCCTTGAAGCTGCGCTCGGCATCATCGCCGCCGAGGACGTCTCTGGCCTTACTTACGACTCCCTAGCGCAAGCAACCGGCATGTCCAAGTCCGGACTCATTTATCACTTCCCTACCCGCCACGATCTGCTCGTAGACTGCCATCGGTTTTGCGCCGCGCGCTGGGAAGCAGAACTCGAGCGCCTGGCCGGCGGCCGCTCGGCAAGCGAGCTCGGCTGGGCCGAGCGCTCCCGAGCGCTCGTATTGTCGATGGGCAAAAATGATCCCCTCATCAAGCTTTTGATGTGCGTACATTCCCAAACTCACCCGGATTTTTCCGCCCAGTGGGCCGAGGTGGATGCGCGCTGGATGGTCGATCCTTCCGCCACCGAAACGGACGAGGATGATCTGCTGGTCATGCTTCTTAGTACCGGCCTGTGGGTGCACGATCACCTCAACCAGCGCAAGCTGTCCCCCGCCAATCGTCAGCGCATGGTTGACCGGCTTTTTCGGCTTATCGACGCCCCCTCAAAAACCACCGAAGGCTAGGCCCACACCGGGGCCCAGCCTCCTTTTGAGCTGGAGACGAGACTTGAACTCGCAACCTACGCATTACAAGTGCGTTGCGCTACCAATTGCGCCACTCCAGCACCGCGGGAGAAATCCCGCTCGTTGCATAGTACCCGAGCACCAGCGCCGAAGGGAAAGCCGGTCCCCCATCTATGCATTGTCAGGGTGCAGGGGCTAAAGTTCAGGCAGAATCTATCCCACATTCCCAGCGCTTTTTCGAGGGTTATTTCCGTGTCATTTTTGTCCGCTATGCGGGAGCGCCTGCGCGCTTCCTCGGGCCAAGTAGCCATCATCGACGCGGCTAAAGCCGCACCGCCGCCATCACCACTCGCCCCGGTCAATCTCCATGACGCCGCCCAGGTCACCGGCGTCATGGAGATCGCCGCCCGCATTGGTGAAATCCTCATCGGCGCCGGCACCGCCAACTCGGATGCGCGCGCCCAGGTGCACCTGGCAGCGTCGTCGTATGGCTTGCACTACTGCCACGTGGACATCTTGATGAATACCATCACCATCCACACCACCATCGGCACCGGTGAGCAGCGCAAGAACCTGCACGTCTTCCGCGTGGTGCCGAGCATTGGCGTGGATTTTTCCAAGCTCGCGGCCGTCGATAAGCTCATTCGCTCCATCCACTCCGGCCAGATGCCGCCGGCCATGGCGGAGCAGCGACTAGACGAGATCGACCGCATGCCAGCGCCCTATAAGCCGTCCACGGTCATGCTCGGCTGGGGCGCGATGGGTGGCCTGATTTCCATGATGCTTGGCGGCGACCTGCTCGTCGGAGTGGTGGCGTTTGTGGTCTCCGCGTTCATCATGGGCCTGAACGCCTGGTTGGCTAATTACCGCCTGCCGCCCTTTTATCAGAATGTGGTCGGCGGCTTTTTCGCCGTCTTCCCGGCCGCCATTTTGTACAATGTCGCGGCCTCTTTCGGCATTAATTTCTCGCCCGCGCAGATCATTGCCTCCGGGATCATCGTGCTGGTGGCGGGGCTGACGTTGGTGCAATCGCTTGTCGACGGCATCACGCGCGCCCCCGTCACCTCCTCCGCCCGTTTCTTTGAGGCGCTGCTATCTACCGGCGCCATCATCGCCGGCGTCGGTGTGGGCATCCAGCTGGCCGATTCCCTGGGCTTTAATCTGCCGCCGCTGGCCACGCTGGCCCCGCCGGTCTACCACGAAATTCCACTGCTAGTGCTGCTTGGCGGCACGGGTTCTGCTGCCTTTGCACTGGCCTGCGGCGCGGCCTGGATTGAGGTCACCATGTCTGGCCTTACGGCCGCGGCCGGCATGGTTTTCTATTACTTCGTGGTGGTGCCCTTCGACGTCGGCCCAGTGATTGCCTCTGGTCTTTCCGCGGTGGTCGTTGGCCTGGCCGGCGGTTTGATGTCGCGCCGCTGGGGAATTCCGCCGCTTATCACCATGATCGTGGGCTATACGCCGATGCTGCCCGGCCTCATGCTCTACCGCGGCATGTACGCCTCGCTCAATGAGCAGATGATTACCGGCTTTACCAATATGGCGATGGCGCTGGCCATCTCCGGCGCCCTGGCCGCCGGCGTGGTACTGGGCGAGCGCGTGGCTCGCCGCCTGCGCCGCCCGCAGTACTTCCGCCCGTACACCACCTTCAAGCGCATCGGCCGCTTCTCCTTCCATAAGGCCACGCACTTGGCCCGCAAGGCCCCGCGCATCCCGCGCGTGCCGATGTCCCCGTTTGCCCCGCGCGTCAATCGCCCGGAGTTACCACCCAAGCTCGGGCCGAAGCCGCCGCAGCAGCACCCGCGCCACGAGGCCCAAGACCATGCGCCGCATACCCGCTCGGCCGCGGACCTGTGGCCGGAGGATTCCCAGTGGCCGGCGCAGCCGCAGCAGCGCGAGAAGACCACCTATACCGTGCCCGGCACCGAAACGTTTCGTGCCCAGAAACCGGAGCAGCCGGGCACCGAATCCGGACCCGAGCGGCCCTAAACGCCGCCGGTAGCGTACAATATTTGCTCTGATAGCTTTTCTTGCAAGCGCTTAAGTAGTTTCCACAACGTTCAGGAGGACACGTCGTGCCACCCAAGGTCCAAGACACCCACCCACAGGCTGACCAGAATCACGCCCTTGAGGAGGAGACCTCCCGCGCAGCCCGCCGCATCGTGGCCACCTATGCGCAGGACTTCCTCGACGGCGTGACCCTGATGTCCATGCTGGGCGTGGAGCCAAAGGGCCTGGTGCACAAGAAGGTGCTGGCGGAGCAGGCCGATGCCGCTCCGAAGAAGTCGACCAAGAAGTCCAGCAAAAAGTCCACGAAGAAGTCGACTAAGAAGTCCACCAAGAAATCGACGAAGAAGGCTACAAAGAAGGCCACCAAAAAGGCAACGAAAAAGGCCTCCAAGAAGGCAACGAAAAAGTCCACTAAGAAGTCTTAAGTTATTCTTGCACCATGAGTGAGCGTGGCAATGACTTCGTGGTGGTGGCCAACCGCCTGCCGGTAGATCTGGAGACTCGGCCTGATGGCAGCCATACCTGGACGCCCTCGCCGGGCGGTCTGGTCACCGCATTGTCTCCAGTCCTCGAATCACACCAGGGATGCTGGGTGGGCTGGCCCGGTGTGGCCGATGCCGCACCAGAGCCCTTCCGCACCGATGCCGGCGTGCTGCTGCACCCGGTCAAGCTCACCGAGTCCGATTTCGAAGGTTTTTATGAGGGCTTTTCTAATGCCACCCTGTGGCCGCTCTACCACGATCTCATCGTCACCCCTACCTATGACCGCGATTGGTGGCACGCCTATCGCGAGGTCAACCTGCGTTTTGCAGATGAAGTAGCTGAGGTCGCCGCCGAGGGTGCCACCGTGTGGGTACAAGACTACCAGCTGCAGCTTTTACCTGGCATCCTGCGCCAGAAGCGCCCCGATCTCACCATCGGATTCTTCCTGCACATCCCCTTCCCTTCTGCCGATCTCTTCCGCCAGCTGCCCTGGCGCGAGGAGCTCGTGCGCGGGCTACTTGGCGCGGATCTCATTGGCTTCCACTTGGAGGCCAATGCCCGCAACTTCTTGGAGCTTGCCCGCCGCCAGGGCCTCAACGTGGAAGGCGAGGCCAGCACCCGCGAGGTCACCGCGCATATTCGCCTGCCGCAGGGGCGCACCATCGGCGTGGGCGCCTTCCCCATTTCTATCGCCGCGAAGGACTTTGCCGCATTCACTGGGGAGGAGAAGGGGGACATCGCCAAGCTGCGCGAAGAGCTGGGCTCACCCAAGCGCATCATCTTGGGCGTGGATCGCCTCGATTACACCAAAGGCATCCTGCAGCGGCTGACCGCCTTTGAGGAGTTACTGGATACCGGCGTGCTCGACCCGGAAGAGGTAGCGCTGGTGCAGCTAGCCACGCCGTCGCGCGAGCGCCTCGACCATTACAAGGCCACCCGCTCCGAGGTGGAAGAAGCCGTTGGCCGCATCAACGGGCGCTTTGCCCGTGTGGGCCACCCGGTGGTCCACTACCAGCACCGGGGCGTGGCCAAGAGTCTGCTGCGCAGCTATTACCGCATGGCCGATGTCATGCTGGTGACCCCCTTCAAGGACGGTATGAACCTGGTGGCCAAGGAATACGTGGCCTGCCACGACGATGGCTCGGGCGCGCTGGTGCTCTCCGAGTTCGCCGGCGCGGCCGATGAGCTCAGCCAGGCCTACCTGTGCAATCCCTTCGATATCGAGTCCGTCAAGGCCGCCTTGCTCAATGCGCTCAAGGCGCTTGACGACGCCCCCTCCACCATGACCCAGCGCATGCTCACCATGCACCAGCAAGTCACCGAGCACGACGTGCAGCTATGGTCCCAGTCCTTCCTGGGCTGCCTGCGCCAAGCCGAAGAACAGGGGGCGGGCGCATGATGTCTCGCTTTCCCCGCCTGGCCGCAGCGCCCATTGCCGCAACCTGTGCCGCCGCACTACTGGCCGGCTGTGGCTCCAGCGACGAGGAACCGAAAGCCCCTGGCGATGAGCAGATCCTGGACAAACAGTGGCAGGTAGTCTCCATCAACACCACCCCGGATGCGGCCTCCACCATCCCGGAGTCCATTCCGCAGGCACCTACGTTGAGTTTTGGTGAATCCACGATGGTGGGCACCACCGGGTGCGCCCAAATGGTGGGCAAGGTGATCTATTCCGCCGATGATGAGCGCCAAAACATCCGGGAGGGCAACCGCCTCCACTTTGATGAGGTGGAGTTTGACGAGACCGCCGAAGATTGCCACGGCGCGTCCGTGTGGGCCGATAACCTGCTGCGCAACCTGATTTCCGCGGACCACGATTTCCACTACACCGTCAATTCCAATAACCAACTGGTCTTGGAACTGGTCACCGATGAAGTGGACTCGCCCTCTATCAAGTTGGTTTCCCTCGGCGGTTAGTTGCGTAGGCTGGAAGCCATGACGCTTTCAACCACCATCAAGGCCCTTGCCGCCGCCGAGCGCCTCGCGGTGGTCTCGGACTTCGACGGCACGCTCTCGCCCTTCGCCACGGCTATCTATGAGGTCGAAATGAACCAGGAATCACTGAGCGCCCTGGATAAACTGGCCCACCTGCCGAATACCACCGCGGCCGTTCTCTCCGGCCGCCATCTCGAAGGTCTCCAGCGCGTGTGCCCGCTGCGCGAGCCCGTTGTCTTCGGCGGCTCCCACGGCGCCGAGTCCTCGTGGGAGGAGACAGATCTGACCCCCGCGATGCGCGAGCACCTCGCCACCAAGGAAGCCGAGATTCGCGAGATCATGGAGCGCTTCCCCGGCGCGGATATCGAGGTCAAGCCCTTCCAGCGCGTGTTGCACCTGCGCGCGCTCGAGGATTCCGATCCAGAGGCTGCCGCCCAGGCTTATGAGGCAGGCCTCGCGCTCGATCCGGGTGGCTTCCCGCGCACGGCCGGCAAGTCCGTCGTGGAGTTCTCCGCCACCCAGGCCACCAAGGGCACGTGGATTGAAAACCTGCGCGAGCGCACCGGAGCCACCGCCGTGGTCTTCTTGGGCGATGACGTCACCGACGAGGATGGTTTCCGCGCCCTGCACCAGCCACCAGACGTCGGCGTCAAGGTCGGCGAGGGCGATACGGCGGCCGTAGTGCAGCTTGCCGACGTCGACGCCGTCGCCCACTTCCTCACCGAACTCGCCGCCGCCCGCGCGGCCCATGCCGGCCGCCCCGACGCCGGCGGCGCAGCCTAGCACAGCGCTGTGGAGTACAGCCTTCCTAGCGTGGCGGCGCCACCGTCCGCCCCGCCGCGAAGCTGGTCTGCAGCACGCGCCGCAGCACCGCAGTTTCGCTCGCGTCCGAACCCTCGGCGCCGGCGATGAGCTTAGCGAGCATGAGGCCAGCGGCCGCGCCTTTGGCCTTATTGGGTTGGACGATCGTCGTCAAGCCAAGGCGCTGCGCCGCATCAATGCCGTCGAAGCCGGTAACGGACAGCTCACCGGGAATGTCGATGCCCCGCTCGCGCGCATAGGTCATCACGCCCAGCGCCATCGAGTCGGTGGTGCACAGGACGGCGGTGAGGTCGGGGTGGGCGTCGAGAAGCAACTGCGCGGCCGCCCGCGTGGTGTGCGCATCGTTGATGTGCTGGGTGACCACGGGCACGGTCTCCGGCGCGATGCCCGCCCGCGCAAAGACGTCCATGGCACCCATGACCCGGGCGCGCTGCACGTGCATATCGGCGCCCTGTAGCTCACCCCACGAAATGGGGCCATCGTGGCGCTCGCGTTTGAGGCGAATCGCCAGCACGCCAATCTTGCGGTGGCCGGCCTCCACCAGCGCGCGGGCGGCCGGGGTAATCGCCGCGCGGTCATCGATTCCCACGAACGGCAGTCCCGAATCCGTTGGCTGATCACAGACCACCACCGGCAGCCCGCGGCCGCGCGCCGCCTCCAAGTAGGCATCCCCTGCCGCCACGGAATAGACCACAAAGCCATCTACCGCGGCCGAGCCCACCAGGCTGGCCGCCTCCGCCTCGCCCTCCGGGCCGGCCGGGATGAGGGTGAGCGTGGTCTGCGCGCCGGCCGAGGCCTCTGCCATTCCAGCCAAGAAATCCACCGAGGCCATATCCTCGAAGGCATAAGAGAGGTGCTCGGTCAGCAGCACGCCCACCGAGCCCGCGCGACGGGTGCGCAGGCTGCGGGCCGTGGGGTCCGGCCCGGGGTACCCGCGCGCCTTCGCCGCCGCCAGGATGCGCTCGCGCGTTGCGGCCGAAAGCTGGTCCGGCCGGCTATAGGCATTGGATACCGTCGTGCGCGAAACACCCAGCTCGGCGGCCAGCGAGGCCAGCGTCTTGCGGGTGGGGCTGCGTTTCACCATGACCGCAAGCATACCCCGCGGCCGTATTTTCAATACATATTCAATTGACAATGGTTCCCATCAAACGCACACTGGAAACTATGCATACCTCACTTCGCGCATCCGCAGCCCTCCTCGCGGCCGGTGGCCTCCTGCTGACCGCCACCGCCTGCTCTTCCGACTCCGAGGACTCGGCCGCCGAGCCGGGCGCCCAGAAGAAAATCTCCATCGTCGCGTCCACCTCCATCTGGGCCGACGTCGCCCAAGCCGTGGCCGATACCGCCTCCGGCGTGGACATCGAGGTCAAGCCCATCGTCGAAGGCAACGGCGTCGACCCGCACCACTTCGAGCCTTCCGCGGCCGATATCGCCAAGGCCGAGGACGCGGACCTGCTCGTGGTCAACGGCGGCGGCTACGACTCCTGGATTTACCAGGCCGTCTCCGACCAGGACAACATCATCTCCGCCCTGCCGCTCACCGACCACGGCAAGCTGGCCGACGACCCCAATGTCATGACCATCGACGCCGCCAAGGCCACCGCCAAGAAGGACCCGGAGAAGGTCACCAATATTGAGGGCAACGAGCACATTTGGTACGACCCAGCGGCGCTTGACGAGGTCGCAGGAAATATCGCTGACCAGATCAACGAGCTCAATACCGATGCTAATGCCAGCACCGAGCGCGTGGATTCCCACGTCGACCGTCTACGTGACAAGCTCAAGGAGCTGCCGGGCGACCTCTCCTACGCGCAGACCGAGCCGATTGCGGACTACATCATGAAGTACACCTCCGGCAAGGACGTCACCCCTGAGGGCTACCGCAAGGCCACCATCTCCGAGGGCGAGCCCACCGCGGCCGACCTCGCCGCCTTCACCAAAGCGATTAAAGAGGACAAGGTAGACCTGCTTATCTTTAACCCACAGACCGAAACCGATACCGCCGGCCGAATCAAGTCCGCCGCGGAAGATGCGGACGTCTCTATCGTCGAAATCGGCGAGACCCCGCCGGATGGCAAAGAATTCTGGACCTACTATGACGAGGTCACCGACTCCCTAGGGCAGCTCTAGTGCTCATCCATTTTCATGACGCAGCAGTTGCCCCGCTGTGGTCCAGCCTTAACCTCGCCGTTGACCGCGGCGAGTTTATCGCCGTTTTGGGCCCCAATGGCGTGGGCAAATCCACCCTGCTCGGCACCATCTTGGGCACCCGCAAGCTCACGGGCGGCAGCGTCGACGTTAGCTGCCGCGTGGGCTTCATCCCACAGCAGCGCATGTTCCCGGCCGACCTGCCTCTGCGCGCCCGCGACTTAGTCTCGCTCTCCCTGGCACACGGCGCTTTCCGACGCCGCCGCCCGCCCCGCCGCCGCGTCGACGAGCTCCTCGCCGAGGTGGGCGCCACTGGCCTGCGCGACCGCCGCGTAGGACAGCTATCCGGCGGCCAGCAGCAGCTCATCCGCCAGGCCCAAGCGCTGGCCAATGATCCGGAGCTCATTCTCGCCGATGAGCCGCTGCTCTCGCTCGACCCGGCGCGCCAGCAGGCCACCGTGGACAAGCTGGATGCGCTGCGCCGCGAGCGTGGCACTTCCATTATCTTTGTCACCCATGGCATCAACCCCGTACTCGGCGTGACGGATAAGGTGCTCTACCTCGCCCCTGGCGGCCATACCTTCGGCACGGTGGATGAGGTCATGCGCTCCGATGTCCTTTCCGAGCTCTACGGTTCCAAGGTCAACGTCTTAAACGTCGATGGGAGGCTTATCGTTGTCTAGCTTTATGGAAGACACCCAGTACCTTCTCAGCGTGGATTTTGTGCAATCCTCGCTCATCGCCTCCGCGCTGCTGGGCATCCTGTCCGGCGTGATGACCTCGCTCATCGTGCTACGCCAGATGTCTTTTTCCGTCCACGCCACCTCCGAGCTCGCGCTCATGGGTGCCTCGGCCGCGCTTCTCTTCGGCCTCAACCTAGGTTTCGGCGCCGTGGCCGGTGCCATCGTGGCCGCCATTATCCTCGCCGTGCTAGGCTTTAAGGGCCAGCAAGACAGCGCCATCGGCGTGGTCATGAGCTTTGGCTTAGGCCTCTCGGTGCTGTTTTTGCACCTCTACCCCGGCAATGCCAATACCGCAATGACGCTTTTGACCGGCCAGATCGTCGGCGTATCTTCCGCCTCGGTCTGGCTTTTGGCCGCAACCACCGTAATCATCCTCGCCGCCGTCGCCATCCTATGGCGGCCCATGCTCTTCGCCTCGGCCGACCCGGTCATGGCCCAGGCCGCAGGCGTACCCACCCGCTTCATTTCCGTCACCTTCGCCGTACTCGTAGGCTTGGCGGCCGCACAGTCGGTACAAATCGTCGGCTCGCTGCTCGTCATGGCGCTGCTCATTACCCCGGGTGCGGCGGCCGTGCAGATTACCTCCTCGCCCCTGCGCGCGGTCATGTGGGCCACCATCTTTGCTGAGGTCTCGGCCGTCGGCGGCTTTGTCTTGTCGCTCGCGCCCGGCCTGCCGGTCTCGGTTTTCGTCACCACGATTTCTTTTGTCATTTACCTGGTGTGCCGCCTCATTGGCTGGCAGCGCAATAAAAAAGCGGTGCGCGACGAGGTCGCCGCTAGGCGCTTCCACGCCGACTGCCACAGCACCGCCGAGGAGCACCACGCCGACTAGACTGGACGGCTATGCACGTACACCGCCGCACCGCGGATGTGGATGGCCGCACCCGCCGTTTCCTCGTCATCGCGCCGGATAACCCCGGCCCGCGCCCGGACCTCTTGCTCTTCTTCCACGGCTCGCTGCAGTCCGGTAGCGTGATGCGCCGCTTTACTAACGGCACCTTCGATGAGCTTGCCGACGCCACCAATACCGTCCTCGTCTACCCCGACGGCGTCGACCGCCATTTCAACGATTGCCGCAGCGTCCTGCCCGTCACCGCCCGCACGGAGAACGTGGACGACGTTGCCTTCGCCGCCTTCCTCGTCGAGGAGATGGGGCGCGAATTCGGCACCGCCCGTACCTTTGCCTGCGGCTACTCCAACGGCGGGCAGATGGTGCTCCGCTTGCTTTTCGACGCCCCGTTTAGCCTCACCCGCGCTTGCATCTTCGCCTCCACCCTGGGCGAAGGCGATAACCACGCGCCCAGCAACCCGGCCGGCTACCGGCCCACGCCGCTGCTGTTTTTCCACGGCACCGCCGACCCGTACGCGCCATACGAGGGCGGGGTCGCCGGGCTGGACGCCGAGCGCACCCGCGGCCGCGTGCTTTCCGCGCCGGCCACCGCCGAGCACTTCGCACTGGCCAATGCCTGCCAGCCACCCCGCGACTACCACCCCACCGCGGATGTCACCGCCACCGCATACGACGGCGATTTCCCCGTCGAACTGTGGACCATGGAGGGCCTCGGCCACGTGATTCCCTCTAGCATGAAAACCGACCCACGCATAGGCCCAAATACGGATTCCTTCCGCGCTGTGGATAAGGTCCGCGAATTCTTCGGCCTCGACGACGCCCAGGCCTAGTTATCCACACCCCCACCCAACGCTCCGCGCGCCGGCTTGCACCCGCACTTAACGTGTGGAGCCGTGAACGCGCTACAGAAATTCTTGACAGGCCTGGCCGCCGGCATGGACATTATCGCCGACTGCCACGGCCTTACTAAGCGCGCGCTTATCGACGCCGGCTGCCCCGACACCACCGCCGCCCGCCTCCTTACCCTCGCCGATACCTACTTCGGCCCCACTGCCTTTAGCCGGCTCCAACGCGAATCCATCGCAGCGGCCCGCGCCAACGGGCACAGCCTCACCGCGTTGCTAGCCATCGAGCGCCACGCCTCCAAGCTGAAAAATAAGCGCCAGGCCTGGGCGCTGCGGCGGGAGCTATGTGGGATGAAGGGGGATGCATCGGACGTCGATAAGCAGGGGCGCACACGCGTGCGCGAGATTAAAGGCCCGCCGCAGCGCAAGCCCGGTGTCAAACTCTACCGCCGCGCCGATGGCCCCTGGACCATGACAATTACCGGCAAATCTGCGGACATCGCGGATATGCACGCCGCGCTCGATAAGGACGCCCCGCTCGATTCGGTGCGCAAGATTTTCCAAGGCACCGCCGCAGCTTCCCCGGCGGTCGTGACCACCAATGTGGTGCTGCGCCTAGACGAACTCGACCGTGTCGTCGACACCGCGGGCGATGACATCACCCTGCAGCTCACCAATGGTGCCCGAATGACCGGCGCGGACTTGGTGCGCCGCGCATTTACCGCGCACGGCTACGTCACCTTGATCCACCCCGTGAAGGGCCCGGTAAACCTGTACCGCAGCGAGCGGCTCGCCTCGCCGAAGCAACGCACCATGGCCGCCGCAGAAAACCCCACCTGCCCGTGGCCGCAGTGCAATTACCCCGCCGATGAGTGCCAGGTCCACCACCTCACCGCGTGGCGCCACGGCGGCGAGACCAACCCCGAAAATCTGACCATCGCCTGCCCGTATCACAATGGCGTCAACGACGATGACCCCAACGCCCCGCCGTTACGCGGCCGCCTGGCCCGGGTGAATGGAACCATTAAGTGGCTGCCACCCTGGGCGGAAAATGGCTAGAGATTACTGGGCCGCGCGGCGCTGGCGTGCGAATTCGGAGAGCACGGAACCGGCCGCGACGGAAGCATTGAGGGACTCGACCCAGTCCGTCATCGGGATGGACATGATGACGTCACAATTCTCGCGCACGAGGCGGGAGATGCCCTTGCCTTCGGAACCAATGACGATCACCACGGGATCCGTCGCGCCGTTATAAGTATCCAGCGTGTGCTCGCCGCCGGCATCCAGTCCGACGACCTGGTAGCCACTCTTTTGGAATTGCTGCACGGTGCGGGTGATATTCGTCGCGCGGGCAACCGGCAGGCGCGCCGCTGTACCGGCCGAGGTACGCCACGCCACGGCGGTTACGGAGGCGGAGCGGCGCTCAGGAATGATGACGCCATCGCCACCGAAGGCCGCCACGGAGCGGATGACCGCGCCGAGGTTGCGCGGGTCGGTGATGTTATCCAAGATGACGAACATGCCTGGGCGCGCGTTCTCGGCCGCACGGGCGATGAGCTCTTCGACGTCGGCGTACTTATACGGCGGAATCTGCAACCCGATGCCTTGGTGCATGCCGTTTCCGGTCATGCGGTCCATCTCGTGGCGCTGCACCTCGATGATGGGGATATTGCGGGTATTGCACATGGCCACGGCCTCGGACAGCCGCTTGTCGTTGCGGGTACCGGCCACGATGTAGAGCGTGGTAGCCGGCACCTTTGCGTGCAGACACTCGATGACCGGGTTACGGCCCACGACCATCTCGGTGGTCTCCTTCTGGTGGCGGCCGGAATTGCGGCGCTCGCGTTCCAACTTGGCCTTGTGCTTGGCGTGGTAGATGCGGTCCTCTGCCTTGGGCGTCGGGCCCTTACCGGCCAAGCCCTTGCGGCGCTGGCCGCCGGAGCCCTTGGTTGCGCCCTTCTTATTGGTCTTGCGGATTCCCGCGCCACCGCGGCCGTGGGTACGTGCCATAATTTATGTCCTTTCGGAGTGCTTAACGCTGCGCCAGCGACCAGGTCGGGCCGTCTGGGGTATCGGTGATGGTGATGCCGGCGGCCGCGAGGCGGTCTCGGACGGCGTCGGCAGTAGCGAAGTCCTTGTCCGCGCGCGCCTGGGTGCGCCGCTCCAGCTCAGCTTGTACCAGCGCATCCAGCGCGGCATCCGCCCCGCTAGCTTGCGCTCCATCTTCCCACTCCAGCGGGTCAAAACCAAGTACGTGCGCCATCGCGCGGACCTGGCCAGCCAGCGTGCGCGCCTCGGCCTCATCGCCGGCCGCGAGCGCCTTATTACCGGCTCGGACGGTGGTGTGGATTTCCGCCAAAGCCTTGGGCACACCGATGTCATCATTCATCGCGTCTGCAAAGCCCTGCGTCCACTCGCCCAGCTCTAGGTCATCGAAGTGGGCGAGGAAGTCCTCGATGCGGCGGTAGCCAGCGGCGGCCTCGGTCAGCGCGGCCTCGGAATACTCCAGCACGGAGCGGTAGTGTGCCGAGCCCAGGTAGTAGCGCAGCTCTACCGGGCGCACCAGCTCCAACATATTCGGAATCGAGAGCACGTTGCCCAACGACTTCGACATCTTCTCGCCCGACATCGTCACCCAGTGGTTGTGCATCCAGTAGTTGGCGAACTTATCGCCGGCTGCATGCGACTGCGCGATTTCGTTCTCGTGATGCGGGAACTGCAGGTCTAGGCCGCCGCAGTGGATATCGAAATTAGAGCCCAAGTAATAGGTGGACATGGCCGAGCACTCTAGGTGCCAGCCAGGGCGGCCGTCGCCCCACGGGGTAGGCCAGCTGGGCTCGCCCGGCTTCGCGGCCTTCCACAGGGCAAAGTCCTGTGCGCCGCGTTTGGCGGAATCCTCGCCTTCGCCCTGCTCCATTTCCTCTACCTTGTTGCCGGACAGCGAACCGTAATCAGATCCTTCGGCCTTGGTCCAGGCGGCGACATCGAAGTAGACGGAGCCGTCGGCGGGGTAGGCAAAGCCGGCGTCGATAAGCCGCTGCATATAGTCGACCATCTGGGTGACAAAGCCGGTCGCACGCGGCTCAACCGAAGGCGGGATGACGCCCAGGGTGTTATAGGCCTTAGTGAACTCGCGCTCATAGGTGGACACCCACTCCCACCAGGGGCGATTATTCTCGGCCGCCTTGGTGAGGATCTTGTCATCGATATCAGTGACGTTGCGCACCAGGGCTACGTCATAGCCTTGGGCGAGCAACCAGCGGCGCAGGATGTCGAAGGCGACGCCGGAGCGCAAGTGCCCGATGTGTGGCTGGGCCTGCGGGGTGGCGCCGCACAGATAAATGGAGGCGTGGCCGGGGCGAATCGGCTCGAAATCGCGTTGGCTGCGGGTGGCTGTGTCATAAATGCGCAAAGTACTCACGCCACCCAGTCTAATTGACGCGTGCACTGGAGTTGCTGACTAGCCCTAGCTGGGATCAGCAACCACAAAACCTAGGCTTCGCAGAGTCGCGGCCGCCACGTAGGGGTTATCAGCAACTGCGGCAGCAAGCTGTGTCTCCAGCCACTCCTGACGGCTTGCGTGTAGCGCTCCCTCCCAACCAGGACGAGCATGAAATCCGCACTCTTTAAAAAGGAATGAAAAATATTCCTCTACCGAAACTCTAAACCGGCTTCCCCCGACAGGAAAATGGATGTCTTCGATCCGACCTTTCTTTCGGGAATTTTTCATACCAAAGAAACTCTTCATCAGTGCCGGGCTCAATAACCCTGCGACGCCAGAATGATGAATGTGAGCTGTAGGCGCACCCTTATTGTCGCGCTCGTATTCAAACCTCACTCCAGGCGCGGTGCCAACACGAAGTTCGAATTTGCTGGACTTGATACTCAAATCCCGTCCGTTTCGTGACGGTGTGGTGTGAAACCGGACGACAGATTCAAATAGGTCGCTAAATTCCACCGGTCGTGAAAGCTCCATAGCCCCAGCGCCATAGACTAATGGGACGTGCAGCTCTAATATCCCGGTGTTGTTATCAGCATTGAGATCCAACTCAACGTCAATGTCAGATTCACCGTTGAGGGGAAATACGTGCAGGTGCAATTTGTAGACGTGGTCAAAGAATTTCTCAGTTTCCCGTTGAACCTGACTCATCATGGGAAGCTGCCCACTCTAGCTATCAAGAAGCAGTTCGACGCGACGCAGTTCGTCATAGAGGCCGCGCTCTTCTGGGGAAAGACGACCAGCGGCAGCTAGATCGCTAAGTTCCTCAGTGGTCAACGGACCACCGGCGGCATCACAAAAAACATGCATTAGTTCCTCGCGCCGCCTCCGCAAAGACCGCGTATCAGTAACACGCATTTTCAACGTCATGCCATCCTCCTGCCACGACCTTACTTCAGCTGAGGCTAGGCGCGCCAGACGACGGCCGTGGCAACCGCCGCACGCCCTTCCTTACGGCCGGTGAAACCTAGGTGGTCCGTCGTCGTGGCAGAGACGGACACGGGGGCACCGAGGATTTCACCCAACACAGCCTCGGCCTCTGCGCGGCGCGGGCCCATTTTGGGGGTTTGGCCGATAAGCTGCGCGGCGGCATTGCCGATGATGAACCCTTCGGATTCGAGCAATTCCCGGCATTCGCGCAGCAGTTTCGCTCCGGATACGCCGTCGTATTCGGGCCGGCCGACGCCCACGAAAGAGCCGAGGTCGCCGAGGTGGGAGGCGGATAAAAGGGCGTCGACAAGCGCGTGCGCTACCACGTCCCCATCGGAGTGGCCCTCGCAGCCATCCACGTCCTCGAAGAGCAGGCCGGCGATCCAGCAGTCCTTGCCGGCCTCGATCTGGTGGGCGTCGGTGGCGATGCCAACGCGCGGGATAATCGGGTTAGTCATGGGTCTCCTCGGTCAAAGCGTGGGCTAGGGTGAGATCGATGGGCGCGGTGATTTTGAACGCCAGGGTATCGCCCGGCACGGTTGCCACGCGCTCGCCGTGCCATTCCATGAGGCTGGCATCATCCGTGGCGGTAAATTCGGGCTGCTGGGTCCAATAATCGAGGTTGGCCTGGCGCAGCGCGGACAGGCGGAAGGCCTGCGGGGTTTGCACGGCGCGCAGGCGGGAGCGGTCGGGCGTGCTCACCACGGCGTCGGCCGCGACTTCCTTGATGGTATCGGCCACGGGAACCACCGGCACGGCCGCGGGGGCGCCTTCGAGCACACGCTTGGCGACGTCCCGCACCATCGCCGGCGGGATCAGCGCCCGGGCCGCATCGTGGATGAGTACCACGGCGTCGTCGTCGGGGATTGCCTGCAGGCCTGCCCACACGGAATCGGCGCGCTCGCTGCCGCCGTGCACGAGGCGGATGGGCGCGGCGTTTGTAGCGCTTTGAGCGCCTGCGGTGTCGATGCGGCCGATAATCCGGGCGGCCTCGGGCTCCATATCTGGGCTGACCAACACAATGACCTCATCGACCACGCCGGAGGCCAGCAGCGCGCGCACGGAGCGCTCCAGGAGGGTGCGCCCGCGCAGCTCGACATAAGCCTTGGGCACCTCGGCACCGAGGCGGGTGCCCTGGCCGGCGGCCGCGATGAGCGCGATGACGCGCGGTTTAGTCTTCGTCGTCGAAGGAGAGGTCATCGAGATCGATGTCGTTGTCGATATCGGTGGTGATGGACTTATCGTCTACCAATCCGGCCGCGCGGTGGCGCTCGATGGTGGCATCGATCTCTTCCATCATGGTGTCGGCCTTCTTCTCATCAACCGGCTTGGCCAGCGCGAGCTCGCCCACCAGGATGGTGCGGGCCTTGCCCAGCATGCGCTTCTCGCCGGCCGAAAGGCCACGGTCCTGGTCGCGACGCCACAGGTCGCGAACGACCTCGGCGACCTTATTGATATCGCCGGAGGCCAAGCGCTCCTGGTTAGCCTTATAACGGCGGGACCAGTTGCCAGCCTCTTCAACGTCCTCGTCACGCAGCACGGAAAAGACCTTTTCCAGGCCCTCCTTGCCCACGACGTCGCGCACGCCGACGTTATCGGCGTTCTTGATGGGCACGCGGACGACTAGGTCGGACTGGTTGATGTGCAGCACCAGGTATTCCAGCGTCTCGCCACCCATCTCGCGGGTCTCGATATCCTCGATGACGGCCGCACCGTGGTGCGGGTAGACGACGACCTCGCCGACCTTATACTCCATTGCCACTCCTTGTTTCCCGTTTTATCCCGGTTGACTAAGGCCGTCATTTTATCACGAGCGGCCGCCCCGCCTGCGGATACCCCCGTATACCCCCACGGTCTACCCGCCCGGTTTGGGACAAACTGTGTACTTTAATGCGAAAGGGACTAGGCTAAAGCGTTGATAAGCCCTGTGATCGCAATTGATGGAGGATGCTCAACGTGCAGTCCCTGAAGTCCGCCGCCCGCCGCGGTGCCATTATTTCCGTTACCGCCGTCTCCGCTCTGGCGCTGGCTTCTTGCTCGGCGGGTCAGATCACCCAGACCGCCGATAAGGTGGCGGCGGTCGATGGTGCTTCTGCAAGCACGGATGATAACAAGGTTGCAGTTCGCGATGTCACCATCTTGGTGGAGCCGGATGGCAGCGCAGCGTTGAAGTTTAGCGCGGTCAACCAGGGCTATGACACCGATGTCATCTCCTTGGAGTCCGTAAAGGTCGACGGCCAGCGCGTAGAGATGGACAAGGCTCAGCCGCTGCACCGCAACCAGTCCATCATCGCGGATTCCCAGAAGAACTTGGACGCCACCACCCAGCAGGATTCCGAGACCGTCCAGTACATCGCCACCTCGCTGAAGAACGATGACTTTGGCTATGCCGGCGACCGCCCGGTTACTTTCGAGTTCTCCAATGGTTCCGTCGACGTGGACGCCACCATTGCCGCCACCCAGATGCAGTCCGGCGAATTCGATCGTGATGTCGAGTCTCCAGAGGGCTACTCCGAGGCCCCGAAGAACTAAGCCGCAGCGCTTCCGCCCCCAGCCTCCCTTTCCGGGCTGGGGGCGTTTATGTGTTTTAGGCTAGAAGCTATGGCCAAGAAATCTCGCCCCATCCATACCTGTTCCGAATGCGGTTACGTCTCGCCGAAGTGGCTGGGGCGCTGCCCCGACTGCGGGTCCTGGGGCACGTTGGAGGAAAGGGCGCCGGTGGTGGCGGGGCCGGGGACTGCGGGGGCGTCGGCAAGCAAGGGCGTAGCGCCGTCGAGCCCGGCGCAGCCGATTACCAAGATTGGGGCGCAGGCGACAAAGACGGTGCGCACCGGCATCGGCGAGCTCGACCGCGTGCTAGGAACCGGCATCGTGCCCGGCTCAGTGGTGCTCATGGCCGGCGAGCCGGGCGTGGGCAAATCCACGCTGCTGCTGGAAGTAGCCTCGCGGTGGTCCCAGCTCGGCCGTACCGTGCTCTATGCGACGGCCGAGGAATCCGCCGGCCAGGTCCGCTCCCGCGCCGAGCGCACCGGCGCCCTCCAAGAATCGCTGTACTTGGCGGCCGAGTCCAACTTGGATGCGGTCTTTGGGCACGTGGATAAGCTCAAGCCGAGCCTGATCATCGTCGATTCGGTGCAGACCATGCACGCCGTGGGCGTGGAGGGCGTATCTGGTGGCGTGGCGCAGTCGCGCGCGGTGACGGCCGCGCTGACCTCCCTGGCAAAGTCCACCGGCATTCCGGTGCTGCTGGTAGGCCACGTGACCAAGGATGGCAATGTGGCCGGCCCGCGCGTGCTAGAGCATCTTGTCGACGTCGTTTTAAACTTCGAGGGCGACCGCCAATCCAGCCTGCGCATGCTGCGTGGCATCAAGAATCGCTTTGGTGCCACCGATGAGGTGGGCTGCTTTGAGCAGACGGCCGGCGGCATCCGGGAGGTTGCGGACCCTTCGGGGCTCTTCCTCTCGCACCGCGGCACGACGCCGGATGGCTCGGCCGTGACGGTCGCGATGGACGGCGTGCGGCCGATACTCGCGGAGGTGCAGGCGCTCACGGTGGACCCGGTGGCCAAGAACCCGCGGCGCGTGGTGACCGGGCTAGATTCCAACCGCGTGCCGATGGTGCTCGCGGTCCTGCAGGCGCGCGCGGGCCAACGCACCAACGATAAGGATGCTTATGTCGCCACGGTGGGCGGGATGCGGATTACGGAAACCGCCACGGATCTGGCGGTGGCGCTGGCAACGTGGTCCTCGCTACACGAGCAGCCGCTGCCGGCCAAGACGGTGGTCATCGGCGAGGTGGGCCTGGCCGGAGAGTTGCGGCCGGTGCCCAATGTGGAGCGGCGCTTGATGGAGGCCGCGCGGCTGGGCTATAAGAACGCGATTATCCCGCGCGGGGATATCGAGCCGGTCGAAGGCATGCGCGTGCACCAGGCCGGGACGCTGGGGCAGGCCATCGCCGCGGTGTCGGGATAGCGCCTAGCGCAGCGTGAAGTCCTGCGGCGGCGAAGAGTTATCGCCGATGACGGTGTGGGCGAAGTAGGCCCCAGGTTCGGCCACGGGGCGGTCGGTGCACTCGCCCGGCTTGGAAGCCTGGCGGGACCACTCGGCCTCGAATTTCACGTCCTTGCCGGCCGGGAAGGTCTGCGAGCCGGTCTGTACGGAGGCGTAGCAATCCGTATCGGACCACACGCGCTCGTTATCGGCCATCTTGTAGACCTCGAAGCGCAGCAGGTTCTTGTCCAGGTCGATCTTGCAATCCGCGGCCGTGGGGTTGGTGACCGTCATAAAGAACTTCGGCAGCTCACCTTCCGGCACGGAGTAGTTCAGCATGGAGGTGCGCACCTGGAGGTCCGCGAGATCGCAGGTCTTCTTGGCCGCCTCAGAGCTTGCAGGCGCAGCGCTCGACGGCTCACTTTCGGCCGCCTTGCTTTCCGATGCCCCCTCGGACGCGGCCTCTGCAGCCGTCTCCGAGGCAGCCTCGGAGGTCTCCGGAGCGGCAGAAGACGAGGTCTGCTCCGGCGTGGGCGCAGGGGCGGCGGTATCGGCCGACTCATCGCTGCTGCCCCCGAAGGCGGCCACGGCCGCCCAGATCAGCACCACGGCCAGCACGAGCACGATGATGAGCGCCGCCACGCGGCGGCGTTTGTAGATCTCTTCAGGTAGGGGCTTTTTCTGCGTCACGCTGTCAATTTTAAGCGGTGGGTGCGGGCCGGTGCGCTAAGCCGGCGCCGCGTGTCAGGCTGGGTTATTCCACCCCGAAGGTCTGCAGGGTTTCCACGCTGGAGTCCTCCAACAGGTAGCGCGCGCCGACAACGCCCAAGGCGCCCTCGTCCAGCAGGCGGCGCACGCTGGGCACGCTGGCGACTAGTTGGGCGACGGTCTGGCGGGTGTGTTCCCGCTCGACGTCGTCAGTCGTGGCATTCGGGCCTGCCACTAGGGCGGAGGCGGCGACCTTCTCGATAATGGGTCGCTGCAGGCCGGTGGGTAGATCGCCGCCGGCCACGAAACCGGTAGCCGCGCCCACCGCGCCACAAGATTGATGGCCGAGGACCACCAGCAGGTTGGGTTTGAGGGCGGCGAGGGCGTAGTCGAGGGAGGCTACGACGGCGTCGTCAAGAATGTGGCCGGCGGTGCGGATGACAAAGGCATCGCCGAAGCCGATATTGAAAACGTGCTCGATAGGGGCGCGGGAATCGGAACAGGAAATGACCACCACGCGGGGATCCTGACCATGGGTCAGTCCCTCGCGGTTATAAATCTCGCGCACGTCGACGGTCTCGCCGTCCAGCACGCGCTGATTTCCCGCCTTAAGGGCCTCCCATACGGCCTGCGGTTCGTGGGCAACATTACGTAAAGGCATAGGCCACATTCTAATGCCCTAGACTATCTCCCACGATGGATTCGCAAGCTCTTCTTTCCTGGTTCGATGCCAATGAACGCGACCTGCCGTGGCGCCGGCCTGGCACGAGCGCGTGGGGTGTGCTGCTCAGCGAGGTCATGAGCCAGCAAACCCCGGTCGCGCGCGTAGCTCCGGTGTGGGAGGAATGGATGCGGCGCTGGCCCACCCCGGCGGACTTTGCCCAGGCCAGCCGGGCGGAGGTACTGCGCGCTTGGGGCAAGCTGGGCTATCCGCGGCGTGCGCTGCGCCTGTGGGAGTGCGCGGCGGCCATTGGCGAGGGTGAAGTGCCGGCGGACGTCGATAAGCTGCTGCGCCTGCCGGGCATCGGTGACTACACCGCGCGCGCCGTGGCGTGCTTCCACTTTGGGATAAACGTGCCGGTGGTCGATACCAATGTGCGCCGGGTGTATGCGCGCGCGGAGGACGGTAGGTTCTTGGCGCCGCAGCCGTCGAAGCGGGAATTAACGGCCGTGGCGGAGCTGTTGCCGGCCGAGAATGGACCGCGTTTTTCGGCCGCGCTCATGGAATTGGGAGCGCTGGTGTGCACGGCGAAGAATCCTTCCTGCGAGCAGTGCCCGCTGCGCGCGAGCTGTGCGTGGCAGCTCGCTGGCCGGCCGCAGCCCAGTGCAGAGGAGCAGGCACGGGCGAAAAAGCGCGTGCAGAAATTCGTGGGCACGGACCGGCAGGTGCGCGGCAAGATTTTGGATGTGCTGCGCGCGGCGGATGGGCCGGTGCCCCAGTCCGAGATTGACGTAGTCTGGCCCGATGCGGCACAGCGCTCCCGGGCGTTGGCTTCGCTGCTTGCCGACGGCCTCGCCGAGCAAAACGACGCCGGCCTGTTCCACCTTCCTATTTAGGGAGTTAATAATAGCCGGCTATAATCGCAGGTCGCGATCCAGGGCGTGTGATCTGGTTAACGCCAGCGGCCGCGGAAATTGAATCCACCCGGCAGGTTCACCCACATGCCGCCGCGGGAATTAAAGGTAACCGGCCCTACCTTGGTAGACATCGACGCACCGGATCCGGAGACGTTGATCCAGCTATTCTTGCCGGTCTTTTTTCTTGAACGATACTGAAGTCCCATAAGCATTTATTTTAGCAATTCCACTTCCACCGTTCCTACTGCGCAGTAGGTTTTGGACATGGAAAAGATTCGACGGGAAACCGGCATCTTCTGATTGCGCGCGCCAAATGGGAGCCGAATGCAGAGGATTGCACGCAAAAAGCCACCCAGCCTCGCAGAAAGCGAGGTACTGGGTGGCCTTAATCGTTGCCCCGAGTTACATCGGCTGGCCGGCGCCTGCTGGCGGCGGGTTGTGGCCGTCGTCATCGGAGTCGGAACCGGAGCCGGACTCTAGGTCGGTTCCGGCGGCGGTGGAGCCGCCATCGCCCGGAACGTCCGGGGTGATGGTGTCGGGCTCGCCGGAATCGGTGGAGTCGGCGTCGTTGTCGCGCACCTCGGCGTCGTCAAGCTGTGGCTCCTCAGTGTCCTCCGGCAGAGGCTTCGGGCGTGGGCTGAAGGTGAACTTCGCGCCCGTGTTGTCCTTGGACTCGCCGTCCCAGCCTTCGACGTCGACGGTGATGATCTCGCCGGCGCCGATTTCGCCGAAGAGGATCTTCTCAGAGAGCTGATCCTCAATCTCGCGCTGAATGGTGCGGCGCAGCGGACGAGCACCCAATACTGGGTCGAAGCCGCGCTTAGCCAGCAGGTCCTTGGCCTTCTGCGTGAGCTCGATGCCCATATCGCGCTCATCCAGCTGCTTGGCCACGCGGCCGATGAGTAGCTCGACCATCTCCACAATCTGCTCCTGGGTGAGCTGGTGGAAGACGACGATGTCATCGATACGGTTCAAGAACTCTGGGCGGAAGTGCTTCTTCAGCTCGTCGTTGACCTTCTGCTTCATCCGATCGTACTGAGCATCCGCATCATTCTCGGAGGAGCCGGTAAAGCCCAAGCCCACCGGTTTCGAGATGTCCTGGGTGCCCAGGTTCGAGGTGAAGATAAGTACGGTGTTCTTGAAGTCGACGACGCGACCTTGGCCGTCAGTAAGGCGGCCATCTTCCAGCACCTGCAGGAGGGTGTTGTAAATCTCCTTGTGGGCCTTCTCGATCTCATCGAAAAGCACGACGGAGAACGGCTTGCGGCGAACCTTCTCGGTCAGCTGGCCGCCCTCTTCGTAGCCAACGTATCCCGGAGGGGCACCGAAGAGGCGGGACGCGGTGAAGCGATCGTGGAACTCACCCATGTCGATCTGAATGAGGTCATCATCCGAACCGAAGAGGAAGTTAGCCAGGGACTTCGACAGCTCGGTCTTACCTACACCGGACGGGCCGGCGAAGATGAAGGAGCCGG
Organism: Corynebacterium tuberculostearicum; assembly: GCF_016127015.1. Taxonomy (GTDB): domain Bacteria; phylum Actinomycetota; class Actinomycetes; order Mycobacteriales; family Mycobacteriaceae; genus Corynebacterium; species Corynebacterium marquesiae. The sequence goes on from NZ_CP065972.1 coordinate 1,819,514, forward strand.
ATGGACGGCGCGGATCCTTGAGGCCTGCACGGGTGCGGCGGATGGCGCGGGAGACGGACTTGACCGCCTCGTCTTGGCCAATGATGCGCTTGTGCAGCTCCTCTTCCATGTTGAGCAGACGGTTGGATTCCTTCTCCGTCAGCTTCAGCACCGGGATGCCGGTCCAGTGCGCCAGAACCTCGGCGATCTGGTCCTCGCCCACCTCGGCGATTTCCTCAAGGTCGCCGGAGCGCCATTGCTTTTCCTTCTCTGCGCGCTCCTCGCCCAGCTTGCGCTCCTTATCGCGCAGGCCGGCTGCCTTCTCAAAGTCCTGGGCATCGATGGCCGCTTCCTTTTCCTTGCGGACCTCGGCGATGCGGTCATCGACCTCACGCAGGCCCTTCGGTGCGGTCATGCGCTTGATGCGCATACGAGCGCCAGCCTCATCAAGGAGGTCAACGGCCTTATCCGGCAAGAAACGGTCATTGATGTAGCGATCCGAGAGGGAAGCTGCAGCATGCAGCGCCTCATCGGTGTAGGACACGCGGTGGTGCGCCTCGTACTTATCGCGCAGGCCCTTCAGGATCAAGAAGGTGTCATCCAGGGAAGGCTCTTCCACCTTGACTGGCTGGAAGCGGCGCTCCAGGGCGGCATCCTTTTCGATGTGCTTGCGGTATTCCTCAAGGGTGGTAGCACCGATGGTCTGCAGCTCGCCACGAGCCAGCTTCGGTTTGAGCAGCGAGGCTGCATCGATGGCGCCTTCGGCAGCACCAGCACCAACCAGGGTGTGGATCTCATCGATGAACAAGATGATGTCGCCGCGCTGGTTAATCTCCTTGAGCACCTTCTTCAGGCGTTCTTCAAAGTCACCGCGGTAGCGGGAGCCAGCAACCAGGGAGCCCAAGTCGAGCGAGTAAAGCTGCTTGTCCTTAAGGGTCTCTGGAACCTTGCCGTTGACAATGTCGAGCGCCAAGCCCTCGACGACGGCGGTCTTACCAACGCCCGGCTCACCGATGAGGACCGGGTTATTCTTCGTACGGCGAGACAGCACCTGCATGATGCGCTCTACCTCGGACTCACGGCCGACGACCGGATCGAGCTTGCCGTCCTTAGCGGCCTGGGTGAGGTTGCGGCCGAACTGGTCGAGCACCAGCGAATTGGAACGCTCGCCGGAACCGCCGGAGCCACCACGGCCGCCCGCGCCGGCACCTGCACCCGCGCCGACCGGACCGGAGCCCTGGCCGTTGGAGGAACCACCCTCCTGCTGGCCGCCCTCATAACCGGACAGCAGCTGGATAACCTGCTGGCGCACGCGCGGCAGGTCGGCACCAAGCTTGGTCAGCACCTGGGCGGCAACGCCGTCGCCCTCGCGAATGAGACCCAATAGCAAGAACTCAGTACCGATGTACTTGTGTCCCATCTGCAGGCCTTCGCGCAGGGAAAGCTCCAAGACCTTCTTGGCGCGTGGGGTAAAGGGGATGTGGCCGGTGTGTGGCTGGCTGCCCTGGCCGATGATTTCCTCGACCTCGCGGCGGACATCCTCCAGGGAGATACCCATGGATTCCAGCGCCTTGGCGGCTACGCCTTCACCCTCATGGATAAGGCCGAGCAGGATGTGCTCGGTGCCGATGTAATTGTGGTTAAGCATGCGTGCTTCTTCCTGCGCCAAAACGATGACGCGGCGAGCACGATCGGTAAACCTCTCGAACATGATTCCCCTATACTTTCGCTTCTAATGTGATACCCACTCTAACGCGGCAGTCCGCCGATAATTTCCGGTTTTGTTCCCAGATGCCCGCAATACCGCCAGAATCCACCATATGCGCAGCTCATACGGGTGTACGCCGGTAGCGAACAGGGGCATGGGCATGTAATCTAGAATCGTTTTATCGTTCCCTGCCCCTCCCCACTATTAAAGGACGTCGCGACCGTGCCCCAGCTTCCTGAGTTCTTTGCCACCCAGCACAACCTGCACGAATTGGCCGTGTTGGATGAGGCTCCATCGTCTACCCTCTTTGCGGTCGAAGATGGAACCACGCACCAGCAGCTAAGCGTGGAAATCTTCGCGCCGGAAATTACCGGCGTGGTGGACAAGTCCACGGCACTGCATGGGTTGCACCACCCAGCCATCGCGCCGCTGGTAGGCACGGGCACTACCGCGGATGGGCAGGAATTCATCGTGCGCGAAGGGGTTTCCGGAACCCAACTTTCTGAGCTTCCCAGTGATCTCGGCCGCGAGGAGGCCGCCGACGTCTTCGGTCCGCTGGCGGGTGCGGTGGACTTCCTAATTTCCCGCGGGCGGGCAGACTTTGCGGTGCATGGGCTAAGGGAGGCCCGGGTGGGCGTCGATAAGCAACGCCAGGTTTCGGTGCTGGCTGCGGCCGGTCCATCCGGCGAAGAGCACGGCGATGCAGTGGCGGCGTTTAAAGAGCTCGTTGCCCGCAAATGCCCGGAGTATAAGCCCACTGGCACGGCAGAAAGCGCCAAGGATGTGGTCGCTTACCTGCGCCCGGAGCGCGATTTCGATACCGCGCAGATTCCCCGCGTGCAGGAGCCAGAACCACGCCCTCAGCAGCAGTTCGCCCCGCCGCAACAGCCGCAGCCGATGGCCCAGCCCATGGCGCAGCCGCAGCAACCGATGGCACCCGCGCCGAAGAAGAAGGGCAAGGGCGGGCTCATTGCGCTCATCACGGTGCTGGCGGTGGTCGCGATTGCTGCTGCGGCCGCGCTGTGGTTCTTCCTGTCCTACCCCAGCTGGAATGATAAGGAGCAAAACCTCGCGGATGCGTATCCGGACTTGGTGGGCTCCCGCAGCGGCCAGGACGGCTTCGATGGGGCTAAGTGCTCCTCGCGCGAGCCGGAACCTGGCCAGGAGGCCAAGATTTCCTGCGTGGGCGATGGGTTCAACTACATCGTGACCTACTACCCCAGCGTGGAGGAGCGCGATGCCATGCTTCCCGACGCCGAACCGGTCGAGCTTTCCAATGATCAGTGCACTATCCAAAGCTTTGAGACCACCGCGGATGTTCCGACCTACGTGATGGCCGTGGAAGGCACCCAGTCCGCATTCCTGGTGTGGGGCGATAAGGCTGAAGAGGAGCGGTTGAACCTGCCGCTGTGCGCCTCTTAACTCGCGCCCAAAAGTTAAAGGCCCGCTGGTGCGGGCTTTTATTTTGTCCTTGTGCCTATTCCGCGGAGGGCACGCGCTTGAGGCACGGAGCGAGCACAACGACCACCAGCGAAAGCACGCCGGCAAAAAGGAAGGCCCAGTGCGCCCCGTGAGCCGTCGCGGCTGCCTCGTTCATACCTTGGGCCGCACCGGACTTGGTGCCACGGGTCAGGAACGTCATTAGGAAGGCAGTGCCGGCCGCGCCCGCCAGCTGCTGCAGGGTATTGAGAATGGCGGAGCCGTGCGAGTAGAGCTCATCTGGCAGGGAGGCCAGGGACGTCGTCATCAGCGGCGTCATCATAAGCGCGATGCCCAGCGCAAAAAGGATGTGCATGCCAATGACCATCCATACCGCACTGTCCTCGTTGAGCAGGGTCATCAGCCACGTGCCCGCGGCGAGGAGAAGGGCGCCTGGGATCATAAGCGGGCGGGGCCCGTGGATGTCATAGAGGCGGCCGACCATGGGCGAGATGCCGCCTTGCAGCAAACCGCCAGGCATGACGACAAGCCCGGTGACCAGGGAGCTTACCGCCAGGGAGGTCTGCAGGTAGATCGGCAGGATATTGACCACGCCGAGCAATAGCCCAAACATGAGCAGCATGCCCAGTACCGCCACGGTGAAGTTGGGAACCGTAAACGGGCGCATGTCCAAAAGAGCGCGATTGTCCTTGGCCAGGCGCAACTGGCGGCGGGTGAAAAGCGCCAAAGCCACGAGGCCGACGATGAGAACGACGATGTCTACCAGGCCTTCGCCCTCCAGCATGTTTTCCAGGGACGATACGGCGTAGACCAACCCGCCAAAGGCGATGACGGACAGGACTACGGACGGGAAATCCAGCGGGGTATCGCGCTTATCTCCCACGTTGACTAGGCGGAAATAGCCGGCGGCGCAGATGAGGCCGAGCAGCGGCACCATGGTCCAGAAGATGACATGCCAGCTAGACATGCTCAACACGAAGCCGCCTACAGTGGGCCCGAGCGCCGGAGCCACGGAGATCACCACGGAGATAATGCCCATCACGCTGCCGCGGCGCTGCGGCGGAACGAGGGTCATCGCCACCGTCATCAGTGTAGGGATCATCAAGGCGGTGCCGGCCGCCTGGAATACGCGCCCCACCAGCAGCACGCCGAAGGCCGGGGCGAGCGCCGCCAGCACCGTACCGGCAAGAAATACGCCCGACGATGCCAAGAAGATCTGCCGGGTGGTGAACTTATCCATGAGAAAGCCGGTGGTCGGGATGACCACGCCCATGGTGAGGAGGAAACCGGTAAGCAGCCACTGGGCAGAGGTCGCGGGGATGCCGAAGTCCGCCATGATGGTGGGCAGCGCCACCGACAGGGCGGTCTCGTTCAGGATCATCACCATCGCGCCGAGGACGAGGATGGTGAGGTTGATTTTTACCTCTGCGGAAATGCGGGGATCTGGTTTCTGAGACACCCAGACAGGATACTGAGGCCGCGGATGCGGGGAAAGTCGAGGAGTATAGTTTTAGTGTCTTCATCCGCGCGGTGAGACCGCGCCACCCGAGCCTAAAGCGAGGTACACCCCAGTGCGTTTTCTCAACGATTCCCATCCGCCGTACGAATTGACCTACTCCGACGTATTTATGGTCCCGAGTCACTCCGAGGTGGGCTCGCGCCAGTCGGTAGACCTCACCACTGAGGACGGCACCGGAAATACCATCCCGCTCATCGTGGCCAATATGACCGCCGTGGCCGGGCGCCGCATGGCCGAGACCATCGCCCGGCGCGGCGGGCTGACTATCCTGCCACAGGACCTCTCCTTAGAAGCGGCCGCAGAAACCATCGCCTCTGTGAAGGCGGCGGACTTGGTCTATGACACCCCAATTACCGTCAAGCCGCACCACACCGTGGGCTATACCAGCAACCTTTTACACAAGCGCGCCCATGGTGCCGCCATCGTGGTCGAGGGGGACATGCCCATCGGCATCATCACCCCGAAGGACCTGCGTGGGCAGGATAACTTCACCGCCGTCGGTCAATTGATGACCACCGACTTGGTCACGCTGCCGGTGGGCATTGACCCACAGGAGGCTTTTACCAAGCTGCGCAAAACCTCCCGCAAGTTGGCGCCGGTGGTCAACCCGGATGGCACCTTGGCCGGAATCCTCACGAGGAAGGGCGCGGTGAGGGCGAAGATGTACAGGCCGGGCGTCGACAAGCAAGGCCGCTTACACATCGGTGCTGCGGTGGGCATCAACGGTGATGTGGAAGGCCGCGCCCGTGCCCTGGCGGAGGCCGGTGCTGACGTCCTCGTCATCGATACCGCACACGGCCACCAGGAAAGCATGCTTACCGCGCTGCGCAAGGTCAACGCGCTGGAACTGGGGCTTCCCATCGCTGCCGGCAATATCGTCACGGCCGAGGGCGTGCGCGAGCTGGCCGCGGCCGGCGCGGACATTATCAAGGTCGGTGTGGGCCCGGGCGCGATGTGCACCACCCGCATGCAGACAGGCGTGGGCCGCCCGCAGTTCTCGGCCGTCCTAGAGTGTGCTGCGGCCGCCCGCGAGGTAGGCGCCCACGTTTGGGCCGACGGCGGCGTGCGCGACCCGCGCGATGTCGCCCTCGCACTTGCCGCAGGTGCCTCCAATGTCATGATCGGCTCCTGGTTCGCCGGCACCTTTGAATCCCCAGGTGACCTGCACAAGGAAGCCGACGGCGCCTTTTATAAAGAATCCTTCGGTATGGCGTCGCGCCGGGCGGTGCGCGGCCGCAATTCCGATACCGAGGCCTTTGAGCGCGCCCGCCGCGAGATGTTCGAAGAGGGCATTTCTACCTCTCGCATCTACCTCGACCCCGAGCACGGCGGCGTGGAGCACCTGGTGGACCGGATTGTCTCTGGCGTGCGTTCCTCGTGTACTTACGCCGGTGCCGATTCCCTAGCCGCCTTCCGCGAACGCGCCACCGTGGGCGTGCAGTCCGCCGCCGGCTTTGCCGAGGGGCAGCCACGGGCCACGAACCGCTAACAGGCCGCGTGCTACGTTGACAGATATGTTGACTCGCTATGACCAAGCGGCCTCCCGCGCGGCCGCGCAGGTTATGGGGCAGTACTCCACCAGCTTCTCCCTGGCTACGCGGCTTCTGCGCGGACGGGTGCGCGCCGATATCCGCCACCTGTATGCGGTGGTGCGCATTGCAGACGAGCTTGTCGACGGCGCCGCAGCCCAAGCCCACACCGACCCCGCCGCCGCGCTGGACGCCTACGAGCAGACCATCTTGGCCGCACCGCAACGGCGACTGCACACCGACCCGATAGTGCACGCTTATGCCATCACTGCTCGCCGCTGCGGCTTCCACCGCGAGTATCTTGCTGCCTTCTTTAACTCCATGCGTGCGGATCTCACCCAGCGCGAGTACTCCCCATCGGAACTGCAAGACTATATCTACGGCTCAGCGGAAGTCATTGGGTTATTGTGCCTGCAAATTTTCTTGGCCGAAGAGGACGTCTCCCCCGCCGACCGCGCTGCGATGGAGCGCGGTGCCCGCGCTCTAGGGTCAGCCTTTCAAAAGATTAATTTCCTGCGTGACCTGGGTGAGGATAGCTCCACTTTGGGCCGCACCTATCTTCAGCAGGCCCCATCGGGACGGATTGATGAGGCCACCAAGTCCGCGCTCATCGCAGAGATCCGCCAGGAGCTCGCCACCGCCGCGCTCACCATCGACGTGCTCCCGGCTTCCGCGCGGGTCGGTGTGAGCGCGGCGGCGGATATCTTTGCTGAGCTCACCAATCGCCTCGCCGCCACTCCGGCTACGGCACTCGCCACCACGCGAGTATCCGTGCCGAACCACACCAAGGCTTGGCTCGCGGCCCGCGCGGTGCGCCGTCGCGGCCACAGCAACCTGACCCCGCTCCGAGCCGGAGACTAAGGAGAACAACATGCACGCCGTCGTCATTGGAGCCGGCATCGCCGGCCTCGCCACCGCCGCTTTGCTCGGCCGCGAGGGCTACGAGGTCACCGTCGTGGACTCGCTGGATGAGGTAGGCGGGCGCGCCGGCAGCTTTGCGGAGGCCGGCTTTCGCTGGGATACCGGCCCGTCATGGTACCTCATGCCCGAGGCTTTCGATCACTTCTTTGCGCTGTGTGGCACCTCCACCGAGGCGGAGCTGGATCTAGTGGACCTCTCCCCTGCCTACCGCGTATTTCATGGCGATGCGCCGGTGGACGTGCACTCCGGGATCGAGGAAGTCACCGCGCTTTTCGAGTCACTGGAGCCCGGCGCGGGGGAGAAAGTCCGCGCGTACTTAGCGCAGGCCAGCGATACCTATGAGATGGCGCTTAAGCACTTCCTTTACACCACCTTCTCCGCGCCGCTGAACCTGGTGCACCGCGATATCCGCACCCGGATTTCCCGCCTCGTGGCTCTGCTGACGGTAAACCTAAAGCAGTACGTGGGCCAAACGTTTTCTGATGCCCGCCTGCGCCAAATCTTAAGCTACCCGGCGGTCTTTTTGTCCTCCGAGCCGGCCGCCGCACCGGCACTGTATTCTTTGATGAGCCACACCGACCTAGTGGAGGGCGTGCGCTACCCGCAGGGCGGTTTCGCCGCCGTGGTCCAGGCCATCTACCGGCAAGCACGGAAGTTTGGCGCCACCTTCCGCTTGGGCGAGGAGGTGACCTCCATTAAGGTTGCCAACCGGCAGGTCACGGGTGTGCGCACGAATAAGGGCGCTATCCACGCCGATATTGTGGTGTCGGCGGCGGACTTGCACCACACCGAGACCCAGCTTTTGCCGCCCCAGCTGCGCACCTATCCAGAGCGCTACTGGGGTCGGCGTAATCCGGGCCTGGGCACCGTGCTCGTTTTGGCCGGAGTGAAGGGCGAGCTGCCAGAACTAGCACACCATACGCTGCTTTTTAGCCAGGATTGGGATCCGGATTTCCGCGCCGTCTATTCCGGTCCGGAGCCTTCCCGGCCGTTGGGTGCCTCGGAGTCCATCTACGTGTCCAAGACCTCAGCCACCGACCCGAACGTAGCGCCCGCGGGCCACGAAAACCTCTTCATTCTGGTGCCGGTGCCGGCCGCGGAGGCGCCCGGGTTCGGCAATGCCTACCACGCAGAGGAATCCGAGCGCATTGCCGCGATTGCCGACGCCGCCCTTAACCACATCGCAGCCACGGCTGGGGTGCCGGATTTGGTAGACAGGGTCGTCGTCAAGCGCACGCTCGGCCCTGCCGATTTTGCCGAGCGCTACCATGCTTGGTCGGCCGGTTCTATTGGGCCCGCACACACGCTGCGGCAATCGGCGTTTATGCGCGGGCGCAATGCCTCGCGCAAGGTCAGCGGGCTCTACTACGCAGGAGCCACCACCGTGCCGGGCGTGGGCGTGCCGATGTGTCTGATTTCGGCCGAGAACATTATTAAGCGCCTGCGCGGCGATACCTCCGCCGGACCACTTTCGCACTAGCCCAGGCACGGCAAAAGCCGCCAGCCACGTGGGCTGACGGCTAGCGATGAGCCGCTACGCGCTACTTCTGTTCCGGCTTAACCAGCGGGAAAAGCACGGTTTCGCGGATGCCCAAGCCGGTCAGGGCCATCAACAGGCGGTCCATGCCCATGCCGGTGCCAGCTGTAGGAGGCATGCCCTGCTCCATTGCGGCAAGGAAGTCTTCGTCCAACACCATGGCCTCGTCATCGCCACCGGCGGCCAGGCGGGCCTGATCCTCAAAGCGCTCGCGCTGGATAACCGGGTCCACCAGCTCGGAGTAGCCGGTTGCCAGCTCGAAGCCGCGGACGTAGAGATCCCACTTCTCGGTCACGCCCGGCTTGGAACGGTGCTGACGGGTCAGCGGGGAGGTCTCAACCGGGAAGTTCTTGACAAAGATGGGACCTTCCAGCTGGTCCTCACACAGGACCTCCCAGATTTCCTCCACCAACTTGCCGTGGCCCCAGCCGCCGTCCTTGGGGACGTCAAGGCCGATGACGTCGGCAATGCCCTTGAGCGTTTCGACGTCGGTATCGATGGTGACCTCCGGCTGGCCTGGGAACTTGCGCTGTAGGGCCTCATTGAGGGAGGGGTACATCTCGATTTCGGGCCACTCTTCGCCGCCGAAATCGAACTCGGTGCCATCTGCCAAGGTGACGGTGGTCGAGCCAAAAACGTCGCGCGCTACGGCCTGGATGGACTCGCGCGTCATGCGGGCACAATCGTCGTAGTCGCCCCATGCAGCGTAGGTCTCGAGCATGGCGAACTCCGGCGAGTGGGAGCGGTCCACGCCCTCATTGCGGAAGTTACGGTTGATTTCGAAGACGCGGTCAATGCCGCCGACGACGGCACGCTTCAAGTACAGTTCCGGCGCAATGCGCAGGTAGAGGTCAATATCCAGCGCATTGGAGTGGGTGATAAACGGGCGAGCGGCCGCGCCACCGTGCAGGGTCTGCAGCATCGGGGTCTCGATTTCAACGAAGTCCTGGCTTTCCAGGTAGTTACGCAGCGCGCGCATGACCTTCACGCGGATCATGGCGTTCTTGCGGGCCTCTTCACGGATAATGAGGTCGTTATAGCGCTGGCGCACACGGGTATCTTCTGCCATATCGGCAAAGGACACCGGCAGCGGGCGCAGGGACTTAGCGGCCATGGTCCACTCTGAGACCATGATGGACAGCTCGCCGCGGCGGGAGGAAATTACGCGGCCGCGCACGGAGATGAAATCGCCCAAGTCAACATCGGACTTCCACGCGTCGAGGCGCTCCTTGCCTACCTCGGCCAAAGAAAGCATGGCCTGCACCTGGGTGCCATCGCCATCTTGCAGGGTGGCAAAGCACAGCTTGCCGGTATTGCGCATAAAGATAAGGCGGCCGGCAATGGCGTGGGTTACCTCGGTTTCCTCGCCTGGGGCCAGGTAGGTCACGCCTTCTTCCGTGCCCGGCTCTTCGCCCTCGGCCACTACGCGGAAATCGTGGCGCAAATCCTTCAAAGAGATGGTGCGCTCAACGGTGACCGGGTAGGCCTCTACGCCGGATTCCAGCAGGCGATCGCGCTTCTCGCGGCGGATGCGCAGCTGCTCAGGGACATCGTTTACTTCATTATTCTTCTGCTCGCTCACGTTAGCCTAGGGTAGTCGATCCCCACCGCAGCACGCGATTTAGCCCACGCCACCCTCACCCCGGAAAAGATTTACGCATAATTCACTTCACCGTCACCTCCGCGCCAACGCACAGTTACTGAGATCTCCTTATATATATGGCTGTCCCTGTGTCTAAACAATATTTTCAACCCATTTGGAGCAGTAATAATGGCGCTTAAAGGCCGCAACCTTCTCTCTAGTCTCTTTGCCTCCTCTCGTTCCAGCCTGACCTGCACCTACAAGTGCGGTAATGCTTGCTTTGGCGAGTGCGAGAACAAGTCCAATAACCCGTACTTTGCTGACCAATTCTCCCGCCGTACCGCGCTGCGTGCGGGTAGCCTGTCCGTCGTAACCGTTGGCGGCGGCGCTGCTTTGGCGGCCTGCTCCAACCCGGATGATGCGTCTAATGAGGCTTCTTCCTCCGAGGGCAAGGGCGGCAAAACCTCTGAGGCGAACGTTGAGCTCACCTCCGCAGAGGGCATGAAGTTCGACCCAGTACAGCCAAACGAGAAGGACGAAGTGGTCATCCCGGATGGCTACAAGCAGTCCGTCCTCATTGCCTGGGGCGACCCGCTGTTTGAGGACGCGCCGGAATTCGATGACAAGAACCAGACCGCCGAGGCAGCAGAAAAGCAGTTCGGCTTCAACAATGACTTTGCGGGCCTTATCGAGCACCCGAACGATGACAACCGCCTTATCTACGTCTGCTCCCACGAGTACACCACCGAGCCGCAGATGTTCCCCAACTACGATGCGGATAACCCCACCGAGGAGCAGGCCAAGATCGGCTGGGCTGGCCACGGCCACTCCATCGTGGAGGTATCTAAGGTTGGCAAGACCGGCGAGCTCAAGCGTGAGTTCGGCCCGCTAAACCGCCGCATCACCGCCACCACCGAATTCACCCTGGTGGGCCCAGCTGCCGGCTCCGATTACGTCAAGACCTCCGCCGATAAGACCGGCAAGAAGGTCAAGGGCACCCTGAATAATTGCTCCGGCGGCATCACTCCGTGGAATACCATGCTCTCTGGCGAAGAGAACTTTGACCAGTACTTCGCCCACGCCAAGCTGGATGACAAGAAGGCGCAGGAGTCCCTAGAGCGCTTCGGCATGGAAGACGGCGAGTCCCAGCGCAAGTGGGAGCGCTTTGATAAGCGCTTCGACGTCTCCAAGGAGCCGAACGAGCCGAACCGCTTTGGCTGGATCGTAGAAATCAACCCGCTGGACCCGAAGTCCACTCCGGTCAAGCACACCGCGCTGGGACGCTTCAAGCACGAGGCCGGCAACATCCACATCGCATCCGACGGCACCGTCGTGTGCTACTCCGGCGATGACTCCCGCTTCGAGTACATCTACAAGTTCATCTCCACCAAGAAGTACAAAGAAGGCGACATCGAGCACAACCTCACCATCCTGGACCACGGCACCCTGTACGTGGCCAAGGTAGAGGGCAACTCCCCAGAGGACGAGATTGACGGCTCCGGCGTGCTGCCAGAGGATGGTGCCTTCGACGGCAAGGGCGAATGGATCAAGCTGCTGACCTCCGATACGGAGAACAACAAGTTCGAGTCCCACGTTGATGGCATGTCTGCCGAAGAGGTTGCCGTCTACACCCGTGAGGCCGCCGATAAGGTGGGCGCCACCAAGATGGACCGCCCTGAGGATATGCAGGTTCACCCAGACTCCGAGAAGGTCTACGTGTCCCTGACCAACAATAAATACCGCGGCGCTACCGGCGAGAATGCCAAGAAGAACAAGGAAGAGCCGATGGAGTGGGCTCCTATCAAGGAGAACAAGAACGGCCTGGTCATGGAGATTGAAGATGACCACGCTGGCGAGAAGTTCACCTGGAACCTCTTCTTGGTCTGTGGTGACCCGAAGGAGGCCAATACCTACTTTGGTGGCTTTGACAAGGAGAAGGTATCCCCGATTTCCTGCCCGGATAACCTGGCCTTTGATAGCCACGGCAACCTATGGATCTCCACCGACGGCAACGCCCTTGAGTCGAACGATGGTCTCTACGCGGTGACCACCGAAGGCGATACCCGCGGCGAGCTCAAGTGCTTCCTGACGGTCCCGGCAGGCGCTGAGACCTGCGGCCCCATCGTCACCGATGAGCGGGTGATGGTCAACGTCCAGCACCCAGGCGAGACCGATGACGCCACCTTCGAAAAGCAGACCTCCCACTGGCCAGAGGGCGGCAAGTCCACCCCTCGCCCTGCAGTGGTTGTGGTGTGGAAGAAGGACGGCAACATCGGCGTCGATAAGAAGTAAGCACCACCTGGTTTAAGCACCCACCGCGCGGCCCTCGTTCCTCCACTGGAGCTGGGGCCGCGCTGTTGTTTTCCTGCCGGCAGCATGAGGTACTGCGCCGCCTGCGCCTTCCAAATATAAATCCACCCGCCGGTCTCCCCCACGGGCTAATACCTATGTGAGTTGTGGCATACTAACCGCACGTGTGAGACACGCCACCTGACCGCCCATGAGGAGACGCACACCATGAACTCTCTTGTCCTCGCCATCATCGGAATTGCGATGATGGGCGCCGGCTATCTGCTCTATTCCAAGGTCCTAGGAAAGAGCATTTTCCGGCTATCCCCGAACTACTCCACCCCGGCCCACACCATGGAAGACGGCGTGGACTTTGTGCCCACCAATAAATACGTCCTGTGGGGCCACCACTTCACGTCCGTGGCGGGCGCCGCGCCCATCATTGGTCCGGCCGTAGCCGTCATCTGGGGCTGGGTTCCGGCGTTTCTCTGGGTCACCCTCGGCACCGTCTTCTTTGCCGGCATACACGATTTGGGTGCGCTGTGGGCGTCGCAGCGCCACAAGGGCCAGTCCATCGGCACTTTGTCCGGGCGCTACATTGGCAAGCGCGGCCGCAACCTCTTCCTCATCGTGATCTTCCTGCTGCTGTTGATGGTGAATGCGGCCTTCGCCGTGGTCATTTCGAACCTGCTGGTCTCCACCCCTACGGCCGTAATCCCCACATGGGGCGCCATCGTCGTCGCACTGCTTATCGGCCAGGCCATCTACCGCCTGAACTGGAACCTGCCGCTGGTCTCCATCGTGGGTGTTGTCGCGCTCTACGCGCTGATGATCATCGGTGACAGCGTGCCTGTGGTCCTACCAGATACTGTCCTGGGCATCCCCGCCAACGGCGTGTGGATCATCTTGTTATTCATCTACGCCTTCATCGCTTCGCTGCTGCCGGTATGGGTGTTGCTGCAGCCGCGCGACTACATCAACGGCCTCCAGCTCTTTGTGGGCCTAGCCATCTTGTACGGTTCCTTCCTCATTACCCGCCCTTCGCTGGCCGCACCGGCGCTGCGCGATAACGTGCCGGACGGCACCCCGGGCATCTTCCCGCTGCTCTTTGTCACCATCGCCTGCGGCGCTATCTCCGGCTTCCACGGCGTGGTGGCCTCCGGCACCTCCTCCAAGCAGGTGGATAAGGAAACTGACGTGCGCTTTGTGGGGTACTTCGGCGCCGTGGGCGAGGGCTTACTCGCGCTGGGCACCATCATCGCCACCACCGCGGGCTTTAAGTCTCTGCAGCAGTGGGAAGAGATCTACTCCGAATGGAATGCTGGCGGCGTGGAGGCCTTCGTGCAAGGCGGCGGCGCGCTCATGAACGAGGGCATGGGCATTCCCACGTCCCTCTCCGGCACCATCTTGGCCACCATGGCCGTGCTCTTTGCTGCTACCACCATGGACTCGGGCGTGCGTCTGCAGCGCCTAGTGGTGCAAGAAATTGGCGAGATCATGGGCGTACGCATCAAGGCCTTGGCCGCCACCGTCATCGCGGTGGGCTTGGCCTTCGGCCTGACCTTCTCTGCCGGCACGGATGGCTCCGGTGGCATGACCATCTGGCCACTATTCGGCACCACCAACCAGCTCATGGCGGGCCTTTCCTTGGCCATTGTGGTGGTCATCCTTACCCACCTGCGCCGGCCGACGTGGCCGGTGGTCATCCCGCTCATCTTCGTTACCGCCATGTCACTGTGGGCCGCACTGCTCCAGCTGAAGTCCCTATTTACCAGCCAGAACTGGCTGCTATTCTGCATGGACGTCATCATCGTGGTCGCCGCCATCTGGGTCATTGTGGAAGCCGTTGGCGCCATTTCCCGCGCCCGCAAGGAGACCCCGCTGGAATGGTCCGATGATGACCTTGACGCTCCACTGCCCGAACATGCTCGACAAGCTTAAGGCACTTGCGGCCGGGCTCAATGAGTACTACCAGGCCCCGTACCGCGCCAGCTTTGCCAAGGCCCAGCAGCAAGAAGACGATCTCTTCCTGATGCTGGTTGCCTCGGAGGCGCTCGGCATCCCCAACCCCGCCAGCTACTACACCCTGGAACTTTTGCCGTTGGTCTATGAGGATTTCCACGCCTGGCATACCCGCATGGGAATGGATAAATCCCCGCTGGAGAATATTCAATGTTGTTAGAGACCGCACCCATCATATTCTTTGGCGGCAAGGGCGGGGTGGGTAAAACTACCCTGGCCACCGCCACCGCGCTGCGCCTGTCCCGCAATCACCGCGTCTGCCTGGTGTCCACGGACCCGGCGCATAACCTGGGGCATATTTTTGGTACCTCGCTTGGCGACGCCCCCGTAGGCCTCACCCCTACCCTGTCCGCCATCGAGATCAACCCTGCGCGCGCGACCGAGCAACACCTAGCGCAGGTAGGGACCTCGATGCGCCGCTTTATGCCCGAACACCTGCACGGTGAGGTGAAAAAGCACCTCGACCTAGCCCGGCAATCTCCCGGCACGCAGGAGGCGGCGCTATTGGAGCGCATAGCGGCGCTCGTAGTGGGGGAGTCGAACTTCGACTACCTCGTCTTCGATACCGCTCCCTCTGGGCACACTTCGCGGCTGATGGCCTTGCCGGAGATCATGGCCGCCTATACCGATGGGCTGCTCTCCCGGCGCGAGAAATCCGATAAATTCGGCTCGCTGGTGCGCGGGATGTCTAGCGGCAGCGGCGCAGATAATGACCCGGTGGACCGGCGCAATCAGGAAATTCGCGCCACGCTTTTCCAGCGCCGCGAGCGCTTTGACCAGCTGCGCACCGCGCTTACCTCCCCGCGCACCGTATTCCACATTGTGCTCACCGCCGAGCGCCTGCCCGTGCTGGAATCTGCCGAGTTCCATGCGGATCTTAAGAGCAACGGTGTGCGGGTGGGATCCATGCTGGTTAACCGGCGCACCCCGGCCGGCCAAGGCGAGTTCTTAGCCGCCCGGCGCGCCGCTGAGGATGAGGCGCTCGCGCTCCTGCGCACCCAGCTGCCTGATACACCAGTGCGCGAGGTTCCGTGGTTGCCGGAGGAAGTGGGGACTCCGGGGGCCGTCGGCAAGCTGGCGGCATACCTCTAGCTCCACCCGCCCGCGCCGCTGTGGGCCCGGGTCTGCTAAAACCGAAACTATGACTTTGCTCACCAACGCATACCTATCCCAGTTGCGCGAGCAGGCCGCGGCCGATTCTCGGCTGCGCATCGCCCGCAACGCCATCACCAATGTCGGGGCGGCTAAGGCGGCCCTAGACCGCGACCGTATTACGGCCCTCTACCCCACCACCGAGGTCCAGCTGGATAGCTTGGGTGTATCGGACCAAAAGCGCTCGGGCCGCTGCTGGATGTTCGCGGCGCTGAACGTCTTCCGTCACCGCGCGGCCAAGGAACTCAATGTAGATAATTTCGAGTTTTCCTTCACCTACCTGCAGTATTTTGACAAGCTAGAGCGCGCCAACCTGGTGCTCAACCAGCTGCTGGATAAAAAGGGCGCTGGATGGGACGAGCGCACCGTGGCCGCGGTACTCGATCACGCCGGCGCCGATGGCGGCTGGTGGTGCTTCTTTAGCAACCTCGTAGACAAGTACGGTGCCGTGCCTGCCGAGGTCATGCCGGAGGTACGCTCGTCTGGAAATACCGCGGAGATGAATCGCGATCTTGCCACCGTGGTACGCCGCGCCGCCGCACAGGACGGACCGCGCGAGGACATCATCGCCCAGGCACGCACCGATTTCCACCGTATCCTGGCCATCCACCTGGGCACCCCGCCGGAGGAATTTACCTGGGCGTATCGCACCAAGGACGAGCAATTCGTGCGCCTGCACTCCACCCCGCGCGAGTTTGCCGATAAGTACCTGCCGAACTTGGACGAGTACGTGGTGCTGGCCGATGACCCCCGCTCCACCAACCCCAAGCATCGCGTGTTCAGCAGCGCCGAGGAGACCAATGTGTTGGGCGGCGCACCGCAGGAGTACCTCAACGTCAGCGCGGCCGAGCTGAAGGACACTGCCAAGCGCAGCCTGGCTGCCGGCGAGCCGGTGTGGTTTAGCTGCGATGTCAACCGTCAGTTCTCCTTCCTCAACGGCGTATGGGACGAGGGATTGGTAGATACCGATGGCCTTTACGGCATCGATTCCTCCATGAGCAAGGAGGAGCGTTTTACCTCCGGCGAGACCGCGCCCACCCACGCGATGGTGCTCACCGGCGTCGATGGTGACCGCGCCTGGCGCGTGGAAAATTCCTGGGGTTCTAAGCCGCCGCGCAAGGACGACGGCGAGGATGTGCCCGGTAAGGGCTTTGCCACGATGGCCGATGCCTGGTTTGACCAGAACGTCTTCCACATTGCCGTGCGCAAGGAGCACCTGAGCGACGAGCTGGCCCAGGCTCTTGCCACCGAACCGATTGAGCTTCCCCTCTGGGACCGGATGAACTAAGGAGAATCGAGAAATGTCAGAGATTAACCCGAACGAGGTTCATGCCGCCAATGCCGAGCTCACCAGCGATGCCACGCTGCGCCTGGTACGCAATGGGGTGGCCCAGGAGGGCGTCGACAAGCTCAGCCTCGACCGTGAGCAATTGCGCACCCTTACCCCGGTAACCAGCCATAAGCTAGATTCCTGGGGCGTGGCCGACCAGAAGGCATCGGGCCGCTGCTGGATTTTTGCCGGCCTCAATTCCCTGCGCGGCGGGCTCATGGACAAGGCCAAGCTCAAGGACTTTGAGCTCTCCCAGACCTATATTTACTTCTTTGACAAGCTGGAAAAGGCCAATTGGTTCCTCACCGCCATGGCTGAGCTCAAGGACCGCGAGATTACGGACCGCACGGTGACCAAGCTCATGGATGATCCCATCGATGACGGCGGCCAATGGTCCATGTTCGTCGCCCTAGTGGAAAAGTACGGCGTGGTGCCGCAATACGCCATGCCGGAGACCGCGTCTTCCGAGGCCACGGCGATGCTTAACCACAATCTGCAAACCGTGCTGCGCCGCGCCGCCCACCGCATCCGCCGCGGCGAAGAGGGCGCGCATGAGCAGGCGCTTGCCGACGTCTACCGTATCCTCACCGCCAACCTTGGCCTGCCGCCCGAGGAGTTTGTGTGGCAGTACCGCGATAAGGACGATGAGTTCCACCGCGCGGGCACCTATACCCCACAGGAGTTTGCCCAGGAATTCCTGCCGGCGGACCTAGGCGAGTACGTGTGCGTGGTCAACGACCCGCGCAATGCCTACGGCGAGCTCTACACCGTGGAGTACCTGGGCAACGTGGCCGGAAAGCGCGTGACCTATTTGAACGCGCCAGTGGAGGTGCTGCGCGATGCCGCGCGTGCCTCCATCGAGGACGGCCAGCCGGTCTGGTTCGGCTGCGATACCGACCAGCAATCCGATGATGAGCACGGCGTATGGGCCAAGCACCTGCACGATTATGAGGCCTTCTACGGCGTAGAGATGGATCTGGACAAGGCACAGCGTTTGCGCCTGCACGAGTCCATGATGACCCACGCGATGGTCTTTACCGGCGCCGATATCGAAGAAGACGGCACCGTCAATCGCTGGCGCGTGGAGAATTCCTGGGGCCCAAAGAAGGCCGATAAGGGCTTTTGGACCATGGCCGATGACTGGTTCGACGAGTTCGTCTTCGAAATCGCCGTGCACCCCTCCCGCCTGCCGGAGCAATATCAAGCGGCGTTGCAGTCCGAGTCCGTGACCACCCTGCCGGCCTGGGATCCGATGGGAGCGTTGGCCCGTTAAGACTGCGGCACGCTAAGACTGCGGCGTGCCAAGGCGGCGCACATAGAGCATGCACACTAAGTCGCGGTCCTCGTTGACCGCGATGGTGCGCTCGCCTACCT
Source organism: Corynebacterium tuberculostearicum (assembly GCF_016127015.1). Classification (GTDB taxonomy): domain Bacteria; phylum Actinomycetota; class Actinomycetes; order Mycobacteriales; family Mycobacteriaceae; genus Corynebacterium; species Corynebacterium marquesiae. The sequence continues at coordinate 1,837,896 of NZ_CP065972.1, forward strand.
GAGTGAAACCGCGGCTGTCATAGAACTGATAAGTGCAGCCGTCATCGGTAAACAAATAGGCATTCTTTCCCTCATGACGGGCTTCGAAGGCCTCGAGCAGAGCCGTGCCCACGCCGCTCACGCCGGAATTGGGAGCCGCGACGAGGAAGCCGATTTCGCCATCAATGGGGTGCTTACCCAAGTACTTGAGCAGCATGTCCTGATTGGCGGCATCGTAATCATCGCGGTGTCCGCCTGGGCGCAGGTTGTTGAAGATTTCCACCGCGCGGACATAGGCCTTGCGCCACCAGGGATATGGCAGCGCGGGCTTGCCCTTCATGGAGGCCAACAGCACGCCGAGGAAGCGGTCGCCATCATAAGCGGCCAGGATATCGGTGGCCTTGGCGCGCTCTAAATCCCAAAAGTAGCGGCCATAGGCGCGCTCAAAGCGCGGGTTCTTCACAAACCAGTGCAGGTGCATGCCCTCGATGGCAAAAGAAATGGCTTTGGGCTCATCGCGCGGGTCAAGGTCGCGAATCTGGATATCGGTCATTAGTCCTCCGATGGCTGCTGGGAAGCGGTACCCTGCGCGCGCTGTAGCGCGCGTTGTTGCTCGCGCTCGAGCTCGGCCTTGGCTTCGTGCTCTTCAATGTTATTAAAGCCGATTCCCAGCGGCAGGCCCACATTATCGATGAGCCGGACGCCGCCGATTGTCGCGGCGACGAGCAAGCGGGCATCACCCTCCTCGGGAGGGGTGCCGAGGTCGCGACCGCGCACCTCGAGGTAGTCCGGCTCAACGCCTGCTGCGCGCAGGACTTCCGCGGCGACCTCGCGGACTTTCTCCGCACCGGCTTCGGCGGCATGCGCGCCGGCGGTCAGCGCGGCGGATAGGGCGGCTGCTTGGTCACGGGATCCGGCCGGGACGTTGGTATTGCGCAGGCTCATCACCACGCCATCGGGCATGCGTACGGCGGGCACGCCCTGCACGCGCACGCCTAAGTGGAAGTCTTGGACCGCGTGGTGGATGGCGAGGAGGAGCTCATAGTCCTTTTCGCCAAGGAGGACGTCGGTAGGCGAAAGCGTCAGGATGAGCGCAAGGTACAGCGAGAGATCCTCGCTGAGGTCCGGTTCAAGGGCGGTCGCGGCGTCGGCCGGAGCCACGGCGATGCGGCGGCCATGCGGCCACAAGGTTTCTGGCGAGTAATCCCACACGATGTCCACGCCCTCGGCGCGCAGGAGTTCAAGGTCCTCCTCGTGCGGGGACTGCAGGGCCACGACGGTAACCGCGCCGCGAATGTGCTTGGCCGCGCGGACCAACGCGATATGGCCGGCGTGCACGCCGTTGGTCAGCGGCACGAAGGCCACCGGACGGCCAGTCTTATGAAAGGCGCTGCCAACCATGCGGATGCGCTCAATCTCACTGATGACGGTGGCATTTCCCAGCTCTAGGCTCATCGGCTCTCCTCTTGTAGGGCCCACATCTCCAGCTCCTCGCGGCCGTCTACCTCGCCTAGGCGGCGGGCAACCTCCACGTAGCTGCGGCGCAGGCCGGGGTCGGTGGCGCCGCGATAGGCGGCGATGATTTCTTCGGTGTCCATGTCCTCACCCACCATGGGCTTTTCCTCTGCAGAGGGGAAGAAACGAGCATCGACCGCCGCAGAGATGTGCAAGCGCCGCAGCATCTCGGCGTAGTAGGCGCGGGCGGCAAAGGAAGGACGTTCGGCATCGGAAAGCGCGACGGCTTCGCCGCGGAACTCGGTGATATTGAGCTCCACCACAGTCTCGCCCAGCTCGTCCAAGGTGGTAACGGCCCAGCGCATCAGCGCAAATGGGGCGAGTGCCGCAACGACGCACCCGCGGGTTTCTAGCGGATCTAGCACTTGGACACCGCGCGAGAGGCAGGTGTGGAAAACGATTAATCCGCGATGTACGTGTGGCTCAAGCAACTCCACGGTAGCTTCCAGGCGGGAATCGCCCACGGCGATAATGAGAGTTTCGAAGGAAGAAAGCTCGGCTGGGTCCGAAAGCATCTGCACCTCATGGCCGGCGCGTTCCATGGCATTGGCCAAGGTAAAGCCGGCCAGGCTCCGGCCAAAAAGAGCTACCCGCATGCGTGGCGGGCGCATTTATTTGTCCTTCTTTTTCTTTGCCTGCGCCAGCAGCTCGGCCACGGAGACCGCCCCTTCGCGCTTATCGTCGCTGCGACGGCGTCCGCGTGTCTGCTCCTCCGGCTGTGGTTCAGCCGCACGGTGATGCGGGCGGGCTGCCTTCTGGCGTACTGGTTCGGCCGATTCCGGAGCCACATGTTGACCCGAGCCTGGATATTCCGCGCGTTCATCGCGCTGTGGTGCCGGCTGCTGCGGAATGTCCTGGGTCTCATCATTGGCCTTGGTGGCAGCCTCCGGCTTGCGGTGGCTGCCATGGTGCTCGCTGGAGGCGGAAGCGTGGGTGGTCTTCAGGGAATCATCGCCGCCGGTATCCCAGCGCACGGCCTGGAAGCCACCAGTATTGAAGGCGGAGGCACCAGAAGTCTTGCCGGAGGTACGCTGCGCGCGGGTCTTTTCGCTAATGATGTCATTAAGCGGGTTGGACTCGGCGTGCGCCGCGGACGGCTGGTTACCCAAGCGGCCGGCGATGGCATCGGTGGACGGGGCGCCGGAAGAGGACTGGGTGAAGTCCACATTGCCCTCCTCAGAGCCAGGGCGAGCAGCGGCCGCAGTCTGGGCCTCGAGCTGCATGATGCGGCGCGCCTCGGCGTGCAGAGCGGCCGGTTCATAGGTGAAGTTCTGGCCGGAAAGATCCTCGATCTGCTTGCGGATGGAAGCCAGCTCGGTGCGGATTTCATCCAGCAGTTCCTGATCCGGCAGCGGCTGGCCATCGGCTGTGCGGGCTTGCTTGAGCTCGGCGCGGTGAGCGCGCTCCTGCAGCTCCAGCTTGGTTACGGACTCCTCAGCCTGGCGGCGATAGCGCATGACCAAGAAGAAGCCGAGCACGGCGGCCCACAGGGCAGCAATGAGGGCAATCTTGAGCGCGGCGGCAGAGCCGGAAATCAGCATGACGATGCTGGCCACCACGGCCAGCACCACGAGGACGATAAGGCCGATCTGGCCCAAGTCCGGCTTGGTCGTCTTGGCGGAAGTATTGCTAGAAGAAGAGCGCGGCTCAGTCATGCTCACTAATGTACCGCTTGAACCCCATCTGGTGGGGGCGGGGTCTCGCAGTGTCGCTCCAGCCGCAGGCCAGCGGCGGCCATCGCGAGGCCGCCGAGCGCGGAGGCAATGACCCCCACGAGGTCATCGGAAGCTGCCGCGAGCGTACCGGCGTTGGGGATGACGTAGACGGCAATGCCGGCATAAATGCCACCCACGATGGCACCCGTCCATGCCGAGGCCTTTCCTACCAGCATGAACTGCGTGATGGTCATGGGGTTGAGCTGCGAATTATCCAGGCCAATGCCATGCTCGTCCTCGGTGGCTTGGTCCACCTTCCAGGTCAGCGCCACACAGATGACGGCCATAAGCCACAGCGTGGCCGAGACCGTTACCGGGATTTGCAGCATGGAGCCATAAAAGCGCGTGGTGAGGATGGCCGCCGCGGCGGCGAAAAAGACCCCGGTGCCGATGAGGGCACCCAGCGAGGTCCGTGTCATAGCTCCTCCATCATGCCCAGCCGGCGTATATCGGCGCGCTCTTTCGGGTCGAGTGCTGCTACCCGCTTGGCGACGCCCTCCCCACTCAACCTAGCACCAGCATCGGCCGCCAACCACGGAATCAGCACGAAGGCGCGCTCGTGGGCATAAGGATGCGGGACGAAAAGCTCTGGGTCATCGGAGGTATAGCCCTCGATATCGATGATGTCTACATCCAGTGTGCGCGGTCCCCAGTGGCGCACGCGGACGCGTTCGGCAGCCTCTTCGAGTTTCTGCCCGCGGCGCAGCAGTTCCTTCGGAGTCTCCTCGACGTCCACGATGAGCACCGCGTTGAGGAATTCGTCTTGGTCCGTCACGCCCCACGGAGGGGTGGCATAAACGGGCGAGGCGGCGACGATCTCGCCGGCGAACTCGTCGAATACTGTGCGCAAAAGCTCCACGCGGTCATCCATATTGGAGCCGATAGACAGCACCGCACGCATTAGAGGGTCCTCGCGTGCTTGCGGGAGCGACGGGCGACCACGGCGACGTCGGCAAAAGTGCGCGGAATCGGCGCCTTCGGCTTGTGCAGGGTGACCTCCACGGCATGCAGGCCCTCGAAGGTCTCCATGATGGTATCGGCCACCTCACTGGCGACGGTCTCGATGAGGTCGCGGGCGGGGCCTTCGATGATTTTGGCGGCGACGTCGGCAAGCTCGGCGTAATTGATGGTCTTGGTCAGATCATCGGTGGCGGCGGCCTCGGCGAACTCGGACCAGCAGGTGATATCCACGATGAAGGGCTGGCCGGTGCGCTTTTCTTCTTCGAAAACGCCGTGGTAGCCAAAGCATTCTAGGCCGGTGAGCTCGATGCGGTCTGCCATGTTTTACTCCTTTGGGTTGCGCGGTAGGGCGGTGGATTTCATGGTGCCGTTGCCATCGGCGCCATTGCTATAGCTGCCGCTAGCATTGGCCCCGCCCGCGTAGCCGTTGCCGGCATTCCACGCAGCCGCAACATCGACGGCGTCGCGCGAGACGGCGACCTCGTGCACGCGCACACCCCACGCGCCCATCTGGGCGGAAATGGCGGTCACGGCCGCAGTCGCGGGATCGGCCAGCAGTGGGCTGGACTCCACGCCACGGTCCTCCCGGATGGCGGCGAGGAAGCGCTTGCGGGAAGCGCCCACCAGCATGGGGAATTCGGCGTCGAGGAACTCCGGCAGGGCCTTGAGCAGCGCCCAATTATCCTGCGGGGTTTTGGCGAAGCCTAAGCCCGGATCGAGCACGATATTATCGCGGCGCACGCCGGCCTCCAGCGCGTTATTCGCCAGGCGCTCGAGGGTCTCATGCACATCGCGTACCACATCGCCGCCGTGATCGGCGCTACCTGCCGCGGAGCCAAAGGCGCCTTCCTGCAGCGTGCGCCAGTGCATCAAACAGACGGGCACACCGGCCTCGGCCATCGCGCGATACATCTCCGGATCAGCTAGGCCACCGGAGACGTCATTAATCATGTCCACGCCGGCCGCTGCGGCCGCACGGGCCACCGAGGCGCGCATCGTATCCACGGAGGTGCGGATGCCCAGCTCGCTCAGCACCTTAATGACGGGAACCACGCGGCGCTTTTCGACGTCCGCTTCTACCCGCACCGCACCCGGCCGGGTGGACTCGCCACCGACGTCAATCATGTCAGCGCCCTGCGCCACGAGTTCGCGGGCGTGGTTGATGGCGGCATCGACGTCCAACCACTTACCGCCATCGGAGAAGGAATCCTCCGTGACGTTGACAATGCCCATCACCAGCGTGCGTTGGGCAATGGTCAGATCCGATACCGAGGTTGCCTGCTGCATGGCGTGCTCCTTTTCGCTTTCGTGGTAACCGGGGTGGGATTAGCTGCGAATCAGGCTGAGCACCTCGGCGCGGGAGGCGGCATTATTTTTGAAGCCGCCGCGCACCGCGGAGGTGGTCGTCGTCGCCCCCGGCTTGCGGATGCCGCGCATGGCCATGCACAAGTGCTCGCACTCAATGACCACTATGACGGACTGCGCACCGAGGACCTCCACCAAGGCGTCCGCTACCTGCTGGGTAAGGCGCTCTTGGACTTGGGGGCGCTTAGCGTACATATCCGCCAAGCGGGCGAGCTTACTCAAACCGGTGACGTGGCCGTCTTTGCCCGGGATGTAGCCAATATGCGCCACGCCGTAGAACGGCACCAAGTGGTGCTCGCAGGTGGAATAGATGGGGATATCGCGCACCAGAACTAATTCTTGGTGGTCCTCGGCGAAGGTTTTGTGCAGGACCTCGGTGGGGTCCTCGTGCAGGCCGGCAAAGACCTCGCGGTAGGCGCGGGCCACGCGGGCCGGGGTTTCGCGCAAGCCCTCGCGGTCAGGGTCCTCCCCTACCGCAAGGAGCAGCTCACGCACCGCTGCCTCCGCTCGGTCTTGGTCGAAGGCGGCGCGAGCGGGAATGTGATTATCAGGCATTAGTTATCTTCTTGCTTGTCGTCCTCGCGCGCATAGGGGTTCTTGCGGCGATCCTTTTCGTCCCAGCCAGGGGTAAACCACTGACGGGTCTCGGCATCAGCCTCCGCGCCGGCGTCCGGCTTGTGGTGCTTTCCGCCACCGGCAGCGGGGCGTGCGGCCGGACGGGCGGATGACTCGGAAGCCGGGCCAGACTGGGCGTCGCGAGCCTGCTGGGTCGGCTGGGTCGGCTGGGCCGGCGTGGAGTCCGCGGATTCCTTAGCGGGGCCGCTGCCCAACTCGCGGGCGGTGTCCGGATCGACGTAATCGCCGGCGTGCTGACCAAAGTTGAAGCCCACCTCACCCTTCGGCTCTTCGCCGGCGAGGCGGCGCTCGCGGGCGGCCCGGGAGGCATCGAGAAGCGTCATGCGCTTAGGCAGCTCCTCGCCGCGCTCCTTCGCCAGCTCGACCGGGGTCTTCACCGGAGCGTAGCCAATCTGGCGCGGGAAGCGATCGTCCTCACCTGGGAAGACGTCGAAAGCCTCGCGCGGCTCGATGCCGTCGAAGATGCGCTCCAGGTCAGGGCGGCGCAGGGTTTCTTTCTCCAGCAGGGCCTCGGCCAGCTTGTCCAGGTAGTGACGGTTATTGCGCAAGATGTCATAGGCCTGCTCGTGCGCGCGCTCGAGCAGGTAGCGCATTTGCTCATCAATCTTGGAGGCAACTTCATCGGAGTAATCGATGGAGCCGCCGCCACCCATCTGGCTGAAGGGATCGCCCTGCTCCTTGCCGTACTTTACGGTGCCCAGGTCCGGGGAGAAGCCGTACTCGGTGAGCATGGAACGAGCGATCTTGGTGGCGTTTTCAATATCGGAAGACGCACCGGTGGTCGGCGCACCGAAGACCAGTTCCTCGGCCGCGCGGCCGCCCATGGCAAAGACCAAACGGGAGAAGAGCTCGTCGCGGGTGTACATGCCCTTGTCGTCTTCCTGGGAGGTCATGGCGTGGCCGCCGGTGCGGCCGCGGGCCAGGATGGTGACCTTGTACACGCGCTCAATATCCTTGAGTGCCCACGCAGAAAGCGTGTGTCCGCCCTCGTGGTAAGCGGTGACCTTCTTCTCGTGCTCGGAGATGATCTTGCCCTGGCGGCGCGGGCCGCCCACGACGCGGTCGGTGGCCTCTTCCAAGGCGTCATAGGTAATGACGTTGCCGCCGATGCGGGCGGTCAGCAAAGCGGCCTCGTTGAGTACGTTGGCCAAGTCCGCACCGGACATGCCGGCGGTGCGCTTGGCCAGCTGCGCTACGTCAACCTCTTCTGCCAGCGGCTTATTCTTTGCATGCACGCGCAGGATCTCCTCGCGGCCGGCAAGATCCGGGTTGGTGACCGGAATCTGGCGGTCGAAGCGGCCCGGGCGCAGCAGCGCCGGATCGAGGATATCCGGGCGGTTGGTGGCGGCGATGAGGATAACGCCTTCGCGGTCACCAAAGCCGTCCATCTCTACCAGGAGCTGGTTGAGGGTCTGTTCGCGCTCATCGTGGCCGCCGCCAGTACCGGAACCGCGCTGGCGGCCCACGGCATCAATCTCGTCCACGAAGATAATGCAGGGGCTATTTTCCTTCGCCTGCTTGAATAGGTCGCGCACGCGGGAGGCACCCACGCCGACGAACATCTCCACAAAGTCAGAACCGGAGATGGAATAGAACGGCACACCGGCCTCGCCGGCCACAGCGCGGGCAAGCAAGGTTTTACCAGTACCCGGAGGGCCGTAGAGCAGCACGCCGCGCGGGATCTTGGCACCCAGGTCGTGGTAGCGGGTGGGGTCTTCCAGGAAGTCTTTGATCTCCTGTAGCTCGTCCACGGCCTCATCCGCGCCGGCCACGTCCGCAAAGGTATTGGTCGGCATATCCTTGGTCAGTTCCTTGGCCTTGGAACCGCCAATGCCAAACATTCCGCCAGCACCCTGCTGCATGCGAGACATGAGCCAGAAGAGCACGCCGAAGAGGATGATCATCGGCAGCAGCATGCTGAGCATGGAGCCCAAGAAGGATTCCTGCGTGACATTGGTCTGGTACTTCTCGGCGCCGGAATCCTTGACGGCGTTAAAGACCTGCTCAGAAGCGCGGGCCGGGTACTTGGCCACAATCTCCTGCACGCCGTCGCGCTCGTCTACCGTGATTTCATCCTTGAGCTTGATGCGCAGGCGCTGCTCGCGGTCATCAATTTCCACCTCATCGACGTTTTTGTCTTTGAGCTGGGTCAGCGCAACGGAGGTATCCGCTTGCACGTAGCCGCGGGCATCGTTGCTAAAGAAGGTAAAGGCGTACAGCGCGATAAGGATGAGGGCCGCAATCCCGCCGTAGCGAAGAATCTTATTGTTTTTCATTACTGCGCGATTTTAGTTGGTGGTATAGACATCGGGGTGGAGGGTGCCCACGTAGGGGAGATCGCGGTAGCGTTCCGCATAGTCCAAGCCATAGCCGATGACGAATTCATTCGGGATATCAAATCCTACATCTAGCAAATCAATATCAGCCTTGACTACTTCCGGCTTGCGCAGCAGGGTGACCACATTCAGCGAAGCCGGGCTGCGGCCCTCCAGGTTGCGGATGAGCCACGACAGGGTGAGGCCGGAATCGATGATGTCTTCCACGATGAGCACGTTGCGCCCGGCAATATCGCGGTCTAGGTCCTTCAAAATGCGCACCACGCCGGAAGAGGAGGTGGAGGCGCCGTAGGAGGATACGGCCATAAACTCCAGCTCGGAGGGGATGGATAGCTTGCGCGCAAAGTCTGTGAGGAAGAATGCGGCGCCCTTGAGCACGCAGACCAACAGCAGGTCATGCTCAGAGTCGGCATACTTTTCCGAAACCATATCCGCGAGTTCTTGGACGCGGTTTTGCAGTTCCTCTTCTCCAATGAGGATTGCTTCTACATCGTCACCGTAGCGGTTTGCGGGAACGGCGAAGTCTTTCTTGTCGTGCACGTGTGCGCTCCTTTAATGACCAGACAATAGTGCCAGTTTGCCACCTATACGGGCTACTTCCAACCTCTGCCCCACCTGCCGGGCTGATCGCACGGCCACCGGACCTTGCCCGTGCCAGTGGGTGCACAGCTTGCCGACGTCCCCCACTCCCCTCCTTGTTACCTCTACCCCTTCGCTGACCAGCCACGCCGCGATTGCCCGCCGGCGCCGCGGTTCCGCCATCGCCGCCAGCTCGGAGCAGTCCGTGGTGGGTGGGGTGCGCAGGGTGGCGTCGTCAAGCGCCGCATCGCCCGCTGCTTGCGCCAGCGCCGGCACTGCATCCCCGCCGATGATGCGGCTCAACTGCGGAATGACCTCGCGGCGCAGCGCCACGCGGCGGAAATTCGTGTCCGCGTTCTGTGGGTCCTGCCACGCGGAAAGGTCCAACTCCGCGCAAGCGCCTTCGGTATCGGCCCGGCGCACGCACAACAGCGGCCGCACCACGCGGGCGCCTTCCACCTCGCTGCGCTCGCTCATGCCGGTCACCCGCCCACGCAGCGCGCCGAGCAGCAGTGTTTCCGCCTGGTCATCGGCCGTATGCGCCACGGCAACCTCTAAGCCTTCGTCTGCGCACGCGGCGGCCAGTGCCCGATACCGCGCCGCTCGCGCGGCCGCCTCCATCGACTCCGCCCCCACTGCAGCGCTCGCCTCAACGTTAAGCACCTGCGCCCGCGCGCCTATCTTTCGCGCCTGTTCGGCCGCGCGCTCGGCCTGCGCCCGCGATCCGTCCTGCAACCCGTGGTCGACGCACAGCGCGAGCACCTCGTGCCCCTCCGCCACGAGCGCCGCCATGAGAGCCAGCGAATCCGCTCCTCCGGACAGCCCCACCGCCACTGCATGGTCAAGGCCAGCAGCGCGCACACCGCGTCGACACGCCAGAAAGTGCGGTGAAACCCGCGGCCAAAAGGGCTTATTAGAACTCATGCAGTGCAGAAGCCAATGCGTCTTGAGCCTTGCGGGCGGACAAAATATCGCCGTCATTAACAATGAACGCAAAGGCATACACGCGCCCGGAATTGCCCTGCGCGGTGCCGGCCAAAGCCGAGACCCCAGTCAGCGTGCCCGTCTTGGCGCGCACATAGCCCTTGGCCGCGGAATCGCCGTAGCGCTCGTACAAGGTGCCATCACCGCCGGCTACTGGGAGGTAAGACACCAGCGGGCGCAGGCGCGGATCATTGACCGCGCCATTAATGAGCTGCGTCAACAGCCCGGCGGTGAGCCGATTGTCCACCGATAGCCCGGAATTATCCTTAATATCCACGCCGTCGACGTCGAAGCCCTCTTCCCGCAGGACATCCAGCGTGGCCTGCGTATCGCCTTCAAAGCTGGCCTCCTTGCCCCGGGAAACCGCCAGCTCACGCGCAATGGCCTCGGCCATGACGTTATCCGAGTGGCGCACCATCTCCCGGGCGCGGTCCGCTAGCGGCGGCGAATCCACGCTCGCCACCTCCTGCGCATTCTCCGTGACGGAGCCCATGCCTACCTTGCCCGCGCCGAGGCGATCGCCTAGCTGCTTAGCGACGTCCAAAGCAGGCTCATGACTCCTCGGCACATCCCCCGTCGTCGCGCCCAGGCGACCGCCGTAGAGCATGGCCGGTTCCATCGGCGCGACGAAGCCGCCGTCCACGTTCTCCGGATCCCAGCCCGGGGCCTGCGCCTCGCCGGACCACACGGAGGTATCGATGTAGACACCATCGACCTGTTCGACGTTTTTCGAAATCTGCTCAGCTAAGTCATCGAGCTGTTCGTGCGTCATCCACACATCGCCCGCGGCCTTGATGACCACGTTCTTTTCGTTCGACCCGCGGTAGACCTTGGTGGTGATTTTCTCATTCTCATCCAGCGCTAACGTCGCCGCCGCAGTGGTGAGGACCTTCGTGGACGAGGCCGGGGTAAGCCGCTTATCCGCGTCGCGCTGCCACACTACGTCACCGGTTTCGGTATCGATCACCTCGCCGCCGAACGTGGCAAGGTCCTTATTCTTAGCGAGCTCATCCAGCTTCGCCCTCAGCGCATCCAGGTCCGCCTCGCCCGGCTCTGCTGCGCTCAACGGCTCCTCAGGAGCCTCGACCGCCTGCGCCTCTCCGTGCGAGAGATCGCCGTATTCGCGCTGAAGGGTAACGCCCAGCGCAGCCGTACCTCCGACCGCTGCCGCTACCACGAGCGCGGTCGCTGACCACCAAACATGCTTTGCTTTCATTGCCTTTAACCCTAGCGCGAATCCGCAACGCGCTAGACTATGGGCAGTAATTGATACCCAATCCCCCATGGAGGACATCGCTGTGAGCGTTGAAGTAACCATTGAAATCCCGAAGGGCTCCCGCAATAAGTACGAGGTTGACCACGAGTCCGGCAAGGTCTACCTCGACCGTTACCTGTTCACCCCGATGGCTTACCCGGCTGACTACGGCTTCATCGACCACACCCTGGGCGAGGACGGCGACCCGCTCGACGCCCTGGTCATCCTGCCGGAGCCGGTCTTCCCGGGCGTAGTCGTTGAGGCCCGCATCGTCGGCGTCTTCAAGATGACCGACGAGGCCGGCGGCGATGACAAGCTGCTCGCCGTCATCGATGACCCGCGCTGGGAGCGCTACCAGGACATCGACGATGTGGAGCAGCACATCAAGGACGAAATCGAGCACTTCTTCGTCCACTACAAGGACCTGGAGCCGAATAAGGAAGTCACCGGCTCCGGCTGGGGCGACAAGGCCGAAGCAGAGAAGATCCTCGACGAGGCAAAGGCTCGCTTCAAGTAAGCGCTTCTGGGCGCGAGCTCCGCGGGCCTGAGCCCGCGGGCTCCCCTTAGGGCATTTCGATCAAATAGCACTGCGAAAGCGGCTTTTTTCAAGGCCGTATTTGATCGAAACGCCCCCTTTTTGTCTTTTTCACACCCGCAAGGCCCTCCCCGCGACACAATCCCGTCCCCGCAGTACAATTCGATCACATAGCAGGCCGAAACCACCGGCCTCGGGGGCCTAAATGATCGAAATGAACGCCTAGGGGTGGGCGCATGAGAATCTTCACCACGCGCACGGCCGCGCGCCGCGCTATCGACAACCAAGCCGTGAAAATCTGCCACGGACTCTATACCGAAGGCAAGCCCTCGCCGCGCGAACTCGCGGAAATCGTCTCCCGCCGCTGGCCCGATTCGGCGCTCGACGGCTACTCGTGCGCCCACCACTACCTCGGCCACGCTTTAAGTTTCCCACTCCATTTCCTGCGCGCAGGAACGATGGCCTCCAGCCCGTACTTCCGCAGCCGCCGCGCCCGTCCGAAGGCGCTGGGCCAGCTCAATGGCATTAACGTGTGCAATCCACTGCAGGCCACAGAAATCATGGCGGAGGAAGACGCCGTCGCGTTCCTCGAAGCCTACTTTGCCGGCCGGTACGGCGCTTCCCAGATGGAAGGCCACATGCTCGACTTCCAGCGCTTTCCGCAGCACACCCGGCGCGTACTGGAAAACACCATCCTCGGCGCTGATAGCGTCCCCGAGCGCAACCTCACCCGCGCGCTTCGGCCCCATGTCACCGTGCACAACAACAGATACATTGGACCTTACCGCTGGGACCTACTCTTGGAGGAGTACAAGCTGGCCATCGAGGTCGACGGCTACGCCTACCACCAGGGCGAGAACCGGCAACGCTTCGAAATTGACCGCCAAAAGCTGAACGACGCCGTCCAAAGAGGCTACAAACCCCTCCACTTCACCGCCGCCACAATCGAGCACCACCTCGACATAGCTGTTGGCCAAGTCCTCGCAATAGTCCACGGTAAAGACAACATTGTGCAGCCACCGTGGCAGTGGCACCACTACTGGCGGTTCCAGCGCTAGCACTGCGGCACGCGGAGCAGCACAAGGTCCTATGCGTGACTAGGGTATGAGGCATGAAAAACGTTCAACCAACTGAAGTACCAGAAGGCGCACAGCTCATTGATGTCCGCGAGAATGACGAGTGGGCGGTGGAGCGCGCGAAGGGCGCGACCCATATCCCAATGAGCGAGATTACGGGTCGCATCCAGGAAATCGATCCGGACAAGGATATCTACGTCATCTGCCACGCAGGCGGCCGCAGCATGCAGGTCTGCCAGTATCTGGAGCATGCGCTGGGCTGGGACACCATTAACGTCGATGGCGGCACGGATAAGTGGAAGGCTGCCGGGCTTCCCATTGAAACGGATTAATTGGCCTTAACCAATCTTTTGGGATTATTATGATGGTATGGCTTCCACGAATAATTCTGTAATCCCAACTGCCCTACTCGAATCCCCGTCGTTCCAGCTCGAGCGCCTCCGCCGTCGCACCCGCGACGGCGTCGAGGCCGCTTTGCAGACCAAGCAGACGACGCTGCGCGAGTACTGGGTCCTGACCTGCTTGGTGGACGCGGATGCCGCGTCGCAGTCCTACCTCTCCGAGACCCTGGCCATTGATGCTTCTGACATGGTGCGTCTTATCGACGCCCTCGAGGACCGCGGCTGGGCCAAGCGCGAGCGCGACCCGAAGGATCGCCGCCGCCAGATCGTCGCGTCTACCAAGAAGGGCGCAAAGGTCCACAAGGACTTGGCGGAGCTTGTTTCCGCCGCCGAGGACGAGGCTTTGGATGAGTCCACCAATAAGCAGCTCAAGCACCTGCGTAAGTTGGCCAAGTCCATCATTGCCGCGGACGAAGAAGAGGCATAAATGGCAGGACCCGAATCACGTGTCCCGCAGCAGTACCTTCTAGGTAGCGCGGCTCCGCGGCCGCGCACGCTGTGGAACATCATCACGGCCACCGCGGAAATGCATCCAGACGCCGCCGCGCTTGACGACGGCGAGATCATCACCTACTCCGAACTCATCCACGAGGTCGAACTGTGGGCCACCGAGCTGCACGCCAATGGCGTCCGCCGAGGCGATCGCATCGGCATCCGGATGACCTCCGGCAAGCGCGAGCTCTACCTCGCCATTTTGGCGACCCTGGCGGCAGGCGCGGCCTACGTGCCTGTCGACGCCGACGACCCGGACGAGCGCGCCGAGATGGTCTTCGGCGAGGCCGATATCGATGGCGTCTTTACAGATGAAGGCTTCCGCTTCCTGCGCGATTCCGCGCGCCCATACGCCCCCGACAGGTCCGCCGAGGAGCCGGCCGAGAACCCCAATGCCCCGCGCCCAGAAGACACCGCGTGGATCATCTTCACCTCCGGTTCCACCGGCAAGCCGAAGGGCGTGGCCGTGAGCCACCGCTCCGCGGCCGCCTTCGTGGACGCCGAGGCCAGCCTCTTTTTGGTCAATCACCCGCACGGGCCACTCGGCCCGGAGGATCGTGTGCTCGCCGGGCTGTCCGTCGCCTTCGATGCCTCCTGTGAGGAAATGTGGCTGGCCTGGGGCCACGGCGGCTGTTTGGTCCCGGCGCCGCGATCTCTGGTGCGCTCCGGCATGGACTTGGGCCCGTGGCTCATCCGCCGCGATATCACCGTTGTGTCCACCGTGCCTACCTTGGCAGGCCTGTGGCCAGCCGAGGCGCTGGATAATATCCGCCTGCTCATCGTCGGCGGCGAAGCCTGCTCGCAGGAGCTGGTGGACCGCCTGGCCACCGAGGACCGCGAGATGTGGAATACCTACGGCCCTACTGAGGCCACCGTTGTCGCCTGTGCGCAGCAAATGCTGCCCGGACGGCCGGTGTCCATTGGCTTGCCGTTGAATGGGTGGGACCTGGTGGTCGTCGATAAGCAGGGCATCCCTGTGGAATTAGGCGGCGTCGGCGAGCTGGTGATCGGCGGCGTGGGACTGGCGTCCTACCTGGATCCGGCCAAGGATGCGGAGAAGTACGCCCCGCTGGAGTCGATGGGCTGGCAGCGTGCGTATCGCACCGGTGACCACGTGCGCCTGGAGGAGGACGGGCTGTACTTCGTCGGCCGCGTGGATGAACAGGTGAAAATTGGCGGGCGCCGCATCGAGCTCGGCGAAGTCGAAGCCAACGTTGCGGCCCTGGATAACGTCTATAACTCGGCCGTGGCCGTGCAAAAGACCCCCGGCGGCGAGTCCGTCCTGGTGGGCTATGTCTCCCTCGAGGATGAGGCCAAGGGCTTCGATCACGAGGCCGCGCACGCCCGCCTGGCCGATACCATGCCGGCCGCACTCGTCCCGCGCATCTGCGTGATGGAAGAACTGCCGGTGCGCACCTCCGGCAAGGTAGATAAGAAGGCCCTGCCGTGGCCGCTGCCCGGAGTGGGCGTGGAATCGACCACGCTGACCGAGACCGAGAAGTGGCTCGCGGAGCTGTGGGTAGAAACCCTCGGCGTGTCCGTGGAAGACGAGAACGCCGACTTTTTCTCGCTCGGCGGCACCTCGCTGGCGGCCGCGACCCTCGTGGGCCATATCAGGGAGCGCTACCCCACCGTGGCCGTGCGCGACCTCTACGACCACCCGCGCTTGGGCTCGCTGGCCGAGCTCATTGCGGGAGCCGAACCGCGCCCCGCGGCTGCCGATGCCCCCATGCGCGAGGTCACCAAGGTCGGCTTCGGCACCCGCCTCGCCCAGACCCTGATTCAGATTCCCGTCATGACGCTGGCCGCCTCCAGCTGGCTGGCATGGCTCATGCTGGGTTCCACCGTGGCAGCATCGCTGGGCTTTGAGTGGGCCGCGGCCTATCCGTGGTGGCTGGTCATCGCCATGCTCATCGTCTTTGTCACCCCCGTCGGCCGCATCCCCATTGGCGGCTACGGTGCGCGTCTTATTACGGCCGGAATTAAGCCGGGCGATTACCCGCGCGGCGGTTCGACGCACCTGCGCATCTGGGCGGCCGAGCGCTGGGCTAATGCCTCCGGCGCGAGCTCCCTGGCCGGTGCCACGCGCGTGAATAACTACGCCCGCGCGCTCGGCGTCAAAGTCAAGCACGGCGTGGATCTGCACTCCCTGCCGCCGGTTACCGGCATGCTCACGCTGGGCAAGCACGCCGCCATCGAGCCCGAAGTGGACCTTTCCGGTTATTGGCTGAACGGCGATATCTTGCATGTGGGCACCATCGACGTCAAGGAAGGCGCTCGCGTGGGCGCGCGCTCCACGCTGCTGCCTGGCACCGTGGTGGGCAAGTATGCCCACGTGGAGGCCGGTTCCACCGTTACCGGCCGCAAGAAAATCAAGGACGGCCAGCGCTGGTCGGGCTCACCCGCCAAGAAGGTGGGCCGCTCCAAGCACCGCTTCCCGTCCCATACGCCAAAGCGCCGGCCGTGGTGGGTGGCTATTTATGACGCCACCTCCGTCCTTCTCGCCATCCAGCCGGTTGTTGCGCTGGCGATAGGCGCGGTCATCGTCCTCGCCCTTGTGCATTCCACGGGCGGCGATAGCTTCGTCGGCGCGATCTTCTTCGCGCCCGTCGGCGCGCTGGCGGCCTTTGGCACCTATATGCTGCAGACCTGGCTGGGCGTGCGCATTCTCTCGCTGGGTATTAGCCCAGGCGTAGCACCCGTGCGCTCGGTCACGGGCTGGCGCCTGTGGGCCATCGAGCGCCTCATGGACGAGGCTCGCACCAAGCTCTTTCCGCTCTATGCCTCCCAGCTGACCCCAGCATGGCTGCGCTCGCTCGGCGCGGAGATTGGCGCCAACGTGGAAATCTCCACCGCGGTCATGATCCCCAAGCTCACCGAGGTCAAAGAGGGCGCCTTCCTGGCCGATGACACCATGATCGGCGGCTACGAGCTCGGCGGCGGCTGGATGCGCACCGGCGAGACCAAGGTGGGCAAGCGCTCCTTCGTGGGCAACTCCGGCATCACCGCACCCGGCCGCAAGCTATCCAAGAACTCGCTGGTTGCCGTTCTTTCTTCTACCCCGAAAAAGACGAAGGCCGGCGCCAACTGGTGGGGTGCGCCACCAGAGCGCATGCGTCGCGTGACCGTGGAGGTGGACTCCCCCGCTAACTCGGGTGAGGCGCTGACCTATAACCCGGGCTTTGCCGTCAAGGCCGCCCGCGGCGTGGTGGAAACCATGCGCCTTTTGGCACCGATGTTTTCTGCCATGCTGCTCGCGGCAACCCTTAGCGTGTACCACTCGCTTCTCGACGTCCTCGGCTTCCCCCTCACCTGGCTCCTTTCCGGCCTCGTGCTCATGGGCATGGGTGCCGTAGCCATGGCCGTTACAGTCGCTGTGAAGTGGATCTGCGTGGGCAAGCACCGCGCGGCTGACCACCCGCTGTGGTCCGCTTTTGTCTGGCTCAATGAGCTGCAGGATACCTTCGTGGAGGTCGTCGCCGCGCCGTGGTTCTTCCAGCACACCTACGGCTCCGGCGAGATCAACCTGGGCCTGCGCGCCCTCGGCGTGGAAATCGGCCGCGGCGCGTGGATCGATTCCTACTGGTTCCCGGAAACGGACCTCATCCGCATCGGTGAGGCCGCCACCGTGGGCCCTGGCACGGTGGTGCAAACCCACCTTTTCCAGGACCGCGTGATGAGCCTAGATACCGTCACCGTAGAAGCCGGATCTACACTGGCCTCCCATTCGGTGGCGCTGCCTGCCTCGCTGATTGGCAAGGCCTCCACCGTGGGCCCCGGCTCGCTGGTCATGCGCGGCGACCGCGTTCCCACCAACGCCGTATGGCAGGGCAACCCCATCGAGCCGTGGGAGAGATAGGTCGCCGGCCATAACCTGCGCCCTACCGCGCGAAGTCCTGATACTTAATCATTTCGCCGGACTTGAAGTCCCAGGCCTCCACCCGGACACGGTCAACAAAGACCTTGACCCGCAGTCCGGTGGAGGCCTCTTCCTTTTCCTTGACAATTTTCTCGTCATTATCGCCATCCGGTAGGTACTCATTGAGGATGGCACCAGTGTTGACTACTGGGAAGCCGGTGCGGCCAGCCTCGCCGGTGCCGTCGTAGCGGCGGGTTCCCCACCAGTTATTTTGGTGCAGCGAGGAGTGGCTGTGGCTGCTAAACCACACGATGTTGTTGTATTTATTAACCACATTGGAGAGCGTCTCGAGGTCCTCAAAGTCATTCTGGTACCACGCCGAATGGGACATCGATACCGTCTGCGGCAAAAGAGGATGACTAAAGACCAGCGCCGGAGTGCCCTTAGCATCCCAATAAGCTAAGCGCTCATCTAGCCAATCGAGCTGCTCCTTGCTGATGCGCTGGAACGGCTCCTTGCCGTGGCGCAGGATATCGGAATAGAACTCGGTATTCACCGAAATGAGCGGCACCCCATCCACCACTTCTTCCTTCCACGGTTTATCCTGGCCGGAGTATTTGAGGAAGCGCTCGAGGTAGGTCTTAGAGCCTTCTTTGCCATACATTTCGTGGTTGCCGATGGTCCACAATTCCTTGCCCGAATCGTGTGGCACCTCGCTGTGCGCAGCCAAGAAATCATCCCACTGCTGCTGCGAGCCATCGTCCACGAGGTCGCCGTTGAGCACCAGCGCCCCGGCCTTGTCCTCCATCCCGTTCAACTGGCGGACCGCGTCTTTGTAGTCTTGGGGGTCACCCTGGACGTCGGAAAGCACGTCCACGGTAGCCTGCGGCGAGCCTTCAAGCTCACCGAGCGGCTTGACGACGCCCACGTTATCCACCGCCCACCACCAGTCATCATTGCCGTTGTTATAGCTGAAGCTAACCTGCATATTCTTCGCGCCAGCCGGCACGTCCACGCCAATGGACTCGTGCTTGGAGAAGACATCCTTATCAAAGACGACGATTTCCTGGTCTTCCCCACCATCGAAGGAGACAGTCACCGTGGCATTTTGCCCGTCCTTGCCCTGGCGGTAATGGTGGTCGAATTCCAAATTCACCCGCTCCTGCCCCGCTACAGGGATAGCCGGGCTTTCCAACTTGGCGGTCATGGAATCGCCCTCGGCCAAGCGCTGCTGCTTGTTGTCGATGATGGCGAAGGTGTCATGCGCTTGGGTGAAGTAGTGGCGCATATCGGTACCGGACGCCCAAGTCCAGTGGCGCATATCGCCAAAGGTCCAGCCCTTCCAGCGGGCCTCGCCCGAGTCCACGCCCTGCACGTCGGTCTTCCACCCCTCCGGCGCGTGGTGGGTAAACCATGCCGGGGTATCCACCCCGTCGAAGCTTTCCTGCCACAGCACCCGCGACTCAGCACCTTCCCCCGGCTGCACATCGTCTCCCGCCGAGGACCCCTCGGACGAGCCCTGGGAGGACCCCCAGGAAGAGCCCGATGAAGAACTCAGCGAGGAGCCCAACGATGAACCCAAAGAAGAACTAAAGGAGGAACCAGAAAGCGAGGACTGGGCCGCCGCAACGGGCGCGCCCACCATTCCGGTGAGCGCCAGGACAGACGAGAAAGCACAGAGTTTATTTTTCATAATTCAATTTCTATCCGTCCTGGGCAACGACGCGGTTACATATACGTAAACTCTTGGCAAGCACTACATGCCTGCCAAGAGTTCTCACTTTGCGATCCGCGTGAATTTAGGCGTGGCGGTCGAGCCAGTCCACAACGGTATCGAGAGCCTGATCAGCAGCAGGCTCATTGAAGACCTCATGCTTCTGGCCTTCCCAAGTCACATACTCCACGTCTTCAGAAGAGATGGAGTTGTACCAATCCTGGGAGAAGTACGGCGGAACGATGCCGTCTTTGGTGCCGTGCATAATAAGCGTTGGGGCGGTGAAGAGGTCCGCATTGACGGCGTCATAGTTTGCAATCGCCGCCAGCTGCAGAGCGGTACCTGCGCTGGTCTTCTGCGCGATGAGCGGGCTAGAGGCATACTCGTCTTTCACCGCTTGGTTAGTGGAGATACCATCTGTAAACGGATTAGAGAACTTAATGTCCTTGCTCCACTCCGGCGATTGTGCGCCGATTTCAGTGCGGTGCGGAATCAGGTTCTGTGCATAGTGCGCATTAAAGCTGGTGAGCTGGGCTAGCGGCAAGCGCTCAAAGATGGTGGGATCCAACTTCTTCTGAGTCTCAGAAATATCCTCCGGGGTGATATTCTTTCCGGCCACATTCTTGCCAGAGAGGTTCAGCGGCGCGCCGCCACCGTTGGTGATGATGCCATCGACCTTGCCCGGCTCACGGATGCCATAGGCCTCCACGGTCAGCGAGCCCATCGAGTGGCCCAGCAGGAAGGTCTTTACTCCCTGGTTGTCCTCCTTGGCCATGTCCACCACATGGTCAAAGTCATCGAGGATGTACTGGAAGTTATCGATGTGCCCCAGTGGCACGCTGCCGCCAGCGGACTTGCCGTGCCCGCGGTGGTCTACACGGTAGACGTTGTAACCTGCATCGAGCAAGCGCTTGGCGACGTAATCGTATCGCCCCGAGTGCTCAGATACACCGTGCGCCAAAACCACCGCACCGCGTGGGTTGGCCACCTTCTGCTTGCGGTAGTAGATCTTGACACCCTGACCGCGCTGGCTATCGAAGTAGCCATCCTCATCAGAAACCTGCTTGTCAGAGACGGTCGGGCGTCCCAATACATCTGGTTTCTGGTCTGCCGCGGGCGCAGGCGCCGGAACTTCCTGGGCGATTGCCCCTGCCGTGAGCGTGCCAGATACCGCAACTGGTGCCGCCAGTACTGCTGCCGCTGTCAGGCAAGCGGTTACGTGCTTCTTCATCATCACTGTCTCCTTGAGGTGTTGTAACTCATATCGGTTTGCCAGATGAGATTGAGATAACAATGATGCTAAATATTCTGAGATGGAGACCACAAATAGTTTTCGGAAATACTACCTACGGTTCCGTAACATAACCGCACGGGAATGGCCCTTTAAAATCCCCAAATTTCCGCGAAACTATTCTTTCCGATTCACCCCTTTTGGCACCCCTAAAACAAAAAGCGGGAAACCCGGACTTACCGAGTTTCCCGCCTATTGTGCGGCTAATTTAGCTCAACCTAGTCACCAATCTGATCGCGACCACGCTTCACGATATTCTCATCGACCTCGCCCACCAGCTCGTGATCCTTATTCGTGTACTCGAACTTGGACAGGACATAGCGCATGGCGTTAATACGGGCACGCTTCTTGTCGTTGGACTTAATGGTAATCCACGGTGACTCTTCCGTATCCGTGTAGCGGAACTGCTCTTCCTTCGCACGGGTGTAGTCATCCCACTTATCCAGTGAAGCCAAGTCCATCGGGGATAGCTTCCACTGGCGCACCGGGTCGATCTGGCGGATAGCGAAGCGGGTGCGCTGTTCCTTACGGGTAACAGAGAACCACAACTTGGTTAGGGAGATACCCGAGCCCAGAATCATATTCTCCAGCATCGGAACCTCGCGAAGGAACTCAGCATGCTGACTTTCGGTACAAAAGCCCATAACGCGCTCCACACCAGAGCGGTTGTACCAAGAGCGGTCAAAGAAGACAATTTCGCCACCGGCCGGGAAATGCTGAATATAGCGCTGGAAATACCACGAGGTAGATTCACGCGGGGAGGGCTTTTCCAAGGCCACAGTACGAGCACCACGCGGGTTCAGGTGTTCATTAAAGCGCTTGATGGTGCCACCTTTACCGGCTGCGTCGCGCCCTTCAAAGATAATAATGTGGCGTTGGCCAGTTTCCTTGGTCCAGTTCTGCCACTTCAGCAGTTCAATCTGTAGCGCACGCTTCACGGACTCGTACTCATCGCGAGTCATGCGCTCATCGTAGGGGTAGTTTTCCCGCCAAGTCTGAACCGGGGAACCATCCGGCATGATCAGCGAAGGATCATCCTCATCAGTTCCATCGACGACGTAGCCGTCAGTTTTTGCCAGGTCGATCTCGGGAAGGTCGTCGTCTTTAATATCAGCCATGCATTTAGTGTAACCCGAATTTAGGCGGCAAGCGCGCTAAATTTTCGCTTTTACCCCTGCCCCCAATTGAGCAATAAAACAAAAAGAAGACCTACCGAAACGGTAGGCCTTCTTACTTCAGTGAGCGTTAAAGCTCAGAACTGAAAGATGTTCTTAAACGAACATGCCAATCAGCTGGGAAGCACCCTTAGCAACCTCGGTCAGCGGCTCAATGAGGGTGTAAGCAGCATCGAACAGGCCACCGAAGATGTCGAAAGCAAAGTTCAGAGTAGAGGAAAGGTTCTCCATTTTAGTGTCTCCTTAGAAAATTAGAGCTGGTTGAATTAGTTGGAGCTGAGAGCCGGAAGAGCTGCGTCAACTACCTCAAGGGAGGTCTTGAAAGAGTCGAAAGCATTAGCAATGCCAGCCCAGTTGGACAGACCCTCGACAACCTTGTGCCAGCCTTCCCAGGTGTTAACGAAGTTGTCCAGGTGCATCTGGATGGTGGAGAGATCCATGTTTGAACTCCTAAAATAGATCCGAAGCTATCTTGCCCCGGAGGGGTTTGCAGTTTGCAGACACCCTCAGTGGGCGTCACAAGAGATATTTTGGCACAAGTTTGAACGAAATCAAGTCAAATTTACATAGATACCCCAACACACAGGCAACTTGATAAGGATAAGCTTATGACTTATAGCAGTTATTAAAGACTTTTTACCTTAACCGAAAGTCTGCTGAACTGGGTTTTTACATCACACCTTGAATAGCTAGGCTAAATCAGACTTAACACTGTAACGTTTTCCGGTGTAACGAACGGTAGATAGGTGCAAAATCCGCTCTCCGAGAGCGAAAAAATTTTTAACTCCCGCCCCTTCAGCTACCCCTATACGGGGCCAATGAGGCGCATGGTTTGCGTGTTAAAAGCTGTGGCGGAGAATCGTGAGCCATACAGCGCGGTGAATTTCCCAAAAGCACTCCGATCTCCAGCTCCACTTGAAACCGGCTATGACGAGCACATTCGGAAAGTTATCTCGTTAAGACGCAGCATTCGTATATCGCATCACTTAGGGAAAATGGTGCAGACACGCCGAAGCGCCCCGTTTCATGCGCTCTAAAGCACAGAAACGGGGCGCTCAAGTATCGCCAAGCCCGTTGTTACGGGTGGCCTATGGGCGGTTTGGAGTGTTTAGAAGCCCATGCCGCCCATGGCGTCAGCGTCCGGCATGCCATTGTTGGCACCAGCCGGCTCAGGCTTATCGGCAACAACAGCCTCGGTGGTCAGGAACAGAGCTGCAATGGATGCAGCATTCTGCAGTGCGGAGCGGGTGACCTTGACCGGGTCATTGATGCCAGCCTCCATGAGGTTGACGTACTCACCGGTAGCAGCGTTCAGACCCTCGCCTGCCGGCAGGGAGGAAACCTTGTCAGCAACAACGCCTGGCTCCAGGCCAGCGTTGTGTGCAATCTGCTTCAGCGGTGCAGACAGGGCCTCGCGGACGATCTTGACGCCGGTAGCCTCGTCGCCCTTGAGATCATCCAGGGAATCCAGGACGGAAGCGGCCTGCAGCAGGGCTACGCCACCGCCGGCAACGATGCCTTCTTCCACGGCAGCCTTTGCGTTGCGGACTGCGTCCTCGATGCGGTGCTTGCGCTCCTTGAGTTCAACCTCGGTAGCGGCACCGACCTTGAGGACGGCAACGCCGCCGGAGAGCTTAGCCAGGCGCTCCTGCAGCTTCTCGCGGTCGTAGTCGGAATCGGAGCTTTCGATCTCGGCACGGATCTGCTTGATGCGGCCGTCGATCTGCTCCTGGGAGCCAGCACCCTGAACGATGGTGGTCTCGTCCTTGGTGACGACAACCTTGCGTGCCTGGCCCAGGTACTCGAGCTCGGCGGTCTCGAGGGAGAGGCCGACCTCCTCGGAGATAACCTGGCCGCCGGTGAGGATGGCCATGTCCTGCAGGGTGGCCTTGCGGCGGTCGCCGAAGCCCGGTGCCTTAACCGCAACGGACTTAAAGGTGCCGCGGATCTTGTTCACAACGAGGGTGGATAGGGCCTCGCCCTCAACATCTTCAGCGATGATGAGCAGCGGCTTGCCGGACTGCATAACCTTCTCCAGCAGCGGAACCAGGTCCTTGATGTTGGAGATCTTGGAGGAAACCAGCAGGATGTACGGATCCTCCAGGACTGCCTCCTGACGCTCCATATCGGTAGCGAAGTAGCCGGAGATGTAGCCCTTATCAAAGCGCATACCCTCAGTTACTTCGAGGTCAACACCAAAGGTATTGGACTCTTCCACGGTGATAACGGAGTCCTTGTTTACGGAGCCGTTGCCCACGGTGTACATAGCCTCAGCGATCTTCTCGCCGATGGCCGGGTCAGCAGCGGAGATGCCAGCGGTGGTAGCGATCTGCTCCTGGGTTTCTACTTCCTTGGCGGAAGACAGCAGGGAGTCCACAACCTTCTTGGTTGCGGTCTCGATGCCGCGCTTGATGCCCATTGGGTTGGAACCTGCGGCTACGTTGCGCAGACCCTCGCGTACCAGAGCCTGTGCCAGCACGGTTGCGGTGGTGGTGCCGTCGCCTGCGACGTCGTCAGTCTTCTTGGCAACTTCCTTGACCAGCTCGGCGCCGATCTTCTCGTAAGCATCCTCGAGCTCGATTTCGCGAGCGATGGAAACACCGTCATTGGTAATGGTCGGGGCGCCCCAGGACTTTTCCAGGACGACGTTGCGGCCCTTGGGGCCGAGGGTGACCTTGACGGCGTCGGCAAGCGTGTTTAGGCCGCGCTCAAGGCCGCGGCGGGCCTCTTCATCAAAAGCGATAATCTTTGCCATTGTGTTTGTGCTCCTTGGTTTATTGAGGACGACACTCACGTCTTTCTCGCTGCGGACGCCCGCGACGGCATGGCTGGTGAGTGTGAACCAACCTCAACCACAACGATGTAGATTTATCTAGCACTCATACTGTGCGAGTGCTAACGACCATTCTGGCACTCTCCCACCGCGACTGCAAGAAAAAATGGCGCCCCCGCGAAGGGACGCCATTATATAAGGAATGGTTCAGAAACTAGGAGCTCTTCACCGTGCGTTTGGTCCAGCGGTAGATGAACGTTAGCGCGATAATAAAGAGGACCACGCCCACCACGGTGGCGGAGGCTCCACCCTCAAAGATTTCCAGTGGGCTCTCGCCACCCGCGGCGGCGATGATTCCGGCGTTGACCACGCCGAACAGGGACTCACCTACAATGAGGCCGGTGGCCAGGAGGGTACCCATACGCTTGGCAAACTCCGGGTGGGATTGCTTCGCGGCCCACTTGTCATAGAAGGTGCCCAAGATGGCACCGATGGGGATGACGATGGTCAGGGCGGCCGGTAGGTACATGCCCATGCCGGCAGCTAGCGGGGACAGCGAGTACTTATCGGTGAACTTGCGCAGGAGCTCGTCAATAATAATAAGGACAGCGCCAATGGCCATACCGATGAAGATGAGGTTCCAATCCAACGAGCTATCGAAGATGCCGGAGGCAACGGAGGACATCAGGGCGGCCTGCGGGGCGGCCAAGGCGTCTTCGCCGGCGCCTTCCATACCTTGGAAGCCGAAGCCGTTGAGCATGACCTGCAGAATCGGCGGGATAACGAGAGAGCCGAAGACCACTCCGATAATGAGCGCTACCTGCTGCTTCCACGGAGTAGCTCCGACGAGCTGACCGGTCTTGAGGTCCTGCAGATTGTCATTGGAAATGGTGGCAATGCCAAAGACGATGGCCGCGGTGAAGAGCGTGTAGGCCACCAAAGACAAAGGATCCGCAGTGGTGCCGCGGGTGACGGCCGCGATGAGCAGCGAGGCAGCGAGCACGGCGATGATGCCGATGGAGGAAATTGGCGAGTTAGACGCACCAATCAGGCCGGCCATGTAGCCGCACACGGAGGCGATAATCAGGCCTACCAACAGGGTAAAGAGGACGGAAACGGTAATGAGCACGGCCATGTGGTCGTGAATATCAGTACCGCGCACAAAGTCCCACAACAGCAACGCGATAGGCACCATGAACGCCACGATGGTGGTGGCGACATAGGGGAAGGGAATATCGCGCTCGGTGACGTCCACGGCGGAACCGGACTTGCGCGCACGCGAGGAGGCTAGGGACTGGCGGATGCCCACAGCAATGGGAGCGGCAATCTTCAGCAGGGTCCATATGGCGGCGATGGCCATGGTGCCCACGCCGATGAAGCGGATGTCATCGGAAAAGGTGGTATCGACGACGTCGGCAAGCGCGGTGACCCCCGTAATATCGCCGGTGGTGAAAATGGGCAGCAAAATGAAGTAGGAAATCACCACGCCGACCAGCATGGCAATGCCTACCGGCAGGCCCACCAAGTGGCCGACGCCGATAAGGGCAGTAGAAAGGCTTGTACCCAGGGTGGTCGCGCCGGCGCCGAGCTTGAAATAGGCGGTGACCTCGGAGGCGGCGGCCTTCATTGCGGTCAGCAACGCCATTACGGCCGAGGTAATGCCACCGGCGACGATGACGCGCAGGCCCTTGGCATTTTCTTCCTGGCTGGTGCCGGAAGTATTTTCATCGCCCACCTTGAGGACCTCGGCCGCAGCCACACCCTCCGGGTAGGGCAGATCGGAGCCGGTGACCAAAGCGCGGCGCAGCGGGATGGAATACATCACGCCCAGCACGCCGCCGATGATGCACACGCCGGCCGTCTGCAGGAAGCCAAAGCCCTGCCAGTACCCCACCATCACCAGGCCCGGGAGGACGAAGATGATGGCGGACAGGGTGCCCGCAGCAGAGGCGATGGTCTGCACGATGTTGTTTTCTTTAATGTTGTGGCCCTTGAACCGGCGCAGCACCGCCATGGAAATCACGGCGGCCGGGATGGAGGTAGCAAAGGTCAAGCCCACCTTCAGGCCTAAGTACACGTTGGCAGCGGTGAAGATGAGGGTAATCAGGCCACCGATAATGATGCCGCGCAGAGTCAGCTCGGGCAAGGTGGCCTTGGAACCTGCGGCGGATGATGCGTTCGCCATGCCAGGTCCTTTCTATTCTCGGCTATGAAAGTTTCTCGTTTCACCCTGCGTAGCAAACCGCGGCCTGCCACGTCCGTTTCTGTCTGTTTGGCGCCGGTTTCTTCCCGGAATAGGGTCCGAACGGACAAAATCCGCACAGGGTGGAATGAAAAAATTTTAGTTCACCACCCCAGTGTTTTCCTATTCCGGTTGCTCTATAGCTTGGGGCGGGCGGGTACCGTAGAGAACATGACTGCACTTAATGAAAGCATTCGCAATGATCGCGAGACCATTTTCCGCCAGCTCAGCGAGCTCGTGGCCTTTAATTCCGTCCATGACGAGGAAGGTTTGGAGGACCAGACCAAGGGCGCAAGCCAGTGGGTTAAGTCCGCACTGGAAGAAGCCGGAGTGAGCGTGGAAACCATCACCACGGCCGATGGCTCCACCGCCATCTTGGGCGAGCGCAAGGGCGATGAAGGTGCCAAGACGGTGCTGCTCTACTCCCACTATGACGTGGTGCCGGCCGGCAACCGCGAGGCTTGGGAATCCGATCCGTTCACCCTTACCGAGCGCGAGGCTGCCGATGGCTCCACCCGCTGGTATGGCCGCGGCGCTGCCGACTGCAAGGGCAATGTGGCCATGCACTTGGCCGCTCTGCGCGCGGTGGACAATAACGGCGGCACCAAGGTAAACCTGAAATACCTCATCGAGGGCTCCGAGGAGCGCGGCGGCGAGGGCTTGTCCCAGCTCATCAAGGACCGCCCGGAGCTTTTTGCTGCCGACGCCATCCTCATCGCCGATGCGGGCAACGCCGCCGTGGGCCAGCCGACCTTGACCACGTCCCTGCGCGGCGGCGCGCAGATTGGCGTCCAGGTCGATACCTTGGCTTCCGCCGTGCACTCCGGCCAGTTTGGCGGCGCGGCACCGGATGCCGCCAAGGCGCTGATGCGCGCCATCGACTCCCTGTCCGATGAGTACGGCCGCACCGTTATCGACGGCGTGGATACCACCGCCGAGTGGTCCGGCCAGGAGTACCCGGCCGAGGCCTTCCGCGCCGACGCGCAGCTGCTGGAGGGCACCAAGATCATGGGCGAAGACGACCCGGCCGGTGCCACCCCGGTGGCCAACATGGTCTGGTCCCGCCCGGCCATTACCGTGACCGGCTTTACTTCGACCCCTGTGTCTGAGGCCGTCAACGCCGTGCCCGCCACTTCTTCCGCGCAGCTCAACTTGCGCGTTCCGGCCGGTGCCGATGCCGCCGCGATTGCCGACGCCGTCTGTGATCACCTCCGCGCCCACACCCCATGGGGCGCCCATGTTAAGGCCGAGGTGCTGGAATCCAACGCCGGCTTTGCCACCGATCCTGAAAAGCCAGCCGCTGCCCTGCTGGGCGAGTGCCTGTCTGAGGCTTATGGCAAGGAAACGGCCGCACAGGGCATGGGCGGCTCCATTCCGCTGACCACGGAGCTGCAGGAAGCTCACCCCAACGCGGAGATCGCTCTCTACGGCGTGGAGGAGCCAAAGTGCACCATCCATTCCGCCAATGAGTCCGTCGACCCCACCGAGATCGAAAACATCGCCGCCGCGGAAGCACTCTTCTTGCAGCGCTATTCCTAAGGCTTGCGCCCCCCTAGCCCAGCCTGGGCCCTACCTACCGCCGCGGCACTGCGGCGTACCCCGTTCCCCAAGGAGCGGGGTTTCTTTATGCCGCAAAACAGCAGCATATAATCACAGTGCCAAAAATAATTCTTTCCAAGCCGTAGAAAAGCCGGTAAAATGGCAAAAGTTGGCCCCGCGCTCGGCCATGTTGCTTGCACTATGCCACCGCGGCGTACTCAGCGGCGTGCGGCTCGTGAATGTTCTCGTCCCTCATTAGTTGTGATGCTCGTGGTATTCGCGGCAGCGGGGCAAGAGAACGTGACACAACCAAAAGGAGCGCAGTAACCAACGTGCTAATACTCCTGGGTACTCTCATCGCCGCCACCCTGGTAGCACCGCTGCTCATCATGCGAATGGGTCGCCCGGCATTTGGAATTTTGGCCTTAGTCCCCGGCGCAGGCTTTGTGTGGACGCTCATGCACTTTCTGCGCGGCACCTTCGCAGACGGTGGCGCAGTTGAGCACACTGTGGAATGGATGCCGTCCGCGAACTTAAGTTTTGACCTCCGCTTAGACGGACTAGGCGCGCTATTCAGCCTCATCATCTTGGGCATGGGCGCGTTGGTATTGGTCTACTGCTGGGGCTATTTCGACGGCACGCGGCGCCGCTTGGCCATGTTCGCGGCGCAAATGGTGGGCTTTGCCACCGCCATGTTTGGTCTAGTGGCCGCGGACAATTTCCTGCTTATGTACGTGTTCTGGGAGATTACCTCCCTGCTGTCTTACCTCTTGGTTAGCTACTATGCGGAACGAGCCTCCTCCCGCCGCGCGGCACAGCAGGCGCTGATGGTCACCGCTCTGGGCGGGCTAACCATGCTCATGGGCATTATCTTGCTCGGACGGCAAACTGGGGCGTGGACCTTTAGTGATATCTCCGCCTATGAGAACTTTGCGCAGACGCCCTATGTCACGGTGGCCATCGTGCTCATCTTGGCGGGCGCACTGACAAAGTCTGCAATTGCACCGGCGCACTTTTGGCTCCCCGGCGCGATGGCGGCACCGACTCCAGTCTCCGCTTATCTCCACTCCGCCGCGATGGTCAAGGCCGGCATCTACCTAATCGGGCGCCTGGCGCCCTCAATGTATGAGGTGGCCACCTGGCACGTGGTGGTTATCTCCCTAGGCGTATTTACCATGCTGCTCGGCGGCTGGATGGCGCTCAAGCAGCGCGACCTGAAGCTGATTTTGGCTTATGGCACCGTCTCCCAGCTAGGGTTTATCACCTCCATCATGGCCGTAGGCTCGCGGGAAGCCATGCAGGCCGGTCTCGCGCTGACCTTTGCACACTCGCTATTTAAGGCGGCGCTTTTTATGGTCGTCGGCGCTATCGATCACTGCTCAGGCACAAGGGATATCACCAAGCTATCCGGATTGGGGCGCAAAGAACCATTCCTCTTCGGCATTGCGATCATTTCCGGGTTCTCCATGGCCGGCGTCCCACCTCTATTTGGCTTCGTGGCCAAAGAGGCCGTGCTGGAAGCCACCATGCACGAGGAGCTCTTGGTCGGCATGCCACGCAATATGATGCTTGTGGCCTATGTCCTCGGTTCTATCCTCACGATGGCCTATACGCTGCGCTTTTTGTGGGGTGCCTTTGCCACCAAGAAGGAGGTCAATGGAACGGAGCCGGCAGAGGCCGTCGCCAAGATGCATCCCGTAACTATGGGATTATGGCTCTCTCCTGCCCTGCTCACTGCCCTAACCGTGGCACTTGGTGTGTTCCCCAAGCCCCTATCGGCCGCCTTTGACCAGCATCTCGACTCCACCTTCGCCCCGAAGGAGCATAGCGAACTGGCCCTGTGGCATGGACTTACGGTGGCACTCGGCCTCTCCGCACTCATTATCGTGGGCGGTATTATTATGCACTGGCAACGCCAGGTCCTGGTCAAGTGGCAATTCGCCTATCCTGCGCTGGGCAATGCGGATGATGCCTATGATTCGGTCATCGCTCTTTTGCGTCAGCTCTCGCTGCGCACGACGGCAACCACGCAGCGCGGCTCCCTGCAGCTGAACTTGACGGTTATCTTTGCCACATTGATGCTGCTGCCACTGGCTATGATCATCAAGGGCGATCTCACCGATATCCGCATGATTGTGGCGGAAAATCCTTGGCAGATCGTCGCCGCCTTCATCATCATGGTGGCCGCCGTAGCCGCCACGGTCACCGATAATCGTTTATCAGCCGTGATCATCGTCGGGGTGACTGGCTATACCCTCGCCTTCATCTTCGCTCTGCACGGTGCGCCGGACTTGGCGCTGACGCAGCTGCTGACTGAGACCATCGTGATGGTTCTTTTCATGCTGGTTCTGCGCCGCATGCCGGCCTCCACCGAGTGGAAGCAGGACCCCAAGATGGGGCGCCTGCGCGCGTGGCTTTCCGTGGGCACGGGCCTTACCGTCACCGTGGTGGCGATGTTTGCTATTAACGCACGTCAGTCTAAGCCCATCTCCGAGTTCATGCCGGATCTGGCCAAAGAGATTGGACACGGCGCCAATGCTGTCAACGTCTTGCTAGTGGACTTGCGCGCCTGGGATACCTTTGGCGAAATCACGGTGATCATCATCGCCGCACTGGGCGTGGTTTCTCTGATTTATCGCACCCAATCCTTCGGCCGCGAAAGCCGCCGTCCCACCCTGCGGGTTACCGGCCGGCGGTGGCTGGCCGCCGGGGTGGAATCAGAGCAAGCGCTCAACCGCTCGCTGATGATCGATGTCTCCACGCGCGTGCTCTTTCCGTCCATGGTCGCACTGTCCTTCTACTTCTTCTTCGCCGGCCACAATGCCCCTGGCGGCGGCTTTGCCGGCGGCCTCGTCGCAGCGCTAGCGCTCATCTTGCGCTACCTGGCTGGTGGGCGCGCAGAGCTGGAAGAAACCCTGCCTATTGATGCCGGCCGCACCATGGGCACCGGTCTCTTGCTGTCCGCACTGGCCACGGTGACCCCGATGTTCTTTGGACACCCGCCACTTACCAGCGGATACACCTCGCCGGAGATTCCGCTCATCGGCAAGGTTTCACTGCCTTCAGCGTTGGTCTTTGACGCAGGTGTCTACCTCATCGTCGTGGGGCTCACGCTCTACATCCTGAATTCCTTGGGCGCCAAGCTGGATGAGGAAGAGGATATGCGTAAGCAACGTGCCCGCGATCGCGCCCGCTCGCTGGCCCGGCAGCAACGCCAACGCACCGCCAAGCAAAAGGCGCAACGGGCCCAGCGCAAGGAAAAGAAACGAGCCGCTACAGCAAGCACAACCGCCACCACAGGGAAGGAGAAATAAATGGAAGCCAACCTCTTCCTCCTCTTGGCCGCCGGTGTGCTTGTAGCCGCGGGCGTCTACCTACTCCTGGACCGTGCCATGACCAAAATGCTGCTTGGACTGTTGCTTTTGGGCAATGGCGCCAACCTCTTCTTGCTGCAGTCCGGCGGTTCGGCCGGTTCCCCGCCTATCGATGGCCGCGAGTCGGAGCCTTACGGCGCCGAGATTGCGGATCCACTGGCGCAGGCAATGATTCTGACCGCCATCGTCATTTCCATGGCGTTGACGGCTTTCATCCTCACCTTGGCATACCGGCAGTACCGCTACCGTACAGACGATGTCATTGAAGATGACGCGGAAGATACCGCAATTGCCGCCAAGGCCGCACGCCCCGGCAATGCGGCCGCCAGCCCGGACCACGATGCGTCCAATGATCCGACTACGGGCCGCGCCACCAAGCAAGGTGATAATTTCGGCCCCGCATCTTTCGAGGAACCAGTAAAGGGAGCCCACGATGAGTGAGACCGTACAGCCGCTTGTCGATGTCCTCTTTCCCTACATCGGATACCTCATTCCGCTGCCGATTATCATCCCTGCAGTGGCCGCGGCCCTCGCATTGATTTTTGGCCGCATTCCCAATGCGCAGCGCCAGATCGTGTTTTTCTCGCTGCTCCTTACCGCAGTAGTCAATGCCTTACTCATCCTCATAGCGGATTTTGAAGGCATCCAAACCCTGCAGATAGGAGGTTGGGACGCCCCGGTGGGCATCACACTCGTGGCGGATCGCCTCTCTGCGGTCATGCTCTTTACTTCCTCCGTAGTGCTGTTTTCTGTCATTTGGTACGCCATTTCCCAGGGCGTGCGCGATGGCACCAAGGACGAGCCGGTGGCCGTATTCCTGCCCACCTACATGCTGCTGACCATGGGCGTTAATATCTCCTTTTTGGCCGGCGATCTCTTCAACCTCTACGTGGGATTCGAGGTCTTCCTCGTGGCGTCCTATGTGCTGTTGACCCTAGGCGCCTCAGCCGGTCGAGTTCGCGCCGGCGTGGGCTACGTGATGGTGTCCATGGCTTCGTCAATGATCTTCTTGCTCGCGTTGGGTTATGTGTATTCCTCCGTGGGCACGATGAACATGGCCCAGATCGGCCAGCGCATGCAGGAAATTCCAGAAGGAACTCGTACCGCCATCTTTGCCACGCTACTCGTCGCCTTTGGCATTAAAGCCGCCGTGGTGCCGCTGGATGCCTGGCTGCCGGACTCCTATCCCACGGCCCCTTCGCTAGTCACGGCCGTCTTCGCCGGCCTGCTGACCAAGGTGGGTGTCTACGCCATCATCCGCGCCCGCACTTCCATTTTCACTGCCGGGGGACTCGATACCGTGCTCATGTGGGTGGCCCTCGCCACGATGCTGGTGGGAATTTTGGGCGCCATCGCGCAATCCGATATTAAGCGCCTTTTGTCTTTTACCCTGGTCAGCCACATTGGATACATGATCTTCGGCGTCTCGTTGGGAACCGCACAGGGGCTATCCGGCGCCATCTTCTACGCCGTACACCACATTCTGGTCCAGACTGCGCTGTTCCTCGTGGTCGGACTGGTCGAACGCCAGGCCGGTACGTCTTCGCTGCGCCGTTTGGGCTCGCTAATGTATTCTGCCCCGCTCATCGGAATCTTGTATTTCATCCCTGCCATTAACCTGGGCGGCATCCCGCCGTTCTCCGGTTTCCTGGGCAAGGTCATCCTGCTGCAAGCCGGTGCGAATGAAGGCTCCTGGATGGCGTGGGTACTCATCGTCGGTGCCGTAGTCACCTCGCTGCTTACGCTCTACGTCATGATGTTGGTGTGGGCCAAGGGCTTTCAACGCGACCGCGCCGATGCCCCAGAAGGCAACGTGGCGCTCGCCCGCCCGGCCCCACTTTCCGATATCACCGATGAGGTGGAATTTTCTTCTCGCCAGGATGTAGGCAGGGTGCCCTTTGGCATGATCGCCTCTACGACCCTGCTGGTGGCAGCGTCTACGTCCATTACCTTCTTGGCCGGACCGATTTCCGGTATCACCTCACGCGCGGCCGAATCCGCGCAGGATACGTCCATTTACCAGTACGCGGTACTGGGCGACCGCGCGGATGACCCCACCCGCCACCTCAACCAGAAGGAGCGCTACACCGGCGGCGCTGATTCCTATAAGAATCGCCGCAACCCTTCCCCGGAGGTGGAGCCGCCGGATTCAGCGGGTTTGGATGCCCGCACCGACTCGGAAGCCGGTGGGCGCGATGCGCATTCCACCGACGTAAAGTCCCCGGATGCCGCCAAGAGGAAGGATATTAGCGATGACTAACACGCGTTTTTCCGGCCTGCGCCACCGCTTCCGCCCGTGGTTCATCGTCTGGCTGGTAGTCATGTGGTGCATGCTCATGGGCGAGGTCACCGTGGGCAACCTGGTGGCCGGGCTGATCATCGGCGTAGTCATTGTCTTTGCCCTGCCGTTGCCGGCCATGCCTATCGCCGGCATTGACGTCTCTTGGGGCAAGCTCTTTGCGTTCATGATCCGCTGGTTCTGGGAGTTGTTCTACGCCTCGCTCAAGGTGGGATGGCTGGCCGTGCGCCCGCAGCCGGTGCCCAAGACCGCCATCTTGGAGCTGCCCATGCGCTTGGATAATGAGTTTGCTATCTCTTTGGCGGTGACGCTGTATAACCTGCAGCCAGGCGGCACGGTGACCGATATCGATATTGCAAACCGCATGATTACCGTCCATATCTTGGATGCCCACGATGAGGAACAAATCCAGCGTGAAATCAATGCTGTGGCCCGTTTGGAGGCCTCATTCATCGAAATCTTTGAAAGGAGCCACCCCTAATGGATCCCCAGATCTATAACGCAATTTTGCTGGTGGCCGCCGCGCTGCTGGTGGTCTCCTTCCTCATCACCGTCTGGCGCATTGTCACCGGCCCCAATTCGCTGGACCGCTTGGTGGGCATGGATGGTTTTACCGCGATGTTCCAGTGCGCGCTGGCTACCTATATGTGCTGGTCGCTTAACACGACTGTGGTCTCAGCCATGCTGGTCATTGCGCTGCTGGGATTCATCTCCACCGTATCCGTCACCAGGTTTAGGAAGAGGGATAGCCAATGAGCTGGTCCTTTATTGCAGATGTACTCTCGCTCATCCTCATTATTGGCGGCAGCGTCCTTACCTTGGCCGCGGCCATCGGCGTCGCCCGGTTCAAGGACACGATGTCGCGGGTACACGCGGTGAGCAAGCCACAGACCACCGGTCTCATCCTCACCATTCTGGGCGCGTTTATCCGCATCACGGGCGCGGAATCCTTCAGCGTAGCCGAGCGCGGGGATTTAGGAATGCTCGTTTTGCTGGTACTGTTTGCCATGTTCACTAGCCCGGTAACCGCACAGCGCACCTCGCGTATTGCACGCCGCGAGGGGCTGTACGGCACCGAGGAAACCATGTCCCGCAACGACCGACCCGCCGCGAAGTCGCTGCGCCGCAAGTAGGAGACGCTTTTCACCGTGAAAAAGCTTTATGGGCTTCCCACTGTGGTGACTGTGCTCGCCGCTCTTATCGGCGTCATCGTCTACCGCTTCAGCATCTTCGACGGCAATAGCGCCTTTGTGTGGCGCGTCCCCCTGGATCTGAAGATTTATTGGCTCGCCGGCGGCGAGGTGGCCCAAGGCGCGGATCTCTACGATAACGCCTATATCGGCGACCTGCCTTTTACCTATCCGCCCTTTTCCGGTACTCTTTTCACGTGGCTTTCCAGGCTTGCCGACGCCCCCTTAATCCTCCTCTGGCAGGGCGGCACCGCCCTCGCCTTGTTCACGGTTATTATGCTGGTCCTGCGCGAGCGCGGCCTCAAGCTCTCCCCGTCAATATGGCTGCTGGGCATCTTGCTGCTGGGCTGCACCCCGGCGAATGAGCCGGTGCACGGCACCTTATTCTTTGGCCAGATCAACATCTTTTTGATGCTGCTGGTGGCCTTGGACATCCTCCCACGCAAGCGCGCTTTGCCGGGCATCGGAATTGGTTTGGCCGCCGGTATGAAGCTCACCCCGGCCTATATGGGTCTGGTCTTGCTCTTCCAGAAGCGCTGGTGGCAAGCGATCATCGCCATCCTTACCTTCGCGGTGACCGTTGCCATTGGTTTCGTGACCATTCCGGATGCCGCCGATTTCTGGACCGACGCTATCTTTAAGTCCTCCCGCGTGGGCGAGCACACCAACCCAGGTGCGCAGTCCATTCGCTCGGTGATGGTCCGCGCATGGGGCATCGATGGCGGCTGGATCTGGCTCGCCGCCGTGGTCGTGGTCTTCATTTTGACCTGCCTGGCGCTGCGCACCGCGATGAAGCACCGCAATAATTCCGCCGCACTTGCGCTTGCCGGCATCAGCTCCTGCTTGGTCTCCCCCTTCTCTTGGTATCACCATTGGGTGTGGACGGTGCCGCTGGCCGTCGTCGTGCTGGTTGCCGTCAACCAGAGTCTGGGCAAGCGCCTGCCCGGCATCCTTGGCGCGCAGGTCGCCGGCCTCGTATCGGTGCTGGCGATGTGTGCGGTAACCATGCCGTTTATCTCCGCCCCCGTGTGGCTGTCTGCTGCTAGCCGCTCGCTCAACCACTGGGATCTGCAGCCGTGGGGAATGTTGGCTTTTACCGGCGCCGGCGTCCTCTTTATCGCCTTCTACGCGGTGTGGGGTTTTATCCCTGGCACCCAGCCGGAAGAGGAAGCGCCCGCCCCGGGCCGCCACCACTTACCTGCGCAGCCCGCTGGTGCAAAGCCCGCTGGTGCGCAACCTGCTTCCGCGGAGGCCGAGGCACTCCCGGCGCGCTCGTTTAATACGGCAGCTACGAGCCGGAGGAGCCAGGGCCATCCACGGGCAGCGCAACCCGTCAGCGATGAAACGGCAGAAATGCCCGCGGTAGGGCCGGAAACGCGCGCCTTCCCGGCGGCTCAGGACATCACCGATATCCCCGATACCCCGGCCTACGGTCGCCACTCGCGCTCCGAGGACTAGCCCCGGGCCAACCTTCCTGTCGCTTTAGAGCGGGCGGAAGGTATGCAACTCGCGGCAGGTCTCCTCGACCACCTCGCGCCAGCTGCCGGTCTCTTTGAAGAGACGGCGCTGCCGCTCATAGCCGGCACCGCCTTCGATAATTTCGTGGATGAGTTTTAGCTCGTTGACGCATCCCAGCTCGCGCGCAATGGGGCTAAGCTCATCCACCATCTCCACTAGCTCGTCCTTAACCCAAGCCTCATCGGTCTCACGGGAGGTAATCACCAGCGCATCCATGCCATAGCGGGCACCGCGCCACTTATTTTCTGCCACGTGCCAGGGCTGCAGGATGGGGAGAGGCTCCGCGGCGTCGATAAGCCGGTCGTAGTACACCACCAAGCAGTGGGTCAGCGCCACGATGGCGGAGAGCTCGCGCAGGTTGGACGTCGCATCAGAGACGCGCACCTCCACCGTGCCCCACTTGGACGCCGGCCGAATATCAAAGTGCATGGAACCGGTGTGGTTAATAACGCCGGAAATCGCTTGGTCGCGCATATAGGACTGCCACTCGGCCCAATCACGGAATTGATACGGCATGCCTGCGGTGGGCAGCTGCTGGTAGAGCATGGTGCGGTTGGAGGCATAGCCGGTATCCAGCCCCTCCCACCCCGGCGAGCACGCAGATATGGCCAGCAAGTGGGGGTACTTGGTCATCAGCGCGTTGATGATGGGCCAGACGCGGTCCTCGTGGCTAATGCCCACGTGCACGTGGGTGCCCCACAGCAGCATCTGCTTGCCCCAGTACTGGGTGCGGGCGATGATTTCTTGATAGCTGGGTTTATCCGAAAGCGGATTCTCGCGGAAATCCGTGAATGGATGCCCACCGGATGCCCAGACATCTACACCCAGCTTATCGGCGGCTTCTTCCACCGCGTTCAGGGAATTTTGCAGGTCAGCGATTGCTTCCGGCACGGTATGGCAGATACCAGTGACTAGCTCCACCGTATTTTGGAGAAATTCCTTTTCCAGATGGATATCGGGATAGGTCGCATTGGCTAGATCGATAAGTTCCGCACCGCGCGGGACAAGGTCGCGCGTGTCGCGGTCCACGAGCGCTACCTCCCATTCCACGCCTAGCGTTGGTTCGGGAGAGCGGGCGAATTGTTCTGCCGGGATCTTCACCCATTCAGCTTAACGGCTGACAGGTATTAAGACATGAATTTTATTTAACCTACTTTTACCGGCGGCCTTGCAGGTGCGGAAAAGTTCAGATCACAAAAGTCCAAGGCATTCGGCCGAAGATCTATGGTGCTTGCTCTTCGGCCGGATGGCCTTGGACTTTAAGTCAGGTGCGCGGATTGCTTAGGCCTGCGGAACCGCCAGGGCGACGACGACGGCGCCGTCATCGGTGGCTTCCTTAGGCAAATCGCGGTTCATCGGGGCGATATCGGCCTGGTAGCGGGCGGCTACCTCCTTGGCCAGTGCCTCAGCAGAGGCGTCGCCCTCGGGGAAGAAGACGGTGGTCTTTGGAACGGTGAGGACGTCGCCAGGCAGGTTGCCCACGTAGCCAACCTTGAAGCCGCCGCCCTTGAGGGAGTCGGCTTCCTTCTTAGCCTTGTCTACCTCGCCGGAGTTATTAAGCACGCTGACCTTAATATCATTGCGGTCGCGGGCGGCGGAGTGGGCGTTGTCCTCGCCTGCGGCTTCATTCTCAGCTGCGGCACGCTCGTCAGCGTCACCGGAAGCGGCTGCATCACGCGGCTTATCGCCCTCCCCTGCTGGGGCGGGGGCAGGAGCGCCGGGTCGATCGGATGCCTCTGGGGCACCCGGAGCGCGGGAGCCGGCGGTGTCGGGGCCAGCAGAACCTTCGGGCGCGGCACCGATGGTAGAACCTGCGGAGTTTTCCTGCGTGCTCTTAGACGCCACGGTGGAATCATCGTCGCCCGAGGTCATGGAGTACAAAGCCCAAAGTCCGAGCATGACGGCCACGGCGATGAGGACCATCGCCAGGCCGCGCAGCGGGAGGCCGCCCTTTTTAGCATGCGCACCGCCACCAGCGGGGCGCTGCTTAGCAGCACTGGAAGCGGAGGCGCCGGCAGCAGAGCCGGCGCGGGTTTCGTCGGATACCTTGTCGGTCGAATTTTCCGGATTCACATTAGTCACATACGCAACACTAGTACTCAGAATTAACTATCTGGGGTATTTCCCTGCGCGGCGCGCCGCGTGTCTTCTCGCTCTTCGCGCAGGCGACGCAGCCGTGCAACCAGGAGGGGATGGGATTGGGCGGCCGCGGGGGCGTCGAGAAGCAGATTAAGGCGCTGGTGATAGCGCACCGGGGAGATATCCAGCTGCGCACGAATAGCCTCTTCTTTGCGGCCGATACTGCGCGGCGCGGTTTCCTCGAAGTCCAAAATGGCGGCGTCTAGGTCAGACAAGGGGTTCATGCCTAAACTGTAAGGCATGACTATTCGCCCCATCGTTATCCACGGCGAGACCGTGCTTCACGAACCCACCCAACCGGTGGAAGAATCCGAGATTTCCACCCCGGAAATGCAGCAGCTCATCGCGGACATGTATGAAACCATGGATGCCGCCCATGGCGTAGGCCTGGCCGCTAACCAGGTAGGAATTGGCAAGCGCCTCTTTGTCTACCACTGCCCCGATACGGATGGCCCCAATGGCACCGAGCTGCCGTCCGAAAAGGCAGGCATGCGCAAGGGCTGCGTTATTAACCCCGTGCTAGAGACCTCCGAGATTCCAGAGACCATGCCGGCCGATGACGGCTCCGATGACGAGGGCTGCCTCTCCGTTCCTGGCGAGGGCTTTCCCACCGGCCGCGCCGACTGGGCGCGCGTGACCGGCAAGGACGAAAACGGCAACGACATCTCCGTCGAAGGCTATGGTTTCTTCGCCCGCTGCCTGCAGCACGAGACCGGCCACCTCGATGGGTTCCTCTACACCGATACCCTCATTGGCCGCTATAAGCGCCAGGCCAAGAAGGCCATTAAGCGCCACGGTTGGACCGAGCCGGGGTACTCCTGGGTACCGGGCGAGGACGCCGATCCCTTCGGCCACGACGACTAATGTCACGTATTTTCCGCTCCGATGCCGTCCAGGTGGGCGAGCGCGTGGTGGCCCGGCGCGATTTCGGCGATGTACATAGCGATGTCATCGGGCATGTGCTCAGCCTCAATCCGCTGGTCATTCGCCCACAAGAGGTCGGCGGTTACCCTTCCGACCTAGATGCGGTGGAGATCCCGCCGGAACAGCTGAAGATCATCAAACGGCTCTCCCCGCGCATGGTCCGCAATTCCGATATCCGCGCCGTGGAGGTTGCCGCGGCCGCGGCTTTCCCCGGCACAGACCACGCCTGGACTAGCGATGGTTCCTGGCTCCTGCGCGCCGGCGACGGGGTTTCCGGCAGCTCCAATGCAGCCGTTCCTCTAGGTCCTTCGGCCGGCTTTACCCCGGTGCCACTGGAGGAGATTAAGGCCTTCTACGCCCGCCACAACCTCCCGGTGCGCCTGGTAGTTCCAGAGCGCATTGGCAAGCCGGCCGAACGCCTGCTCGCCGACCCCGCCTGGGAGACCGAGCCGGAGGTCCTCGCCATGGTCCTGCGGGATCTGCCCACGCTTGCCGACGCCCCCTCTTCCTCCCCCACCTTCCACATCGCCGCCCAACCCGATGACGAGTGGCTGGCGATGTATCAATCCCGCACCGATGCCCTTCCTGCCGAGGCGGTGCAGAGCCTTGGCGCTCACGTCGAGGGAACGCTCGGCTTTGGCCGCCTAGTCCTCGATGACGAGACCGTCGCCATCGCCCGCGGCACCCTGAGCGAATCTGGCGATGGCACCACGTGGCTGGGTCTTTCTTCCATCGAAGTGGCCAAGGACTTCCGGCGTCGCGGATACGGCACGCTCGCGCTCCAGCACCTGCTGCACTGGGGGCGCAATAATGGCGCCGAGCACGCCTACCTCACCGTGCCGGCTTCCAATACCGCAGGAGTACGCCTAGCTGAGGAGCTCGGCTTCATCGAGCAACACCGCCGCATCTACGCCTGCCTGCGCAACTAAGCTCCGCGCTGCGGACTTCCGGTCGGGACGGTGAGCCTTATGGGACTGCCCGCTGATTCCTTGTGGGCTGGGTAGTGAGCTTGACTCACTACCCAGGTAACCTATGTGGCATGCGCATCGCCACGTGGAATATTAACTCCGTCCGCACCCGCATACAGCGGGCGCTGGACCTTATCTCCAAGCATGACATCGATGTTTTGTGCCTGCAAGAAACTAAGGTGAAAGACGATAAGTTTCCGCGCGAGGCCTTCGAGGACGCGGGCCTACATGTCACCTGCCACGGGCTCAACCAGTGGAACGGCGTGGCCATTGTGTCCAGGGAAGAGCCGGAGGAGGTCTTGGTCGGCTTTCCGGGCCAGCCGGGCTTTGCCAAAGATCCGGAAAAACCACAAGACCGTGAGGCCCGAGCGCTAGGGGCCCGCATCCGTGGCGTAGAAATTTGGTCCCTCTACGTGCCCAACGGCCGCGAGATCACGGACCGCCACTATGACTACAAGCTGGACTTTCTCTATCACTTGGCACACTATGCGGAAAATAATGCGCAGTCTAAGCTTCTTTTGACCGGTGATTTCAATATTGCTCCGCGCGATGAAGACGTATGGGACATCGAAGCCTTCCGCGGGAAGACGCATGTCACCGAGCCAGAACGCGCCGCATTTCAGATGCTGGAAGAGGCCGGGCTCGAGGAGGTCACCCGCCGGTTCACCGAGGACCAACGCTATACCTACTTCGATTACAAGGGCATGCGCTTCCAAAAGAACGAAGGCATGCGCATCGATTTCCAGTTGGCTTCAGCCCCACTTGCTCAACACGTAACCGGCGCACAGGTAGACTTGGTTGAGCGCGCCGGCGATAAAACCTCCGATCACTGCCCGCTTCTCGCAGATTACGATCTGCCCGATTTCGATTCCGTGAAATAGATGTCTTGGTCGCTTGATCTCAGTTTTTGGCAGCTCGTATTCCTGATCCTGGATTACGGGATCAAGATCGTTGCCGTCGGCTTCGTGCCCGAGGGCCGCCGGCCTTCCAGTTCCACCGCGTGGCTGCTGGCAATTCTGGTACTGCCGTTTATCGGCCTGCCGCTGTTTTTGCTCATGGGCTCGCCGTATATCAACCGGCGTCGCCACCGCATCCAGCAAGAAGCCAATGAGAAGATTGAAAGTGTCACGGCCCGCACCCCGGACCATCCGCAGGGCATTCTTTCGGCGGAAATAGAGTCGGTCATCCGGCTCAACCGCGAGCTAACCGGATTCCCGGCGTTGGTGGGCCACAATCTTGGTCTACACGCGGATTATGACGAGTCCATTCGCGCCATCGCAGCCGCCATTGACCGCGCCGAGAAGTACGTGTCCATCGAGATCTACATCCAGTCCTGGGATGAGGTCACGGACGTATTTTTCGAGTCGCTGCGCAGGGCTACCGCCCGCGGCGTAAAGGTGCGGCTGCTGCTGGATCAGATCGGCAGTTTTAAGTACAAGGGCTACTTCAAGCTGGGCAAGCAGCTAACAGAGATAGGCGTGGACTGGCATCTCATGCTGCCTATTCAAATACACAAGGGCCGTTTCCGGCGTCCGGACCTGCGCAACCACCGCAAGCTGGTGATCATCGATGGCAAGGTGGGATTTATCGGCTCGCTGAACATGATTAAGCGCCAGTACAAAACCAAGGACCGCTACTGGATTGACTACATGGTGGAGCTCTCCGGGCCAATTGTAACTTCTATGTCTGCAGTCTTCGCCGTAGATTGGTACCTGGAGGCAGGCGAGAACCTTCCGCTCGATGAGCTGCCCTATGACGACGCCCAGACTGCCGACGCCAACCACCTGCAAATCATCCCCTCCGGGCCGGGTTATACCACTGAGCCAAACCTGCGCATGTTCAACTCCTTGGTGCACCACGCCAAGGACCGGCTAGTTTTGTGCTCGCCCTACTTCGTCCCGGATGAGTCCCTGCTGGAAGCTGTGACCACCGCCTGCTACCGCGGCGTGGACGTGGAACTTTATGTATCAGCAAAGGCGGACCAGTTTATGGTCAACCACGCCCAGTCCTCCTACTACCAAGCCCTGCTAGAGGCAGGCGTACACATCTACCAATTCCCCTACCCCTTTGTGCTGCACTCCAAGTTCATCATTACCGACCCGGACGATCCCGGCCGCGACCCGTTGTGCATGTTCGGCTCCTCCAATATGGACCCGCGCTCGTTCGGCCTGAACTATGAATCCACCATGTTGGTGGCCAAGGGCGACCTCATTGACCAATTCAACCAGCTCGTAGCCAATTACCGCACGGTGTGCCACGAGCTAACTTTGGAGGAATGGAATGAGCGCGGCTTTATCCGCCGCTACGTGGATAATGTCATGCGCCTTACCTCCGCGCTGCAGTAGAGCAAACACGAACCATCACGACTGCAGCGAAGACAGCCTGGCAACAAGAAACCGCCCCGGCGAGCAGCGAATGAACTGCCGGCCGGAGCGGTGAAGCGTTATATGGGTGGGTGTTTAGGCGTCGCGCTTTTGCAGCAAGAGGACACCGAGGACCCACAGGATAACGGCCCAGGCAATAAATACCAGGCAGAATCCCCAGTTTTCCTTCCACGGAGCATCAACCGGTTCCATTTCCAGCAGCCACGACTGGAAAGACTTAAACGGCATGTAGTTGACCAGCTTGCTGCCGACCTTGGGGATGGTGGCCACGAGATTGTCCACGCCGAGGAAGAGGATGAGGCCGATAGCCACAGCACCAGCCGTCGAGCGCAGCAGCAGGCCTAGGCCTTGCGAGAAGAGGACGAGCAGCGCGGCAGCCAGCGGGTACTTCCACAGCTGCTTTTGGCCCATTTCATCGTCCCAAGGGTGGAATTCCGCGGCTACCTCATCGTGGGCAAAAAGCTCGGTCAGTAGGTAGGCGCCCGCCACGGCGATAAAGGTCAGCGCGGCCGCAATAACCGCGTACATGAGCAGCTTGACCAAGGCCACCGACCAGCGGCGCGGGGTAGCCATAAACGTGATGGTCTGCGTGCCATAGCGGTACTCGGTGGTCACGATCATGATGGCTTGGATCATGAGCACGGGCAGGCCGAGGAACAATAGGAAGGACACCGCGCCATCCGAGGTGATAATCCCCATGCCCATCGCTGCCTCTTCAGGGGTTTCTGCCGGCTTAGTCAAGCGAGCATTGAGGATGGCCCAACCCCAGGCAAAGAAGAGGAAGATGAAGGTGGTCCACCAGAAGGAGCGGGTGGTGTGCAGCTTGGTCCATTCGGACTTCAAGGTATTCAGCATGGCGAATTAAACCTCCTGCTGGGTGGGTCGA
Organism: Corynebacterium tuberculostearicum; assembly: GCF_016127015.1. Classification (GTDB taxonomy): domain Bacteria; phylum Actinomycetota; class Actinomycetes; order Mycobacteriales; family Mycobacteriaceae; genus Corynebacterium; species Corynebacterium marquesiae. The sequence continues at coordinate 1,881,999 of NZ_CP065972.1, forward strand.
GCGAACGGAGTGGCGGCGCCAGCGGTTCCGGGGGTGGGGGCACCAGTGGAGCCGTGGTACTGGACGGCGTCGCCAGTAAGCTCCATGAAAGCATCCTCCAAGGAGGCACGCTTGAGGCTGAGCTCATTAAGTGGCACCCCAGTGGAGTAGGCTAGCTGGCCCACAAAGTCCGTGGTCTGGTTGGAAATCACCAGGCGGGGGCGGCCTTCCTCGTCGGTGGACTCGGTAAAGGCGATTCCCTCGGCACGCAGCGCGGAGCTGAAAGCATCAAGATGGTCGGAGCGCACCAGCACGGAGGACTGCGAGTGGTCCTTCACAAAGTCATAGGTGGGCTGGTCCGCTACCAAACGGCCCTTACCAATGACCACGAGATGGTCGGCGGTTTGGGACATCTCCGAAAGCAGGTGGGAAGAAATCAAAATGGTGCGGCCCTCATTGGCTAGGGCGCGCACAAGCTGGCGGACCCAGCGAATGCCCTCCGGATCGAGGCCGTTGACCGGCTCATCCAAAATGAGGATGCCCGGGTCACCGAGCAGCGCGCCGGCTAGGCCTAAGCGCTGGCCCATGCCGAGGGAGAAGCCACCGACCTTCTTACCGGCGACGTCGGAAAGCCCTACCAGCCCCAGGACCTCATCAACGCGGGAAGTAGAAATGCCATTGGACTGCGCAATCCATTTCAGGTGGTTGGCGGCGCTGCGGTTGCGGTGCACCGCCTTGGCATCGAGCAAGGCGCCTACCTCACGCAGGGGTTGTTTGAGCTCGTGGTAGTGCTTGCCGTTGATGCGCGCCTTGCCGGCCGTTGGAGTGTCCAAACCCAAAATCATGCGCATGGTGGTGGATTTGCCCGCGCCATTGGGGCCCAGGAACCCGGTGACCATGCCGGGTTTTACCTGAAAGGTGAGATCATCAACGGCGCGGACAGACTTATATTGTTTAGTCAGTCCTTCTACTTCGATCATGGCACTAGCGTGCCATAAATCCGGCAACTTTACCTGTTCAATGCCTCCACACTCTCCCGCAGGGCGGGAAAGGCGTGGCGGAAGGCGGCCAGAAGGGGGAGGCTTTCTACCTCCTCAAAAGGCACCCAGCGCAGCTCATAGGACTCTTCATTAGCTGTAGTAGGAAGCGGTGCGCCAGTGCGCGTGCGCGCTAGGACGGTGGTATAGGTCCACTCCCCCGGCAGATCCCCCGCCGCGGGATAGGGCCCGGCCGTTACTCGCGCATCGAGTACCTCCACATCTTGGGGCGCAATCGCGCATTCTTCATGGGTTTCGCGCAGCGCGGCCTGGATAGGTGTCTCCGTAAAATCGCGGGCACCACCCGGAATCCCCCAGGTATCGCCGTGATTGGTCCACGCGGCGCGGTGCTGGAGGAGCACCTTGCGCCCGGCGACGAGGAACAGGCCGGCGGCACCAAATTTTCCCCAGACGCGAATGCCGCCGGGGCCTGCCGCCCAGCCGTCTCCACTGTGAGGGTTATGCATGCTGCCTATCCTAGCCACACACGCGGGTATATGGTGGCGCCCAGCACACTGCGGGCGCTATTCTAAGTGAATGACCGAGCAGGCAGTCCGGGCAGAAAGCGTGCACGACGAGCACGCTCACCCGAGCGATCACTGGCTCGATGAGGTTACCGCGCCCACCGGCCCGGCCTTCAGCGGGCTCAGTAGCCGCGCCATGGAATGGTTCGCGGGCCCGGCGCGCCTGCTGCGCCGCTTTTACTACTTCGCCTCCACTACCCCAGGCAAGCTTTTTACGGTCACGCTCATTCTCACCGTAGCCCTAGGCGCTGCCGGCTTATCAATGTCCCAATCTTCCGCCGCCCGCCACTCCGATTTGGACGAGCTGCTAAGCACCACCGAGCCGATGTCGAATGCGGCGCACCACCTTTATAGTTCGCTCTCGGTGGCCGATACCGTGGCCACCACCGGCTTCGTGCAGGCCGGTGTGGAATCAGAGCAAAACCGCGATAGCTATAACGAAGCCATTGATGCCGCTTCGGTGGCAGCCACCGAATCCGTGCTGGGTACCACGCAAGAAGACGGCCGTGTGCGCGAGCTGGTGACCTTTATCCAACGCGAGCTCCCCGTCTATACCGCAATGGTGGAAAAGGCCCGCGCCAACCACCGAGCCGGCAATGCGGTAGCCAATTCCTATATGTCCAATGCCTCGGCGCTGATGCGCGAGCGTATCCTGCCGGCTGCCTCCGAGCTGTTCCAGCTGACCACCGCCAAGGTAAACCAACAACAGCAAAAGCTCACCTCCCCGCAGTGGGTGCCGCTCTCCGGCCTCTTGGCGGCGCTCTTCTTCCTCGCCGTGGCCCAATGGTGGCTGTGGCGCCAGACCCGCCGGCGTTTTAACCGCGGCTTCTTAACTGCCAGCGTGCTGCTTTTCTTGGCCATCTCCTGGGTGGCACTATCCAACCTCGCCACCTGGTCCACCGGCCACCAGGGCTTTGAGACGGCCTCGCGCCCATGGGATTCGCTCACGGCCTCGCGGATTGAGGCGCAACAGGCGCGTACCTCTGAGACCCTGGCGCTGGTGCTGCGCTCCTCCGAGGAGGATTCGATGGTGCGCTTTTCCAGCTCCATCAACTCCATTGAAAGGGCCCTCGAGGATTATGAGGAAGCGCTCAATGATGAGGACGTGGAGGTCACCGACCCAGAACTCATTCACAGCGCCCGGGCGGCTGCCGAGCAGTGGCGCGGTACCCACGACAAACTCATGGGTGCGCTCAAGGAAGGCGACTATGACGAGGCCATCTACCAGGCCACGGCCACCGAGCCCAAGGACGGCGAAATGACCACAGCGCGTTCCTATGACCAGCTCGACGCGGAGCTCTCCGATCTCATCGGTCAGGCGCGCATCGCCATGCGCAGCTACTTGGAGCGCGGCCTGACCGCCATGACTGCGGTGTCCTCGGCTGTGTTCCTGCTGACCTTGTGCGCCATTATTGCCGTGTGGCTGGGCATCCGTCCTCGACTGCAGGAGTACCTCTAATGCGCCGCACACGCCTTGCCCTCGCTACCCTTGCTTGCATCTGCGCCGCGCTGCCGCTAGCCTCGTGCGATGTTCGCTCCACCCCGCCGCTGGAGGCGCCCGCCGAGCACGCCCTCGATTCAAAGCCGGGCCCGCCGCTGCCGGAAGGAGCGGAAATTGAAAAGGCCGGATCTACCGCAGCTCACCGTGCCTCTGATGAGGAAATCAGGGGCAGCTACCGCCCGGATGATAGGAAGGCGAAGGAGCGGGTGCCGGACATCGTCAAGCGCGGCCGTCTCGTCGTGGGCGTGGACCGTTCCAATAACTTGCTGAGCTACCGCGATGCCGCCTCTGGTGACGTGCGCGGCTTCGAGGTGGAGATTGCCCGCGAGATTGCCCGCGATATCTTTGGTGATCCCAACAAGGTGGACTTCCGCTTCGTGGAATCCTCCGACCGCGTCGATACCCTCAATACCGGCGCGGTGGACATGATTGTGCGCACCATGACCATTAGCCCGGAACGCGAGCGCGACGTGGCCTTTTCCATTCCCTATATGAGCACCCAAACCCGCATGCTGGTGCTCACCAATTCCGGCATGAAGTCCGTGAAGGACGCCGCCGGTAAGACCCTATGCGGTGTGGGCGCGTCCACCGCGCTGGAAACTATCCGCGAGCACGCGCCCAAGTCCGATATCTTGGTTACCCGTTCCTGGGGCGATTGCCTGATGGCCCTACAGCTCAACCAGGCCGATGGCATCGTCGTCGATGATGCTTTGCTCTCCGGCATGGCCGCCCAAGACTCCTATACCTCCATCGTGGGCGAGCCGCTAGAGAACGAGAACTACGGTGTGGCCGTGCGCCGCCCCAGCAAGCAGCAGGACACCCGCCCGCTGCTGCGCCAAGTAAATTCCACGCTCGAACGCATCCGCCGCGACGGCACTTGGTCTTCCATTTTTGAGGAGTGGCTCGGCGCCTACCTGGAAGAGCCCACGCTGCCGGCCGGCAAGTACATCGAGGAGGGCGCTAAGCCATGAGCCATAACCCAAACTTCAGCGATGACGAGCTCGAGTACATCGAGCCGGAGAACCTCGATACCCAGCGCGCCTTCCGCCAGCCCACCAACGCCGCCAATTCCGCGCAGGAGCCGGATGCGCTGGACGATTCCCCCTTGGATGATGGCCCCACCACCGCCGCCGTGGCTTTCGACCCCTTTGCGGACGAAGACGAAGAGGGCACTGCGGCCGTAGCCTTCGACCCCTTCGCCGCCGAGGATGAGCCCGGCGATGATGCCGGCACTTCCGCGGTTGCCTTTGATCCCTTCGCGGACGAAGACGAGGACGGCGATGGTTCCATCGACCCAGACCATATCTCCAGCCTTCTGGCGGATCTGGATAATATCCGCGCCCAACGCGAACAGCAGCGCGTCCAAAAATCCCAAGAGGACTCCTCGCAGCGCTCGCGCCGCCGCGCGCTCGATACCTTCCGCGAACGCCGCGGCACCCACCGCGCCGAGCGCCGCGTGGCCGATGGCATGGTGCGCCTGCCGTTTATCACCCCGGCCGAGCCGACCGATGCGCTCATTGATCCCACCGAGGAATCTTCAGGCAAGAAGATCCCGCCACCACAGCTACAGCCCGGTGACATGGTGGCCGGACAGTACGAAATCTTGGGCGTTATCGCCCACGGCGGCATGGGCTGGATTTACCTGGCCAATGATCACTTTGTCTCCGGAAGAGTGGTGGTCCTCAAAGGCATGCAGGCCCAAAAATCGGCCGATGAAACCGCCGCCGCGGTGGCAGAACGCGAGTTCCTCGCCGATATCACCCACCCTGGCATCGTCAAGATTTTCAATTTCATCGATGACGCCCGGGTGCCCGGCGGCTTTATTGTCATGGAGTATGTCGGCGGGCCGTCGCTAAGAAGCAGGCGCAAAAAGCAGCCGGATAAGCTCCTGCCGGTCGATATCGCCATTGCTTATATCTTGGAAGTCCTGCCCGCGCTGGAATACCTGCATTCGCGCGGGGTGGTCTATAACGACCTAAAGCCCGATAACATCATCGTCACCGAGGACCAGGTCAAGCTCATTGACCTGGGCGCGGTCTCCGGCATTGGCGCGTTTGGCTATATCTACGGCACCAAGGGCTACCAAGCCCCGGAAGTGGCCACCGAGGGCCCTTCCATCGCCAGCGATATTTACACCATCGGCCGCACCCTGGCTTCGCTCTGCCTCAAGCTGCCCACCGAGGACGGCGTCTACCTGTCCGGCATCCCCACCCCCACCGAAGAGCCAGAGCTGCGCCGCTTTCTGTCGCTCTACCGCCTGCTACAGCGCGCCACGGACCCGGATCCAAAGCGTCGCTTTACCTCCATCAAGGAGCTGCGCACCCAGCTCTATGGCGTGCTGCGCGAGGTCATTGCCATCCGCGACGGCCTGCAGTACCCATCCCAGCATTCGCTTTTCTCGCCGCAACGTACCACCTTTGGCACCAAGCACCTGGTTTTCCGCACGGATCAGCTTATCGACGGCATCGATCGCACCGTCCAAATCACCGCCCCCGAGGTCGTCTCTGCCCTGCCTACCCCGCTGCTGGACCGCGATGACGTGGGCGCCGGCCTGCTGCAGGGCGCTTCCTATGCGGAGCCACAGGAGGCCCTGGAGACCCTCCGCCAGGCCATGCAGACCCCCGAGTACGAGCACTCGGCCGAAATCCCTTTGGGCGTGGTGCGCTCCATGATTGACCTGGGCTATACCGGCCAGGCCCGCCAGTGGCTTAGCTCCATCGAGGATCGCCTCGGCCGCGACTGGCGTTTCCAGTGGTACGCCGGCATTACCGAGCTGCTTCACGACGACTACCGTGACGCTCAAAAGTACTTCTCCACCGTCCTCGACCTCCTGCCGGGCGAGGCGGCTCCCAAGCTCGCCATCGCCGCCATCAACGAACTCATCCTGCAGCAGCTGGACTATAGCGATACCTCGCTTATTGACCCCACCGTGGCGCGGGCCTGCTCCAATATGCATTCCACGCTGGCCGATCTCCCTAACTCCGCCTTTGAGGGCCAGCCGGAAATCTGGAACCACGTCACCCAGGATCCGGCCGCACTGCGCTTTAACTCCATGCGCCTCTACGGCATTGTGTGGTCCACCAACCCCACCACCGTCTCCTCTTCTTTTGGCCTCGCCCGCCAACTGCGCTCCGAGGGCCAGGTGGAGGTAGCCGTCGTGGTCCTTGACAAGGTCCCCAATGCCTCGCGCCATTACCGCATGGCCCGCTTGACGACGATCCTCCAGCTCATCGTCCACGATCTCTCCGAGTCCCGCATCCGCCGCGCCGCCCGACGCCTCGAAGAGGTCCCCACCAACGAGCCGCGCTTCCTCCAGATCAAGATTGCCGTCATTTCCGCCGGCCTGAATTTCCTGCGCAACGCTGATCTCTCGCGCGCCGCCTCCCCCAACGACCTCTTCGAATACGCCTTTACCCAGCGTGGCCTGCGCACCGGTCTCTCCGAGACCCTCCGCGCCCTCGCGCGCCAAGCCCCGTTTAGCCGCCACCGCTACGCGCTCGTTGACCTTGCCAACCAGGTCCGCCCCGTCACCACCTTCTAATCGCTACATAGGCTCGTACAGCCGCCCCACAAGCAGCACATCATCTAGGCCTTTTTGCGCTACATAAATCAGACGACACGTTTGAAAATTTAAGAACGAAGCATTTCAACTGCCCTCGGTGTTCCCGATAACGCTAATGCCGTTAGGACATCCTCCACGCTTCGCGGTGGCTTTTGAAAAGTGGCAGCCGCGTCCTCAATCGATTGCTGCACAATCGCGGACGAGGAAGCGATTAACTCGCACAAGAACTCATCGGCGCTCTGCCGCCTAATGCCAAAACCATCAAGAATAGAACAAGGAAAGTCTTTTACATTTTCAGTAATGATACTTTGAGCACCACAACTAATTGCTGCCGCTAGGACATGCCTGTCATTCGGATCTGGTAGCCATAGATCATCGATTAATTCCTCGTATCCAGTCACAAGACAGTCCTCAACCGCTAAACACATCAATCTACGGGTGCGGCATAACTTTTTAGGGTCTAAATCAGGGCGATTGCGCTGCAAGTTAAAAAAGACTTCATCTAGGATTCGCTCCGTCCATCGGGCACGGAATACACCGCTACCAGCTACCCTTATCAGGACATCACGGAGCATGCTCGGGTAGAGCACATTGGCGTCATAAACTACCGTCAACAGCCCCACTAATATAGCTCCAGGTCCTCCGATAAGGCTGTTAATTCAGCTACGGCACGGCGCTGACGGACATCTCTTTCATTCTTGTATTTCTGCAGATCCGCAAGACTCACGCGCCGATGGGAACCAACTTTGTAGCCGGGAAGGCTCCCTTCATCAATGAGCTTTACAACGTGTGGCCGCGAAACATTGAGAAAGTCTGCTGCCTGTTGCGTGGTGAATTCGGATTCCTCGGGCACTACGCGGACCGATTTCCCTGCCGCTTCAATGACGAGAACTTTCTGCAGGGTTTCAGCGATTTCTCGCGGAATTGCGATTATTTGCTCGGTTCCTTGCACGAATATATCCACTGGTGCCGGTGAATCTTTTGCCTCCAACACAGAATTGAGCCTTAATAAAGCCTCTTCCGCTGGGCTGGTATCCCGAGTTGTCCCGCCATTTTGTAAGTCCTTCATACCCTCACCTTACAAAATAAACGAAATAAACGAAACAGTTGCTGTACTAGGTTCAGAGACAAAAACGAGGCGTGCGATCCCTTGCGGACCGCACGCCCCTTATTCATATTCCAGCCGCTAGCTAGACGTGAGAATCTTTACTTGTAGAGGCCAGCCTCACGCGCCATAGCGGCGATTTCGGCAGACTTCTGGGCGATAGCCAGCTCCTCATTGGTCGGTACGACGAAGACCTTAACCGGGGAATCCTCGGTGGAGATCATGCGCGGCTGGTCGGAGCGGACCAGGTTGCGCTCCTTATCAAAGTGGATGCCGTACATATCCAGGTTGTAGAGGGAATCCTGGCGCACCTCGGTATCGTTTTCACCCACACCGGCGGTAAAGGTGATGGCGTCAACGCGGCCCAGGGAAATCATGTAGGAACCGATGAAGCGGCGCAGCTGGTGAATGTAGATATTGTAGGCCAGCCACGCGTCCTGGTCTTCGTTGTCGATGCGCTCGCGCAGCGTACGGAAGTCGTTGACACCGGAGATGCCCTTGACACCGGACTGCTTATTGAGCAGGGTGTCAATCTCGTCCACACTCATGCCCGCCTCGCGGACGAGGTGGAAGATGATGCCCGGGTCAATGTCACCGGAACGGGTACCCATAGCCAGACCGGCCAACGGGGTCAGGCCCATCGAGGTATCGATGGCGCGGCCATTGCGGATGGCCGCAGCAGAAGCACCGTTGCCCAGGTGAAGAGTGATCTGGTGGGTGTGCATTGGGTCGCGGCCCAAAAGGGCCGGCACCTGCTGGGAGACGAACTCGTGAGAGGTGCCGTGGAAGCCGTAGCGGCGGATATCGTACTTGGACGCTACCTCATTGTTGATGGCATATAGCGCAGCTGCCGGCGGCAGGGTGTTGAAGAACGCGGTATCGAAGACGGCAACGTGCGGAATATCCGGCAGCATCTTGCGGGCCACGCGGATGCCGTCCAGGTTGGCCGGGTTGTGCAGCGGAGCCAGCGGGATGAGGTCTTCAATCATGGACTCAATCTGGTCCACGATGAGCTGTGGTTCGGAGAAGAGGCGACCGCCGTGAACAACACGGTGACCAACGGCGATAACATCCACGTCGGTCGGGCCAACGTTATGTTCGCTCATGATGGCAAAAGCGCGCTCGAGGCCGAAGGAGTGAGTAGGGATTTCCAGCTCTTCCTTGTACTTCTCACCACCGGTCTTGACTGTGACGGCGCCGAGGGGCTCGCCAACCTGCTCGACCAGACCAGAAACCAGCGGGGTATCCGTGGCGCTGGATTCGGGATCGACCAGCTGGAATTTAACGGAGGAAGAACCTGAGTTAAGGACCAGAACGTATGACATTTATTTCTCTCCAGCCTGAATAGCGGTGATTGCAACGGTGTTGATGATGTCCGGAACGGTCGCGCCACGCGACAGATCGTTTACCGGCTTGTTCAGGCCCTGCAGGATCGGGCCTACGGCGAGTGCGCCGCCGGTGCGCTGTGCCGTCTTGTAGCCGATATTGCCGGCCTCCAAATCCGGGAAGACGAAGACGTTTGCCTTGCCGGCCACTTCAGAATTCGGCATCTTCTTAGCCGCAACGCCCGGGTCGCAGGCGGCGTCGAATTGCAGCGGGCCATCCACCTTGACGGAGGAATCCAGCTGCTTGGCGGCCTCCACGGCGGCCACGGCGCGCTCAACGTCCGGGCCGGAGCCGGAGGTGCCGGAGGAGTAGGACAGCATGGCCACGCGCGGGTCGATGCCGAACTGGGAGGCAGTCTGTGCGGAAACGATGGCGATCTCGCCCAGCTGCTCGGCGGTGGGGTTCGGGTTGACGGCACAGTCACCGAAGGCCCACAGGCGGCCGCGCATGACCATCAGGAAGATGGAGGAGACCACGGAAGCGTTCGGCTTGGTCTTGATGATCTGGAAGGAAGGCTTGATGGTGTGGGCGGTGGTGTGGGCAGCGCCGGAGACCATGCCATCGGCCAAGCCCTTGTGCACCATCATGGTGGCGAAGTAGGAGATGTCCTTCATCGTTTCGCGAGCCTGCTCGAGGGTGACACCCTTCTTCTTGCGCAGCTCCGCAAAGTCGGCGGCAAACTCCTCTGCCAGCGGGGACTCGAGGTGGTTGATGATCTCGGCACCGGCCAGGTCGAGCTTGAGCTCTTCGGCGCGGGCCTTGATATCGGCCTCGTTGCCCAGGATGGTCAGCTTGGCAACCTTATCGCGCAGCACCACGTGTGCGGCCTCGAGGATGCGATCATCGTCGCCCTCTGGCAGAACGATGTGCGAACCGGCGGCGCGGGCCTGGTCAATAAGCTGCTTCTGGAAGAGGTCTGCGGACATGACCGGGGAGACGTCGCCAAGCGCAGCAAGTGCGCCCGGAACCGCTTCCAGGTCGGTGAAGATGCCAGCAACGGTGGCACCCAAGGATTCCGCATTGTGCTGTGCCAGCTCGCCGGTGCGCTGCGGGGCGCCGGAAATGATGGCCAGCGGCAGGCCAAGGGCGGCAGCTACTTCGGCATCGAAGGCGATATCGCCGGTGCCCTGCGCCACGATGTTCTCAGCGGCGGGAGCCTCAGCAAGTACGGCGGCGACGGTGGCATCGAAGTCTTCGAGGCGGATGAGCTCCGCGCCTAGGTCTTTAGCCAAGGCGGGCACATCGAGGCCATCGAAGCCACGGCCGATAGCGCTAATAACTGCGGAATGAGATGCAGACATGCAATTTACCTTTCAGTCACGGTCATTTGAACACAATTAACGCGTGTCATAACTTCATGTCAGCCATCACAGTTATTAACACGCGGTGACTATTCCACTGTACGCGATTTACCCCCTCCTATGCCCCATCGTGACCGCCCTAAACTGGGGTTAGTAATGCTGTGGTTTTTATCGCATAGTGACCGCGTAGAATATGCAGCACAACGAAAGAAAGGACACCCTAAGCACATGACTAACCCAGCGCGCGTCGCCGTGGTCGGCTCCGGCCCGGCAGGCATTTACGCCTCTGACCTTCTAGTGAAATCCGACCTCGATGTGCAGATCGATCTTTTTGAAAAGATGCCGACGCCGTTCGGTTTGATCCGCTACGGCGTGGCACCGGATCACCCGCGTATTAAGGGCATCGTGCAGTCCCTGCACAACGTTATGGAAAAGGAAGAGATCCGCTTCCTGGGCAATATTGAGGTGGGCAAGGACATCACCGTCGAGGAGATGCGCGAATATTATGACGCCATTATCTTCGCCACCGGTGCTACCGCCGATAAGCGCATGGGCATCCCGGGCGAGGACCTCAAGGGCAACCATGGCGCCGGCGAATTCGTGGGCTTTTATGACGGCAACCCCAACTTCGAACGCGATTGGGATCTCTCCGCAGAGTCCGTCGCCGTCGTCGGTGTGGGCAATGTCTCCCTCGACGTCTCCCGTATCCTGGCCAAGACCGCCGACGAGCTGCTGGTTACCGAAATCCCGGATAACGTCTACGCAGCACTGAAGAAAAACCGCGCCAAGGAGGTCCACGTCTTCGGCCGCCGCGGCCCAGCACAGGCTAAGTACACGCCGAAGGAGCTCAAGGAGCTAGACGAATCCCCGACCATCGAGGTCATCGTCAACCCCGAGGACATCGAGTATGACGCCGCCTCTGAAGAGGCACGCCGCGCCGCCAAATCCACCGACCTGGTGTGCCAGACGCTGGAGTCCTACGCCATGCGCGAGCCGGGCGATGCCCCGCACAAGCTCTACATCCACTTCTTTGAGTCCCCGGTAGAGGTGCTGGGTGAGGACGGCCACGTCACCGCCATCAAGACCGAGCGCACTGAGCTCAACGGTGATGGCACCGTAACCGGTACCGGCAAGTACACCGAGTGGCCGGTCCAAGCCGTCTACCGCGCCGTGGGCTACTACCCGCAGTCCGTCGACGGCGTGCCTTTCGACGAGACCAAGGCCACCATGCCCAACGACGGCGGCCATGTGCTGGCCAATGTCGACGGCGAAAAGCTGCCTGGCCTCTACACCACCGGCTGGATTAAGCGCGGCCCGGTGGGCCTGATTGGCAATACCAAGTCCGATGCCAAGGACACCACCACCATGCTCATCGCCGATTACAAGGCCGGCGACTTGGACCCGGCCACCAAGCGCGACCCGCAGGATATTCTGGACTTCCTGGCTTCCCGCGATATCGCCGTGACCACCTGGGAAGGCTGGCACCGCCTGGATGCCGCTGAGCGCGCCGCCGGTGAACCGCACGGCCGCGAGCGCATCAAGATCGTCGAGTGGGACGAGATGGTCAAGCACGCCGGTCCACAGGCCTAGCCCATGCCGCATATCATTACCGCCGCGCCCCTGGGGCAGCTGGCGGCCTTGGACGTCCACCAGCTCTATAAGCTGCGGGTGGACGTCTTTGTCCACGAACAGCGCTGCCCGTACGCCGAGATTGACGCCACCGACGCCGACCCCCAGACCGTGCACCTACTGGCCTGGGACGCGGACACCCACGAGCTGCTCGGCACGGCCCGCGTCTTTCCGGCTGCACCTGCCGACGACGCCGCGCTTTCCGACGCCACCGGCGCCCAAATCGGCCGCTTCGCGCTCTCGCCGGCCGCGCGCGGGACGGGACTCGGCCGCGAGCTACTCCAGGCGGCCATAGACCTTGGCGAGCGCATGCGCCCAGGCCAGCCGCTCTATCTGGAGGCGCAGGCCGGCCTCGTGGACTATTACGCTTCCTTCGGCTTCACGCCGACTGGAGAGCCATTCGATGACGAGGGAGTCCCCCACCAGCCGATGCTGCGCCCCGCCAGCTAGACGCTTGGACAGCTGGCCGCCTCCTAGTCGGCGTCGTCCACGCCGGAGGCGAGCTTCGGATCGAGCTCCACGCCGCCCTCGTACTCCACGACCTCAATATCGGGAACATTCTCGGTTTCTGGATCGATGCCGCGGGCGCCGCCTTGCGCCAGCAGTCCCGGCGTGGAGGTCACCTCGATCTTGTGCGCCGCTAGAGCCGCACGGTCGCGCGCCTCTTCCACGCTTTCTGCGGTGGCAGACACCAAGCCCATGCGACGGCCCTTGTAAGCCCCGGGCTTGCCAAAGAGTTTGACGTCCGTCTCGGCGTAGTTGAGGGCTGCGGCGATGCCAGTATAGGCAACCTCCCCCAACTCCTCGTCCGCGTGGATTACGACGCTAGCGCCCGGGGTGACCAGGGTGGCGTCGATGGGGTAGCCCAAAATCGCCCGCGCATGCAGGTCAAACTCGGAAAACCGCTGCGTGTAGGCGGTAAGCATCGCCGTATCCGCGGGGCGGGGGGGACACGGAGGAAAAGTACACGTCATCGCCCGCAACGAAGAGCTCCACGCAGTACACGCCGCGCCCGCCCAACTCATTAGAGATGCGCGCGGCCACCGAGCGTGCGTTTTCCAGCGCGATCTCGCTCATGCCAGTAGGCTGCCACTCCTCCACGAGGTCACCGCGCTCATGGCGGTGACCGATAGGCTCGCTAAACCACGTGGCCAACTTGCCCGTGGCCGGATCGATGGAACGGATGGCCAGCAGGGTGACCTCGAGGTCAAAGTCCACGAAGCGCTCGGCCACCACGCGCTGCGAGTCCGAGGACACCCGCCGCACGGTCTCCCAGGCCACCCGCACATCATCCTCGTCGCGCGCGATCATGTGGCCCTTGCCGGAAGTGGACACATCCGGCTTAATAATGCACGGAAATCCCAGCTCCCCCACCGCTTCCTCCAACTCCTCCACGGAGCTAGCAAAGCGGTATGCCGAAACCGGCAGCCCGATATTCTCCGCCACCTCGCGCACGCACTGGCGGTCCTGCGTCATGGCGCAGGCACGAGCGGAAGGCACCACGATGGCGTCACTTTGCGCTTCCATCTCCTCCAGCGCCTCTACCGCAACGGTTTCTACCTCCGGAACCACAAAATGCGGCTGAATCTCTTGGGCCAGCTGCAGGATGCGGCCGGCGTCCTTAATATCGGCGACGTAGCTAAACTGCGCCACCTGGTGCGCCGGCGCGCCCGCATACGAGTCCACCGCATGGACCTCAAGGCCCAGGTTCTGGAAGGACATGGCCAGCTGCTTGCCCAGCTCGCCCGAGCCTAGCAGCAATACCTTGGTGGCATTGCTAGTCAGCGGCGTGCCAATATGACCGGCGATCTCGCCTGGATTATCCATGAAAATGCTCCTTCTAAGCCGCAGGCAGCGGCGTTTACTGCCCTAAATTATTTCATATTTAGGCCCCAACCCCACCACCTACATGCCAGGTGAGCCGGATAAGCAAAGGCACCCTGTGGGCAATTCCACAGGGCGCCTAAAAGGTTCAGCCTAGGCTGCAGGTGCCTCGGCTGGAGCCTCCCCTGCCGGCTGCTCGGCGGGCTGCTCGGGCTCGCCTACCGGCTCCGCCACGGTAATGATGTTGTCCTCATAACCCAGCGCGCCGCCAACAAACTGGCCACCGCAGGTAATGAGAACCAAGCGGTTCTCGCCTTCCTTATCGTTAACCACGTCCGGGAATCCGGAGCCCTTAGGCAGGCGGTACGGCGCCTCGGTCACGCGGAAGGTGCGCTCCTGGCCGTCGATGACCACGGTAAATTCCTGGTCCTTCTTCAGCTTGGTGAACTTCTCCGCATAACCGGTGCCCTGGCCCTGGTAGTTAATGTGGCCCGTAATCACGCTCGAGCCCACATTGCCCGGCTCACCCGGCACAGCGGAAGCGGAGTACCAGCCCACCCGGGTGACGTCGTGTGGCGGCAGCAGCACGCCCTGGTCCGTGACCTGCACGGGGTCCACGGCCGCATACTCGCCATCGATGCCTACCGACATGCCCTCAAAGCCCTTGAACTCACCAGGCGCGGCCTCATACTCGTGCTCCTGCTGGCCCGAATCATCCACGAAAGCATCAGACTTCGGTCCAGATTCCTCCGGTGCGCTCTCGCTGGCCACCGTCTCCGGCGCCGAGCCGGCCTCATCTTCATCATCGCGCGCCAGGTACAGCACTACCTGCAGCAAGACCAGTGCGACGACCACTATGGCCGCGATAATGGCGATCAGCTTGCCACGGCCCATGCCCTGCTTGCCGACGCCCCCTTCTTCCCCACTCGCCGGATACTGCGAAGCGCCGTTTTCCTCCGGCTGCTCTGGCTCCCTGTGCTTTCCCATAGCTAGCTTCCTTCACTTCCTCGATTTGTCTACCCTGTGCAGGTTATATGCAAATCCCCTCCAGCGTGTGCAATCACACCCTGGAGGGGATTTTTGGTGTTTAAGTCCCAGCCCCGGCGGGGCGGCCCGTAGGCCACCTCACCGATGCTTAGGGATTACTTGATGTAATCCTGCATACCCGGCTCAAGCTCGGTTGCGCCGGACGGTACGGACTTAATCTCAACGCGGTCAGCGTTGGATGGCAGTGCGTTACCAGTCTCTTCAGGTTGCTGACCCTGGACCTCGACGCCACGGCCGTGTCCATTGTCAGAGTTGCCGCCCTCAGGGGCATCCTGACCCTTGACCTCGTGACCATTACCGCCATTGTGGCCGTCGGTGTGCTTACCGTTGCCACCATCGTGGTTACCGGTGTTGTCACCGTGGCCACCGTTGTGGCTGCCGTGGTCATTGTGGTCGTGGTGATCCTTGATGATCTTGCCCAGGCCGATACCCGGAATCAGGATGAGCCACCACGGAGTCTTGCCCTTGGAGGAACTATGGGAAGAACCGTTAGAGGAACCATCCGAAGAACCGCCTGGGGTGTCCTGGCCGTGAACCTCGTGGGAGGTCACGGTCTGGGCGTCATCATTGATGTCCTTGTGCTCAGCGATGTGGTTCGGCTTCTCCGGATTAGTATCCGGAGTCTCCTCACCCTTGTTGTTGACCTCGGTGGAGGTGAGCTCCTCAAAGGCAACCGCAGCCTGGACAGGCTCCTTCACATCATCGTTCACGGTGATGGTGACAGGCACCATGCCCTTGGACTTCTCTGGAGTGAAGGTAGCTTCACCCTCGCCCAGCACAGACTTGCCGTCCTTCTTGTTAATGAGCTCAGCCTTCAGGGTGTATTCCTTACCCGGAACCAGACCCTCGTAGGTGACCTCATCGACAATCTTGGCACCAGCAACAACCTCATGAGAACCCTTCTCGAAGTCAGCGTTGGTGGTAATCCACGGCTCAGTCAGTTCGGTAGTTTCACCCGGGTTCTCACCAGGGTTCTCACCAGGCTTCTCACCCGGGTTCTCACCCGGGTTCTCACCAGGCTTCTCACCCGGGTTCTCACCAGGGTTCTCACCAGGCTTCTCACCCGGATTCTCACCCGGATTCTCACCCGGATTCTCACCAGGCTTCTCACCCGGATTCTCACCAGGCTTCTCACCAGGCTTCTCACCCGGATTCTCACCAGGCTCATCACCCGGATTCTCACCCGGATTCTCACCAGGCTTCTCACCCGGATTCTCACCAGGCTTCTCACCCGGATTCTCACCAGGCTCATCACCCGGCTTCTCACCCGGATTCTCACCAGGCTCATCCTTAGGCACAGTCTGGTTCTTGTCGTTGATGTCCTTGTGCTCAGCAATGTGGTTCGGCTTCTCCGGATTAGTATCCGGAGTCTCCTCACCCTTGTCGTTGACCTCGGTGGAGGTGAGCTCCTCAAAGGCAACCGCAGCCTGGACAGGCTCCTTCACATCATCGTTCACGGTGATGGAGACAGGCACCATGCCCTTGGACTTCTCTGGAGTGAAGGTAGCTTCACCCTCGCCCAGCACAGACTTGCCGTCCTTCTTGTTAATGAGCTCAGCCTTCAGGGTGTATTCCTTACCCGGAACCAGACCCTCGTAGGTGACCTCATCGACAATCTTGGCACCAGCAACAACCTCATGAGAACCCTTCTCGAAGTCAGCGTTAGTGGTGATCTTCGGAGTCTTCTCAAAGTCCTCGGAGGTCACAGTCTGGTCATCGTCATTGATGTCCTTGTGCTCACCAACCGGGTTCGGGTTGTCCTCATCGGTCGGGTTGTCCTCACCGTGCTTATCCACCTGGGTGGAAGTCAGCGTCTCGAAGGCAACCGCAGCCTCAACCGGCTCAGTAACCTTATCGCTCACGGTGATGGTGACAGCCTCAGTGCCATTAGCGTTCTCCGGAGTGAACTTGTGGCCCTTGGTCTCACCAAGAACGGTCTTACCGTCCTCCTTGGAAATCAGCTGGGCATCCAGAGTGTATTCCTTGCCCGGAACCAAACCCTCGTAGGAAACCTGGTCCACAACCTTGGCACCAGCAACAACCTCACGCAGGCCACCCTCGAAGTCCGCATTAGTGGACACCTTCGGGGTGTCCTTCTCGTCGCCGTCACCAGGGGTCCCCGGCTCGTTAGGCTCGGTCGACTCAGAAGGCTCGCCCGGCTTCTCCGGAGTAGTCGAACCGCAATCCGAAGGCTCGTCAGACTCAGAGGTCTCGGAAGCCTCAGAAGACGTGGTCTCTACGGACTCGGACTCAGAAGGCTCACTGGACTCAGACTCAGACGGTTCCTCAGACTCGGAAGGCTTCTCACTCTCAGAGTCACCCGGCTCCTCAGACTCACAAGTCTCGTCGCCGTCACCAGGCGTACCCGGAACTTCTTCCTTCGAGGTGGTGGTCTCCGGAGCAGAGGTCTCCGGCTCATCCTCGGAGGTCACGGTCTGATCATCGTCATCGATGTCCTTGTGCTCACCGATTTCGTTCGGCTTGTCATTGTCAGGGGTGTCCTCACCCTTGTCATTGACAACCTTGGAAGTCAGCGTCTCGAAGGCAACTGCAGCCTCAACCGGCTCAGTAACCTTATCGCTCACGGTGATGGTGACAGCCTCAGTGCCATTAGCGCTCTTCGGAGTGAACTTGTGACCCTTGGTCTCACCAAGAACGGTCTTACCGTCCTCCTTGGAAATCAGCTGGGCATCCAGGAAGTATTCCTTACCCGGAACCAGACCCTCGTAGGAAACCTGGTCCACAATCTCAGCACCAGCAACAACCTCACGCAGGTCACCCTCGAAGTCCGCGTTGGTAGAAACAATCGCGTTCTTGTGGGAGGTTACGGTCTGGTTCTCGTCGTTGATGTCCTTGTGCTCAGCGATGTGGTTCGGCTTCTCCGGAGTGGTATCCGGGGTGTCTTCACCCTTGTCGTTGACGTCGGTGGAGGTCAGTTCTTCAAACGCAACCGCAGCCTCAACCGGCTCCTTCACGTCGTCAGAAACGGTGATCTTAACTTCAGCCTGACCATTTGCGGACTCAGGTTTAACAGTAGCCTCGCCCTTGCCCAGAACGGTCTCGCCGTCCTTCTTGGAAATCAGCTCAGCACTGAGCTTGTACTCCTTACCCGGAATCAGGTTGAAGTAATCAACAGTGTCGATGACCGTAGCACCAGCAACAACTTCCTTGGAGCCGTTTGCAAAGTCCGCATTGGTGGAAATGCGCGGCTTGGAGGTTACGGTCTGATCCTTGTCGTTGATGTCATCGTGCTTAGCGATGTCATTCGGGGTGCCCTCGTCGGTCGGCTCATCGTCGCCATTCTCGTTGACCTGGGTGGAGGTCAAGTACTCGAACGCAACAGCTGCCTGGACCGGCTTGGTCACATCATCGTTAACGGTGATCTCAACAACTACGTCGCCGTCAGCAGAATCCGGGGTGAAAGTCTTCTCACCGGTACCCAGAACAGTCTTGCCATCCACCTTGGAGATGAGCTCAGCCTTCAGGGTGTATTCCTTACCCGAAACCAAGTTGTGGAACTCAACGGTGTCGTTGACCTTAGCTCCAGCGATTACTTCTTGGGAATCATCTCCGAACTCAGCCTTGGTGAAGATCCTCGGGGTGTCCTTCTCGTCGCCGCCACCAGGGGTCCCCGGCTCGTTAGGCTCGGTCGACTCAGAAGGCTCGCCCGGCTTCTCCGGAGTAGTCGAACCGTAATCCGAAGGCTCGTCAGACTCAGAGGTCTCGGAAGCCTCAGAGGACGTGGTCTCTACAGACTCGGACTCAGAAGGCTCACTGGACTCAGACTCAGACGGTTCCTCAGACTCGGAAGGCTTCTCACTCTCAGAGTCACCCGGCTCCTCAGACTCAAAAGTCTCGCTAGTCTTCGGGGTAGAAGAATCCTCAGAGGAAGAAGGCTCAGAGGTCTCACCCTCGCCACCATCACCAGGCGTACCCGGCACGACGTCAGTCGTAGTCGTAGACGGAGTGGTGGTCTCGGAAGGCTTGTCAGACTTTACGGTCTGGGCCTTGTCCTCGATGTTGGTGTGCTCGGCGATGTAATTCTTCTCACCAGTGGTGGAATCCTCGCCGTTCTTGTTAACAGCAGTGGAGGTCAGGTACTCGAAAGCAACTGCCTCGTCAACAGCCTCGGTAACACCCTCATCAACGGTGATCTTAACCTCTACCTCACCCTCAGAAGCAGATGGTGCGAAGGTCTTCTCACCGTGACCGATTACTGGGTACTCACCGTTGTCATCCTTGACCTTGGAACGCAGCTCTGCATTCAGAGTGTATTCCTTGCCAGGAACCAGGTCGTTGTACTTAACCGTATCGGTAATGACGGTGCCAGCCTTGATCTCGTCGCCCTCAGCCTTCTCAGCCTTGGTGCCGATGGATGGCTCCATCTTAGAAGTTACGGTCTGCGCCTCATCATTGATGTCGCGGTGTTCGGTAATCTTCTTCTCTTCGTCCGAGTTCGGAGTTTCCTTACCGTTCTCATCAACCTGCTTGGAGTAGAGGTCTTCGTATGCGACGGCAGCCTTGACGACGCCCTCAACATCGTCGTTGACCTTAATATCAACGACCTGCTCACCGGCAGACTTCTTCGGGGTGAAGGTTACTTCGCCCTTGCCGACGACCTCGTGCTCACCCTTATCATTCTCAGCCTTGTTACGCAGCTCGGCCTTCAGGGTGTATTCCTTACCTGGCACCAAGTCGGTGTACTCAACGGTGTCCTTGACAGTAACGCCAGCCTTTACCTGCGAAGCGTTGTCAAAGTCAGCCTTGGTCTTGATAGACGGGTTCCACTTGGTGTTAACGGTCTGCTTCTCATCGTTAATGTTTTCGTGAGTAGCAATCACGTTTTCATCGGTGGAGCCGGTGGTCTCGTTGCCGTCCTTGTCTACCTCGGTAGATACGAGCTTCTCGAAGGCAACCGCAGCGTCAACAGCAGGATCTGCCTTGTCATTGACCGTGATCTCGACGTCCTGTTCACCGGCAGACTCTTCCGGAACCAGTTCCACGGAGCCTTCACCCAGTTCGGTCTTGCCATCTGCCTTGGAGATCAGCTTTGCCTTCAGGGTGTACTTCTTACCCGGAACAAGGTCCTTATACGTCACAGTATCAATAACCGTGGCGCCCTTCTCTACACGGTTGCCATCCTTAATCTTGGCCTCCGTGCGGATCTCAGGGTTCCACTTGGTATTAACGGTCTGCGCCTCATCATCAATGTCCTCGTGGGTCTCGATGAGGTTTCCGTCCTCAGAATCGTTCGGGGCGTCCTTGCCGTTCTCGTCCACCTCGTGGGAGTACAGCTTCTCGAAAGCAACGGCAGCAGCAACTGGCTTCTCCAGCTGCTTATCGACGTCAATCATTACTTCAACGTCGCCGGACTCACCCTTAGCTTCAAAGGTCTCAGAACCGGTACCAAGAATAGCGTGCTCGCCGTTCTTATCAGCAGCCTTGTTACGCAGCTCAGCCTTCAGGGTGTACTTCTTACCCTGAACAAGGCCCTCGTAGTGAACCTTGTCCTTAACGGTGGCACCAGCAACAACCTGCTGCTTGTCGCCATCAAAGGAAGCCTCGGTCTCAATCTTCGGATTGAGGTCCTTCTCCTGCTTCTCCGTAGTCGGAGTCGGATCAGGATTAGGTACTACATCAGTAGTCTTACCCGGAGTCGGCTCGTCAGTATCCTCCGTAGTGGTTTCCTCAGACTCAGTAGGCTCAGAATCGGTGGTCGTCTCGCTAGAAGAAGTCTCCTCTTCGGGGTTCTCAGAGGTAGTCTCTTCGGTCGTATTCTCGTCCGAAGTCGTCGGCTGCTCGGAGCCGCCACCGTTATCCGGATTGTCCGGCAGACCAGGCTGATCAGCAGGCATAATACGCTGAGCCTGAGGCGCACCCTCCGCCTTACCGTTAGGCGCTACGATAGTGATGTATGCACCGTTAGGTGCTTTTGGAACATCAATATTTGGGTCCCGCTCAAATTTGACAGGATTTTCCGAAACAACCCGCAGACCAGTCAACTTGGTAAACGTCTCCAGATCACCATGAAAATCGGGAAACAGTTGCCCCGTGGCGTGGCCGCCGCCTTGAGTAAGGGTGCCGTTAATTACAGCTAAAGACTGTGCTGCTGCCGCAGGGGCACCAATGATGGCAGACAGATAAACCCAGTATTCCTTTACGGTTTCCTTGTCACCTGCATCAAGTGCGTCGCGCAGCTTGGTGGCAAGATAGATGGCGCCATCTTCGTAATCTGGGTTGATATGCTCGCTATCAAATCGAAGCATATCCGCATTTTCCATCAAATAAGGTTGCTTGTTACCCATCGGAGTCTGCCGACCTGGATCAATACAAAGCGCCCAGCCAACGTTATTGCTCTTATTGCCATTTCGCGAAGGGTTTCCGTCCTGCCGGGTATTCGGCTTACCAGCCCAAACTAGGTTGCCCCAAGAGGCATCCCAACCTTCACCGCCGCGACTATGAACGTCGGACAGATCAGTATTCGGCGTCGGCATTTCTACGCCAAATTTACTTTCCTCCGCTTTCGCACCCGGAACGGTGACCATGGCCGCAACTACCGCAATCGCAGCAAGCACTGCAGTAAAGACCATCCACCCCTCTCGGGATATGTTTCTTAATTTACTCATTCTTTCCTCTTCGAGCGGTACAAATACTTACATTCGTTTTCCTGCACGGCGAGTGTTTTCGCTGAACAGAACCTGAAATTGAGACTTGAACACACTGCAGTTAATCCGGGTTTTGAACCCAAATCTGGATTAACTCTTATTGTGCTCTCAGGATAATATCACGGGAAAATTTAAGGCGCCAGTCAGGAAACATTAGAAAACTGCACGTTATGCAGGATTTCTAATCTCACACCCACAGGTAGATGCTTTTATTTTCACGGGCAGCCCAGTTTTAAATACATATGTTCGACGCCCGCTAGGTATTTTCTTAGGCTAGAGAGTTAAACTGGTAACTTAACTATTACTAAGATTAGATTTAACTAGACCCATGTAAACACTCCATACGCTGCGTTTTATTTAATTTCAACCAAACTCTGGAGGGCGATTTGCATACAATTTCTTCGCGTTACTCCGGGGCCATCCATAGAAAGTTGGTGTTATAGGAGTGACTGGAGAGCACTCAATAGGGGTGGGCACACGTTCGATACCCTGGAGGTGTAGTAGTTTTAACCCTATTGCCATTCATCTCCAAGAAGGGAAGTGTGAGCGAAAACTCTGCCCAGAGTCGTCACAATCATACTTAGGGGTCTCGCACAAGGGTGAGGGAGAATTGGGTAAAGAAAAATCCGCACGGGCGTCGGCAAGCAGATGCTTTACCGAGGCCGCAGTGCGGATCCTGGAATGAATTAGGCCTTAAAGAACGGCAGTGACCTGGTAGCCCTTTTCCTGCAGGAGCTGGGAAACTGCCTCGAAAGTATCGCCGTCCTTGTCCGGGTTGTAGGTCTCCGGATTCAGGGCAATATTGGCAGTGTCGCCCTCGTAGCGGACGCTGATGAACTCGTAGCCGGCTTCGGCATGGGCGGCGTCGATAAGAGCCTGCACGTCGTCGGTGTTGCCCTGCTCAGCAACAGCAACCTGCTTCTGCTCAGGTGCCGGCGCAGCCTCCGGTGCCGGGGTGCCCAGGCCGAAGAATCCCATAATGGTGGCAAGCAGGCCGCTCAAAAGCTTGATAATCATTGGAGTAACTCCCTGTGTTGAAATACGCGGGAATTGGGCCCGCGAAAGCTGAAAACTCTCTGTACTTAAAGCGAACTTAACTTTAGATGAGTTTTTGGTTATGTTCAACAGGGAAGGGCCTATGCTGGCATGTCACGGCCTTTCGGGCAGCTTAAAGGGCACTGAAATGCCACAGCGCCCGTGCCCCGTCTCAGGGGCGGTACACGGGCGCTTTCGCTCAATTAGGGCTAAATCCCTTAGAGGGACCAAGAGCTAGGCAAAGTATAGGAACCTTTGTTGTCTGCTTGGAGGGCTAGAAAAACATCGTGCAGAGAGCCAGTTCAGCTGTGCTAGAGAGTGGGGGCTCTCACACCACGCTAATAAGGACCACATCCTTACTGGTCTTCCATCACATCGTGACGAATGATGGTCTGGTCGCGGCCAGGGCCGACGCCGATGTAGGAAATGCGGCAGCCGGATAGCTCCTCTAGGCGCAGGACGTAGTCTTGGGCCTTCTGCGGTAGCTCCTCAAAGGTGGAGCATTCGGTAATGTCCTCGTCCCAGGCGGGCATGGTCTCGAAAATGGGCTCGGCGTGGTGGAACTCGGACTGGGTAAGCGGCAGTTCGTCGTAGCGCTTGCCGTCGACGTCATAAGCCACGCAGATCGGAATCTCACCGATGCCGGTAAGAACGTCCAGCTTAGTCAGGAAGTAATCCGTAAAACCGTTCACGCGGGTGGCGTAGCGCGCAATGACGGAGTCGTACCAACCACAACGGCGCTTGCGGCCGGTGTTCACACCAATCTCACCGCCGGTGGTCTGCAGGTACTCGCCCCACTTATCAAAGAGCTCGGTGGGGAACGGACCAGCACCCACGCGGGTGGTGTAGGCCTTGATGATGCCCAGGGAGGTCTTGATGCGGGTTGGGCCAATGCCGGAGCCCACGGAAGCACCGCCGGCAGTCGGGTTAGACGAGGTCACGAACGGGTAAGTGCCGTGGTCCACATCCAGCATGGTGGCCTGGCCGCCCTCCATGAGCACGTGCTTGCCAGCTTCGAGGGCTTTGTTGAGCTCCAGCTCAGCATCGATAACCATCGGGCGCAGGCGATCGCGGTAGCTCAGGAAGTACTCCACAATCTGATCTGCCTCGATGGCCTTGCGGTTGTACATCTTCACCAGCATCTGGTTCTTGATATCCAGCGCGGATTCCACCTTCTGGCGCAGGATAGACTCATCAAAGATGTCCTGCACGCGGATGCCAATGCGCGCCACCTTATCGGCGTAGGTCGGGCCAATGCCGCGGCCGGTGGTGCCGATAGCGCGCTTGCCCAGGAAGCGTTCCTGCACGCGGTCCAGGGTCTGGTGGTACGGCGCCACTAGATGCGCATTGGCGGAAATCTTCAGGCGCGAGGCGTTCGCGCCGCGGGCCTCAAGGCCATCAATTTCATCAAAGAGCGCCTCAAGGTTGATCACTACGCCATTGCCCAGCACCGGGGTAGCGTTCTCAGACAAGATGCCGGCTGGCAGGAGCTTCAGCTCATATTTATCGCCGCCTACCACGACGGTGTGGCCGGCATTATTGCCGCCGTTCGGCTTGACCACGTAGTCAACCTTGCCGCCGAGGATGTCGGTCGCTTTGCCCTTGCCTTCGTCGCCCCATTGGGCGCCGACAATGACGATCGCTGCCATTGTTTAGTCACTTCCTCATTATTGAAGCCAAAATACTCTCCAACTTTACACTTTCCCGGCCCAAAAAGCGCGCGTAGCATGGTGCGCATGCGTTTTTTGTTCCTCCGCTGCGGCGCTCTAGACATCCCCATGCCCGCTGAGGCCCACGATCTTTCGGCCGTTCCTACTCGCAAAGAGCTCGCGCTTATCGACGCCTTCTTATCCCCCCTCCTTCCCACCGACCCCACCCCCTCCCTCGACGACATCGCCGCCCAACCCGACGTCCGCCACCTCGGCGCGCCGGAGCCAGCCCCACAGGCCCCACACCTAGTAGAGCCCGCCCGCATCGTCGTCGCCGGCTCCGATGCTGCGCTTTCGGCCGTGCTCACTCGCCTCATGCGCTCCGACCGCCTCTGGGCCGAGGTCGCTTTCATCCCCGTCCCCTCGGCCGCAGCATCCGCCTCCACCCCGTCCGCGGCCGCGCAGAACTGGGGCCTTCCCACCGCCCCGGCCGAAGCCCTCGATTTCGCCCGCACCGCCCCGGTCCGCCCAGCTCCGCTCATCCGCAACGATTCTGGCCTCGCAGTCGCTGGCTCTGCCACCATCTCGGACGCCACAAACGGCGCTTTCACCGGCGAAATCATCATCGATGACCACACCCTAGCCGCCACCTCCCCCAAGACCTTCGGCGCACGCCTAGTCCCAATGACCGACGCCCCCGGCATCCTCGCCGCCCGCGCTACCTCCCCCGTCGAGTCGCAGGGCCGCCTCCGCTCGCTCCTGCGCAAGCCCGGCCAGCTCGACCCCGAATCCGTGCGCACCGGCCGCGCCGTCCAGGCCGGCGGCCCACAGCTGCGCGTCATCGTCGATTCGGTCCCTCACAAGCGGCCGGTGACCCGCGTGACCTTCTACCGCCACCTGCGCGACCTCCAGATCGTCCGTCCTTAGCCCCGCGCGACGTCACTCATTGCGCACGGCGTCTTTATCTACGCGCGAGGACGCTAGTCCTCGCGCCCCCACACCTCCGGCGGGTAGGCCGGGTGCTGCGAGGTCGGCACCAGGTGCGCCACGGCCGACTCACGCGACAGCCCACACACCATCAGCATGTCTACGACGAGGGAGCGCGTCTGGCCCAGAATCATATAGGCCGATAACGTGCCGTCCTTGTCGATGATGTCCAGCCCGGCGCGCCCGCCCACGATGCGCAGGCGCTGCACAAGGTCCGGAATTTCAATCGCTTCGTCGTGCCCGTGCTTTTTGCCCCGTCCGTAGAGCTCACTTACAGCGAGCATGATTTCAGAAAGCTCATCGAGCAATTCCACCTGCTCATCCGAAACCTTGTCGCGGTCCTCCGTCAGGCCCAGCGCCTGGCGGGAGAGCACGCGCACACCGCGGACCGCGTTATCCACCGGCATGAGGATGCGCTCCAGCGATCGAATGCTGCGCCGCGAGGCCCACAACAGCGGCGAGACCTCCGAGGCCTCCCTACCCGATTGCGCCGCGCTCAACAGAGTATTGACGCTATTTTGCGTACCACGCACCGCCTCGCGTGCGTCGCGGATGACGGCGGGGTCTTGCTGGCGGATGCCATAGGTGACGTCGGCAAGAATGCTCGAGGCAATCTTTAACACCTTCGATACCTCGCGACGCGCCTCCACCAACGGGGAATTGGGAATCAGCGCAATGGTTATCAGGCCAATGCCCGAGCCAATCATCGCGTCGATCGCGCGGTGCAGGCCACCCGGACCCTCCGTCGGTGGGAAAATCGTCGCAATCAAAATCGCGCCAAAGACAATCTGGTTGGTCACGAGCGGCGACTTAGTCAAAAACGAGCCCACCACCAGGCCCGCGCCCACAATGAAGA
This sequence comes from Corynebacterium tuberculostearicum, assembly GCF_016127015.1. Classification (GTDB taxonomy): domain Bacteria; phylum Actinomycetota; class Actinomycetes; order Mycobacteriales; family Mycobacteriaceae; genus Corynebacterium; species Corynebacterium marquesiae. The sequence goes on from NZ_CP065972.1 coordinate 1,908,086, forward strand.
AAATCTGGAACGGTCCCTGCCCCACAATCTGGAAGAGCAGGTCGCCCACGGCCACGCCGATGATGCCGCCAATCGACATCTCCAGCGCCTTTTTCATCCTGTCCCCACCGGACATCCCCAGAATGATGACCGCAGAAATCGGCGCAAAGAACGGCTGCGGGTGCCCCACCACATCGCCGGCCACCCAGTACGCGAGCGCCGAACCAATGGTCGCCTGGACGATGTAGACAAACCGCGCGCGGATGCGGTTTACCCGCGAGAGCACCGAGCGGTCAATCACCCGCAGCTTTTCCCGCGTTGAGACTCTTTCCTTCGCTTCCGACATGACTTCCAGCATAGAAGACCGCCCCTACCATCGCCGTCGTCCCCGCGCATCTCGGCCGTCGGCTGGCCTGTGGATAGCTCTTGCCGACGCCCCCTTCTCCCCCACCTATCCACAATTTCGCCCTTCCCGGCCGCGCACCGCTTGTTCGGTCCTCACGTGCCCTTTAGCTTCGGCCGTGTGAACACCGAATTTCTCTTGCTATGCCGCCGCGGCGTCGACCTCGTCGCCGAGTTTCAGGGCTGCTCCGAAGACTCACTCCTCGAGGCCGGAGCCAGCCCCCTTTTGGCTGCCCAGCTCGCCCGCCTGCAACACGTCTACTTCGGCCGCACATCCAATAGCCGCAAGCAACGCCTCGCGCGCGACGCCGCCCGCAGCCGCGCCCATGACCTCGCCACGCTCGATAGCATCGAGTCCTATACCCGCCGCGTGCGAGATAGCAACCGCGCCTGGGACCTGCGCTTAGAGCTCTGCCGCACCGAGGCCCGCCTCATCCCTTCTGTGGCCAAGAAGCTCCTCAAACAGCTCAATCCGCCCCGCCGCCCTGAGCCCGGCGTGCGCTATACCCGCCGCCCCGACGGACCCCACACCATCTCCATTACGGCCGATCCCACCGATATCGCCGATATCAAGGGCGTGCTCTCCTCCGTCAATAAAGACGATCCCCTCGCCGCCGCCAAGAAGGTCCTCCTCGAGGGCAACCCCGGCACGCTGCCGGCCGTGCACACCAACGTCATCCTCACCCTAGACCAGCTCGACCGCATCGTCGCCGCACCCTCCAATGCCACCGATATCACCCTCCAGCTCACCAACGGCGCCCGCATGACCGGCGCACAGCTGGTTGCCCGCGCTCTCGCCCAGCGCGGCTACGTCAGTCTTGTTCACCCCGAACACGGCCCGGTAAACCTGTATCGCACCGAGCGCATGGCCACATGGAAACAGCGCATGCTCGCCTCGGCCGAGCATCCCGTGTGCGCCTGGCCGGGGTGCAATACGCCTGCCGACGACGCCCAAGTCCACCACCTCACCGCGTGGTCCGCCGGCGGGCCCACCAACCAAGAAAATCTGGTCACCTTGTGCGCGCACCACAACGCCGTCAACCAAGATGACCCCTCGCGGTCCACAGAACGCGGCCGCATGGTGCGCGTAAATGGCCGCATCGCTTGGGTACCGCCGTGGAGCAATACCCCACGCTTCGTCCCCAGCCCCGCTAGGCCGCCAAGCCCCAACCACAACCTTTAACTGCGCCGGCAGATCACCAAGCCCCGGCCTAAAATCGCCCCGGCCGAGAGAACGAAAAAGCCGCCTCCCACGCGGGGGAAGCGGCTCATTCGGCATGCCTATGTACGAGGCTGCCTCAACTTAGGGCATCGCGGCCAAGTTACTTGGAGAGGGACTTGCCCACAGAGTGCAGGTCCTGGCAGGACTCGATGACGCGCTCGGACATGCCCTGCTCTGCCTTCTTCAGGTAGGAGCGTGGATCGTAGACCTTCTTGTTGCCAACCTCGCCGTCGATCTTGAATACGCCATCGTAGTTCTCCATCATGTGGCGAGCGATCGGGTTGGTGAAGGCGTACTGGGTATCGGTGTCTACGTTCATCTTGATGACACCATAGCGAAGTGCCTCTTCAATCTTTTCCTTCTCGGAGCCGGAGCCGCCGTGGAAGACGAAGTCGAATGCGTACTCGTCCTCACCCAGGCCGAGCTTCTTCTGTGCCACCTTCTGGCCCTCGAGCAGGACCTCGGGGCGCAGCTTCACGTTGCCTGGCTTGTAGACGCCGTGAACGTTGCCGAAAGTAGCGGCCAGCATGTAGCGGCCTTTCTCGCCGGTGCCTAGGGCATCGATGGTCTTTTCAAAGTCCTCTGGGGAGGTGTAGAGATTAGCGCCTGCCTTTGCCTGAACGCCGTCTTCTTCGCCGCCGACGACGCCGATTTCGGCCTCGAGGATGACGTGCGCGTTCTTAGCCTTTTCCAGCAGCTCCTGGGCGATGACCAGGTTCTCGTCGATGGGGATAGCGGAGCCGTCCCACATGTGGGATTGGAACAGCGGGTTCTCGCCGCGGTCCACGCGCTCCTGGGAGATAGCCAGCAGCGGACGGACGTACTCATCGAGCACTTCCTTCTGGCAGTGGTCGGTGTGCAGCGCGATATTGACGCCGTAGTGCTTGGCGGCCTCGTGAGCGAATGCGGCCAATGCCTGAGCACCCTTGACCTTGTCCTTCAGTGCCAGACCGGAACCGAAAGCGGCACCACCGGTGGAGAACTGGATGATACCGTCGGACTCGGCCTCAGCAAAGCCCTTCAGAGCTGCGTTAATGGTCTCAGAAGAGGTGCAGTTGATAGCTGGGAACGCGAAGCCATTCTTCTTCGCGGTATCCAGCATCTCGTTATAGACCTCAGGGGTTGCAATTGGCATGAGTTTCCATCCTTAAAAGTGGGTTTGTGGTCAAACACGTTCCAGCACCCAAGTATGCCCGTTTCCCGGAAATTCTGCCGCAAAAACCGTGTGACATTTTCAACCCGGTCACTTCCGGGACCAATCCACTCCGACAAGCGTGGGCTATTTAGCCAAATATCGCACCACGCGGGCGCAGGCCTCCATCAGCATCCAGCCGGAAAGCTGCACCGACAAATCGCGCTCGTCTACGCGAATGATGCCTACCTTCTCGCTCATGGTGCGCCGGCCGAAGCCGTAGTTATGCGGCAGGCGCGCATCGGACAACCAGTCAGAGCCGAAGATCGGCAGACCATCAACCTCTAAGCGGTGCTCCCACACCGACTCGGCCGAGGCCATCACCATGCGCGCGGCCAGTTTCTTCGTCGCACGGTTGGCGGGGGAATCGCCGGGCAGGCGCACGGCGACGTCGGCAAGATAGCGCATCAAAATGCCCTTAAACAGGCCACCGTCACCATCGCCAGTCTCCCAGTCCACTACGCCCGAAGGCGTAGCCATGCCCGAGGCCACGGTCTGCACCAAGCCCCGGATGCGGATGATGTAATCCATCATCTCGGAAGCCATCTCCGCCTCCTGTACGCTGTCGATCTGTTCCAAATCGCCCACGCCGGCCTTTTCCCGCAGCGCCAGCACGATTTCCAGGCACGCACCGAGCACTACGCCCTGGCAGTAGGGGTGGATGTTTTTTACCACCTCAGGGCCGTCCATGCGCATGCGGACGCCGTCCATGATGTAGCCGTCGTCGTCCAGCAGGTGGTCATAGATCCAGTCAACGATGTGGCGTGCTTCCTCAATGCGCCCCATGCGCGCGAGCATGATGGCACCCGGGCCGTTGGAGGGCACGTTCATGAAATTCTCGCCCAGGCGCCACGGCAGCACGCCAAGCGATTCATCGAGGCCTTCGTGGATATTGCGCTGCAGAGCCGCGAGCCGCTTGGGCGTCTTTGCCTTCTTCAGGCCCTCCACGCGGCCGAAAGCCAGGGCGAGCCAGGCTTTGTCATCGTAGTACTTATTCTTGGTCAGCTGCGCGAGATTGCGGATGCGAATGCCGCGCAAGGTGTCATAGATGCGGTGGCGGCGCACCTTGGTGTTATTGCGCAGCGCCGCATCGACGAGGCAGTCCAGGTAGTGGGCCTGCCACCAGTAGTGCCAGTGGACAAAGAGCTTTTCCTTCGTGGTGGGCGGCCAGCTGACCACGGCAAGATTGGTGCGCGGCAGGCCCCATACGGAGTGCGCGTGGCGCTCATTGATGGCGTCCTCTGCGAGTTCGGCGCGGTGGTCCCACTTTTCTTCCACGGTTCCTCAATCACTCCAGTCGCACGGGTAGATATAGCTAGTGTAACGATCTTCCTACCAGGAATTGTCCAGATCGGCGTGCTGGCGGATCCAGGCGTGCATGGCAATGCCGGCCGCGACACCCGCGTTGATGGAGCGGGTGGAGCCAAATTGGGCGATGGAGCAGGTCATCACCGCGGCGTCCTGGGCCGCTTGCGTCACACCGGGGCCCTCTTGACCGAAAAGCAGCAGGCTGCGCTCCGGCAGCTCGGCCGTTTCCAGGGGCACGCAACCGGGGGTGTTATCAATGGCTACCACGGTAAGGCCTTCCTCGGCCGCCCACGCAATAAGCTTTTCGACGCTCTCGTGGTGCATCAAGTGCTGGTACCTATCTGTGACCATTGCCCCGCGGCGATTCCACCGCCGGCGGCCGACGATGTGCACGGTATCGACGGCGAAGGCGTTGGCGGTGCGCACGACGGTGCCGATATTGGCGTCATTTTCAAAGTTCTCGATGGCGATGTGCAGGCTATGCCGGCGCTTATCGATGTCCTCTTTGATCGCCTCCCTGCTCCAGTAGCGGTAGGCATCGACGACGTTGCGACGGTCTCCTTCAGCGAGCAGCTCTGGGTCGTATTTCTCGGCCTCAGGCCCTCGCGGCAGCGGACCTTCCCAGGGGCCTACGCCATGGCGGCCCTCGTTCCACTCGGTCGGCCCCTTGGCCTGGTCGGCCGCGCTGTCTGCGTTAGGCGAGGTCAAGGTCGCCCAGGCCCAGCAGGGGGCGGTACTCGAGGCCTTCTGCGGCGATGACGTCGCCGGCACCAGTCTCGCGGTCCACAACGGTCGCCACGCCCACGACCTCGGCGCCGGCCTCGCGCAGCGCAGCCACGGCGGTAAGCGGGGAGTTACCGGTAGTGGTGGTGTCTTCTACGACAAGAACCTTCTTTCCTTCTACGTCCGCGCCCTCGATGCGGCGCTGCATGCCGTGCTTCTTGGCTTCTTTGCGTACGACGAAGGCGTCGATATCGCGGCCGTCGGCATGCATGATAGAGGTAGCAACCGGGTCGGCGCCGAGAGTCAGGCCACCGACGGCCGCGAAATCCCAATCTGCGGTCAGCTCGCGCAACAGGGCGCCGATGAGACGGGAGGCTTCGTGATGCAAGGTAGCGCGGCGGAGATCCACGTAGTAGTCAGCTTCCTTGCCCGAGGACAGCGTCACCTTACCGTGGACGACGGCCAGTTCCTTGACCAGTTCAGCGAGGCGGGCCTTCTTCTCGGCGTCCAGGTTTTGGGCGTGCGCGTTCTGGGCGTTGGTGGTGTGAGAATCCACAGTCATCTGCTCCTTGTCGTGGTTCGTGCGCGGCGGCTCGTGCGCGGTGGCAGGCCGCCAGTATTGGTCTCTAGGCTACTCTTCCCGGCGCGGGTCCGATTCCTCGGCCGCGCGACTATCGGCCCCGCGGGTATCAGCCGCGCTGGGGGCGGGCCCACTAGTGGAATCGTCGGAGGGGTCGTCGAAGATGGAGGCGGCGCGGAACTGCTGGCGGGGCAGGCGGGCGGTGTGGGAATCGAGTGTGGGGCGCTCGCGGCCATCGGCAATGGCGTCTACTTCGTCGCCGCCGAGGGCGCTGTGCTCGACCGGGCCGCGGGTTTCAGAGTAGGCCCGAGACGGCATCTGCAGCGGTTCTTCCGGCCGTTGGATGACGGGTCGCTCGAATTCGGGCGCGCCGGCCGCCGGCACGCCGCCGACGGCCTCGACGATGGGCTGGGCGGGAATCTCGCGGGCTGGGTCCAATTCCTCGAGGCGCACCACATGGGTGGCCGAGGAACGCGGGGGGAGAACGCGGGCGGCGTCGGCAAGCAGGGCGAGAGGTGGAAGCATCGCATCCCATTCCGCGGAGCGCGCCTGCTTCGTGGTCTGCGCCAGGACCCACTCCGTTTCCAGCCATAGTGCGGTAACGGCTTCGGGCATTCGCTGCAGGGCGACGTGGACGCGCTCATCCACCATGCGCTCGGTCACGGCACTATCCGAGGAATACACATCGAACCCTTCGATGGTCATGGCCAAAAGCAGGTCCTCGGAAGCCTTCGCGTCGTCGCGGTCGAAGCGGCGAAAGTCCACCACCATGTCGGAGGCCGCACCGGTGCGCATAGCCATCACGTTGACGCCATCGATATCCATCAACAGCATCTCGTGGCCGTACACGTTGCCGGCGACAATGTCTTTGGGTGCCACGCCCGTGGAGGCCACTCCCCTGGTCCATTCGTCTACGAGGTAAGGGTCGGCCTTCATGAATTCAAATCCCTTGGCTTCCGCCCAATTCCGGCGCTCGCGGCGCATGGTTCCTGGCAGGATCGGCCGGTGGCGTGCGTGTGTCTTGGAAGGCGCGGGGTGCTCGCTCGGGGACTCGTGGCTCGGCTGGAGGGCGGGTTCGGGGGCTGGTTCGCCATCCTGTTCCGGTTCGGATTCGTCGGTTGGCTCAGGCTCTCGCTGGAGCGGGGTCTCGGGCGCGGGCTTGGGTGTGGGTTCCGGCTTGGGTTCTGGTGTGGGCGCGGAAACTGAAGCTGGGGTGGCCGGGTCAGCGGCAGGGGCGCGCTCGGGGGCGACGCTCGAGGCCGAATCGGCAGGCTCGGCTGGGGCAGCGTTTTCGGGTGCGGCGTCGGAGGATGCATAGTCCGTCGGAGTGGCGTCTGCGGGGGCGGGATCCGCGGAGCTGGGATCCGCGTCGGCGGAGGGTGTAGGGGTGGAGGTGCGCTGTTTGCCGTCGTAAAGCAGCAGGGCACCGCCAGCAATGCCGAGAAGAACCGCGAGAGCAAGGATTAGAAAAGCCATCATCCCACGATAGTAGTAGGAAGGAGCAAGCCCTCAGCGCTCGGCGCGCGGACGCGGGAGGCTGAGGGCGAAGGCGAGGGGCGGGCTGGGGCGATTAGCCGTTGACGGTGAAGCGGTCGCCGCGCTCGACGGGGTTGTGGGGGTTGGCGGACCACTGGGACCAGCCGCCGACATAGTGGCGCAGGCCAGTGAACCCGGCGTCTTCCATGGCGGCAAGGGCGAGGGCGGAGTGGTTGCCGGAACCGGAGTAGATGATGGCGCCTTGGACGTTGTCGGGGGTGAGGCCGGCGTCGAAAAGCACTTCGCGGATTTCGCCCGCGGACTTCCAAGTGCGCAGGCCATCGTTGTGGAACAGGCGCTCCGGCACGTTGACGGCACCGGGGATGTGGCCGGCCTTGAGGTCGAGGTTCTCGCGGCGGCCGGCGAAGCGGTTGCGGGTGCGGGTATCGATGAGCAGGCCATCGTGATTGCGCACGTCATCGATGGTGGCCACGGGCATCTGACCCGGGTTGACCTCGGCGGTGGCACCGACGGCGAAGTTGCCAGGGCCGGTCAGCGTGGTATAGCCCAGGTGGCGCCAATTGGCCAAGCCGCCGTCGAGGATGCGGACGTTGTCTAGACCAGCCCAGCGCAGGGTCCACCACACGCGGCCAGCGAAAAGGCCACGGCCCTCGTCATAGACCACGACGGGACGGTCCTCACGGATTCCCCACTGGCGGAAGTGCTCCTGCAACTTATCCGGATCCGGCAGCGGGTTGCGGCCTACTTGGGAGCCGGGCAAGCCGGCGAAGGAATTGGCGGTATCGCTAAACAGTGCCGTCGGGATGTGCAGGGAGGTAAATTCGTTGTAGCTCTGGCGCAGCTGCGGCTGCCAGTGGGTGGCCAAGAGGGTGAAACGCTCGCCGTGATAAATAGATTCGCGGAGTTCTTGCGGGGAGACCAAAATGCTCATGCCCCCGAGTCTAGGGGCATGAGCAGGATTTGGCGCGGCGGGCGGTGGAAGGCCGATTAGCGGGCGGCGATGTCTAGCTCGGCGCCGCCATCGGCGACGTCCACGTGGACGGTGTCGCCGTCGACAATATCGCCGGCCAGCAGCTTCTTGGCGAGCTTGTCACCAATGGCCTGCTGGATGGTGCGGCGCAACGGGCGGGCGCCATAGGCCGGGTCGTAGCCGCGCTCGGCCAGCCAGGACTTGGCGGAATCCGAAACCTGCAGGGTCAGGCGGCGGGCGTCGAGGCGATCGGACAGGCCGCGCAGTTGGATGTCGACGATGCCACGCAGGAGTTCCTCAGAAAGGGGCTCGAACATGACCACATCATCGAGGCGGTTGATGAATTCGGGCTTGAAGGCCTTCTTCACCGCATCCATGGTCTCCTCGCGGGTGCCGCCGGCGCCCAGGTTGGAGGTCAGGATGATGACGGTATTGCGGAAGTCGACGGTGCGTCCTTGGCCGTCGGTAAGCCGGCCTTCATCCAGAACCTGCAGGAGGACGTCAAAGACGTCGGGGTGGGCCTTTTCTACCTCGTCGAAAAGCACGAGCGTGTAGGGGCGGCGGCGCACGGCCTCGGTGAGCTGGCCGCCAGCCTCGTGCCCGACGTATCCCGGAGGGGCACCGACGAGGCGGGAAACAGAGTGCTTCTCGCCGTACTCGGACATATCGATGCGCACCATGGCAGATTCATCGTCGAAGAGGAAGTCTGCCAATGCCTTCGCCAGCTCGGTCTTGCCCACACCGGTGGGGCCGAGGAAGAGGAAGGAACCAGTCGGGCGGTTGGGGTCGGCCACGCCCGCACGGGAGCGGCGCACTGCGTCCGATACGGCAGTGACGGCTTCCTTCTGGCCGACCACGCGGTTGCCCAGCACGGATTCCATGTTGAGCAGCTTCTCGGTCTCGCCCTGCAACATCTTGCCGGCCGGGATGCCGGTCCAGGCGGAAACGACCTCCGCGATGGTGTCCGGGCTTACCTCCTCATCGAGCATCGTATTGTGCTGTTCGGTGGCCTTGACCTCCGCGGCCGCGAGATCCTTTTCCAGCGGTGGAATCTTGCCGTAGTTGATCTCAGAGGCCAGTGCGAGGTCGCCGTCGCGCTCGGCGATTTCGGCTTGGCGGCGCAGGTCATCGAGTTCTTCCTTGATGTTTTGGACATCGTCGATGGCCTTCTTCTCGTTGGCCCAGCGGGCCTTGAGCTCGCCGAGCTTCTCGCGCTGGTCCGCGAGCTCGCCTTGCAGGGCGGCTAGGCGATCCTGGGAGGCGGCGTCAGATTCCTTCTTCAGCGCCAGCTCTTCGATCTCCATGCGGCGAACGATGCGCTCAAGCTCGTCGATTTCCTGCGGGGAGGAGTCGATCTCCATGCGCAGGCGGGAGCCTGCCTCATCGACGAGGTCGATGGCCTTATCCGGCAGGAAGCGGTTGGTGATGTAGCGGTTGGAAAGCTCGGCGGCCGATACCAGCGCGGAGTCCATGATGCGCACGCCGTGATGTACCTCGTAGCGCTCCTTCAAGCCACGCAGGATACCGATCGTGTCCTCCACGGAAGGCTCGGCAGCATAGACCTGTTGGAAGCGGCGCTCGAGGGCGGCGTCCTTTTCGATGTACTTGCGGTACTCGTCCAGGGTGGTGGCGCCAACCAAGCGCAGCTCGCCGCGGGCCAGCATGGGCTTAATCATGTTGCCGGCGTCCATGGAGCCGTCGCCAGTAGCCCCGGCGCCGACGATGGTGTGCAGCTCATCGATGAAGGTTATGATCTCGCCCTCGGAGGATTTAATCTCATCGAGCACGGCCTTGAGGCGCTCCTCGAATTCACCGCGGTACTTAGCACCGGCGACCATGGATCCAAGATCCAGGCTGATGAGGGTCTTGCCCTTAAGGGACTCGGGGACGTCGCCAGCCACGATACGGCGGGCTAGGCCCTCCACGATGGCGGTCTTGCCCACGCCGGGCTCACCAATGAGCACTGGGTTATTCTTCGTACGGCGACTGAGCACCTGGACCACGCGGCGGATTTCCTGATCGCGGCCGATGACCGGGTCGATCTTGCCCTCGCGGGCGCGTGCGGTGAGGTCCGTGGCGTACTTTTCTAGGGCCTGGAACTGGTCCTCTGGGTTCTCAGAGGTCACCTTGGCGGCACCGCGCACGGAGGGGAAGGCGCCCTTGATGGCGTCATAAGTAGCACCACGGCCGGTAAGTAGCTCGGCGGCGTCGGTCTTGGAGCCAGCAATAGCGGCGAGAAGGACCTCGGTGGAGACGAATTCATCGCCCAGCTCCCCGGCCAGCTCCTGCGACTTGGTCAAGACATTAAGGCCGTCGCGGTTAAATTGCGGGTTGGCCATATTGGCGCCCTCGGCCTTGGGATAAGAATCAACAAGCTCGCGGGCTTCCTTGAGCACGGTATCCGGGTCTACGCCGGTGGCCTTAAGAACTGGGGCGGCAATTCCGCCTTCTTGGCTAAGAATGGCTGCCAGCAGGTGGGCCGGGCGGATATCCGGATTGCCATTGGACGAGGCGGTTTGCAGGGCGTCCTGCAAAGCCTCTTGTGTTTTAGTGGTGGGGTTAAATGAGTTCATGTGTGCGTTGCTCCTTCTAAGTTTTATTCACCCACTGTAGGGCTTCACTTAGCACAACGCACCCAGAGTTGAGCCTATTCCACTCAACTTAAATATTTTTGAGTGTGGGCCGCTCAACTTTATGCAGGGCTTTTAAACCTGCTTGTACTCCTCGTTTTCGTGGCCGAGAATCTGCAAGCTGTGGGCGGTAGCGAAGAAGGATACGGTCACTACCTGAATGAAAAGCGCCCACTTGAGATCTTCATTAAAGGTCTTGAAATCGCCGATACTGCACAGATGGGCAATGCCATTGGCGCCGGCCCATACAGCCAAGGTGCTGATATAAACTAGGTGGTCGGTGGGGGTAATTCCCATCTCGATGACAAACTTGCGGAGCAGGTCCATCATGATGGCAAAGTTCTTGGTCATACCCTCATGCGAGCTACCATCACCATTGTGCGGAACAATGGAACCGCTGGCCAGCGCAATAATGGAGCTGAAGCGCTCTGGGTACATCATCGCGTAGTTAAAGTAGGCGGCAGCAACAATCTGCAGGCGGTCTACGGTGGGGGTATCTTCTGGAAGCACGGCGAGACAGTCCTCGAAGTCCTTCGCCATCTCTGTGGTGGTGAGGGTTTCTGCAACCTCACGCAGCGCGAAGTCATTGTCCACGATGGTGGTCAGGAAGTCTTTGGAGGTACCAAGTTTTTCGGCCACGTGGTCAAAGAAGCGGCGGTCGACACCACGGCGACCAGCCACGCGCAGCGCGGCCTCAATAATGACCTTCTTGGCTTCCTCAGGATCCATCTGCTCGAGGTTATCCGGGACAACGAAGGGTTTTTCACGCTCGCTGCCCATGACTTTTTCTACGATGCCACGAGCATCGTTCATAATGAGGCGGCGTTGCGGAATCTGCTTATTCTTAAACCAATATTGCAGGGCATCAATCACGAGGCGATCCACCTGCTTCAAGTTAGCGGCGCGAATAACGGCATGCTGCAGGCGCAAGATGCCCACCACACTTAGATGGCCCATGCCATGGATGACAGCCCAACACGCCAAGGTGATGCGACCGATTTCTAGGGGCGAGATGTCTCCGTCCCGGGCAACGACGGCACCTTGCTCTTCAGCAAAGCGCTTGACGACGTCCAGCGCCATGTCCGCACCCGGCGTGCCCGACTTTTCTCCCTTGGCAAATTGGCAGACCCGCTCCTCATCCATGGCATCGTACCGCTCGAAGAGGTAGTGGTAGATACTAGGCTCGTCCTGTGCGTAGGCAAAGTAGGCCTCGGCCAACTGCATGAGGACATCGCCGCCGGAATTACCCTCCGGCAGGTGACGCGCCGCTTCCACCATGTATTCAGACATGCGGCAATCCAAAAAATCTGGGAGTGCCGCAAGCATGTCAGCACCGCTGGTAAATTCCGCGGAAACCGCCTCCGGCGAGAGGCCAGCCTGGTCCGCCACAGAGTCCACGGTAACAGCCTGCTCGCCTGCGGAGCCCGCTATATAAACAGCGGCTTCCAGGATAATCGCCCGACTGGAAGCCGCATCCAACTGGTACATCTAGTTCCTCATCATTCCTGAGATTGATACCCACTGATTCTAACAAATTTTAAGGTTTAGGGATGGCCCCAATCGATTACCCTTTTCAAGTATGTAGCCCCTCACCAATGTTGACGGTGATGGCGGGGCCGATAGGCCATGGTCACGGCCGCAGCCACGTCCACCCGCCTTGCACCGATGGAACATTTTCTTAGTTTTTGCGCGTCCTATCTCATAGTTTTTTAAGGTAGCGGTGTGAGGGAGGGGACGTCGGCAAGCGCGGCTATTCCTGCTTTTGTCCTACATGGCCGATGCCCTCCTGGAAGATAGTGCCGCGCGGCGGCATAAGGCGCATGGATTTAAAAGCAATGTAGACGCCGATGGAAATCGCCAGGGAAATGGCACCGAAAATGCCGGTGAATCCGTACATCACGGCCATAGGCGCGATGATGGTCCACGAGATTTCGAATGGGCCGAAACCGATGTAGGCCATGCCGTATTCAGATAGCGTGCCGGACTTAAGCTTGGGGTCCACAATCTTGAGGATGGCGATGCCGGTCGCCACGGTGGCGGTAGCCCAGCCCCAGCCAAAGATGCCGCGCTCAATCCAGCGCTCACCAAAGAACTCGGCCGGGAACCACAGCAAGAAGAACGCGCAGAAGATGGTGCCCAGGACGAAGAGCAGGAGAAGTGCCTGCCAATAAGAGGCAATAGCGGCCGGGACGATGGCGGCCACACCGAAGGCAATGAGGTAGTCCGTGGCCGCACCAGAGACGGAGGAAATGGAGTCCTTATCCAGGTAGTCCTCTGCGCCGACGAAGTTCATAAGCGCACGGAAGATTAGGCCCACCACCATGGACATGGCAAAAAGCGGCACGGAGACATTCTCCCAGATGCTGCTCAGGCCCTGGTTGATCCCATAGGCGGTCATCACGGTCAAGATGATGAAGCCGAAGTGCAATGCGAGCGGTTCGATGGAGGAAGGGTTGGTGGTAGCGCGGCCGAGCGACGGGCGCTCATCGATGTTTTTGATATAGCCGCGGCGCAGCTCTTCCGGCAGCTCCTTGGGTACGTGGGAAACCTTGCCCTTGCGGATGCCCCAGTTACCGGCGACTACGCCGCCGATGATTGCGGCCAGCGTGCCGACGGTCGCGGAGGTAAAGCCGAGCGAAGACGCGGCATCAGCGCCTACGCCCTCGAGCGCACCACCCACGGCCGCGGCGGTACCGAAGCCGCCGGTGAAACCGACGGGCAGCATCATGCCGAACCAATTCGGGGTATCGAAAAGCGGCGCAAAAAGGAAAAGACCCAGCACGATGAACAGGCCCCACTGGCCGGTGAACATCATGGTGGAATAACCCCACATATTGCGCGCGCCCTTGCCCATGTTGCCTCCCACTTCCATGGAGTAGGCCATAGATGCAAAGACCACCGCGATGAGAATGGAGGTGTAGTCGCCCAAGTTATCGGAGAAGTTAATCCACCCCAGCACATTTGGACCAACCACCAGGCCGATGAGGCCGGCGGTGATCGGGGCAGGTAGCAGCAGGTCCTGGAAAATGAACTTCACCTGGTGACGCAGGACGTTGCCGATGACCATGAGCAAAGAAATCCAGCCCACATCCAGCATGAGCGTATAAGCGGAAAAATCTTCCATGGGGACCCTTTCTAGCTGTGCAATTATGGCGGCTTGCCCCCGTTAGAGGGCAGGCGGATAGGGAATACAATACCTTCCGCTAAGTGATCCACAACATAGACTCCCGTTTTCACCCCCACTACAGCTTTCAGTAGGTAGCTCGACCCCCGGTTGGGCGCTGACTATTAGGATGATGTGACATGTGGGAACTGGGCGAGCATTTTCGAAATTACGCAGACGAGTACCGCGATGCGGTGCACGAGCATTTCTTTAACGCGGTGCCTGAATCCCGGCAGGTATTCGCTCTGTCTATGCGCGATACCCATACCTCTATGGCCCCTGCGCTGGCGTGGGTGATTGAACATACGGAGCCGGGACAACCCCTGCTTGCCGACGTCTCCGCAAAACTCACCCAGCTCGCCCGCGATCACCGCCGGCATGGGTTTCCGGCCGAAATCTATTCCCGCTTCGACGATGCCCTAGTAGCGGGCCTGCGGGTTTTGGCGCTGACGCAGTATCAATACAACTTTGCTTGCGACGTCATCCACCAGGTGTGCGCCACGATGGCCGACGCCGCACGGGAGTCCGATGCCGCCGGCGAAGCACCGGCGCACTCGGCGCAAGTGGTGGCGGTGGATCACCCCACCCGCGAGACGTCCATCATCCGCGTGGAGGCTGGCCTGGCTGTGCCCTATCAACCGGGGCAGCACTTTCCGGTGACCACGCAGTACTTGCCCGGGCAATGGCGGATGCTCACTCCTGCGCAGCCTAGCGACGGAACCGGCCAGGTGGTCTTTCACGTCTCCACCGCGGGCGAGGCTTCCCGGTCCCTCGCACACGCGCAGCCCGGAGATTGGTGGACCCTGGGCCAGCCCGCCGGCGGCATTAGCCTGCAGAACGCGGGCGCAGGAGAACTGGTCATTATTGCCTATGGCACCGGGTGGGCTACAGCACGGTGCGTGGCGCTCGCCGCGCTGAAGGAGAATAGCCGCCAGGTGCCCCGCATCTTTGCCGTGGCAGGGAGCCCCGGCGCCCACTATGACACCTACTTCCAGCAGAACCTGGCAGCGCTTGGCATACCAGTGCGCCGCATCGTGCGGGAAGAAAAAGACCCGTGGCTGCTCAATGCCCGCGAATTGGCACCCGACGCCGACTATGTAGTCTCCGGGGAACCGACCGATGTAGTAGTCAACGAGGTGGAGTTATCCACAGGCACTCCCCCACGCTTCTTACTCGTCGGACCGGCCGACGAGGTTGTGGAAGGTGCGGAAAGGTTGGTTCAAAGAGGCGTCGGCAAGCAGCAGATCGACGTCCTTAGCTGGGGCCGCGACGGGCGCTGGCAGCCGGAAGACTACGCGGCTCTGGCCTAGTCCACAGTGGCCACAACCGGCAGGGCACGGCGGGTTTTCGCTACCTCATTCGGATCGATGTCGGCATAGAGGATGTCATCCTCGTAGCCGGCCTCGGCCATGCGCACGCCATTCGGATCAACGATGGTGGAATGGCCAATACCCGTTGGTCCGGAAGGATTGCCCGCCTCTGCGTCACCGCCCGGGCGCGATTGGCCGGCCGCAACGATATAGCTGGTGGAGTCCAAGGCACGCGCGGCCGTGAGCAGACGCCACTGCTCCAGCTTTCCGGGACCATCCGCCCAGCTCGTGGGTACTACAATGAGCTGCGCGCCCTGGCTGGCCAGCTCCTTGAACTGTTCTGGGAAGCGAATGTCATAGCAGGTGGCCACACCCACAATAAGGTCATCCACGTCGAAGGCTACGAGCGATTCGCCGGCTAAGACCGTATCCGATTCGCGGTAGTCAAAGGCATCATAGGTGTGGATCTTGTCGTAGCCGCCCAGCACGCCAGGTCCTGCAATGAGCGCCGTATTGGTCACGCGATTAATGGTCTTGCCGTCGCGCTCCACGGTATCGGCTGGGCAGAACATGCCGGCCACGACGGTGACCTCAAGCTCCTCTGCGAGCGTTTGGATCGCCGTGGCGAACGGGCCTTCGAGCGTCTGCGCCTGCTCATCAAGGCGACCGGAGCGGAAATTCTGCGCCGTGGCCTCCGGCAGCACGATTAACCGCGCCCCGTTTCCGGCCGCCTCACGGATCTTGGCGAGGGCCAGTTCCTGGTTTTCGGTGACACTACCGGTGGACGTTAACTGCACTGCTGCTACCTTCATGCCTCCCAAAATAATGAAGCAATGCGGAGTTATCCACAGGCTGCGTCTTTACCCCTAGCGCGGCGTTGTATGGTCCTTCAGGCTTAGGGGCATGAGTTATGTAGAAAATCCCACGCACCTGCCCGATTACGTCCGCTCCCTCATGGCGCGCCCTCCGCTGCCACCGCCGACGGCCGCGCTCGATACCGCCTGCCGCACCGCGGCCGCACTAGAGCGAGCCCGTGCCACCTGGTCCAGCACCGTGGCTGCAACGGAGGACGCCACGGCCGAGCAATTGCGTTCAGTCGACGCTTTCCTCCACGCTGCCGCCGGGGTGGATTCCCGCCTGGGCCATGCATTAGGAGATGCGCGATGACCCTATCCGTGGCTTTAAAAAATGGTGCTAGTACGTTGCACAGCGAACACGCTGAACTGCGCTTTCGTGTTATAGATGCACACCAGGATTGGCGCGACCTATCACTGGGTGGACCCGCCGGCGAGGCCGCGCGCACCAGTTTGGCGAGCTACACCGACTGGCTGACCCAGCCGCTGCACCAGATGGAGCAGGTTGCCACCACCCTTGAACTCCACGCCAGCCTGCAGGCCCGCCGCGAGGAACTCGAGGACCGCATCATCGCATTTCTAGGGCAAGTGGATGAGCGCAATGGCGCCGCGGCCAGCGCCGCAGGACTCCTGTTGAATCAAGTGCGGGCGCTGGGCGATTCCCTCGACTGGCTATGCTCCCAAGAAATCGATGCCCTATGTACGCCTGACGGGGTGGCCCCACCCGTTCGCTTGGAAGACTTCTCCGATCTTCCAGTGGATACCGTCCACGAGATTAATCTTGCCCACACCAGCGAGCACGTATCTCAGCTCGCCGCACAGAACCCAGATATGCGAGTGCTAGAAACTAGCGACGGCCGGCTCGTAGCCATGGTGGACCCCGGCGGCTTCCGGACCACACCGGCATCACTTACCACCTTCGTAGAAGGAGTTCACTCCTCCGATCCAGAAACCTGGCAGCGTGCGGTAGACCGCGGCCGCAATCTAGCCAAGGCCAGCGGCGGGCCCGCGGTCGTGTGGTTGGGCTACCAGGCGCCCTCCTCCCTGCCCCGTGCGGTTCACGCCACTCCCGCGCGAACTGCCAGTCAAGAACTCGCCCGGTTTCAGCGCTCGCTCGGTAGACGCTATCCGCAGGCCAAGCGCACCGTAGTGGGATACTCCTATGGTTCTGTCGTCACCGGGCATGCCGCAAAGCAGGAAAGGATTGCTGAGGACGTAGTGCTCGTCGGCAGTCCTGGCACCGGCGCTGGCCACGCCTCAGAACTGCATGGCCGCATCTGGGCAGCCACAAATGCCAACGACCCCATCGCTATTACGACGGGGCCTCACGCCGGCATCCATGGCCCCGATCCCACCGTTGATACCTTTGGCGCCACTCCCCTTCCCGGTGCGGATGGCCTCCCTGGCGATCATGGCTCCTATTGGGAGGACCCGCGGTTCTTGCGTGGCCTAGGCCAAGTGGCACGCGCGGATTAGTCCGAGGGGTAGGGCCTTTTAGAACAGACCAGCCGGCTGGTCCGAATAGGAGACCAACATATTCTTAGTCTCCTGATAGTGGCCCAGCATCATCAAGTGGTTCTCACGGCCAAGGTCAAAGAAAACCCCGCTGCCAGCGGGGAAGCTGGCTGCGGGGTTGGGTGTACTCGTCCGCAGAGCGAGAGTTAGTCTTGGCCGTATCCACGGCCGCGGGAGCGCTTGCGCTCCCGCGCGGTGCGTGGGCTCCACATCACCACGGAGGTGGACCGTGGGACATGAACAAGCTCACCACTGCGCTGCGGGCGGCGTCCAGCGGCCTGTTCGCGCAGGGCCCGGACCTCTTCAGCTAAAGCGTCGCGCTCGGCCTCGAGGCGGTCGCGTTCTTCGGTCAACTCGATGATGGACTTGATGCCGGCAAGGTTGACGCCATCGTCTTGGGACAGCGCCTGAATCTTGCGCAGCAGCTCGATGTCCCGGTCGGAGTAGCGGCGGCCACCGCCACGAGTGCGGGCCGGGGAGACCAAGCCCATACGGTCATAGGTGCGCAGGGTTTGGGCATGCATTCCGGAGAGTTCCGCAGCTACGGAGATGACGTAGACCGCGGTGCCGGAATCTTCTGCCTTTCCAGTGCTCATTTTTTAACACACCTCCTGCCTTAAGCATTCTCGGCGCCGGCCCAACCCGCACGCGGGTTGAAACCGGAGTCCTTTTCCGCTTGAGCATAGGTGCGCAGGGCGCTGGAGGCGGCGGCATCGAGCTTGGTGGGCACGGTAACCTGCACGCTAACCAGTAGATCACCGGAGTTGCCACCGCGCTTGGCGATGCCCCTTCCGCGCACCCGCAGCGTGCGCCCATCCGGCGTGCCAGCGGGGATCTTCACGCGCACCGGGTTATCCAAAGTTGGAACCGCGATGGTATCGCCCAAGGCCAGCTCCGTGAAGGAAACCGGAACGGTGACATGGAGGTCATCGCCCTCACGAGTAAAGACCTTGTCTGGTTTTACGGTTACCGCCACGAAGAGGTCACCGGCTGGAGTGCCGTTGGGACCTGCTTCGCCTTGTCCGGCGAGGCGGACCTTTTGCCCATCGATGACGCCGGCAGGGATGCGCACGGTGATATTGCGGGTGCGGTGAACCGTGCCGGTGCCGTGGCAATCCTTGCACGGATCCGTGATGCGCCGGCCGGTGCCATCGCAGTCCTTGCACGGGGCAGAGAAACCGAAAGCGCCGCGGTTTTCCGAGGTAAAACCGGTACCGTTGCAGGTGCCACAAGTAGAGGTCTTGCCGGAAGCGGAGCCCGAGCCGTGACACGTGGTGCACGGCGCATTGCCGCTGAGCGCTAGGGGAATGGTGGTTCCCTTAGCAGCCTCGCGGAAGTCGAGGGTTATTTCCGTTTCGACGTCGGCCCCCCGCGACGGTTTAGCTGAGTGGCCAGCACTACCGCCGCGGTTGAAAACGCTACCGAAGATATCCCCAACACCGCCGCCTTGAGACGCTCCTCCAGCGGATCCTCCGAAGAGGTCCGAGAGGTCGAATTCTTGCGCACCTTGTCCACCCATGCGCGTGGATCGAAACCCGCCGGGAAATCCGGCGCCTCCCATCCGTCCAAAGCCGCCTCCATTGCGGAGCATGGCCTTGAACTGGTCGTATTCCTTGCGCTCAGCGGCGTCGGAAAGCACGTCGTAGGCTTCCGCAACCTTTTTGAACCTTTCCGCTGCCGCGGGGTCGTCCGGGTGGGTATCGGGGTGATTCTCGCGCGCTAGCTTGCGGTAAGCACGCTTAATCTCGTTCTGGTCTGCGGACGAGGAGACCCCCAGATCCGCATAGTAATCTTTGTCTGCCCATTCGGGTTTAGCGCTCACTGGGCATCTCCTCCTTTCAAAGAGAATCGATACAAGTTAAGTAAAAGGGCGCCGCGGGAAGGTCACTAGTCAATTCCCAGGGCGCCCTTTTTGTTATTTACTCGGATTCTTCCGAGCTGCCGGACTCATCGCTGGGGTCCGCGATGATGACCATGGCATTGCGTACGAGCCTGTCGCCCAAGCGGTAGCCCTTGCGCAGCACGGTGCCAAGCACCTGCTCATCGCCGGAGGACAAGTCCTGCACGGCTTCGTGGACCTCAGGGTCGAAGGCATCGCCTTCCTCACCAAAGGCAGCGAGGTCGTGTTTTTCCAGCGTGCTGTGGAGCTTATCCGCAAACGCCTTGAGCGGGCCCTCCAAGTCACCATGCTCACGAGCCAACTCCAAGTCATCAAGGACAGGCAGAAAATCTGCAATGACCTTGGCCTTGGCGGTCTCGATTACGGCCTGGCGGTCACGCTCGGTGCGGCGGCGGTAGTTGGTGTATTCCGCATTAAGACGCTGCAGGTCTTCGGTGCGTTCTGCCAACTGTGCTTCCACATCGCTGGCGCCAGTACCGGCGGGCTCTTCGCCCGCTGCTTCAGCTTCTACCTCATCGGCGTTGACGTCCGCCAGCGCTTCTTCAAGGTCAGCATCGAGGGTGGGATCCAGCTCGGCTTCCTCGGTGGCATCAGCCTGCGCTTCCTGCGCGGCTTGGGCCTCCTCAGCCTGCTCGGCAGCAGCCTCAGCGCGGTCAGCCGAGGTAGCCTCCGGATCCGTGTTTTCCGGGTCGCCTGGGTTGTGCGGCATTCCGCTGTCCTGAGTCATTACTTGTTGCCATCCTTGTTCTCGTCCTCGTCGACGACCTCAGCGTCGACAACGTTCGGGTCACCCTGCGCAGCACCAGCATCGGCAGCGCCCTCAGCGCCGGCCTCAGCAGCCTGTGCCTCGTAGATCTGCTTGCCCATCTCCTGGGATTCGGTGGACAGCTTCTCCACTGCGGACTTGATGGCCTCGAGGTCATCGCCCTTCAGGGCCTCATCAACGGCGTCAGCAGCCTCGGTGACCTTGGTCTTAACATCCTCGGATACCTTGTCAGCGTTGTCATCCAAGAACTTGCGGGTCTGGTAGGAGGTGGACTCTGCGTTATTGCGCAGCTCCTGCTCCTCGCGGCGCTTCTTGTCCTCTTCAGCGTGCTGCTCAGCATCCTTGACCATGCGGTCGATTTCTTCCTGGGACAGGCCAGAACCATCCTGAATCTTGATGGTGTTTTCCTTGCCGGTGCCCTTGTCCTTTGCAGTCACGTGGACGATGCCGTTGGCATCGATATCGAAGGTGACCTCAATCTGCGGAACACCACGCGGTGCCGGAGCAATACCGCCGAGCTCGAAGGAGCCCAGCAGCTTATTAGCAGTAGCCATCTCGCGCTCGCCCTGGAAGACCTGAATCTGTACGGAAGGCTGGTTATCTTCCGCGGTGGTGAAGGTCTCGGACTTCTTCGTCGGGATGGTGGTGTTGCGCTCGATGAGCTTGGTCATCACGCCACCCTTGGTCTCAATGCCGAGGGACAGCGGGGTGACGTCAAGAAGCAGCACGTCCTTAACCTCGCCGCGCAGAACACCTGCCTGCAGGGCAGCGCCGACTGCAACAACCTCGTCCGGGTTAACGCCCTTGTTGGCATCCTTGCCGGTCAGTTCCTTAACCAGATCAGATACGGCCGGCATACGGGTGGAGCCACCAACGAGAACAACGTGGTCGATATCGCCGACGGAAAGGTCAGCGTCCTTGATAACCTGGTTGAACGGAGCCTTGGTGCGGTCCAGCAGATCCTGGGTGATCTTCTGGAACTCGGTGCGGGTCAGGGTCTCATCCAAGAACAGCGGGTTCTTGTCGGAGTCAACCGTGATGTACGGCAGGTTGATGTTGGCCTGCTGGGAGGAAGACAGCTCAATCTTTGCCTTCTCTGCAGCCTCGCGCAGACGCTGCACAGCGCGCTTATCCTTGGTCAGGTCAACACCCTGGGAGGTCTTGAAGCGGTCTACCAGCCAGTCGACGATGCGCTGATCCCAGTCATCGCCACCCAGCTCGTTATCGCCGGCGGTGGCCATAACCTCGACAACGCCATCGCCAATTTCCAGCAAGGAGACGTCGAAGGTGCCGCCACCCAGGTCGAATACCAGGATGGTCTGCTCCTGCTCGCCCTTTTCCAGGCCATAAGCCAAAGCAGCTGCGGTTGGCTCGTTAACGATACGGAGCACGTTCAGGCCTGCAATCTGGCCAGCTTCCTTGGTGGCCTGGCGCTGTGCGTCCTCGAAGTATGCAGGAACGGTAATAACGGCGTCAGTAACATCCTCACCGAGGTAAGCCTCTGCGTCGCGCTTCAGCTTCATCAGCGTGCGAGCGGAGATCTCCTGGGAGGTGTAGTCCTTGTCATCAATGTTGATCTTCCAGTCGGTGCCGATGTGGCGCTTGACGGAGCGAATAGTGCGGTCAACATTGGTTACCGCCTGGTTCTTAGCGGACTGGCCGACCAGGATTTCGCCGTTCTTTGCAAAAGCAACGACGGAAGGCGTGGTGCGGGAGCCCTCAGAGTTTGCGATAACGGTGGACTCGCCACCTTCCAATACGGAAACGACGGAGTTCGTCGTACCAAGGTCAATACCTACTGCGCGTCCCATGATTTCTTCTCCTTTTATCTTGGGGTAATTAATAAAGTTGACTGTCAGTGACTCAACTTCTCGTTGCGTCCGAGCGCTACTGTAACAGAACTTCCACGTCCGGTCACACAACCTTGAGCCTGTGTCACTCAATCCTTACAACCGGAAGCCTACAAAAGTTATTCCCCGCGACTCAACTTTTCTTGTCAACATTCCTTTTGTGCAGCTCAGCGCCACTCTTGCCGACGCCCACTCCCACCTTCCGCGCAATCACCCCCCTTCACCCAACACCACCCCATACCCAAACAGAGGTCCTTAAATAGCCCTAAGAGGATCCAAAAGTCACCTCAGAAAGGATCCAAAAGAGGATTGGCAGCCCGCCCCCGCTACCGCATACTAGGAATCACAGCAGTTAAGAGCTGCTACCCCAGAGAGAGATTGTAGTTTTACTCCGCCGATCCGAAAGGAATGTATATGTTCGATACCCTCGCAGACCTCAGCTCCGCCATCGACTTCGAGGCACTCATCAAGGGCATCAAGGGCCTCATCGAGGCTTCCTCCGAGTCCAACACCGACTCCGAGGGCCTGTCCTCCGTATTCGAGGGCCTGTCCTCCAAGGATGACGCAGAGGCTGCCGCAGAAGCTAAGTAATTAGCTTTCTGTACTCCTTCATGAAGACCGGCTAACCCCCTCACCTTCTTCCTCCGCTCGGAACCCACCACAAGGAACCGCGCACGAAGGTGCGGGGGTTTGGCTGTTTTCAATGGCTGCTTCGTGGCCGTTGTACTTACACTAAGGAGACAAACCTATCGAGCTTTAGCAACAAGGAAGCGTGTGCCGCACCGTGCCTAAACTTTCACAGCCGCATATTTACCAACGCATTCGCGAAGCCATGACCTTGCAGCGAACCGCTGCATTGACCGCCTTTTTCTGTGTAGTACTCGCTTTACTCGGCGCATTCTTTTCTCCCACCGAAGACCAGCTGTCGTCCGCAGTGCTCGGCCTTGTCCTCACCGTTATCACGACTTGCGCTTACCGCTGGCCTATCAGCATGTCAGTGACTTTTATTGTCGTCTGGATAACTGCAACACTACTTACCAAGACTCCATTTATTAGCTCGGTATTCTTAGCACCAATATTTCTTGCCGTGATTGCATACCACGGCCATCATGGGCGCACTTTCCTGATCGGAATAGTGCTGTGGCTGGGTGGTCTAATTGACCCAACAGAACCCAGCATGAATATAGATCCTGCACCAGCCTTTACTTGGGCCATGCTAATCACTATTGGCGGAGTCATCGGTGGCACTTTCGCCCATTCTGCTGACCGCTATAAATCCGCAATGCTGGAATGGAACGATGATGTCAAGCGCCGCCAATCCGACCTCGCAGAGACTTTGCACAATTCGGTTGTATCTAACCTTACAGTTAATACCATGCAGCTAGAGGCACTAAGCCTCGAGTACTCTAAGCAGCCAAAGCTAGCCAAGAAGCTCAATGAGCTTAGCGATTCTATGCGCTCTTCAATGTCTGAAGTCCGTGCGCTTACCAAGGTTCTGCGAAACGACATCAATGGGATCAACGACGGTACAAGTTTTGCAACCACCACAAAGCCTGCGAGCTTTGCTCAGCTTTTATCTGAAGAACAGGAACGCCTGTCCCGGCTCAACCGAGCACCTGTTGTAGAGGTTTCCGGTGAAGAATTCGCACCAGAATTTCCCCAAGAAATTCTGGATCCAATTGCAGCTATTACTACTGAGGCATGTCTCAACGCCGTGAAGTATTCACCACCTGGCGCAGAAATTATCATCTCTGTCCGCCCACATCTGGGGTGGACGCTGGTCTCCATTACTAACCCTGTAGCGAAGCCGACAACCACTAACGCTGATATGTCTTCCGGGATTGGACTATCCTCAATGACTCGTATAGCCGCTACTATCGACGCTCGTGTCGACACCAACCTAGACGAGGGCAGGTGGGTTTTGACGTTGTCCCTACCTCCGAGCACGCACAAGGCACGTTAGATCCAGCACTCTATCTAGCAAACACTGAGTTCGTCCATTAAGCTATCGCTTGTTTCTAACTAAATTGGTTTTAATTGAAGGAGCCCGCAGATGCAGGCCACACTCGCTACATTCCTCGCACCACTAATGCTGTCAACTTCACTCCTGGGTGGTCTCGCACCCGGAGACCTTTCCTCCACAACTGAGTACAAGTCTGCCGTGGATATTGCGTTCGGATGCCCCGCACCATGGTGCCCGAAATCGAAGTAAAAACATCCCTCTTGGTCGTCGATGACGACCCACTTGTCCTTGAGGCCTTGGGGCGCTACTTCGCCTCGGCTGAGGACATGGAGGTGCGCGCCACCGCAGAAAATGGCAAGGTCGCCCTCGAGCTTTTGCAAGAGCAGGACTTTGACGTCATTGTCGCGGACATCCATATGCCCGAGATGGATGGCACGACCCTCTTGCGTGAGGTTAACAAGCTGGAACACCCACCGGTCTTTGTTGCGATGACCGCGATGGACAATGACGAGACCCTCAAAGAGGTCATGTCCAATAAGGCCGCGGCCTATATTTTAAAAAGCTCCAAGCCGGTCTACATTTTGGATACCGTGCGCGAGGCCGTGCGCGGCGGCACGGTTGTCACCCCGCAGTCGCTTACGCGCTTGTTTGAGCAGCTTCCCGATTGGAATGCTGAAGGAACCAGCGCTGATGCGGCAGCTGCAACCGCCAAGATCAAGGACAATCACCATATCTCCCCTGCGCTAGAGCAGGTCCTGGACTTGGTCTGTCAAGGAAAGTCCAACGAAGAGATTGCCAAGAGCACGCATTATGCACCGGGCACGGTGAAGAAGTATGTGTCCACTCTACTCAGTGAATTCCACGCCAAATCGCGACTCGAGCTGGCGGTGAAGGCGCTCAAGGCCGGCTACGGTTCTTAGAACCCAATTGTTGGATAATCCGGGGGTGGGCTACCCCCGGATGAGTTAACACCCCCTCTAAACCCCACATGCTGGGGTTTATTTTTTGTTTTTCCACCCCCGCTTGCCATTTTTCAAAAGAGACTAGCATCACGTTTGCCGCTTTCCTATAATTGCGGCAACACAAAAGTTCTTAGTATTTCCCAGGCAACATTTGGAACCTGAACCTGCAGGGTTGCCGCACGTCAGAGCGTTATGGCGCTCGCGTTTTCCTCTAGCCTTACACAGTCACGTCATAGAAAGCAGGTGAGAGTTGAACACCAACCTGGCGCGCGTTCGTCGCAGCAGCGATAGGCCTCCCGTCCACATTCGGCCCGCATAACGGCCCGCTGACATCGCATTTCACCACGAATCTCTGCGACCCTCACTTTGCGTCGCGCGCACCCGCGTGTTCGCTCCTCACCCAGCTGCGCCCTGCAGCACCACATAGCTCACCGCTCAACATCCAGACGCCGTATCGGCCGGCAGTTCCAGACCGGCGCAGATACATCGCCCTTCACCCCCATGTGAAAAGTGGTTTCTAGGATGTGACCCGTTTGAAAAAGAGGTAGAACCCATATGACTTCTCCTGCTAATACCCGCTTGCCCATCTCTGATGATGTGGAAGCAGTCCTGCCTGCAGCTATCAGCCGCGCCCACGACTGGTTGAAGTCCACTGCGGACGAAGAAGATAAAGCCACCGAACAACTCGCAGACCTGCTGCGCGATGAGGACGGCGTGAAGTTCACCATGGACTTCGTCGACCGCGTCATGCGCCCAGAAGATGACAAGGTTGCCGCACACGCGCTGAAGGATATTTCCTCTCACTATGACCCGTCGTTCCTAGGCAGCATCAATGGTGCGCTCGTTGGTGCCGGTGGCTTCTTCGGCCCAATCCTGCCCAACCTAGTCATGCCGGTTGCCCGCCTGTACATGCGCAAGATGGTTGGCCACCTCGTTCTCGACGCCGAGTCTGATGCTCTCAACAAGATTCTGGACAAGGCCGCCGAATCCGGCGAACAGCTCAACCTCAACCTGCTGGGTGAAGCCGTACTCGGTGAGGAAGAGGCTAAGTCCCGCGCGGAGCGCACCCTCAAGCTCATCCGGAACCCACGCGTAACCTACGTTTCGGTCAAGGCTTCCTCTATGGTGGCCCAGCTCAATCAATGGGATATCGATGGCTCGGTAGAGCGCCTTAAGGAGCGCCTGCGTCCGCTGTACCAGGCTGCGGCGAACCGAACCGACAAGGTCTTTATCAACATGGACATGGAGGAGTACCACGATCTCCACCTGACCATCCGCCTGTTCAAAGAGCTACTCAGCGAGCCGGAATTCCTCACCCTGGATGCCGGCATCGTGCTGCAGGCTTACCTGCCGGATACCTTCGATGCGCTCAAGGATATCGCTGACTTTGCTAAGGAGCGCGTGGCTAAGGGCGGCGGCAAGGTCAAGGTGCGCATCGTTAAGGGCGCGAACCTATCCATGGAAACCGTGCAGGGCGAGGTCCACGATTGGCCGCTGGCTACCTACACCAACAAGCTCGACGTTGACGCCAACTACTACCGCCTATTGGATTTCATCCTGCGCGAAGAATACGCCGATAGCGTCCGCATCGGTGTAGCAACCCACAACCTCTACACCGCGGCAATGGCCTATGAGCTGGGTAAGAAGCGCGGCGTGCTGCACATGATGGACTCCGAGATGCTGCAGGGCATGTCCCCAGCACAGCAGGCAGCGGTGCGCAAGGTCTTTGACGGCCGCCAGATCCTCTATACCCCGGTTGTCCACGCAGAAGACTTCGACGTCGCCGTGTCCTACCTGGTACGCCGCTTGGAGGAAAACTCCGCGCCGCAGAACTTCCTCTACGCGCTCTTTGCCCCAGGCGAGGAGCCGTTGGCGGATCAGGAAGAGACGTTCCGTCGGGCCGTCGCCAAGCGCTGGGACACCTTCGCTGGCGCCCGTCGCACCCAGAACCGCCTCGAGGAGGACGGCCGCCAAGCACCGCGTACTGGCCGCTTTACTAACGAGGCTGACACTGACCCGGCGCTCGCGCCGAACCGCCAGTGGGCGCTGGAAGCGCTCAAGCGCAACCCGGGCGAGCACGGCATTGGGGAGGTCACCGACCCAGCCGCAGTAGAAGGCCACATCGCTCGCGCCAAGGAGCTCGGCACCGAGTGGGGCAAGCGCCCTGCCGCCGAGCGCGCCGCCGCACTGGAGGCCGTGGCAGATCAGATTGCATCTCAGCGCGGCAAGTTCATCTCCGTGGCTGCGTATGAGGCCAATAAGACCGTTACCCAGACCGACCCTGAGGTCTCTGAGGCGATTGACTTCTGCACCTACTACGGCCAGTCCGCGCGCCTGCTGGAAGAGTCCTATTCCGAGTTCACCCCGCACACCGTCACCGTGGTGACCCCGCCATGGAACTTCCCCATTGCCATCCCGACCGGCGGCATTGCGGCATCCTTGGCGGCGGGCTCGGCGGTTATCGTCAAACCAGCCCCGCAGGTAGTTCACTGTGGCAAGCTCGTGGTGGAAGCCTTCCGCACCGCCCTCGAGGCGCAGGGGCTGGATCCGGATCTGGTGCAGCTTGTGCTCACAGATGAGGCCGAGGCTGGCAAGGCGCTGCTTTCCCACGATGAGGTGGACAATGTCATCCTCACCGGCGCGTCCGATACCGGTGCGCTCTTCCGTTCCTGGAAGCCCAAGATGAATATCATGGCAGAAACTTCCGGCAAGAATGCACTCATCATCACCCCTGCGGCGGACCCAGACTTGGCCATCGATGACCTCTACAACTCCGCCTTTGGCCACTCTGGACAGAAGTGCTCGGCGGCCTCCCTGGTTATCTTCGTCGGCGCGGCGGGTAAGTCCGAGCGCCTGCGCACCCAGCTGCTGGATGCCGTTAAGACCCTTAAGCCGGGCCCGGGCTTCGATATCACCACCACCATGAATGGCCTAGCGGAAGAGCCAAGCGAGAAGCTGCTGCGTGGCCTCACCCAGCTCGAGCCGGATGAGAAGTGGCTCCTCAAGCCGGAAAAGCTCAACCAGGAAGGCACCCTGTGGTCCCCGGGCATTCGCGATAATGTGCAGCCGGGCTCCTGGTACCACAAGAATGAGTGCTTCGGCCCCATCCTTGGCATCATGTACGCCGATACCTTGGAAGAGGCCATTGCCTGGCAAAACGACACCGGCTACGGCCTAACTGGCGGCATCCACTCGCTTGACGACGCCGAGATTGAGTACTGGATCGACAACGTTGAGGTGGGCAACGCCTACGTCAACCGCGGCATCACCGGCGCGATTGTCCAGCGCCAGTCCTTCGGCGGTTGGAAGAAGTCCGTCATGGGACCGGGCGCCAAGGCTGGCGGCCCGAACTACGTGGCACAGATGGGTGAGTGGGCCGATGGCGAGCTCAAGCCGCGCAACGTAGATATCGCCCCAGCAAGCCTCGCCGCGCTGCACCGCCTGCGCGATAACCTCTCTGACAAGCTCACCGAGGAGGACATCACCTGGCTGTGGCGCGCCGCTGAACTGGACCAGGTGGCGTGGCAGGAAGAGTTTGGCCGCAACCACGACCGCACCGGCCTGGTTTCTGAGGCCAATATCTTCCGCTACCGTCCACTGCTGACCAAGCTGCGCGTGCGCGTGGGCGAAGGCTACGAGCTGCGCGAGGTTGCTCGCCAGGTGCTGGCCGCCGCAATTACCGGCACCGCCACGGAAATCTCCGCCACCCCGGAGGTTGCCACCCAGCTGCAGGACCTCGGCTTCGACGTCAAGGCCATCACCGACGAGGCTTTTGCCACCGCCGTGGCCAATGACGCCTCCTCCCGCGTGCGCGCCCTGGGCACCGTGCCGGATTCCATCTACGAGGCCGCGGTACGCTCCAACTCCGTGGTGCTGGACCAGCCCGTGCTTGCCGACGGCCGCCGCGAGCTCCTTCCTTACCTCCTTGAGCAGGCAGTCTCGGTAACCATGCACCGCTTCGGCATTATCCGCAACGTAGGTAACCTGCGTGACGAGTAATTCCCGGCCGCGTCAGCGGACGCGTTAAAGGTACTGAAGGGAGGTAGTGCCCCGCCCGTGGGCCGCTACCTCCTTTTTCGTCTATGCGCTGCGAGTTTTATGTGGCATAGTGGTAGACAATGTCTACGTCACATAATTCGTCTTCCCGCGACGAGGCCAAGCGCCCGTCTGCGCAGGAAAAAGGCAACGCAACACAGATCCAAAAACCGGGCGAGGAAGATTCTCATACCCTCGTCGCTTATGATGATGCGCACCTTGGTGCAGAGGCTGCCAGCGAGCACCCTGCCGAGCGCGACGATAAATCCGCCGTCCTGGCCAAGGACTTCCGCACCATGGCCAAGGTCTCGGTGGTCTTTATCCTTATCGTCGCCGGCCTAGCGCTGGCCGGCTACCTGCTCAAGTTCATTTGGGTAGGCCTGCTGCCGGTCCTGCTCGCCATCCTCGTCTCCACGGTGCTCTATCCGATCAGCGCTTGGCTGCGTGGTAAGGGATTCCCGCGCTCGCTCGCGGCGGTCAGCACCTTGCTCGGTCTCATCATTATCTTCTGCGGTGTTTTCGCCGCCATGGCCCCGGTTGTCACCAACCAAAGCCAGACACTCATTGACCAAGCTGAAGATGGCATCAGTCAACTCACGGAAATGGTGGAAGAGTCCCCCATCGATATCCAAAGTGACCAGCTACAGTCCGTGCTCGAAGACGTGGTCAAGTTTGCCAAGGGCCAAGCCTCTACCATCGCTACCGGCGTTATCTCTGGTTTCTCGATGGCCAGCTCCATCGTCGTGGCCGCGCTGATCATGCTCTTTGTCACCTTCTTCATCATTAAAGACGGCGACAAGTTCCTGCCCTGGCTGCGCAAGTACACCGGCAACTCCACCGGCTGGCACATCACCGAGCTCGGCGCGCGCATCTGGAAGACCCTGTCCGGCTTTATCCAGGCGCAGGCCGCGGTGGCCATGGTGGACGCAGTTCTCATCGGCCTTGGCCTGTGGGCTCTGCAAGTTCCGCTCGCGCTCGTCATCGCCGTGGTGACGTTCTTCGCCAGCTTCATCCCGATCATCGGCGCGGTCACCGCCGGTGCGCTCGCCGTCATCGTTGCGCTGGTGTCCAACGGTCTTACTAACGCACTTCTTGCTTTGGCGCTTATCATCATCGTCCAGCAAGTAGAGGGCAACGTCCTCCAGCCGATGCTGCAGTCCAAGGCCATGGGCCTGCACGCCACCATCGTCCTGCTTTCCGTGACCGTCGGCTCCACCCTGGCCGGCATCGTGGGCGCCTTCCTCGCCGTCCCCGTGGCCGCAACCATCGCCGTTGTCGTGCGCTACCACGCCGAGATGGCCGCGCTGCGCTCCGGCGAAGTCGAGCCCTCCGATATAGACATCATCACCGGCTCCAAGGACGATCCTGAAGACTTCAGCGACTTCACCTACGAACACGATGAGACCCCACGCGACAAGGTAGAGCAGCTCTACCAGTCCATGAGCCCGCTGAGCTAAGACTCAGCCACAACAAGCAGCGCGCCGGTCCTCCCCGGCGCGCTTTTTAGTTTTTAGCGCAGAAAGCCTAGGTCCGTAGCTGCCGAGGCGAGCTGGCGCGCACCGCAGTCAAGGACGTTGGCCCAGGTGCCCTTGGATTCCTCATTGGCGGAATCGGAGACCTGCTTGAGCAGGGTGCAGGGCACCTCGAAGCGCTGGCATACTGCGGCGATGGAATAGCCTTCCATGTCGCACAGCTGCGATTTCTTGGCCAGCTCGGTGCGCAGGGCGGTATCGGAGACAAACATGTCGCCCGTGGCCAGTCCGCGCACCGGCAGGCGGCCGGAGGTCTCGAGCTCGATGGCCTCTGGCAGCAGGTAGCGGTTGATATCGGTAAGCACTTCTAACTTGAAGTCATGCTTGGTGACCTTGCCTATTTCGAAGACGCCAGCCATGCCGTCGACAAGCGCGCCGGCCGTGCCAATGTTGACCACGCGATCGGGAAGGGCGCCGTTAGCGCGGGCGTCGGCAAGAGCTTCCGTCAGCGCAATGGCCGCCGGAACCGTACCGATTCCGGTGATGAGCAGGGGTTCGCCTTCCGGAATGTGGGCGGCTTCCGCGTCCACAGCGGCGACGAAAAGGGGGCGTCCGTTGAGATTCTCCATGCCTGCGAGAATACCTGCCCGCCCTAGTCAAAGTTCAATGTGCGGTTCTTCTGGCGCAGGCGAATCGTAATGTTTTTCTGGCCAGCGCCAAGGGCAATGATTTTCCCGCTGAGCACCCGGGCGACGGCCAAGTCTTCCTCCGTCGGTGCTTCGGCCGCGACCCGCGCCGTAGGCAGCCAAGCATCGTGCGGGTCTGGCGCGCCGAGGTGAATGAGCCGTTCGCGCTCCACGTCGATCCAATAGCCCTCCGTGGCCATGAAGCGATCGTGGCTCCCCTCGAAGGAATCGCGGCGCCACCCACCCTCGGCCACGCGGAAGACAAATGGGCAATAGCCAAAACGCGAAGGCACGATATAGCGCGTCTGGGGGCTGACGCGCCAATGGCCGCGCGCGGAGCTCCACACTTGGCGGTATGTATCGGCCAAGCTCATGCCCAGACGCAGGCGCTGCTGCCTGTCTTCGTCCAACCCGGCACCATCTACCTGGGTATTTAGCTCCCCGAGCCGCGTGGCATCGGCCACGTACATGCCCAGCCACGCTTCCTCCGGAGTGGTGTACGGGCCGGTGATATCACGGTGGAAGGAATCCGGCACGGCTCTTTCCGCGTCCTGGGGCAGGCGCTGGCGGGCGGCAAAGGCCCACAAGCGCGGATGCCCCATGCGGTACAACATCACCGTCGCCCGCGGCAGGCGGTCGTGCACCTGCTGACGCGTCAGATAATCACCCGCACTGATGCGCCGCAGCAGCTGCTTAGCGACGTCCCCCTCTACCTGCTGCTCCACTCCCGGCGCGACCTCCATCTCCGGTAACTGGCTAAGCAACATCAGATCGATGATGTCCCCCAGGTCAAAGACCTTGCTCAAGTCCGTCTGTGCCTCAGATCCAAAAGCCTCAATTGCGTCATAGCCCAAGGCACCGCCCAGGCGGCGGATGAGATCCGGGGACACGCTTACCCGGTTGCGGGTCGCGTGCAATTCGGACGCATTCAAATTGCGATCCAGTGTCACGAGTGCTCCTTTCTCCCCCTCATAGGGGATTCAAATTTCGGTCACGCTTGGGATTAAGCCGGACATAGAAGCGCCGTTTAGCTCTTCCCGCTCGCCAAAATTCCGCGTGCGTTCAAGCTCTCGCACTAAGACACAGCCCCTTTCACCGGTTGCTAGGCCCTCATATCTGACAATCTTGGCGGCATTTTCCCCTTTTAGCCTAATCTCTTAGCCAAACAGAT
The DNA here is from genome assembly GCF_016127015.1 of Corynebacterium tuberculostearicum. Classification (GTDB taxonomy): domain Bacteria; phylum Actinomycetota; class Actinomycetes; order Mycobacteriales; family Mycobacteriaceae; genus Corynebacterium; species Corynebacterium marquesiae. The sequence continues at coordinate 1,940,236 of NZ_CP065972.1, forward strand.
GTCACACTTATACCATTCGCTTTACGTGCAGATAACTTGAATAAAGCCGAATGCCTGTGTCAGATGCGAGTTTTTGGTACCGGTGTTCTGGGGACTCGGTACTGTCGTGTTCCGGGTAGTTGGTACCGGGCCGAGGGGTGCGTCGGCCCGGACCGTTAGTCTTAGTTGTCTGGGGTGGTGGGTGCGGTGGCTTTGCGCATGTCGAAGTCTCCGATATGGATTCGGTGGCCGTTGTTGAGGCGGCTTACGAGTGAATCGGCTCCGACTCTGTCTGGCAGTGTTTCAACCCAGTAGGCGGCGGCTGATTGGGAGGAGATCAGTGTTGGGAGCCTTCCGTCGCGGTCGAATATGATCTTGGTTAGGTCTTCTTGCCCGCGCTGGTTGATGCTGATGGTCATAAAGTCGTCGATGATAAGGACATCGACGTTGATCAGTTTCCGCATTTTATCGAGGTAGTTTTGGTCAGTCGGTGAGAAGACCGCCAGCATGTCTACAAGTTGATCCAGCCGGTAGTACGCCACGGAATATCCGGCTTTGCATGCGGCGATGCCGATGGCGCAGGCAATGTATGTCTTGCCTGTTCCGGTCGGTGCGAGGATGTGAATATTGGTCGGGTTTTCCCGCCAGTTGGTTGCTGCGATTCGTTTCAGCTGGCGCATGTTGATACCGCGTTGTTCTGCCCGGGTGATTTCAGCCAGGCTTGCATCCGGGTATCGGAATTGTGCCTGGGTGATGGCCTTGGCGATATTGCGCTGTTGGCGTTGTGTGTAGGCTTCTTCGACTGCGGCGAGGAAGATGTCTTCTGGTAGCGCATCCGCATAGGCCTCGTCGTTGACAACCTCGTAGAAGATGTCAGCGAAGGTTGATACGCGAAGCTTGCGCATTTTCGCCCGCACAATCTCGTCGTCGATGCTGCTCATGATTTTTCACACTCCTTCTAGTTTTCGTAGTGGTCAGCAGGCCGGATAAAGACGGCATCGGCCACGTCGCCGGTAAGCGGGGTACTTGGGCGTGGTTGGCGCTTGGACACAGGCTGTGTTTTGGGCCCTGGTGCCCAGGGATGTTGTTGGGCGTGGGCAATGTCAGTCTGGATGCGTTTGATCACTGCCATTGTTGGGGCCAGTTTCTTGTCCACGACCTGCTGGCATGCCGGTTCGAGGGTGGCTTTGTTGTGCTTTTTGCCCAGGTTGGCCAGCACGTTGCGTGCCTGGATGAGTCCGCGGGGTACGGCGGCACTATTGCGGTCGAGGATCATCGCTATGACTGCGTGCGTTGCTGCCCCAAACGACGATGCCCAGGCCAAAAGCTCATCACGGGTAAGCGCCTTGTGGCCTTCATCATCGCCACGCGGCCCATGCTGAGGGTTTGTGGAATACCGGTATTTGAATCCGTGAAGGCGCGTGTGTTCAGCAACAAGCTGCTCCCCGTTGAAGACGCTCACCAGTTGCGGGGTGAGCCTGACTGTTACCGATTCTTCTACCAGCTGAAATGGCACTGAATAGTACTGGTAGTCACAGGTGATGTGCCAGTTGCGATCGACTTTAAGCCGCTTATAAGACACTTCCGTAAACGGCGTCGGCGGAAGGTCTCGCATCATTGGTGCCTCTTCTTTATCAAAGCGCATCTGCCGTGTTGAGCCATCAGGCCGCGTCATTGCGCCGTTGATATCGACAAGACGCTCCGCGATCGCCTCATTAAGCTCATCAAGGCTATAGAAGACTTCGTTGCTGAAGTAACCCAGGATTTTGGTGTAGGCGATTTTCACGGCACGCTCTACCGCTGCCTTGTCGCGTGGCCTGCCGGGCCTAGTCGGCACGATCGTGACGCCGTAATAGTCTGCAAACGCTGCGTAGCGGTCAGTGACTATCCGGTATGTAGAGGTCTTCTTCGGCCGATAAGTCGCCGTAGAAGCATTATCTGGCACGATGACCGCTGGTACTTTGCCAAGATAATTCAACGCCTTAACATGGCACTCAATCCACGCCGGCATCTTCTCATTCGCAGCAGCAGTAACGTACATCAGCCCTGAGTACGGGCTGACCGCGACAAACAATGACGCCTTGAACACGGTGTCACCACTGGCCTGATCCGTCACTGGCACTTTGTCCCCGGCCCAGTCAACGTAAAGCTCTTGGCCTGGCTCATGGGTGATAACTTCGACGAGATCGTTGGCACGCAGAAATTCATTGAGCCCACTGCAGAACTGGGAGTACTGGTACTTTGTCTTATCCGTCGGACAAGGCTGCGACACGTAGTCCATCCACAGCTTATGCCTGGTCACATGCTTCGTACTTTTCAGCTTGCGTGCAAGAGCATGAAAATCAGGCTGGTCGTAGGACATCGTCCGCTTACTCCGGCCATCACTGAATCGATCATCGAACCATCCCGGTGGGAGCTGACGGAAGCGCTCTGGAGTTAGTTCCTCATCGTTGATGACTTTCTTTGCTCGGGATACTTCTCGTCGTGAACATCCCAATGCATGTGTGATCTGCGCGTAGCTAGCACCATCGAGGCACATCGCGATGATCTGTTTGAAGTTGGCCACAAGGACCGGCTCCTTCCAAGTAGAAGTTGACGCAACACCAGCGGATTGTGGTGTCGCCAACATCAACTATGAAAGAAAACCCCTTGCAGTACCGGGTACGTGGAACACCGGTACCAACTACGCAGACTCGCGGTACCAACTACCCCAAATCGACAGCCTGTATTGACGTTCTATTTGAAAGCATTTCTGCAAGTCGTATGTCTATAGTATGACACGGATTAATCTTTAGATTATCCAATCTCTCTCGTATTCCGCTCTTGAATTGCTTATGAAGGAGTTCAGCCTTTGAACAACAACAATGCCTGGGGCCAGCCGGATCAGCCCTCCACGGATCCTTCTGCTCAACGCATGCGCCCCATGCCACGCGAGGAACAAGCTTGGGGCACGCTCTCACCTAATTCCCCTACAACCTCGACTTCTGCAGCTTCACCTACAGGTGAGGACTTTGACGACCCTAAGTCCTCCGGAAAAGGTAAACGCATCGTGTTCCTAGTCATCGCTGTGCTAGCGGTTCTCGCTCTGGTTGGCGGTTTAACTTGGGCACTGGTCAATAGGAACGATTCAAATGATGCCGATGACCCAAATGAACCTGCATTGGCTGCTAGCTCCGAGGCTAGAGATACCTCCCACCCTGAGAAGGGGGCCGAGTCCGACAAAGATGAGGACAAGTCCAAAAAAGACGAGGCAAAAGATTCCCCAGAGAGAAAAAATAACGCTAAATCACAAGAACTGACCAAGTACGAAAAGTGCAATGAATACGCAGATGACAAACTCAGCGATTTGCGTGCTCCGGTAAAGATGTACTGCGATGACTCCTGGCTTTTTGCTGGTGAGTACGGAACCTCGGCCCAAACCTTGTTCTATTGGACTGACAATGCCTGGCACCGATACGAAACAGATGGAACGTCGTGGCCGTCCCATATGGGATGCTACGACCGGTCAAAACTTGAAGAAGCCGGTGCCCCAATCCCCCTGCTCGATAAGGTTTTGTTGTGCGACGCCAATGACAAACCCAGTGCGGAATCTGCAGCAAAAGATGAAGCTGGCGCTAGCGCAAAATCTATTGACGAAATGCCGGACGACAGCGCCGGCCCCCGCTGCGACGGCCGATACATTCTCATCGCGGAATCCGTTATGGTCCCCCTAGGCAGTGACCCCCATCCTGAGCTTTCTCGCGTCCAGGGTAAGTATCCGGGTTCACACACAATGAGCGGAAAAGCCTGCAGCTCTCTTCGCGGCCAAGTAGACGGCAATGACGTCTACGCCGTCTACTTCGACGCAGGCCATAGCGTAGAGAAAGTGTGCGAGCTAAAAGCGCAATACGGTGGCAATGCTCGTTCACTAAATAACGATGCGGACTTCTCCGACCCCTGCTAATCCCCTCTCCATGTAAATCCCCCTTCCCTATTACTCTCTTCCCCCTACAACTCTGCTCTAACACCAGAAAGGAACTCTCTGTGTCCCACTACAACCTCTACGATTCTCTCTCCCTCGATGCTTCGGCCGATTCCGCCGATCTTATCGAAGAGATCGACAACAAGCTCACCCAAGTCGATCCCGGGGACGCCGCAGCGCGCGACGAACTGAGCACTGCGCGACAAATCTTTTCCGCAGACAACCGGCGCAAGCAATACGATAACGACTTGGCTAATACCACTGGGCCGGAAGTAGATATCGCACGCATCCGCTACATCGCCGCCCTTCCGTCCGAAACCGCGCCGCAAGAAAATCTTGCCTCCTATACCCCGGCGCCGGAATACACCCCTCAGCACTCGGCGCAACCACAGCAAGACTGGAAGCCACAGGCAACAAATCGGCAATTCAGCAGCAGTTCAAGCTTCAACGTGACCAATAAACAAGTCACTGTTGATTTTAGTAATGTAACATTCCCCGTCGAACCAGACCGCCAACGCTGCCAATCCATCATGTGGTGCGTGCTATGGGGCATCCTGCTCCTCATGTGGCTCATTGCCGGAATCCGCGGCTTGTCCCTTGCCGGCGAAGCTAGTGACACCACCGCCATGGGCCTTATCTTTGGTTCCTCGGAGCTTGAGTCCAAGACCGCAGATTTCAGCGCCTCCCTGATCAAAACTCTCGTAGCCACCCCGCTCATGCTGATTCTCTGGGAGTTCGTCTGGTCGATTCGCAAGACTATAGGACGCCGGGCAATTGAGAATGCCTAGCTCGCATAGCCCTTTCCATGGCCAAGTACTGGCTATCGGAGCAGCAATGGGCCTGGCAATCGCGTCTTTCGCTCTGGCTGGCTGTGACGAAAATTCCACTGACAGTGCTGGTCAAAAACTTCACTATGAGACTGCTTCGAGGTCCGCTTCACCAGAACAAGGAGACGATGCAGAGCAGGAAACCTCGACGAAAGGACCTATACCAAAAGGAAACACTACTTCCAGGCCAGTGCCACCCAACGTAGTGATGGATGAGGAAGAGGACAGCCAGGCGTCCCAACTAGGTGACGAGAATTCTTCTGCTAGCGGAGCCGACCAAACCTGCGGTACGCACAGCGCACAGACAGCGTTCCAAGACGGCGTTTCCCAAGTTGCGCCGTGGGGCACCATCGGTTGGGAGCTTTTCAATTCCTCCGGCTACGACCCATGCGCTTCCCTATCGTGGGAAACCCTAATGATTGAGGGAGGGACAAGTTCTTCACCCTTCCACATCATGCTCTTTAACCACGGTGAATACTTAGGTACTGCAACAGCAAAGCCCTACGGCTTCGCTCCCACGGTTGAACGCGTCAACGATTCCGAAATAGCGGTGACCTATCACTGGCCACGCGAGGGCGAAGGCAATGCCAACCGCTCGGGTACGACCAATGCAGGCTTCCGGTGGGATGAAGGCCAGCAGAAGGTCATCATGTCCGGCGACGTTCCGCCTATGCAATAGTTCGATGTAAACCAAGCACGTTTCGCTAAACTGTCACCAGTTTGGCGGCGAAACGTGCTTGTTTTGCGCGCTGCGTGACGCCAAGCGGCGGTCCGGGATTCGCAGGAGCGTGCGGAAGCCAAGAAATGGCCGCGTTCTAGGCTTTCGCGGGGAGCCAGAAGCGGTTATCGTGGCCACAACGTAGCCGAAGGGGAGATAGGAATGAGCGAGAAAACGGCTCAGCAGAAATTCGGGGCTTTCGCGCTGGTGGCGGCGGTTGTCCTGCTGATCGTGAACTTAACCGTAGTAGGGCCGACGGTGTTCGGTATCTCCACGCCGCTGCTCCTCGGAGTCACGGGCATCATAATGATGCGCAGTGAGAGAAGCAGCAGCGGCGCACAGGACGACTAACGCAGGCGGTGGCCAACGAAGCCGGCGGCGAGGGTGTTGCCGGAGGACTGATCGATGAGCAGGAAATTGCCCACCGCGCCGCGGGCGGCGTAGTCCTCAACGGGAAGCTCGGCCTGGGTCTGGATGGTGATGTGGGCGATGTCGTTCATGGCGACGGACTCGGGATCTTCCACATCGGAAACGCCATCAAGATCCAGGGTGCGGGTGATAGCAGCAATGCGGGCCTTGACTAGGGAGGAGCCGTAGCGCAGCTTGAGCATCTGGCCGGGCTTGATGTCCTTTTCGGTCAGTCCTACGACGGTGGCGTCGAATTCGCGGGTGGCCGCAAGGCGATGGGGGCCGGCGATGAGATCGCCGCGGGCGAGATCGATGTCGTCGGCAAGCAGGAGCGTCACGGAGTCGCCGGTGGCGGCGGAATCGGCCGGACCGTCAGCAGTGTCGATCTGAGTGATGGTGCTGGTGCGGCCCTCGGGAAGGCCAACCTCATCGCCTACCGAGATGGAGCCGGCCTTCACGCGGCCGGCGTAGCCGCGGTAATCGGAGGCATGCTCGCGGATGACGTATTGGATGGGGAAACGGAAGTCCAGCTCATCGGCGCGGCCGGTGGCCACGGGGACGGTCTCGAGAACCTCAAGAACGGTCGGTCCGGTGTACCACTCCATGGTGGTGGAGCGCTCGACCACGTTATCGCCCTTGAGTGCGGAAATCGGCACGACGGTGGTATCGGTGATGTCTAAGCGCGCGGCGATCTGGTTGAACTCGGACTCGATATCGCGGAAGACCTGCTCGTCATAGTCCACCAGATCGATCTTGTTCACCGCGAGGACCACGTGGCGCACGCCCAGGAGCGCAGCGACGTTAAGGTGGCGACGGGTTTGTTCGACCACGCCATGGCGGGCGTCGATAAGAAGCACCACCACCTGGGAGGTGGACATGCCGGTGACCGTATTGCGGGTGTACTGCACGTGGCCGGGGGTATCGGCGAGGATGAAGGTGCGCTTATCCGTGGCGAAGTAGCGGTAGGCCACGTCGATGGTGATGCCCTGCTCGCGCTCGGCACGCAGGCCGTCAACAAGCAAAGAGAGGTCCATGCCGTCGAAGCCGCGGTCGGTGGAGGTGCGCTCCATGGATTCGACCTGATCCGCAAGCACGGACTTGGTGTCATAGAGCAAGCGGCCGACGAAGGTGGACTTGCCGTCATCAACGGAGCCGGCGGTGCACAGGCGCAGGGTATCGCGTTGCTTAAGGGCGCCGACATTCGGCGTGAGGGTCGTGGTCATCAGAAGTAGCCTTCCTTCTTGCGGTCCTCCATGGCGGACTCGGAAAGTTTGTCATCGGCGCGGGTGGCGCCGCGCTCGGAAAGGGTGGAAATGGAGATCTCCGCGAGCACCTCGTCCGGGGTCGCTGCGGTAGATTCCACGGCGCCGGTGCAGGACATATCGCCCACGGTGCGGTAACGCACGGTGCGGGTTTCCAGCTCCTCCCCCTCGGAGGGGCCGCCCCATTCACCAGGGGCTAGCCACATGCCATTGCGCTTGAATACCTCGCGCTCATGCGAGTAGTAGATGGAGGGCAGCTCCAGTTCGCGGGCGCCGATGTATTCCCAAATATCGGACTCGGTCCAGTTGGAGATGGGGAAGACGCGGACGTTTTCGCCGGCCATCTTGCCGCCGTTATAGAGGTCCCACAGCTCGGGGCGCTGGCGGCGGGGATCCCAGCCGCCGAAGGAATCGCGGATGGAGAAGATGCGCTCCTTGGCGCGGGCGCGCTCCTCATCGCGGCGAGCGCCACCGCAGACGGCGTCGTACTCACGCTCGGCGATGGTCTCTACCAGCGGCACGGACTGCAGCGGGTTGCGGGTACCATCGGGACGCTCCTGGAGGTCGCCGCGGTCAATCCAGTCCTGGACGCGGGCGACGTGCAAGCGAGCGCCGGATTCTTCCACGAGGCGGTCGCGGAAATCGATGACCTCGGGGAAGTTGTGGCCGGTATCGACATGGAGCAGCTCAAACGGCACCGTGGCCGGGGCGAAGGCGCGGCGGGCTAGCTCGAAGACAACGACGGAGTCCTTGCCGCCGGAAAAGAGGATGCCTACCTTGTCGAACTGCCCGGCCACCTCGCGCAGGATGTGGATGGACTCGTTTTCTAGGTCTTTTAAGTGTGGAGAAAGTGTGCTCATTATTCGTGTAACCCGCATTCTGTCTTGCCGTCTGCAAATACGCGCCCGGACCGGGCATCCTCGCCTTCGCCAACCGGGAAGGTCAGCGGGGCGCAGCCGATGGAGCGGTATCCCTGCAGGGTGAGTGGGTGGATGATGAGGTCGTTGTCCGCGATATAGCGGTCCGTATCGTCCAGATCCCAGGTGATGATGGGAGAGATCTTCAGCCGTCCGGTGCGGTCGAGGCTCAGCGCTGGGGCGGTGGCGCGGTGTTCGGAATCGGCGCGGCGCAGGCCGGTGACCCAGCCAGCATATGGGTCCATCGCCATATTCAGCGGCTCGACCTTGCGCATGCGGTTATAGGCCGCGGTATCGCGAGCGTAGAGGCGCGGACCATACACCTCGTCTTGCTCTTCCGGGGTGAGCAAAGGCAGCACGCGAACAAGTGGGAGGTCCGGGTAGCGCTTTTCTACCTCGTCGGCTACCTGCAGGGTTTCCTGGAAGTGCCAGCCGGTATCGATGAAAAGCAGGTCTGCATCGAGCCCAGCACGGTGGGCAAGCTCAGCCAAGACCGTATTTTCCATGGACATGGTCATGGCCAAGCGGCCGGGTGCGTGCTCGGCGGCCCATTCGGTAATGGTTTCCGCTGAGGCGTCATAAAGCTTATCCGCCCACTGGTCCACCAATTGCTGGTTGCGCGCGGCTACCTCGGCGTCCAGCGGCGCGGTATCGCGCGTGCCTTCCGGGGAGATGCTGGGGTCGCGGTAGTTCTTGCCACCGTCCAGCAGGTTCGTCGTTGGGTTCATGCCGTCACACATTAGGCAAAAGCCCAAGGCGGTGCAGGAGATTGTGCGCGAAAAGCCGCTGAGCTTGGCGGGAGGTGCGAATAAAAAGTTTCCAATCCGTACCAAGCGGACTAGATTTACAGACAAGACAGTCTATTGCGGGCGTTCGCGCCCCGCCCAAGGAGGCACTTTCATGCAGCGTATAGCCATCATCGGGGAGGGCCCGGCGGCCCTATCCACCGCCGAGAAGCTTATCAGCGCTGGCATGTGTGTGGACCTCATTACCCAGTGCACCGCCCCATTCGGTCTACTCCGCCGCTTTGCAGGCTTGGCAGGCGTGCTTGGCGACGCCGTCACGGGCTCTCACTGCGGCTCCGGCACCACTCCCCGCTTGCGTCTTATCGGCAACGTGCGGGTAGGACTAGACGGCGATATCACGCATAACGAGATCCACCGCCTGGCCGCCTCTGGCAACCGCGAGCTACTCGTATTGGAGCTCAAGGCTCGCGGCGTGGCCGTCACCACGTGGGAAGGCCTATGCGCCCCACTGCAGGATTTTGAAGACTGGCGCAGCGTCATCACCCGCGCGCAGCTGGCTCACGTGGGGATTTAGCAGCAATTACCGACTAGCACCCCACCCACCACCGGTATAAACTTGCACGGCTACCCAGCCACGGCAAGGAAAGGGGCGCGAGTCCATGGATCTGGTTCGCATTCTCGTTACACGGTCGGCGCCATATACGCCGTATTTCATCGCGGTGCTTGTCCTGCAGGCCTTATCTACGGCCGCCACGCTGTACCTTCCATCGCTTAACGCCAAGATAATCGATGAAGGTGTGTCTCAGGGCGATGTGGACTTCATCTGGCGCACCGGCGGCATCATGCTGGCCGTCGCGTTTGCCCAAGTCATCACCGCCATCGGCGCGGTATGGTGCGGCAGCCGCACCGCCATGGGCGTCGGCCGGGATCTTCGCGGCGAGGTCTTCCGCCACGTTAATTCCCTGTCCACTGAGGACATGAGCCGTTTTGGCACACCTACGCTTATTACCCGCGGCACCAATGACGTCCAGCAGGTGCAAATGGTCTACATGATGATGCTGAACTTCATGGTGACCGCACCCATCATGTCCATCGGCGGCATCATCATGGCCGTGCGCGAAGACGCCGGCTTGTCCTGGCTGGTGTGGGTATCCGTGGCGGTTTTGCTCGGTACCATCTCCGTTATCATTTCCCGCCTCATGCCGCTCTTCCGTTCCATGCAGGACAAGCTGGATTCCATCAATGGCACCCTGCGCGAGCAGATCACCGGTATCCGCGTGGTGCGTGCCTTCGTGCGCGAGGCCTATGAGTCCGAGCGCTTTACCGAGGAGAATAAAAACATCACCCGCCTGTCCTTGAACATCGGCCGGCTTTTCGTGGTGATGTTCCCGCTCATTACAGTGATCCTCAACGTGGCCACCGGCGCGGTCCTGTGGTTCGGCGGCCACCGCGTGGATGAGGGCTTGGTCAACGTCGGCTCGCTGACCGCATTCCTGCAGTACCTGCTGCAGATTCTGGCGGCGGTCATGATGGGTACCTTCATGGCGATGATGCTGCCACGCGCCATCATCTGTGCCCGCCGCATCACCGAGGTGCTCCAGCACGAGCCCTCAATTACCCCACCCAGCTCCACCACCTCTCCGGAGGCCTGCGTGGGCACTGTGGAATTTCGCAACGTGGGCTTTTCCTATGCCGGTGCGGATGCGCCGGTGCTAGAAGACATTTCCTTTACCGCTCAGCCCGGCACCACTACCGCCATCATCGGTTCAACGGGCTCGGGCAAGACCACCCTGGTTTCCCTCATCCCACGCCTGTACGTCCCCACCGAGGGCCAGGTGCTTATCGACGCCACCCCTACCACCTCCCTGGCCCGCCAGGACATCGTCCAGCGCGTCTCCCTCGTCCCGCAGAAGGCTTACCTTTTTAGCGGCACGGTGGCCTCTAACCTGCGCTTGGGCCGCCCCGAAGCCACCGATGAAGAGCTCTGGGAGGCGCTGCGCGTGGCCCAAGCTGACTTCGTTGAGGACCTAGATATGCCCATATCTCAAGGCGGCACGAATGTCTCCGGCGGCCAGCGCCAGCGCCTGTCCATCGCGCGCATGCTTGTTGCCCGCCCGCTGGTCTACCTCTTCGATGATTCCTTCTCCGCGCTGGACGTGGCCACCGATGCCAAGGTGCGGGCGGCAATGCGTGCCTCCTTTGCCGAGCGCGAAAAGCCGGCGACCAGCATTATCGTCGCCCAGCGCGTGGCATCCATTCGGGATGCCGACCAAATCCTAGTGCTGGACGCCGGCCGCATCGTTGACCGCGGCACCCACGAGGAACTCCTAGGCCGCTGCTCGGTCTACCAAGAAATCGTGGATTCCCAAGAAACCGCCGGCGTTGCAGGAGGCGAAAACTAATGGCTGAAAACACCACCTCTACCGCCGAGACCACGGATGCCGGTTTTGATCCGATGGACGGTTCCGCCCCGCGCCAAGCCAAGAACTTCTGGCCCTCAATAAAGCGCCTTTTCTCCCTGCTTGCCCCCTTCAAGCGCCGCCTATGGGCCGTCGCGGCGATGAATATCGTCTGCATCTTCTTGGCCGTGGTAGCCCCGAAGATCATGGGCAAGACCATGGACGTCATCTTTGCCGGCGTCATTTCGCGCAACCTGCCCTCCGATATTTCCGCCGAGCAGGCCATTGCGGGCCTGCGCGCTCAGGGCCAAGACCGCTTTGCAGATATGGCCTCCGCGATGGACTTCGTCCCCGGTGAAGGCATTGACTTTAACCGCTTGGGCACGCTCATCATCACCGTGATTGCGATGTACATCGTCTCCTCCGGCTTCCAGTGGTGGCAGGGAGCCATCCTCAACAAGGTAAGCATGGATACCGTGTTTGACCTGCGCGAGCGTGTGGAGGCCAAGGTAAACGCGCTGCCGCTGAACTACTTTGATTCCCAGCAGCGCGGCGATATCCTCTCGCGCACCACCAATGACATCGACAACGTGCAGCAGGCCCTGCAGCAGGCGCTATCACAGCTGTTTTATGACGCGCTGCTGGTCATTGGCATCACCATCATGATGTTCAGCGTCTCCTGGCAGCTCGCTCTGGTGGCTTTACTGTCCCTTCCGCTTACTGGCCTGGTCATTGGTGTCATCGGCAGCCGCTCGCAGCGCCAGTTCACAACGCAATGGCGCTCCACCGGCCAGCTCAACGGCCAGGTAGAAGAATCCTTCTCCGGCCACGACCTAGCCATCGTCTTCGGCCGTACTGAAGCCATGACGGAGGAATTCGACAAGCGCAACGAGGAGCTCTACCGCTCCGCATCTAAGGCTCAGTTCCTGTCCGGCATCATGATGCCCATCATGCAATTCCTGTCCTACCTGTCTTATGTGGCCATTGCGGTCCTGGGTGGTCTGCGCGTGGCCAATGGCCACATGACACTGGGCGCTGCCACTGCCTTCATCCAATACTCCCGCGAGTTCAATCAACCGTTAGGCCAGCTCGGCGGCATTATGCAGCAGGTACAGTCCGGCGTGGCCTCGGCCGAGCGCGTCTTTGAGCTTCTCGACGCCGAAGAGCAAGCCCCCGACACCACCGACGAGGACCTTCCCGGCCGCGCCCAAGGACTCGTGGAGTTCCAGGACGTTGACTTCTCCTACGCAAAGGATAAGGAGCTCATCACCGGCCTCAACCTGCGCGTGGAGCCCGGCCAAACCGCGGCCATTGTCGGCCCCACCGGCGCCGGCAAGACCACCCTGGTCAACCTACTCATGCGCTTCTATGAGCTAGATAGCGGTCAGATTCGCATTGATGGGCACGATATCGCCCGTATGCCTCGCCATACCCTGCGTTCCCAGGTGGGCATGGTGCTCCAGGACGCCGTGCTCTTCAAGGGCTCGATCATGGAGAACATCCGCTACGGTCGCTTGGACGCGACGGACGAAGAAGTCATTGCGGCGGCAAAGGCGACCTATGTGGACCGCTTCGTTCACGCGCTGCCCGATGGCTACGACACCATCATCGACCAAGATGGCGGTGCTATCTCGGCCGGCGAGCGCCAGCTCATCACCATTGCCCGCGCGTTCTTGGCCCAGCCCGCGCTGCTCATCCTTGATGAGGCCACCTCTTCGGTCGATACCCGTACCGAGGTCCTCGTCCAAGAGGCGATGAACGCGCTACGCGCGGACCGCACCTCTTTCGTCATTGCCCACCGCTTGTCCACCATTCGTGATGCTGACCTCATCCTCGTCATGGAGAACGGCACCATCGTGGAACAAGGCTCGCATGACGATCTCCTTGCGGCCCAAGGCGCATACTGGCGCCTGCATCAGTCCCAGTTCGCTCAAGGGTAGGTCTTCGCCGGCGGTGAGCTAATCCAGCCCTACCGTCACGGTCGGCGCGTTGAAGTGAGCACCCTTGAGGTTCACCAGCTCAAGGGTGACATCGCGCAGCTCGAGATGCTCCATGATTACATCGGGCACTTCCGCATCAGGGACGGGGTGTGACTCTGGGACACCAAGTTTGTCCAACACGGCATTGATATCGTCGCGGCTTAAATCGATATCCGCCCGGAGTGCAGAAACCTTACCCACCGCCGGGGTGGCTGTGAGCTCGGTAGCCATAATGGTCACCGGTCCGCCGCGTACCTCGGTGGTATCCCCTCCCGTGGTCAGCATGCCATCGCCGTAGCGGCCGGGCAGCGTAATCTCCAGATTATCGATGTCGAGGTTCTCGCCCTTCAGCTCTAGAACCCGCACATCACCGCTGGCGGTGGGGAAAGTACCCAAGGACACGGTGACATTCTTCGTCAGCGTCACCTTATCCGCGAAGACGGTACTGAAGTACGGAACCGCCGGGGCATCTTGCGCCTTAACCCGTTCGGAACCGCTCACACCGCCAACCGCCAGCGCGCAGGTCAGTACGGCCAAGCAGCTACGCGCTGCCCGCGGCATCGCCCTCATCATTGCTCTGCTGCTTCCTTGGTGCGGCGCTTTTGCTCCCCCGGCTGCCACGCAAAGGTAAAGGCCCCGCCAATGATGCCGAGCAGGGAGCCGATGATGAAACCACCCAAGTTGGACGTCGGCAAGGCGATAATGGCCACGATGATGCCTAGCACACCGACATAATTCGAGGTTGCCGGCTGGAACCACGCACCAAGGCCGAACATGGCTAGCAAGACGCCGATAAGCAGCGTAGATACGCCAGAAATAGTGGAGATCATGACCAAAAGGTCAGAGATCCGGATGGTGATATAGGCCGGCGCGGCAATGATGATGCCGGACAAAATGAGCAACAGTCCGGGAAGGAAGGGCCGGCCGTTGCGCCAGCGGCGGAAGCGCTGCCAGGCGCTAGGCTTGGATTCCGCACCCGATGCCTCGACTGCCGGGAGGGTCTGCGTTTCTTCCGTGCTGGACTCAGCAGCCATTATCGGACCCCCTCCTCACCGTCACTCCCACATTCTTGGCAGAAAGGCGCTGCGCGCCCACGGAGGTGGCCTTCACATCATCAGCCTTGAGGGAAACTTGCTTGGAATAGAGACCCCAGGCGCCAGGATCGGCGGTATCGCTGAGCTGATTCGCATCGATGCCCACGTTGACATCCTGCATCACCAAGGAACCATCCACGTCGGTCGCACCGACCAGCAGGCTATCGGACTCCACGCTGCCCTCACCCTCGGCCTTCAAAGCTAGGGTGGCCTCTCCACCAACGCCGGGCACCTTCGGAACCGTCACGGAAAGGCACAGGTCAGAAACCTTGGCATGCTCCAGCTTGATACGGGCAACGGGAAGGTGCTCTTCGGCCTTTTGATCATCATCAACAAAAAGCGAAAAGCCCTCTCCATCCAAGTGCCCCATGGTGATTTTAAAGAAGCTACCGGAAAGGGCCAGGTTCGCGGTCAAACCGCCTTGCGCCACGGCAAATCCGGTGACACCAAAGGCAGCAAGGCCTGCGGTCAAGGCCACCGCGGCCTTGGTGATATTTGTCTTACCCATGGCGGTTTACCCTTTCTGCGGCAGTCTCGGTCTTCTTCTTGCCAGGTTGGGCCGCGCTGCGACCACCAGCACTGGCTATACTCCGCCGCCGTATACAGCACGTTTAAAAGAATATGACGGCCAAGTTTCTCATCTTGACAGTGTACAGCCCACCCCGCCGCAGCACCGCACTGAATGCAGACTCTCTGATTTCCACCCCTAGGCTTTAAGGTAGATAACAACGTGGAGCATCAGTATTAAAGGAGCACGCATGACCACCGTGTTCGGTTGGATCGCTATAGCCGCATCGATTCCGGTGTGGCTGTACTTTTTCACCCGCGTATGGGCCCTCTTTAAGTTCATCCGCTCCGGCGGACCTAGCCAGCTCAAGCGCACCGATAATATAGGCAAGCGTTTATGGCGCGTTATTGCAGAGGTCTTTGGCCATTCCCACTTCAAGGGCAAACCTCTGATTAATGCCGCCCACTGGTTGGTGATGGTGGGATTCCTTTTCGGCATCCTGGTGTGGTTTGAGGCCTATATCCAAACCTTCGCGCCGGATAAGGGCTGGCCGTGGCTCAGCCACTGGCCGGTCTACCACTTCGTTGAGGAAATCTTGGGCATCGCGACGGTCCTAGGCATTGGTTTCCTCATCGGTGTGCGCCTCAAGCTCGGCGATACCGAACGCGGCAGCCGCTTCTTCAATTCCCAAACCGCCTCGGCGCGCTGGGTAGAGTTCATCGTCTTTTCTGAGGGACTCGGCATGATCTTGGTGAAGTCCACCAAGATCGCCACCTACGGCGGCGGCTCCGCCTGGGCGGATTTCTTGAGCATCCACTTGGCCAAGCTCTTCCCCGAATCCCCGGCGCTGGTGAGCTTTTTCGCCCTATTCAAGCTGCTATCCGGCATGCTGTTTATCGTCTTCATTTCCCGCAATTTCCAGTGGGGCGTGATGTGGCACCGCTTCACCAGCTTCTTCAATATCTTCTTCCAGCGCAACGCCACCGGTGAAAAGGCATTGCAAGAACTGCCCACCCCAGACTTGGAAGAAGACATCACGCCGGGCAGCTGGAAGATGCTGCTGGATTCCACCTCGTGTACCGAGTGTGGCCGCTGCCAGGAGCTATGCCCTGCATGGAATACCGAGAAACCGCTGAGCCCCAAAAAAGTCATGATGGACCTGCGTCAGGGCGCACTGGATAACTACAACCCGCATGAGGGCCTGGATGTACTGTCTATGGCCGGGGTCATCGATGACGATGTGCTGTGGTCTTGTACCAACTGCGGTGCGTGCGTAGATCAGTGCCCAACCGATATTGAACACATCGACCACATCGCGGACCTGCGCCGCTTCAAGGTGCTCGCAGAATCGGACTTCCCTTCCGAGCTCACCGGCCTGTTTAAGAATATGGAAAACAAGGGCAACCCGTGGGGCCGGAATAACTCTGAGCGCCGCGCCTGGATCGATGAGGCCCGCGCCGATGGCATCGACGTCCCCATCATCGGTGAAGACGAGGCCGATTTCTCCGATATGGAATACCTGCTCTGGGTGGGCTGCGCTGGCGCTTATGACGACGATGGCCGCCGCACCACCCGCGCCGTTGTAGACCTGCTGCATACCGCAGGCGTGAAGTTTGGCGTGCTCTCCACGGGTGAGACCTGTACGGGTGACCCTGCCCGCCGCGCTGGCAACGAGTTCCTCTTCCAGATGATGGCGCAGCAAAACGTAGAAACCCTCAACAACGCCTTCGACGGCGTCCCAGAGGGCCAGCGCAAGATCATCACCACCTGCCCGCACTGCTTTAACACGATCCGCAATGAGTACCCGGACTTTGACGGGCACTTCGACGTCTTCCACCACACCCAGCTGCTTAACCGCCTGGTCCGCGAAGGCCTGCTCAAGCCAGTGCCACGCACGCCGAAGAACCGCAAGCCGATTACCTACCACGATCCTTGCTTCCTCGGCCGCCACAATAAAGTCTTCGATCCTCCGCGCGAGCTGCTCGAGGCCACCGGCGTGGAGCTGCGCGAGATGGACAAGAACCGCGATGAAGCCTTCTGTTGTGGCGCCGGCGGCGCCCGCATGTTCATGGAGGAAAAGCTCGGCACCCGCATCAATGACTTCCGCACCGAGCAGGCTCTAGAGACCGGCGCGGAAGAAATCGCCACCGGCTGCCCCTTCTGCAATGTCATGATGACCGGCGGCGTGAAGTCCTTGGCGCAGGATTCCACCCCCACCACCAAGGTCAATGACGTGGCGGTTATGCTGCGCAATTCCATCTCCCTCGACGAGTCCGGCACCCTGCCGGAGCCCCGCCCCAAGACGTTCCTTGCTACCCCGGTGCGCCACCAAAAGTCCGAGGGCACCACTGACGCCCCGCTTGCCGACGCCCCCACTTCCGCCACCCACACCCCGACCGAATCGGCACAAGTTCCGGCCGCATCGGCCGCACCCGCAGCGCCGTCTGCATCGCAGGCTCCTCAAGCGCCGAAGGCTCCCGCGGCACCAAGTGCACCCACCCCTCCAAGTGCTCCGGCAGCACCTGCACCACAGGCACCCGCGGCACCAACTTCGCCACAAGCTCCCCAAGCACCAGCGGCACCAGCCGCTCCTGCAGCACCGGCCGCACCCGCAACGCCGGCTGCACCGCAGACTCCCGCAGCACCGAGTGCACCCACCCCTCCAAGTGCTCCGGCAGCACCTGCACCACAGGCACCCGCGGCACCAACTTCGCCACAAGCTCCCCAAGCACCGGCAGCGCCCGTCGCACCAGCTGCTCCCGCAGCACCGAGCGCACCCACCCCTCCAAGTGCCCCGACAGCACCTGCACCAAAGGCACCAGCCGCGCCGACCTCTCCTAGCGCGCCCGCAACGCCTGCAGCACCTGCAGCACCGAAACCGCCAGAGGCCCCTGCTGCGCCCACGCCGCCAAAGGCTGAGCCGCCAGCCGCACCGGCCCCGCCAGCACCGCCGGCGGCTCCGGCACCACCGGCGTCGGAAAGCGTGCCAAAGCCACCTGAATCTGAGTAGGCGCGCAGGGGCATTGGTGCGTACGCTGTAGTCCATGCATTTTAATGCGGGACTCCCCACCGATGCCCTGCTGCTGGCGGCAGGCGCAACCGAAAATACAAATTCCCTCGTCTCTTTCGCTTGGATTATGGCCGCGGCTCTACTCGCGCCGCTGGTCTCTTATATGTTGGGCTACCGCCTGCCGTCGGTGGCCCTCTTGTTGATTTTCGGCATGATTATTGGCCCTTCCGTACTCGACCTCGCCGCCGAGGACGAAGGCATCGAAATGCTCAAGGAGCTCGGCGTGGGCGCGCTGTTCCTCCTCGCGGGCTTTGAGATTCAAATCTCTACCCTCAAAACCAAAGAAGCCGGAACGGCCCTATCTACCTGGATCATCTGTGCCCTCGCCTGTGGCGTGGGCGCCTACTTCTTGGTGGATAACGTGCCAGGTGCCATCGTCGTCGCCTTGGCACTAACATCAACGGCGTTGGGCACGCTCACGCCGATGCTGAAACAGGACCGCATTCTGGGCACCAAGGTGGGCAACTCCGTGATGATTCATGGTGCCATTGGTGAGGTCGCCCCCATTACCGCAATGGCGCTGTTGCTGGGTACTCGTTCCACGCTGACGACGATGATCATTTTGTTGTTCTTCATCATCATCGCCGTTGCCGTCGCCGTCATGCCAGCGGCCATCGCCTCGACCATCCCTTGGGTAAAGGCCGCCTTTATCTCCGGTGCGGGCTCCACCAACCAAACGATTTTGCGTCTTATCATCCTGATTCTGGCCATCCTCATGGCCGTAACCGCAGTCTTTGAGCTCGATATCGTGCTCGGCGCCTTTGCCGCTGGCATTATTTTGAACCGCATCATCCCGGATGAATTCCACCGCCGCCTGGAGCACCGCCTCGATGTGGTGTTTTATTCGATGCTTATCCCGGTCTTCTTTGTGGTCTCCGGCATGAGCATTAGCTGGGATACCATCGCCAATAATCCGTGGAAGGTACTGGGCATTCCAGCCCTTATTCTGGTGACACGTGGTCTGCCGGTCTTCCTGCGCGAAAACGTAGCGCATACCGGATCCGATATTGAAACCATCCGTGAGCGCCTCCAAGTGGGCTTGTATTCCGCCACCGGTCTGCCGATCATCGTGGCGGTGACCACCTTGGCGGTGAACTCGAAGATTATGGAACCCGAAAATGCCTCCATCTTTGTCTCTGGCGGCGCACTTACCGTCGCCCTCTTCCCATTCCTCGCCAGCCTGGTGGGCGGCAAGAAGCAGCCTGAAAAGAAGGATGAGGAATCTTCCGCCGCTGAAACTAAGGACCTATAGGCAGCGTTCGCTAAGAGCACGCCCCTAGCAGGGAGGAAATTTCCTAAACTGGGATGCGTGAGTAATAACTTTGGTTCTTCCCCTATCAATCGGACCATGCGCCTGTCCGATTCCGAGCGCAACGATGCCATCAATGACCTCGCCCGCGCCGTGGGTGAAGGCCGGTTAACCATGGAGGAGTTCGAGGATCGCTCGGACGACGTCATGCGCGCTAGCACGCACCAAGACCTCGTGCCCGTCTTTCAAGACATTCCGGCGCGTGGTTCCCACGAGGTCAAGGTCTATTCCCGCGGTGAGGTCACGCGCGCCCATAATGCGGGCAAGAAGCCAAAGTTTGCGACCGCACTTTCCGGCTCGGTGGTGCTTGCCGTTGCCAGCCCAACGCTTATCGTGATGAGCGCGACCTTAAGCAGCCCATGGCTTTTGCTGGGAGGCGCGGTAGCAGCCGCGCTCATCCCTATCCTGTGGATTCTGCTCTACGTTGCCAAGGTGGGCCCCTCCTCGTGGCACGCCCCATCCGTGCGCCAAATTGAAAAGGAGCAATTGCGCGAGATTCGCGCGCTCACGGCGCATGAGCGCGCACAGCAAAAAATGATCGAAGAAAAGATGTGGGCCGATCGCCGCATGCAAGCCGGCGAAATAACCGGACAGGCTATGGATCTGGCCAAGCGCAAATTCAGCGAGTGGAATAAAAAATAGTCATCGCCGCTGTTAAAGCGTTTTGTGTAGCTGTGAATCGTGGCACAATATTCCCATGACTTCTCCGAAACACCGCATCTTTGACCAGTCCGACAAACTCAAGGGCGTCGCGTATGACATTCGCGGCGAGGTCTCTGCGGAAGCGGAACGCATGGAGCTCGATGGGCACACCATCTTGAAACTCAACACCGGTAACCCAGCCGTCTTCGGATTTGAGGCTCCCGATGTCATCATGCGCGATATGATCGCTGCCCTGCCTACTTCCCAGGGCTATTCCACCTCCAAGGGAATCATTCCTGCTCGTCGGTCCATTGTTACCCGCTACGAGCTAGAAGATTTCCCACCCTTTGATATCAACGATGTCTTCTTGGGCAATGGCGTCTCCGAGCTCATCAGCATGACCACCCAGGCGCTGCTCAATAATGGCGATGAGGTTCTCATCCCGGCGCCGGACTATCCACTGTGGACGGCAGCTACTTCCCTGGCGGGTGGCACCCCAGTGCACTACCTGTGCGATGAAGAGGACGACTGGAACCCATCGATCGAGGACATCGAGTCCAAGATTACGGATAAGACCAAGGCCATTGTGGTCATCAACCCGAATAACCCAACGGGTGCTGTCTACTCGCGCGAAGTTTTGCAGAAGATTGTCAACATCGCCCGCGAACATAACCTGCTCATCTTGGCCGATGAGATCTATGACCGCATTCTTTACGACGGCGCGCAGCACATCTCCATCGCTTCGCTCGCCCCAGACCTGCTCACCATCACATTTAATGGCTTGTCCAAGGCTTACCGCGTGTGTGGTTACCGCGCTGGTTGGATGGTTCTCACCGGCCCTAAGCACCACGCCCGTGGCTTCATCGAGGGACTGGAGTTGCTCGCCGGAACGCGCCTATGCCCGAATGTGCCAGCGCAGCACGCTATCCAGGTGGCGCTAGGTGGCCGGCAGTCCATCTACGAGCTCACCGGTACCGGCGGGCGCCTTTTGCGCCAGCGCAATATTGCCTATGAAAAGCTCAACGAAATTCCGGGCGTTTCTGCGGTAAAGCCCATGGGCTCGCTCTACCTCTTCCCGCGCTTGGATCCGAACGTGTATGAGATTCATGATGATGCCAAGCTCATGCTGGATATTTTGAAGGCAGAAAAGATCCTCATGGTGCAAGGCACCGGCTTTAACTGGCCGAACCCGGATCACTTCCGCGTGGTGACGCTGCCGTGGGCATCCCAGATTGAAAACGCCATCGAGCGCCTAGGTAACTTCCTAGTGAGCTACAAGCAGTAGTTTCCCGCCAGTTGCTAATGATAGTGATAATCCATAACAATATGGTGCATGGGAAGACATTCTGCGGAACCTAAATCTCAGCCGACCCCTAGTTCATGGCGTCGGCTCTCTACTTCGATAACTCAGCATCCATGGCGATTGACTTTGCTCGGTGTGCTCGTCACAGCGCTTATTGCCACCATCGCGGGCATGGCATTGCTGTGGCCTCAGAGTCCAGCCTCCGAGCACACCTCCACTGATTTTCAGCAAACCTATGCCCTCAACCACCCACAGGTGGAGGGCACGGTCGATACGACAGACCACTCGGCTTGCCAATCGGAACTTACTGGCCAGGCCTTCGATACGCCGCCACTTATTCCTGGGACTGAGGAAGTGCAGTGCGACCGTGCCCTAGTCAACATCACCTCCGGCGAGGACGAAGGACGCATGACCCAATTGGTCACCTACGGCAATGCCGGCGATCCGCAGCTTAAACCGGGCGACAACATTGTTCTTTCCAAGGCTAATGACCCTTCCGGTGCTGTGTCCTATGCTTTCGCTGATTATCAGCGCACCGGAAACCTAGCTCTGTGGGCAGTTATCGTGGCCGTCGTCATTATCGCTTTTGCGGCCTGGCATGGCGTGCGCGCCCTTATCGGCTTGGCGCTCAGCCTCGGCGTGATCTTTGCGTTCCTCGTCCCCGCTCTTATCGACGCCCATAACCCCCTCTGGTCCGCCCTTGTCGCCTGTTCCGCCATCATCCTGTTCGCCGTTCCTCTCGTCCACGGCCTGAATTGGAAATCGGCATCGGCGGTGGGCGGCTCCCTTATCGCTCTCATTCTTGCAGCAGCATTAGCGTGGGCCGCTATCGATAGTTCACAGCTACAAGGCTACAGTTCCGAGGACAACCTGAAGCTACTTCTTTATATGCCCAACGTGTCCATCGTGGGCGTGCTCTTATGCGGTTTTGTGGTCGGTGCCTTGGGCAGCCTTGCCGACGTCGCCGTGGCCCAAGCATCCACCATTACCGAACTCCACGGAGCGGACCCTGATGCCCGCCCTTCACAGCTTTTCCTCTCCGCAATGAAGGTGGGCCGCGACCATATTGCCTCAATGGTTTATACGCTAATTCTGACCTATACCGGTGCGACCTTGCCACTGCTCATGCTGATCACCGCAGCGGAGCGCCCCGCAGGCCAGATTTTAAGCAGCGATCTCGTCGCAACGGAGCTGCTGCGTTCCGGAGTAGGTGCGATGGCATTGACCCTCGCGGTTCCCATCACCACAGCCATTGCAGCTTTCACAGTGCCACAGCGCGCACAAGCTTAGGGCCCTTATGCAGAAGGCTGAGCAGCGCAATAATCACGCTGCTCAGCCTTTTCTTGTGTTTTGGCTGTAGAACCTACAGGGTGCGGCCTAGGGCCTCGACCTTCCAGCCTGCCTGCTGCCAGTCCGCGACAGGCAGCACATTGCGGCCATCGATAATGTGTTTATTGTCCACGAGCTGGCCTGCCTGCTGCGGATCCAATTCCTTGAACTGCTTCCACTCGGTAGCCAGAATAACTAGCTCAGCCTCGCGCAGGGCATCGTCAGTGTCTGCGGCGTAATCCAAGGTGGGGAATACCTTCTTCGCATTGTCCATGCCTTCTGGGTCATAGACGGTTACTGCCGCGCCAGCCAGCGACAGGGAACCTGCAACGGCAAGGGCGGGCGAATCGCGCACGTCATCGGAATTCGGCTTAAACGCACAGCCCAACACGGTCACGCGGTGGCCAAGCAGGGAGCCATTGAAGGCTTCCTTGGCAAGGTCCACCACGCGGTCACGGCGGCGCATATTGATAGCATCCACCTCACGCAGGAAGGTCAGCGCCTGGTCGGCGCCAAGCTCGCCAGCGCGGGCCATGAAGGCGCGAATGTCCTTGGGCAGGCAACCGCCACCAAAGCCGAGGCCGGCGCCAAGGAACTTGCGGCCGATGCGTTCGTCGAGCCCAATGGCGTCAGCAAGAGCGGTAACGTCCGCGCCTGCAATCTCGCAGATCTCAGAAACGGCGTTGATAAAGGAAATCTTGGTGGCTAGGAACGCATTAGCGGAGACCTTGACCAGCTCGGCGGTCTGCCAATCCGTCACGATGAATGGGGTGTCCTGCGCTAGCGGCTGAGCATAAACCTCGCGCGCTACCTCTTCGGCACGGCTTTCGCCCTCGCGCACACCGAGAACGATGCGGTCTGGGGTGATGGTGTCCTTAACGGCGTAGCCCTCACGCAGAAACTCCGGGTTCCACGCGATTTCCACGGTGGTGCCTTCTGGGGCAAGCTCATTGGCCAGCTCTTGGAGCTCTGCAGCCGTTCCCACCGGAACGGTGGACTTACCAAAGATGATGTGATCACCCTTGAGCTTGGGCACCAGATCCGTGATGACGGCCTTCACGTAGGTCATATCCGCTGCGTAGGAACCGCGGCGCTGCGGGGTACCTACGCCCAAAAAGTGCAGGTTGCCGAACGCGGCTGCTTCTTCATAGTCCGTGCTGAAGTCAAGACGGCCGGCCTCGATATTGCGCTCGAGAACCTCCGGTAGGCCCGGTTCATAGAACGGAACCTTGCCCGATTTAAGAGCGGAAATTTTATTGTCATCTACGTCCACGCCTAGTACTTCATGGCCAAGCTCGGCCATACAGGCAGCATGGGTTGCACCCAAGTATCCGGTGCCGATTACAGTCATACGCATAAAGCCCCATATTAGAGGCTCTATGTGAATGCCGGTTTAAGCCTATCGAAAATTCAGGTAAGACTTCGATGGCGTCGGTCCGCGCTGACCCTGGTACTTCGAGCCCAGCGAGCCGGTGCCATATGGGCTTTCCGCTGGTGAAGTCATCTTGAAGATAGCCAGCTGCCCCACCTTCATGCCCGGCCACAGGGCGATGGGCAGGTTGGCGGTATTAGAAAGCTCGAGCGTGATGTGACCGGAAAAGCCTGGGTCAATAAAGCCCGCGGTGGAGTGGGTCAACAATCCTAAACGGCCGAGGGAAGACTTGCCTTCCAAGCGGCCGGCCAAGTCTGCCGGCAGGGTGAATTTTTCCAGCGTGGCGCCGAGCACGAACTCGCCTGGGTGCAGGATGAAGGACTGATCTTCTTCTACCTCCACCAAGGTGGTGAGGTCCGGCATTTCCTCTTTGGGGTCAATATGCGTGTACCGCGAGTTATTGAAGACTCGGAAATACTTATCCAGGCGCACATCTACGGACGAGGGCTGGATAAGTTCGCTGTCGAAGGGCTCGATGCCCAGTTCTTCGGCGTCAATGGCGGCACGGATATCACGATCTGAAAGAAGCACGGCCCCAATTCTACTCATGCCGAAGGCCGCGGTGTATAGTAGGCCGGAGCGTGCAAGCGCGCAGTGCCGACGTAGTTTAATGGTAGAACTGCAGCTTCCCAAGCTGCTGGCGCGGGTTCGATTCCCGTCGTCGGCTCCACTTGTTTTCCCATTTCATGGACTAATTTCATACCTACAGGATGGACCATGACAGCCCCTATCTTCACGCCTAAAACCACAGCGGATCTTCGCGCTGAGCGTGAGCATGTACTTCAAGATCTTGCGCCCCGCACAATCGATGAGCTCCACGAACAGCGCGCGGTTGATCAAATCTTGGTCATCGACGAGGCAACTCTGAATCGGTATGAAGCCCTGTGCTTTGTTATCGGCGACTAGACAGACACGTTTTCTCTCAGAGCTACATCTTCCCTAGCCTGAGATTCAAAAACTACCCCCACGCCAATACCAGGACGCACCGCAACAGACCCCACACAGGAAGGACACAATGGGCAAGCAGGAACCAGCGGAAAACACCGACGCAGCCAAGAAAAAAGGCACCAACCACAACGCCATCATCGCGTTGATCCTGATTCTCGTCGGCCTTGGCGTCCTGCTCTACCCCGTCGTAGCCACGCAATGGAACAACCACACCCAATCCCGCGCCGCGGAGGAATACGCCAAGCTGGAGAAACAAGCCCCGCCTGAGGTACTGCACACCGCGTGGGACGAGGCACAGTCCTACAACGCCCAGCTGGGCCACATCAGTGTGGAAGACGCTTGGACCACCACCGATGACGAAGACTCTCCCGAGTACCAGCGCTACCGTCAGTACCTGTCTGTGTTGTCGGAGACCGATGCCATGGGCCGCATCGTCATCCCCTCCATCAATTCCGATCTGCCCATTTATCACGGCACCTCAGAAAAGGCACTCTCCCGCGGCGCTGGCCACCTCTATGGCACGGACCTACCTGTCGGCGGCGTAGGTGATGGCGAGGGCCGGCACGCAGCACTTTCCGCTCACACGGGCCTACAAAACGCCACGCTGTGGGACAACCTGACCAAGGTCAAGAAGGGTGATGCTTTCTATATCGCCGCCGGCGGCGAGAAGCTCAAGTACGAGGTGCACGATATTCGGGTCGTCGAGCCTGCGGACACCAGCTCGCTCCACCGTGAGCCAGGCCAGGACCTCGTTACGCTCATTACCTGCACCCCCTACGGTGTAAATACCCACCGCTTGCTCGTCACCGGCCACCGAGTGCCAATGGATCCGGAAGACGAGGCCGCATTCAACAGCTCTGGTATTCACTGGCAGTGGTGGATGTGGGCCATTCTGGCTGCCGCTGCCATCATCGTGCTTCTTCTCATCTACTGGTGGCGCAAATATGTGGGCAACGGCAAGGGCGCCGCGCTTGACGACGACCCGCAGGACCCCTAACCGACAATGAGCATGCAATAAGGCCCGCCCTTCCCTGGTTATTGGAAGAGCGGGCCTTTTCTAAAAGTAACCGCAAGCGGTGGTTCTATACCCGGCGGCGTCGCAAAGCGAGGCACCCTGCCGCGACAATTGCGGCGCCAGCGAGAGCCCACAGGCCTACGCCCTCACCACCGGTCTTGGGCAGTGCACCCTTGGTGATGTCAGCGACCTGAAGGACGCCGATCTTCTTCACGCAATTGGCAGCGGTGTCGGACTCTGCGCACCTATTACTCGTGATCGCGGTCTTTCCGGAGAGCACCTTAATGACTGCATTGCCATTCTGATCCCACTCCGTCGAGAACTTGATCGGCGCGGGCAGCAGGTTATAGCCGTTCGGCGCCTTCGTCTCGATGAGGTAGTACACGCCAGGAGCATCCAAGCCTTCGAGCTTCACGCGGCCTGTGGTGGTGGTCGTGGACTGCTTCACCACGGGGTTAGCATCAGTGTTGACGCTGCCATCTGTGTTTAGCTTCAGGTTACCGTCAGCGTCAGCGCGGTGAACAGTGAACTGCGCGCCGCCAAGCAACCCGTCGGTTTGGATCTCGTCCGGGTTGTCCGGGTTATAGCTCGCCTTTTCGAGCAGGACGTCCATCGTTTCCTTGGTCTCCATCGGGATACAGTCAGTATCCTTCCAGCCGCCCATTTCTGCCTCGTTCATGAGTCCAAAGTTGGGCTCGTGCAGGCCATCCTTGATGTAGCAGCGGGTGTTTCCTGCAGGTTGGCTCGGGTACCCGGCGGGTACAGAGGTGCTGTCCAGTTTTGAACGATCCAGCTTGAAACGCACCGTTATCTCATAGACGTGCTGCCCAGTGCTTCCTTCAACACCCTTGGGTTTAATGATCTTCAGAGTGTCATTCTTGTTGAGCTCAAAGGGGCCGGCACCTTGGTACGCACGCGGCTGGCTGGTCTTGTTGAACTCGTCCTTGAAGATCACAGTGGCCCCAGTAACCGTGGCAGCACCAACAAACCTCGGGGTGTCCGTGAGCTTGCCGTAGATCACGTCGTTGGTGTCGAAGCCAGGTGCGTCCGGTGCCTCAACTACGACGTTGTACTTCGCGGTATATTCATTCGCTGCACCAGGAACAGGTTGCGGTGTGCTGTCGACAGCAACCTTATTGAAACAGGCTTCAGTAGCGACGTTGTCATCTTCAGCCGGGCTCGACTCCCCGTCCGTGGCCTGGAAAGCAACCTTGTTCGGACTACACACCGTCTTGAGGTTGCCGTCCTCATCCTTACGAACTGGAGCGGAGACAACGAACTCTACCTTCGCGTGGCCAGGAAGGGTACCAACGTAGCCCATCATGTACCGAGACTCACCAGCTGTAGCTGACGGCAGGGTCATTCCGGCATAAATACCGGTTCCCGGCGCAATCTGGTCAGGTCCTGGCATATGACCGTTAACCTGGGTAGATCCTGCTCCAAATCCCTCGAATTCCGCAGTTGGACCGGAAGCGTTCACACCATAGTGAGTATCCGTTGGTAGGTACTCCCAGAATGTGCCGCCCGAACTGGTGTTATCCGTGGTGTTTTCCACGGAGATGGTCCAGAAAGTACGCACCTCGCCGTTTACCACCTTGGTCTCCGAGCGTTGCTTCTTCACCGCAATGTTTGATTGCAGTTCCGGCGGTGGCGGCACTAGGTCGGAGGCGGCGTCGGTGTTGAAAGAAGCCGGCAGGTTATCCATGATGTTGACCAGCTCAAATGTCGGGCTATCGGAATCTGGGTTAGTAATCTTTAGCTCGAAGCCCAGCTGGTTTGCATCTTTACTGCCTGAGCCAAAGCCGAGGTTACCGTTGGAATAGGTCCACGCCTTGCCCCAAGAGGCGGAGGGATTAGAGATCGTACGCCCATCCAAGGTTTTGATCCCTGTGAGATCCCAAGTCTTGATTGCGCCGGTCTGTGTATCGATGCGCTCAAGGATAAGCCTATCGCCCGCTTTTGCCTTACTCCGGAAGCCCCACATGTATTTCTGGGCTTGAGGGAGCACGGCCCAGTCTTCGGCGAAGGACTCCGCGTTGCTCAATGTGCGGTCCGCAGTTAGCTTGTCAGGATCAATCTTGTAGAGATGGCGCGTACCAGACGTCGAAGCGTTACCCACGAAGAACCCCTCGCTGGTATACACACCTGCATTAAGGAAGTCTCTGTCGTCTTCGCTCTCAAATGGCGTGCCACTGCTTCCTGGCGCGCGAATCGGACCAAGATTATGTACCTCACCCGTGGCGGGATTGATCTGAAGAAGGTTTCCGGCAGGGTAGCACGGATCACCGTTCAGGCCACGCTTCTGGCTAACGGCATAGAGCCAATTATCATTTGTATTGAATGCCAGCGCATTGTATACCCAAGGCGACTTTTCCCCCACCGACCGGAAGTCTCGGCCGTGATTTACTTGCCGGCTCAGGATAGAAGTATCTCGGCGAAGATCCTTTGGCTCACTGGTTACGACATAGACTGGGCTACCGTCGGAATACTCCTCGGCAGTCAGCTCACGCTTTGGTTGCCTTGGTTCGACTGTTGTGTCCTCTTTACACTGTTCCGGCTCTGGCACGGTAAAAGAGGCTGTAAACACCGTAGTAGCCGGTCCACGATGAACACCCTTGAACTGAATCTGGGCGTTACCACCAATAGTGATCTGTGGGAGGGTGACCTGGTATTCCTTAGCACTGATCTTCTTGTAGGTTGCCTTGGCCTCGTACCAGCCGCCATTGGCACCGGTGTAATAGATAGTAAGATCGTCAGGGTTTGTCGAAAGGTAGCTATTAACGTTGGACTTTAGCGTAACCACGGTGCCATTCGGGATGGTCATTCTGCCTGTCGGAAGCTCTGTAGCTGGGATTTTGAAGTTCGGAATATAGCGGCTTCCCTTGAGCACATATCCATCGTTCTGCATGGTGATGGTGTGGTCACCGGCAGCGTACGGAGTAATGTTCGGTGCTGCCATCAGGCGTTCTGGGGCCGCGTCGACGTCAGAAACCTCCAACGACTCGCCGTCCTCCGCAGGCGCTTCCGAAGCTTTGCTCTCATCATCTGCAGAAGTACTTGCGGTTTCCTCGGCTACGCCACGCACATCAACGGACATTCCACGAAGATCGGATTCCTCTGCGATCGCCGGAGTCGTCAGTGAGAAAGCTGCGCCTGCGGGCACATCGACATTGAGTCCGGTGACGCGGAAAGCTACTGCATTGCTCGTTGTATCTACAACGAGGTTGTCGCCTTCGCGAACGGGAACCTCCTCACCGTCGATTGTCAGCGTAAATGCCGCGCCTTCAAATTCAAGCTGCGAAACCTTGGCACTGAACTCCAGCTCCTCCACCGTTCCGCCATCGACGAAACGGCCTTCAAATGTAGCGCTGTCGCCAGCGGGAATGCTCAGCTGGTCTGCGGAATCAAGCTCGGCACGCAACGCCGTGGTTTGTGCCTCGGCGACAGCGCCGACGATACCTGGAAGAGCAGCCGGTGCGGCGACGCTGAAAACTAGGGCCAGCGCCGCAACGAACGCCCCTACGACGCGCCAGCGGTACACTACCGGCTCGTCCGGATGAGAATGTGTCCAGGACATTAGCGTCCCTCGCTTTCTGAATTCTTCCTACGGCTAAAGGCAATCATCACGAAACCAGTGGCGATCAACGCCAAGGCTGCGGCAACCACACCGAGTACCTGTGCACCGGTCATCGCCAATGAGCCACCATTCCCCGACGGCGTTACTGGGGTTGAAGTCTTACCGCCGTCTGGAGTCCTCGGTGGCGTTGTCTCGGGTTGGTGCGGCGGCTTCCCTGGTTTAGTCGGTGGATAGTTCGGAGGTGTTTGCGGGGTATCCGGGTGTGACGGCGGAGCACTCGGGGTAATTGGCGACGTGGTTGGCGTCGGCGTTTCGCCCGGCTTATGGGTCTTAGCCACGATTACTCCTGGCACTGGGTTCGGATTGTCCGCCACAGTGTGGAATGGAACCGCTACCACAAATGGGTTGATCTCCCGGTAGGAGTCATCTGGCGCCGTCGACGTCACTACGTAGAAGCCATCCGCTAGACCGTCAAAGGTCACCTCTCCATTGGCATCGGTGATCTGATCCACGTGCACATCGGTACGCCATTCACGAACCTCGTCCAAATTCGCGTCTTGCACGCGTGCTGCATCGTCAGCGTTGTTTGGATCGAGGCCGGCAAGCCGGGCTAGATGAATCGTGACTCCCTGTACTTGTCCCGAGGGGGCCTGCCCATCGTCGTCGGGATTGCCCTGCGTGAGCCGAACAGTCACCGTATCCGAGTCTACGGTACGCTCCGCACTAGTAGTCTGCTGCCCGGCAACCTGTACCGCTCCCGCAGCAACCATGCCCGGCCCAGCGAACGCAATTGCACACGCTACTCCGACGGTAACCATTTGGGCCGACCATGCATTTGTCAACCTCTTCATCGCCTTACTCCCGCACGCTACTTTCTTCAATAATAACTTCTTGTGCTCCGGCAGCCGCCTTGTGCCGTCGCAGCCACCACACCAGCCAGCAACCAATGACAATTACCGCAGCCAACAGTGCGTACATCCACCATTGCCAACCCGGGCCGTGGGAGCCATCAAATACCGACTCCTCCCCCGGCTCCATGGGAACCTGATGTCCACGTACCAACAAGCGATGTGTGTTGATCCCGTACGGGGTGCACGTAATCAGCGTGACGTAATCCTGATCGGCTACTGGCCGTAGGCCATCAACCTCGCTCGGCAGAACCACTTGAATGCTGTCGACGACGTACTTCAATTTGTGACCAACAACCTGGATGTAGAACACATCCCCCTCGGTGGCAGAGTCGAGGTGATCAAACATCGTCGAATTTGCCAGGCCCGTATGCCCTGTGATGACGGAGTGGGTTCCTGATCCGCCTACCGGCAAGTCAGAGCCATACAAATGCCCCAGACCCCGCTGCAGCGTCTTATCTGCGGTGCCATGAAACACCGGTAAATCAACGTCTACCGCTGGAAACACGAGGCGAGCCATCGCTTCGTTCTCGCCCAGCTGCTTCAGATAAGCCTCATAGTCGGGATTGTCTACCCCGATACGGTTCAGCCACGGATCCAAGATCGGACCCGACGTATGCTCCTCGTTGTATGCATGCGCAGCATCCCAAACCGAATCCTGCACCTGCGCCGGTGTCTCTTTATCCAGTCGCGCATATTCCTGTGCCACCCGTGAGGCATTCCAATTGTTCCATGCGGTCGAGACCACTGGGTACAGCATCACCAACAACCCGACGACAACAATTACTGCCGGAAGAGCTAGACCTCCACGGCGCCTGTGCCGCCGGCTCGAATCTTGGCCTACCACCGTAGTCAACGACCCGCACCACCCAAAAGAATGTCCCACGCGCTAGCGCAGCGCGACCGGGATTACAACGAAAGAGAATGAAGGGGACTGAAGTCTATACCTAGCCCAGTCCCCTCACTGGGTCGAGCACCATATTTTGATTACCCGACCCGCAGCGCAGACCATCATGGACAGTCTGCGCCACCGGAACTATGCCCGGCTATTAGTTGCGCGCGGTACGACGAGCGAACCAAGCACCAGCAGCAACAATCGCCGCGCCAATAGCAGCCAGGATGCCCACACCGGCGCCACCGGTCATCGGCAGGTTCGGGGTGTCCTGCTTAACGTTTTCGATGTCCTTCTTGAGAGTCACGGTGTCGCTACCGTCTGCAGTGTTCCGAATGTTGTCACGGGTAAAGTCGATCTCCACCGGCTTGTCCAGCTTGGCGTAGCCTGCCGGAGCCTTGGTCTCCTTCAGACAGAACTTCTTGGTTGCCGGAGCAACCTCCTTGCCATCCTCGAAGTCGGTGACGTGCAGGCCATCGATGGTGAAGGTACCGTCGGCGCCGGTGGTCCAATTCTCTGCGTTACCAATCTTGATCTTGGAACCCAGGTCGGAGGCCGAGGTGCACTGATAGAGCTCAAACACAGCGCCTTCCAGGACCTTGCCGGCTTCCTTGCCGTCCTTCTTAACAACCTTGAGCTTGCCGTGGTAGGTCACGACCTCGTTGGTCTTGTTCTCGACTTCCTTGCCGGTGTTCGGGTTATTGAAGATGACATCAGCCTGGTTCTTCAGCTCAGTGGTGTCGCCAACCGCCTTGCGCTTAACCTCGAAGGTCAGGGACATCTTATCCCCAGACTTCACCTTAGCCAGGCCCTGCTTGGTGAGGGTTACGACCAGCTTGTTGCCGTTGGCCTTCGGGTCATTGACCGTGTAGTCACCCGCAGTGAGAACCGTATCGCCAGCCTTTACTTCAGTGACCTTCTGGAAGTCCAGGCGCTGATCCAGCTGATCCTCGAAGCGGAAAGCAGTCAGGTTCTTGCCTGCTCCCCAAGTCGGGGCATCCGCTTTGATGGTGTAGGAGTATGCATCCTGGATGTTCTTATCTGCATCCTTGACAGTCTTCTCGGTCTTGGTTTCCGTGTTCTTCGGGTAGGCCACTACGTCGTAGTTCCAGGCATCGGAAGCCTCATTAACCATCGGCACCGATACGATGAACGGAGCACCGGCAACGATGCCAGCTGGAGCATCGGTCTCCTCAACGAGGTAAATGCCCAGATCTAGGTTCTCAAAGGCAACCTTGCCGTCGGCACCAGTGGTCGACTCAAAAGTCTTGGTGGTCTCGTGACCCTTGGCATCAGCAGCGGTCTTCGGGAACGTCGCCCAATCACCGGTCTGCAGGTTGTAATCGAGCTTGGTGATCTTGTAGGTCACGCCGGACAGAGCGTCACCCGGGACGTTTTCCATTTCCTTACCGGTGGCCGCAGTACCCGACTCGGCACCCTTCTTCTTGAAGAGGGTGATAGAGCCCTTTTGGTTGAAATTGATGTTTGCCTTGTTCACGGCGCCCTGCTCAGCAGCAGGCTGTGCATCGACAGCACCGTCTTGCGCCAGGGCCCCCGGAGCGGAGATACCCATAGAGAGGCCAACGACGGCAGCGAAAGTAACCGAACGAGCGGTACGAGAGATCTTGTTCACGGAAACTGGTCCTTTACACGAGTTCTGAAATGAGACACTGCGTCTCATTAGCTGTGTGCAATCCATTCCCCACGGTTCACGCACCATGACCTGACTCGTTGCTAAGAATCTTTCGCCTGCCGAGAGTAGTTTTCAGGTGGAAACGTCTACGCAGGCCCCAACCTTAACTAACGATAGCCTGTGGATTACATAACTAGATTCTACCCCAGCGTGTTGGGCAAAGTCCCCGACTAAAGCTCCTCCCC
Source organism: Corynebacterium tuberculostearicum (assembly GCF_016127015.1). Classification (GTDB taxonomy): domain Bacteria; phylum Actinomycetota; class Actinomycetes; order Mycobacteriales; family Mycobacteriaceae; genus Corynebacterium; species Corynebacterium marquesiae. The sequence goes on from NZ_CP065972.1 coordinate 1,973,337, forward strand.
CGCAAAACCGGCTAAACTTCTCAAGAATCCGCACGGTCCACCCAAACGTGAAGACTCCTTCTGCAGTTCAACTAATGCTTTCGAGACGTCATCTAGTTTTGTGTGAAACTGAACACATTGCCCATTTAAGGGGGTAAGCCTGCTCGATTTTACACCCGTTACATAGAATGCAAGCTTCACGCAGGAGAGTAGCTTCCCAGAGAGCACCTTCCAACGACGACGAAACGAACCATATATGCTGCCAATACCACCAGATAGAACATCCCCTTTGATGACCCATAAAAGGAAGCGTCACCAAGAGCGCTCAAGCCACCCTGAACTCATTTAGATTCTCAGCCTTCAACAGCCCACGTACCAAAGAGTTAATAGCGTTAAGATTCCTGACAAGAGCCCTCTACGTACTCTGAGCCTCGTCGGCAGCACGAAGAAGCGCCGCATAGGCACCGCCGCACGCAAGCAGCTCGGCGTGGGTGCCGCGCTCGACTACGCGGCCGGCGTCGAGGACGATGATTTGGTCGGCGTCACGGATGGTGGACAGACGGTGCGCAATGACCAGGCGGGTGGCGTCCGCTCCAAGCACTGCGTCCTGGATGGCGCGCTCCGTCTCGTTGTCGAGGGCGGAGGTGGCCTCATCCAAGATGAGCACCCGTGGTTGGCGCAGCAACGTGCGGGCAAGCGAAAGGCGCTGCTGCTCACCGCCGGAGAAGCGGTAGCCGCGCGAGCCCACCACTGTGTCCAGACCTTCCGGCAGCGCGGCGATGACCTCGTCCACGCGCGCGGCGTTAAGCGCCGCCCACATCTGTTCCTCACTCGCATTCGGCTGCGCGAAGAGGAGGTTCTCCCGCACCGTGCCGTGAATCAGGTAGGTCTCCTGGGAGACCACGCCAATGACCTCCGCGCGCTGCTCAGGTGGAATATCGCGCAGGTCGACCCCGCCCAGGTGCACGGTGCCTTCGGTCGGATCGGCAAGGCGCGCAAAAAGTGCGGCCACCGTGGACTTGCCGGACCCGGTATGCCCCACTAGCGCGGTGGTGGTGTGGGCGGGGATGGAAAGGGAGACGTCGGAAAGCGCGTCGGTGTCGGTGCCGGGGTAGCGGTAGGAGACGTGCTGGAGGGTGAGGGAGGCGTCGGCAAGCTGGGCGGGCTGGGTGGCCTCGGTGAGTTCGGGCTCCAGGTCCAGGTACTCGAAGATGCGGCTAAACAGCGCCATCGACGCCACCCACTGCGCGCCCACGTTGAGCAGGCCGGTAATGGGACGGAAGATCTGGGTCTGCAGGGTGGAAAAGGCGATGAGCGTGCCAATCGTAATGCCCGGGCGCAAGCCGGCCGCCAGGTAAATCAGGGCCGGCATCACGCCGAAGATGATTTGCGTCAGCGCCATGCGCCAGCGCCCGGCCAACTGCGATTCCAGCTCCAAACGGATGAGGGAGCGGGAGGTTTTCTCAAAGCCGTCATAGACGCGCTCCTGCGCACCCAGCGTGGCCGCCAGGCGCATGCCGGACACGGACAGGTTCTCCGAAATGGTCTGCTGCAGCGTCGCCTGCGCGCGGCTGTTTTTCTCCATGAGGCTGCGGCGCAGAACGGCGGCGCGGCGGGTCAGCCACACTGCAGGCGGCAGTACCACCAGGGACAAAAGCGAGAGGGTAGGCGAAAGCGCCACCATCGCCACCAACGTAGCCACAGTCATGGTGAGGTTGCTGGCCACGGATGTCGCGGTTGTGGTCACCATGCCGCGCATCGCCGCGATGTCATTGGTCAGGCGCGACTGAATCTCACCGCCGCGGTTATTGGTAAAGAACTGCAGCGACTGGCGCTGCAGGTTGGCAAAGACCTGCGTGCGCAGCTCGTGCATGATGGTGTGCCCCACCCGCGCCGACAGAAAGGACTGGATAACGCCGATGGCCTGGGAGACCACGGTGATGGCCAGCATGCCGCCGACGAGCCACAGCAGCAGCGCGGTGTCGTGTTCAGGAATGGCCTCATCCACGGTGCGGCGCACCAGGAAAGGCTGCACCACCGTCAGCCCGGAGGTGGCGATGATGAGTGCCACCACCAGCAACAGCGTGCCGCGGTGCGGGCGAAACAGGCCGGCGACGCGGCGGAAGGCAACCGGGTGCTGGGCCAGCTGATCGATGTCCGCCGGGTCCTTCACCGCGGTGTGCATCGGCCGGGTCATGGCTTAACCGCAGGTAACGATGGGCTGCGGGTCGTAGACCGTGGTGGTGGTCTCCCGGGAGATCTCCTTGCCGGAGAGGTCCTTGATCACGCGGGTATCCGAGGTGGTGAAGCCCGGCGCGCCAGACGACGGCGAGCAATCCTCGCTCACCGACTTGCGCTGCGGCTCCGTCTTGGCCCAGCGGCCGTTGTTCACAGACTCAACGTCGACGGTCTTAGTGCCCTTCAGGCGCACGGTGATCTTGCCGCCACCAAAGTCGGTCTCGATGCGGACCGGGGTATTGAAGGTATTAGTGAACTGCAGGTCGATAGCGCCTTCGTACACGGTGGCCTCGCGGCCGGCGGGGTAGCGGGAAATGTAGTACGAGTGCGGGGTGTGGGCGGTGTCTTCCATGCCCGCAAAGTAGGCAGCGTTGTACAAGGTAGTGGCGAACTGGGAAATGCCGCCGCCGACAGCGGAACCGGAGTGGCCATCGATAATGATGCCGGATTCCACGTAGCCCTGGGCAGTGCCGCGAGGGCCGGTGTGGCCGTTGAGGGAGAAGGTCTCGCCCGGGTTGACCACGGCACCGTTGACCTGTTGGGCCACCAGCTCGATATTCTTGCCAGAGGCAGCGGAGTAGCCCTCGGTGGTGAACTCGCCCACGGTGTCGTTGAAGGTCGCCTTCTTGGCATCGTCGGTGGTGAACTCAGCTGGGTCCGGCTTGTAGGTAGCATCCCACTCGCGGTCATCACCGGTCACGCGCTTTTCAAAGTCCTTCATGGTCGGCTCCCAGTCGATGATCTCGCCATCTTCGGACGGGGTGATCTGCTTGTCGTTGCCGTTGAAGGAAATCTTGGCATTTACGCCGGGGACATCGGCGCCCTCGGAGCGCTCGGCCAGCAGCTCTTGCGCGCGGTTAGTATCCACGGCGAGCTTAAGCTTGCCGTCCTTCTTTTCAATGCTGGTGAACTGGGAGATTTCCGGTTTATTCAGGGTAGCGCTGACATTATTCTTGGCCTTCAAGGTAATGGGATTATCCAGCGCCTTGGCGGCATCGCCAGTGCGCATGGCCTCGATAGCCGCATCATTGATGGCTGGCTCTACTTCTTCTGGGTCCACGTTTACGCCCTCGGAATCGAGCCAATTATCCGTAACCGCATTGTGCAGGGTGCCGGCATCTACGGTTTGGCCGAGCTTGGGGTCGGTGACCTTGAGCTCACCATTGTTGAGCTCCAACATGCCATCGACTGGATCGGTGGAGAGATCCTTCTTCACGCGGTCCAGAGCCGGTTGCAGCTGGGCCTCATCCACGTTGGTCTCTACCGGAATATCCCGGGTGGAGCGGAAGAAGCTATACAGGCGGGTAAAAGGATTGAGGGAAGGCTCCTCAATATTGTCCACGGCGCGCTGGTTATCCAGGGCGAGGCCCGACTCGGAGGGAACGAAATCGGTGTGCAGGTCGCCGGAGGTAACGCTCACGGGCTCGGTTTCTACGCCCGCAAGCTCGTCTTCGAGCTTCTCCACGGCGGCGGTGCGATCCATGGCGGAAATATCCACGCCGTTGACGGAAACGGCGCGCGGAATTTTGTCCTGATTTGCCGCAACATCCCAGGCATAAGCAATGCCCGCGATCAGGACAAGGCCGACCAATACGCCGAGCGCGATGAGCCAGCCTTTAGCACCGTTTTTTCCTTCTGCCTTTTTCACGCCTTAAAGGTTAACGGTTTTAGTGGCATTTTTCCTAGTCCTGTGCGGGCTCGGGTGCAGCGCCGGCCGGGGGAGCGCTGACATGGCGGGCGGCGTCCGCAAGTCGTTCGAGTGGCAGGCGGCCTTGGTCGACGGCGCCAACAACGGCGTCGATCACCGCATTAATGTCACTTTCGGTGGACCACAGGGGCATGTCGGCACCGGCATTGAGGGAGGCCACGACGGCGTCGGCAAGCGGGAGCGAATCCGCAATCGCCTTCATGCCGCCGATGTCATCGGTATAGATGGGCCCGTCGTACTGCAGAGTCTCGCGGGCTAGGCCATAAGCCTCCGGCAGGATAGAAGCGAGAGTCTGACCATCGCCCAAACCGGGCACGGCGAGGTGGCCCATCATGAGCGCAGCATTGGGCGCTTGGGGAAAAGCGGTCTTAAAAGAAATGAACTCGTGGCCTTCTAGTTCTTCTAGCGGCGGGGTAACGGCCTCGGCCAGGTGGGTATCGCCAGAAGCACGGCCGTGTCCCGGGAAATGCTTGAATACGGCCTTGACCCCGGCGGAATCCAAGCCACGCGCAAAGGCCGCGCCATACTCGCCTGCTTGGACCGGATCGGTGGAAAAGGATCGATCGCCCACCACCTCTAGACCGTTGCCATCGACGTCGAGCACCGGTGCAAAGTCCACGGTGATGCCGTGCGCCTTGAGGCTCCTACCAATCTCGTGCGCGAGCTGTTCCACCTCTTGCGGGGAACGCTCGGCCGCCATCTGCTGTGGTGCGGGGTACTCGCCCAACACCTCCGAGAAACGCTGCACGCGCCCGCCTTCAAAATCGATAGAGACTTCAAAGTCGCGGCCCACCTCCTGGCGCAGGGCATTAATATCGCGGCCCTTTTCCTGCAGCAGGTTGGGATCCGCCCAGCTGGGGATAAAGATTCCGCCCACACCGGCATCTAGTTTGGCCTTGGCATCGTCATAGTTGGTGGCTGGGGGCATCAACACGGAGGCGGCCATGGCGCGGATGTCCTGCTGCGGGATTTCTTCCTGCGACGTCTCTTCTTGAGTCTCGTGCGTCGCGGCAGCTGAGCTCGAGGCGGCCGCGGTTGTGGAGTCTTGGCTCTCATTGTCCTCCTGGGTGGAGGTAGAGCAGGCGCCCAGGACCGTCACGAGGGCGAGGCTGGCAAGGATGCGCGGAGTTTTCATGCCTTCTAGTGTGCAATATTCCTCGCGTTCTGTCGCAAGCGGTGGGTAGACTAGTGACATGAGTAACGGCGAGACAATGCTAATTGCCTACGATGGCACCGAACGAGCCGGCCGCGCCCTCGAGTACGCGTCCCAGCTGCTGCGGCCCACCACGGTGGAAATCCTCACCGCCTGGGAGCCGGTAGCCCGGCAGACCGCCCGCGCCGTCAGCCGCACCGGAATGCACCAGTCCACCGTCTCCCCGGACGACGTCGAGGAGGATCCGGCTTATGAAGAGGCGCTAAAGATTTGCCGCCAGGGCATCGAGCTGGCCGAAAGCCTGGGCCTAGCCGGCCGCGCCCACCTGGTGGAATCCGCCACCACTATTTCCTCCGCCATCATTGATGCAGCACACGAGCTAGACGTGGACGTCATCGTCACCGGCACCCGCGCCCTGACCGGCTTCCGCGCTTGGTGGACTAACTCCACCGCCGACCAGATTGTGCGCAATGCCGGACTTCCCGTCTTCATCGTGCCGCAGGAAAACGAGGATGACGCGGACGATGATGAGGCAGAATACTTCTAAATAGCTGCTAGTATCTTTAGCCATGGCTCTGGAAACCGATTCTTTGAACAAGCGCACCCTTGGCCCTGCCATCGGTAGCGCTGTTGTGGGCATCGCGCTCGGCGTCATCACCATCATCGGCATCGCACAATTCTCCGGCACCGATACCGTGCCGGAAGGCAATGCGGTTTCTGCCTCCGATGCGGTTTTGGGCGGCCCTGAGTACGGATCCCGCAACTAGGTGTGCGTACCCTCCGCGGGCAGCTTGCCCGCCCCTACCCGCTGGGGATCTTTGCCCTAGCGCTCATCCTCCTCGTGCAGCCGTGGGGATTGACGGCCGCCGATACCAAGCATGATCTGGCGGCCGATCCGCTGCACTTTCTCCGCGGGGCGCTAAGCGCCTATACGGACACCTTTACCCTGGGGCAGCTGCAGAATCAGGCCTATGGCTATCTCTTTCCCCAGGGTCCATTCTTCGTTTTAACCCAGCCCCTGCCCGATTGGGTGGCCCAGCGCCTGTGGTGGCTGCTGGTCTTAAGCGTCGGCTTCATCGGCTTCCACAAGCTCGCCTGCAAGGTGGGCCTGCGTGGCTGGTGGGTCTGGGTTGCGGCGATGCTCTACGCGCTCTCGCCTCGCGCACTTTCTACCCTGACCGCCATTTCTTCTGAAACCTGGCCGGTTATGCTCGCTCCCTGGGTTATCCTGCCCTTCCTCAATGCCAAGCTCACGTGGCGTGATGCCGCCGCGGCCACCATCCCCGTGGCGCTTATGGGTGCGGTCAATGCCACCGCGACCATCGCGGCGTGTACTCCGGCCGCAGTAATCCTGCTCTACCGCCGCGCCTTTAAACCCGGCGCGGCCTGGCTCCTGGGGTGCTTGGCGGTATCGGCCTGGTGGATCGGTTCCCTTATCGTGCTTGGCCGCTATGCCCCGCCGTTTACGGAATTCATCGAATCCGCTCGCGTGACCACGCGCTGGCTTAACCTGCCAGAGATTCTGCGCGGAACCACGAGCTGGACACCGTTTGTTGATACCGAGCGTGTGGCCGGCTATGAGCTTGCCACCGAGTCCTTCTTTGTGCTGGTCACCATGGGCATCGCGGCCGTGGGCATTTACGGGCTCACCAAGCTGCCGCGCGTGTGGTCCGTCATGCTGGTGGTGGGCATCGCGGTGCTGGGCTGCCAGGTGGCGTGGTACCTCAATGCTCTCGATGGCCCGTTGGCCGCGTTGCGCAACCTGCATAAATTCGATCCGCTGGTGCGTATCCCGCTGCTATTGGGCGTGGCGCGCGCCTGTACGCATCTGCCACTACCGCAAAGCTTGCGGCCTACCAAAAAGCAGACAGTAGGCGCGCTCACGCTACTGCTGTGCATCGCGGTCATCTCTCCGGCATGGTCGCAGCGCTTGCTGCCGCTGGGGGCCTATAAAGAGGTTCCTTCTTATTGGCACGAGGCCACGGACTTTATCAATACCCACGCCACCGATACTCGCACCCTCATCTACCCGGAGGCGTCCTTTGCCCGGCAGACCTGGGGGTGGACGCGCGACGAGCCGGCCCAGCCGCTGCTCGATGTCCCTTGGGCCGTGCGCGATGCCATTCCACTCGTGCCCCCAGAGGCCATCCGCGGGCTCGACGGTGTGATGGCCGCGCTCAAGGAAGATCCGGCCACCGGCGTGCGCTCCCTGCAGCGCCTGGGCATCGGCGCGGTCATGGTGCGCCACGATCTCTTCACCGGGGAGGACGAGGCCCTGGCCAGCGAGTTTGGCGGCGAGGTCCATCGCTTCGGCGAGGTCGATGTCATCCTGCTCAACCACGCCGGCATGTCCTTAGGACCCACGGACCCAGTGCGCGTGGCCGGCGGTGGTGAAGCCTTGGCGCTTCTCGATGCCCACTCCACCCCCACCACCCGCCAGCTCGTCGATCGCGACGCCGATATCGTCACCGATACCCCAGCGCTCACGGACCGCAACTACGGCACCCTCGATGGCCCTATCTCCGCGCCCCTGGCCGCGGACGATCCCAGCCACGTGAATAACCGCCTGCGCGATTATCCCTCCGCTGGGCCCCTTACCCAGGTGGAAACCCACGGCGGTTCCGTGGCGGTCTCCTCCTCGGCTGCCGATGCCACGGCCTTTGGCGGCGCCCAGCCGAAAAAGTCCGCCACGGCCGCTGTGGACGGGGAGAGCTCCACCGCCTGGTGGCCCGCGCCGGGCGATGACTCCGGGTGGATTGAACTGCGCGGTTCTTTCACCCAACCGCGCCTCAAGCTCATGGCCGCCAGCGCTACCACGGTAACCGTGCGCTCTGGCAGCGCGGCCGTAGAGGTGGATTTACAGCCCTTCCGCTCGCAGGAGATCCGCGTTCCCGGCGGCGATACCGAGGCCATCCGCGTAGAGCTCTCCCACCGCACCGGCATCGCGGAGTTAGAGGTAGAAGGCCAGCCGGTCGAGCGCGTGGTGACCGTCCCGGATACCTCCCCTGACGTGCACCAATTCTTCTTCCAGCAAATGCTGCAGGATACCGGCGTGCTCATCCGCGATTTCACGGCACCGCGCCCCATGCGGGTAAAGGTAGATTCCACCAAGCCTGTGCTTATCGACGCCCACCGCTACTCCCCCGGCGACTCCCTCACCCTGAGCCCTGGCACGCACCGCGTGCGCACCACGGGGCCGTGGGTGAGCCTGCGCGAGGAGGGCTGGCAACCAGCAGGCTCTTCCGAGCCCACCGGGTACTCGATTGCAGCCGCTGATGAGGATCGCCTCTTGGTCACTGGTCGCGCCTTCAATAAGGGCCTGCGCGGCTACCTAGGCGAGGAAGAGCTCACCCCGCGCGAGATCGATGCGGCCACCCAAGCTTTTGTCATTCCGGCCGGCCGCTCCGGCGACTTCCGCATGACCTTTAGCGCCCAACCGGTTTACCGCGCCACCCTCCTCTTCGGAGGTGCGCTGGGGTTACTTGCCCTCGGCCTGTGCATCCTGGCGGCCACGCGGCGCTCGTCCCAGCCCACGTGGCGCGCGCCGCGCGGCGGTGCCGCCTCGGCCGTAGTCGCTCTCGGCGCGCTGGCCCTGACCGGCTGGCCGGCCGCGGTGGCGGCCGTTGCCGCTTGGTTGGTGCTGCGCTGGACCACCATCCCGCGCGCCTACCTCGCGCCCGGTGTCGTGGCGGCGGCCGGGGCGATCCTCGCACGCGCGCCGTGGACATCGGGATCCTATGCGGGCGATTCGCTCCTGCTTAGCTGCTTGTGTGCCGCGGGCGTGGCCTGTCTTTTCGCCTCCGACCGAGGAGAAAATCCCGGCCGGGACGCTCAATGAGCGTATAGCTCGCGGCCGAGACCACCACGGTGGCCACCACCGTTACGGCCAGAATCACCCAAAAGTCCAGGGGCTTCCCGCTAAACAGCGGCACCCCGGTAAGCGGAAACGCCAGTCCCAGAATGGCCACATGCCACAAGAAGATGGAATAGGACCACGCGCCCAGTGCCTGCATGAGCGGGCTGGTCAGCCAGGACTTATCCCGTGGGGCGAGCGCCACCGGTACCACCACGACTGCGGCGAAGGCCGCTCCCGCAATGATCCGGCGGGAAAATTCACCTGGCTCTGGATGCACCAGTCCCTGCGGCCCGAACCACTCGCGGCTGGAAATCCACAGCACCACCGCTGCCACGAGCCACCATGCCCAGCGCGGCCGCAGCGCGCGTTGCACGCGCCGGCTGATGCCGGCTTCTTCGTATTCGGCAGCTAGCATTCCCACGGCAAACCACGAAGCATACGCCGGCGGCCAAATCTGGGAATTGACCTGATCCTTGGTGTAATCGGCCACAAAGGGAACGAAGCCCCAAGCCCAACTAATCACGGCGCCCAGCACAATGGCCACTACCCGCCAGCGCCGCGGCAGCGCCCCAAGAAGCCACGCCAGCAAAGGCAAAGCAAGGTAGAAGAAGAACTCCACGCATAGCGACCACAGGTGGGTAAGCCCCGGCGCTAGCCCGTCCACCACATAAATCTGGGTGGAGGTGAGGTTGCTCAGCAGCTGGGTGAGGGAGAGCGAGTGGGCGTCGGGAAGCAGGAGCATCACCGCCACCACGCAGGCATAATAGGCCGGCAAAAGGCGCGCCACGCGCGAGCGCGCGTAGCCGGATAAGGTGTGCAAACCACGGCGGCGCCACAGCAAGAAGGCGCTGAGCGCAAAGAAAACGGCCACGAAAAAATCGAAGCGCCCAGCAAACCCCCACCCGGTTCCGGTCTGAAAAGACACGTGGGTGACAATGATTCCAAGGGAGGCGACCGCGCGTAGACCATCTAGCTCCGGCAGATGCTGGGGTACGCTTTTCACAGATGCCTGCGGCTGCACGCTTGCTCCTAACCCCGGATCGACCTGAAACTGATTGGACATATTACTGCAATGAAACGCTACCTTTGGCCACGCTCGCCACTGGCGTGGGTTGTCATTGCCGCCGTCATTTTCTTGGTACTGGGCACCGTGGTGCCACCGCTATATAACAATCAGACCCGGCCGCTGGCCTTCGACCAAAACATCAACACCGTCACCGCGCCGTCAGCCGGCGTGTGGATGGAAGCGCCCGAGTTCATCGCCGGGGCCAAAGCCACCGGCGATAGCAAGGACCCGCAATGCCAAGAAAAGCAGGCGCCCATGTGGTGCTACCTGCACCACGACCTGCTTGCTATCGAGCGCAATACCACCACCTCCGAGGTGGCAGAAGATGATGCGCTCGCTAACTCCGATTCGCTCTCTCGCCTGCTCGCCGGGGATACTCCCCTTGCCCAAATCACGGAGCATTCCGTGTTGAACCGCGAGTCCACCTACCCTGTTGCCGCGCCGAAAGATAATTGGAAATTTGTCTTACCGGCGCTGGATACCGGCATGGCCCGCACCGACTTCGAGCGCGATGGGATCAACTACTTTTTTCCCTCCGGTACCGAGCAGCGCTCCTATCCGTTTTTCGACCTAGCGACGCAATCCTCCACGGCGGTGGACTTCACCACGACGGAAAAGCTCGACGGTATCCCCACCTATTCTTTCCACCACGATATCCAACCCATTTCCTTGGCTGATATGCGCAAAAGCATTACCACCGAGGTCGATACCGGCACCGGCGATAGGCAGCTAGCGGCCGAAGATTTTCGTAGCTCCGGACCAGCGAAGCGGTTCTACGACGCCGAGTCGCGCGAGCTCCTCGGCCTAGATGCCACTGACCGGGTCACGGTAGAGCCCTTCTACACCATCGGCCGCGATATCTCCGTCGAGCCGACCACCGGCACCATGGTGGACCTGCGCGAGAACATCAAAATCTTCTTCGCCGCGGACGAAAAGCAGGCCGGCACCATGGTGGCGAATGACGATACGGAGGACCGCTCCATCCTTGCCGCCGATCTGCGCTGGTCCGATGAGACCCGCGCGGAGCGCCTTAATGAGGTGCGCCCGGTCATTCGCACCATTCGCGCCTTGATGGTGGTCGGATGGGCCGGCAAGGCCATCGGCGTTGGTCTATTGCTCTGTGCCGCCTATATGTACATGCGCCGCCACCGTGAAGGCTAGGCGTCTTTTACTCCTTATCTGGGGCACCCTCCTCGTGGCCGCGGTGTGCTGGCCCTTTGCCTTGCCCGGCGAGTTCTTGTGGCGCGATATGGCGTTGCTTGACCATCCGGCGCTTTCCCCTTCTGCCTTTGGTGACGGCAGTCTGCCCGCCCGCAATGCACCGCAAGATGGTTTCCTTGCTCTCGTGGGCGGCGCGTGGGCGGCACGGGTGCTCATTTTTGCTGCCGCCGCGTCCTCCGCGCTCACCGCGGCGCGCTGGGCACGCTCTACAGTCGCCGCGGTGAGCGCGATGGCGGTGGCGGTGGCCAATCCCTTCGTCATCGAGCGTCTCCTGCAGGGCCAGTGGTCGCTTGCGGTGGCTGCGTGGCTGCTGCCGGTCATCGCGTGGGCAGGAAGAAGGCACAGCTGGGTGGGGTGGCTGGCTATGTGGGGAGCTTCGCTTACCCCTACGGGTGGTCTCTTTGCCGTGGTGACCGCGGCGGTGACCTGCCGCAAGCGGGTAGCGCTCGGCGGCGTGGTCTTGTGTTTGCCGTGGGCCGTTCCGGGCATGTTCCATCCCGCCGCGCCCGGCGATACCGCAGCGGCGGTGGCCGCGTTTGGCCCGCGGGCAGAAGACTACGTCGGCACCGCGGGCGCGCTGCTGCGGCTCGGCGGTATCTGGAATGCAGAGGCGGCCATCGGGTTCGCCGTGTGCGGCGTCATCGTGGCGGTCATCGCCGTACTCGGAGCGTGGCGGGTTCCCGCGCGGTTGAGCATCCTCGCAGCGATTGGTCTCGGCGGGGCGATATTCTTCTGGCTGGTTCCCAGTGCTCTGGTGTGGTTCATCGATCACGTACCGGGGGCGGCGCTGCTGCGCGATAGCGGAAAACTGACCATGCTGGCGTTGCCGCTCTATGTGGCCTCGCTAGGGGCGCTGCCGAATCTGCCGGCAGCACTGGCAACCGTGGCTGCAATCGTGCAGCTGCTGCCCGTTCCGGGACGCCTCGCGGTGCTCGCGCCGCGGGATACGGGGATAGATGAGCAGTTGGTGCGCGCGATTGACGGCCGCGTGGCCTTCTTCCCAGAACGCGCCAACCTCGTGGAAGTTCCCGGCGGCGTGGCTGTCGACCCCTACTCCAAGGCGGTGGCCATGGTGGAATCGGGGGAATTAAGCGTAGACGGGACCGTGGTGGACCAAGCCTCGCCGCGATACCGGGCGGCGCTGCGCGCGTGGAAAGAGCACGATGTGGACCGACTGGCCGAGCTCGGCGTCGGTGTAGTCGTGGTGGACGGTGCCATAGCCGTGGAAACGGGCGCGCCGCGGCCGCAGGTTCCGTGGGCGCTTACTGCGCTGTGGATGGCGTGTCCGCTACTAGCCCTTGCAGCAATTCCGCGAACTGCTCGCCGGTCTTCTCCCACGAAAAGCTAGCGGCAAAATCCCGCGCGTTGGAGCCAAGGGTGCGGCGAAGGGGGGCGTCGGCAAGCAGCTGCTTAGTGGCCGCCACGAAGTCCTCTTCGCGCTCTACCAGGATGCCGGTCTTGCCGTTGATAACGCTGTCACGCAGGCCAAACGTATAACCTACAGTGGGAACTCCATGTTGGGCCGCCTCCATTACTGCCAGACCCCACCCCTCTTTACGCGAGGGCATCAGCAAGGCATCGGCACGGGCCAGCAAAGCGTGCTTATAGTCCTCGGTCACCTGGCCGCGGAAGCGCACGCGATCGCTTACTCCATGCTCCTCGGCATAGGAACGCAGGTTAGCCTCCCACCAGCCGGAGCCGATGACGTCCAGGACCGCGCCCGGGGTCTGCGCCACTGTATCCATGGCATGCTCGATCTGCTTATGCGGCACTAGGCGCGAGAGCGTGACTAGGTGCACCTCGGCCTCTCGTTCCAGGGAAGGAACGTGGTCCGGAACGGGGTCCAGGCCATTGGCGATGATGTGCGCGCCCTTAATGCCCAGCGCCTCTAAATCCTCACGAGAGGCCTCAGACACGGTCACATAAGGTGCGCCGCGGTAGACGCGCGGGGCCACTCGGGACTCGAGGAACCAACCGAGCCGTCCGAGGAGAGGGCCCGCTACCGGCCATTGCTCGCGGTGGCAATGGTGAGTAAGCAGCACCGTCGGCGCCCCGGACACCAGGCGAGCGAAGAAGGGGATGCCGTTTTGGGTATCGATTACCGCATCCACCCCGCGCAGGTCTCCCACCCCCAGGCGGCCGGCCAGCATCGCCGCCCAGGCACGCGGATACACGCCGAATTTGGCGCCACCGCGGCTATAGCGCACGCCGTCGCGCACCTCGCGGTGGGCGGCATTCATGTGCTTGGAGGTGCGAAAGACCACCTCGTGGCCTTGGGATGCTAAGTACTCGCCTACGCGCTCCAAGTAGCGCTCCGAACCACCGCCTTGTGGGTGGGTGGAATCGCGCCAGCATAGTAAAAGAATCTTCATCGTGAGGTATTAGCCTAGTGGGTTATGAGACATACCCGTAAGATGGCCACGCTCCGCCGCTCCATTCAGCTGCTGCGTTCCTTCCGCTTTGAGCAGACGCGCCCGGAGATTTTCTACGGCGGGCTCGCGGAGGATACGGCTGCGCTGGTTGATAATCTCGGCCGCGACTTGGGCGTGCAGCTTTTCGGAGCACGGGTGCTCGATGTCGGCGGCGGTCCAGGCTATTTTGCGGACGCTTTTTCCCGGCGCGGCGCCCGCTACGTGGGATTGGAGCCGGATGCCGGCGAGATGTCTGCGGCCGGCATCCACTTGAGTAATTCCGTGCGCGGCGATGGCACCAACCTGCCCTTTGCCGATAATTCCTTTGACGTGGTCTATTCCTCCAACGTGGCCGAGCACATCCCCAATCCCTGGGATATGGGCGAGGAGATGCTGCGCGTGACCCGCCCCGGTGGTCTCACCATCCTGAGCTACACGGTGTGGCTGGGCCCCTTTGGCGGACACGAAACCGGCCTGTGGGAGCACTATGTGGGCGGCGAGTTTGCCCGCGATCGCTATGCCCGGCGCCACGGCCATCCGCCCAAGAATGTCTTTGGCACCTCGCTTTTCGACGTCCCCTGCTCCGCCGGCCTTGCCTGGGCGCAGAGCACCGGCGCGCTCAAACTCGCCTTCCCCCGCTATCATCCCAGCTGGGCATGGTGGCTAACCCGCGTGCCAGGGGTGCGGGAGTTTGCGGTGTCTAACCTGACGTTGGTGTTACAAAAGTAGCCCCCAGCAACGCCGACGTGAACTGCTCCCCATTAGTTGGACTGAGAAAATCAGTTACCGACTAGTGGGGAGTAGTTTTCATTGAGAGCTCGAAGTTCGCTGAGTGAGCATCAGCGCGAGCAGTTGGTTGAACTTTTTGAGCAAGGCATGGGCTTTAAGGCTGCTGCCACTGCTCTTGATATCTCCAAATACGCCGTCCGTATGCTCTATCGTCGGTTTAAACTGCATGGCAGGCTATGTCTCGTGGAGAAACCGACTAAGCAGCAGTATTCGTTCGAAATCAAGAAGGAAATTGTCCAACGCCACCTTGCTGGTGAGACAGCGATGGATCTCGCGCGTGAATTTGGCCTGTCATCAGAGCAGCTAGTCAGCGGATGGTCGAGGAAATGGCGTAAAGGTGGCGATGACGCGTTAAAACCGAAGCCGAAAGGCAGGCCTAAAGGTTCGGCCGCGCCGAAGCTGCTTACGGAGGAGGACAAGCTGCGTCGCCAGATCGCACGGTTGGAAGCGGAAAACGCTTACTTAAAAAAATGCGGGACTTGAGGAATCAGGGACGCGCCTGAAAGTCCAGGCGATTGTCATCCTCAAGTCACAGCATCGTCTGCAATACCTTTTGGATGCGGCAGGCATGCCGAGATCGACGTTCTTCTACCACCAGAAACGACTCAGCGAGCCGGACAAGCACGCTGCGCTCAAAGACGCGATCTTAGAAAGCTTCGAACGTAACAAGCATCGCTACGGCTACAGGCGAGCGCTACTTGACCTGCGTAACCAGGGATGGGTGGTCAATCACAAACTCGTCTACAAACTCATGAGCGAGATGGGGCTTCGAGCCAAGGTCCGCCAGCGCAGGCCATATGTTTCCTATAACAAGACGATCAGCCACATTGCCGACAACACACTCGACCGCAAGTTCACCCCAGATAAGCCAAATACCGTCTTTGTCAG
The DNA here is from genome assembly GCF_016127015.1 of Corynebacterium tuberculostearicum. Lineage (GTDB taxonomy): Bacteria > Actinomycetota > Actinomycetes > Mycobacteriales > Mycobacteriaceae > Corynebacterium > Corynebacterium marquesiae. The sequence goes on from NZ_CP065972.1 coordinate 1,988,646, forward strand.
CGACGTCACCGAGTCCAGGGTCGCAGGCCGCAAGGTCTACCTATCACCGGTGATGGATCTGTTCGACCGTTCAATCGTTGCCCACACCGTGGCTACATCGCCGTCGACAACGTTTACCGCCGATTCTTTAACTAAAACGATTAAAACGTGTGCGCCTGAGCCTGGGTGGATGATGCATACCGATCAAGGATTCCAGTACCAGCATTCGTCCTGGCGCAACCTGATTCATGACAACGGTGGTGTTCAGTCGATGTCGCGTAAAGCCAACTGTTACGACAACGCGGTCATGGAAAATTTCTTCGGGCACTTAAAAACCGAGATGTACCACGGAGAAGTCTTCGACACCGTCGCAGAGTTCAACCAGGCCATCGACGACTACATCCAGTGGTACAACACCGAACGCATCCAACAACGACTCAAGGGCCTGACCCCGATGCAATATCGAAATCAGACCCTTGAAGCCCTAACCACCTAGAATTAAACCAGTCCAACTTTCAGGGGCCAGTTCAACGTCGCTGGGGGCTAGTTCTTAAGAGGCGTTTTCTACGCGCTCCTTCAGGGCGCGGAACTGGTCCCACACCTCGGACGGCACGCGGGAGCCCAGGAAGTTGAGGTAGCTGGCGTTATCCTGCATATCGCCTTCCCAGTCCTCTGGGTTGACGGCAAGAGCGGCACGAACGTCCTCGATATCGAAGTCGATTCCCTCGAGGTCGATATCCTCGGCGCGGGCGGTGTGGCCCACGACGGTTTCCTCGGCCTCAACATTGCCCTCAATGCGGTCAATGATCCACTTGAGCACGCGGGAGTTCTCGCCGAAGCCCGGCCACAGGAAGCGGCCGTCGTCGCCACGGCGGAACCAGTTAACCAGGAAGATAGACGGCATGCGGTCGCCGCCCTTTTCACCCATATCGATCCAGTGCTGCAGGTAGTCACCGGCGTTGTAGCCCATGAACGGAAGCATAGCCATCGGATCGTGGCGCAGGGTGCCGACGCTGCCCTCTGCCGCAGCGGTTTGGCCAGAGGCCAGCAGGGCACCGATCATGGTGCCGTGGTTCCAGTCAAAGGCCTGGGTTACCAGCGGAACGGTGGTCTTGCGGCGGCCGCCGAAGAGGATGGCGTCGATCTTCACGCCCTGCCAATCGTCGTACTCCGGAGCGGCGCTCGGGCACTGGGAAATCGGGACGCAGTAACGAGAGTTCGGGTGCGCAGCCTTAGTGGAGGAGGACGGAGTCCAATCCTGACCGGTCCAGTCGATGAGGTGCTCTGGTGCATCCTTGGACATTTCCTCCCACCAGACATCGCCGTCGTCGGTAAGCGCAACGTTGGTGAAGATGGTGTTGCCCGGCTCCATGGTCTGCATGGCAATCGGGTTGGAGTCGTAGTTGGTGCCAGGGGCCACGCCGAAGAAACCATTTTCCGGGTTTACGGCATAAAGGCCGTCCTCGCGCAGGTGCAGCCAGGCAATATCGTCACCGACGACCTCAGCCTTCCAACCCGGAATGGTCGGGGTAATCATGGCCAGGTTGGTCTTGCCGCATGCCGAAGGGAAGGCGGCCGCAACGTGATACTTCTTACCCTCTGGGTTGGTGAGCTTCAGGATGAGCATGTGCTCAGCCATCCAGCCTTCTTCCTTAGCCATGACAGAAGCGATGCGCAGCGCGTAGCACTTCTTCGCCAGGATGGCGTTGCCGCCGTAGCCGGAACCGTAGGACCAGATTTCCTTGGTCTCCGGGAACTGGGTGATGTACTTGGTGTCATTGCATGGCCACGCCACATCTTCCTGGCCTGGCTCTAGCGGGGCGCCCACGGAGTGCAGGGCGTGGACGAAATCGCCGTCGGCACCAATCTTTTCCAAGGCTTCCGCACCCATACGGGTCATGATGCGCATGGAGAGCACCACATAGGCGGAGTCAGTCAGCTGCACGCCCAGCTTTGGTTCCGGATCGCTAATAGGGCCCATGCAGAAGGGAACCACGTACATGGTGCGGCCCTTCATGGAACCACGGAATGCCTCCGTCATTTCTTCCTTCATCGCAGCTGGCGGGGCCCAGTTATTGGTGGGGCCAGCGCCATCTTCATTCTCTGTACAGATGAAGGTGCGGGATTCCACACGGGCAACGTCGGAAGGATTGGAGCGAGCCAGGTAGGAATTAGGGCGCTTTTCCTCATTCAGCTTGATAAGCGTGCCCTTTTCCACCAGCTCTGCGGCCAAACGGTCAGCCTCGTCCTGGGAGCCGTCTACAAAGACCACCTGGTCAGGCTGGAAGAGCTCAACATTCTCGCTGATCCAGCCGATAAGCTTTTCGTTTTTAGTCGGTAGCTCTCCGACGAGCCCTGGGATAGTGGTGGTCATTAGTAATTCTCCTGAGGGTGGGTGTGAAAATTGGGGAAATAAATCCCCAACTGTGCCTTCCACCTCAAGATTAACGTGCTTATCCGAATAATTTGCGCAGATTTTGTCACACCGGTTATATCCACTGCGTTTACCAGAACTTCACCAAGCGCAACCACAGATACTGTGTTAAAAATCGCCTTTTCCCATCCCCCTGTCTGGGGGTCTATTCCCCTCCACGACGGCAGACAAAACGATCATCCTCCACCCCCAACCGGGCCCACTGGTTATATCCGGACCGGCTTTGTCACACGCAACCCTCGGCGCGGCGTATTGCTTGGCAAGGCTAAGCAGGGAAAAATAGGCTGCAATGAATAACACAGATAACTCTCAAAACGCCCGCGCTGGAGAAATGCCTCCAGGGCGCCCACCACAGACCGACTTCAATGCCGTATTCGACAACGATCTTGATTACCCACGCCTAGGCAACGTCACCTTCCGCCGCGGCACGTTGACCGACAATCAGCATGAGCTTTTTGAAAAGCGCTGGCCAGAGCTAGGTCGCACGCTGGACGACGAGGTCATTGACCTCGAGGCCTGGTTTGGCCGCAGCGGCGCCAAGACCATCGTGGAAATCGGATCCGGTACCGGCACCTCTACCGCCGCCATGGCGCCGAAGGAGGCCGATACCAATATCATCGCTGTCGAGCTCTACAAGCCGGGCTTGGCCAAGCTATTGGGCCAGATCGAGCGCGAGGGAATCGACAATATCCGCATGATTCGCGGCGATGGCATCGAGGTCATGGTGCGCATGTTTGCGCCGGAATCCCTTGATGGCATCCGCGTCTTCTTCCCGGATCCCTGGCCAAAGGCCCGCCACCACAAACGCCGCATCATCCAGTCGGGCACACTCAACCTTTTTGCCTCCCGCCTAAAAAAGGGCGGCGTGCTGCACGTTGCTACCGACCACGCCGGATACGCCGAGTGGATCGATGAGCTTGTGGACGTAGAGCCGAGCCTGGATTACAAGGGCTGGCCGTGGCCGGAGTGCCCGCAGTTGGTGGACCGTCAGGTCATCACCAAGTTTGAGGGCAAGGGCCTAGACAAAGAACACGTCATCACGGAGTACCTCTGGGAGAAGAAATAAATGAGCACCTACCTACTTGTCTGGGATGCGCCCAATATGGACATGGGCCTGGGCTCCCTGCTCGGCGGCCGCCCCACCGCCGCACACCGCCCGCGCTTCGATGCCATCGGCCGCTGGCTGGTCCACCTTGCCCAAGATGTTGATGCGGACCCGCGCGCCGATGTCTTTACTAATGTCACCCCAGGCGGCGCCGATGTCATCCGCCCATGGGTAGAAGCCATCCGCAACGTGGGCTTCGGCGTTTTTGCCAAGCCCAAGATCCACGAAGACGATGACGTAGATCCGGATATGCTCGACCACATCGAAAGCCTCCGCGAGGATCTAGCCGGCGTGATTGTTGCTTCCGCCGATGGCCAGAATTTCCAGGAACCTTTGGAAGAGCTCATCGCGGAAGGCCTTCCAGTAACGGTCCTCGGTTTCCACGAGCATGCCGCGTGGGCCGTAGGCCACGCAGATATCAATTTTGTGGACCTGGAGGATATCGAGGGCGTATTCCGCGAGCCGCTACCGCGCGTGAACCTGGATAACCTGCCCGAGGGTGGTGCATGGCTGCAGCCATTCCGTCCCCTGGCTGCGCTGCTTAATAACCGCTAGGAGGCTGCCCCAATGTTTGAAAAATGGGGACGTTTTTCCTATGCGCACCGCCGGCTCATCCCCGCCATCATCGTCGCCGCAATCCTTGCGCTCTTCATCGGCTTTGGCTTGCAGCTCGATGACCGCATGAGCCAGGAGGGCTGGGAGGATCCCAATGCGGCGTCGACAAGCGCGGCCCAGATTGAGCAGGAAGCATTCGGCCGCGATAACTCCGGCGATGTCATCTTGCTCTTCCATTCCCCCGATGAGAACTTTGACGCCGCCAAGCAGCACTTGGCGCAGTTGAAATCGGAGTATCCGGACCAGATTGACTCGGTGACCAGCTACTTCGATACAAAGAACCCGAACCTGGTCAATGCCGATCATTCGCTGGCCTTCGCCTCCATCGGCCTGAAAGGCGATGACGAGCAGACGCTGAAGGATTTCCGCGCCATCGAGGGCGTGCTCACGGATACCTCTGCGCCAGTGGAGATTGCGGGTGCCACCGCGGTTGCTGATGCCCTTGATGAGGGAATGTCCCACGATATTTCCCGCGCGGAAAAGGCCGCCCTTCCACTGGTAGGAATCCTCCTCCTGGTGGTCTTTGGTTCCGTCGTTGCGGCCTGCATGCCGCTGGTGGTTGGCGGGCTCTCCATCTTGGGTTCTTTGGGCATCCTGTCCATCCTGGCTGGCTTCTCGCAGGTCAATGTCTTTGCCCAGGCCGTCGTCACGCTGCTGGGTCTCGGCCTAGCCATCGATTATGGCCTCTTTATGGTTTCGCGCTTCCGCGAGGAGCTGGACAAGGGCCGCTCCACCGAGGAGGCCGTGACCACCACCACCGCGACAGCCGGTCAAACTGTGGTTTTCTCCGCGGCCATGGTCGCCGTTGCGCTTTCCGGCCTCTTCCTCTTCCCCCAAGCCTTCCTGAAATCCGTGGCCTATGGCTCCATTTCTGCGGTCGGCTTGGCCGCGCTCCTTTCGGTCACCGTGCTGCCGTCCATTTTTGGCATGCTCGGCCCCAAGATCGATACCTGGTCCGTGCGCCGTACCTCGCGGACGGCTCGCACTATTCAAGACACCTGGTGGTATAAGCTTCCGCGCTGGGCCATGCGCCATGCCCGCGGACTGACCATCGCCGTATGCGGCCTGCTCATCGCGCTCACCCTGCCAGTCATGAGCATTACCTTTGGCGGCATCAACGAGTCCTACCTGCCGCCCGACCAGGACACCCGCGTGGCCCAGGACAAATTCAACGAAGAGTTCCCAGCTTTCCGCACGGAGCCGGTCAAGCTCGTGGTGGAAAATGCCTCGAACCAGCAGCTTGTCGACGTCGTCATGCAGGTCCGCGGCCTCGACGGCCTCACCGAGCCCATGGCGCCGACGTCCGCCACCAAGGACGGCACTACCGTCCTTTCCGCCGGCATTGAAGACCGCGATGACTACGCGAAGATCGTGCACGAGCTGGAAAAGGTCAAGGCCCCTGAGGGTGTGAACCTCTACGTGGGCGGTACTCCCGCCATGGAGGTGGAGTCCCTCGATGCGCTCTTCCAGACGCTGCCGTGGATGGCGCTCTACGTGGTGCTAGCTACATTCCTGCTCATGGCCCTAGTCTTCGGCTCCTTCGTACTGCCGCTCAAGGCCATTGTGATGACACTGCTGACCTTGGGCGCAACGCTGGGCATCCTGACGTTGATGTTTGTTGCCGGCTTGGGCTCGGACATCCTCAACTTCACGCCCGGCCCGCTCATGAGCCCGATCTTGGTGCTCATCATCGCCATTGTCTACGGCCTGTCCACCGATTACGAGGTCTTTTTGGTCTCCCGTATGGTGGAGGCCCGCCGGCGCGGCGCTTCCACCGACGAGTCCATTGCGGCCGGCACCGCGCATACCGGCGGCATCATCACCGCAGCGGCGCTTATCATGATCGTGGTCTCCGGCGCATTCGGCTTCTCCGATATCGTGATGATGAAATACATTGCCTACGGCATGATTTTTGCCCTGCTTATCGACGCCACCATTGTCCGCATGCTCCTCGTCCCGGCCGTCATGCACTTGCTGCGCGAGGATAACTGGTGGGCCCCTAGCTGGCTGCGTCACGCCACCACCACCTTGACCGGCGGTACCACCCACCGCAGCAAAACTGTTCCCTTCACTGAACTCAAACAACGCCTCGAAGGGGGTAAGTAGGTGAAGAATTGGCTGCGCCTTATCACCTCGCTCATCGTCCTGCTTGTCTTGGTGTATGTCTTCCGCGATGAGCTGGACTTCTTGCGCGAAGGCTTCTCGCGGCTGTCCGATTCCAACCCGGCCGCGATAGCACTAGTGATCATCGCCGCCATCGTGGCGGTACTCGCCATGGGCGAGGTCATGCGTCTGCTCATTCGCGCCGGTGGCGTCAAGGTACCAGCCTCAGAAACCGCAGCACTGACGCTAGCCGCCAATGCCTGGTCCACCACTCTTCCGGCCGGTCCAGCCTTTTCCGCCATTCTCACCTTCTACGTGCAACGCACGTGGGGCGCGTCCGTCATGCTGTGTGGTTGGTTCTTCGTGCTGTCCTCTGCAATTTCCACGATGTGGCTCGTACTCATCGGCTTGGGCGGCGTCCTCTTCCTCAATGCCGACATGGCATTGTGGTCCCTCATCGGCACCTTGGTGCTCATGCTGGCACTTTCTGGCGGCCTGTTCTGGCTGACCAATCATCCGGACACCATCATCCGCTGGCTCAACCGCCAAAAGCTCATTAAGGGCTCCAAGCGCGAAGCGCTGGTGGATCAGGTCAAGAATCTGGAGGAAGTTCACCTTACCCGCCGCCAATTCTCCTGGGTATCCTTTTATTCCTTGGCCAACCGGCTGATCGATATGGTTTCGCTTTGGGGCTGCGTGTGGGCCGTTACCGGCCACCTGCCCGCCCTGCACGCAGGCGAGGACACCACGACGATGGCTGGCGTGGCGCTGGCCTATCTCACCGCTAAGCTGGCCGGCTCTGCTCAGGTCACGCCGGCCGGCCTCGGTACAGTGGAAGCCGCCATCATCGCCACCCTGGTGGCCACGGGCATGACCGCGGTGGACGCTACCGGCGCGGCCATCATCTACCGCCTCATCTCCTTTGCCTTGATCACCATCATTGGCTGGGTAATCTACTTCTGGCACTATGCCCGCAAGGGCATTACCTACGTCGCCTTGAACCGAAAGGAAAACGCATGAGAATCGCCCCCGTTATCGATATCATCGCCCTGATGCTCTTCGCCGTGGCCGCCCGCCTCGCCCACGGCGGGCTAAGTTTTTCCACCTGGGTAGATGCCTTTTGGCCCTGGGCCGTAGGCGCGCTCATCGGCTGGGTCATCATCCTGGCTGCCAAGGTGCAGGGAAAGTGGAAGGAAGGCGGCATCGTCTGGCTGAGCACTGTCGTGTGCGGCATGGCCCTGTGGATGCTCGTCAACGGCCGCCTGCCGCACTGGAGCTTCCTTATCGTAGCGACGGTGATGTCCGCACTATTTTTCTTTGGCTGGCGGCTTTTCGCCCGCAAATAAAAAGAAGGAGGGTTTAACCCTCCTTCTTTTTTGCTCCACTTACTTGGAGTTTACCGGTACGCCTGCCTGATTGAGAATATCAACGATGAAACCGATAAGTTCACTGACGATGTCCACAGCGCTAGACAAAATCATAGATAACTCCTTCACTAGGATTAGCTCTTTATATGCTATCCAAGCACAAGGCATTACATCGGGGCAATAGTGTGCTTCTTCGGCAGATCGCTTTCCTGCTTGGTGGCCAGTTGGCGCAGTGCCTGACGGAGCGCCAAGCGGGACTGATTCGGCTGAATCATAGCGTCTAGATAGCCACGCTCAGCCGCGACATAAGGAGCGGTCATGGTCTCATCATAGAAGTCCATGAACATCTTCTTGGTCATTTCGCGCTGTTCCGGGGTCTCGGCGGCATCGAGCTGCTTACCGGCGATCATCACCACGGCAGCGGCCGCGCCCATCACGGCGATCTGCGCGGTCGGCCACGCCAAGTTAATATCACCGGTCAGGTTCTTCGAGCCCATCACGGCATAGGCACCGCCGTAGGCTTTGCGCACGATGAGCGAGACCTTCGGCACGGTGGCTTCCACCACGGCGAAGGCAAACTTGGCGCCGCGGTGGATAAGTCCCACCTTTTCCTGCTCCACGCCCGGCAGATAGCCCGGGGTATCTACTACGAAGACCAGCGGGATATTGTAGGCATCGCAGATGCGGATAAAGCGCGCGCCCTTATCGGCGGCATCGGCATCAATGCAGCCCGCAAGGTGCATGGGGTTATTGGCCACAAAGCCAACGGTCTTGCCATCGATGCGGCCAAAGGCGGTGATCATATTGGGGGCGAAGTTCTCTTGAATCTCAATGAGATCCTCGTCATCGCCCAACTGGGTCAACAAGTCCATCATGTCGTAGCCAGCATTAGTGTCATCCGGCATGAAGGCATTGAGCTCTTCGTCCTCGGCCACTTCGGCGTCGGCAGGCGCAGCGAACTCCGGTGACTCATCAAAGCAGGTCAGCGGCAGGTGGTCGAGGAGATCGCGGACCATATCAAAGGCGTCATCCTCGGAAGGGACGACCGCCGAGACGTTACCGTTGAGCTCCTGCTGGCGAGCGCCACCGAGCTCGGCGGAGGTAATGTCCTCGCCGGTAACCTCGCGGATGACGTTCGGTCCGGTAACATACATTTCCGCTTCCTCGTCCACGGCAATGACAAAGTCCGTGGTCACGGGAGCATAGACGGCGCCACCGGCCGACTTGCCCATCATGATGGAAATCTGCGGGCTGCGGCCGGACAGCGGCAACTGGCGGCGGGCGATCTCGGAGTACATGGCCAGCGAGGTCACCGCATCTTGGATGCGGGCACCGCCGGAATCCTGGATACCGATGACCGGGCAGCCGATCTTGATAGCCATGTCCATGACCTCGGTGACCTTCTTGCCAAAGGTCACACCGACAGAGCCGCCGTAGACGGTTTTATCGTGAGCGTAGATACACACGGGACGGCCGGAGATGCGGCCATAGCCGGTGACCACGCCATCGGAATAGATGGCGTCAGGGTCACCTGGGGTCTTACCCAAGGAGCCGGTTTCGACGAAGGAGCCCTCATCTAGCAATTCATTGATGCGTTGACGAGGCGTGGTGCGCCCAGCCTCGTCGCGGCGCTTGCGGGAGCGCTCACTGCCTGGGTCCTGCGCCTTGTCCAGACGCTCGCGCAGGTCAGCGAGTTTCTCAGCGGTTGTCTGCTTGGCCGCCACGTATCTTCTCCTCGATCCATTCGTCCATATGCTTGCCCACGATGCCGATGGCCGGCTCGTCTGGCACTGCAAGGTGATCGCCTTGCAGCTGCACAATTTCTAGATCCTTAACGATAACTCCCCAACCGCCGTCGGGGTCAATCTCAGCGTAGCGCGGCTCCAGCTCAATCGCACCGTCGTGCATGCGCTCGGAGCGGAACAGCAGGACTGGCACGGTGACATCGGCCCAGCGGTGGAAGTCGATTTTGGCCAGAATCTGGTTATCCACGAAGGAAGCGCGCTGGTGCTCCAGTACGCCGGCGGCAAGGCCGTGCTCGGAGGCGTCGGTAGTAGCGAGGAACTCCGCCAGCATGGTCATAAGCGCATCTTCGCCCATGGTCTCCAGCATCTCGTACGGCGGCTCGAAGTCCAGTCCGTAGGTTTTCTTGGCAAAGGCCGCGTAGCGCTCCCACCGGGCACGGGTTTCTTCCGGGGTATCCGGCGCTGGATTCGACGGCTGGGTGGTATCCAGCAGCGCGATGAACGCCACGTCCGCCGAATCCAGGCCGCGCTGGGTGCGGTGATGCAGCTGATAGGCCACCTCGTAGGCCAGCGCGCCACCGAAGGACCACCCGCCGAGCACGACCTTGCGGCCGCGAGCGTAGTGCAGGATGTCCTCGATATAAGCCTCGGCGCGCTCCTCCAGCGAGCCCTCGATGCGCTCTACGCCGTAGACTGCCACGTCCTCGGGCAGGCGTCGGGTTAGTGGCTGGTAGACCACAGTGGTGCCGCCGGCTGGGTGGAACATGAATACGGCCGGGCCATCAGCCTCACGCAGGACGCGGATATTACCTTCTACCTCGGTCTCCAGTCCTTCGCGGACGAGGTCGGCCAAGGTCTCTAGCGCCTCGGCCTCGTGGACCTGCTGGGCGGTGACCTCGATGCCGGCACGCTCGGTGAGGCGCTCGGCGATTTGGGTCGCTACCTTATCGCTTACCTCTGGCAGTGCCGAGGTAACGCCCGCAGCCGCCTTACCGGTAAAGGTGGCCCAGGTGCCAAAGACCATGCGCTCCGAGGCATCACGCGGGGCAACGCCGACGCCCTGGCCGGGTTCGTCTTCTTCTGGTGCAGGCGTATCCGCAGTAGCAATGTCGCTGGTATCCACGCTGCCGCCGGCTACGGCCTCTTCCACCATGGAAATAACGTCTGCCAGGGAGGCGTCGCGCAGCGCCTGCACCTGCAGCGGCGGAATTTGGAAGTCATTTTCCACGCGGTTCTTAATGCGCATGCCCATCAGGGAATCCAGGCCCAAGTCAATGAGCGGCAACTCGCGCGGCAGGTCAGAGACGTCATAGCCCATGGATTCCGACACGATGAGTGCGAGGCGGTCTTCCACGGTTTCCTCCGCGGGATCCCAGCGCACGGCATCAACTTCTGCGGTTGCTGCAGGCTCGCTTTCAGGCACATCGGCCACGCCCGGGATAGGCGCCGCGCCTAAGTCCAAGGCGGAGGCAAAGCCTTCCGCTAGGAGCTCCGTCTGTGCGCCTCGGACGGCGTAGACGGCTACGGACATACCACCGATGGACTGGCTTACCACCGTGGTGACCTCACCGCGCGGTGGCAGGTCGGCGTGTTCCTCGGTAGCGATGATGCGCGCCCCAGGCTTGACGGCCTCGGCCGCCGCCTCCACGATGGCCAGCGCAGATGGCGCCTGGTCCGCATTGGTAGAGAAGGCAACCTTGCCCTCTGGCAGATTGACGCGTGCGCCCGGCAGGCCGGATACACCGGCCGACGGACGCGCGTTGGTCCAGAAGCGCTGGCGGTTGAACTGGGTATAGGGTGCCTCTACGCGCGCACCGGAGCCAAATACCGCACCGAAGTCCACCGGCATGCCAGCGACATAGAGCTTGCTGAGCAGATCCAGCAAGGACTCGGTGGGATCCACCTTGCGCTTCAACGCATACAGCAGCTGCGCATCGGCCTTGCCCACGGCGAAGGCGGTGGACATCAGGCCCATCAGCGCCACCGGGTTCGGCGAGATTTCCACCAGCTGGGTGTGGCCGGCGTTGAAGGCCGCCTCGGTGGCATCCTGCAGGTAGACCGAGTGGCGGGTCATGCGCAGCCAATAGTCCTCATCGTGCACGGTGGTACCAGGGCGATAAACCTCGCCCTTATCCACGGAGGAAAACAGCGGGGTGTGCAGCGGCTTGGCTTCCATGCCGGCGATGGCTGCATGCAGCTCGCCCAGGATGGGGTCCACGGCCGAGGTATGCCCGGCGGCCTTCACATTGAGCGCACGGGCGAACTTGCCCTCGCCGTCGAGCTTTTCCACCAGGTCCAGCACCTCTTGGCGTGGGCCGCCCACGGTGGTCATACCGGGTCCGGTATACACGGCGGGTTCGATATTGCCGTCGAGCGCGGCAATATCCTCGGCCGAGAGCTCTACGACGGCCATGGCTCCTTGCTCGGCATCGCTTAGCGACGCCTCCCCCTCACCCATCAACCGTGCACGGTGGCAGGCAATGACCATGGCGTCCTCCGCGGAGATGCCGCCTGCGGCATAGGCTGCGGCAATCTCGCCCATGGACATGCCCATGACGCCGGCCGGGCGCACGCCAAAGGAAGCGAGCAAGTCCGTCAATGCAATCTGAATGGCGGTAATGGCCACCTGGGCGGTCTCGGTATCATAGGTTTGGGCATCGTCGTTGACGATATTCAGGATGGACCAGCCGGACTCAAAGTCCACGATGGCATCCAGCTCTTCCAAGCGAGCCTTGAACTGCGGCGAGAGCGCAATCATGTCCTTCGCCATCTTGCGGTGCTGGGAACCAAAACCGGAGTAAACAAATACTGGCCCCGGAACGTGCGGGGAATCCGCCGCGGCAATGCCTACGGAGACCTTGCCTTCAGCTACCTGGCGCAGGCGCTTGACCGCTTCCTCGGTGGAGCTAGCCGTCACGACGGCGCGGGAGCGGGAGTGGTTGCGGCGGGCGACAGTTCGGGCGACGTCGACAAGCGCGGGCTTTTCCGCCTCAATGAAGTCAGCCAACAGGGCTGCAGCGCGTGCCCGGCGCGAAGGCAAAAGGCCAGAGACCGGCAACGCCACCGTTTCGGTGGAAAGCTGCGGCGCGCGTTCGGCCGGGGTACCGTGGTAATCGGTGAGTACGACATGTACATTGGTGCCGCCGAAGCCAAAGCCAGACACACCCGCAACCTTGCGCCCGGAGTACTCGGGCCACTCGCGCGGATCCTCGACTACCTCGAGGTGCTCGGCCTCGAAATCGATATAACGATTCGGCGCCGAGTAATTGATATTGGCCGGAATTACGTCATTGCGCATGGCCTGGATGACCTTGATAAGGCCGACCACGCCCGCGGCGGATTCAGAGTGGCCGATATTGGTCTTGGCAGAGCCGAGCAAAATAGGAGTTTCGACCCGGCGGCCCGCACCGAGCACGCGACCCAGGGCGGAGGCCTCGATCGGATCGCCCAGAATGGTGCCGGTGCCGTGGGCCTCAATATAGTCCACGTCCTGCGGATTTACGCCCGCATCAGCATAGGCGCGGCGCAGCACGTCCTCCTGTGCCTCCGGGTTCGGGGCGGTCAGGCCATTGGAGTGGCCATCGGAGTTGACGGCAGAGCCCTTGAGGACGGCCAGGATATCGTCGCCATCGGCTTCCGCGTCCTCCAGGCGCTTGAGCACGAGGACGCCGGCGGCGTCGGCACGGACGATGCCATCGGCGTCGTCGGAAAAAGCGTGAATGGCGCTCGTTGGAGAGGTAACGCCCAACTCCGAGAAGGCCGTGGACGCATGCGGGGCGGCCAAGATATTCACGCCACCGGCCAGCGCCACGTCCGCGCTCCCCGTGCGCAAATCCTTCATCGCCTGGTTCACCGCTACGAGGGAGGAAGAGCAGGCCGTATCCACGTTGATGGAGGGGCCGCGGAAATCCAGGGCGTAAGAAATGCGGTTGGCAACCACAGCCGAGGAAATTCCGGTCAGCGCATACGGGTGCATCTCGGCGGAATCGGCGCCGATGAGCATGCCGTAGTCATTATTGGTCGAGCCCATGTACACACCGGTCTGCGTTCCCCGCAGCTCATTGGCGGGAACACCAGCGTTTTCTAGCGCTTCCCACACCAGCTCCAACAGGATGCGCTGCTGGGGATCCATATTTGCGGCCTCTAGCGGGGATAGCCCGAAAAATTCCGCATCAAAGGAGGCGATATCTTCAAGGTAACCGCCATCGGTATTTTGCTGAGCGATCTTCTCGCTCATTACCGGATCTGCGGAGTATTCGGACCACCGACCCACTGGCAACGGGCCGGTGCCTGCGCGGGATTCCGCCAACATAGACCAGAACTCTTGGGCATTCTTGGCGCCCGGGAAGCGTCCGGAAAGACCAATGACCGCAACGTCGGATCCCTGCGCGATCCGCGGGGCGCGCTCTTCCGGCTGGGGCGCCGCCGGTGCGTTCAGCAGGCGGTCCGCCAGCAGCTCGATGGTGGGATACTCATATGCCACGGTGGCATCGAGGCGGGTGCCCAGAAGGTTTTCCAGCTCGCCGGATAGCACTACAGCATCCCGCGAGGAGAGGCCATAATTTTCCAAAGGCTTGGAATCTAGGATCTCTTCGGCGGAAACGCCGGTGGCCTGGGCGACCCAGTCACGCAGCCATGCTCGCAGTTGCTCGATGGTCATAAAAAGGTCTTTCGTTACGGAAAAATACTAAATAGCAAAGGGGTATATCGCTATATTTTGTCACTTTGTTAGCGATATATCAGAATCCCACATAATTCTTCTTGGCTACGCGGCGCGCAATCTTGCCGGAGGACGTGCGGTTGATTTCGCCAGGTGCCTTCCACACGATGTCATCCGGAGTGATGCCGTGGTGGGCAGTGACCGCGGTGCGAATGGCCTCGGTTGCCTCGGCATCATCGGACGGCTGCGCATCATCGGCGCGCTCCACCAGCAAAACGAGGGACTCAGAGTCATTGCCTTCAACGGAGAAGGCAGCAACGGAATCCGGGCGAACCTGCACGGAAGCGGCTTGCACCGTGCCCTCAATATCCTGCGGATAATGGTTGCGCCCAGCAATGACGATGAGATCCTTCAGACGGCCGGTGATATACAATTCCCCATCCACGATGGTCGCCAAGTCTCCGGTGGCCATCCAGTAATCGTCTTCCGGCAGGCCATCTTGTTGACGCTCACCCAGCGTATTGCGGAAGGTCGCAGCAGTTTCCTCTGGGCGGTTGAGGTAGCCGGTGGCCATATTGGGACCGTGGACCCAGATTTCTCCGATAACGCCGTCCTTCACCTCGGCGCGAGTTTCCGGATCCACAATGGCGAGGTGCTGATGCGGCACGCACTGTCCATTGGAGGCGTAGGCAACGGTGTCTTCGGTTTTATCCTCGACGACGGCGCGACCTGCAGCTAGCTCCACGCGGTTAAAGTGCGCGATGACCGGGCGCTTCTCGGTTTGCGGGGTAGACACAATAAGCGCCGCTTCTGCCAGGCCATAGGACGGTCGCAGTACGGAGCGATCCACGCTGAAGGCATCGAGGAAGGACTCCACGGCCGATTCCGTCACCGGCTCGGAGCCGATAATGATGCCGGCCACGTGCGAGAAATCTGCGTCCTCGGCATGGCGCGCAGAGAGTTCCAAGGCAAAGTTCGGGATGGCGGCATAGGTGGCCTGCTTGCCCGCGGTGAGGCGCCGGACCCAGCGATCCGGGTGCTGGATGAAATCACGCGGGGTCATCATCTCGAAGTCGAGGCCCAAGATGGTGACAAATACGGCCAGGATGATGCCCATATCGTGGTGCATCGGCAGCCAAGAAACGATGCGGGCAGGCATCTGCAACTGCACGGCCTGGAAGATCTGCGCCACGTTGGTAATAATCGCGCGATTGGTGAGCTCCACACCGGCCGGGGTGCGGGTGGAACCGGAGGTGTACTGCAGGAAGGCAGTGTCCCCTGCGGTTCCCTCCACAGGAGTCCAGGAGGACGCCAAAGAATCAGGAAGGGCGTCGAGGGAAATGATGCGCGGGCGCTCGCGTTGAGCGGAAAAGTACGTGCGCACTGCCGCCGCCGATACGCGGTTAGTTACCACAATGGACGGTTCACAGTCACCAAATACGGCCTTTAGGTGGTCCGAGTGCCCCGGTTCGTTGGGGTCATACAGCGGAATCGGCACCATGCCCGCATAAAGAGCACCCAAGAAGCCGAAGACGTATTCCGGTGAATTACCAGCCAAGATAGCCACGCGGGTACCAGGCTCTGCCACCTGCTGCAGGCGCGCGGCCACCACCTTGATGCGGTTATTGACTTGTGCGCGGGTAAGCTCCCGGCAGGTTTCTTCCTCCCCGTAGATCCACTGGCGCATCACCACGCGGTCTGGGTCGGTCTCCGCTTGGAAGAGATTCTCTGCCAACTGGGCCAAGGTGAACTCGGGCGCTAGGAACTGCCCCATCTGCGCTTTCAGATCCATCGATTCTCCTTAGGTAAATGGTTTCGGTAATAAAACTATCGGAGTTGGGGGAATGGTTGTTACGCGGCGTCGATAAGCTGGCGGGCCCAACCCACTACCCACTGGTTGGCAGTCGTGCCATCGATAACGCCACTATTGGAGGCGTATTGCGCATGCACGCCATTCGCGGCAATCAAACCCTGCGCGCGCTCTAGTGCATTGGTCACGTTTGGCGGGGCATCACAAACCGAATCATTGGGCGCGCAAATCTGGAAGGTGCGATCCGCGAGACTACCGAACCCATTCTGGCGCGCACCACGCATGGAGGCACCCGGCACGATGGGCTGAACCAATCCGGATACCGGCTGAAGGGCAATTTCAGCACCGACGCCACCCACCTTGCGGCCTGGGTTTTGCCCGACTCCATTTTGACGGCGGCCGTCCGCGATAAGGGCCACGCCTGCGATGGATTCCGCCGGCACCACACCCTGGCCGCCGCCAATCTCATCGGCAACGTCGCCAGCAATCACCGCACCCTGGGAAAAGCCGCTCAAAATAAATTTGGTAGCTGGGCAGCTTTGGTGAACGCTACGTAGCTCGTCATTCATCTTGGCGGTTCCCTCATTGCGGGAATCGTCGTAGCTCATCTCGTGCTGCGCATTAATGTTTTTAAATTGCGCGGTATAGGGAAGGGTCCAGACCTTCACGTCCTCCCCGTAGGCCTCCTGCAGCGGCTTCGTAATAGACAGCATGAACGAGCGCGGGTTGGCAGAAGGGTTAATGGGGTCGTCGTCAGCCGCGGACTCCCAAGTACCCGGGGCAGAAATGAACTCCACACGGGGGCACCACTCAGGCTGCTGCGGTTGCGGCGGCGCCGCCTGCTCCGTGGTGTGCGGAGCCGGGGAATCGGTGCCTTGGTTGAGGTAACGCGACGCGCCAACGCCAATGACAGCTAAAACGACGAGGGCCGCGACAACGGTAATAGTTTTTCGCATGGATTAGTTGTACCAGCTAAACCTAGCAAATCCCTGAACGTGCGGAATCCTTGATGAGCTGGGAAAGCTCTTCGAAGCCCATCGTGGTGCGCTGCTGCTCGATGAGCTGACCAGCAACCGCAGCAATGGTGACCTCATTCTCGTCACAGGCCGCTTTGCCGGCCCCAAGGAGCTGATCCTCTACGCCATCGACGTTAACGCCGGCGTCCTTGAACTTGTCCAAGTACTTGGCGTCCGGTTCCGGCACCTCAGCGGACGGGATTTCAGAGATCTCACGCGCACCGCGATCTTCTTGCGACTTAGAAGCGGAATTCTCCGAAGAGGAAGGGGCATCGGACTCCCGCTCGAGGGGCGCGATCTCGGTCTCTTGCGGCGGTTCGCTATCCACCGTGGCGGAATCGCAGCCCGCAAGACCCAAGCACAGCGCCGCGCCCACAACTACTAGCTTGCGCATAGCTACTTCTTCTCGGCCCGAACCTGGCCGAGGACCTCGCTGATCTTGCCGTGCTGGAATTCCTGGCTCACGCCGCCAGCGGCAATCTCAGAATAGTCAGAAGTAGGCCAGCCGAACTCGCCTTGCTCCCAGCCAGCCTGGCCCCAGCGGTCCATGATCTTGCTCTTCAGAATGTAGTGCGCACCGGACTTCGGGGACCAGTAGATGCTGCCCTTCTCAAAGGTCTGGAAGAAGCCGCCGCTGACGGCGTTCTCACCGGACGTCGGGAAGCCGAGCGCAGATTCAGCGCCGCCCATGTCCTTGTACTTGGCGCCGATAGCACCGTGGACTACCTGGTTGGAGCCATCCGGGTTACGGGTCAGGATGCCATCCTGGAATTCCTGCATGTAGCCCTCGCCGACCTTCTTGACCGGGCCGGTCGGGTACTTCAGGTCGCCCTTTTCATAGCCGTTCTTGCCCCAGGCCTGGAACATATCGCCGGTAATCTCCCACGCACCGGTCTCCGGGGACCAGTAGATGGAGCCGTGCTCGAAGTGCACGAAGCGACCCTTGCCGTCCGGGGTCTTAGACTCGCCGGTCTTAGGGAAACCCAGCCAGGAGGTAGGCCCGCCGATTTCGGCGTAGCGGGCACCAATGCGGCCGAAGAGGGCGTGCGCACCGGTATCCGGGGACCAGTAAGCGGTACCAGACTCGAAGTCCTGGGCCTTGCCCTTCTTGGCGACGTCGTACTCGTTATTCAAGCAAGAGCCAATGACGCCGCTCTTGGTTTCCTTGGCGATTGCACCGATAGCCTCACAGTCCGCACCGCGATCAGCCTTGTCCATCTCGAGGGCATCTGCGATGTAGGGCCATGCCTGCTGCATCTCAAACTGCCAGTATTCCCAGCTGTGCACGCCGGATGGGCGGAACTTAACCACTGGGTCAATCTTGGCGCGCTTTGCGTAGTCCACATAGGTCTGGGTGGACATGCGGGAAATGACCTCCAAGCCCATACCGGCAAGGTTGGCCTGACCCTTGGCTACGGAGTTGGCGTTACCAAAGTCATCCTTGCCCGAGCCTGCAGAGACATAGACCTTCATGTCCTTCAGGTTTTCAATGCCCAGCTTCGGATCGTGGTCGATCCAGTTTTGGGAACCTGGCTCGCCCCACATCTTGCGGGAATCATAACCGCCGGCATCGCGCTGCGCAGCCATAATGGCTTCCGGCATGCCGCGCGTAGTGGTGTCCAGGTAACCGGAGAAGGAACCCACGAAGTTGAACAGGTGCGGGTTGCGCTCAGCCAAGTTCATCGCGGCCGTGCCGCCCATGGACAGGCCGGTGACCGCACGCTTGTGGTTCGAGCGGTACTCATTGTCCAAGATAGGGATCAATTCCTTGGTCAGGAAGGTCTCCCACATATAGCGCTTGCCGCGGTCTTCCTGCTCCCAGTCCGAGTAGAAGGAAGACTCGCCGCCAACCGGCATAATCAGGTTGACGTTACGGTCAGCGTACTGGTTCAGAATATTGGTCTCGATGGTCCAGCCGGACTCATCGTCACGCGCACGCAGGCCGTCGAGCGCCCATACCTCTGGGAACTTCTTTTCCGGGTGGGAGTACCAGTCACGAGCCAGCTGGATTTGCACCTTCTGCTCTTTATCCGGCATGGCTGCGGACTTGATGTAGACCATCAAGTGGCGGTTGGTCAGGTACTCCACACGATTGATCTTGACACCCTCCGGCAGGCCCTTAACATCTGGGTATTCGGTGTTCAGCGGGGTGCGGGCGGGCGGCTCCTTCGGGGCGAAGTGATCGGACAGGCTGGAATCGCCGCCGATTGCGGAAGAGAGATCGCCTACGGAAGATTGTGCGGTGGCGTTTGGCAGCAGAGCCAAACCCACGGCAATAGCGGTAGGTACTGCGGCCACTGCAAGGCCCTTGCGAGCTTTACTCGGGGAAGTGCTTTTGCGCATAGGTAAACGTCCTTGAAGATTTGCCGCGGTACCTTTCCGAGGGTTCCCCTCCCCCGGACCGATGCCTGCGGCGTGAGCTGTCTATCGTGTGCTCAAGTTTAAGTTGAACTTGAGACTTACGCTAGACTGACACGCCGCTACATTGCCGGGGAGTTGCCCGGGTTATCCTGTCCGCTCACGCGGTACAGGTGCTCGTTGACAAACTCGCCGACGCCCCAGCGTGCCAGCTCGCGGCCGTAGCCGGAGCGGTTCACGCCACCGAAAGGCAGGCCTGCTGCGGTTACCGACGCCTCGTTGACAAACGTCATGCCATCGTTGAGCTGGTTTGCCACCTCGAATGCGGCATCCAGATCGGTGCCCCATACGGAGCTAGACAAGCCATAGTCCGAGTTATTAGCAATCTCGATGGCTTCTTCGACGTCCTTGGCCTTATAGACAATGGCGACCGGACCGAAGATTTCATTGCAGCCTACGTCGGTGGATGGGTCGACGTCGGTAAGCAGCGTAGGCTCCATGTACGCACCCTCGCGATCAATCTTCTGGCCGCCTACGCGAACCTTGGCGTCACCATTGGCCGCGGCCTTTTCCAGGCGCTCCACGATCTCATCGCGAGCACCGATAGAGGACAGCGGACCAATGTCGGCATTCTCATCGTCGTACGGGCCAACCTTCATGGCCCCGATCTTCTTTTCCAAGTACTCTACGGTGCGGTCGTAGAAGTCCTCGAGCACAATAAGTCGCTTCGGCGCGTTGCAGGCCTGGCCAGTGTTGTACATGCGAATCAAGTTGAACTGATCCAGTACCCACTCGAGGTTTTCATCATCAATGACCAAGAACGGGTCGTTGCCGCCCAGCTCCAGCACCGACTTCTTATAATTTTCGCCCGCGGTCTTTGCTACTGCAGAGCCCGCAGCTTCAGAGCCAGTCAGGGAAACGCCCTTGATACGCTTATCCGCTACAAAAGCATCCATCTGGGAACCGGAAGCGTAGATGTTGATGTACGCGTCCTTCGGCAGACCAGCCTCTTCCAGGATGTCCTGGCATGCTTGGGAAGACAGCGGGCAGATGGAAGCGTGCTTGAGCACAATGGTGTTACCCAGCAGCAGGTTAGGCGCCGCGAAGCGGGCCACCTGGTAGTACGGGAAGTTCCACGGCATGATGCCCAGCAACGGACCGAGCGGCTCCTTACGCACTACGGTCTTATGCGCGTTTTGGGCCGGCAGGTATTCATCTGCAAGCAGCTCGTGAGCATGCTCAGCATAGTAGCGGTAGATATCGGCCACGATCTGAATCTCGGCCTTGGCCCAACGGGTCAGCTTGCCCATCTCGCGGCCGATATGATCGGCCAATTCATCAATGCGCTCTTCATAAAGGTCAGCTGCGCGCGAAAGGATTGCCGCGCGTTCCTCAATGCGGGTCTCACGCCATGCATTAAAAGCCGCAGTAGAACGGTCCAGAATGTCATCACGCTGTGAATCATCGATACGCTCGAAAGTGTCTTCACTCTTACCAGTGCTTGGATTCTCAATAGCGAACATAGGCCCCTGTATAGTCCCGACTCACGAACCTTGCAATGTTCTCCTCTGCAATTTAAGGAATTGCTCCCAAGTAAGTTTCCAGTGAATATTTCGTGGCGCTAGAGGTCCGGCTGCGCGGTCCACTTCAAAGGTGCCATCCTCGAACATCCAGACAATATCGCCGGTAAACGGGTCCATGATGTATCTCACCCGACCATCCGTCTTCACGTTATGGTGATGCTGACACAAGCTCACCAGATTTCCCACACTGGTAGGCCCTTTGTCGCCGTACTCCACTCGGTGATCCAGTTGGCAATAGTGCGCTGGCATTGAACACCCCGGCCACCGGCAGATCGCGTCCCGTCCCTGCACCCAGGCACGGATTTCTTCTGAGGGAACATACTTTTTGACGTCCTCGGCGGTAAGAGTTCGCACCGCAGAGTCATGTGCTAAGTCCTCCCCCAGATCGCACCATCCTGCGCTAGGAATAAAGACGCGGGAAGGATCCTCGCCTGTGCGATAGGTGTTAATCACCACCTTGGTACTAGTGCGGTTAAAGATCAGATTTTCCAGCGCTTCCGCCTTTGAAACTCCGTCTTCTGCTGCCGCTTTATCAACATGCCGGGAAATCGCCGCCGCAGTGGCCTTATCTGTCTTCAACACGATCGTGGCTTGTCCGCCCGAATAGGACACCGACACCGCGCGCTCGATTTGCGCCGACAAATCTGGCTTCAGCAGCCCATCAATGAATCCGCGCAGGAAATTTCGGATTTCCGGTTCCGTCGGCACGTGCTGTCCTGGGTCTTTGGGCGTGAGAAAATCTGCCAAGGCCGCATCAACCAGCTGAATCTGCGCTTCATCCCCGCCGAGGGGGCGCAATTCCACGTCAATAACTTGGAGTCGCGGAAGGTCCAAAATCCAGTGTTCTGTTTGTACTGCGGTAGTAAGCGGCAGTTCGCGCATCCGAAAGTGGGCTTGGATTGCACTTGATACCCGCCATCGCGAAAGACCGAGCTTCTTAGCCAATACAGCCAATGTGCAATCAACGTCGTCTTCCAACTGTGGCAACACTGCCTGGAACAGTTGCCATGATTGAATTCTTTGCACCATGGCCATGACGCACACGGTGTCTTCCATGTCATTGGTAGAAAAATACGCCTGTTTTGGTGGTGCGGTAGCAGTAGTCACAAAAGCTCCCCCTCTAAATAATTTCGCACACCCAATCGAACTTACGCCCCTAGATTAGCGCAACGCCGAGACACCCGCAATAGATAGACGCATATTTGTTCGATACGACTCGTAAAAGAAAATCCCCTTTCCTTAAGAAAGGGGATTCGGCCGCAAGAATTACCAAGCGTTCATAACGTTAAGCACCTGTGGCTTAGAGCGGTTGAGCTGGTAGCCAAACTGCTCCCAGTTGTGCAGCCCCTGGGCCGGGTAGCTCACGGTTGGATTGAGACCCTGCAGGCGAGCAGCGCCTTCCCACACGCGGGTGGTGATATTGGAGCCGACCTCAAGTGCAGCACCGGCGGCTTGGTGCTCCGGTAGGTAGTGAGCATCGCCAGCGCCTGGGACGCCAGAGGCAGCGGAGATATACAGGTTGGTATTGCGCAGACGCGGGATAAGCAGCAGCGGATCATTCTGGAAACGCTTCGGATTAAACAGGGAACCGTACATAGCGTTGATGTTGAATCCGCCCGCATCCAGCATGGCAAAGCGCATCATGGTCTGAGCGCCCGGGACCGTGGTGGTCAGGAAGCCGGAGTAGGACAGCGCCTGACGGAACTGGTTCGGGTGCTTAGCAGCCAGGGTCAGGGCGGCACCGGCGCCCATGGACAGGCCAGCAATGGAGTTATTGTTGCGGGCAACACCGAAGTTACGCTCCAAGTAGCCAGGGAGCTCGCTGGTCAGGAAGGTCTCCCACTTGTAGTTGACCGGATTCTCCAGGTCGTAGGTAGCAGGACCCTGCCAGTCAGCGTAAAAAGAAGCGGCACCACCAACGGGCATAGCGAGGGTGATGTTATGCGGCTCGTAGGTCTTGGCAGCATTAACGTCATTTACCCATGCATTAGTGCGCTCGGTGGCACGCAGGCCATCCAGCAGGTAGAGGGCAGCATTGCCGCCACGCTTTGCCGGCTGAACCTGCACCGGAATGGTGCGGCCCATGGCCTGGGACCATACGTCACAACGCTGGACCCACCAGCCGACCTTGTCCCACTCACATGTACCAGTGGCGTCACGGCGCAGCCAGTCGCGGTTGGCTGCCTCTGCCGGCTGGGACCCCGCCACGACGGCTAGGCCCAAAGCTACGGCAACTGCCATGATGACTGAAAGGACGCGACCCTTGATGGATGCAGTCATCTTTCTCCTTCAAACTACTCGGTGATTGTCACTAAGTTCTATCGTCCGGAACCTGTATACCGTTAACGTCACGGATCGATAACAATGTCACAGAATAGTGTAACTTAGGTTCCCCCTAAAGTCTGCATTTAAAAGGATTAACGCAGGTAGTCAGAGGGATCAGAAGAAAAGGTGAGGGTCCGGCCATCGGTCAGGGAGAATTTAATATTTTTCCAGAAACGGTCCCAAGTTAGGGGTTCCCTGTATGTGGCGAAGAGTTTCTGAAAATCGGCGTCGGCAAGCGCGGCGCGAGCCTTGGCCGCCTCGTACTTATCAATCCACGCCGGGATCTCGTCGATATCGGCCGCGGAATCTGCCACCTGCCACGACATATCCAAGCTCTTGTCGTGCCCAATGCGCCCGCCCTCGATGCGCGGCTGGCGCGCCGCCAAAGGGTTGCTGAGGCCGATATTGTCCAGCACGCGAATATCCAGCGGCGCATTCATGGAAGACAGGCCCAAATTGAGCAGATAAACGGTCGGCGGATCGGTGCGGGAAGGGTCCGCAGGCGTGGCCGTCCACGAGAACCTATCTTCGCCCTTGATATAGCGGAAGGTCATGGCGTCGCCCGCCTCTAACTCGTCGATGCCCTCCTGGTAGTCCTCCATAAACTTGGCACCAAGGAACTCTTCGGCGCGCATGGGAGGATCCTGGCGCTGGGTGGCATAGGTCCAGAAATCGCGCTCGTCCACGATGGAAATTTCATCCGCATAGACGCTGCGATCCACCGGATGGCCGCGCAGAACGATAACCAGCGCCCACACCGCGCAGAGGACGGAGACAATCCACATGCGTACGCTAACGACAAAGATTGGAAGCAGAAACGCAAAAAGTGGCAGCAGCAGCATACGGCCGTGCATAAAGTCTCCGCCCACGCGCAAGACGTAAAGCGTATGGATGAGCGCCGCACCCGCAAAAAGATACGTGGCAGTGGCGCTGGATCGCACAGCAGTGGGGCGCAGGTCCGCCTTCCACAGACCCGCAATGGCTAGCACGATGAGCGGCAGGAAGAGCCAGTACGGTCCGGCAAAGTCCGCCAGGTAGGTAAAGCCCTTGCCCCATTCGGAACCCGCCGCAGACTTGGCCACGGCCGTGTGCGGGGTCAGCAGGCCGTAGTAACCCATGCGGAAAATCTCATAGGCCAACGGCAACGGCACTGCGGCGGCAAGAATCTTCCACCAGCGGTGGGATACGAGCAGCACGAGTCCCACCAGGCCGCCATACAGGGCGAGCTCTGGGCGCACCAGCCAAGACAGCCCGGCCCAGAAGGCGAGCCAATAGGCTTCGCTATTACTCCCGGAGTGGCGGCGCGGGCGCGACCACCGCAGCAACAGCCACCACAGCACCGCAAGGTAGAAGATGCACAGGCCCCATTCCAGGCCGGAGGTAAAGAAGTCGCGGGCCGGTGGCAGGGCCAAATACACAAGTGCGCCGGCCGGAAGGACCGCTCCAGAGCGCATGCTTGCCGACGCCCCCGTGCCGACAACCATTGCCGCTACCGCCAAGAAGAGGCCCAAATAAATGGCGATGCCTTCCAGATTTGCATGGGAAACCCAGCGCACGAGGAAGATGAGGTATTGCCACAGCGTGGAGGTATTGGCCTCTACACGCTCGCCCATATTGAACACGGGCCCGTTTCCGGCTTCGAGGTTACGCACGGTGCGCAGGACAATGAGGCCGTCATCGGAAATCCAACGGCGTGCGAAGCCGCCCCAGAAAGATAAAACACCGATCACCAGAACGACCGCTGGGGTACTCCAGCGGGCGATGCTCTTGTGGTCGATGTTAAACACGGGGAGAAAGTTTATCAGCCCCGCAGAAAATTTCTATATCGATTCCGCTGTGTCTAGAACAACGGCGTGATATAAACCGCCATGGCAATGCAGGCGAGCCAAGCCAAGGCGAGAACCTGCAAAGTGCGGTCCTCCAGTGCAATCTCGTCCGGTGCGCCACCCTGGCCGCGGTCCACGTCGGCCGCATAGCGGAGGATGGCGATGGTAAACGGCACCATGGA
Source organism: Corynebacterium tuberculostearicum (assembly GCF_016127015.1). Taxonomy (GTDB): domain Bacteria; phylum Actinomycetota; class Actinomycetes; order Mycobacteriales; family Mycobacteriaceae; genus Corynebacterium; species Corynebacterium marquesiae. Next base: position 2,013,754 of record NZ_CP065972.1, read on the forward strand.
AATCTGGTACCACACGCCACCGGTCTGGGCGTCGTTAGCGAGCTCGAAGCCCCACAAGGTGTAGCAGATGACCACCGCGGTGGCGGCTAGGGTCCACACGAAGCGCAGGTAGGTGGGCGTATACCCCTCGAGGGACTTGCGGATTTTCGCGCCGGTCTGTTCTACCAACAGGATTTCCGAGTAGCGCTTGCCGGAGGCCATAAACAGCGAACCGAAGGCCGCCACCAGCAAGAACCACTGGGACAGCTCGATGCCTGCGGCTACGCCACCGGCCATAGTGCGCAGCATGAAACCGGAGGACACCAGCGCAATATCGATCACCGGCATATGCTTCCAGCCAAAGCAATAGCCCAACTGCAACGCGATATAAATCGCCATCACGATAGCCAGCTGCGGGCCGGCAGTGGCAAGGAAAGACAGGCCGATGGACAGGACGATGAGCACTACGGCCATGACATAGGCGAGCTTAATCGGCAGCACGCCCGAGGCAATCGGGCGGAAGCGCTTGGTCGGATGCTCTTGGTCCTCGCGCCAGTCCTTCGCATCGTTAATCAGGTAGATGGAGGAAGCGCCGAGGCAGAAGACGACGAAGGCCAAGAGGACGTCGAGAAGCACGCGGCCATGGAACAGCGCCTCGGCGCCGGCCGCAGCGGGGGCGGCCAGCACCAGGACGTTTTTGACCCACTGCTTGGGGCGCAGGGCCTTAATCATGCCATCGACAAGATTCTTCGGCGGCTTGCGCTTGCGGCCGGTATCTACGCCAGAGGTGTGCGGTTCCGAATGGAAAAAGTGCTGGTTTCCATCATCACTCATGCTTCATTCCTTTCATCACGACCTCCGCGGTAGCAGCGCCGATGGCCGCACCCACGGCCGTATCTGTTGGGTAGTGCACTCCGAGCACCATACGCGATGCCATCATTACCGGCACGCCGAGAAGGGGCGCCTTGCGGCCGGTCAGGCGGGTTACCGCCACCAGGAATGCGGTGGTCGAAGTCGCGTGCGAGCTGGGGAAGGACAACTTGGAGGGGGTCTTTACCCCCACGCGCACGTACGGATAATCCGGGCGCTTGCGGCGTACGATGCGCTTGAGCACCACGCTGGCGGCGTGCGCGAGGAAGGCGGCGGCCCCAACACGGATCCAGCCTTCGCGGCGGCGCTTGTCGACGCCCGCCCCTACCGCAGCGCTGCCCATCCAGCCCAAGGCATGCTCGCCCCAGTGGCTAAGCCCGCGGGCGGTGGGAAGCACGCCGGGCACGTCGAAGGCCGCACCCTGGATGGATTCGAGGACGCGCGATTCTGCTACGGAAAGCTTATTGGGCATCGAAGACCTTCTTCCAGGACTCGCGCGAGGTCAGCTCCGGCTGTGCCGCGCGGTATTCGGCGCGCAGGTCGTCGAAGTTCTCCTCGATTTCCTTCAGCAGTTCGCGGGTCTGGGTCACGAGGTCCTTGGCTAGGTCGCGATCCCGCTTGCGGAAGGCCACGCCGGTGCCACCCGCGGTGGACACGGTGGCCGAATCTACGCGGGACAGGGTGAACCAGCGGGCCTCGTCCGGGGTGAGGTTGAGCTGCGGCGCCTCATGGTGCGCAGCGTCTTCCTTGCTGACGAGGTGCTTGAGACCCTTGATAGCCCACGGGATCTTCTTAATCTTGGCCAGGCGGCCGCCGATATTGCGGGTGGGCACGCCCGGCGCGCCGGTGGGAGCCGGCAGCTCATCGGCGGATTCCAGGATGACGGCATCGGAGTAGTTCTTGCGGATCTGCGCGATGCGCGGCAGCGAAGACTCCAGGATGTCGAAGAGATGGTCCGGCCCGGCCAGGAAGTCTCGCATAGCCTCAATCTGGATGGCCATGGTGGAGTATTCCATGCACATGGTGTGCTTGAGGGTGGACTTAAAGATGGACTTGGTAATGCCCTTGACCGGCCCCTCGTGGTACATCGCAGCCACGATGAGGCGGTTGCGTAGGTGGAAGTAGGCCTGCCAGTCAATGGCATCGTCCTTATCGGCCCAGGCCATGTGCCAGATGGCGGCACCCGGCCAAGTCACCGTGGGGAATCCGTTGCGCGCTGCTCGCAGGGAGTACTCGGTATCGTCCCACTTGATAAACAGCGGCAATGGCTGGCCGTTGGTTTCTGCCACGATGCGCGGGAAGAGGCACATCCACCAGCCGTTATATTCCACGTCAACACGGCGGTGCAGCGCACGGGAATCATACTTTTTCGGATCCAGGTGGGTTTCGCGGGTACCGATGGCGCGCAGCGGGTACTTAGCAAAGTCGTGGTCGTAGACGGCGTGCGGCGCCGCGCCCCACATGAAATCGGCACGGTTAACCTGCTCGCCGGTAGTGCGCAGCTGGGAGCGTTCCTGCAGGTTGAGCATCTGGCCGCCGACGACAATGGGCTTGGCGGCGTAGCGGGCCGCCTGAACCGCACGCAGTACGGAGTCCGGCTCAATGGCGATGTCATCATCCATGTAGAGGATGAAGGGCGAATCGGTATGTTCCAGCGCCTCGTACATGATACGGGAGTAGCCGCCAGAGCCGCCCAGATTGCCCTGGCGGAACTCGCGGAAACGATCGCCAAAGTGGGCCACCGCCTCGTCGTAGCCCGGCTCATCAGCGGGGTGCTGGTTGCCCTGGTCCGGCATGAGGACGAAGTCGATAATTTCATCTACCACCGGGTCCTCGGCCAATGCCTTGAGTGCTGCCACGGCATCGGTCGGGCGGTTAAAGGTAGGAATGCCGACCGCCACGCGCTTGTCCTGCGCCGGTTGTTCGGTGCCGTCCGGCAGCAGCTGTGGGCCAGGGGCGTGGGGAGAGCACCAGGCGGCGTCGGCAAGCGTGGTTTCCTGCTCGGCGGTGATATCGAACCACAGCCAGCCGCCGTCCTCGAAGTTTTTGAGTGGCAGCTCAAACTCGTGGTGGCCGGTGCCCACCAGGTGGTTGGCCACGGAAATACGCTGGCCATCCTGCTTGGAGCGGTAGAGTGAAATATTTGCTTGACCCTCAATGTCTAGGCTGAGAATAACGGAGCGCAGCTGCGACCAGCGGCGCCAATAAGAAGCCGGGAAGGCATTGAAGTAGGTCTCAAAAGAGGCTTCCTCGCCGGCCGGAATGGTGACGGACGTGCGGTCAAACCAGCTAAGGCGTTCGCGGTTTTGCTCGGCCTCGATGAGGTAGAGCATCCGCACATCAAAGGGCTCGCCGCGCTTAGGCAGCAGGATGCGCTGCAGGGGCTCATGGGCCTGGGTGTTGTTGGCAGTCACGATAGCTTCGATTCTCCAAACGGTATAAACAGTAGTCAGCGATTTAGCGTAGTTGCTTTTGCATAAGTACTACGGTTTACACGCGGAGCCCGTATGATGGAACCTCATGAGATGGGTTCCTTGCGTGGCAGCAGTAGGTCTTCTCGCTGTAGCCAGCGCGCCCGCCGCTATCGCAGAGGAAAAGCCCGCGGTGGAGTTTCTCGACCACGCCCAAATCCTCAGCAATTCGGACGAAGACGCCATCAAATCGCAAGCACAGTCCATGCATTTGCCGGATTCTGTGCACGAAGTCCTCTACGCTACGTATCCGAATTCGGGCGAGGAATTTTCCCGGACTTTGTTCCATGACTTGGCCCGCGAGCATCCACATTTCATCAGCGGAAGTGAGTTACAGAAAAATGTGCTCGTCATCGCGGTAGGTTTTGAGCCCAATAGTATGGCTGTGCACTGCGGCACAGAGGTGTGCCAGGACATCAAGATTTATGACGAGGGCCGCATGGACGGCATCTTGGACCAGATGCGGCCGGCGCTGGCGGACGATGACTATACCGTCGGCATGATCTTGGCGACGCGCGCCGCCGCGGATACCACCGTGCGCCGACAATATGCGCAGGATGCACCCACGTGGTCCGTGTTCATCGCAGCCACTATGGTGCTCGTGGTTCTGGGCGCGGTCGGCCTCATTACCTACTTGTTCATCCGCCGCGCCCGAGTGCGCAAGCGCTTCGATTATATTAAGGGCGCTCGCGACGGAGCTGAGGAACTCATCAAGCGCACGGAGGCCCGGATTGACGCCCTGCATTCCCCCTTGGCGGGCGACTACCTGAAGGTACAGTGGCGCTCTCTGTTCAATCAGTACACTGATGCGCGACCGACGCTCAAGGCGCTGGAGAACATCCAAGACTATTCCCTGCACGCCGCTTCCATTAAGGAGGCATACAAAGCGCTCAAGCAAATCAATACGGCCGCAGCGCAGATAGATTCCTTGGAAAATTTCTGCGCCGGCGATACTGCGGTGCGCGCGGGCGAGGTGCAATGGCTGCTTGGCGACGCCCAAGCGGCCCTCTCCCGTCAGCCCGACAACGCCAGCTTGCGCCAGATTACGCAGCGCATTAATGATCTGTCCCAGGATCTGTCGCGGGAAGACTTCGACTCCGCCTTCGTTCGCATCCTCGAGGACTACCACCCCATGGTGGGCGCACTGCCAGAAAGGCTATATCCGCAACGCGACCGTAAAACTCCCCCGCTTCTGGGCACGCCGGAATGGCGCCCCGGCATGGGCACGCATTACATGCCCTATAGGTTTGCGGGCTTCTGGGTGGCCAATAATAACGTCTCCTCCCAGCTGCCCAACCCATATCGCTTCTAAGCGTTGACCGGTTCGGCTACCGGGTCAATGCCCAGCTTGTTAAGCATGTAGAGTACGCGGGCTTCGAGGTCATCAGCCAATTCGCGCGCCTCCTCCACGGTATCCGCGGCAGGAATATCCCAAATCTTGATGTCCTTGCCTGCCTCATCGCGCTCGATCTCGCGGCCCAAGAACACAATGTAATCCGGCATCGCTACCGTGCGCACCTCATCGAGGTACTTATTCGGGGCTTCACCCATGCCGCGCTCGTTCATGACGTGGGCAAGGTGGCCTTCCGCTTCGTTTTCTGGGTGAGTAACGGCGGTATCTACAAAGAGGGCTGCGCCGGCGTGCTTGCGGGTCAGTTCCGCTGCGGCTTGGGCCAGCGCATTATTGGTACCGGCGGCAAATCGTACGTGCAGGCGGTGAGCACCGAAGTAGTCGCGCACCTCACGCTCCACCAACAGCGGCACGAATTCATCGAGCTCCGCCTTCTTGGTGTGCTTGGCAATAACCTCATCGAGCTTGGCATCGATTTCCACGGCCGTGTACTCGTGGCCGTAGTTCTCGTGCAGATCCTGGCGCAGGGTTTCAAACTGGTTCATTGTTATCCCCTTTCTCGGATTATTGTCCCGTTTGCTAATTGTTAACCTGTCGTTAACTTTACTGGTTAACGGTGGGTTAAGTCAAACGGTTGGGAGAAGCCCAATAGTTTTCTGTGCCGAAAATGCGGGGCTAAGTAGCAAAAGGGCATGCCTATACAAAAAGGACAGCACCGAGACGGCTGTGCCTCGGTGCTGTCTTCGAAGATCTTCTAGCCGAACTAGAAGTCTTGGGAAAGCAGTTACAGTACTTGTCTGCAACTTTCTCAGTTAGTATGGCAGGAACGGAGGATTTTGTAAACCGCGCGACGAGACTCATTAAAAATTCCCCCGAAAGGCCGCGCCGTACGTTAAGGAGGCCATTCGTGAGAAACCACGAATGGGAAAGATTTGAAAGGGGATTAAGCCGTCCTCGACTCACACCGTACCTTGAGCGGGCAGGCCATGATCCTGAACTCGCGCTCGCCTTATACCGATGGAATATCGAAATCTCAGCAGCTTTTCTCGAGGTCCTTGCCCCTGTCGAGATTATTGTTCGTAACGCGATAGACCGCGAATTGAGGCTCTGGAATCGCCAACGCAGGCAACCCGATGGATCCTCGTACGGCCCAGACTGGACAATCAATCCCGCGACTCAACTCGCATCACTGAAACGAACATTGTCAGAAGCGACCCGGCAAGCAAGGAAGTCAGCGCGTTCACGTCCTACTTATCACCCACGAAAGTCCACCGAAGTTACACACGACGATATTGTTGCTCAATTGAGCTTCGGCGTATGGCCGCGCCTGCTTCCTCCAAGCCAACCGAACAATAAAAAGAAGCAGATCCTTTGGGATTACGCCCTAGTCCGTGCTTTTCCTTACGCAGCCCACAATTCTGTCAGTGGAGTCCTCAAGCAACCTGCAGTAGAACTCGTCTACGAACGATTGCACCGGCTTGCTCAGCTACGAAATCGCGCCGCACACGTAGAAAACCTTCTCGACTCCAACCCGCATGCGCGACTGCACGATGCAACAGAAATAGTTCGTTACATAGATCCAGGCCTCCGTAGCTGGGTAAAGGACCTTTCCCGAGTGGAAGACATCGCCCGCCGTCGACCATAGCTGGCTCACGATTCTTCAGCCTGAGCACGAAACAAAAGCCCTAGCTAACTTATGCATTGCCTTCACGGCATGACGCCTGAACCGGTATCTCACAATTGTGTCTCTAGCGGAATTGGTGACGCGTTTTAAGGCGCGTCCTGGCTACTCTCGCCCAAATCCCGCTGCCACGCCCACACGCACATACACTTAAATCATGCGCATTCTCCCCGTCCTCACCGCCGCGTCCTTGCTCTTCCTTGGCCCTGCCGCGCCCGCCTTCGCGTTGGAGCCCTCCGCCGTCACCCTCGATGACCAGGCGGACATCCTGACGCCCGAGGAAGAATCCCAGCTCAAGGAGAACGCCAGCAACGTCACCCTGCCCCAGAGCGTCACCGCCATCGACTTCGTCACGTTTGAAAGCAACGACGATAATCTCAATGACACCGTACGCTTTTATACCGGCGACCACGGGCTCCATGACGCCTCTGGCGAGAAATACGCCGACAGTCACCTCATCGTCGCCGTGGGCATGAACCCGCGTCGCATGGGTGTCTACGCCGGCGAGAACGTCGCAGGCGACCTCAACCTCCGCGATGAGAAGCGTCTCAAGGCAATTACCGACGAAATGCGCGGGCTCCTCGCGGACGAGAAGTACAAGGACGGCATGCTCCGCGGCGTGCAGGCCGCTGCCGATACCACTCTCACCGCCAAGGACTCCAACGACGGCCACGTGGGCGGCATTATCGGCGGCACCGTCGGCGTCCTCGGCCTCGGTGCTCTGGGCGCTGCACTAGCGGCCACCCGCAAGAAGAAGGCCAAGAAAGCCCGTGAGGACTGGGACTACATCCTGGCCCACCACGGCGACATCGCGCAGCGCCTCGATCAGATCAACGTCCGCGCCCATTCGCTCAGCTCTCCCCTGGCGAATGACACGCTGCGCCAGCAGTGGGAGGAGATTCGCTCCCGCTTTGTCGACGCCCACTCACGCATGACGGGCTTCGACGGACTCACCTCAAAGTCCCCGGACAGCGAGTTCCGTGACTGTGCACCGCGCATCGCGGACGCTCGCGCCGCCGTCGAAGCCACGGTGAACGCCGAGTCCAATATCGAACAGCTCGCCCGCATGGAGCACGGCAACACCGAAGTCCGCCGTCGTGAGCTCACGGATCTTCATGAAGACGTCCTCGCCGCCACCACCAAGGCGGAGGGGGATCTCAAGGTCAAGCTCGAGGCGCTCGAAACCCGCGTCCTGGAGCTGCGGAAATACATCGATGCCCCCGAATTCATGGACACCTACGCCGGCATCCTCGGCGATTACAAGGTCCTCATCGACGCGCTCCAGGACCAGCTCTACGCTGCCTCCAACATCGACCGCGAGGACCACAGCGCCGCCACGCTTGCCGATGCCGCCTGGCGCCCCGGCGTCGGCTCTTACTATGTCCCTTATGTCGTCATCAACGACTGGCACCAGTCGGACGTCGCCGCCCACGCTCAGGCAAGTTCGGGTTCTGGCGGCGTCTCCACGGGCTACTCCTCCGGCGGGTTCTCCGGCTCGGGCGGATCCAGCTCGTTCTAAGGAGGACTCACACGACTCATTTGTTTATCGTTCGTCACGGCGAAACCGCCTGGTCGCGCACCAGCCAGCACACCTCAACCACGGATCTGCCGCTCACCGAAAAGGGCCGCGAGCAAGCGAAGACGCTCACGGCTGTCCTCGACCCTGACCAATTCGACACGGTTTACTGCTCTCCCCGCCTGCGCGCACAGGAAACCGCCCAGCTCGCCGGATTCTCGGGCTATCAGGTCACCGAGGACCTCGCCGAGTGGAACTATGGCCAGTACGAAGGAAAGACCCGTCAGGATATCATCGCCACCATTCCCGACTAGCAGATCTGGACCCACAGCCACGCCCTGCGCGTGCTCGCGATGACGTGGGTGGGCATGCCCCTGAGCTTCGGCTCGCAGCTCCCCCTCGACACCGCGACCGCCTCACTCCTCGGCCACTACCGCGGCCGCCGCGCACTCAAGAAGTGGAACAGCCGCGTGGGCAGGCTTTAGGCCGACACCTGCGGCACCAGCGTGCCGTCTTCTCGTTCTTCGACGAACGTCACCACAACATTGAATGCATCAACCGGCAGCTGGAAATCTCCGGGAACGCCCTGACGGTTGACGTACTGAGGCGGCAGCGGGAGCACAGATTCGACCAACTGCTCGACAACCTTGTCGTCGACGCTTGCCACGGTCACAGCCCCCTCGAGCACCTGCCCATTGGGGCCGTGCAGTTGGAAGCGTTTCGGGTACGTCCGCTGCGGAACCGTATAGAAATCAGTCGGCGCGAGTTCTTTCATCATGGCCCGCAGTGACTCGGCGTCGCCATTGAACGCATAGGGCTTCACCGCATAGGTCGCTGAAAGACCGCCCTCGGAGTAGAAAACCCACACGTTAAATCCGACTTCGGGATTCGGGCTAGCAACAGACATTCCGCGTCCTTTCTCTCGATGACTGATGAATTTTGCGACTCAGGGTAGCGGAAGCACCCGACACCAGCTACCTATACCGTCGCCACACATTGCAGCAAGCAGCAGCGCCCACCCATTCGTTTCAGGGTTAAGATAAGCGGCCTTAAGCACCCTTAAGGACGTTTAACAATGTATTTTCGGGCGATTGCACCAAAGTTCCCTTATGGTGAATAGCAGAGCAATCAGCAATGACTGTTCGCCCCTATTCCCCATCGCTCCCCCTACGAAAGGAGGCACACCATGACCGCCACCATGACGCTCGCCGACATCGCTCGCATGACCGGCGTCGCACGCCCTGCGGTCAACGAGTGGATCCAGCGCTTTAATGCAGAATCCGACTCCCCCTTCCCCACCCCCTACGAAGAACATGACGGCCGCCCCTACTACGCCGTCGCCGATGTTCAAGACTGGCTGCGCACAACGCAGCTCGGCCATCGTGCTACCGCAGTGAATGATGCGCTCTTCCACTCTTCTCTCTACCAGATGTTGCTCAGCCACCCTGCCCACGCCGCGCTCAGCCTCGTACAGTGCAGCACAGGTTTCGAGGCGCCTTCCCTTGATTACTCCGCCGAGGTCATAGACGCCCTCACTGCCTCATACGAACGCGCCGCAGACAGCACCCCTACTGCCGTCTCGCGCGCCGACATCAACGAGGCAGCTGAGCTCGTCACCGAGGCGGCTTTCACGCCTGCCGCAGCACTGGCTCGGCTTGCGCACGATCTCGGCGCTCAACGTCAGGTACTGCTGTCTTCTCGCTTCTCTGCGCGCGTAACCTCCGCTTTGAAAGAAGCCCTCACTGTTGCAGGTCCTGCACCGCTCATCATCCCTACTGATGAATACAGCCTGGGACTCGTCGCAGACTTGGTCCGTAGCCTCACGGAACCGATGTCACTCACCATCGGTTATCGGAAGGAGTGCGCTCCCGCCTCTCTCTTCTGGGCTGAACTGGCGTGCCGCAACGTGGAGTTCCTCGACGTCAGCGAGGAGATCCCCTCGGATTCTTTCATCGTCCGTGCGACGCCTGCACAGACGGAAGAAGCCCAAGCGTACTTCGACGGCCTCCAGGATTGGCTCGACCACTTGGATGACCGTGGCGCGCTCCTCTGCGTATCCTCCGCAGGCTTACTCATCGAAGATTCCGCAGCGCAGAGTATCCGCCGGCGTTTCCTCGCGCCGACAGAAACCGGCGCACTGGCCCCGCTCCGCTACAGCGCGCGCCTGCCCCGCGGCATTTTCCCTGACCGTGGCCAACAGCAAGGCGCCTTGTGGATCTTCAAGCGCCCCAACCGCGCTGCAGTCGGCAACTCCGCCGACGCACCAGTAGTGCTCGCCGATGTACCCGACGTAACCGCGCCCGGACTCATCTCGGACTGGGTCACCATGCTTACCACTCCGGACGATGCTCTCAAGCACACCTTTGTGCGCGGCCGCACACTGCGTGCCGCCTCTGCATGGCGCAGCCGCACTCATTCTCTTGATGATTCCGTCTTTACTAGCAAGTCAACAGCGTCGGCTGCTGACCTCATCCACACCGCGCATCAGGCCGGATGGGACATCAGCTCTGTAGGACTCGAGGACACGCAGCCAAAGGTCGGCATGCGTGCCGACACTGAGTCCACTCGGATTGAGTACCGTCCTTGGAAAGCCGCAACTAATGCGCGGACTGGAGTTCTTCAGAAACTCAGCGGCTCTCGCGTCTCCGACAAGGATCTCGCTCCGAACGCAGTTGCAACGCTGGAACTCATCGGCGCGCCAGAAATCCTGGAACACGTTCCGCAAGGCACTCGATGCATCGACCGTCTGCAATTAGACGACATTGCACCCCGCGGTGTTCTCACAGAGCCCGGGGACGTTGTCTTCATTAAGAGCCCTACGCCACGTGCTCTCATCGATGAAGAAGGTGGCAAGCTCCTCACGGCTCCTGCCCAAGCGTTGCGGTGCCGCACCTTCCGCGGGCGCAGCAAGACTCCCCTTGAGAAGGTTTGCATCCCGTACCTCGTGGCGAAAGCCATCAACGAGGCCACATCCTCGGAGCTGAGCTCGCTGTACTTCCCCGTCTTTCCACGTCGGAATGCGAAGCACCTCGGCTCGGTGGAACACCAGCTCCGCGCACGACGCCAGCAGCTCTTAGAACAGTTACATAGCCTCGATGAACTTGAGCACGGCCTCGTCATGTCGATAGGTACCGGTGCTGTCACCATCGCTGAATCTCGTGGACAATCCCCGCCAGGCTAATAACAGAGTTCAACATTCAAACGAACAAAACCCCGTTATATGTAAGGAGAAAAATGACTAACTCAGTCAAGGATGAGCAGAACGTAGAGTCAGCCTCCGCCACCACCCTCAAAGAGCTCAAGGACACTTTATGGAAGGCAGCAGACAAGCTGCGCGGTTCCATGGACGCCTCCCAGTACAAGGACATCGTCCTAGGACTGGTGTTCCTCAAGTACGTCACTGATGCTTTCGATGCCCGGCGCGCGGAGCTGCGTGCCGAAGGCGAGGAGCGCGGCGATAGCGAAGAGTACATCCAGGAAGACCTGGAGGATATCGACGCTTACCGTGAGAAGAACGTTTTCTGGGTCGACCCCATCGCTCGTTGGACCTTCCTGCGTGACAACTCGAAGGGCAAGACGGCGGACGCCGGCCAGGAGTACCAGTCCATTGGCAAGCTCATCGATAACGCGATGAAGCAGCTCATGCTGGACAATGAGTCGCTGTTAGGTACCCTGCCCACGAACTTCGCCTCGGATAGCGTTGACCAGCGTCGTTTGGGCGAACTCATCGACTTGTTCAGCACCACGCGTTTCACCGCGGAGGGTCCCGAGCGTGCTCGCGATTTGCTGGGTGAGGTCTATGAATACTTCCTGGAGAAGTTCGCCCGTGCTGAGGGCAAGCGTGGCGGCGAGTTCTACACCCCGCGCCCCGTCGTCCGCACTCTCGTAGAAATCCTGGAGCCGACCCAGGGTCGCGTTTACGATCCTTGCTGTGGCTCAGGCGGCATGTTCGTTCAGGCCGAGAAGTTCCTCGAAACCACGGAGAAGGACCGCACTGCTCTGGCCATCTACGGTCAGGAGCTCAACGAACGCACCTGGCGCATGGCCAAGATGAACCTGGCTATCCACGCTATTAGCTCCGCTGGCCTCGGCGAGCGGTGGGCCGACACCTTCGCCCGCGACATCCATCCGGGCAAGCAGATGGACTACGTCATGGCCAACCCACCGTTCAACATCAAGGATTGGTCGCGCAGCGAGGAAGACACTCGCTGGAAGTACGGCGTTCCGCCTAAGCGCAATGCAAACTTCGCGTGGATGCAGCACATCATTTCCAAGCTCACCTCTCAGGGTGAGGCCGGTGTTGTCATGGCCAACGGCACGATGACGTCGAACTCCTCCGGTGAAGGCGACATCCGCAAGGCCATGGTGGAAGACGACATCGTCTCCTGCGTCATCGCACTTCCTGCACAGCTCTTCCGTGGTACGCAGATTCCGGTCTGCGTCTGGTTCTTCGCCAAGGACAAGAAGGCCGGTTCCAAGGGCACCATTGACCGCACGAACCAGGTGCTCTTCATCGATGCCCGCGAGCTCGGCCACATGATTGACCGCACGGAGCGCACCTTCAGCGACGAGGATATCCAGAAGATCGCCGACACCTTCCGCCTCTGGCGCGGCCGCACCTCCGCACCGAAGGACGAGGCCTACGAAGACATTGCTGGCTTCTGCAAGTCCGCCTCCCTCGACGACATCCGCGATGCTGACTTCGCCATGACCCCCGGCCGCTACGTCGGCTTCGCCGAGGTCGAGGAAGACGACGAGCCCATCGACGAGAAAATTGCCCGCCTCACCAACGAGCTCACCGCCGCGCTTGACGACGCCGCCCGCCTCGATCAGGTCGTCCGCGAACAGCTGGGGAGGTTGAAGTAATGACTACACAGCAGCAAAACATCGGTGAGGTGCTTCAGTTCTTCAACGAGGCGCGCAGACCGGTCAAATCAAGTGATCGAGTCCCTGGCCCTTTCCCCTACTTAGGCGCATCGGGCACAGTCGATTATGTGGAGGGGTTCACTCACGAAGGCTCCTACCTGTGCGTTAGCGAAGACGGCGCCAACCTGCTTACGCGTTCACTCCCCATCGCCTGGGTACAGGATGGAAAATTCTGGGCCAATAACCACCTCCAGGTGCTAGGCGGCGTATCACGCGAACATCTCACGTTCTTCCGATATGCAATCGAATCCACGAACATAGCTGCTTACGTGACTGGTTCGGCTCAGCCAAAACTGAGCAAAGCCAGTCTCAGCTCCGTCAAGGTACCGAAATTCTCGCGAGGCGAGGAGGTGAGAATCGGAAAGCTGTTGTCGGCCATCGACGACAAAATAGTTGCAAACCAAACGTCAATTTCAAAAATCGATGAAATCCTAAGAGCCCTTTGGCAAAAAGAACTTTCTCTTAGCAACATTGACGTTCCACTTAGCTCATTGGCTTCATTCATCAATGGCAAAGCATTCACTAAAGGCGCGTCTGGAACCGGCCGGGTTGTCGTCCGCATTGCAGAAATGAACTCTGGCATTGGCGGAAAGACCGTATTCAGCGACTTCGATGCAGATCCAGACAACGAGGTAAATCCGGGCGACCTTCTATTTTCTTGGTCCGGTACCCTTATGACCAAGCGTTGGCCCTATGACCAGGCAATTGTCAATCAACACATCTTCAAAGTGGTTCCCAATGGGCAACTGGATTTATGGGCTCTCCGTCAAGCAATCGACGCTCAGCTCGAATATTTCCAAATGATTGCCGCTGGTAAGGCCACAACGATGGGACATATTAAGCGTGGCGATTTAGACCAGGAAGTCGAAGTCCCCGCCCAGATGTCGGAAGAAACGAATCAACTCGGAAACTCACTTTGGGGACTTGCCACAAGCCTTGAGATCCAGAATTTACAACTCGCCCGCACCCGCGATGAACTCCTTCCGCTCCTCATGAGCGGCCGCATCACGGTCGGTGAGGCGGAGGACGTTGCGGGCACGGCGGCGTCGGAAAGCTAAGCAACCCTACCCCTACAACCCCTAAGGAGAAGCACATGCTGAGCGAAGAATCCCTCGAGCTCATTGTCCAGGACCACCTGGCCGAACTGGAATGGCAGGCCGGCCACGGCCCGGACTTTGCGCCGGGTTTCGGCGAGCGCGACACGTGGAATGACATCGTGCTGCGCGGGCGTCTGCGCAATGCGGTGCGCAACCTCAACCCGGACGTACCGGAGGAGTACCTCGACCAGGCGATTGGTGAGGTCATCACGCCGAAGTCACAGTCCGCGATTGCGGAGAACCGGCGCATTCACCAGATTCTGGTGGAAGGCTACCGCGGTATCGAGTACACCGACCACGAGGGCAACGTTCAGAACCCGACCATCTATTTCCTGTCCTCACAGCCGCACAGGAACGACTATTTGTCGCTCAACCAGGTCACCGTTGCGAACCTTGATGGAGAGCGTCGCTTTGACGTGGTTTGCTACGTCAACGGCATGCCGCTGGCATTCATTGAGCTCAAGAAGACGGGCGCGAATACCTCCGTCGAGGGCGCGTACAACCAGCTGCAGACCTACGTCCAAGAATTCGGCATGGCTTTCCGCTTCGCCAATATCGTGATTCCCTCGGACGACATCAGCGCAAAGTACGGCACTCCGTTTACGCCGTGGAACCACTTTGCACCTTGGAATGTAGATGAAGACGGCCGTCCTGTCCCATCCGACAACATGGTTGTGGCCGGCGAGCCGGTCACGCAGCTGGATCTGTTGCTTGATGGTCTGTTTAATGTGGAGCGTTTTGGACAGCTCTACAGCGACTTCACGGCATTCGATGACACGGCCGAGGGGCTAGTCATGCGCATCGCGAAGCCGCACCAGTACTTCGCGGTCACCAAGGCTGTGGGTTCCACGATCACGGCGGCGCGCGGCGACAAGCGCGCTGGCGTCATCTGGCACACGACGGGTGCCGGCAAGTCCATGGAGATGGAGCTCTACACCGCCAAGATCATGCGCCGGCCGGAGATGCTCAGCCCGACCATCATTGTGCTCAATGACCGTACCGAGCTGGATGAGCAGCTCTTCGAGACCTTCAACCGGTCCACCATCCTGCCGGAGGCACCGCGCAATATCGAGTCGCGTGCTGAGTTGCGTGAACTGCTGTCGCAGAAGACCTCCGGCGGCATCTACTTCTCCACGCTCCAGAAGTTTGGCTTGAACGGGCAGGGTGAGTTGCGTGAGACCGAGCACCCGTTGCTCTCTGACCGCAGCAACATCGTGGTCATCGTCGACGAGGCACACCGTTCCCACTATGGCTTTGGCGATACCGCGGCTGACGGTTACGCACAGCACCTGCGTAATGCACTACCGAACGCCACCATGCTGGCGTTTACCGGTACCCCGCTCAAGGAGTGGGACCGCGATACGCGCAAGGTCTTCGGTGACGACGTAGATGTCTACGACATGAACCGCGCCGTCGAGGACGGTGCCGTCGTTCCCGTGTATTTCGAGCCACGCCTCATCCCGCTCAAGCGCATTGCTGGAATCACGGATGACGATATTGATGACTCTGCCGAGGAAGTACTTACGGGTCTCGATGAGGTGGAGCGCGAGCGGATTCAACGCTCTGTCGCCGCCCTTGAAGTCGTCTACGGCTCCGACGACCGCCTCGATGCCCTAGCAGAAGACTTTGTTCGCCACTGGGAAGACCGCCGCGAAAATATGCGGGAATTCATCGGCGCTCCGGGAAAAGCGATGATTGTCACCGCGACGCGCTCCATTGCAGCGCGTCTCTACTCCAAGATCGTGGCGCTGCGCCCTAAGTGGCATTCGGATGCCGATGACAAGGGAAAAATCAAGGTCATCTACTCTGCCGCGCCGTCCGACCCGGATGAGCTCAAGGTCCATATGCGCCGCCCGAGCGCGCTCAAGGCCGTGAAGAACCGCATCAAGGACGTCGACGACGAGCTGGAAATCGCCATCGTTCAGTCCATGATGCTCACCGGTTTCGATGCGCCGCCCCTGCACACGCTCTACATTGACCGCTCGCTCAAGAGCGCGCTGCTGATGCAGACGCTCGCCCGTGTGAACCGCACGTTCCGGGACAAGCAGGATGGCCTCCTTGTCGCCTATGCTCCGCTGGTCGAGAACCTGGAAAAAGCTCTTGCGGAGTTCACCCTTAACCCTTCCGACGACGGAACCAAGGTCACAGGCCAGGACGTTGAGGAAGCACTAACTCTGGCGAAGGGATTCCTGGCTCGTCTCGACGACATTGTGGGAATCGAATGGAAGAACACCGCTTTCATCGATGACGCCAACCTTCGCCGGGCCTTGCTCGATGTCACTGGTTTCCTTCGCAATCCAAGAACCGAAGGCAACTACGACCCCGAGAAGCCAAACGCGCGTCCCGTCGCTGATGAGTTCAAGCGTCAGGCTGGAAGGCTCGCGCGTGCATGGGCGCTTGCGTCCAACAGCCCTACCGCCGATGAATTCCGTCCGAGCGTGCAGTTCTATTCCGAGGTCAAGAACTGGCTCATCAAGCTCGATGCGGGCGACCGCGTGGCCAATGGCGAGCCGATTAGCGACTCCATCCGCAACACCCTAGGCAAGCTGGTCGTTGATTCGGCTGAGGCCACCGGTGTCATCGACATCTACCGCCAGGCCGGGATTGAGATTCCGAACTTGCAGGATCTCACCGTCGACCTGTTCAAAGACAAACAATCCCCCTCTGAGGTCTCGTTGCTCATCGATGCGTTGCGCCGCCAGCTCCAGCAGGAAGCCCGCACCGCCACAGGAAACAACGAGCTGCGCTCCAAGCAATTCTCCGAGCGGATCACCGAGCTGATGAATCGATACACCAATCAGCAGCTCACGGCCGCTGAAATCATCGCCGAACTCATCCGCCTGTCCAAAGAGATTGTCGAGGAAAGCAAACGTGGTGAACAATTCACCCCGCCACTAGGCAATGACGAGCTCACCTTCTTCGACGCAGTGTCGACAAACGAATCCGCAAACGAGCTCATGGACGACGAAGTTCTTGCTGAAATCGCACGCCAGCTCGTTTCCATGCTGCGTCGCGATGCAAAGACCGACTGGACAGTCCGCGATGACGTACGTGCGAAACTACGCCGCTCGGTCCGCAGGTTGCTACGCGACTACAAGTATCCACCGGACAAGGCGCCGGAGGCCATCAAGCTCGTGCTTGAACAGATGGAGAAATTCGCGCCAAGGTATTCAGCGGCGGCGCACGAACAAGGTGACGTTGAGCACCGTGGTTAGCCCTGCAGCCGATAGCGCTGCTTCGGGCTCTTCAGCGGCTCAGTGCGCACGATGACGCCTTCCTCAACAAGTTCGTTGATGGTCCTGCGCACGCCGTTGAGGGACAGCCCTGCAGCCCCTGCCAATTCGCGGCTGGACGCTGTCCTGTGTTCGCGAAGATAATCGAGCACGCACCCGCGGGTAACGCCACCCAACGCCGCGGTGCGCTCCGGAGCAGTCGGATTTCGCCGCGCAAAGGTGAGTTCAAATGCGGTTAGTGAATCCTGTGGTACCGGCGGCGGCAGCAGCTGCTGCTCCAGTTGGTCGAGAATCTCGATATATCCGGTACCACGATTTTCCGCAACGTACCCGTCTCCGTCACCGGCAGGAGTCACCTCCAGCAACGCAGACAAATGCTGATTGCGCGCGCTAGACATACCCGCAGTGCCCAATCGATCAACGGTGACCGTTCCATAAAGACCACCTGGGTTAAGGATCTCCAGCCGGTCGGCATACAGGTTCACTTGTACCTGCGTGCCCCGCGCCTGCGGCGAATAGTCACGGTGCATAAGCGCATTAGCGACTGCCTCACGCACAGCCTCCGGAGGATAGTCCGGCAAGTCCTTACGGAAGACTCCCTCGATTACGCCTCCGACGCGCATATTGCGTCGGACTGCCCGCACGGCATCCGCGACCAGTACCGGAATGGGCCCCACCAGACTTTCGTTGTCGAGGAAGCGCTGCTTGCCCATCCCGGCCGATTTATTGGTGCCGGGATATGCTGCAAAGGTCACGTTGAGCCGCGGGAAAAACTGTTGCGGGTAAGTGCCCGCTGCCATAAGCCCGCCCAGAGTTGGCACTAGTTTTCCGTTGTCGTTCCGGGTAATTAGATGGAGCGCTAACATCGCCTCTTCATCGCTCAACCGTCCAAAAATGCGTTCATGGATGGAGCGCTCGCGGGCCAAGATCTCGGCCACAATGTCAGGATCCAGATCGTCGATGTCAGCATCCGGAACCGGCTCCAGATCCCATTCCGGCTGGGTCTTGTTTTCCTCCAGCCGGTCGATCTCGTATGGCTTTAGTACGCGGTCCCCATCATGGACCCGGATATAGCTGCCGTGATACTTCGACTGAGAAACGACCCAGCAAGGCTTCTCAAAAGGAGCACATTCGGGAATGGTGCCAACGACAATGCTCGCGCCCTCCCATTCAACAATGCCGATCTGGGCGCGAACCGACGGGGTCACGAGGTCTGCACATGCGCCAGCCAGGGCATCCGCCATGGCAATAGCATCAAAGCCTGGTACCGTAACGAACCCGTTGTCTTCATCCAGCCCCAAGATGATGATTCCACCGGTCCCGTTAGCAAAGGCAGAGATAGAGCGAACGAGCTTCTTGGGAAAACCTCCCGCAGCTGCCTTGACCTCGACGGCGCGCGTATCGGTGTCCTGAGTTCGCAGGCTTCCAATGATCTCGGTGATCTCCGCTTGGTCATCGTCCCAGACCACAATCACTTACCCCCTATCAGCGCTCAACGCTCCTGAACACCCTCAAACACTACACACAACACTACACACACTGTGGTGCGTTGTGTAGTGTTCGCAAGTGTTCCTCGTCCGAAATTCTCACAGTACGGGATGATTTTGCAGGTAAATCATAATTTTCCCGGTCTACACAACACTACATACAACACACCACCCAACACTCCATAGTGTGGTGTGTTGGGTGGTGTGTTGAGTGTTAAGTGTTCTGTTGACGGAGTTCGGCTTAGTGGCCTCGCTCCTGCTCAAGCGCCTTGCCTTCGTTCCAGAACGGAGCCAGCTTGTTGTCGAACATACTCAGCGCGGAGGCAATGGCCATATGCATGTCGAGGTACTGGTAGGTGCCCAGGCGGCCGCCGAAAAGAACGTTGTTCCCGCGTGCCTCGGCGGCAGCGCGGCGTCGGTAAGCCTCCAGCTTGGTGCGGTCCTCTGGGGTATTGATTGGGTAGTACGGCTCATCGCCTTTATCGGCAAAACGCGAATACTCCTTCATGATGACCGTCTTATCCTTCGGGTACTTATCCTTGCGCTCCGGGTGGAAATGGCGGAACTCATGGATGCGGGTGTAGTCCACGTCCGCATCGTTGTAGTTCATCACCGGGGTGCCCTGGAAGTCACCGGTATCCAGCACCTCCAAGTCAAAGTCGAGGGTACGCCAACCCAGCTCGCCCTCGGCAAAATCAAAGTAGCGATCCAGTGGGCCGGTGTAGACCACGGGCGCATCTGGGGACTCGGCGCGCAGCTCTTCGCGCACCTCGAACCAATCGGTATCCAGGCGGACCTCAATATTGTCATGGTCAGCCATGTTTTCTAGCCATGCCGCGTAGCCGTCGACCGGCAGGCCCTCATAGGTGTCGTTGAAGTAGCGGTTATTGAAGGTATAGCGCACCGGCAGGCGGGTGATATTCGCGGCCGGCAGCTCCTTCGGATCGGTCTGCCACTGCTTCGCGGTGTAATCGCGGATGAAGGCCTCATACAGCGGGCGACCGATGAGCGAGATGGCCTTCTCCTCCAGGTTTTGCGCCTCTTCCGGGGAGAATTCGCCGGCCTGATCCTTAATGAGCTGGCGGGCCTCATCCGGGGAGTAGTAGCGGCCGAAGAACTGGTTGATAAGACCCAGGCCCATCGGGAATTGGTAGGCGGTGCCATCGTGCATGGCAAACACGCGGTGCTGGTAGTCGGTGAAATCGGTGAACTTATTGCAGTAATCCCACACGCGCTTATTAGAGGTGTGGAAGAGGTGCGCGCCGTACTTGTGCACCTCGATTCCGGTGGTGGGTTCGGCCTCGGAGTAGGCATTGCCGCCGAGGTGGTTGCGGCGCTCCACAATGAGCACCTTCTTATCCAGCTGGCTAGCGGCGCGCTCGGCAACCGTTAGACCAAAAAATCCAGAGCCAACAACGATGAGGTCATAAGAAGTCATGGTCTCCACTTTATTGCACTACGGCAGCTAACACGGCGCATCGGCGTGTCGCAACAGATCTCACAGAAGTCACAAACGTACCATCACTATCAACTCTTAACTTTTGGCAACGGTTTTTACAGCTGCACAACCCTAGGGAGATAACAGTGCAACAACGACGTCGACTAGTACCCACCAGGTCAAAATGGTCCACCCCCGTCATCGCGGCGGTCACCTCCATCGCGCTCGCCGTGACGGCCGCATTCGGCGGACAGCAAGTTCTCAAGACCCAAGACTCCGGCAACGGCGGTCCCATTGAGGTCAAAAATTCCTCCTCTAGCTTCAGTGACGGCGAATCCATCGTCGTCGATGACCCAGCCGTAGCCGCTCAGGGCGACGGCGAAAGCCGCCGCGCGGTCAAGCAGTTCCACCGCGACGAAACCTTCAACATGTTCGCCGTCACCTGGGAGGGCAAACGAGATATCAACTCCTTCGTCCGCTCCAAGCAGCAGGACGGTTCCTGGAGCGAATGGCTGCAGATGGATGCAATGAATTACACCGAGGGCAAGAACGGCACCGAACTCATCTTCGTGGGCGATACCAACGATGTGCAGGTTTCTATGGCCAACGTTGACCTCGTGACCGGTTCCAACCTCGACAAGAAGGAAGACTCCCTCCTGGACAAGGCCGCCAAGGGCGCTGATGCCAACCGCCCCGCGCCGCTTGCGTACAACGTCGGCGATATCTCCCCCGTGGCCGATGAGCGCACCCAGGTTGCGGATCTCGACGCCGTGTTTATCGACGGCAACGCCCAAGAAGGCGAAGCCATCGAGCCCACCGCAGAAACCGCGGGCATGCCCAAGGTAGTCACCCGCGCCGGCTGGGGAGCAGACGAATCTAAGCGCTGCCAGCAGCCAACCTACGACGATGGCATCAAGGCCATGACCCTGCACCACACCGCGGGTACCAATAACTACACCCGCGCGCAGGCGGCGGCACAGGTACGCGGTGCCTACGACTACCATGCGCAGACCCTGGGCTGGTGCGATATCGGCTACAACGTACTGGTAGATAAGTTCGGTACCATCTATGAAGGCCGCTACGGCGGCTTGGACAAAGCCGTACAAGGTGCCCACGTGGGTGGCTTCAACTCCAATAACTGGGGCATTTCCACGATTGGCAACTACGAGCAGGCTGAGCCTTCCCGCGAGATGCTCAACTCCGTGGCCGAGATTGCTGGCTGGAAGGCCGCTATTTCTGGCATCGATCCAATGGGCAAGGCCAGCTTGTACTCCGGCGGATTCAACGGCTCCAAGTTCCCTGCAGGAACCATGGCCACCGTGCCGGCGTTCGCGGGCCATAATGATTTTCACTACACGGCCTGCCCGGGCCAGTACACCACGCGCCATTGGGATGAAATCCGTAAGAACACCAAGCGCAAGGCGGACGCCATCAAGTCCGGCAAGAACAGCACGGATCTGAACTGGCAAAAGTCTCCCAAGCCCAATGCCCCCAAGACCCCGCAGCAGACGGGCGAAGAAATCATGTCCTCGCTGGGCGACGTCGAGGTCCCAGTCTCGACCATCTCCGCCCTCGCTGGAATCGCTGCCGCAGTCTTCGGCGTGCTCATCGCCAATGACCGCCTGCAGAAGCCTGATACCGATCAGAAGGTGGCGGGCAATTTGACCACCGGGGATATCCCGGAGATTGTCAACAAGGTTGTCCAAGTCTCCAACAACGAGGGCTTGAAGGAATCCTGGACCTCCGTGCTCAATGCCTTCGGCCCGGTCTTGGGTCTAGCAGTCGGCGGCCCGGATACCACCGATGGCGGCAAAATCCTCTACCAGCTCTTCCAGAATGGCGTGGTGCTTTCCTCCAAGGAGTCCGGCACCAAGGCGTTGACGGGTGAGATCGCCAAGAAGTGGTCCGAGGGCGATAATGCCTCCAAGCTCGGCCTTCCTCTCTCCAACGAGGAAAAGAATGGCAAGGAAATCCGCGTGAAGTTCCAGGGTGGCGAGATTGTCTACAACACCGAAACGGAAAAGGTAGACATCTTCACCGACTAGAACCAGCGCTCTAGCACCTTTGCGACGCCCGCCTGGTGGTTAGCCACGGTGACCGCATCCGCGGCCGCCTTAACCTCCGGGTGGGCGTTTTCCATGGCCACACCGCAACCAGCCCAGCGCAGCATCTCAATATCGTTGGGCATATCCCCAAATGCGATCGTCTCCTGCTGGGCGACGCCGGTGTGCTGCGCCAGCCATTCCACCCCGCGGCGCTTAGTCACATCGGGCGCGGCAACCTCCAAGATTCCTTCCTGCATGGAATAGGTCAGGTGCGCGAGCTCCGGATCGATGTGCGGCGCAATGAGCTCATAGAGCTCTGGGGCGGAGTAGTCCGTGTTGCGGATGAGGAACTTCACCGCCGGCTGCCCCACTAGCTCACCCATGCTGACCACGCCAAAGCCCTCAAACAGGGCGTTTTCGGAGTAGTGGCGCTCGACTACGAAGAGGTCCTCGACGGCGTCGGCAAGCGAGCCCCCAGCCCGCTCCGCGCCAAAGCCCACGGTGCCCAGTACGGTCTGGGCCACATCCACCACTTCCGCCAACGCGGCGGGCGAAAGCTCGTGGGCGGACATCACCCGATCCTCCGCGGAGTCATACAACACAGCGCCGTTCGAGGTCACGCATACCGGCCGCGCGGGCAGCTGCTCCAGCACCGGGGCAATCCAGCGGAACGGACGGCCGGTAGAAAGCGCAAAATAGGCACCCTGTTGGACCGCCCGCGCCACTGCGTCACGGTTGCGACGCGGGACACGGTGGTTGCGGTCCAGCAGGGTGCCGTCAATATCGCTCGCGATGAGGCGAGGAGCGCGGGCAGGGAAATTCTCCATACCCGCGAGTTTACGTCAGGACTTAGATGTTCAGGTCCTCGTCCTCATTATCCTCCCAGTCCAAGGAACGTTTAATAGCGCGCTTCCAGTCACGGTAGAGGGCCTCTACCTCTTCCTTCTCGCGCTTCGGCTTAAACACCTTCATGTCTCCTTCCTGGCTACCCAAAACGCTCAGGTCATCCCAGAAGCCATTGTCCAAGCCTGCCGCGAAGGCCGCGCCGGTGGCGGTGGTCTCGATATTCTTCGGGCGGTGTACTTCCACGCCGAGGATATCGGACTGGAACTGCATCAGCAGTTCATTCATGGTCATGCCACCATCCACGCGCAGCTCGGTAATCTCCACGCCGGAGTCCGCCACCATAGCGTCGGCAACATCGCGCGTCTGGTACGCGGTGGATTCGAGCACGGCGCGAGCCAAGTGCTTGCGGTTAGCAAAGCGGGTCAGGCCCACGATGACGCCGCGAGCATCCGGGCGCCAGTACGGAGCGAAGAGTCCGGAGAAGGCCGGCACGATATAAACGCCGCCGTTGTCCTTCACTTCGCGCGCGAGGTTTTCGATGGACGCAGAGTTGGGGATGATCTGCAGGTTATCGCGCAGCCACTGCACCAGGGAACCGCCCATGGATACAGAACCCTCGAGGGCATACACGGGGCGCTCGCCCTCGCGCTGGAAGCAGACGGTGGTCAGCAGGCCGTTCTCAGAGAACTTTGGGGTAGTGCCCGTGTTCAGCAGGAGGAACAGGCCGGTTCCGTAGGTATTCTTTGCGGAACCTGCGCGGAAGCAGCCTTGGCCAAACATCGCAGACTGCTGGTCACCCAGGATGGCGCGGATAGGCACACCGGAAAGCGAACCGCGCTCACGCACGGTACGGAAATCACCCAGGGACGGGCGAATCTCCGGCAGCATGGACATCGGGATGCCCATTTCCTTACACAATTCCTCATCCCACTCCAGCTTTTCGATGTCCATAAGCAGGGTGCGGGAGGCGTTGGTGACGTCGGTGGCGTGCAGCGCTTCGCGGCCGGCATCGCCCTCGGCGCCGCCGGTGAGGTTCCACAGCAGCCAGCTATCGATGGTGCCGAAGAGCAGGTCGCCTGCCTCAGCACGCTCGCGGGCACCTTCGACGTTATCGAGGATCCACTTCACCTTCGGTCCCGCCGGGTAGGAGTTGATGATCAGGCCGGTGCGGCGGCGCCACTTTTCTGGTCCTTCCTCACCCGAGAGTTCCTTACAGATGGCGGTGGTACGGGTATCTTGCCAGACAATGGCGTTGTAGACCGGCTTACCGGTGTGCTTATCCCACACCACGGTGGTCTCACGCTGGTTGGTGATACCTACCGAGTCAATGTCTTCCACGGTGATGTCGCCATTGGCAAGAGCCTCACCGACGGCGCGACGGGTATTGCTCCAGATTTCTTCCGGATCGTGTTCTACCCAGCCTTTTTCCGGGAAGATCTGCTCGTGCTCGAGCTGGCCAACGGCAGCCTGCTCGCCGTTGTGGTCAAAGATGATGCAGCGCGTCGACGTGGTTCCCTGGTCGATAGCGGCGACGTATTTCTTGTTAGTCATGTGTCTAGTCTCCTATACGAAGATGGAATTAGAGCGCAACGGACAACAGGCCAACGGCTACGGCCGCGACCAATGGGGCCACGATAGGAACCCAAGCATAGCCCCAGTTCGCGCTACCTTTGTCCTGGATGGGCAAGATGAATGCATAAGCAATTCGGGGGCCCAGGTCACGGACCGGATTGATGGCATAACCCGTAGGGGTACCCAGGGACAGGCCGACCGAAACCACAACGAAAGCAACGGCAAAGTAGCTCATTGGGCCAAGCTCGCCGCCGGTGGGGCCGAAGGCGATGAACATCAACAGCACGCAGGTGGCGATGAACTCCGTCACCGCATTCCAGCCGTTCTTAGGATGTGCCGGCTTGGTAAAGAAGATACCGTTGGTGTCCTTATTGGCGCCGGTGACGTTTCCGGCGTCGTCGTAATTATTGGCGTCGAAAAGCTGCTTGAAGGCAGCCCATGCCAGGATGGCACCGAGGATAGCGCCGAGGATCTGGCCCAGGAGGTAATACGGCACCAGAGACCACTCGAGCGAGCCATTGACGGCCAACATTACGGTGACGGCGGGGTTAAGGTGCCCGCCCGTGGGATCGGCCACGCTGGCACCGACGAAGACACCCATACCCCAACCCAGGGCGATAACGACCCAGTCGGAGCCGTGTGCGCCAGAGGTGCGCAGGTTTACCAGCGCACATACGCCGTTGCCTAGAAGGAGCAGCAACGCAGTGCCGATAAACTCCCACAGGAATGCATCAAATCCGGTCATAACTTATACCTCGTTTTGGGTGGGTCGGGCGGATCCTGCGCGTACCAAAATGTCATTGGCCTCACGGTCAGTTACCGCAGCTTCTGCTTCAAGCTCGGCCTGTGTGTGGGCCTTGAACTGAGATACCTCGCGCTCCTTGTCGGCGTCGCTCCAGCCCAGCAGCGGTGCTACAAAATCAGCAACGGCCGGGGCAGCGTTCACACCGCGGTCGCCGAACTCGATGGCGATGCGCAGGCGGCGGGACAGGATGTCTTCCAAGTGCAATGCACCCTCGTGGGTGACGGCGTAGCGGACCTCGGCCCACAGGTAGGACTCGGCACTAGGAACTGGCTCGAGCAGGGAGGCGTCCTCAGTAGCTGGCGCTAGAACCTCGCCCAGCAAAGAGCCATAGCGGCCGAGCAGGTGCTCAATGAACTTCTCGCTCAGGTTGTAGCGACGAGCCAAGGACGGGACCTGGTTGGCCAAAGCGTGATAGCCGGCGGCCCCCAGGATCGGAGTTTGCTCGGTGATGGACTCTGGGACCTTGGTACCCAGTTCCTTCACCGCTAGGTCCACGGCGTCCTTACCGATGACGCGGTACGTGGTGTACTTACCGCCGGCGACAGAGACCATGCCTGGGGCCACGCGTGCGACGGCGTGGTTGCGGGAAAGGTTGGTGGTGGAATCGGACTTGCCGGACAGCAGCGGGCGCAGGCCGGAGTAGACACCCACGATGTCATCGCGGGTGATCTGGCGGCGTACGCGCTGGTTTACCTGGTCCAGAATGTAGTCAATATCGGACTTGGTCGGCGCCGGATCCGGCAAGGAGAGACCCTTTTCCCAATCGGTATCGGTGGTACCGATGATCCAGTACTCGCCCCATGGGATAACGAAGAGGACGGACTTTTCGGTGACGAAGCACAGGGCTGCCTCTGCATCAAGCGCATCCTTGGGCACAACGATGTGCACGCCCTTCGAGGCGTGAACGGTGAACTTGCCCTCCACGCCGGCCATCTCTTGAATCTTGTCATTCCACACGCCGGTGGCGTTGATAAAGACCTTGCCGCGCACGGTGGTCTCGCGGCCGGTAGCGGTATCGCGAACCTTCGCGCCTACGATGCGGCCACCGCGGTCCTTGTCAAAGCCAATGACCTCGGTATTGGTGCGAACATCGGCACCATACTCGGCGGCGGTGCGCAGGACGGTCATGGTGTGGCGGGCGTCATCAACTAGGGTGTCATAGTAACGCACGCCGCCCACAATGGCATCTTCTTTCAGTCCCGGGGTTACCTTAAGCACGCCCTTTCGGGTCAGGTGCTTCTGCATGGGGACACTCTTGGCGCCACCCATGAGGTCATAAAGAGTAAAGCCACCGAACATCATCACGCGCTCCCATACGTGGTGGGTCAGCGGGAAGATGAACTTCAGCGGCTTCACTAGGTGGGGTGCCAGGGTGGACATGTTCAGCTCGCGCTCCTTGAGGGACTCCGCCACTAGGCGGAAGTCAAACATGGCCAGGTAGCGCAGGCCACCGTGGAACATCTTGGAGGAGCGAGAAGAGGTACCTGCGGCGAAGTCGCGCGCCTCAATGACGGCGGTCTTGAGGCCACGGGTAGCGGCGTCCGCTGCCGCACCGGCGCCTACGGAACCGCCACCGATGATGACTACGTCGTAGTCCTCATCCGCGTATCCATTCCATAGATTTTCAAAGTATTCGGGGTTAAAGGATTGGTTGCTTTGCTGGGTCATTGCTGACCGCATCTCCTTCCTTGGTGCTTGCATGTGCCTGCGCCATAAATCCATGAATGAGATGGCAAAAGCACAGCTAAGAGCAGTTAAATTGTGGTTTCGGTGGAAAGATTCACACCGCGACTGCAGAGATTTTATCTCCTTAAACCTATGATAGGAGTCACGGGCGTCAGTTACACAGATGGTTACTCACACGTAGGTTTCAGGCCCGTAAGCAGTAACTTTTCCTAAAATACTTAGCCACCCGAAAAGAAAAAGCACCCCCTCGCGGGGGTGCAAAGCAGACGCAAAGCCCGCGCTATTTCTGCGCTAACCGCGCCATCACTTCAAGCACTTCGGACATTCCGGCTTTCTCCGCAGAATATGTGACCGCTTGGGCGCCCTTGACCACCTCAATAGGGGCAGTTTCCAAAGCCACCACCGGCATCCAGTCAAGGAAATCCTCATCTCCTGGCTCGTTAGCAAAAACCAGGGCCTCCTCCGGCTTAGCTTGCAGATCCTCGAGGATGCGCTCCACGCCTTGTACCGCGGTCGCGGCAGTGACGGAGAGTGCATTGGTATCGAGACGCGGCTGCACAGCATCCTCATCAAGGACAACGCTCCACACGGCCTGCGGAACATCCACCTCACCGGCGGGTGATATCACGATCAGGACTTCGGCCGCCGGGTAGATCTCCGCCAAAGCCTTGTGCAATCGCGGAGTCAGCGCGCCATCTTCCCAATTCAGCGCGCTGCTGTGCGCCACTACCACGCGGGGGATGGAAGAGAATTGCGCCTTCATGCGGTGCGGCAAGCGCGAGACGATAAGCCGGGATTGGGTAGCTGCCGCCAACAGGCCCTGCTCTGCTACGGAACCGGCCCATATCTCCTTACTGCTGGCCGCGATGGACGCTTGGGTTTGCGCCACATCCGACTTCAGCTGCGCCATGACATCCGCGACCTTATCGCGACCTTCATCCAAGCCGCGGGTTGCCTCTTCAACCACGGCATTGAGGTTGTTCTTGATCCACTCCAAGGTCTCCGGGGCGGTACGCGCCTTATTCTTTGGCTCCTCCCCGTCCGTCCCCTTGGCGGCCGCCATGTGGTTGCGCACCAAGTCAACCGTAGTAACGGAGACGCGTTCTTTGAGGCCCACTAGATCGTCGCGCAGTCGGCGTACGCGGTGACGTTCGGTCTCCACTTCAGCATCGCGAGCTTCTGCCTCATCAAGGGTAGGAGCCCCTCCACCTTTACGGGCGGGCACCCAGTATTCACCGGCAGGCATGGGCCCAAATTCGGCTTCGTACTGCTCCCATAGTCCTTCCAACGCCTCTTGCATACGGCGTCGAATCTCCGCGGTATCAGCCTCCGCATCGCCGGTGGGATAGTACGGTTCGAGGGCGGTAATAAAGACAGGCGTCTTGGTCCGTCCCAGGTTCTTTTTGTGTCCCTTGGTCCACAGGCGTTGCGAACCAAAAATGACCTGTGGGATTACCGGCACCCCCGCCTCATAGGCAATGCGGGAGGCGCCACTTTTCATGCTGCGGATTTCAAAGCTGCGGGAAATTGTGCCTTCAGAAAACACGCCCACGAGTTCGCCGTCCTTGGCCAGCTGTACCGCTTGGTGGAAGGAGGCGCTGCCATCGATACGATCAACTGGCACGTGATGCATGGCCCTCAACAACGGACCTGCCACCGGGGCTTTAAAGATTCCAGCTTTAGCCAGGAAGCGTACGAGACGCTTCTTGCGATAGGCCAAAAAGGCGCCAAAAAGGAAATCCATATAGCCGGTGTGGTTGCAGACCAACACCGCGCCGCCCTTATCGGGGATATTTTCTTCCCCCGAAAGGCGCATTTTTAACCCCTGTGCCAGAGTCACCCCCCTGCCAATGTGGGTGATCTGGCGGTACAGGAAATTCGTCGCAGCGTTCATAACTCTCCAGGACGACGGCGGACTTACTGCGGGGTCAGGACATCCTTGCCCACGAACGGGCGCAGGGCCTCAGGAACAACGACGGAGCCGTCAGCCTGCTGGTGGTTTTCCAGAATGGCAACGAGCCAGCGGGTAGTCGCCAGCGTGCCGTTCAGGGTAGCTGCGATCTGGGTCTTGCCGTTCTCATCGCGGTAGCGGGTGGACAGGCGGCGAGCCTGGAAGGTGGTGCAGTTCGAGGTGGAGGTCAGCTCACGGTAGGTGCCTTGGGTAGGAACCCAAGCCTCATTGTCGAACTTGCGGGCCGCCGAAGAACCGAGGTCGCCACCGGCAATATCGATGGTGCGGTAGGGCAGTTCCATGGCTGCAAGCATGTCCTTTTCCATGGACAGAAGGCGCTGGTGCATTTCTTCCGCGTCCTCCGGCTTGCAGTAGACAAACATCTCCAGCTTGTCGAATTGGTGGACGCGCAGGATGCCGCGAGTGTCCTTACCGTGGGAGCCAGCCTCACGGCGGAAGCAGGAGGACCAGCCGGCGTACTGCAGCGGGCCATTGGAGAGGTCGATGATCTCATCCTTGTGGTAACCGGCAAGGGCCACCTCAGAGGTGCCTACCAGGTACATATCATCGGCCGGTAGGTAATAAACCTCATCGGAGTGCTGGCCCAAGAAACCGGTGCCGGACATAATGTCTGGGCGAACCAGAACTGGCGGGATCATCAGCTTGAAACCGGCTTCGCGCGCCTTCTGCGCCGCGAGCATCAGCATTCCCAACTGTAGGAAGGCGCCATCGCCAGTGAGGTAGTAGAAACGAGCGCCGCCTACCTTAGCGCCGCGCTTGACGTCAATGAGACCGAGGGACTCGCCCAACTCAAGGTGATCCTTTGGCTCGAAGTCGAACTCAGGAATCTGGCCTACTTCTTCTATCACTACAAAGTCATCTTCGCCGCCGGCCGGGGCACCTTCGACCACGTTATCGAGCTTGTACTGCAGCTCTTCCACCTTGGCCTCAGCGGCAGACTGTGTCTCTTCCGCCTCCTTGACCTTGGCCTTCAGCTCATTAGAGCCCTCCAGCAGTGCCGGACGCTCCTCTGGGGAGGCTTGGCCAATCTTCTTGCCAAAAGCCTTCTGCTCAGAGCGCAGTTCGTCGGCCTTTTGGATAGCAGCGCGGCGCTGCTCATCAGCTTCCAAGAGCTGGTCTACAAGGGAGGGATCCTCACCTCGGTTCACCTGGGAAGCACGGACAACGTCGGGGTTTTCGCGGAGTAGCTTGAGATCAATCACGAATGTAAGTTTAGCGTATTGGCAACGTCTTGCGGTGGTAATAACCAGCGAATTATGATGGCTTTATGTCCGCCGTTCAGCTCCCCGCCCGCACAATTACGGACGGTCCCGTTCCAAAACACACCCAATTGCACGATATCCTCGAAGAATTGTGCCGCACGACCCTCAAACCCGGCGATATCCTGCCCGGCGAGAGGCTTCTTGAAGAAACCTATGGCGTGTCACGGATCACGGTACGTCGCGCCATCGGGGATCTTGTCGCGGCCGGAAAACTGCGGCGCGTCCGCGGAAAGGGCACCTTCGTAGCGCCCAATCCCCTTGTCTCCCGGCTCCACCTCGCCTCATTCTCGGATGAGATGGGCGCACAAGACGTCACTGCCTCTTCCAAAATCCTTACCAGCGGACGCAGCAGCGCCCCGGAGGATGCCGCCCTCTTTTTTGATACGCCTGCCCAAACCGAACATATTCATCTGCGCCGCCTGCGCTTGGGCGATGGCGAGCCCTACTCCATTGATGACGGCTGGTATAACTCCACGTATGCGCCCAGCCTGCTAGAAAATGACACCTACAATTCGGTCTACGCCATCCTCGACTCCGTCTTTGACGTCCCCATCACCGATGCGGATCAAACGGTCTCGGCGATTTCAGCCAATGCGGACACTGCCCCGCTTCTCGACGTCCCTGTGGGCACCCCACTGCTGCACATCGTGCGCTACTCTCGCTCGGGCGATAGGCCGGTGGAGTGGTGTTCCTCCGTCTACCGCACCGACCGCTACCGCCTGACTACCCGGGTGGCTAGGGAGAACAGTATCTAGCCAGCGCCCTGCTTAACAGGTAAGATTAAGGGCCTTATGAAGAAATCACCTGCGTGGCGTTCCGCTGTGGCCGTCCAGATTGTCTTGATTGCGGCAATCGCGGCGGCCGTTTTCATGGGCATCTATGGCGTTATCAGCTCCCACAAATCGGGTGGCGAAGATACTACCGCTGCCCAGCAGCACAAGAGTGGGGATACTTCAGAAACCGCCGCTCCTAAACCGGAGCCCTTCACCGCTGCGGCCGCCGGCGCTTGCTTGACGTGGGACATCGCCCAGGATGGCTCCGCCACCGGGTTCAAGGAAGTACCGTGCTCCGAACAGCACCGCTTCGAGGTTTCCAAGACCGAAGACCTGAGCGTCTACCCCACCAGCGAATTCGGCCCTGATGCCACCCGCCCAGCGCTTACCCGCCAACACCAATTGCGCGATGAGCTGTGCGAATCCGCCACCGTGGGCTATCTGCACGGGAAGTGGGATCCGAATGGTAAGTACGATGTGGCGTCCATTCTGCCGCCGCAGTCCGCCTGGGATCGCGGCGACCGCACCTTGCTGTGTGGCCTGCAAACCACCGATGATCACGGCGTACCACAGCTTACTACCGGCAACGTCGAGGCCTCCGAGCAGGCAAACCTCGCCAAGCCAGGCGAGTGCTTGGCCATCGATGACAAGCAAGTTCCGCACGTCGTCGACTGCGCGAAGCCCCACCAAATGGAGACCGTTTCCGTCATCGATGTGGGCAAGCAGTTCCCTGACGGCTACCCGGACGGCAAGGATATGGACAAGTTCCTGTCCGATACGTGTACCGCCGCTACTGAGGACTACCTTGGCGGCGAGGAGCAGCTCTACCAGTCCACGCTGCAACCATTCTGGGGCTCTATCACCGAGGCCTCGTGGAATGGCGGCACCAAATCCGTCAATTGCTCCCTTGTGCATGCCCGCGAAGGCGGCGGTTTCTCTGCCATCACCGGTTCCGCTACCGGTGGTCGCCAGGCGCTGACTATCGACGGTCAACCGCCGGAGGAACGCCCTGAGCGCAATCCACTGCGTGAGGACAAAGACAATAGTCCGGCACCCGAGTCTGCCGCCCCCGCACCGGCCCCAGCACCCTAATGGTCGAGGTATCAGAAGAGCGCTTCGATGAGATGGTCAACGAGGCGCTGGATCAAGTCCCCGAGGAATTCGTGCGCCGCATGCGCAACCTCGTCATCTTGGTTGAAGATGAAAATCCCGATAACCCTATGCTGCTAGGGCTCTACGAAGGCGTCGCACTGCCGCACCGCACCTTCGATCACACCGGTTTCCTGCCCGATGCGATCTTCATTTACCGGAACACGCTGCAGCGCTGGTCCGGCAGCGAGGAAGAATTAGCAGAGCAGGTTAAGGTCACCGTATTCCACGAACTCGGCCATTACTTTGGCCTCGAGGAAGAGGAGCTACACCGCTTGGGCTGGGGCTAGAGCTCCGTATCCGCCCACTGGGTTAACGTCCACTCACCAAAGTCCTTGCCGCGCGGTTCCATCACCATAAAGCGGCAATTGGCCAGGTAGCCGGTATAGGCAAAGTCGGCATCAACACCCGTGGCGTGTTTGGTGAGCACGCGGATAGCGGCGCCGTGGCTGACGAGAATGACATCGTGGTCGTCGGCAAGCTGCTTCGCAATGCCCTCCAGCACCGGCTGGTAGCGCGCCAGCACATCCTCCAAGATCTCGCCGCCTTCCATCCCGGCGCCGCGCTCGCCATCGCACCAGCCACGCATAGCCACCATGTGCGACCGATGGGCATCTTCGCTACCGTCCATCTCCCAGTCACCGGCGAAAATTTCGTGCACGCCGGAGATTACGTCAACGCGCTGAGAGAATTCCGGCATACCGCGCTCCTGCTCAAAGGCACGTGCCGCCAGCATCGCGGTCTGCTGAGCGCGCAGGGCAATGGAGCATTTAAATTCCACCTCGCGCTCGCCCACCAACTGCGCTAGCTCCCGGCCTACCTCCGTGGCTTGGTCGCGCCCGCGCTCGGTAAGCTCTGCCCCGGGCGGGCGGGTATCGAGGAGGCGGGAAATATTGGAATAGGTCTGGCCGTGACGCAGCAGGATAATTCTTCCGGGCATGCTTCTAGATTATTGGCCCCTGCGCGCCCGCGCTACCCAATCATCCGCCGCTGCCAGATCGCGCGGTGGCTTGCCCGCACGGGTTGCCGCCGGCCAGGAGCCGAGGAAAAGCAGGTCCTCTGCCCGCAACCACAAGGCCCGCAGCGCCTCCGCCACCGGCTGATCGTCAATGTGCCCGATAAGGTCCACGTAGAAGCGGTACGTGCCAAAGGCCTCCCGCGTGGGGCGCGACTCAATCCGGGATAGGTCCACCCCGCGGTGCGCAAAGTCCTGCAACGCCCCCACCAGGCTGCCCGGTTCATTTGGCAGGGTGAAGATGACGCTGGTGCGGTCCTGGCCAGTCCTTGCAGTGGGGTTTCCCGGACGCCCCACCAGGACAAAGCGCGTTGCGGCGCCCTCAACATCTGCCACGCCCTGGGCGATGGTCTCCAGCCCAAAGATCTCGGCGGCCCGCGCCGGCGCTGCGGCCGCATCCGCTTCCCCACGGGCTACAGCCTCGGCCGCGGCGGCATTGGAACTGGCCGGCACGAACTCTACCTTCGGCAGATTGTCTTTTACCCAGCCACGGATTTGCTGGAACGCCACCGGGTGGGTGCTCAGCCGCGCAATGTCGCCCGCGTCTTGCCGGGTCATAATGCTAAAGGCCACGGGGATATCCACCTCGCGGTAAATCTGCACTGGTTCGGCTTCAACCAGCGCATCAAAGG
Organism: Corynebacterium tuberculostearicum; assembly: GCF_016127015.1. GTDB lineage: Bacteria > Actinomycetota > Actinomycetes > Mycobacteriales > Mycobacteriaceae > Corynebacterium > Corynebacterium marquesiae. Next base: position 2,047,560 of record NZ_CP065972.1, read on the forward strand.
TCGTGGTGACCGCGCCGTCGACGGAATTTTCAATGGCTACGCAGGCGTACTCGGCTTGCCCGGCGCGCACGGCGGCCACGGCCTCCGAAGGCGAGCCAACCGGCAGGGTCTCTACCTGCGGCAGGTGCGCGGCAAACTTATGCACGGCCGCTTCCGTAAAGGTTCCGGCCGGCCCCAGGAAGGCGATGGTGGTAGTCATGCACGTCACCTTAGCCCACTAAACTGGTACCCCATGGACTTTTCCGTAGAACAACTCCGCGCGGATCTGCACGGCCTTACCCCCGAGGAGCACGGTTTCACCTACCTGGATGTGGACCGCGAGCCCTCCGGCCGCGGCCGGCTGAGCGGCTGGGTCCTCTCCGCCAAGGATCTCTGCGATGTCCGCGGCATGCCCACGACCTTGGGAAATACCGATCGCACCTACTACCCCGAGCGCAGCGATGCCTTCATCGAGGCCTTGGAGAAGCAAGGTGCGCGCATCATCGGTAAGTCCTCCACGCCGGAGTTGGGCCTGCGCGTGGATACGGAACCGGTGGGCCTGCCCCATCCCGATAATCCCCTTTATCCCGGCTGCACACCGGGTGGTTCCTCGGGCGGTGCGGCGGTACAGGTCGCGCGCGGGTTGCTGCGCGCGGCGCACGCCAGCGATGGCGGCGGTTCCATCCGAGTGCCGGCCGCGGCCTGCGGCGTGGTGGGCTTTAAACCGGCAGGAAAAGAACTGGGTGTGCAGGGCTTTATCACCCGGACCGTGGCCGATAATGCCTTTCTGCATGGCCACCGCATGATCACCCCGCGCGCCCGCATCGGCCTGCTGGTAGAGCCGCTGTTTTGTGATGCCAGCGTCGATGCCCACCATCTGCGCGCCACCCGCGAGGCCGCCCAACGCCTACAAGCAGCCGGCTTCACCGTGGTGCCCATTTCCCCGTATCCGCAGGCTCGGGCCACCTTTGCGCATTTCCGCACGACCTTTACCTCCCGCCTAGCGGGGCTCAACCCGGCGGCGGGCTACGCCGAATGGATTGCTCAGCAGGGCCGGCGCGTTAGCTCCGCTGAGTTGGCCGCGGCGCGGGCGCATATCCGGCAGCTCCCCGGCTTGCTGGCCCAGGAATGGGGCGTTGATGCCATCCTCACCCCAATGCTGACCACGGACCCGCCGCGTATTGGTTCTTTCCTGTCCCTGCCCCATGCGGAGAATTTCGCAGCCCAGACCCGGTGGTCGCCGTGGGGTTCCCTGTTCAACATGGCCCGTCTGCCAGCCATTTCCGTACCGTGGGCCGTACCCAATCACCCGCCGGTGGGCGTACACCTGGGAGGCATTACGCTTTCCGACGCCGCCCTCCTCGGCCTCGCCCACATCCTGCACCCATGACCAAGTCCCTACGCGCCGAGCTGCTCATCGTCCTCACCCTCACCTTTGGCATTTCCGGGGTGCGGGCGGTATTGAACCTCATCAATTCCCTGGCCGCACCGCAGCGGCTCGACGAACAATCGGTCACGCTCAATTCCAGCCAATCCTCTCTTGCCTGGGTGGATATGGGCCTGCAGTTGTGCTCCGCCGCTGTTCTCTTTTCCTATGGAGCCTTAGCGCTTTTCCTGCTGGCCAAGGATCACATAATGCCCCGGCCCCACCGCACCCGCGACTGGCTCGAAGGCGCAGGGCTTGCCGCCCTCATTGGCATCCCGGGGCTCGCCCTGTATTTCGCGGCGGTGCAATTTGGGTGGAGCAAGGAAGTCATCCCGGGCGACTTCGCCAATGCCTGGGTGGAAATCCCCGTTTCCCTCCTCAAGGCCGCTGCCAACGCCTTCGCGGAAGAAACCGTGGTGGTGATGTGGCTTATGACGCGCTTGCGCCAGGCCCGCTGGTCGCTGCCTGCCACGCTGGCCGCAAGCTCCATTCTCCGCGGTTCTTACCACCTCTACCAGGGTATTTCCGCTGGATGTGGCAATATCATGATGGGGTTTATCTACGGCTATTACTACCACCGCACGGGGCGGGTATGGCCTTTGGTCATAGCGCATTTTCTTATCGACGCCGTCGCTTTCGTGGGTTATTCCTTCCTGTGAAAATGCCCTTGGGGGACGTCGTGAAGCAGGCGTTACTCGCTGCTCCTTGTAAGGTATAGCGCATGACTGAATCAGGACGAGATCCGCATAGGGAGGCCCGCCGCGCCGGCGACGATTCCTCCACTGAATTCGTCCTTGGGGCCGATGGACGTCCCCTCAAGGATCGATACGGCCGCCCCATTCGACGCCGTTCCTCCGCCCGCCCGGCGCCGCGGCGCGTGGAACCCGAGCAACAATCCTTCCGCGCTCCGCAGCCACAGCAACAGCCCCCGCGCCGCACTCCGCCGCCAACACCGAGCCGCTACCCCAGCCAGTACCGCGCGCAGCAGCGCCCGCCTCGTCGCACCACGCCGCGCCCTGCACCCCGGCAGCGCCCGCACAGCCGGCGCAAAAAGGTCAATCCGGCCAAGCGCGCCCTCGGGTGCGTTGGCTTGGCGCTTGTCGTCCTGCTGGTATTCAACCTCGTCTTCATGTTCTGGACCGATGCCCGTCTCACCCGCGTGGAGGCGCTGCCAGAAGAACAAGTGTCTAATACCGCCGGCACCAATTGGTTGCTCGTCGGTTCTGACTCCCGCCAAGGCCTCAGCGAGGAACAGCAGGCTGAACTGGGCACCGGTGGTGATGTGGGCGAGGGCCGCACCGACACCATCATGCTGCTGCACATCCCACGCACCGGCAAGGCCAAGCTCGTTTCCATCCCACGCGATAGCTACGTGGAAGTCCCCGGTTTTGGCATGGACAAGATCAATGCTGCCTTTACCTACGGTGGACCGCAGCTCCTTGTCCAAACCGTCGAGGGCACGACCGGTCTGCGCATCGACCACTACGCCGAGATCGGCATGGGCGGCCTAGCCAACGTGGTCGACTCCGTCGGCGGCGTAGACGTATGCGTGAAGGAACCCATCAATGACCCGCTGGCCGGCATTGATCTCCAAGATGGCTGCCAGAAGCTCAAGGGCCGCGACGCCCTCGGTTACGTGCGCACCCGCGCCACCGCCATGGGTGACCTTGACCGCGTGCAGCGACAGCGCGAATTCTTCTCCGCCCTATTGGATAAGGTTGCTTCCCCGGCCACCCTGATTAACCCATTCCGCGCCTTCTCCTTGGTCAACCACACCGCCTCCTCGTTCATCGTGGACGAGGGCGACCACATCTGGCACCTCGCCCGCGTGGCACTTGCCATGGGCTCCGGTGTAGACACCGAGACCGTCCCCATCGGCGGTTTCCAAGACACCGAGGTAGGCAACGTCGTCCTCTGGGACGATGGAGCAGCCGCCGAGTTGTGGGATTCTCTCAAATAGCGATCAAAAAATGGCCCTTCCTCTACCGGGGAAGGGCCATTTTCCTCTCTTTAGCGCAGGGTCACCTGGCGGGACTTGATGTTTTCTAGTTGCTTGCGCTCATCGGCGCTCAGCTGGGCATCATTAGAGATTTCTTCCTCCAAGGCCTTGTCCACGCGGGTGAGGTGGTCCTCATAAGAAGCGTGGTCAACCTCTGGATCCAAGTCGAAGACCGGAGCGATGAGACCGTGGGTGCGGAAAACACCGGCGAACTTGGTGCCCTCGCCCAAGTTCAGCTCGCCGCGGGCGGCGACGCGCGCCAGCGCGTTCAGGAACGAGGATTCATCGTCATTCGGGCGGACCCAACGAATGTGGGCCTTGCCGCCGCCGGCATTTGCCCAAAAGGCTGCACCAGTGATGTTCTCGCCCACCTGGTGAGACTCGATGACGGAATCATTTGCCGCGCGTAGCGACTGCGCAATCTGCGGGGTGACCTGTGCTCCCTCCGGAATCCACCATTCGAAGTCCTGGTGAACCTGCACGTCGAGGGTAGCGGAGGCATCGATAAGCTCCTCCAGCTTCGGCTCCGAGCCGTCGGCCGCGGTGGATTCCAGGGTGGCGCCCGGCTCGTTATTCTTCACCCAGTTAAGGGCAAAAGCGAGGTCGCGGCCTGGGTTGTGGGTGTGGGACTGCACCTGCAGGCCTACGAAAGCATCTCCGCCAAATTCGGTGTCCCGAATAAGCGCGGCAGAAGCACCCGGCAGGACGGTGGCTACATACACGTTCTTATCGCAGCCTTTGACATCAAGCTTGGCAAAAGCAGAGGGGACGAACTCCTGCATGGCGACCAGGGAGGCCTCCGCAGCAAGTCCGCCGTAGGGGCGGGGATCCTTTTCCAGGGCGGCGCGCTCCTTGGCGCGGGCAGCGAGCTTTGCCTGGCGGCGGGACATGCCCTCAGGCAGCTGTTCCTTGTTCTTTTTCTTCTTGGCCATGCCTCCAAGATACCTGCTTACTAGAGCTCAATGGCATGCAGGGCCACTTCGGGCTGATTGGTGGCGAGCATATCTACCCCGTTCGCCCACGCCCACTTCATATCCTCCGGTTTGTCTACGGTCCACAGGTAGGTGGGCAATCCCTGCGCGCCGATAATTGCCGGCCGCAGCTTCGCGCGCAGCAACGATACGCCGAGCGCGGTGGGCTTGGACAGCATTAGATCGGGACGGTTGACGTGGCGCTCCCAATCGCGACGAAGATAAATCCGGTCCATGTGCGGCGCCAAATTCTGCATGCGGCGGATGGCGTGGTGGGAAAAGGAAATGACGTGGATCCGGGGGTCGTCAAAAAGCCCCGCATAACGCAAGCGCAGCACCGTTTGCTCCTCCAGGATGTCGCCCTGCCCGGAGGGGTGCTTAGTCTCGATATAAAGGTGGTGCGGTGTGCCCTCGAGTAGTTCCAAGAGTTCGTCGAGAAGCATCATGCGCTGGCCCGAACCGATGTCAACGCCACGCAATTCTTCCCAGTCCATCTTGGAAATGCGGCCGGGGCGCCCCGCGGTGCGGTCCAACGTGGGATCGTGCTGAACCACTACTTTTCCATCGCGCGTCAAGCGCACATCGCACTCGACGCCGTGAATTGGCAAATCTAGGGCTTTTTCAAAAGCTAGAGGGGATAGCTCCGGATATTTTCCGGAGTATCCCCTATGAGCGATAATCTTCACTAGCCGAAGAACTCTTCCTTGATGTCATTCAGGGTCTTAGCAGAAGCATCGAAACGCTCCTTTTCGTGCTCATTGAGATCCAGTTCAATCGCGCGCACGATGCCGGACCGGTTGATGATGGCAGCGGTGCCGATGTAGAGATCCTCTACTCCGTATTCACCCTGCAGGTAAGCAGATACTGGCAGCGCCACGTCCTGGTTCTGGATGACGGCGGCGGTGATACGGGCCAGGCCCATGCCGATGCCAAAGGAAGTAGAGCCCTTAGCGTCAATGATGGAGTAGGCGGCATCGCGAGTGTCTTCGAAGATCTTCTCGATGCGCTCTGCATACTCCGGATCCGAGTCCAGCTTCTTGGACAACGGGACACCAGCGATATTCGCGGTGGAGACGGCCGGCAGCTCGGAATCGCCGTGCTCGCCCACGATGTAGGCGTGTACGGACTTCGGTGCAACATCTTCCAGCTCGCCCAGCATGTAGCGGAAACGAGCGGAGTCCAGCACGGTGCCCGAGCCGATGACGCGCTTGTGGTCCAGGCCGGAAGCCTTCCATACGGCGTAGGTCAGGATATCCACTGGGTTGGAGGCAACCAGGAAGATGCCATCAAAGTCATTCGCCATGACGTCAGAGACGATGCTATTCATGATCTTGACGTTCTTGCCCACCAGGTCCAGGCGGGTCTCGCCCGGCTTCTGTGCGGCACCGGCGCAGATGACGACCATATCGGCGTCTGCGCAATCGGCGTAGGTGCCCTTGGTGACGCGGGTGCGGGTAGGGGCCCAGACAACACCGTGGTTGAGGTCCATGACGTTGCCTTCTAGCTTCTTTTCATCGATGTCGATGATTGCCAGGTGGTCAACGATGCTTTGGTTGATGAGAGCGAAAGCGTAAGCGACTCCCACATCGCCGGCGCCGATGAGGACTACTTTGTTTCCAACATGATTTGCCATGACCCCATTGTGCAACTTTGTGGAGATTTTTGCACGGGCTAAATCTCACACTGAAATTCCCACCGAAATCTGGGATAATCGGACATTATGAAACGCGCTCTCCGCCGCGCTGCACTAATCGCTCTTGGCGTAGCCGCGGATCTCACGCCCATCGTCCGTATGACCAGCCGGCAAACCTTACCGCCCAATATGTCGGCTGGAATTTTGGGTGCGGAATTAGCTACGTGGGCTGCTGTTTCGCCCTCCTTACTCCCCCGCCCGTGGTGGGTGACCGCCGCCAACGTGGCAATTGGTCAGGGCATTGGGCATCTTGGGGCGGCGTCGACAAGCTTTGTCCTCAATAGCATTGGCAAGCGCCCGCAGGACCGCCTCGGACCACAACATCGACAAATTGTGCACCTTGCTATTGGCGCTGGGACTGCATTTAATGCCGTGCTTTCGCTGCGCAACCAGAAAAAGCAGGCGGAGTTGGTCAATAAGCAACTCGTGCGTGGGCCCGCCACAGCGGCCATCGGCTTGGCCGCGGGCACTGCGGGCTACGGCGCTCTTCTACTCATCGGAGAAGCCACGCAGCTTGCCGTCACTAAACTGTCACGCCAGCTAGGCCGCTGGGTGCCTGCACTCATTGCTTGGCCGGTGGTTACCGCAGGTCTGAGTCTCACGGCGTTTGCGCTTTCTGATCGCGTGGTCTTTCGACGCTGGCTGCGCTCACTATCGCACCAAGCGCAGCGAATTAATAAACAGATTTTCCCCGGCACCTCTATGCCGTGGGAGCCGGAGCGCTCCGGCAGCCCGTGGTCGCTCGAGCCGTGGTCGGCGTTGGGACAGCAGGGACGCCGGTTTGTCTCCAATGGCCCCCGCGCCCGCGATATCCGCACAGTGACGGGAACCGATGCAAAGGAACCCATCCGCATCTACGCCGGATACATTCCAGGGCGCTCCTTCCAGCAATCCGCGGAAAAGATCCGCGCCGAACTCGAACGCACTGGTGCCCTGCGGCGAGAGACTATCGTCATCCAAATGCCCGCCGGCTCGGGGTGGATCAATAATTGGGGTGCTTGCTCTTATGAGTTTTTGACCGGCGGTGATTGCGTCACCGTCACCATGCAGTACTCCTATCTGCCTTCGGTTTTTTCCTACCTCGTAGATAAGAACGCACCGAAGCAGGCGGCTCGTGAATTGATTCGGGTCATACAAGAAGAAATAGATAAGCTGCCTAAAGAAAACCGCCCGCGGCTTTATTTCGCAGGTGAATCACTTGGTGCCTACGCCATTATGGATAACTACCATAATGTGGAAGACCTACTTTCTGCGTGTAATGGCGCAGTTTTTTCCGGCCCCCCGCGCATGACGCACTTTACTCAGCGCCTGCGCCGGGATATTGGTTCCCTAGAACGCCTGCCCGTTATCGATGGCGGCAAGCATGTGCGCTACGCGGCGGCTCCTGACCATACGCTGCACGACGCCTTTGGCAATGACTACGCCCATACCTGGCGCCGACCCCGCATGCTCATTGCCCAGCATGCTTCCGACGCCATCGTGTGGTGGGATCTCAACCTTCTCGTGCGCAGGCCCACCTGGATTCATGAACCGCAGCCAGAAGCGCTGCACGCGGATACCTTCCGGCAGCTGCATTGGGTTCCGTTTATTACCTGGTGGCAAATTGGCTTGGACCAGATCAATTCCCTCAACGTCCCTGGCGGGCACGGACACAACTATTTTGAAGAAATGCTCTGGTATTGGGATGAGGTCTTAGGATCCCAATCCCGCCAATCGCTCACGCCGAAGTTAGCCAAGAAGATTGCCCGCTTTATTCGGCGCGACGCTTAGTCGCATTTCACCCCAGTACTGTGGTGCGGGCAGTACCCATTAGGCACCTTATATAAGTACTGCTGATGCTCATCCTCAGCCAGGTAGTACTCCCCAGAATCAGTTTCGGAGAGGAGTTTGACCTCCGTGGTGGTATCCCCGAATCCGAATTCCTTGAGTTTCTCTGCATAGGAATCCACGATGCCCTGGATTTCTGCGCGCTCTTCCTCCGTGCGTGGGTAGAAAGCAGAGCGGTATTGCGTTCCTACATCGTTGCCCTGGCGGAAGCCCTGCGTGGGATCGTGCGCTTCTAGGGCCTGTACGACAAGATCGCGCAGGCTGATGCGCTGCGGGTCATAAACCACCTCCACCGCCTCGGCATGGTTGGTTAGCCCACGGCACACCTCGTAGTACGTGGGATTCGGGGTGGCACCGCCTGCATAACCCACCGAGGTGGATTCCACGCCTTCGGTCTCCCAAAACATTTTCTCCGCACCCCAGAAACATCCCAACGCAATAAGAATGGAGCGCTGCCCGTCCTTCCACGGCCCGGTAATCGGTGTTCCTAAAACGGCGTGCGGGGCGGGGTCCACGATTGGCTCCGGTCGACCCGGCAGAGCATCGTCTGCAGCAACAAGTTTGGGCTCCGGCTTAAACATCCACATAAGGTATAGCTCCTTCCTTATTCCTTCTTCCCAACGTTGTACTGCGAAAAGCTATTCCGCGGCCAGTTAATATTCGCGCTAGTTCCACAATTCGAATTAATCATGGCGAAATCTTTCCACCGTGCCTATCATCGGGACACGTACCCGAAGAAAGGATTTAACAAATGGCTGTTTACGAACTTCCTGACCTCCCATACGCATTCGACGCACTGGAGCCACACATCTCCGCAGAGATCATGGAGCTCCACCACGATAAGCACCACGCAACCTACGTTGCTGGCGCTAACGCTGCACTCGAGGCACTCGAGGAAGAGCGCAACGGTGAGGCTAACCCGGATCGCATCCGCGCCCTCTCCAAGAACTTGGCGTTTAACCTGGGTGGCCACACCAACCACTCCATCTTCTGGAAGAACCTGTCCCCGAACGGTGGCGGCGAGCCAACCGGCGAGCTGGCAGAGGCCATCAACCGCGACTTCGGCTCCTTTGAGAAGTTCAAGGCTCACTTCTCCGCTGCTGCTACCTCCCTGCAGGGCTCCGGCTGGGCCGTTCTGGGCTACGACCACATTGCTGGCCGCCTCATCATCGAGCAGCTGACTGACCAGCAGGGTAATACCTCCATCAACTTCACCCCGCTGCTGATGCTGGATATGTGGGAGCACGCTTTCTACCTGCAGTACAAGAACGTTAAGGCCGACTACGTTAAGGCCGTATGGAACGTCTTCAACTGGGATGACGTTGCTGAGCGTTTCGCTGCAGCCACCAAGTAACTCCTTTTAGTTACTTCGGCCGCCCCTTCGGGGCGGCTTTTTCTATGCCCGGATAAATTCCCGGAATTGCTGCACTGGGGGCGCATCGTCCCCGGCGCGCCACACTAAACCGAGCTCGCGGTACGCTGGCGGCGTAAGGGGGATCAGGCTCCCCACCTGTAGATAAGGATCATCCAACGGCAAAAGCGCCACCCCGAGTCCTGCCGCTACCAGCCCCGCAACGGTAGTAAGTTCCATCGATTCGAAGACGAGATGGGGGCTAAAGCCAGCGTCGTCTGCAAGGGCATCGAGAAGCATGCGCGTGCCATAGCCTGGGAGCATGCCGATGAACGGGTCTGCAGCGAATTCCGCTAGTCTCACCTCCCGCCGGTTCGCCGCCCAGTGGTCTTCCGGCACAGCAAGGCCTAGTCGCTGCACCTTAATCTGGTGCCAGCCCAGGGCTGCATCAGGCCGTGGGCCCACGAGGGCAAGGTCGGATTCGCCGTTTTCCACCCTGCTCACCAGCTCCTGCGCCGCGCCTTGATGCAGACGAATATCTACGTGCGGGTGCTGCGCGCGATAGCTCTTGAGCAGGTCCGGAACTAGCCAGGTGCCCAGCGAGTGCATGAAATCTAGGCGCACGGTGCCGCGTTCTGGATCCATGAGGCGGGCAACATCGTCCCGCCCGACCTGGTAGGCGCGGAGCATTTCCCGCCCAGCCGCAGCGAAGGCCCGCCCGCGCGAATTCACGTGCAGGGTGCGCCCAGTGCGCTCGAAAAGGCGGGCGCCAAGACTAGCTTCTACGCGCTGTACGCGGCGGGTCAGCGCGGATTGGGAGATTCCCAGTTCATCGGCCGCAGCACCCACGCGACCTTGATCCACCACGGCGAGGAAGCCGCGGACATCCTCCACATTCATGCATGCTCCGCATCGTTTAGTGTATTTTTCCACATTTTACACATGCTGAATGTCCGGGCAGGCTAAATGATATGACTCGAACGCGGCGCGCAACGGTAGCCATGCTCCTTGTGGGCTTGGCTATATTCTCCAGCCTGTATTCCACCCAAGCCATTCTTCCCACGCTGGTACACAACATGGGCCTTTCTTCCACTGAAGCGGCCATGACCGTATCGGCCGCCACGGGCGCGCTGGCCCTATGCGTGGTGCCCGCATCGATTCTCTCCGAGCGTTTCGGCCGCGGACGTATCCTGCTCATTTCGGCCGTTGCCGCGACCGGCGTGGGGCTCATTGTGCCCCTCGCCCAGGAGGGGTGGCAGCTCATCGCGGTACGCGGCCTGCAGGGTGCGCTGCTGTCCGGCGCCCCCGCCACGGCAATGGCATGGCTTTCTGAAGAACTCGATGACAAAGCCCTGCCGCGGGCTATGGGCCTATACATTGCAGGCACCTCCGTCGGTGGCCTTACCGGCCGCCTCATTCCCACCGGACTGGTGGAGATTTCCACGTGGCGCTGGGCGCTCTTCGGCTCGGCGCTGGTCTCACTCGCCTTTGCCATTACGTCTTGGCTGCTACTTCCTACCCAACGCAATTTCCGGCCCAAATCCATCCATCTCAAGACCGAAAGCCGGGCGCTTTTGGGCCATTGGGCCAACCGGGATTTGGCCTTGCTCTTTCTCACCGCATTCCTGTCCATGGGCACGTTTGTCTCCATGTATAACTTCTTAACCTTCCGGCTCATCGATGATTTTGGTCTGGCCCCTTCGCTAGCCGGCTTGGCCTTTTTGTTCTACCTCACCGGCACATGGTCCTCAGCGCGGGCAGGTTCCCTTGTCGCACGCATAGGCCATGGGAAAACCCTATTCGCCTCTGCCGTGCTTTTTGCCCTTGGCATCGCGCTGTGCGCCGGCAACCTTCCGCTGACGCTTCTCGGCATGATCGCCTTTACCGTGGGCTTTTTCGCCGTACACTCCACCGCCTCCGGGTGGGTGGGCCAGATCGCCACCCACGACCGCGCGGAGGCTTCTTCGATGTATGTGTTCTGCTATTACTTTGGCTCTTCTGTGGTGGGCGCATGTGCCGGCCTGCTTTTCGACGCCCTATCGTGGCCCCTCTTCATTGCCTTCTTCACCGCCGTAGCCCTCGCCCTTACTGCGCTGACTTGGACCAAGATTAAATCCGACTAAAATCGGTTTTATGCCTGAGAATAAGTGGTCGGCGCGGACATGGCACCGCAAGGCCTCCCGTCCCGTATCCCTATGGATGATGGTTTTCATCCTCGTGGGGGCAACGCATACCTTGGTCCCGAACTACCGGTGGGTACTCATCCACCTATTCACCCTCGGACTGGTGAGCAATAGCATCATCGTGTGGTCCCAGCACCTAACGGAGAAATTCACCCAACAGCGCCTCCCCGAATCCGCTCGTCCTGCCCAATTGGCCCGCATCTATGGCCTCAATGCCGGAATCATCCTCGCGTTAATCGGTCAAATCCTCATGGAGTTCTGGTCCCAGCACTGGATTGTCACCCAGGTGGGCGCCACGCTCATTGCACTGATGATGCTCTGGCATGCGGCATCGCTTTTCCAGCAATGGCGCGGTGCCAAAGATAAGCGCTTCCGCCCCGTAGTGGGCGCTTATGTATTTTCCGCTCTGTGCCTGCCGGTGGGTGCCATCTTTGGCGGGCTGCTGGCCGTCTATCCCGGCCATCCCACGCTGCTACTCGCCCATATCGCCGCCAATATCGGCGGATTCATCGGCTTGGCCGCGGCCGGTTCTCTCACCATCCTTTTCCCTTCCATCTGGCGCACCCAAGGTATTAATCGCCACATGCAATCCTCCTTTGTGCTGCTCGCAATCGGTGTGGTTGCCACGATCGTGGGCGCTTTCCTCGGCTTCCCCGAGTTGGGACTTATCGCCTACTGCTGCGGTTGGGCGCTGAGCTTGCAGCAGTGGCTCGCTAATGTGCTGACGGTGGCTAAGGACCCGCGCGATCGCATCACCTTTTCCTCGGTCTCCGTGCTCATGGCCTCGTTATGGCTGGTGCTGTCTTTGGTGTACTACACGGTGCAGCATTTCTTTATGCCCGAGCCGGCGCTGCCCACCCTCGCCTTGCTGGTGGGGTTTGCCGGTCAACTGCTCATCGGTGTGATGAGCTACCTCCTGCCCAGCACCATGGGTGGCGGTCCCGCTGCCGTCCGAGCGGGCTTGCAGCAACTGGACAAACTCGGCCTCCTGCGCGCCACCTTCGTCAACGGTGGGCTGCTCATCTGGATCGGCACCGATATTTCCCTGCTTAAGGTGGTCGCCTCCCTCCTGTGCATCCTGTCCCTGGCGGTCTACCCCGTGCTCATCGCCCGGGCGGTGAAGGCCCAGAAGCAGGTCCTGATGAAAAAGGCGGAGGGCCCGGATCCGAAGCCGGGGCCAGAGTGGAACCAGGTCTACGCGGGGATAGCGATTCTCGCGGTCATCTACGCCCTATTTACAGCGCTGTAGTACCCGGCGCGCCGGCGTCCATCCACTCGCGGACCGCGCGCGTGGCCTGAACATCGCCGGAGTTATAGTCCAGCAAGCGCTGCCGCGCCACGAAGTCACCGGCTAGCGCCTCGCGGCGCGCGTTCACGGATTCTTCACCGTCGAAGTCTTCTTCTGGCCAGGTAAAACCCGCTTCCGGGGCGACTACCTTCAGGCCTAGGCCGAAGGGGCCGGCGAAGGATCGTTTGACGTGGGCGAACATATCCACCCACTCCGGTGAGGAGATAAACTCTTCTACTTCCCGCTCATCTACCTCGCGGAAGCGCTGCGCGGACATACGCATCCAATGGTTCTCACCGTGGGACGAGTAGCAATATGCAGCAAAGGTTTTGCCCTCCGCATGGGCTTGCGCACGCACATCCATCAACCAGCGCCAGAATGCTGCAAAGTTCTCTGCCTCGGCGCGGCCGCCCAACGGTTCCCACGTAACAAACGGGACGTAGTTACCGTCGTGCCACGCTCCCCATAGATACGCGCCCTGGTCCAGGTAGGCTTCCATATCCACGTCTACCTCCACGTCTGCGCGCGGGACCTGCACGCTGCCGCGGCGCAGCAACACTTCCCCGGTGCGCCAGGCAGCAGCAAGGCGGGAGGGCTCGCCCAGGTCGGCGTCGATAAGCGCCTGCACGGTAGTAATCCCGCGCTCGCGATAAGGCTTAGCGCGGTCGCCGGATAGGAAGAGCGAAATATCATCCGCCGCCACCAGCTCTTGCTCGCACAAAGACCAAAAGCGGCAGCTCGCACACTCCTTGACTCGCACCGGGGCGGTAGGAAGCGGCTGATTCCAGGCGCGTTCCAGATCAAACTTGGCTGTTTCCGTAAAAAATGCCCGGGTGCGGTCCTGGCCGATGGCCCCGCCCCGGCCGGAATCGAGCCCGAGATCCCGCAAAGCACGGGCGGCAAACGCTAAACGGTAACCATCTACCGCATGATGGCGCAGCTTATACGGCACCTCGAGCGGCTCGCTCAGGCCCAAGCGATGGGTAGGTACCGCCGGCGTCGTCTTGGTGTCATTCTTGCGGGCCACACGGTGATTGGACACGATAATCGGGGTGTACTTATCGCCTTCGCGCAGAAGCAAATCTACGCGCACCATCCACTCCTCGGTGGCGAAGACCGCGTTGGTGATGTGCGTATACCCGGAAGCTAAGGCCTCAAGGGTGCGCATGGAGCGCTCCCACTCATCGCCTTCCAGATCAATGCGGCGAAACCTGCCAGAGCCCTTGCGGGGAAACATCTCCATGACGGCCTCCACTGCAGCCGCGTGGCGCTCCGCCCGGGCAATCGAGGCATGGGTGCGCGGCATCTCGGGGTGCGCGCGCCGCTGTACTAAGCGGTAGCGGCACCCCACCAGGTCCGAAGCAACAACCACATCCTCCACACCGGGTGAGCTTAATAGAACGGCAAGGTAAAGTTGAATCCAGACTCGATCAAACGTGAGGGGAATTTAATGAGCATTCTGAAGAAAGTTAAAAAGGCCCGCCAAGAAGCACGCGCACAGGCAAAGGCCGCCAAAACCCGCGCCAAGGCAGAGGTAAAGGCCCAGTCTAAGGACCGCCGCCGCCAGCAAAAGCTCCTGGCCAAGCAGGAAAAGCACCTCATTAAGTCGGAGGAAAAGGGCCTCAAGAAGCGCCGCAAGCATGAGGAGAAGATGGCCAAGAACGAGCTAGCCAAGCTCAAGGCCGGCCGCTTTAACTCCGATAACGTCAAGCGCTATGCCGGTGCATTGCGCACCGCCGCACCCCTGCTGCTGCCGCTCCTTTACCGCGGCTACGTGGGCCTGAAGACCGAAGGCGAAAAGCGCAAGGCCGCTAAGGCAGGCGTGAGCTCGGAGCAGATGGCTTCCTTCTCCGGCTACGGTGCGCCGCTCAAGGCCCGCACCGCCGGCATCCGCAACTCCCTCGATAACACGGACGTTCCAGCCGGCTTCAAGCGCGATGTGCGTGACCGCCTGCAAGAAGTAGACTCCGCCATCGATAATGCCGAGTTCATGACCGAGCAGCAGCGCCACCGCGCTCACAAGACCATTAGCTCGGAAATTGACTCCATTACTGCGGAAATCCAGCAGCACCTGGCCCAGTAAAAGAGCTACACGCCGCCACCGCCCCCTATTCGGTGGTGGCGTTTATTTATTTTCAATAAAAATCCGGGATTTTTCGGGAAAAGTATTTTCGGCCAGAAAAAGTTGCTGATAACCTTCTAACCGCCCTACCCCTTTAACACCGTTTATGCTCTCTGTGTTTGGTGTGCAATTTTTAAAATTGGAGGAAATATGTCCCGCCGTGAAGTGACCCAATTTTACGACGACTTGGACCACACCCTAATCCCCGAAGACCAGCTGGAGGTTGTTCGCTTCAGCGTAAACGGTCAAAATTACCTCATCGATCTCTCCGTGGATAACGCGCGTCACTTCCATAATCTTCTGGCCCCCTACGTGGACGCCGCCCGCATTGCCCCGGACATCAATGCACAGCGCGCCAATCCCAGTCAGATCCGCGAATGGGCCCGCGCCCAAGGGCTACCAGTGGCGCACCGCGGAAAAATCCCGCAGGACGTCACCGAGGCGTATAACGCCGCTAATTAAAGCACGCCCTGCTCGCGGGCGGCTGCCACCGCAGAGGTGCGCGAGCGCACACCCAATTTGTCATAAATGTGCACAAGGTGGGACTTTACCGTGGCCTCAGACAGCATGAGGTCTTGGCCAATCTGCCGGTTCGACGCCCCCGCTGCTACCAGCTGCAAGACCTCGAGCTCACGCGGCGTGAGGGAGGTGCGTGGCGTACGCACGCGAGTCATCAGCCTATCGGCCACGATGGGAGATAGCGCCGAATCACCCTCCGCAGTCGAGCGCACTGCGGACAGCAGCTCGTGCGGTGGTGCATCCTTGAGCAAATAGCCCACGGCACCGGCTTCGATAGCGCCGAGAATATCCGCATCAGTGTCATAGTTGGTAACCACGAGGACCTTGGGCGGGGTGGCCATCGCGGAGCGAATCTGCGCGGTTGCCTCCGCGCCACCCATAACGCGGGTCCCCTCCACGCCCGCGCCGAAGCGCAGGTCCATCAATATGACATCGATGCCGCCCGCCTGCGCTGCCGACACCGCAGCTTCGGCCGTAGCGACCTCCCCTACGACGTCGATATCCTCTGCCCCCTCAAGCACGGAGCGCAGACCCAGGCGGACGATTTCGTGGTCATCTGCCAGTAGGACCCGAATCACGACATTCCTCCTATCGATGTCATTGTCAACCAAAAGTTTAATCTACCCGGTTGCCTAAGGGCATACTAACTGACACGGCCGTGCCCTCCCCCGGCGCGGATTCAATAATGACCTCCCCACCTAGCTCTTGTGCACGGCGCCTAATTGCGGCCAGCCCAATATGCCCCAGTCCAGCCGGGGTACTTTCCACCGCGGTCGGATCAAAGCCCTTGCCGTTATCCACCACATCCAGGCGCACCTCATCGCCCTCATAGGTCACCGTGATCCGGGCGCGGCTTGCCTTTGCATGCTTGACGACGTTCCCCACAGCGCCCTGCGCAATCCGCAGCAGCGCCGCCTCTACCTTCATGGGCAGCTGCTGTACCTCTCCTTCGGATTCCACCTCGACGTGGATATCTCCGGTAGCACCGAAATTCTCCGCCATACGGGTCAACGCGGCCTCAAGGGATGCCTCATTGAGAGTCGGCGGCTGCAAAGCGGCAATCATTGCCCGCGCTTCGTGCAAATTATCCGCGGCCGTCCTGCGGGCCAGCTCGATGCGCTCTCGCGCTTTGCCCGCGTCCTGCTTATCCAGATCGCGGTCCGCCGAATGCAGGAGCATTTGAATGGAAGACAGCCCCTGGGCAAGGGTGTCATGAATCTCGTGCGCAATGCGCTGACGTTCGGCCACCATGCCGGCATCGCGCTCCGTGGCTGCCAGCTGCGAACGGGTTTCAATCAACTCTTTATTCATCCGCGACAGCGTCCGGAAGGCGTAGGTGATCGCTATGGTCACCAGCGCCGAGACCGCCGGCCCCATGACACCGCCGAAGGTCAGGCCCTGCGGAATCTGCACCACCACGGTGATGATCGAGGCAACGATGACGCACGCGATGCCCGCCGCCATGTCCAGCACCGTAAGGTACAAAAAGAACATGGCGAAGACCAGATAGATTGCCGCTGGGGCCACGAACAGATCCGCAACCCACAGCACCGAGAGTATGCACAACCACAGGTAGCGCACAGGCTGGGCCCAATATTCCCCGTATACCGAGCCTGCGAAGTACACGGCCGCAAAGCCCACCAAAAGCAGCAGGTTGATGATCGCTTGCGAAAGCGGCATCCGCGCGGAGGTAAAAATGCCCACCACCAGCAGGCCAGCGGTCAGGATATGGATGCCGGTGCGCAACGCATCGGTATCCCGGTCTATTGTGGAGCTCATGCGCAAAAGCCTACTTCCCCTACTCGCTCTAGCCACTTTTGGGATCGTCGGCTGCGATTCACCCGCACCCACCCCTGCACCAACTACTACGGTCGCTCCGGAGGCTTCGGAGTCACCGGAGGTTAACGTCGCCCAAACTGCGGAAGTCAATGACTGGAGCGATTGCCCCTACATCGGCCCCGGCTGGCTCGAAGAAACCAACGGACAGCGCCTGACCAAGCAGGGCATCGACACGCGCTTTCCCACCCCGGCCTGCGTCTTTTGGTCCTACCAGGACGAGCCACAGGCCACCGTCATCGTGCGCGATATGCCCACGGTCGACGACGCCCGCGCCGCAGTGGATTGGGCCGCGCCTATCGACGCCACTGAACCGGCCTCCTTCGACGGCTGGGAAGGCGGCCGGGGCGTGGTCAATGAGCACGCCGTGTACGCCGTACAGAAGGACACGCACGCGGTGCTGGTGTGGAGCAACCAGCAACAAACCGTTAAGTCAGAGCAAATCGCCCACGAAGCGATCGCCAACTTGGGCCTTTAAACCGCGACGTCGTTATACGGCATCATCGGCGACAGCCACGGGAATACAACCTCCATGAGTAGGAAGAAGACTCCCACCGCAATAGCAATGGCCAAGATAACTTTCACCGGCGTCGGCCCCGGCAAGAGATTCCACAAAGCGCGATACATTATTTCTCCTCTTTTTCCACTTCCATAGCGTGCACAATCATGCGCTCCGCGTTGGAGAACTGCGGGTGGCACGTAGTCAAGGTCAAGATCTCGCGGCTCGGTTCGGCGTCCGACTCTGGCACGGGGTTGGTCACCGAGACGTCGCCAGGCGTCGTAATATGCCGACCAGCCACATGGGAATACTCCGGCGGAATTCCATTGAAACAGTCCGTCTGCTCGCCATCGATGGGCAATACGCGATAGGTAATTCGCTCCTTGTGCGTCTCCACCACGATGTCATCGCAGGTCTCTAGCTTGCCCAAGTCATTAAAGGGAGCTCCTTTGCCCACGCGGTGGCCCGCAACCGCAAAATTGCCCATCTCTCCCGGCATCTGGGAATCCTCGTAGCGGCCCGGGCCGCGCAGCAGGTCATCTTCATTAGTGCCCTCAATAATGGCGAAGCGGTAGTCAGAACCGAACGTGGGAATATAAAGCTGCGCGAACGCCTCACCCAACTCCGGCTCTAGCTTCTGCCGGGGATTTCGCCATTGCTCTTCGAGGTGGGCGCTCGCCTCCTCCTGCAGCTGACCGGATTCTACATTTGTCCAATAGGCTTCATAGAATGCAAAGAGTAAAAGAACCACGCCAATGGTTAGCATGAGTTCCCCAAGAACTTTAGTCATGCCTTAAACCATACTGCCCATGAAAGGTTAAGCATGTACGAAGTCTTCATGTACCCAGTTTCCGGAATCATGAAGTTCTGGCACTGGCTCATCAGCAGCTTCGTCGGTGAATCTACGGCCTGGCTGATTTCCATCATCTTGCTGGTTATCACCGTGCGCGGCATCGTTGTTCCCCTGAACTGGATTTCCGTACGCTCCGCCCGTATCGGCGCACTCATCCGCCCGGAGAATAACCGCATCAAAAAGCAGATGAATAACGCCACCACCACCGAGGAGATGGCGGCGCTCATGCAAGAGGAAAAGAACCTCATGAAGAGTTATAACTACAACCCCGCAGCTGGTTGTGTCCCCCCGCTCATCATGATTCCGGCCTTCATCGGCCTTTATCAAGTGCTCCTGCGCATGTCCAATATTGAGAGCGGCTCCACCACCGTGGGCATGTTGAATGCCTCCGATGTTTCGGCCTTCCGCGAAACCACCTTCTACGGCGCTCCGCTGACGGATTTCGCCCGCGAGCACGGCGACCTCATCAACCCCATCCTCATTGCCGCCATCGCCTTTACCATGGCTAATTCCGTCATTTCCCTCGTGCGCAGTTTCCGCACCACTCAATTTGATCAGAAGGTCAACCGCCGCGTCTTCATACTCATGGGCTTTTTGCTGTTGGTAATCCCTTTCTTCCTGTGGCACCTAGCCCAAACCGGACCTATCCCAGTAGCAATCATTCTTTACTGGGGCTGCGCCTATCTCTTCACGCTGATCCAAACCGCTATCTTTGAGATCATTTTGCACCGCGACTACCCGCTTACTGAGGATGTCCACGCTATGCGTCGCGAAAGCATTCGCCGCTGGCGCAAGCGCGAAAAAGAACCCACCCTCTCCAAGGAGGAGAAGAAGCGGGTCAACCAGCTACGTATGGAGGCGCGAAAGTACCTTAAATCGAATAATCAGCAGGGGGAGCAGAAAGCATCTGAGTAGCCAGGTCGCGGGCCGTCTGCAGCGGCCCAATCTCCTTGGTGAGCCGAGCACCCGCACGGCCGCCATCCAAGAGAATCAACAGCTGGCTCGCCTGCGAGGACGATGGGTAACCATTGCGCTCAGTTAGCAAAGCCGTCAGAGTGGAATGCACCCAATTACGGTGTTCAACGCAGGCAGCCACAATACCGTGTTCCGCCTCGGTTTCAGGGCGCGGATACTCTCCGGCGGCATTCAAGAAGTGCGAGCCGCGGAATTCCTGCGTGGGTTCTTCCTCGATCGCCTTATCAAAAAAGGCCAGGATCTTTTGATCCGGATCCGTCATCTCCGCGGTACGCTGTTCCCAATCTTGGCGGAACTTCTCATCCAAAGCTTCTACATAAGCGATAACGAGCGCGTCTTTGGAACCAAATAAGGAGTACAAAGAAGCTTTAGCCACATCTGCCTCGCGTAGGATGCGGTCAATTCCGATAACGCGAATGCCCTCGGTGGTAAAAAGCTTGGTCGCCGATTCCAGCAGCCGGCTGCGCGGGCTGGGCCGATTACGGCGCGACTTCTTCTCTGCCATGGGTTCCTCTCTAAAACGACAAAGCCGGTTCATCTATACTTTATAGACAAACCGGTTTGTACGCGAATTAAATTCGGGCTACTTCTTGATGAGCCCCACGATCCACAACAGGATACAAGCACCACCCGTAGCGGCAATCAAGGAGAAGATCCATCCACCTTCCTCAATATTCAGGAAGTGGATAATCATGCCACCGATGACGCCACCCAGCACACCAACAATAAGGTTGGTCAGCAGGCCGTGGTCGCGCTTCATAATCTTCTCTGCCAGCCAGCCGGCAATGATACCAATAACAATCGAGCTAATAAGCCCCAGACCCAAATTCATGTAATCCTCCTAAAATAGCGGGTATACCTTAGCGTACACGAGGGCACACTACCTAAGGCGGCTCCACACAACAAGAGCGCTCCGCCCTTGTGGGCGAAGCGCTCTATGAACAGCAGCTTTTAGTCTTCCTCATCCGGACGGACAACCATCATCGGGCACGGTGCGGACTGCAACAGTGCGCGAGAGGTCGAGCCCAAGAGCATGCCTTTAAAGCCGCCACGACCGTGCGAACCAACAACCAATAGCTGCGCGCCTTCTGCAGCCTCGGTCAAAGCGCTCACTGGACGGTCACGGGTAATGAGCTTCTTTACCTCAACCTCTGGGTATTCTTCACGCGGCTCCTTCAGATTCTCGGTCAGAAGCTCGCTCTGCTCCTTTTCAATATCAGCCCACTCGGACTGGGCGGCCGACAGACCCGCCAAGGAAGCCTGCACCTGCATATCCATCCAAGTATGCACGGCAATCAAAGCAGCACCACGGGCCTGTGCCTCTCGGAATGCGTAAGAAGTAGCTTTCTGCGATACCTCGGAACCATCCACACCAACGACGACAGGGCCGTACTTGGTGGAGTCCGTAACATGATTATCCTCGCGAACGACGACCACCGGGCAAGAGGCGTGCGATACAACCGAAGCGGAGACAGAACCCATCACCATGCCGGACAGGCCACCCATGCCGCGGGAGCCCATGACGATCATGGTGACATCGTGCGACATTTCTAGCAGCATGTCGATCGGGGAGCCCTCGGCCACAGTGTGACCAATCTTCAGCTCTGGGGCTACCTCATGAGCGATGGCACGAGCCTCCTCGATCTTCTCGAGGGTCTCGGCCTGCAAGTCGTCGAAAAGCTCCTTTGGCGGAACCATGCCCTCTGCGTACAGGAACTGTGGCATGGTGTAGCTAGATGCGATCCGCAGTGGAATCTCGCGCTTCATAGCCGTATTTGCGGCCCAACGTACTGCATTCTTCGATGCATCCGAACCGTCAACGGCAACGACTACAATGTCTTCCTTAGCCATGATGTGTCCTTTCGGTGGTTATACCTTAATTGTAGTACGGATTAGGCTTGAGGGTTGACGGTTGCAGCCTCGGAATTCGACGGGAACATAACGGTGTACACAAACTCCAGGACGGTGCGAATTACGGCGCCAATACCTTCAGAGAAAAAGGCAACAACCGGTTCAATGAGAGAGTTAAAATCCATGGACAAAACATTAATACATCGCCGAAAAGGTTTCACGCCTTTGCCGATTAAAGACGGCCTGAATCCAACCCGCGTGCGCACCTCCGAGGCAGGCATAACGGCCTGGGAATTTCTTAGTGCAGTCATCTCGGCGCAACGCCACCGACACCCCGACGACGACGCCTCGGCACTCCAGGCGCGTTTCGACTCCGGCGAGGTAGTACTACGCAATCAAACCAAGCTTCGACCCGACTCCATATTAGGCAACGACGAGGACGTCTTTTTCTATCGCATACCGGCACCCGAAACACCGGTGCCTTACGACGTCCCCATCCTCTTCGAGGATGAACATATCCTCGTCGCAGATAAGCCACCGTTTATGGCAACCATGCCACGCGCACGCCACATCGTACAGACCGCTACAGTCCAACTACGGAGAATGACAGGTAACGACGAGCTTGCCCCAGCGCACCGCCTAGACAGACTTACCTCCGGAATTTTGCTATTCACCAAACATCGCGAGGTTCGCGGCGCCTATCAAACCCTCTTCGCGGAAAAGAAGGTGCAAAAGACCTATCAGGCGATCGCCGAATACCGCCGCTTTCCGACGCCCCTCCAGTGGGCCTCCCACCTCACCAAAACCCCAGGCGAAATCCAAGGACGAATAGGCGATGGCACCCCCAACGCTTTTACTACTCTGGCCGCAGTAGAACTAATAGACAACGCCCCGTATGAAAGGATCCATGGCGCCCTGCCGCAATTAGGGAAATACACGCTTAAACCCACCACGGGCAAGACCCATCAATTGCGTCTTCACATGTGGCAAGCTGGAATACCCATCCTAGGTGATCCCGTCTATCCAGAAATCTATCCTGAGGACGCGGAGGATATGCGGATCCCAATGCATCTCACGGCAAGCCACATCGAATTTACTGACCCGCTTAGCGGGAAGTACCGGGAATTCGAGTCCGCCCTTCCTCTCTACACGCACCGCCTAATCGACCACACATAGCCCTCATATTGTGTAGACCGTGAAACTGTCACGTGGCGAAAGGCAGAACCAAAGCGGGCGCTATTTACCAGTGGATAACGGAAAGTCGCCGGACCAGACCTTGTGTGTAGATCCCAGAAAGAGCCTGCCGGGAGCGGGGACGCAACCAGCTGCGAGTCCTAAAGTGTGCTCCTGGGGCGCCTAATGCCTTTAAGCTTCAGCGACGACCAAAGGCGGCGGCATACAGCTCGCCACGACTCCCGTCGTGTGGCGTCTGCTGCGGCAAAACGTAAAAAGAGAAGGAGACGGTGGTTGACCGTCTCCTTCCCTGTTGTTTCTGTATTTTGTTGTTTGTTGTTGTTTGGTGTCGGCGGTGACTTACTCTCCCACAACCTCCCGGTTGCAGTACCATCAGCGTGTGCAGGCTTAGCTTCCGGGTTCGGAATGGGACCGGGCGTTTCCCTGCAGCTATTGACCACCGACAAACATGCGAAGCACAAACCCTTACTTTTGGGTGCCCACCTGGGGTGGGTGTTGTGTCAGATACTGCATAGTGGACGCGGTCACGACAGTGACTATTCTTCTTCTTCTTTGTTGTTTTTGTTGAGTTATACCAGTGTGTTGGTGTTTGTTGTGGTCAATTAGTACCAGTAGCCTTCACACCTTACAGTGCTTCCAGGTCTGGCCTATCTACCCTATCGTCTTTAGGGGACCTTAACGAAACCTCATCTTAAAACAGGCTTCCCGCTTAGATGCTTTCAGCGGTTATCCCT
The DNA here is from genome assembly GCF_016127015.1 of Corynebacterium tuberculostearicum. Taxonomy (GTDB): domain Bacteria; phylum Actinomycetota; class Actinomycetes; order Mycobacteriales; family Mycobacteriaceae; genus Corynebacterium; species Corynebacterium marquesiae. Next base: position 2,070,860 of record NZ_CP065972.1, read on the forward strand.
TCCGTACGTAGCCAACCAGCGATACCCCTGGCGGGATAACTGGCACACTAGAGGTACGTCCGTCCCGGTCCTCTCGTACTAGGGACAGCTTTCTTCAAGTTTCAACGCGCGCGGCGGATAGAGACCGAACTGTCTCACGACGTTCTGAACCCAGCTCGCGTGCCGCTTTAATGGGCGAACAGCCCAACCCTTGGGACCTACTCCAGCCCCAGGATGCGACGAGCCGACATCGAGGTGCCAAACCATCCCGTCGATATGGACTCTTGGGGAAGATCAGCCTGTTATCCCCGGGGTACCTTTTATCCGTTGAGCGACACCACATCCACAAGTAGGTGCCGGATCACTAGTCCCGACTTTCGTCCCTGCTCGACATGTCTGTCTCACAGTCAAGCTCCCTTGTGCACTTACACTCACCACCTGATTGCCAACCAGGCTGAGGGAACCTTTGGGCGCCTCCGTTACATTTTGGGAGGCAACCGCCCCAGTTAAACTACCCACCAGGCACTGTCCCCAACCCAGATCATGGGCCAAGGTTAGATGCTCAATCCGATCAGAGTGGTATTTCAACAACGACTCCACCACCACTAGCGTGATAGCTTCACAGTCTCCCACCTATCCTACACAAACCGAACCAAACACCAATACCAAGCTATAGTGAAGGTCCCGGGGTCTTTTCGTCCTGCCGCGCGTAACGAGCATCTTTACTCGTAGTGCAATTTCACCGGGCCTGTGGTTGAGACAGCAGAGAAGTCGTTACGCCATTCGTGCAGGTCGGAACTTACCCGACAAGGAATTTCGCTACCTTAGGATGGTTATAGTTACCACCGCCGTTTACTGGGGCTTAAATTCTCAGCTTCGCCAACAAAGTTGACTAACCGGTCCTCTTAACCTTCCAGCACCGGGCAGGCGTCAGTCCATATACATCAACTTCACGTCTTCGCATGGACCTGTGTTTTTGATAAACAGTCGCTTCCCTCTATTCTCTGCGACCCCACAACGCATCCAGCCGCATGGACCTTCACGCCGTGAGGCCCCCCTTCTCCCGAAGTTACGGGGGCATTTTGCCGAATTCCTTAACCACAGTTCACCCGAACGCCTTAGTATTTTCAACCTGACTACCTGTGTCGGTTTAGGGTACGGGCCATACACACACATCGCTAGAGGCTTTTCTCGACAGTACAGGATCACCACCATCAACCCGCTTAGGGTCTACGCATCACGTCTCAACCACAATGTGTAGCGGATTTACCTACCACACGATCTGCACGCTTACACCACCAATCCACTAAGTGGCGTGGCTACCTCACTGCGTCACCCCATCACTTGAACCACACATCAGGCCCCACGACATCAACACCACCAACACTCAAAGAGTACCGGTAGTGCATCCGCGGTGGTTAGTATCAGTGCTTCATCATGGGCGCGCATGTACGGGTACCAGAATATCAACTGGTTATCCATCGACTACGCCTGTCGGCCTCGCCTTAGGTCCCGACTCACCCTGGGAAGACGAACTTGACCCAGGAACCCTTAGTCATCCGGCGGATAGGATTCTCACCTATCAATTCGTTACTCATGCCTGCATTCTCACTCGCACACAGTCCACGCCTCCTTACGGTAACGCTTCCACCCATGCACGACGCTCCCCTACCCAAACAAAAATTGTTTGCCGCGGCTTCGGCGGTGTACTTGAGCCCCACTAAATTGTCGGCGCAGAACCACTCGACCAGTGAGCTATTACGCACTCTTTCAAGGATGGCTGCTTCTAAGCCAACCTCCTGGCTGTCTTCGCGATCCCACATCCTTTTCCACTTAGTACACCCTTAGGGGCCTTAACCGGCGATCTGGGCTGTTTCCCTCTCGACTATGAAGCTTATCCCCCACAGTCTCACTGCCGTACAACACAATTAGTGGCATTCGGAGTTTGGCTGACATTGCTAAGATTGTAGTCCCGCTCAACCAACCAGTCGCTCTACCTCCACCAAGCTATAATACGACGCTGCACCTAAATGCATTTCGGGGAGAACCAGCTATCACGGAGTTTGATTGGCCTTTCACCCCTACCCACAGCTCATCCCCGCAGTTTTCAACCTACGTGGGTTCGCGCCTCCACAACCTCTTACAGCTGCTTCACACTGGCCATGGGTAGATCACCCCGCTTCGGGTCCAGGACATGCCACTTGACACCCCATTAGGATTCGGTTTCCCTACGGCTACCCCACACGGGTTAACCTCGCGACATGCCGCTGACTCGCAGGCTCATTCTTCAAAAGGCACGCCATCACACACACAAAGGTGCTCTGACGGATTGTAAGCACATGGTTTCAGGAACTATTTCACTCCCCTCCCGGGGTACTTTTCACCATTCCCTCACGGTACTAATACACTATCGGTCACACTGAGTATTTAGGCTTACCGGGTGGTCCCGGCAGATTCACAACAGATTCCACGAGCCCGCTGCTACTCGGGCAACCCAACAACCCGCATGCCATTGTCTTCAACTACAGGACTCTCACCTTCTCCGGCAGGTAATTCCAAACCACTTCACCTAACAACAACACACAAGCACGATGATGGCAGTCACCGCACGTTGGGGCCCACAACACCGCACACACAACCCCTACCAGGTATCACATGCACACGGTTTAGCCTCATCCACGTTCGTTCGCCACTACTAGCAGAATCATTATTATTTTCTCCTCCTACGGGTACTGAGATGTTTCACTTCCCCGCGTAAACCCCACAACAGCTATGAATTCACTGAAGGGTAACCCCACATAACCAGGGCCAGGTTTCCCCATTCGGACATCCTCGGATCAACGCTTAATTGACAACTCCCCGAGGCTTAACGCAGCCTTTCACGTCCTTCATCGGCTCAGCATGCCAAGGCATCCACCATGCGCCCTTAATAACGAACACACAAACCACCACACACAAAAAATGCACGCAGTGGCCACACAAGTGAACTTGACAAAAAATTGACTAAAGAAAAAAGAAATCACACAAACACACACAAACAAACCACACAAATGCAATCCATCTGATGTGTTTAATGCTCGCGTCCACTATACAGTTCTCACACAACACCCCAACCACACCCAGCCAACACACACAGTGTCAACAAGAATAATGGTCAGGCACACAAAAAAGGGGAATAATGCCCCAGACACCCAACAATGCACCAACATACAAACAATTTACTTTTACTACTGTGCACAGACACCGTGTGTCACAAAGCGCCATTCAAACACTTGGATTTTGTCTCTTAAGCGTGTGTTTCACCCGGACAATTTTCACAAAAGGTCGGCAGCATGACACTCGCATACTCAACCAACCAAGGGTGCAACTGCACCCGAATAATAAAAGCTCCTTAGAAAGGAGGTGATCCACCCGCACCTTCCGGTACGGGTACCTTGTTACGACTTCGTCCCAATCGCCGATCCCACCTTCGACGGCTCCCTAACAAGTTTGGGCCACCGGCTTCGGGTGTTACCAACTTTCATGACGTGACGGGCGGTGTGTACAAGGCCCGGGAACGTATTCACCGCAGCATTGCTGATCTGCGATTACTAGCGACTCCGACTTCATGGGGTCGAGTTGCAGACCCCAATCCGAACTAAGGCCGGCTTTCAGCGATTCGCTCCACCTCACAGTGTCGCTGCGCGTTGTACCGACCATTGTAGCATGTGTGAAGCCCTGGACATAAGGGGCATGATGATTTGACGTCATCCCCACCTTCCTCCGAGTTGACCCCGGCAGTCTCTCATGAGTCCCCAACCAAATGCTGGCAACATAAGACAAGGGTTGCGCTCGTTGCGGGACTTAACCCAACATCTCACGACACGAGCTGACGACAACCATGCACCACCTGTACACCAGCCACAAAGGGAAACTACATCTCTGCAGCGATCCAGTGTATGTCAAGCCCAGGTAAGGTTCTTCGCGTTGCATCGAATTAATCCACATGCTCCGCCGCTTGTGCGGGCCCCCGTCAATTCCTTTGAGTTTTAGCCTTGCGGCCGTACTCCCCAGGCGGGGCGCTTAATGCGTTAGCTACGGCACGAAAGTCGTGAAAAGACCCTCACACCTAGCGCCCACCGTTTACGGCATGGACTACCAGGGTATCTAATCCTGTTCGCTACCCATGCTTTCGCTCCTCAGCGTCAGTAACTGCCCAGTAACCTGCCTTCGCCATCGGTGTTCCTCCTGATATCTGCGCATTTCACCGCTACACCAGGAATTCCAGTTACCCCTACAGTACTCAAGTTATGCCCGTATCGCCTGCACGCCCGGAGTTAAGCCCCGGAATTTCACAGACGACGCGACAAACCACCTACGAGCCCTTTACGCCCAGTAATTCCGGACAACGCTCGCACCCTACGTATTACCGCGGCTGCTGGCACGTAGTTAGCCGGTGCTTCTTATCTAGGTACCGTCACAAAAAGCTTCGTCCCTAGCGAAAGGAGTTTACAACCCGAAGGCCGTCATCCCCCACGCGGCGTCGCTGCATCAGGCTTGCGCCCATTGTGCAATATTCCCCACTGCTGCCTCCCGTAGGAGTCTGGGCCGTATCTCAGTCCCAATGTGGCCGTCCACCCTCTCAGGCCGGCTACCCGTCGCCGCCTTGGTAGGCCATTACCCCACCAACAAGCTGATAGGCCGCGAGCTCATCCTACACCGAAAAAACTTTCCAACCATCACACTAAAAATGGCTCCTATCCGGTATTAGACCCAGTTTCCCAGGCTTATCCCGAAGTGCAGGGCAGATCACCCACGTGTTACTCACCCGTTCGCCACTCGAGTACCCTGCAAGCAGGGCCTTTCCGTTCGACTTGCATGTGTTAAGCACGCCGCCAGCGTTCGTCCTGAGCCAGGATCAAACTCTCCACAAAAAAATTTCAGAAAAAATCCGAAACAGGCCGTGAAAAGCCCGAAACCCAACAAAAGAACAAACCACCACAAACCACACAACAATGCAGCCCGTGCTGGCGTCCAAAAAATTACTACAAAGAAAAAATAGTAAGTCCCCTCAACCCGACGGGGTCAAAAAAGAGGAAACCACAAAGTTGAACACAATCACATGCCAACCAATCCATCTCAATGCAGCCGAAACACCAAACAGCATTCAAAAAGGTACGTATTCCACATACCCAACCGGCACACACCAACCAACAAACCACTAGGCCTGCTGGCAGACAAACCAATCAACACACAACCATGCACACAAAAAATAAAAAGTACATTGGCACACTATTGAGTTCTCAAACATCATCACCACACAACAACCACACATTATTGCGTGCAGCTCATTGTGAGCAAAAAGAATTTTGTATTGTCAGGGCCTGTTTTCCTATCGCCGCTTCAGCCAAGAACTTTTCTGTTCCTGTGGGGCGCTGTCGGTCGCGCTGACTTGTATTAAGTTACACAGCGACTTAACCAAACACAAATCCCCAGGCCAACGCTCCTTTTGAGCGGTTTAAGATATGCCCATCCAAGCACTCATTCCGCCACGGTGTGCATTTGCTCGGCGAATGTAGCTGGGCAGCGTCAATGCCCAGACTGCATAGAAGGCGACCGCCAACAAAAGCTTGGCACCCGCGGAGACCGGCACCAGAGTATGCAGAAGAGCCATCGCGGCAACAAGGACCAGATAGAGAGCAGGTAGGTACCAGTTCTTCTTTCCCAGAAATTCCACACTGACCACCACAGGGGCACAGGTGGCACTAAGCAGCACGATGTCCGCTACAAGTTCCCCGTCATTCGTCAGTACTGCGCTAAAGGTGCTCGCGACTAGGACAGGTATCAGGCCGAGCACGGCAGTATGCCGGGACCAAACAGCACGGCTTCCACCAAGTACCGTGTATTCGCGCAGAGATACTCGCAAGCTGTGGAATGCTGCGAATAGCATCGCAATTGACAGTGCCCAGATGAAGATGCCAAGGAAACCAAGCAACGGAATTTCCTCCTTATACCGGCTAAGGACAAACCCGATTACTTGTGCCAGACACGCAGCACCCCATGCCTTGACCTACCGGCAGTAAATAGTTTGCCCTGCCAAGGTGCGGGGGAACCATCCGAAGCCGCTTGAGGGTTGGGTCCCGGTGGTGGTGTACCCGGTCCGTTGAGGCGCAGCTTTGCGGTACATGGCCCACGCCGCCGCGAGGGCATAAATGGGCAATGCCCACCACAACTGCACGGTAAGGGCACCGATAGCTGCCGCTAGTGCGCACAGGGCAACAAGACTGCGGCGATGCTCATTCCAGATTTTCGAGCCTAGACCCACCAGCTGGTACTTCTTAAAGTCTGGTGCCAGGGTAAGTATTAGCGACAAGGAAAAGATCACCGGGAACAGGTTCCACGTTCCCTGCGCCATGACGGGCATTACCAACAAAGCTAAAAAGAAGAAGGACCAGCTCCACCAATCGCCTAGGTACCACTGGAGTTTCATGCTTTCTCCTCCAATGCCAAGACCGCGCGCTCCAAAGAAACCTCAGTGGCGCGCAGACCGTAGGCCTGAACAGTGCGGAAGATGGGGTCGGTGGCGGTAGAGCGGGCGTCGATAAGCACGCGATCCCCCAAGCCTGTGGTTTCCCTACTGAGCACGCGCAGATCGAGCTCTGTGACCGCTGCTGTGAGGGCCTCAGATGGGCCGGTGATCTCCAGAATGCCCTCGATAAAGTCATTAATTGGGCCGGAAATTGGGTTATCCCCCATCAGAGAGACGGTGTCGAGGAGACCCGCTACCTCATTGAGGTGATGGGTGGAGATGACAATGGTGCGGCCGTACTCCTCGCGCAGCACCTGATAAAAGAGTTCGCGGCGCTGTGCGTCGAGGCCGAGATAGGGTTCGTCGAGAAGCATGACTTCGCAGCCGGAAGCTACGGCAAAGATGAATCCCACCGCAGACTTTTGCCCGCGGGACAAGGAAGAATAGGCCTTGGCCGGTACGTCGAAGCGAACCAACAGCTCATTGAACCGCTCTTCATCCCAACGCGGCCAGCGCGCCTTACCAATGACGCCCAGCTTTCCGATGCCCCAGGAATCCGGCAGTGGGTTATCAATCCCCATCAAAATAACCCGGTTAAGGACCGATTGTTTGTCAAAGGGCTCTTCCCCGAAGACCGTAATACCGCCAGATTGGATTTGGCCAGCGATTTTCCGCAGTAGCGTGGTTTTGCCAATGCCATTGGGGCCAACTAAGCCGTGTGTGAGGCCATCAGCAAAAGTGAATTCTCGTGTTGTAATCATGAGTACATTCCTCGACTTTCTGCGACGCGATCAAATAGGTCGTGGAGCTGGGCGCGGTTGTAGCCAAGGCGAACGGCTTCATCGACCAGCGGTGCCATGTATTCCGCCGCAAAGTCCGCTCTCCGCCGCTCACGGATAGTCGCCAGGGCCCCTTCTGCCACAAACATGCCGATGCCACGGCGCTTATCCAGCACCCCGATATCCACTAGGAGGTTGATGCCCTTGCGGGCCGTGGCCGGGTTAATGTTGTGAAAATCAGCAAGCTCATTAGTGGAAGGGGCCCTATCCCCCTCGCCCAAGGTTCCGTCCACGATGGCGTCCTCCACCAAGGAAGCAATTTGGCGGAAGAGTGGTTGCGTGGAATTATCCATTGCCCCTCGGTTCGTTGGTTAGTTACTTGTGTAACCAACCATATCGGCAACATCCCACCCCTGCAATACTTCCAAAGAGAAAACTTTTTTGCTGCCACTGCGCTGGGATTTTGTCCAAGGTTATCGACGTTTTGTGACTAATGGGGCACACTGGAAACCACAAAGATTTTTATTTAGAACAATTAGAACGGAACTTAGGAGCCATGCTTGAACGCACACTCGTCTTTGTCGATACCTCATACTTGCTCGCTAGCTTTTATAACTCGTGGGAAACGGGTGCCCGCGCACAACTAGAGATTGATCTGCCCGAGGTGGTCAGCACTATGGGCGGGATGATCGAGAACCAACTTGGGACCCCCATCCAGCGCCAATACTGGTATGACGGCATTCCCGACACCGGCCCGCACCGCTACCAGCGTGCACTACGCACCTGCGAAGGGGTCCAGCTGCGCACCGGTCAGCTCATCGAATGGGGCGAGCGCCGCACCCAGAAGGCCGTAGATACCCGCCTTGTGGCAGACATGGTCATCGCCGCCATGAAGGGCCAATTCACTGACTTTGTGCTCGTCAGTGGCGATGCAGACATGATTCCCGGCGCTCAAGCGGCCGTGGATAACGGCATCCGCGTCCATCTTTATGGGTTTGGCTGGGACTCCATGTCCTCCGCACTGCGCCATGCCTGCGATTCCACCACCATCTTGGACCCTCGCGAGGACTTCGCAGACGCTATGGAATTGCAAGTCCTAGAAGGCCCGCTTCCCCCAGTGGTGCGCGAAAATGCGCATAAAGATGGCGAGGAAATGCCCGAACCGGATGACTGCGGCGAGCCCTCAGAGGTGGAGGCAGCCTTCGGCACCACAGAAAAACCCACCCCGGCCCCGACGCCCAAGCCGGCTCCGCCCAAGGCAGATGCTGCAGGGGATTCCCCCGCCGAGGAGGAATCTCCCGCGGAGAAGCCGGCGCCCAAGCCATCCATGATGGCGCCGCGCCGCAAGCTGCGCTCCAAGTATGTGCCGCTGCCGGAGGAAGTATGGAGCTCGGCTGGGTTCCAATCCCCATTCGACGTGGGCCAGCAATACGCCTCGTGGTGGTTCGATAACGCTGCTAGCACCGAGCAGCGCGATCAGGCACATCTGCTTTCTGGCGGGGGGCTTCCCCCGGAGATAGACCGCCCGCTGTTGCAGTTTGCCTGCGAAACCCTGCACGAATACACCCTGACCGAAACCCAACGCGTGAACCTGCGCGATGGATTCCACTCAGGGATTCGTGGGGTTCTGATTAACGTTCGCCGGCAGAATTAATCACCGGATTCGAGCTCTTTCTTCTTTTTAAGATCCTCCCGGATGGCATCGAGGCGCGCAGTCGCCTTCATGTCATTGCCGGCGGCTTGGATCTCATTAATGCGATCGCCGCCGGTGGCGTGCTGCAATTCTTGGGCGCCAAGGGCATCGGCGTAGCGCTTTTCAATCTTGGCACGCACAGAATCAAGAGTAGGTACGGAATCATCCGGGTTGAGCTGATTCAGGGAATCAATAGCCTGGGCGTTCTTTTCTTGCATAGCCGCCTGGTCCGCCTGAGCTTCCAGCTGGCTAACTTGCGCTAGTTGTTCCTTCAAGCGCGCTTCAGACTGCTGCTGCTGGCTCTTGGCCTGCGCGGCAGCCTGCTCCGCGGCGGCGTACTGCTGCTTAACGTCTTCCAGCTCCTGCTCCACTGCTACTAGCTGGGAGGCAACCACTTCCGCAGCCTGGTTATATTCGGAGGCCTTTTGCGGGTCCTCCGCAGAGTCCGCCAGCTCCAACGCACGCTGGGTTTGAGACTGGTAGTCCTGCTGAGACTTAACCAGGCGGTTCATCTGCATCTCCAGCTGGGATTTATGGCCAATGATTTCTGCAGCGTGATCAGAAATCTGCTGGTGCTGCTCCTTGGCAGCCTGAACGGCCTGCTGGATCTGCACCTTCGGATCAGCGTTCTCATCAATCTTCTGATCGAAGGAACTCATCATGTACTTCCAGCCCTTGCTGAAGGGATTAGCCATTATCTTCTCCTTTGGTCATAAAAAAGACGCTTTCTAGCGAGTTTAGCGATACTCACCAGAAAGCGCCGAGGAAGTTGGTGGGATTAACCCTGCGCATTCTGCTCTTCTACCTGGCGGCGAACCTCTTCCATGTCGAGGTCCTTCACCTGCTTCAGCAGGTCTTCCAAGGCCGCGGGAGGCAGAGCTCCAGCTTCACGGAAGACAAGGATGCCATCGCGGAAGATCATCAACGTAGGAATGGACTGAATCTCCAACGCGGATGCCAAGCCCTGATTTGCTTCGGTGTCGAGCTTGGCAAAGGTGGCATCCGTGTGCTCTTCGGAGGCCTTTTCAAAAACCGGCGCAAAGCGCTTGCAAGGGCCGCACCAATCGGCCCACGCGTCTACGAGCGTAATGCCCTCGCCGGTGACGGTTTCTTCAAAGTTTTCTTCGGTGACATCGATAGTAGCCATGATCGTTCTAACTCCTTTGCGGATTGCTTTATTCCCCAACGTACATGAAAAATCCTTGTCATATACCCCTATGGGGTATAAAATGAGCCCAGAAACCAACTCTAAGAAAGGATCATTATGAGCACCAAGAACTACACCGTAGAGGGCATGACCTGCGGACATTGCGAAATGTCAGTAAAGGAAGAAGTCGGCGAGATTTCCGGCGTCAGTGAAGTCACTGCTGACCACACCACCGGCGCCGTTACGGTTACCGGAACCGATTTCACCGACGAGCAAGTAGCGGCCGCCGTAGCGGAAGCCGGCTACACACTGAAGTAGGCGAGACTATGTCCCACCTGGACCTTGGCGTCACGGGCATGACGTGCACCTCCTGCTCCTCCCGCGTCGAGCGCAAGCTAAACAAGCTCGAGGGAGTAAGCGCCAGCGTCAATTTCGCTACCGAGGCGGCGGCCATCGAGTACGACTCCCAGACGGTAAGTCCACAGGAGCTCATTTCGGTGGTAGAGGGTGCGGGTTACGGCGCCTTCGATATGGCGGCGGCGAAGGCGGAGGAGCCACAAGCCGAGAAGAACAGTGACGGGGGATTGCTGCGCCGCACCGTTATCTCCGGCGCACTATCGCTACCGCTCATGGTGGTATCGATGTGGCCGGCGTTGCAATTTCAGAATTGGCAATGGGCCTGTGCCATCGTAGCCACCATCATTTTCGTCTTCGGCGGCGCGCCTTTCCACACTGCTACGTGGACGAACCTCAAGCACGGGTCTTTTACCATGGACACGCTTATCACCATGGGAACCTCAGCGGCCTATTTTTGGTCGTTGTGGGCGCTATTTTTCGGCAACGCGGGCGAACCGGGCATGAAAATGCACATGACGCTGGACGCGAACGCGGCGCAGATGGATCACATCTATTTCGAGTCCGTGGGCATGGTCATTACCTTCCTCCTGCTCGGTCGGTGGTTCGAGGCACGAGCCAAGGGCCAGTCCTCTGAGGCCCTGCGGGAGCTACTCTCCCTAGGAGCTAAGGAAGCTTCGGTGCTGCGCGAGGGAGGCGAGCAGCGCATTCCAATTGCCCAGTTGCAAGTAGGCGATGTCTTCGTAGTACGCCCGGGCGAAAAGATTGCCACCGATGGCATCGTTGTTGCCGGCAATTCGGCGGTCGACGCCTCCATGATTACCGGCGAGCCCGTGCCCGTTGAGGTCGGCTCCGGCGATGCAGTGACCGGCGCGACCATTAATGCCTCCGGCAAGCTTGAAGTTCGAGCGACCAAGGTGGGCGAGGATACGATACTGGCCCAAATGGCCCAGCTGGTCACGGATGCACAAACGTCCAAGGCGCCAGTACAGCGCCTCGTGGACCGCATTGCGCAAGTCTTCGTCCCCGCAGTCATCGCCATAGCAGTGCTGACACTCCTCGCCCATCTCTTCTTCGGCGGAGTGGCCCCAGCGTTTATTGCCGCGGTCGCCGTCCTCATTGTGGCCTGCCCTTGCGCTATGGGCTTGGCGACGCCCACCGCAATCCTCGTCGGCACCGGCCGCGGCGCGCAGCTGGGGCTCGTCATTAAAGGCCCGGAGATCCTGGAATCTACGCGGCAAATCGATACCATCGTCATGGATAAGACCGGCACGGTCACGGCCGGAGAGATGTCCGTTACCGCCGTACACGGCGACGTCCTCGACTTAGCCGCAGCCGTGGAACAGAACTCCGAGCATCCCATCGCTCGCGCCATAGCCAAAGAGCGCGACGTTAAGCCGGCTACCGACTTCGCAGTAGTTCCGGGTGGCGTGGAAGGAACTGTGGAGGGGGTCCGGGTGGGCGTCGGCAAGCCGCAAGGCCCCTTGGGTGACTTAGAAGCACCGTTCCGCGAGGCACAAGATTCTGGTGCCACGCCAGTGGTTGTCTCCGTGGACGGCCAACCTGCCGGCATCATTGAGGTCCGCGATACTATCAAGCCCAGCTCGGCGGCCGCTGTGGCGCAGATGAAGGAGCTGGGGCTTACCCCTTACCTGCTGACAGGCGATAACGCTGGGGCCGCCCGCGCCGTGGCTGCCGAGGTAGGAATCGACCACGTCAACGCCGAGGTACTACCGGAAGACAAGGTAAACCACATCAAGAAGCTGCAGGCTGCGGGGCACACCGTGGCGATGGTGGGCGATGGCATTAACGACGCCGCCGCACTGGCCCAAGCCGACCTCGGCCTCGCCATGGGCGCGGGTACCGATGTAGCCATCGAAGCCTCCGATATCACCCTGATGAACGGCGATCTACGCTGCGCCGCTGACGCCATTCGACTCTCGCGCCGCACGCTGGCAATTATCAAGGGCAACCTTTTCTGGGCTTTTGCCTATAACGTCATACTCATTCCTGTTGCCGCGCTTGGCCTGCTTAACCCATTACTTGCCGGCCTTGCCATGGCACTGAGCTCGGTTTTTGTAGTTACCAACTCACTACGCCTGAAAAGTTTTTCTGTTCAGCGATAGTATTATCGCATGCTCAGCCGCACCGAACGTCTCGATCGCCTTCCCGTCACCTCTAAGCACAAGCGCCTACTCCTAGGTTCCGGCCTTGGATGGGCGCTTGATGCCATGGATGTAGGGCTAATCTCCTTCATCATGGCCGCCCTTGCCGTTCACTGGGAGCTAAATCCTAGCCAGACTTCTTGGTTAGCCTCTGCAGGCTTCCTTGGCATGGCGCTCGGTGCAACCTTTGGCGGATTGCTGGCAGATAAATTCGGCCGCCGCAATGTCTTTTCTCTCACCTTGCTTATCTACGGTTTGGCAACAGGGGCTTCCGCGCTAGCTGGGGGACTTACAGTTCTCATCTTCTTCCGATTCATCGTCGGGCTGGGCCTCGGAGCCGAGCTACCAGTTGCCTCCACGCTCATATCCGAATTTGCGCCTCGACGGGTCCGCGGAAGGATGGTAGTCATTCTCGAGGCATTCTGGGCATTGGGATGGATCCTTGCGGCCATCATCGGTACTTTCGTAGTGAGCACGAGTGAATCCGGATGGCGCTGGGCCCTGGCCCTTGGCATGCTGCCAGCCGCGTATTCAATCTATGTGCGCCGCGGTCTACCAGAATCTGTGCGCTTTCTTGAATCCAAGGGCCGTCATGATGAGGCCGAAGCTATCGTTGCCAGTTTCGAAGCCGCGGCAGAAGATCGGCCGCTGGACGATGCCCTCCCAGACCCCACGCCTTCCCCCGCAGCGTCTATCTGGAGTCCGCAGCTACGAAGGCGGACCGCAGCGTTGTGGACCATTTGGTTCTGTGTAAACCTCTCCTACTATGGCGCCTTCATCTGGATTCCCTCTCTGCTAGTAGCCGACGGTTTCTCCCTAGTGAAGTCGTTTAGTTTCACCCTCATCATCACGCTTGCCCAGCTGCCTGGCTACGCGGTGGCAGCTTGGCTCATCGAACTCTGGGGCAGGCGGGTAACCCTCGCGGTATTCCTGCTCGGCTCGGCAGCAGCGGCCGGCCTATACGGAGCAGCAGCTACGGAAGCATTGATCATCCTGGCTGGTTGTCTGCTCTCCTTCTTCAACCTCGGCGCCTGGGGAGCCCTCTATGCCATCGGTCCGGAGCTGTATCCCACTTCACTGCGAGGGCGTGGTACGGGCGCGGCAGCAGGCTTCGGTAGGCTAGCATCTATTGCGGCGCCACTTATTGTCCCGCCACTGCTTGCTGCGGGTGGGACGGCCTGGTTATTTGTTGTATTCGCCGCAGCGTTTGCCATTGCGGCTGCCGCCGCCTTCAATCTGCCCGAGCAGAAAGGAATAGCGCTTGCTCAGTAGGCTCTCCCTCGCCGCGTGGACGGCCGTTATGGTCGCATTGACCACGCTCAAGCCTTTCTACCAGATCGGCTATTTGTGGAAGCCGGAAAATCAGCGTGCGCGAGAACTGCGCTGGGTGCCTCTGGATGAATTCTCCGGCGGCAGCTGGTTTGGTCCGCTATTTGAGTACGTGGGAAACACAGCCTTCTTTATCCCGTTTGGAATGCTGGTGTTTAGTCTGTGCCGTTCCATTAAAACTACTGCGGCGTGGGGATTTGGCCTGAGCCTAGTACTGGAGGTGTGCCAATATGCGTTTGCGCTTGGGCGAACGGATATTGACGACCTCGTTTTTAACACCGTGGGCGCACTCATCGGTGCTGTATTGGCACGCCTGTGCGGCGAACGCCTTTTCCCTGTGTGGCGCTGGTTAGCCCTTGCCGCAGCTGCGGTTTTCTTGGTATTGGTCATACTCGGCCCACGATTGGGCGATCCCAACGCGGTGGTGGACCTATAATTTATCCGTGGGCCATATTGACGAACTTGGAGTAGTGCAGCTGGTGAGCCACCTGCACGGTATCGATCGGGCCGCCACGGTGCTTAGCTAGGATAATATCCGCCTCGCCGGCGCGCTCATTATCGCGGTCCTGGGAATCGGGACGGTAGAGCAGCATGACCATATCGGCGTCCTGCTCCAGCGAGCCAGACTCACGAAGGTCCGCAAGCTGCGGCTTTTTATCCGTACGCGCCTCAGGTCCACGGTTCAGCTGCGAGATCGCGATGAGAGGAACCTCCAGCTCCTTGGCCAGGAGCTTCAGCTGACGGGAAAACTCAGAGACCTCTTGCTGGCGGGACTCAACCTTTTTGCCCGAAGACATCAGTTGTAGGTAGTCCAAGACGATGAGATCCAGGCCGTGCTGCTGCTTGAGGCGACGGGCCTTGGACCGAATTTCCATCATCGTGAGGTTCGGTGAGTCATCAATGAAGAGTGGGGCGTCTTGCACTCGGTTGAGGGTCTCATCGATCTTTGCCCAGTCCTCGGTGGACACTCGGCCACCGCGCATATCGGCCAGCTTCACCTCTGATTCCGCCGAGAGCAGGCGCATGACAATCTCAGAAGCTGACATCTCGAGAGAGAAAATCACCGAAGACTTACCGTGCTGCAAGGAGCAGGAGCGCATAAAGTCCATGGCCAGGGTCGATTTACCCACACCAGGGCGAGCAGCAACGATGACCATCTGGCCCGCGTGAAGGCCGTTGGTCAACTTATCGAGGTCGATGAAGCCTGTAGGCACACCTAGCTCCACGCCGCCGGCTTGCTGCAGGGCAGCGAGCTCATCAATGGTCGGGTCAATAAGGTCTCCCAGGACTCGGTAATCTTCTGCCGTCTTGCGCTGGGCGACGGCGAAAACTTCCTGCTGCGCACGGTCCAGGACGGACTCGATTTCTGCGTCTTCGGTGCCGGAAAATCCGAGCTGTACTACGCGCGTGCCGGCATCCACAAGCTTGCGCAATACTGCCTTTTCCGCGACGATTTCGGCGTAGTAGCGAGCGTTTGCAGCCGTGGGCACCGTGGCTAGCAGCGTGTGGAGATAGGGGGCACCGCCAACGCGCTCGAGGTTATTAAAGCGGTCGAGCTGGGAGGCCAAAATGACGGCATCGACGTCCTTGCCCTCGGAATATAGATCCAGCATGGCGCGGTAAATCAACGTGTGCGCCGGATAGTAGAAATCCTCTGGCTCCAGCTCCTCAATGACTTCCATCACCGTATGGGGACTGAGCAACATTGCGCCCAGAACACCCTGCTCCGCTTCGCGGTCCGCGGGGGGTTGGCGGAATTCGCCATAGCGCTTTGGCTCTTCCTGCTGATAGCGGCGGCGTGGGGCCGGTTCCTCTTCCGGCGGCGGCTCCGGTGGCAGGTGTTCATCATCAAAACTGGCGTTGGTCATATCTTCCCCCTTGTAGCTATTCGAGCGAGCGAGCGTATCGGAATCTCAGTGTAGTCTAGTGCCCACACACCACCCCCTGGGCATAACTTCCACAGTTATCCACAGGGCGCTGTGAAAATTGCAGGTCGCGAGAGCCTTTGCCCATATTTGCCCTGCATAGGCCTGTGGATAACTCCAAAACCCCATGACCTGCACAAATCAAAATCCCAGCTCAGAGCATGTTTTCCTAGGTGTGAAAATAGGCACACCTTGCGTGGATAAGCGGCCTGACCTGCGGGTTAATAAAGAGGCCTCCGCGTAAACATAGAGTTAATTTGCCAAAGAGTTATCCACAGAATTCCACAGTTATCCACAGCCCGGTGAAAACGCGCTAAAGGCCCCAAGTTCCTGCCACCTCACATAGCAGGAACTTGAGGCCTAAAGCGTTGCTGTTGTCTTTGGGTCTATATGGACCGTCGTGCGCCTAGTTAGGCAGCAACGACCGAGAAGTTCACCTTGCCGATAACATCAGCGTGCAGCTTCAGCTCGACCTGGTAGTTGCCGGTCTTCTTGACCAGGCCCTTAGGAAGCACAACGATGCGCTTATCCAGCTTGGGGCCACCGGCCTTGGAGACGGCGTTGACAATGTCTTCTGCTTTAACGGAACCGAAGAGCTTACCGGATTCGGAGGTCTTAACCTCTACCTTGACATCCGTCAGCTGCTCGAGCTGGTTGCGGACCTCACGTGCGTGATCCAGGTCGCGAATCTCGCGAGCTTCCTGGGCACGCTTGATGCCCTCAATCTGCTTCTCTGCGCCGCGGGTAGCCACGATGGCCAGGCCGCGAGGAAGCAGGTAGTTACGTCCGTAGCCGTCCTTAACCTCAACAATTTCGCCAGCGGCGCCGAGGTTCTCAACGGCAGCGGTGAGGATCAGCTTCATGATCCCTGCCTTTCAATTGAGTTAGTTGAATAGTTGCGGGTGACAGACTTAGAACGGAGGTTCAGAATCAGCGCCTCCGAAACCACCTGCAGGTGGTGCGGAGTTCCACGGATCCTCAGAAGGAGCCTGACTCTGCTGCGACTGCTGTTGCTGGCCGCCTCCAAAACCGCCCTGGTTATTGTTATTCGAGCGCTGCTGGCCGCCGCCGCCAAAGTTATTGCCGCCTTCACGAGGATTGCGGTTTACCTGGGCGGTGGCGTAGCGCAGAGACGGGCCGACTTCGTCGACGTCAATCTCGAATACGGTGCGGTTATCACCCTCACGGGTCTGGAAGGAACGCTGCTTCAAGCGGCCGGTAACGATGACGCGCATGCCCTTGGACATGGTCTCGGCAACGTTTTCCGCTGCCTGACGCCATACATTGCAGGTCAGGAACATAGCTTCGCCGTCTTCCCACTGATTCGTCTGCGAGTTATAGCGACGAGGGGTGGAGGCGACGCGGAAGTTAGCTACTGCCGCACCCGCCGGGGTGAAGCGCAGCTCGGGGTCAGCAACGATGTTGCCTACCACCGTGATATTGGTATCTCCCTGTGCCATGTCTTTACTCCTTATCGGTTACGTGGATTGTGCTTGATCCCAGTATCCGCTACTTGCTGTCGGTGCGCAGAACCTTGGTACGCAGGATGGTGTCGTTCAGGTTCAGACGGCGGTCGAGCTCGGCAACCGAAGTGTGCTCGCACTCCAGGTTGACGACGGCATAAATGCCCTCTTCCTTCTTGTTGATGGGGTATGCAAGACGGCGCTTGCCCCATACATCAAGGTTCTCAACCTTGCCGCCTTCCTGGCGGACGATTTCGAGGAACTTATCCAGGGACGGGGTTACGGTGCGCTCATCCTGATTAGGATCCAGAATGATCATGACTTCGTAGTGACGCACGGACCTCATCACCTCCTATGGTCTAGTAGTTTTCGGCTGCATCACCTTTGCGGATGCAGCAGGAGGGTACGTTGCGTCAAGCAACCCCACTACAGTACCGCAAATGACCGGCGAAAAGAAATCTAACCAGTGGTCGTTGCGGCGAAAAACACAGCCGCAGTCGCCGGAATGATGGTGAGGAAAAGAATGGCCAAAAGCCCCAGCACGATTGGCCCGCGACGATCCTCCCGATTGTGGAAGAGCCAGAAGGCTGCCATCACGCAGAGGAATCCCAAGAAGATGGATGCCATTCCGATATAGGTAACGATCATGCGAATGCTCCTGCTAGAGGGTCGCGGCCGGCGTGCGCATCGCGCACCTTATCCGTGGTCTTGCCGCACATCTGGCGAATAACGAGCACTGCCATGGTGATGATGAGGGCATCACGGGAGATAATCGCAACGTCAAGCAGCTCGTGCGGAATGCCTTTATTATCTGTTCCCAGCATGTGCCACATGAGCAGGGGCCACACCAGGGCATCGACAAGCGCCCAGCTAAAGACCAAACGCCAGCGTGGCAGGGCTAGGGCCGCGGGTACCACCAGCCACAGCGAATACTGGGGCGACCACACCTTGTTGAACAGTAAGAAGGCTGCCACGATGAGGTAAACCAGCTCAGCCATGCGCGGGGTCCGTGAACTGCGCAGCCCCAGCACCGCAATCGCCGCACAGAGAGCCAAAAACGCCACCAGGCTGAAGGTATTGAGGAACTCTGGGCTAAAGCTAACCCCAGTATTGCGGGTGAACACCGAGTAGATGGTGGTCCACTCCGCACCGCGCTCTTGGTTGAGCCGGAAGAATTCGCGCCACGCCTCCGGGTACTTCAGCGCCACCGGAGCGTTGACCACGATCCAGGTCACGGCCGCGGCGAGCAGAGCGTAGAAAAATTGCGGCCAGCGGCGGTTGCGCGCCGCCAAGACCAGGAACGCCCCCAAGAGAAAGAGCGGCCACAGCTTAAATGAGGTACCAAGGCCGATGAGGACACCCGCTACGGCAGGGCGCTTGCGCGCGGCGGCTAAGAGCGCTCCTACGGCAAAGGCGATGGAGGGGATATCCCAGTTACTGAAAGCATGGATGATGACAAGGGGGCTGGCGGCGACGAGGATGGTGTCCCAGGTGCGGTTGCCCACCAGCAGGTAGACCATGTACAGCACGCCTACCCAGATGCACGCCATGACCAAGGCGGTCAGGCCGAAATACCATCCGGCCTCCGGGATGCCGGCCCACTCCACAAGCGAATACGTATTGCGGGCAATCCAGCCCATCAACCCCTGAAATAGGCCCGCGAGGACCGGGTACTCCATGTAGCGGGTCAGTTCACCCTCTTGCCAAGAATAGGCATAGGGGAAGCCCCCTTCATCGAGGCCACGGCCGCCGTAGAGCGGGATGATGTCGTTATAGCAAAAAGAGGTGTATTGGCGGTTGCCCGCCCAATTTAGGCTAATGCTCCCGTCATCACCGCGGGTGCCGCCGGCGCAATTGGCTTTGGAGAGAAATCCGCAAGCCAAGAAAACCCAGCCGACGGCAATAATGGCGCGCAGCGGGGTCCACCACTGGGTGCGGCGTACACCGGCAAAACGGCCCCTTGGCCCGCCGAGGAATTCAATTACCCCGCGAGCCAAGGGTTCTGAGGAGGCGGGAATGCGCTGGTGCGGATTCGCTGTCACTGTCGCCTACCCTAGAAGGTCTGCCAAGTCGCTATCGGGGCCGATGAGGTCATCCAACGACGGCGCCTCTGGCTGGGTCGGTGCCTGGTTGTTATTACCACTATTGCCGCTATTGCCATTGCCGCGTTGCGGTTTCGGGGCAGGCTTCGGGCTCTCCGGCTTGTTCTCCGGCTGAACCGGTTTGGTCTCCTCTTCCGGAGCTGCTTGCTCGGCAGGGGCCTCGTAGTCCTGGGTATCGCCAGCGCCGCTATCCCAGCTCGGGTCATAGGCCGGAGCGGCCGTTCCGGCGCCCACATTGCCGAATCCCAGTGGATAGGCGGCCGGGAAGTTTTGGAATTCGGAGTTGGCCAGGGAGTTGTCCAGCACGGCCTTCCAAATCTTGGTCGGCGCGCCCGCGCCGTACATGATGCCGCCGTACTGGTCGAAGATGGCGGAGGTATTATCTGCGGTACCTACCCACACGGCGGTAGCCAGCTGCGGGGTAGCACCGACCATCCAGGCATCCTTGTTATTTCCGGTATCGCCCATCTGAGTGGTACCGGTCTTGGCGGCGGAAACACGGCCACCGGCTAGGGCGCCATTAGACCATGCCGCCACCGGCTCCATGGCTTCGAGGACGTTATTGGCAACGTTGGACGAAACGCGGCGCTCGCCGCCGTCTTCGGGGTGCTCGTACAGCACTTCGCCAGCAGCGTTTTCTACGCGCTGCACAAAGTGCGGATTATGCCATACGCCCTGGTTGGCCAGGGTGGACATGGCGGTGGCCATATCGAGCGGGCGGGACTGGTACTGGCCCAATACGATGCCTTCGAATGGCTGCTTGCCCTTTTCCGTCAGCGTCTTTTCAATGCCCGGCAGGGACTTAGCCACGCCAAGGGCGTGCGCCATATCCGCGGTGTCCTGCGTGCCGTTCTTGAGGTCCGCCTGCAGGCGAAGGAAGGAGGTATTCAGGGATTGCTTAGTAGCCTCGCGCAGGCTGCATACGCCGCAGCCGCCGCCCACGTTGGTGACAACATCCGAGCCGGGCAGCTGGTACGGAGCGGACGAGTAATTGGTGTCTAGGCTGATACCCTGCTGCAGGGCGGCCGCAAGGGCCATGATCTTGAAAGTAGAACCTGTTTGCAGCGGGGAGTTGGCGTAGTCCCAGCCATTGGAATCGTGGCCGCCAAAGTATCCGCGGACCGCACCGGTCTTCGGATCGATGGTCACGGAAGCCGCACGCGCATCCTCTTGCAGCGGAGCCATCTGGTCATCGACTGCCTGAATGGTGTTGTTCTGCACATTCATGTCGATGGTGGTGGTAATGCGCAGGCCGCCGGTCGACACCTCGTTTTCGGTGATGCCTACCTCTTCCAATTCGCGGATGACCTGATCCTTGATGTGGCCATTGGCGCCGGGTGCCTCGGTGTAGGCGGAGTACTCAGCTGGGTCGCGGGTCTCTGGGAAGACCATGCCCTCGCGCTGTTCCTGGGTGAGGTCACCCATTCCCACCAGGCCGTCAAGAACGTAGTTCCAACGGTCCTCGGAGCCCTCCTGGTTCACACGTGGGTCGAGGCCGGACGGGGACTGAATGAGGCCGGCGAGCATGGCGCCTTCCTCCGGAGTGAGATCCTTGGCGTCCTTATCAAAGTAGGCGTTGGACGCCGCCTGGATGCCGTAGGCATTGCGGCCGAAGTACACGGTGTTGAGGTAGGCATTGAGAATATCCTTCTTATCCCACTCATTGGTCATCTTCACCGAGTAGATGAGCTCGCGAATCTTGCGCACGTAGGAGTATTCGTTGCCCACCAGCGTGTTTTTCACATACTGCTGGGTAATGGTGGAACCGCCGCCAGCATCTTCATTGCCGGTTACCTTACCCACCACGGCTCGGCCGAGGCCGGTAAAGGAGAAGCCGGAGTTATCCCAGAAGTCACGGTCCTCCGCGGCCAGCACGGAGTCCTGCACGTATTCCGGGATTTCATCCAGCTTCACGTGGGTGCGGTTGCCTTCCGGCGGCACCAGGCGGGCGAGCTGGGTCTGATTATCACCCGCGTAGATGGTGGAGACCTGGTTATTGGCTAGGTCCTTGGGCTCCGGAACGGTGTATTGCGAGTATGCGTAAGCAAAAAGTCCTGCGGGCAATGCCACAAAGACCAGTAGGAACGCCAAAACGACCCACGGCCAGATGCGGCGTTTCTTCTTCGCCTGCTTTTTGCTGGGGCGCGCCACCTTAGTGGACTTGCCGGTAGATTCCTTCTCGGTCACTGATTCGTGTCCTCATTCATCCCTGATCACAAACTAAATAATTGCAGCTTACTGCCTAAGGCGGTGCGCTGGAAACTAACACGCGTTAAATGCAGTAGCAGAACGCAACAAGTGGTTCCACCGGCACTGGCGGCATACCTCCACCTCGTGCACCGTAAACTCCAAGCCCTCGGCGACAAACTCCGCTATTTCTTTCTCACTGCGGGCGCTCCCGGCGCGGCGGCCGAGATTCTCGCCATAGACCCAGCGCGTGAGCCGCAAAGGCTCGCCGCACACGGGGCATTCCTTATCCATGGTCCGCCCGTGGTGCTCAGCTGCGGCGCGCAGCAAAAAATCGGCATCGCACACGTCCTCCCGCGTGAGCTGCCCGGCGCGAAATTCGCGCAGGTGGTGGGCGCGCTCCCACTCGTGGGAGAGCACGTGCTTATAGGCAACGGAATTCACCCGGATCATCCTAATTACCTCTTCTTGATCGATCCACATGGTGTTATGCCACCGTAGGGCATAATTTTCGGCTTACTCTTGCGCAGTCAGTGATAACCACAACTCATGGAGTTAAAGGAGTAGACCGTGTCCGAAAAAGTAAAGGTCGCCATCGTGGGCGTCGGCAACTGCGCCACGTCCCTCATTGAAGGCGTGGAGTTTTATCGCAACGCCGCGGCCGATGCAGATATTCCCGGTTTGATGCACGCCCAATTTGGCCCGTACCACGTAGGCGATGTGGAATTCGTTGCCGCCTTCGACGTGGATGCGGACAAGGTAGGCAAGGACCTAGCGGAGGCTACGCGCAGCTCCCGCAACTGCACCATTTCCATTACCGACGTCCCTGAGCTGGGCGTTACCGTGCAGCGCGGTCCTACCCTGGACGGTCTCGGCCGGTACTACCAAGAATCCATCGCGGAATCGGAAGCCCCGCTTGCCGACGTCCCCGCCATACTCCGCCAGTCCGGCGCCGACGTCGTAGTTTCCTACCTGCCGGTGGGCTCTGAAGAAGCGGATAAGTTCTACGCCCAGGCGGCCATCGATGCCGGCTGCGCCTTTGTCAATGCCTTGCCGGTCTTTATTGCTTCTGATCCGGTATGGGCGAAGAAGTTCGAAGACGCCGGGCTGCCCATCGTGGGCGATGATATTAAGTCCCAGGTGGGCGCCACCATTACTCACCGCGTCATGGCGAAGCTCTTTGAAGACCGCGGCGTGCGCTTGGAGCGCACCATGCAGCTCAATGTGGGCGGCAATATGGATTTTAAGAATATGCTCGAGCGCGAGCGCCTCGAATCCAAGAAGATCTCCAAGACGCAGGCCGTAACCTCTAACCTGCACAACTCACCCATCGCCGGCAAGCGGGAGGACCGCAACGTCCACATCGGGCCTTCCGATTACGTGGAATGGCTCGATGATCGCAAATGGGCCTATGTCCGCTTGGAAGGCTCTGCCTTTGGCGAAGTACCTCTGAATTTGGAGTACAAACTGGAGGTCTGGGACTCGCCTAACTCCGCCGGCATCATCATTGATGCGGTGCGTGCCGCCAAGATTGCCCTCGACCGCGGGGTGGCGGGCCCGGTACTGGCTGCCTCGTCCTACTTGATGAAATCCCCGCCGGTACAAAAGGCCGATGACGTGGCACGCGCCGAGTTAGAAGACTTTATTGCCGGAAACTAATTTTTTAACTTCCGAACTACCGCACAGGGAAAACGGGCTATACAATCGTTTTCTATGACGCAGCAACATGAGGAGAAGGGCCCCGCTCAATCCCCGTCTACGTACGAGGATGCCGTCGAGGTCGCGCGTTCCATCCAGCCGTCGCTCAATAAGCTCATTCTTATTTTCCAGCGCACGGCGGAGGGCTCTTCACTGACCACCTCCCAGGTGTCCATCATGAACCAGCTGCGTATGCGCGGACCGTCGCGCGTTTCCACTATCGCGCAGGCAGAGCTTATCCGCATGCCCACCGCCTCTAACGCGCTCTACCAGCTAGAGCGCCGCGGCTACGTGGAACGTCACCGCGATGAAGAGGACCGCCGCGGCGTCTTGGTAGCACTGACGCAACTAGGCGAATCCGAACTAGCCATCGTCTCGCAGCAGCGCGCTTCCGCCCTAGCAGAAATCATGCGGTGGCTCGAGCCGAAGGATTTGGAGACCGCGAACGACGTTGCCACCGTCATCTCCAAGCTCGCTGATGTCTATCGCCCCACAATGAACGGCGAACAGCGCTAGTCTTACCCGCGGTAATTTCATTTTTCTTGGCCTTAACGTGATAATTGAGAAAACGAAAACCGTAATCTCTCACTAGTTCACTCCGTATGGCAACTGATTCTTCTGATGGGCATCTGCCGGCCTTGAGCAAGGGTTCGGCCGATAAACCCCTTCGTATTCTCATTTCTTGGAGCCCTTCTTCCTCCGGCACCGAGGCGCTTGATTGCACCGCGTGGCTCTCCCGCACCGCAGAAATCCAAGTACGCGTCATCTCTACCGTATTCCAGCCGTGGACTACTACCTCCCTCAACAAACTCGGCGGAAAATATAAGAAATGGTTTAAGGGACAAAAGGAGGCCTGTGCCGCAGCTACCCGTGCCGCCCTCGATGAAGCCGGCGTGCCGCGTAGCTGCTGGGATGAGAAACCCTCCCTATTGGTCGACGGCCCTTCGCGCCCCCATCTGCTGACGGAAATGGCCAAGAAGTTCGAGGCAGACCTCATCATTTTGGGGCCCAACCAGGCCGCACCGAAGGGGCGTTTCTTCGCCGGATCTACGGCCGATACCTTGCTGCATTATTCCCCTCAACCATTGGGCTTGGTCCCCCGCAAGGTGAAGCTGTCCAAGCACGGCGTCACCCGCTTTAACTTTGCCATTACTGAACGCAGCCCGCGCGAAGATCATGAGATGCTCGCCGCAGCCGAGCTTGCCAATCGCTGGAACCTACCGCTGCGCCTGCTTGCCTTCTCGGCAAAGGGACTGCTCAATACGCCGTCCAAGGATAAGCACGACATGGCGCTCGAGCTGGCGGCGGAGTGGCTCGAGGATTCCCTCGCCATGCTGGACCGCGCCCGCGATTGCATCCAAGAGCAATTCCCCGAGCTGGATGTCACTTCTGAAATTGGTTCCGGCGCGGGCTGGGGCGGCGCGGTGGATTCGCTCAAGTGGAAGAAGGGCGATCTGATGCTCATATCCTCCACCCCGCAGGGCCCCATCGCCCGCGTGTTCTTGGGATCTACCGCCACGGAGCTGCTGCCGCATATTCGGGTGCCTATCTTGGTCCACCCTGCCTGTGGTTAGGATTGGGGCATGAGCCTGCGACCAGAGCATCCCGAAAACGATCTGACCTCCGATGCGGACTATGCCAATCTGCGCCGCCCGGAACCGCGGAGCTTTGATGAGCTGGCTGATGAACCGGACCCCTTAGAGATTGCCGCTGCTAACCGCCGCTCCACCCGCCAGGCCATCTGGTACATGATCGGTGTTTTGGTTCTCTCCGCGCTTTATGGTTTCGCGGTCGCACTCGTCACTCGGCTCTCCGGCGGCCCCTTGTGTGAGGATGGCGCCGCCACGTGGCTCTGCACCGACGAGCAGCGCACCTTCTTTAGCCTGACCACCCCGATCATTCCGTTCTTCGGCATGATCGGCTGCGCCATCATCATGGTGCGCAAGCTGCACCGCTATCTGCGGTGGCGCAGTTGGATGGCCATTTTCTGGGTAATGGCCTGCAATTTCATGCTGTGGACCATTACCGATATCCAGCTGTTCCTCATGGACTCGGCCGCCGCGTAGAAACTTTCCGCCTCCCTATGATCCTCCTGCTTGATAATTACGATTCTTATACCTTCAACCTTGCCCACCTCATCGCGGAGGTAGCCGGACGCGAACCACTCGTCGTCGCCGCCAGTGAAACGGAAGGCCTGGCCGAGCGCGTCCGTGCGGGCGAATTTTCCCACGTGGTGATCTCTCCTGGCCCGGGCACGCCGGAACGCGAAGAGGATTTCGGTGCTGCCCGGGGCATTATCGCCGCCGCGGCCGCGGCAGAGATTCCGGTGCTGGGCGTATGCCTTGGCCACCAGGGGCTAGGTCTGCTAGTCGGCGCCCAGGTGTCGCCGGCGCCGCAGCCGCGCCACGGTTTCATCTCCACCATCCGTCACTCGGGCGAAGGTATCTTTGCCGGAATCCCGCAAAACTTCGAAGTGGTGCGCTACCACTCCCTGCATATAGAGCAGGCCCCCGGCATCACCGTCCATGCTCGCAGCGAAGACGACGTCATCCAAGCGCTCAAGGTCGATGGATTGCCGCACTGGGGCGTGCAATTCCACCCCGAGTCGGTGCTTACCCAGCACGGCCGGGATATTATGCGCAACTTCCTGGGCGGGTTCCGCCTGCTCCACCGGGAGGTGCCCCGCGCGGTGGACTGCCCACGGGTCTTTGCCACCCTGCGGGCCGAGGGCAACGATGCCTTCTTCCTCGACTCCGCGGATCCCCGCGGGCGCTATTCCATCCTCGGCGATACCGCAGGCGCGTTGAGTCGCTCTTTCCGCTACCAGCTTGGCGACGCCCCCGATATCCTCACCCTCCTCGACCGCGAGCTCGCCACCCGCATCATCGATGCACCGGCCCTCCCGTTTACCGGCGGGGCCATCGGGTACCTAGGCTACGAGTGCGCCCAGTTAACCCTGCCCGTTGAGCTACGCCACCGCTCCCCTTACCCAGATGCCTATTTTGTGCGGCCGCAGTCCTTCATCGTCTATGACCACCACGCAGAAACAGCGCACCTGTGCTGCCTTGCCGGTGACGGCGCCGAGCAATTGCTGAACCGTCTGGAAGCCGCCTTGGCCGCAGAGGAATCACGGTCCAGGGGGGAGGACAGTGGGGCGTCGCTAAGCGCGGGCTCCTGGCGCAGCCCCGGCTACCTGGAGCGGATTAAACGCGCCCAAGAATTCCTGCACGCCGGCGAAAGCTACGAGGTCTGCCTGACCGATACCTACTCGGCCGCGGCCGAGGGGGAACTCTATCCCCAACTGCGCTCGCACAATCCCGCCCCCTATGCCGCACACCTCGTCTTCGATGGTGTGGAGGTCTGCAGCGCCTCGCCCGAGCGCTTCCTCACCGTGCGCGGTCGTGAGGTAGAGGCCAAGCCGATTAAGGGGACTATCTCGGCCGACCAGGATCCCGCGTTGCTGACCACGGACCCTAAGACGCGCGCCGAAAACCTCATGATCGTTGACCTACTGCGCAACGATCTCTCCCGGGTATGCGAGCCCGGTACCGTGCGCGTGCCAAAGTTGATGCAAGTAGAAAGCTATGCCACCGTCCATCAGTTGGTCTCCACCATTACCGGGCAACTGCGCGCCAGTGCAACCGCGGTCGATGCCCTCCGCGCCACCTTTCCTCCCGGATCGATGACGGGCGCGCCGAAGCTGCGCACCTGCGAGATCATTGACCAACTCGAAACGGGACCGCGCGGTGTGTACTCCGGCGTGGTGGGCTACCTGGGGTTTGACGGTCAATCCGATCTCAGCGTGGTTATCCGCACAGCCGTGCGGGCCGCCGGTGAGGTCACCATCGGTGCCGGCGGAGCCATCGTCCTAGATTCCGATCCGGCCGCCGAGCTGGAGGAGCGCAACCTCAAGGCCCAATCCGTATTGGGGGCGTGGCAATGAGCACCTACCTCTGGCACGAAAGCAGCTTCATTCCAAGCCAAGCCCACCCCGGCCCCTTTGACGTGGCGGACTCTTGGCGGATGCTTGCCAACGCCCACTCCAATGCCCTCCCCCTGCACCTCCAGCGCTTCGAGTCAGTGGCCGGCCCACTTCCCGCCGGCTTCGTACCCGCGATGCTGCAGCTTGTGGGCCCCGGCGATCTCTTCCCCCGCATCTCGCTAGCCGGCGGACACCTGCGCCTCGATATTCGCCCCGCACCCCCTGCACGCAGAACCACCCGGCTGACCTATGTGCAAGCCCCAGACCCACGCACGCAGCCTTTGGTCAAGGGCCCCGACTTCCCAGCGCTGGCAAGCTTCCGCGCCGAATACCAAGCAGACGGTACCGATGACACCGCCATCGTGGATGCCTCCGGCGCCATGGTGGAGACCACCACCGGCGCGCTCGTCGCTTGGGATGGGGAGACGCTCATCCTCCCCACCGGACTGGCGCTGCCTAGCATCACGCTGCGCCAAGTTACCCAGCGCGCCTCAGACCTTGGAATTCACACCGAAACGCGCCCCATCACCCCCGAGCTCGCCGCCGAGTGCCCCCTGTGGTTCCTCAACTCGCTCCACGGCATGAGCCCCATTAGCGAACTACACGCCCCCACCGGTGTCATCCATCCACCGCACAGCCCGCATACCACCGGGTGGCAGCACTGGTGGTGGGGCTGTTTCCGCAGGGAAACTGCGGGCGACTAGCTCTCCTGCTTGGCTAGCTGCGCTGCCACTTCGGCGCAATCCGGCCGACCGCAGTGCTGGGTTTCTACATGCTGGATGCAGTCATCACAGATGAGTACCTGCTGGCGGCAGGTATCTTCATTGATGCAATTGTGGAAGGTATTCGTGCCCTTACCGCAGTGCACGCAGTGGCCGAGCTGAATGAAGCCGGGGTCTTGGAGTCCTTGGCCAAACTCGTGGTGCATGCGCTTGTCAAAGACATACATGGAGCCTTCCCACAGGCCATCATTACCGTACTTTTCGCCATAGCGCACGATGCCGCCATCGATCTGGTAGACCTCTTTGAAGCCACGGTTCTTCATCAACGAGGACAGGATCTCGCAGCGAATGCCACCGGTGCAGTAGGACACCACCGGCTTATCCTTCATCCAGTCATACTTGCCGGACTCGATTTCCTCGATGAAATCATGCGTGGTTTTCACATCGGGCACGACGGCATTTTTGAACTTGCCAATCTCTGCCTCCATGGCGTTGCGGCCGTCAAAGAAGACGACCTCCTCGCCACGTTCTTCTACCAGCTTATTTACCTCTTCTGGCTTGAGGTGCACGCCGCCGCCAACGACGCCGTTTTCATCCACCTTCAGCTCGCCCGGCGCGCCAAAGGCCACGATTTCATCGCGCACCTTGACCGAAAGCCGCGGGAAGTCATCCGCGCCGCCTTCGGACCACTTGAACTGCATGCGCTTAAAGCCGGGGTATTCCTTGGTCTGGCGGACGTAGCGCTTGCAGGCTTCCATATCGCCGCCAACGGTGCCGTTGATGCCGTGTTCGGAAATGAGGATGCGCCCCTTGAGCCCCAAGGACTCGCACAGGGTGCGCTGCCACAGCATGATTGCGGTGGGATCTTCGATGGGGGTAAAGCAGTAATACAGGAGAACTTTGCCAATAGTCACGCCCTAATCTTAGGCCCGCAACTGTACAGTCCCCAATCGTTAATTCTAACCGTGCGGTCACGGCCTGTAGTGACTAGTCGATTGCCATACTTCTACACTGCAATTCCTCACTATTAACAGTGAGGAGCTCACTTTTGTAAGTGAGGAAGATCAGTGTGAAAGTGAGAGGACGAAACCTTGCAGTGAGAATTCTAGCGCTTTTGGTACAGAGCCTTCTTGCGGGCAAAGACTGGGTCAGAGGTCACGAGCACGCCAAGGTTGCGGAAGATTCCCTCATCCACAGAACCCAGGATGGTGGTGGTGTGAACGTCGCAACCAACAAGTTCCTTGATCTGCTCCAGCGCCTTGCGGGCATTGTCATCCTTCGCCGCAGACACGGACAAGGCGATCAGCACCTCGTCGGTATGCAGGCGTGGATTTTTGGAACCCAGGTGCTTGGTCTTGAGCGTTTGAATCGGCTCGATGGACTCGGGCGACAGCAGGTGGATATCGTCATCGATGCCCGCCAAGTGCTTTAGCGCATTAAGCAGCATAGCTGCAGAACAACCCAGCAATGGCGAGGTGCGGCCGGTGATCATGGTGCCGTCGTGCAGCTGCATAGCAGAGGCAGGCTCGCCGGTTTCTTCCGCACGCTGGCGAGCAGGCACCACCACAGGGCGATCCTCAACCTTGATGCCGGCCTTGGCCATGATGACGGCGGCTCGCTCGGACTGCTCGGTGCCCAAGCCGGCACGCGCCTCTTCCACCTGCGCCTTGAAGTAGCGGCGGATAATTTCTTGCTGGGCAGCGGCGCGGCACACGGCGTCATCAGTAATGCAGAAGCCGACCATATTCACGCCCATGTCCGTTGGAGACTGGTACGGGGTGGTGCCGGTGAGCTTTTCCAAAAGCGTGCGCAGCAGCGGGAACGCTTCCACATCGCGGTTGTAATTCACGGTGGATTCGCCGTGGGCGGACAGGTGGAAGTGGTCAATAATATTGGAATCATTGAGGTCTACCGTGGCTGCCTCATAGGCCAGGTTCACGGGGTGTTCCAGGGGGAGATTCCAGATAGGGAAGGTTTCAAACTTGGCGTAGCCGGCATTATTGCCGCGCTGATGCTCGTGGTAGACCTGCGAAAGCGCAGTAGCCAGCTTGCCGGAGCCGGGGCCCGGCGCGGTGACCACGACGAGGTCGCGGGAGGTTTCCGCAAACTCATTGCGGCCAAAACCTTCTTCGGACACGATAAGGTCCGTATTAGTGGGGTAACCAGGGATAACGCGGTGGCGCGTCACCTTGAGGCCGAGACGCTCTGCCTTGTCGATGAAGGCTTCCGCCTGGGAGTTGCCTTCCTCCAGCTGGGTCATGACGATGTTTTCTACCAAGAATCCGCGGCTGCGGAATACGTCCACTAGGCGCAGCAGGTCATCTTCATAAAGAATGCCCAGGTCCGCGCGCACCTTCTGGCGGGAGATATCTTTCGCGTTGATGCAGATGAGGATCTCTACGTCCTCTTTGATGCGCTCCAGCATCGCGATTTTATTGTCTGGGGTGAAGCCGGGCAGCACGCGGGAGGCATGCATATCGTCAAAAAGTTTGCCGCCCATCTCTAGGTAGAGTTTGCCGCCGATTTCCTCGCGGCGGGCGTGGATGTGCTTCGACTGCAACTCAATGTATTTCTCGCGGTCAAAGCCGATTTTTTGCGTCATGATTTGAAAGCCTTCCCCTGAGTTAAATCATTCCGCATTTCGAGTTTACGCTATTGCCACCCCGCAAATAAGTGAGCTGGTTAGCGGCAGGTTTGGCCGAAAATTCTTCCCGGTTAGACTGAGTTCTATGCCTGAAGGTCACGTCATCCACCGCTTAGCTAATAAATTCAACGCCGATTTTCGCGGCATGCCGCTGCGCGTGACCAGCCCGCAGGGGCGCTTCGCAGCGGAGGCGGAGCTTCTCGATGGCGAGCGTATCGAGCTGGCAGAGACCTATGGCAAGCACCTTTTCGTACACTTTAGCGCCCAGGATCCGCGCCATATCCTCTATATTCACTTAGGCCTGATTGGCAAGCTGCGCTTCGAGCCCCGCGAGGAAGTAGGCGGACAGATCCGGGTGCGCATCGATAATGGCACCGAGGCCGCTAACCTGCGCGGACCGCAGTTTTGCCGCCTGCTCACTGAAGAGGAGTTCCGCGCACAGCTAGCCAAGGTAGGCCAAGACCCGCTGCGCGCGGACGCCGATGTGGAGGCACTCTGGGCCAAAGTGCATAAATCGCGCCGCAGCATCGGCTCTCTCATGATGGATCAGCACCTTTATGCCGGCGTGGGCAATATCTACCGGGCCGAGACCCTCTTTCGCCACGGCCTCTCCCCTTTCCTCCCGGGCCAGGACGTTTCCCGTGAAACCTTTGACGCCACGTGGGTGGACTTGGTGGATCTCATGGAATACGGAGTGGAGCACGGCCGCATCGATACCGTGCGGCCCGAGCACTCCCCCGAGGCCATGGGCCGCGAACCGCGCAAGGATGACCACGGCGGCGAGGTCTACGTCTATCGCCGCGCCGGCCTACCTTGCTATATCTGCGGCACCCCGGTGGCAGAAAAGGTCATGGAGGGACGCAACCTATTTTGGTGTCCGACCTGCCAACCGGCTCCTTAAAGGCCTATCCTGGCGAATATGCAACATGCCTATAGCGTTGCCGCCGTTCGCGCGGCAGAGCGTTCCCTTCTAGCCCAGCAGAACTCTGACGATGAGCTCATGCGCTTGGCCGCACGAGGCGTGGCGGCCACAGCCGCGAGCATGCTCGGCTCTTATCGGCGCGTAACTATCCTTGTCGGGCCAGGCGGCAACGGCGGCGATGGCCTCTATGCTGGCGCTTTCTTGGCGGAGCAAGGCTATTCAGTAGTGGCTATCCTCGCGGCGGATGCCGCACACGAACCCGCGCTAGACGCATTTGCCACGGCCGGCGGAACCATAGCGCACGACCTAGGAAACGCCGATTTGCTTATCGACGCCGTCGCCGGCCTTGCCTCCACCCGCGGACTTTCCGGTGCCCCACTGAGGGCCTATACCGAGGCCAAGAAGCGTGGGGTGCCGGTATTAGCTGTGGACATTCCTTCGGGCATTAACGCCGATACCGGCGTGACTGCAGCCGATGCCGTAGAGGCAGACGTGACCATTAGCTTTGGCTGGGCCCGTTCCGGACATATCTTTGCCCCGGCATGCGGTGCGGTGGTGCTCTGCGATCTGCTCCTGCCCGGCTCCCCGCGCTCCTTTGCCGAAGAGCTTTCCGCTACCGCGGAGCCGGTGGGCTAT
This sequence comes from Corynebacterium tuberculostearicum, assembly GCF_016127015.1. GTDB lineage: Bacteria > Actinomycetota > Actinomycetes > Mycobacteriales > Mycobacteriaceae > Corynebacterium > Corynebacterium marquesiae. The sequence goes on from NZ_CP065972.1 coordinate 2,103,095, forward strand.
ATCGCCAACGAACCCACTATCCCCCTGCCCTACCAGTGGCCAACTGAGCCGGTGCTTTCCGGAAAACAAGGCCTGGTTACCGCCCCGAAGCCGGTGGGCTGCACGGGACCAATCCTGGATCCGACTCCGGGGGCGAAAAGCACCAAATACACCGGCGGGGTGACCGCAGTATGTGCTGGCAGCAGCACCTTTCCCGGCGCGGGCATTCTCGCCGCCACGGGCGCGGTGCGCGCCACGCCGTCCATGGTTCGCGTCGTGGGCAATGACTCCGTGGTCACGAGCCTGCCGGAGGTAGTGCCCCATGCCAGCGTCCAAGAAAAAGTCCACGCCCAAGCCTGGGTCGTAGGCCCAGGGCGAGGCACCGGACCGGAGGCGGCCGCCGAATTGCGCGCCGTGCTAGAACGCGGGCTGCCCACGATTATCGACGCCGATGCGCTGACCATACTTTCTACCTGTGGGGATCTACGCGAACTCGTGCGCGATCATCCCTGCGCCGTCCTGACCCCGCATGCCGGGGAATTTGAGCGGCTCTACGCGGCAACTCTCGGCAGCGAACTTGATCTTTCGAAGGGACTCGGGGTGCGCCTGCGCGAGCTTTCCGACGCGCTCGACTGCTTCATCCTGCACAAGGGCCGGATCACCACGGTCATGGCCCCAGGCCAGAAGATTTACGGCATGAACGCTGGGCATTCCTACGCGGCCACCGCCGGTTCTGGTGACGTACTCTCTGGCATCCTCGGCGCCACGCTCGCGCAACTGGATGCCGCCGAGGCGGATGCGGAGGCGATAATTATGGAAATCCTGCACGCCGCGGCCATCCACCAACACGCGGCGGCCATTGCCGCCCACACCCCAGACGGCTTTGGCCTTTGCTCCGCCTCCCAGATTGCCGCGGCCGTGCCGCAGGCAATCGCACGGCTACTAGTAATGCAGCGCTAGCTAAGCGCAGAGACCTTCTCCTGCTCGGAGACGTGGCCGTCCTTGACCTCCACCACGCGGTCAGCGAAGTTCAGCAGGGAGCGGTCGTGGGTCACCAGCACGGTGGCGGTGTTCATCTCCTGGGTGACATCGCGCAAGAGGCGGATGATCTCCTGCGAAAGGTGGGAATCAAGCGCAGAGGTAGGCTCATCGGCCAAGAGCAGGTCCGGCTGCTCCATGAGCGCTCGGGCGATATTGACGCGCTGGCGCTGGCCACCGGACAACTGACCCATGCGGCGGTTTCCCATCCCCGCTAGGCCGACAAACTCCAATAGCTCATCGGCGCGCTGTGGGCGCAGCTTGCGGCCAGCGATATGGTCCATGATCACCAATTGGTCGCGCACATTGAGCGAGGACAGCAGGTTGGCCTGTTGGAAAATTATGGAGCGGGTGCCGTCCACGTGCACGGACCCGGAGTCTGGGGTGATGAGGCCTGCGGCTACGGACAGCAGCGTGGACTTGCCGGACCCTGACTCACCCACGATGGCGGTAAGGGTAGTGGATTCGGCGATGAGGGAGGCTTCGGCAAGCGCGGTGGTAGTGGTCTCACCGTCCTGGTAGGTCACGGTGGCGTTGCGGATATCAAGAATGGTGGACATGTTAAGCATTTCCTCCAAGGGCATCGAGTGGGTTGGCTTTAGCTACGCGGCGGGTAGCAATAAGGGCGCCGGCCATGCCGAGGGCCCAGATGCCAACCGCGGGAACGGCGATGGTGCGCAGGGAAACATCGAAGGGCACGGTGCCGGAGGCAAACGCGCCGAGCACCCACCCAACGACAGCACCCGCAATGGTGCCGGCTGCCAAGATGATGGCGGCTTGTGCCAGGGCATCACGCAAGAGGTAGCGCACGGTGGCGCCGAGCGCCCGCAGGATGGATAGGTCGCGGGTGCGCTGGATGGTCCATACGGTCAGGAAAGCGACGGTGACCAGCGCGGAGATGCCGTACAAGAAGCCCTGCATGGTAAGCAGCGAGCCGCGCTCAGACTGATAGGCCGCTAGGCCGGAAAAGGACGTGGACACCTTCACGGAGCCTGGAACCTCGTACTTATACAGCGCTGCGGTGCCGATAACGCCTTGCGGAGCGTGGCTAATCTGTTGCCAGGACTCGGTGGAGGCCCACACCACCTCGGAGTGGGAGTACATGGTCTCTGGGACGGTGCCCTCCACCGAAAAGTCGGCGCCGCCTAGGGTGACGGTATCGGCCGCGTCGATGGACTCTGGCAGGAGCACGCCCTGCTCTGGGATGGCCTTATCGCTACCCGGAACCTGGGTGCCGGCCGGCAGGCTGAGAATGGCAACGCCGCCGTGGCCCTCCAGCTTGGTCTGCACTACGCCGAGCGGAATTCCGTCGCTGGCGATATCGCCGGCGTGCATCTCGGATTCGCTGAAGGAGGGGTCCTCGGTGGAAAAGGAGATATATGGGTATTCCTTTTCTAGGGACTCCAAGGCGGAAGTATTTTGCTTGGACAGGCCCTCCGTCAAGCCGGAGAGCATCACGAGCAAAAGGGTAATGAGCGCAACCGTGCCGCCGATGAGCGCGAAACGGACGCGCGCTGTGGTGATTTCTCTGATTGCTAGGAACATAGTTCTATATTCGCTTTATGCAGGTCAGAAGTAATCGGCCAGCTCGCTGAACCTCGAGTCAACCAAGTGGTTGATTCACGGTCCACCCGTACGCGGATATCCTGGGTGGTTGTGTTTAAGGGACAAAAATTATGGGTCTATGGCCTGCACGCCATGTTCGCGTTTCTGCTGGTCTTCGGCGTGGCGCGCGCCTATGTGGATGACCGGCTCGACGCCCGGGTAATGGGCTTAGCCATCGCCCTCGCCGTGGTCTATGCCGCACAGCGTTGGCTGCCCACATGGTTATGGCTGGGTGGGCTATGCCTGCTGTGGCTGGGCCTGATGGTGCATGCGCAGGATTTCATGTGGCTGGAATTCCCGCTCATTTTTGTCTTTCTGCGTGCCCTGCCCACCGTGCCCGGGTTGGTCTCCATCGCCGTGCTGTGGGCAGCAGCCGCATTCATCCCCGCCTGGCTGCACCCCGAGGGCTGGTCCATCGCTGCGGCCGTGGGACCGCTTATCGGTACCGCCTTTGCAGCCACGGTCTTTTTCATCCAGCGGCGCCTGCAGGCAGAGGCGGCGCACCACAGGGACATAGCCAAGCAGCTGCGCGAAACCCAAGCCGAACTGGCCGCCAGCGAGCACCAAGCCGGCCGGCTAGAGGAGCGTGAGCGCCTCTCTCGCGAGATCCATGACACCGTCGCGCAAGGCCTCAGCTCCATCTTGTTGCTCTCCCGCGCAGCCCGTGGCACCGATGATCCCCGCACCAAAGAAGAGCAGCTGGCGGTCATCGAGGATGTCGCGAGCGAGAATCTGGCCGAGGCCCGCCGCTTTGTCCGCGAACTAGCCGGCCCGGATGAGCGACTGGAAACCCAACTTAGTTCCCTGCTGTCCCAGATGCGGAGCCGCGTGAAAGCCTTGGGGGAAGAAACCACCTTCGAACTGGTGGTATCTGGAAGTGGCAAGGTGCCCAGCCGAATCAAAGAGATCATCGTACGCGCAGCCCAGGAGGGCCTTAATAACGTCATCAAACATGCCCACGCCTCGCGCGCCGTGGTCACGCTCGGGCTTTTCGAAGATGCGGTTACCCTGGACGTCGTTGATAATGGATGCGGACTATCCGCCTCCCCTCGCCCCAGCGGCAGGGACCATGGTTTTGGGCTCAGCGGCCTCCGCGGCCGCGTGGAAGCTGTGGGCGGCACCATGAACCTAGAATCGGGCGAAGGCACCGCCCTGGCCGTCCGTATCCCGCTGAAGGAGAAAAGCAATGGTTAATGTCATGCTGATTGATGATCACCCCGTGGTCCGCGCCGGCCTGCGTGCCATCCTCAATACCTTCTCCGATGTCAAGGTTGTCATGGAAGGCTCTACCGGCACGGATGTGGATAAGCTCTTTACTGACGACGCCCCACAAGTAGACGCCGTGGTCTGCGATATCCAGATGCCTGGCATGGATGGCATCGCGGCCACCAAGCGGGTAGTGGAGGCCGGCGGCCCACCGGTACTCATCCTCACCACCTATGACACGCAGGCCGATATCCTTGCCGCCGTAGAGGCCGGCGCGATGGGCTATCTGCTTAAAGATTCCCCCGAGCAGGCGCTGCACAAGGCCGTACTCAATACCGCCGCGCACCGCCGCACCTTGGCACCGGAGGTAGTAGACCTCTTAGCCCAGCGCGTGGGCCGGCCGCACGAATCGCTGTCCGCCCGCGAGCTAGAAATCCTCCGGGCGTTGTCTACCGGTTCCTCCAATAAGGAGCTGGCCAAGCAACTCTTCATCTCTGAGGCCACGGTCAAGACCCACCTCATCCACATCTTCCAGAAGTTGGGCGTGGAAACTCGCACCGCCGCGGTGACCGTGGCGCGGGAGAGGAAGCTCATCTAATGCTGGACTGCATAGTCATCGGCGCTGGCCAGGCAGGCCTTGCGGTGGGTTATTACCTGCGCAAGAAAGGCCTGGATTTTGTCATTCTAGACGCTGAGCCCGGCCCCGGCGCGGCCTGGCGCCATACCTGGCCCTCGCTCACGCTCTTTAGCAATTCCGCCTCCTCCAACCTGCCGGGATGGCCCATGCCCCACCACGAGGGCTTTCCGCCGGCCAGCCACGTTATTGATTACTTTGCGCGTTATGAGAAGCGCTATGAACTGCCCATTCGCCGGCCGGTCACAGTGGATGAGGTAACCCATGACGGCGCGTGCTTCCACGTCTTTGCCGGTACAGAGCATCTGACAGCACGCACGGTCGTGGCGGCCACGGGCACGTGGTCCGCTCCCTTTATCCCCTACTACCCCGGTACTTTTGACGGGAGGCAATGGCATTCCGCCTTCTATCCAGGCCCCGCGGACTTCGCCGGATCTACCGTGGCGGTCGTCGGCGCGGCCAATTCCGGTGCCCAAATCGCGGCCGATCTCCTGCTCTCCGGTGTGGAAACCACCTGGTATACCCGCAACTCCCCGCGGTGGATGCCCGACGACGTTGACGGCCGAGTGCTCTTTCAGCGCAATCGCGCCCGCCTCAACGCCATGCTCCGCGGCGAACCAGACCCCGGCGCAGATACCAATTTGGGCGATATCGTAATGGTCCCACCGGTCCTACGCGCACGGGATTCCGGACTCTTGCAGGACACCCCCATGTTTTCTTCCCTCGATGAGGTCAACACAGACCACCTCATCTGGTGCACCGGTTTCCGGCCCGCCCTCCGGCCCATCCGTGGGCTCCTTGATGGCACCTCCCCCACCGTCGACGGCCTCTTCCTCGTGGGTTACGGCACGTGGACCGGACCCGGATCCGCAACCATTACCGGGGTAAGCCCCTTTGCCAAGCAGGCCGCGCACGATGTAGCTAATATATGTGACTAAAGCTATAGGTTTGTCCCAACTAATTCGACTACACTGCCTTCACACAAAGAGTGCGACACAATTTGGGAAAGCTGGTTTATGCATGTCTGCCTGGGATCTCTACGATGACCTCATCGATGCCATTCCCCGTGACATAGTGGTCTCCCGCGCCGCCCAAGGCCCGCGGTGGACCCGCGTATACACCGAAAGCCCTAGCTGCGGCATGGCCATGACCATGTCTGCCACCTCTCGCCCAGCCCAGATGCGCGCCGAGTACTCTGGGGTTCCTCTTCGCGCCATCGCCCAACTGGCCAAGAGCTGGAATTTTTCGGAGGCTTCCTTCGGCATGGCCGCGCTAAATTCCTACTACGCCACGCCTTCTGTAGCCGATGAGCATGGTTTTACGCTTGCCGACTCCCCCTGGCCCCACTTCTTTGATCCCTTCCGCAACGCCGTCGCGGGGAAGAAGGTCGCAGTCATTGGCCACTTCCCTTTTGCACCCAAGGCACTCAACCAGGCTGCGGATTTTTATATGTTGGAGCGCTCGCTCAATGAGGGCGACTATCCAGATTCCGCCGCCGAATACATCCTGCCCGAGTGCGATTATGTCTTTATTACCGGCTCTGCCTTTGTCAATAAAACCGCTCCCCGCCTGCTCGAGCTCTCCCGCGAGTCCTTCAATGTCGTCCTAGGCCCATCCACTCCCCTAGCCCCTGTACTGCTTGAACACTACGGCGTATCGCAAGTCACCGGCATGGTTCCGTCCAACCCCGCGGGGATGTTTGAGGGCCTAGAGAAGGGTGATTCCCTCGATATGTTCAACTTCGGACACCGAGTCACCCTAGGGCGCTAAACAATCACCCCGGCCAAGATTACGGCAGCGAGAGCACCCAGGCCCGCCGCCGCAGTCCAGCCGATGAAGCGCACAGCTCGCAGCTGTACCTTAAAACTGCTGCGGCTTACCAGGAACGCACCCAAGGATGCGCCGAGGGTATTGAAGACCAAGTCGTCTACGTCGCTAAATCCCAGCGAGAATACGTATTGGGTAATTTCGATACCTAGGCTGAGCGCCATTGCCAGAAGGATGGTTCCACCGAGGCCAAAGCGGATGCGCCGCGAATTGTGACCCATTACTACCAAGCACGCACCGAGCGGCATAAACAGCGCTATATTGCCAAAGGTATTGGTCCACGGACCCCACCACGGATGAGGGTTATTAAACCCATTAAACATCTGCAGATCGAGGCTGCGGCGTGCGTGCGCAGACGCATCAACCACACCGGGGATATCTATGAAGGGCTTGCCCACCGTAGCTACTGCGATAGCCACCATGACAACCACGCAGGCTACCGCTGCACTGCGCCACAGCGTGCGCTTAGCAGGCAGTCCACGCGCACCAATCTGGCGCGAGGTGCGGGCGGACATCGTGGTCATCGTCATGTCCTTCAAGTTAACAAGCGAGCCTGAAAAATCCCCGTGAGATTCGCTGTTAAATCACTGCATCACATTTAACGTACTATGGTGAGCATGAGCACTCTACTAGTTACTCGCAACGATGATAAATCCGTCACGACCTCCTTTGAAGAGGGAGAGTTCCTCGGCGAGGGCGACCTTACCGTCGATGTGTCTTATTCTTCGCTGAACTACAAAGACGCCATGGCAATTGCCGGCGATCGTGGTGTCATGCGCACCAGCCCGTTGGTTCCGGGCATCGACGTGGTCGGTACCGTTGCCGAGTCCAACGTGGAACGCCTCCCAGTTGGCACCTTGGTAGCTTCCTTCGGTGATGGCTTGGGCGAGTTCCGCCACGGTGGCTACACCCCGAAGCAGCGCGTGAATTCCCAGGCAACCGTCGCCCTGCCCGCGGACTTCACCGCAGAGCAGGCGGCCGCTGTTGGCACCGCGGGCTACACTGCCGCCCTATGCGTTAATTCTCTGCGCGGGCTACCCGATGGTCCAGTTTTGGTCACCGGCGCCACCGGTGGCGTAGGCTCCATCGCTGTGAACCTCCTCTCCAATGCTGGCTACGAGGTTCACGCGATGACCGGCCGCCCGGATGACTACTCCCAGTACCTCCACGAGCTAGGCGCCCACACCATTGTGGACCGCGCCGAATTTACTGAGGCCGGAAAACCCTTGCAGAAGGCAACGTATGCCGGTGCGGTTGATACCTCCGGCTCCCACGTCCTAGCCAATGTATTGGCCCGTACCGTGTGGGGCGGCACCGTCGCCTCCACCGGTATGGCCGCCGGCCCAGACCTGCCCACCACCGTCTTGCCGTTCATTCTGCGCAATGTGCACCTCGCCGGCGTTAACTCTGTCGACGCCCCGCTCCACTACCGTCAGAACGCATGGCAGCTGCTCGCACGCAAGCTGGACCGGTCCATCCTTGAGTCCCTGACCAATACGATTCCGTTGTCGGACGTTGTCAAGGAATCCAAGTCCCTCCTCGAGGGCACCCACCACGGACGCACCGTTCTTAAGATTTCCTAGGTCCCGCCTAGCCAATCTTCTAAGGCGCCCGCCGTTATAGCGGGTGCCTTTTTACATGCACCGGTCGGCGCGGACAGCTAGCTTTCCGGCGTCCCCTCTTTAACTACCGCGCGTAGCAATGTGCGGGAAATCCTGCCCAAGGTTTGTAGGTCTTCGTCACTAAGGGTGCCCACCACGATCTCTTCGACTGTGGCAGTATGTCGCACGATCGCTGCGTTGAAAGCAGCACTTCCCCTTTCCGTCACAGTGACTTCAACTGCACGGGTTCCTAACTCCGGCGCCTCGCGCCTGGAAACCAATTTTCGGGACTCCATGCGCACTAACTGCCGATGCAACCGCGACTTCTCCCACCGAAGCTCCGCCGCCAATTCATGCGGGCGTGTAGAAATCTGGCGCCGACGATTCAGCACGGCCAACACCGCGTAATCTGCCTCGCTCAATCTAGAGCCACTCTGCAGCTCCCCAGAAAGACGTGCGTGGAGCGCTTCTTGCATGGCAACAAAGTCACCCCACGCCGCACTCTGCTCCACGCGCATCGCATTCCTCCTTTGGTTCTCCTTCTATCAACAGTCTATACTGCAGAGTTGATCTAGCAACTCATTGGCTTACCAAGAGTTGATACAACAACGCCCACTACTGCACAGAGATGTGGGTCTACGAGAACCACAATTGCACAAACCCATACCTTTGCTACCAAAATCACTTTAATGTTCCTTTTGAATACCTATTCGCTGAAACGCGCCATTGTTTGAGAAGATATGTTCTTGCCTTAAAAATTAAATAGTGAAGTAAATACTCGCGGCAAAGATGCGGGTGCGAAAGCAATGACCGCTCCGGCAGAGCAGACCACAGCGTTTAGAATGGCAAGCATGGATAAGCTATTTAGCACGTGCGGTTTCGACTTCGCGGATATGGAAGAACTCATTGCGGAGCTACCTAACGACCACGACATGTGGGAGGCGCCCGGATTTGATCGAGTGTTATTCCACGCCGACCCGTCTGGCATGGCGGTTACAGGTATGGAGTACGAAGGGGAGTGGGCCGCAGTTCCTTCCTACCGGGGCGGGGAAGAGGCACCGGGCACCATATATCGCGCAACGCCCTATATCGGCATTGTGGAAACTGGTGATCTACAGTTCGCGGCGCTGGCGGATGCGCCCTTCGCCCTGCCGGCAGGCAATCCAGTCGGAGGAGAAAAGCTCCAAGGACAGGTGCGGCCGGCGGTTGTGGCTTTGAATTACCAGGTAGGGGAGCCGGAAGAGTTTTCCTTGACTTCGCCCGCTACCGAGCGCTTCTACCGGAATTTCAAGCCCAGCATGCTTAACCCGCAGGTAGAGGTAGCGGGGACTATCGGGGGCGCCGCCAAGTACAACAATGAGCTGGGCATGGGGGAGTTTTGGGTATGCGACCTCGACGGTCTCCCGCTCATCGTGAACGAGAAGCTGGAGGTCGGCAAGGGGATCCGGGCGCACGGCATTGCGCTGTGCGCCACGGAATTTTGGGACGAGTAACTACTTGACCACGAGGTTGACCATCCGGCCAGGGACGTAGATCTTCTTGACTACGTTCTTACCGTTGGTCAGCTCGGCAATCTTCGCGTCAGCGAGGGCAACGTCAAAGACCGCGTCCTGGTCCGCATCAGCGGCCACGTTGATCCGGGCCTTGACCTTGCCATTGATCTGAACTGGCACCTCGATTTCATCGTCTACCAGGTACTTTTCCTCATAAGTGGGGAAGGGCTGATAGGTGATGGTCTCGTCATGGCCGAAGCGCTGCCACAGTTCCTCCGCGATATGCGGGGCAATGGGGGAGACCAACTGTGCGATCGGCTCCACGGCGGCGCGCGGGGCCTCGGTGCGGTAGGTCTTGGTCAGGTAGTTGACGTACTCGATGAGCTTAGCCACCACGGTATTGAGCCGCAGGTTCTCGTAATCATCGCGCACGCCTGCGATGGTGCGGTGGAGCTGCTTGAGGTCATCCTCGCTCAAGGCGGCGTCGGTAGTGGCCAGCTCGCCGGTGTCCTCGTTGACGGCTAGGCGCCACAGGCGCTGCAGGAAGCGTTGGGAGCCTACGACGTCCTTGGTAGCCCACGGGCGAGACGTATCCAGAGGACCCATGGACATCTCGTAAACGCGCAGGGTATCGGCACCGAAGTCGCGGCAAATATCGTCCGGAGCCACGGCATTCTTGAGGGACTTGCCCATCTTGCCGTACTCCTGATTGACCTCTTCGCCGTTGTAGTAGAATTTGCCGTCCTTTTCCTCTACTTCAGCGGCTGGAACGTACACGCCGCGGGAATCCGTGTAGGCATAGGCCTGGATATAGCCCTGGTTGTACAGGCGGCGGTAAGGCTCTTGGGAGCTAACAAAGCCCAGGTCAAAGAGCACCTTATGCCAGAAACGGGAGTAAAGCAGGTGCAGCACGGCGTGCTCGACGCCGCCGACATAGAGATCCACGCCGCCCGGATCCTGCGGGCCATGCTGCTCCGGACGCGGGCCAGTCCAGTACCGCTCATTCTCGATATCGCAGAATGCCTCATCATTGCGGGGGTCAATATAGCGCAGCTGGTACCAAGAAGAACCAGCCCACTGCGGCATAACATTGGTATCGCGGAAATAGGTCTGTGGACCGTCGCCCAGATCCAGCTCTACCTCGACCCAGTCGCGCACCTTTGCCAGCGGTGGTTGTGGTTCGGAGTCCTTGTCCTCTGGATCAAAGGAAACGGGCTTATAATCTTCTACCTCTGGCAGCTCTACCGGCAGCATGGATTCCGGCAGGGCGTGGGCGAAGCCATCCTTGTCGTAGACGATGGGGAAGGGCTCGCCCCAGTAACGCTGGCGGGCGAAGAGCCAATCGCGCAGTTTGTACTGCACCTTTTCGCGGCCGGAGCCGTCCTTTTCCAGCCACTCGATGGCCGCGGCAATGGCCTCAGCCTTGTTCAGGCCGTTGAGGTCCAGGCCCTTGTCGTTGGAGGAATTAACCAGCGCGCCGTCCTCGGTCCAGGCTTCTTCCTCCACGTTTCCGCCAGAGACAACCTCCGTAATTGGTAGGCCGAAAGCCTGGGCAAACTCGTAGTCACGGGTGTCGTGCGCCGGAACTGCCATGATGGCGCCAGTGCCGTAGCCGGTCAGCACATAGTCCGCGATGAAGATCGGGACCTTCTTGCCAGAGACCGGGTTGGTGGCATAAGTACCCAGGAATACGCCGGTCTTTTCCTTGTTCTCCTGGCGCTCCAGATCGGACTTGGCGGCAATATCGGTGCGGTAGGACTCCACGGCCTCCTTCGGATCATCGTGTCCATAGGTCCAACGCTCATCCACGTCATCGTCATAAGGGATGGGGGAGAGGAGGGCGTCGACAAGCTCATGCTCTGGGGCCAGGACCACGTACTCGGCGCCGAAGAGGGTATCCGGGCGGGTGGTAAAGACCTCGATCTCGTAACCCTCAGCAGGGAAGGAGACCTCTGCGCCGCGGGAACGGCCGATCCAATTGCGTTGCATGGACTTGACCTTGTCCGGCCAATCCAAAAGCTCCAGATCATCCAGCAAGCGATCGGAGTAGGCGGTAATGCGCATCATCCACTGCGAGAGGTTCTTACGGAAGACCGGGAAATTTCCGCGCTCGGACTTACCCTCAGCGGTGACCTCCTCGTTTGCCAGCACAGTACCCAAGCCTGGGCACCAGTTCACCGTGGAATTAGACAGGTAGACCAAGCGGAATTCGTCGATAGCCGCGGCCTTTTCCTCTTCGGTGAGGTCCTCGTAGTAGCGACCGTCCTTGGTGGTGCGCTTATTGGCCTCTAGTTCCTTGATGAGCTCTGCAATCGGGCGCGCCTTCTCCTGCTCCTCATCGAACCAAGAGTTATAAATCTGCAGGAAGATCCACTGCGTCCACTTGAAGAACTCCGGATCGGTTGATTCCACGGAGCGGCGCGGGTCGTGACCCAAGCCCAACATACCCAGCTGGCGGCGCATGTTTTCAATATTCGCCTCGGTAGTGGTGCGCGGGTGGGTACCGGTCTGGATGGCGTACTGCTCGGCCGGCAGGCCGAAGGCATCGTAGCCCAAGGTATGCAGCACGTTCTTGCCCAGCATGCGGTTATAGCGGGCGTAAGTATCGGTGGCGATATATCCCAGTGGGTGTCCCACGTGCAGGCCCGCACCGGAAGGGTAGGGGAACATATCCTGCACATTGAGCTTTTCCTTAGGCAACTCGCCCGCATCGGTGGCGAGCTCGCCTACCGGGTTCGGGGCATTAAAGGTGCCATTGTCTTTCCAGTACTGCTGCCAGGTCTTCTCGATCTGGTTCGCCAGCTCCGGGGTATAGCGGTACGAAGTGGAATCGCTCTGGGTAGTCATAATCACACAGTGTAATAGCCGCATCCCGGCGCGGGGTAGTTCGCTACGCTTTCCGCGTTCCGCAGGGCACGCACATCCAAAATCCCCGCCGTATTCGCCCCCGCTTTTCGCATCATTTCCGCCGCTCGCAGCCAAAATGCAGATCTGCATGAAAATGATCTAGGCTGGGGTAAATGAGCCAGGAGAAGTTTCGCAGCCAGCTATCATCTTTTGCAGACGCAGCGGTATTTCAGGGGATCCCGCACCTGCGCCTCTCCCCAGCTACCAACACATTGGAGCTGTACCTACCGGCCGTAACCGCAGGTTATGAGCCAGAAGATCCCCAGTGGACCGTGACCGCACAGCTGCTCGATGGCAGCGAGGACACCCGCAAGTTCTACTATGTGGAGGGCGAGGAGCCCGGCTTGTGGATCAGCATGCCGCGTGCCTTTAGCCACCTCAGCGTCTCCTTTGAGGAGCACACTGTGGAATTCGCCGGCGTGGCCAATGGCGGCCTGCTGTTGGATTCCACCCATCGCCCAATCGATACCACCACCGCGGTGGCCAAGGGCTCTTATACCTTCATCGCCCCCGCTGGCACGGAGCTCGCCAAGGCCAAGGTCGGCGAGGCCCGTCCCCACGGTGCATGGGAGGGCTGGACTATCGCCCCAGTTGAGGTCAGCCAGTCTTTCACCGTGGAGGTCCCGCGCCAAGAATCCGCAACCATCAAGGTCTCCGGCAGCCCTGATTTTGCTTGGGACATGGCCGTAAAGACGCTACCCAATGCCCATGGCCTAGATGGCGAACTGGTCTATACCCAGTCCCCGCGGATCATCGCCAATACGGATCTCAGCATGGAGCTGACCTATGTCCCCATTGGGGGGGAAGAGGAGGCCGTGCTGGAGGATGAACTACCGGAGGGCATCCACGAGGTGCTCCCCGCAGACGCCTTCGAGGATCCCTGGGTAGGCCGCTACCGCTTCACCCTGTACAAGGACGAGGAACTGGTGGATATCCAGTACCTCAACTTTGCGGAGTCGCTGCACATGCGTGCCAAGAACGAGGGCCCGCGCGGCACCAACTTCCGCTTTATCGACGCCCTGGGCAACCTTTCGCCGTTTAGCTATGCCTTGGCTTCTGCGCCGGGCAAGGCTATCCAGATGGAAAAGGGCCAGCGCGTCTTTGGCGGAGACGAAAGCGTGCGCGAGGAGACCGTCGGCAGTGAAGCCGGCTATGAGCTGACCTTCCAGGTGGAGCCGGCGACGATTCGCACCCGCGTCAAACGTACCGCGGCCGAGCCCGTAGATTACCTGGATAAGCAGGTCATCCTCGCGGACCAGCTCGATGCCGATGCACTTTTTACCATCCACTCACCGGAGCCCCTGCCGCTGGCAAAGTTCGTGGTTATTGATAAAAACCAGAAGATTAGGGACCTTGTCACCGCCAATGGCTCTACGGAGGCCGCCACCAGCCTGTCCGTGCCTAACCGCGCGCTGAAGTCGGCGCTGACGAAGAAGACCTCGCTGGAGCTCTACCTCCTGTGGTCCACGTTGTCCTATGAGGAATACCTCGAAGGACTGCCGGAAAAGGAGCGCGCAGCGCACCAAAAGCGCAGCTTTGAGCGTCGCGTCATGGAATATGAGGCCACCGCGGCCAGCGACCTCATTTATGCCGCCATCGCCACCGTGCGCAAGGCACCGTTGGTCGCCCGCGCAACCATTGAGGACGGCATCCTCGTCCCCGAGCAGACGCATGAGGAGGAGGTAGAGCTGCTGGCTTGGGCGTGGCCGCTGGGCAATCCTGCGGGCGAGCCGCAACCGCTGGAACCCACGGAGGAAGGCTTTGAGCTGCCCGAGGAGCTGCTGGACGCCGGCCACCTCATCGTGGACTTCCGCGAGGATGAGCCGGCCAGCGACTTGGCCGCGCCGCAGTACCCGCCGGCTAGCGCCCTCATCATCTTCCAGGACGGCGAAACCGAAAACACCGAAGGTATGTGGCCTACCTACGCGGCCATGCGCCGCCTCGCGCCCAAGGCCAAGGAAACCTTCGAGGGAATCATCAAGGAGATTGAGGCGGATCCGCGCGCCAGCATGGAGGCCCTTATGGCCGCAGACTTTGAGCCAGGGCAGCGCATGCGCGCCTTTGTCCGCACCGGCTTGGTCTCGCGCACCTTCCGCCGCGAGGAGCCGGCCACCGAGCCTTCCTCACTCTTGGCCGCGCTTGCCGACGCCGCCCATGACTACGTCGAAGCCCACGGCTCCGCCTCCCTCGCGCGCGTGCCGTCCACCGGCGTCGACGATGTCACCCGCCCCATGCTGCTGATGAGTGCAACGGGCGAGGCACCTACGCCAGCAACGGACAGCGACCAGCTCTGCGATGATGCCCACCGCATCGCCGCACTGCGCGAGTGCTTTGCCAATGACCGTGCACTCACCCGCCTGGGCACCATTTCTAACCTGCGTAGCACCGCAATGCAGCTGCGGGTGACGCTGCAACAGCTGGGCGTCGATAAGTCCGTCCTGCATACCCTGCTCGCGCTGGACGCCTTTGGCGATGGCAATTCGGAGCTCGGCGATTCCGCCTGGATGCCGTTTATTTCCTATGTCTTTGCCATCACGGCGCGCGGAGTGGCCAATGGCAAGCTGGCGGACCCTGCTTTCGCCGCCACGCTTGACGACGCCCTCCCACAGCTCGCCGAGGCCGTCTCCCTCGCCCCGCAGCTGTTCTACCGCGATATTCTCACCGCGGAGGCGCTCACGCTCAGCTAGGGTGGCAGGCATGCAAGTCATCTCTACCAATGTCGCCGTCCGCCGGCCGGACCCGAGCGGGCGGCATGAGTTCTCGGGCATCGACAAGCAGCCGCAGGACTTTATCGATCTGGCAGCACCCGGGCCCCATTACGGCGATGGGTCTGGCGTGCGCGGCGATATAATTGGTGACACCCAACATCACGGCGGCAACGATAAGGCCGTCTATGCTTACTCCCGCGAGGAACTGGATTACTGGCAATCTGAACTTTCCCGCCCGCTGACCTCCGGCGGCTTTGGCGAAAATCTCACCACGCAGGGTATCGATCTGTCTGCTCTGCTCATCAATCAGCGCGTGTGCATCGGCACCGCCGTGCTTGAGGTATCCGTGCCCCGCCAACCGTGTGCCACCTTCGCCGGCTGGCTAGGGGAGCGCGGCTGGCTCAAGCGCTGGACCGCGCGTGGCGACTGCGGCACCTACCTGCGCATCATTTCCCCCGGCCGCATTCGCCCCGGCGACGCCATTGAGCTGGAGACCCCACCCAGCCACGGCATCACCATGCGCATGGCCTTTGCCTCCAAGATGGGCGACCGCGCCCTTGCCCGGCGCGTTGTAGATGCTGGCTGCCTGCCCACTCACCAACAGAACTCGCTTCGCACCTAGTTACACAAGGGCTCATAGTCCGCCATCAAGGTACGCATAAGCTTCGATGTCCGCCGATCCAATCCACCTTGAACGTTCCCCATCACTATTGGCACTGCTCGAAAGGTATCGTTTTGCCGCGTCCTCATGTCGAGCTCATCAATGTCCCGTTGTTCCGCCCGCACTCGATGAGCCCAAACATCCAGTAGGCAACGGGACCGCTAATTAGCACATCCATGCTCAGCGGATCTCGACGCATACTCTACTTCCGGAACCGCAGGCTGTGTCAGGGCCTTTAGCTTACCGGCTAGGCCAGCACCCTCTTCTTGCCCGGAGTGCACGCAAAACAAAAGCACGCCAGCGCTTAGCGCTGGCGTGCTTTTCATGCCGAGTGCGAAGGAGGGGCAGTGGCTGTGTTACTTGCCCGCTTCAAAGCTCAGATGGTGCCCCTTCGCCTTAGGGAAGCGGCCGTGCACGAAGAAGTAGTAGATAGCGGCGATGACCACGAGACCCGCGAGAATGAGATACATCGTGTCAAAGCCCGTTGCCCCAACAATGGGGCCCAGGCCGAACGGGGCCAGGCCAATACCGAGGTCCATGAGCAGGAACATGGTGGAGATACCGGCGCCCATCTGCGCGGCAGGAACCGAGCGCACGGAGATGGCTTGGCAGGCGGGGCTGAGGGTGCCGAAGCCCAAACCGGTGCAGGCGCCCGCGACCACCAGCATGACGTCATTGGTGGGGAAACCCATGATCAGCAGGGCCACGACAAAGGCGGCCAAGCCGAGGTACATCACGGCATTATCACCCTTATGGTCCTGGATACGGCCCAAGACGAAGCGCATGATGAGCATCGTGACCGCATAGCCGATAAAGAAGAGCCCTGCGCCGGTGGCCAGGTCTTCCTTGCGGGCGTAGGCGTTGAGGTAGGTCACCACGCCGGAGTAGGCGATGCCGACTAGGAGCATGAATAGACCGATGGGCACCACGTTGGGGTGCACGGCATTGCGCAACTTAAAGGCCGGCTTTTCGGAGGAAACCTCGGCCGGATAGCGCAGCACCAAGGCCAGGATCAAGGAAACAATATTTGCACCAAGGGCGACAGCAAAAAGCGTGGTGTAGCCGATGTTATTAGCCAATAACAGGCCGATAGCTGGACCAAACGCGGTTGCAAGGGTAGTGCCCAGGGCGAAGTATCCGGTGCCTTCCGCACGGCGTTCATGTGGGATAACGGACTGCGCCACCGCCATGAGTGCCGTGGAGGTCAAGGCATAGCCCGCGCCGTGCACCATTCGCACGATAATCAAGACCGCAACATTATGCGCAAAAAAGTACGCCACAGCTACAACTGTGACGAAGGCCAGGGAAGTCAAGGCCGCCTTCTTGTGGCCCACGCGGTCCACGATCCAGCCGGAGAACACGCGCATGCACGTCGCGCCCAGAACAAAGGCACTGGAGGCGAAACCACCGACGGTATCCGATGCCCCGAAGCTCTCTACCGCGTAGAGGGCCATGGTGGTTACGGACAGGTAAAAGACCAAGAACTGACAAAAATTAGCCACCCACGCGAGGACAAACGTAGGCGTAATCAGCTGCGGTTTAGCCGCTGCAGATTCCGTAGGCGTCATATACTCACTCCAAATAACAAAAAGAAAATTCCCTCTCCACGCGCTGGCCATAAGGCCACGCATCGCAGACGAAGGAAATAGAAATTGAATTATACGGAGAGGCACTATACGCCCCGCAGGCTGCAAAGGTTAATCAAAAGCCCTTACAGGCTCTTATCAAAGCCGCCCCCGTTTCGGCGGCTACCGGCAAATTGCCAGGCCTTGAACTGGCAAAATGCTACCCACTGGGCAGGTAGCACAGATTCGTGCACGCTTAGGAGACGCTGGTCAGGAGATTTGCATAAATAGCTTGAGCCGGGTCGCGCAAAGGGGACCCGGCTGGTTTCTCCCGCCTTGTAAAGCGCTCAAACCTTTAGGCCCCGGTATAAGGATCACGGATACCCAAGTACTGCACCGCGGTATATTCTTCAATACCTTCGGCGCCGCCTTCGCGTCCTAAACCAGATTGCTTGACACCGCCGAATGGGGCAGCGGCATTAGAGATGACACCGGCATTGAATCCCATCAAGCCAAACTCGAGGCCGTCGGCAACGCGCCAGAGGCGATCGGAATCCTCCGTATATACATAGGAGGCAAGTCCGTACTCCGTATCGTTCGCAATCTTTAACGCTTCCGATTCGTCCTTGAAGGTAAGGATGGGCGCGACCGGTCCAAAAATTTCTTCCTGAGCCACGCGAGTTTCACGTGAAACATTGCTCAGGATAGTGGGCGCATAGAAGTGGCCCGCGCCCTCGCCGCGGGTGCCACCGGTGACAACGGTCGCACCCTTGTCCACCGCATCCTCAACCAGGGCTGCAATATTGTCGAGGGCCTTAGCCTCAATCAGTGGACCACACGTCACGCCTTCGTCCATGCCATTGCCAACGACAAGCTTCTCAAACTCTGTTGCCAGCTTCTGCGTAAATTGCTCTGCCACGGACTCGTGCACCAAGAAGCGATTGGCCGCGGTGCAGGCCTCGCCGATATTGCGCATCTTGGCGCCCATAGCTCCCGCAACCGCTTGATCAATATCCGCATCCTCGAAAACAATGAACGGTGCATTACCGCCTAATTCCATAGAGGTGCGCAAGACATTGTCCGCGGCACCCTTCAGGAGGGTTTTGCCCACTGGGGTAGAACCGGTGAAGGAGAGCTTGCGCAAGCGGGCGTCGGCAAGCAAGGGCTCTGAAATGGCCGAAGCGGAGCTGCCAGAGACAACATTGAGCACGCCTTGCGGCAGGCCGGCATCGAGCATGGTTTGCGCGAAGTACTGCGCGGTGAGCGGCGTCAGCTTGGCTGGCTTCAGGACCATGGTGCAGCCTGCTGCAACGGCCGGGGCAACCTTTCGGGTGGCCATGGCGAGGGGGAAGTTCCACGGAGTAATCAATAGGCACGGACCCACGGGCTTGCGGCGAGTAACCATGCGCAAGGTGCCTTCCGGGACAGGGGAGTAGCGGCCATAATCACGCGTGGCTTCTTCACTAAACCACCGCAAATATTCCGCACCATAGGTGACCTCGCCTTGCGACTCGGCAAAGGGCTTTCCCATTTCAAGGGTCATCAGGGTAGCGAACTCATCGGCGCGCTCGTGTACCAACTCAAAGGCGCGGCGGAGAATATCTGCGCGCTCGCGCGGGGTGGTGTGCGCCCACTCATCTTGGGCCGCACAGGCAGCATCGAGGGCAGCCACCGCATCATTAGAATTCGCCGAGGACAGCGTGGCGATCGTCGCGCCCGTCGCCGGATTTTCTACATTAAAGGTCTCGCCGGAAGACGCGTCGCGCCACTGTCCGTCAATCAAAAGCTGAGTGGGGACCTTCGCTAGTAGTTCCTTCTGGTCGATGCTCATATTGATCACCTTTCTCCATTACGTGGATGCACCCCACAGTACGCGATTCCTTAGCTGGCTTTCTTGGTCCTGTGCCTAGCACAAACGCATAGGGGGGTGTTCCTATATAGGTTGTCAACTCCGCGGGTGGGCTTGTTGGGGGTGTGAAGGGTTTCTGCTTCACGTTGTGGATGTTGTTTTCGGGCATCTTGAGGAGCCGATTGGGCTTGCTGCTCAATCGGCTTGAGGTGCGGTTCTGTTGGTTCTAGGCTGCTGCGGCCTCCCGGACTGTAGAGATGTCTCGGTAGAGCTCGCCGCTTCGCATCATGGCGAAGAGAACGTTTAGGCGTCGGCGTGCGAGTGCGACGACTGCGGCGTTGTGTCTTTTGCCTTCTTTGCGTTTTCGTTCATAGAATTGCCGGGAACGCTCGTGGAATCTGATCGATGCAAAAGACGATTGCCATAGGGCGTTCTTTAATTTTTTGTTGCCAGCCCGGTTGGGCGAATTCGACATAATGGACGTTCCCGACTGATTCGTCCGCGGTGATAGGCCTGCATAGGACGCTAGGTGCGCTGCATCGGGGAAGTCGGACATATCGCCAGCAGTCATGAGGATCTGCGCCGCACTACGCGGGCCGATGCCGGGCATGGATAAAAGAATCTCGGTTTGAGGAATATCCTGAATGAGCTTAAGTACCTGCGCTTCGATTTCCTTGCGATTCTCTAATTTGGCCAATGCATCTTTGGCGGACATTGCTACGCCTAGTTCGGCGTATTCTGCGCCAGCAATGGACACGGTCTGTGCGTGGATGGCAGCAAGCATGGCATCGATGACAGGTTCAGGATTGCGCGCTTTGTGGCTGCGTGCAAAGGCTGCCAGGCGTGTTCTGCCGATGCGTCGAATCTTGGTGGGGCCACCGTATTTCGCAAGTAGGTGGAGAATCCACTTTCGGTGAATCATCTGTCCGCGCAGGACATGTTCGAAGGCAGGATAGGTTCCTACGAGCGCGGATCGCATCTGGTTAATCAGGCGTGTGTAGGCCCGAGCGAGGTCTTCGTCGATACCGTTGAGAACTTTCAACTGGATAAAGACTTCCTCAACGCGGTCGACGCTGCGCAGGGCGTCCGGAAGGTTAAGACCGGCATGGGCGATGACGTAGGCGTCGCGCACATCAGTCTTGGAGTTGCCGACGTGGATGCGAGAGAGCTGCCGCATCGCAAGCCCGGGTAGATAGCGAACGTCTGCCCCCATGTCTTGGGCGACTGTGACGGTTAAACGGCCGATGTTGTTGGGCTGATCGACAATGACAAGGACCGAAGCGTTGTCGGCGATGAATTGGCCGAAGAGCTTGCGTAATGAGCTTTCATGCTGGTTGATGCGTTTGGACAGGACTTGCCTGCCTTGAGGGTCGAGGACGCAGGCGTGGTGGAAGTATTTGCCGACGTCCACGCCAATGACGAAGTCATAGGCCATGGGTGTGTGCCTCCTAGCGATGAATTAGAAGTTGGACTATTTAAGCTTCATCGCTGGGGTTGTCGGACATACTTGCGCTGGCATCCACATTACTGTGAGACCTCATACCACCTGGGCTGGGTCAGGTTCCTATTAGCAGTTCGAGTATGTCACTGTCTTCGGCGGCATCACCCCCCGGATCATTTTCAGACAGGGGCGGGAATAAGCCATACCGAAGCCAGCGACTAGTTCCACTGTCTTTTCAGACGGAGGGAACGGAAATAAACATAACCCGCCCAATCGGGTGGACAGACCATGAATCTTCGGCGCCCTGAGGTGGAACTGCTAACAACGTAATGGGAGAGGATGAATATTTTTATCGATTACCTTCCAGGCTATAGAAATGTAGGTTAGTATGACCGCTATGAAGAAGATGACTACTGCTTGGTGGTGGCGCGCGTAACCCGCGGGCCTTATTCCACCTCCCATTTTTAGGCTCGCATTCTGCGGGCCTTTTGGCGTTTTAGTGCCTCTGCTCGCGGAAGCTCACTATCCGTTTCCCCGTTCCCCACACCCACCGAAAGGGCACTGCAATGCCATTCACCGCCACTCGCGATATCTCCTACGGCAGCGATGCAGCCGCAATCTTTGACGCCCTCGCACAACCGCACGACTCCCTACTTCTTGAAAGCGCGGACATTGAGACCAAGAAGAATCTCAATTGCCTCGCCGTACTCCAAACGGCCCTGAAAGTAACGTGCCACGGCCAGAGGGTCGAGGTACGCGCTCTCACGGAAGCAGGAGAGACACTCCTTCCTTCCCTCGAGGACCGGTTCCACCATCGCCTAGTTTCACGTGAAACTACCGCGGCGGTTTTCGAGTTCTCGCAGTCCACCCATCCAGACGAGCGGGAGCGGCTCCTTGCCGAATCTACCGCTGACATTTTGCGGTTCTTGCAATTAGAAGCCAACTATTCCTCTCCTTTATTGCCGTTCCTTGGGGGCGGATTCGCTTATGACTACCTCGCTACTTTTGAGGAACTGCCCGAAGTTGCGCCCGGGGCCAACACCTACCCGGACTTTGAATTCTTGGTAGCCCAAACGGTCCTCGCAGTGGACCACCTACAAGGAACTGCACACCTAGAAGGCTGGGACATCGACGACAAGCGCCTGCAGGAAGAGTTGGATTCTCTTGCCTCACTGCCGGTGGCTGCTCGTCCCACGGCGCCGCAAAGGGAAAAGATCCGGGCGGTGGCCGATGTGAATGATGCGGGGTTTCGGGCGGACGTCGACAAGCTTAAAGGCAACATTCACGCCGGCGATATCTACCAAGTAGTGCCCGCGCGCGCCTTCACCGTGGAATGCCCCAACGCCCTGGCTGCCTACCGGGCGCTGCGCGAGACCAACCCCTCGCCCTATATGTTCTACGTCCGCGGTGCCGCCTATGAGCTCTTCGGCGCCTCGCCAGAATCAAATCTCAAATTCACGCCGGAAGATAGGCAGATTCAGCTCTATCCCATCGCCGGAACTCGCCCACGCGGGCTCAACCCGGATGGCAGCATCAACCATGAACTAGATATTCGCAACGAGCTAGAAATGCGTACAAACCAGAAAGAGATTGCGGAGCACACAATGCTGGTGGACTTAGCACGCAATGACCTCGCTCGCGTGGCCGTGCCCCGCAGCCGGCAAGTGGCAGAACTCCTGCACGTTGACCGCTACTCACGGGTCATGCACCTAGTCTCCCGCGTCACGGCGATGCTCCACCCGGACTTCGATGCCCTCCATGCCTACCGTGCGTGCATGAACATGGGAACGCTCACCGGAGCTCCCAAACTGCGCGCCACCGAACTGGTGCGTCGCACGGAGGGAAAGCGCCGCGGCTCCTATGGCGGGGCGGTGGGATACCTGCGCGGCGATGGAGCCATGGATAACTGCATCGTCATCCGCTCGGCCTACGTCCAGGACGGCACCGCAGTTGTGCAGGCCGGCGCCGGCGTGGTCAAGGATTCCGTGCCGCAAGCCGAGGCCGATGAAACGGTGCATAAGGCCTACGCCGTCCTCCATGCCATCGCCATGGCACACGGAGCCGAATTGGAGGTACAGCGATGAGCTCGCCGCATATTGTCCTTCTGGATAACCACGATTCTTTTGTCTACAACCTCGTCGATGCCCTCGCTGGATTCGATACCACCGTGTTTCGCAATACCGTAGCGGTGCACGACGTGCTGCACGCGCAACCCGACATTATTGTGCTTTCCCCGGGCCCTGGTCATCCACGGGACGCCGGCTGCATGATGGAACTTATCGACGCCACCCTAGGCACCACCCCGCTCCTCGGCGTATGCCTCGGCTTCCAAGCGCTACTCGAGCATCACGGCGGCGCGGTCGAACCGTGCGGCCCGGTGCACGGGAAGTCCCTCCCGATGACCCTGACCGAGGCCGGCGTTATGCACCCCGTCTTTCAGGGCCTTGCCACCGATACCGAGCCGGACCAACCGGGTCACCTTGGTACGCAAGTTCCGGTGGCGCGCTATCACTCGCTTGGATGTACGGACCTTCCTCGGGGGATGCGTTGTCTCGCGCGTACGTCTACGGACATCGGAGAGGTAGCCATGGCGGCCGAAACGGACGATGGTAGGGCCCTCGGCATGCAATTCCACCCCGAGTCCATCCTCACGCCCCGCGGCCCCGCCATGCTTGAGCGTTGCATTAACCAACTATATACACCCGCAACTATGGATACGGAGCACTAAAATGAATCACACACCCCTGCGTACCTTGCAAGCCTTCCTGAATAATTCTCAACCCACCATCGAAGAAGCCATGGAGGTATTCACCCCCTTGGCCGTGGGCGACTACGACGATATTCATATCGCGGCGCTACTTACCCATATCCGCACCCGCGGCGAGACCTTCGCAGATATTGCCGGCGCAGCCAAAGCTTTCTTGAAAGTGGGCTATCCATTCCCCCTCACCGGAAAAGGACTCATGGATTCGGCCGGCACTGGTGGCGATGGCGCGAATACTATCAATATCACTACGGGCGCTTCCCTCGTTGCCGCCGCCGGGGGAGTGAGGATGATCAAGCACGGCAACCGCTCGGTCTCTTCCAAGTCCGGATCGGCCGATGTTCTCGAAGCCCTGAATATCCCACTGGACCTAGACGCCGCCCGGGCGGTGCGCCAATTTAAAGCTTCCAACTTCACGTTCCTATTCGCGCCAGCCTACAACCCAGCGGTCGCCCACGTACAACCGGTGCGCAAGGCGCTAGGTATCCCCACCATCTTCAATACACTAGGTCCCCTCCTGTCCCCAGGACGCCCGTCGCTGCAAATCATGGGCATCGCACACCCGGCCCAAGGCCAACTCATCGCGGAAGTCTTCCGAGAGCTCGGCCGGGAACGCGCCTTGGTCGTCCATGGTGCTGGCACCGATGAGATCGCTACCCACGGCACGACACAGGTCTGGGAGCTCAACGACGGCGAGATTGTCTCTTATGAGCTCAACCCAGAAGACCTCGGCATCAAGCGCCACGAACTAGCGGACCTAGCCGGCGGCGATGGCGCCGTCAATGCCCAAGCCCTCCGTGCGGTTTTTGCCGGCCGTGGCGAGCCCGCCCATTGGGACGCCATTGCCGCCACCGCCGGCGCCATGTTTTACCTCAATGGGACCACGGAGACTATCGCGGCGGGAGTCACCCACGCAAAGGAACTGATTGGCAGTGGCACTGTTGAAGAATGGCTCTCGCGCCACGAGAGCACAAATTATGCAGTAGGGGAGGAGAATTAATGTCGGAGAATACTTTACCTACGGTGCTCGAGGAGATCGTCGCCGAGCGCCGCACTCACCTGCCCGCACTCCGTGAGCGGCTATCCCACGTAGACCTGGCTAGTGTGCCACGATCGGAGCGTTCGCTTGCCGATGCCCTGCGTGGCACCAACCGCTTCATCCTAGAGTGCAAGTCTGCCTCGCCGTCCCTTGGCAAAATTCGCGAAGACTATCGCCCGGGCGATATTGGCCGAATCTACTCTCGCTACGCCTCCGCCATCTCGGTCTTGTGCGAGCCCGATCGGTTTGGCGGCGACTACGACCATTTGCAGACTGTCGCGCTATCCACCCATGTGCCGGTGCTGTGCAAAGACTTCATTGTCGATCCCATCCAGGTCTATGCCGCGCGATATTACGGCGCCGATGCCATCTTGCTCATGATGTCTATCGTCGACGATGACATCTACGGTGAGCTCAAGGCACTGGCGGACGAACTCGGCCTAGACGTCTTGACTGAAGCAATCACCGAGGACGAAGTCGATCGCGCGGTGGATTTTGGCGTCGATATCATCGGCATCAACAACCGCAATCTCCACGATCTCAGCATTGATTTAGGCCGTACCGAACGCCTAGCCCGCCATGTTCCAGACGGAAAGGTGATAGTTTCCGAATCTGGAATCCGAGATAACGCTGCCGTCCGCCGGTTAGGAGCCCACGCGCATGCCTTCCTTGTAGGCTCGCAGCTCACCTCCCAGGAAGACATCGATCGGGCGGCACGCGACCTCGTCTTCGGTACCAATAAAGTATGTGGCCTTACCACCGCCTCCTCCGCACAAGCAGCCCGCGCTGCTGGAGCCCGCTATGGAGGCCTCATCTTCGCACCGGATTCGCCCCGCAGTGTTTCACGTGAAACCGCACAGAGCATCATTTCCGCGGAACCAGAGTTGGAGTACGTAGCCGTGACGCGGTCTACGGATTTGGAGACGCTAGGAAACCTAGCCAGGATCCCCGGCCTCAAAGTTCTCCAGCTTCACGCCCCATTCCAGGGCAGTAGGGAAGCAGAGCTGGAATTCCTTCAAGATGTTCGCGGCGTCGCTGACGGTCTTAGCCTTTGGCGGGCCATCGACATGAATAACCCTGACTTCGCTACCTTGGCACCGGAACTAGTACCAGAGGTAGGCGCTCTTGTCCTCGACTCCGGCAGTGGCGGGACGGGAACCACATTTGACTGGCAGACGATTCCCCCTGAAGTGAAGGAGAAAGCTCTCCTCGCCGGCGGGCTCCGGGTAGAGAACCTCGAAGAGGCACTGAAAATCGGAACCTCGGGACTGGACCTCAACTCAGGCTTGGAGTATGCACCCGGCCGCAAGGACTCCTCATTGATCGCCCAAGCCTTTAGCACCATCCGAAACTACACACACCCATAGAAAGAAGAGAACGATGACAGTTTCACGTGAAACGCTCCTTCCGGCATACTTTGGTGAATTCGGCGGACAGTTCGTCCCCGAATCCCTCATCCCAGCACTCGACCAACTTGAGAAGGCTTTTGTCGAAGCACAAAACGACCCGGCCTTTCGCAAAGAGCTAAGCGCGCTATTGCGTGACTATCTCGGCCGTCCCACGCCAATTACAGAGGCGAGGAACCTCGGGGGCAAGGCGCGCATTTTCCTCAAGCGTGAGGACCTCGTACACGGTGGGGCACACAAGACGAACCAAGTTCTCGGCCAGGCACTGCTAGCAAAGCGGATGGGGAAGACACGCATTATTGCGGAGACCGGAGCGGGCCAGCACGGCACCGCTACTGCACTTGCTTGCGCACTACTGGATCTCGAGTGTGTGGTCTACATGGGCGCGAAAGATGTGGCCCGACAGCAGCCAAATGTATTCCGTATGGAGCTGATGGGCGCGAAGGTCGTCGCCGTCGACACCGGATCCGGAACTCTTAAGGACGCGGTGAATGAAGCCCTCCGTGATTGGACCGCCACTTTCCATGAATCCCACTATCTCCTCGGTACCGCGGCCGGACCCCATCCATTCCCAACCATCGTCCGAGAGTTCCACAAGGTCATCTCTGAAGAGGCTAAGGCCCAGATGCTTGAGCGCACCGGTGGGCTACCGGATGTAGTAGTGGCTTGCGTCGGCGGCGGTTCTAATGCAATCGGTATGTTCGCAGATTTTATTGAAGAAGAGGAAGTCGAACTCGTCGGCGCCGAACCTGGCGGCGAAGGCCTACACTCCGGCAAGCACGGTGCCACCATCAACAACGGTACGGTTGGCATCCTCCACGGCGCGCGCAGCTACCTCATGCGCAACGCGGACGGCCAAGTGGAAGAATCCTATTCGATTTCCGCCGGACTCGACTACCCAGGTGTAGGACCACAGCACGCGCACTTACACGCCAGTGGCCGCGCGCACTATGTCGGCATTACTGACGCCGAAGCACTCGAAGCACTCCAGCTTCTTTCCACTAGGGAAGGCATCATTCCGGCCCTCGAATCCTCTCACGCGTTGGCCTACGCCTTGAAGCGTAAGGACGAGGACATCACCATCTTGGTCTCCCTTTCCGGCCGCGGCGATAAGGACATCGACTACGTTCGCCACACCCTTGAGAACCACCCAGAATTTAAGCTCCAGGAGAAGAACTAATGAGCACCCGATACGAAGACCTATTCCACTCACTACACAACAGGGGAGAGGGCGCTTTCGTCCCATTCCTCATGTTGGGCGATCCCACGCCGGAGCACACGCTGGCCATCGTGCGAACCGTCGTCGCGGCCGGAGCCGATGCATTGGAGCTAGGAGTTCCATTTTCTGACCCAGTGGCCGACGGCCCCACCATTCAGGCCTCCCACCTTCGCGCGCTCGACGGCGGCGCCACAGTAGATTCCGCCTTAGAACAGGTGCGAACAATTCGCGCGGAATTTCCCGAGCTTCCCATCGGCATGCTCATCTACGGCAATGTGGCGTTCACTCGGGGTTTCGACCGCTTCTACGCCGAGTTTGCAGAAGCGGGCGCGGACAGCATCTTGCTTCCCGACGTCCCCGTGCGCGAGGGCGCTCCCTTTATCGCCGCAGCAGAAAAGGCCGGTATTGATCCAATATTTATCGCCCCTGCCCGCGCGACTGCGCGCACCCTCGAGGGCGTCGCTCAAAGCTCACGCGGCTATACCTACGCAGTATCACGAGATGGAGTCACGGGTGCCGAAAAAGAATCTGAGACTATTGGGCTCGAAGATGTCGTCGCCAACATCAATAGATTCGACGGACCTCCAGTACTGCTAGGATTCGGCATTTCCGAGCCGCAACACGTGCGCGATGCCGTGACCGCTGGGGCAGCGGGGGCCATTACAGGCTCCGCAATCACCAAGATTATTGATCGCCACGTTTCACGTGAAACAGACGCGAAAGGCAGGCCAGTGGAAGGAACTCCAGGCCGCATTTCCGATGAGAAAGCATTGCATAAAGAACTCGCCGAATACGTAACTCGCATGAAGGCGGCAACTAGGAAGTAGTCCTGAAGACGCGAAGAACCCTCCTCAGCTCTCGGCAGCTGAGGAGGGTTCGCTATAAAAAGCCTCTACGCGGTTGCTTCTGCAGATTCCTCTTCAGTGTGGTCCTTTTTGGAGCCCGCGAACTTGTCCACGATCATCGCAATGGCGCCGTCGCCAGTAACGTTGGCGGCAGTGCCAACCGAGTCGATAGCAATATAGGCCGCGATCATCAGTGCCACCATGCCATCGTCAAAGCCCATCATGTCCGCCAGTAGTCCAGCTGCGACCATGACCGCACCGCCAGGCACACCTGGTGCGGCAATCATCATGATCCCCAACAGGAAGATGAAACCAAGCCCCGTGCTCGTACTAATATCCAGGTTCGCCATGTACACAATCGCAAAGGCATAGAGCGTCAGCTTAATCATGGAACCAGAGAGGTGAATGGTCGCGCACAGCGGGATAACGAAGCTTGCCACCGGCTTCGAAATGCCATTCTTCAAGGTGGACTCCATAGACACCGGGATGGTGGCGGCAGAAGAGGAGGTTCCCAGTGCGGTGAAATATGCCGGCAACATATTGCGCAGTGCTTTGAAAGGATTCTTGCCGGTAATTGCACCAGCGATAATGTACTGGAGCACTAGGTAAACCAGAGTCATGACAACTGCCAGAATGAGGACCTTGGCGAAGGCCGAGAGCACTGAGCCCAAATTGCCATTCATGCCCAAGCCCAAGAACATGCCGAAGATATAGAAGGGCAGAATTGGCACTACAAAGCCCCAAATGACCTTGACTACTACGCTCTCCAATTCCTTTGTGACCGCATACAAGGTATCGGACTTCACTGTAGTCATCGCTACGCCGATGCAGAATGACAACAGCAGGGCCGTCATGACCTCAAAAGGCGGCGCCATTTCCACCTCGAAGTACGGAGTGAGTGCGCCCTCATCGATATCGGAGACATCTGTAATCAAATCCTGACCACTGAGCATGGTGGGGTAGAGCCAGTGCGCAAGTACGTAGGCAAGAAGACCCGCAACAATCGTTGAGCCGTAGGCAATGCCTGCAGTAACACCCAACCATTTTCCGGCTCCCCGCCCCAGAGCAGCAATCGACGGGGCGATAAGCGCGAAGATGAGGACCGGAATAAAGAAATTGAGGAAGTTACTAAAGAGCCCATTGAAGGTGGCGAATACGCGGCCAAACCATTCTGGCGCGAATTGGCTCACCACCACGCCAAGGATGATGGCGACGATGATGCGGAACAATAAAGATTCCGAAAGTTTCTTGAGATTCATGTACTTACAATCAAATCGGGTGTTTCGCCCCTTGGTAAACAATTTCAAGGTGAAACAGCGCGGTACAGAGGCAACGGTCGATTCAATATCTATCGATTGACCTTAAATGCATACTACCCGACCGGAGGCATATTCAGAATACTCACCCCAGCCACGATTTTTATCTTGGCGCTACAAGGTTAAACTAAGTACATGATCGCTGTGGGAATCATCTTTTTAATCCTCGCCGTCTTTCTTATCGTCGTGGGAGCCTTGGCCTCAACCAAGCGCCTACCTGGAAATAGCTATATCGGCTTGCGCCTACAGGAGATTCGCAAGTCTCGTGAAGCATGGGACAATGCCCATCGCGTCGCCGGACCATTCTGGATCCTTAGCGGTGTCTGTCTAGTTTTTGGCGGCATCGTCGCGCTTCGTGCTCAAGGCTGGATGTGGCTCATCCCGTTTCTTACTTTTGTGGCCGCTGTTCTAGCCCTCTCCATCGGTTCTAACCTCGGCTCACGTGCCGCGTTCCTCTACGAACAAGCACACGCGGATGAGGAGGGTTGCGGAGAATCCTGTAATTGTGGTTCCGACGGTTGCGGTGGGGAAGAGGCCGCCGCAGCATCCGCCCCCCAGGTTGATGTCGACGCGCTCCGTCACGCCGCTCGCGAATCCGACAGGTAGCCACGCACTGCTGCGCAACCAACCCCTTCTGGAGAAAAATTCATCTTCCGTCCAGAAGGGGAATTTTTGTAGCTATACCTTTCGTAGTGAGTTATCGCTACACACTTCCGGTTAGTCACAGTGACTTTATTAATTAGGACAGCTGTTTGCCCGTTTTTAGTAACTGTCAATATTTTAATCCAAACCACGGTCTGGAATTAACCCATACTTGAATAACTCTATAGTTGATTCACTGCACCATTGCGATTCCTGCGAGAGAGGGTAGAGGTTACGTAAAGCTGCCATGAAACCCTGACAGGCAAGAGCACAACCAGCCCCCTGAAGGGCAGAATATAGTGCATGAAGAAAAGTACCGCCCTGGCGGCCATCGCCGCTTCAACTTTTGCGATCGGCGCTTACGCTGAGCAAGACTACAAGGTAACGACGTCCTTAGCAGAAGCACACGAACAGCAATCTGCACAGAGCATGGTTGATAATTTAGGAATTGAGTCCGGCACCTATGAACTTATCGCTACCTCCGATGGCTCTCCGGAGACGTGGGAGGGGCTCCTAGCTGACTAAGTTCAGCGTTTCACGTGAAACTATAATTTCAACCGGGCAAACGGGAACGGCACAATACGCAAGACCGACAAGCTAGAGTAGAGGCATGATTAAGTGCTCCCGTCGAATGTTCTTGCTTGGAACCGCCACCACATTTGCAGGCGCCTACGCCGCGGCCTGTGGCTCCTCTCCGTCCGCAGATATTGCGGCAACCGAGATTCCGATTGGCTCCGCTAAGATTGTCGATGGTGTGATCTTCACCCAGCCCAAGGAAGGCGAGTTTAAAGCCTACTCCCAAACCTGCCCCCACCAGGGCAATCCAATCACCGAGATCGATGGCATGACGGCAACCTGCACGGCACACAATACTTCCTACAATCTCAGCGATGGAAGCGTAATCTCCGGCCCGGGGCGCGATCCATTGGAAGAATACGAAGTTAAAAAAGACGGCTCTAACGTCACTACGGTCTAAAGTGTATCTCCCGTGTGGTTTCACGTGAAACTACACGGGTTGTGTTTTCTTGGCCCGAGTATCTGCAGCACGTGAAGACGAATCGAGTTTAAACTCTTAACATGCTGCAGCGTTTGAAGAAGCCCGACCCGCTTATTGTCCTCATTATCTTGGCGGTCATCATTGCGATAATCGCACCAGCCCGCGGGAACTTTGCCGACATATTCGGCCAATTAACAAACGTAGCCATCGCGCTACTTTTCTTTTTGTATGGCGCGAGGCTTTCCACTCAAGAAGCCCTCAACGGACTAAAACACTGGCGGCTACACCTCACAATTCTCGCCTTTACCTTTGTGGTTTATCCGCTAATAGGCATAGCACTGCGGCCACTCACCGCTGTCATATCGCACGACATGTACTTAGGTATCTTATTCCTCACGCTGGTCCCTTCCACGGTGCAGTCTTCGGTTGCCTTCACCTCAATCGCGAAAGGAAACGTGGCGGGTGCAATCATATCGGCTTCCGCCTCAAACTTGGTGGGAGTAATCATCACTCCATTGCTCGTCATGCTCCTGATGGGAACTGGGGGAGAAGTTCACATCGATACGTCAGTATTCGGCGAAATCGCCCTGCTGTTGTTGGCGCCATTTGTTTTAGGTCAGCTTACTCGGCGCTGGGTGGGGAAGATTGCGCAAAGCAAGGCCACTAAAGTCGTGGACCGCGGCTCAATCGCGATGGTGGTATATTCCGCTTTTTCTAAGGGTGTGGTGGACGGAATTTGGTCCTCTATTTCCCTGTGGGATCTGGCTTTCCTAGTTGTGTTCGCTGCTGCCTTCGTCGCCTTCATGCTGTGGCTCACCAGAAAGGCAAGCCAAAAAATGGGATTCAATCGCGCCGACACCATTGCAATCGAGTTCTGTGGATCGAAAAAGTCTTTAGCCACGGGACTGCCAATGGCGTCGGTAATCTTCGCTTCTGGCGGCGCATCCCTTGGCCTACTCATCCTCCCGTTGATGATTTATCACCAGGTTCAGCTGATGATGTGCTCGTGGCTAGCGGCCCGCTACGCACAGCGTCCTAGCACGTAGCTACACTTGAAAGCCATGACGAACTACCTGTACGTACGAACCGAACTGAACGTGCCCGGCGTGGGCTCAGCGATCCACATGGCGGAAATGGAAGAGCGCGATGCAAGCAGCTGCCGCATGGTGCGCATGATTGCACTGGATCCCTCGGATGCCATCGTCGGGGTAGCGACACCAACTAGTTCCACGGGCAACGTAGATCAGCCGCAAGAGGTTGTCCCTCACCCGGATACCTATGATGATTTTCCGGACATTAGCGCGCAGTACGTGGACCAGTCTCGGTTCGATGCCCTGTGGTCCGAAGCCACCGCCAAGTTCGGCCTATAAGAGTCGCAAGGGCTAAAAGACTACGTTGACGAGGAGCATATAGAAGGCGGTTCCGCCGAAGATGGACAGCGCTGAGTCCCGCTTCCACAGGTGAAGCAGGAAGGTGACCACCACACCAGGGAGAGCCGCCCAGATACCACCGGGGGCGTCGGCCTGCCCGTGGACGGTATACACCACCAAAATAGTCATCACGCCGACAGGCATCATCATGCCGAGCAAAGAAAAGAACTGACTATCCTTCATCCATTTCACAAAGGAGAAAGGAAGTTGGCGAAGTACAACGGTGATTAGGCCGATGGGAACCAGGACGGCCGCGATGGAAGCAAGGGTAACTCCAGCGGGCATTTAGCACTCCTCCCGGGTTCGCTTAAGGTCGCCTCGCCTACGCAAGCTGAAAGTGGCATCGACGCGTGGGGAGAGGTACCGAATAATGAGCAGGATGAAGTAGACGCTGAGAGCCACCATAAGGAGTTGTCCAGGGGCGAAGGCGGCCGCGAGGATCCCCACCATCGCCGCGCTCAAAGGCAAAGAGAAGTCCTGGTTATTGCGGAAGGAATCCATCGCCAGCACGACGAAGAGCGCCACCAGGGCGAATTCCATGCCCTGCACGGTAGAGGGAATCACCTGGCCGGCGAGAGCACCGACAATACCACCACCTACCCACAGGGCCTGACAAAAAAATTTGGATGGTGAGGGTCCGGGCTCCGGTCGGACGGTCATCGGTGGGGAGGGAGGAGACGATGGCATAGGTTTCGTCGGTAAGCGCATAGGTGGAATAAGCCCTGCCTAGGCGCGAGTGAATGCGGTGGCGGGGAAAGGTGAGGCCATAGAAAATATGGCGGAAGTTCACCATGAAACCCGTAACTAGGGAAGCCACGGCTGTAGCGCCGCCGGTGACCATGGAAATGGCCAGGAACTCCATCGAGCCGGCGTAGATGACGATGGAGAAAATAGGCGTCCACCACCAACTGAAGCCGGATTGGACCATGAGCAGGCCGAAGGCTAGGCCGAGGGGAATGAGGCCGATGGCGGCGGCCCAGGTATCCCGCAAGCCTTGTGCAGTATCCTCACGCATGCGGGCTAGTGTAGCCCACTGCCTGCAGAGCGATAGGAATTAATTGTCCTCTACGTTGACAGGATAGGTGGAGTACAACGGCAATGGCATGGGTTGGCGCTTCATAACATCGGACCAGAGGTCGGCCGGGCCCGGCGTAATAACGTCTTGGGCGAGGGCAGGGGAGACGAACCATTCGCCGGCCTCGATTTCCTCCTCGAGCTGGCCTGGGCCCCACTCGGCGTAGCCGGCAAACATGCGCATGCCCGAGACCAAGGGCTCTATCTCTTCTGGGTCGGCACGCAGGTCCACATGCGCGAGGCGCGGGGCGAGGCGGGTGAGTCGGTCATGCTTGTCCGGATCGACGCCCTGGTTGGTCTGCGCGAGCCCTACGACGGATTGCTGATTGAGCGGGCCACCAATATACAGCGCCTGCGGTTGGGCCACGACGGGAAGCCATTCCGGCAGCACATTGAAAATCGCCACCTCGGAGCGCTTGGTCAGATCCACGCCGAAGGTCATCATGTCATTGTGCTCAATGACGAGAATGACGGAACGGGCGAATTCCGGCGAAAGCATGCCCGGAGCGGAGATGAGCAGCTGGCCGGGGGCGGGGTCATTGCGCTCGAGGGCGTTGAATAATCTATCGGCAAACATCACTGTTTAGAATCCCACCACTCGCGCAACTTCGCAATCGCGTCCTCGCGCTCGAGGGGGCCGTGCTCTAGGCGCAGCTCCTTGAGATAGGACCACGCCTGGCCCACCTCTGGGCCGGGCTGGAGCCCTAAGATCTCCATGATCTCGTTGCCGTTGAGGTCTGGACGCACGCGGGCCAGGTCCTCCTTACGGCCGATTTCTTCGATACGCTCCTCGAGCTGATCGTAGGTGCGCTGGAGGCGACGGGCCTTCTTGGCATTGCGGGTAGTGCAATCAGCGCGCACCAGCTTGTGCAATCGGGGAAGGAGACCGCCGGCATCAGTGACATAGCGGCGCACGGCAGAATCCGTCCACTGATTTTCCCCAAACCCGTGGAAGCGCATATGCAAATAGACCAGCTGACCGATGGACTCCGTGGTGGCCTTGGGATACTTCAACTTCCGCAGTCGCTTGCGGGCGAGCTTGGCGCCCACCACCTCGTGGTGGTGGAAGGAGACCTTGCCATCGGTGTTATCAAAGGTATCCGGCTTGCCAATATCGTGCAGCAACGCCGCCCAGCGCAGGACGAGGTCTGGACCATCTTCCTCTTGATCCATGGCCTGGCTTAGCACCTTGAGCGAGTGGGCATAGACGTCCTTGTGCTGCGCGTGTTCGTCCGCGGTCATGCGTAGCGCGGGGATCTCCGGGAAGATATAGTCCGCGATTCCCGTAGATACCAGTAGATCAATGCCATCCCACGGGGCCGTGCCGCAGATGAGCTTATCCAGCTCCACCTGCACGCGCTCCACGGTGATGCGCTGAATCTCGCCAGCCATATCCCGCATGGCCTCCACAACACGATCGGCCACGCGGAATTCCAGCTGGGAGGCAAAACGAGCCGCACGCAGCATGCGGAGCGGATCATCGTGGAAGGAGATCTCCGGCTTATCCGGGGTATCGAGCACCCGGTCAGCTATGTCGTGGAGGCCGTGGAGGGGATCGTGGAACTTAAAGGAGGCGTCGGCAAGCAGCTCAATGGCCATCGCATTGGCCTTGAAGTCGCGCCGTACTAGGTCGCCCTCCAAGGTGTCACCGTAAACCACCTCTGGATTGCGGGACTGGCCGTCATAAGAATCGGAGCGGAAGGTAGTGATCTCAATCTGCTGGCCCTTGTAGGCCGCGGAGACGGTACCGAAGTCTATGCCGGTATCCCACACGGTTTCGGCCCACTCATCGAGGATCTCTTTGACCACCTCAGGTCGGGCCGGGGTAGTAAAGTCCAGGTCATTTCCCAAGCGGCCCAAAAGCGCATCGCGCACAGAGCCGCCCACGAGGTAGAGCGAGTAGCCGCGCGCGGCAAATTTCTCCACCAGTCCGCCCAGCAGGCTGCTGAGGGAGGAGACGGTGGATTCCGCGCGGGCAAGAACGCCGATTAGCTGAGTGTCCTGAAAATTCACGGGTGAGAGTCTACTACGATTGGCAGGGATGACTAACCAAGAACAGGGCCCCTCCAAGGGAGGCGGCCGCAACCGCAACCGGTCCCGGCGCAGGCGGCGCCGCCGGCCGGATAATCGCGCGCGCCGCACCACTCAGCAGCGCAAGCCCTACCGCGGTGGCAATGGCCAATCCACGGCCATGGAAACCCGCGATGAAACCTCCGCGGGCGGCCTCGTTGTCTCCGGCTTGGCGGAGTGCGTCGATGCCAATGGCAACGTTGACCTTTCCCGGCTCTATGTGGCGCTCATCGGCCGCCTCGACCGCCGCGGGCGCCTGCTGTGGTCCATGCCCAAGGGCCACGTGGAAAATGGCGAGGCCAAGGAGGTTACCGCTGAACGCGAGGTATGGGAAGAAACCGGCATTTCTGGTGAGGTTTTTGCGGACCTCGGCATGATTGATTACTGGTTCGTCTCTGATGGGGTGCGCATCCATAAGACCGTGCACCACCACTTGCTGCGTTTTGTAGACGGCATTATGAACGATGAGGATCCAGAGGTCACTGAGGTCTCGTGGATCCCCGTCTCTGAACTCATCGAGCACTTGGCCTACGCCGATGAGCGCAAGCTGGCGCGCATCGCGCATGATCTCCTTCCCGATCTCGCACGAAAGGAAGCCGCGGCGGGGAAAGTGACCCCACGGTAATGCGCCAGCGCCTGAAGTCTTGGGCCGTCGTGGGCGGCTGCATGGCGGTAGCGGGGTGGGGCGCGTGCCTGCCGCTACCAGAGGCCGCCGCGCAGATGGACTCGGCCGCCGAAAAGCAGCAGGATATCCAGGCATGGTTGGGCGCGCGCGGGCCGGAGCGGGCCACTCTTGATCTCTTTGCGGCCGAGCCCTTTACCGTGGGCAAGGACCTGAAACTGACCTTCCGGCTGCACAATCCTACCGATGAAGCCATGGAGGATCTCCAGCTCACGAGCCGCCGCGGCAATGCCGTGGAGGATACCGCGCAGGCCCGCACGCAGCTGGCCACCGGCGAATTCCCGTATTACGGTCCCAGCACCACCACCGCGCCCCTGCAGCCGGGCGAATCCCGGGAGGTCACCTTCCAGGTTCCCACCTCCCTGCACGGGGAGCAGACCCTGGCCATCGAAGAGCCTGGCTCCTATCCGCTGCTGTTTACCCTCACCGGCACCATAGGCGGCGAGGCGGTTAGCTTTGCGGAGGAGCGCCTCGTAGGCCAGGTGAAGGGGAAGGAGCAGGCGCTTGGCGATGCCCCCTCGGACTCCAAACCCCACGATCTCAGCGTGGTTTATCCCATCAGCGCCGATATCGACTCGATACCAGGCGGCACTGGGGGAGAGGACCTTATCCTGTCCTCTGATGAGTTAGCAGATGAACTAGCAGAGGGCGGCCGGCTCGATCGCTTGGTCAGCACGTACGCCGACCACGACCTGCGCGGGGCAGGCTGCGTAGCTATCGATCCCGCCCTTTTGGATACGGTCAACCGCATGGCGGAGGGCTATAAGGTGGGCTCTGCCCGCCCATCTCAAGCCGAGCGCCCTAAGCGCCTGCGCGATTCGTGGTTCACTAACGAGGACGATGTGCACCTCGAACCCGGCTCAGGGAAAGAGGATGCCGCCCGCTGGCTCAAGCGCCTGCGCGAGCTCGATTGCTTTATGTCTATGCCGTGGGCGAACGCCAATGCTTCCTCCGTGGCCAAAGCGAATAATCCCTTCCTTACCTACGAAGGACTGCAACGCGGCAATCACACCATCGAGCGAATTCTCGGTGCCAAGCCGGCCACCACCGTGCTCGCGGTCGGCTCCGGCTATGTGGATCAGCAGCTGCCCCTGCCCGCATTGGTGGCGGATAATACTTCGTGGCCCGGCCGCGCCGTGACTTTCGACGCCTCCCTGGGCGCCCTCCTCGCCCAAACCGGCTCCAAACCACAGACGGTGGGCTATTCCAACCCAGAGCTGCGCTACGATTACTCGCTCGATTCCGATCTTTCTCGTGCCATCACCGGCGGCGCCGCACTGAGCTTGGCCGCGAGCGATGATACCGTGGCACGCTTGCCCAATTACTTGGATCCCAGCGCGGCCGAGTACGCACTCGACTCTGCCGAGGCACTCATCGCTTCCGGTAAGTCCCATCCGCGCACCGTCGGCAGCCTGAAGCAGGAGACCGCGGAGCCCGGTTCACTGCCCGGCAGCCCCTTTAGCGATCCCGCCGCCTTTGTCGAATCCGATATCGTCCGCGTGGAGCAGCAGGCCCGCTACACCGACGAGCTGATGAATATCATGGTCGATGATCCCGATATCGCGCTCACTCGCTATGAATTCGTCCTGCCTTTGCGCCGGGATCTGCTCGCCGCCCTCTCGCTGACCAACCGCGATAGCTTGGGAAGCAATGCAGAGGCGCAGCGCCGGTTCACTCATACGATGGATGTGCATTCCGATACGCTGCGGAACTTGCGTTCTTCTGTGGCGCTTATCCCACCGGGCAATGTCTATACCCGCGTATCCGAGTCATCGCCGCTGCTCATCGTGGCAGAAAATGGCCTGCCACTACCGGTGGAGGCCAAGCTGCAATACGATGCCCCCGATGGCGCGCGCCTCAACACACCCAAGAGCGTCCGTATTCCGGCCAAGGGCTCTATTACTGTATCCATGACCGCCGATATGCCTAAGGACGCCGATCGCACGGACATTGGCCTGTGGCTTGCTACCCCAGAAAAGCAAACCATCTCCGAGCCCATCAATATCGCTGTGCAAACGCGTGCCGGTATCGTAAGCGTGTATGGCGTCGGCATAGCCGGCGCCCTTGCGCTGGTCTTAGCCACGCTCTTCCGGCTAGGCCGCCATCGGCGCAAAAAATCACAAAGGCTTAAAAAGTAAGTTGAAGTTGTATCCTCTATGACTGATAAGACTGGCCGCGAGGCCGAACACGTGGAGAAGTCACCTGCGGGTGTAGTTGAGCCGAAGGATGCCGCCGTGCCGGCAGAGCACCCCGCCCCGGCGGGTGCCCGCGGCCGCATCGTCCAGGCCTCTCCTCCCGCTCCGGTACCCGAAAAGCGCCCCACCCCAGCGGTGAAGGACACCACCGTTCCTCCCGAGGAGGATAAGTCCGCGCTCACTGGACGCAACGCGGACAATGAATCATCCAATCAGGATGTCATCCGCGCAACAGGCACGATGGCCGTCGCGACGCTGCTATCCCGCATCACCGGCTTCTTACGCCAGATGCTCATCGGCGCCACGCTCGGCGCCACGGTGGGAACTGCGTTTAGTAGCGCCAACCAGATCCCCAACCTCGTCACCGAGATCGTTTTGGGTGCGGTGCTGACCTCTCTGGTCGTGCCCGTCCTCGTGCGGGCCGAAAAGGAAGACACGGACCGCGGTGAGACCTTTGTCCGGCGGCTATTTACCCTGGCCTTTTCCATTCTGGGCATAGTCACCATTGCCTCCGTAGTACTCGCTCCCTTCTTAACAAGGATGATGCTGCCGGAGGATTCCAAGGCCAATGCCGTGCAGGCAACCTCCTTGGCCTTTTTACTGCTGCCGCAGATCCTTTTCTACGGCCTCTTCGCCCTCTTCCAGGCCGTCCTCAATACCAAGAATGTTTTTGGTCCGGGCGCCTGGGCGCCGGTGATCAATAACGTCATCTCCATTAGCGTGCTGCTGGCTTATCGCATCCTGCCAGGCGAGCTCGACCCGCATGATCCCACGCCGGTGGCCGATCCACACGTCATGCTACTGGGCTTGGGCACCACCACGGCGGTGATGGTGCAGTGCCTCATCCTATTGCCGTATCTGAAAAAGGCCGGCATTAACCTGCGCCCCAAATGGGGCTTGGATGCGCGCATCAAGCAATTCGGTGGCATGGCACTGGCTATTATTACCTACGTAGCCATCTCCCAGTTGGGCTACGTAATCACCTCTCGCGTGGCCGCATACGCGGATGCGGGCGCTCCGCTGGTCTATCAGAATGCCTGGCTCATGCTGCAGGTGCCTTATGGCGTTATCGGCGTGACGCTCCTGACGGCGATTATGCCTCGCCTGTCCCGCAACGCCGCCGACGGCGATGTAGATGCCGTGGTCCGCGATCTCACCCTGGGCTCCAAGCTGACTTTCATCGCACTTATCCCCATCGTCATCTTCATGACCGGCTTCGGCGTTCCTATCGCCCGCGCCCTCTTCCAATACGGTGCCTACGGCGCCGAGAGCGCCGAGCAGCTCGGCCTGACCATCAGCTTCTCCGCCTTCACACTCATCCCGTATGCCTTGGTGCTGCTGCACCTGCGCGTGTTCTATGCCCGCGAGGAAGCCTGGACGCCTACCTTCATCATCGCCGGCATCACGCTGACCAAGATCGTCCTCACGCTCTTGGCACCATTGATGACGTCCAACCCGGACCGCGTGGTGATTCTGCTCGGTACGGCCAATGGCTTTGGCTTCGTCTCCGGTGCGGTCATTGGCGGCTTCCTGCTCAAGCGCAAGCTCGGCAGCCTCGGCGGCAAGGCCGT
The DNA here is from genome assembly GCF_016127015.1 of Corynebacterium tuberculostearicum. Lineage (GTDB taxonomy): Bacteria > Actinomycetota > Actinomycetes > Mycobacteriales > Mycobacteriaceae > Corynebacterium > Corynebacterium marquesiae. The sequence goes on from NZ_CP065972.1 coordinate 2,142,859, forward strand.
CACGCAGACCGTGCTGTGGGCTTCCGGTTCCGGCCTAGTGGGCTTGGTCGTCTCCTGGGTGCTGTATTGGGGCATGAATTTTCTCCTCCCGGAGAATCTGCCGTCCATCGTCTCGCTGATCAAGGTCGCGGTGCTCGGCATCATCTTCCTCATCGCCACCGGCCTGGTGCTGTCCAAGTCCTCTTTGCCGGAGGTGCAGAATTTGGCCCGCGCCCTGCAGCGCATCCCGGGCATGTCCCGCTTCATCAAGGTCGATTCTTCCAAGGCCATCGAGTTGGAAGAGCCCGACGTGCCGGAAATTCAACCGGTATTCTCCCAGGACGCCTTCAACGCCACCCTGGTACCGCCACCGATGTCCGCCGGTATCGTCCGCGGACCACGCCTCGTGCCGGGTGCCCCGGTATCGGATGGTCGCTTCCGCCTGCTCCAAGATCACGGCGCGGTTACTGGTGCGCAGTTCTGGCAGGCGCGCGAACAGTCCACCGGCCGACTAGTCGCGTTAACGTTCGTCGATACCAATAGCCTAGCGCCAATTGCGCCGGCGACGCCGGGAGTTGCCGCCCGCCGCTCCGCAGAGATTTCGCGCAATACCCGCCGCCTAGCCGAGCTGGAGCTCGATACCGTGGCGGATAATATCCAAGTTCTGTCTTATCGCACTGGCTGCCTGGTAGTGGCGGATTGGTTTGAGGGCACCTCCCTTAAGCAGGTGGCTGAGGCCGATAACCTCGATCCCCATTCCGTGGCTCGTGCTACTGCACCGCTATTTGCTGACGCCGCCGCTGCCCACAATGCCGGCCTCATCCTCGGCGTGGAACACCGCGACCGTTTCCGCGTTTCTACCGACGGTGTGGTCAAGGTTGCCTTCCCCGCCGTGCTGGACGGCACCTCCGCCGCTACCGACCGCGAGGCTCTAAGCTCCGCCCTCGAGCTGCTCGTAGAGTCCACGGAGCCTTCGCCGAAGAAGCTGCGCGATATTTCTGAGGACGCCAACCTTCCCGCGGACGAGGCCGCCCAGCGCGTCGAAGATGCGCACTACGCGCTCGATAGTGCCGACGAAGACAGCCGCGAGGAAAAGATGGAGGAGCTACAAGAGGCACAGGCACTCACCTTGGCCGGCATCGCCCAGCGCCTGCGCGACTTCGCACCGGATGAACCAGAAGAAGCACCTGAAGCCCTGCCGGTGAAGGCACAGGTAGAACCGGACCAAGAGGATGACCCGGCGCAAGAACCCGGCTTTGGCGGCCGCGGTTATTCCGGTTCCGGCGTCATCGTCATCGGCATCTTCGCCACCATCTTCGTCGTAGCAATGGCCGCGCTCACCACCTGGATCATGTCCTTGCTCAGCGATGTGGAGGCATCCAACCCGGTCAGCGAGACCATCCACGGCAGCACGGACATTCCGGATACCCCGCCGGTGCGTCTCCAGCCTTCCTCTGCGGTTACCGTCCCTGATAACAAGGACTATGCAGCGCTTATCGACGGCAAAACGGCCACCACGTGGTCCACCGAAGAGGAAGACACCGGAGTCCTCGTCACCTTGGATACGCCAACGCACCTTGCGGTCCTGCCGGTGGTGCAGTCCAACTCCACTGGGGCGAAGTACGCCGTCTATGGCGTAAATCAGGACAACTTCAATCCGGAGAATCCACAAGCTGGCTCCCTGCACCAACTGGCCAGGGGCAAGTTCGAAAGCGGCAAGGAAGATATCGAGCTGGAGGAAACCACCGAGCAATTCGACGGCCTCCTCCTCATGATCACCGAGCTGCCCAAGTCCAATAAGGCAACCATCGCAGACATTGGTCTCGTCGGGCAGCCCTAGGCACAGCCCACACGGCCGAATCGAGGACACGCCCCTCGATTCGGCCTTCTTTCTTAAGATTTTCCGCATTCACACCTCTTTGAACTGCACGTTCAAAAATCATTTACTTCACGTGTTGACTATTTAGAAGTGGTACTTACACTGTGGGGCGTAACGCACACAACAGCCTTAGGAGTATTCATGGTGCTGTTGCAAAGTTGGGGCAGTAGAAAGACCGGCGTGAAATAATCAGAGCCATGGGCATCTTCTCCGGTCGGCATTTCCCCCGTGACATCATCCTGTGGGCGGTGCGGTGGTACTGCCGCTACGGCGTGAGCTACCGCGACCTCGAAGAAATGATGACCGAGCGGGGTGCGCCAGTCTATCACACCACGATCTACCGCTGGGTGCAGAAATACGCCCCTGAGCTGGATAAGCACACTCGCTGGTACCGGCAGGTACCCGACTGGCAGGCCCGGTCCTGGCGGGTGGATGAGACCTATATCCGGGTCGGCGGCACGTGGTGCTATCTCTACCGGGCTATTACCGCCGGTGGGCAGACCTTAGACTTCTACCTCTCACCAAAACGGAATGTGGCTGCGGCCAAGCGTTTCCTGGCCAAGACGCTGCGATCGAATACGACAGCCGGGTCCCCGCGGGTCATCAACACCGACAAGGCACCAGCTCTGGCCAAGGCAATATCCGAGCTGAAGGCGGAGGGAATCTGCCCTCAGACGGTGGAGCACTGGCAGGTGAAATACCTGAACAACGTTCTCGAGGGAGATCATGGCCGACTTAAAAGAATCCTGGGACCGAAGGGGGCGTTCAAAAACCGAATTTCCGCCTACCGGACGTTGAAAGGGATGGAAGCGATGCATTCATTACCGAAAGGTCAGGGCACGATGTTTGCTTATGGGCACCCCAATCCGGACGCGGTGATCGTCAACCGGGTCTTCGAGACGGCCTGAGAACGCCGGCACGCAGCGGCCATCAGGAAATGAGAAACTGGGTCGTCTCGGCTCTCCGCCCAACTTTGCAACAGCACCCAACGTAACGACCCTTGGACAGACGCCTTCAGGTGAGTGGAGTTTCCAAAGCAATCGTTACACTTGTAATTATGGAGTTTGCCTCTATTAAGGTGTGGTGCGTTGGAAGCTGATGTGTGGGCTCGGGGGTTAACCGAGGCCGAGACGGTCGATGACGTCCGCTTGAATCTTGCGAGAATTGGTGTTTTTTCAAAAACAGAACTCGTCAACATACCATTACTCAGTTTGACCACGCTCACTGAGCGCTATATTTCTGTTTCAGCTAAAGAGCAAGAGCAGACTGATGATATTTATCAGAATTTGCTCGTGAAGCAGACCGACGAGTTTGGCGAAGCGATAAAAAGATTGAGCGCGGATCCTTATTCTTTCGTGTTTTCAGTGCTCAACCAGCCCGACAGAGTTACGGGTGAGTTTGCGGCGGCGCTGCAGTTGAGGTCAACGAAACGTATTGGAAAGATGACTGCGCAGATTTGGGCCGGTATGTTTTGCCAAGCCGGGATAGAACACCTTCTCCATACTGGGAAAAACTGGAAAGCGCATCCTCTCGCCGCAGTCTTTGGGAGTTCCCCTAGGACTACTTACTTGCCTGTCCATAAGCACCGATGACCGTCTGGCTGTTCATCAACTACGTAGGTTGATTCTGAAATCTGAAGTGTCCCGGGTTTTGTTCTGTTTGAGTACACCCAAGCGCCACAATCTGCACCGTTCGCCATGGATTGCCCCAGCCTTTTGCTGTAGTTTCTACTGCTTCTACAGAAAGCAAACACGCTTTGAGCTCGTTCGAGTTACTGGAGCTTGAACCCTACGACGTCTACTTCGTCATCGGCAGCTAATCCGGGATAGTGAGTATCTAGCGCTTCCTGAAGCTCGGAAAGAGAGCCAAAACCGTCATTTCTAGCTTGCTTTTCCGACAATTCACTTCGCTGGGTAGAGACAACGGACGTAACCTGTGCCGGAATAGTGACGACCTCTCCGGATTCTTTCTCGAAGACAATTTGGGCACTTCCTTCATGGAAAGGATCATCTACCCGGATGGTTTGTTGCTTTTCTCCGCTACGAATTGATTCCTCGTAGCCTTCCCACATGTAGATGCGCTGCTCTTGTTCCATATTTCGCCAGTTGAATGCGAATGGCAAGAGTTCTTCTACGGTAGGTGCTTCAAGTCCATTGCTTCCGCGCACGATGCACCGAATGGACGGATCAACATCAAAAAGCACCTGGCGGCATTTACCGCAGGGAGGAATAACTTGACCAGTAGGTCCGTATACGGCGGCTACTGCTTGGATTGGGTCCTCTGGATAACTAGCAGCATGGTTGGCTAAAGCCGAGATCTCCCCGCAAGGACCACCGAGGAAATGGTGCGCGTTCAAACCGAGTACGTGTTTTCCTGATTTGGTAAGGAGCGCTGCGGCTACAGTGTGGTCTTCTCCGTCTTGAAAACGCTGTGCATGGGTAGTTGCTTTGGCCAGTAAATTTCGAAGTTCGTTGGTAATCACTCTTTAAGGGTAATAAATGCTAACGCGCTTGATCTATGCGAAGACAGAGATCGGGAACACCCCCCGGATCATTTTCAGACAGGGACGAAAATAAGCCATACCGAAGCCAGCGACTAGTTCCACTGCCACAAGGCAGAAGGAACGCAGATAAACATAGCCTGCCCCAGCATGGGGCTAGGAGTACGAATCCTGGGCTCCTTCAAGCGGAACTGCCAACAACGTAATGGGATTAGGCTGGGATCTGGCGCGGGTCAGGAGGCGCAGCAGGAGAGTTTGGAGACGTCGGTGGTGAAGGACTGTGCGGCGATTTTGATCCCTTCGGCCATGGTCAGGTATGGGCACCAGAGGTTCGCGACCTGGTCAACGGTCATGCCGGCCTCGAGGATGTAGACTCCGGCGGCGGCCAGGTCACCGGCCTCCTTGCCGACGGCGGTGATCCCCACAATCCGTCCGGTGTCGGCGTCGGCGACGATTTTGATGAAGCCGCGGGTGTCCCGGTTCACCAGTGCCCGGGGAACGTATTCCAGGGGCAGGACCCGGCATTCACACCGGATGCCCGCCTCGTTGGCTTCCTTGTCGGTCATGCCGACCGCGGCCAGTGACGGGCTGGTGAACGTCACGCGGGGCAGGTGCCGGTAGTCGACCTCGCGCCCGGCGTTGTTGAAGGCGTTCTCCACCATCAGGGTTCCGTGGGCGGACGCGACGTAGACGAATTCTCGGTGCCCGGTCACATCCCCTGCGGCCCAGATCCTGGGGTTGGAGCTGGCGAGTGTGCTCTCGACCAGGATCTGGCCGGTGTCGCCGGTCTTGACGCCGACGGCGTCCAGGTTCAGTCCGTCGGTGACGGCGCGTCGGCCGGTGGCTACCAGCAGCTTTGCGGCGCGGAATTCCTCCTGGCCCCCGGCGACCGTGGCGGTGACAAGGACCTCTGCGCCGGCGGGATCTGTGCGGACCGAAGTTACGGCTGCGCGGCGGACCACGCGGATGCCCTCGTCGGCGAAGACGCCCATCAGCGCACGGGAGGCTTCCGGTTCCTCGTGCGAGGCAAGCCTGGAGCGGACCAGCAAGGTCACTTTGGATCCGAGGCGGGCAAAAAGCTGCGCCTGCTCCAGGGCCACGTACCCGCCGCCGAAGACGATCAGGGACTCGGGCACCTCGTTCAGTTCCATGGCGGTGGTCGAGGTCAGGTAGTTGACTTCATCCAGTCCCGGCACCGGGGGTGCCCACGGGGTCGAACCGGTCGCGACCAGATAATGGGCGGCGGTCAGGGAGTCGCGGGTGCCGTCGGGTCCGGTGATTTCCAGGACCGGTTCCTCCGGGGTGCCGGCGAACACCGCGGTGCCCTGGCGCAGGTCCCATCCGTAGTCGGCGGCCAGATCCACGTATTTATCCGAGCGCATTCCCTCGACCAGGGAGCGTTTCCCGTCTATCAGTACACCCATGTCCACCGGGGCGGCGGAAGTGCTGATCCCGGGGAACCTTCCGGTCGCATCCACAGCGACATGCCGGGCTTCGGCGGCGGCCAGCAGGGCTTTGGAGGGAACGCACCCGGTGTTCACACAGGTCCCGCCCACCGTGGAGCGTTCGATCATCACGACCCGATTGCCCAGCTTGGTGGCCCGGATGGCGGCGGCGAAGGCGCCGCCTCCGGAACCGATCACGGCTAAATCAAAATCTGGTGCTGCCTCAGGCATTAGTCCTCCTTGGAGTCTCGAATGAACACCCCGGGGGGCGTTCCTTTTTGCATGCTGTCCCCAGTCTGCACCTTCCCCTGCACGGGAAGGTCAAGAACGGGAGCGAAGAGATCGGTGTTGCTACGGAAGTGTTGTGTCAAGAAATTCCTTCAGGGCATCGGCCTTCATGGGCCGGGAATCGGCCCGGCCCAGGATGTCACCGTCAGGTGCGATGACGACGGTACTGTCCAGGGATGTGACCGCGTACTTTTGGGTGAGTTCCCCGGTCCGGTCGACAACGAAGGGGTATCCGGGTGTGCCGGCCATTTCGCGGAACTGGTCCACTTGGGTTTTTGTGGTCTCCGGCGTCACGTCCACGGCGACGAAGTCTGCCTTATCGGCATATTCCTGTTCCAGTTCCTTCATCGCTTCTGCCTGCGGAACGCAGGTATAGCACCAGCTCGCCATGAAATACAGCACTGTCGGGCGGGTGGAAGGGACGGTGAGGGCCTTGCCGTCCACAGATGTGATCTCGATCCTGTCCACGTTGTTTGCGCCCGCTGGCCCGGCGGCGGGAGCGGTTTCGCTCCCGCGGTTCAACGCAGTGAGGGCCAGGACCAGGATGAGGGCCGCGGCCGCTACGACGGCAGTAATGGTGAAGATCCGCCGGTGGTTTCTGGTCGTTGTCATGGGTTTCCTTTCTGGTTGGTGCGCCCTGGCGCCGTGTCGGGAAGAAGATGTTCCGGGCCGCAGCACGCTTCGGTGCTGTCGCTGCTCTCAGCCCCATCCGTGATTGCGCTGTTGTCCTGTGCCTTGCTTTTACTGCGGCGCCGCAGGGCCAGGGCCGCGGCGGCGAGGACGGCGGCCACCGCGGTGAGGGTGATGATGGGCCAGTTGCCCGAGATGAAACCGGACAGCGCCACGCTGGCTTCGGTGACCGTCCCGCCCATGATCTCCCCGGCCTGCCCGCCGGACAGGGCCGGAACCCAGTAGAGCAACAGGTAGATCCCTGCGAGGATAAGCGCGGCTCCGCCGAGACGATTAACAAACGGCAGGATCCTTCGGACGTGGCGTGCCAGGACGTCCCGCGCTACCGCTGCACCGAGGGACAGAAGGACCAGCACCACCGAGGAGCCCAAGGCGTAGGCGGCGAAGACCGCCAGCAGCCCGGCCAGGCTCCCGGTGGACACAGCCTGGGCGACAACAGCCAGCAGCAGGGCCAGGCTGCAAGAGAGCGCAGCCACCGCATAGGCCACCCCGTAGCCAAAGACCGCCCTGAGGCCCGAACTGGTCCCGTCCGTCTTCAGAATCCGGGGCAGGTTCAACCTCGCCCCGGGCAGCTGCCATCCGAACACCATGCCAAGGCCGGCAACCACAATAACCGCTCCGATCAGCGCCGCCGCCCAGGGAAGCGCCGACGCCACCGACCGCAGGCCTACAGCGGCGAGCAGGCCGGCCGTAACAAAGACAGTGGCGAAACCGGCGCTGAGGGCAACCCCGGCCTGAAGACCTGCAAGCAACGGCCGCTTCCGTCCCGCACCCGGGCCTGAACCAATGAAATACGCCAGATAGGTTGGCAGCATCGCAAACCCGCATGGATTCACCGTGGCAAGCATTCCGGTCAGAAAGGCCAGACCCAAAACACCCGTCATCCCTGTGACCCCGCATCCTCAGAAGCACCGGCCCGGGACTGCCCGGACCGCTCCTGCTCCGACGATGAATGAGGTGTTGGAGTAGAACCCGCGGACAGGCTGGCCCCCCGGGCGGGAACGGGCGCAACAATCCGTCCCCGGGCTGCCCCGACGCTGCGCCCGCAGGAGCAGGGCCCCCGCGGCAAGGGCTGCGGCGGCAATGAACCAGAGGTTGCCGGCCATTGCGCCGGCCGCGGCGAAAACACCGGCTGCAGCCGTCAGAACGGGTACCCCGCAGCACACCAGCGCCACCATCACAACACCAAGGAAGGACAGCAGAGTGCCTGCCGCAAGCACCAGGCCAGAGCGCTTCCGGCCCTTCACTTTTATTGACATGATCATCCCTTCATATGTCCGGCTCGTGTCCGGAACCCCGACAGGGGACCCCAACACGAAACCGGACGGCCAGTAGTACGTCACACCCCATTATCAACCTTCCACTAAGGGGGAAGGTCAAGCTGGCGACGGGACCTGTTGGTTTGCGGGTGCCGATGCGGAACGTTCCAGTACGATGGAAGGGTCATATGCGATTTTTTGGAACGAGATGAGGACCCGAAATGCGAATCGGTGAAGTTGCTGATGCTGCCGGTATAACAACCAAGACGATCAGGTTCTATGAGGACCGGGGCCTGCTCCCACCGGCTGAGCGCTCGGCCAACGGCTATCGTGACTACACCCACGACACCCTCAGCCGCCTCGAATTCATTCGCCGCAGCCAAATCGCCGGGCTGACCCTGGCGCAGATCCAGGACATTCTGCGGATCCGCGATAGCGGTTTGACGCCTTGCACCCACGTACGGGATGTCCTGGGGAAACAGTTGCAGGACCTGGACCGGAAAATCGCGGAGCTCACCGCGCTCCGGGTGACCGTGGCCGAACAATATGCAACCGCCGAGGTGGCCGACCCTCAGCGCTGCGATGCTGAACAAATCTGCAGTTACATCTGAGCCCGCCGCAGGCTAAGGGGCTTCACTGAGCCGGCTCCCGCCGCGGCCAGTGCCGTCCGCAGTTACGCAGCACCCGGCTCCACGGCACGGAAGACCTCCGTGCCCGCGGCGTCCAGGATTACAGCGGTGCTTACCTGGTTTATCCGGTAGGCGGTGATGAGCCGCGTATCGGTATCAAAGGCAAAGGCCAGGGATGACGCCCCATTTCCGGCCAGGAATTCCCTGATTTCATCGGCCGTCTCGTAGGACGCGATGTCCACCGCGACATAGTTCACGGCAGCAGGAGAGCTTCGCTGGACCTTGGCAAGCACCCGGGCTCCCGGCTCGAGGGTCAAGCCCCATGGTGATGCCGTGGCCCGGCGAGTGAGCGAGGTCAGGCCGGTTGGCGGCGGCTTTCGGTGGGAATGATCTGGGGTAGGAACCGGACGTAGAGGATCATGCTCTGATTCTTATTCTCTCCGAGACAGATAACACTTGCAAAAGTTGATTACACCCCACTTTTACAATAAGGTACATGTTTGAATTTCGCGTATATTCGCCGACTTTAAAGACAACGTTCTTCTACGGTAGGGAGCCAAGCTTTGAGCAGGCCTGGGACAAGGCCGTGGTCTACATTTTGAATGATGCCCGTTGGAAAGACCAAAGCAATATCATTGATGCCATAGCTGCAACGGAGACAAAGTCAGAACATGCCACAAATGGGTGGATAGACGTCAGCCTTGGCCGGAATATGCAAAATGTTTACGAGCAACACGAAGTTGCGGTCATGATTGATAAAACTGCACGTGTCATGAACAATTTAGGACACTGAGTTAAGTCGGTTAGGGTACACCACGTTACGAGATAATCTTCCAACTCTTGCTCAAGCAGTCAGTCCGGTAGAAGTGATAACTCACGTCCCCTCTACCAACCGCAGTCCCGGACGCGACCGTGGGGCACTTGCTAGTGCCCTCAATTCTGCTCTCGGTCATATATCCGAAATCGTCTCACACCAGCGGCTTTAGAATCTTCAGGTGATAACACCGGCGCGTCCCACACAATAAGCCCAGATCGTTTTTCAGTGATAGATCCTGCTGCAGTCGCCGGTCGGCACGTGCTGCTAGTGGAGGACACTTGGGTCAGCGGAGCCAGTGCGCAATCAGAAGCGGTATCTCTGCACCGAGCAGGCGATCACCATGTCACTGTCATGTGTATCGCCAGGATGCTGAAAGCCAAGTGGGAAGACGGGACTTACTTGGCATCTCAATACGCCACCTTGCTGCCTCCACAGCAAGACACTACAGTTTTCAATCCTTAAACAAGGAGATCTGAACATACTTTTAGACGGCGCTGTTGCAAAGTTGGGCCAGGGCACGATGTTTACCTACGGGCACCCGAACCCAGACGCGGTGATCGTCAGCCGGATATTCGAGACAGCTTAAGCACCCCGGAGCAAGGACAACTAATGTCTTGAGGGTAGGCTTTTCGACCCTGGCCCAACTTTGCAACAGCACCGCGTAGGTAAAATAACGGGTTAAGTGACAATTTTCGATTATGTGACCTTGGATGACTGTGTCGTTTTGAGGAGTCGTCTGCACGGATTTCAGAAGTCCTCTGCACTATCGCCATCCACTCCGGAGAGGCCGCGGGCGTTCGTCCACTTCATCTGGAACGCGACTCGACAGAGCGCATTCAATCGGATGGTCTCTTTCTCCCTGCGAAGGATGGGGGCACTTTAGGGTGCCAGGGTGTTGACCAGATCGAGGAATTCCTCAGCGTAGGCAATTTGCTTGCGTAGCTTTTCGTAGCGGGTGCGCGTCTCCTCACGAATGTCGGCAAGGGTGGCCTTGGCATTACTCCGTGCCTGCTGTGCGGGATCACTGTCCTGCCCGCCATCTGAACTATGAAGAATCTCCGCAGCTTCCAGGAATTCTCGCATCTGATCCAGAGTAAACCCCAGCGGTTTCATCCGTCGCACCAGCAAAACACGACGTACATCAGCCTCACTATAAAGCCTGAACCCACCAGGGCTACGCCCCGATGGGGTAATCAGGCCGACGTTGTCATAATAACGCAAGGTGGGAATCGACAACCCAGTCTGGTCAACGACCTCGCCGATCTTGAAATTACTGTTTTGCATTGCCTGTTCTCCTTCACGGTGATGTTGCCCACGGGTTCCTGTGCCTGGGTTGGCGGTTGAGTAAAACTCCCGCTACCATGACCACCATCACCAAACCTAAAGTTACTAGAGGGTTGGATTCCTTTCGGGCGTTCGCCCAGTTACCTATCCCCTCAAAGATTGGACATCTATGACTGAAACTAGCACGGCGGCCCCCCGCCCCCTCCTGAGTCCAGACGGCGCTGATGCCCCTACCGGGATCATCGCATCCTTCCGTTACGCATTTTCTTCCCCCGCCCGTATCCGTATAGAGATTCTGGCCGGACTGGCGGTATCCCTGGCGCTGATCCCTGAGGCCATTGCCTTTTCCATCCTTGCCGGTGTTGACCCAGCCATGGGTCTGTTTTCCTCGGTAGTCATGGCCATTGCGATCGCCTTTACCGGTGGCCGCCCGGCAATGACCACCGGCGCCACCGGGGCTATTGCCCTAGTCATTGCTCCTGTGGCGCGTGGTTACGGGATGGATTATTTCATCGCCACCGTCTTGTTGGGCGGTGTCCTACAAATCGTGCTCGGAGCCCTCGGTGTGGCGAAACTTCAGCGTTTTATCCCCCGATCGGTGATGCTGGGTTTCGTCAATGCACTGGGCATTATGATTTTCACCGCCCAACTCGAACACCTCATTGATGTGCCTTGGATGGTCTACCCACTCGTCGGCTTGGGTGTGGTGATCATGATTTTCTTCCCCAAGCTCACCAGTGTGATCCCCGCCCCGCTGGTCACGATTATCGTGCTCACCGGTTTGGTCATTGCCGCCGGTTTGACTGTCCCGACGGTCTCGGACATGGGCAAGATGCCGGAGACCTTACCGTCCCTGTTTATTCCGAACGTGCCGTGGACGTTGGAGACCCTGCAGATCATCGCGCCTTATGCCCTGGCCATGGCCGTGGTCGGTCTCATGGAATCGTTGATGACCGCCAAGCTCGTCGATGACATCACCGACACTCATTCCGATAAAACTCGCGAATCCTGGGGACAGGGGGTGGCTAATATTGCCTCCGGTTTCTTCGGCGGCATGGGCGGCTGCGCGATGATCGGTCAAACCATGATCAACGTCCGCGAATCCGGGGCACGTACCCGCCTATCCACCCTGTTAGCCGGTGTGTTCCTGCTGGTCCTGGTCCTGGCACTGGGCGACATCGTTGGCATGATCCCGATGGCTGCGCTGGTGGCAATCATGATCATGGTCTCGGTCGGCACCATCGACTGGCACTCGGTGCATCCACGCACCCTTAAACTCATGCCGGTCTCTGAGACCATTGTTATGGCCGTGACGATTATTGCGACCCTAGCCACCAGCAACCTGGCCATTGGTGTGGTGCTGGGTGTGGTCACCGCGATGATCATGTTCGCCCGTCGGGTGGCACATATCGTTTCCATTGAAAAGGTCTCCGATATCGACGGCGACGGCGATGGCGAGATTGATACTCGTACCTACCGGGTGCATGGCCAGTTGTTTTGGGCATCAAGCAATGACCTGGTTTATCGCTTTGATTACACCGATTCTGCCCGTCATATCACTATTGATCTCACTGAGGCGGAGATCTGGGATGCCTCCACGGTCGCGACCTTTGACGCGATTACGCAGAAGTTCCAGGACAGAGGCAAAACCGTGTCCATTATCGGGCTCGACGGCCCCAGTCAGGACCGGCTGAACCGACTGTCTGGCCGGCTTGACACCGGCCACTAACATCCCCCGACTCGAGCACATCGACTTGGCGCCCCAACTTATAACCGGGGCGCCAGTTTATTGGTGCTGTTGCACAGTTGGGGCAGTAGGAAGGGTGCTGTTGCAAAGTTGGGCGGAGAGCCGAGACGACCCAGTTTCTCATTTCCTGATGGCCGCTGCGTGCTGGCGTTCTCAGGCCGTCTCGAAGACCCGGTTGACGATCACCGCGTCCGGATTGGGGTGCCCATAAGCAAACATCGTGCCCTGACCTTTCGGTAATGAATGCATCGCTTCCATCCCTTTCAACGTCCGGTAGGCGGAAATTCGGTTTTTGAACGCCCCCTTCGGTCCCAGGATTCTTTTAAGTCGGCCATGATCTCCCTCGAGAACGTTGTTCAGGTATTTCACCTGCCGGTGCTCCACCGTCTGAGGGCAGATTCCCTCCGCCTTCAGCTCGGATATTGCCTTGGCCAGAGCTGGTGCCTTGTCGGTGTTGATGACCCGCGGGGACCCGGCTGTCGTATTCGATCGTAGCGTCTTGGCCAGGAAACGCTTGGCCGCAGCCACATTCCGTTTTGGTGAGAGGTAGAAGTCTAAGGTCTGCCCACCGGCGGTAATAGCCCGGTAGAGATAGCACCACGTGCCGCCGACCCGGATATAGGTCTCATCCACCCGCCAGGACCGGGCCTGCCAGTCGGGTACCTGCCGGTACCAGCGAGTGTGCTTATCCAGCTCAGGGGCGTATTTCTGCACCCAGCGGTAGATCGTGGTGTGATAGACTGGCGCACCCCGCTCGGTCATCATTTCTTCGAGGTCGCGGTAGCTCACGCCGTAGCGGCAGTACCACCGCACCGCCCACAGGATGATGTCACGGGGGAAATGCCGACCGGAGAAGATGCCCATGGCTCTGATTATTTCACGTCGGTCTTTCTACTGCCCCAACTTTGCAACAGCACCCCTCCTTGTAGTACTTTGATTAGGCTTACCTTGTTCACATAAGCTTGCTCCCGTTAAGATCATGGACTTTCACGCGTCAAGGAGGGATGCATGGCTATCTCTACCCCGCATGCGCAATCCCCTTCTCAATCACACCTGGGGTCTCGCGCGGACGCTACTGCGGACGCTTCTGCCAGCGCTCCATCAGGTAAAATCCCGCGTCGCCTCGTCGGCCTCGGCGTCCTTTTCCTCCTATTGCTCGCCAGCATCGTTGCCAGCATCGTGTTTGGATCACGGCAGATCCCTTTTGGAGAAGTGTCCGCCGTGTTCCGCGATCTCGGCACGGCGTTCGGCCACGCGGAGGGGCTGAATGTGGATCAGCGCGTGATCGTCGAGCTCCGCATTCCCCGCACCCTGTTGGGCCTAGTCGCCGGTGCTGCCCTTGGCGCCTCCGGTGCATTGATCCAAGGGCACACGCGCAACCCTCTCGCGGACACGGGCATTCTCGGCATCAACTACGGTGCGTCCCTGGCCGTGGTTGCCAGCTTCTCCTTGCTGGGTGTGACGTCCGTGTGGGCTACCAGCATGTGGGCGTTCGGTGGGGCCATCGCTGCTACTGCGTTGGTGTTTAGTTTGGCGTCCATAGGAGGAGGACAGGCCAATCCAATGACGCTGGTCCTCGGCGGCGCGGCTTTGTCCGCGGTCCTCAGCGCCATCATCAGCGGTTTTATCCTCACTGACGATGCCAATCTGGATCGCATGCGCTTCTGGACCGTCGGCTCCATCGCGGGCCGGGATCTCACCGTGTTCTACGGCGTGCTGCCGTTTATCCTGGTGGGCCTCCTGCTGGCGTTCATCACGGCACCGCAGCTAAACCTCCTGAATCTGGGCGATGACATCGCCTCCGGACTGGGCATCAACACCCAGCGCGCCCGCCTGATTGGCATGGCTCTGATCGCACTGCTGGCCGGTGCCGCGACAGCTGCCGCCGGCCCCATCACCTTCATCGGCCTGGTGGTCCCGCACCTCGTGCGCGCCATCACGGGCCCTGATTACCGCTGGATCCTCCCTTACTCTGCCCTGACGGGTGCGGTGATGATGCTGTTCGCAGACGTGGTGGGCCGTCTGATCGCTCGTCCGGGCGAGTTGCAAGTAGGCATCATCCTCGCGTTCGTGGGCGCGCCGTTCTTCATCGCCCTTATTTATCGACGCCGGGTGGTGGCCATTTAATGAGTTCCCTCCTTGCCCGCCCTACCTCTTCCACTATCCCTGGGCGCCCGCCATTCCGCGTGGGCTCATTTTCTGTGGTCTGGCGCCCTCGCGCGTTGACGGTGTCTCTATTGCTGCTCGTGGCGATCGTCTTGCTAGCGGCGGTCTCCATCGGCCTGGGTGACTATCCTGTGTCCCCGGCTCGTGTGCTGGAGGTGCTGTTCACCGGCCAGGGCACCCGCATTGAGCGTCTGGTGGTTTTGGATTGGCGCATGCCTCGTGCGCTGACGGCCATTCTGGTGGGCTGTGCGCTGGGATTATCCGGAGCCCTCACTCAGTCCGTGACTCGCAATGCGCTGGCCAGCCCGGATATCTTGGGCTTCACTACGGGCGCGTCCGCGGCCGCGGTCACCGTCATCACTCTGGGTGGTGGCGCTGGTGGTTTCCTCGGCTGGCTCAGCAGCATCGGCATTCCCTTGGCCGCGGTGCTTGGTGCGGCTGTCACCGCAACGGTGATGTGGGCTCTGGCGTGGAGGAGATCGACTGATTCCTTCCGGCTAGTGCTGTTCGGCATCATCATCTCTGCTCTGTTGACCTCGTATATCAACTTCCTGATGATCCGCACGGAGTTGCGCGATGCCGCGGCCGCGCAGTTCTGGCTTACTGGCTCCCTGAGCACTGCGGACTGGTCCAAGATGTGGCCCATCGCCATTGTTGTGTTGGTGTTTACACCGCTGCTGGCCTGGATTGGTCACCAACTTTTAGCCACCTTGCTGGGCTCGGATACTGCACGGGCTTTGGGACAAAACGTCCAGGGTGTGCAGGTGCTTCTGCTCGCCGCTGCCGTGGCTTTGGCAGCAGTGGCGGTCTCGGCCGCTGGCCCCATCGGGTTCGTCGCCTTCGTGGCCCCACAGGTGGCGCTGCGCTTGTGCAACTGCTCTGCACCACCGCTTCTGGCCTCTGCGCTGACCGGCGCTGCGCTACTCCTGCTGGCAGATATCAGCACCCAAACTCTTCTGCCCGTAGAGCTGCCGGTGGGCATTCTCACCTCGGCAATCGGCGGTGCGTTCCTTATTTATTTGCTGGTCCAACGGAATAGGTCAACCACGGCATGAGAAAAGATCCCACCCTGGAAGTTAGCAGTGCCGCGAACAAAGAAGGACACATGACTCAGAAGCACAGCATGAGCGCACGCGGCCTCGCCGTGGGCTACGGCGACCGGACGGTCATCGAAGGCTTGGACGTGGACTTTCCTCGCGGGCAGATCACCACAATCATCGGCCCCAATGGCTGCGGCAAATCCACGTTGTTGCGAGCCATGTCTCGTCTCCTTCCGGCGAATGAGGGCGAAGTGCTGTTAGACGGCGCCGATATCTCATCCATCAGGCGCAAGGACCTCGCACGGACCATCAGCGTGCTGCCACAAACCCCTACCGCCCCGGAGGGACTCAACGTGGCTGATCTCGTCTCGCGCGGTCGGCACCCACACCAATCGTGGATCCGTCAGTGGTCGTCCACGGACGAAGCCGAGGTGCACAAGGCGCTGGAAATGACTGGCTCGATGGGGCTGGCGGAGCGCACCCTGGATTCTCTGTCCGGAGGGCAGCGGCAGCGTGTGTGGATCTCCATGGTTCTTGCGCAGAACACGGACATCCTGTTCCTGGACGAGCCGGTGCTGTTGCAAAGTTGGGGCAGTAGAAAGACCGACGTGAAATAATCAGAGCCATGGGCATCTTCTCCGGTCGGCATTTCCCCCGTGACATCATCCTGTGGGCGGTGCGGTGGTACTGCCGCTACGGCGTGAGCTACCGCGACCTCGAAGAAATGATGACCGAGCGGGGTGTGCCAGTCGATCACACCACGATCTACCGCTGGGTGCAGAAATACGCCCCTGAGCTGGATAAGCACACTCGCTGGTACCGGCAGGTACCCGACTGGCAGGCCCGGTCCTGGCGGGTGGATGAGACCTATATCCGGGTCGGCGGCACGTGGTGCTATCTCTACCGGGCTATTACCGCCGGTGGGCAGACCTTAGACTTCTACCTCTCACCAAAACGGAATGTGGCTGCGGCCAAGCGTTTCCTGGCCAAGACGCTACGATCGAATACGACAGCCGGGTCCCCGCGGGTCATCAACACCGACAAGGCACCAGCTCTGGCCAAGGCAATATCCGAGCTGAAGGCGGAGGGAATCTGCCCTCAGACGGTGGAGCACCGGCAGGTGAAATACCTGAACAACGTTCTCGAGGGAGATCATGGCCGACTTAAAAGAATCCTGGGACCGAAGGGGGCGTTCAAAAACCGAATTTCCGCCTACCGGACGTTGAAAGGGATGGAAGCGATGCATTCATTACGGAAAGGTCAGGGCACGATGTTTGCTTATGGGCACCCCAATCCGGACGCGGTGATCGTCAACCGGGTCTTCGAGACGGCCTGAGAACGCCAGCACGCAGCGGCCATCAGGAAATGAGAAACTGGGTCGTCTCGGCTCTCCGCCCAACTTTGCAACAGCACCACGCTATCGATAGGTATAAGGCAGATGCCAAGCGCTACTATTATCCGGATTTTTTATCCCTGCCGGATAGCGTTGACGACTCCAATAGCTTGGTCTGTGCTCCTGCGGCTAGAAAACCTCGACCAAGTAAGGAACAACCCGAGCGATGGCCAACAAGAGACAGCTCATCTAAGCAATTTCTGCACTTGATGATCCCGAAAGTCACTGGGGCGTGGGCCGTTGAGGTCGAGCGTTCACGTAAAACCACGAAATGGTATAGACACCTCAGCTGGGTGTATGAGTCGTCTTTGATTCCGTATGAGCTTTTACCGGATGCCGACTACCTCCCTCTGGCTCAACGGGTCATGTGGTACGTCGCGGATACAGGAACGCGGACACGTATTGATGCCGCGTTTTCGCGGAGCCGGGAAGAGTGAGGACGTGGTCGGTCGCAGCGTAAAATTTCGTGGAGTCGCGACCTCGAGCCTTGGCTTGTAGATCCCACACTATAGGGAGTGTGTGGGGGCTTAGCGGGCGATGCTTTTTCTTCGACGCGCAGTGTGGGCGGTAAACCGCCCACCTGCTGTGTTCGCCGTAAAAATTTTCAGATCGCTGATTTATTTCAATTTGGCGGGCAGTTTATTTTTCGATTTGTGATAATTTTGCGCACAATGACTTGACAATAATAATATAGGTGTGTAAGATTAGTTGCGTAAGTTAATCACATTATATAGAAAGAGGTTAAAATGAAAACTTACGAAAATTTTAACGAAATCCGTGATTCGTTATCTGATTCCGGAGTTCTAAAAGTAACTTTGGCTACCTTGCGCGACGCTGCTGATTACAAGCGACTCGGAAAAGGAGTTCTTGAAGAATTGGCAACCAAGGTGCGAGGTATTGGCGCAGAGTATTTCCCTAGTTATGTTTTAGATAGCAATGAGAATCCGCGCGGTAATGACGAGGTTCGTTTAGTACTAGCAGATTCACAGGTCGGAAAGCTCGTCCGGGCGATTCAAGACCCCACGGAATCTGGAGATTCTTTGCTTGGAAATATCGCGGAAGACAACTCTGCTGATGTTCTGAATCAGATTCGAAATTTGTTGGGTGACTAAACGTCGCTTCTTAAGAAGCAGAAAGAAAGAGCTGACTCTAAGTCAGCTCTTTCTTCATATGTGGGGCCACCGGATCGAAGTCTGATCACTGTCGAAAGTCGGTTCCGGTGTGCCTCGGCCCCCGCCGAGACACACCGGCTGCAACAACATATTTGGGTACACCCTATTGTTACGCCGGTTTGGAGCAGAATGTTTCCTGTAAATAGGGCCGTTCCTAGCATTGTTTTACACGCGTCTAGTGGGGTCTAGGCCTTATGTTTACAGAAAGTGGTGAGTGTGGTGTTATCGTCTGACGGTTTCCATAGGTTGCATCCCTCAGTGTGGTGTAACGCTTGCTGATGGTCACTGGCATTTTGCGCCACGTGAAGAGTATGGGACGGGCAAAAAACTAATCCAACAGGTTCACAGTGAGGCTCCAATACCCGCTGGGTAATTTGCTGCTAAAAGGCAGCGGGCTTAGGACCCCAACCCCGCACCCTGCGTGACGGCGGTAACTATAGTGCGTAGATATGACCGCACCACAAGACAAGACGCAGCACGAGTTGCTCCAAGAACGCGCCGCGGCGGTGGACCTGCGCGCCTACCACCTCCACCTCGATCTCACGGAGGTACTCGATAGTCCCACCTACCGCGTGACTACCCGCCTCGATCTCGGCAGCAACGAGCCCGAGCTTTTCCTGGATTACCTGGGCGAATCCGTCGCGGAGGTCAAGGTCAATGGCACCCCGCAGGAGGTGGACTTTGATGGCAGCATCATCCGGCTGCACGGCCTGCCGGTAGGGGAGGAGCTCGCCATCGAAGTCACCGGCCACTCGCGCTATTCGCGCACCGGCCAGGGTCTGCATCGGATGCACGATCAGGCCGATGACGCGACCTACCTGTATTCACACCTCGAGCCTTCTGATGCCCGCCGCATCTTCCCCTGCCTAGAGCAGCCGGATCTCAAGGCCGTCTTCCACGTGCGCATGACCGCACCGAAAAAGTGGCAGATCCTTTCCAACCAACCGGAAGTCGAACGCAGCGAAGAGGGGGAGCTCGCCACCGTTACTTTTGCGCCGACCCCGCCGCTGTCGACGTACCTGACTTCTTTCGCCGCCGGCCCCTACCAGTACCAAGAGCGCACCTGGACCGCCCCGGATGGCAGCCACTCGGCACAGCTGCGCGCCTTTGCGCGCGCGTCCATGTTTGAGCACCTGGACGAGGAAATCCTAGAAGTTACCGCCCAAGGCATGGACTTTTTCCACCAGAACTTTGGCTATCCCTATCCGTGGGGCAAGTACGATTCCATCTTTGTACCCGAATACAACCTGGGTGCCATGGAAAACCCCGGCCTAGTGACGTTTACGGAGAACTACATCTTCCGCTCCCGCGCTACCCGCGCGCAGCACGCCGGCCGTGCAAATACCATCCTGCACGAGATGTCCCATATGTGGTTCGGTGATCTGGTCACTCCCCAGTGGTGGGATGACCTGTGGCTCAAGGAGTCCTTCGCGGAATTTATGGGCGCGGATTCTTCCGTCCACGGCACCGACTACACCGAGGCCTGGGCAAACTTCGCCGGCGCCCGCAAGAATTGGGCCTACCTGCAGGATCAGCTGCCCACCACGCACCCCATCAAGGCGGAGATCCCAGACGTGGATGCCGCACGCCAGAACTTCGATGGCATCACCTATGCCAAGGGAGCGGCGGTGCTCAAGCAGCTGGTGCACTACGTCGGCCGCGATAATTTCTACGCCGGTGCGCGCGACTACTTCCAGGAACACGCCTTTGCCGCCGCCACCTTTGATGACCTCCTGCAGGCGCTCAAGAAGCACACGGACCGCGATCTTGATGCCTGGTCCCAAGCCTGGCTGCGCACCTGGGGCCCGGATACCCTCACCCCGGAGTTGCACACCGAAGGCGAGAAAATTGCGGAGCTGGCCATCAGTGCAGACGCCGAGGACGTCACCCGACCGCACCGCCTGACCGCTTCGCTCTTTGATGCATCCCTGCACAAGTACCGCGAGATCGACATCGATCTCCCCGCCGGCGATGGCACCACCCGCACCATCATCGATGAAGCGGCCGGCCTTCCGGCCCCGGCATTGCTGCTGCTTAACGACGCCGACCATACCTACGCCAAGATCCGCTTCGACGAGACCTCCCTAGACACAGCGAGTGAGCGCCTGACCGACATCGAGGATGAATTGACCCGCGCGGTAATCTGGACCGCGCTGTGGAACCTCACTCGCGATGGGGAAATGTCGGCGATTGACTATGTGGGGGTCGTCGTCAAGCACGAAGCCTACGAGACCAACACGACGCTGCTGGCTGCTGCCTGCGCCAATGCCAATTTCGCCATTGCACACTATGTGGCAGACGCCGACCGCGAGCAGGTCCGCACCGACTATGCCGAGGCGATCTGGGGCCACCTGGACGAGGCCGAACCAGCCTCGGACGCCCAGCTTGTGCTCGCTCGCGCCGCCATCCGCGCACTCGCCGCAACGCCGGAGGAATCAGGCACCGCGCGCCTTAAGGCCCTGCTCTCCGGTGACATTGCCGGTCTTTGCTTGGACCCCGAAATCCGCTGGTCGATCTTGCGCGCCCTCGCGGCCCGCAATGCCGTAACCCCGCCCGAGCTCGAAGACGAAAAGCAGCGCGATAATACGCTGACCGGCGCCACCGAATTCCTCGGCGCCAGCCACGCCTTCCCCACGCCGGAGACCAAGCGCTCCGCGTTCGATAAGGCGCTCACGCCCGGCGCATATTCCAATGCCGAGGTCGACGCACTGGTCGCCGGTTTCAATGCCCCACGCTCAGCTAGCCTGCAGGAGGCCTTCACGGAGGAGTTCTTCTCCCGCGTGGAAGACATCTGGGCCGCGCACCCGATTGAGATTGCTAACCGCCTCATCCGTGGCTTCTACCCAGAGTTGCCGATGGCCGATGCCGCCACCACGCGCCTGCTCCACCGGGAGCTGCCAGGAGCGCTGCGCCGCATCCTGCTGGAATGCCGCGATAACCTGCGGCGCACCCTGCGCGTGCGGGCTGGTCAATAGACTGTACAGCCTAGCGCTCGCGCCCTAGCTCCCCTCGGGTCACACTGTATATAACAGTTATTGATCCGGGGGGGAAATTTACATATGACTATTAGTCATGAGCGCAGTGACGAAGAACTAGTTGACGCTTTTATCGAGGGGGACAATAAGGCCTTTTCCACCATCGTGGAACGCCACCGGACGCGGCTGACCACGGTAGCGCGGCGCTACACCAGAAACGATCATGATGCCCAAGATGTGGTCCAGGAAGCCTTTCTGCGCGCCAGTTGCAATCTACATTCGTATCGCCGCGAATCCGCGCTGTCGACCTGGCTGCACCGGCTGGTGAAAAACTCTGGTTATGACTACCTCAACCACCGCTCGAACAGGGAAAATGCCTCTTTAGATGCGGAAGACTTCGAAGACGATCGCAATCCGCTGCTGGCACACAATCCCTCTGAAAACCTAGCGGAGCAGCTGGTGGTGCGCGAGGCCATGCAGCTGCTGCGCGAGGATCAACGAGAGGCGCTGGTGCTTACCGATGTCGCTGGGTTCCGCGTCGGCGAAGTTGCCACCGCCCAAGGGGTAAAGCCCGGCACCATCAAATCCCGCCGCGCCCGAGCGAGGGAAGTCCTACGCGCCGCTATGGGGTGAGTTTGCTAATACCGACGTTTGTCAGCGTGGCGGGTAGACTCAGGGCATTACGCGAAACCACACTCTGATTTAAGGGAGTTAGCAATGACCGTCCACGATGTTGCCATCGTAGGTTCCGGCCCTGCCGGTTACACCGCCGCGCTGTACGCGGCACGCGCTGAGCTCAACCCGATTGTCTTCGAGGGTTTCGAGTACGGCGGCGAGCTTATGAATACCACCGAGGTAGAAAACTACCCCGGCTTCCAAAAGGGCATCATGGGCCCAGAGCTCATGGAAGAAATGCGCGCCCAGGCCATCCGCTTCGGTGCGGATCTCCGCATGGAAGTCGTTGACTCCGTAGAGCTGGAAGGCGATATTAAAAAGCTGCACGTGGGTGACGAGCTCTTTGAGGCCCGCGCCGTCATCCTCGCCACCGGTGCCGCCCCGCGCCACCTCGGCGTACCAGGTGAGGAAGAACTTACCGGCCGCGGCGTTTCTACCTGCGCTACGTGCGATGGCTTCTTCTTCAAGGACCACAATATCGCTGTTATCGGCGGCGGCGACTCTGCCATGGAGGAGGCTACCTTCCTCACCAAGTTCGCGGACTCTGTCACCATTGTGAACCGCTCCGAGAACTTCCGCGCCTCCAAGATCATGCTGGAGCGCGCCCAGGCCAACGAAAAGATCAAGTGGGAGACCAATAAGGTCGTCGAAGAAGTTATTGAAGCCGATGGCAAGGTCGGCGGACTCAAACTCAAGGACGTCACTAACGGCGAGACTTCCACCTTGGACGTCACTGCCATGTTCGTAGCAATTGGCCATGATCCGCGCTCTTCCTTCCTCAATGATCAGGTCAAGCTCAATGACAACGGCTATGTTGTAGTTGAACAACCCACCACCAAGACCTCCCTGCCAGGCGTTTTCGCCTGCGGTGACTTGGTGGATGACCACTACCAGCAGGCAATTACCGCGGCCGGCTCCGGTTGCCGTGCGGCAATTGATGCGGAACATTTCCTCGCAGAAAACCGTTAATTCAGTATGAGCAACGTCAAGAAAGTAACCACCGATACGTTCCGTAAGGACGTCATCGAGTCCGATAAACCCGTCGTCGTCGACTTCTGGGCCGAGTGGTGTGGCCCGTGCAAGAAGCTTTCCCCCATCCTGGAAGAGGTAGCGGAGGAGTTGGACGGCCAAGTCACCGTCGCCAAGGTTAACGTCGATGAAGAGCGCAACCTAGGCGCCATGTTCCAGATCATGTCCATCCCAAATGTGCTGATTTTCAACCACGGCGAGAAGGTAGACGAATTTGTGGGTCTGCGTTCTAAAGATGACATCGTGGCGCAAGTGAAAAAGCAGCTTTAACTGTTAATCTAATTCCTATTAGATTAAGCGTGTAGAAATTCTGGAATGCGGCCCTAACTAAAGCGGGCTGTGAAAGGGGTATTAAGGCGTGAACCGCGTTCTTCGAGTCGGCGATACAAGCGTGCGTGTAGCTGAGGCTCGCGCTACCTTGGCCCGTCTCGGCCTCTTGTCAGATTTCAAAGGGGAACTTTCTGCTTGGAAGAAGCAGAAGTACTCCGAGAGCGACAAGAGCTTTGATGCCAATTTGTCTGAGGTCCTCAAGGCCTTCCAGCAATCCCGCGGTATCGTGCCGACGGGCGAAATCGACGATCTCACCCTGCGCGAACTGCGCCAAGCCTCGTACACGCTCGGCAGCCGCGTCCTTAGCTACGAGCCTGCGAATGAGCTGGTAGGTGACGATATCTCGCAGCTCCAGCAACAACTGCAGGAGCTCGGCTTCTACCAGCAGCGCGTAGACGGCCACTTCGGTACCAATACCCACGCGGCCCTAAAGGAATATCAGCACAACTGCGGCCTGCAAGAAGATGGTGTGTGCGGCCCCGCCACCATCCGCGCCCTTGGACTGCTCGGCCGCCGTATTACCGGTGGTTCCGCGCACAATATCCAAGAGCGTGAGCGCGTCCGCAACGCCGGCCCAAAACTCGCGGGCAAGCGCGTTGTCATCGATCCCGCCTTGAGCGGCGGCGACGCCGGCCAGCTGGTCAAGGGTCGCTTCGGTGATATTTCCGAGCAGGAAATCCTGTGGGACCTCACCCAGCGCATCGAGGGACGCATGATTGCCGCAGGCATGGAAACCATCATCTCCCGTCCTCGGACCTCCGATGCGGACGTCAAGTCCCGCGCCGAACTGGCTAACGCTTTCGATGCGGACATGGTCATTTCCCTAGCCTGCGATTCCTACCCCAATGAGAAGGCCAATGGTGTTGCGACCTTTTACTTCGGCTCCGAATTAGGCAATTCCTCTCTCATTGGTGAGACCCTTTCCGGTTTCATCCAGCGCGAGATTGTCGCGCGCACTGAGCTGCTGGACTGCGGCAACCACGGCCGCACCTGGGACCTGCTGCGCTTGACCCAGATGCCGGTCATCCAGATCGTACTGGGCTACCTGACCAACCCAGAGGACATAAAGATCCTCACCAACCCGTCCCGCCGCGATGACATTGCGGAGGCGATCGTGATTGCCGTAAAGCGCATGTACCTCATGGAGCAGGACACCGCCGTAACCGGCACCTATAAGTTCTCCGAGCTGCTCCAGGCCGAGCAGGCCTAGGCCTAGAATCTAGGCCAAGGCGCGGGCTAAAAGGTCTTCGGCAGCTGCCGCACTGAGCATATCGTGCTCTGGCGGCAACTCGAGCCGCAAGCGGGGGAGTACTGGGTGATCAGCGGCTACCTCAAAGCCGGCGGAGCGCAAAGTCTCATAAGACATCAGCCCAATATAGGCCGGTTTATGGCCCAAGAAATCCGCCGCTGCCGCAGGATCGCCGTAATAGCCAAAGGCCTCCACGGCGGTGCTGCCGCGGTTGGTGAGGTGCATAATGGCGGCGTCGACAAGCACTGCTTCAATGCCACGCCCCATTAAATGTGCCTTAACGAAGAGCGAGGTAATGATCTCCGCATCGTTTGAAATGGGGGCGGTGGGAAGCTTGGCGGCGCCGGCAGCATCCTCGCGGGAGCAAAAGAGAATGGTGGCGTCCTCGCCCACGGTAAAGCCGCACTGACCAAAGGAGAGCAGGGTAGTAGCCAGCCACGCT
Organism: Corynebacterium tuberculostearicum; assembly: GCF_016127015.1. Classification (GTDB taxonomy): domain Bacteria; phylum Actinomycetota; class Actinomycetes; order Mycobacteriales; family Mycobacteriaceae; genus Corynebacterium; species Corynebacterium marquesiae. The sequence goes on from NZ_CP065972.1 coordinate 2,167,847, forward strand.
TCCTTTTCAAAGGCGGGATCGACCACGGAGGCCTCCAGCTCCCAAAAGGTGCTGCGCGCGGCCTGGCGGTGAATGCGCGCCCCTTCGCGTACCGGCTCGAGGATCATCGCCCCGGTTTAGTGCTGGCCCTCAATGAGCGCCATGATGCGCTCGAAATCTTCTTGGTCACCAAATTCCACGACCATCTTGCCCTTGCGCTTGCCCATGGTCACGGTGACCTTGGTATCGAAGCGGTCGGAGAGGCGCTCAGCGGAATCGGTAAAGTACTGCGGCTGCGGTGCCGGCTGCTTCTTCTTGGATTCGGCCGGCTTACCATCGCGCTTGTAGAGGGTGACTGCCTCCTCGGTGGCGCGTACGGACAGGCCCTCCGCGATGATGCGGTTGGCAATATATTCCATGGCCTCGGTGTCATCCAAGGACAATAGGGCACGCGCGTGGCCAGCAGATAAAGTACCAGCAGCTACGCGCTTTTGAACCTCTACCGGCAGCTTGAGCAGGCGCAGCATATTGGTCACCTGTGGGCGCGAACGACCAATGCGGTCCGCCAGCTCGTTCTGAGTAACGCCGAACTCTTCCAGCAGCTGCTGGTAGGCGTGCGCTTCTTCCAAGGGGTTGAGCTGTACGCGGTGGATGTTCTCCAGCAGGGCATCGCGCAGCAGGTTGTCATCCTTGGTATCGCGCACGATCGCCGGAATCGTGGCCAGGCCCGCCTTGGAGGAAGCACGCCAACGACGCTCACCCATGATGAGCTCGAAGCCGCCTTCCTCGGAAGGACGAACGACCACGGGCTGCAACAAGCCAAACTCGCGGATCGAGTGGACGAGCTCACCGAGTTCATCCTCGTCGAAGACCGTGCGCGGCTGCTTCGGGTTGGGGATGATATCCCCAATGGAAATCTCACGGTAGGTCGCACCGATAGGAGCCGGGGTGGCCTGGCGCTTCTTGGAGGACTTAGAGCCAGAACCCTGCTGAATGGTGGGAGCGCCCTTTACGCGCTTGCCTTCGCCACCCTTCCGGCCCGGCTGCGGGGTGGAATTTCCCAAGATGATATCCGCGGCGGAATCGCCCAAGCGCGGCTTGCGGGTAGGGGCATCAGGACCGGACGGGATGAGTGCGGCTAGGCCTTTGCCAAGGCCGCCTTGCTTCTGTTCTGCCATGAGTTCCTATCCTTCCAATTCCGCGTAAATCTCTGGGCTCACGCCAATCGCCCCGGTGGTCGGGTGCGGGCGGTAATCGCCACGCCGGTTAAGTTCGCGCGCCGCCGCAAGGTACGCGCGGGCACCGGTGGACGAGGGAGCGTAATCAATAACCGTAGTACCGTACCCCGGTGCCTCGGAAACGCGCACGGAGCGCGGGATAACATTGGCCAGCACCACGGCTCCGAACTGTTCGCGGACGTTATCTGCCACATCCTCGGCCAAACGTGTACGAGCGTCATACATGGTCAGCAGCACGGCGGAAATATGCAGATCCTCGTTGAGATGCTCACGAATCATGGAGATATTGCCTAGCAGCTGGCCCACGCCTTCCAGCGCGTAATACTCGCATTGAATCGGGATGATGACCTCTTCAGCGCAGGTCATCGCATTGATGGTGAGCAAGCCAAGTGATGGCGGGCAATCAATGAAGACATATTCAAAACCATGCTCTTCAAGGAAGCCATTATGCAGGGCGTCATAGAGCCGAAATTCTCGGCGTACCAAGGAGACCATTTCAATCTCCGCGCCAGCTAGATCAATGGTGGCAGGGATGCAAAAAAGGTTCTCGTTGTGTGAGGAGCCCTGCATGGCTTTCTCGGCGGTGCAGTCTCCGAGGAGCACCTCATAGCTGGAATCGATGCCGGAATTATGTTCCGCGCCCATGGCCGTGGAGGCGTTTCCCTGCGGGTCAAGATCGATCACCAGCACTTTTTTGCCCTCGGTGGCTAGCGCTGCGGCCAAGTTGGCAGCGGAGGTGGTTTTGCCTACGCCGCCTTTCTGGTTAGCAATGGTGATAAGGCGCGGATTAGTCATGCCGTCTACTTTAGTTCACGCGCGGGACACGAATGATCGTGGTTCCCTCGATGGTGCTGACCTCGGCCTTTCCACCGCCGGCCTTCTTAATGTCGCCGGCATCGCGCTCCAGTTCCTCGTGTACCGAAGAACCCTTCAGCGCGATCATCTCACCACCCTTGCGTACGAGCGGCAGCGACCATTTCGCCAGCTTGCCCAGCGGTGCAACGGCGCGGGAGGTGACCACGTCTGCGCCCGCCACGGCCTTTTTAATCGGGCCTTCCTCGGCACGGCCACGCAGCACCGTTACGTTGTCTAGCCCCAGCTCTTCTACGACCTCGTTGAGATAGTTATAGCGCTTGAGCAGCGGCTCGATCAAGGTGATCTGCAGGTCTGGGCGTGCAATGGCCAGCGGAATGCCGGGCAGCCCAGCACCCGAGCCGACGTCGATAACCGTGGCGCCCTCCGGGATTGCCTGCTTGACGACGGCGCAGTTAATAATGTGCCTTTCCCACAAGCGTGGCACCTCGCGGGGACCTATAAAACCACGAGTGGACCCGTCTGTAGCGAGCGAATCATGGTAAGCCTGCGCGAGGGGCAAGCGGGAGCCGAATACTACTGACGGGTCCATCTCGGACACGATGGGGTTCTCCTCCGTGTTTATTTGTTTTTGCGCTGTTTCTTGGTGCGGTTGTCCTTCTTGCGGGCACCCGGCTTAGGCGCGGAAGTGCGCTTGGCCTCAACCTTAGCGGCTTCCTCTTCTTCTTCCTCGCGGTCCATCTTGGCATAGACGATGCGGGTTTGGAAGAAGGTCCAGACCGTATTGGCCATCATGTAGAACAGCAAACCAATCGGCCAGATGGAGCCGGAGAAAATCAGCATGGCCGGCATGACCCACAGCATCATCTTGGACATCATGGCCATTTGCTGTTGCATCATCTCCGCATTCTGCCCCTGCGGTGCTTGGGTCTTGCCAGCAGCGCGGCGTTTTTCCTGACGGTTCAGGCTCATGCGGGCGTTGAAGTGCGTCATGACCGCAATGATGGCGATCATCGGAACGATGATGACGGCTGCCTGGGTGGTAGTGACGCCCTCTACAATCGGCGAGTTCAATCGCAGGTTGGTCACCAGCGGAACATCAAAGATCTTGGCGTCTAGGAACTGCTGGACCAGTTCCGGCTTAAAGATGTAGTTCGCGGTATTGGCGTTATCCTCAATGGACATTGCGTCACCACTGGGATGTCCAATGCCACCGGCTACCGCAACGGTGCGGTCGAAGGAGCGCAGCACGTGGAACAAACCAACGAACATTGGAATCTGCACGAAGACCGGCAGGCAGCCGGCCATCGGACGAACGCCGGACTCCTTGTAGACCTTCTGCATTTCCTGCGCGGCCTTGGTTTGGTCATTACCGTACTTCGCACGGATTTCCTGCACCTTAGGCTGGATTTCCTGCATCTTACGCGAGGAACGAATCTGGCTAATGGTCGGCTTGACCATTAGTGCCTTAAGCGTCCAGGTCAGCAGCACAATGGCCAGAATCCAGGTAATGCCCCAGGCAGGGTCCATTACGAGGGAAAGCAGCCAGTGCCAGAACCACAAAACGGCCGAAATTGGCCAGTAAATGAAATTAAGCACGAGTGTTTAATCCTCAATTGTTGTTGGTACCCGGGACCGGATCGAATCCGCCCGGATGCCAGGGGCCACATTTGCAGACCCTGGCTATTGCCATCGCCGTACCCTTGATTGCGCCGTGTTGAGAAAGCGCCTCTAGGGCATAAGCACTGCATGTCGGCTCGAACCGACAGGTCGATACCATCTTAAGGCCAGAGACATACTTTTGGTAGAAACGAACCACTTTGACCATTGGTTTGGCCAATCCTCTGGCTGGGGGAATTTCCTCCCCGCGGGAATTTAGATATCCCATTGCTTGCGCAGTGCTTTGGCAAGATCTTTTTCTAATTGCTCACTGCTAGCAGTGGCGCTGGCGGGCAAAGCACGGATGACAACGTCCACGCTGGCAGGCAGCTTGGGAATGAATGTCATACACACATGGCGAAGCCGCCGGGAAGTGCGGTGGCGAACCACTGCATTCCCGACGGCTTTAGAAACAATCAGCCCAAATCGCGGCCCAGTGGCGGCGATATCGGCTGCCTTGTCCGTACCTGCGTTGTCGCGCGCATGCACGACGACCGTACGAGTGCCCGCCCGGCGACTGCCCTTCATCGTGCGCCGAAATTGCGTCGGCGACGTGAGCTTGTGCTGGGCTGGAAGCATAACTTATGCAGTCAGCTTTGCGCGGCCCTTCTTGCGACGAGCTGCAACAATGGCGCGACCTGCACGAGTGCTCATGCGGGTGCGGAAGCCGTGCTTGCGAGCACGACGACGGTTGTTCGGCTGGAACGTGCGCTTACCCTTTGCCACGTTAATTCTCCTTGAAGTTGTGCGTAGGCACACCACCGCGATGCAGCGGCACGCCCACTGATGAATAGATTCCATGAACCTGACGCATCACAGTCTCTCCGGTGCACGGCGAGCCGACGGGCCCAGCCGGTGCGAGGTGACGCTGTCACTTTCACGCGCAACTCTTTGTTGCAATAGACCATGCCAGATTACGTGATTTCTGCCGCTGGGAACAAATCGACACCCGGGTACACCCGAAATTACATAAATGTTTTTTCCTGCAGCTAGAGGGCCAGATTCTGCGCTCTTACTGCACCTAATCCATCACGCAATAAGACCCACCCCAACCCACACCCGGGTGGTGAATTTTTCTCGCTAGACACACCCGCCGTTTCGGCGGTAGAACAGAAGAATCAAATTCCACAGCCCAACCGGACATGTGGATAACTCTAAATCAACACTTGAGACTTTTGTAGTTTCCGCAGCATAAGACCACATACTGACCAATGAAGAGTTATCCACAGTCATGAACTAAGCTGTGAATAACTATTTAATCCACACCTGTGGATAACTCTGTGGAGATCGAGGTGACTCGATAAAAACCGATGTGAAAACCACGGTGGAATCCGCAGTGAAAATTGTTATTCAATGTCCACCCGTCCCCGACTAAATTCCACAAAGGTAGCCTGTTGTGACTGACCCACAAGCGAACCTGCATGCCGTTTGGCGCGCGGTCGTTGATGACCTGCTCGCACAATCCGAGCAACCCAATTCCGAGGTCCCCAGTTTTTCGCATTCACAGCGCCTTTACCTCCAACTGGTTCGCCCCATCATGATGGTTGAGGGCTACACCCTCGTTGCCGCCGAAAACCTGGATGCCAAAAATGTGGTCGAAAATGAGTTGGGTGAGCACATTGCCAAGGCATTAACCCGTCACCTAGGCCGGCCGTGTTCCTTTGCGGTTACCCTTGCCACCCCGCAAGAGCCACAGCCACCGGCCGCGGACCCTGCACCACAGGCAACACCCCCTCAACAACAGCAACCGCCTCAAGCGCAACCGCCGCAGAACACGGAATCTACCCAGAACTACATTCCGCGCCCGCAGCAAACGGATGCCGCTGCACAGCAGGCCCCTTCCCAGAACAATTGGCAATCGAGTCACGCCCCTGCAAGCCTGGATGAGCTGGCCCAGCACTATAACCAACAGCAGGCAGAATCCGCGGGAAATTTCTCCGGTGCTGCCACCAATTCTGCCCGCATCCCGCGCGAGGCCCCAGCGCACGATCCCAACCGTGAAACTTCCCTCAATCCGAAGCACACCTTCGATAGCTTCGTGATCGGTTCTTCGAATCGTTTTGCCAATGGTGCCGCTGTCGCTGTGGCCGAGAATCCCGCCCGTGCATACAACCCACTATTTATCTGGGGTGGCTCTGGTCTGGGTAAAACGCACCTTTTGCATGCCGCCGGCAATTACGCCCAGGTACTACATCCGGGTCTGCGCGTGAAGTATGTGTCTTCGGAAGAATTCACGAATGACTATATTAATTCCCTGCGCGATGACCGTCAGGAATCATTCAAGCGGCGCTACCGCAATCTCGACATTTTGATGGTCGATGACATCCAGTTCTTGGAAGGCAAAGAATCCACCCAGGAAGAGTTCTTCCATACTTTCAATGCGCTGCACCAAGCCAATAAGCAGATCATTTTGTCTTCGGACCGCCCACCGAAACAGCTAACCACGCTGGAAGATCGCCTCCGCACCCGCTTTGAAGGCGGTCTTATCACCGATATTCAGCCGCCAGATCTAGAAACGCGTATCGCGATTTTGATGAAGAAGGCGGCCAATGACGGCACCGAAGTGGATCGCTCCGTGCTTGAGCTCATTGCCTCTCGTTTTGAGTCATCTATTCGTGAGCTCGAGGGCGCACTGATTCGCGTTTCGGCCTATTCCTCCTTGGTGAATGAGCCAATCAACGTGGAGATGGCAGAAATCGCGCTGCGCGATTTGGCCCCAGATTCCGCCGATCGGCAAATCACCGCTACCTCGATCATGGAGGTCACGGCAGAATTCTTCGATATTGATGTAGAGACTCTGCGCGGGGCTGGCAAAAAGCGTGCGGTGGCGCATGCACGCCAGTTGGCTATGTATCTGTGCCGCGAGCTCACGGAGCTATCCCTTCCCAAGATCGGTGAGCAATTCGGCGGCAAGGATCACACCACCGTCATTTACGCGGATCGCAAGATCCGCAAAGAGATGACTGAAAAGCGCAATACTTACGACGAGATCCAGGCGCTCACCCAGCGCATCAAGAATCGCGGCCGCGCCTAGATCTCGCCACCTTTTCTACAGCGCCTTCCTTATATAAAGGAGGGCGCTTTTGTCTGCCCTTTGTCACTTCGCGGCTTCTGCTCGCACTACTTAAAGGTGAGACCAGAACTACCAGATCAGAGATTCTTGACTGAGACGCCGAAACCTGGTGCAAACCGTCAACACAGCCGCCTACACCTTCGTGTAATTCCACAAGGAACCCAGAAGGTCCGCGAAAAGTACTCCCTTAACTGCGAAAAAAGTTATCCACAGCGTTATTCACACTTGTGTAATTCCACCTTTGTAATTCGTAGATCTTACTCACAGTTTTAAATTCCACAGGCTCTATGCTGGGAGAACCACCCTGTGATCAGCGCTGTGTGTAGATCGGTGATCAAATGACAAAACCTGTGGATAAAACGGTGATCCCGTTAGTTGTCCACATTTCGCCCCGATTGATCACAGCAAGATCACAAGAATTGGCACACCCCGGATCTGTGTCCTGAACTTGTCATTTACCTAGTTACCCACAGATCCCACAGCGCTTATTACTACTACTAAATTATTTCTCTGATCTGTATAGAAGAAAGAGGGTGTGTGGAATTAGACCCGGCCTGCCTTCGGCCAGGTACGGCTCGGGCAGGCAAAGATGGAATTACACGTTGTGGCGCACCGCGCCCGATGCGGTAAGTTGGAAGCCAGTCTTTTGTAAGTAACAAATTTCCTACTTGCCCCAGAGGAGCTCTTCGCACCATGGATGAAGCCGTGTCATTTCGCGTGGCCAAAGATGACCTTGCCAACGCCGTAGCGTGGGTTGCTCGTAGCCTGCCGTCGAAGGTCACCCAGCCTGTCCTCCGCGCGATGCTGATCACCGCGGATGACAATGGTCTTGAGTTCACTGGCTTCGATTACGAGGTGTCCACCCGCGTCCGAATCGCCGGAATGGTAGATGAACCCGGACAGATTGCGGTAGCCGGCAAGCTCCTCTCTGACATCGTCGCTTCCCTGCCTAACAAGGAAGTGGAGATCTCCCAGGTAGATTCCAAGGCCCTGGTTACTTGTGGTTCTTCCCGCTTTGAGCTGCCACTGATTCCTCTGGATGATTACCCGCAGCTCCCGGTCCTGCCGGAGGTTACCGGCACCATCCAGCCACAGCTATTCGTCGAGGCCATCCATCAGGTCGCCGCTGCTGCCGGCAAGGATGACACCCTGCCCATGCTCACCGGTGTGCACATGGATATCCGTGGCAAGGACATTGAGATGACGGCAACGGACCGCTTCCGCCTGGCCATGCGCACCTTGGAATGGGAGCCGAAGTCGCCAGATGTAGAAGCGAAACTCTTGGTACCTGCGAAGACCCTGCAGGAAACCGGTCGTTCCTTGGATCCGCACCTAAATATCCCAGTGGAAATCGCTGTGGGAACCGATGACAATATTGGTGCCGATGGCCTCTTTGGCCTGCACGCGGATAATCGCGAGACCACCACGCGCATGCTGGATGCGGACTTCCCTAATGTGCAACCCCTGCTGCCAAAGAACCACACCAATATTGCCTCCATTGAGGTCGCCCCGCTGCAGGAAGCAATTCGCCGCGTGTCTTTGCTGACGGATCGCAACGCGCAGATTCGGATGGAATTCGCCGATGGTCAGGTGACCCTTTCCGCCGGTGCGGATGCTGGTAACGCCACGGAGACCCTGCCGTGTGCGTTCCATGGCCGCGATGAATTCCTCATCGCCTTCAATCCGGGCTACCTCAAGGATGGCTTGGGCGTCATCAATACCGACCGCGTGGTCTTCGGCTTTACCGAGCCTTCGCGCCCAGCCATCATGATCCCAGAACCGGAAGAGCTGCCTGAGGCCGATGAAGATGGCAACTTCCCCACGCCGGAGACCAACTTCACCTACCTGCTCATGCCGGTTCGCCTGCCGGGCTAATGTACGTCAGGGATCTCGATGTTCGGGATTTTCGCTCGTGGCCCGAACTTAATGTGCAGCTAGGGCCGGGGATCACCCTTTTTGTCGGGCGCAATGGCTTTGGCAAGACCAACATCGTTGAGGCCATTGGCTATACCGCCCACCTTTCCTCCCACCGCGTTTCCCACGATGCACCGCTGGTGCGCCAGGGCGCGGATAGCGCGCGGGTATCCATTACCGCGGTGAACCAGGGCCGCGAGCTTACTACCCATTTGCTGATTAAGCCCCACGCGGCCAACCAGGCGCAGATTAATCGCACCCGCCTGCGCAGCCCCCGTGAGCTGCTGGGCGTGGTAAAAACTGTGCTCTTCTCCCCAGAGGACTTGGCCCTGGTGCGCGGGGAGCCGGCTGGGCGCCGCGCCTACCTCGATAGCATCATTGCCTCGCGGACTCCGCGGCTAGCGGGCGTGAAGGCCGACTACGACAAGGTACTCAAACAACGCAATGCCCTGCTGAAATCGGCCTCCGGTAACCTGCGCCGGGGCTATTCCGATAGTGATGGCGCCGCTGCGCTGGCCACCTTGGATACTTGGGATGCGCAGCTTGCCCACCTCGGCGCACAAGTAATCGCCGCGCGCCTTTCGCTTGTCGACGCCCTCTTGGACCACATCCCCGCCGCCTATTCCGGCCTGGCGCCAGAATCGCGGCCGGCGCACGTGGAGTATAAGTCTACGATCGATACCTCCGATCGCGAGGTGCTAGAGGCCGTGCTGCTCACCGAGTTGGCCGCCGCCCGGCAGCGCGAGATCGAACGCGGCATTTCCCTGGTGGGTCCGCACCGCGATGATCTGGTGCTCAACCTGGGTGATCAGCCGGCCAAGGGCTTTGCCAGCCACGGCGAGACGTGGTCTTATGCCATCGCGCTGCGCCTAGCGGAATTCAACCTCCTGCGCCAGGAGGGAGGATCCGATCCGGTGCTCATCTTGGATGATGTCTTTGCCGAGCTCGATGCCAAGCGCCGCAAGCAGCTGGTCCACTTGGCCGCCGAGGCCGAACAGGTGCTCATCACCGCGGCCGTGGATGAAGATCTGCCCGGAAACTTGGAGCCCATCGTGCGCTACCGCGTGAGCGTAGAAGATACCGAGACCGGCCGCATTTCCAAGCTCAGCGCCGAAGATTCTGCCGAAGATCTTGCTCAAGATGTCGCTGAGGAAGGTGAGGGGAATGAGTGAGGATCAAGGGGGCGTCGGCAAGCAGCGCATCGATCCCGTCACCCAGTACTTCAAGCTGGTTCGGTCCACCTCCAAAAACCCGCCGAAGCTGACCCGCCCGGTACCGAAGATGCCGGTGCCCTCGCTGGAGAAGGCGCAAAAGCAGGGGTATATGGGCTACCAACGCGGCTGGCCTACGGGTCCGGATGGCAGAAAGAAACGGCGCACGCTGGCCGTGCCGAGCCTGGGATCCCAAATTAACCGCGAGGTGGTCAATCGTGGGTGGGAGCATGATCTGGCTAATGGCTGGGTGATGGGCAATTGGGAGCATCTGGTGGGCGAGCGCATTTCCGCGCATACGCAGCCGCAGCGGATTAAAGACAAGATTGTCTATGTATCCTGCGATAACTCCACCTGGGCAACGGAGCTGCGCTACCTGCAGCGCCAAATCCTGCGGAAAATCTCTGACCGCCTAGGCCCCGATGTCATTGTGGAACTGCGGATTCACGGGCCGAAACAAAGGCGCAATTATGAGGGGCGGCAGTGGGTCAAACCGCAAGGATCACAAGATACATATGGCTAATAGGCTGAGGTTTACTCAGACCTGCACAATGTAAATAACCTCAGAGCGCCCCAGATTCCTATCTCTCACGGGTGTGGGGTGTCTTTCAGTAGGGGGTATCCGTGTAGAATAGTCAAGGTCTTAGAATTAGCTATAGCCAAAAGGAGAGCACGAATCCGTGGCTGAAGAACACGCATATGATGCCGGGTCAATTACGATCCTGGAGGGCCTCGAGGCCGTCCGTAAGCGCCCCGGCATGTACATTGGTTCGACCGGTTCGCGCGGCCTGCACCACCTCATTTGGGAGATCGTTGATAACTCCGTCGATGAGGCCATGGCCGGCTACGCCGACAAAGTAACCGTCAAGCTGCTGGAAGATGGCGGCGTAGAGGTCATCGATAATGGCCGTGGCATCCCGGTAGAAATGCACGCCTCTGGCGCACCTACCGTCCAGGTAGTCATGACCCAGCTGCACGCCGGAGGTAAGTTCGACTCCGACTCCTACGCCGTTTCCGGCGGCCTGCACGGTGTCGGCATTTCCGTGGTGAACGCGCTTTCTACCCGCGTGGAAGCGGAGATTAAGCGCGACGGCAAGCACTGGTACCAAAACTTCCAGAACGCCATCCCGGACGATCTGGTGGAGGGTGGCAATGCCCGCGGCACGGGCACCAAGATTCGTTTCTGGGCGGACCCGGAAGTTTTTGAAACTACCGAGTACGATTACGACACCATCGCCCGCCGCCTGCAGGAAATGGCCTTCCTGAACAAGGGCCTGAGCATTGAGCTCATTGACGAGCGCGTCACCGAAGAGCAGATCGAGCTGGAGGAAATCGCCGATGCAGAATCCGGCGAGACCAGCGCGGATGAAACCTCCTTCGATGATGCCCCGGACGCCGGCGATACCTTCAACGAAGAATCCGGCGAGGCGGAGGACGCTGCGGCAGAGAAGAAGCGCCGCAAGAAGGTAACCTTCCACTACCCGGATGGCTTGACCGACTACGTCAAGTACCTCAATAAGTCCAAGACCGCGATCCACCCGACCATCGTTTCCTTCGATGCGAAGGGCGAGGATCACGAGGTAGAGGTAGCGCTGCAGTGGAACCAGGGCTATAAGCAGTCCGTTCATACCTTTGCCAATACCATCAATACCCACGAGGGCGGCACGCACGAAGAGGGCTTCCGTGCGGCCCTAACCTCCCTGATGAACCGCTACGCCAAGGAGCATAAGCTCCTCAAGGAAAAGGACGGTAACCTCTCCGGCGATGACTGCCGCGAAGGCTTGGCGGCCGTCATTTCCGTCAAGGTGGGCGATCCGCAGTTTGAGGGCCAGACCAAGACCAAGCTGGGCAATTCCGAGATCAAGGGCTTTGTCCAGCGCGCGGTCAACGAGCACGTCAATGACTGGTTCGATGCCAACCCGGCAGAGGCCAAGGCCATCATCAATAAGGCCGTTTCCTCCGCGCATGCCCGCATGGCTGCCCGCAAGGCTCGCGAGATGGTGCGCCGCAAGTCCGCCACCGACCTGGGTGGCCTGCCAGGCAAGCTGGCAGATTGCCGCTCGAAGGATCCGAAGATTTCCGAGCTCTACATCGTGGAGGGTGACTCTGCAGGTGGCTCCGCTAAGGGCGGCCGCGATTCCATGTTCCAGGCCATCCTGCCGCTGCGCGGCAAGATCCTGAACGTGGAGAAGGCCCGCATGGATAAGGTGCTCAAGAATGCCGAGGTCCAGGCGATTATTACCGCGCTGGGTACCGGTATCCACGAGGAATTCGATATCAAGAAGCTGCGCTACGACAAGATCGTGCTCATGGCCGATGCCGACGTTGACGGCCAGCACATCGCTACGCTGCTATTGACCCTGCTTTTCCGCTTCATGCCGCAGTTGGTTGAGGATGGCCACGTGTTCTTGGCTAACCCGCCGCTGTACAAGCTCAAGTGGTCTAAGGGTACTCCGGGCTATGCTTTTTCCGACGCCGAGCGCGATAAGCTGCTGGCCGAGGGCCTGGAGCAAAACCGCAAGATCAACAAAGATGACGGCATCCAGCGCTACAAGGGTCTGGGCGAGATGAACGCTGCCGAGCTGTGGGAGACCACGCTTGACCCGAGCACCCGCATCCTGCGCCGTGTGGACTTGGAAGACGCGCAGCGCGCCGATGAGCTCTTCTCCATCCTCATGGGTGATGATGTCTCGGCTCGCCGCTCCTTCATTACCCGCCGCGCGAAGGACGTCCGCTTCCTGGATATCTAGAGCGCAGCATGAAGCCCACCGTGGAATTTACCGCGGTGGGCTTTAATTGTGGCGTCGGAAAGCGCCGGGCCTACGCCTGGGAGCTGCGCTGATCCGCTACGGCGAATCCTAGGGAAGCGAGGCACATGGCGAGGATGACGCCGAAGCCGGCAATGATGGACAGCGGCCAGTCCGCGCTTGTGCCGTGCAAGGTGGCAAAAACGATGGCCGTAATAACGGCAAGCCCAATGGCCGTACCAATGCGCTGGCCGGTTTGGAGGACGGCACCGGACGATCCGGCGTAGGCCTGTGGAACGTGCGCCAAGGTGAGCGTTTGGTTGGGGGAGATGACCGAGCCTTGGCCGCCGCCAACAAAGGCCAGCGAAAGGACCATCCACCATTCGCTGGCTCCCCACTGCTCGGTGGCCCAGATAAGCGCAATTGTGGCCACCAGACCGAAGATGGTCACCAGCATGCCAAGTACCACGACCTTGCGCCCATAAACGGAAATGGATCGACCGGCCAGTGTGGCAGATATGGAGCTCAACAAGGCAGCCGGAATGCCTACGGATCCGGCAGCCAGGGCGGAGTGTCCGAGTCCGCTTTGGAAGTAGAGTGCCACGAGCACCCAAATGCTGGTAATACCCATAAACCACAAGGTGGCGATGATGGTGCCATTGCGAAAACTCGGGGTGGCGAAGATAGTGAGATCCACCATTGGCGGATGGCCGGTGGCCTAGTGGCGGCGCTCCCATAGCACCCATCCCACAAGGAGGACGGCGCCCAGCAGTAGGAGCCACCACACGGCCGGGGAAGCGGACGATTCCATGAAGGGGAAGAGTATGGCCCACACTGCAGCACCGAGAATCACCGCACCGATGGGATCCAGGGTGGCAAGGGCCTTGAAGGTGCCCAGTTTATTGCCATTTTCATCGCGCACGCGGGAAAACAGCGGCCGCGGAAACCACAGCAATCCTAAGATGATGGCAATAAGGCCGACGGGGAAGTTGACCAGCATGGTCAGCCGCCAACCTAGGTCCGCGCCGCCGAGGCGAATGAGCAGGCCGCCCAGTACCGGTCCGATAGCCACAGCGATGCCCACCGTGGAGCCAAAGTAGCCGAAGGCGCGGGCGCGTTCCGGACCGCGGAAGTACTGCTGGATCATTCCCACGCCCTGCGGATTGAGCAGACCAGCGCCTATGCCTTGGATAAAGCGGGCGGCGTTGAGTGCCTCCGCGTTGGGGGCAAAGCCGGCGACGGCGGCGCTGAGGGAATAGATAGCAATGCCTGCTAGAAAGATGCCGCCGCGGCCGAAGAGATCTCCGGCACGGCCGGCCGCCACAAGGATGACACCAAAGGTGAGCGCATAGCCGGAGAGCACCCATTGCACATCGGACTCAGAGGCTCCCAGGCCCGATTGAATAGAGGGCAGGGCTACGTTCACGATGGACACGCTCAGCAGAGACATGAAGAGCGCCGTGAGCAAAACGATAAGAACCCGCCAGCGGGCGGGATCTTGGCCGGCGGGGTACTCGGTCTGGTTAGCTGCGGAAGTAGTCACTTCCACACTTATACTCTGCGGTTTGATTTAGGTTCAAGCGTGCGGAGGCTACATGTGCTTCTGCAGCACGCGGCCGAAATCCGGCACCGCAGGGGTGAGGAATTTCGAGGCCTTACCGCGCAAGGAGTTATAAGGCTTAGACAGCGCGGGGGAGTTAATCTGCTGGGCGTGCTTATCGGCCACCGACATGATGGAATCGCTCACCTGGGCGCTGCGCGGCTCCAGGAAGGAACCGAAATCCTGCTCGGAGCTGCGTGCAAACTCTTGCCAGTGCGGATCTAAAGCGTCGAGGATATCCGGCAACACGCGACCTAGGGCCTTAGTAATGATGGCGGAATCGACCTTCTTTGCGGCGGCCACGGCGCCCTTGAGCGCCATGCCGGTAATGCCCGATTGCTTGGCGACGACCCCCTCAACCAGCTCGCCGCAATCGCTAATCACCGCAGTGCGCTGCGGACCTGACATAAGTTCAGAAAGATGTGCCATGCTGCACCACCTTACGCGAGTTAGGCGGGCTGGCCCGGCAGGCCAGGGAGGCTGGCCTGAATGGCAGCAATCTGATCAGCAATCTGGCCCAGGCCGGCATCGCGCGCAGCCTTCTCCACATCCACGTCAGGGGAGTACAGCGCCACGGCGCTGGCCAGCGCGGTGACGCCAGCGGCCGCTGCGGTGATGATCAGGGTGAGATCCAGCTGGGAAGAACCGGTAGAGGAACCACCGGCCTCGCCCGGCTGAAAGTCCGGATTTACGTTCTCCTGCCAGGAATCGGCATCAGCGGCGGTGGCGGTAGGAGCAGTGACGGCGGTGGCAACCATCGCCACGGCGGTCAGGCTCGAGGCGGCAATCTTCTTGAAGCGGGACATGGTGGTAGTTCCTTTCTTGTGTCACTATCCCCAGTAACTTAGGTAACTTCTTTAACACTAAGGTAGACGCGCGCGCTGAACTTTGCGAACTCTGCGTTATACCCGTTAAGCGCTGGCACGCGGGCTAATACCTCCGCCATGGCGCGGGCGGCATCGCGGTGGTTGTCATGAATGGCTATTCCCTCCACCTTGGCGGTGCTGGCAGCCGCCGCGGCCGCAAAGGCGGCGAAGTTGATGATGCGGACGTTAAAACAAGCGCAAAATTCGCGAGCCAAGAGGTAGAGCTGTTCAGTAGTCATGCTTGCCTAGGACTGTGCGGGCCGGGCACGGCGGATTTCCGCCTCCAGCTCAGTGCGGCCGGGGAGGAGGGCGCGGGCGGTGGACTGCACGTGGGCGTCGGCAAGCGTGCGGGCTGCGGCCGCAACGATGGCGCGCACCACCGCCTCGTGCTTGGAGGTGCCCTGCGCGGAGGCCAGCAGCGTGAGCGCATGATCCTGTTCGTCCGTAAGTCGCAATGTCATCGCCATGCCTCAGTGATACCACGGTGATACCACTCGTGCGGCAATTCGAGTCTTGAAAGGCGCTAGAGGGTAGAATTTGGGGTTATGAGTGACAATAACGACGATCTTTTTGATCGCATATTTCCCATTGACATTAATGAGGAGATGGAGTCGAGTTACATCGACTACGCCATGTCCGTCATCGTCGGCCGTGCCCTGCCGGAGGTGCGCGATGGCCTGAAGCCGGTGCACCGCCGTATCCTCTACGCGATGTTCGATTCCGGTTACCGCCCGGAGCGCGGCTACGTAAAGTCCGCCCGTCCGGTCTCGGACACCATGGGTCAGTTCCACCCGCACGGTGACTCCGCCATTTATGACACCTTGGTGCGTCTGGCCCAGTCCTGGAACATGCGCTATCCGCTGGTGGATGGCCAGGGTAACTTCGGCTCCCGCGGTAACGATGGCCCGGCAGCAATGCGTTATACGGAGTGCAAGCTCACCCCGCTGGCTATGGAGATGGTGCGCGATATCCGCGAGAACACCGTGGACTTCTCGCCCAACTACGATGGCAAGACCAGCGAGCCGGACGTCCTGCCGTCCCGCGTTCCGAACCTGCTCATGAACGGTTCTGGCGGCATTGCCGTGGGTATGGCCACCAATATCCCGCCACATAACCTCAACGAGCTGGCCGAGGCCATCTACTGGCTACTGGATAATCCAGACGCCGATGAAGAGGCTGCGCTGGAAGCCTGCATGGAACGCGTCAAGGGCCCGGATTTCCCCACCGCTGGCCTCATTGTGGGCGATCAGGGCATCAAGGATGCCTACACCACCGGCCGCGGCTCCATCCGCATGCGCGGTGTGACCTCCATTGAGGAGTCTGGATCCCGCCAAACCATCGTGATCACCGAGCTGCCGTTCCAGGTCAACCCGGATAACCTCATCTCCAATATCGCGGAGTCCGTGGCCAGCGGCAAGATTGCGGGCATTTCCAAGATCGAGGATGAGTCCTCCGACCGCGTGGGCATGCGCATCGTGGTCACCCTTAAGCGCGATGCCGTGGCTCGCGTGGTGCTCAATAACCTCTACAAGCACTCCCAGCTGCAGACCTCCTTCGGCGCCAACATGCTCTCCATTGTTGACGGCGTGCCGCGCACTCTTCGCCTAGATCAGATGCTGCGCTACTACGTGGAGCACCAGATCGAGGTCATCGTTCGCCGTACCCAGTACCGCTTGGACGAGGCCGAGAAGCGCGCCCACATCTTGCGCGGTTTGGTCAAGGCCCTGGATATGCTGGATGAGGTCATCGCCCTTATCCGCCGTTCGCCCACCGTGGACGAGGCGCGCGAAGGCTTGAAGGAACTTCTCGACGTCGACGATATCCAAGCCGATGCCATCCTGGCCATGCAGCTGCGCAAGCTGGCTGCACTGGAACGCCAGAAGATCATCGACGAGTTGGCCGAGATCGAGCGCGAAATCGCCGACCTGAAGGATATCCTCGCCCGCGAGGAGCGCCAGCGCCAGATTGTCCACGATGAGCTGGCAGAGATCGTCGATAAGTATGGCGATGAACGCCGCACCGAAATTATTCCGGCGACCGGCGATGTCACCGATGAGGACCTCATCGCCCGCGAGAACGTCGTGGTCACCATTACCTCTACCGGCTACGCTAAGCGCACCAAGGTGGATTCCTATAAGGCGCAAAAGCGCGGCGGCAAGGGCGTGCGCGGCGCTGAGCTCAAGCAGGACGATATTGTGAAGAACTTCTTCGTCTGCTCCACGCACGACTGGATCTTGTTCTTTACCAACTTCGGCCGTGTTTACCGCCTCAAGGCCTATGAACTGCCAGAGGGCGGTCGCGCCGCACGCGGCCAGCACGTAGCTAACCTGCTGGAATTCCAGCCGGAAGAAAAGATTGCGCAGGTCATCCAGATTCAGTCCTACGAGGACGCTCCTTACCTGGTCCTCGCCACCCAGCAGGGCCGCGTGAAGAAGTCCCGCCTGACCGATTATGAGTCCGCGCGTTCCGCTGGCCTTATCGCCATCAACCTCAACGAGGGCGATGCGCTCATCGGCGCACAGCTCGTCTCCGAGGGCGATGACATCCTGCTTACCTCCGAGCAGGGCCAAGCTATCCGCTTTACTGCCGACGACGACCAGCTGCGCCCCATGGGCCGCGCTACCGCCGGTGTGAAGGGCATGCGCTTCCGCGGCGATGACCAGCTGCTATCCATGTCCGTGGTCCACGATGGCGAGTTCCTTTTGGTAGCCACTTCTGGCGGCTACGGCAAGCGCACCGCCATTGAGGAATACACCCCGCAAGGCCGCGGTGGCTTGGGTGTTATGACCTTCAAGTACACCCCGAAGCGCGGTAAGCTCATCGGCGCCATCTCCGTCGATGAGGATGACGAGATCTTCGCCATCACCTCCGCCGGCGGCGTCATCCGCACCGAGGTGGACCAGATTCGTCCGTCCTCCCGTGCGACCATGGGTGTGCGCTTGGTGAACCTGGCCGACGACGTCGAACTGCTTGCCATCGACCGCAACGTCGAAGAAGATGGTGAGGAAGACGCTCAGGCTGTAGCCAAGGGCGAAAAGACCGTGGATGAGGTCCAGCAGGAGCACAAGGCTGGCGATGCTTCCAAGGATGAGGAGTAATTAATGGCACGACGAGACGTAACGATTACGCGAATCTCGCCCACTTCCGCGTTCCGCGTTGGTCTGGCCTTGTCACTCGTCGGACTCATTGCCTGGATGCTGGCCGTATGCCTGCTCTACATCGGCCTGAACCAGGTGGGCATCTGGGAATCGCTCAATAGCCTCGTCGGCGGCGTGGGCGGCGGATTCGAGGTCACCTTCGGTGTCATTATCTCCGCCTCCGCGCTCATCGGCGTTATTTTCGCCGTTCTCCTTACGTTGCTGGCACCACTTATGGCGGTTATTTATAACGCCATCGTGGACGTCTTTGGCGGCCTGCGGGTCGACCTAGACAACCGCTAGCGCCTCTCTTGCGTTTGAAGATGCCGGTACCTTCGGGTGCCGGCATCTTCTTTCTTCCGTGCGAATCTTTCCCCGCTTTTGAGTTGCAAGAAATATCTGTTGAGCAGGCGATTTGTATAAATCCGGGGATAGTATGTAGAGTTAATTCTCGTTCCGCACAAGGGCCTATAGCTCAGTCGGTTAGAGCGCATCGCTGATAACGATGAGGTCGCTGGTTCGATTCCAGCTAGGCCCACCACGGAACAATGGGGCATTAGCTCAATTGGTAGAGCATCTGCTTTGCAAGCAGAAGGTCAGGAGTTCGATTCTCCTATGCTCCACAGCATGAAGTCCGGCTTCCTCTTCGGAGGGGCCGGACGTTTTTTATTTCCGCGGTAGTTCCCAGGAGCTCTGAGAAGTGACACAATGGCGAGCGCTCCACTCGGATCACCATTTTCGTCCATATAAACCGGCAAAACCGTCGACGAAAACCGAGGTTTGGATGGACGATATCGTTGAAGACAGCACTAAGCCAGTCTCGAAGAGGGAGCCGATGATGGACGGTAGTGGTATCTACGCAGTCACCCGCCAACGCGCCGGAGAGATGCTCGGTTCACAGGCGCAGCGTCCTTTCGGGCCCGATTGGGAAGTATTCAAAGTGCGCGGCAAGGTTTTCTTGTTGTTGACCGCGGTGACGGGCGAAGAGCAAATGATTGTTAAGGCCGAGCCGGAGGACTGCCAAACGCTACAGCAGCAGTATCCGTTCATTGCGCCGGGGTATCACATGAATAAGAAGCACTGGGTTTCTGTCTATCCACACGCAGAGCTGTACCAACAGCTGATAGAGGAGTTGGTGACGGATTCCTACCGTTTGGTGGTGGAGAAGCTGCCGAGAGGGCAGCGACCGATCGTTCCGTCCTCTGGGCACTAAGGCCTTGGAGTTTAGGACAGTGACGAGTCACTTTAGAATTAAAGCCAAATTGATACAATAAATCCCATGACTGAGCGCGATGACTACTGGCTAAATGATGAAGAACTGGCATCATTTATGTCTCTAATGAGCGTAAATATTCGATTGACCAATATTTTGGATGCTCAGCTGCGCGATGACGCAGGTTTGAGCTTTTTTGAATACACAGTGCTCTCGCGGCTTTCTGAAGCGGAGAATCGCGAAATGCGTATGCGTGATTTGGCGATTACCGCCAATGGATCTTTGTCCCGGTTGAGCCAGGTTGTGACGCGCCTAGAAAAGCAGGGGTGGGTTGTGCGCCAGCCGTGCCCGACCGATGGACGCACCACCATGGCACAGCTGACGGATAGCGGCTGGGACAAGGTGGTAGAGACGGCACCTGGGCACGCTAAGCAGGCGCGGAAGTCCGTAATGGATAAGCTAACCCGCACGCAGATTCGCCAGATGCTGCAGATTAATCAGCGGATCATTAAGGCCATCGAGAATGATGAGCGCTATGGCGGGCGCTATTAGCTAGCGGAACTAGCAGGGCTATTTCTTGGGATAGCCGCGGCGGCCCGAGACGGTTTTATCGAAAGGTATCCAAAACCGTAGGGCCGCTTCCTTGTTTTTGGAGATACCGATACGCGGTCCGCACACCCATTCTGGTTCGGTGGTTCGCTCGACAATCTGTATTGGTTGGTGGTTGTCTTCGAGCGTGAAGCCGAGGGCCTTGCCCAAGTTTCCTGGCCCGCGGGCGAGGTTATGAAAATCAGAGGTGCCACGGCGGGCGAAGGCGGTGTCGGCGCCCTCGATGATTTCACCGCCACGCAGCAGACAGCCCTGGCCAGTGCCTTCAGGGGCACAGACGATATTGACGTTGCGGTGGATGCCGTAAGAAATATAGACGTAGAACCTGCCCGGCGGACCGAACATGGCCGCATTGCGCGAGGTCTTGCCTTTGAAGGTGTGTGCCGCGGAATCCTCGGCACCGAGGTAGGCCTCTACCTCGGTAAGTCGGATGCTCACCCCGGCATGGGTGAGAGTGCAGCCGAGGAGTTGGGGAGCGACGGCGTCGGCAGGCAGGGCAAAATCAATCATTAACCACGAGCATAGTAGCGCTTACCTGGCACAGGGGTGCGCAGGAGGCGATCCAGGCTCACAGGCTCGAGGCCCTTGGCGCGTAGGCCATCGATAACGCAATCGGCGGCATCCACGGTGGTGGGGTGGATATCGTGCATCAAGACGATGGAGCCGGCGCGGGCACCCTGCACGGCCGAGGAACAGACGTGCTCAGAGTTGCGGTCTTTCCAATCCACGGTGTCGACGTCCCATAGCGCCTGGGAGACGCCCTTATCGCGGGTTACCTGATCCACGGTGGGGTTGGTAGCGCCGTAGGGCGGGCGTACCCAGCGCGTGCTCTGGCCGGTGGCCTTTTTGATGGCGGCATTGCCGGCGTCGATTTCCTGGGATACCTGGTCATAAGGCAGGGTGTTGAGTTGGCGGTGGCTCTTGGTGTGGTTGCCAATGGTGTGGCCCTCGGCCTTCATGCGTTTGAGGAGCTCGGGGTGCTGCTCAGCACTGGGGGCGATCACCATGAAGCTTGCGTGCGCGTTCTTGGCCTTGAGTTTGTCCAGCAGGCGGTTGGTCTCGGCACCTGGGCCGTCGTCGTAGGTGATAGCTACGCAATTGGCACAGTCGACGCCACCACTGTTGCGCGGCTCTGTCTTCTTCGCTGGGGTAGGTGCCTTTTGATTAGGAGCTTTCTGCGGGAAGGCCTTGGAGGTGATGTCCTCGACCTGTGCGCGGGCGTCATCGATGCGATGGTTGATTTCGTCTTGGAAATTCGAGCTGGAGGACACAGGCAGCTGTGGAATCTGCGGCAACTGTGCGTTAGCGGCCGCTGGAACGGCAGCGGCGACGAGCACGGTGAGGGCGGAGGTGAGAATGCGACGCATGGTTTTCCTAAAGATGAGGGAAAGTGGACACGATGTGCCCATGACCCTAGCGCCTGCGTGTTAAGGAAGTGATAGGACATGCCTAAAGTGGCCAAAGTGATTTGAGCGGTTCAGGTTGAGCGTGGTTTGTAGTTACTTCGGCTGCGGTAGTAAGGTATCTAGGCACTGGGGCATTAGCTCAATTGGTAGAGCATCTGCTTTGCAAGCAGAAGGTCAGGAGTTCGATTCTCCTATGCTCCACGGCATGTAGTCCGGCTTCCTCTTCGGAGGGGCCGGACTTTTTCTACGTGGTGGGGTTCAGGGGTCGAATTGGCTGCGATCGCAACTTTCGTCCATACAAACCGTGGTTTCCGTCGACGGTTGTGCCGGTTTAGATGGACGAAAATCGTGAACAGCGAAAGAAGAGGGTGGAAGTGTGCAAGGTCGCGGGGGAGAAACTTTCAGTACAGTGAATGGGGAATCATTACTGTCCCGCGATACCACCAGGAGACCAACCATGACCGCCAATGCTCGCTACAGTGATCCCTTTACCTCCGCAGACAAGGAAGTTGCGGCGCCGGAGGGCGCGGAATTCGTTGTAGTGCGCAAGCGCGGCGAGTCCGCGGTGGATGGCGAGGTTGTGAGCTTTCACAGCACCCGTGAAGAGGCGCGCGAGGCGGTTATGGCAGGACTGACCGAGGAGTTTAAGACGGCCGTGGATAACGAGCCGATTTACGTCACCCACGCCCGCCTGCGCTCGCTTTAGAAGCGTTTAAGCATCACAAAGTGACCCTCGTGGCTGCCCACGTGCTCGAATCCAAGGTGCTCATAGAGACCCTTGGCGCGGGGATTATCGGGGTGGACGGCTAGAGAGATGCCGGGGGCGCGCAGGGTCTGGGCGAGGGAAATGGCGGCGTCGATAAGCGCAGTGGCAATGCCCTGGCCCTTATAGCGGGCCTCGACCGCGATGGCGAGCTCCGGAATGGCGGGCTCGACAAAGCCAAAGCCGTGGTTATCCTCCGTGCCCCAGTTGAGCCACACGCCCCCGGCCGGGACGAACTCCTGCCAGGCGATGAAGCCGCCTTGATTGGGCTCCCAATTTTCCACGTAGAAGGCAAAATCATCGGCAAAATCGGGGGAGAGCTCGCCGTGCTCGTCGCCGAAAGTATCGGTGAGGAAGTTGAGGCGGGCGAGATAGGTGCGGTCAGATTCTTGGGTTGCGCGAAGTTCCATAAGATCCACGATAGACGGCGGGCCGTAGCGTGGGGTGGGCACGCGAAAAATCCCTTCCGTACAAGCTGGTGACCTGCAGGGAAGGGATTGTGCTAACGCTTAGGCTAGGTGGTAATTGCGGACGTCGTGACCGTTGAACTCGCGCTCGATGCCGGCCTCATCCACGGAGTGGAAGGTGGTTCCGTTATCGATGGCGAAGCGCAGGTTATCCACGCGAGAGGAAGGGTCTTTGGACACCGCACCCGCCGGGAAGTAGTACGTTGAGCCGTCTTTGAGCTTGACGGTGAGGGACTCAAAGCTCATTGTTCATCTCCTTGTAGAAAGATCCCTAATGTGGGAATTCAATCAAGAGATTTTTGTTTAGGCAAAGCAATGAGATCTAGACAACGCTACGCGTACCCCCACGGCGGGGTGGTAAGCGTATTTATTCCTCGGTTTACAGGCGGTGCTTGCCCTCGTTTTGGTGGTCATCGGTAACGCGGGTGGTATCGGCCGGCTGAGCTGCTTCTTCCTCGCGGTGCTTGGCCAGCTGCTCATCGATGGAACCGAGGAGCTCCTCATCGCGTACGGCACCTTCTTCAACGAGGTCAGACTGGGTGTCATTCTCGCTGGTGGAGGTGTAGACCAAGGTGGACTCCGGAGCGGTGTGGGAATCGGACTGGAAGTCGTCCACGCGTGGCGGGGTCTGGGACGGCTTGTTGTTGGAGCGCAGCCAGTAGTAGGCACCACCGGCTGCAGCGGACAGCAGGGCGATGATGCCGGCGAAGATCCAGCCCTTAGAGGACTTCTTATTCTTCTTCTGCTTCTTGGCTACCTTGGCGGACTTCTTCTTGAGGTTCTTCTGGGCCTTCTGAGAATCCTTCTTAGCCTGCTTGCGGGCCTTTTTAGCCTTCTTGGTAGCTTCTTCCTTGGCGTCGTTCAGGCGCTCGGTGGCGTCTTCGCGGTAGTCGTTGAACTCCTCCAGGGCGCGCTCGAGGCGGGAGTGTGCGGCGCGGGTAACAGCGCCTGCCTGGCGGCGCGGCTCGGCGAAGGTGCCGTTATCGCGCTCGTCCATCTTCTGTGCGGCCTCTTCCAGAGCGGTGTAGGCCTCGCGGGACTTTTCCTCGCGGTAGTTATTGAACTGGCTCCACAGGTTCGATGCGGTCTTAAAGGCCATGTTCAGCGTGGTGGGGTTCATGGGGTGGGACACTCCTTAACTCAGATTTATCCATTCGCTTTCACCCAGCATAGTGACGTGGTGGTTGGTGTACCACCGTTGGCGTCGTGGCGTGCAGCGGGTACGCGCTAGAAATAGACCGCTTGGTTCAGAATCTACGATTATTATTCACCTAATTTTTCGCTAACCTCCCAGTTTGCGGGCTTGCAAAGGTATCACCATTGCACAGTCGCTACCGCGCTAACTGAACAGCTTGGTACGTTTTTTCTCAACACACCAACGCCGACCAGCAAAGGAGGTGACCATGAGCCCGCGACTTTCGGCTTCCGCGCCCTTGGACTATGAAAGTGAAGAGGAAGCACATGCGCCCGAGCGCCTTGCCCTTTCCTTTGAGGTAATCCCGCCGCGCCACGATGCCGATGCCGCCAAGATCGACCGCTTACTAGAAGTCCTGGAAAGCTATCACCCTGATTACATCGCGGTGACCAGTTCCCAGCGCTCCGGTTGGTTGGAGGGAACCGCGGCCTTCATTGAGAAGATTTCGCAGACCACCTCTATGCGCCCCCTGGCGCACCTGGCCTGCACGGCCGGGACGCGCGACGAGCTCATCGGGTGGATTAATCGCTTGGTGGATGCCGGCGTGCGCGGCCTGCTGGCCCTGCGCGGCGATCTCCCCGAAGGGGGCATGCCCGAGCATTACCTGCAACATGCCGATGAGCTGGTTCGCCTCATCCGCCAGCTGGAAAGCCATCAGGCTGCCCGCTTTGCCGCCGGCCGCCTCGCGGTGAGCGTGGCGTGCTACCCCAGTGGCCATGCCGAATCCAAGAACGAGGACGAAGACTTCGACGTCCTGCTCAATAAGCAGCGCCTCGGCGCGGACTTTGCCATCACCCAGCTTTTCTTTGACGCCGAGGACTTCCTCCGCTTCGCCCAAAAAGCCAAGCTAGCCGGGGTGAAGATCCCCCTTATTCCGGGGATTATGCCCATGACCAGCCTGCGCCGGTTGGAGCGAATGGGGCAGCTGTCCGGGCTGACCGTACCTGAGAGGGTGCGCACTCAGCTCGCGGCAGCGACAACCCCAGAAGAGGAATACGAAATCGGCATGGAGCTTACCGCCCAATTGGCCCGCACCATCGTGGCCGGCGGCGCGGACGGCCTCCATATCTATACCCACAACAACCCGGACATTACGCAAGACCTGTTATCTCGAATCGGAGTAGACAATGACGAACACTAACTTCCCCAAGGCGACGATTGAGGGCTATCCTCGCGTCGGCGCTAACCGTGAACTCAAGCGTGCGCTGGAATCCTACTGGGCCGGCCGCATCGATGCGGAAACCTTCGAGTCCGCCGCACATTCCCTGCGCCTGGATACTTATAACCGCCTGCGCGACCTGGGCCTTACTGAGGACTACGCCATTCCCGCCGACGTCGCCTACTACGACCAGGTGCTCGAGACCGCATTGACCGTTGGCGCCGTGGCCGGCGAGACCCTGGATGATGAGTTCACCTTGGCCCGCGGCAATAAGGACACCGCGCCGCTGGAGATGACCAAGTGGTTCGATACCAACTACCACTACATCGTCCCGGAAATCGCCGATGACCAGGACTTCAAGGCGCATCCACAGCGCGTTATCAAGCTGGTAGAAGAGGCCCGCGCAGCCGGCCACACCGTGCGCCCGTACCTCGTCGGCCCCGTAACCCTGCTGGCCCTATCCAAGCAGGCCGAGGGTGCTACCAAGTCTCCGCTCGACCGCCTGGATGATGCCGTTAAGGCATACCAGGAGGTACTGGCCGAGCTGGATAAGTCCGGCGTGAAGTGGGTACAGCTGGCCGAGCCTGCCCTGGTAGCGGACCTGACCATCGCCAACGATGAGGAACTGGCCGCTCACACCAAGCGCGCCTATGAGGCCATCTTGGGAGCGGATAACCGCCCGCAGGTATACCTCACCACCCCGTACGGTTCTGCACGCAAGGGCCTCGAGGTCCTGGCCGAGCTTAAGCCAGAGACCGTCCAGGTCGACCTTTCCGTGGGCACCCTGGCTCTCGATGAGGGCTACCTTGAGCGCGTGAAGAACCTGAACTCTCACGTGGTTGCCGGCCTTATCGACGGCCGCAATGTCTGGGCTGCCAACCTGCGTGACCTGCGCTCCAAGTACGAGGACCTAGAGGGAAGCCTCGATTCCCTCTCCGTGTCTACCTCCGTATCCCTGCAGCACGTGCCGCACACCGTGGAGGCAGAAACCAAGCTGCCTGCCGACGTCGCTACTTGGTTCTCCTTTGCCAACGAGAAGGTTAAGGAAGTCGTCGCCCTGTCCCAAGGCCCGCTGGAAGCACCGGAGGCGTACAACATCAGCGACCGCGCAGTGCGCACCCGTGCCGAATCCGAGCGCATCCACAACGCGGCGGTGAAGGCGCGCATCGAGGAGCTGCCGGCCGGCGAGGTCAAGCGCGAGCCCGCCTTTGCCGAGCGCAACGAGGCGCAGAAGGAACTCGGCCTGCCGCAGCTGCCAACCACCACCATCGGCTCCTTCCCCCAAACCAAGGAGATCCGCCAGGCGCGTGCGGCCCACCGCAAGGGCGAGCTTTCCGACGCCGACTACAACGCCGCCCTCAAGGACGAAGTCAAGTCCGTCATCGAGCTGCAAGAGCGGCTCGGGCTCGATGTCCTCGTCCACGGCGAGCCGGAGCGCAATGACATGGTCCAGTACTTTGCCGAGCTGCTCGATGGCTTCGTCACCACCGAAAACGGCTGGGTCCAGTCATATGGCTCCCGTTGCACCCGTCCGCCAATCGTGGTTGGTGACATCTCCCGCCCGGCTGCGATGACCACCGAGTGGTCCAAGTACGCCCAGTCGCTCTCGGAGCACCACGTCAAGGGCATGCTCACCGGTCCGGTAACCATCCTGGCCTGGTCCTTCGTCCGTGATGACGTACACCAGTCCGTCTCCGCGGACCAGCTCGGCGTCGCGCTGGCGGATGAGGTGCATGACCTGGAAGAGACCGGCATCGACATTATCCAGATCGACGAGCCCGCACTGCGCGAGCTGTTGCCTCTGCGCGAGGAAGACCGCAAGGCGTACCTGGACTGGGCCGTGCGTTCCTTCCGCCTGGTAGCCCTCGAGGCCAAGCCGACCACCCAGATCCACACCCACCTGTGCTACTCCGAGTTCGGCCAGATCATTGATGCCGTTGCCGGTCTGGATGCCGATGTCACCTCTATCGAGGCGGCCCGCTCCCGCATGGAGCTGCTGGAGGATATCGACGAGACTTTCCACTCTGAAATCGGTCCGGGCATCTACGATATCCACTCTCCGCGCGTGCCTTCCGTAGCGGAGATGGCCGAGCTTATCCGCGCTGCGCTCAAGCACGTGCCGGTCGAGCGCCTGTGGGTTAACCCGGACTGCGGCCTGAAGACCCGCGGCTACGAGGAGACCGAGGCCTCCCTGCGCAATATGGTGCTGGCTCGCGATGAGGTGCGCGATTCCCTCTAAATCCTCCCTAATTGCACCGCAATCCCGGCTGAGTGATGGACAAAAAGTCCTTACGCGGCCGGGATTTCGCGCTGTGCCTTGCGGCGATTATTGATCCAGCCGATGATCATCGGCAGCACGGAAATTGCCACCACGATCAGCATGATGATGTCGATGGAGTGGGCAATGCCCGGGATACCGCCCAGCAGTACACCGACGAGGAGCATGGAACCTACCCAGCCGATGCCGCCGAGGATATTCCAGCGCAGGAACGAGGAGTATCCCATTTCTGCGGTGCCGGTGGCGAAGGGGACGAAGGTGCGCACAATCGGCACGAAGCGGCCTAATACCAGGGCCACCGGGCCATGGCGCTGGAAGAAGTCTTCCGCGCTATCGAGGTGTTCGGTGCGCAGGATGCGGGCATCGTCCTTGAAAAGCTTGCGGCCAAAGCGGCGGCCCAAGTAGAAGCCCACTTGGTCGCCGGCAAAGGCGGCCACCGCGGCCACGACAAAGAGCAGCCAGGCGTTGATGTCTAGCTCGTGGCGCAAGATGGCCGCGGTAACGAGCAGTGAATCACCTGGCAAGAATGGGAAAAGCACGCCGGACTCGATGAAGATGACGACGGCGACGCCGAGCAGGATATAAGGTCCAAAGCTTTGGAGCAGCGAGCCTGCGTCCATGAGGTTGTGGAGGGAGGACAAGAAATCCATGTGCGGATCCTTTCGTAATGGTTCTTTTAGTATCCTCCGCAAACTGCAAAGTAGCTGCGAATCCGCTGGGTGTCCGAATGGAACCGGTATGTTTCTTTTCTTTTCCTAGCTTCCGGTAAGGAACATCACTAGCGAGAGAGATCCGCAAACTGGGTGCGCAAGCCTCGGTGCCAGCGTAGTCAGCTGGCTATTTGGGGGAGAACCTCTGTCAACGCGCTAAGCGAGCGCAGATCCCCATTCCCCGCACGGTCGAGGTGGAGTGCGTGCAGCCCGGCCGTGCGCGCGCCCTGTACATCGTTGGTGAGGGAATCGCCCACCATGAGCGTGTCCACGGGGGCCGCACCCAGCTGATCGCAGGCGGCGAGGTAGGCCGCGCGCTGCGGTTTGGGGCAGCCGAGGTCGACGGTGGGGATGAGGGGGACGTCGGCAAGCGCAAGGCCTGTCGCCTCCAGCTTGGCTTGTTGCATCTCGCGCTCGCCGTTGGTGAGAACGCCCACCTGGAAGCCGGACTCGAGGGCCCAGGTGAGGGTGGGCAGGGCATCGGCAAAAGCGCGCCACTGCTCCCGGTAGGCGGAAAGATAGCCGTCATAGGCGGCCAGCGCCTCGGCATCACTCATCTCTCGGCCGAGGAATTCGCGGCAGCGCGCCGCCCGCTGGCCGTGGTGGGAGACCTCGCCGCGCTCATAGGCTTGAAACCACTTTCGTTCAATGGCCGCGAACCGCGCATGCTGGCCCTCGGGCAGGCCGAGTTCGCGGCACCACTGATCCACGGCGTCCCGGGCCGCGCCGGTGTGGTCGAGCAAGGTGTCATCCAGATCAAAAAGTAGCGCGCGAATCATGCCTTCAGGCTAGCGCGATCGCTGACAGCGTTATGTCATGCGCGGCAGGCGCGCGTTAAATTCTTTACAATGGCTGGCATGACTCAGAAGACCGCAACTGCAACGATGCATACCAACTACGGTGACATTGTTATCGATCTCTTCGGTAACCACGCACCGGTAACCGTTGAAAACTTCATCGGCCTGGCCAAGGGCGAGAAGGACTACTCCACCCAGAACGCAAAGGGCGAGCAGTCCGGCCCGTTCTATGATGGCGCAATCTTCCACCGCATCATCGATAACTTCATGATCCAGGGCGGCGACCCTACCGGCACTGGCCGCGGTGGCCCGGGCTACCAGTTCCAGGACGAGTTCCACCCAGAGCTGCAGTTTGACCGCCCATTCCTGCTGGCTATGGCCAATGCCGGCCCAGGCACCAACGGCTCCCAGTTCTTCATCACCGTGGCGCCGACCCCGCACCTGAACAACCATCACACCATCTTTGGTGAGGTTACCGATGCTGCCTCCCAGGAGGTTGTGTCCAAGATCGCCAAGGTTGATACCGACCGCATGGACCGTCCGCACGAGGACGTTGTTATCGAGTCCATCGATATCGCGTAATCGCTTTTCCCTCGGGCCCGTCACCGCATTTCCGTGCGGCGGCGGGCTCGTTGCAGTTTTACCCCAAGCAATCTACCGCTAGACCCGCCGCAAGGACTGACAACTTCATGACCATGGTGAGAAACTATATCCGCGCTACCCCGGCGACCGCGCTCATTGCCGCCGTTTGCATCATTGCTTGGCTTATTACCGCGGTGCAGGCCCGCACGCTAGGAGTTACCTTCTATGATTCCCCGCTCGCAGCGGATTGGGGCCTGTGGGGACCGGAATATCCCTTCCGCCCTCAGGCTGCGCTGTCTTCGGAGTTTATGCACCTAGACGCGGGCCACTTGGCGGTGAATATGGTCATGCTCTTGCTCATAGGCAGGGAAGTGGAGCGGGCGCTTGGCACTGCGCTGTACCTCGCCGCCTACCTCATTTCTTGCCTCGGCGCGTCCGCCATGATTCTGACATTCGACTTTGAGACCCCCACCGTCGGCGCCTCGGGTGCGCTCTTCGCGCTCATGGCCATGCTGGTGGGTGCTTACCGCCAGCGCGGGCTCGATCTCCGCGCGCCCATCGCCCTCGTTCTGGCGAATGTGGCCTATACCTTCCTCGCCGATGGCGTATCCCTGTGGGGGCACTTGGGTGGGTTGTGCACAGGCATCGTGTTGAGCCTTTTCCTCTATCGAAAGAGCCCTGCGCTTCGCTGGGGCGGCGTTGCTGCGGTGGCCGCGGTAATCCTCGTGCTCTTAGCCCACCACGCTGGGGTTTGGGGATAACTGTGGAATTTGATCACCGGAAAGCGTGTGCGAAAGAATTCCACAATGGTTATCCACAATGTGGATAACTACATTTTTGTAATTTACCGAACGCCTTTCCGGAGTTTTCCCTGATCGCGCTGGTCTGGGTCGTGTGAAAGTGTGAACATCAGCTTGTGGAAGCCCGTGAAAACAGTTATCCACAGGGTGTTAATAATTGTGTGAAATTCACATTTCACAGGTTTTCTCCACAGCCTGTGGATAACTTTCTACCCATTGTGTTAACAAGCCTGATAAATTCGGCTATTGACCTGCATAAGGAGCATTGTGGATTATCAACCTCGCGCTGTGATCGTCGGCGCAGGCCCGAATGGACTCACGGCGGCGGCGCGCTTGGCTATGACCGGATGGCGGGTGGATATCTACGAGCGCGTCGGCCGGGCCGGTGGTGCAGCAGCTTCGTCTACGGAGATTTTCCCGGGCACGATTGTGGATCTCGGCGCGGCTGGGCACCCCTTTGGTGTAGCGAGCCCGGCCTTTCGCGCCCTCGACCTGGAAGCTCACGGTCTGCGGTGGCGCAATGCGCCTTATCCCATGGCCCATCCGTTAGAAGGCGCGCCGGCCGGGATCTTGCACGGTTCTTTGGCGGACACGGCGGCGGAGTTGGGAGCCGATGCCCAGGCGTGGAGGCGGTTGCACGGGCACATCGTCCGCCACATCGATGAGCATGTGGACAATGCGCTTACCCCGTTGGTGCGGTGGCCCGAAAGACCCGTGCGCTTGGCGCAGTTTGGCGCGGCCGGAGTCTTGCCCGCCAGCAGCTTGGCGGGGGCGGCCTTTCGCACACCCCAGGCCCGCGCGCTCTTTGCAGGCAGCGCGGTACACGCGATTACCTCGCCGACCACGTCTTTTACCTCAGCGTTCGGCCTGCTCTTTGGCGGGCTGGGCATGACCCGCGGCTGGCCCGTGGTGGAGGGTGGCACCGGCGCTCTTATCGACGCCCTCCTTAACCTCCTTCGCTCCCACCATGCCCGACTCCATACCGGATGCGAGGTCACCGATCTGCGGGAGCTGCCTCCGGCCGATGCGACCATCCTGAATCTCACCCCGCGCCAGATAATGCGGCTGGGCGGCCTGGAACTGCGGGACGGCACTCGGCGGAGCCTGGCGCGCTGGCGCTATGGCAGCGCCGTCTTCAAGGTGGACTTTCATCTCAGTGAGCCCGTCCCATGGGTCGATCCGCGCGTGGGCCAGGCCGGCACCGTGCATGTGGGAGGCACCTTGGAGGAGATATGTGGGGCTGAGGGGGACGTCGGCAAGCGGCGTATGCCTAAGCGACCCTTGGTATTGGCATGCCAGCAATTTGTTGCCGACCCCTCCCGAGGGCAAACGCTGTGGACCTATGCGCATGTCCCGCGCGGCTATGTGGAGCGCTATCCGGGTGAGGTCACCGAGCTGATTGTCGCCCAGATCGAGCGCTTTGCCCCCGGATTTCGCGATACCATCCTGGCCACCCACGCTACGAGCCCGGCCGATCTGGAGCGATGGAATCCCAATTTGGTGGGCGGTGATATTGCCGGCGGTGCCATGACTGGGCTGCAAACCCTCCTGCGTCCACGTTTGTCGGCCCATCCGTACCGCCTCGCCCCGGGGGTATTTGTGGCCTCTAGCTCCGTCGCTCCCGGCGCTGGTGTGCACGGTATGCCGGGGTGGTGGGCAGCGGAGGAAGCGCTTAGCGCGTGGAACGACGCTGCCAAATAAAGAAGCCCGCACCGATGAGCCAGAGAGTCGCGGCGGCGAAGTACCCAGGGACGGTCGTGGTGCGGGGGAGGTAGGCACTGCCTGGGATGAACCCGGCAATCACGGGCTCGAGGAGGAAGCCAAGGGCGGCGGCATAGTCAAACCAGCGGAACTGTGCCGAGGCGGCACCGGCTAGGCCCAGTACCGGTCCAGAGACGAGTGCAAGGAGGAACCACTGGGCGTTGTACTCGAATGCCTCGCGCCAGTTATACACACCGAAGATCATAAGCAAGACGTAGTGCACGACCAGCATGATAACGACGATTCCCGTGCCGGCCAGGAGTGCTTTGAGCCACCGGCCCGGAAAATCCTTACCCATGAGGTAGCTAAAGATTCCCCACACCATGCCCGAGCCCAAGACGTTGCCTAGGTAGTTGCGCACGGAAAGGCGGAGGGGAGCGGCGCCGGTGAGGAGGGTGGCGTCGGCAAACGCGATATGCACGGCCGCGTAGGCAACCGCAATGATGAAGCCAGCAGTAAGAATATGGCGAGACATTTAGCTCCTAGATATGAAAAATCCTCGCCACCTACAGGAAGTAGGGGCGAGGGAACAGGCTGGGAGCTCTAGCTTAGCGCCAACCCATGGTCATCAAAAGGCCAATGATGGCGAGCCCGAAGCCAATGCCGTAATTCCAAGCGCCGAGGTCTGCCATGAACGGGATGTCCTGGCCAGCGAGGTAATTGACCACAAGCCACAGCAGGCCGATGACCATCAGACCCAGCATGATGGCGACGTACCACTTCGGGGTGCCCTCAGAATTGATTTTGACGGGCGTGCGGTTGGTAGTAGAGCTCGAGGTAGGGACGGAGGAGCTCTGGGAAATCTTTGACTTCGGCATAAGATACCTTTTCTAGATTTAAGTTCTTATCTAAGTTCTTACTGAGGCCTTAGGATACCAGCAGTTATGGCTGCGGCAGAAGTGCAGGGGGGTCGAAGTTCCACAGGCGGATATCAATATTTTGATCCTTGCGCATGGTATCGCCCGGGTTCACAGACGCCCAGCCAATCTTATTGGCATCCACCAAGGCACCGGTAGGTACCGGCTCGCCCACGATGAACTGCCCAGTCCAGCCAGCCTCCCGCAGCGCAGCCTCCGCCTGGCCTTGATTCTTGCGTACCACGTCAGGGGCCTTAAAGAGCATTCCATTGGATACCTCAACGATAACGGGCTTGCCCTTTTCCAGCTCCGCGCCCTGATTGGAAACGCTCAGCACCGTGCCCTTCGGCTCCAAGGAATCTACCTCGCGCACGTCTACGTCAAAATCATTCGATTCTAGGCGGTTCTGGGCATCCTCGACATCCATGCCGGCAACATCGGGAACGCGCTTCTTCTCGACGCCCTTAGATACCGTCACCCGCACCTTCGATCCCTTGGACAGCTGCGTGCCGCCAGCTGGGTCCTGCTTGATGATTTGGCCGGCCGGGGACTCATCGTTTTCTTCCGAAACATCGGAATTGAGCACCAAGCCTGCCCCTTCGAGGGCCTGAGCGGCCTCATCCAAGGTCATGCCGGTGATATCCGGAACGTCCGTAATCTCCTTGCCAGAGGAAACAGTCAGCGTGACCGAGGCGTTCTTCTGCAGCTCGGAGCCTGGTGCCGGATTAATGCGGATGGCATTATTGCGTGGAATATCCGGGTTGGCCTCCTCATTGACGGTGACTTGCAGACCCATGCCTTCTAGTTCCTTGACCACCTCATTGCGCGGGCGGTTTTCCACCTCGGGCACGGTGATTTTGTCCTGGTGAGCCGATTGGGTCTGGCGTGGCTTATCTTGAGAGTCTTTATCGTTGGAGAAGAAGTCCCAGGCGAAGTAGCCCACGATGGCCACCAAGAGTGCGGCCAGGAAGGCTGCCAGCCACTTCATCCAGCCGCCACCCTGATTGTCATCGTCCTCGGTGGGGCGGGTGGACTGGATTGGCGCGCGGTGCGCGGCCGCAGCTGGTGCGGTGGCGCCGACCATTTCGGTAGGCTGCTCGTCTTCTTCCTCGTTGACGTGCATACGCGCTGCAGCGGTGACCTGCCCATTGCGCAGGCGCTCCAAATCGCCGGCCATCTCCCAAGCGGACTGATAGCGATCCGCCGGGTGCTTGGCCATAGCGGTAAGTACTACTGCATCGATATTGACGCGTTGGGTAGGAGTCAGCGAGGGATCCGCAATGAGCTCCGACGGCGGGGTCGGCTCTTCCTGCACATGCTGATACGCAACTGCAAAAGGGGTTTCGCCCTCAAAAGGAGTATGGCCAGTAAGCGCCTCGTAGAGCACACAGCCTAGCGCATAGACATCGGAGCGGGCATCCGCGTTCTTACCGCGGGCCTGCTCCGGGGAAAGGTACTGGGCGGTGCCGATAACGGCGGAAGTTTGCGTCATCGCCGAGGTGGAGTCATCCAAGGCACGGGCGATGCCGAAGTCCATCACCTTCACCTGTCCGGTGTTGGTGAGCATAATATTTGCTGGCTTGATATCGCGGTGAATAATCCCGGCCTCGTGCGAGGCTTGCAGTGCATTGGCTACCGGTTTGAGAATATCCGCCGCTTCCTGGGCGGACAGAGCTCCGTCCTCGCGAATGATATCTCGCAGGGTGCGGCCGTTGACCCGCTCCATGACGATATATGGGATGGTCATGCCATCCAGCTCGGTTTCGCCGGTGTCATAAACCGCCACGATATTGGGGTGATTCAGCTTGCCCGAGTTCTGGGCCTCGCGGTAAAAGCGCTCGCGGAAGTTGACGTCGCGCGCCATTTCCGGGCGGAGCATCTTTACCGCTACCTGGCGGCCTAGGACGGTGTCTTCGGCAGCATAGACCTCAGACATGCCGCCGGCGCCGATGATCTCGCCTCTCCGATAGCGGTCATTGACCATCGCTTAGTCACCCTCCTGCGTAATTAGATCGGCCAAGTCTCCGGGGAGCTCATTAGCCTGCGAGTTTACTGGAGTATCCAGCTCAGGTGTGTTTTCAACGTGCGTATCCTGCGGATTCTGTTGCGTTGGTACGGCCGGGGGCTGCTGTTGGTGGGTGGGCGAGTGGCGCGTGGGTGCCTCGCGGTGAGTCGTGCGCGGGGCTTTTTCCAGATTGGATTTCTGCTGCTCGGTCTCTGTCACCGTCACCGGTGCCGGGGCCTCTTCTGTATTTTCGTCCGGGGTGTCCTGCGGGGTGGTGGTGGGATCGCGGTATTCCGTAACTACCGAGGTCTCCGGGGTGCGGGAGGGCTCGCTTTCTCCGTCGTTATCGCTCAAGTTGTGGTAGGCAGCGTAACCACCACCGGCCACGGCTGCGAGAAGCAGGGTGATGCCTAAACCCTTCAGGAAAGAGGAGCCACCCTTGGACTCTTTTGTGGGAGCGGTTCCCGCGGCCGGATGGATGGTGGTGGGTTGGGCGACATTGCCCAACATCTCCGTCGATGCGGACGGAGAGGGCTCGGGTGCGCGTTGCGTTAGCGGGGCGGACTTAGGCTGCGGCGGGCGCTTGCCCAAGCGAACTGCGGAGATGGCTAGGGTGAACTCATTGCCATCGGCGTAGCGGGTAGAGGGGTCCTTGCGCAATGCGATGCGAATGAGCTCGCGGGCTGGAGCGCTGATATTCGTCGAGAGCGGCTCTGGTTCCTGGTTGATGTGCGCCAAGGCGATGGACACGGAGGAATCTCCGGTAAAAGGGCGCTTGCCTGCGAGCATTTCGTAGCCGACGACGCCGAGCGAATAGACATCGGAAGCCGGCGTGACGTCCTTGCCCTGTGCTTGCTCAGGCGATACATATTGCGCGGTACCCACCACCATGCCGGTGCGGGTCAGCGGCACAGCCGCAGCCGCCTTGGCAATGCCAAAGTCCGTGATCTTGACCTGGCCATTTTGCGTAATGAGGAGGTTGCCGGGCTTAATATCGCGGTGGACTAGCTCCATGCGGTGAATGATGGATAGGCCATGCGCCGCTTGCTCGAGAACGTCGAGAGCGAGCTCTTCTTGCAGCGTATTTTCGCGCGCCAAAAGGTCCGCGAGGGATTCGCCGCGCACGTACTCCAAAGCCATGAAGCAGAACTTGCGGCCGTTATCCTCTAGCTCGCGGTAGTCATAAGTGGCCACCACGTTTTCAGACTGAATGGATTCAGCCGATTTCGCCTCGTTGCGGAAGCGCGAGAGGAACTCCTGGTTATCGGAAAATTCCGGACGCAGAACCTTGAGTGCTACCTCACGATCATTGCGGGTATCATCGGCCAACCACACGGTGGACATTCCGCCGTGACCGATGATCCACTGCAGCTCGTAGTCGCTGCCAATCAGTGCCTGGAGATGTTCCTTATTCTCGGCGCTATTCATTACTGCTCCCCCTGATATGCGCGCAGGATGGCGCGGCCAATTGGGCCGGAAACCTTGCCGCCCGTCGCGGACTCACCCAAGTTACCACCATTTTTCACTACGACGCCCACTGCAATATCCCGCTCGGGATCGAAGGCGACGTACCACACGTGCGGGGCTAGGCCCTCGCCATGCTCAGCGGTACCGGTCTTGGAAGCAAAGCCATTGCCATCATATCCAGCGGAGGAACGCTCCGAGGCATACATCAAATCAGTAAGCGTGGCCGCAGTTTCCTCGTTAACCGCTTGGTCCGCCTTCTTAGGTTTGGTGGTGCGGATGTCCTTCATTTGGGCGTTGGTAATGCGATTGACCAGGTAGGGCTGCATGCGGGTGCCCTTATTGGCTACGGTGCCCGCCATGACGGCTGCCTGCAGCGCGGTCATGGTGACGTCGCGCTGGCCAATGGCGGACTGCGCCGTGGCCGCCCCATCCGGCAAATCGCCCAAGGTGCCGGCGGAGGTAGACACGCCGAGGTCGTAGTTCTCGCCTACGCCAAAGGCCTTGGCGTACTTGCGCAACTCATCAGCGCCGAGCTGCTCCGACATCTCCACAAACGCGGTATTGCAGGACAACGCAAAGGCGGTTTGCAGGGTCACCGCATCCTGACCATTGCACTTTTGGTTGGCATAGTTAGTCAGCTCCGTCACCGTGTCTGGCAAGGTAATGACATTGGAACCGGTCAGGGTGGAGGAAGGATCAAAGCCATTGTTAAGGCCTGCTGCGGTGGTAATGATCTTGAAGATGGAACCCGGAGGCAGCGTTTCTGCACCGGCGTGGTTGACCAGCGGCTGTCCGTCTTGTTCTTGCAGGTTGGCCCAAACATCCTCGGCGGAATCACCCATCAGATCATTCGGGTTATAGCCAGGGTTGGAGGCCATAGCTAGAATCTTGCCGGTGGAGGGCTGAATGGCAACCGCCGAGCCCTCGTAACCTGGGCCCACAAGCTGATCGTAAGCCGCCTGCTGGAGTGCAGGATCGATGGTGACCTCTACATTGGCGCCTTGCTTCGGCTTATCGGCTAGAGCATCGAGCCAGTTTTGCTTCATTAAAGAATCATCAGTGCCATTGAGGATGTCATTTTGGGAGGACTCTAGTTCCGAAGCCCCAAATTGGCTCGACAAGTAGCCGGTTATGTTGCCAAAGGCCGGTGAATCAATGGGGTAGGAGCGCGAGTAGGTCTCGTCTGGGTTCTGCGTCGACTGTGCCAATACGGTATTACCCGCAAAGATTTGGCCGCGCGGGGTGGTCTGCATTTCCATGAAGCCGCGCATATTCCGCAGATTATGGGCATATTTATCTTCAGAAAAAGCCTGAATCACCGTCAAGTTGACCAGCAAGATGGCCGTCAAAATGATGGCGAACAGCGACACTAGACGGATGGATCTATTCATCGGTGAGCCTCCTGGACCGACGGGAACATGGAGGTATCGCTCGGAGCATCGCCCGAGGTCTCCTGCATGGGGCGACGAGCCGCGTTAGAGATCCGCAGCAGAATCGCCAACAACACGTAGTTAGCCATGAGAGAGGAACCACCGGCAGACATGAATGGCGTGGTCAGGCCGGTCATCGGCAGCAGTGCAGAGATGCCGCCTGTGACCACGAAGACCTGCACGGCCAAGGTAAGAGAAAGACCAGATGCTACCAGCTTGCCGTAGGTATCGCGGGTGCGCAGAGCGGTACCGAAACCGCGGGTGACCAGCATGGCGAAGAGCACCAGTACGGCGGCGAGGCCGACGAGACCGAACTCCTCACCGATTGCGGCAAGGATGAAGTCCGAGTGGGCCACCGGAACTAGTTCTGGATGCCCCTCGCCCAAGCCGCTGCCAGAGATTCCGCCAGAAGACATGCCGAATAGCGATTGGGAAAGCTGGAAGCCCGTGCCATCATAATTGCCCAGCGGGTCTAGGAAGTTAGAAAAACGCTGCTGGATCTTTGAAGAAATCTGGTAAATGCCAAAACCGCCCACACCGACGAGAACGACGCCGATAAGCAGCCAGCTCACCCGGCCGGTGGCCATGAATAGCATGCCGAGGACGGTGCTAAATAACAGCAGCGCTGGGCCGAAGTCATTGGAGATACCCATGATGACGATCGCGATGGCCCACACGATCAAGATGGGTGCGAGGTCGCGAAGGCGTGGCAGGGAGATACCGAATACTCGGTAGCCTGCGACGGTAAACAGGGAGCGCTTTTGCGTCAGCAGCATGGCGAAGAACAAGATCAGCAGGATCTTGGAGAACTCACCCGGCTGGATGGAGAAGGGGCCCAGGTTGAGCCAGATGCGTGCCTCTACGCCGTCAGGCTGCGGCCACACCAGTGGCAGGGCCAGCAGGACGAGGCCGGCGGCGCCCAAGATATAAGAGTAGCGCGTCAGCGAGCGGTGATCCTTCAAAATAGCTAAGACCAGCACAAAGAGCACGAGTCCGACGATGGTCCACATGACCTGGCGCACGGCGAGGCCGCTTTCATTGACCAGATCCAGGCGGGCCAACATGATGAGCCCGATGCCATTGAGGATCGCCACGATGGGCAGCATGATCTGATCGGCATAAGGCGCTAAAAAGCACATCACTAAATGGGCGACAGTAAAGACTCCAATGAACCCGCCAATGAGATAAACCAGGTCCATGGTCAGCGCGTTGTCTTGGGATAGCTCCAAGCTGACCAAAGTAATAGCAAAGACGATGGCGGCTAGGATGAGCAGGC
Source organism: Corynebacterium tuberculostearicum (assembly GCF_016127015.1). Lineage (GTDB taxonomy): Bacteria > Actinomycetota > Actinomycetes > Mycobacteriales > Mycobacteriaceae > Corynebacterium > Corynebacterium marquesiae. The sequence goes on from NZ_CP065972.1 coordinate 2,206,859, forward strand.
CGAGTTCGGTTCCTCGGCTAAAAAACTTTTTCACAACCTACACCTCCCGGCAGGTGACGCCAGGCTTGTTTTTCTTGGCATCCTTTTTATCTTTTTGGCTCGGTGCAGTGATACATGGCTTGAGCGCCTTATCGCCCAAATCATTGATCTGTTGCTGTACCTCACCTAGATCACCAGTGGAGAGATGGTCGACGGCGCTGCGTTCAGATTCCGGCAGGTCCGTGACCTTCAGCGGCGTGAAGTCGCCCTCGCACGGCTGGCTGGAAAATAGCAGCGAGTTGCTGTCATTAATGCACACGTTTTGGTGCGTGGAGTGTAGTTCCTTGCCAAAGACGGAGTAGTCAGCACCCTGTTGGATGGTGATTTCCTGTGCCTCGTTGGTAGCCACGTAGTAATTATTGGACAAGAAGTTCTTCGCCCACAGTCCGGCACCGATGACCAACGCTAGGACGATGAGCAAGGCAAGGAGTACCTTCCAGCCGATCTTTCGGCCGGAAGTTTCCTCCTCCGCTTCGTCATCATTAGGCTCTGGGTGCTCGTCCTTGCCATCCGCCATGACGGCCGGCGGAATTACCTGAGGTTTGCGGGAGAGCTGTGCCGCCCGCGAGGCGGAAGAATCCGGATGGGTTGGTTCTTCCGTAGGGCCGGCGAGGGCGCCTACGCGGAATGGTTCGTGCTCCTGGGGGCTTTCCTCGGTTACTTCACCGATAACCACGGTGACATTATCCGGACCTCCGGAGCGGATGGCCAGGTCTACCAGCGCGGATCCCGCCTGTTCGATGCTGCCTTGCCCCAGTGCGGTTTCAATAGTGGAGGCTGTTACCGGATCAGAAAGCCCATCGGAGCACAACAGGATACGGTCGCCGGGCTTGGCGTCGAGGGTAAATAGCGTTGCCTCGACCGGGCGGCCCGTATAGGCCTTTAGAATGAGGGACTTTTGCGGGTGCGAAGAGACATCGCCTGGGTCCAGTTCGCCCTTATCCACCAAGGATTGCACGTAGGTATCATCCTTGGTGATCTGCTCGAGTTTGCCGTCGCGCAACAGGTAGCCGCGGGAATCACCCACGTGGCAGACGCCGAAATCCGTGCCGTTGAAGAGCATGGTGGACAGCGTCGTACCCATACCTTCGGTTTCTGGGTGGGCTTTGACGTGATCACTAATGGCCTCATTGGCTTGTTCGGCGGCCGCCTCTAGTAGCGCCGCAGTGTCTTCCTGGCCCGGATCCTGGTCCAAAATTTCTAGGTGGTTAACCATCAGCTCGGAGGCCACCTCGCCCGCCGCGTGGCCACCCATACCATCGGCCAAGATCAAAAGGTGAGGACCGGCGTAACCTGAGTCCTCGTTGTTATCGCGAATGAGGCCGCGATCGGACTTAGCAAAGAAGTTCAGCTTCAGTGTCATGCGTTCAACCTCACGGTAGTGCGCCCCAGCTTAATTTCGGAGTCCGCGCCGACTACCTCGGGTTGGTCGATGCGCACGCCATTGACAAAGGTGCCATTGCGAGATTCCAAATCTTCCACGACCCACTCGCTACCGCGGCGGAATAACCGGGCATGGTGGCCGGAAGAATAATCGTCGCCCGTGACAAAGTCGCAGTCAGAGGCGCGACCCAGCGTGCAGTCTTCCAAAGTGCCCAATTCCATATGGGATCCCTGCAAGGGGCCCTCAACGATGGACAGCTGCTTAATCGCTTCCCGACGCCGCGGTGCCCCCACCTTCTTCGACTGCTGGCGGATAGCGCCGGCGGACTTATTGGTATCGCGACGCATGGCGTTTAAGGCCACCAGGATAAAAATCCACAGCAGAGCCAACAAGCCGATGCGAAGCGCCAGCATGATGACTGCATCCATGGCGACCTCCCTTCCTTAACTGAACTTAGTAGCTGTGCGAATCAAGGCCAGTGATCCGGACCTCGATGTGGGAATGGCCCATGGTGATTACATCGCCATCGGCAAGCAGCCAATTATCAATCGGCGTCTCATTCACCGTGGTGCCGTTGGTGGACTGCAAATCCACCAGCACCGCATCCTGGCCGTTCCAGGTGATTTCCGCGTGCTGGCGGGATACGCCAGTATCCGGCAGGCGCAGGTCGGCGTCGTTGCTGCGGCCGATAATATTGGAGCCTTCTTGCACGTGATAAACGCGTGAAGAGCCATCCTGCAGCATCAGGTTGACTGCGGGGCCCTGTGGCTGCGGGGCGGGTTGACTATCTGGAGCAATGAAAGCGGTAGTTACCGCGTCATCAGCCGTATTCTCGTGCTGCTCGGTCATCTGGTCCTCCTGACCATCAAAGTCGTGGAAAATAGCCTCAAATCCGGTCTCTTCCGTGGGCTCGTGATCAATAAACGAGGACACGCGAAGCTGACCCGTGCGCAAACCAGATTCTTCTGCCACTCGCACGATCACGGGGCCCGCGAGGGACCATCCGCTATTGCGAATGAAGCGCGACAACTGGTCTGCACAATCGGCCGGCAAATTGCGATCCTGCGACAAGTTCTCCAAATCCTTGGAGGAGACACCCACAGTCATTACGTTCGGACTATAAAGGTTGTCATCGTCTCCGCGCGCGAGATTGTCCTGAGCCTCTTGCTTCAAAAGCTCATCAATTTCCGCGGGAACGACCTTGCCGCCGAAGACAAGAGCCATGCCGTTATCAAGGCCGCGTTGCATGGCGGAGTCCAGCTTCGCCAGCTTTTCTAAAAACGCCACGAGCCATTCTCCTTTCCACCATGCAGCGATCAGTAGCGATCAGTAGCGATCAGTATAGTTTGTTCACTCCCTCGAAACGTAGATGGCGACGGGAAAGTTCCCAGAAATTTCGCTACCCCCTCCTCGAAATAATCCACTTTTCCTGCAGATTTGTAGTTCAGTGCGATCTTCGTGGTATCTTTATCAAGTCGCTAAGACAACCACACCCTGCCCGGGTGGCGGAATTGGCAGACGCGCTGGCTTCAGGTGCCAGTGTTCGATAAGAACGTGCGGGTTCAAGTCCCGCCCCGGGCACCATGAGCAGTTGAACAAACTGCACCACCGGAAGTAACAAACTCGAAAGGGTATGTTACCTCCGGTTTCTTTCATTTTTCAATCTTTGAGGTGCGAAGATTGCACGCGTGGGGATTGAGGGTGTGAAACCCACTGTCGTGGGTTTGATGAGGTAGTCGATGTTGCGGAAGCTTTGGCATCGGCGTGCGTTGTGCTCCGTACGTTGTTTCAAAAACGGGTTTCATCAAACGGAACAAAACCTGGGACACTTCATATCCCACCCCAGGCCTAATGACTTGGGTGCAGCGGCAACGCTCATCCGATTTAGGCAGAGTCGTTGCAGGATCTAGTGGGTCACCTGGTCCGTGGTCTTTGAATTGTCGGGCGCGCAGGCAAGGCCAGCACGGAAGATCTTCTGCAAGCAACGCTTGTTGGTGCACCGGTAGCGTGGAAGGCGCACATGAAGTTGTTGGGTGGCCGACGATGGGCAGATCGACCAGGCTGCGGATGACGTGGTCGCGGAATACTCCAGGCTGCCCGCAGGTAGGGCATTCATTGATCGGCTCGACGGGTTCGGCTTCAATAACAGTGACGTCACCGTTTTCTGTGGCACCGGTGATAGTAGTTCCTAGTTTTGCGGTGCGGCAGATGGTATCGACGATGACATTTCCGTTAGGCTGCACAGTAGGTCCTTAGTTTTGTACGGATGGATTAGATACCTTTTTCCTACAAAGCCAAGGACCCCAATATCTTGTGCCACGCCCGAACCCCCGGCGAACTAATCAATGCACTCTAAAACCGGAAGAGCCCTTTTAGTACTACTGGTGGATTTCGGTTTTGGTGGGGATTAACGCCGCCGGCTTCGGTTTTTCCGTTGAGGAGGTCGTTGACTACTTCCCGATGGTGAAATGGGTCGATGGTGAGGTAGAGAGGAACCAGTCACCTGGAAGAGATCGATCCAGTCGTTGGTGTGCAATCTGGGAGGTAGGGTCGCGGGGTCGATTCCTCGCGAGCGCAACCATGATTGTGTTTCTGAACGTGATGAAAACAACCCTGCCCTTCGGAGAATTTCCCCTATCCCGCGTCCCCGGGCAGTGAAAACGGTGTGCACCATCGCCTGAAAGGCTTTGCGCTGCTCTATCGGAATCTTCGGGTCACCCACCCGGCGGATCACTAAGATCCCCCCGTCAACGTTTGGCTGTGGCCGGAAAGCAGGCCTTGGTACCCGAGAACCCAGGTGAAATGTGAACCATGGGGACCACTGAGCCGTCATCATCGTGCTTGCGCCTACCCCGGCCCGGCGGCGAGCGACTTCCCACTGCATGAGGAGTACAGCGTCAGTCCATGCTGGCGCATGCAGCAACTTTCGAAGAATGGCAGTGGTGAGGTGAAAGGGAATGTTTCCCACAATGACGCAGGGAGTGGCGGGTAACCGGAAGTTAAGGAAATCATCATGGACCACTTCGACCGCCGCCGAGGAGGTTTCTTGTGTGATTTTGGCAGCTAGTTTTGCGTCCACTTCAACTGCCGTTATCGCCCTCCCCAAGTGGGCCATCGGGTGAGTGAGGGCACCGCTTCCTGGTCCGATCTCAATGATGGGGCCGGAGGTTTGTTTCACAAGGTCGATGATGGAGTTGATGATCTTGTGGTTGGTGAGAAAATTTTGGCCATGCTCGTGACGGCCGTGTCCGTATGCAGACATCAGGTGTGCTCCTTGGATTTGAAAGGGAGCCGGGCATGACAAATAGCTGCCCGGCTAAAGGACCGGAGCGGTTTTTAACCTACGGGGTAGGAAACCGCCTTAGCGGTTGGTGCGCAACCGCAAGAAAGCGGTACCTGAAATCAACATGGGTCTAATTATATCCATTTAAATTCGCGGGTGATATGAAGGGCCCAGGTTTTGTTCCGTTTGAGTAGATGTGAAAATCTTCGAACATGCCGAAGAAGTTTGATCAGGAGGCGAAGGACCGTGTGGTCCGCCTCGTGGAAGCTCGCATTCTGGCGGAGAATATTTCGATGCAGAAAGCCTGCAAGATCGTGGCACCAAAGCTGGGCTTTCGTGGCACACAGCGAGGCAATGGACGCAGGCCGCTCGACGTGAAGGACGCGTTAGTGAACGGTTGTCTGAGGGAACCAGGGGGAGTCGCCTGCGGAGCGCACGACGCGGTTTTCGACGAGGTCTGCGACGTGGTGGAGGAATTGGGTGACGGATTCGGTGGTGAAGTGCGCCAGCGTGATGTTGTTGACTTCCATGCCAAGGCGAACGGCTGACAGCGGCTTGGTGGCCATGTTTTCACTCCTAGAGGTGGTGTTCGGGTCGTTTCTGCCCAACACCTTACGGGCCGGGTGTGCACTTTCTGACCGTGTTTCCACCTGGGGGTTTCGTTTCGCGCAGACTCGTTTACTTAGTATCGTCCACCTCACGGATAGCCCTGTAGATGGTTTGCCGGGAGACGTTGAAGGACCTGGCGACTGACTTCACTGACTGGCCGTTCTCGACCAATAGCGCAGCCTGTTGCTTCTGCTCTTTACTGAGCTTCGGCTTCGGGCCCGCAACTCGTCCCTGTGCTCGGGCATGGGCGACGCCCTCGCGAGTGCGCTGAATAAGGAGGTCACGCTCCCACTCAGCTAGAGAAGCCATGATGTTGACCACGACCTTATCTGCAGGACGGGATGTGTCCAGAGCAGGATCAAGGACCCGGACATTGATGTCCCGGTCAGCTAGGTCGGAGATGGTAGTGACGGTTTCGACCATGTTGCGGCCCAGCCGGTCTAGCCGGGTCACGACCAAGGTATCGGCCGGCCTCATGTAGGCGAGGGCATCATCGAGGCCGGGGCGAGACCACTTGGCACCACTAATGGTGTCGCTGTAGATATGCTTAGGGTCGCAACCAGCGTCGATGAGGGCCTTGCTTTGCGTGTCCAGCGACTGCCCCTGTCGCGAGGTCGAGACGCGCGCATATCCAATCAACATACCTACTCACCTGTCAGTTCTTCCTCGGTCACGCTGAGGTCAGCAGGCAACGCGCCGTCGATGACGTAGGTGCGTAGCAGCTTGTCCAGCAGAGCACGGACCTTGAACTTCGACACCCTTGCTCCGGTGTCTTCCGTGAAGTACGCCGCCGCCAGGTCAAGGTCAATTGATGCCTTTAAGTCATCGAAACGCCCATACTCGTTGATGGTTGCCGCCGTGACCCGGGCGTCGAGTATCCGTCGCAGCTGCGCCATGTCCAGCCCTAGACATTCATGCAGTCGTACCAGCTGTCGGTCGCGCTCGGTGATGCGGTACTCGTTGATGTAGTCGTGCACTGTCTTGCCTGGTTGCAGGGTCACGTCACCTGCTTGGAGGTCGTGCAGCCAACGGTTAGCGTAGCGCTGGTCATCCTGACTCAGGCGGGCGAAGCTGGCATGCAGCTGTTCCAGCAGGTCATCGAGCACATCCTGCGGCACGCCGTCCTGGAGGGCCTTGAGGTACTTCTTGAACTTGCTGTTGAGGTACTCGGCATCAATGCGGTCGGTGTCGATGTGCTTGATGTGCACGTCAATGTCGAAGGGTGCATCCTCAGGCGACTGCTCTGAGTCGTCGCCTGCCTTGCCGAGCTCCTTGTAACGGGTCACCAGCGTGGTGTAGGTGTCCTCGGTAAGTTCCACCACGATAGGCTCCGTCAGGGCATCGAAGTAGTAGGTGTCCTTGTCCGAGGTGAAGCCCTGCACCTGCGCGGCCTGAAGTTCCCGGTACATGCGGTTGAAGGTCTTGGCGAACTCGCCTTGGTCTGCCTCAAGGTCGGGTAGCTGCGAGAAGTCCGGCTGGCCGGTCTTCGGGTCGGTAAACAGCGCCTCGATGGTAGCGAAGCACTCGTTGATGGATGTGAGGTGGTCATCGAGGTGGTCCACGAACAGGCCGAGGGGTCGGTCGCCGGAGTAGAGCTTTACCGCCCGGTCGATGTTGTCCCGCATAGTGTGCGGCCTGCGGTAGTAACGGATGGACCCGAAGGGCTTTTCCGGGCCGAAGATGCGGTTGGTGCGCGAAAAAGCCTGGATGATGGACTCGTACTCGATCACCTTATCCAGATAGAGGGTGTTGAGCCACTTGGAGTCGAAGCCGGTGAGCATCTGGTCCACCACGATGAGCAGGTCGATGTGTTGGCTGCGGTCGTCGAGGAAGGCCTTGGTGTTGTAAGGCTTCTTGTGGGCTAGGCGCTTGGAGACGTCCTTTTTGAACTCATCATGGGTCGGCATGGTGAAGTGCTGGCCGTAGGTGTTGTTGTAGTCGCGGAGAATCTCCAGCAGGCCGTCTTCCTTGAGCAGTTGATTGTCCCCGGTGTTGTCGATGTTGGGGTCAAACAGTGCTGTGACCTTGATGTGAGGGTACTGCTTCTTGAAGATGCGGTAGTACTCCACGGCCTCGGGAATGCTGGAAGTCGCTAGGATGGCATGGAACATGCTGTTGCGGCTGAGCTGCATCCAATGCTCGTTGATGTCGCTGGCGACAGCCTCGCGGTGGTTTGCCTTCTCATACTGGGTCGTTGGCAGGTAGTCCTCGATGCCCTTGGTCACACGCTTATAGGTGCTGTTGCCCTTATCGTCTTTTTCCAGCTCATAGATAGAGGCCATAGGGATCTGCTTCTTGTCCATGAACTTGCTGTAGACTGCCGCCTTCTGCGGGTCTGTCAGCGCTTCCTCTACGGTCTTGGCCTTGGCCGCCTGGAGGGCGACCACGGTGCGCACGTCATGCGTCCTGAAAGTCTCCACCATTTCAGGGTCGAAGCTCAACACGTTTTTATCGCGGATGCCGTCGGCAATTGAGTAGCGGTGTAGCTCATTGCCGAACAGTGTGGCCGTGGTGGAATGCTTCTTCTGGTTTTCGTCATGGATGGGCGTGCCGGTAAAGCCGAAGAACAGCGCGTTCGGCAGGGTGTGCTTGACGGAGGCGAGCATGTCACCGAAGGTGGTGCGGTGCGCCTCATCGACGATGAAGACCACGCGCTTGGAACGGATGAGGTCCAGGTCAGCTGTCTTCATCGTCTCAGGATTGACGCGGCTCATCTTGTGCAGTGAGGTCACGATGAGAGTGGAGCGCTTGTCCTTGAGCAGCGTTGCCAGGTTGGCAGCACTGGAGGTGTCCTCCACCGCGATGCTGTCGCCACCGTAGCTGACGTAGTTCTCCAGCGACTGCGTGCCCAGCTCAACACGGTCAAGCAAGAACACCACCTTGTCGGCGTTGTGGGAGTCAGCGATGAGCTGAGCGGTCTTGAAGCTGGTAATCGTCTTGCCGGAGCCGGTGGTGTGCCAGATGTAGCCGCCCAACTGGTCGCCACTGTCCCAGTCGTGACGGTCCACACGGTCAGCGATACGCGAGGCCGCATAGTACTGGTAGGAACGCATCGCCAGCAAGTTGCCAGAGGCACGGTCTGCGACGGTGTAGAAGCCGATGAGCTGGTGCGCCATCGGAATGGACAGCAGCGCACGTGCCACGTCGTCCCATTGGTTGATCGGCTCGTTGTTGAAGTCTGCCCAGTGGAAGAAGTAGTCCGGGTTGAATTTGTCTGCCCCCGGGTTGGCGAAGTAAATCGTCTCTTCTGGGGTCATGGCGACGAAGATTTGCACCAGGGAGAAGATTCCCTGGTAGACGCCCTCATGGGCGTATTTGGTTATCTGGTTCGCACCTTGGGAGACCGGCGCACCGGAGCGCTTCAGCTCGATGTGGAAGACCGGCATACCGTTGATGAGCAGCATCAAGTCGCCACGTCGGGTGGGCAGCAGCTCATTGGCGGTCTGGAAGCGCGGCTGGACGGCAATCTGGTAGCGCGACTGGCCACCGGCAATCTCTAGGCGGTCGTAGATTTTCAGGCTGATCTCAGAGCCGAAGTTTGCCGCCTGCGGTGCATCTCGGGTAATGGTCACGGTGCGACCGTTGATGAACTCGTTGAGCGCCAGCGGGGTGCGCAGGTTGTTGACCTGCTCGATGATTTGCGCCATCTCGCCTTCGGTGAGCGGCACGTCGCCTAGCAGGTCACGGCCCCGGTTGTTGGCGTAAAGAATGTCCGCCCAGTTGTCGATGAGCTGCTGCTCTGTCGGGAAACGCAGCAGTTCCTTGCTCCAGCCGTGGCGGGTGAGCAGGTCGATGAGCGCAGCCTCGAATTCAGCCTCAGAACGAAATGGTGTGGTCATAACTGCTCCTTAGATGAACATCCGTTGCAGCAGCGCCGCCTTGGCCTGCTTAAGGGACTCGATGTACTTGGCCTCGGTAGCAATGAGCGTGTCCAGCCGTGTAAACACCGCACCGATGGCCTGCTGTTCTTCGAGGGTTGGTGGGAACAAAAAATGCATCTTCGCAAACATCCCGCCCGTAATTTGGTTGATGGTGGCACCCATTGATTTCGCAACTTGAGACTCGAAGAGTTCAGTATCGAATAGGGCGCTCATGAAATGAGGCTGTTTGCTTCGAATACCAGTCATGAATGCACCGATGACCGTCGGCGGAAGTTCCCCCCTCACCAACGCATGCTTTCCGATAAGAGCGCGGGAGCCGTTTCGGACGACCATAATAATGTCGTTTGGCTTGACATTTTGTACGTTCACGACGCCGGAGCGGACATACACACAATCATCAAAGGCAAGCGTAGCGTCTTTCACATTGCTTGACCGAAGTACCAGAGTGCCCCCATTCTTCACAACATCGCCTGGTGAATAGGTCAGCCCACTGAAATATTCAACGTGATCATTCAACGAGCTTTCTTTCCACTCACCGTCGAAGCCATCCAGCCGCAGCTCCGGCACCGTCTGGCCCTCCTGCGGGAACATCCGCTGCATGAGCGCAGTCTTGGCCTGCTGCAGAGCTTGGTGCTTCTTGGTGTGCTGGTTGATGGCATCGTCGAGGTTGGTGAAGATAGCGCCGATGGCCTGCTGTTCTTCGAGAGTGTGCGGAATGGAGATATCTGCGCTGTTGATGGTCTGGCTAGTCAGACTAGGTAACCCGGTTGCAGTATTCTTCGCCATCCAATCGACTTGCAATACTGATGCGTAGAAGAACGCTAGGTCAGTCTCTTGGTTCGGAACAACGTAGAACAACGTGTCAACAGTCCAGAAGGGAGCTTTCAGGATGTATGGCTTGCTGATGGTGCCCTTTCGACCGATGCCTACGGCGTCCTCATCGTGAGAAAGAGCTTGGTCCACTGACACCATGTAGCCACCGGTCCCGTAGACGGGAATACAACCTTCCCCCAGATGCTTGTAGTCACGACCGTTGTGGAGAGCTGAGACTGCACCAATACTGGTCGTCTTCCACGCACCGTCGAACCCCTCCAGGCGCAGTGCGGGCACGTTGCGGCTACGCATCGCGACCACCGCCCAGCAGCTCCTGGAGTGCAGCCAGGGCCTGCATGTCGGCGGCGTTGCCGGTAAGCCCGCTCAGTAGGCCTGCCAGCTCTTGCTCCGTCTCGCGAACCTGCACGTCGAGGTCGGTCAGCGCGACGGCGTACTTGTCGTGCAGCGCCTGTACGCGGGCTGAAAGACCAGCGAGCACATGACCAGGGATTTCGCGCAGGTCACCCATAAGTGCAGTAATCCACTTGGCGGTGAGCACCTCATCCACCTGCACGTCGGTAAGCGCTTCGATGGTCGCGTGGGTGTCTTTCTCCAGCTGCTCTTGCGCAGTCTTGAGGTTCTTCTTGAGTTGGTCCCGCTGGGCGATGAGCGCCTTGGCGCTGAGCATGGCAGCCTCGGTGCTGCCCTCCGGCCAGGTCTCGCCCTTGGCCAGCTTCGGCAGGTCCTTGATGGCCTTGTTTAGCTCGGTCTTCTTGAAGGCATCCTGTTTGTCGTTAAGTACCTCGGCCAGATCGGTCTTGTCGTCTTCGCTTAAGTCCTCGACGAGCTGCGTCAGCTCAGATACAGCTGTGTCCACGTCGCGACTTAGCTGCGTTACCTGGTCCTTCTGCTGCGGCAGGTAGAAGGTCTGCACCAACTCGTTGGGAGCAACGCGCCCGTCCCATCCGACCTGGACATAGACCTTCTTCTTTTCTTTGGTCTTCCACTCCATCACGGGGTCATTGACCCGCACGGCATCGAGGCCTTCGGTCTGGATGATCTCCAGGTCACCGGCGGTTTTGACCCAGCTGTCATGTAGTACCTGGTAGCCCTCGTAGGCATCGACCAATGGCACGCGATCGAGGCGGTCGAACAGGTTGGCCTTGAGCTGGTCCTCGGTGGTAGTAATAGGCACGGTAGCTGCGCCATCCACCAGCAGCGCGTGCAGTTTCTCCGGCAGGTCGGATAGTACAGCGCCAACCTGGTCACGAAGTGCCTGGGCTGCAGGGTGCTGGTCGATCGTCTCGCGTAGGTTGGTCGTTTTCAGCTCCGCGTAGCCTTCTGTCTTCTCGGTGAACAGTGCCTCCCGCAGCCCCGGCAGGGCGGTCCAGTAGTGCTCCAGGGTGTCAATTTCGCTGGTGGGAATGCCGCCGTGCATAGTGGCGTACAGGTCTACAGACTCAGGCGGCAGGGTGGCAGAGACGTAGCGTGGGATGTTCAGGTTGTGGTCGTTGGCGCGAATCTCGTCGCGGGTCACTACCCTAGCGAAGTGCGGCACGTCCACGCGGTTGTGAACGGCATCGACGATGCGTTGGATGTCACGGGCGCGCAGGTGGTTGTACTTGCCCTGCTTGATGAAGCCCTGGGAGGCATCGATGAACAGCACGTCATCGCGGTCACGTTCTTGCTTGAGCACCATGATGACGGTCGCGATACCGGTGCCGTAGAAGATGTTGGAAGGCAGGCCGATAATGGCATCGATGTGGTTGGCTTCGATGAGATTGCGACGGATGTCGGCCTCCGAGCCACCACGGAACAGTACGCCGTGCGGCAGGACGACGGTGAGGATGCCATCAGGCTTAACGTGGAACAGCTCATGCAACATGAAGGCGTAGTCGGCCTTGGTCTTGGGCGCTAGACCAAACCGTGCGAAGCGCGGGTCAGCCTCGTTGCCTTCGGGTTCCCACTTTTGGGAGTAGGGCGGGTTGGAGACTACTGCGTCCACATAGAGCGGCTTGTAGGTCTGCACCGGGTCGGCCTCGTCGAACATCGGCCAGTCATGGGCCAAGCTGTCACCGTTGCGGGCGACGATGTTGTCCGCCTTCACGCCGCGCATGACCAGGTTCATACGAGTGAGGTTGTAGGTGTTCTCGCGCAGCTCCTGGGCGAAGTACTTAATACGGTCTGGGTCACCCATGCGCTTGGCGACGGCATGGCCGATGTTAAGCAGCAGGGAGCCAGAGCCGGAGGTCGGGTCGTAAATCTGAATCTCGTCGCGGCCCTTGAGGTGGTCAGCGACGATGTTGCTCATGATGAGAGAGACCTCATGCGGGGTGTAGAACTCGCCTGCCTTTTTGCCCGCGTTGGCCGCGAACTTCTCGATGAGGTACTCGTAGATGTAGCCCAGCACGTCATAGCCCTGCTTGCCATCAGTGGGGATGTCATCGATAAGGTCCAGTAGCTTCTTGATGGCAGAGGTACGGGCAGCGTCGGTTGTACCCAACTTCGACAGGCTGGTGTCCAGGGTGTTAAGGATGCCGTCGAAGACGTGCTTGCGCTCCGGGGCGATGTTGCGCTTGAAGGTAGCCAGACCCTCACGCACGTGAGCGATGGAGAAGTCGTTATCCAAGTCTCGCCACGTCGAGTACAGGTTCTCGTAGGTGAGGAAGTAGCCCAAGTTGTTACGCACCAGGGCCACGGTGTCAGTGTCGGTCTCAACAAGCGTATCTGGCAGGTCTTCCGGTTCAGCGTCGTTATTGAGCATGAACTGCTCTACTTGGTCGGACAAGAACTTATAGAAGATGAAGCCGAGGATGTAGTCCTTGTACTCATTGGCCTCAATCTTGGAGCGCATATTGTTGGCCGACTCCCAGATGAGGGAGGCAAGTTCTTGTTTGTTCACGGGGTAACTTTCTTCACTAAGGCATTAACTACATGGCTCGATTGTGTACACTGAGTGCTTCGGCAGGTCTTTTGGCTCTGAAATTACAGCCACGGGATGTCCGAAATAGTGTGCCATTATTGTGACTGTTTCACAATTAGCGAATTGACGATTGTGGACAGCGGGGGTTAGTTTTTCCAGACGATTTTGACTCGCGTGGGGTCGAATCGTTTGTTTCCGGCCGTTCCGGGAAGGATGTGGATCTCCATCATCAGCTGCGCAAGCCGTCACTTATCCTCCACCGAGGCTTTATTCCACCACTGGCGGAAGTCCACATCCTCGTTGGGTAACGAGCACATCGCCTACTGCTGGCGGGAGATTAAAAAGGCGCGGTCAGCGGGCATGGAGGTGCGGGTCCATTGGGTTCGCAGCCACAGCGACCATGTTCTCAACGCGTTTGCGGACCACGCGGCGGTTAATGCTCGACGCTGCAAGCAGTGGGGGATACGAAAAAGCGTCTAAGCAAGTTCCGGTGGCGGATTCAAAAGGACCTGCGCGCGGCGCCCGAAGACATGGACGTGTGAAGTTTTGGTATGCCCTGACTGCCAAAGTGCTTTAAGAACGCCACTTATCAGCTGGACGATCTAGGAGTTGCGTGGCTTTTAGTCGTTTCACTCGGTCTGGGTTGATAGCGAGAAAATTTCCGGCCATCTTGAGATTTGGGCTGTATCCCTTGAATGAAAGTTTGCTCGAGGACTCCAGCTCTGGCCACATTCCGGCGGATTGAACGATAAGTTCGGGGTTCGCGCGTCGTTTACTCCAAAGCTCATTGGCATAGCGGAGAACTGAATGACAATACTGTGCGGTAGATTCAGTCAATCCGCTCAGGATCGTGTGAGCTGGTTGCATAAGGAGGAGGTCTTGGATTCCTTTTCGGGCAGTTCGGTACATCGATTCGCTTTCTGCCCACCCTGGTTGTAGATAAAAGGGTCGAATGACTGATTCACCCGGATTTTGATGGGGACCTTTCGTATGAGCGGTCCAGTTGACGAATGGGGCGCGGTGAACAATTGTGCTGCGATATTGCCTAAGCCAGGGGAGCCAATCTTCTGGACCATGCCTTTGCCAGTCTAGGAATAGTCCTAAGAGGTTGTTTTGTTCTTGTCTCCCGGCAGTTCCGACGTCGGCAAAAATTCCTGGGCGAAGTGTGTTGCCGGATTTCCCGTTTTTGTGAGCTTTGGCTGCGATATCTAAGATTCTGCCGCAGTCGGTATGGAGGAGTTTTTCTTTGAACCCGCCGACTGCGACTGTGACTGCTGCGAGCCGGTCTAGTGCTTGTGCGAGTGAGATGAGTGAATGGTCTTTAAATACGTGGAGCAGCTCGTTGTTTGGTGAATGAAAGACCGTGCTCAACTCTGGCGGAATTGGATCCCTCGCGCTACGGTCAGAGTTCTGGACATGGGCAATTTTCATATTCTGAGAGAGTTCGAGTTCTCTGAATTTTTCATTGCACAATGCGCTGGTGGACAGTGCTGTTTCGACACCGCTGATTGATGATAGGAGATACTCGCCGATTAGCGCGGAGTGCTTCCAATTGATTTGATCGGTCATCCATCCGATACCTGCCTTGTCCTCGTCGAGGTCGTTGAGGACGCTGTTGTACAACACTTGAGAGGCTCTTTTGGCGGCTTCGATGTGTGGTTTAGTCATGTTTCTATCAAACATCATTAGTTGAAGACGCGTCGCAGAAACGATGTCCTGCATAGACCTTAGGTCAAGTCCTGGGAAGTGGTGTATCTGGCTTGTCGATTTGGGGTAGTTGGTACCGCGAGTCTGCGTAGTTGGTACCGGTGTTCCACGTACCCGGTACTGCAAGGGGTTTTCTTTCATAGTTGATGTTGGCGACACCACAATCCGCTGGTGTTGCGTCAACTTCTACTTGGAAGGAGCCGGTCCTTGTGGCCAACTTCAAACAGATCATCGCGATGTGCCTCGATGGTGCTAGCTACGCGCAGATCACACATGCATTGGGATGTTCACGACGAGAAGTATCCCGAGCAAAGAAAGTCATCAACGATGAGGAACTAACTCCAGAGCGCTTCCGTCAGCTCCCACCGGGATGGTTCGATGATCGATTCAGTGATGGCCGGAGTAAGCGGACGATGTCCTACGACCAGCCTGATTTTCATGCTCTTGCACGCAAGCTGAAAAGTACGAAGCATGTGACCAGGCATAAGCTGTGGATGGACTACGTGTCGCAGCCTTGTCCGACGGATAAGACAAAGTACCAGTACTCCCAGTTCTGCAGTGGGCTCAATGAATTTCTGCGTGCCAACGATCTCGTCGAAGTTATCACCCATGAGCCAGGCCAAGAGCTTTACGTTGACTGGGCCGGGGACAAAGTGCCAGTGACGGATCAGGCCAGTGGTGACACCGTGTTCAAGGCGTCATTGTTTGTCGCGGTCAGCCCGTACTCAGGGCTGATGTACGTTACTGCTGCTGCGAATGAGAAGATGCCGGCGTGGATTGAGTGCCATGTTAAGGCGTTGAATTATCTTGGCAAAGTACCAGCGGTCATCGTGCCAGATAATGCTTCTACGGCGACTTATCGGCCGAAGAAGACCTCTACATACCGGATAGTCACTGACCGCTACGCAGCGTTTGCAGACTATTACGGCGTCACGATCGTGCCGACTAGGCCCGGCAGGCCACGCGACAAGGCAGCGGTAGAGCGTGCCGTGAAAATCGCCTACACCAAAATCCTGGGTTACTTCAGCAACGAAGTCTTCTATAGCCTTGATGAGCTTAATGAGGCGATCGCGGAGCGTCTTGTCGATATCAACGGCGCAATGACGCGGCCTGATGGCTCAACACGGCAGATGCGCTTTGATAAAGAAGAGGCACCAATGATGCGAGACCTTCCGCCGACGCCGTTTACGGAAGTGTCTTATAAGCGGCTTAAAGTCGATCGCAACTGGCACATCACCTGTGACTACCAGTACTATTCAGTGCCATTTCAGCTGGTAGAAGAATCGGTAACAGTCAGGCTCACCCCGCAACTGGTGAGCGTCTTCAACGGGGAGCAGCTTGTTGCTGAACACACGCGCCTTCACGGATTCAAATACCGGTATTCCACAAACCCTCAGCATGGGCCGCGTGGCGATGATGAAGGCCACAAGGCGCTTACCCGTGATGAGCTTTTGGCCTGGGCATCGTCGTTTGGGGCAGCAACGCACGCAGTCATAGCGATGATCCTCGACCGCAATAGTGCCGCCGTACCCCGCGGACTCATCCAGGCACGCAACGTGCTGGCCAACCTGGGCAAAAAGCACAACAAAGCCACCCTCGAACCGGCATGCCAGCAGGTCGTGGACAAGAAACTGGCCCCAACAATGGCAGTGATCAAACGCATCCAGACTGACATTGCCCACGCCCAACAACATCCCTGGGCACCAGGGCCCAAAACACAGCCTGTGTCCAAGCGCCAACCACGCCCAAGTACCCCGCTTACCGGCGACGTGGCCGATGCCGTCTTTATCCGGCCTGCTGACCACTACGAAAACTAGAAGGAGTGTGAAAAATCATGAGCAGCATCGACGACGAGATTGTGCGGGCGAAAATGCGCAAGCTTCGCGTATCAACCTTCGCTGACATCTTCTACGAGGTTGTCAACGACGAGGCCTATGCGGATGCGCTACCAGAAGACATCTTCCTCGCCGCAGTCGAAGAAGCCTACACACAACGCCAACAGCGCAATATCGCCAAGGCCATCACCCAGGCACAATTCCGATACCCGGATGCAAGCCTGGCTGAAATCACCCGGGCAGAACAACGCGGTATCAACATGCGCCAGCTGAAACGAATCGCAGCAACCAACTGGCGGGAAAACCCGACCAATATTCACATCCTCGCACCGACCGGAACAGGCAAGACATACATTGCCTGCGCCATCGGCATCGCCGCATGCAAAGCCGGATATTCCGTGGCGTACTACCGGCTGGATCAACTTGTAGACATGCTGGCGGTCTTCTCACCGACTGACCAAAACTACCTCGATAAAATGCGGAAACTGATCAACGTCGATGTCCTTATCATCGACGACTTTATGACCATCAGCATCAACCAGCGCGGGCAAGAAGACCTAACCAAGATCATATTCGACCGCGACGGAAGGCTCCCAACACTGATCTCCTCCCAATCAGCCGCCGCCTACTGGGTTGAAACACTGCCAGACAGAGTCGGAGCCGATTCACTCGTAAGCCGCCTCAACAACGGCCACCGAATCCATATCGGAGACTTCGACATGCGCAAAGCCACCGCACCCACCACCCCAGACAACTAAGACTAACGGTCCGGGCCGACGCACCCCTCGGCCCGGTACCAACTACCCGGAACACGACAGTACCGAGTCCCCAGAACACCGGTACCAAAAACTCGCATCTGACATGGCTTTCGAGTATGTGGTTAGTTTCGGGGGCGGGGTTGGGTAAGCATTAGGCGGCGATCTCCTTGTCGTCGGTGGGAGTGTCGTCGACGAGGTTGGCAGCGATGATCTTCTTGGTCTGGGTCAGGCTTGTTAGCGATATGTAGCGTTTTTGCTGGATCCACTCATCGTGTTGTTTCGCAAGGACGGCCCCGACCGGCCGGATGACGGCTTCACGGTGTGGGAAGATCCCGACGACGTCGGTGCGACGTCGGATTTCTCGGTTGAGCCGTTCGGTGGGGTTATTGGACCAGGTCTTGGTCCATACCGGTTTCGGTGCGGTAGTAAAAGCTAACAGCTCATCGAGTGATTCCTCTAGGTAGTCGGCCACGTGAGGAAGCTTCTGCCCACAGAACTCTACATGCGGTATGGCAAACCTGCCTCAAGATGACGCGGGTGAAGTTGATCGGTGGTGGAAACTCAGACAAATGCGCAGGTAATTGAATGATTTGTTTTGTACCGGTTGGAGCCGGTAATCTATAAAAGCCCATGACGGGCCACGCTTTGACGTGAAGGTACACAACCCACACAGGGTTACTGATTTGAAGTGACTTTAATGTCACTACTGACCAGGATTTTTTCTGGCTGGCGCAGGCGTTTGTCTGTGTTCTCGTGGCACACCCGTGTCGCGAGTCGGTAGCTGTGTGAAGGAGGGTTGATGGAAATTCCGTCAGCGCATTTTGGCCGTAAGGCCCATCGGGTAGTGCCCGACGACGCGATTGTGCGCGTCGAATTACGCTTGCCTGCGCCATTCGTGGCGAAGCTTTCTACTGAGTCAGCGAAGCGCGGGTGCTCCATGTCGCATGTGATGACGCAGTGGCTTTCCGAAGCAGGTCGCTTCCGTGGTGATGATAGTCAGGGTGCAGGGGGTGCATCTGTGACCTAAGACTGCTTATCGGACAAATCCGAAAACAAATTCAGGGCCCGATCCTGCAAGATCGTGCCCTGCGGTCACGAAAATTTTTGTCGAAATTTTCGTGAGTATATCCATTCAACACGTTCTACCTATGTGAAGGAGATGGCTCAATCTTGTCATGCCTAAATGCGTTTTGCAATCGCGAATTTTCCAGTGCTCCCGTCGTCGTGGAATCGGGGTGCGATCATGGGGCGTTTTAAGGCCTTAGCAGCAGCACCAAGCTCCGAACCAACCAAGAGTGGTCGAGCTGGTGGTACGGCGACGTTGACGGTGGTGGCCGGAGATATAGCACCTGAGCGTGTGCGACGCTTGACCCGCCGGACCGTCCCTGATGCAGATCGGTATGCCCGACTTCGGGATGTGGGGATCCGGCGTCCTGTAGGCCCGTTGCGTTCGCAGGCAATCGAGAGGGCCGCGCTGGTCCAGGCCCATACGCGCGAGCTTGATGAGGTCGCCGATGCGAAAGCGTGCCGCGTGTTAGCGCGGTATCTGTACGACGAGGGGCTGGTATATGGTGTGGTCGATGAGGAGCGAGCCTTGGTCAGGGAGGCTGTCGATCGATGGCTTTTTAGAGATGACGTTTTCAATCGTCGAGCACAGCGCACCTATCGCACTATACTGTACGCCGCAGGTAGGGCACTGTATCCGAACCAATTTCCAGAGTCGCACCGCTCACGCGGTCCGCGTCGGAAGGCTGTCGCGCCAGCTTCCGAGCCACTGGCAGATGAGCTGTACGCCATCGTGCCCTCGCTGAGCGGCTCTTTGCGCCAGCAGCTGCTCGTGATTTTGGATCTCACCACCGGAGCGGGTTTGTCGGCAGGAGAAATCCGACGTCTCCGCGGAACCGATATCACTGCGCTAGAACTTCAGGAAAGAACCGTCGTCGTTGTTGCGGTACGCAAAAAGGGCGTGGTTAGTCGGGTGGTGCCGGTCGTGTGCCCTATTCGTGGGCACCGTCTGCTCACCCGCGCCCAAGAGGCTGGCGGTGGGTTCGTCTTTCCCTGTGTGGGGCAGACCATGCCACGCAACGCAATTTGTCATGTTGCAGATAGGTTGGATGAGCAGGGTTTTCCGCGTTTTAATGCGGCCGCATTGCGAAATCGTTGGGTGGTCGATTTGGCCACAGATCCGGCTATACCCGCAGCAATGCTGCTTAAGCTCGCTGGCATCGCGGATTTACGGATTCTGCACGACCTGGATGAATCGCTGCCGGACTATTCGTCCGCGGATATCGCGCATGCGCTGCTGCGGACCAAGGAGGCTGCAGAGGTATGACGATCGCACTACAGGAACAAAAGTTGACCTTTTCGCGCACCTACCTGGAGGAATGCGCACAAGTGATCGACAAATCTGGAGCACATACGTTCATCGATTTTTATCGACGGCAGGCAAAAGGAATCGGTGGGCGCACGGCAACTGGCCCACGCTACTCCATCTTTGCCGTCTTAACGATAGGACTAGCGCTGATTGGTACTCAACGTGCGCCGTCCATGGCAGAGATCTGGCGTACCCTCTGGGATCTGGATAGCGACACTCAGCAGCGACTGGGTCTTGACCTGCACGGATATAGTGGGGAAGGAACCTACCGCGCATTCGCCATGTGGCTGACCAGATATCTGGAACCGCTGGATTCTCTACCGGATATCCGTGCCCGCCGAGACAAAAACGGAGCTCATCGTCAAACGATGGCTGCGCGGACCGAGGAGCAGCAGCAGGCCTCAGTGGTCGCCAGTGAGCGCCTCCACCAAGTTGTTAATGCCATCGTAGCTGGGTCTATCGATGACCCGTCCCCGTCGGGATACAAGGGCGACGTGGTTGCGGATGAGACGATCATCGATTTGGCTGGTCAATCCCAAGGGCTGGGCAGCCGCGACGATAAGCAACGCGGTGCAGCATACTCCGGCGCCTTCTACATCCGCGATCGCGAGGACCACTCCCTGCATGCCGAGGCCGGAAGCCGACGCATCACCAAAGGCGGTGTAGGCCTTGGTGTGACTGCAGTCAGTCGGGTCGGGCCACCCCAGGCGGTCTATGGCATACCGTCGGTGATCACCGCCATATCAATCGACAAACCAAGCTCCGGGTCGGTGATGAGCTTGGAGCGTGCTCTTCGCTTCCACCAAGAAAATGGCTTTGACCAGCGCACGAAACGCGGTCGGATCCCTTTTCTCACCGTGGACATGGGCTACAACGTCAAACGTCAGTTTTCTGATGTTGTACTCGATGCGGGGTACGCGCCTATTGTGCGGTATCCAATCTCGTGGCGCACCATCATGGCCTCAGATGCGCCAGGAACGACTGACATGTCGAGCGGCCCAGTCCAGATCGCAGGCGATTTCTACTGCCCCATGGCCCGTCACCTGGCAGGTGACGGGAAAATCACCCGCCGTACTGTGGATCTTCTCGACGAACCGGACGGTTTCGAACAGCATGATGCACAGATGGAAGCCCTATTTCCACTGCTGATGGGCACGAATTCGCGTCCGTATCGTAAACGGGCGACCCGCGGTAGACCCAGTAAACAAGAAGTTGAAGGTGATCTTCCGGTGAAAATCGATCTGGTTTGTCCCGCCGTCCAAGGCAGGGTGAAATGCCCGCTTAAGCCGGCTTCCATGGTTTCTGCCGAAAATGGAGCCCCTACTGTTGCACCGTCCTGGGATGCCACACGGTACCGGTGCTGCTCAAGCTCGAGTATTACTCAAACCTACACGCCTGAGCAGTGGAAACGGGCCCAGTGGGGGCTAGTGCCAGGCTCGTGGGAGCACACCGCCTACTACGAATCCGCACGTGCCATTACTGAACAACGGTTTTCCATTATGAAATCCCACTACGTCACAGGTATGGATAACCTGAGGCGCGGCGTTCGGCGAGAGCCAATGCTCTATATCACCATTGCTCTGTGGATAGCTGCAACAAATCGGGCTATTCAGGATTCATACGCTAGGCGGCTGCCATCGGAGGATTCGATGAAAAAGCGCCTGCGCATGATTGAAGAAGACCTTGGTCGTACCCCGGTAAAGGCTCCACCTCGAACCTAAAAGGTCTGGAAACTATTTAGCACGCATGTACTAACACTCGTCCTGCTTCGGCAGGGCGAGTTTCTTCTGCCGTCAACGGGAGGGCAAAAGTAAAAAAGTTTGCTTGCTGAGGCCACTTATAGCACGGTCTTTCATCGACTTTTTGGCCTAGTTGAGGCGGAATTTATTCTCGGGAGATTACATAAGTGCTGCTCGGGAGCTGTACACAAGAATTACCGTGTGACCATGGGATGTGAACAGCACACCATCGAAATCCGGAGATGGAAACCACAGAAGTTTCCACTCCGGTTCTTTTTATCTTTCCTAATCGCTGTTCTTCTGCTTAGTGCGCAGCATATCCATGCTCATCAATCATGTACTGGGTAGCAGTATTTAATTCCTGCTGGGAAATATACCGCAAACTCGGCCCCCGCCGCTGACCCTCCCCAGTGGTCGTAGTAGCGGGGGTTGGGGTGGAGTTCGGATAGTCCTGCGAAGTGCTCATAGCACTAAGGCAACCACACCCACGCCCGCTACGAAAGGCCAACCACACTAACCTTGTGGACAACCCACACAGGGCTAGTGTGGTTATCCACAGAAATCCACGTTGGTTGCAGTGTTCGATAGCGTTTAGGCGGGCATGTCGGTATGGGCCTCTTGGCTTGAGGCCATAGGCTTCTTAGAAAACCTCCTCAACCGCTACACCCCACGCATGCCGTGCGAGCCGGTCTTTGCGGTCATTGATGCCGAAACCACCGGCTTTAACAAGCGCTACAACCGCATCATTGAACTTGCTGCCGTGCACGCCGACGCATACTTCAATCCCGTCAACTCCTGGCACACATTGCTCAACCCTGACACCAACGCCGTGTCCACTACTCGGGGGCACCCCCGCCCACCTCGGCACTCAACCCTGCTGTGGCGGTTACTCGTAGCGAAGCGAGCTGAACATCCCGGTTTCCATGTGATAGGCGTTATGGCAGTGAAATGCCCACTCACCGGGGTTGTCAGCGATCAGGTCGGCAATCATGGTTTCACCGTGGCGGAGAAGGACGGTGTCCTTGCGTAGCCCGCCGCTGCCGGGCAGTGCCCACGTGTGGCCGTGGATGTGCATGGGATGGGGCATCATGGTCCTGTTGCGCATGACCATCCGCAGGCGCTGGCCCTCCTGCACGGTCGCGGAGGAGGATTGGCCGTCGGTGAGAATGCTCCATTCATACGGCATCATCTGCCCGCCCAGGTCGATGCTGACTTCTCGGTCTGGTGTGTCCTCGGGCAGGAGTGCACGGTCTGCTGGCTTCAGGGAGGACAGAAGCAGTCCGGTGGACGACAACTCGGGGAAGTCGACATCGGGGTGGGGAGCCTGGCCGCCGGCGGTGCGGATGACGGCGAAGGCGCGGTCGTCCTTACCCACCGCCAAAGCCGTGAGCGGGAAGATGCCGTCGTCGAGGATGACCTCGACGTCGACACGCTCGCCCATCGACAGGTAGATCGATTCGGTCTCCCTGGGTTGGACAGGGAAGCCGTCGGTGTGGGTCACGGTCATGCGGTGGCCACCGAGGGCCACCTTGAAGATGGTGTCACCGCCGGAGTTGATAAACCGCAGGCGGGCCTTGTCGCCCGGGCGAGCCTCGAAGGTCCGGTGAGCACGGGGGATACGTCCGTTGATGAGGTAGTGCGGATACATCACATCGCCGGCATCCCCGCCCAGTACCCGGTCCGGGGTGCCGTGCATCATATGGCCGTGACCTCCCATCCCCTTCTTCCCGTTATGGTCGCCCGAACCCATTCCGGTGAGCTTGTCGAGCTCATCGTCGGGAGTGCCCTGAATGCCATCGACCCAGTCGTCGAGCACGATGGTCCACTCGACGTCCTGGTCCTCAGCGTCTTGCGGGTCACGGACGATCAGTGGGGCGTGGAGGCCGCGATCAAGCTGCAGGCCGGAGTGGGAATGGTAGAAGTAGGTGCCACCGTGGGGGACTTCAAAAACATAGGAGAAAGAATCGCCAGGTTCAATGGGGTCCTGGGTCATGCCGGGCACACCGTCGGCTGCGTTGTGGAGTGCGATGCCATGCCAGTGGATGGAGGTGCTCTCAGGCAGTTCATTGGTGATATCGACCTGGAGGACGTCGCCGGCGGTGGCCTCAATGGCCGCATCCCCGGTGTCAGAGACGTATCCCCACGTCTTGGCTTCGATACCGCCGATATCCAGAGAGAGGGGCCGGGCGGTCAGTGTCCGGCGCACCGTCGGCTCACCGAGCGCAGTGGGGGTGGGAGTGGGGCGAAGGGAGGAACCTGGTGCCGAGGCAGCGGGTCCAGGGTCGCTGGTGCAGGCGGCCACGGCCCCGGTGCCGGCGAGGACGAGCCCACCGAGCAGAAACTGTCGTCGGGAAAATCCGTTTATCATGATTTAACCTTCCTTGGTGTTAGATTTCAGTGATACGGGAGACAGGCGCAGGTGAGGACCCGGCTGAGCCATCACGTCAGGTGCAGGTCTGTGACACAGGTGGCACCGTCGTCGGCAGTGGAAAACTCCGTTGTGCCGGTACGCCCCTGGTAGCTGACCTCAATCAGACCGGTGGCATCATCGGGAAGCCAGAAGCCAATAAACCCGTTGTCGAAGGTGGTTGTCGCCTCGTCCACCAGCACCTCACCGGTCGCCTCATCGGTGATCGTGACCTGGATATCCTCATTGTCGAGTTCCCCCTGGCAGGTCGTGAGGCTGTGGTAGAAGCAGTCGTGGGTGGAGGTGAGATAGGGTGCGATCGAGACATACGTCTGATTGTCGGGAAGATCGAGCACAACTTCCTGGTCATCGCTCGAGAGCAGCAGTTCATCGGCACGTACTGAGGCGATCAGATCCGTGGGACGCTCAGTGACCTTCTGCCGGTCGAGGTGATCAATGATCTCCACCGCATCCATGTCGGCCAGGCCATGGGCAGTCAGGAATGTGTCCTGGGACACCGTCCCATCGGCGGTGGGTTCCGGGTCGGCAGCCGAACACCCCGTGAGGGCAAGGGCAAGGGTGGCGGCTGCGATCGCTGCTCGTTTCACGTCAATCTCCTTGGATCGTGGTAAGACCATGAGAAGACACCGTCTCAAGGTCGATGCCATACCTTTATCTAGCACGGGTGCCTGACGGACTAGAAATCAAAAACCCTGCTCACAGCCTTATAACAGGGCGAAAAGGGGGTGAATTCGGTGGGCTGGGTCACGACCGGGACACCACCCCACAGCCGTGGGCGATGTACTTCTACCCGCCCCGGGTATGCGGTGCAGGCAGTGAAATCCCTGGTGGTGCCTGCTGAACCGACCAGGGGAGGCGATGCCGCCGACCCAGAGAGTGACACAGGGGTGACGGCGGTCGAAGGGTGATGTTTGAAGATTTGATGAAGATTTCCCCGCCGGGCACTGAGCGAGGGTGGTATTCCCCCCTGACCGGAGCGATACTGGGGTCTATGGCTGACCGCACACCGACCACCGCCACGCCCCCGGGGCGGGTGCTGGTCGTCGATGATGAACAACCCCTGGCTCAGATGGTGGCCTCTTACCTCATCCGGGCCGGCTTTGATACCCGCCAGGCGCACACCGGCACTCAGGCCGTGGACGAGACCCGTCGCTTTTCCCCCGATGTTGTGGTGCTGGATCTGGGGCTGCCCGAACTCGACGGCCTGGAGGTGTGCCGACGCATCCGCACCTTCTCGGACTGCTACATCCTCATGCTCACCGCGCGTGGCAGCGAGGACGACAAGATCAGCGGTTTGACCCTGGGGGCGGATGACTACATCACTAAACCTTTTAGCATCCGGGAACTGGTGACCCGGGTGCATGCGGTGCTGCGCCGCCCGCGCACCAGCACCACCCCACCGCAGGTGACTACCCCCTTGATCGTTGGTGACCTCATCCTTGACCCCGTCGCCCATGAGGTACGGGTGGGGGAGACGACCGTGGAGCTCACCCGCACGGAGTTTGAGCTGCTGGTTGCCCTGGGCCTGCGCCCTGGCCAGGTGCTGACCCGCCATGACCTGGTCACCGAGGTCTGGGACACCACTTGGGTCGGTGATGAACGCATCGTCGATGTTCACATCGGCAACTTGCGTCGCAAGCTCGGCACCGACACCCAGGGCCGGGGGTTTATCGACACCGTGCGTGGCGTGGGCTACCGGGTGGGGCAGCCATGAATCACGGACCCGGCCTGACCTTCCGCTTCCTGGCCGCCCAGGTGTTGGTCGTGGTGATTAGCCTGTTGGTGGCCGCGGCCGTGGCCACGATGGTGGGCCCGACCCTGTTCCATGATCATATGTTGATGACCGGCCGGGAGGACCCCTCGCTGGAGCTGTTCCATGCCGAGCAGGCCTACCGGGGCGCTAACCTGATCACCCTGGCCGTCTCCCTGCCCACCGCCTTGATCAGCGCTCTGCTGGCCAGCCTGTGGTTATCGCGTCGTCTGCGCACCCCCCTGCAGGATCTCACCCGCGCCGCTACCAGCCTGACGGCCGGCAACTCCCGTATCCGCGTGCCCGCCGGAAAAGCAGGCCCCGAGGTCACCACCCTGGCGCATGCCTTCAACACCATGGCCGACCGGCTGGAACACACCGAACAGGTCCGCCGCCAGATGCTCTCTGATCTGGCCCACGAAATGGGCACCCCCTTATCGGTGCTCACGGTCTACCTCGATGGTCTCCAGGACGGGGTCGTGGACTGGAATAATGCCACCCACACGATCATGGCTGACCAACTCACCCGCCTGACCCGGTTGATGGAAGACATCGACGATGTCTCCCGGGCTCAGGAACACCGGATCGATTTGGACCTGGCGGAGGAAGGGCTCGGGGATCTGCTCCATACCGCCGCTGCTGCCGCGGGGGAAGCTTATGCTGACAAAGGCGTCAATTTACAGGTCGAGACCATTACGGACACCGCCCGGGTGCTCGTGGACCGGCAACGCTTCGGCCAGGTGATGAGCAATCTCCTGTCGAACGCGCTACGGCACACCCCGGCCGGCGGGCAGGTCCGGATCAGCGTCCACCGACAGGGGGCGTCCACCGCGCTCATCCACGTCGCCGATGACGGCGAGGGCATCCCACCTGACCAGCTCGGACACATCTTCGAACGCTTCTACCGGGGGGATGCCGCCCGCAGCCGGGACAACGGCGGGGCCGGTATCGGTCTGACCATCTCCAAGGCATTGATCGAGGCCCACGGCGGCACTCTCACAGCCACCTCCCCCGGACCCGGTCGCGGAGCGGTGTTTGCCCTCCGCCTCCCGCTGTCCCCCTCCCGACAGTGAGGAGGCTGCTCGGTGACCACACCCTGCCCCGCGTGAGGGCCGCACCCTCCACCCTTGAAAATATACCCCGGGGGGGTATACGCTAGAGGGTGGCATCTCCGCACCCCACCGAACCGAAGGAGCTTTCCCATGATCACCTCCCCACCCCGCCTTTTGCCGATGGCCTCCCACGGCTGCAGCTGTTGCGGACCTGCCTCACGTGCCGACACCGCCACTATCCCTGCCGCCAGCGACTCGTCAGCAGGAGGGTCCTCCCCTAGCTACCAGGTCACCGGCCTGACCTGCGGGCACTGCGCGAAAAGCGTGACCCAGGCCCTTCAGGCCCTCCCCCAGGTCGACGACGTCCAGATTGATCTCGCTGCTGGTGGTGTTTCCACCGTCACGGTCACCGGTGTCGTACCTCCGGAGATGGTTCGCCGGGCCATCGAGGAGGCCGGCTACACCGTCTTATCCTGATCAGTTCACCCATCATCTCGACCCCGGCCGGGTTGAGCGAAAGGAACGTCATGAGCACTCCCCACCATTCCGGCGATCACCATGGTGATCACCCCGCTCCGGAAACAGACCACACCCACCACCCGGATCATGCCAGCCACGAACACCACGCAGATGCCGACACCCACGGCCAGGCGATGCCTCACGATCACCCGCATTCCGCCCCGGACGAAGACCACCACGTTCATGGTCACGGCGAACACGCCGGACACAGCACCGCAATGTTTCGAGACCGCTTCTGGTGGTCGCTGATTCTGTCCATTCCCGTCGCTATTTTCAGCCCCATGGTCGCCCACCTGCTCGGCTACCACCTCCCGGCATTCCCCGGATCCACCTGGATCCCCCCGGTGCTGGGCACGATCATCTTCGTCTACGGCGGAACGCCTTTCCTCAAGGGCGGATGGAAAGAACTGAAATCCCGCCAACCCGGGATGATGCTCCTGATCGCCATGGCCATAACCGTGGCGTTTGTCGCCTCCTGGGTCACCACTCTGGGGCTGGGCGGTTTTGACCTGGACTTCTGGTGGGAGCTGGCCCTGTTGGTGACCATCATGCTGCTGGGCCACTGGCTGGAGATGCGCGCTCTCGGGGCCGCGTCCTCCGCGCTTGACGCGCTGGCTGCCCTGCTGCCGGATGAGGCCGAGAAAGTCATCGACGGGACCACCCGCACCGTGGCCATCTCCGAGTTGGTCGTCGACGACGTCGTGCTGGTGAGGGCCGGTGCCCGGGTGCCGGCCGACGGAACCATCCTCGACGGAGCCGCCGAATTCGATGAGGCGATGATCACCGGCGAATCCCGTCCCGTCTTCCGCGACACCGGTGACAAGGTGGTCGCCGGTACCGTGGCCACCGACAACACCGTCCGCATCCGGGTGGAGGCTACCGGTGGGGACACCGCCCTGGCCGGGATCCAACGCATGGTTGCCGACGCCCAGGAGTCCTCCTCCCAGGCCCAGGCCCTGGCGGATCGGGCGGCGGCGTTGTTGTTCTGGTTCGCGCTGATCTCCGCTCTGATCACCGCGGTGGTGTGGACCATCATCGGCAGCCCGGACGATGCCGTGGTGCGCACGGTTACGGTGCTGGTCATCGCCTGCCCGCATGCCCTGGGCCTGGCGATTCCGCTGGTCATTGCGATCTCCAGCGAGCGGGCCGCGAAATCCGGGGTGCTCATCAAGGACCGGATGGCGCTCGAGCGGATGCGCGCCATCGACGTGGTGCTCTTCGACAAAACCGGCACCCTGACCGAGGGTGCGCACGCGGTCACCGGTGTTGCGGCAGCTGTCGGCGTCACCGAGGGCGAGCTGCTGGCCCTGGCCGCCGCCGCGGAGGCCGACAGCGAGCACCCCGTGGCCCGCGCCATCGTGGCGGCTGCGGCCGCCCATCCCGAGGCCTCCCGTCGGCAAATCCGTGCAACTGGTTTCAGCGCCGCCTCCGGCCGGGGGGTCCGGGCCACTGTCGATGGCGCTGAGATCCTCGTGGGCGGGCCGAACATGCTGCGCGAGTTCAACCTCACCACCCCGGCCGAGCTCACCGACACCACCAGCGCCTGGACCGGGCGTGGGGCCGGTGTGCTCCATATTGTCCGCGACGGTCAGATCATCGGTGCGGTGGCCGTCGAGGACAAGATCCGCCCCGAATCCCGCGCCGCCGTGAAAGCCCTGCAGGACCGCGGGGTGAAGGTCGCGATGATCACCGGCGACGCCCAGCAGGTGGCCCACGCCGTCGGTCAGGACTTAGGCATTGATGAGGTCTTCGCCGAGGTCCTGCCCCAGGACAAAGACACCAAGGTCACGCAGCTGCAGGACCGGGGTTTGAGCGTGGCCATGGTCGGTGACGGTGTCAATGACGCCCCCGCTCTGACCCGCGCGGACGTCGGTATCGCCATCGGTGCCGGCACGGATGTGGCCATGGAATCTGCCGGGGTGGTCCTAGCCAGTGATGACCCGCGGGCAGTGCTGTCGATGATTGAGCTGTCCCAAGCCAGCTACCGCAAGATGATCCAGAACCTGATCTGGGCCTCTGGCTACAACATCCTCGCCGTGCCGCTGGCCGCCGGAGTGCTCGCCTCGATCGGGTTCGTGCTGTCCCCGGCCGTGGGCGCGATCTTGATGTCTGCCTCGACCATCGTGGTAGCCCTGAACGCCCAGCTGTTGCGCCGCATTGATCTGGATCCGGCTCACCTGGCTCCGACCGAGTCGAAGGAGGAACACACCACGCCTACTCCGGCATCCACCGCCGTCCACTGATCCGCCACTTCTCTTCACTGCCCCATATGACCCTGAAAGGTGCTGTTGCAAAGTTGGGGCAGTAGGAAGGGCGACGTGATGTAATCACAGCCATGGGTATCTTCTCCGGTTGTCATTTCCCCCGTGGCATCATTCTGTGGGCAGTGGGTGGTACTGCCGCTACGGGGTGGGCTACCGCGATCTGGAGGAAATGATGACTTCAGCGGGGCGTGCCGGTCGATCACACCAGGATCTACCGCTGGGTTCAGAAATACGCCTCTGAGCTGGACAAGCAAACATGGTGGTACCGGCAGGTACCTGACTGGCAGGCCAGTTCCTGGCGGGTGGATGAGGCCTCTATCGGGCGATCACCGCCGGTGGCCAGACCCTGGACTTTTACCTCTCTGCGAAGCGGAACGTGGCCGCAGCGAAGTGTTTCCTGGCCAAGGCCGTCAGATCCAATGCGTCAGCCGGGTATCCCAGAGTGATCAACGGCGATAAAGCACCCTCCCTAGCTAGGGCAATCGTCGAGTTGAAGTCAGAGGGAATCTGCCCGCCAACAGTGGAACACCGGCAGGTGAAATAGCTCAACAACATCCTGGCAGGCGACGATGGTCGGCTGAGGCGGATCCTCGGGCCGAAAGGCGCGTTTAAGAACCGGACGTCTGCATATCGGATGTTGAAAGGGATGGAGGCGATGCACTCATTGCGGAAAGGGCAAGGCGCGATGTTTGCCTACGGGCAACCGACTCCGGACGCGGTGATCGTCAACCGGGTCTTCGAGACGGCCTAACAACGCCCACACGCAGCGGCCATCAGGGAATGAGAAACTGAGTCTTCGCTGCTCTCCGCCCAACTTTGCAACAGCACCTTTTTATTTTTCCTAGTCGCTATTCTTTTGCTTAGTGCGCAGCATATCCATGCTCATCACGGCGCCGATGATGGCGGCGTGATGTTGCTCATTGAGGCCCGGCGTGATGCGCAGGCGATACGTGTTTTTGCCCATGAAGAAATTACCCATGCCAGTCCATTCGTTAGAGACGTCAGCAAGCAGGCGATTTTCTGAAGTGATGGAAAGGTTCCAATCCCAGAAGTCGCCGTGAATTTCGACGTCGGCAAAGCCCTCCATGGTCAAGTCCAACTTTGTCTTGAGCATGGAGAAACGCTTGGTAATAACGGCCATGGGCTTTTCGATTCCCGGCAAGTGCACCTCATAGGTATCCCGCAGAAAATTCGGCGGGTCCGAAATCGTCATGACCGTCTGTAGCGGGTTGCCTTCAGCATCCGTGAGTGCGACCTCCAAGCTGCGAGAGGATTTAAACACCATGTCTTTGAGACTGGTGGATTGCAGGATAGTACCCACCGGGGTGCCGTCTAGATCGGTGATCATGAACTGATCGTTGAGGAAGGACTTGGTCTGAGAAATTACGAGCTCGTCAAGTGTGAATAAATTTTGCGTCATACCAGCCACTGTAGGGAAGCTGGTGGTTTTATTCCTCCTCCTTAGGGGTGGTTTTCTGCTGGCGCATGAGTTCTTGCGCCTCTTCATATGCTCGGGCGCGGTGGGCAGTCATGGTTTGGGCGAAGGTCTGCACCCAGTTCTTGTTCTTCTGCGCCAATGGGCCAGAGGGTTCGGTGGTGGTCCAGGTGCCGTCCTCAAAAAGCCAGATGATGTCGCGCGTATGTGGATCCATGACATAAAAGGCCCGGCCATCGGTCTTTACGTTGTGGTGGTGCTGGCACAGGCAGGCGAGGTTTGCCGGGGTGGTCGGCCCGCCGTCCGCGTGGTTGATGCGGTGATCCTTCTGGCAGGCCGTGGCTGGTCGGTTGCATCCAGGGTAGCGGCAGGTGCCGTCGAAACCTTCCAGGTACGCGGCCATGGCGGCGGGAGTGACATAGCCCTTGACCTCGTGGTTAGGGTCCATCTCCCGGATTTTAGTGTAGGGCAGCGCATTGGAGCGCGCCGGGTCGAGCCAGCCCACGGACTCAATAAATGCCGGGGAATTGGGCACGTCGGTGGCCTTGTAGGCGTTGAGGATGATCTCGGGGGCTTGGGTGCGGCCGGTGAGGAGTGCAACGGCGGCGTCGGCAAGCGAGCAATCTAGCTCCAGCGCGGTCTGCCGGACGCACTTATCGACGCTCGCGATAACCGCCGGGTCCGCACTCAAAGTCACCGCCGAGGTGTTATCGCCCCAATTTTCCATGGTGTAGCGCGGCTGTGTAGGGCCCTGGGTGACGGCTAGCGTGTCATCGGCGAGGTTGATGAGCTCATTGAGCTTGCGCTTGATCTGCGCCTGTGTGCGCATGGTCTGGTTGGGCCGGGTAGGGGTGAGGTAGGCGGTGAGCTGCTCATCGATGCGCGCCACCACCTCTGGCGTCGGATTGCCCAAGCGGTTGAGGGACTTATTGATGGCAATAATCCGGTCGAGGTCCAAGTGGTAGAGGCGGTGCTGCAGCGCTTGAAGCTCGGGCAGCTCCTCCAAGCGGTGCAGCGCCATGAGGATATGGCCGATCCGCCCTTCATTAACGCCGGTGGTGCGGTAGAGGGATTGGGTAACTAATTCGAAATCAGAATCGAGATCCGGGACTTGGCTCACCCAGAACTCGTATTCCGCCTTTCGCATCTCAAAGGCTAAGCGTGTGGTGGGGTCGGTGGTGTTGGTCGTGGAAAAGTAGGGTTCTTCCATGGCGCATCGTACCTAAATTATCGTGTGAACCTGTGTACGATTCACACCTTATAACACCCCTCGGACACGAGCCTTTTTCTCCGCATTGAGCCAGCTCAGGAGCTATATTCCGGATCTTTAGTGGGTAGGGAATTTTCGCTGCTTTGTGCCGCGTGTTTCTTGTCCTGCTTGCGCATGAATCGCAGGCCCCAGATAATAAGCGTCCAGGTGATGAGGGCGATAACAAGGATGGTTACCGGCCAGTCACCCGCAATCATGGTCGCGCCATTGAACAAGGTATGTAGGGCGATACCGGCCAGCCAGAATCCGGCCATCTGCCAATACCCGTGGCGCGCGCCCGCATAGAGCTTGCCGACGCCCCACGCCGCAACCCCCGTATACAGCGCATGGCTAAAGGCGCCAGTGAAGAATCGTCCGATACCGGTAATGATGACGCCCCAGAGGTCGCCGTCCAAGTTATCGATGGCCGCGTTGAGGATGAACGGCACATTTTCCATGGCATCAAAACCAAGGCCTACGGCCATGCCGACCGCGGCGGCTTGGTAGGGCTGCTTCACGTTTCCAAAAGCCGCAATAATAATAACGACGCCAAGGAGCTTGATGGTTTCTTCTGGAAGTGGCGAGTAAAAGGCCGCGTCCAGATAGGTAAGCCCCAGCTTGTTCGAAATCCCCACCATTTGGTCGTTGAGGCTTACCACCACCGGCTGGGCGAGCGCACCCCAGAGGATGCCCTGCCACATCGGCCGCGGCCTGAACCACAACAATCCCAGCCCGAGCGTCAGGCCCACGCAGATGAGTGTACCGATGAGTCCAACCTCGGTAAACCGACGATCGGCCAAGAAAAAGCCGGAGACTACCAGTCCAAAAGCGATAGATAGCCAATACAGATTCTTCATGCCTTTTCTACCTCCTGGGCAAGTTCTTCAGCGCGCGGTCCGCGCAAGGAGAGGAACGTGGTGGGGCCATCTCCCTCGATACTGATGGCTACGAGGTCGCCATCGCTAAGCGTGCGCTTATCCCCGTCGCGGTCGATGTCTCCTTCCGGCATGGCCGTACCTTCACCCATTGCCCGGAGGTAGCGTCGGGTGGCTTGGTCTTTGTCTTGTACGCCGGCTTCCTTAGCGCGGATTTGGGTGCCGTCACAGTCCCAGCGTGGTTCACTGCTGGTGGAGCCATCTTCTTCCGTGCAGGATAATCCGGGGATGCGGGTCTGTCCGGCCTGCACTTCAGAAGTAGGGTTGTCATACATGTCTGGCAGGAGTGCATTGGTGCCGTAGATGGCACCAAATATCACGCCCGCCGCGAGGATGAGTGGTGTGCTTTTCATGTCTCCAACGCTAAGTACGCCCTGTTCAGCGCGGTATCCTCCGCCGGGAGGATTAAGCCGGCCATAGGGAGGATTTCTTCCCCATAAGCTTTGTTAAGCTCTGTGATAGGTTGGGTGCGTGTTTGAGGAGCTAGAGGCAGAAGCAGAAACAAAGGACGAGCCCTCCCGCGTGTGGTGGCAGTGGTGGGCGCCCATCGCCATGGCCGCGGTCTTCGTTGGCCTGCCGCCCGCTGTCTACCATCTTGTCTCCGGTGCCACTTTGCTCATCCTCATGGCCGTGCTGACGGTGGCCATCGCTCTTGTCGACGGCGCCACTTTCCGCGCCTCCTGGACCATTTTCTGCGTGGCGGGGCTGGCGTATTTTGCAGCCATGTCCCTCTACTTCAACGAGGGCACCTGGATATACCTCCCAGTATTTGTTTTCCTGGCATGGGCCGCGAGCAGGCTGGGCGCCCTGGTGGGCTCTCAGGAAGGGAAGAGCTAATGGAGACGTGGCGCCTAGAGCACCCCGAAGTGGGCACCATCGAGGTGCAGCGCGGATACGATGCCGAGTTCGCGGAGATGGGCCAGTGGCCTAAGAAGGCAAAGGACTTTACCGCGGTTCCAGGCGATGCCACTCTGCCGGAACGCTTCCGGCTTTGGCGGAAGAACCCGAGCCCACGTCTGCAGATTGTGGTGAACGGTCAGGTACGCAGCCGCCACGATCGGCCGCGTGCGGGCCGCTATTCGCTTAAGAAGAAGATCGAAAAAGACCTCACCCTGCTCGAGAACTCCGCCCCGCGAACCAAGCCTTACCTAGATATCCAAGCCTCCCCCTTTGGCGAGCTCCTCGACGTGTACTACCGCAATGGGGAGGAGGCAGTCGCCCTCGAGCCCCCGGCCGGCTCATTGGGAGAAAAGCGCCGCAAGGCCATGGAGGAAAGCTCCTTCAAGCGGGTGCTATATCCGCTCCTGGGTGGCTTGGGAAAGTCCGGCTGGGCCATTGGCGTAATCGTGCTTGGCCCGATCATCAGCCGCATCTTGTCTCGGTTGTTGCCGGAGTGGGAGCTGCCGGATATCGATCTGCCGGATATCGTGCTCCCGGTGCCGGAGTTTCCGCAGATAGAGCTGCCGGTGCCGGATATCGATTTCAACATCGACATCGATTTGCCCGACTGGTTCGTATTCTTAATGGATTACAGCAAGGTGTGGGTACCACTCATCATCGCCATCGTGGTGGGCATTCAGGCAGTGCGCAATGCCAAGAAATCCGAGGAAAAGAAGCACCAGTGGCAGCAGAATGGCGCGTATGCTGACGGCCATGAAGATTCACGGCGCGATTGATGCGGAAGGCCGGTGCAAGCATTGGCATTCGCCGCTGGATGTGGTGGCCAATAAGTGCGCCACCTGCGGGAAGTATTTTGCCTGCGCGCTGTGCCATGCCGAGCTTACTGAGCATGAGTTTGGGCCCATGCTTGTCGACGCCCCCTCGGTCCTCTGCGGCGCTTGCCGCACCGAGATGAACTACCACGCTTATTCCGCCGCGCCTGCGTGTCCCCACTGCGGGCATAAATTTAATCCCGGCTGCAGCGCGCATGCCGGGATCTATTTTCAGCTAGACCGCTAGAAAGAAGACAGCTGCTGTAGCTGCTGGATTTGCGGAATCTGCGGCAGCTGGAACTGGGATACAGCGTTCTGGGCAATCTTGGCCGCATCCGGGATGCGGAAGGTCTGGCCGAAGAAGGGGACGTCGACAGTCGGCTGGCCCGGGATGGTGCCCAGCTCGATGACCTTGGCGTTCTTGGCTGGCGC
Organism: Corynebacterium tuberculostearicum; assembly: GCF_016127015.1. Classification (GTDB taxonomy): domain Bacteria; phylum Actinomycetota; class Actinomycetes; order Mycobacteriales; family Mycobacteriaceae; genus Corynebacterium; species Corynebacterium marquesiae. The sequence continues at coordinate 2,241,980 of NZ_CP065972.1, forward strand.
CGGTGCCGGGGCCGGAGCCGGCTTTGGCGCGGGAGCGTTGCCGCGCTGGCCGCCAGTGTTGACCGGCTTGCCCTGGCCAGTGGTGCCGTTTAGACCGCAGCGGGCAATAGCTTCGTCCATGCGGCCGATGGCGTCGCGAACCTCGTTGCCGCGTGGGTGCACGGTGGCAACGGCGAGGGCCTGGGACTTCTTCTGGTTGTAGTCAGCGGAGTTGGTCCAGTACTGCTTGGCCTGGGAGCAGGAAATCTGCCCGGCGGGCATCTTGGCTAGGAGGGTATCGACGGCGTCGGCATGGGCAGCGGCAGGGGCGGCGAGGGTTACGGTCAGGGCGGTAGCTGCAGATAGCAGCGCGGACTTACGTGCAAAGCTCATGCCAGACATCTTGCCATAAATGTTACTCCTGTGACAGGCCTAGGAAGCGATTGACCAAGCTGCGGTAGGCGCGCACGGTCAATTCGAGGTCTTCTAGGTAGAGGTGCTCGTCGTGGCTGTGCAGCTGCGAATTGGCGCTGGCCATATCGCGGCCCTCGGCGTGCATGGCAAAGCCATAGGCATTGCCACCCTTGCGGCGGGCGAAGCGCAGGTCCGAGCCGCCGGTGGCGTGAACAGGGACAACGGCCTTGTCGGGGAAGAATTCCTTGGAGGTGGCCTCAATCGCCCGCCATAGCTCGGTATCGGTGGAGGATTGCGTGGCATCTTCGGTAATGAGGTGCTCGATTTCTACCTCATCGGCCATGTCCCCGAGCGCGCTGCGCAAGAAGTCATCCAGATCCTCCTGGGTCTGGCCGGGGAAGGGACGCACGTCCATTTCCAGGTAGGCATGTGAAGGCAGCACGTTGATGGCACCGCCAGCGCGCAGGACGGTCTCGGCGATGGTGGTATGGCTAAAGGCGTGGGCATAGGCGTCGAGGTTGCCGAACTTGGAGTAGTCACCGGTGCCGTCGATAAGCTCCTGCTCGGTCTGGGGGTCAAACTTGAAGGTGCGCACGAAGCCCTCCCAGATCTCATTCGAGGCTGTAGGCGGCTCAGCGGCGGCGATGCGGCGGGCCACCTCGCCGATCTTCACGATGGCAAAGTCCTTGCCATAAGGAGTGGAGCCATGGCCGGCATCGCCATGCACGTGCAGACGGCGCTGGCCCGCGCCCTTTTCTCCCACGTTGAAGCCCACCGCGCCGGGCAGGTGGCTACCGCCAGTTTCAGATAAGCAGTTCTTCCAGGAAAAAGCATCCGGGTGGTTCTCGGACATAAAGCGCACGCCGAGACCGCCGCGGGCCTCCTCATCGGCCATGCCGACAAAGGCGAGGGTGCCGCCCGTGTTACCGGCGCGGGCGACCTCGCGGGTGACGGCGGCCATGGTGGCGGTAATAAATAGCATGTCTACGGAACCGCGGCCGTAAAGCTTGCCGTCCTCGATAAGCGCCTCGAAAGGCGGCTTGGTCCACTTCGGCTCATCTACGGGGACGACGTCCGTGTGGCCCATGAGGGTGAGCGGTTCCTTGTCCGGATCGCCGGGGACGGTCACCACGATGGAGACGCGGCCCGGGTGGGATTCGAAGCGCTCAATCTGCACGTCTTCACCTGCGAAGAATTTTTCCAGGCTATCCGCATTGCGCACCTCGTGGCCGGAGTCTGGCGTGAGGTCATTAACGCAGGCATTGCGGATCAGCTCTTGGAGGAGGGAGAGGGTGTCATCATAAAGCGTCATGCCCCTGAGGGTAGTTCCGTACATATTTATATGTGGTTTTAACCAAAGTTGAACGCCGTTCAAGTAGGGTTTAGCACCATGAGCATCGTTGACATCGCCCGTGAGAAAGCCCTAGAGCAAGGCAAAGGCCTCAACCAGGAAGAGCTATTGCAGGTACTGCAGGTTCCGGATTCCCAGCTGGAGGAAATTGCCGATATCGCCCACCAGACCCGCCTGAAGTGGTGTGGTCCGGACGTATCGGTGGAAGGCATTATCTCCATTAAGACCGGTGGTTGCCCCGAGGATTGCCACTTCTGTTCTCAGTCCGGCCTCTTCGAGTCCCCAGTGCGTGCCGTGCGCCTCAACATCCCGGAGTTAGTGGAGGCGGCGCAGAAGACCGCCAAGACCGGTGCTACTGAGTTCTGCATCGTCGCCGCGGTGAAGTCGCCGGACGATCGCTTGCTGGACCAGGTGGGCGAGGCCATTGCCGCGATTAATGACGCCGTCGATATTGAGATTTCCTGCTCTCTGGGCACCCTGACCCGCGAGCAGGCACAGCGCCTGAAGGATATGGGCGCCCAGCGTTATAACCACAACCTGGAGACCTCCCGCTCCTTCTTCCCCAATGTGGTCACCACCCACACCTGGGAGGAGCGCAAGCAGACCCTGGACTATGTACGCGAGGTAGGCATGGAGGTCTGCTGCGGCGGCATCATTGGCATGGGCGAGTCCCTGGAGCAGCGCGCCGAGTTCGCCGCGCAGCTGGCAGAGATTGATCCGTGCGAGGTGCCGATGAACTTCCTCGATCCGCGACCTGGCACCCCCTTTGCGGATCGCCCGCTGGTTCCGCTGGGCGAGGGCCTGCGCGCCGTGGCGGCATTCCGCCTGGCCATGCCGTCTACCACGTTGCGCTTTGCCGGCGGCCGCGAGCTTTCGCTTGGCGACGACGGCACGGAGCGCGGCCTGCTCGGCGGCATCAACGCCATCATTGCCGGCAACTACCTGACCACCCTGGGCCAGCAGATTGAAAAGGATGTGGACATGTTGCACCGCATCGATCTGCCTATTAAGGCCCTGTAGTGCCTGGCTTATTCGAGCCGACGTCCGAGTTGGCTGCTGCCGTCCTTTCCGGGGATGAGCCGATTTTTCATCCGAATACCGGAAAGCCGATCGAAGAGGCCTTCACGCTGCACCCGGCGGCCGCAGCCGGCCTCGACGTGCCGCGTTATTGCCAGATCTGTGGCCGGCGCATGGTGGCCCAGGTACGTCCCGATGGCTGGCATACCAAGTGCTCGCGTCACGGCGAGCTGGATTCGGAGTGGCTATATGTAGAGCACTTGCCCGAAAGCTAGCATCGGGGGCATGGATCCCGCCGTCTCCCTTGCCCACCAGTCCGCGCTGCGTTCGATCGCCCGAGTGGTCGAGGAATCGGCGCCGCATACGGAGGAAGGGAAGGCTTTAGGGGACGTCGTAAAGCAGCTGCGCGAGGGCCCAGTGATGGTGTTAACCGGGGCAGGGGTGTCTACGGAGTCGGGCGTGCCGGATTATCGGGGCCCGCGCGGCTCCCTTAGTAGGCACCGGCCGATGACCTATCAGGAATTTCGCCACGACCCGGCCGCGAGCCATAGGTATTGGGCTCGTAGCTTTGTGGGGTGGCGGGTCATGGATTCCGCGGTGCCTAACCGCACGCACTATGCGCTCGTGGAGTTAGAGCGCGCCGAGCTGGTCAATGGTGTGGTTACCCAAAACGTGGATGGCCTGCATAAACAGGCAGGAACCATGAACCTGGTTGCGCTGCATGGCGATATGGAAACCGTCGTGTGCTTAATGTGCGGTTATCGGGAGGCGCGGCCACACTTCGATGCGCGCCTAGCCGCAGCGAACCCGGGGTACTTGGAGCGCCTCGTCGTGGAAGCGGACCAAGTGAACCCGGACGGAGATGTGACGCTCGATGAATCAGACGTGGCTGCGTTCCGCATGGCCGGATGTGAGCGGTGTGGATCGGAACTGTTGAAGCCGGACGTGGTCTACTTTGGCGAGCCCGTGCCGGCCGAGCGCCGCGATGCCGCTTTTGCCGTGTTAGGACAGGCGCGCTCGCTGCTGGTTGCTGGGTCTTCGCTGGCGGTAATGAGCGGGTATCGCTTTGTGCTGGAGGCAAAGAAACAGGGCAAGCGCGTGGCCGTCATCAATGGCGGGCCCGGCCGGGGTGATAAGAAAGTGGATACGCTGTGGCGCACGCAGGTGGGTCCGGCTTTTGACGCGGTGCTTGATGAGCTGGAGCTCTAACTAGCGTGGGATAGTCTCTACTAATTCCAAGATGGTGCGCACGATGGCGTGGACGCGCTTGTCCATCGGCATATCCTCGTGCATGACCACTGCTCGGCGGTCGAAGTCTTGGACGTAAATATTTCGCACGGTGCCCTCTGCGACGCCGCGGGGGTCGAGGAAACAGGTTTCGGGTGGGACCACGACGGCATCAGACCGCGTGGCAATGCAGGTATAGCTCACCCCTGATTCCAAGTCGCCATCGCGATTGGTTTCGCGCAGGGCTTCGCTGCCGACAATTTGGTCCATTCCCGCCGGTCCGAACCAACCATCGATGACAGAGCGCATCACCGCTTCTTGGCGTGGGGTGCGAATGAGGCGGCTGACGATGCCGCCGTAGGTAGTTCCGTGGTTTGGCGCGCTGATGCACATCAGATGGAGGACGTGCTCGGCGCCGCCAATCATGCGCATCCAATAGCGGGCAAGCAGCCCGCCCTGCGAGTGGCCGATGAGGATGACCTTGTCCGCGCCGGTGGCCATGCGCACGGTGCGGATATAAGCATCGAGTTGTTGGGCGGATTCTGCGAGGGGTTGGGTGGCGCGACGGCCGTAGTCGGGGGCGAAGACCGCCCAGCCGTTTTGGCGCAGTTCATTGCCGAGGATTTGCCATACGCCCTTGGTATCGCAGGTGCCGTGGATGAGGATGACCGGCCAGGGCCGCTGCGTGGTGGGACGCGCGCCCCAGTCATCTTCAAAGACACCGCGCGGCTTAATGCGGGCACCAAGGGGAAGGGTAGCGGCGGCATCGGCGTCGAGGGCGGTATCGCCGGGGCTGGTCTTGCTCTTCTGCGCTTTGATGAGGTCCGCGATTTCGGTCGCGACCTCTTCGCGCAGTGCCGTGGCTTCGGCAGGGGAGGCGACACCGCGACGCGGGGAATCGGTCAATTCCTTCTCGTTGGCACGCCAGAATTTGCGGAGTTGCTCGGAAATAGCGGTTTTCAACTCAGCCATGGTTCAGGATTGTACTCGTTATTGCAGGTTAACTGTGTTTTTACCAGAGGTTAAGAAATTTATGGGCAAACCCTTGACCATCCTACGAAAGGTTTATAAACTTAGGCTTGCCTAATCACGGGCGGTGCTTGCAGGAGGGTGCGCTCCACTCCCTCCTTGGGTACCGAGAGATTAGTCATGGGGAGAAGGCCCGCCGATGTATTGTCGGTGGGCCTTCGTTTATGCGAGAAAACCTTGCATGAATCGTTGGACCAAGCGAAAAATTTGTTATCTGGCAATGAGTGTGGGTGCAATCCTGATCTGGCCTACACCGTGGTAGTTGCCCTTCCATGCCCAGCTGCTGCAACGTTTGTATCTGCGCCCCCTGACAGAGCGGGCCAGATCGATAAATAAACGCAAGTCAACAGACTGCTGACCGCCCCCAACCTGCGCTGAGGTGGAATAAACCGTGAGTGCGACGAACATCTGGTCCACACCCTAAGGTACCCTAGGGGGGTATCCTTAATTTGGCCGCCGCGTCAGATACTTCAGTCTTAGGAAGGCTCCATTCATGACAAGCACATCATTACGACACCGCATCTCCGGCTTGATTGCCATTGCACTCTTGGGGGTTAGTGTCGTCTCATGCTCCGGACAGGACTCAGACACCACAGATACCCCGCAAACCGATAAGGATGGTGTCGCGGTGACAGCCGGGGCTAATCAGCCCGCGGAAGTTAACGGAGTGGATTTACATTTTCTTGCGATGATGACGCCACATCACCAACAAGCCGTGGACATGAGCGAGATCATCCTGGCTGCCCAGGGCACCAGCGCAGCCACAGCGGACTTAGCTGACCGGATTAAAGTCGGGCAAGAGGAAGAGATCGACACCATGGTCGATTGGGCTGAACAATGGGACCAACATGACTTGATGGAGCAGCATTCCCAGCACATTGCCAATGGCATGATCACTCCAGAACAGCTGGACCAGCTAAAAACACTTGAAGGCGAGGAAGCAGATACCCTGTTCCTTCAGCTGATGCATTCCCATCACGCAGGTGCTGTTGCCATGACCCAGGACCAAATCGACAACGGTGGCTATCAGCCTCTCGTGGATCTAGCCCAACAAATGATCGACGTCCAAACCGCTGAGATGCGCGAAATGGAACAGCTTTTGGAGGCCAAGGGCGAAAGCCTTCTGAATGAGTGAGCACCATTCGATAGTCACACCACCAGAGGGCATAGCTCAAACTGACAGTTGAAGATTTTCCGGGCAAGCACATCGTTGAAGCCTTGAGGAAAAGAAGGATGAAAAGCGCAGACCGCTGCCGCGCTGCAAAGTCCCCGCTACACTCGCGTTTATGACTGACCTGCAGCATGTCCACTCCGTTGATGAGGCGGTAAACCGCCTGATTGAGCTCTATGAGAACTCTTGCGAGCTTGCCCGCAAGACACTGGAATCAGGAAACCTAGATGACTATCGCTACGTGGTCTACCCCAAGGTCACGGTGGATATCCGCAAATGGCAGCCGATCGATCGTTCCGAGCCGTTTGGCTACGTCAACGAGGCAGGCAAGTACTCGGCGGTAATTTCCAAGCCGCACATTATTCGGGATTACCTGCACGAGCAGCTGACCCGCCTAGCGGGCAATTATCCGTGCGATATCTTTGTTGGCCAATCGGACCAGCGCATCCCGCCGGAGTACATCAAGGAGACGGCCACGGCTCCGCAGGAACGCGGGCCTATTCCACGGCCGACGCTAGATGAGGTCAATGACGCGATCATTGATGGCGAATGGGAGGCTTTCCACGGTGCGGAAAAGCCGCTATTTCACTTTGGAGCCCAGCGCTTCGACATTGCCTGTGCGCGCATCGAGCATTACACCGGCATCGAGGTCGATACGGTGCAGAAATACATTCTGTTTACTAACTACGCGATGCACACCACCGAGTTTGTGAAGTTTGGTTTGCGCGAGCTGACCAAGGAAGACTCGCGCTATACCGCCTTGGTGCTGCCCAATGGGGAGACCATCCATCCCAACGATGCGGTGGACCTTGATGTTGACGGTTTAACGTTGACCTCTCGGTACCAGATGCCGCGCTTTGATTTAATCACTGCCGGTGGCGATGGCATCACGATGATCAATATCGGTGTAGGACCCTCCAACGCCAAGACCATTACGGATTGCTTGGCGGTGCTACGCCCAGAGGCATGGATCATGATTGGGCACTGCGCCGGAATGGACGGCCGCATGCGCATCGGTGACCTGATTCTAGGCAATGCCTATCAACGCAATGACCACATCTTGGACCAGAAGGTTGCGGCGACCTCACCCATCCCGGCGATTCCAGAAGTACAGCGCATGCTCGAATCCGCAGTAAAGGCGGTGTACGGCGACGACAACTCGCTCATGCGCACCGGCACGGTGCTCTCCACCGATGATCGCAACTGGGAGTGGCGCACCAACCGGGATTTATGGGAGTGGCTGCGAACCTCCACCGCGGTGGCTGTGGATATGGAATCGTGCACGCTCGCGGCCAATGGTTACCGCTACCGCGTTCCTTATGGAACTCTTCTTTCGGTCTCTGACCTGCCTCTTCACGCGGTGCCGAAGTTGCCGGCGCAGGCGCAGGCCTTCTACTCCAATTCGAAGGAAGCCCACGTGATGTGCGCGGTGCGCGCCATGGAGCATCTAGCCGAGAATCCGGAGCGCCTGCGCACTCGCAAGCTACGCCGGACTTTGGGCGAGGTTCCATTCCGGTAGCTGCCTTTTCTTTGGCAGGCAATGCTCGTTAAACTACAAGGAAAGCCCATGACGCAAAAGGAGCCACACAATCGTGACTGAAAATTGGATCCACCCGGACCGGGAAAACCTCACCTGGGAGGTCTTCGGCGAGGCGAGCCGAAACCTATCGGAACAGATTGTGAAATCTGGTTGGTTCCCAGACCTCATCGTGGGCGTCGCTCGCGGCGGCCTGATCCCAGCCGGTGCTATCGGTTATGCCATCGGTGTCAAGGCCATGGGTGCTATCAATGTGGAGTTCTACACCGATATCGGCCAGACCCTAGACGAGCCTGTAATTCTTTCCCCGCAGCTGGATACGGATTCGCTGAAAGGCAAGAAGGTCTTGGTTGTCGATGACGTTGCGGACTCCGGCAAGACCTTGGATCTGGTGGTTAACCTGCTCAAGGAAACCGCAGACGATGTGCGCTCGGCCGTCATTTATACCAAGCCAAAGACCATTTTCGAGCCGGACTTCTCGTGGAAGAAGACCGATCAGTGGATCAACTTCGCGTGGTCCGTGCTGCCCGTGATCACCGCGGATGGCTCTTTTAAGGAAGGCTCCTAAAATCCACCAGGATGTGCAGGCGTGATTAAAGAACAACCTGCTCCGACTAGCGTCATCGCCAGCTTCCGCTATGCATTTTCCTCGCCTGCGCGCCTGCGCAAGGAGGTATTCGGCGGTTTAGCGGTGGCGCTTGCTCTGATCCCGGAGGTCTTAAGCTTTTCTATCCTCGCAGGGTTGGATCCGCGGGTGGGATTGTTTTCCTCCGTGGTGATGGCCATGTCCATCGCCTTTACCGGAGGTAGGCCAGCGATGATTTCCGCCGCGGCCGGAGCGGTGGCGCTGGTTATCTCTCCGCTCGCGCATGAACATGGGCATGACTACGTGGTAGCCGCGGTGCTCTTGGCGGGAATTATGCAGGTGGTATTGGCCGCGGTGGGTGTAGCCAAGCTCATGCGCTTTATCCCGCGCTCGGTGATGACGGGATTTGTGAATGCGCTGGGCATCATGATGTTTACTACGCAGCTGCCGCACCTAATTGATGTGCCGTGGATGGTGTATCTGCTGGTGGCCATTGGCCTGGCTATCATGCTGGGGCTACCGCGGTTGACCACGGTGATTCCCGCCCCGCTGATTACCATTCTGGTGGTCAGCATCATTGCGGTGGCGGCTGGGTGGAAGGTGCCCGATGTGGCGGACCAGGGCGAGCTGCCCACCTCGCTGCCGGGGCTTTTCGTGCCGGATATTCCGTGGAACCTGGATACTCTGCAGCTTATTGCTCCGTATGCCTTTGGCATGGCTTTGGTGGGCCTGATGGAATCGCTGCTGACGGCCAAGCTGGTCGATGACATTACGGATACCCACTCCGATAAGACGCGCGAGTCCTTTGGCCAGGGCGTGGGCAATATCCTCGCCGCGGTCATTGGTGGCATGGGCGTGTGCGCCATGATTGGCCAGACCATGATCGGCGTGAAGGCATCCCAGGCGCGCACGCGCTTGTCGACGTTCCTCGCGGGCGTCTTCCTCCTTATCCTCTGCCTGCTCTTTGGCGAGACCGTCGGCCGCATTCCGATGGCCGCGCTGGTGGCGGTGATGATCATCGTGGCTGCAACGACGGTGGATTGGCATTCGGTTCGCCCGCGCACGCTGAAGCTCATGCCGCTATCAGAAACGCTCGTGATGCTGGTGACGGTGGTAGGAACACTGACCACGCATAACTTGGCGGTGGGTGTGGTGCTCGGCGTGGTGGCGGCCTCGATCGGCTTTGCCCGCCGCGTGGCCCACCTGGTGGAGGTGGAGCACGTAGGCGATGCCGAGTATGCGGTGCGCGGCCAGCTCTTCTTCGCCTCCTCCAATGATTTGGTCTATGCCTTTGATTACACGCTGGATGCTCAGCGCGTGGTGATTGATATGAGCAAGGCCGAGGTATGGGACGCCTCTACGGTGGCAACGTTGGATGCGGTGCAGAAGAAATACGCCGAGCGTGGCATCGAAGTAGAGTTCCGCGGCCTTGAAGGGGCGAGCGCGCAGCGCCTGAATCGCCTCAGTGGTCGCTTGGGTGATTAAAGTCACATTAACGGCCTAGGGTGCGAGCGTTCAAGCGAGAGGCGGCGAACTGGACTCGGGCTCGCGTCGGTGTAAATGTATTGATTCCGCGATGACCTCGCGTTCTTAGGGGAACTTTGCCCGCGCTTGGGGGCTAGCTTTGTCTTGGCTAACTTAGGTTATCCAATCTAAAAAAGCATAATGACGTGCAAGTTTACTTAAGTAGACCTTGCTGGATCGCGGGAGGATCTCCGGTAGTGTGGTGCTTAGCACTAATTAATTTCCTCACACAGAAAGGTTTTTACGATGGACGAGAAGCTGCAAACCCTGTTGAATGACCAGGTTATTAGCGAATATGGCGCTTCCATGGTCTACACCCAGCTGGCCTTCGAGATGGATAACCTCTCCTTCCCAGGCATGCGCGATTGGTTCATGGGCCAGGCTGCTGAGGAGCGCGAACACGCAGAGAAGATTGCAGACCACTTGCTCTCCCGCGGATACCGCGTAGAGCTCAATGACATCCCGGTTGGCTCCGTCAAGGCCGCTAACCCGCAGGATGCCTTCCAGGCTTCCCTCGAGCACGAGCAGAAGGTTTCCGAGGAGATTCGCACCATCGCCCGCGCGGCGCTAGACGCACAGGATCTGGAATCCCGCCAGTTGGTTGACTGGTTCCTGAGCGAGCAGGTAGAGGAAGAAGCTACCGTTTCTGAGATTCTGGACCAGATCAAGCTGGTGGGCAATGATGGTTCTGGCCTACTGCGCATCGATGAGCGCCTGGCTGGTCGCACCGAAGGCGGCGCCTAAGCGCGCGTGGGTGAATAACAAACCCATCAAGATTTAGCTCAATCCTCCCATAGCACTGCGGTGCGGTGGGAGGATTACTTCTATGTCAACGCAACGCAAGGCTTTGTGCGCCATAAGCCTGTTAGTTCTGGCGCTCTTTCTCATCGTAGGAGCGGCAATCATGTCCACTCACGTGGCCTTGGGAGTATTTTTGACCACCGCGGCGCTGATGCTCGGCCCATTCGCCGGGCTCGCGCTGCTGGTTTATGGCGTCGCCGGCAAGCGTGGGGTAGTCACACGCTCGCTCTATAGCCTCGGCGGTATGCTGATCATTGGTGCCATCGGCGGCATCTTTGCCTTGTCCATGGAGCAGGCGCCTGCGATGCTGCCTCTTTTTGTCGCTGGTGCGGGTGTGGGAATCGTAGCCGTGCTGACCCAAGCGCCGAAACGCGCATAAACTGGCCCCGTTATGCCCAAACTCCTCTTTGATATGTACGGCGTTCTCATGCGCCCGGCAACCCCAGAAAGCCACGCGGACTTGGAGCGCCTCCTTGCGCCGCCAGATCCAGAGGCGATGTGGGAGGCCTATGGGTTTTATCGGCCGGACTACGATGCCGGCATTTTTAGCGATAGCCACTACTGGAATGAGGTAGCAGCCCGCGCCGGGTTGGGGGAGGTTCCCGTCGCTGAGGCAGTAGTGTGTGAAAACAGCGGCCTATTAGAAGCGGACCCCGACATGGTAGCGCTGGTCAAGGGGCTTATCGGGGAAGGCTATAGTGTGGGCATCTTATCCAATATCCCCACCACGCTGGCGGGCCAGGTGCGTAAAAAGCAGCCGTGGCTGGAGGATTGCGCGGCGGTGACTTTCAGCTGCGATATTGGCGTGGCCAAGCCGCACCCAGAGGCCTATCGTGTGGCCGTGGATGCGCTCTCCGCGCAGCCGAAAGATACGCACTTTTTTGATGACCGCATCGATTACGTGGAGGGCGCTAGCTACTGCGGGCTCAATGCCCACCTCTTTCGCGACATCGACTCGGTACGCGAGGTTCTAAGCACACTGGAGTGAGCGGCCTAGCTCCAGCGGTTGGCGCAGGAGCTGATCGGTGGCCACGGTGCGGGCTACCGCGCGGACAATCTCCTTATGGCCCGGAATCATGCGCAGCTGCAACTCTTCGCCCGCGGAGGCGCGGACGGTGGCGGCAAATTGCTTGGGGGCCTGTGGGTCGTCGGTAAACGCGCCGCCGGCGATAACCACGGTGGCCGGGGAGTGGGCCTTGACCAGCTCCGCGGTGATGGCGCCCAACTGGCGGGCGCGCTCGTCCAAAATGGCGCGGACGGCGGGGTGGGAGTCGGCTACTTGGGCGGCGTCGGCAAGTGTGGCTACTTCCACGCCCTCGTGACGCACCTTCTCTAGGATCTGCTGGGTGGCCAGCAGGTGCTCGGAGGCGCCGTGACCAAGCAGATCAGAGTGCGTTTGCGGCACGGGAATAATGGGGCTGACCTCGTCTTCTACGGAGAGTGCGGAGCCGATGGAATCGTCCGCGAAGAGCACTAGGACGCGCTCGCTGGTGCCAATCTCGGCCGCCTGGGTCTCGGAGCCGAGGATGGCCGGGATGGCGGAGGAGACTACCACGGGGACGCCGAACTGGAAGCGCAGGCGCTCGGCAATGTCCACGCCGTGCCAGTTGAGGTTTTCCGCGGTGACCAGGCCGTTGGCATCCACGGTGCCGGAGGTAGTCACGCCGAGGGAGACCAAGCGGTGCTCCAGGTTCGTCAGCATGCGATTGATGCCGGCCATGATGTGCTCGAGGAAGTCATCTTCGCTGAGGTTAGCCACCGGGGTGGTCAATTCCTCTTCGCTCAACGTGCGGCCCTTGATGTCATAAAGGCCGATGTAGGTCTGCTTGGTGCCCACGGAGATGCCGCCGAGCACCCAGTCATTATCGGCCGCCTCAAGCGGCACCGTTGGCCGGCCGCGCCCGCGGGACTGGGTGAGGTCGGTGCGTTCCTGGATGAGGCCCGCGTTGAGTAGGGAAGTAGTGGCGCGCGTGATGGTGGGCTGGGAAAGCCCGGTGGCTTCCACTAGTTCGCTCCGGGTGATGATCGGGTTCAGGCGCACCAAATGGAGGCACTTTGCGGCCGGTGTGCGGGGCCGCGTGAACACTGGGCCAGATTTGATCATAAAAAGAAGTATAAATATTCCAGACTGCTTTGTCTAATCTCATAAACACGCCATGTACCGAATGGTCTAAAGGTGGTGGTGGGCGCGCAGATACCTATGCTGGAGAGCATGCAGTCAGTAGCGGTTTATTGTGGTTCAGCAACAGGAAACTCCCCGGCCTATACACAAGCGGCACAGGAATTGGGCACGGAGCTGGCCCGACGCGGGCTGACCTTGGTCTACGGCGGTGGCAACATCGGCCTGATGCGCGAGGTAGCGGAGGCCTGTCTGGCCGCCGGCGGTACCGTCACCGGCGTGATGCCACAGTCCCTGGTGGATCTGGAGATCTCCCACCCCGGCCTGACCACCCTCGAAGTAGTCGGCTCCATGGCCGAGCGTAAGACGCGCATGGAGCAGCTTGCCGACGCCTATATTTGCCTCCCCGGTGGCGTCGGCACCCTCGAAGAGCTCACCGAGGTGCTCACCCTGCAACAGCTGGGCACCATCCGCGGTCCGGTGGGCCTAGTAAATACCGAGGATTTTTGGCGTCCTTTCTACGCCATGTACGCCGCCATGGCCGAGTCCGGCTTCATCTTGCCGCGCTTTGTGGACGCATTGGTAATGAAGGAAAAACCGCAGGATATCCTGGATGAATTCGGCCGCTGGAACTATCCCGGTACAAAGTGGGACAACGATTAGTTAACAAGTTCGCAACTTCAGCCCGCCCGGGTGGCCTATAGCTGATACTTAGGGATAGACTTCCTCGTTATGAGTTCTGAGCAGACCGCTAAGCGCCAGCCCTCTCTACTGGACGCTTCGTGCGATAACTTCGTTCACGACCTAGCCGAGCTTTCCCCCACCGATGCCACCGCGTGGGGCATTGACGGCTACGAGGGCGAATTGCAGGATTTCTCCCCCGAGTACTTCACCGCCATCGCAGACCGCACCCGCGAAATGGTCGCGGACCTGGATGCCCTAGATGACACCACCGATGAGTCCGATGATGAGGATGACTTTGATGACGTGGACTATGTCACCGCGGCCGTCCTGCGCGATCGCCTTTGCCTTGAACTAGATCTGCACCACCACAGCGAGGATGTACGCTGCCTGAATAACATCGCCTCCCCGGTGCAGACCATCCGCGATACGCTGCTGCTCATGCCGCAGGACACGGACGAGGACCGCGATGCCATTCGCTCCCGCCTGTCCAAGGTGAAGACCTCCCTGGCCGGCTACCGCAGCTCCTTGGAGGAAGCGGCCTCCCACGGCATGGTGGCACCGCACCGCCAGATCTCCGAGGTCATTGTGCAGTGCGAGCGGCTTGCCGACGCCGACTCGATGCTCGAGTCCCTCGGCCTCGACGCCGACTCCGCCGAGGTGCAGCAGGCCAAGGAGGCCTTTGGCGAGTTCTCCGATTGGCTCTCCAATGACCTGCAGCCCCAGGCGCCTAACAAGGACGCCGTGGGCCGCGAGCGCTACGAACGCTTTTCCAAGCTCTTTGTGGGCGATGCCGTTAACCTCGATGAGGCCTATGAGTGGGGCCTGGATCAGGTGCGCAGCCTGCGCGCGGAGCAGGAAAGGATCGCCCACGAGCTCTACGGCTCCGATTGCTCGGTGCGCTCGGCGATGCGCAAGCTCAACCACGAGGAGCGCTATACCCTGCGCGGCACCGATGCGCTGGTGGAGTGGATGCAATCTACTGCCGATGGCGTCATCGCTGAGCTCAATGGCAAGGAATTCGATATTCCGGAGGAAGTCGAAGAGATCGAGTGCTGCATCGATCCGGCCGGCACCGGCGGCATCTTCTATACCCCGCCGAGCGATGACTTCTCCCGCCCGGGCCGCATGTGGTGGTCCGTGCCAGAAGGCCAGGACACATTCCACACCTGGCAGGAACTGACCACCGTCCACCACGAGGGCGTGCCGGGCCACCACCTGCAGCTAGGCTCTGCGCTGGTGCAAGAAGACCTCAATCTGTGGCGCCGCGCGGTGACGTGGAACTCTGGTCATGGCGAGGGCTGGGCGCTCTACGCCGAACAGCTCATGGCGGAGCTGGGCTACATGGATGACCCGGGCTTCCGCATGGGCATGTTGGATGCGCAGCGCCTGCGCGCCGCCCGTGTGGTCGTGGACATCGGATTGCACTTGGGCAAGCAGTTGCCGGATTGCTCGACGTCCGGCGTGTGGGACAAGGCGCACGTGAAGACCTTCATGCGTGAGAACACCGCTATGGATGATGCGAACCTTAACTTTGAGGTCAATCGCTACCTCGGTTGGCCGGGCCAGGCGCCGTCCTATGCATTGGGGCAGCGCCTGTGGCAGGAGACCCGCGCTGAGGCCGAGAAGCAGGGGATGAGCGCGCGCGAGTTCCACTCCGAGGCCCTCGCCCTTGGCTCCGTGCCGATGTCCGTCCTGCGCGAGGCCGTCTTGGACAACTAGCGGCGCAGCAGCCGCTGGGCCAGCCGCAGCAGCTGTGGCAGGTAGCCCGCTACGACCAGCACCGCGATGAGTCGGGTGAGCTGCACCGCGATGACTGCTGGGCCCGCCCCGCCCTCGGCCGAGAGCGCGAGCACGGTCTCCAGCGCGCCGGGGCTCGTGGCCAGGTAGGCCTCAAAGTAAGTGATGTGCAGCCACATGGTCAGCGGCCAGGCGGTAGCCGCGCAGATGCCGATGATGACCACGATGAACAAAATCGTGGCAGGCAGCTGCTTAGCAAAGGCCTTGAGCGCCGGCAGCGAAAGCCCGCCGCCGCAGACCCAGCCGATGGACAAAAATGCCATCACCTTAAAGGCGTACAGCGGCTCGAGCGTGTGGCCCTCCGGCAGCACGAAAGAGGCTAGAACCGTCAGCAGTAAGGGGCCGAGCACCGCGGCGGCGGGGAGATGGAGGAACTTGCCTACCTTTTCTCCTATGCAGGCAATGACAACCACTAGGGCAACTATCCACCATGTGGTTTCGCCGTCGACCGAAAGATCCGCCCCCTCGCCGGCGGGCGTATCCAATAAGGCGACCACGGCGGGTAGCGATACCGAGACTACTAAGAGGCGCAGGTATTGGGTGAGGGCGACGTAGCGGAAGTCGGCACCGAGTTCGTCGGCAAGCGCAGGCATCAGCGAAGCACCGCCCGGCAGCATGGATAAAATGCCGGTTTCGGAGGAGACATCCTGTGGCTGCGCGCGGTGTAAGAGTTGGCCGCCGATAACGCCTACCATCAGTGTGACAAAGGACATCGTCAGGGCGGCAGGCAGGAAGCCAAGCAATTGGCCCACCGGCACCACGGTCAGCGGGATCGCAGCCATCATGCCGATAAAACCACGCGACATGCTATAAAAACTGCGGTTCACGCGCAGATCTTCCCCAGTAAAAAGTGCCATGGCGCCGGAGGAGAGGATCGCTGCCAGGATCCAAGCCGCAGGTACGTGCCACATGCTAAAAAGCCAGCCCAGTACGACCGATGCCGGAACGACAATGGTCCACCGTGCCACGGTATGGGCACTAAGCCCGGTGGCTTCCTGCTGTGCGGCCATGCGAGCCTCCTAGTTCTGCTGCGACAAAAGTATAATGCCTGCTTTTCTCTACTACGGAGAGGGCGGTAGGCGGGTTATCACCTTACATCATTTAAGATTTATGATCGGGGGCATGGAAATCGATGTGGTGCAGTGGATAATTCTCTTCTTTGGTACCGCGGTCGCGGGATGGGTCGATGCGGTCATCGGTGGTGGCGGATTGATCCTGATCCCGATGCTGCTGGCGGTCCTGCCGGGACTTGCTCCGGCCGCCGCTTTGGGCACTAGCAAGCTTGCCGCAGTAACCGGCACCGGCTCGGCAGCTGTGACCCTCGCCCGCAAGGTGAAGCTGGACAAGGCAGAAATGGCGCGGTTCCTCCTCATCGCGCTGGTCTGCTCCGGGTTGGGGGCCAGCGTGGCCTCGAGCCTCGATAAAGACATCATGCGCCCCATCATCATCGTGCTCATGGTGGCCGTGGGCGTCTTCGTTGCCTTCAAGCCAGACTTTGGCAGCAGCGATGCGGCCGGAACCCGTGGTGGTTGGCGGACCGTCGTGGTCTTGGTGCTCTCCGGCATCATTTCCTTTTATGATGGCATCTTCGGTCCGGGTACCGGAATGTTTTTGATCATGGCCTTCACCTCTATTTTTGCGCAGAACTTCCTGACTTCTGCAGCTATGGCCAAGGTCGTCAATACAGCTACCAACCTCGGCGCGCTCGTCGTGTTCATTATTGGCGGGCACGTGTGGTGGACGCTCGGCATCGTGCTCGGCGTAGCCAATATCGCCGGCGCACTTCTCGGCGCTCGTACCGTACTTGGCGGCGGTGCCAAATTCATCCGCTACGCGCTACTTACTCTGGTCGTGGTCATGAGCTGCTACCTGGGTTGGCAGCAATGGGGCTAACTACATTCGGTTTTTGGTGCGCGCGGTAGCAATCGCATTCCACGGGTCCTCCGGCCACGGGTGCTTGGGGTAGCGCCCGCGCATATCGGCGCGCACGCCAGCATAAGGACCGGACCAGAAGCTGGCGAGATCATCGGTCACCGCGAGCGGGCGGCCGGCGGGGGAGAGCAGGTGGAATTGCACGCGGTGGCCGCAGTATTCGGGGGATGCGGCCAGGCCGAAGCATTCCTGTAGCTTGATGTGGACCACGGGGCGATCACCGGACCAGTCGATTCGTGCGTCCCGACCGGAGGGGACTGGGAGGCGCTCGGGGGCGAGCTCGTCCAGATGGGTGGCTTCCGGCCAGGGCAGGAGGCGTTGCAGCGCGGGGTACATGTCTAGCTTGGCAGCGGGAGTGCCCTCCGCAATGCGGTGGAGCTCGGGGCCGAGCCACTCGGCGGGATCCGCGGAATCGACATCGGGCCACGGCTCGCCATAGTGGGCGTGCAGGTGGCGCAAACGGTCTTTTAAGTTTTGGGCTTTCTCGCTGAAGGTGAAAAGCCCCAACCCTTCCTCGCGGATGCCAGCGGCAAGGGCTTCCTCGGCCGCGGGGCCGGTGACCTTGACTGGGGTTTCTGAGAGCGTGATGGCGCCCGCAGCCTTGACCTTGATGCCGCGCACGCGACCATCGCGCAGGAAGGCGCGGGTCTCCTCGGTGACGCCGATGGTCTCTAGGGCTGCGGTTTCCTCGATGCGCGCGGCCGAGCGGATGATGGCATTGCCTGCGTTGGACAGGGATGCCTCCGCGATGGCGAGCCACGGGGCACCGGCTAAGCCCGAGTTATCGAGCAGGCGGGCGCGGGTGCCGCTGGCCAGCAGGTAATCCTCGCCCATGCGCTTGGCCACCTGCTCGGGAAAGGCGGTGGCGACGACCTCGCCGGGATCGGCGGGGCCGAGATCGTCGACCAGTCGGGCGAGCCGCTTGACCTCTCTTTGGGGTGGGCGGTGACGGGTGAGATCGGGGGTTAAGGGGGCGTCGGCAAGCGAGGCAATGATGGGTGCGGCCTGACTGCCGTGGCGGAGCAAAGAAGCGCCGAGGCATGGATCGGTGGGCAGGAGGGCGAGCTCCTGCGTGGCACCAATGCGCTGAAGCGTCGCTTGCGCGGATGCCAGGGCCGGGGCCGGCGGCGGATCGAGCAACGGGAAGTCCGGGCCCGCGCCCCAGCAGTCCAGAAACAGCGCGGCCTGGGTCAGATCCGCGGACAGGATCTCCGGGGTGGTATGCGGAGAAAAGTGCTGGTAATCATCCTGCGAGTAGCAGCGAATGACGGTGCCGGGCGCCTCACGGCCGGCACGACCAGCGCGCTGATCGGCACTCGATTTTGAGGTAGAAACCGTCACCAATCCGGACATGCCACGCTGCGCATCGCGCCGGGGAACGCGGGAGAGCCCGGCATCTACCACCACGCGCACGCCCGGCACGGTAAGCGAAGACTCCGCGATAGAGGTAGCCACGACGATGCGCCGCTCATCGGTATACAGCGCGGCGTCTTGCTCCGCGGTGGTTTGCTTGCCATGCAGGGGGAACACATTATGGCCTGCTAAGGCATCGCACACGAGGTTGACTTCACGCACGCCGGGCACAAAGATCAGCGTTGATTCGTGCTGGTGAGCTGCCTGCTTGGCGACGTCCCCGTAAAACTCCCTCGTTCCCGCCGCCCTGCCCGGCATGGGGGCGTAGTGGATATCGAGCGGGTGGGTGACTGCCTCGGTCACGTGGACGGGCGCGTCCATAAGCTGGGAAAAGCGCTGCGCATCCACGGTTGCAGACATGGCGATGACGCGGAAGTCCTCGCGTAGCTCTGCCAATTCCAGGCACATGCCCAGCACCAGATCCGTATCGAGCTGGCGCTCGTGGACCTCATCGATGGCAACGGCGGCCACGCCCTCGAGCTCCGGATCCTTCAGCAGGCGGCGCAGCAGCACACCTGGCGTGACGAACTCGACCTCGCTGCCCTTGCGGGACTCGCCCCGGATGGCGAAGCCGACCTTGTCCGGGGTGCCGCTAAGCGTGCTTAATCGCTGCGCGGCCGCGCGCACGGCCACACGACGTGGGGCGGTGACGATGACCTTTCCACGCCCTGCCGCATGATTGGCCAGCGCCGGTGGCACGAGCGTGGTTTTACCCGTACCGGGCGGGGCCTGAATAACAACGTTTCCTGTGCTCGGCAGCGAATCGATGGTCTCGGCTACGGGCAGGCCCGCGCCGATGCGAGCGAGATCAAACATTTACTTGGCGGCTCCAAAACCTTCGACAGGACCGTTGAGATCCTGGCGTTCCCAGGCCTCTTTATTGTCTTCCAGCTTGCGCACCACGCGGCCGGGTGATCCCAGGACCAGCGAATTATCCGGGATATCGGTGGTAATAAGTGTGCCTGCGCCTAAGACGCAGTTCTTTCCGATGGTGATGCCTGGCAGCACGGTGACATTAGCACCGAACCACGTGTTATCACCGATGGTGATGGGCTTGGCTACCTCCCAGCCGCCGGCGCGCATCTCATGATCGTTTACCGGATGCCCCACCGTAATCAGGGAGCAATTGGGGCCGACCATGACGCCATTGCCGAGCGTGACCGCGGCCTGGGCCAAAATGGTAGCGCCAAAATTAATGAAGACGCGCTCGCCGCATACGAGGTTGCAGCCGTACTCAAGGTTGAGCGGCACGTGCAGGCCCGGCACCGCAGATTCCTCCGGCAGTATCTCGCGCAGGATGCCCTCGGCACGCTCTGGATCCCCATTGTGTAGCTCGTTGAGCTGCTTAACCAAGCGGAAAGTGCGCTGGTGCTCTTCTTTCGCCTCCGGCATGCTGGGCAGGAACCACTCCCCGCCGGTCATCCGTTCCCATGAGCCGTAGCGCTCCAAGTCCTGCCGCCTCTGTGCATCCATGGGAGTCATTGTAGAGGGGAGTGGATCGATTTATTGGGGTGCTGGGATTAGGGTGAGGTCATGCTTTTTGATTCGCTGCCGCGGCCGAGCGTGCGTGTGGCTCCGGGGGTGGGGCATGTGCCGGGATGGGTGGGCGTCGATAAGCAGAAGGCCTTGGTGGAAGAGATGCGCGGCATTGCGCGCGAATATGCGGCTACGCCGATGGCGATGGTGCGTCCGCGGCTGAAATCGGGCGGGCAAATGAGCGTTTTTCAGCTGCATCTGGGCAGGTATTGGCATTATCCCAGCTATCGGTACGTGGACAATATGGACGGTACGCGGGTTCCGCCGGTGCCGGAGAGCCTGCGGCGGATTGCTCCGGGGGCACTGCGCGCCGCGGCTGAGGTAGCACCTGAGCTAGAGCCATGGGTGGAGACCTTCGTGCCGGAGATGGCATTGGTGAATTACTATCCACCGGGATCGGCTATGGGCATGCACGTGGATGATTCCGAGGAGTCACCCGCCCCGGTGATTTCGCTATCCATTGGGGATGAGGCGCTTTTCCGCATGGGCCATACCGAATCGCGCACGCGGCCGTGGGACGATATCACGCTATGTAGTGGTGATTTGGTGGTCTTTGGCGGGCCAAAGCGCTTTGCCTACCACGGGGTAGTACGCGTCAATGACGGGACATTGCCGGAGGGGTGCGGGTTGAGTGAAGGACGTATCAACATCACTATCAGACAAGTATCTGCACGGGCGGTAAGCTAGAGAAGTTACATAAAGCTTGAAGGAAAGAAGGTTCTCTTATGTCTCGTATCGGTATCATCATCGGCACTACCCGCGATAACTCGGCCGGCAAGGTAGTGGGTGAGTGGCTTTACGATCTTGCCCAGGGGCGCCAGGATGGGGTGGAGTACACCCTGCTGGACCTCAAGGAGTTTGATGTTCCACTGCTGACCACTGACGTCATTCCTGCCACCGCCAATAAGCAGTATGCGGATGAAAAGGTGCAGGCTTGGTCTGATGCAGTGGATGCCTGCGACGGTTTCGTCTTTGTTACCCCGGAGTACAACCGCTCCGTACCGGGTCCATTCAAGAATGCCTTCGACTGCTTGGCCGCAGAGTGGGCAGGCAAGCCAGTTGCCTTCGTTGGCTACGGACCGGCCGGGGCAATCCGCGGCGTGGAAGCATGGCGTTCTATCGTAGTGAACTTCTCCATGCCGCAGCTGCGCAACCAGGTCGAGTTCTACCTCGCCAGTGACTGGGCAGAGGGCGAATTCCACCCGGTTGATTTCAAGGTGGAGCGCACCACTTCCTTGCTGGCCGAGTTGGAAGACGCCGTTTCCGCATAATCAGTGCCCGTTGGCCGCATACAAAAAGCCAGCCCCCGCGCTTTGAACTGCTCCCCATTAGTTGGACTGAGAAATCAGTTTCCGATTAGTGGGGAGTAGTTTTCATTGAGAGCTCGAAGTTTGGTGAGTGAGCATCAGCGGGAGCAGTTGGTTGAACTATTTGAGCAAGGCGTGGGCTATCGTGCCGCTGCTACTGCTCTTGGTGTCTCCACATACGCCGCCCGTATGCTCTGTCGTCGGTTTAAGCTGCATGGCAGACTATGTCTTGTGGAAAAACCGACTAAGCAGCAGTATTCGTTCGAAATCAAGACCGAAGTTGTCCAACGCCACCTTGCTGGTGAGACAGCGATGGATCTTGCGCGCGAGTTTGGCCTGTCATCAGAGCACTTGGTCGGCGGATGGTCGCGGAAATGGCGTAAAGGTGGCGATGAGGCACTAAAACCGAAGCCAAAGGGCAGGCCCAAAGGCTCGGTCACGCCGAAGCCGCTTTCGGAGGAAGCGAAGCTGCGTCGCCAGATCGCGCGGTTGGAAGCGGAAAACGCATATCTAAAAAAATTGCGGGACTTGAGGAATCAGGGACACGCCTGAAGGTCCAGGCGATTGTCATCCTCAAGTCACGGCATCGTCTGCAATACCTTTTGGATGCGGCCGGCATGGCACGGTCGACGTTCTTCTACCACCAGAAACGACTCAGCGAGCCGGATAAGCACGCTGCGCTCAAAGACGCAATCTGGGAAAGCTTCGAGCGCAACAAGCATCGCTACGGCTACCGACGAGTGCTACTTGACCTGCGCAACCAGGGATGGGTGGTCAATCACAAGCTCGTCTACAAACTCATGAGCGAGATGGGGCTTCGAGCCAAGGTCCGCCAGCGCAGGCCATATGTTTCCTATAACAAGACGATCAGCCACATTGCCGACAACACACTCGACCGCAAGTTCACCCCAGATAAGCCAAATACCGTCTTTGTCAGCGACGTCACCGAGTCCAGGGTCGCAGGCCGCAAGGTCTACCTATCACCGGTGATGGATCTGTTCGACCGTTCAATCGTTGCCCACACCGTGGCTACATCGCCGTCGACAACGTTTACCGCCGATTCTTTAACTAAAACGATTAAAACGTGTGCGCCTGAGCCTGGGTGGATGATGCATACCGATCAAGGATTCCAGTACCAGCATTCGTCCTGGCGCAACCTGATTCATGACAACGGTGGTGTTCAGTCGATGTCGCGTAAAGCCAACTGTTACGACAACGCGGTCATGGAAAATTTCTTCGGGCACTTAAAAACCGAGATGTACCACGGAGAAGTCTTCGACACCGTCGCAGAGTTCAACCAGGCGATCGACGAGTACATCCAGTGGTACAACACCGAACGCATCCAACAACGACTCAAGGGCCTGACCCCGATGCAATATCGAAATCAGACCCTTGAAGCCCTAACCGCCTAGAATTAAACCAGTCCAACTTTCGGGGGCCAGTTCACTTTCCGAGCAGCGGGGGCTGAATTCTAGGTGGCCGGCTTAGTTACTGCAGGCCGAACTGATCCCAAGCGGCAGGGGAGAGGTTCTGGTACACGTGCTTGTGCTCCTGGTACTCGGCCAGGCCGGTGGGGCCAAGCTCGCGGCCGTTGCCGGACTGCTTGAAGCCGCCCCACTCTGCCTGCGGCAGGTACGGGTGGAAGTCGTTGATCCAGATGGTGCCGTGGCGCAGGGCGCGAGCAACACGCTCGGCGCGGCCGGCGTCGGAAGTGTAGACGGCGCCAGCCAGGCCGTACTCGGTGTCGTTGGCGATCTCGATGGCCTCTTCCTCGGTGGTGAAGGTCTCGATGGTCACGGTCGGGCCGAAGGCCTCGTCGTGGACGCAATCCATCTCGCGGGTAGCGCCATCGATGATGGTCGGCAGGTAGTAGATGCCGGCGCCCAGGTCGGTGGTGCCGGTGCCGTGCTGGCCATTGGTGTCCTCGCTGGTAGCCGCGCGGCCACCGGTGAGGATCTTGGCGCCCTGCTCGCGCGCCTTGTCCACGTAGGCGGCGACCTTCTCGCGGTGATCGGCGGAGATGAGTGGGCCGGTCTCGGCCTTGTCATCGGTCGGGCCGCCGATCTTGATCTTATTGGCGCGCTCTACCAGAGCGTCGACGAACTTATCGTGCAGGGACTCTTCTACAACGATGCGGGAGCCTGCGGAGCAGACCTGGCCGGAGTGGAAGAAGGCGCCATTGAGGGCGTTGTCCACGGCGACGTCGAAGTCGGCATCGGAAAAGATGACGTTCGGGTTCTTGCCACCGAGCTCGAGTGCGGTGCGCTTGACGGTCTCTGCCGCATTCTTGGCAATGATCTTGCCGGTAACCAGGCCACCGGTGAAGGAGACCATGTCCACATCCGGGTGCTGGGACAGCGGGTTGCCACAGCTAGCACCGGCGCCGGTGATGAGGTTGCCTACGCCGTCGGGCAGACCGCATTCCTTGAGGGCGGCCATGAGCAGCATGGCGGTGTGCGGGGTGAGCTCCGCCTGCTTGAGGACGAAGGTATTGCCGGCTGCCAGGGCCGGGCCCACCTTCCAGGAGACCTGCAGCAGCGGGTAGTTCCACGGGGTAATCAGTCCGCAGACGCCAACGGGCTCGGCGTCGATGCGCGAGCGCAGGTTGGGATCCTGCGGGTCAACTACGCGGCCGGCCTGGTGCTGGGCCAGGGTGCCGAAGAACTCGAAGGCGTTGGCGATGTCATCCATATCGCCCAGGGATTCCTCGTAGCGCTTGCCGGTATCGGCGGATTCGGCCTGTGCGAAAAGTTCCTTGTGCTCGCGGATGAAATCGGCCACGCGGATGACGATCTTGCCGCGTTCGGCGGACGGGGTATTGGCCCACTCACCGTTGTCGAAGGTTTCACGTGCAACCTTGATGGCGCGCTCGGTGTCCTCGTCGGAGGCCTCGGAAACCAGGCCCACGGTGGAGCCATCGGCCGGGCAGATGATGGTGCGGGTCTCGCCGCTCTGGGCGGCTTCCCACTTACCGTTGATGAACAGGGACTTTGGGGCGCCGTCGGCATGCACGCCCTTCAGCAGATCGGTCTGGGTGGGGTCGAACAAAGTGTTCTGGGTGCTCAAGTGAAAAGCAACCTTTCTCTCATAGAGGTAGTTGTACTGGCCAGCTTAGCTATCTTCGCGCCAAGTGCGCTCGGGCTCGGCGCCATCGGAGACATCGGAATCGCCCGGCTGGGTCTGCTGCATGTAGAGGAAGGCCAGGTGACGCTCGTAAAGATCCAGCACGTTATTGATGATCTGGTTCTCGGAATAGCCGTAGACGTCATAGCCCAGCGAACCGGTCATATCGTAGACCTCGAGGCGATAGTACTCATCGCCCTCGCCCGTGCTGAAGTCGGGGCGCTCGGCCGCGACTGGGAAGAGCTGGTAGCGGAACATGCGCTCATTGTGCAGCTTAACTTCGAGGTCGAGCTGCGGAAGTTCGACGTCGGGAAGCTCGCTGGTGAGCAAGAGGGCATCGTAGCCGCGGCTGCGCATGTGCGTTGCCACCTGCTCGAGGGCGTAGGTAGCGGTTTCGCGCAGGTAGGTATCCATCTCCTGCTTGGAAGGGAAGGTATTGGCGCGGTCCAGGCGATTCTTCCAGAGGTTGGAATCCGAAGGCTCGCGCTCGGTACGGGAAGAAATCACGCCGTGCATAGCGGTGGTGCGGGCCTCACGCTGGACGTTTTCTAGGCGCAGGGACTTCCACAGGGAGAACATGATGAGGTAGACCACGAACGCGAAGGGCAGGCCCATCACGACGGTCGCGGACTGCACGGTGGCGATGCCGTCGATCTGCAGCAGCGCCAGGGTCAGCGCGCCCACGGTGATGGACCAGAAGATGCGCAGCCAGCGCGCGCCATCCTGGCGGTTATCGGTAATGCGGGAGGTGAAGTTGGACATCACCAGCGCGCCGGAGTCGGCCGAGGTGATATAGAGCAGCAAGCCAATAAAGGTGGTCAAGAAGATGACGATGCCAGAACCTGGGAACTCGTGCAGCATGTCGTAGAAGCCCTGTTCCGGTACGTTAATCGCGTTTTCGGCGAACTCGGGGTAGTCACCGGAGCGGACCATGTCCAGGGCGGTATTACCGAAGAAGGACATCCACATCAGGATGAACAGGAACGGGAAGGTCAGGGTGCCAAAGATGAACTGGCGCAGGGTGCGGCCGCGGGAGATGCGGGCCAGGAAAAGGCCGACGAAGGTAGCCCAGGCAATCCACCATGCCCAGAAGAAGAGGGTCCAGGACTGCATCCAGGTATCCACGTTGGCTTGGTCATCGGCAAAGGCGAAGGTTTCCATGGTCCAAGATGGGAATTTCGAGACATAGTCACCGATATTGGTCACGATGGCATCGAAGAGGTAGGCGGTCTTGCCAAAGACCACGACGTAGATCATCAGCGCAATGGCCAGGTAGACGTTCAGCTCGGAGAGGAAGCGAATGCCCTTATCGACGCCGGATACGGCCGACAACGTTGCAATGGCCACGGCGATGATAATGAGGGCGGACTGCAGTCCAAGGCCCTGCTCGATGCCGAAGATGAGGTGGAAGCCGTAGGACAGCTGTACCACACCGATACCCAGGGAGGCGGTCACACCAAAGACGGTGCCCAGCATGGCAGCGATGTCCACCGCGGAGCCGATGGGGCCGTGTACGCGCTTGCCGATGAGCGGGTAGAGCGCGGAGCGGATAGCTAGCGGCATATTGAGGCGGTAGGCAAAATAACCGAAAGCCATGCCCATCAGGGCGTAAAGAGCCCAGCCGGTCAGGCCATAGTGGAACATGGCATAGACCACGGCCTCCTTGGCGGCCTCCATGGTCTCGCCGTCACCAACCGGTGGTTGCATGTACATGGTGACCGGCTCGGCCACGGCGAAGAACATGAGGTCCACGCCGATGCCGGCGGCAAAGAGCATGGATGCCCAGGAGAAAGTATTGAATTTCGGCCGCGAGTGGTCCGGTCCGAGGCGAATATTGCCGGCATTGGAGAAGGCAATATAGAGCACGAAGACCACGGCGATGGTGGCGGTGAGGACATAGAACCAGCCGAGGTTGTGGCCGATCCAGCCGGTGACGCTGGCGAGGGTCTCTGCCGCGGAATCGCGGCCGAGCCCGGCATAGAGCGCCATGGCAATAATGAGGACGCCGGAGATGGTAAATACCGGCCAGTTTGTCTTGGGGGCAGGGACCTGATCCGCGCCTACGGCATCGCCGGTTTCAGCCTTGTAGCTGCCGACGAGGGCACGAACTTGGTAGCGCGGGCTGCGCTTCTTGGGCTCTCCAGATGGGGTTGCGAGAGAGGTGTTTTTACCCCCTTGTTGGGGGTCTTTATTTGAAGTGTGAGACTCCTCAGGATCGTGAGGGTCAAAGTTAGCCATCTACTTCTCCTATTGTTGGTTGGTTTGGGCCGAATCTTTCGCACGAGTGCCCCAAAAGTCTCACAAGATCGCAGGGAGAGATAGGTGAGTGAAATGAATCATATTCGGGCGAACTATGCGCAAAGACTTCGGATTTCATCTCCAGAGACATCCATCCGGACAAGGTAAATATACATTAAGATGGGCAAACTTCTAGAGGGATGTGTACTCTGGAGGTAGTGCCCGCACATAAGACGATGTGAATAAATACAGACTTTTGTATAAATTACAATATTTTCACTTCCGGTGGGGCAATCTTGACGTGTGAAATATTTCACAGAAAGAAGGGGATTTATGGGTTTTATGGACAAGCTGACCAAGAAGCGTTCCGCTAAAAAGGTCACCGATGAAGTAAGCGACGTAGTCGTCGTTGGCGGTGGCTCCGCAGGCTCCGTCATCGCCGCACGCCTGACTGAAGACAAGAACACCCGCGTGCTGGTCCTTGAGGCTGGCCGCCCAGATTCCCTGTGGGATCTGTTCATTCACATGCCGTCCGGTTTCTCTTTCCCAATCGGTGCAAAGAACTATGACTGGATGTACGAGTCCGATCCGGAGCCGGAGATGAACGGCCGCCGCGTCTACCATGCCCGCGGCAAGGTTCTCGGCGGATCTTCTTCCATCAACGGCATGATCTACCAGCGCGGTAACCCGATGGACTATGAGAAGTGGGGCCAGAACCCGGGCATGGAGAACTGGGATTTCGCCCACTGCCTGCCGTACTTCAACCGCATGGAAACCGCCGCTGCGGCCGAGCCGAACGATCCGCGCCGTGGCCACGATGGCCCGCTGTACCTCTCCCGCGGTCCGGCTACCTCCGAGCTCTTCCAGGCCCTGTTCAAGTCTGTGCAGGAAGCCGGCTACAACCTGACCAATGACGTCAATGGTTACCGCCAGGAAGGCTTCGCTCCGTTCGACCGTAATATTAAGAACGGCAAGCGCTGGTCCGCTGCCCGTGCCTACCTCTACCCCAATATGGATCGCGAGAACCTCGAGATCCGCACCCGCGCATTTACCACCAAGATCCTTTTCGAGGGCCAGAAGGCCGTCGGCGTCGAGTACGAGTGGCAGGGTGGCGTGCACCGCGTCTATGCCGAGAAGATCGTGCTGTCCGCCGGTGCCATTAACACCCCGCAGCTGCTGGAAATCTCCGGCATTGGTGACCGTGAGATTCTGGAGAAGCACGGAATTGACGTCGTCAAGCACCTGCCAGGTGTGGGCGAGAACCTGCAGGACCACCTCGAGGTCTACATCCAGTATGAGACCACCAAGTCCACCGCGTCCTCCCAGCCTTACCTGGATAAGTGGCGCTGGCCGTTCATGGGCCTGCAGTGGCTGCTGACCCACAAGGGCCCGGTTGCTACCTCCCACTTTGAGGGCGGTGGCTTCGTGCGCTCCAATGAGAACGAGGACTACCCGAACCTCATGTTCCACTTCCTGCCGATGGCCGTGCGTTACGACGGCCAGAAGGCGGACGTCAAGCACGGCTTCCAGTGGCACGTGGGCCCGATGTTCTCCGATACCAAGGGCCACGTTCACATCAAGAGCGCCGATATCCACGACAAGCCGTCCATCCTCTTCAACTACCTGAAGACCGACCAGGACCGCCGCGAGTGGGTTGAGGCCGTACGCGTTGCCCGCTCCCTGCTGGATACAAAGGCCATGGAAGAGGTAGGCGCCCGCGAGTTCAGCCCGGGCCCGGATGTCCAGACCGACGAGGAGATCCTGGAGTGGGTCCGCAACGATGGCGAGACCGCGCTGCACCCATCGTGCACCGCCAAGATGGGCGCGGAGTCCGATCCTATGGCCGTGGTTAACCCGGACACCATGGGCGTGTGGGGCGTCGAAGGCCTCTACATTGCGGATGCCTCCGTCTTCCCGTCCGTGACCAACGGCAATATCTACGCCCCAACCATGATGGTGGGCGAGAAGGCTGCCGACCTCATCGCCGGCCGTACCCCGCTCGAGCCGAACCACGCTGAGTGGTACAAGGCCAAGCAGGATATGCCGCTCTACGCTGAGGGCGAAGCAGTCCGCGATCATAAGCACTCCATCCAGGGCGCTGACCACTAAGCACCCTCGCGCCGGATGGCTGTAGCGCCGCGTTCCCCGTCCCTGGGAGCGCGGCGCTTTTGCTTGCCGACGTCCCCCTTTCCCACCGCGTACCCCCTCCGCCTGACCAGAACCATGATTTAATCGCCTCGCAAGGAACCAGGTCCACTGTAATGGGGCGCCAGAGTAAAGGAAGGCATTAATGCTCAGCATTATCGCTCTAGTCATTAGTATCGTTTTCGCCGTTGCCGTTATTAAAAGGCTCGATGACATCGATGCGCACTTAAAGGAGCTACTCGCCTCGCGCGAAGATGGCGAAACACCGCGTTAATCGTGCGGGTGGCTAAGGAGATGGTGAACGAATTTCGAATTAACCAACTGCAAAAGGCCCATACCGACCGTGAAATGGAATTTTCCTGCGATGTAGCTTGAAGGGCTATGTCTTCGTAGACCAAAGTGGTTTCCAAGCAGCAGTGCCAGTACTTCGTACGCGGGGTAGCCAACACTGCGGACTTCAAGGAAGTATCATTCCCGGATACCAGCGAAAAGAGTTAGTCATTTGGCTATTAGAAAGCTTCGCTACGTGTGGTTCGACCCGTACGCAATGTTCGTGAGTGTCTAGCCCTTGATGGAGAACCTGGTGTCAGTGTCGCTGGCCGCACCTACGCCGCCGTCATGTCCGCCGACACCCTGTTCATCACCATCCCCACAGGGGTGGGTGTGGACATCCACGTGAAGATTCTGGAGAACTTCGCCGCCCACGTCCCCCGCGTTGAGTTGGCAGCCGAACCGTGAAGGACCAGTCATCGGCTATCCCATCGACTAATTCTTGCAGGTGGCAGGACTTTCGCGTGACTGTTAGTTCAGCCCATTTTAAATAGTTCATCGCATACTGTATAATTCAGTGCATGCTGACTATTGCTTCGCGCCTCGACGTCATGAACCGGCTCGGCCGGGCCATGGCTGATCCAACGCGCTCCCGAATCCTGCTAACCCTACTAGACGGTCCGAGCTACCCGGCCGTGCTCGCGCAAAGCTTGGATCTGACCCGCTCGAACGTCTCGAATCACCTATCCTGCCTGCGCGATTGTGGCATTGTCGTAGCTGAGCCGGAGGGCCGCAAGACCCGCTACGAAATCGCCGATCCCCACCTCGCGGCAGCGCTCGAAGCGCTGGTCCACGCGACGCTGGCCGTCGACGAGAATGCCCCCTGCATCGACACTGAATGCTCGGTGCCCGACTGCGGCGAGAAAGGAACGGACGCATGAGTTCAGCATGTGGATGCGAACACGAACCTGCTACGGAGATTGACGAGCTCGATCGGCCATGGTGGAAGGACCCTGAGCTACTGCTACCGATCTTCTCCGGCGTAGCCCTCATAACAGGACTGGCGCTGGACTGGTCCGACTTGGAGACGCCCGCGACGGTACTGTATTGGGTTGGCCTGCTGTTGGGCGCTTACACGTTCGCGCCTGGAGCGATCCGGAACCTTGTCACGAAGCGCAAGCTCGGCATTGGCTTGCTAATGACGATCAGCGCGGTCGGCGCGGTGATCCTCGGATTCGTCGGAGAGGCCGCGGCGCTAGCGTTCCTGTACTCGATCGCCGAGGCACTGGAAGACAAGGCGATGGACCGGGCCCAAGGCGGACTGCGGGCACTGTTGAAGCTGGTACCGCAGACCGCGACGGTGCTGCGCGACGGCACAGCGGCCGAGGTCGTAGCGAAGGACCTCGAGGTTGGCGAGCTAATGCTCGTGCGCCCCGGGGAGCGGATCGCCACGGACGGCATCATTCGGTCCGGGCGCTCCAGCCTTGACACCTCAGCGATCACCGGAGAATCCATTCCGGAGGAGGTTGCGCCCGGCGACGAAGTGCCTGCGGGAGCGATCAACTCCGCCGGGGTGCTGGAGGTCGAGACGACCGCAGCTGGAACGGACAACTCGCTGACCACACTCGTGGACCTAGTCGAGCAAGCGCAGGCGGAAAAGGGCGACCGCGCCCGGATCGCCGACCGGATTGCCCAACCCCTAGTGCCCGGGGTGATGATCCTGGCGGTGCTGGTCGGCGTTATCGGCTCGCTGCTGGGCGACCCTGAGACGTGGATCACCCGTGCGCTGGTAGTCCTGGTCGCAGCGTCGCCGTGCGCGCTGGCAATCTCCGTGCCGCTGACGGTCGTGGCCGCGATCGGCGCGGCCAGCCAGTTCGGAGTGGTCATCAAGTCCGGCGCGGCGTTCGAGCGACTCGGCGGCATCCGTCACCTGGCAGTGGACAAAACCGGAACCCTTACCCGCAATCAGCCTGAGGTTACCGGAGTGGTCCCGGCAGACGGGTTCGATCGGACGCAGGTGCTTTCCTTCGCGGCAGCAGTTGAGCAGCAATCGACACACCCCCTCGCCGCGGCGATCGCGGCAGCGGGGCCCGAAGCACCCATCGCCTCGGACATCAGCGAGGAAGCTGGGCATGGCATTGGCGGCACCGTCGAAGGCCGACGGGTGCTGGTGGGCAGCCCCCGATGGATCGACGCCGGGCCACTGAAAGCAGACGTTGAGCGCATGGAGTCCGAGGGCCAGACCTGCGTCCTGGTCACCGTTGATGACGCTCTCGCCGGGGCGATCGGGGTCCGCGACGAGTTGCGGCCCGAGGTGCCCGAAGCCGTGCAGGCCCTGCACGCCAACGACGTGGAAGTAAGCATGCTCACCGGCGACAACACTCGCACCGCCCGGGCGCTGGCTGGAATCGCCGGAATCAACAACGTGCGCGCCGAGCTGCGCCCTGAGGACAAGGCAAGCATCGTCGCCGAATTCTCCTCCAAGACGCCGACGGCGATGATCGGCGACGGCATCAACGACGCGCCGGCACTGGCGGGTGCGACGGTGGGCATAGCGATGGGAGCGACCGGCTCTGACGCCGCGATCGAGTCCGCTGACGTCGCCTTCACCGGCCACGACCTCCGGCTAATCCCGAAGGCGCTGCAGCACGCCCGCCGAGGAAGCCGGATCATCAACCAGAACATCGTGCTGTCTCTGGCCATCATCATCGTGTTGATGCCACTGGCGATCAGCGGCGTGCTGGGTCTGGCCGCCGTCGTGTTGGTTCACGAGGTCGCCGAAGTGATCGTGATCTTGAACGGCCTGCGGGCTGCGCAAGCGAAGCGCTGAGGCTGTGACCGGCAAGTCTCATAAGGGTTAAACCACACGCCGAGCGGACACACCTTGGGCCAGGAACGTCATTCGAGTTCACGGTCCGTCTCCGTGGAATCGGGATCGTACCCGGTGGCTTGTCCGTTCTCGGTGCGTGTGGGCACGGGGGCTGTGGGCGAGCCACCACCCGGCACGTGCCCCAGCCGGTCAAGAGCCCCCGAGCGCTCGGCGTCTCCAGTGCAGATCGTGGAAGGATCGAACTTGCTCAGGGACCAAGCGTCACTGCGAGGTTCTTTTCGTCCCGCAACTTGAATAGTTCAGCGGCCTTGATACCACGGACATCCATTCGGAGTGCTGCCGAGTCTCGTCGACACAGCCCGCGACTATCTGGGCAGTGTGTTTGACAAAGGCCCCCACCCTCATCAGCGTTGCCGAGCCCCTCGCCGTTCCAGTTGCCGTAACCGACTAGATGCAGATTCTTCACCGCGGTTTTCGCGCAGTTTATTCGCCCCGATATGTCGCCCACTTGGACCGTTGCGGTAGCGGCAATCCGCGTGGCGATGTCCGTGACCTGGTTTTCTACCTCTGCACTCATTGTGCGCGCGGCATCGCGCTGGATTGCGCACCACTCCGCGGCCATCGATATCGTTTCCGGTCTTATCTTTGCGGTGCTGGGACTCGTTATGGCCGTGGAGGGCGCTATCGAGCTCTTCGGTTAGTACAGGTGGCGGATTTCTATAAAAGAGTTGATATAGGAGCTACCTACATCACAGAACTTACCTGTTTCGCTGCAGGTGAGAGGGTTCTTATAGTGGCATGTGTTAATCCAATCGCATGCGAGTATGGAGGTGTTAGGTGGCTATTAGCGCCCTGGTGACCTTAATGGGCGTGTGGTTCGCGGCGATGGCCTCGCCGGGCCCAGACGTAGTGCAAATCATTCGCTTAGGTGCGCGTTCTACGCGCGCAGCCGTATGGGCGGCGCTTGGTAGTACCACCGGCCTTACCATTTGGACCGTGGCCTCCTTGGCGGGGCTATCCGCGCTGATTTCCGCGCACCCTGGCATCCTCGTGGCGCTACAGGTTCTCGGTGGCTGTTACCTGCTGTGGATGGCTTATACCGCTATTACCGGTGGCATCAAAGAGCGCCGCGCGCCCGCAACCGTAGTGGGCACCGAAACCCGCGCCCCGCAGCCGCGCGGGTTTACGCCGGACGGCATTATCAAGGCGGCCACCGCCTATCGCATGGGATTCATCTGTGATCTCTCGAACCCCAAGGTGGTCATTTTCTTCGGCGCTATCTTTGCCAATTTCATTGATCCCGGCATGGGTATTGGTGCCAATCTCATGGTGGGCGCGGTTTTGATCTTGGAAAGCCTCGTACTCTTTGTGGGCGTGGCTTTGAGCACCCGCGCGGTATCGAAGTGGATGGCCAAGAATTCCGCCTGGGTGGATATTGTCAGCGGCGTGGTCTTCCTGCTGCTGGGTATCATCATCCTTTTTGAAGGAGTGCGTGGCCTTATAGCCATGTAATCTGGGTCCATGATTTTTACCACTACTAATACCGTTGATGGTTATGAGATTACGGACTATATCCGCATTATCGCCGGGGAGACCGTCATCGGTATTAATATGCTGAAGGATTTCGGGGCATCCCTCCGCAATATCACCGGTGGGCGCTCCGCTGGATACGAAAGCGAAGCCATCAAGGCACGTGAGGCGGCGCTCGATGAGCTGTGGCGCCGTGGGCAGGAGCTCGGGGCCGATGGCGTGGTGGGCATCGCCTTTGATTATTCGCCCATGGGCACCTCGAATGACATGCTGATGGTCACGGCGACCGGCACTGCGGTGAAGCTGCGCGCCCGTGATTAAGGTAGGCAAGAAAACACTAGCCCTATGCGCTGGGTTATGCGCGGCCGCCGGGCTCATGGCAGGGTGCGAGGAAGAACCGCCGCGGCCGGGCAGCGTGCCGAATGAATCGCACGGCGCGGCCGATGGATATATCACCACGCTGCCGGACCAAGGCACAACGGCCAATGGTCGCTACCAGATCATTAACCTGCAAAATAACCGCAGCTTTGTGGTCCACGTGCCATTTAATGCGGATAAGCACCACCGCCTGCCCGTGATCGTGGCGATGCACGGCTATGAGATGGACGCCGGCAATATGTTCAAAGGCACCGACCTCTCCCAAGGCGATGCCATCACGGTCTTCGTCCAAGGCGCGGGCAAGGCATGGGCGCCGGCACCGTATGCGGTAACCAGCTTGGACGATGATCTCAAATACGTCGATGACACGATCGATTTCGTCCGCCGTCACTATCCCGCTTCTGAGACCACTTATGGCGTGGGCTTTTCCAATGGTGGCGGGTTTGCCCGCGCGGTGACCTGCAAGCGGCCGGGCCTATTCGAGGCGGTGGCGACGGTCTCGGCGGCCAAGTATGACCGCGTGGAAAAGGACTGCGCCAGCGAAGCCACCGATTACCTGGATATTCACGGTACTGAAGACGTGCTCATGAATTACGACGGCGGACACCAGCACGGCGCGCACTACCGCTCGGTAAAGCAATCGCTGCGCGGGATTGCCAGGGAGAATGGGTGTAACCCGTTTCCAAAGAGGCGTCGGAAAGAAGCGGTGGAGCACTTTACCTGGCGGGTATGTGATGCGCGCACCGAGCAATACACCATCCACGGTGGCACGCACACGTGGAATGGCGGGGCCACGGACCATTCCGGGCTGGTGAGGGCGGAGTGGACCACCGATACGGTCCTGGATTTCTTCCATATCGCCCACCCGTAGCTATAGCCGCGCGCGGGCTGGGTAAGCTGGGCGGCATGCTAGACATTCCTATCAACGGCGACTCCATCAAATTGGGCCAGTTCATCAAGCTGGCCAGCTTGGTGGCTACCGGCGGCGAGGCTAAAGAACTCATCGCAGAAGGCGTGGTCACGGTCAATGGCGAACCCGAAACGCGCCGGGGTGCCATGCTCTGCCCAGGCGACGAGGTGTGCATCGAGGATGCTTGCGCGCGCGTGGGCGAGCCGGATGATGACGATGATTACTTTGATGAAGCCACAGCCGACGATGACTTTGATCCGGAAATGTGGAGGAATATGTAGATGCCAGCATTCGAAGCTGAAGTGGGCATGCCCTACTGGATTGACCTGACCACCTCGGACCCGCGCAAGTCCGCACACTTTTACGAGCAGGTGCTGGGCTGGGAAATTTCCGCCGAGTCCGGCGAAGATAATCCGTACCAGATGGCGCGCCTGCAGGGCCTGCCCATCGCCGGGCTGATCCCGCAGCCGGAGGAGGCCCCCATGCCGGATACGTGGGTGACCTACTTCCTGTCCAAGGACATCGCGGGCGATTGCCAACGCGCGCAGAACCTGGGTGGGCGCGTTTTGGCGGAGCCGCAGCAGGTGCAGCTGGGGCACATGGCCCTGCTTGTCGACGCCGCCGGGGGCATGTTCGGCCTCATCCAACCCGCCGGCCCGGAGCACTTCGTGGCCGCCGGCGAGCCCGGCACCCCAGTCTGGCACGAGCTCACCGCTACCTCGGGCTTCCAGAGCGCGATGGATTTTTATGGCGAGTTATTCAACTGGGAGATCCGCGCCATGCAGTCCGAGGATGAGAACTTTATCTACGCCACCGCGGAAGAAGACGGTGCGCCGTTTGCCGGCCTGTGGAACGCCGAGGGGCAGTTCCCGCCGCAGGTCCCGAGTTTCTGGCAGACCTATTTGGGTGTGCGCGATATCGACGCCGCTGCGAAGAAGGCCGTGGAATTAGGCGGCGAGGTCATCCGCGAACCGTGGGATTCGCCCTTCGGCCGCATGTGCCTTTTGGCCGATTCCACCGGTGCAACCATCACCCTCACCGAGGTCGAAGACGCCCCCGAAGAAGAGCCCACCGAGTCGGATGATGTGCTGGGCCTCGACCCGCAATAATTGCGATGAGTGAATCGCCACTGGTCAAGCGCATATTAGCGGTTGTTGCCGTGATTCCGCCCGGTAACGTCACCTCCTATGGTGAGGTGGCCAAGGTGGCCGGCTGCGGTGCGCGCAACGTCGGCACC
The DNA here is from genome assembly GCF_016127015.1 of Corynebacterium tuberculostearicum. Classification (GTDB taxonomy): domain Bacteria; phylum Actinomycetota; class Actinomycetes; order Mycobacteriales; family Mycobacteriaceae; genus Corynebacterium; species Corynebacterium marquesiae. The sequence continues at coordinate 2,278,065 of NZ_CP065972.1, forward strand.
GTGTTAAAGCGCCACGGCGCCAGTACCGCCTGGTGGCGCGTTGTCCGCGCCGATGGTGCCTCCCACGATCCCGCCCGCGCCGCGGAGTTCTGGGATCGCGAGGCCATCGCGCACGCCAACGGCCGCGTTGAAATGCACGAGCACGGAATCGACGCCCGCGAATTACAGGAGTTGATGGAGTGAGGGCCTGGGTCATTCTCTTTCTCGCGATTGCCAGCGAAGTCGCGGGCACCGTCGCGCTGAAGTACGCCGTAGAGCATGTCTGGATCTACGGCGTGGCCGCCTTCTGCTTCATCCTTGCTTTTGTGCTCCTGCACCGCGTGATGCAAGAAGGCGTCAACGTGGGTGTGGCTTATGGACTCTGGGCATCCGGCGGGGTCATTTCCACCGCATTGCTGTCCGCCGCGCTATTTGGCGAGCCGCTCGGCGCAGTAAAACTTGCCGGAATCGCACTCATTATGGCCGGCGTATTCTGCGTGGAAATGGGTGCGAAACCAGACGAGGAACAAGACCACACTGTGGAGGTGGCTCCACAGTGATTTGGTTCCTTCTTTTCCTCGCCACCGCCATCGAGGTTTCCGGCACGCTGTGCCTGCGCATGTCCGCGGTAACCGGCCGCCGATTCTGGGTGGCGCTCGTTGCCCTGTGTTATGTCTCTGCCTACGGCTTTTTGGCGCTCGTGCTCAAGGCCGGCATGGATCTCGGCGTGGCCTACGGCATCTGGGCTGCCACTGGCGTTGCGCTTACCGCCATCGCCTCATACCTCCTATTCAAGGAGCCGTTTACTTGGTTAAAATCTCTGGGCGTGGTGCTCATTGTCGGGGGAGTGCTGCTCGTAGAAGCCGGGGCGTAGCACTGACAAAACAAGCACGTTTCGTCTCTCACGGGGTGTGAAAAGGGCGAAACGTGCTTGCTTTACAGAATGGTTGGTGGCTTTAGTGCACGAAGGCGAGGGCGTCTTCAGCGGTGCTGTGGCTGTAGCTCTCATCGGTCTTGGCGAGCATATTGCCGCGCAGCACCAGCCAGATGCTCAGCGGGTAAAGAATAAGCGCCACGACAACGGCTTGGATGATCGAGGCCACCTCGGAATCGTGCAGGTAGTTCCAGCAAAAGTGGAGGAGAAAAGCGGCGGCTAGGCAGCCGAGAAAGACGCCGAGGCGCCACCACAGCGGCTTGGCGGCGGCATAGAGCGCCCAGCCGATGCCCCAACCAGCCAGTGCGGTGAGCAAGACGTGTAGGCCAGGGCCGGCTACAAGGCGCAGACCCCACATCTCACATAAGCCTTGGATATCGCTATTGGGGTGCATGGTGGCACCCATGGCGCCGTAGAGGATGTTTTCGCAGGCCTCGAAGCCCAGGCCCACCACTGCGCCCACCATCCAGCCATGCCACGGGCGGTTGAGTTGGCGGAAGGACATGAGCACGAAGATAACGCCGGTGGCCTTGGAGATTTCCTCTGGGTAGGCGCCGCTCCAGGACATCATGGCATCGACCCAGCCGGTGCCGATGGCGAGCTGCATGACAGGACCGGAGCTGATAAGCGCTAAGGCTACGGCCACCCCGCCGCCCCAAAGGAAAGCCAGTAGGGCCCACAGGCGCGCCGGGCGTGCCCACATGGGGCTGCGTTGCAGCAGGTAGATGACCAACGCTACGAGCACGGCGGCGATAAGCAGGCTGAGCAGGCCCATCAGGGGAGAGATTAAGAATGTGCTCAGCGTCTGGACCAAGAACGCGATGAGTCCAATGCCGGAGAGGATCCACAGCGTGGTGCGAAAGAGCTTGGACATCTAGTACATCAACTCCCCGGAGAAGTCAGCGAATTCTGCATCAGCATCGGCGGGTAATTCCTCTTGGCCGAAGGCATGCCAGATGCGCGAGGTGGTGGCTCGGGCTTGATCGCCCTTTCCGGTCACGGTGACCACCCAATCTTTGTTTTCGTCTTCGCCGGTGCCGTCGAGGGAGAGGGCGGCGGTGGAGGAGGGGGCGTCGGCAAGCAGGAGTGCTCCATTCGTGCCGTCGAAGGTAGGGGCGTCGGCCGGCAGGGAAGTCATGGCGAGGGCGCGGACCATGCGGCGCAAGGTGGTGGCATCGTCCTTGGCATCCTCGGTGAGGGTGGCCTGTACGCTGACATCGCCGCAGATCCAGCCGATGCTGGCGAGGGATTCATAATCTCGCTCGCAGTAGAGATCGGGAACGTCAATCTCCCAGTCCTGGCTGGGCTCGGTCAGGGTGACCTGCTCGACGTCTGCGGAGGAATCCGCCAGCGCCGCCTGCACAATTGTGGGCAGAGCGAGAACCACCGCCACGAACGCAATAACGGCGAGGAAAAGGCGCCGCGGATGCGCTGGAGGAAAGCGATAAAATTCCATAGCCCACACCTTATCTTGCTGCTTTGACCTAGAGTGGCAAGCATGAAAGATCTTTATCAACTAGTCAATGGACCCTGGCTGGAAAGCCACGTCATTCCCGATGATCGCGGCGTGGATGGCACCTTCCACGCGCTGCGCGATGAGGCGGAGGAACTCGTGCACGAGATCGTGGACAAGGACACCGGCCGCCCGGGCAAGCTCTATGCCTCCTTTATGGATACCGAGGGGGTCAACGCGGCCGGCATGGCTCCATTGGACGCGGATCTGGACCGCCTGAGCGCGGCCGGCCCAGAGGAACTGGCGCAGCGCCTGGGTGAACTTGAGCGCACCGGCGTCGGCTCCCCGGTGACCTTCTGGGTATCCAAGGACTCCGGTTCCGAGGACGCCATTGCTTATGTCATCCAATCCGGCCTGGGCCTGCCGGATGAGGCTTATTACCGCGAGGAAGCCCACGCGGAAACGCTGAGCGCTTATGAAAAGCACGTGGCCGAGATGCTGGAATTCCTCGACCCAGCCCGCCTCTTTGGCCTGGGCGCCGAGGTAGCCGCCCATCGCATCGTCGGCTTGGAAAAGGAGCTGGCCGCTGGCCATTGGGACGTGGTCTCCACCCGCGATGCGGTTAAGACCTATAACCCGTGCGAGTTTAGCGAGCTGCCCACCATGACCCGCGCTTTGCTCTCCGGCGGCAACCTGCCAGAGCACCGCGTGGTCAATATGATGCCGTCTTATCTCGAGCACTTCGAGAGCCTCTTTACCTCCGAGCGCATGGCCGATTGGCAGCTGTGGGCCACCTGGCACATCCTGCGCTCCCACGCGGCTATGCTGCCCGAGGAAGTAGGCGCGAAGAACTTCGAGTTCTATGGCACCAAGCTCTCCGGCGCTACCCAGCAGCGCGACCGCTGGAAGCGCGCCGTGGGCTTGGCCGAATCCCTCGTGGGCGAAGAGATTGGCCAAGTATTCGTGGAAAAGCACTTCCCGGCCTCCTCCAAGCGTGAGATGGATGAGCTGGTGGACTACCTCATCGCTGCCTACCGCGAGCGCATCTCTCAGCTGGAGTGGATGACGCCGGCCACCCGCGAGCGCGCGCTGGAAAAGCTCTCCCAGTTCAAGGCCAAGATTGGCTTCCCGGATTCCTGGCGCGATTACTCTGGCCTCGAGGTCTCCGCTAAGGGTGGGGACCTGCTGGCTAATGCCCGCGCTGGCTCCGCTTTCTCCCATGACTTTGAGCTGGCCAAGATTGGCAAGCCAGCTGACCGTAATGAGTGGGTGACCACCCCGCAGACGGTCAACGCCTTTTATAACCCAGTGGTCAATGACATCACCTTCCCGGCAGCTATCCTGCGCCCGCCGTTCTATAACCCAGAGGCCGATGCCGCAGAAAACTTTGGCGCCATCGGTGCCGTCATCGGCCACGAGATTGGTCATGGCTTTGATGATCAGGGCTCGCAGTTTGACGGCCAGGGCAACCTGAATTCCTGGTGGTCCGATGAGGACCGCGCCGCCTTTGAAAAGCTCACCGCCAAGCTGGTGGAGCAATTCAACGGCCAAGTGCCGACGGTGCTCAAGGAAGCCGGCATCGAATCCACCGGTGTAAATGGCAGCTTCACCCTGGGTGAAAATATCGGTGACCTAGGCGGTTTGGGTATCGCTGTGGTGGCTTTCAAGAACTACTGCGCCGATAAGGGCATTGACCTGCAGGGCAAGGAGGAGAAGTTCGAGGTAGATGGAGCCGAGCCAGAGCTGGCCGAGCACACCTACAACGGCCTACAACGCTTCTTCCTCGCCTGGGCCCGCGTTTGGCGCACCGCCATCCGCCCGGAGATGGCCACCCAGTACCTGGCCATTGATCCGCACTCGCCGGCGGAGTTCCGCTGCAACCTCATTGCGGCCAATATTGCGGAGTTCTACGAGGCCTTTGAGGTTGCAGAGGATTCTGCCATGTATATTGCGCCAGAGGATCGCGTCACCATCTGGTAACCCTTTCCGCCGGTAGGCGGTGCGCGTAGGCTCGGTGGCATGACTAACGCAGACGCTAACCAGGACCCGCACCGCCCGCTGGAGCCCGGCCAAGTGTGGCACATCGGCGGTCAGGACCGTCAGATGGAGGAGAAGGAACAGCTCGAGCAGCTCGTTGCCTATATCGATGCCCACTATGACACCCCGGATTTCCGCCCGCCGTGGGCCGGGGGCGGCTCCCCTGAGGCGGACCAATATTGCGCGCTCTTGCCGGATCGCATTACCCATGCGGCAATGATGGTGCTCGGTACTGCGGTGGACCATGCGCTACCGGGCACTGCGTACACGGAGGGTATTAGCGTAGAAGAGTCTGAGGTGGGCGCCATCTTCCAGCCCACAAAGCCAACCGGCCGTTGGGCGGTCTCGCTGCATTCGGGCGGTTGGTGGCGCGGTGACGGTCAGGCGTTGGAGATGCAGTGGCGCCCCGAGGTAGCCGCCGCCGCGCAGCTATCCGGCACCACCATTATTGACGTGGATTATCCGCTCGCTCCCGAGCACACCGTGGCGGAGATGGTCACTGCCGTGCAGCAGGCCATTGACTATGCCCGCGCGCAGGGCGCTTCTAGCGTTACTACCTGGGGGTATTCTTCCGGCGGGGCGCTGGCGGCGCTCGTGCCTGCCGACGCCCTCCTGCTCACCTTCCCCGATTTCGGCGCCCTTGCACATCTGCCGGAGGAGCTGCGCGCCGGATACGACATCCCGACGGACCTATCTGAGCTAGGTCCGCACACCTTCGTGCAAACCGCAACCGAGGATGAGATTGCCGCGCGTGTTTCCGTGCCAGGTGCCGCCGCGCGCGATTATGTTTCCACCCACCGCGTGTCCACCCCGGCGGTGGCGCGGCAGCGCGTGCGGGATGCGGCCGCATTCCTGGCAGGCGAGCTAGAAAAATAACAATTCCCTGGAGGTTCCATGCTAAAAAGGAACTAGTTTCAATAGGAGTGCGACTAGTTCCGCATGACTATATCCACCCATGGCGCGCTATCGCGCCTGCATAAATTCGCCGGCGTAATCATTGCGCCCTTCCTCATAGTCGCAGCATTAAGCGGGTTTCTCTATGCCTTGGCACCCACCTTTGAACCGTGGATTTACCACGATGAGGTAACCGCCACCGCGCCAGGCAACCCACGCAGCCTAGACGAGCAGATTGCCGCCGCCCAGCGCGAGCACCCAGATGGGCACGTGGTTCAGGTCGAGCCTTCCGAGGATCCGCAAGAGACCACTCGCGTGCTATTCGCAGACCCCAGCGCACCTAACGCCAGTTACACCCACGCCGTCTTTGTGGATCCGGTGGATCTGCATATCACCGGCGAACTACAACAATATGGCGGATCCCGCGCGCTACCCTTCCGTACGTGGGCCTCCAATGGCCACCGCACCCTGTGGCTGGGCGAGCCTGGCCGCCTCTATGCCGAACTTGCGGCCTCGTGGCTCGGTGCGCTGAGCATCCTTGGCCTTTACCTGTGGCTTAAGCGTAAGCAGAAGAATAGAAAGCGGCTTTCCAAGCCGCTGACGTTGCATGCCCGCGTGGGTGCTTGGTTGCTGCCGGGCTTCCTCTTCCTGACCGCCACCGGCCTGACGTGGTCGCTGGTGGCGGGTACCGCGATTGGTAAGGTGCGCGAGGAACTGAATTGGAAGGAACCGTCCGTGGCAACCTCCGTTGCGGAAGTGGGCGCTAGCACTGAGACGGGGGAGCATTCCGGCCACGCTGGTCACAAGGGACATGCGGGCCATGCGGGACACGAGGGCGCTGCGAAACTTGTCGGGGCCCAAACCGCATTGTCGGCAGCACGCAGCCAAGGATTGACCGGGGTTCTGGAAATGACCCCACCGGAAAAGCCAGGCGATGCGTGGGGCGTGCGCGAGGCTCGTGCGGCCTTTAAGCTGCGCAGTGATGCCGTAGCAGTGACCCCGAACGGGGAGATCATCGACCGCATCAATTCCGCCGACTGGCCGCTTGCCGCACAGCTAACCTCGTGGCTCATCCAGCTGCACATGGGGACGCTCTTCGGTATCTATAGCCAGATCGCCTTGGCGGCGCTGGCCTTGGGATTGCTCGTGGTGAGTATCGCGGGTCTGCGGATGTGGTGGATAAAGCCGCGCCGCGGCCTGCCCGAGCTAAAAATTACCCCCGCCGTGCTGGCGGGGGTGATGGCCTATTCGATCATCGCGCCGCTCTTTGGCGCCTCGCTTGTGATCTTTTTCCTAGGCGATTGGGTTGTGCGGCGGTTGCGCGCCCCGCAGCGGGGCCGAGGCGCTGCCGCAGGTGAGACTACTCCTCGCCCTCGGGGCGAATCTTCATCTCGGAGTCTTTCCACAGACCGGAACGGGTAACGTCCTCATAATCGATCTCGGCGGGGACTGGGGCATTGCCCTGTGAATCGGTACGCAGCTCGTACTTTTCAATGGCACCCCAATCGCGGGCCCAGTCATTATTGAGGTAGCTCGGGATCTCATAGGAGTAGTTGACCGCCTCCGCGGTGGACATGGCGCCACCGCCGGAGAAGGACTGGAAGTCCGTTAGCGAGGTCTGTGCCGAGGAATCCGGCAGGACGCGGTACTCCGGGATTTCCGTGACACCGGCAAAGTGGTCGAAGGTGCGCTGGCACGGGAACTGCAGGGCCACGGCCCAGTCCAGCAGCGCCGGGGTGTCCTTGGAGAACTGGTTATTGATGGTATCCAGCTCCGGCACGCGCGGCGGGGTAAAGGCCAGCCAATCATCCTCATCGGTGGAATCATCCGTGGCTACCAGGCGCACCACGTTAGCGTCCTCCGGCAGCTTATCCAGCGGCAGGCGCAGGTTGCGCCACTTTGGCGTGGCCCCGACGGCGGAGAGTTCTTCCTCGCCGGTATTGGTGACCTTGCCGGAGTCATCGATGGTGCCGTACTCGAGGCTAAGCTCCATGCCTTCTTGTTCCACCCCGTTGACATCGTGGTGGTAGATATTGCCGGCTGCGGAGACGGCGAGAACCGGGGTATTGTCCTTGGCCTCTGGCAGGTTATACCACTTAGTGGTCACCTCAGAGGTGGAGTCTTGGTCTTCGTTATAGGAACCGAGCACCGGCACCTTGGTGTAGTCCAGGTTGAACGGCAGGTGCATGGTGGAACCATTGACGCCCTGGGTGCCGCGCACGCCGCCCTCAGAGGTATTGGTGGTTTCCTTGGACTTCTTGTCCTTCTTATCCTTCGACTCCTGGGAATCGGAAGACTCGCTCGCGCCGCCGGATTCGGTATCCGCGCCCGAGGTGGCAGTATCCGCGCTATCGGAGGAGGAATTGCTGGAGCCATCTGCGATGGCACCCACGGAGGCGGAGTTTTGGTTTTCCGGCTCGATGGATTCGGGGATGAAGTTCGGGTCGAAACCGGTGTGGGTTTCGTCCTCATCCACCAGGGAATCGCCCAAGTCGCCGTCCACCGGGGTCAGGAAGGAGTCATTGGTATTGGTCTCCACCATGGTCTGATCCGCCAGCGCGCAGGTATTGCCGCGCAGGGAAGCCAAGTTGCCCTTGCCCACGGAGTAGGAATCCGCCTGGGAGACGGTGGCCTTGGCAAAGGAAGCACAAGAAAGGGCTACCACGATGGCGCAGGCCAAGGCGATGGGCGCGGACATGATGCCGGCCGAACGTGAGACCTTGGCGGCGGCATTCTTCTCAAACTCTGCGAGTGCTCCCGCCTCTTCCGCCTGGGACTTGCGGTAGCTATGGCGCAGGGACTGCACCACGCCGATGGCGAAGATGATGAGGGCGATGGCGAGCAGCACCTTATTGGCCTCGATGGCCTTGAGCTGCACCGTGCGATCCCACCACGGAATGCCAAAGGAGGATACGTACCACCAGGCGTTCCAGCCGGCGAAGGAGATGGCGAGCAAGAAGACCACCGCGGCGATGGAGAAGGTGCGAGCGCGCGGCGAACGCAGCGCAAACTGAGAGAGCACCACGGCACCGAGGGCGGCGATGACACCGGCCACGCCGGCGTAGATGCCAAAGTGGTGGGTCCACTTGGTGGGGGTGAACATGAGGAAGAACATGGACAGCGCCACGATGATGAGCAGGCGCTGGGTCGGGCCGACGGCAGCACCAACGACGCGGCGGTCCTTGATAAAGGCCGCCACGATGAGCACCAGGCAGAAGAGCATGGTGAAGACCGCGAAGCGGCGGGTCAGCGAGCCATCCACGGATTCCTGGAAGAGGGTGGAGTAGCGCGCGTACTCGGCGTACCACGGCAGGGAGGGGCCGACCTCGGAGCGCACGCGAGTGGATTCCAGCACGGTAGAGAGTGTTTGGTCGCCAAAGGCGGCGACCATGATGGCGGTGCCAGCGCTCAGGAACGGCGCGATGAGGGAAAGCCAGCCCAAGGCGCCACCGCCCATGGACGGCACGCGCTCGGCCATGGCACGGAAGAGGTGCGGCAGGCTGACGAGGAATACGCCCACGGCAAAAAGGCCGGTGGGGCCGGCGGCCAGTGTGATGGTTGCGGCGATGGTGCCCACGGCCGCCGGAAGCAGGCGGCGGGTGGCAATGGCGCGCTCGAAGGAAGCCCAGGTAAACATCACTCCGAGCGCCACGATGGGCTCTGGGCGGGTGCCGTTGTTATATGGCAGCCAGAAGGCCAGGAACATCAGCGCTGCGGTCCAGTGGGCGACCCGGCGGCCGTCGACAAGCTGGCCAAAGCGCGGCAGCATCTCGCGGGAAAGGATAAACCAGATGATGAGCCCGGAAATCAGGCCCGGCAGGCGCACGAAGACCGAGGCGGTAGAAATCTGGGAGAGTACGGCAACCAGGTCGTAATAGGGGGAGCCAAAGGGCGCCTCCGGCACGCCGTACCAGCGGTAGTAATTGGCCATGTAGGTCGCGTGATCGAAGACGCGGCTCATGGAGAAGATGAAGCCATCATCGGAGGTATTGGCGCCGAGGATGTACCAGAATCCCAAAATGGCGGCGACCACGCCATCGAGCGGGCGCACCTTCTTCCACGTCTCGGGCATGAAGCCGAAGCGGCGGCCATCGAGGCGGTCGATGCGCCACAGGCAGAACAGGGACACGACCACCATGGCCATGCCCAGCCACATGGCAATGGTCTTGAGCAACGTCGGGGACGAGGTAAAGCGGGAGTTGATATCGACGTGGACATTGAGGCCGTCGTCAAGCAGGGCTTGCACGTCAGCCTTATCGTCGATTTCGGTATAGACGCCGGTGACCTGCGGGCGCAGATCCTCCTCAGTGGTCTTTTCATGCTCGCCCACGCTCACGGAGGTGCCATCGCCCGAAGCGGAAATGTCAATCTTGGCGTCCTTGGGGAGCTTGGCTACCTCTTTGGCGTTGAGGGTAAGCAGCACCTCATCCAAGGACACAACGGACAGGCCCTCGTCATTCGCGCGGACGAAAAGGCCGCGGTTGGAGGCCTTCTTGGACTCCGGCGGGACGGTGCCGTAGACCATGGACTGGCCCTCGCGCAGTTCATCGACTGCGGAGATGGGGATGGTGGCCTTCAGGTCCTCTGGGGCGACGGAAATGAGCGGCGCGTTGATGGACTGCACGGAATCATGCTGCGGCCAATCATAAGAGGACTGGGTTTGGGTCACCGGCAGTAGCGGGGTCGCTACAAAACACAGGAAACCAATCAGCCCGGCAATGATTGCGGTCCACCGCAGGCCCGCGGGGGCGGCGGTGAAGCGGGAGCCGGCAGCGGCAGGTCGCGCTTGGGTGGTATTCGTAGTGAGGCTATCTGACACGGCGATTAGTTTACGTCAGATAACCCCCTCGGCCCGCGGGCACACCCTGCCACGGGCGGGAAGTGTGGGTGAACTTACTTGGTGCGAACGGCTGTTACAAAGGGACCGGTTTGCTGCAACTTCCAGCCCTTATCAAAAACGTCGGCATTGAAGAAGACCGCGCGGTAGCGAATATTCGGCTGGTTGGGATAGATATCTTCTGCTAGGTGGAGCTTGAAGCCATCGTCCTTATTCTCCAGGTCGCCGCGGAACATCATGACATCCGGGCCGCGCCAGGCGGCAGAATCCAAGGCTTTGCGGAACTCCTCCGGCTGCATATCCCAGGAATCATTGGCCCAGGTCTCAATCTGTTCATTGCGGGTGCTGAACTCGCCCAAGGGATTAGCGTAGTGGCTGGTAAAGGCGTTAAAGCCCCAGTAGGGGTAATAAGACATGAAGGTCTTTTCATCCGTGAGCACCACCGTTTCATCCGGCGTATAGCCCTGGTCTTGAATGAAGTTGTGGATATCTAGGTAGTAGTGGGCGGAATCGCTGGTGAAGCGGTCAGCGCGTTCGCCATAGCCATCAGTATCGCTATAGGCGTGATCGATGGCGTCCTCGTTGGCCTCTGGGATCTGCTGCGCATAGAAGACGCCGGCCAGGGCCAAGATGATGCCAAAGACCGCGGTGATCTGCTTATTGGTGGTGTGGGAGAAACGCGCCGGGTAGAGGCGGTGCACGCCGAGTAGACGAATCTCTGCCAGGGCCAGGATGCCGGCGGTGGCAAAGAGGAGCACCACGATGACCTCGAGGCGGAAGCTGAGCAGCGTGGTACCGGCCAGGGTTGCCACCATAGACACCACGGTCCACAGGTAGGTGCCAAGGAGGGAGATGCCCAGCGCGCGTACCTCCACGTCATTGAGGCGGATGACGATGTAGATAAGCCCCATGAGGCAGAGGAAGCCCACAATGCTGAAAGACAGGAAAGGCACTGGAATTTGTGTGCCTTCCTCCGGCAGGTAGTGCTGCGCGGTGGTTTGCAGCGGCGCCGGTGAGTGCATGACCGCCCATAGGTAGGGCCCCCAGGCGATAAGCGCGATGGCAATGGAGCCTACCGCCATGATCACCAGGCGCAGGATGGGGCGCCACGTATGTTCATAGAGCGCGGTAAACAGCGCGATGAGGCTGACTACGGTAAGTGCGGCCGCACCGGTGAAAAGGGTATAGAACGTAGCGGAAATGCCCAGGTAGAGCGTTACTCCCAGGGTGGCCAGCCAGGAGCCGCGGAAGGCGCGGGCGCTGAGCACCGCGACGGTGGGCAAGCCCATGGCGATGACTGCGGAGTAGGGCTCCTCGGCCGCGATGGTGAGCGTAATCGCGGTGGTGACTAGGGCGATGGCGGTGGCGACCGGTAGGGAGCTGGTGAGGCGCTGCCAGAGGGGCACCAAAATGCAGCCGGCTACAGCGATGGAGATAAGCGCCCAGGGCTGGTAGACCTCCCATCCCGGAATGCCCAATAGTGCTCCCAAGCGGCCGCCCAACCAGAACCAGCCAATGGGGTAAAAGGATGGCATATCCTGGTAGTTCATATCCGCATAGCCCATCTCATCCACCGAGCGGGTGAGGAACTGGGTGCGGAAAGCCTGGTCCACCTGCACGCCGTCGAGCCACAAACGGGAGGCGGACAACGGCAGGCCCACGGCAGCCAAGGTCAATAGCGCGGGGGAGAGATAGGTGACCGCGTAGGTCAGCCAGACCCGCCAGCGCGGCCGTGTAAAGGAATCCTTGTAGTGGTCATAAAGCCACCACACGCACAGCCCGCCGGCTAGAGCCAGCGTGACCACCACACCCACTGTGCTCAGCGCGCGGGTGACCATGGAGGTATTAAAAGAAGGCAGAGATACCGTCTTGAAGGCAAACCAGCCCAGCAGCGTGACCACACCACTGGCTAGGGCGGTCAACACAATACCCAGCAGGGTCGCCCGATGAGTCAGCGCATCGGCGCGGTAGGCCTCGGTGCGCGGATTTTCGCTCACGGGCGTTGACTGGGTGGGTATAGCTGTGCTTGTCATGCCCATTAGTTTCGCATACCCAAGCGCTACAACCCAGATTTGGCGCGGGCAGGAAAACACTTGCTTTCCGACGCCCCCTTATACACCACCGCCCCCGCCCCTCCCCGCCGCGGGCGCGCGGCGGGGAGGGGCGGGGGCGAGGCGGCTGGCAGGCGCCAGTGCAGAAACCGCGGTGATTTAGAACGGCAGCTTGCGGAAAATGGCCTGCGGAATGAACTTGAATGCCAAAGAAACGTATTCAAACAGCGGGTGCACGAAGATGGACTGCTTGCCATCGAGCACGGCCTTCACGGTGGCTTCGGCAACATCGGAGACGTTGACGGTTAGTGGGGCGTCGCCAGCCTCGGCGGACATCTTGGTGCGCACCTGGCCCGGGCGGACAACCAGCACGTTGGCTCCGGTGCCACGCAGGGCCTCACCCAGGTTGATGTAGAAGCCGTCCACGCCGGCCTTGGAGGCGCCGTAGACAAAGTTGGAACGGCGCACGCGCATGCCTGCCACGGAGGACATAGCGATGATGGTGCCGTGGCCTTGGTGCTTGAACTTCTCACCCAAGAGCACGCCTACGGACACCGGTGCGGTGTAGTTGGTCTGCGCGGAGGCGACGGCCTTGTCGTGGTTTTGCCACAGCTCTTCCTGGTCACCCAGGGTGCCGAAGGCAACGATGGCCACGTCGACGTCGCCGCGGGACCAGGCTTTATTAATAACGTCTGGGTGGGAGTCGAAGTCGGTGGCATCGAAGTCCAAGACCTCTACGTCAGCGCCACGGGATTCCAGGTCAGCCTTGGCCTGCGCGATGCGCGGGGACTCCGGGCGGGCGGCCAGGGTGACCTTGGCCGGGCCGCGCTGCAGGAACTCGGAGACGACGCCGAGGCCGATCTCAGAGGTGCCGCCCAGAAGCAGGATGTGTTGCGCTTGGCCTACTGCATTAAGCATGGTCAGTAAATCTCCTTAAAGGTGTTATTTCCAGTGATTAGTGCAGCTCGAGGCGGCGGGACATATCGGAGGCAAAGACGCCGGTCGGGTCGATCTCGTTGCGGGTCTTCAGCCAGCCTCCCATGCCCGGGTACATCTTGTGGAAGTTCTCCGCGGAGGTGCGGGATTCCTTGGCTAGGTAGAGGCGGCCGCCGAATTCCATCACGCGGCGGTCCAGGTCATCCAGGAACTTGCCCAGGCCCGGACGGATGGGGAAGTCCACGCAGACATTCCAGCCCGGCATCGGGTAGGACAGCGGCGCGCGGTTGCCTTCACCGAAGAGTTTGAACACGTTGAGGGCGGAGTAGTGGCCGGAGCGCTGCATATCGCGGATGATCTCCTTGAACGGCTCCACGGCCTCGGTCGGTACCACGAACTGGTACTGCAGGAAGCCCTTGGAACCGTAGCCGCGGTTCCACTCGCCGATGAGATCCAGCGGCTGGTAGAACTGCGTCAGGTTCTTGACCTGGTTCTTCGCCGGTGCGCCCATGGTGTAGTACGCCAGACCCACAGCGGAGAGGGAGAGCTTATTCATGGTCCAGGACGGGAAGATATCCGGCACCGTCATCAGCTGCGGCGCATTGAACTTCAGTGGGTCCTTGGCCAGCTTCGGGGCGAGCTCTTCCAGCTGTGCCAGGGTGGCCAGCGAGCCGCGGGAAATGGTGGAGCGACCCAGCTTTGGTTCTGGTGAGATGACATCGAACCAGGCGGAAGAATAGGTGTAGTTGTGCTCGGAGCCATCGGAGTGGAAGGCGATGGTCTCATCCAAGTTATCGGTGCGGTCCGTATCCGCGATGAAGTAGGCGGTTTCCGTCTTGGTCATGCGGATGGTGGCGCGCAAGATGATGCCGGTCAGGCCCATGCCGCCAACGGTGGCCCAGAAGAGGTCGCCGCTCGGGTCATCCTCGGAGCCCTCCGGGGTCAGGTGCAGCACGCGGCCATCGGCCACGAGCAACTCCATGGAGACCACGTGGTCACCAAAGGAACCGGCGGAGTGGTGGTTCTTGCCGTGAATATCCGGGCCGATTGCGCCACCGATGGTGACCTGGCGGGTACCCGGCAGAACCGGAACCCACAGGCCATACGGCAGGGCGGCCTTCATCAGCTGATCCAAGGTGACGCCGCCATCGACGTCTACCAGAGCGGACTCTGGGTCAATGGAGTGGATCTTATTGAGTTTTTGCATGTCGATGACCAGGCCGCCGCCATTTTGGGCGGGGTCACCGTAGGAGCGGCCCATACCGCGGGCGATGACGCCGCGGCGCAGGTGGGCGGGCTTATCCGAGTTATCTTCTGCAACCTGGGCCACGGCCTTCTTGATTACGTCCACGTCTTCGGTGGCGAGAACGTGGGCGGTCGTCGGGGCGGTGCGGCCCCAGCCGTGCAGGGACTTTTCAGTAGTATGTAATTCCATCTCTTACTCTTTGCTCGACGGATTTATGTCGCTTCTCTAGCCTACCTAGCTCACAGGAGGGTGGCTGGAGTGACGCGAGTGATATTCGGAACAAAACGGACGCTTGTACTGCCCGAATGTGCCCGTTTACAGATCCATGAGTGTGCGGATCTCCTCCGGCAGCTCCTCCTGGGACTCAATAATCGGGCCATCATACTCCCGCAAAAGTTCATAGACGCGAGCCCGTGAGGAGGAATCCAGCATGGGCAATTCCTCTGCCATCAGGCGAGTCATGAAAGGGCTCAACGGCACATCGGTATGCTCCGTGGCCTCGAAGTGGCCGTTGCGCTTATCGTCCTCCGCGCGCACATCCTGTGCCGCCTGCTGCGCCGGCGTCATATGCTCTGTCTTTTCCGAGTACATGCGCATTAGCTTACCGCCGCTTAAAGTAGTCGCTATGACCAACAACCGTGAGATGCACGATCAGCGCCAAGACAACTACGCCCTCGATGACACCCTGGCTGGCCGCATCACCCAGGCTGCCGCCGTGGGCATTGCGACCTCCTATCCGGATTGGATCTCGTCCAAGGGCGGTTTGATCACCGCGTATACCTTGTCTTTCTTTGGCTTTGGCGCCCTAGTGGCCTATACCAACGCGCACGCCGAGCAGGACGGCGATGAGCCGCGCTCGCCGCAGGATAGTGCCGATCAAGGCCTCAAGCTGTGGGCTATTTTTGCCGCAGTGGTGCTGCTGCTCATCCTGGGCGGCTGGATGAACGTTGCCCTTTCCCGCCGCATGGTGAAGTTCCTGCGCAAGCGCGGTGCCAAGCGGCCGTGGACCCTCTTGGGTGCCATTGGTGCGGCGCTGACGTTCCTCATTAGTGAGCTAGAAGCACGGGATATTGCAAAACTAGCTTCCTAAAACTTGCGTATGGTGGGGCTCATGAACGCAGGGGTCACCGATATCGCACAGGCGCGGGCCAAACGCGCCGATAGCGTGGTATCCCTCAAGCGCGAGCCCCTCACCATCATCTGCCAAGCCGCGAATATTCGCGCCGATGGCGAGGTGCACCGCCAGATTGGTTTTAGCGATGCCCTGACCTTTACCGAGCTGCACCGCGTACTGCGCATCTGCTTTGGCCTGCCGGAGGAGGAATCCCCCTGGCACTTTTATGAACACACCGAGGCCCGTGGCCCGCGCATCGATCCGGAGCGCCAGGCCTCCGAATTCCTGTGGCGTGAGGGCGATCAAGTCGACTTCGCTTGGGGGCTGTGGGACTTCGAGCTGGTAGTAGCCGAGATTTATCCCCGCGATAATGGCACCCCAGAGGCTCTGTGTGTGGGCGGCTCCGGATCGCTCTTTCAGCCCTTTGAGCTGACCAGCGTCAACCGCGAACTGACCGGGCAGGAAGTCACCGATGAGGTCTTTTCCGCGGTATCGTCCCCCGTGCGCGATTTGATTGAGCGCACCAAACTCTATGATTTTGTCCCGCTGCTGCAAGCGATGGACCTGGGCAGGGAAACCGACCTCACACCGCATACTTCCCGCGTGCTCGCCAGCCTGCCGCGCGAGGTGACCCATGAAGGCAAAGACGCTTTTTGGTCCATGGCGCTTGCCCTATCCTGCATGGGCGGCGCGGAGCTGACCGATTCCGTCGTGGAGACCACCATGGATGCGCTCGGCTGGGTCAATGACGATGGCACGGCGCTCTCCGGTGCCGACGTGCGGGAGCTGTGTGCGGCGTCGTTGCAGCAATTGGCCGGGATAGGCGCCTATGGCGCCGAATCCGCCGCGCCGGTGGATCGGTTGGACATGTACCGAGCGCTCTTGCGCGGGTAGGCTACTCACTCGTGACTAATTCCGCTGACGACGCCGTAGAAGTAAAGCCCTCATCCACCTCGCTGCACACCCAGCTAGTGCGTTTTATTTCCGTGGGCGTATTTACCGCCGCCATTGACTACGGTCTCACGCTGCTATTGACCTATCTGGGGCTGCACCGTTCCGCCGCCAAGGCCATCGGTTGGGTCTTTGGCACCATCGCCGCCTACCTAGCCAATGCGCGGTGGACCTTTGGGGCGAAGGTATCTGGCCGCACGGCCGCGACCGTGGGCATCTTGTACGCTTCTACCTTTGCGGTCCAAAACTTCCTGTACTGGGTGCTCAATGAGCCGCTTATGGCCCTCGGCTTTGAGGGGGCGGTGAAAGACACCATCGCCTTCGTCATCGCCCAAGGCGTGGCCACGGTGACCAACTTTGCCATTCAAAGGGCCTTTATCTTTAAGGAAAAATAGATGGCAGCAGCCTCCCCACGGACGTGGCGCGGCGCGGCCCAGCGGGCTTCGCGCTCGACCAGCCTGCGCGCGCAAAGCGCCAAGTTCGCGGTGACGGGGGCGCGTGCCGCGCTTATCGACGTCTCCTTAACCTGGCTCCTGCAGATCGGCTTCGGCCTGCTTAGCGCCGACCCCGCCCGTGCGGTGGCTTCATTATCGGTACCTGGGCAGCCTATCTACTCAATCGCCGCTGGACCTTCCAGGCCGAAGCCACCGCGGTGCGCTTCGCCGGTGTCCTTGCCACCTACGGCGTGACTTTCGTGGTCAATATGGTGGCCTATAAGTTCCTTTTTGAGCTTTTCGACGTCCACTGGGAGTGGAACTCGACCCTTTCCCTCGTGGTGGCCTTTGCTATCTCGCAGGGCACCGCGACCGTGGTGAACTTTGCGGTGCAACGCTGGATTATTTTTAGGAAGGCGGGGGTCAGGGTCGTCGCCAAGCAGGATCCGTCCTAGCCCTGGTTAGGGCGGCGGAAATCTTCTTGGCGCCCGCGGTTGTGGAGTTTTAGCCATTCGATAAAGCCGGCCGGGTCGTGGCGCTGGACCAAGAAGAACCAGCCAAAGCGGGCAAATTCCTGCGGCAGTAGCTTGCGCATACCACGCTGCCACAGCAGGTAACCGCGATTGCGGTAGGTGAAAAAGCGCTTGAACTCGCCCTCTGGGTACTGCGTGTGCATCTTGCCGCCCAGGATGGGTTTGAACTCATCCGATCCGTCCGGGTGTAGGTAGCTGGTGGTCAGCGCCGTGCCGAAGGAGAGCCCGGAGTTGGCCAGCCGGCGGTGATATTCCACCTCATCGCCGCGGATAAACAGGCGGTAGTCCGGCACGCCAATGATCTCCATGGCCGCGGCGGAAATCAGCGCACCGTTAAAAAGCGAGGCGATGCCGGGTAGGAAATCGCCTTCCAGTTCCTCCATTCGGCGGCGCCATACCAGCCCCTGGCGCAGGGGGAAGGCGAGGCGGCCGGGATCGTCAATATTGCATACCGCCGGGGATACCTCATGCAGGCGGTTGGCTTCGGCCACTCGATACAGCTCCGCTAGTACCGTGTGATCGGCGGGGCGGCCATCATCATCAGCGCACCACACGGCATCGGCGCCCAAGGAAAGGGCGGTGAGAAAGCCCAGTGCAAAGCCGCCAGCGCCGCCCAGGTTGGTTTCCGAAGGTACGTAGACGCCCCGGTCACCCGCCATAGATTCGACGAGTTCGCGCACCGCATCTTCTGCGCCATTATCTACCACGACTACCCACTGCACAGGGTGGGTTTGGTGGACTACCTGTTCAAGCGAGGCCCGCAGTAGCTCGGCGCGCTGATGGGTAACAATGACGGCGGCGGTGGAACCGGTGGAAGTCAGGGTGGCAGTCATGGGCTCCATCTTGCCACCGGGGCAGGGGACCAGCGCAGAAACACTCCGCGCGGGTGAAGCGAAAAGTAGATATAGGGGCGGCTTTGCGGATACTGTGAGATCTATGGATGACTTCTGGCCACCTTTTGCGGTGATCATTCGGGCCTGCGATGATACTGGCCGCGGAGTTGACCTGCGCGTCATGCGCGATGAAGACATCGCCCAGGTGGCTCAAGTGTGTGCGGCAGATATCTATGGCGCAACCATTCCAGAACATGCATTTCCCTGGCTTTTTGATGAGAAGACGAATACCCCCGCCGCCATGGCCCAACACCGATGGGAGCACCGAGCGCAGCTGCGTGCCGATAATTGGACCTTGGATTTCATTGCCCGCGACGTAGAAACCCAAGAATTGGTGGGTGTGGTGGACCTATCGGCCGAAAACTTTGCGGCCGCGCGAGAAGTGCAGACCGCATCATGGGTACTGCACCGCTTCCAAGGCCAAGGCTATGGCACGCTTATCCGCCAAGCGGTGGCCGAGTTTTCCTTCTCACACCTCGATGCGCATTCGCTGCGCACCTGTTGGATAAAAACCAACCGTGCCTCGGCTCGGGTGAGTGAAAAGATGGGCTACCGCATATATACCGAGAAAAAGGAAGAGCCTGCCGGGCCAGAAAAAATTAACCGGCCGGTGGTCAGCGCGCGCCTTAGCGCCGCGGACTATCACCCGACGGACGGCTTACAGCTGGAGGTAACCGGTGTAGGGGACCAGCTGCTGCATATGCTCAGCTAGTTGCCGCTGGTGTCCTCATTTTCAAAACGCTCGCGCAGGTCGCGCACATACTCGCCCACCTCAGGGCCTTCGTATTCACCGACGACCTCGGAAACCTCACCCACCGAGCGGATCTCGCCATGGTCGATCCACAAGGCGGTATTGCATAGCTGCGCCAAAAAGTCATTGGAGTGGGAGGCAAAGACCAAGATACCGGAGCGCTTCACCAGCTCTTGCAGGCGCACACGGGCCTTGGCCATGAAAGCGGCGTCCACGGCGCCGATGCCCTCATCCAACAGCAGGATTTCCGGCTCAATGGATGTCACCACGCCGAGCGCCAAGCGCACGCGCATACCGGTGGAATAGGTGCGCAGCGGCATGGAGAGATAATCGCCGAGTTCAGAAAACTCCGCAATCTCATCCATCTTTTTCTTCATCTGCTTGATGGACTGGCCCAAAAAGAGGCCACGGATAATGATGTTGTCGTAGCCAGAGACCTCTGGGTCCATGCCCACGCCCAAATCAAAGACGGGGGCCACGCGGCCGCGCACATCGGCAGAACCACGGGTGGGCTCGTAAATGCCAGACAAAAGGCGCAGAAGGGTGGACTTGCCGGCGCCGTTATGGCCCACCAAACCTACGCGGTCGCCCTCGCGCAGGTGCAGGTTAATATCCTTTAGCGCCTCCACCACGACGGTGTTCTGGGCATTTTTGCCAATGGCGCCGCCGGCCGAAGAAAGCATGGCCTTCTTTAGCGAGCGGGATTTGGCATCAAAGATGGGAAAGTCCACGCACGCGTTATACGTATCAATCGAGACCATCAGTCTGTATCCTTTCGAGGAATCTCAGGAAGTGCAGGGCGTGGGCTTAAACCCAGTAACTGACGCGGAAGCGCCACTTGCGCATGACCAAGCCGGCGATGAGCAGGCCGAGAACGGTGCAGCCGATGACGATCCACCAGTGGTAGGCGGCCACCGGCTCGCCGATCATGGGCGCACGGACGATTTCCAGGTAGTGGTAGAGCGGGTTGATTTCCGCGATGCGGGCGCGGCCGGCCACCGCACCGCCCTGGTCCTTCAAGGTATTGGTCATCCACACAATGGGGGTGACGTAGAACAGCAGCTGGGTCAGTGCTTCTAGCAGCGGAGCGACGTCACGGAAGCGGGTAGCGATGATGCCAAAGAACATCGTGACCCATACGCCGTTGACCAACAGCAATGCCAAACCAGGGATAAACAGGAAGAACTCCCAGCCTAGGCTGCGCGGGAAGATAAGGATAAGCAGCAACCAGATGATGAGGTTATGGCCCAAAAACAGTGTCTGGCGCCATACCAAGCGGTAAACGTGCACCGACAGCGGGGCGGGGAGCTGTTTAATCAAGCCCTCGTTGTCAATGAAGACGGTGGAGCCTTCCTTGATGCAACCCGAGATGAAGGTCCACATAATAAGGCCCACGGTGACGTGGGGGAGGAACTCTGCGACGGGAATCTGGAAGAGCATGGAATACAGCAGGCCCAGGGCTAGGGCCATCACGCCGGTGGCGATGGTGATCCAAAACGGGCCCAGGACAGAGCGGCGGTAGCGCTGCTTAATATCTTGAATGCCCAGTTTGAACCACAGCTCGCGCTGCTGTGCACCCTGCGCCAGGTCCGCGAAGGCGGCCTTGAGGGTCTTGGACTGGGACGCTGGGGTGGCCTCGCCGTCTGGCTGGGAGGTCATGCGGGCGATATCAGCGCGCAGTTGATTGTTATCTTGCACGCTCAACACCCTAGCGTGCGGGCTGGGCAAACGGGAACTACACGCCGCCAGCCTGCGAAAACAGCGATATACAGCGAAAATCCAGATTTGGGAAACTTGGGGCAAACGCGTATACAGTAGGGAACCGACCGCCACTGTGTGGCGATGCCTAGTGCGATAAAGAAGGGGACCGTAATGCCAGCAGGAGCTTCGGCACACTACGACGTATTCAGTGTGCGCGGTTTATACACCGGGCTATCTGATGGTTGGACCTACCTCAACGCGCACGCGGTGCCCCAAATTTCTGAGCGCGTCGCCTCCGGCGTGGCGCGCTCCTTCCGGATGTCCACTGCGGTGGCCACCCAGGAGGGTCCAGGCGGTGCCCACTCTGCCACGCCCGCGCCGGGCCGTTTGGAAGGCGATGGCAATTACACCGCCGCACGCATGGCTGTAGCGGATCTGACCGGGTCCAAGGCAGACCGCGTGGTGCTTGGCCCGTCCTTGTCCGTGTTGTACCAGTCCTTGGCGCACGCGGCCCGTCCGCTGTTGGGCAGCAATTCCTCGGTGGTGCTCTCCAAGCTGGATCCGCCGTCTTTGTACTCGGCATTTTCTGAGGTCAAGGCAGAGACCCGCTGGGCTCAGCCAGACTTGGGCACGGGTGAGCTGCCAGGTTTCCAATTTGCCGAGCTTGTCGACGGCTCCACGCGCCTCGTCGCTTTTTCCGCCGCGCACGAACTTTTGGGCACGGTTTCCCCAGCGGCTGAGATTATCGATACGGTCCATGAGCGCTCCCGTGCCTGGACGCTTCTCGACGTCTCTGCGATCGCCCCCTACCGCCCCATCAACTTTGATGATCTCGGCGCCGATATCTTGGGCCTCGACCTGGGACTGCTGGGCGGACCGCAGCTAGCAGCTTTGGTCTTCCGCGATACCCGTATGTTCCGCCGCCTCGATGCCCTCGATCCGGTGCATTCCGGCAAAGGGGCCCGCAAGCTGGAGACGCCCATTTCCTCTGGCTTGGCCGGCGGTGTCGGACCGCTCGTGGACCACCTTGCTGCCCTGGCCGGTGGGGAAAGCGGCTCGCGCCGCAAGCGCTTGCGTACCTCCATGGATGCGCTCAGCGCCTATTTGGAGGAATTGCGCGCGGACCTGTATTCCTTCTTGAGCACCCTGCCCGCCGTGCATATTCTTGGCGTGACCGGGGAAGCGGCCGCCGGCGCATCCGACGATCGCCTGCCGCGCCTCACCTTCGCGGTAAAGGGTGTTCCGGCTGAGACGGTTTACAAGCGCCTCTTTGATAACGGCCTTGTTACCACGCTTGCCCCGCAGACCCCGTTGCTCACGGAGATGGGCGTGGAAGAAATTGGCGGTGCCGTTACCGTTGCGCTCGGCCCCTTCAACACCTATCACGACGTCGAGCATCTCATCCGCGTTGTAGCCTCACTGGCTTAAACGGTAAGCACCAAGGTGCCAGTGACCTCGCCACTGTCGAGTGCGGCGTGGGCGTGGGCGGCGTCGGCAAGCGGGTAAGTGGCGTGCAGCGCGTGCTTTACGCGGCCGTCTTCCAACATGGGCCACACATTTTCTACCGTGCCCGCAACAATCTGTGCCTTATCCTCCAGATCGCGGGCGCGCAACGTTGTGCCCTGGATGGTCAGGCGCTTGGGAAGCATGGCGCCCAAGTTGATTTCCGCCTTGGTGCCGCCCTGCATGCCAATGATGATGAGCTTGCCGTCCTTAGCTAGGCACTTCATATTCTTTTCCAGATATTTCGCGCCGATGATGTCCAGAATGACATCGCAGCTTCCCTTCAACTCTTCTACGAAGTCGTGCTCCTTATAGTTGATGAGAATATCGGCGCCCAGCTCGCGGCAACGCTCCAACTTTTCCTGTGACCCGGCCGTCACCGCTACCTCTGCGCCGAGCGCCTTGGCTACCTGAATGGCAAAAGTACCAATGCCGCCGCCTCCGCCATGGATGAGGACGCGTTGGCCCTCGTGAAGGCCTGCCTCGATGCCCAGGTTGGACCACACGGTGCACCCGACCTCAACCACCGCTGCAGTTTCCTCAACGCTCAACCCCTTGGGCACGGGAAGCAGCTGGCCCTGCGGAACCGCGACGTATTCGGCGTAGCCACCACCGGCAAGCAGGCAGCCCACCTCGGTGCCTACCTTCCAGTTCGTATCCCCGGCATCGGCGATAGTGCCTGCTGCTTCTAAGCCCAAGATTTCCGATGCCCCCGGTGGTGGCGGATAGGCACCCATCGTCTGCAGGATATCGCCGCGGTTAACGCCGGCTGCCTGCACCTTGACGAGCACTTCTCCCGAGCGCAGCTTAGGGACCTCGACTTCGCGAAGCTCTAAGGACCGGCGTTCCTGGGAATTGGTCTGCACAATTGCCTTCATTTTTGTTGTAGTCATAGGGCCCAATCTAACGAAACTAGTGTGGTCTATGCCACGAAGGCTCCAGTATCGTCTTATTAGTTCCAGCGTTGAAGGTGGCGGTTTGGGAAACCGGCCTAACTTTTTAGTACACTGACCAAGTTGCTTCGTGGGCGAGAAGTTCGCTTTCCATATGCAACGTGGAGACGTGGCAGAGCGGCCGAATGCACCGGTCTTGAAAACCGGCGAGGTAATACCTCCGCGGGTTCAAATCCCGCCGTCTCCGCAAGGTCATGAGTCGCGACATGTTTGACAGATGAGTCACGACATCGTTGACAAACCGGCATCTCAGTCGCTTTTTGTTCTGGGGTGCCGGATTCTTCTATCGAGCGAGCAGTGCAAGGGGTCACCGTTCCAAGCAGCAGTACCAAGGCGCCGTAAAGAACACTTGAGTCTTGCGGTCGGAGTCATTTCCCTCGTGCACTTTAGAAGGCGCCATAGGTTCTAAGTGGCCGCACTCTGTATCGACGCCATTGGGCTGCGGCCTTGGTGACATATAGCTTTGACGATGGTCATAGTACGGTTAGGACTGTTCATAGTGTCAAACATGTCGCGACTCACCAGTCAAGCTTCACCCAACACGGTTAGGTAGCCCTAAGCGTCAAATATGTCGCGGCTGATCTGTCAAGCGTCACGACGATTCCCTCAGGCACCGACTGTCAAATATGTCATGAACTCAGTCACCGCTGTCTCCGCAATATTTGAAGTCGTGTGGGATCGTTCCTTTCGGTGTCGCGCGACTTCATTCGCTTTCGAAGTTTCATTCTGATGACTTTATTCTGCGCGTTTTGTAAATTTGGCGCCAAAATAGGGGATAGCGCGCCGTTTGCATTGTGTTCTACTACGGTAAAAGGAGAACAGAGCTGGAATCGTGGAAACTAACGAGCTTATGATTTTCCTGCTTACTTAGAGTGAAACGTCCTGGGTTTAGTTCCGCTTCTTTTACGACCCTGTGTTGATGGGTCGGGTGCGATAGTACTTGGTTTTACTTCTTGTGGGGTGGATGAATTGGGGTGCTTTTCTACATTTACGCAGTTCTAATCACTTTTTTATGAGGGGTCTATAGTGCTGAGTCGTGTAAATTTCAGAGAGTTGAATGATGTGTCAACGGTTGCGTATTTCGAGGGGGGAATTATTGCAATACTGCAGCTCAATCCAGTAATTCATCTAAGATTTTATTAATTTTTCGCTTAATGCTTCCTGCTTCGGGTATCGTGCGCGGGCCGAAAACATTAAAGAAGGTGATGGATGACAGCCAGCACATCCAGATTCCATACACAATAGCGCCCCTCTGGTCGCCCGGATCTGTGTTCAGCCAACTAGTAAGGTGGTGCCCGTGTACAGCCTTGATCGCCAGACGCATCTTTATCTCCATATTGCCGATGAACTGCGTTCCCGGATTACTAACGGCGAATTGCGGCCAGGAAACGCGCTTCCATCGGAACGCACGCTGTCGGAACAATTTGAAGCATCGCGAATTACGGTTCGGCGGGCCCTCGATATTCTCGGAGCAGAGGATCTCATTGAACGCCGACGAGGCCGAGGTGGCGGGACCTTCATCAAATCCACGCCTCCAACTGTTGAGATAAACAGGATTGAGGGCTTTCTTCCACAGCTTAGGGCTCGAGGCCGGACTGTTGAATCTCAGGTTTTGGCAACAGATTTGGTCTCTGCACAGAACGAAATTGCCGATGAATTACAGCTTGAACCACGGTCCCAAGTCTTTCGACTCGTAAGACTACGCAAAGTCAGCGGAGTACCGATGCTCATTGAAGACTCATACTTTCCCATTAGCGCCGCACCAGATTTGCTGGACCAAGACCTCACCGGATCGCTCTACGAGCTCCTCGCTGAGCGCTACAACGTAAAGCCTGCGCACAAAAAAGAAACTATTACTCCTGAAGTTCCCACTTCGTGGGAACAGAAGAAGCTTCAATTACGTCCCAATCAACCGATCCTTAGGGTAAAAAGGACCACCTTCGAAGAGACCGACGCTCCTATTGAATTTTCACGTGACGTTCTACGGTGCGACCTAGCGCAAGTGGAAATTGTTACAGCCCCTTCACCAGGCGCGTAGGGCTGCATGAGCCGCCTTTTCCATCGACGCGAATGAGTATTCCGCTAAGCATTTCGCCTTTTCATTCGGACCTACAGCAACTGTCCCCATACCCGCAGCACGTGCTGCTTTTATACCGGCTCCGGAATCCTCGAAAACTAACACATCATTTGGTGCCACCCCCAGAGTTCCAGCCCCCTGGAAAAACCCTTCGGGAGATGGCTTACCTCTGCTGACATCTTCAACGGTCACGGTGTAGGGAAGTAGACTATCGAGGCCATTTTCCTTCAGAACAGGTTCTAGAAGCTTTCTGAAGGTGCCGGTAACTACTCCTACCTTCTTGCCTAGGTTCTGCAGTTCATTTACAAGCTTTATCGTATTGCTCCCAATTAAACCTGCCCCATGACTTAAGGTTAAGTACGCCTCGATCAGCTCTTCGAGCAGATCCTCAACACTGTGAGATGAGCGGCGAATAACCAACAAGTTGTGTGAGATATCCAAGTCGCTAAGACCGAGGAGGGCTTCGTATTCGCCTTCCCTCAATGGTTCAAGATTCAAGCTCCTCAGAGCAATGTCATAGGACTTTTCCAGAACCACCTCGTCATTGCTCATGGTTCCGTTGAAATCGAAAATTACCGCTGAGACACTCCGTACCCGCTCTTCAAAGGCCATATTGTCTCCTGTCGTTCATTAGTCTTGCTACTTGAAAAATCATCTTAAGCAAGTCTTTTAAAGGACAGGAACACTAGCTTAAAGGTATTAAATTATCTTCTACCAAAGTTAACCTTGACGGAACCTAGGGGAAATAATGAGGTGCCAAAATCTCCACTGTCCAGAAAACGATCCTCTTTTTGATCCGGACTCGAAAGGATTCCCAGATGTCCAATACTTTGTCCCGGCGCACTATCCTCCAAGCACTCGGTCTCGGCGCGGGGTTTGTCGCGACAGGTACAACCCTTGCTGCTTGCGGTGGAAATGGCTCCACATCCTCCGCTAACCGTAATGTCGGTCAAAACATCGACGAAATAATCAAGCTTGCCAAGGAAGAGGGCGAAGTTCGCCTCATTGCTTACCCCGAGACCTGGGCAAACTACAAGGGGCATTTCCAAAAGTTCGAAGAAAAGTACGGGGTGAAGATCAAGGTTGACTCACCAGATGCGTCATCCGCTGAAGAACTTGAGGCGGTTAAGAACCTTCGTGGCCAAGAAACGCAGCCTGACATTCTCGACATTGGATACTCGTTCACCACTCCGGCGATCAACCAGAAGCTCATTGAGCCATACAAGCCGTCTAATTGGGATGCAATCCCGGAGGATCTTAAGGATAAGGACGGCATGTGGGTGGGCGCCTACTACGGTGTCCTTACTTTCGGTGTCAACAAGAAAAATGTCGATGTTCCTACGACTTTCCAGGATCTCAAGGATCCCCAGTACAAGGGCAAGATTGCGCTACCTGGTGATCCACGTCAGGGAGCATCATCCATCGCCACTGTCTTTGCCGCAGCACTTGCTAATGGAGGTTCTCTGGACGACATTCAGCCCGGTATTGACTTCTTCGCTGAACTTGCAGACATGGGACACCTCGTTCCCATCTTGGATCCGGCTCCAGGAATGACTACAGGAGAAGCTTCAGTTATCTTCGACTGGAACTACAACTGGATTGGAGTGCAGGATCAGTTGGTGAAGGACGGGGTGGATTTCGAGATGCATGTTCCAGAAGACGGTGTATTCGGCAATTACTACGCTCAGCCTTGCACCATTGATTCTCCGCATCCGAACGCTGCCCGCCTATGGATCGATTGGCTCACATCAGACCAGGGATCCGAACAATACGCGCTGGGCGGTGCTGTGCCTGCCCGGTTTACCGAACTGTCCCAGGCAGGGAAGCTTTCCGATAAAGCCCTGTCCACTCTTCCGGATCCAAAAGTCGTTGAGAAGGTCAAGGTCCCGAATTCAGCTCAAGGAGACAAGGGCAATTCCGTAATCGCTACGCAATGGGCTCAGAAGGTCAAGTACTAATGACGCTGACGATACCTGATTCCAAAGAACCCCAAAAAGGAAAGCCGAAGTCTATGAAATCTCGTGCTAGCGGAGTTACATTGTCATCTATTGCTGGTGCCCTCCCCTACTTCGTCTTTGTCGCAGCGTTTCTAATCGTCCCTCTCATTGCGAATCTCTTTACCGCCTTCAAAGATGCCACGGGAAACCCTTCAACGGAAACAATGGTTGAAGCAATTGGTCCTACCTACAGGGGAGCTTTCCTGCTAACTCTGAATCTTTCTCTTCTTACCACTATTGTTGGCGGGTTGTTCGGTCTTATTATCGCTTGGGCATTGACTGCGAGAAAGTCCGGTCCGCGTTGGCTTTCGAACCTAGTGAATAGCTTTTCCGGTTTAGCTGCGCAATCAGGTGGCGTTCAATTAGCGTATGCTTTCACAGCTCTGCTCGGCGCTCAAGGCCTACTCACTGGTTTCATTCAGAAAATTTTCCCGGCCTTTGGTGAAATCTTTTCTATCACGGACTTCGCCGGCGTAACTCTGGTGTACCTCTACTTCCAGATTCCTTTGATGACGGTTCTCATGCTGCCGTCCATGAGCGCTTTGAAGAAAGAATGGTTCGACGCAGCCTCATCGCTGGGAGCCACCAAGACCCAATATCTCCGCGATGTGGCCTTGCCAGTGCTGTGGCCTCCGATTGTCGGCTCGCTGCTTCTACTTTTTGCGAACGCCTTCGCTGCTTACGCGACGGCATATGCGCTTTCAGGTGGTTCACTCAACCTCATTCCAATCGTCGTCGGATTCCTCATCAGCGGAAATGTGTTGCTCAATCCAGGACTTGCTGCTGCCCTCGTGACGTGGATGATGATCATCATTCTCGTAGCAATGGGCCTGCGCCTTGTGCTTACCCGAAGGAGTGACAAATGGCTCAGCAACTAGCTAGCTTGCCATCATCCCCCATTACCTCCTCAGTTCCTAAGAATTCACGATCTAAAGGGGGTAAAACAAACTGGGTTGTGACGACAATTTTTGTCATTGCACTCATTTTCTTCTTTGGCCCTTGGGTTGCTGCCGCAGTCTTCGGTTTCACTCGTCCCGGTGACGGTTTCACATTCGAACCTCTGCTATCGGCTTTTGAAAATCCGCGCGCGATGTCGGCTGTTATCGACACCTTGTTGCTTGCACTCGCAACCACCCTAATGATGCTCGTTCTTCTAGTACCGACCATCGTCTTCTTGAACCTTACGTCCTCGAAGCTTGCAAGAATTGCTGAACTACTTTCTGTACTTCCGCTGGTTATTCCCGCCGTTGCGTTGGTTTCCGGCGTATCCGAGTTCTATCAGGTAGTCGCGCCGTCGTTTCTCGTATCGAAATGGTCACTGGTGCCCCTTTACGTCATAGTGGCTCTTCCGCTTTGCTATCGGGCAATCGATGCTGGAGTTAAAGCTTTGGACCTCAAGACCATGTTTGCAGCATCCTCTTCACTCGGCGCTACATCAATGCAGACCTTGTTTAACGTCGTGTTGCCCAACCTTCGGGTATCCATGCTTTCGGCTTCCCTTCTGTCCATCGCGATGACTTTGGGTGAGTTCGCAATCGCATCGCTGCTCCTGCATTACACCTTCCCAGTCTTCATCGTTGAGGTATCCCGAGGGAATCCGCGTGGTATTGCGGCTCTTTCCTTCATCACGATTCTCATTACTTGGGCTTTGATGGCATCCATCTCAGCAATTGCAAAATTCGATTCCTCGCGAAAGGAAAACTAGCGTGAATTCTTCTCACGTAGAACTCAAGAACATCACCAAACGTTACGGTTCCAAAACCGTACTCGATAACCTGAATTTGGAAATCGGTAAGGCTGAGCTCGTAGCTCTCCTAGGCCCTTCCGGTTGTGGTAAATCCACTACACTGAAGATTCTCGCCGGCCTTGAGCATGCTAACGAAGGGTCCGTGTGCATTGATGGCGATGATATTTCCTATTTGCCTACTCGCCGGCGCAACATGGGCATTGTTTTCCAGGCTTATTCGTTGTTTCCACACCTCGATGCAATTGACAATGTCGCTTATGGCCTCAAGATTAAAGGGCGAAACAAGATCGATCGCCGCAACCGTGCCGGTGAACTATTGGAGCTCGTTGGGTTGTCGGAGCATACGACCAAGTTTCCGGGTCAAATGTCAGGGGGTCAGCAACAGCGTGTTGCTCTTGCCCGAGCCTTAGCAATCGAACCGCAGCTTCTGCTCCTCGACGAGCCTCTTTCGGCTCTCGATGCGAAGGTGCGAACCCAATTGCGTGATGAAATTCGGCGTATCCAGCTTTCAGAGGGCATTTCTACCCTCTTGGTTACTCACGACCAGGAGGAAGCCCTCGTGATGGCGGATCGCATTGGTGTCATGAATAACGGCGTGATTGAGCAGATTGGCTCGCCCTCAGAGCTTTACCACCATCCTCGTTCGCCGTTTATTTCTCAATTCGTCGGCGTCGTTAATCGTATCTGTGGGGTGTATAATGCGGGTTCTGTCGATGTACTTGGCACCCGCGTCGATGTTGTCAATTCAGAGATAGATCCGCAGGACGGAAATATCTTGGCCTGTCTCATTCGTCCCGAAGACCTTCGCATCACCTCCGATCCCAAAGGCCAGTATCGAGTCCTTAACAAGCAGCTCCGCGGAATTTTCACCTCGGTTATGCTTACAGGCCCTGGCAGCACTGTGATTCGTGTCGATATGTCCGACCGCGAAGCAAGCGAATTCCCCACTGGAAGCCAGGTCAGGCTGGAAACTTTGCGTCACGATGCCGTAGTCGATAGCGCAACCACTGACGAGGTATCTGAGGCGCAATCCTTCAATAAGCAAAGGAGCGCTAATGCGTAACCCGGGCAACACGGCAACACCCGAATCCGTAGATTCGGATCGTCGGATCCTACTTATTGGTTTGGACGGCGTTCGCTGGGATATTGCTGCCGAACCTGAAGTTGGCTCAACACTTCAGAAACTCGCTGACGAAGGAAGCTGGCATTCCATGCAGATGGAGGTCCCGACGATATCCGCGCCGGGCTGGGCAAGCATTCTGACCGGATCCACCCATGAACAGCACGGGCTTAGGGACAATAGCTGCGTAGGTGGAAGAACATGGAGCCGTCCTGACTTCCTTTCGCAAGCCTTCTACCACGACCAGTCGACTCGGACTTTCGCTGCAGCAGGCTGGCCTGTCCTCGTAGACCCCAGTGGGCTTGGCCCCATTATTCATCCTCGAATCGAGCAACAATACGCCGGGCTTCACCGTGTCATAGTCCGCGACGGTGAGACCTACGGCTACGAACGGATCGATGCTGAAATTACGGATTTCACTCTCGCCGCAATCCATGGTGGGAGCTTCGATGTTGGTTTTACGTATTGCTGCAGTGTTGATGATGCCGGACATGTTTATGGCTTAACAGGAGATGAATATCGTGATGCTATTAGATCCGTTGATCAGCATGTCGAACGGCTCGTGGATGCTGTAACTAAACGTGCCACAGAACGTGGTGAAGATTGGCTCGTTGTCGTCACTACCGACCACGGCCACATCGATGAGGGCGGTCACGGCGGAAGCTCAGAACGCGAACGCGAATCATGGGTTGTTGCATGGTCCCCGACAGGGGATCTGCCAGCCTGGCCCTCCCAGATTGAACCATACAGACTCGCTTCTCACATTCTTGCTGAACGGAAATCCTAGAACTCTCCACAGGGGCTTCTTCAGAAGGTGCCAAACCCAATGAAGGAGCCCTTCTCTCTAAATCTCGTAGTACCGCAACTAATTGGGAGAGTAGGTCACCTACTTTTCCGTTCTGGTACTTACTGCTGCGTGTGCTCTAAGAGAGCGTCAGGGAGTTTGTGTGTGGTTCTGATCTAGAATGTGCTTCACACATAAACTCCCTGACATTCTCAAAAACGGACTAGTCAGATTCGACTACTCTAATCACAGACTTAGATTTTAGGGCCGATGCTGGCACAGAGACAAGCTATGCAATTTTTCCTAAGACATTCGCCTTTTGTTGTTTCTGAGACACTCTCAATTGAGCGTTCGATACTCAGAGCGACTATCCTCTTGCTGCGGATTAAGGCTGCTCGAGCCAGGAATTGATGCCGCCGCGCAGGGAGACGACGTTGGTGAAACCTCGCTGGCGGAGCACGTCTACGGCTTGTGCGGAACGCATGCCGCTGGCGCAGTAGATAATGGCCGGAGCATCCGGTTCGATGTCGGGGTTTTCGCCGCCGAGGATGCGGTCGAGCTCAAAGTGCGTGGAATTGGGGATCGCGGATTGGGCACGCTCGGGGGAGGTGCGGACGTCGATAAGCGGGGCGCGCGGGGGAATCTCGCGGACCTCGGGGGCGTCGGCAGGTTGGGTTGGTTGCGCGCCGGTGGACTGGAGCGGGATGTATTCCCAGGTACCGGAAAGGGCATCGAAGTAGCCGAGCGTGCCGATGAGTGGAGTGCCCACGCCGGTGACGAGCTTGAGGGCTTCGAGCGCCATGGCCGAGCCGACAACGCCGACCACCGGGCCTAAGACTCCGGCCTGCGAGCAGGAAGGAACCTCACCGGGTGCGGGAGCGGTGGGAAAGACATCCTCGTAGACGGGGCCGTGGCCGGACCAGAAAACGCTGAGCTGGGCATCAAAGCCGAGGATGGAGGCCCATACGTGTGGGATGCCGAGCTCGTGGGCAGCCCAAGAGCTGAGGTAGCGGGCGTTGAAGTTATCGGTGCCGTCGAGGATGAGATCGCAGCCGCGCAATTGTTTTAGTGCCGTCGCTGATTCGAGGCGGCCGTGACAGGTGATGTCCACCTCTGGATTGAGCGCGCGGACGGCGGCCGCGGCGGAATCCGTCTTCGGCGTGCCGATGGCGGCGGTGGTGTGGATGACTTGGCGGTGCAGGTTGGAGGGGGAGACCACGTCGTCGTCAAAAAGCGAAATGCGGCCCACGCCCGCCCCGGCTAGGTAAAGCAGGGCCGGGGAGCCCAGGCCGCCGGCACCAATAACCGCTACGTGGGCTTCGCTGAGTTTGCGCTGTCCCTCCTCGCCCCAGAGCGCTTCCTGGCGGGCATAGCGGGTGCTCATTCCAGGCCCACCCAATTGGTGGAGCCATCGCCGTGGCTTTGTTCCTTCCAGATGGGGACCTCCGCCTTGACGCGATCGGCGCATTCCTCGGCGGCACGGAAGGCATCGCCGCGGTGCGCGGCGGCCGCTACTACGGCAAAGGCTAGGTCACCGACCTTGAGATCACCTGTACGGTGGGCGGCCCACAGGCGCACTGGGTGGTTGGCCGCGACGGAATCGGTGACCTCTTGCAGCTTCTCTGGCGCGGATGGGTGGGCGCTATAGGAAAGTAGGGTGACATTCGGCCGGCCGCCATTGTGATCGCGGACAATGCCTTCAAAGGTGACAACGGCACCCATGGCGGCCGTGACGGACTCTTCCTTGGCAGCGGCAAGGAGGGATTCTAGGGGTTGATCGCTCAGCAGCGTGCTAATGGTGCAGCCGGTTTGCTCGGCCACATAGGAGGGATCAGTGCTCATGTTTTCCTTCTAACATATCGACGATCGGAACGATTAATTCTTCCAAAACCGCGCAGCCGTCTTTTACCCCGCCGGTAGAACCGGGAAGAGTCATGGCAAAGGTGGAATCATTGACGCCGGCAACGGCGCGAGAAGCCACCGCGGTGGGCACGGTTTCCAATCCCTTCTGCCAGAAGGCCACCGCAATGCCGGGCAGCTCGCGGGTGATATGTGGTGCTACGGCTTCTACCGTCTGGTCATCTTGGGTGAGCCCAGTGCCGCCGGAGGTCAGGATGACTGCGGGTTTTTCGGCGAACGCGGCGTCAACAGCTGCGGCAATATCGGCATCGGGGACGATGCGTGCGTCGGGGCAGTCAAAGCCCTTGCGGCGCAAGAAGTCCACCGCGATGGGGCCGGAGCGATCTTCGTAGATGCCCGCGGCGGCGCGCGTAGAGGCGACGATGACGAGGGCGGTGCGCTGTGGGCTCATAGTGGGTAGACCTCTACTTCCTCGCCTGCTTCGAGGCGTTGATCGGCAGGGATGCGGATGAGATGGGTGGCGTCTGCCGCTTGGGCGAGCAGGTGGGAGCTGGCACCACCGAGGATATGGGCGCGGGAATCGACGCGCCCGCGGCGAAATTGGTCCTTGTGCGGGAGACCGTCGATGCTCGCGGCCAGGGGGACGCGGAAAGGCTGCGGAGCCCAACCGAGCGTAGGAGCAACGAAGAGGCGGAAACTCACCAACGTGGAAATGGGGTTTCCAGGCAAGCAGATCACTGGGGTGTCGTGAAAAGTGGCGATGCCCTGCGGGCCGCCGGGTTGCTGGTCCACGTGGCCGAACCAGCCATCGAGCACCTGGCGGACTACTTCAAATTTCCCGGCGGAAATTCCGCCTGAGGTAATGATGGCGTCCGGGTGGTGTTGCGCGATGGCTTCCGTGAAAGCGCGCTCTAGGGCCTGTGGGTCATCGTCGGTAGTGATATAGCCCGCGACGTCGATGCCGGCGCGGCCGGCCATTGCCGTTAAGAGTGGTGCATTGGCATCCGGAATGGCGGCGCTGCCGTGGCCTATTTCAGCGCCGCCAGTGCAGATGAGGATGCGGGCGGGGCGGTAGACCTCTGCCTCGTCGATTCCTTGGGAAGCGAGGGCGGCCAAGCGCACCGGCGTGAGCTTATCGCCGCGGGCGGCGAGGAGGGCGCCTTCTTCCAGGTCGGAGCCGGTGCGGCGGATGAATTGGCCTGGCGAGGTCTCTGGCACGGTAATGCGGTCACCCGGAGCGAGGAATTCTTGTGGTTCGCAGCGCTCGATGGGCACGATGGCTGCAGTTCCTTCCGGTACCTTGGCGCCGGTCATGATGGGGCAGGCGCTGGAAAGTGGGCTGCCGAGTACCTGGGCGGGCTCAGTGCCGGCCGCGATGGTGGGGCCCACCGGGTAGGTTCCGGCCGTGCACTGCGGGAGGGCGTAGCCATCCATCTGGGAGTTATCAAAGCGAGGGGAGGGGAAGCCGGCGTGGACATCCGCAGCCAGAACCATATCGAGCGCCTGGGTGAGGGGCACGGTGGTGGCTTGGCGTGCGGGCAGGGCCGCGGCGACTTCGCACGCGTGAGTCTCGGGTGTGCGCATGGCGGCTAGTTTACCCGCGGTCTCGACATGGCACGGGCGTGCGGGGCATAGTAGAGGGCATGTTGACCGTTCACTATTTCGCCGCCGCCCGTGCCGCTGCGGGCGTGGCTTCTGAGCAGGTAGAAGCCCCCGCCACCTTGGGTGATCTGGTGGCGCAGCTGGGCAGGAAACATGCCGGAACCACCGAGGCCGGCATGAGCCTGAAAGAGGTATTGGGGCGCTGTAGCTTTCTTATCGACGGCGCCGGGAACACCGCCATGGATTCCCCACTGGCTGGCGTCACCCGGGTGGACGTCCTGCCGCCATTTGCGGGCGGCTAATCGCGCTGCCGCAGCGGGCTGGTAAAGAAGTTGATGACGCTGCTGACGATGGACAGCACGATGGCGCCGATGATCGCGGCGCCCCAAGAGTCGATGACAAGGTGGCCAATTCCGAGGTCAAGCGTATTGAGCGCCCACTCCACGATGATGAGCGCGGCGCCGTTGATGACGAGGGAGAACAGTCCGAGCGTCAGGCAGGTCAGCGGCGCGCCAAGGACTCGCAGAACCGGCATGACCACTTCATTAATGATGATGAAGACGATGGCAATGGCGATGAAGTTTCCGGTTTCGGCCGGACTGATGGAGATTCCGGGAATGACGGTGACCACCGCCCACAGCGCCACCGTGATGGCAAAGACGTTCAGGGCGAAGTTAATGAGCGATCGCATTTAGCCTCCTATGATTGCGTTCCACGCCTGCAACAAGGCGTCGGTTTCTTCCCTGGTGGTAACTGTAATACGTATGCCCTCGCTAAAGGCGCGCACGAGCACGCCGCGTTCGGCCAGGCGAGCGGCTACCTCCTGCGGGGTACCAAGGTGGGCCAGATTCGCGGCCGGCAGCCAGACATGATTCGCCTCGGAATGCGGCACGCCCCACTCCTGCAAGGCTTCTTCTAAGCGCTCGCGCTGGCCGACGACCTCATCGGTGCGCTCCCGCAGCGAATCCTGCGCCGCCAGTGCCGTGCGGGCACCAACCTGCGCCACGGTGCTGGCGGAGAAGGGGATGGCCACTTTATTGAGGGCCTCGATAATATTTTCCGGGCCAAATGCATAACCGATGCGTACTCCGGCCAGCCCATAGGCCTTAGAGAAGGTGCGCAGGCACACCAGGTTGGGATAGGTGCCCACTAGCTCCGTGCCCAGCGGGGTGTCGGTGGCGCGGTTGTATTCGATATAGGCCTCGTCGAGGGCTACGAGGACATCGGCAGGCACAGCATCCATGAATGCGGCGAACTCGTCCTTGGTCACTGTGGTGCCGGAAGGGTTATTGGGGTTGCACACGAAGATAAGCCGGGTCTTGTCCGTAATCTTGTCCGTTATGGCCGGCAGATCCACGCGCTGGTCTGTGCGGAGCGGAACCGGGATGGGGTGGGCTCCCACCACCTGGGCGAAGATGGGGTAGGCCTCGAAGGAGCGCCATGGGAAGAGAATTTCATCGTCCGGAGTGGCGGCAATTTCTACCAACTGTTGGCACAATGCGGACGAGCCGGTGCCCACCGCAACCTGCGCCCGATCTACTCCTAGGTGGGCGGCGAGATCCTCGCGCAGTGCGGTGGCCGCTATATCCGGGTAGCGATTAGCCTGTGCGGCTGCCTCTGCCATAGCCGCGGCTGCCTCTGGCAGGGGCGGGTGTGCGGCCTCATTGGAGGAAAGCTTGAGTGCGTCATCATTGCGCGCACCAGCGACGTAGGCAGGGATGGCATTCAGGTCGGGGCGAATCATGGATACCACTTTAGGGCCTGCGCCTTTGCTGCGGGAGCGAAAGCAGGGGGCTAGTTTGGCAGCGGCGGGGCAGGCAGGTATTCTCAAACGAGGTTCCTTGTGAACCGTGGAGATGTGCCAGAGCGGCCGAATGGGGCTCCCTGCTAAGGAGTTGACCCTTCTGGGGTCCGGAGGTTCGAATCCTCTCATCTCCGCCATTTAATCCCGAGCGAGCGCGCTCGGGATTTTTTAATTCGCGGTTTCTATTCTCGTCGGCTCTATGCAGCGGAGAAATCTGCTATTTGTGCTGGTACTTGGCGCAGCGGCGGAAAAGTGTGAGCATGCCGGTGCCGAAAATAAAGCTTCCAGTAAACGCCGCAGCGCGCAGGGAAGTAACCTCGTGGAAGAGGGCAGGCACCATGAGAATCGCGATAATAGAGCTAATGACTCCTAAGACGAGGAAAGTAATCGTCACGATAGGTCCGGGTGTGGATTGCTGCGGCATGGAGGACAGTCCTTTCATCGCTCAATTCTGAAGAAAATAACTCTAGGTTGCCCTCCTAGCAGGCGCAATAGGAAATTCCTAAGGGACCAAGCGGGGCCTTAGGATTCCAGGGCAGGAAAGACCTCGTCGCGCAGCAGGTGAGCGAGCTCCCGCTTTGGGTTGGTGGGGTCTACCCATGCGACTTCGGCAATCTCGGCAGCCGCTCGGGCAAGGACGGGGCGTGGATAAGTAAAGATATGCCCGCGTACGGTTTCACCGGGTTCATTGGCGGCCGGTGCGTCGAAGATGCCGAGCGGGGAAAGCTCTGGGAGGCGGACGTCAACGCCGATTTCTTCTGCAACCTCGCGGGCTGCGGCCTGTGCGGGGGTTTCGCCAGCCTCAAGCTTGCCGCCGGGCAGTTGGAACTTGGTGGAAGAATCTTTGCGCACGGTGAGGACATGGCCAAAGGAATTACGGAAAACTACGGCGGCAACTTCAATCATGGACCGACTATAACTCGCTGCGGCGGGTTAATTCAGAATGCCGGGTGCCCACTCGCGCTCCACTTGGGCAAGCGCTGCTTCTATCTGCTGCTCATTCAAGCCGATATCGGGAGTGCCGGCGGATACGGGGTCACCGGCGAGCACGGTCAGTAGCGCCCAGCCATTATTAATGGTGGGGCTCACACGCAGATCAGCCGGGCGTTTCGCAAAGATGGTGCCATCTGACCTCATCAATTCAGGCGGATAGTCGACAGCCTTCACGGTTGCGAGCTCTGGTAGTACTTCCGTGGAGCCATCAGGAAAGAACACCATGATGCGCGCCCGGTGGAAGTAATAGTGGTCATCGCCTATAGGGTTCTTTTCTTCCTTGGAATCAAAGTGGTAGAAGTTTCCCATCAGTATCGGATAAAACTCGAGCCAATTATTGGCCCACGCTTTGCGGAGTAGAGTGCGCTCATTGTGGGTCGAGGCCAGCCAGCGAACGGGCTTGGAAATGCCGAATGCAATGATAGGCAGGCTGATGAGCACAGCGATGTGGGTAGCAAGGCCGGTCAGGGCAAAGGGGCAGAGCCCCATAATCACGATGTAGTCCATCCGGATGAGCTCAAAGAGAAAATCGAACTTCGTATGGTTCTTTGTAGGACAGGGACCGTTGTTAATAATGACCTCGCGCAATCCGGTGGGATCGGGGCGCGGATTTGGGGTGCTAACGCGCTCGATGTTCTCTTCGCTGAAGAACTTTCTTCGTTTGGGGAGGTCACTCTGAATTTGCACACGGGCTGGTACATAGGGGCGGATGCTCCTTTGCTCAGAGGGCTGGCCAGTGCCTATGAGGCTACGGGAAGGCGAAGTTTTGCGTGGGCTTGTCGCGACGTAGGAGATAAATGAATATAAAGTGGTGCCCATGAGTGACTCGAGGTTTCCCCGCTCGGTGTTTGCAGTCGGCACCGACCCTGATCCGCGTTTCACGCTCGCTAATGAGCGCACGTTCCTGGCGTGGATTCGCACTTCCCTAGCGTTGATTGCTGGCGGAGTAGCACTTGAGGCCTTTGATGTTCCCCTTCCAAGCGCCCTGCGTGCTGCGGTGTCGGTCTTCATGCTGATAGTCGCCATAATCTTGCCCGTGGTGGCGTGGGGGCATTGGAAGCAATCAGAGCGCGCGATGCGAGAGAATCGATCGCTTCCGTTTAGTTTCGGCCTTCCGGTCCTTGTTGCTGTGATCGTGGTGGTGGCCGGTGCGCTTTTGGTAGGCGAGTTCCTTGTCTAACCGGCCCTTTGATCCCGGCCTGCAACCAGAGCGTACGCGCCTGTCGTGGCAGCGCACCCTTTTGGCCCTTTCCTTAGTGTTGCTAGGTGCGATGCGGGCGGTGAGTGTGCGCGTCTTCTTGCCGCTCGTCCTCCTTGCCGCCGGGGTGCTGGCGCTGGTCTTGGCGGTGTGGCAACGTGCCTCGCTTGTTGACGTCGCGCTTTCTTCCCAGACTCCCCTTCCGCATGCAATCATTTTGGCCAGTACTGCCGGTCTGGTTTCTTTGCTAGCAGCCTTCGCCCTGTGGGGTCTATTCCTGTAGTCGTTCCGATGTCATCATCGAGGTGGCTTTTGGACGTCCTCATGCGGCCAGAGATGATATCTGGCGGATTTTCTGGGCAAATGGCGTAGTCTAAGAAGGCTGAAGTCAATAACCTGGGGCTGGAAAGGCGGGTAGGCCATGGCGGAGACCACCGAGCGGGCTAGCGATATTGTCGAGGCATGGCTAAAACAAGAAGACGCCATTAGCCCCACCAAGGCCCCACGCCTCCAGGAACTCCTGGAGAAGGTGCCCCTGCAGGAACTCATCGCCGTCGTCGAGCGACAAAATGCCGTCCGCTCAGCCTTGGCCCTGCGCTTGCTGCCGCGCCAGAAATCAATCGTCGTCTTTGACGCCCTCGATGCAAAGCACCAGGCCGATATCATCGATGAGCTGGGCAATGCCGATGTCTATGAGTTCTTTGATGAGCTTGATCCGGAAGACCGCGTGGCTTTGCTGGATGAGCTGCCCGCGGAGATTGCGGACCGGCTGCTGCGCTCACTGACGCAGTCCAAGCGCGACGTCACGGGCGTGGTGTTGGGCTATGACAAGGGCTCGGTGGGACGCCGCATGTCGCCCGAGGTGCCCGTCATCCACCCAGAGATGAGCGTTAAGGACGCGCTATT
Organism: Corynebacterium tuberculostearicum; assembly: GCF_016127015.1. GTDB lineage: Bacteria > Actinomycetota > Actinomycetes > Mycobacteriales > Mycobacteriaceae > Corynebacterium > Corynebacterium marquesiae. The sequence continues at coordinate 2,317,353 of NZ_CP065972.1, forward strand.
CAAACTGCAGGAGACGGCGAATGAGCTGGAAACCATCTATACCGTGCCCATTACCCGTGAGGATAGGCGCCTGGTGGGCGTGGTGAGCCTGCGTGAAATCTTTACCGCCGATGCCGCTTTGACCATGGCCGATATTATGCACGACCCCATCTTTGCCCGTGCTAGTGCTGACGCGGAAGAAACCGCGCGTTGGTTCCTCCCATTGGATATCCTTGCGTTGCCCATTGTGGATGATTCTCACCGCTTAGTTGGCCTGCTGACGTGGGACGATGCTACGGACATCGTGGAAGAAGAAGATAGTGAGGACTCCGCTCGTGCTGGCGGCACCGAGGCACTTCAGCAACCGTACCTATCCACACCTTTGCTCAAGTTGGTGCGCTCGCGCATCGTATGGCTGCTCGTATTGGCCGTCTCTGCGCTACTGACGGTGCAGGTGCTCGATTCTTTTGAAGACACATTGGCCAAGGCCGTAGTCCTCTCGCTCTTTATTCCGCTGCTGACCGGCACCGGTGGCAATACCGGCAACCAGGCAGCGACCACGGTGACGCGTGCCTTGGCGCTGGGCGATGTCCGCACGCGCGATCTCCTCGCTGTCATGTGGCGCGAGCTGCGCGTCGGCATGCTGCTCGGCGCGGTGCTGGGACTAGCTGGCTTGGGACTGGCCACCTTGGTCTATGGCCTAAGCATCGGCCTTGTCATCGGCTCGACGCTGTTTTTGATTTGTTCGATTTCTGCGACCGTCGGCGGGCTTATGCCCATCGTGGCTAAGACCATCGGCGCCGATCCAGCAGTATTCTCCAACCCGTTTATCTCTACCTTCTGCGATGCCACGGGCCTGATTATCTACTTCCTGATTGCCAAGACCGTACTGGGAATCTAACTCGCCGTTCCTTAGCTCGGGGGTAGGGAAGTGGTGGACTCATTTCTGGTTTCGGGCAGGTGCAGTGTGTGCTCTGTGGGGGTGCGGGGGTAGTTCTATGTGGCGGGATATGGTTTCTGCGTCACATGTTTTGTATGGTCAGTGCATGCTTCGCAGTGAACTGGATAACTTTCGGTCTGCTGCCTCGGCCTAGCTAATAAACTGGGAAATACGGAGCATATCCCACAGCACAATCCTCTCTAAGTGAAGGAGCGCGCGGTATGACCACCCCGCATACTCACGAATCTACTGCCCACACCGAAGGTGACGAAGCCCCCGGAGCGCCGCGTAGCGAGTGGCGCCGCCAGTTCATCGGCCTTTTCATCGGCTTGGGTTTGGCCGTACTGGTCTTCTTTTTCTTCCCCTCGAATGCGATCGAGACCGTACAGGGCTCCGCAGGTGCAGATCCGGAAGCCGAGTACACGCTCAGCGCCATCCGCACCGTCGCTGCCGTAACCATCTTGATGGGCGTGTGGTGGATGACCGAGGCCATTCCGCTCGCCGCCACCGCGCTGCTTCCGCTGGTCATCTTCCCGCTCGCCGGTGTGGGAACGATTAAAGAGGTGGGTGCCCCATACGCGTCCGCCACCATTTTCTTGTTCATGGGTGGCTTCCTTATCGCGCTTGCTCTGCAGCGCTGGAACTTGCATCGCCGCCTAGCGCTGTACGTGGTGAAGATCATCGGCACCTCGCCCAAGCGCCTGATCTTGGGATTCATGCTGGCCACCGGCTTTTTGTCCATGTGGGTATCTAATACCGCCACGGCCGTGGTGATGCTCCCGATCGGCACCTCGGTGCTGGCACTGACCGCGGAAACCGTAGGCGGCTGGGATAAACAGAAGAAGTTTGCCACGGCACTGATGCTGGGCATCGCATATTCCGCCTCCATCGGTTCGCTGGGTACGCTCATCGGCACCCCGCCGAATGCCTTCCTTAACGCATATATGGCCGATACCTGGGGCGTTACCCTTGGTTTCGGCCGGTGGATGGCAGTTGGTGTGCCGCTTGCAGCAATCTTCTTGCTGATTGCCTGGGCACTGCTCATCACCGTTTTCAAGCCGGAGATGAAGGATATTCCAGGCGGCCGCGAGCTTATTAACGACGAAATTGAAGCCCTCGGCCCCTGGACCAGCCCCCAGATCATGACCGGCATCATCTTCGTCCTCGCCGCCGCAGCCTGGGTTACCCTGCCGTTGGTCCTCAAAGAATTTGAGAACTATGACGATGCCATCGTGGGCATTGCCGCTGGCATCTTGCTCTTTATCCTGCCCGCGGATAACCAGCGCCGCATCCGTTTGCTGGACTGGAAGACGGCCAATGAAATGCCGTGGGACGTCCTCCTGCTCTTCGGCGGCGGCCTGTCGCTGTCCTCGGTCTTTAATTCCTCCGGCCTGTCCCTGTGGATTGGTGAGATGGCCAAGGGGCTTAGCGTCCTGCCCGTAGTCCTCATCGTCTCTGCCGTGGCTGCGCTGGTGCTCTTCCTGACGGAGATCACCTCCAATACGGCTACGGCGGCTACGTTCATTCCGATTATGGGTGGCGTCGCCGTGGGCGTGGGGCTTACTGCCGATGGCGATATCAACGTCCTTCTCCTCACCATTCCGGTGGCCCTCGCGGCAACCTGCGCATTTATGCTCCCAGTTGCTACCCCGCCAAACGCCATTGCCTATGGCTCTGGCTACGTCAAGATCGGCGAGATGATCAAGGGTGGCCTTGGCCTCAATATCATCGGCATCTTCCTCATCACCCTGACGGTGTACTTGCTGGCAGTGCCTATCTTCGGCCTTTCAATCTAGGTGACGTAGCCATTCCCTAATGAAAAACATTATCATTAGGGAATGGCTACACCCGTTACCGTGCTGTCCGGATTTTTGGGCAGCGGAAAAACCACGCTCTTGAACCACCTGCTTGCCAACCGCGAAGGGCGCAAGCTTGCCGTCATCGTCAACGACTTCTCCGAGGTTAATATTGATGCTGCCCTCGTTGCCGGCGAAGGTCACCTCGAGCGCGGCGAGGACCGCTTTGTCGAGCTATCCAATGGCTGTATCTGCTGCACCCTGCGCGAAGATCTCATCGAATCCGTAGGTAAGCTGGCCCGCTCCGGCCGCTTCGATCAGATCGTCATCGAGTCCACTGGCATTTCCGAGCCTATGCCCGTGGCCGCCACCTTTGAATGGGAGTTTGCGGACGGCACCACGCTTGCCGACGTCGCCCCTATTGACACCATGGTCTCTCTCGTGGATGCTTCCGCTTTTCTTGATTGCCTGCGTCGCGGCAAGAGCCTCGCGTCTGAGAATATTGAGGCCACACCCAGCGATGATCGCACCGTGGCCGACCTCCTAGTGGACCAAGTCGAGTTTGCTGACCTTATCCTTGTTACTAAGACCGATCTGGTTGATGCTGCCGAAACCGAACGTGTCATCGCTACCGTTCGCGCCATGAACCGCCGCGCCCGCGTCGTGATTGTTACCAAGGGTGTTATCGACCCACGGCTTGTCCTCGATGCCCACTTGTATGACACCGCTACCGCTGCCACCTATCACGGCTACGCCGAAGAACTGGTCAACCCGCATATCCCCGAGACCGAGGAATATGGCATTTCCTCCGTCGTTTTTCGCGCCGACCGCCCCTTTAATCGCGAGCGTCTACTTGCCGCCCTGCGGGCTAGCACCGGCCTTGTACGTTCCAAGGGGTACTGCTGGATCGATACCGATCTGCGCGTTGCGCACGCCTGGCAGCAAGCTGGCCCGAACCTCCAGATCGTGCCCGCTTCGCTCTGGGCGGCCAATGGCGTTACCCCTGGTGCTGAAATTGTTCTCATCGGCATTGACTTCGACCACGAGACCACCCTGCAGGCATTTCAGGACGCCCTGCTTTCCGACGCCGAAGTTGCCGACCTCATTCCTTCCTAAAGCCTTCCCGCTTCTCGTGGGTAAACACTAAGTGAACTGGGGATTTGGTAGTTTTCTAGACCGTGGGTATAGTTATTTCTCGTTGCACAGCAGAGCGCACGCACTGCTTACCAACGGTCTGCGCCCGTAGCTCAACGGATAGAGCATCTGACTACGGATCAGAAGGTTGGGGGTTCGAATCCCTCCGGGCGCACAAACTGAGCCGCCTTCGGGCGGTTTTTCTTGTATCTAATCTAGGCGGATTCTAGGGGTCGTTGCAACGATGATGGTTAGTTTGGTTTGATGCTACCGGTTTGTGTGAGGGCGTTGGTCATGACTTCGGCTGGGGTGCGCCAGTTGAGTGCTTTGCGTGGTTTGTGGTTGTGAATGTTGGCGATCATTTCTAGGTCCTCGGCGCTGTAGATGGACAGGTCGCTGTTTTTGGGAAGGTTTCTTTTAAGCCTGCCGTTGGTGTTTTCGTTGCTGCCGCGTTCCCATGGTGATCCTGGATGGCAGAAGTAGATGGGAATGTCAGTGGCCATGGTAAAGGCTTTATGGCCAGCCATTTCGCTTCCTTGGTCCCAGGTAATTGATGACCAGATAACTTTATCGATTCCTGCAACCGCCTTGTGCAGGGCTGTGAATACCTCTTTGCTGGTATGCCTTCCTGGTAGGTGGCCAAGGACAACAAATCGGCTAACGCGTTCTACTAGCGTGATTACCGCTGATTGGTTGTTTTTACCGAGGATGAGGTCGCCTTCCCAGTGGCCTGGCAAAATACGTTCACTTACCTCATCTGGCCGGTCGTCTATGAGGATCATGTCGTCGACGAAGCGTTGCTGGGCAGGTGTGCTGGAGCGGGTTTGGCGCTTCTTGCGTTTCTTTCTACCGGTCGGCAAGTCCAGGCCAAGGTCTTTGAGTCTTCCTTTGGCCTGCAGGTAAAAGGCATCATAAATCGTTTCGTGACTAATGCGCATGTCCTTATCAGTGGGGTAGTCGATGGGCAGGCGATTAGAAATCTCCTCAGGTGACCATTGTGCCCGCAATTGTGCGCATACATAGTCCCATAGTCTTTCGTTGGCTAGTAGTTTCGGTATTTTCGGCCGTAATCTGCGCGCACAGGCCTTTAACTGGGCTGTTTCCGCACGATACGGGCCTTCAGCACTGTGGTTTCTGCGTACTTCACGCTGAATTGACGATGCACTTCGCCCTAAACGGCGCCCAATCTCACGCAGCGGCACATCTTCGCGGAGAAGGTCGGCGATAATGACGCGTTCTTCGAAGCAGATATAGCGATTGCTGATGCGTTTATACGGATCCACCCCGCTAGGTAAGGCGGGAGGGGCAAGCCTTCCGGATTCGATGACATCATGGCGTTGGCGCAGCGCTTTCATAAGTCTGTTATACGTGCTGGCGTCTTCGCCGACGGGTATGAACTCTCGTTGACCCTGGGATTTGGTGAGTCCTTTTTCAAAATCTAAAGACAGTCGACGATCAATTCCTACTGCCGTGCCAGCATCACCACTAGGCAGGCTCGCCAGCCGAAGGCGCAAGTATTCCACTCTTAACTGCGTCTGGCGGACTTTCCGAGCATACTGACTCAACCGGATATGGCACCCAGCTTCCGTAGCTACGGCATAAGCCGCAGAAAGATGCATCCCACATCTTTTAGCAGCTTGGCGTACCGACAGTCCGCTTCGGACTAGCTCTACAAGCTGGAAAGCCTGGCTACCGCGGCGATCAACTCGTTTGGCTTTAAACACGACTGGCAATCCAAAGGCATGACAAAAATTCAAAGCATGCCCGTAATGACAACCAAGCTCACCAGCCGCCGAACGGACACTACGCCCACTGCCAACCAAGGCAACTAAGCCACGACGATCCGATTCAGACAACGAATGAAACGGGCCAATAATCTCAGACACAACAACACCCTCCTAAGGGAAAGTGTTGCAACGACCCTCTGAACTCAAGCTATTTCGCAGGTGCCCGTCTATGAAGCCTTCCTCATTGCTGCCGGGTCTCATTGCCGGCATTGTCTTGGGTCTTGCGCTATGGCTCGGTTCTGGGAGCCTGTGGCTTCTTCTAGGCGGAGTTGTGCTTGGTTTAATGGGCGCCTCGCTTCTCAAGCTCGCCGCTGATCCCTCTCGGTCGCGCAAAAATCGCGATGATAACTTCCGTGATTAGGCGGATTCTCGCTGCAGTAATAGGTCTTAAGAAACCCCTTTATAAAATGCAGGACACTTATAAAGCTTCCACAGTAACCTTCCAGACTCTCTTAGTAGAAAAAGAAAGTCTTTATTAATAAGGGGACTGCGGCAACGCGCTCCCCTCTGTCTTGAAGGAGAACGCTCGGTGTCCGCATCTTCGCGCATCGTTGGGCTTGATATAGCCCGCTCACTTGCCATTATTGGCATGGTAGTCCTGCACATGGCCTCCCTCGTGTGGCATACCAAAGTCATTCTCAACGGCCTGCCCGCTGCGCTTTTTGCCATTTTGGCTGGCGTCACATTGATGATCATTGCCCGAAGTTTCACGGTGACGACGCTTCTGCGCATCCTCGCCCGCGGCTGCATAATTACACTCATCGGCCTCGCGCTACTGCCCCTAGGGGGAGAGATTCAGGTCGTCCTAGTAGTAATCGGCATCACCATGATGTTGCTGTGCTGGGTTCCCCCATTGCACTGGGCCTGGAAGCTAATCCTATTCGCTGCGGCCACCGTAGCCGCGACCGTGAAATACGCTCCGCTGACCCTACCGCAGGTATACCCACTGCTGGCCTATGTCGCTTATTTCCTCGCCGGCATGCTGCTCTATGAAATCTATATTCGCAAGCAAGGCGCAGTCGCGCAGTGGGCTTCCACTGCTATAGCCGGCATCGTTGCCGCTATCGGATTTTACTTCCGCTTTACTACGGACGTTCCTGGCTGGCTGCGTTTTACCGGGCACACCGGCGTAGTGGGCGAGATTGTGCTGTCCATTGCCGTCGCCGCAGTCGTCCTACACCTATGCTTGCTTGTCGGCCGAACTGCGCCCAAGCTGGCCTATCCCTTTGCGGCGCTGGGCGCGATGTCACTGAGCATCTACATCCTGCACGTGCTCACCGCCTATTACTGGCAAGGCCACATCGCCCTGCACAATACCGCCTGGGCCTGTGCCTTCATCGCCCTCTTCCTCGTTATCGCAACCCTGTGGCGCCGCCTGATAGGGAAGGGGCCGGCCGAATGGGCCGTCGCCAAAGTTATCGCCATCGCCGTTCCTGCCGGAAAGAAGGACTAATCATGCAGCACAAAATCTTCCCTGCCTTGCTCGCCGCCAGCATTGTGGCATTGACCGCCGCCCCAGCTAGCGCCCTTGAACATGGGGATCCAGCCGCGGATTCAGAGGAATCCCGTACCGTTGCACAGCTCAAAATCGGCCGTGTGGGCAGCTTCGGTGATTGCACCGGCACCCTCGTCGCCGCGCAATGGGTGCTCACCGCACGCCACTGCCTCGAGTCCGTGAATAATAAGGGCACCCAAGCCCGCATCAACGGAACCACCTACGACGCTGATTCGTGGGCGCTGTCCCCGCTTTCCGACGCCGCCCTTCTCCACCTCACCGTCCCTGTCACCGATACAAAACCCGCAGAGATTTCCACCCAAGTTCCTGAACCAGGCAAACGCGGCACCCTCTACGGCTGGAGCAGTAGTTCTTCTATGGCGCGCCGCGGTCAGCTGCCCCAAGCGGAAATGGAAGTGGCTGAGCTCCTCGGCGGTAGCCCCGCCGCACCTGCTGGCGCGGACGCTGGCGCGGATGCTGGCGCGGGCGTCGCCACGGACGCTGGTGAGGATGCCGATGGTGGAGAAAGCGTTCCCGCGGCTGAGGCCATGCCGGGACTTAAAATGCCGGAGGGTACGGAAAGCGTGCCAGCCAGCGAGGCGATGCCGGGTGGGGCGCCAGATGGCCCGATGCCACTAATTGAAAGCGCCATTCTCGACGTACACTCCACCGGCCGAGCCGGCATGCAGGGTGGTGACTCCGGCGGCCCCTTCTTTGTAGACGGTAAGCTCGCCGGACTTGCCACCGCGGGCACCGCGAACGGGGACCCCGACCTGCCTTCACCTAGTGCGGCTATCACCACGCTGGCCGGCACCAAGGAGTGGATCGAGGCAGTAGTGAGCGGGCGCGATAAGGAAGCGATTCTCACCGCGGAAACCACTCCCGAACCGCCGAAAACCCCGCAGACCAGCGCCGACCGCGCTTGGCTTTATGCCGGCATAGCAGTGCTAGGTCTTATTGCCGCCGCGGTAGCATCCCGCATTCCCGGCCTGCGGGGCCGAAAGCGCTAGAAAATCTCGATGCGCCCGCCCAGGGACTCGGATTGGCGCAGCTGTGCCACCCACTTCGGGCCGCCTGGGTGCAGGCGCAGCACCGGGCGGGAAGAAATCTTGACTGGGGAGACCGATTCCTTGCGCGCGCCGGAACGGGCATCGATGCGGGTGCGGGCGCGATAGCCGGCGTCGGAAAGCTCAGCGATGGAAGGTTCGGGGGAGTCGAGCTTCTCGCGGGCATCGCGCAGCAAGTCCAAGGCCTCGTCCAAAGCCTCCACCAACGCCGGCGCATTGGTCTCGCACATCTGCTGCACCAGCTCTGGGTGCGTGCCGGCCACGCGGGTAGCGTCCTTGAAAGAACCGGCAGACAGGGACTGTGCCAGGATTCCGCCGTTATCGCCCACCACGGCGAGGATCTCCGCAAAGACGTGCGGCAGGTGGGAAATGCGCGCCACCGCGGCATCGTGATTAGCCACGCGGATAGGAACCGCCTCTGCGTGCACCATCTGGGTCATGCGCACGACCTCGGTGAAGGTCTCAATCCACTGCTTCGGAATCTTTTCCCCGCGCGCCTCGCACTCGGCGGCGTAGTCATAGGTAATGCCCCACGCCGCGCGGCGGAACAGGTCCTTCTGCGAGTTATCCCAACCGGACTTGGACGTGCCCGCCATCGGGTGGCCGCCCACGTAGCGCGACTCCATTCCGCGCTCCAATACCTGCTGGCGTACGGCTGTCTTCACGGAGACGACGTCCGTAATACCGCAGCTCGGCGCGTGCTCCTGAATTGCGTCGAGCACCTCGCCCACCGCGCCCATAGGCACGGCTATGACAATGAGCGCGTTTTCCGTCTCCGCGCGGGTCAAAATCGCCGGAAGATCATCGGTGACGTCAAAACCCTGCTTTACTGCAGTGCGGGCGCCGGACGTGGAGTGGTTGTAGCCAAAAACGTGGTGATTGTATCCGGCGAGATCGCGCAGCAAAGAGCCGCCGATGAGGCCGAGGCCAATAATGCAGATAGGGCGTTGAACATCTTGAGAACTCACGATGACAATTGTGGCACAACACGACTAATCTCACGAGGTATGAGCAACGAAAATTACTCCTTCGCAGTAACCGTCGCCCGCAACGCGGGCCAATGGCTGGTGCGCAGCTTCAACGATGACTTTGAGGATCCGCAGACCTCCATCAATGCGGTGCGCAGCCTGCGTTCCGAGGGCGCTGCGTTCGCGCTGCTGTGCGTGGAGGATGCCTATTTTATTGCCGTGCGCCCAGTGCCGGGCGGGGTAAAGATGCTCATCTCGGACGCCACCTATGGCGTCGACGATGACTTCGCCGCCGATTTCATGGATATCAACGATCATGAAATCCCGGATGTGGACCCCGAAGAGGCCGATCCTTATGGCGAGGGCGATTTCGATATCTTCGCTGACCTTGGTCTATCCGAGGACCAGGTGGGCTACATCATTGACAATGATGAGGACTGGCCTTCCGATATGTTGCTGCGCATCGCCGGCGAGCTCGGCTTTGGCGATGAGTTGGAAGACGTCATTGATAACGCCTGAGCCCTTGCTGCGCGCTGAGGCTCGGATGCGCCGCGCCCTCGATGTCGCCAAGCGTGCGCCGGCCGGCGACGTCCCCGTGGGTGCGGTGCTTTACGACGCCACCGGAACCGAACTTGCCACCGGCGTCAACCGCCGTGAAGAGCTTGCGGACCCGACCGCCCACGCCGAGGTCGAGGCCATTCGCCAGGCCGTCCGCGTGCACGGCGATGGCTGGCGGCTTTCCGGCTGCGAACTCGTCGTCACCCTAGAACCCTGCGCCATGTGTGCCGGTGCGCTGCAGGCCGCGCGGGTGTCTTCCGTGGTTTTCGGCGCCTTTGAACCCAAGACGGGCGCGTGCGGCTCGCTCATCGATGTCCTGCGTGCCCCCACCGCCCCCTTTACCCCGCAGGTCCGCGGCGGCGTTCTCGAAGACGAATGCGCTGGGTTGCTCCGGAAATTCTTCGACGGCCTGCGCTAAACGTGCGTATAGTGGTGATCATAGAACAACCATCTACTCAAAGGAGTGAACATGAGCGATTTGGAAAACAAGAAGGATGGCCTTGTAGGCAAGGCAAAGGAAGCCTACGGCGAAGCTACCGACAACAAGGACGTAGCTAACGAGGGCAAGGCCGACCAGGTCACCTCCGAGGCTAAGGACAAGCTGTCTGACGCTGCCGAAGGCATCAAGGACAAGGCCAACGAGGTTATCGGTGGCCTGAAGGACGACTAATCCTCGTCCCTCGTTTCCGCATATCGCTGCGCTGGCACCCCGCCGGCGCAGCGATTTTGTCGCTCGGGCCCGCTCCCGTAATCTGGAACGCGGTGGCGTGTCCGAGCGGCCGAAGGTGATCGCCTCGAAAGCGATTGTTGGGTAACCCCCAACCGCGGGTTCAAATCCCGCCGCCACCGCACCGGGATCCCGGCCTGTTTACGCAGGTCGGGATTTTCTTTTGCCCAATTTTCCGGCAGGCACGGGGAATCCGGCTGGCTGGCCGCCAGCTGTGAAAACTGGGACGCAGGTGGCTTCGCGATAGGGGATTGTGGGGTATGGCCACTACACTAGGGCAAAGTTCAACCCGTCCCCCACGCGAATGCGAAGGTACATCTACCCGTGGCTAAATTGCTTTATCGTCTTGGGCGCTGGTCTTTCCTCCATAAGTGGAAGGTCATCGTGGCATGGCTGCTGCTGCTCGCCGCCGTCGGCGGTGCCGCCGCCTTGCTGATGAAACCGATGACGAGCGAGTTCTCCATCAAGGGAACCCCGTCCATCGACGCCACCTACAAGACCATGGACCTCTTCCCAGAGGGCGGCAATCCTGCCAACTCGCCCTCGGTCAACGTGGTCTTCAAGGCCCCAGACGGCCAGAAGCTTTCTGATCCCGCAAACCGCGAGGCCATCGACGCCACCATCTCCTACCTCGAGGACAACCTAGAGATGGGCGATACCACGCGCTTTGGCAACCCGCTTGAGGTCTCGCCTCGATTGCAGGACCAGGTGATCCACCAGTTCACGGACATGGGATTGCCGGAAGCATCCGCCCGCGCGGACGCGGACAACCTCGCCATGGTCAATGATGACGAGACCATTGCCTATACCACCTTTAATTTCGACGCCGAGTCGCCCTATAGCGTGGAGCAGGCCGATAAAGACACCGTTACCGAGGCAATGAATATTGCCCGCGACCGCGGCCTCACCGTAGAAGGCAATGGTGCCGGCTTCGGCGATGAAATCGCGGTCAATTCCACCTCTGAGATCATCGGCCTCGGCGTTGCCTTTATCGTGCTCATCTTTACCTTCGGCTCCCTGGTGGCCTCGGGTATGCCTTTGGTGTCCGCGGTCATCGGCGTGGGACTAGGCGCGCTGGGCATGTTCATTGCCACCCACTGGATTGAGCTCAATAATATGACCCCGGTCCTGGCCATCATGATTGGCCTTGCCGTGGGCATTGACTACGCGCTGTTTATCCTTTCGCGCTACCGTGCCGAGCGCCGCCGCATGGACGGGCCCGATGCCGCAGGCATGGCGGTGGGAACCGCCGGATCCTCCGTGGTCTTTGCCGGCGCGACCGTCTTTACTGCGCTTTTTGCGCTTCTCATTGCACGCATCGGTTTCTTGACGGCCATGGGCTTGGCCGCCGCCGGCACCGTCGCCATCGCCGTATTGGTGTCGCTTACGCTCATCCCCGCGATGCTGGGCGTGCTGGGCGATAAGGCCTTCAATGGCCGCATCCCCGGCGTGGCCGGCAACCCGACCCGCAAGGGCAAGCGCCGCCGTGGTCCCACCATGGGCAACCGCTGGGTGCGCCTGGTCCAGAAGGTCCCCGGCCTGGCCATGGCGCTGGTTGTCCTCTCCCTGGGCGCGATGACCGCGCCGGTGCTGGACATGGAGCTCGCCCTTCCGGCCGATACCACCTCCAATCCCGATACCACCCAGCGCAAGGCCGCCGATATCATGTCTGAGGGCTTCGGCCCCGGCGTCAACGGCCCCTTCCTCGCCGTGGTCGATGCCCACACGGTCAACGCGGAGGCCGGCGCCCTCGCCCCGCTCGTTGACGCCCAATCCCAGCCCGAACCAGCCCCCACACCAGACGCGGAGGCCGCGCCCGAGGGCGCTGCACCAGAGGACGTTGCACCAGAGGATGTTGCGCCGGAGGACGCAGCCCCTGAGCAGCCGCAGCCGGACCAGCCCGCGGCCGAGGCCGAGCCGGAGATTGCCCCGGCCGCCGAGGTAGTAGACACCTCCGCAGACGCTGCGGACAATTCCTCGCCGGAGGACAAGGCCGCGCTCGCGTCCTTCCTATACACCGCGGACCAGCTTAAGGGGCTGGGCGGCGTGAAGCACGCGCAGATTGTCGGCCTGAGTAAGGACCAGCGCGCCGCGCAGATCATGGTCACCCCAGAAACCGCGCCGACGGACGCCGCGACGGTCAACGTCGCGCACGCGCTGCGCTCGGCCACCAGCGAGATTGAAGACGCCACCGGCACCGACATCGGCCTGACCGGCCTAACCGCCGTGCAGCTCGATATCACCGAGCGCCTCGAGGAAGCCATGGCGCCGTACCTGGCCATCGTCGTGGGCCTGGCCATCGTGCTACTGCTGTTGGTCTTCCGCTCCATCCTGGTGCCGCTGGTTGCGGGCCTGGGCTTCCTCCTGTCCGTCGGCGGCGCCTTCGGCCTGACAGTGCTGGTCTGGCAGGAAGGCCTGTGGAACCTAGTTCCCGCACCGGGCCCGCTGATTTCCTTTATGCCCATCTTCCTCATCGGCGTGACCTTCGGCCTAGCGATGGACTACCAGGTCTTCCTGGTCACCCGCATGCGCGAGCATATCTCGCGGCATCCGGAGGGCACCGGCGGGCGATATAGCGCCGTCGACGAGGCCACCATCACCGGCTTTACCCAGGGTGCCCGCGTGGTCACGGCCGCGGCCATCATTATGATTTCGGTCTTCGTGGCCTTTATTAACCAGCCCCTGCCCTTCATCCAGATTTTCGGCTTTGCCTTGGCCGCCGGCGTGCTTTTCGACGCCTTCTTTATCCGCATGACCCTCGTCCCCGCCACCATGTTCCTCATGGGCCGCGCGACGTGGTGGATGCCGAAGTGGTTGGCGAAGATTCTGCCCACCCTGGATATCGAAGGCACCGCCCTGGAAGAAGAATGGGAAGCTAAACACGCCACCCCGGCCCCAACCCCTAGCCCTGCAGACAAGGAAGAAGAGTAAAGATGGACTTGAGTTTCGACGTCGGCAAGCGCCTACCCGAAGGCCCCGGCAAGCACGGCCGCAGCGGTGTCATCCACACCCCGCACGGTGATATTCAGACCCCGGCCTTTATCCCGGTGGCGACCAAAGCCACGGTCAAGACACTTACCCCGGAACAAATTCGCGCCACCGGTGCGCAGGCCATCTTGTCGAATGCGTACCACCTCTACCTGCAGCCGGGCCACGACATCGTGGACGAGGCCGGCGGCGTGGCCGAGTTTGAAAATTGGCATGGCCCGACCTACACCGACTCCGGCGGATTCCAGGTTATGTCGCTGGGCGTGGGCTTCAAAAAGGTCCTTGCGATGGATATTGCGGATCTCAGCGATAAGGACATCCGCGCCGCCAAAAAGGAACGCATGGCGCAGGTGGACGAGGACGGCGTGGATTTTAAATCCGTCATCGACGGCTCCAAGCACCGCTTTACCCCCGAGAAGTCCATGCAGATCCAGCACGGGCTGGGCGCAGACATCATGTTTGCCTTCGACGAGCTGACCACGCTCGTTGATACGCGGACTTACCAGGAAGAATCGGTCGCGCGCACGCACCGCTGGGCCAAGCGCTGCCTGGATGAGCACGATCGCCTCACCCGCGAGCGCGCCCACCGCCCGAAGCAGTCGCTGTGGGGCGTTGTTCAAGGCGCGCAGTACGAGGACCTGCGCCGCCAGGCCACCCGCGGCCTACTCGACCTCGACCGCGCCGCCCGCGAGGACGGCAAGCGCGGCTTCGGCGGCTTCGGCATCGGCGGCGCGCTGGAAAAGGAAAACTTGGGCACCATCGTCGGCTGGGTGTGCGATGAGCTACCTGAGGACAAGCCGCGCCACCTGCTAGGCATCTCCGAGCCGGACGATATCTTTACCGCCGTCGAGGCCGGCGCCGATACCTTCGACTGTGTGGCGCCCACCCGCTTGGCGCGCCGCGGTGGCGTCTATACCCTTGACGGCCGCATGAACCTCACCAATGCGCGCTTCAAGCGGGATTTTGCCGGCGTGGACGAGGAATTCGGCGGCTACGTATCCGAGAATTACTCCCGCGCCTACCTGCACCACTTGCTCAAGGCGAAGGAATTCCTCGCCGGCACGCTGTGCACTATCCACAATGTGGAGTTCATGATTCGCTTGGTGGACAATATCCGCGCCGCCATCGACGGCGGCTACTACGAGGCCTACCGCGATGAATTCCTCGGCCGCTACTACGCCGGCAAGTAGTCCTCGCGCTTCTTCACCCACTTAATGACCGCGGCCGTCACTGGCAGCATGACGGCCTCCATCAGGGTCTTCCACACGAAGCCCACGATGACGTAGTTGATAAACCCGCCCACGGTATCCACGCCGATGACCGGTGCGGCGATGGCGCAAAACAGCAGAGTATCGCCGAACTCGCCCACCACGGTGGAGGCGATAAGGCGCGCAAAGAGGCCCTTTTCGCCCGAGCGCTTCTTCATCGCGGTCAGCGTCCAGGCGTTGAGCAGCTGACCTACCAGGTAGCCGGCCAGCGAGGCGGCCAGAATCTGCGGCATCAGACCAAGCGTGGCGGCGAAGGCCTCCTGGCCCTCGTAGAAATCGGCCGCCGGCAGCCAGATGGCGATATAGAAGCACACGGCCGCCAGGATGGCCATCGCGAAACCAATATAGACTGCACGCCGCGTGGATTTGAAGCCATAGCACTCGGAGAGCACATCGCCGACGATATAGGCCAGCGGGAAGAGGAAGAAGGCACCGTCGGTAACCAGCGGGCCGAGCTGGACGCCCTTGGTGGCGTTGATATTAGAAATCAGGAAGGTCACCACGAACACGGTGACCAGCCAGGGGTAGAGGGTGGAGCGGACGGGAATGAAGCGCACCTCAGCGCCGTTTGATTTTTCCATGCCCGCCATTGTGCCAGCCCGTAGACTATGGGCATGAATTCCGCGACCACCGGCGCCGGCCGTTACGCGCCGAGCCCCTCGGGCGATCTGCACTTTGGCAACCTCCGCACGGCGCTTCTGGCGTGGCTTTTCGCCCGGTCGACGGGCAGGCGCTTTGTGGTGCGCGTGGAGGACATCGATAAGCAGCGCTCCTCCCAGGAAGCGGCCGAGCGTCAGCTCGCGGATCTGCGCGCGCTCGGGCTGGACTGGGATGGCGAGGTCATCTACCAGCACGACCGCGACGCCGCCTATGAGCAGGCCCTGGCCCAGCTGCCCACTTACGAGTGCTATTGCTCCCGTAAGGACATCCGCGAGGCCTCCCGCGCCCCGCACGCCATTCCCGGCCAGTACCCGGGCACCTGCCGCAACCTCACCGAAGACCAGCGCACGGCCAAGCGCGCCGAGCTAGCGGCCCAGAATCGCCAGCCCGCCCTTCGCCTGCTTGCCGACGTCCCCACATTCACCATCCACGACACCCTCCACGGCACCTATACGGGCGACGTCGATGACTTCATCCTGCGCCGCGGCGGCCAAGACACCGGCTGGGCCTATAACTTGGCCGTTGTCGTCGACGATGCCTATCAAGGCATCGACCAGGTGGTCCGCGGTGATGATCTGCTCTCCTCCGCGCCGCGGCAGGCCTACCTCGCCTCGCTGCTCGGCATCGAACCGCCGGAGTACATCCACGTCCCGCTCGTGCTCAACGCATCCGGCGAGCGCTTGGCTAAGCGCGATGGGGCGGTGACCATGCGGGAGATGGGGGAGGAGGGGGACGTCGTCAAGCAGTTGGCGGCCTCGCTGGGGTACAAGGCCGCCAGTGCCGCGGAGCTGCTCGCGCAATTCGCGCCCGACCGTTTAAGCCCTGAGCCTTATATTTGGCGGGGGTAAAATCTGGGCCCATGGACGTTCTTCTGGTGCTCATTGGGCTCATGCTGCTGACCGTGTTCGTCGTCGCCATCGGTGACAAGATTGGGCTGCCGTGGCCGGCTCTGCTGACGATCATTACCGCCTGCGCGGTCTTCGTGCCCGGCCTGCCCCAGTTCGAGCCGCTCACCGAGCTCATCCTGCCTATTTTCCTGCCGCCGCTGCTGTGGGCGCTGGCTCGGCGCACCTCGTGGGGTGTTATCCGCGAGCAATGGGTGACCATCTTGAGCCTGTCCGTGCTGCTGGTGGTCGCCACCACGCTGGCCGTTGGTTTCACGGCCTATGCCTTCCTGCCCGGCATCAGTCTCGCCGCCGCCATCCTCATTGGTGCGGCCATCGCCCCGCCGGACCCCGTCGCCGTTGACGCCGTGGCCGAGCCCGCCGGCATCCCGCGCCGCATCATCACTACTTTGCAGACCGAGGGTTTGTTTAACGACGCCGCCTCTATCGTCGCCTTCAATCTCGCGCTGACGGCCGTGACCCAAGGCGATGAGCTCTCCTTCGGTGGTGGCGTGCTCAACTTCTTCTACTCCGCATTCGTCGCGGGCGGCCTGGGGTGGGTCGTCGGCCGGCTGGTGGCGCTGTTTATTACCCACGTCCACGACGTCACCGCGCGCAACGCGCTGACCTGGGTGACGCCGTTCGCCGTCTACCTCATCTCGGAAGAGCTCGGCGCCTCCGGCGTTATCGCCGTGGTCATTGCGGCTGTGGAACTTAATTCCCGTGCCGATATCCAGGCCGAGGACCGCCTGTCCGGCCAGTCCTTCTGGGAGACGGTCGAACTGCTCTTTACCGGCGTAGCCTTCGGGCTCATCGGCCTGACCGTCAATACGGCCATCGCGGAAGTCGGCTCGGATTTGTGGCATTCCGTGGTGGTGGGCGTCATTCTGTCCCTCGTGGCCTTTGTCGTCCGCTTGGTGTGGATGTACATCTATTACCGCATCAACGTGTCCCGCGGCCGCCTGCGCGTGGCGCCGCTGCGCCTGCAGGAGGTGCTGCTGATGACGTGGTCCGGCATGCGCGGCCTCGTTACCCTGGCGCTGGTTTTGTCCATCCCGGCCGGCGTGTTCAGCTTCCACCACGAGCTCGCCGTTATCGCGCTGACCGTCTTGTTGGTCACGATGGTGGTGCCCGGCTTGCTGCTGCCATGGCTCATGGAGCGCCTCGATCTCACGGAGGCTTCCCAGATTGCCAGCGATAAGATGCGCGCCGCCGTGGTGGCCCGCGCGCGTGCGGCCAGCATCGAGGCGCTGTCACACTTCCGGCCGGACGGCCACATTACTGCCGACGCCGAAAAGGTTGATCCGGAAATTTCCGCCAACGTTATCCAGTGGTTCGAAGACCGCCTAGGCGATGGCGAGGACGTTTCTGGAGACTCCCGCAAGCAACGCGCCTGGCAGTTCCGCCACGTGGCTCTGGAGGCCCGCCGGACGGCTCTGACGGCGGCACAGGAGGAGCTGCTGCGCATGCGCGGCTACCGGGACTATAATCCGGCCATCGTGGATGAGGTGCTCGAGGAAATCGACCGCATGGTCTTGGGTACCATGCGCCACTAGGCTGGGCGGCATGGATCCCTTCGATTATGCCCAGCTCGAGGATGCAATGGACTACCTTTACGACTTCCTCGACCAGGACTTGGTGGACCGCGTGCGAACAGAGCGCGAGTACGTTCCGGACGGGCTGGAGGGCCTGCTTGCCGACGACTCCCTCGACGACTACGTCTGGCTCTGGATCAAGGACCCAGGCCCGAATGGCTTCCGGCAATACCTGCGCGATGGGGGCTATTCCGAGGCCGAGGTCTCCCAGGCTTTCCTCTGGGCGCGCACCGAGTGGGGGATGAATACGCCGCCGCACGTCGCGTGGCTGAAGGCGGATGGCTACGAGCCGCCGGTCATCGATTAGGGAGGAGGGGAGCGGCGTCGGCAAGCGCGGCCGCGCGCCCGTATACAACAAAAATCCCGACTCCGTGCTGTGTAGCACGTGCTGTGTAGCAGGAGCCGGGATTTCCTCTGGCGGAGGATGTGGGATTTGAACCCACGAGGGGCGTGAACCCCGCACGCGTTCCAGGCGTGTGACATAGGCCGCTAGTCGAATCCTCCGAGAAGAAACATTAGCAGCCGTGGCAATTATTTTACCAATCGCCAGGTCAGGGGCTATTTTCGGCGATCTAAAGCTGTTTAGTATCGGATGATCCTTGGGCCGTGTACCTGTGGGCGGTGGCGGCCCGTGCGGTCGGAGTCCCATTTGGCTAAACCGGCGCGCGGGCGCTAAGGTATGGGACAGGATTCCGCGTGGCGTCCATCCTCTGAACTCCCCCAGGGCAGGAATGCAGCAAGGGTCAGGAGGCTCTGGCGGGTACGCGGGGTCCCCTTTTTGTATGGCGTGCGTTACTATTGGGGGCTAAAGTCGCCCTATACATGGAAGGTAGACATACGCATGTCGCTTCTTACTTTGGAATCGTCCGAGCTCGCGGAGCTCGCCGCCCAGGTCCGTAAGGACTACGAGGACCTTAAGGCTAAGGGTCTGAAATTGGATCTGACCCGCGGCAAGCCAGCGAAGGCGCAGCTAGACCTCTCCAATGACTTGCTCGCCCTGCCGGGGCTGGGGCGCTACACCGACGCGGCCGGAAACGACCTGCGTAACTACGGCAACCAAAAAGGCATCAAGGAACTGCGCGATATTTGGGGCGAGCTGACCAACATGGACCCCGAGCTGCTCGTAGCTGCAGACTCCTCCTCGCTGAACATCATGTTTGACCTGATTTCTTGGGCATTCCTCTTCGGCACCAATGATTCCGCACAGCCGTGGAGCAAGGAAGAAAACCTCAAGTGGATCTGCCCAGTGCCGGGCTATGACCGCCACTTTGCTATCACGGAGCAATTCGGTTTCGAGCTGGTGACGGTGCCGATGGAAGAGGACGGGCCGGATGTAGAGGCCGTCGAAAAGCTGGTGGCGGATCCGGCGGTCAAGGGCATGTGGGTAGTGCCGATGTTCGCTAACCCCACCGGCGCCGTGATTTCTGAAGACAAGGCCCGCCGCCTCGCCCGCATGCAGGCCGGTGCGCCGGATTTCCGCATCGTGTGGGATAACGCCTACGCTGTGCACACCTTGACGGAAGAATTCCCGGAAATCCTGCCGATTCTGGATATCGCCGCGGAAGAAGGCAACCCGAACCGCTTCTGGGCCATGTCTTCGACTTCGAAGATCACCTTCGCGGGCGCGGGCGTGGGTTTCTTCGGCACCTCGGAGGATAACCTCGAGTGGTACCTGGAGCACGCCGGCATCCGCGGCATCGGCCCGAATAAGATCAACCAGCTGGCGCACCACGAGTTCTTCGGCTCCGCCGATGGCGTGCGCGCGATCATGCGCCGCCACGCCGCGCTAATTAAGCCCAAGTTCGATGCCGTGCTGCGCATCTTGGACAAGCGCCTCGGCGAGTACGAGGTGGCGCAGTGGACCACCCCGAAGGGCGGCTACTTCATCTCCCTCGACGTCGTCGACGGCACCGCTAACCGCGTCTGGGAGCTCGCGCGCGATGCCGGCATCCTGCTCACCCAGGCCGGATCCGCCTTCCCGTATGGCCAGGACGACAATGACCGCAATATCCGCCTCGCTCCAACCCTGCCGCCGCAGGAGGAGGTTGAGGCGGCGATGGACGGCGTCGCTACCTGTGTGCTGCTTGCCGCCGTGGAGAAGCTGGGGGCCTAGCATCAACGCCGACGAGTCTGCCCTGTGGCTGAGCGAGATTATCCCGGCCCCGCTGGAGTTCCGCTACGTCGATGAGCGCCGGCTAGGCCTTGCCTCGCTTGCCGACGCCCAATCGCTCGCCCTCACCACCACCTTCAACGCGACCGACACCGGCCTGCAGAGCCAGGACGACGGCACCGACGTGCGCTGCGAGCTGTTGACGGTGGCGCGCACCGGGCAGCCCGAGGTGGCCGCCGCCATCAACGCTGCGGCTGACACCTTCGAAAAGGCCGACGGCCTGCTGCCGGCGCAGCCGGGCGTGATGCTGCCGTCCATCCTCGATGTCCCTGACGTCACCGTGCACCACGGCCTGTTCATCGCGCCGTACCTGTGGGGCGGGCAGACCCCGCAATTTCGCGAGGAGGGCCGCCTGACCCTCATCTTGCAGCTGGTCATGCTGACGGATTCGGAATATGCGTTTGGGGTAGAAGAGGGCGTCGGCAAGCTGCAGGCGGCGGTGGCCGAGCAGGGCATTGACCTGCTGGACTGGTCGCGCGAGGGTTAGCCGGTAAACTGACTAACCGTGGCTTTATACCGGAAATATCGTCCAGCAACGTTCGCGGGGGTCGTGGGCCAAGAGCAGGTCACCACGCCGCTATCCGCCGCCCTTGATGCAGGGCGTATCAACCACGCCTACCTCTTTTCCGGCCCGCGCGGCTGCGGCAAGACCTCCTCGGCGCGGATTATGGCCCGCTCGCTCAACTGCGAGCACGGGCCGACCTCGACGCCGTGCGGCAAATGCGATTCCTGCGTCTCCCTCGCCCCCGGTGGCCCCGGCAACCTGGACGTGACGGAGCTCGACGCCGCCTCGCACAACGGCGTGGAGGACATGCGCGAGCTGCGCGACCGCGCCTACTACGCGCCGGCCGAATCGCGCTACCGCATCTTCATTATTGACGAGGCGCATATGATTTCGCCCTCAGGTGCGAACGCGCTGCTCAAGGTGGTGGAGGAGCCGCCGGAGCACGTCATTTTCATCTTTGCGACCACGGAGCCGGAGAAAATCATCGGCACCATTCGCTCGCGTACCCACCACTATCCCTTCCGCCTGCTGACCCCGCCGGCCATGAAGGGCCTGCTGCAGCGCACCGTCGAGGCCGAGGGCGTGCAGGTCGAGGACGCCGTGTATCCCATGGTTATTGAGGCGGGCGGCGGTTCCCCGCGCGATACTTTGTCTCTGCTGGACCAGCTGCTGGCCGGCGCCGGGCCCGATGGCCTGACCTACGACCTTGCCCGGCCGCTTTTGGGTGTCACCGATGTCTCGCTGCTTGACGACGCCATCGAAACCCTCGCCAACCAAGACAAACCCGGCCTCTTCGCGATGGTTGACCACGTCATCGAGGCCGGCCACGACCCGCGCCGCTTCGCCGTCGATTTGCTCGACCGTTTGCGCGATCTGATGATTCTGCAGGCCGTGCCCGGCGCCATCGACGCCGGCCTCGTCTCCGCGCCCACCGACCGCGCCTCGGTGCTTACCGCCCAGGCGCAGCGCTTTTCTGGCCCGCAGCTGACCTACCTGGCCTCCACGGTCAACGACCGCATCAGCGACCTCACAGGCGCGACTTCGCCGCGCCTGCTGCTGGAAATCATGTGCGCGCACCTGCTTATCGGGTCCACCGGTCCGGCTGCTGCCGCGCCTGCATCCGCAGCGGCTCCCGCCCCCGCCCCCGCTCCTGCTGCCAACGCTGCCGCGGTCTCGCCCGCGCCGGCTGGTCCTGCGACCCCGGGCGGTGCTCCCGCGGCCAACTCTGCCGTCGCCGGTGCCCAAGACCCCCAGTCCGCCGCTGCTGCCATCATCGCTCGCCGCCGCGCCAAGTCCCAGGAACAGCAGGCTTCTGCCCCTTCTCCTGCTCCAACCCCTGCACCGACCGCCCAGCCGCAGCCGCAGGCCCCGTCCCAACCGGAATCGCAACCGGATGCGCAGCCGCAGGCGCAACCCGAGCAGCCGGCCGCCGCCGAGGCGCAAAGCACGCAGAAGCCTCAGGGCCAAGAGCCGCAACCGCAGCGGCAAGAGGCTGGGGACCCGTGGCAGCGTGAGCGGCAAATCCCGCAGGCAAAGGTGCCCGAGCAGCAATCGGCGCAGTCGGCGCAGAGCGAGGCACCGCACTCAGCGCCAGCTCAGGAGAAGCATCGCGAGCCACTGGAGAAACCCGTGCCGGCCCGCGCGGAGGAAACAGCGCCGGAAGCCGCGGCGCAGCCCGCATCGCAACCTGCCCCGCAAACGCAGGCGGCAGCCAAACCGGACGGCGACTTCGCGGAGGCCGTGAGGGAGAAATGGGTGGCGTTGAGGGGGAGCGTCGGCAAGCGGAATAAGGTGGCCGAAATCATGCTGGCCGAAGCCCGCGTGCTTGGCTTCCGCGATGGCGCCCTGACGCTGGGACATACCACCGGCGCGCTGGCCGAGCGCATCAATGCGCCCGCCAATAATGCCGTCATCGTGGAGGTGCTCAAGGAAGAGTTCCAGCGCGATGTGGCCGTCAACTGCGTGGTGGGTACCGACCCGAAGACCGCCGGTTTCGATGCGCCGCGGCCGCCACAGCGCAAGGAAGCCTGGACCCCCAATCAGCCGGCGCGCGAGCCTGCCGACGACCAGGAGGTGGAGAGTAAACCGGAAATGCCCGGGTGGCGTTCGCGCATCGCACGGGCGACGCAGGCTGCCAAGCAACGCGATGAATCGCAGTTCAGCAATGGCGTGCCGCTGCCGCCCGAGCCTGAGCCGGACTTTGCCGCTCCGCCCGAGGAGCCGCCGGCCTACACCCGCGACGACGAAGAGCGCGACATGATGGAGGCTGCACAGTCCACCGGCGAGATGGATCATCGCAGCGCTACCGAGGTAGCTATGGAGCTGCTGGAGCGCGAGCTGGGCGCACGGCGTGCCTAACCGGCAAGCACGGTACACTCGGGCGGTAGCGAAATTTACAGTTGATTTAGAAAGGAATCGACATGGCTGACCAAGACCCAATGCAGCAGGCAAATGACATGAACGACCTCATCGCGCAGGCCGCGCAGGTACAGGCGGATCTGCAGAAGGCGCAGGAAGAAATCCTCGCCACCAACGTCGAGGGCCAGGCAGGCAATGGCCTGGTTAAGGTGACCATGACCGGCGGCGCCGAGCTCGTGGACCTGCAGATCGATAAGTCCGTCGTGGACCCAGAGGACGTCGATACCCTGCAGGATCTGGTCATGGGCGCGTTCAAGGAGGCCCACGCTGCGGCCGGCCGCCTGGCGCAGGAGAAGATTGGCCCGCTGTCCCAGGGCATGGGCGGCCAGGGTGGACCGTCTTTTGAGGATGTCTTCGGCGGCAACCAGTAGCCCGCGCGATACGATAAAAGGCCGTTGCCCCGAGTTGGGGCCGCGGCCTTTTGCTGATTTTGGGAGTAATTGATGTTTGAAGGACCTCTGCAAGACCTCATCGACGAGTTTTCGCGCCTGCCGGGCATCGGCCCGAAGTCGGCGCAGCGCATCGCGTTTCACGTTTTGCACATGGAGCCCGAGGACATCGAGCGGCTACAAAACGCGCTGGGCGCGGTGCGCGATGGCGTGACCTTTTGCCGCATCTGCTGCAATATATCCCGCGAGGATGTCTGCCGCATCTGTATTAATTCGCAGCGCGACGCCTCGACCATATGCGTGGTCGAGGAGCCGAAGGATATCCAGGTCATCGAGCGCACCGGCGAGTATGAGGGCCGCTACCACGTCTTGGGTGGCGCGCTGGACCCGCTGGCGAATGTAGGCCCGCGCGATTTGAATATTTCCACGCTGCTGCAGCGCCTGGGTGGCGTGCTGCCAGACCGCGAGCTGGCGGATTCCACCCCTGAAGCCCCGCTTTACGACGCCACCCCCACCATCCACGAAGTCATCCTCGCCACCGACCCCAATACCGAGGGCGAGGCCACCGCCGCATACCTGGTGCGGTTGCTGCGTGACTTCCCTGATTTGAAGATCACCAGATTGGCCTCCGGCATGCCGCTCGGAGGCGATTTGGAGTTCGTGGACGAGCTCACCTTGTCGCGTGCGCTTTCTGGCCGCCTGACCATTTAGCACGTTGGCGCCCCAACCAGTGACACGCGTGCGTGCACGGGCGTGCGCGGGTGAGCGCGGGCTAGGGCACGGCGGCCGTGGGGCCGTTTCGTGCGCGGCCGGTGAACACCGGCGGCCCGTGTGCTCTGCCGGCCTTCCCGTCATCCGCGCTGCTGGGCGGGAGCCAGGCGATTCGGCCGTTGACGCGCGCCATCCGTCCGCGGCCCGGCAGGCCGTTGATGGAGTTGTGATACGGGCAGAGCAAGGCCATGTTTTCGGGGTGGGTGAGGCCGCCGCGGGAGTATTCGATGAGGTGGTGGGCTTGGCATTCGGAGGCGGGGCGTCGGCAAGCGGGCCAGGCACAGCGGGCGCCTTCGGCCTCGAGCATGCGACGCTGCTTCGCGGAGGCCTGCCGGGTACGGTAGAGGTTGACGGGGCCGCGCTCGGGGTGGATGAGCGTGAAAAGGCCGGCGCCCGCTAGGGTGCGGCGGACGAGTTCGGCGCCGGTGATGGTAGCGCCGTTAGTCATGGCGAGGCGGACGTCGTCGCCGTCGCCGGCCAGGATTTTCAGGTAATCCGGCAGCTCGATGATGACATTGGTGGTTACGGTCGCGGGCGCGGCGGCGCGGGAACCGGTGAGCCAAGCCAGCGGGTCGGATTTGGCGGCGGCCCAAATATCGGCCATCTGCGCGGCGGGGCCGGTGAAACTCAGGGTGGTTTTCTCGCCGTGCATGATGCGGCGGCCGCCGTCTTCGCGCTCGGGCGGCGGGTTGATTTCGCGCAGCAGCCGAGTCGCCGCGCGCGAGACCTGCGCGGTAGTTCCGGCGGTGGCGCATAGCTTCTCGCGAAATTGCCAGCGCTTGGTGGGGTCGGAAATGCCGCGGGAGCGGCGGGCGATGAGCGCGAGGGTCTCCAGGCTGTGTTGGTTGCGGCGCGCGGCGGCCAGGGCGCGGGATTGGTAGCGCGAGTGGCTGGTGGGAGAGAGGAAGGCCGCGGCGGTGCGGCGCACGATGCGCGCTTGATCCGCGGGCAGGGGCAGGCTGGAGGCGGCGTGGGCCTCTTCGAGAAGGTCCACGCCGCGCTTAGCGATGTCGCCCAGCTGCTCCAATAACGTCATGCCCCGCAGCCTATGGGCGGGGGCAGGCGGCTACAAGGGCAGGCGGCCGAGCCTGTGGATAACTCGGGGTTTCTGGGGCTGCCGGGCGAAGTTATCCACAGGTTTTGGCCTATCTCTGGGAGCGCGGGGGCTCAGAGGCGTTGAAACGTTCGACGCGCAGGCGGTCGACGGCCGGAATCTCAAGCGGCTCCAGATCCGCGGGGGCCACGCCCATCGCTTGGGAGAGGAGGAGATCGGCCAGCTGCGGGTTTCGAGCCAGCGCCGGGCCGTGCATATAGGTGGCGATGACGCTGCCTTGGACGGCGCCTTCGTAGGTGCGCTGGGCGGAGCCGTCGCTGAGATCGGCGGTGGCGGCCTGGTCGGCATTGCCATTGCCGCGGGTGAGCGTGCCGAGCGGCTGCGCGGACGGACCGAGGATGGTGGCACCCAGGTGGTTTTCAAAGCCGGTCAGCGGTTCGGTGAGGTCCGCGGTGACTCCGGCGCGGGTGGGCTCGGAGGCCACCTCGCCGATGGCGCGGTCCTGCATGCCGGCCGTGGTGGCGTCGAGCAGCCCGACGCCGTCGATAATGCGGCCGGAGGCGCGGAAGGATTCGCCAAGGACTTGCAGGCCGGCGCAAATGGCAAAGACGGGGCGGCCGGCGTTAGCGGCGCGGGTAAGGCCGCCATCGGAAATCAGGTGGTCTGCGGCCAGGATCTGCGCGGTATCTTCGCCGCCGCCGAGGGTGTAGATATCCAGTGTTTCGGGCACGGGCTCGCCCAAGCGGATGGGGTGAATCTCCGCTTGCAGGCCGCGCATGCGGGCGCGCTGGCGCAGGACGAGGGCGTTGCCGTCGTCGCCGTAGGTACCGAGGACGTCGGGAAGCACTAGGCCGATATTAAGCATTGGTGGCCTCCTTGGATAGCGCCTTCTTCAAATCGCGGAAGGCGGTGTAGTTGGCGAGGACCTCGATGCGGCCCTCCGGGCAGGCGGCGAGCGCGTCCATCGGGTTCGGGATGAGCTCGTGGGAGATATCGGCGTAGACCAGGCGCACGGCCAGGTCGGTGCCGCGCTCGCCGGCGGCCTTGACGCTTAAGCCATTGAAGCCTTCGAATTTCACGTCCCAGAGCCAGGACATGTCGATGCCATCGGCCACCTGGCCATTGGTGGCGATGACCAGGCCATCGGCGCTGCGGTCCACCATGGACAGGGCTTCTTGCCAGCCGGCCGGGTTCTTGGCCAGCAGCAGGCGAATTTCGCGGCCCTTCCAGTGAATGGTGGAGTAGCGGCCGGCAACGTCATCGATGCCCTCGGCGGCCGCAATGGCTTTATCCAGGTCCACGCCGAAGCCGGCTACGGCCGCGGCGATGGCCTGGGCAGCGTTGCCACGATTGGCGCGGCCCGGCAGCGCCAGATTCAGCGGGCGCTTGGCGGTGGGGGTGATAATGCCATGCTTATCGACGCCCCAGGTAGGCTGCGGCCGGCGGAATTCGCGGCCGTCGGCAAGCGGCTTAACGGCATACCAGTCATCCTCGGTGCGCACGACGTGCCCGCCGGTACGCGGGCAGGTGACGGAATCGCCGAGCCAGCCGGCGCCGGCCGAGACCCAAATGACATTCTTGGCGTCATAGGCCACGGAGGTCATGAGCACATCGTCGCAATTGGCGATGACGAGCATGTCTGGGTGAGCCTCCACGGCGCCGCGCAGCGCGCGCTCAATCTTGTTGATTTCGCCCACGCGGTCCAGCTGGTCGCGGGTGAGATTAAGCAGAACCAGAACCTGCGGGTTGAGGCTATCGGCCACGTGGGGCACGTGGAGCTCGTCCACCTCGAGGACCAAGTGCGAGGCGTCTTTGCCGGCCATGAGCGCGGAGATGATGCCGGCATCCATGTTATCGCCGCCGTCGTTGGTGGCTACGGTGTGCTCGGCGCGAACCGCGGCGGCCAACATACGGGTGGTGGTGGACTTGCCGTTGGTGCCGGTAACCAGCACGGCTGGGCGCCCACCGCCCAGGTTGGTCATGATGGAAGGGTCAATGGCATTGGCGATTAGACCACCGATCATTCCGCCGGCGCCACGGCCGGTGGCGCGGGAAGCGGTGGTGGCCAGCTTCGCGGCGGTGGTGGCGGTGGTGGTGCGCAACTTCTTCAGCGCACCCGGGACTCTAAAACTCATGTCCCCTAGGGTAGTCGGGCGGGCGGCCTAGTCGTTCTTTTTCCCCGCCGAGCCGCCAGAATTTCGACGGCCTCTGCCGCGACCACCGCGGCCGCCGCGGCGACGACGGCGCTTCTGGTTCTTGCCGCCGCCCTTTTTGTTGTTCTGAGACGAGCGGTGGGCCCGCGGCGCTGGTTTAGCGGATTCGGGTTCGGGCTCGGCGTCTTCGATGCGCGTGAGGGCGTCAAGAAACGCGGCGTCCGACATCAGCGGGATGCCTTTGCGGTGGGCGTGCATGGGTTTGCCCACCAAGTCCGTGGTGACATTGCAGACCACCAGCGAGGACTCGCGGGTGAGCTTCTCGGAATAGTTGAGCTCTTCGCGCATGAGCGCGGCGATGATGGTGTCTGGGTCCTCGAGGATTTCCGGTGCGACCACGATTTCCATGCCGCGGCGCAGCTCCTTGCCCGGTTCGTATTTGCCGGGGTTGTGGTGCTGGACGGGGGCCTCGGCGGCGTCGACGCGCACGTGGGAGCGTTGCAGGCCGAAGCGATCGGCTCGCACGTCCTCCGGCGCATAGCTGCGCACCGTGCCGCCTTCTTGCTTGCGGTAGAGCGCGATGAGCAGCTCGGTGTCCTCGCGCGAGGTTTCCGTCTCGGGGCGGGCGGCTCGCTCCACCGAGGCCTGCGGCATGGCGTCTAGGCCGCTCTGCTTGGCGACGCCCCTCAGCCGCACATCATTTGCCCGCACTTGCTGCGCGTAGGAGGTGGCCAGGGTATCGATGATGCGGACAGGCGTGGGGACGTGTCCGACCTTTTGGCGACGTCGGCGGCCCTTGTTGCGGCCACGGTTGCGCGCACGGTTTTGGCGCGCGGCGGCCATCATGGCGCGGCGGGCCTCGGCGACGAGAAAGCCCCAGGTATAGGGGAGATCGTGGACGATGAGCGTGCGGCCGTCGATAAGCTTGTCCAGCGATTTAAGGATCTTGCCAAAAGCTGGCGCCTGCTCAATATCGGTGGTGCTCAGCCCGTGGAGGTGGCGCGGGCCGGCGTCGATATCGGGCTTGAGGACGGCGTGGAAGAGCTGGCCTTGTTCGCCGGCGTCGTTGAATGCGATGGCGTCGATAGTCACGATGCGCCCGGTGGAGGGATGGATGCCGGTGGTCTGCAGGGTGAGCGCTACGTAGGGGTAGTCGGCTGCATCGGCGGATGAGTCGGCCTGCTGCGGCTGCTGTGACTTCTTGTTAGCCGCTTCGGGTGCGGCCGGTCGCTCGTGATGGGCTGGTGGGTGCGGCTTCGGCTTCGGTTTTGGCTTGGGCTTTGCGGCGTCCGGTTCGCCGGACGGCCGCACCGCGCGGCGCGGCCGAGTGCGTCGCTGTTCTGCGCCCGGTTTGGGTGCTGTGGACCTGGCCGCGTGGCGCGAAGCCACCGTCGCGGGCGACGGCGCTGGGGTCGACGCCGGCGTGTGCTGCGGGGAGGGGCCAGGTGTGTTGTTCATTAAACTCAGTGTAGTATCCCGCATTTCGTGCAGGGGGACAGGGCGCGCCGCTTAATTTTCGACGACGATGACAATGGCCTTCGGCGGGGTCGTTGGTTCCTCGGGCTCCTCAGGTCGCCCGGGTTCCTCCGGCTCTGCGGGCTCTGCTGGCTCTGCCGGTTTCTCCGGTTCTTCCGGCTCGGACGGTACCAGCGGCACCTCCGGTCCATCCGGTGCGCTGCGGGACGTCGTAGGCAGTGCCGGTTCGAGCTCTACGGTGATCTCTGGTTCGGGGGTGGGGTCGATTTCTGAGCCAGGGATCGTCGTCGTAGGAGCAGTAGTCTCCGGTTCTGACGTTGGCTCGAGCTCGGAACCTGGGATCGTGGTTTCCGGTGCCGGCTCAGGCTCGGACTCCGAGGTCAGCAACGGAGACGTCGTCGTAGGTGCGGTCGACTCCGAGGGCTTTGGTTCCGAGGACGCAGGCTCTGAAGATTCGGGCTCGGGCTGTGCTGAAGTGGACGTAGAGGACGCAGAGGTAGGCGTAGACGGGTCTGCAGCCTGGGTCGGCTCAGACGTTGGTTCGCTCGTGGCAGAACTGGTGGTAGAGCTGGAAGGTTCTGCGGTCTGCTTTTCCGTCGAGGCTGCGGTGGTGGTGTCAGTCGTCGTTTCCTCGGAAGTTGTCTTTTGCGAGGTAGACGTGCTTGAGGTCGGCAGATCGGACGGCTCGGCAGGCGAGGATGCCGCAGAGGACGGCTCCGCAGATGTCGTGCTCTTCGTGGACTCCGTGGTCTGGGAAGGCTCTGCAGACTGGGAGGACGAGGAGGTTGCGGTCGGCTTCTTGGCCGCCGCTACCTGGGGTGCGGGTTCCGAGCTGGAGGATGGCGTCGAGGCAGGCGTGGTCTGAGACGGTGCCGGGGCCGGGGCTGGGGCCGAGGCGACGTCATTGGCTGCGGCCATGGCGGCAGCAGCCGCGGCGGAGGCGGCGCGGGAAATTGCCTGGGAATCCTCGCCGTGGTGGCCGCCGCGGGGTTCGCTGTGGTGGCCACGTCGGTTGTCGGAGGCAGGGGCGTGAGTCTGGGCATGGTCAGCGTGAGGAGAGTGCGTCGCGCTGGGCTTTTTCGTGGTTTGCGAAGGATAGGTGTGGTGGTGCGGTGTTGGAGAGGAGGGGGCGTCGGCAAGCGGGGGCTGAGCCGAGGTACCGCCGGTGGGGGCGGCATCGTGGATGCGTGGCGTGGCGGGGTGCTCGGGGCCATTGCCGTCGAAGTGGGAAGAATCGAGGGAGGAATAGTTGCCTTCCGGAGCAGGAGCGGTGGAAGGTGCGTTGGTGTCCGAAAGGGCTTCGTCGTCGCTCAGCAGGTTGGTGGCCACGGTGGCACCGCCACCAACGAGCACGGCGACGCCGGCTGCGGCCAGCAGGTTCGAGGTCACAGCACCGGAAGCACCAGCAGCACCGGCAGCAGAGGTGACGCTGAAACCGCTGGTTGCGGAAGCGCCGGCGGTAGTGGCGCCGGCAGTAGTGCCGCCGGGAACAGCGGGTGCGGCCTGTGCGCGGGCCGCGGTGGCCGCGGACATGATGGCGGCGCCACCGGCGACAACGCCCAAGACTAGGCCGGCGTGGTGCTTATTGGCGGCGTTGTGCGCGTAGATGGTCAGCGCGGGGCGGTCATCGGCGTTGTAGTGGAAGTAGCCGTGGGCAATGGCCAGGCGGCCAGATTTGGTGCAGTCGAGCACGGCGGGGGCAATCTCGCGGGCGGCGTCTCGCGGGAGGGAGCCTAAGAAGGTGCTATTGACATAGACATCAACGGTATTTCGACGCAGGAAACCGCGGGTGTGCAAAGAGACGAGGTAGTGCTCGTCGGTGTGCGGAAAGCCGGTGACGTCCTTGGAAAATTCCGTTAATGTGGCGGTGGTCTCGCCGGGCAGCATGGTCCAGCGCTGCGCCGGCGGGTTATTGGCGGGGATGCAGAGGTGCGGTGCCGGCAGGAGCAGGTGGAGCGTGGGCCATTCTTCGCCGGAGGCATCTGTCATGCTCACGTGGGCGGTGGCGCGTGGGCGTAGGCCGGCGCTGAGAATCCAGTCAAAGAGGGCGTAGGCCTGGGAGTCGGCGGCGCTGAGGTGGCCCACAAGCGAGTCATCGATCCGAACCGCGAAGCCTTCCTGGGCGCTGCGGGGACCGAGCTCCGCGGAGAAGTAACCGCCTTCCGCGGCGGTGGACTCGAGCAATTCGCTGAAAACTTCTGGCGAAACATCCCCGACGGGTAGATTATGGATCACGCCAAAACCGTGGTCGGGGACCACGTAGGTGGCGGAATCCAGCGAAGTCATTGGGGCCTTTCTATACAGGACAATAGTAACACTGTATTTTAGGCACTGATTTGGGCCATTTCCAATTTCCCCTGCCGGTGAATAAGGGGCGTTGTCCTGAGCAAAAGTTTCTACAGAATAAAAATAAGTACGGCGATAAGCGCTGCAATTACCAGTAGGGCAATGAGGGCAGGCCACCACTGGCGGTGTGGTGCGGAGTCATCGATGCTTATGGCGCGGAAGCTCGTGGTTTCGAAGGTTTCGGTGGCGGCGGGGGAGGTAGGGGTGGCGTCGGCAAGCGAGGCTTCCTTTGAATTCGGCAGCGGCGCACCCGCATAGATACTGAGTACCCGGCCGGTGCTGCGCGGCGCATGGTAGGCGTGGGCTAGGGTTATGCCCTGCTTGGCGACGTCCACCCCTTCCAACCGCCCCAGCCACCGCGGGCCCAGGTAGGCATCGGTGCCGGAACCGGTGGTGCTGGGGGAGAGCGTCACCAACACGTGCATGCGGGCCTGGGCGGGAATATCCAGATCTGCGGGGAGATCGGTGATATTGATGGGCGGGGCATAGCCCAGCATTGTCCACGGGCCCGCTGGCGGATTATTCGCCGGCAGGCAAAGGCCCGGCCGAGGCAGCAGCAGTGACAGTGAGCCATCGGGCTGCGGCGCGGCGGTGGCTGCAGGGGTGAGCCCGGCGCGAAATAGTAGATCTATTTCGGGATACTCGGCGCGGTCGGCACTGGTGATGTGCCCGATGGGGGAGTCGGTGCGCACCTCCAAGCCACCGTCCTGACGGGGCGCCAGGGTGACGGTGAACTCTTGGTTTTCCTTCGTCTGCGCACCATAGATGGGCAGGGCCTGCACGGCGCCCAAGCCGCGGTGCGGAATGAGGTAGGTAGAAGAAGGCATACCCACCCTTCTACCACGCCGAGGCGCGGCACTGGTGTGTAGCACCGGCGACTGGGCTCAGGCTAGGGCGCGGTTGACGGCGGAGTTAATCGCGTTAATGGAAGCCCGCGTGGTGGATCCGGCGATACCGGCGCCCCACACCTTGCTCTGGTTGACTTCGGCAGCGATATAGCAGGCGGCCTCGGCGTCGTCACCGGCGGAGCGGGACTGCTGGGAGTATTCCATGACCTCGAAGTCGATGCCCAGGGATTCCAGCGCGTTGGCATACGCCGCGATGGGGCCGTTGCCGGTGCCGGAGACGGTGGACTTTTCCCCGCGGAAGGCCACCGTGGCGGTCACGGCGACGTCACCGTCAGCGGCCGGGGAGTTGTCCATGTGGAAGGCCTCCACGGCCAGCGGGGTCTCGCGGTCCAGGAATTCTGTGGCAAAGATATCCCACATATTCTTGGAATTGACCTCGCCGCCCTCGGAGTCGGTGATTTCTTGTACCACGGTGGAAAATTCCGCTTGCATGGCGCGCGGCATATTGATGCCGTGGTCGGTCTTCATGATGTAGGCAACGCCGCCCTTGCCGGACTGGGAGTTGACGCGGATGACCGCCTGGTAGTTGCGGCCCAAGTCTTTGGGATCGATGGGCAGGTAGGGAACCTCCCAGGTGGCCTCGCGCAGTTCTTCCCACGAGACCTCGGTATTGTTCGCGCCGGGGCGGATGGTGGCCGCCAGCGCATCCAAGCCCTTGTTGATGGCGTCTTGGTGGGAACCGGAAAAGGCGGTAAAGACCAACTCGCCGCCGTAGGGGTGGCGCTCTGGCACGCGCAGCTGGTTGCAGTATTCAACGGTTTCGCGGATCTGCGGCAGATCGGAAAAATCGATCTGTGGGTCCACGCCCTGGGTGAGCATGTTCAGGCCCAAAGTGACGAGATCGACGTTGCCGGTGCGCTCGCCGTTGCCAAACAGGCAGCCCTCGATGCGGTCCGCGCCGGCCATAAAGCCCAGCTCGGCGGCGGCGATTCCCTCGCCGCGGTCATTGTGCGGGTGCAGGGAGAGCACGATGTCTTCGCGGCGGGCCAGGTTGCGGTGCATCCATTCGATGGAATCGGCGTAGACATTGGGTGAGATCATCTCCACGGTGGAGGGCAGGTTGATGATCATCGGATTATCCGGGCAGGGATCCATGATCTCTACTACTTCATCGCAGACCTCGCGGGCAAAGTCCAGCTCGGTGCCGGTGAAGGATTCGGGGGAGTACTCCCAGCGCCACGTGGTGTCTGGGTAGTCCGCGGCGATGGATTTGATGAGTGCGGCGGCGTCGGTAGCCAGCTTCTTAATGGCGGGCTTGTCCTTGCGGAAGACCACATGACGCTGCAGCTTCGAGGTGGAGTTATAGAAGTGCACGATGACGTTCTTGGCGCCCTCGCAGGCCTCAAAGGTGCGGCGGATCAGGTGCTCGCGGGCTTGGACTAGCACCTGGATGGTGACGTCATCGGGAATCTTATTGCCCTCGATGATTTCGCGGACGAAGTTGAAATCCGTTTGGGAGGCGGACGGGAAGCCGACCTCGATTTCCTTGTAGCCCATCTTGACCAGCAGGTCGAACATGCGGTGCTTACGCTCTGGGCTCATGGGATCAATCAGCGCTTGGTTGCCATCGCGCAGATCCACCGCGCACCATTGTGGGGCGTGCGTGATTTTCTTGCTGGGCCACGTGCGGTCCGGCAGGTCGATGTCTTCCACCTCGACGGCGAAGGGCTGGTAGCGCTCGTGGGGCATGGCCGAGCCGCGCTGCTTATTCCACGCCGGCTGGCCTTCGCGGCGTGGTCCGTTAGGGGTGGTGATATCGCGAGGGGCGCTGATAAAAGAGTCAGTGGGGGGCATGGTGGTGCGGTTTCCTTGTCTGTGGTGTCTGTGGGAGACGGCCAGCTGGGCTTGGGTAGCCGGACTCCGCGACGGGGCGCTGGCCAGTACTTAGGCCGAAATCCCGCCGCGGCAGATAAGGAGTAGGTCAATCCGCTGTGTCATATCGGTCACACTACAGGCTCTCTCACTATGTGGCAAGAAATTTCATTCAATGAGACGCGGTGGCGGTGCGGTACTATGCTTTTCGTGTCTACAACCCGCCATGCCGTACCTAACTCGCCATCCTTACTGCGCTCCTTGTGGGCGCCTGCCGCGCTCGTTGCGCTCATTGGAGCCGCGGTGCGCGTAGGCATGCTCGCGACGGTGGCCGCCGTGCAGGACGATAAGCTCTGGGGACTGCTTAATAAGTGGGACGCCAAGCACTACGTAGAAATTGCCCGCGGCGGGTACTTCGGTGCGGATATCTCTACGGATGGGCCGGTCCACGAGACGACCATGGCCTTCTTTCCGGGCTTTCCTTTCCTCGTGCGTGCGATAAGCGGCATCCTAGGAACCGGCGAGGCCGGCACCGCTATTGCGCTTAACGTGCTCTTTAGCATCGCGCTGGCCGCCGGGGTGACGGCCTTGGCGGCGCAGATGGGCATGGGCAAGTGGGCCCAAGTGCTCAGCGCTGTAGTGGTAACCAGCGCACCGATGTCCATCGTGTTTTCCATGCCGTATA
This sequence comes from Corynebacterium tuberculostearicum, assembly GCF_016127015.1. Taxonomy (GTDB): domain Bacteria; phylum Actinomycetota; class Actinomycetes; order Mycobacteriales; family Mycobacteriaceae; genus Corynebacterium; species Corynebacterium marquesiae. The sequence goes on from NZ_CP065972.1 coordinate 2,351,886, forward strand.
CCGAGGCGCTCTTTGGGGCGCTGGCCATCTGGGCGGTAGTGGCGCTGGTGGGCGAGCGCTGGTGGGCCGCCGCGGCGTATATCTTTGTGGCCGGGCTCGTGCGCCTTACCGCGGTGGACCTCGTTGCGGTCTTTGGACTTATGGTGCTGCTGCGGGCCCGAAAGAACTGGCGAGCCTGGGCCGCGGTGGCGTTTTCCATCGTGCCGCTGGTGGGCTATTTGTGGTGGTCGAGCAGCCACTTAAAAGAGGTTGGCGGTTACTTTGGCATTCAGAAGGAACATTGGAATTCCGGCTTTGATGGCGGCAAAGCTACGGTTATCTGGCTATGGGAGACGCTCACTGGAGCCACCAATGGCGGCTACTTGCTCAGCGCCGGCGTAATGATCGCTGCTCCGGTATGCCTGGTGCTAGCGTGGCGCCGCCTGCCGCTGGCGGCCTGGTTATTTTCCGCCGTCCTCATGGCCAATGTGCTGCTTTCTGATGGCATCATGCACTCGCGGCCCCGGCTGCTCCTGCCGGCAGTGATCGTGTTGTTGCCGTGGGTGAAAAAGGGGGCTTCGGCAAGCGTGGCAGTTATTGCCTGGGCCCTGTTCGGCGCGTGGTTTTCGGCCTATATGCTCGGCGTTTTTGAGTGGGCCATCTAGCCGCGCTGGCTCACCGGGCTGCGGGAGAGCACGATGGTGGATAGCACCATGACGGTCAGGGCGATGAGCATAATTGCCCAACCGACGGCCGTATCGATGAGGAATTTCTCTCCCAGAACCATGTAACCCAAACCAAAGGCCACGATGGGCTCAAAGATGGTCATGGCCGGCAGGGAATGGGCCAGGGGGCCGGCGTTAAAGGAATATTGCTGTACCACCGTGCCGGTGAGCGCGAGGCCGATGAGGCCGTAAAACTGCCAGCTCGCCAATAGGGTGGTGAGGCCTTCGTGGGTGAAAATATCCACCACGGCCTTCGACAGCAGGGCCACGAAGCCATAGATAACGCCGCAGGCCGTGCCCAATGCCAAGGGGCGCTGATCCGGTAGCTTTGTGGCTGCCGCGCCGAGGATTGCGAGGGTGGCCAATCCCACGAGGAGCGCCGGCCACCAATCGCTCCACTCTGGGCGGGGATTGCCGGCAACCGGCCGACCGTAGATGACCATGATGCCCACCGCGATGGTCAGCGCAATGGACCAGAAAACTTCGTGGAAGGGCATCTTGCGGCCGGAGTACCACGCCGATAGCGGCAGGGTAAACATTAAGGACAGCACCAAGATGGGCTGGACGACCAGCAAGGTGCCGAAGCCGAGCGCGATAACCTGCAGGCCATAGGCGCCAATCGCGGCCGCGGTGCCCACCCACCACAAGGGATTAGACATGGCGGCGCGCATGACCGAATCATCGGCGTCGAGAGCAATGCGGTGGCGGATGACCGTGCCCCAAGCAACCGTCAGCGCGGATGCGAGCGCGAAAAAGATGGCGAGAAGGTTGCTTAACACCCGCTCAACGGTAGTAAAGATTCCTGTTATATGCATATTCTCCGCTGCAGGGCGCGCGTTTTCACTATGGGGGTTGGCTGGCGCATGGCGCGCTTTACACTCGGGGCGTGTGAATAAAAAGCAAGCATTGTCTAGGAATTATGATGAGGACTAGACCCCTGCGGGGTAGCATGGGTCTTTGACTAATGACTGACAGGTATTTCTGGCGGTGTGCGGACGCGCACCCCAGGGATGCCTTAAAAGACGAAAGGCGGCATCCTTACCGTGGCCCTGATCGTGCAAAAATATGGCGGCTCATCCCTCGAATCCGCAGACCGCATTCGCGCCGTTGCGGAGCGCATCGTGGCCACCAAGAAGCAGGGCAACGACGTCGTCGTGGTGTGCTCCGCCATGGGCGATACCACCGATGAGCTGCTCGACCTTGCCGCCCAGGTCAACCCCGTGCCACCACGGCGCGAAATGGATATGCTCCTGACCGCGGGCGAGCGCATCTCCAATGCGTTGGTGGCTATGGCCGTGGAATCCTTGGGTGCCCATGCCCAGTCCTTTACCGGCTCCCAGGCCGGCGTGCTCACCACCGAGCGCCACGGCAATGCCCGCATCGTGGACGTTACTCCAGGCCGCCTGACCGAAGCACTGGATGAAGGCAAGATCTGCATCGTCGCCGGATTCCAGGGAGTTAATAAGGAATCGCGCGATGTCACCACGCTGGGCCGCGGCGGTTCCGATACCACCGCGGTGGCGCTAGCAGCCGCGCTGAATGCGGACGTGTGCGAGATTTATTCCGATGTCGATGGCGTGTATACCGCAGACCCGCGCATAGTCCCAGACGCGCAGAAGCTAGAGAAGCTCTCCTTCGAGGAGATGCTGGAGATGGCCGCGGTAGGTTCCAAGATTTTGGTTCTGCGCAGCGTGGAATATGCCCGCGCGTTCAATGTACCCTTGCGAGTTCGCTCGTCTTATTCAAATGACCCCGGCACTCTAGTGACCGGATCGATGGAGGATATTCCTGTGGAAGAAGCAGTGCTAACTGGTGTAGCAACCGATAAGTCCGAGGCAAAGGTCACCGTCCTTGGAATCCCGGACCGCCCCGGGGAGGCAGCGAAGGTTTTCCGTGTCATTGCCGATGCAGAGATCAATATTGACATGGTCTTGCAAAATGTCTCCTCCCTGGAGGATGGCACCACCGATATCACCTTCACCTGCCCGCGTGCCGACGGCCCACGCGCCATGGAGCTGTTGACCAAGCTGAAGTCCGAGGGCGGCTGGGCCAATGTGCTTTACGACGACCAGGTGGGCAAGGTCTCCCTCGTCGGCGCCGGCATGAAGTCCCACCCGGGCGTGACCGCCGAGTTTACCGAGGCCCTGCGCGATGTCGATGTCAATATGGAGCTTATCTCCACCTCCGAAATCCGCATCTCCGTGCTCACCCGCGAGGCCGACCTGGATAAGGCAGCTCGTGCGCTGCACGATAAGTTCCAGCTTGGCGGTGAAGAAGAAGCCACGGTTTATGCTGGAACCGGACGTTAAATACTCAAAATCAACTACAGAGGATTTTTAAGTCATGACCACTGTTGCAGTCGTAGGCGCTACCGGCCAGGTCGGCCGCGTTATGCGCTCCATCTTGGAAGAACGCAATTTCCCGGCGGATAAAGTGCGCTTTTTCGCCTCGTCTCGCTCCGCCGGCACCGAGCTGGAATTCCGCGGCGAGCAGATTACCGTAGAAGACCTCGCTGAGGTCACCGAGCAATCCGTTGCAGACGTTGATATCGCCTTATTCTCTGCCGGCGGCTCCACCTCTAAGCAGTGGGCGCCGGTATTCGCCGCGGCCGGCGCGACCGTGGTGGATAATTCCTCGGCCTACCGCAAGGACCCAGAGGTTCCCCTCATCGTTTCCGAGGTCAACCCCGAGGCAGCCAAGAACACCCCGAAGGGCATCATCGCGAACCCGAACTGCACCACCATGGCTGCCATGCCAGTGTTGAAGGTCCTCCACGATGCCGCTGGCCTGAATAAGCTCCACGTGTCCTCCTACCAGGCGGTGTCTGGCTCCGGTCTGGCCGGCGTGCAGACGCTGGCCGCGCAGGTCTATTCCGTCGGTGATCACAATGTGGGCTTGGTCCACGACGGCTCCGCGCTTAATGACGAAGACTTTGGCCCGTACGTGGCACCTATCGCCTATAACGCTCTGCCGATGGCTGGAAACCTCGTTGATGATGGCTCCCTGGAGACCGACGAGGAACAAAAGCTGCGCAACGAATCCCGCAAGATCCTGGACATTCCGGAGCTGAAGGTGGCGGGTACCTGCGTGCGCATCCCGGTCTTCACCGGCCACACCCTGACCATTCACGCCGAGTTCGATAAGCCCATCACCCCAGAGCAGGCCACCGAGCTTTTGGGTGGCGCTCCGGGCGTTACGCTTGCCGACGTCCCTACTCCGCTCGCCGCCACCGGCATCGACGAGTCCTTGGTCGGCCGCATTCGCCAAGACCAAACGGTGGACGATAACAAGGGTCTCGTGCTCGTTGTCGCCGGCGATAACCTGCGCAAGGGTGCTGCTCTCAACACTATTCAGATTGCAGAGCTGCTCGTTTAAGCAAGCGCCGCTTCGCCGCCAGACGTACTAGAAAGCTCGGCGCCCTCCTCTCCCCATAGCAAGGGAAGGAGGGCGCCGAGCTTTTGGCTTATCAGCAGTGGGCGAGGGAGCTAGTCCTCAGAAACCGGCTTGGCGCTGCCAGTGCCCTTCTTGCCAAAGTCGAGGTCGCTAGTGGACGACGGAACCTCCGGCTTGGTGTGCTGCACGTAGGTCACGGACGGCTCCGGATCTTCGCGGTCATACTCAATAGCATCATCATTTTCGAGCTCCTCGTGGATCTCTTCTGCGATATTGGTGACAAACTCGGTGGTTTCCATATTGGATGCTGCAGCCAGCTTGCGCAGCTCGCGCTCGTTCTTCTTGGTAAATCGCTTGCGCGGGTCCAGGCGGCGGGACACCAGCTCGTGTGCGCGCATGCGGCGGTCGGACTCATCTGAGAGCTTGCTGCCGTTCTTGATGCGGTTGAAGACCATCACCACGATCATCAGCAGTCCGAGGTAGCCCAGGATCGGGTAGACGTTGCTGACCAAGGCCTGGAAGCCCACGAAAGACAAGATGAAGCCGATGATGCAGGCGCCGGCATAAACCGGGTAGAAGCGCTTGGGGTTATTGCGGGTCAAGCGCTTGCCCAGCGCGTAGAACATGCCGATGGCGGTATTAAAGACCATGCCGTAAATGACAAAGGTCATCAGCACGCCAAGTACCGGGTGGATGCCGGAAATCAGGCTCAGGACCGGCAGATCCTGGCCGTTGACGTCCTTAGCCTCGAAGAACAGGGCGAAGACCAAAAGTGCCAACAGGATTAGGTAGAGCAGGCCGCCAATGAGGCCACCGATGCCGACTGCACGGTTATCTAGGAAGTTACCGCCAATAACGATGGACATGGATACTGCCGTCATCACGTTCAGACCGGTGTAGTTCAGTGCGGCTAGCCACCAGTTAGGCAGCGAGGTATCAACATTGTTGACAGCCCAGTCATTCATGGCAGAGAAATCAACGTCTGCATTCAAGATGGTATAGCCGGTGGCAATCACCACGAAAATGATGATGAATGGGGTGATGGTGCCGATGACTGCGGTTACGCGGTCGACATCCATCAGGCCGACGATCAGCACCAAAATCAGCATGGCGGTGGCGCCCACCCACACGGGGATGGACGGGAACTGCTGATTGATATTCGAACCGCCACCGGCAAACATGACGAATCCGATGGCGAACAAGGTCACCAGGGTAGACCAGTCCAAGATCTTGGCGGTAAATGGCGATGCGACCTTGTCGTAGACAGCGGTGTGCTCCTCGGCTTGGAAGTACGAGCCGAGCTGCAGGATAGAGATGCCGGTGATCATCATCAAACCAGCGGCTAGGGCGATGCCCCACAGGCCCCAGTTACCAAAGGCCACGAAGTACTGCATGGCCTCCTGGCCGGAGGCGAAGCCTGCGCCCACGACGACGCCGATAAACGCCATGGAAATTCCGATTGCGCGTTTTAACATGAAAGGGAGAAACTCTCTTACTCACACGCGCCGGGCCCGGCATTGGTATCGCGCGGGCCCGGATCGACGGTCGATTTATCACGTGTGTACACATCTAATAAACCACACATCGGACAGATATTTCGGGCAAGAATCGCCGCAACTGTGGTCTCGTTCACCCCGGCCGTAGCACGCAAAGTGCAGCTAAGTGCCAAATTTTGGGACCCGTGGGGCGAAAGGTAACCAGAGCGTAACAATTTGGGAGTGAAATTAACTTCGCAATCACAGGGGACTATTTGGGGGTGTTCCTATATAGGTTGTCAACTCCGCGGGTGGGCTTGTTGGGGGTGTGAAGGGTTTCTGCTTCACGTTGTGGATGTTGTTTTCGGGCATCTTGAGGAGCCGATTGGGCTTGCTGCTCAATCGGCTTGAGGTGCGGTTCTGTTGGTTCTAGGCTGCTGCGGCCTCCCGGACTGTAGAGATGTCTCGGTAGAGCTCGCCGCTTCGCATCATGGCGAAGAGAACGTTTAGGCGTCGGCGTGCGAGTGCGACGACTGCGGCGTTGTGTCTTTTGCCTTCTTTGCGTTTTCGTTCATAGAATTGCCGGGAACGCTCGTGGAATCTGATCGATGCAAAAGACGATTGCCATAGGGCGTTCTTTAATTTTTTGTTGCCAGCCCGGTTGGGCGAACTCGACATAATGGACGTTCCCGACTGATTCGTCCGCGGTGATAGGCCTGCATAGGACGCTAGGTGCGCTGCATCGGGGAAGTCGGACATATCGCCAGCAGTCATGAGGATCTGCGCCGCACTACGCGGGCCGATGCCGGGCATGGATAAAAGAATCTCGGTTTGAGGAATATCCTGAATGAGCTTAAGTACCTGCGCTTCGATTTCCTTGCGATTCTCTAATTTGGCCAATGCATCTTTGGCGGACATTGCTACGCCTAGTTCGGCGTATTCTGCGCCAGCAATGGACACGGTCTGTGCGTGGATGGCAGTAAGCATGGCATCGATGACAGGTTCAGGATTGCGCGCTTTGTGGCTGCGTGCAAAGGCTGCCAGGCGTGTTCTGCCGATGCGTCGAATCTTGGTGGGGCCACCGTATTTCGCAAGTAGGTGGAGAATCCACTTTCGGTGAATCATCTGTCCGCGCAGGACATGTTCGAAGGCAGGATAGGTTCCTACGAGCGCGGATCGCATCTGGTTAATCAGGCGTGTGTAGGCCCGAGCGAGGTCTTCGTCGATACCGTTGAGAACTTTCAACTGGATAAAGACTTCCTCAACGCGGTCGACGCTGCGCAGGGCGTCCGGAAGGTTAAGACCGGCATGGGCGATGACGTAGGCGTCGCGCACATCAGTCTTGGAGTTGCCGACGTGGATGCGAGAGAGCTGCCGCATCGCAAGCCCGGGTAGATAGCGAACGTCTGCCCCCATGTCTTGGGCGACTGTGACGGTTAAACGGCCGATGTTGTTGGGCTGATCGACAATGACAAGGACCGAAGCGTTGTCGGCGATGAATTGGCCGAAGAGCTTGCGTAATGAGCTTTCATGCTGGTTGATGCGTTTGGACAGGACTTGCCTGCCTTGAGGGTCGAGGACGCAGGCGTGGTGGAAGTATTTGCCGACGTCCACGCCAATGACGAAGTCATAGGCCATGGGTGTGTGCCTCCTAGCGATGAATTAGAAGTTGGACTATTTAAGCTTCATCGCTGGGGTTGTCGGACATACTTGCGCTGGCATCCACATTACTGTGAGACCTCATACCACCTGGGCTGGGTCAGGTTCCTATTAGCAGTTCGAGTATGTCACTGTCTTCGGCGGCATCACCCCCCGGATCATTTTCAGACAGGGGCGGGAATAAGCCATACCGAAGCCAGCGACTAGTTCCACTGTCTTTTCAGACGGAGGGAACGGAAATAAACATAACCCGCCCAATCGGGTGGACAGACCATGAATCTTCGGCGCCCTGAGGTGGAACTGCTAACAACGTAATGGGTATTAACCTGTCCCCGCGATGAGATCCTTGCGGGCACGAGCCACGCGGGAGCGGATGGTGCCCACGCGCACGCCGGCAATCTTGGCCGCCTCCTCATAGGTATAGCCCAGTACCTGGGTAAGAATGAGGGCTTCGCGGCGGTCGGCTGGGAGGGCGTCGATAAGCGTACGGGCGTCGATCCACTCGCTCCACGCTGCGGATTCTACCGGCGCCGCGCCCATCGCGTCTTCGTACTCCGTGGCAGACTTTCGCGGTCGGGCCATATCGTGGCGAATATTATCCACCCACACGCGCCGGGCCAGAGAGAGCAGCCACGTGCGCGCGGAGGAACGGGCGGCGAAACGCGGCAGGGCGCTGATGACACGCAGATAGGTCTCCTGGGTGAGATCGTCAGCACCCTCGGGTCCGCCCAGGTGCGCCAGCAAGCGCCACACATCATCCTGGGTGGCTTTGATAAACTCCGTCAGCGCCGCGCGGTCGCCGCGACCGGCCCGAAGGGCGAGGTCGGTGACGCGGGCGTCGTCTGCTGCGGAGTGGTGAGTCACCTGAATGAATCTACCAGCCCCCATTACGCTCTTTTGCGAGCCCTGACAACCGTGCAAAGTTTTGCCACACTGGAGTGAACTGATCCCGAATTGCCAGGAGGCATAAATGACCGATTTCACCGCTGATGACATCTTGAATAAGGGCCAGCGCCCCGCTGGCAAGGGAAATACCACCCGCCCCTCGGGCCAGCCGGTGCCGTCCGAGAACACCTCGGTAACCGCTGGCCAGCAGGGCCCAGTGGCGCTCAATGATGTCCACCTCATTGAAAAGCTCGCGCATTTTAACCGCGAGCGCGTGCCAGAGCGCACCCCGCACGCTAAGGGTCACGGTGCCTTTGGTGAGCTGCACATTACTGAAGACGTTTCTGCATATACCAAGGCTAAGGTCTTCCAAAAGGGCACCGTTACCCCGATGATGGGCCGCTTTTCCACTGTGGCCGGCGAGCAAGGCTCCCCGGATACCTGGCGCGATGTGCACGGCTTTGCTCTGCGCTTTTATACCGAAGATGGCAATCTCGACATCGTGGGCAATAACACCCCGGTCTTCTTTGTCCGCGATGGTCTGAAGTTCCCAGACTTCATTCACTCCCAGAAGCGCCTGGGCACCAATGGCCTGCGCGATGCCGATATGCAGTGGGATTTTTGGACCCGCAACCCAGAATCCGCCCACCAGGTCACCTACCTCATGGGCGATCGCGGTACCCCGAAGTCCACCCGCCACCAGAATGGCTATGGTTCCCACACCTTCCAGTGGGTTAATGAACAGGGCGAGGCCTTCTGGGTGAAGTACCACTTCAAGACCTGCCAGGGCGTAGAGAACTTCACCGATGAAGAGGCCACTACCACCGCCGGCCAGAACCCGGATTGCCACCGCGAGGATCTCTACAACGCTATCGAAGAGGGCAACTACCCCATCTGGGACGTCAAGGTGCAGATCATGCCGCTGGATGAGGCGGAGAATTACCGCTTTAACCCCTTCGACCTGACCAAGGTGTGGTCCAAGAAGGACTATCCGCTGCACGATGTGGGCTACTTTGTGCTCAACCGCAACCCGCGCAACTTCTTCGCGCAGATTGAGCAGGTGGCGCTCGACCCGTCCAATATCGTGCCTGGCGTTGGCCTGTCTCCGGATAAGATGCTGCAGGCTCGCGTATTTGCTTACGCTGACCAGCAGCGTTACCGCATTGGCCCGAATTACCAGCAGCTGCCGGTCAACCAGCCGCAGAACGTGGACGAGGTCAATACCTACCAGCACGAGGGCAGCATGCAGTACCACTTCAATGCTCCGGAGGATCCGGTCTACTCGCCCAACCGCTATGAGAAGGGTACGGGCGTGCTTGATGACGCCGCCGTAAACGACCGCTCCCAGCTCGAGACCACCACCGCGGCGGAGCTCTACATCAATCCGGAGTCCTACGGCAGCGACTTGGTGCGTGCGCCGTATGTTCGTCACGCTGAGGACGACGACTTTGTCCAGGCTCGCGACCTGTACGAGAATGTCTACGATGATGCCGCCAAGGAGCGCCTGGTCACCAATATCACCAACGCGATGGCCGGTGTATCCGAGGAGACCGAAGAACGCGTATACGAATACTGGACCAACGTGCACCCAGCACTGGGCCAGCGCGTGCGCGAGGTCTACGCCGAGAAGAAGTAGCCCTTCCCCGGCAGGGCCTGTGCGCTAACGACGCCGCCCCCGTACCGAGTTGCATAACTACTGCGCGGTACGGGGGCGGTTTCTTGCTGTGCGGCTAGTCGCAGCGGCGCATCTTTTCCGTAACAAAGGCAGGAGCGCCCTCGGCGGCCCACTTATCCACGTCGTAGCACGGGGCGGCTAGGCCGGAGGTTGTCTCGCCGATGGATTCAATGGCTACCCACTGGCCGCCCTCGTAGCGCGCCCAGACAGTCCAGTCAGTGCTGTCTTTGCCAAAGTGGGCCCACTGGCCATCACAGTTATTGACTCGGATATTGGTCATGGTGGGAGCTGCGGACTGTAGCGCTTCTGGGGAGCAATCGCCGCGGCCGGTATCGGCGGGTGCGGCGGCTGGGGCTTCACTCTCTTCGTTGGCGGATTCCGCGGTGTTCTCGGTGGGAGCTGCGGCCGCGGAGGTCGGCTCGGCCTCCGCGGTCTCGGTGGTGGTGTCTGCGGCTTCCGAGGTCGCGGGATCGCTCGTGGTTTCCTCGGACGAGGTCTCCGTGGCCGAGGAGCTTACGGCGGTGGCGTCGGAGAACTCTGGTTCTGCGGACGTATCGACGTCGTTGGAGCAGGAAACAAGGCTGAAACACAGTGGCGCGATGGCCGCAGCGGCGAGGTAGCGGGAGGGGGCCAGGGAATAATTGTGGGACATGCCATATATCGTAGAGAAACGGACATTGCGGGGGGTGCTCGGCGCGCCTGCAACAGGGGAGTGACCTGCAAGGATAGGTTCAGTATCATGACCTCACGCCTTGCTTCCCCAGACGCTGCGTCCCCCTCCCGGTGGCGCAGCGTCCTCTTGATCCTCCTGCTCGCCCTGCCGCTCATTATTGGCGCTGCGGTGGCGGGCCTTGCACAGTGGGAACCCGCCCATGCCTGGTCTAGCGCCGCGCAGCTGTTTGGTGCACCGCGGGAAAAATCCGCCTCCCCAGAAGTGAAGGAAGCCGCCGAGGCGGCCAGCCGCGCGCAAGCCCAGGCGAGCATGTTGAAGTCGGGTGCCACGCAGCTTGATGACGGCACGGGGGAGCTGAACAAGGGGGCGGATGAGCTCGGAGGGGGCGTCGACAAGCTGGCGACGGGCTCCCAAGAACTGGTAGCCGGTCTCAATCAGCTGCAGTCTGGAACCAATACGCTCGGTGGCGGTGCAACGGAGCTGGCCAATGGTGTCGGCGGTGCCGTGGACCAGGTGGTGGGTCTCGGTGCTGTCCAGGGGCAGATTCTGCAGGCAATCGATGGCACGATGCGCGACCTGGAGGGAAATAAATCTAAGGAAGCGAAGGAAATTCGCTCGCAGCTGGGCGATCTCCGTGCGCAGGTGAATAATTTCCGCCTGGATAATTCGGTGACCGATCAGCTCAAGAAGCTCAAGGACGGCTCGCGCGATCTATCCAATCAGTTGGCGGTCAATGGCTATGCTTATCACGATGGCGTGAACCAGGCCGTATCTGGTGCGCAGGAGCTTAACGAGGGCATCGCGGAGCTGAACAAGCGCGTTGGTGAGGCGCAGGAGGGCGTGGACAAGCTTGACGAAGGCGCCGGCAAGCTCTCCACCATGGCAGCCCAAAACCAGACCAATGTGGGTGAAATTCAGCGTGCCCTGCCGCCGGCGCATACCGCGACCGACGGACCTGCACATCTGCTCAGCCCCATCGTGGCGATGTTAGTCTCCGCCTTGGTTCTGCTCGCAGGTGCGGCGGCCGGTGTGGCCTGGCAGGTGGGGCTCCGCCCATGGCTGACGGTCCTCGGCGGCACGCTGGCGGCGGTTGCCATCGGGGAAATCCTCCTTTTTGTGCTTGCCACCGGATTTACCCCTGTGGCGGCGGTTTGGGCCGGCGCGGCGCTCCTTCTGGGGGCGCTGTCCATGACGGCCATCACCCGCGCCCTACTCGGGCTATGCGGTATTACCGCCGGCAGCATCCTCGCGGCGCTCTTTGTCATCGGCCAGACCGCGCTGGTGGGGTGGCTGTGGAAATCTGCGGCAATTGCCGGTGTTTCTAAGGTATGGCAGGTCGTTACTAATCTTTTGCCACTGAACTGGACTACCGCGGCCGTCACGGTGGCAGGTAACGAAGGTGAACAAGCCGTCCTGTGGGCCGGAATTGCGGTATTGCTGGCTGTCACTCTCGTTGGGTTAAGTGCAAAATGGTGGGCCTTGTCCACAGCAAAAACTAAAACTCTGCTTAATTAGGTCTGAAAAAGCAGACCTAACAATAAAAAACATTGGTGGAAACTGGGAATTTTGGTGTCCGTTACCGTTTGTATTGAGCGAGTGCTACAGTTGGTCTTGCTCACAAAGCCTACTTAGGGGGTAGGCGAACGGTTTCTCCAATCCGTTGTGAGTGATAGGGAATAGGGACGACGCGGCGCTGTAGGGGCACCGCGTCGTTTCCCATATGTGGGGTGCCTAGCTGCAATTTTTGCGGAAAAATCCGTGTAATTCCTTGAATGCTTTTGCTGGGGCTTAAACGACAGAATGTGTTGTTTTGCGGTGTGTCGGGCTAAACGACATTTTGTGTTGGTGGGGGTTTAGCGTATGTAGCCTTTGCGTATTCCCATAGAGTGGTTGTAGGCAGTGTCGATGGCACTGTCGTAGGTTGCTGGTCGGCCGTCTTCGTGGCCGCTGGTGGCTTGTTTTTCCTGGTTGGCTAGGGTGTGTGCTTTGGCGAGTTGGTCCTGGCCCCAGTTTTGCTGCCTGGCGATCTCTATAGGGTCGTCAGGCAGTTGTGTGTGGAGGTATAGCCACCAGTCGCAGGCGATGCGCTGTTGTTCGTCGCGCAGTCCTCGGTGGGACCTGACCCCTGTTAGGTAGACACCTGATATCCAGCCCGGTTGGGTTGGGAAGAAAGGTAATCTACCACCATGCCTAGGTACTCCGAACAGTTCAAACGTGATGCTGTGGCCCTCTACGAAAACAATGAGGACCTTTCACTCCACGCGGCTTCAGCAGAGCTTGGAGTCAATCGTTCTTCACTTTATTCCTGGCTTAAGCAGTACGGCACCGGCAAACGTGCCCGCACGAAGACCATGCGTGACAAGGCCCAAGCGACGACTGATTCTGAGCGAATCCGCCAGTGAGACAAGAGAAGTCTCGAAGCTGCGCGAAGAACGCGACATCCTGCGTAAGGCCGCGAAGTATTTTGCCGAAGAGACACGCTGGTAATCCGCTTCCAGTTTGTCTATGACCACCGAACCGAATACTCGGTTAAGCGGATGTGCCACGTGTTAAAGCTCAATCGCTCCTCGTTCTACAAATGGGCCAACACTCGCGAAAAACGCAGGTTAAAGATGTGTTCTGATGCTCTTATTGGTGCACGAATCAAGACCATCTTCGATGATGAGCACGGGCTTTATGGTGCTAAACGCATCGCTGCAAGTCTTAAAGCCGATACGGACTTTCCTCCGATCAATCACAAGAAGGTCGCACGCATTATGAAATCCATGGGGCTGAAAGGCTTTACCAAGCGCCGTCGATGTGTCACTACTAGGCGTAAGCCTGGCCACCGCGTCATGCCAGATTTAGTAGGCCGCAGATTCACCGCTGATAAGCCGAACCAGGTCTATGTAGGCGACATCACCTACCTGCCGTGTAAGGGCGGCAAGAACATGTACCTGGCCACGGTCATCGACGTCTACTCGCGCAAACTCGTCGGCCATGCACTAGCCGATCACATGCGGGTATCGCTGGTTATCGAAGCTTTGACTTATGCAAGGAAAGTCCGTGGAAGCCTTAAAGGGGTAATTTTCCATTCTGATCATGGCAGTGTGTATACCTCACAGGCTTTTAGGGACCACTGCGCCCAGCTTGGCGTGCGCCAATCCATGGGCGCGGTGGGAACGAGTGCCGATAATGCCTTGGCAGAGTCATTTAACGCCACCTTAAAGCGTGAAGTCCTGCGAGATCGGAAAGTCTTTGACAATCCCATTACCTGCCGCCAGGAAGTCTTTCGATGGTGCATGCGCTACAACACGCGCAGACGGCACTCTTGGTGCAACCTTCTAGCCCCCGATACCTTCGAAGCACTCACATCAGCTACACTGACCCAAGCAGCATAGCTAACCCCCGACGTGTCTACTTTCCGGGGGCCAGGCCCGTGGGTGTGCATGAGTTTCTTTATTTGTGAGTTCACTCCGCCTTCTAGCTTGTTGGTCGTGCGTTCCAATCGTTGGTCTTGTTTAGCTTTGGTGAGGTAGGCAAAGAGGTGGCCTTGTTGGCTCATTTTCTTTAGCTGCAGGTAGATTCCGCGGTGAGTGTAGTGGGTGTACCACCATTTTTTGTTCCGGCGTTTGGATTTTGGAATCTGGTCGAAGGGGACGTCTTTGACGTAGGTTCTGGCTTTGAGCTGGGTGCTAAATACGGTGCCGAACTGTTGTAGTTTTACGGTCCATTCGGCTGCTTTATCCAGGTTGTCAACGGCGAGTAGTTCAAAGGAAAGTCGTTGTAATGCTTTACCCATCGGCGAGGTGGGATGAAGACCGGTGGCGCGTTGGATATTGCGTTTGACGTGGACAATGCAGCGTTGAACCGGGGTATCAGGCCACAGGCAGTTTAGTGCTTTAAGCCCTCCGGCGTCGCCATCGCAGGTAACCAATTGTGGTGGGGCTAGCGGGTCGAGCAGGCGCATGTAGGACCAGGAGGATTCTTTCGTGCACCAGAACCAATTGATGACATGGCTGGAGTCGGCAGCCACAACAAGACATTTGGTGTTGAAGTAGGTGCCGTCGATGAAGATTTGGTCGTAGATTCGCTGCTTATCAACACTTCGGGGTGGTTGGATAAGCCAGAACGGTGTGAAGCGTCGTTGCAAAGTTCGCGTTGAAACACCGCAGGTTTTAGCGGTTTCTGCCAGGCTGTTGCTGGAGGTGAGCCAGGAAATGAAAAGGCGGAACCATTTGGCTTGCACGGCATCATTATTCACGCGGGTGAAGGGAGAGTGTCCGATTCTTTGTGTGCGGGGGCTTGGTTTACAAGTAGTCCGCGAATCGGTTGGGGTAAGCCACGGCTAGTTGGTTGATGGCTTGTTTCCACCCGGTGGCTTTCGCTCCTTCAATATAGCCGTTGCACTCAACGTCGCGCTTTGCTTTCTTCGCTCGCTGCGCAGCGCGCTTGTCTTCGATGTTGCAGATCATCAGCCAAAGCGTCTTCAGCGCTGCGGTATCGTTCGGGAACTGGCCCCGGTTACGGGTAGCTTTACGCAGTTCAGCATTCAGCGACTCGATCGAATTGGTGGTGTAGAGCACCCGGCGTGCCGCCGGCGGAAACTGTAGAAACGGCACGAACCGCTCCCAGGCGTCGCGCCAGACTTTGACCGACTGCGGGTATTTCCGGCCCAGTTCACTGGCTTCGAACGCATCCAAGGCGGCACGTGCGGTGTCCTCGTTTGCGGCCGTGTAGACCTCACGCAGCGCCCGGGAGACACCTTTGCGGTCCTGATACGACACCCACCTGTTGGCCGCCCGAATCAGGTGCACGATACAGGTTTGCACCATGGAATTCGGCCAGGTTGCCTCCACGGCTTCCGGCAGGCCTTTGAGCCCGTCGCAGCACACGATGAACACGTCTTGGACACCGCGGTTGGCTAGATCCGCACACACCGATGCCCAGAATGCGGCGCCTTCATTGTCGGCGATCCACAATCCCAGGATGTGCTTGATGCCGTCCATATCGACACCAACCGCCATGTAGCAAGCCTTGTTGACCACGCGGTGGCCGTCACGGATCTTGACGCGCAGCGCGTCGAGGAAGATCACCGGGTAAAACTCGTCGAGCTGGCGGTTTTGCCAGATCATGACCTCGTCCAAGACCGCATCGGTAATGGTGCTGATCGTATCCGGACTCATATCCACCCCAAGCGTGGTTGCGAGATGGTGCTGAATATCGCGCACGGTCATCCCGCCGGCGTAGAGCGAGATAATCATGTCGTCGAGCTCTGTGAGCCTGCGTGCACCCTTGGGCACCATGCGGGGAGTAAACGTGCCGGCACGATCCCTAGGCACGGTCACCTCAACTGCGCCGTAGCCAGAATTGACGGTCTTGGTGTACGACCCGTTACGGTGATTATTCTCCTGTGCGGTTTCGACCTGGGATTTCGCTTTGCGGTCGCAATGGCCGTAGCCCAAGTGCGCATCCATCTCCGCCTTAAGGCCAGCGTTGATCGATGCCTGTAGCAGGCCTTTGACCAGCTCGCTTGCATCATCAGCGGAGCTCGACAACTCGCTAATCAAGCTGGCGATTTCAGAATTTTCCATCAGCTTCTCGCTGATCTCGTTGACCCTCGCCGGGTCATGGTTCTTCTTCGGTGACACCGTAGTCATTATCGGTGAAACTCCTTCTAGATCAGAGCCTCACACACAAACTTCCTGACACCCTCGGTGAAGGTGGCCTTGCAGGTGCGGCATCGCCATCGTTGGCGCCCAGCACTCGTTGTTCCGTGTTTGGTACATGCCCCGCCGCAGACGGCGCATCGAGGATGATTTTTACTCATCCCCTCATCGTGACCCTAGGTACCTAGCACACCGGCATGCCTTAGGCGGTATTTCATTATCGAAGCTGGAATATCCCTCCGAATAAGTGAAATAATCCTAATATCAACACGCCAAACCGACTAACCACACAAACTCACCAACACATCCTGTCGTTTAGGCCTTTGCTGGGGTGGGGACTTTTTCAAGCCGTGCGAACTGCTTCGTGGTGACGATTATCAATAGGAAGTTCAATTTAAACCGGTGTGGACTTTGGGGAGGGCCGTAGGCCGCGCTGATAGCCGGGATTTAACCTGGGGACACTCGCTTGTCCGCGTAGCGTAGGGCATGGCAGATCGTCGACGTGTGAAGTGCCACTAAGGAGGCCCTAGTCGGGCTTGCGGCCATGGGGTCCCACCCTCACCTCTGCGGCGGCGGGACTTTTGATCCGCGGCCGAGTGAATCCCATTATTTCTACGGCGTTGGTACCCGTCGTTGGTGCCTTGATACGGGGATTTGGTCTAGGTGAAATAGCTGACTTTTCAGCGAGGGCTTAAAATCCTTCATCAACGTGTTGGTGGTGACCGTTGTGGGACAAGGCAGTTTTGGGCCCTGCTTTTTGTAAAGATAGGTGTCGCTGTTTCAAGCGCGGCCCACCGGATTCTGTTCTATCTAACTTTCCTGGGGTGGGAAATTTCTGGGGTCGAGGTTGTACCTGACTTGGCCTTCAATTGGTACCGCGTATTCGTCGTCCTTAGCGTACCTCTCTCGCCAACGAATGTTATGGATTGCATGTGAGAGTACTGTGTCGGGATGTACACCTATAGCTTCGCAGATAAGTACATATTCGTGGAGGTTGGGGCTTGACTCTCCACGCAGGTAACGGCTGGTTTGGCTGGGGGATATTTCTGCTAGGCGGGATACTTGTCGTTGTGACATGCGTCGGCGTGCAAGGTGTTCTCGCAATAGGGAGGCTACCTCGCGGGAAACTTTGTCGGGTGTCTTTCTGGGTCCACTACTCATATCGCAATCATAGCCTTGCAGTGATTTGATGTGCCAATTATGAAGTATTGTACCCATTTAGGAGTTCTGGACCTTATCATGGAAAATGACGTAACTGGTGAGAATTGGCAGCCGCAGGCTGCATGATTGTGGGAGTGGTCGTCGGAATAGATTTGATGGTAGATGAGCTGATCTAGCTTGCGTTGTACAGCGGGAGTACTACAGGTGTCGCCATTAAGGGGGTGGACTTATCGTAAACGCAATTTTGTTAAGGGGGGTAGGCGGAGTGCGTGCCCACACTGTGCCCACATCTTTGTGCATTAGCGCCACTATCTGCGCGTGTGACCAGGAAGTTCCCTATATGGAAAAGCCCCTGCTCGCCAGCTAAAGTTGCTGGTCACAGCAGGGGCTTACCCATATCTGTCGGGATAACAGGATTTGAACCTGCGACCTCTTCGTCCCGAACGAAGCGCGCTACCAACCTGCGCCATATCCCGGCGTTCCGCCTTGAAAAGCGGTACCTGGATACTTTAACGCAAGCTGAGCGCAATCAACAAAACGCCAGGTGGCTGGGTTTAGTCCACCTCGGTGATTTTCAGCAGAGTGGCGGAAGGGCGGCAGAAAAGGCGCACCGGGGCGAATTTGGAGGTGCCCAGGCCATTGGAGACATGCATCTTCATCGGTCCGAAGTCGTGGAGGCCCTGCACGCGCTCGCGGTCGATGCCGCAATTGGTCACCAGCGCACGGGAGCCGGGCAGGCAGATCTGGCCGCCGTGGGTGTGGCCGGATAGGGAAAGCTGGTAGCCATCGGCTGCGAACTTTTCCAGCACGCGGGGCTCGGGGGCGTGGAGGAGTGCCAGGGACAAGTCGGCGTTCTCGTTGGGCGGGCCGGCGATTTCGGAATAGTCATCTAGATCGTGGTGTGGATCGTCCACGCCGGCGGCGGCAAGGCGGACATTGCCCACCTTGAATTCATGCCGTGTCTGGTTGGCATCGCGCCAACCGTGCTCCATAAATGCGGCGCGCATACCTCGCCACGGCAAATCCACGTAGGAAGGTTCGCGCTTTTTGCCCAGCAGGTACTTGAAGGGATTGACTGGCTGCGGTGCCCAGTAATCATTCGTGCCGAAGACGAAGAGTCCGGGGCGGGCCAGCAAAGGACCGAGAGCGCGCAACGTATCGGGAACGGCCCGCTGATCGGAGAGATTATCGCCAGTGTTGACCACGAGGTCCGGCTCTAGGGCGTCGAGGGCAGAAACCCAGGCAATCTTGGTCTCCTGGCCGGGGATCATATGCAGATCGGACAGATGCAGCAGCCGAAATTCCGGCTTACCGCGCAGCGTGCCCTTGGGTAGGAGGGGGAGCGTATATTCCTTGAGCTCGAATTTGGTCAGTTCGCTATAGCCCCATGCCGCGGCGCCCAGGCCGGCAGCGGTGAGGCCGCCAAGAATACGTAAAAGTTTCACGGCTACCACACTACCTGGCGTACATTGATAGGCATGAGCGAGCTAAAGCAAACCATCCGTGCAGATCTGAAAACCGCAATGAAGGCCAAGGAGAAGCAGCGCACCAGCGCCATCCGCGCCTTGCTGGCTGCCATCCAGGCCGAGGAGACTAATGGCTCCCGGCATGAGCTGGAGGACGCCGATATCCTCAAGGTGATTGCGCGTGAAATCAAAAAGCGCCGCGAGTCCGCCGAGGTCTATGAGGAAAACGGCCGTCCGGAGTTGGCGGAAGCCGAGCTTGCCGACGTCCCCTTCTTCGAGGCCTACCAACCCCGCCAGCTGGACGAGTCCGAGCTACAAGCTTTGGTGAAGGAATCTATCGCGGAGGTTGAGGCCGAAAACGGCGAAGCACCCACCATGAAGCAGATGGGTGCAGTAATGAAGGTGGCCAATGCCAAGGCCGCCGGCCAGGCAGATGGCAAGCGCCTGTCCGCTGAGGTCAAGTCCCAGCTGAGCTAAAGCGGGCCAGACCGCAACGGGCGAGGCTTAGCGGCCAAGCAGGCTGCGGACGTCGTTGGCAAAGCTATCGATGTCCTCTTGGCGGATGCCAAAGTCTTCTGGCGAGAACCCGCCGCCGGTACCGCCACCGCCGTTGCCCGTTCCGCCGCCTGTGCCGCCAGTCGAGCGGCCCGGGCTCGTAGCACCGTCGGCAGTACCGCCGCCGGTGCTATTTTGTGCGCCGGTAGAGTCAGCGTCGGCCACGCCGGAGGATGGGGATTGGGAGGCCCCGGCGCCGTCGGAAAGCTGCAGCGTAATTTCCGCACCCTTCTTCTTGCCGTCCTTGCCGGTAATCGCGCGAACCACGCGGCCATAAGGAACATTGCCGCCGATGACCCGGGAGGTCTTGACCACGTAGCCCTTGGACTCCAAGGTCTGGCGGGCCTCGGCCTCGGACTTGCCGCGCAGGCTATCAAGGGTCTTATCGGCCGTGGTGCCGTTGTCGTACTTCTTGTTGTAATTCGGCAGTCCGGCCTTGGTGGCTATCGGCAGCTGCGTAGCCATACTGAAGAAGGTCTGCGCCGGCTCCAAGCCGCCGTAGAGGTTGCCCCAACCCGCGCACTGGCGCACCGGCCCGGTACACAGCGGGACGGTGGAGGTGCCATCATTATAGATATACGGCGCGGCGGAAATGCCCTGGTTGAATCCTAAGAATGCGGAGGACTGGTTGGACTCGGTGGTACCGGTCTTGGCCGCGATCGGGCTGGAGTAACCGGCCGCCTGGGCGGCATTCTTGGCCGTGCCTTGCTTGGCGTCCTCGGACAAGGCATTGCTCATCGCGCGGGCTACGTCCTTATCAACGGCCTGCTCACACGGGGTTTCCTTGAGATAGACCTCGTTGCCTTCCTTATCCGTGACCTGGGAGATGGGGTTAGGCTCGCACCACCTGCCATCCGCGGCCAGCGTGGCGCCGACATTGGAAAGCTCCAGCGGGTTGACCTGGTCCGGGCCCAAGGTGAAGGAGCCGGAGTTGGCGTCCTTGGTGTGCTGGGCAATCGAGGTGTCCTTATCAAAGCTGCCCTTGTCGTCGTAGGAGCGCAGGCCCAAACGCACGGCCATATCGACGATGGGTGCCACGCCTACCTGCTCCGTGAGCTTGATAAACGGCGTATTGGGGGAGTGTGCCAGCGCTTCCTGCAGCGTCATCGTGGCCTTATAGGCACCAGCGTTTTCCACGCAGTAGCGGTCCGCCGGGCAGCCGGCGGCGCCACCATGGCCTAGGCCCTCCGCCTCGTAGCGGGTCGGCACATCCACGGTGTTTTTGATGCCATAGCCCGCTTCGAGCGCGGCCGCCGCGGTAAAGACCTTAAAGACGGAACCTGCACCGTTGCCCACCAAGGAGTAGGGCTGTGGCAGGATGGTCTCATTTTTATCTAGGTCCAGGCCGTAATCGCGCGAGGAGACCATGGCCAGCACCTTGCGGTCCGACCTGCCAGGCTTGATGACGTTCATGACTTCAGCCACGCCCTGGGCATCCGGATTGGTGTGGCTTTGTACGGACTCGAGGGCCTTGTCCTGCACCGTTGGGTCCAGCGTGGTTTTGATGGTGTAGCCACCGCGCGCCAGCTGCTCCTCGCTAATGCCCTTCTTATCCAGGTATTTCAGCACATAATCACAGAAGAAACCGCGGTCACCGGCGCCGATGCAGCCATTGGCTAGCGTTTTGGGCTTCTTTCCGACGCCCAGCTTCTCCCCCTTATACTTATCCGCTTCCTGCTGCTTGATATGGCCGTTATCCGCCATGGATTGCAGGACCAGGTTGCGCCGGTCGGTTACTTCCTCAGCGTTGGTATAGGGATTGAGGCGCTCAGAGGATTGGACCATGCCAGCCAGCATTGCTGCCTGCGGCACCGTGAGTTCAGAAGCGTGCGTGCCGAAGTAAGTGCGGGCCGCCGCTTCGACGCCATAGGCATGGTTACCAAAAGAAACCAGGTTGAGATAGTTGGTGAGGATGTCATCCTTATCCAATTCCGCATCCATCTTGGTGGCCATGCGCATCTCGCGCAGCTTGCGGGCCACGGATTGCTCGGTGGCCGCGGCGCGCTCTTCATCGGTGGTGGCAGAGACCAGCAATAGGTAGTTCTTCACGTACTGCTGATCGATGGTGGAGGCGCCCTGGGAAACGCCGCCCGAGGTTAGGTTGGTCCACAGGGCGCGGAAATTGCCCTGGAAGTCCACGCCCTCGTGATCATAAAAGCGCTCGTCCTCAATGGAGACGATGGCGTTTTTCATGGCCTTAGAAATCTTCTTGCTCTCCACCGGGTGGCGGCGTTGGCTGAAGATGTAGGCCATGTCCTTGCCCTTGGCGTCTTTGATCGTGGTGACGCCTGGGATATTGCCGGCAGTCAGATCTTGCAGGTCAGATTGCATGGTTTCGTTAGTACGGGCAATCGCCACGCCGGAAATGCCCGCAAAAGGGGCTAGAGCCAGGGCGATGAGCGCGCCTACCAAGACCGTAGACAGGGCTATCTTGGCCAAAGATTTGATGACAGTCACGCCCCATACACTACGTGGTCGCCCTTGGTAGGTGGAAGATCACTCGCACCCCCTAAAGTGTGACGTGTTAGACAATCTTCTACCTGGATGAATAGACTCAGATGCGTTACATAGTATTCCGTCTGGGAAGGAGCACACTCACCCATGACCGTTCGTGTGAAGACTGCTGGAATGTCTAATACAGCCCGAAATCCCGAGCGTGGTGAGTGGGTCACCCAGGCCAAATGCCGCAAGGGTGACCCGGATGCCCTCTTTGTGCGCGGTGCAGAACAGCGCAAGGCGGCCGTCATTTGCCGCCACTGCCCGGTGCTGACCGAATGCCGCGCTGACGCCCTGGATAATCGCGTCGAGTTCGGTGTTTGGGGCGGGCTGACCGAGCGCCAGCGTCGTGCCCTGCTGCGCAAGAACCCCCACATCACGGATTGGGCTCACTACTTGGCCCAAGGCGGCGAGCTCGTCGGAATTTAAGAATTTAGACGGCGTGGGGCGTATTTAATAGTTAGAATGGACCCATGACTAAATGGGAATACGCAACCGCACCTGTCCTCACCCACGCCACCAAACAGATCCTCGATTCTTGGGGCGAAGATGGCTGGGAACTGGTCACCGTCACCCCGGGTCCTAACCCGGAAAACGTCGTTGCCTACTTCAAGCGCGAGGTGGCAGAGTAAATGGGCTTTCATGCTCGCTTGCGGGAGCTGGGGTATGAGCTTCCGGGCGTCGCCAAGCCGCTAGCGTCCTATGTGCCGGCCGTGCGCGTGGGTGATCAGGTCTGGACCTCTGGCCAGCTTCCCCTCGTGGAAGGTGCCTTGCCGCTGACCGGCAAGGTTGGCGCCGAAGTCACCACGGAACAAGCCCAGGAACAGGCACGCATCGCGGCGCTGAATGCGCTCGCCGCTATCGATGCCGAAGTTGGCCTGGACAATGTCTCCCGTGTGGTAAAAATCGTGGGGTTTGTGGCCTCCGATCCGGCCTATGCAGACCAGCCGGTAGTTATCAATGGTGCCTCCGATTTCATCGGTGAGGTCTTCGGGGATGCTGGAAAGCATGCTCGCTCCGCCGTGGGCGTAGCTGCGTTGCCTAAAAACGCGCCGGTAGAGATCGAAC
The DNA here is from genome assembly GCF_016127015.1 of Corynebacterium tuberculostearicum. GTDB lineage: Bacteria > Actinomycetota > Actinomycetes > Mycobacteriales > Mycobacteriaceae > Corynebacterium > Corynebacterium marquesiae. The sequence continues at coordinate 2,374,744 of NZ_CP065972.1, forward strand.
TAATCGTAGAAATTGCTGCTTGATCGGATAGGCTAGTAACTATGGAGCACCCCGCATATAGTCAATTGCGTCCCGTCAGCCAGTCCGTTGGCGTAGTCCTTTGTGATAACCCCAGCTACACCGCCCTAGAGGGTACGAATACGTGGATTATTCGCGCCACTGAAGACTCTCGGGCGATCGTCGTGGATCCGGGTCCTGAGGATGAAGGCCATCTCAACGTTGTGCATCGCAACGCAGGTGAGGTGGCTTTGATTTTGATTACCCACCGCCATGATGACCATGCTTCGGGCGCACAACGCTTGCGGCAGATGACCGGCGCCCCCATCCGCGCCTTCGATCCGAGCTACTGCAATGGTGCTGAGGCTCTCCAGGACGGTGAGCACATCTCCCTCGATGGCATCACCCCAAGTCTCGAGGTCGTGCACACCCCAGGCCATACCGCGGATTCCACCTGCTTCTTTGTGTGGAGCGGGGAGGTAGGAAATTCCCGCCTCGAGGGCATTATCTCTGGTGACACTATCGCCGGCCGCCACACCGTTCTCCTTTCGGAGACGGACGGTAACTTGGCCGATTACCTGCACACCCTCGACACCTTGGAAGAGCGCGGTAAGGATATTGCGCTGTTTCCAGGACACGGTCCGGACTTGGATGACACCTCTCAGGTGGCCCGCAAGTACATTGACCGCCGCCACTACCGTCTTGACCAGATTAAAGAGATCCGCTCCCGCCTAGGCGAGGATGTGGATTTGAATACCCTGGTCAACGAGATGTATGACGATGTGGACCCGGTGCTGCGCCACGCTGCGGAGCAGTCCACGCGCACCGCGCTGAAGTACTTGGACGGTGAGGCTAAATAAGCCTATCTCCATTCGCCCCTCTTCCTCATTTGGTGGGAAGAGGGGCTTAATTGTGCTGTGGGCCTGAGGCAGGAGGCGCGCAGGGTCGACGTACGGCCGCGGTATGGTCTCCAAGCGATGCAGTGTGGAGTCTACCGTGGTCACAAGTGCGGTGCGTAACTGGTTAAAGGAGGCAAACCCAACGAGACCCCGCCGAAGCGGGGTAGCGGGCTGGCGCGGTCTTAGCGAGCGCGGCGGGCGAGGTGCTCGGTATCGACGATGAGCACGGATTTGCCTTCGAGGCGGATCCAACCGCGGTGCGCGAAGGTGGCCAGCGCCTTGTTGACGGTCTCGCGGGAAGCGCCCACCAGCTGGGCAATCTCTTCCTGGGTGAGGTCATGGTTCACGCGCAGGGCACTGCCTTCCTGAACACCGAAGCGGTTAGCCAGCTGCAACAAGGTCTTTGCCACGCGGCCCGGAACGTCGGTAAAGATGAGGTCAGCCAGGTTGGCGTTGGTGCGGCGCAGGCGGCGAGCCAGCACGCGCAGCAGCTGCTGGGCGATTTCGGGGTGGTCATCAACCCACTTCTTGAGCAGCTCGGAGTTCATGGTGGCGGCCTGAACCTCGGTCACGCACACTGCGGAGGAGGTGCGCGGGCCCGGATCGAAGATGGACAGCTCGCCAAACATATCGGATGGGCCCATGACCGTCAGCAGGTTTTCGCGGCCATCCGGGGCGTGGCGGGCGAGCTTAATCTTGCCCGAGGTGATGATGTACAAGCGATCACCAGGCTCGCCTTCGTCGAAGATGGTGGTTCCGCGCGGGTAGCGCACGGTCTCCATCTGCTCGATTAGGTGCTGCACTGCAACGGGATCAACGCCTTGGAAGATTCCGGCGCGGGAGAGGATGTCCTGTACGCCTTCCACGTTTTACTCCTTGGATGTCGACTGCGAAAGTCCATAGATGAGCCTGTGCCACATCTGGGTGCGGTCTTTCATGCACTCGACAATGCGGAACAAGCGGGGTCACTGTATAACGCGTTTCATCTTACAGTGTAATTGGTCACTTTTGGTACTTCAGTGAATTTTTGTCACACTATAGAAACTCTACTCGTGCTAGTGCACGGTTCAGGCCAGCAGTTTTGCCGCCTAGTCAGCAAAAACGACTGCCTCGAGCTTTTCCATCAGGAGGGCGAAAAGGGCGATGGCAAGTGGTACCAGAATCACGAGTGAAATCATGTTTTCCTAGTCTACTAAGCTAAACCCCATGAATTCAGCACTGTCAGCGGCCAGCGCGCCGGAGCTGCGCGCACCGGAGGTAAATCGGCGTTTGGCGCAGGAGTATCCGGATGCACGGTGTGCCTTGGATTATGAATCCCCGCTGCAGCTGCTCATTGCCACCGTTCTTTCCGCGCAATGCACGGATGAGCGGGTGAATTCGGTGACCCCTGAACTCTTTGCCCGCTACCCAGAGGCGGCGGATTATGCGGCTGCGCAGCGCTCGGACTTGGAGAGAATCCTGAGGCCGTTGGGCTTTCAGCGCGCTAAGGCGGGGCACCTTTTGGGCATTGGGGAGAAGTTGGTGGCAGATTTTCAAGGCGAGGTCCCGCGTACGGTCAAGGAACTGACCAGTCTGCCCGGTGTTGGTCGCAAGACCGCGCTGGTGGTGCTCGGAAACGCCTTCGGGATCCCCGGACTGACCGTGGATACGCACTTCGGGCGCCTCATGCAGCGGCTCGGGCTGACGGGGGAGTCGACGCCGGTCAAGATTGAGCGGGACATCGCTAAGATCGTGCCGGAAGAAGAGTGGACGATGTTTTCACACCGTGTCATCTTCCACGGGCGCCAGGTATGTCATGCGCGCACGACGGAGTGCGATGCATGCGTTCTGTGGGATATGTGTCCAGCCGCTCGTGGGCGCTAGGCTAACGGTATGAAGAACTACGTCCTTGGCACGGTGATCGCCGCGATCCTCATTGCCGTCATTGCGGTAGCTGGGGTCTCGCAGTTGCGGGGTGGGGACGGATCCGAGGAGGCGTCGCCAAGCGAGGCTTCCCAGCAAGAAGTCCCGCAGCGCCCGGACTGCCCGGCCGGCACCGTGGCAGGAGTAAGGCTGGAGTGCCTAGGCGGTGCGGCCACCGGAAAGCCCGCCGATGAGGGCGTAGCCGTGGTTAACGTGTGGGCGTGGTGGTGCGAGCCGTGCCGCGCGGAACTTCCCTACCTGCAGGATGTGGCGGACGCGCATCCGGACTGGCAGGTCGTGGGTGTGCACGCGGATAAAAACGCAGGAAATGGCGCGGCCTTTTTGAATGACTTGGGCGTGGAGTTGCCGAGCTTCCAGGATTCGGATAATAAGTTTGCCGGTGAGTTGGGCCTGCCGGGCGTGGTGCCGGTGACGGTGGTGCTCAAGGACGGTGAGGTGCGCAAGCAATTTGCGCAGCCGTTTAGCTCCGCAGCGGAGATTGAGAAGGCCGTGGAGGAGGCGATTGCGGCATGAGTCAACTCCTTCCCGAGCACACACCAGAATGGCTCAAGCCGGCGCTAGGCGTAGACCCCAGCCAGGTGCAAGAGCTCATTGGCAACCGCCAGGCTTCGTCCCTTAACGGCACCAATGCGCAGGTGCCGGTCAAGCGGGAAGCGGCCGTGCTCATGCTGCTGAGCGGTGAGAGTGCGGAAGAGGCCAGCATTTTGCTCACGCATCGCTCGCCGTCTATGCGCTCGCACTCGGGCCAGATAGCCTTTCCTGGCGGCCGCCGGGATCCCGCCGATATCTCCCTGGTGGATACCGCGCTGCGGGAAGCCTGGGAGGAAACGGATCTGCAGCGCAACTCCGTGACCCCGCTGGAGCAGTGGGAGCAGCTGCATATCCGCGCCACCGGCAATCCGGTGAGCCCCATTTTGGCGCATTGGGCCCAGCCGGGGGAGGTCTATCCCGCCAGCCCCGATGAAACCGATGACGTGTTTTTCGTGCCTATCCGGGAGTTGGTCGATCCGCGCAACCGCTTCATGGTGGGCTTTAGAAAGTGGCAAGGACCAGCATTTCACGCCAATGGCTACGTCATTTGGGGCTTTACCGCTGGCGTGCTCTCGGCACTATTGCAGCACGCCGGGTGGAGCGTTCCATGGGATAACAATTCAGTCATGGACCTGCGTGACTCCCTCACAAATTCCCGCAATAATGAGAAGATGTCCTAACCGCTGGTACCGCGGTACGTATACGTCTTAAACCCCAGATAGAAAGAACCCATAGCCATGACTCCTGCGCTCATCGTTGACGGCCTGATTGTGGTCGCCGTCCTCATAGCGCTCCTGAGCGGGTGGCGCAATGGCGCCCTCGCGGCGGTATTGGCCTCCATTGGTGTGGGCGCTGGGGTAGTGCTAGGCATTGCCGTGGCCCCGGCCGCTTTGCGCCTGGTGGATCAGCCATCGTTGCGCTTGCTGCTATTGGTGGGAGTCCTGGTGCTTTTTGTGGGCATCGGGCAGCTCATCGGATCCTCGTTGGGCAGCAGCGTGCGCGATCGCATGAAGGCGCGCAAGACGCAGCGCCTCGATTCCGCCGTGGGCGCGATTTTCCAGGCCTTTGCCGCCTTGGTGGTTATGTGGCTCATTTCTATCCCCGTGGCCACCAACCTAGGCGGTGCAGCTGGTGAGGGCCTGCGCGATTCCCGCATCTTGGGCAACCTTAATTCGGCCGCGCCAGCGCGGGTAGCGGCGCTGCCCAATGGCGTGGCGGCGATGCTCAATGAGTCCGGCCTGCCGCCGCTAGTCTCGCCGTGGCAAAACTCGATGAGCACCGAGGAAGTAGAAGAGCCGGACCCAGACGTGCAGGATCCGGAGCTGGTACGCCGCATGCGGCCCTCCATCATTCACGTGCTTGGCGACGCCGAAGAGTGCTCCCGCCGCCTCATGGGTTCCGGCTTCGTGGCGGCCGATGACTACGTGATCACCAATGCCCACGTAGTAGCCGGCACACAGACCGTGCGCCTTGATACAAAGCTGGGGCTTAAGGACGCGACCGTGGTCTACTACAACCCGGATGTGGATGTGGCGGTGCTGCACTCGCGCGACCTAGGCATCGATCCGCTGCCGTGGGCCCAGACCCCGGCCCAAACGGGCGATGATGCGATGGTCATGGGCTTCCCGCACTCCGGGCCTTTCGACGCCGAGATGGCCCGCGTGCGCGATCGCATCACCATTTCAGGCCCGGATATCTATTCGCATGGGAATGTGGAGCGCGATTCCTACACCGTGCGCGGCAAGGTTCAACAAGGAAATTCCGGCGGGCCGCTAGTCAACACGGCCGGCGAGGTTCTCGGCGTGGTCTTCGGTGCCTCGGTGGATGATTCCGAGACGGGCTATGCCTTAACCGCTGATGAGGTCAATGCCCAGATCGGGGACATCACGCAGCTTACCCACCCGGTAGATACCGGCGAGTGCGTGGCGCACTAGCTGTGTTCTTGCAGCCACGCAGCCAGCGTGGCAACGAAATCCGCTGGTACTTCCAGGTGTGGAAGGTTCTTCGCGCCGGGGACGGTCGTGGCGGTAAATCCGCGGCGGGCGCGTAGGGCGGCGCGGCGGACCACGGGGTTCCACAGTCGCTGCTGGGCGTGGATGAAAAGTACGGGACGCTCTACTGTCAGTTCTACCCAGTTCAAGGGGACCACGGCGGTGCGCATGCGGTGGTTCCACAAGATTCCGCGGCGGACGCTGCTGATGCGGGAGGCGCGCAGGCGGAGATCGAGGATGCGGTCTAGGGTGGCGTCGGCAAGCGAAGGCCCCGTATCCAGCTCCAGCTCCTTGCGGTAGGCACGCGGGCTAAGCAGTAGGTTGTGGGCGCGGGTGACGCGGGGCAGGCGGCATAGCAGTGAGCGCAGGTTAATCCACCCGAAATCCCACGGCCGGGCGGCAATCGCGCGGCGCAGATCCACCGGGTGCGCGGCGGAAATGGAAACCAAGCCGCGCACCCGCTCGGGGCGCTCAGCAGCCAAGCACCAGGCCACCGCGCCGCCCGTATCGGCACCCACCACAAAGGCGTCGTCATGGCCCAAGGACTGAATGAGACCGCTAATATCGCCCACCAAGGTGCGGATATCCTGCCCCGCATCAATGGGCGGCTTATCGGACATGCCAAACCCCCGCATGTCCACGGCCGCGACATGGAATCCGCGCTGCGCAAGCGGCGCAATGACGTCCTGATAATCGAACCACCCGCCAAAAGCGCCGTGGATAAGCACCACGAGTGGCTGCGTGCTATCGCCCGCCGTGGCGACGTGCAAGCGGATGCCGCGGGTATGGACGAACTCATGCGCATAAGGTCCATCCAGCTCCACCGTTGAGGGAGGCAGGGGTGCGAAGGCCATGGTGCCGCCTTTCTATATTTGGGGCAGAAACGGTAGAGAAAAGGGGAGGAAGTACACAAAATCCGCCCCAGGCTAGCTAGGGCGGATAGAGGGGTGCACGTACGCGTGGCGCCTGCCGGTTTAGGTGTAGAGGCCGTGGGTGTTCTTACGGTCCAGGGACTTCTGCGCCTTGCCCGGAACCAGGTTCTTGAGCTCCTTGGTGGAGTCAATGGTCTTCTGCGGGGCCTTGACCTGCTTGACATTCTTCAGGCCAACGAAGGCCAGGATGCCAGCGAGGACGATCATGATCAGGAAGACGATCAGGAAAGCTGCCCAGCGGTCCAGCCAGACGGCGAGAAGCTCGGCCAGGAAGAAGAAAAAGAAGAAGGAGCTATACAGTGCGATGGTGCCTGCGCCGCCGAAGAGGCCTGCACCGACGCCGCCCTTCTTAGCGGACTCTGCCAGCTCGGTTTTGGCTAGCTCCACCTCGGAGCGCACGAGCTGGGACATCTGCTCGGTAGCGTTGGAGACCAGCTGGCCTACCGAGGTCTCAGACGAGGACGTATCCACGTCACTCAAAGGGATCGAGTTCACCTTCGGTGCAAATTGATCAGTACCGTCGGTAAAAAGTCCGTCGTTGCTCACGATTAATTCTCCTCGCGTTTATCTAAACCTTGTAATGTCCCCAATAATAATGGAATCACTATTATCCCATGGTGCCACGCATACTTAGGGACTTCCACGGCTATCCTAATGGATATGTCAGAAAATGACGCGTTATCCCCGCTGTTTCGCCTGCCGGGGGTGAAAGAAAGTGCAGAAAAGGCCGCCGCTGCCATCGCCCGCGCACACCGCCGACCTGCAGGATTGCGCAAGTTTGAGGTTATCTCTGCGGAGTCCCTCATGCGCGGCGCCCGAGCCAGCGTGGCGCTGGACGGCCACGCCATCCCCCCACATCCGGGACCGGAAGATATGAAAGAAGGGCCGCTGGCCAGCGCTGTCAGCGCCTATTCCGTGGCCGCCCCGGAACTCTTAGATGCCACGGTGCGCTCCTTTGCCCGAGCACCGCTGCAGGTACTGGCGCGCATCGACGTCGCGGCCGGCGGTACCGGCATTCCGGCCGGCGAGAGTGCGCGCTTGCAAAGGCTGGGCCGGCTCATCGCGCAGGGTGGCGGTCCCGCCTTCGATCTCCTGCTGCCGAGTGTTGTCCATGCCGAGATTGCCGCCGGCGAGTTCTTTGGCCCGCGCAGCGGCCTCGTCGCCCGCGTTGCCTCCCGCCTCGCCGCGGTGCATACGGGCTTTGACCCGCGCGGTTTCGCCGTGCCCGAGGTCTACTACACCCGCCACCGCGCCGACTATGCCGCCGCGGTGGGCAATTATCGCACCGCGCTTGTCGACGCCCTCTTAACCCACCTCGCCGCCTGGACCGCCGGTGGCAAAGAAGCCGACGCGATTGCCCGCGCGGCCTAAGAGGTACGCCGTGAGCCCCGCTTGGGCGGGCTAGGGCGGCCCGGATGCTGCGTTAGCCACAGTCCGGCGCCAATAACTGCTGCTGTACCTGCTAGAACGGAGGCGCCGATGCCAATTTCCTTGGCAGTCGGAGCAGGAAGGAGTGGCACCGGGTCCTTAAAGGAGTGGATATTCCACTCGTGGTCGAGGGCGTGGCGCTTTAGTTGCTTGTCTGGGTTGACGGCGACGGGGTGGCCTACCTTTTCCAGCATCGGGATATCCGTAGCGGAATCCGAGTAGGCGTAGCTGGCATTAAGGTCGAGGTTTTCTGCCGCTGCGGTCTGCTCTAGGGCCGCCGCTTTATTGGGGCCCTTGCAATAGAAAAGCACCTCCCCGGTAAAATGGCCGTTTTCCTCTGCCAATTCGGTGGCGATGACGTGCTCGACGCCGAGTTCCTCTGCGATGATGTCCACCAGCACGGCCGCGGAGGCAGAGACGATGACCACGTGGTGGCCGGCGGCGCGGTGGGCGCGGATGAGTTCGCGGGCCTCGGCATAAATGGAGGGCGTGACCACGTGGTGCATGGTCTCGCGGGCGATGGCGCGCACCTCGTCCACGGACCAGCCCGTGACCAGTGCGGTGAGCTGGTCGCGGGTGGAATCCATGCCTTCGCTGGTCAGGCCGGAGAACATATAGCTGGCCTTAGCAAGTGATAGCTGTAGTGCTTCGACCGGCGAGATGAGCCCGTTGTGGAGGAATTCGCGGCCAAACGCATAGGCCGAGGAGGTGGCGATGATGGTCTTATCGAGATCGAAAAACGCCGCAGCGCGTGCGGGGTCGCCGCCGGCGCGGGTGGTGGCGGTGCGGCGGGGATGACGGGGCTCGCGGGAAGTAGTCATGATGTGCTGCCGAGTGTAGCTGCCCTAAGCGCTTGCTGGTGTAGAAGTGACTGACGTTAACGGTGATTTATATGCCACTAATGTGGGATTAGGAACCCGCGTGGGGGTGGCGCTGAGTGAACATGCATTCGGTGCAGGTCAGCGCCGTGACCGTGGAAATCTGCTGTTAGCTGTTGTGATTGGGTGGCGAACATGTCATAATAATCCGTGCAAGGCCCCGATATACCGTGCGGCCTGCCCCGGCTCACCCCCGAGGCCGGGTTACTGACGGCCCGCGCGCACACCCCCCCGATGCGCGGGCCGTCACCTATATCTACCGCCGTGCGGAGCGGATTATCCACAGATTTTTGGTTGAAACGACAACCAAACTAGGTCCACATGGTGACTTCTGGCGAGTTATCCACAGCGCTGCCGCCAAAGCCTCGCTGCGGTGGCGCGAATGCTTCAGGCTATGAGGCATGAACGCACTACACCCTGATTCCGCCGTCATCGTCGTCGCCATTGGTGACGAAGCGCTGCGCGCCGAGGCCGTTCACGCCGCGGCTGCGACCAGCCACGATGTGCTGACCGTAACCGATCCCCGCGATATCCCACGCAGCCTGCCCGGCGCCTATGCGGTGCTGGTTGATTCCTTGATGGCCCGCGTGGTGGCAGCAGCGCGGCGCACCCACACCGCGCCTGTGCCGGTGCTTTTCCTGGCCGCGGACCCCGGGCCGATTGATTATGAGGCGGCGCTCGCCTGCCACGCGGAGAGCGCCTTTATCATCCCCGCCCAGGTTAAGGAGCTGCTGGCGAGCATTGCCGCGGCGGGCGCGCCGCAGGAAGCGCGGCCGGGCAGTGCGACCATCGCTGTGGTTGGCGCGAGCGGTGGGGTAGGCGCTTCTACCTTTGCGGCCGCGTTGGCCCGCACCCAGAGCGCAGTCGACGGTCGCGCCCTGCTTGTTGACGCCCACCCATGCTCCGGCGGCCTCGACCTCCTGCTCGGCGTAGAAGCGGAACCGGGGGCGCGCTGGCCGGAGCTTACCGTGGGCGATGGCAGCATCGATGCCGCTGATCTCTACCGCGCGCTGCCATCCACGCCTGATGGGGTAGCGGTGCTCTCCGCCGCGCGCAGCACCGTCGCGGATCCCTTCCGCCTAGAAAAGGATCTGCTCGCGCGGGTGGTAGGTGCGGCCCATGCGGGCGAGGGAGTATGCGTGGTGGATTGCACCCCGGAGACCATCCCAGATGCCTGTACCCACGTGGTCATCGTGGTGGCCGCGGAGGTGCGCTCGGCCGCGTCGGCCGCGCAGCTTCTGGTGCGTCTCGATGCCGCGCGGCGCAGGTGCGTGGTGGTGCTGCGGCAACGCCAGTGGGCGTCGTTAAGCGCGGCGGAAGTAGAACGCATCGTCCACAGCACGGTGCTGGCAGAATTGCCAACGCTCCGGGGCCTCACCCGCACGGTAGAAATCGGCGGCCTACCGCAGCGCCTCCCCGCACCCTTGCGTAAGGCCGCCCGCGTGGTCCTCGAGGAGGTCGGCGCATGAGCGAGCATAAAGCAGCACAAGAAACGCTGGAAAAGATGCAGCGCATCATTGCCGCTGAGCCTAACTTGGTCCAGGATGCTGCAGCCCTGGCCCGGCGCATTCGCGCAGAAGCCGGCGTGATTAGTGACGTTGCAGTGCTTGACTTGCTGCGCCGCCTGCGCCAAGACGCCACCGGAATGGGACCTCTCGATGCGGTGCTGGGGCGTGAGGGCGTCACAGACGTCGTAGTCAACGGGCCAGACGCGGTATTCATGGACCGCGGCGAAGGCCTCGAGCGCACCGATATCACCTTCCGCGATGATGCCGAGGTCCGCCAGCTGGCCAGCAGGCTTGCAGCAGCTTCAGGCACGCGCCTCGATGATGCGCAGCCCTTTGCCGATGGCCGCGTCACTCGCCCCGATGGCGTCGTGTTGCGCGTCCACGCACTGCTGAGCCCACCCGCAGTGGCCGGGACTTGCCTGAGCCTGCGCGTATTGCGCCAAGCGCAGACAACCCTGCCCCAGCTTGTAGACAATGGCACGCTGCCAGAAGACATTGCGGCACTGCTGCGCGCCGTTGTAGACAAGCGGATTTCCTTCCTAGTCATAGGCGGCACTGGTTCCGGCAAAACCACCCTGCTTTCCGCGCTTTTGGGAACCGTCTCCGAGCGTGAACGCATCCTCGTTATCGAGGACACCGCCGAGCTCTCTCCACACCATCCGCACTGCGTCAGTGTGGTCTCGCGCCGAGCCAACGCGGAGGGAAGCGGCGAGGTCACGATGTCACAACTGCTGCGCCAAGCACTGCGCATGCGGCCGGACCGCATCGTGGTGGGCGAAATCCGCAGCCGCGAGGTGGTGGATCTCCTCGCCGCGCTCAACACCGGCCACGACGGCGGCGCCGGCACGCTGCACGCCAATTCTCTCTTTGAAGTACCAGCCCGCATGGAGGCTCTCGCCGCCCTCGGTGGCTTGGACCGCGCGGCGCTGCACTCGCAACTGGCGGCGGCTGTGCACATGGTGCTGACCATGGAGCGCACCCCACAGGGCCGCCGCCTCGCCCATATCGGCCTGCTCGAGGGAAACCCAGTGACTCCGCGCATCATCTGGAGCGCCGAAGATGGCCCGGCAGAAGGCTTCGCGGAATTCTCCGCGCAGCTGCTGGGAGAGCATGCCGGGGAGGTCAGCCATGCTTAGCTACCTCATCCTTGCTGCTGCGCTGCTAATACCCGCGCCCTCGAGTGCCGGTCGCTTGGCCTCTGCCCCGCGCCGGGCACAGACCAGCTCCGTGGTGATCCTAGGCGCAGTCTTTTGCGGCAGCCTGGTCTTCTACTCGGTGGGACGCATTAGCATCGCCATCGCTGCCGCCATTATCGCGTGGTGCGTGTCCTGGTACGTCAAAGACTTAGTGGCTGCGCGGGCAGAGCGGCGCGGCCGCGAGGGGCTGGCTGCTTACCTGGGCGTGGTCACCGCGGACCTGCGTGCGGGGGCGACCCTGGCTGGCGCGCTCGCCCGCGGCGTCGAGTCCCTTCCAGCCACCACCCCGCGCGAGGTATCCGCAGCACTAGAATCCACGGCCACCCTCGCCGCGCGCGGTGCGCCGCCGCACATGGCGCTGATAGATGCCCAAGGCGGCAAGGCCCTGCCAGAGCTTCACCGCTTAGGCCACCTATTAGAGCTTTCCACCTACCACGGCATTGCGGTGGCCAGCTTGCTCGACCAAGCGCAAAGCCGCCTCGACGCTTCCCGACGCCACCAGCAATCCACCTCCGCTAGCCTGCAAGGCCCCCAAGCCACCGCCACGGTGCTCGCGTGCCTGCCCATAGCCGGCATCGCCATGGGAGGGGCCATGGGCGCCAACTCGCTCGGCCTCCTCTTAGGCGGCGGATTAGGCGGCATTCTCCTCGTAGTGGGCGTGACGCTGGCCTGCGGCGGGTTCGCCTGGTCGCGCGTCATTATCCGGAAGGCGGCCGCATGACCCCGCTCATCTTTATCGCCCTCGCCACCCTCGTTGGCCTGCCGCCGCACACTGGCCGGCTGGCACCTGCCAGCGCAACCAAGACCACCGCCAAGACCCCGCGCGATGGCCCGACCGAGCGCGGGGGACTGATAAGCAAGCTCAAGCCCGCCGCACCGCTGGATCCACTGGCAGTAGCTGGCGACGTCGAACTTTTCGCAGCGTGCCTGGCCGCAGGGCTCTCCGCGCACGGCGCCACCACCGCGGTGGCCCGCACCGCGGATGCCCAGACTAAGGAGTTGTGGGAGACCGTCGCCGCGCTACTCGGGGTGGGTGTTCCCGCGCAGTCCGCGTGGGGCCACATGAAGGGCCAGGCGGGGCTGGAGGACTTAGCGCAGCTTGTCATCATGTCGGGCCAATCCGGCGCCACAATCGCGGCCGGATGCCACCGAATCTGTACTTCTTTGCGCGCGGAAGCATCCGCCCACGCCACAGCGCAGGCGGAGCGCGCAGGAGTATTTATCGCCCTCCCGCTGGCGGTGTGCTTCCTGCCAGCATTCATCGTTCTAGGCCTTGCGCCCGTAGTAATCAGCCTGGGCGCGCAACTTCTCTAAACATCATCAGAAAGGACAAGTAACATGCACGCACTTCAGAAGTATTCCCAGCTCATCCGCAATGACGAGGGGATGAGCACCATTGAATATGCCATGGGTTCTCTGGCGGCCGCCGCGCTTGCCGGGGTGCTCTACATGGTCATCAACGGCGGCGGGGTGGTCGATGCCATCGAGGGCATCATTACCGACGCCCTCTCGAATACCCCGAGCTAGCGCCGCTCTCTAACCACGGCCGGCGGGCCCAACCCGCCGGCAGAAAGGAGGAATGATGCACAGGGTATTTGATGACGATGGCTCCGTGACCATCGAGGCCGCCTTGGCTTTAAGCTCCCTGGTCTTGGTCGCGGCGGGAATCGTGGGTGCCATTGCCACGCTGGCATCCTATATCGCCGCGGTGGACATGGCGGGCGCAGCCGCGCGTTCGCACGCCATCGGCGTCGAATACCATCCCCCGCGCGAGGATGCCCAGGTCAGCGTGGAAGAAAGCGGTGGGTTGGTGAGGGCGTCGGTAAGCGTTGATGCCCCCATCGGCACCATGCGCTCCGAGGCGGTATTTCCAGCCGAGGTGGGCGGAAATGAGTAAGCCGAAGCGCTGCGGCGAGGAAGGCTATGCCACCATTGCCGCGGCCGGCATCATCGTCGCCATCGTGAGCCTGCTGCTTATCGTGGCGGCAGTGGGCTCGCGCGTGGCCGCGCGACACGAGGCCCAGGTGGCGGCCGACCTCGCGGCGGTTGCCGGTGCCTGGGCCCTCGCTACGGGTGAAGATGCTTGTGCCGCCGCGCGCGATACCGCCGCGCTCAATGACGCCGCCTTAGAAACCTGCACCGAGTCCGGCCGCGACGTCATCGTCACCGCCACGGTCCGTGGCCGCTCCACTCAAGCGAAGGCCGGGCCGGTATGAGCTGGCAGGAAGCAGTAGTGCGCCTTATCCCCACCGCAGTGGCGGCTGTGGCGGGCTTCATTGCTTGGCGGGAATATCGCCGAAAGGTACGGGAAGAAATCAAATCGGATCGTAGGCGGGAACAAGATAGATGGTGGGGAATTGTTCAGTGGTGTATCGATAAGACTGACTCGGCGGAAAGAGCCGAAAGAATTACTGGATGGTATTTTCTCCCCACAATTCTGGGATTATTATCGGACGTTGAAGGAGATTCCCCTTTTATCAACACACTGTGGGATTTTGCCCAAGAGTTTAAAGAGGGTGAGCTCGACAAATCTGCCCCGAAAGAAGAAAGAGGCGATGCTCCATGAGACATCCGCAAGGCTCGCCTTTTTATGAGCCGGATCCGGAAGTGCGGCGCACTCGCGCACGTGCAGCGGCGGAAATTCAGCGCATAATTTTGGAGCGGTTCCCTCATCGGCGTGAGGAGCTGTTGCAGCGCAGCGCGGACTATGAACACGCGCGGGCGCAGCGAGTAAATGAAGAAAAAGGCAGAACCGCTTAAGCTGCGGCTAGCCCTGCGTCATGGTGACCAGCGCACCCAGTAGCTTGATGGCGCCTTCCTTGCTGAGCGGATTGTTTCCGTTTCCACACTTCGGTGATTGCACGCACGACGGGCACCCGGATTCACAAGGGCAGGAGCGCACCGCCTCGAAGGTGGCTGCGATCCATTCGGGGAAGCGGCGAAAGCCCTCCTCGGCAAAACCGGCGCCGCCGGGGTGGCCGTCGTAGACAAAGACGGTAGGCAATTGCGTATCGGGGTGCAGCGCGGTGGACACGCCTCCAATGTCCCAGCGGTCGCAGGTGGCGATAAGCGGTAGCAGGCCGATCGCGGCGTGCTCAGCCGCGTGCAAGGTGCCGGGCGTATCGGCGGCGGTAACCCCCATCGCGGCAAGCGCCATTGGATCGATGGTATAGGCCACCGCCCGGGTGACCAGGCGCTGTTCGGGGAGATCGAGGGGGATATCGTCGCCAATGGTGCCGTCGGCAAGCCGCACCTGATAGCCGGTGACGCGGTCGGTGACCTCCACCTCCACGTCCGCCACCCACAGTCCTGGGGAGTAATTGACCAGGTTATCGGCCTCGCGCAGGATGCGGATATCCGTGGTGGAGCGCGGAGTCGTGGAATAGTCCGGGGCCTCGGGGCGGGCCAGCGCCAGGTAATCGCTGAGGATGAGCTCCTCGATGACAAAACTTTCGCCCTGGTGCAGGTACACCGCGCCGGGGTGGACTTGGCTGGTAGCGCGGACGGCATCGATGGTGCCGAGCAGGCGGCCGTCGGAGGAATCCACGATCATGACTTCCTCGCCCGCCCCGCCGCGCAGCGAAACCGCGGTATGGGCCGTTTCGGGCGAGAGTCCCTCCGGTGAATGGGCAGGGATGGGCACGGCGAACCAGCCGCGCTCGCGGCGGCGCAGCAGGCCAGATTCGGCCAGCTGGTGAACCACGTCCTGCGCGCCCCAAGCGGCAATCGTGGCATCATTCAGCGGCTTTTCCACCGCAGCGCAATAGACGTGGCCGAAGAGGATATACGGATTGGCCGGGTTGAAAACGCTGGCCTCCACCGGCCGGCCCAGCAGGGCCTCAGGGTGGTGGACCAGGTAGGTATCCATCGGCTCATCGCGGGCGATGAGTACTACGAGCGAGCCTTGCCCGCGGCGGCCGGCGCGCCCGGCCTGCTGCCAAAAGCTCGCGACGGTCCCCGGGAAACCTGCCGTGACCACGGCATCGAGCCCACCGACGTCGATACCCAACTCGAGGGCGGAGGTGGTGGCGACGCCGAGCAAGGAGGTGTCGTCAAGCGCGCGCTCCAACGTGCGGCGGTCCTCGGCCAGGTAACCCGCGCGGTAGGCGGCGATGCGCTGGGCAAAATCGGGCCGGCCGAGGCTACCGGAGAGCACCTCGGCCGTGCGCATGGCCACCACCTCGGCCGAGCGGCGCGACCGCACAAAGGTCATGGTGCGCGCGCCCTCGGCGATGAAGGAGGCCATCATCTCGGCCGCCTCGGTGGTGGCGGCGCGACGCACCGGCGCCCCATGCTCGCCCTCGGCCCCCTCGATAAAGCCTGGTTCCCACAGCGCCACGGTGCGCGCGCCGGTGGGGGCGGTGTCCTCCGTAATCGCGCGGGCGGGCCGGCCGGTAAGGCGCTGCGCATGCCGGCCCGGGTCCTTCATAGTGGCCGAGGCATAAATTACCGTCGGCCGCGAGCCATAGTGCGCGCACAAGCGCAGCAGGCGCCGCAGCACCAGCGCCACGTTCGCGCCAAATACGCCCCGGTAGGAATGGCATTCATCGATGACGATGAACTCCAGGTGCCGCAGCAGCCGCGCCCACCGCGCATGCGCCGCCAGCAGCGACATATGCACCATATCCGGGTTGGAGAAAATGAACCGCGAATGATCGCGCACGCCCGCGCGGGATTCTTGCGGCGTATCGCCGTCATAGGGCGAGGGCACCACGCCCTTGAGCGCCGGAATGCCCCGGCACAGCTCGAGCACCGCCTGCAGCTGGTCCGATCCCAGCGCCTTGGTGGGGGTGAGATACAGCGCGCAGGCGGTCGGCTCCTGCGCCAGTCGGCTCAAAATGGGCAGCTGGTAGCCCAGGGACTTTCCCGAGGACGTACCGGTAGAAATCACCGCATCCTCGCCGGCCCAGGCCGCCTGCGCCAGCTCCGCTTGGTGGCTATACAGCTTGCCGACGCCCCCTTCGACCAGCTTCTCCTTCAACTCCGGCAGCACCCATTCGGGCCACTCGGCATACTGCGCACGCTGCGGCGGCAGGGTGGTGTGAAATGTGAGAGTGGACTCATCGAGGCGGTGCTGGATGAACTCGAGCAGCTCTTCCCCCAGGGGATTATCCGTTTCCCGGTGAGCCAATTTCTACCCCCTCGTGGGTTAGGCCTATCGCTTTGGCGTGGAACGTGTCACACTGATATGAGGCCAATGATGTCTTGGTGCGGTGTTTACACTTTAAGGTACTGCTAAAGGACGCATTTACCGAAACCCCCCTTGGTGCGGAATCGCCGCACCGCTAATCAAGAAAAGGACTGCACACCATGGCACAAGGAACCGTTAAGTGGTTTAACTCTGAAAAGGGCTACGGCTTCATCGAGCGCGAGGACGGCGAAGGCGATATCTTCGTCCACTACTCCGAGATCCAGGGCAGCGGCTTTCGCACCCTAGAAGAAAACCAGCAGGTCACCTTCGAGGTAGGCTCCGGACCGAAGGGCGAGCAGGCCCAGTCCGTGTCCGTAATCTAGGCGGCCCGTTCCCTCGCTAAGGCCTTCCCGCTATGGCCTTTCTGTTATGGCCTTCCTGCTACGGCGTTTCGGCGTAGCCGCGGCGGGTATCCCACCACTCGGTCAACTTATTCTGCAGTTTCTGCAGGCCCACGCCGATGATGACCGCGGCGATGATGCTGACCACCACAGCCAGCACGGGCGAATTGGAAAAGGCCATGCCGCCCAAGTAGCCGATGGCGAGCGCTTGGGCTGCCCAGAGCGCGACGCCGATGGTGTCGAAGAAGACAAAGACGATCCACGGGAAGCGCATCGATCCCAGCAGGATGGTCATAAACAAGCGCGCTGAAGGGATGAAGCGGGCAATAATAATGGCCGCACCGCCGCCGCGACGCATATTGCGCTTGACCCAGTTGAGCCCCTCGTAGGCCTTTGAACCTTTAGGCACGCGCTGGAGTAGGGGCATAAACCGTGTGCCTAGTAGAAAACAGAGATTATCGCCCATCATGGCGGCAATCAGCGCCACGAAAAACATGGTGGGCAGGTGCGGAAAGCCTTGGGAGCCGGACCAAGCGCCGGCCATATTGAGCGGAATTTCAGAAGGCAGCACGGGAAAGAAGCAGTCACCAAAGATCAGCGCGCCGACCAGCGGGTAGATCCACTCTGTGGACATGACGGTTTCGATCCACATAGTGATGGTGTCAACCATGAATCCTCCGCGGGCGTCGTCTTGGGTGTGCTATTGTGCCCCACAATGCTTTCGCAGCTACGGGGTGTTCTAAGTAGGCCAGTATAGACCCGTTCTGTGGGGGTACATAGTGCCCCTGAAAACGGCCTTTTGGCAGTACCGCGTATATGGTGCGAGACAGGAAATGCAG
Organism: Corynebacterium tuberculostearicum; assembly: GCF_016127015.1. GTDB lineage: Bacteria > Actinomycetota > Actinomycetes > Mycobacteriales > Mycobacteriaceae > Corynebacterium > Corynebacterium marquesiae. The sequence goes on from NZ_CP065972.1 coordinate 2,392,398, forward strand.
ATCAACTGTGTACGCTAGGGGCGATTGCTGAAAGCGTGCATACCTTATTGTTCGCATCATCGAAAGGGATGAAGTCGAAGTGGCAGAAGCAGCCGGGCCGGGAAAGACCTTGGTGATCGTCGAGTCGGCGACGAAGGCGAAGAAGATTCAGCCTTACCTCGGAGATAACTACATCGTGGAGGCCTCCGTGGGCCATATCCGCGATCTTCCCCGCGGCGCTGCGGACGTGCCGGCTAAGTATAAGAAGGAATCCTGGGCGCGCCTCGGCGTGAACCCGGAAGATGACTTCGCACCGCTGTATGTGGTGAGCCCCGATAAAAAGAAGAAGGTCGCAGACCTCAAAGCCAAGCTGAAGCAGTGCGATCAGCTCTACCTCGCAACAGACCCCGACCGTGAGGGCGAGGCCATCGCCTGGCACCTGCTTGAAGTCCTCAAGCCCAAGGTTCCGGTGCGCCGCATGGTCTTTAACGAGATCACCAAGTCCGCGATCCTAGAGGCCGCGGACAATACCCGCGATCTGGATTACAACCTTATCGACGCCCAAGAAACCCGCCGCATCCTCGACCGCCTCTACGGCTATGAGGTCTCCCCGGTGCTGTGGAAGAAGGTTATGCCGCGGCTTTCTGCCGGCCGCGTGCAGTCGGTGGCCACCCGCGTCATCGTCGAGCGTGAGCGCGAGCGCATGGCGTTCATCCCCGCGGACTACTGGGATCTAGCCGCCACGTTAGATACCGGCGCTGCGGACGGGGACAACCCAGCCACTTTCGACGCCCGCCTCACCGCCGTCGATAGCAAACGCGTAGCCTTGGGCCGCGACTTTGATGACCGCGGAAACGTCAAGAGCAAAGACGTCATCGTCATCACCGAGCCACAGGCCAAGGCCTTGGAGTCTGCGCTCCAAGGCGCGGGCATGGAAGTCGCTGGGGTCGAACACAAGCCCTATACGCGCAAGCCCTATGCGCCGTTTATGACGTCGACGCTGCAGCAGGAGGCCGGTCGCCGCCTGCACTTTACTTCTGAGCGCACCATGCGCATTGCGCAGCGCCTGTACGAAAACGGCCACATTACTTATATGCGTACGGACTCCACCTCGCTCTCTAAGCAGGGCCTGTCGGCTGCGCGCAATTCCGCTACCAGCATCTATGGTGCAGAATACGTCTCTGATTCCCCGCGCGTATATGACCGCAAGGTGAAAAACTCCCAGGAGGCCCACGAGGCCATCCGCCCGGCCGGCGAGTCCTTCGCCACCCCGGGCCAGCTCTCTGGCCAGTTGGATGCGGAGGAGTTTAAGCTCTATGACCTGATTTGGAAGCGCACCGTCGCCTCCCAGATGGCCGATGCCAAGGGAACCTCCATGAAGGTCACCGTAGCCGGCACCGCCGCCACCGATAAGGGCAGCTACGACGTGGAATTTTCCGCCACCGGCCGCACCATTACCTTCCCCGGCTTCTTGAAGGCCTACGGCGCGGACGACGCCAAGGGTGATAAGAAGGGCGAGACCCGCCTGCCGCACTTGGAGGAGGGCCGCGCCCTGACCGCCAAGGAGGTTACCGCCGAGGGCCACTCCACCAACCCGCCGGCGCGCTATACCGAAGCCAGCCTGGTCAAGAAGATGGAGGACTTGGGCATCGGCCGCCCGTCTACCTACGCGTCCATCATCAAGACCATCCAGGACCGCGGTTATGTGGTCTCGCGCGGCAATGCGCTGGTGCCCTCCTGGGTTGCCTTCGCCGTCGTGGGCCTGTTGGAGGAGAACTTCACCGAGCTGGTGGACTATGACTTCACTTCTTCCATGGAAGACGAGCTAGACCAGATTGCCACCGGTATCGAGGATGGCACCGCCTGGCTAAACGGCTTCTACTTCGGCAACGCCGAGGCCAACGAGCAGAAGGCGGCCTCCATTGCCCGTCACGGCGGCTTGAAGTCGCTTATCGACGTCAACCTGGAAGCCATCGACGCGCGCAAGGTTAACTCGCTACTGCTTTATACCGACGCCGAAGGTCGCGACGTCTTCGTGCGCGTGGGCCGCTACGGCCCGTATATCGAGCGCGCCGTTGGCACTAACGACGACGGCAGTATCGAGTATCAGCGCGCTAACCTGTCCGAAACCGTCACCCCGGATGGCCTCAACGAGGAGCTGGCGGAAAAGCTCTTCGCCACCCCGCAGGGCGGCCGCGAGCTGGGCGAGAACCCAGAAAACGGCCGCATGATCGTGGCCAAGGAGGGTCGCTTCGGCCCGTATGTCACCGAAGTCGTCCGCGAGGATGAGCGGGAGAAGGCCGAGGGTGAGGCCGAGGAGGTCGTCGCCAAGGAGCGCGCCGAGGAAGACAAGCAACGCGCCGAAGAAGGCAAGCGCGCCAAGAATTGGGAAACCAAGACGGCCGCAAAACAGAAGGAAAAGCGCGTCAAGGAGTACATCGAGAACAAGCTCAAGCCGGGTACGGCTTCGCTGTTTAGCTCCATGGAACCCTCCACCGTGACCTTGGAGGAGGCCCTCAAGCTGCTTTCCCTGCCGCGCGAGGTGGGCGAGGACGACGGCGTGATGATCACTGCGCAAAATGGCCGCTACGGCCCATACCTGAAAAAGGGTACGGATTCGCGCTCCTTGGCCAAGGAAGAGCAGATTTTCACCATCACCTTGGATGAGGCCCGCCGCATCTATGCTGAGCCGAAGCGTCGCGGCCGCGCCGCCGCTCAGCCGCCGATCAAGCAGCTGGGCGATAATGACGTCTCCGGCAAGCCGATGACCGTGAAGGACGGCCGCTTCGGTCCGTACGTCACCGACGGCACCACCAATGCCTCCCTGCGCCGCGGCGATGACCCGGAGCAGCTTACCGACGCCCGCGCGAACGAGCTCCTTTCCGAGCGCCGCGCCAAGGAAGCTTCCGGGGAGACCAAGAAGAAGTCCACCAAGAAGTCCTCTAAGAAGACGACGAAGAAGAAGGCAACCAAGAAGGCCACCAAAAAGTCCACGAAGAAGGCTGGCAAGAAGGCGACCAAGAAACCTTCGCCCGGCACGAAGAACGTGGTAAAGGCCGGCTCGCGCAAGAAGTAACCGCGTAAGGTGGCGGGCATGAACGATTTTCTTGCGCGCACCCAAGAAGGCGCCGCGGCCCTGCGGCGCGCCGTCACCATCAAAACGCGGCCGCAGCTTTTGGCCTCGGTTCGTGAAGAGCCCGCCGTTGGCGCCGGAGTCCTAGCCGCAGCTATTGGCCAGGTGGAAAAGGCCCGCACCCTGACCCGGCCTTCGGCGCTCGGCGTGGCGGCCGTAACGGCGAGCCATGCCGCCTATGCGTGGAGCCTATATCGCCGCGGCGCGCGCAACGACGCCTTGGGCTGGGGTTTGCGCGCGGCCGTATGGGGCGCGGGCGTTGCCGCGACTCGCAAGGAGCCGACTGCCGCAGCCGTGGCGGTGGGCGGCGCGGCGGTACTCACGACCTCGGCAGTGGCGGGAGATCCGGCGCTGCGCACTGACGCCGGCAAGGGCATCAGCCACGGCGCCAACCTGCTCGTTGCGGCCGAGGGGCTGACGGCCCTGCGCGCGGCGCTCGCGCAGCACTATCGCGGTAAGCGGAAGCAGGGGGCGCGCCTAGTGGGCGCGGCCGAGGCGGGTGCCCTAGCGGTCGGCCATCTGCTGCTTCTCGATGGCCTGCGCCGCACCCGGTAACTGCGGCTGCATCGTCGGGCCGTAGGATAGGCGGCGGTGCACGGCCTCAAAAGGTCCGCGGCGGTCGAAGGCCTCCAGAACGCAGGCGGAGATTAGCGTGACCAGCCACACCGCGAATGCCAGCGTGGCCTGGCCGAAGGCGCCCAGTTCGTGGCCGAAGTTCAGCGTGAATGGGTGCACGAGGCAGAAAAAGAGAATGGACTGGCCTACGTAGCCGCTCATAGAGCGCTTGCCCAGCGCCGCAAAGGGCCACAGCACTGCAGGCAGTGGCGCGCTGGCCGAGAGCCGCTCCTGTACCGGCTGCAGCAGCAGCGCGAGCCCGGCCAGGATGCCAGGCCCGGTAAAGACGCCGATGAAGGAGTTGGCATTATCGGCCGCATTGGCCCAGCGCTGCTCGATGACCCCGAGCGTGCTCAAAGACCACAAGGTGCCGATAACTACGGTGATAGCCGCTGCAATGGCGACCCAGCGCAGGAGGGTGGGACGGTGAGAGGGGACGTCGGCAAGCACGCCCTGGCGCGCCCACACAAAGCCCACCAGCATCACGGGCAGGTACATCAGCAAAATGATCGGCGTGGCCAAGGCCTGGCTGCCTAAAGTAATAAGCTGGCTGAGCAGCAGATCGGGGTAGGACTCGATGGTGCCAATGCCCTCCGTGGCTACCACGCCGAGGGGATCCATAGCACCGGAAATGAAGGCCACAACCCCGCCCAGTGCGCACAGCGCAAAAAGAATATAGGCAATGAGCATCAGGGTAGAATCCCGCTTGCGCAGCAGGAATGCAATGACGATCCCGGCCACGCCGTAGAAAAACATAATGTCGCCCCAAAACAGCAGCACCATGTGCACCGCGCCCATGAGCGCCAAGAAGGCATAGCGCTTGGCGATGACCCAGCGCGCCGCCCGCACCGGAAACCCGCGCCGCCACAGGCTCAGGGCAATGAGCCCCACGCCAAAGCCGAGCAGGGTAGAAAACATGGGAAGGCCGCGGTTGTGGACAAAGAAGGCGCTGAAGACGACGGCCGCCTTATCCCACGCGCTGCCATCAATGATGCCGCCGAAATAGCTGCCCGGCCGGTCGGTGGTGATGATCCATGCCGTGGTCATATTGGCCATGGCGATGCCTAGGAGGGCCATGCCGCGCGCCACATCGGGCACGATCATGCGGGGCCGGGAAGCTGAGCTCACTTAAAAACCTCGTTATACCTCGGAACGTTCTGCCAGGGTAGCGCGGATAGGGCGAGCCAGCTGGGTCATGCGGTGACGCCCACGCAGCTCAATGGATTTCATCATAGTCCAGCGGGCCTGCTCGGCCTCATTGGCGGTCTTGAGCGTGGCGGCATTGGTGAGCACCTGGCCCGGGGTGTCCTTAGCGAGCTCGGTCAGGCGCGCAGCCTCGTTCACGGCGTCACCAATGACGGTGTATTCGAAGCGATCCGCGCCGCCGATGTGCCCGGCGACGACGTGCCCCGCCGCCACGCCGATGCCCGCTTGCAGCTCCAGCCCGCGCAACTCGCCGCGCAGCTCGCGGGCGGCCTGCAGCGCCACGGAGGCGGAATCATAAACATTGAGCGGCGCGCCAAAGACAGCCAGCGCGGCATCGCCCTGGAACTTGTTAATGATGCCTTTATTGCGGTGCACCACCTCGACGACGTGCTCGAAGAACTTATTGAGCTCCTCTACTACCTCCTCGGGGGAGTGGTTGACGGCGAAGGTAGTAGAACCGATGACGTCAATGAAGAGCACAGCGACTTTGCGGTCCTCGCCTCCCAACTCAGGGCGCTCCTCTAGGGCGCGCTGCGCCACCTCGGCGCCGACGTAGCGGCCGAAGATATCGCGCACGCGATTGCGCTCGCGCAGGCCGCGCATCATCTCGTTGAAACCGGCCTGCAGTACGCCCAGCTCGGACCCGTCATAGATATCGACCTCTGCATTAGTATCGCCGCGGCGCACCCGGTTAATGGCGTCCTGCAGCTCCACGATCGGGTCCACTACGCTCATCACCGCGAAGCTAGTACCGATAAACCCGGTGGCCAGAGCGGTAAGAGCCAGGGCCGTGATGGCGGGAACCAGGTCTCCTGCGGTGCCGGAGAAGAGCCCGGTGCGCTGGGCGATGAGCACGAGCAAGATGCCCAGCAGCGGCACGCCGGAGGTCATCAGCCAGGTTGAAATGAGGCGGTACTTGATGGGCGGCTCTAGGGTGGAATCCTCAAAGCGCCGTGCCACCGCCTGGGCGGCCACCGGGCGTACGAGGCGCTCTGCCTGCAGGTAGGTCAAGATGATCACCACGAGGCCGGCCAGGGTGGCAGATACGCCAACGACCAGCCCCAGGCGGCCGGATTCCTGCCCGGAAATCACCACGGCCAGGATGATGCCGATGAGCCACACTGCGGCCGCCACCACGGATTGGTAGACGGGGATGCGCAGCACTAAGTTGCGCACCATATTCGGATCGTGCTCGTCCGGGTTGCGCTGCCAGTCCAGCACTGGGCGGAAAAGCAGCAGGGTGACGGCGATGCCGATGACCACGGCAAAGATGAGGTACACCGCGGCGACGCCCATCAGGCTGGGCAGCTCGGCGGCAAAGTCCTTAATCTCCGGCATCGGCAGGAAATAAAGGACAAAGGTCATGATCGCGATGGCGCCGATGAGGTTTGCGCCAAGGACTAAGGCGGCGTAGACCGGCCATTGGGTACCCATGAGCCATCGTGCGCCGCGCAGTAGTCTGTTCATGCCTTCATACTTTAGTAAGACCAGTAGGCTAGGGCGAGTGAATACCGGAAGCGTTGCGCAAAGATTGGCAGATACCCCAGGTGTGGCCCGCACTATCCTGGGTGCCGCCCGGGCAGCTCGAGGGATGCCGGGGGCAGACCCACGGGCGATGAGCCATTCCTGGCTATTTACTGGCCCGCCGGGCTCCGGCCGTTCCCTGGCCGCGATCGATTTTGCGGCCGCGCTCATGTGCACGGATCCGGAGGAACCAGGCTGCGGCCGCTGCGAGGCTTGCCGCGCGGTGCTGGAGACCAAACAACACACCGATCTGGTCCTCGTGGATCCGCAGGAGGTCATCATCCCCGTGGATACGGTGCGCGAGGTCATCGGCCGTGCCGCGAGCCTGCCCACGGTGGCCCCTTGGCGCGTGGTGATCTTCAACAACGCCGACCGCCTCAACAATAACGGCGCGAATGCCCTGCTCAAGACGGTAGAGGAGCCGCCGGCGCGCACCGTGATCATCATGTGCGCGCCTTCCGACGCCCCCGAGGACTTCTCCCAGACCCTTCGCTCGCGTTGCCGCCACCTCTACATTCCCTCCCCGTCGGTGGAGAGCATTACCGCCCAGTTGGTCAGCGAGGGCGCCTCGGATCACGACGCCCACTTGGCCGCCCTCACCTCCCTCCGTCACGTCGGCAGAGCGCGGCGCCTGGTCAACGATACGGCGGTGCAAAAACGCCGCGCGGTGGCCATCAACCTCGCAGAGGAGGTCTTCCACGGCTCCCAGGGCTTCCAGGCGGTGACTTCGCTGCTGAAATTGGTGGACTCGGAGGCGAAGGAGTCGCATAAAGACCAGGAAGAGGCCGAGCTGGCGAAGCTGGAGCAGACCCTTGGCGTAGGCGCGAAGGGCAAAGGCGCGGCTAAGGCGCAGCGCGACGCCCGCTCCGCCATCAAGGAACTGCAGGACCAGCACAAAAAGCGGGCGAAGCGCCGAGTTATCGACAACCTGGACCTCGTGCTTGTTGATCTCTCCGGCGTCTACCGCGATGCGCTCATGCAGAAGGTGGGCGCGCAGGTGGATCTCACCCACCCGGACTTCGCCGGTCTTTCTGGTGAGCTCGCGCAGCGCGTGAGCGAGGAAGGTTTGCTGGACTGCCAGGCGGCCATCACGTTGTGCCGCGAGCAGCTGACCCAAAATGTCGGCACGCAGATTGCCTTCGATGGGTTGGTGGGTCGCTTGCGCCGCGCGTGCCTGTAGGTGGGGTCCGATTTCTATTCCGCGGCGCCCCTAGGTTAGACTTTCTCTTGCTGCACTGGCGTATGCCGAGCAGCGCGCCGCCTTAGCTCAGTCGGTAGAGCATTTCACTCGTAATGAAAAGGTCGCGAGTTCGATTCTCGCAGGCGGCTCCACAGTGGCCGCAGGTGTAAAGCCTGCGGCCTTTCGCGTATTCGGGGGAGGTGCGCGCTAAGCCTCGCCGTGGTTATTGAGCAGGCGCGGGACCACCTTGCCGGTGGCGTTGCGCGGGAGCTTGGCCAGGAAGTGCACGTCGCGCGGCACGGAGTGATCGGCGAGCTTGGTGCGGACCCAGTCGCGGATGGCGTCGGCGGTGAGGGCCTTTCCGGCGGCGTCGGCAGTAGGCACCGCCCACACGGCGATGCGTTGGAAGGTCTCGCTATCCTTTACGCCGCCAGCATGAACCTCGTGGATGCCGGGCATGGCCTCGAGGACCTCGGTGACGGACTGCGGGTGGACGTTTTCGCCGCCGACGATGATCATGTCATCGGCGCGGCCGACCACGTGCAGGAAGTCGTGCTCGTCGATGTAGCCCAAATCGCCGATGGAAATGAGCCCGTCCACCTTGTTGAGCCGCAGGTTCGGGTTGGTATAGCCGGTCATCGCGGTGGAGTTGGTCAGGTAGATCTCTCCCACCTCGCCGCGCGGAACCGGGTGGCCCTCCTTATCGAGGATGCGCAGCTTCGTGCCCGAGGCCACGCGCCCGGCGATGGTGGGGTTGGCGGCCACCTGATCTATGGTGGCGGTCGTCGCGAGCGCAAGCTCGGTGGATCCGTACACGTTGCATAGGATGGCGCCGAAGCGCTCATTGGTCTCCTTGACCACCTCCGGGGTCAGCGCATTGCCGGCCGAGGCGATGAATTTCAGGCTCGAGGTATCGAACTCACCGGCTGGGTCCCGCTCCACCAAGCGCTTAAAGAAGATGGGGGAGGAGATCATGCCATCGAGGCGGTAGCGCTGGACATCGTCAAGCACCTGCTCCGCGTCGAATACGCGGCGGGTGACGACGGTATTGCGCAGGCCGAGCGCGATATTGATGCAGGCCCAGCCCCAGGTGTGAAAAATGGAGGCGGTGAGCTGCAGGCGCTGGTCGGCGCACCACGGAATCGTATCCACGATGGAGGCCAGCACCACTGGCAGGGTCGGCTCCGGCCGCACAATGCCCTTCGGAATGCCGGTGGTGCCGGAGGACATGAGCACAATCGGGCCGTGCTTGGGGAAGCGCGGCAGCTCCACGGCCGGTGGATTCTTCACAATCTTGTCTAACTTCGGCAGCTCGCTTGCCCCGGTATCGTGCGCGATGATGACCGGGATATCGGTGTCCACGCGGTCAATGAATTCATCATCCACGACGAGCACATTGATGCCGTTTTCCTCAATGCAGCCGGCCAGCTGCTCCGGGGAGGAGCCCACGTTGAGCAGGTAAATAGAAGCGCCCACATAGCCCTTGGCGCCGAGCGGAATGATGATGCCGCGGCCGTTGCGCGCCATGACGCCGAGGCGAATCTCGGGCAGGTCCAGCGAGCGGAGGTAGCGGGCAAAGCCCTGGGTGTGGGTGCGCAGCTGGCGGTAGGTGAGGGTGCCGTCGTCGTCGATAAGCGCCAAACGCTCCGGGCAGGCGAGGTAGCCTTGTTCGATCTCGCGCGCGGTGGTGAAGCGGTAGCGGGCCAAGTTCGGCAGCAGGTTGAGCTGGGCCTTCGCGCCGCCTTGGTGGCTGATGAGTCCGGCGTTAAGAAGCGCCGGCACGAACCGGCCGAGGGCTGCAGCGTGGAATGTGAAATCAGAAAAATTCACGATCGGGAAAGCTCCAAATTAGCGAAGATAACGAAAAGATAACCATGGACGATATCGTGAGAGAGGCGGGCGGTGTTGCCGCCAACTCGAATTATGTTACAGAAGTGACTACAGTTACCTGAAGTTACTGGTGTTTCTAGAAAAGGATCTCATGAAATCTCTGCAGCTCAAAGTCCTCTCCGTAGTGGCGTCCGCGCTGGCCGTCGTAGGCGTGGCTGTCGCGCCGCAAGCCACCGCCGCGGAGCGCAACCTAGTAGCCTTCGGCGATTCCGTCCTTGCGGATCCAGATGCCGGCTCCTACTTCGCCCACCGCTACGATCCCTCTAAAGGTGTGGGCGTAGATTGCCCTACCTCCAATAACTACGCCAAGCGCGCCGGCGCCAAGCTGCGCCTTCCGGTGCGGGATTTCTCCTGCTCCGGTGCCGTGTCCATGTCTCGCGGTCCGCAGGTTTCCCAGCAGGTGGATGCGGCCATCCGCAGCGGTGCGCTGACTCCGGCTACCAACCGCGTGGTCATCACCACCGGCTTTAATGACACCTATAACCACCGCGAGCTCAACCTGCCGCAGATTCGCAAGCAATTCGCGGACCGCACCGCCCCGCAGATTGAGCGCATCAAGCGCGCGGCCCCGAACGCCCGCGTCCAGATCGTTGGCTACCCCACCATCGGTTCTGGCCCGTACTACTGCCTCTTCCACTTCGGCCCGCGCCCGGCCGATTCCACCTTCCTGCCGCCAATCCAGGACTTTGAGAATAAGGCCCAGTGGATGCAGGTGGACTTGGCGGCGCGCACCGGCGTGCAGTTCCTGGATATGAAGCCCTCTACCCGCAATAACGGCATGTGCGCCGATGCAAACCAGCGCATGTGGGCTGGCCTGGTGGACTTTACTGGCGGCGACGGCAACCTGCCCATCCATATGAACCAGCGCGGCCACGAGCATGCGGCCAACGTTATTGCCCGCTCTTAAAAAGAATTTTCAATAATGCGCCGATTTTGAAAATATCGGTACGCTTGGGCGCATGACTGTAAAAGCTGTTATTGCCCGCTCCAAGGGCGCGGAAGTCGAAACCGTCAACATTGTCGTTCCTGATCCCGGCCCTAACGACGTCATCGTGCGCGTTCAGGCCTGCGGTGTGTGCCACACCGACCTTGCCTACCGCGATGGCGATATTGAAGACGCCTTCCCCTTCCTGCTCGGCCACGAGGCCGCAGGCGTAGTAGAGACCGTAGGTTCTGCGGTCACCCACGTGGAGGAAGGCGACTTCGTCATTTTGAACTGGCGCGCCGTGTGCGGCGAGTGCCGCGCCTGCAAGAAGGGCGAGCCAAAGTACTGCTTCAATACCCACAACGCCTCCAAGAAGATGACCCTCGAGGATGGCACCGAACTTACGCCCGCGCTGGGCATCGGTTCCTTCGCGGAGAAGACCCTGGTCCACGAGGGCCAGTGCACCAAGGTGGAAGACACCGACCCAGCCGCCGCTGGCCTGCTGGGCTGCGGCATCATGGCGGGCCTCGGCGCTGCCGTGAATACCGGCGATATCCAGCTCGGCGAGTCCGTCGCTGTCTTTGGCTGCGGCGGCGTCGGCATGGCGGCCATTGCGGGCGCCAAGCTGGCGAGCGCGGCGAAGATCATCGCCGTGGATATCGACGAGTCCAAGCTGGAGACCGCCCGCGAATTCGGCGCGACCGATACCATCTGCTCCAAGGACCTTTCGGAGCAGGAGGTTATTGACGCCGTCCGCGAGCTCACCGGCGGCTTCGGCACCGATGTTTCCATCGACGCCGTGGGCATCCAGCCCACCTGGCGCCAGGCCTTCTACTCTCGCGACCACGCCGGCCGCATGGTCATGGTGGGCGTGCCGAACCTTACCGACCACGTGGACATTCCGGCCATCGATCTCTACGGCCGCGGCGGTTCCATCAAACCTGCGTGGTACGGCGATTGCCTCCCAGAGCGCGATTTCCCCGCTTACGTAGCGCTGTCCAAGGCCGGCAACTTCCCGCTGGACAAGTTCGTCACCGAGCGCATTGCGCTTGACGACGTCGAGCAGGCCTTCGCCACCATGAAGTCCGGCAAGGTTCTGCGTTCTGTGGTGGAGTTCTAATGCGTATCGATAGCACGGTTACTTCTGGCAAGTTCCGCCTCGATGGCGGCGAATGGGATGTGGACAATAACGTCTACGTCGTGGGCGATGACTCCAGCGTCTACGTGGTGGACCCCTCCCACGACCTCGATGCGGTAGCGGAGCTCGTGGGCGACCGTCGTGTGGAAGGCATCTTGCTCACCCACGCGCACAATGACCACTGCGAGCTCGCTCCTGAGGCCGCCAAGCGCTTCGATACCGAGGTCTACCTGCACCCAGACGATGATATGTTGTGGCAGGAATCCAATGGCGATGCTCCGTACACGCCCTTGGCGGACCGCGGTCAGTTCGATATTGGCGGCGAGAAGATTACGGTCTACCACACCCCGGGTCACTCGCCGGGCTGCGTGGTGCTGCACGTGGGCGAGACGCTGCTGTCGGGCGATACGCTCTTCAACGGCGGTCCAGGCGCCACTGGCCGCAAGTACTCCGACTTCGACGTCATCATCGAGTCGCTGAAGAACGTCGTCTTCACCCTGCCGGAGGACACCAAGGTCCTGCCAGGGCATGGCGACGCCACCACGGTGGGCGCGGAGGCCGCGCGCATCGACGAATACATCGAGCGCGGCTACTAGCCTCTAAAACGCCCGCAGGTACTCGCCGTAGCCGGACTTGAGTAACGGCTCGGCGAGTTTTTCTAGCTGGGCGCGGTCGATAAAGCCCGCCTCATATGCGGCGACCTCGGGCGATCCGATAACGATCCCGGTGCGTTTTTGCATCACCTCGACGTAGGCGGAGGCCTCGCTCATCGAGTCCACCGTTCCTGTATCGAGCCACACGCTCCCGCGGTGCAGGCGCTGGACATTGAGCTCGCCGCGGCGCAGGTACTCTTCGTTCACGGCCGTGATTTCCAGTTCGCCGCGGCCGCTGGGCTTGATGCCCCTGGCTATCTCCACCACCGAGTTGTCGTAGAAGTACAAGCCCACCACCGCGTGGTTCGACCGCGGCACTTCTGGCTTTTCCTCGATGCTCAGCGCATGGCCCGCGGCGTCGAATTCCACAACACCATAGCGCTGCGGGTCCGAGACCTCGTAGGCGAAGATGATGCCGCCCTCCGGATCTTGGCAGTGGGCGAGCTCGCCGCCGAAGCCGTGGAAGATATTATCGCCGAGCACCAGCGCGACACTGTCGTCTCCAATAAACTCCTTGCCAATCAAAAAGGCCTGCGCGAGCCCCTCCGGCCGCGGTTGGACCGCATAATCGATCATGAGTCCGAGCTGCGATCCATCGCCAAAGAGCCGCTGGAAGGCCTCCGCATCCTCTGGGGTGGTAATGATGAGGATTTCCCGAATACCCGCTTGAATGAGCGTGGTTAGCGGGTAGTAAATCATCGGCTTGTCATAAATGGGCATGAGCTGCTTCGAGATGCCCTTGGTAATCGGGTAGAGCCGCGTGCCGGAACCGCCGGCCAGGATGATGCCTTTCATTTAATCCTCCGGGTACAGCGCCAAATACAGGGCAAGGGCCGCACGCCAATTCTGCGGCTTGAAGCCGGTAGCCTCGATTTTATCTAGCGCAAGCGTCGACTCCTTGGGGCGCGGCGCGTCGGGTCCCGCGATCTCCCGGTACTGCTCGGTGGTTACCGGAGTGACCTCGGCCGGGTCGTGGCCGAGCCCGATGAACACGGCCATGGCAATCTCATCGCGGCCGACGGTATCGCCCGAGTTGGAGAGGTTATACACGCCGTAGTCCGCGTCGGAATTGAGCAGGTGGACGATGCCCTTGGCCAGATCCTCGGCAAACGTGGGCCGCCCGCGCTGGTCGTGGATGACTTTCGGCTCCACGCCCTTAGTGGCCAGCCGGCGCATGGTGGACATGAAATTCTCACCATCACCAAAGACCCAGGAAGTGCGGATGACGTAGTGCTGCGGCGCGGTTTGCGCGGCGGTATCACCCGCGGCTTTCGACGCCCCGTATGCACTGAGCGGCGACGGTAGCTCCTCCTCGGAGTGGACCTCATTAGTGCCGTCGAAGATATAGTCGCTCGACACATGCACCAGCGTGAGTTGGTTCTCTGCGGCGATGCGCGCCAGCCGTGCGGGCGCTTCCGCATTGACGGCCCAGGCGGCGGCGCGGTCGTTCTCGGCGCCGTTGACGTCGTTATACGCCGCGCAATTAATGATGGCCGAGTACTGCTTCCAATTCCGTTCCGGCGGATTGGTGATGTCGAAGTCGGCGTGGGAGCAGAATTCGGCGTCGGCAAGCAGGCGTTTGAGTGCACGCCCCAATTGCCCGTTCGCGCCCGTGACGAGGATACGGCGGGCGGGCATCGGGCTCACCTCTGCAAGATCGGGGTGCTGCTTGTCCTTTTCTGAAATCTCGGTGGGTTCTTGCGGCCAGTCCACGATGTCGAGGTTCACCGCGGCATAGCGCGCCTCGGCCGACCAGTGTTCATTGACCAGGTAGCAGTAGGAGGTTTCCTCCAGCGCCTGAAAGCCATTGGCGACGCCCCGCGGGACAAACACCGCTGTCTCAGACCCCACCTCGTGGGTGACGACCTCGCCAAAGCTTTCCGATCCCTCGCGCAAGTCGCACCATGCGCCGAAAATCCTGCCCTGCGCCACCGAGACGAGTTTGTCCCACGGCTCGGCGTGCAGGCCGCGCGTAGCACCGGCGTGGTTAAAAGAGATATTGTTCTGTACCGGCTGGAAGCTCGCGAGCTCGGGCGCGAGGCCGGTGAATTTTTCGCGTTGCCAATTCTCCTTGAACCAGCCGCGGTTATCGCCGTGCACGTCGAGGTCGATGATGAGCAGCCCCGGGATGGCGGTTTCGGTAATACGCATATCTACTGTCCTTGCTGCTTGTAGCGGGCTTCCACGTTTTCTTTCTCGGGTTTCCACCAGTCTTCGTTATCGCGGTACCACGCGATGGTGTCTTCGAGGCCGGCGCGGATATCCGTGAACCGCGGGGCCCAGCCCAGCTCGCGGCGCAGCTTGGTGGCGTCCATGGCATAACGCTGGTCATGGCCGGGGCGGTCCGCCACGTGCTCATAGAGCGCGCGCCCATTGCGGGTGTGGCCCATGATTTCGCAGATCAGCTCGATGACCTGCTTATTATTAATATCTTTTTGGTCTGCCCCGATATTGTAGGTCTCGCCGATGCGGCCGCGCTCGAGGATGGCGAGCACCGCTTTGTTGTGGTCATCGACGTGGATCCAGTCGCGCACCTGCTCGCCCGTGCCGTAGAGCTTGGGCGTGTGTCCGGAGAGGATATTGGTGATTTGGCGGGGGATGAACTTCTCAATGTGCTGGTACGGCCCGTAATTATTGGAGCAGTTTGAGATGGTCGCGCGCAGCCCGAAGGAACGCACCCATGCTCGCAGGAGGTGGTCAGACCCCGCCTTGGTGGCTGAGTACGGGCTGGAGGGAGCGTAGGCGGTGTCCTCAGTAAACTTGGTGTCTGCCCCGATTTCCAGATCGCCGAAAACCTCGTCAGTGGAGACATGATGGAGGCGGGTATCGTGCTTGCGGCAGGCTTCCAGAAGGGTGAATGTGCCTACGAGGTTCGTGTGGATGAAGGGCGAGGGGTCGCGCAAAGAATTGTCGTTATGGGACTCGGCGGCAAAATGAACCACTACATCCGCAGCGGCGACGAGCGGTTCTACGGTGGCGGGATCGGCGATATCCCCCTCCACTAGGTCAATATCGAGGCCGGCGAGGTTGGCGCGGTTTCCGGCGTAGGTGAGTTTATCGAGCACCGTAACGCGGGTATCGGGGCGCGCCTGGCATATTAGGCGCACGAAATTGGCGCCGATAAAACCGGCGCCGCCAGTGACGAGCATCGTTTGCATGGTTATCCAGTGTAGGGCAGTCGGGCGCGCGGCTGTGGCAGGCCGCGGGCCCCGGTCAGGCCGCACCCGGTGGTGACGGCGGTGGCGAGGGCGGATCCGTGAGCCTGCGGGCCGGGGCTTGTTCCGCTGCGGGGTGGTCGTTGACTTCTACGGTGGGGGATAAGCCGCTGGTGTGGGCGGCTCGGTATCCTACCCGGCCCGTGTCGGGGTCCCGCTCGGCGTGTCCCATTCCGTTGCGGCCATCGCGGTAGTCGTTATTGTCCACGTGGTGCCGGCGACACAGCAGCGTGAGGTTCTTGAGATCGGTGGCACCGCCGTGGGACCAGGCTTGGAGGTGGTGGACGTCGCAATCCTGCCAAGGGCGGTGGCACTCGGGGTGGGTGCAGACGAGTTCGGAGGCCGCGAGAGCGAGCTTCTGCCAAAGGGAAGCGGTGCGCTTGGTGCGGCCAAGCTCGAGGGGGAAGCCCTTGTCGTCCACGGCACAGAAGAAATCGTGCTGCGCGCCGCCGAGGCGGAGAAGGTCGAGCGGGGTGAGTTCGATGCCGGTACTGGTGGCGAAGCGGGTATCGCCGCCCATCGCTTCCAGCTCCTCCAATGTGGTGGCGACGAAGAAGGAGCCGAGCCCGTCGGAGTTCTTTTGGGTGGCGGAAAGATAGCTCGATAGCGCAGCGGTCAATTGGTCCGCCATGCGCTGGGCATAGGTGCGGGTATCATCCTCGGCGCTGAGATCCGCGCTGCCCTTATTTTTGGCGGGGGCAAATGCGCTGGCGAGGATGGCAGCTGCGGAGGCATC